>NZ_WTUZ01000015.1:0-15092 GCF_009882985.1 Paenibacillus silvestris
AGGCACGCCGCCAGCGTTCGTCCTGAGCCAGGATCAAACTCTCCATAGTAGAAAAGCTTAATTGTACTCATTGACTTGCTAGCGAGATTATTCATCTCATTTATAGTCGATTACTCGACTGTGCTTACTCACTCGTTGTTCAGTTTTCAAAGATCAATTTCTTCCTTATTCATCCATCGCCTTCAAAAGCGACCTGATCAATATACCACATCAGCCTATTCGATTGCAAGAACTTTTTTTCAGTTACTTTCGTTCTTTCGTTCGACCGCCGAAGCGACAAGGAGTAATATAACAAATCTAGAAACAGAATGCAAGCATTTATTTGCATCTTTTTTAAAATAAAGAAAAACCCCTGAATAAGGGGCTTTTCTTCTCTATTGTCCGATTACTTCCTGGATAAATAAGCTTCGCTCTAGCGTCAGGTTGACAATCGTTCCATTGACATTCACCCAAGGTCTTGTCGGCTGTGAGCGATCCGAGAAAATAATCTCTCCAACACGATTATCACTAAGTTTAACAAGTGTTCCGTTGCTAATTTGTGTTGCCTTATTAATAAACACTTGAACCAAAGTTGGATCTACTTTTCCGAATGATTCCGTAAAGAGCTGCTCTAATACGAGGTACGGGGACATAGCTGTTTTGTGAAAACGTTCGTTCGTCATCGCATTATAAATATCAGCGATTGCAACGATCTTAGCGTAAATATGAAGCTTGTCACCTTTCACTCCTAATGGATAACCTGATCCATCCTCACGTTCGTGATGCTGAACAGCTGTTAATTTAACACCCTCGTTGATCCCTGATATGTTTTTCAGGATCTGATAGCCCATCAACGTATGCTGTTTGATCTCCTCCATCTCAGACTCCATCAAACGCCCCTTCTTCTCGAGGATGGAAGAGTCTACTTTGGAAATGCCGATGTCATGCAGGAGACCAGCTAGCGCGATTTGCATTAAATCTTTCTGAGGAAGACCATGCCATCTAGCTAAGCAGTACGAGGTCAAACTTACCATAATGCTTTTATGATATATGTAATCTTGCAAATTACGATTTTTGGGAGTAAAAGTGAGTACCTTGTAGGTATCGATATGCTGAATAAGTGCTTCTAGCCCGTTACGAATATCTAGGATGGGTAAAGGTTGTCCGCCATTCGCAAGCAGAAAAACGCGTTTAAGTAGCTTTAACAAGTTCTGATACTCAATATAAAAAGGAGGAACCGTTGCAACTTCTTTCACTTTGGCGTCCTCAATGGCTCCCTCCGGCTCAATGCCGTTCTTTGATTCTATGTAGACAGAAGCAATGAAAAAAGCTTTAAGAATCTCCAGGTCCCTCTCATTAAGGATTTTCCCTTTATTGAAGAGGACATTCCCCAATTTCGTTGTTACATTATCTCCTAGTTTTTCACCATACTTCAATTGAGAAACGGCTACTGTCGGCACGATCCACTCACTCACCTTACTTTATCTTATACATGCTATTGTAAAGTAAAAGGGATGGGTTTGTAAGCCCATCCCTGCAATTTATTATTCTGTATCCGTCGATTCAGTTTCGCTTTCTTCCCAATCGCCGTCTTCTTCGTCCTCATTTTGGTCTTCGTTCTTCTGTACCCGCGCCAAGGTTCCAACTTCATCATCTTCACGAATATTGATAAGACGCACACCTTGTGTGTTACGGCCCATAACCGAAATACCATCCATACTTGTCCGAATGACCGTACCGGAAGCGGTAATAATCATGAGATCTTCGTCCTCTTGAACGACTTTAAGACCCACCACAGGACCGTTCTTATCCGTCACATTTAAGGTTTTGATCCCTTTACCACCACGTGATTGGATACGGTACTCGGAAACTGGCGTTCTTTTACCGAAGCCCTTAGACGTTACAATCAATACACTGTTATCTTCATGGACAACATCCATATCGATAACTGCGTCTTCCTCATCGAGCTGGATACCTTTTACCCCAGTAGCTGATCTACCCATCGAACGCACATCTTGTTCTGGGAAATGGATCGACATGCCGAGTTTGGTCCCCATAATGATACCTTGATTACCGTCGGTTAACTTAACGCCGATGAGATCGTCGTCATCACGCAAATTAATTGCGATTAGACCGCCCTTACGGATATTAGAGTAATCGTCAATTGGCGTTTTCTTCACAACACCTTGCTTCGTTGCAAAGAACAAGAACTGATCTGTTTCGAAGCTCTCAACCGGGATTACCGCATTGATCGTTTCGCCCTGCTCGATCTGGATCAAATTAATGATCGGTGTTCCACGCGCTGTCCGGCTCAAATCAGGAATCTCATAAGCTTTCAACCGATACACTTTACCTTTATTCGTAAAGAACATAAGGTAATGATGTGTATTCGTCACGAACAAATGTTCCACGAAGTCGTCGTCTTTGGTTCCCATACCGACAATTCCGCGTCCTCCACGCTTCTGGTTCTTATACGTGGTAACTGGTAGTCGCTTAATGTAACCTGTATGCGTAATCGTAATAACGACGTCTTCACGTGGAATGAGGTCTTCATCTTCGATGCTTTCCTCACCAATCGTAATTTCGGAACGACGTTCGTCACCGAATTTCTCTTTTATTTCATTGAGTTCTTCGCTAATGATGGCTAGAATCAGCTGCTCGTCAGCAAGAATCGCTTTAAGTTCAGCGATTTTCTTCATGAGTTCTTCGTACTCAGCCTCAATTTTCTCGCGTTCTAATCCGGTTAAACGCTGTAGACGCATGTCCAGAATAGCTTGAGCTTGATCATAGCTCAAATTAAACGTGTTCATGAGGCCATCTCTAGCTTCCTCGGTTGTTCTAGAAGCACGAATCAGAGCGATAACTTGATCCAGATGATCTAACGCGATCCGTAAACCTTCCAAGATATGAGCACGCGCTTCTGCTTTGCGCAATTCATACTCAGTTCTGCGACGAATTACTTCCTGCTGATGTTTGAGGTAGTACTGAAGCATCTCACGAAGATTCAATACTCTTGGTTGGCCATTAACTAGCGCCAACATGATGATACCGAAGTTAGACTGCATAGCCGTTTGTTTAAACAAGTTATTCAGAACGACATTCGGATTCACATCTCGGCGAAGTTCGATCACAACACGCATCCCATTGCGATCCGATTCATCGCGAAGATCGGTGATACCGTCAATCTTTTTCTCGCGAACGAGTTCAGCAATCTTCTCAACTAATCTAGCTTTATTCACTTGATAAGGCAGCTCATTGACAATGATTCTAGCCTTATTGTTGTTTTCTTCAATGACTGTTCTAGCCCGCATTGTAACAGAGCCTCTGCCTGTCGTGTAAGCTTGTCTAATGCCTTCACGGCCGAGAATGAATCCAGCTGTCGGGAAATCCGGCCCTTTAATCGCTGTCATCAGTTCCAAAGGCGTTATTTCGGGATTCTCAATTAACATCTGAATACCCTCAATAACTTCTCGAAGGTTATGCGGAGGAATATTCGTAGCCATACCTACCGCGATACCTGAGCTTCCGTTCACAAGCAAGTTAGGAAAACGTGATGGGAGAACAACAGGTTCTTGTTCTTCACCATCGTAGTTAGGTGCATAATCGATCGTCTCTTTGTTGATATCCCGTAGAAGTTCCATCGCAATTTTGGAAAGACGTGCTTCCGTATAACGCATGGCTGCCGCCATATCGCCATCGATTGACCCAAAATTACCATGACCGTCAACGAGCATGTAACGAAGAGAGAAGTTTTGCGCCATCCGAACCATGGTTTCATATACAGCTGAATCCCCGTGCGGATGATACTTCCCGATAACTTCGCCGACGATTCTCGCTGATTTCTTATATGGCTTATCTGGAGACATGCCCAGTTCAGACATCGCAAATAAAATACGACGATGAACTGGTTTCAGGCCATCCCTTACATCTGGCAGTGCACGACTGACAATGATACTCATCGCATAGTCTAAGAAGGATGTACGCATTTCGGTAGAAATGTCAATTTCTTTGACTTGCGAATGTAATTCTTCGCTCATGAATGTTCCTCCTGAAAGCTCACATCGTTAACAACGTCTAAGACGTTTAGACATCTAGATTTTTCACGTAAATTGCGTGTTCCTCGATGAAATCTCTTCTAGGTTCTACGTTATCTCCCATCAAAGAATCAAAGAGCGTATCCGCTTCAATGGCATCTTCGATCGTCACTTGCAGTAAGGTACGGCTTTCTGGATCCATCGTGGTTTCCCATAGTTGCTCAGGATTCATCTCACCAAGTCCTTTGTAACGCTGTACATTGACTTTGGCACCTTCACCAAACTCTTGCATGATTGCTTCTCTTTGTTTTTCGTTGTAGGCATAACGTATGGTTTTATTTCTTTCCAATTTGAAAAGAGGAGGCTGTGCAATATATACATAACCGGTTTCAATCAGCTTTTTCATGTATCTGTAGAAGAACGTAAGAAGGAGTGTACGAATATGCGCTCCGTCAACGTCGGCATCTGTCATAATAATAATTTTGTGATAACGAGCTTTATTGATATCGAAATCATCGCTGATCCCCGTACCAAAAGCTGTAATCATCGCCCGAATCTCCGTATTAGATAAAATACGATCCAATCTGGCTTTCTCTACGTTCAGAATTTTTCCGCGAAGTGGAAGAATCGCTTGGAAGTGACGATCACGTCCTTGCTTAGCAGATCCACCTGCAGAGTCACCTTCTACGATATAGATCTCACTGATAGAAGCATCTTTGGAGGAGCAATCTGCAAGTTTACCTGGCAGAGCACTTACTTCCAGAGCACTTTTACGACGAGTCAGTTCTCTCGCTTTGCGTGCTGCTTCCCTAGCTCTTGCTGCTTGAATCCCTTTTTCCAGGATACGCTTAGCAACTGCTGGGTTCTCTTCCATGAAAGTTTGCAGCTTCTCTGCAAATAAAGACTCAACAATACCGCGGACTTCGCTGTTTCCAAGTTTCGTTTTCGTCTGCCCTTCGAATTGAGGCTCCGGAATTTTCACAGAAATAATCGCAGCAAGCCCCTCACGGACATCATCACCGGAAAGGTTAGAGTCACTTTCTTTCAGGGAGTTCGATTTACGAGCATAATCATTCAGAATCCGCGTGAGCGCACTTTTGAAACCTGATTCATGCGTACCACCCTCATGCGTGTTGATGTTATTTGCGAAAGAGTAAATATTTTCCGTATAGCTGTCGTTGTACTGAAGCGCGATCTCGATAGAGATATTATCCTTGGAACCCTCTACATAGATCGGCAGCTCATTAACGACTTCACGATTTCTATTCAAATGCTGAACGAATGAAATAATCCCGCCCTCATACATATGGGTTGTGGCCACATCTGTACGCTCATCGATCAAATTAATCTCGATTCCCTTGTTGAGGAAGGCAAGTTCACGAATCCTGGATTGAAGAATGTCAAAGTCATATTCTGTCGTCTCTTTGAAAATCTCAGGATCTGGCTGGAACGTTACTTGCGTACCTGTCTCTTCGGTTTCGCCGATCACTTTCACGTCGTATTGTGGCGCACCGCGGCGATATTCTTGCTGATGCACTTTGCCTTCACGTTTTACTTGAACAGTAAGAAGTTCAGACAATGCATTAACAACCGAAATACCTACCCCGTGCAGACCACCTGATACCTTATAACCGGAGTCATCCCCACCGAATTTACCGCCGGCATGAAGAACCGTTAGAACAACTTCCAAAGTCGGACGCTTGAGCTTCGCATTTTCACCGACAGGAATTCCACGACCATTATCAATAACGGTAACGCTATTATTCTTATGAACTATGACATCAATCTTGGTACAGAACCCAGCTAATGCCTCATCGATACTATTATCGACAACTTCCCATACGAGATGGTGAAGTCCACGGGCGCTTGTCGAGCCAATGTACATGCCCGGCCGTTTTCGTACGGCCTCTAAACCTTCAAGTACCTGAATCTGACTGTCATCGTACGCATTTTGATTCACGGACATGTTAATCTCCACCTGCTTTTTTATAGTGAGATAAACCTCTTATACTCTTTTATGTGAACAACAAAAGGTTAGTTCGTTAACAAAAGATGCGCTCTTTTCTTGAGCGTGGTAGAGGAGATCGGGGAATAATACACCTTACTTTTCGTAACAACGAGTGATTTGCATTCTTCCTCACCGATTTTTTCTGTTTTTTTATCCTTAACTGCCTGTAGAATGAATTGTTTTGATATTTTTGAGGATTTTTCTATCGAGATATCGAATATAGCAATCAGTTCGGAAGCTCGAATAATTTTTTCTCCACCCAAATGAATAAACATGCTCCTCAGCTCCTGCCACTTACATTTCCTTTCAAAACATGAAACACGGAAGCATGGTTCAGTTGGTCCAAATGGACACTCTCTAGACCCGTCGTGGTGATAAATGTTTGCACTTTTTCCTGAAACGTGCGGATCAACTGCGTCTGCCTATATTCATCAAGCTCTGAAAGCACATCATCAAGCAATAAAAGAGGATATTCGCCAACTTCCTCATGGATGAGTTCAATCTCCGCCAGCTTAAGGGATAGTGCAGTTGTTCGCTGCTGCCCCTGAGAGCCGTAGGTTTGGACTTCTTTGTCATTGATGTAAAAAAGAAGATCGTCGCGATGAGGGCCAACAAGTGTAACGCCTCTTCGGAATTCCTGATCTCTGACCAATGATAACTTTATCATAAATTGGTTTAATAAAACAGATTCATCTTCAAACGAGCCCATGTCAAACGAAGGGGAATAGCGAATGAGGAGCTCTTCACTGTCATTCGTAATTCCTCGATGGATGGTTTCAGCCCATTGTTGCAGCTTCTTTATAAAGTTTTGACGCTTTTTCATAATTTTAACACCATACAGTGCTAATTGTTCATTCCAAATGTCCAACATTGCGTCTGTAGAGCCTTTTGCAGCGAAATTTTGTTTTAAATAATTGTTTCGCTGAAGCAAAATTTTCTGATATTGCGATAAATCATAGAGATAGGAGGGCTGCACTTGGCCAATCTCCATATCGAGAAACCGTCGTCTTATGCCAGGCGTGCCTTTGACAATTTCTAAATCTTCCGGAGCAAACATAACAACATTGAGAGCACCTATAAAGTTGCTGAGCTTCTTTTGCTCGAGTCCGTTTATCTTTGCTTTCTTGCCTTTGGTTGAAATAGAGAGGTCCAGTTGACAATTGCCATACTTCTTCTGGATCTGTGCATGCAGCTGTGTTTGTTCGCCGTTCCAGCCTATAAGTTCTTTGTCTTGATGAGTACGGTGTGACTTGGTCATTGCCAAAACATAGATGGATTCCAATAAATTCGTCTTCCCTTGTGCATTAGGCCCAACAAAAATATTGACATTGCTATCCGTGGTCAACTCAATCTGATCGTAATTTCGGTAAGACTTAAGCGCGAGTCTGTTCAAAAACATGATTACTCATCCTCCTGGCTTGGCCCAATCAGGAGCTAACGACTTCGAATTGTCCGAAACCCTCCACGGTAACAATATCTTTCGGGACGAGTTTCCGTCCTCTGCGATTTTCAGCTTGTCCGTTCACTTCAATTTTTGTATCCACAACAAAAAATTTGGCTTGTCCACCTGTGGATATGCAGTCCGATAATTTGAGAAACTGCCCGAGCGTAATGTAATCCGTGCTAATAGCGATTTGTTTCATACTGGAGCACTCCTTAGTTCGTTGTACGATATGGCAAGATCAGCTGTAGCATGTTTGTCGAATCTTGCGGCTTCATGATGATAGGCTGCATAGCTCCAGTAAATCCAATATGAATAAACTCTGAATCGAGTACCTTGAGTGCATCAAGCATATATTTGGAGTTAAAAGAGATTTTGAGTAAGTCACCGACAATATGCTGCAGGTTAATTTGCTCCGTCACTTTACCTAGCTCAGAGGAGCTGGATGAAATTTCGATCGTCTGGTCTTCTTGCATCATCATTTTAACAATATTCGTCTTATCTTCTCTGGAAAGGAGGTAAGCGCGATCGATGGCTTCAGCCAATTCCTTTGTCGGAACAACCATTTCTGTTTGAAAAGATTGAGGAATGAGCTTGGATGTATCGGGATACGTGCCGTCCAAAATGCGTGAATAAAATAAAATGGAATGTATTTTGAATAAAACCTGATTGTCCGCAATAACTATATCTATAAGTGAGTTTTGATCAGGTAAAATTTTGCTTAATTCATTCAGGGTACGGCCTGAAATAACAATATTAGGCAAATTTTGCGCATTATCGTTATCAACAGTGACTTCTCGGCTGGCAAGACGATGGCGGTCACACGCAATAAACTTCAGTTTATCACCAGTGATATTCCAAAGTACACCTGTAAGAATCGGCGTAGATTCATTTGTAGATACCGCATAAGATGTCTGTTTAATCATTGTTTTAAGCAAATCGCTTGGAAGACGCAACATTTTGCTTTCTTCGATTTCTGGAAGCAGCGGATACTCATCTGGATCAAGACCCATAATTTGAATCTCAGAAGAACCTGAACGAATGATGGTTTGAAAATTATTACCCACTTCAATTTCAATTAGTTGAGCAGGGAGCTTACGAATAATTTCTACGAAAAATTTAGCTGGAAGCACAACACTCCCGGCTTGAAATAACTGAATGATTTTATTGGTACCATTTTCGGTTGGGGTAAAGCTTTGAATCGAAATATCAGTATCGCTTGCCGTAAGGGTTACACCGCTTAAGGTTGCATCTATTTTGATCCCTGTAAGGATAGGAATTGTTGTACGTGACGAAATGGCTTTGGAAACGTGACCAATGGATTCTATTAAATGGTCTTTAAGGATCGTTAATTTCATGACTTCACTCCTGCAGTTCTTTTTTGGGGTGCGTTAGCATATCTATATATAATAACATTCTTTATTAGTAATAGCAGTAGGGGCTCTGGATATGTGGATATGTGGATGAACCGTATATAAGGCAAGCCTATCCACATGTGCATAGATTGTGTATAGGCTCACCCGAAATCAAATGTTATTAAGAGGGGTTTTTGATGCGCTCCGTCAGATTATGAACGATCTTGTAGAGCTCCTGGTCCACTTGCAACATTTGCGATATTTTTTCATGGGCATGGATTACCGTTGTGTGGTCGCGGCCACCGAAATTATCTCCGATTTTCGGTAAAGAGAAGTCCGTCAGCTCTCTTGATAGGTACATAGCGACCTGTCTAGGGAAAGCTACGGCTTTAGTTCGTTTACGCGCTTTAAAATCCTCGAGCTTTAATCCATAGAATTCACCAACACGCTGCTGAATATCCTGTATCGTTATGACCCTTGGCCGGTTCGAAGGAATAATATCCTTCAATGCTTCGGCGGTCAGATGTACGCTAATATCCTGATTAATTAGAGAGGAGTAGGCAACTACCCTTATTAGAGCACCCTCAAGCTCACGGATGTTCGTATCGATTTGATTTGCGATATAGATCATCGCTTCATTAGGGATTTCAAGGTTTTCGGCTTTCGCTTTTTTCCGCAGAATCGCGATACGGGTCTCCAAATCAGGTGGCTGAATATCGGTAATCAAGCCCCACTCAAACCTAGAGCGAAGACGGTCTTCCAGTGTTGGAATCTCTTTGGGAGGCCGGTCACTTGAGATAATAATTTGCTTACCTTCTTCGTGAAGAGCGTTAAATGTATGGAAAAATTCCTCCTGCGTACCTTCTTTACCGGCGAGGAATTGAATATCGTCAATTAATAGTACGTCGATTGTTCTATATTTATTGCGGAATCCTTCGCCGCGGTTATCACGGACAGCATTAATGAATTCATTCGTAAATTTCTCTGATGAAATATATAAAACGCGGGCACCAGGGTTATGTTCCAGCACGTAATGACCAATTGCATGCATTAAATGGGTCTTTCCTAATCCAACGCCTCCGTATAAAAAGAGCGGATTGTAAGCTTTCGCCGGCGCTTCGGCAACAGCTAATGAAGCTGCGTGCGCGAATCGATTACCTGATCCGATAACGAAGGTATCGAAGGTATATCGCGAATTCATCATATTCGTAAAATTTTCTTCGCCAGCGACAATCGCGGGACCTTTAGGTGGTATGACAGTCGGTTGAGTAGAGGCGGACTGCGCTTTCTGTTCTTCGGTCTCGATGATGAATTTCACGGAAACGTGTTTGCCGGTGAAATCATAAATTGTGCCTTCAATCAGCTTGGTATAGCGGCTTTCCAACCACTCTTGGGCAAAATTGTTGGGCGCACAAATAACGACAGTCGAGTCGTTAAAAACTGTCGCTTTGGTCGATTTTAACCAAGTATCGAAGCTAGGTTTGCTGAGCTTGGTTTGGATAATCGTCAAGATTTGCTGCCATAAGTCCGTAGAATGGCCTTCCACAGTAATTCACTCCTTTAAAATCAAACATGTGGCGTAAAGGCCAGGTATAAGAAAATGCGATCTGTGTATAAATCATTATGATTGAAGCTTAACTGGAGCGATCCGAAATAAGCGTAGATTGAACGCAATCAGAGTATATTCTGCGCGAATTACGGCGAAAAGAACCAACATGTCTGATGGGGTCAAAAAAGGACGGCTTTTGTCGTTTTATCCACATTATTAAGAATCGGTTAAAATGACTTATTCTTGTAGAGGGAATTTTGTTCACAATGTTATCCACAGACTGTTGATAAATCGGAGAAATGGTCATGTATATCCACAACAGAAACATTATCATCTTATCAAAAGACAGCCTGTTAATCAACGGATTGTTTGGTATTATCCACAATTACAACAAGTTGTGCATAGAAATTGTTCACAACACAAGATATTGTTAATATTCTGTTGATTTTCGACAAGCTTCTCTTTTCAGTGGATAAATTTTATGCACAGGTTATTCTTTTTTCGATTTCATGTGAATGAACTGGCATTTCCTTCTGCACGCTCGGGTAGGTTGACTTTCTTCCGTGTTATATGATTTAATGAGTAGTAGAAATTTTGTAGGATGGATATCCTCAAATAGGGAGGTGCTATAGATGGGTCCGACGTTTAACCCGAATACGAGAAAGCGTAAGAAGAATCATGGTTTCCGTAAAAGAATGAGCACGAAGAACGGCCGTAAAGTTCTACAAGCTCGTCGTCTTAAAGGAAGAAAAATTCTTAGCGCGTAAAAAGAGGCTCCGGAAGGGGCTTTTTTTTTTGCAATTTGATGGATCAGTTTATATGCCGTTTTTTCGGTCAAAAATAGATAAGATGCCTAATGGTGATTTCTCTTATCTGAAGTTAATGGTCTGGAGCGTACATGTCTGTGGAAAAAGAATATAGATTAGCTAAAAGAGAAGACTTCAATAAGATTTATCGATATGGCAAATCAATGGCCAACCACCAATTTGTTCTTTATTATTTACCTCAACCTAAGTTGGAGAATTTCCGACTTGGTATATCCGTGAGCAAAAAAGTGGGGAATGCGGTTGTAAGGAACCGCTTGAGGCGAATGGTGAAAGAGATCATCCGGTTGAAAAAAGAAAATTTAACGCCGCATTATGACTACATATTGCTCGCTAGGAAACCCGCGGTAGATATGGATTATGCCGAGATGGAGAAAAGCATTTGGCATGTAATTCGAAAAGCTTCTTTATTAAAAAGAAATGACACAATAAAAAAGTGAAGCATTATTTCTTTTCGCGCTTAAATTGTGTTATAGTTTATGTTGGAAAAGATATTTAGGAGGATCTCATTTTGACTCGTCGACTCTATTTGCTTGCAGCTCTTTCTGCGTTGATCTTATTGTTGTCAGGATGTAGTCCTAGTAGCGCTGCTATGGCACCAATTGATCCTAATACGGCAGGTTTTTTTGTAAAATATTTCGTGTACCCGCTTTCGCAGACACTCGACTGGTTCGCCGTCAAGTTATGGGGTCAATATGGCTTATCCATTTTGGTCGTAACCCTAATTATTCGTCTCATTATTTTGCCTCTGACGCTGAAACAGTATAAGAGCTCTAAACGGATGCAAGAGTTGCAGCCTGAGATGAAGAAGCTTAAAGAAAAGTATAAAGATGATGCGAAGAAGCAGCAGGAAGAAACAATGAAGTTATTTCAGTCAAATGGTGTGAATCCGTTAGCTGGGTGTTTCCCAATCATTGTTCAAATGCCAATTCTGATTGCGCTTTATCAAGCTATCATGCGTAATGATCATATTCGAGAGCATACTTTTTTATGGATGAATTTAGGACAGCCCGATCATTATTACATTCTTCCGATAATTGCCGCGGCTACAACATTCGTTCAACAAATGTTTATGTCTTCTCAAATGAATCAACAAATGAAAAGCTTACTATACATTTTCCCGGTTATGATTTTCGTAATGTCCATGAATTTCGCAGCTGCGCTGCCACTTTACTGGATTTACGGTAATATCTTCACCATTATTCAGTCTTACTTTATTTATGGTTCTCCTGGAAAACAAAAAAATCCTGGATCTCAAAATAATAAGGGTGGCCTGTCCAAATGAAAAAAATTGTGGTGACTGGAAAAACTATTGAGTTGGCGGTTAAAGCCGGTCTTTCTCAATGGCAGGTTTCGGAGGATCGTGTTAAGATTCATATTTTGGAGCAACCCTCCCGGGGGTTGTTCGGGTTTATTGGTTCCAAAGAAGCTAAGGTTGAGCTTGAATTGATACCAGATCCGCTTGAGGAAGCCATTGCTTTCTTACAAGATATGTTCGAAGCGATGAAAATTTCCATCACCATAGACACGACAAAGGATCGCGAAGGCTACCAGTTGAATATGAGTGGTTCGGAGCTTGGTATTTTGATCGGTAAAAGAGGACAAACCCTCGATGCGCTGCAATATTTAGTCAATATTGTCGCAAATCGTTATGCGAATTCGCATTTTCGAATTATCTTAGATGCGGAGAATTTCCGAGACAGACGCAAAAAGACGTTAGAGGAACTAGCTTTAAGGTTAGCGAATCGTGTCATAAAGTCGAAAAAAGAAGTTATTTTGGAGCCCATGAACTCGCAAGAACGCAAGATTATACACGCTGAATTGCAGGGACATCCAGTTGTCAAAACATATAGCAAAGGCGAAGAACCGAACCGTCGGGTCGTAATCGCCGTCAAATAACCTTAGCCGCAATGACATGAGCATAAGTCATTGCTTTTTCTTTAAGATGAGGTAAATTCGAGGTGTAAATACTATGTTAAATGATACGATTGCTGCTATTTCTACGCCGCTCGGTGAGGGTGGGATAGCGGTTATTCGTGTGAGCGGGGATGAAGCAGTTCCACTGGTGGAGCGTGTTTTTCGCTCAAAAACGAAATTATCTGATGCTGAGACGCATACGGTACATTATGGATTCATTATAGAACCTGCTTCTGCCGAAAAGGTAGAGGAGGTTCTCGTTACTTTAATGAAAGCTCCGCGTTCTTTTACGATGGAAGATGTCGTCGAAGTCAGTTGTCATGGCGGTATTGTTTCTGTGAAGAAGGTGCTGGATTTATTGCTTCAGCAGGGGATACGTTTGGCGGAACCTGGAGAATTCACGAAACGAGCTTTCCTTAATGGTCGGATTGATTTGACGCAAGCGGAAGCCGTTATCGACTTGATTCGTGCTAAATCAGACCGAGCTTTTAAAGTGGCATTAAAGCAGGTTGAAGGAAATTTGTCGAAACAAATCAAACATTTGCGGTATGTATTAGTAGAACTAATGGCCCATGTGGAAGTTAACATTGATTACCCAGAGCATGATGTTGAAGAAATGACGAATGCTTTCATAAAGAGTAAGTGTGACACGGTAATGCTTGAAATTGACCGTCTTTTGGTGACCGCTGAGCAAGGTAAAATCCTGCGTGAGGGCATTGAAACGGCCATCGTCGGCAGACCGAATGTAGGGAAGTCGTCGTTGTTGAATGAGTTGGCGCAGGAGAATCGGGCGATTGTAACCGATATTCCAGGAACCACTAGAGATGTCATTGAAGAATTCGTTAATGTTGGTGGAATTCCACTCAAGTTGTTAGATACAGCGGGGATCCGGGAAACGACAGATATTGTGGAACAAATCGGAGTGGAACGGTCGAAGACGGCTTTGGCTGAAGCTGATCTCATTTTACTGGTGCTGAATAGTAACGAAGAGCTTCAAATTGATGAGATCGCGCTGATGAAGCAATTAGCTGAGAAGCAAACGATTGTTATTTTGAATAAGATTGATTTAAGTCGAAAGCTGGATATCGATCAAGTGTTGAGTTATTTTCCACAGGAACGTATTGTCGAGTTATCCTTGATTGAGAATAAAGGTATTGATCTTTTAGAAAAAGCGATTGCTGCAATTTTCTTTGAGGGCAAACTAGAATCAAGTGATTTGACGTACGTCAGCAACGTTCGACATATATCTTTGTTGAAGCAAGCGAAGCGCTCGTTACATGATGCGCTTGAGGCTAACGAGCAATACGTGCCAATTGATATGATACAAATAGATATTCGCGCAGCTTGGGAACAGCTTGGAGAGATTATTGGTGATTCTGTTGGTGAGTCGTTGATCGATCAAATTTTTACACAATTCTGCTTAGGTAAATGAAAACCGACAGCATTTTCGTTTTCATAAAAGAGGGAGGGACTTTGTACTATGGGATATCATGCAGGTGATTATGATGTTATTGTCATCGGCGCCGGACACGCAGGTTGCGAATCGGCTCTGGCTTCTGCCCGGATGGGCTGTAATACACTACTTTTAACAATTAATTTGGATATGGTTGCTTTCATGCCATGCAATCCTTCTATTGGTGGTCCTGCAAAGGGCCACGTTGTTCGGGAAATCGACGCGATCGGCGGCGAAATGGGTCGCAACATCGATAAAACTTATATTCAAATGCGAATGCTGAATACAGGCAAGGGTCCAGCTGTGCACGCACTTCGCGCACAAGCCGACAAATTTTCATATCAGCACAAAATGAAAGAAACGATCGAAGCTACGCCAAACTTAACGTTACGTCAAGGTATGGCTGAAGAACTCATCGTTGAAGATGGCACGATCAAAGGTGTAATTACTAAAACAGGCGCTGAGTATTATGCGAAAGCAATTGTTCTTACTACAGGGACTTACCTGAGAGGTAAAGTTATCATGGGGGAGC
>NZ_WTUZ01000015.1:15116-316256 GCF_009882985.1 Paenibacillus silvestris
GATTTTAGCAAAACGGAAATTCAACCTGGCGATGATGAGCCTAAGTTTTTCTCCTTTGAAACTAAATCAGGTTCTCCTAATGAACAGCTGCCTTGTTGGTTAACGTATACATCTGAAGAAACGCATAATATTATTAGCTCTAATCTGCACCGTGCTCCAATGTTTTCAGGGGCGATCGAAGGTACTGGGCCAAGATATTGCCCATCTATTGAAGATAAAATCGTTCGTTTTGCAGATAAGCCTAAACACCAAATTTTCCTCGAGCCGGAAGGCCGTAATACATCCGAGTACTATGTACAAGGTTTATCTACAAGTATGCCGGAGGATGTACAATTAGGTATTCTGCGCTCAATTCCTGGTCTTGAAAAAGTAGAAATGATGCGTACAGGTTATGCCATTGAGTATGATGCGGTTGTTCCTACACAATTGAAGCCATCTTTGGAGACGAAGCTTGTTAACGGGTTGTTTACGGCTGGACAAATTAACGGCACCTCTGGATATGAGGAAGCAGCTGGCCAGGGTGTTATGGCTGGGATTAACGCGGCTCGTAAGGTTCAAGGCAAAGAAGCGGTTGTTTTGGATCGGTCTGAAGGATATATCGGTGTTCTTATTGATGATCTAGTAACTAAAGGGACGAATGAACCATATCGTCTATTAACGTCTCGTGCTGAATATCGTTTATTGCTTCGCCATGATAATGCGGACCTACGTCTAACGCCAATTGGTCACGATATTGGGTTAATTTCCGAGGAGCGTTACGAAACGTTTTTGAAGAAGAAAGCTTTAGTGGACCAAGAAATTGAACGTCTGAATACGGATAAAATTAGACCCGAACCGCATGTTCAACAGCTTCTGGAAAGCTTGAACAGTGTGATTTTGAATAATTCGGTCCCAGCGATTGGACTTCTTCGTCGCCCTGAAATTGAGTATAAGCACATTGAGCAAATGTCGCCTTCACCACTCGAGCTGGATGATGAAATGAAGGAACAGGTTGAGATTCAAGTAAAATATGCGGGTTACATTGAGAAACAAAGTAATCAAGTAGAGCGTTTGCGTAAAATGGAAAAGAAAAAGATTCCGGATGACATTGAATATAGCGAAATTCATGGGATTGCAACGGAAGCTAAGCAAAAGCTTGCTAAAATCCGTCCGATCTCGATTGGTCAAGCATCACGTATCGCGGGTGTTACACCATCCGATATTTCTATCCTTCTTGTTTATTTGGAACACTATAACAGAGTCACGGCGGCTAGAGGGTAACATATGGATGCTATTCAACAACAATTTGTTCAGCTTTTAGAAGAAAAACAGATAACTCTTTCAACTCTACAATTGGAACAATTCGAGTTGTATTTTAAGACACTTGTAGAGTGGAATGAGAAAATGAATTTAACAGGTATTACAGAGAGAGAGCAGGTATACGTAAAACATTTCTATGACTCTCTTTCTGTTTCTTTCAATTACGATATGAGCAATGTCTCTACGATTGCAGACATTGGCTCAGGTGCGGGGTTTCCAAGTATCCCTTTGAAAATTGCTTTTCCTCACTTGAAAGTTACGATCATTGATTCTCTTAATAAACGTATCTTA
Source organism: Paenibacillus silvestris (assembly GCF_009882985.1). Classification (GTDB taxonomy): domain Bacteria; phylum Bacillota; class Bacilli; order Paenibacillales; family NBRC-103111; genus Paenibacillus_E; species Paenibacillus_E silvestris. The sequence goes on from NZ_WTUZ01000015.1 coordinate 16,707, forward strand.
TTTTTAAAAGAACTTGTTTCACAACTATGTTTAACGGATACAGAATGTGTTCATGGTAGGGCAGAGGATATTGCTAGATTACCTAAATACCGTGATCAATTTGACCTCGTTACAGCTAGAGCTGTTGCAAGACTTCAAGTGTTGAATGAGTTTTGTCTTCCTTTTGCGAAGAAGGATGGCACGTTCATTGCCATGAAAGGTTCAGAGATTGAAGAGGAACTTAGCGAGTCATCATATAGTTTATCTGAACTGAAGGGGAAAGTTGTTAAAGTTCTTAAGATGCAGCTACCAATAGAGGAGTCGTTGAGGCATTTTGTAGAAATTCAAAAGCTCGCTGCAACACCGGCTAAATATCCTAGAAAAGCTGGAATTCCGCTGAAAGAGCCGCTAGTAAAGCATTAAGAATGTTCCACGTGAAACATTATTCATTTAAGTTTCACAATTGCTATAAGCAGGAAATCTAGCCTCGATGAAGAATATATAATAGTAAGAATCTATTCTATTTGTAGTGAGTTTATGTGATTGCACTTGTCATACTTCGCCGTATATTTGACAAGCGTTTTCGTTCTGTAGGACGAAGAGGTCGTCTATCTTTGGATCGTAATGGTCGCTTAAACTACGGGAAGAGTTGGTGGTAGGGTTTCCTATGAAAGAACAAATTTCAAAGCTATTTGGACTTGCTGATCGTTCGTCGACGGATGAGGTCAAAAACATACCAGTTAATACTATTATTCCAAGTCCATATCAACCTAGAACCTTATTTGATGATGATCGTATTGATGAATTGTGCCAAACGATTCGAACGCATGGTGTCATTCAGCCAATCGTTGTCAGAGTCAAAAACAATACATTCGAGCTCATTGCCGGAGAACGACGGTTAAGAGCGGTTAAGAAGCTAGGTCTTGATACAATCCCTGCAATCGTGAGAGATTTCAATGATTCTCAAGCTGCATCCATTGCTCTTATTGAGAATCTACAGCGTGAAGGATTGACAGCTATCGAAGAAGCTGCTGCTTACCAACAGTTGATTGAGATGCACGATTTGACGCAAGAGAGTCTAGCTCAACGTCTAGGCAAGAGCCAGTCAACGATTGCGAATAAGATCCGCTTATTAAATCTAAGTGAACCGGTTAAGATGGCATTGATGGAGCGGAAGATCACTGAACGTCACGCCAGAGCTTTGCTTTCTTTGGATCAAGAAGAGATGCAAGTGAAGATTCTTGATGAGGTCATTGCCAAAGAGCTGAACGTTAAGCAAACAGAGATTAAGATTAACTTTTTAAAGGAAGCAACCAAGATTAAAAAGTCACGTCGTGTATCTTTCTCCAAAGATGTTCGATTAGCTTTAAACACCATTCGCCAATCCGTTGAAATGGTTACAAGTTCAGGTTTGAATATTAACACGTCTGAGAAGGATCATGAAGATCACTACGAAATTATAATTAAGATTCCTAAAAATAAATGAGCATTTATTGCTACCTTAAACGGCGCAAGCCGTTTTTTTGCATCTTATGAGATAAAACTATCAAATATAGATAAGGTAACTGGATGATAGATATGTTAAGATAGATATACTGCTTTAGTAGGGCATTTGGAACATAAGCGATTGAGGTGAAATGGTTTTGTCTAAAATTATAGCAATAACGAATCAGAAGGGTGGCGTCGGCAAGACGACGACTTCTGTGAATTTGGGTGCTTCCTTAGCTTCACTAGGGAAGAGAGTGCTTCTAGTTGACATCGATCCACAGGGGAATACGACTAGTGGTATCGGAATTAACAAGGCTGATGTCGTGAATTGCATCTATGATGTGCTTATTAACGATGTTCACCCCAAAGATGCAACAGTGGATACGAACGTTCCAAATCTTAAAATTGTACCTGCGACAATTCAACTAGCAGGAGCTGAGATTGAACTTGTTCCAACAATCTCAAGGGAAGTACGTTTGAAGAAGTCTTTGCAACTTGTTAAACATATGTATGATTATATCCTTATTGATTGTCCTCCATCCTTAGGTCTTCTTACGATTAATTCTTTGACTGCTGCAGATTCTGTCATTATTCCAATTCAATGTGAATACTATGCGCTTGAAGGATTAAGCCAGCTGCTTAATACAGTTCGTTTGGTCCAAAAGCATCTTAATACAGGGCTTCAAATTGAAGGTGTTTTATTAACGATGTTTGATGCTAGAACGAACCTCGGCATTCAAGTTATTGAGGAAGTTAAGAAATACTTCCAGACAAAAGTATATCAAACGATTATCCCGCGGAATGTTCGCTTAAGCGAAGCTCCCAGTCATGGACAATCGATTATTACTTATGATCCTAGATCAAAAGGCGCGGAAGTGTATTTAGAGCTTGCGAAGGAAGTGATCTCGATATGACCAAAGGCCTAAACAAAGGTTTAGGTAAAGGGCTGGATGCTTTAATAACATCACTACATATTGATGAAAGCGATAAAGTTGTTCAGATCCCTTTAGCGCAATTGAGAGCTAACCCGTATCAACCTAGAAAGCATTTTAACGAAGATAGTATAAAAGAGTTAGCCGATTCGATTAGAGAACATGGTGTCATTCAACCTATTATCGTTCGTAAAGTACTTAAAGGGTATGAAATCATTGCCGGTGAGCGAAGATTCCGAGCTTCTCAGGTTACGGGAATTGCAACGATTCCAGCAGTCGAAAGAAACTTCACAGACCAACAGGTCATGGAAATCGCTTTGATCGAGAATGTTCAGCGTGAGGATCTCAACGCAATGGAGATTGCTTTTGCCTATCAGGGAATTATTGATCAGTTCTCGTTAACGCAAGAAGAGTTATCTGCAAAGGTCGGAAAGAGCCGTTCACACATCGCAAACTTCCTTAGACTTCTTCAATTGCCAGAAGCAATCAAACAATATGTTTCACGTGGAACATTATCCATGGGTCACGCAAGAGCGATTGTTGGTGTCAAAGACGACAAGATTAAGAAAGAGCTTGCTGAAACAACCATTAGTAAACAATGGAGTGTTCGTGAACTTGAAGAAGCAGTGAAAATGTTAGAAGAGCCCCAAGGTCAGGAAAAAGAAAAATCGAAGCAAAAGGAAAAGAATAGAGATCCCTACATTAACCAAGCTGAGGATCAATTAAGAGATATTTACCGGACAACGGTGAAAATCAAGAGTCAGCAGGATAAGGGCAAAATTGAACTTCTCTATTATTCAAAAGATGACTTGAATCGTCTGCTAGAATTGCTTCAAGGTAAAATCTCTTAAAATTAGATAGCATACCGATGGTTTTCTTTCGAGCAGAAAGATCAAACTAAGGTATGCTATATTTATGAGTGGAATTCCGAATCGGTAGGAGAGGGTGATACTATGAAGGATGTCATGTATTTTGATCAAGCAGCTTCATCTTGGCCAAAGCCACCGGCAGTCATGGATGCGATGATGATTTGCATGCAAGATTATGCAGCTAACCCAGGGCGGGGAAGCCATCAGATGGCAGTGAAAGCAAGCCGTGTTTTGTTTGAAACCAGGAAAAACTTAGCTCGCTTATTTGGGATTAAAAACCCGAATGATCTGTCATTTGCACTAAATACGACACATGCGCTGAACCAAGCAATCAAAGGATTTGTAAAACCTGGTGATCACGTTATCTGCACAAATATTGAACATAACTCCGTACGCAGACCATTGGAGCATTTGAAAGCTACGGCTGGAGTAGAACTTACCTATATTCGTAACGATGAAGAGGGAAATATTCAACTCGAGGATTTCAAAAAGGCATTACAAACTAATACATCACTCGTTGTTGTCAATCATAGTTCTAACTTATTAGGAACCATTATGCCGATTGCTGAGATCGGTGAGATATGCCGTGCACATGGGGCTAAGCTGCTTGTAGACGCAGCTCAGAGCGCTGGTATACTCCCCATTCACGTAGGAGGTATGCATATTGATATGTTGGCGTTCCCGGGCCACAAGGGGCTCCTAGGGCCTCAAGGAACAGGTGGGCTATACATCCATCCTGATATTGATTTGGAGCCGTTTATGCACGGTGGAACAGGTAGTCAATCAGAGGCAATTCATCAACCAACGGTAAGGCCTGATCGTTATGAAGCAGGAACCCAAAACACGGTAGGGATTGCTGGGTTAAACGAAGGCGTAAAATTCGTCATGGCGGAAACGATTGAGAAGATCCACGCAAAAGAGTGGCGTCAAACGCAAATGCTGATGGAAGGGTTACTGGGAATTGAAGGGGTCACGATTCTTGGGCCAGCTCTTGGACAAAATAAAACAGGGATTGTTTCCTTTAATATCAATAACGCGGATTCATCGGAAGTCGCATTTATCTTGGATCAATCTTTTCAAATCGCTGTACGATCCGGCTATCATTGTACGCCGCTTGCCCATGAATCGGCAGGCACTTTAGCCAAGGGAGCAGTAAGATCAAGTATAGGTTATTTTACAACGGATGAAGAAGTGGATGCTCTTATTTATGCCGTGAAAGAGATCCAATCGCAGTATGCTAAGTAGAAAGAGGGATCAACCATGGGGGAACTGTTCGGACTGAATGGCAATCTTGTCGTATTAGCTATTCTGGCATTAATCGTAGTTTTGTTTATTTTCGTTATCATTCTTTCGGTTAAATTATCATCTTTGCGTAAACGATACACACAAATGATGAATGGAACAAGGTCAGATAATATGGAGCAACTCCTTATTGACATGCAGGAAGCAATCAACGGGCAAAAGGCCGAGTCAGCAATGACGTCAGCCCAGGTTGATACAATTCGCCAATCCTTAACAAAGATGAAGTCCAAAGTAGCGATTCACCGATATAACGCCTTCAATGATGGAGGCAGTAACCTGAGCTTCACGATTGCCATATTGGATGATTTCCAAGATGGTGTGGTTTTAACTGGAATACATAGCAGAGAGCAAATGTACTTGTATGCGAAACCGATTCAAAATGGACAATCTACCTACACGTTAAGTCCAGAAGAGAAAGAGGCTATTAATCAATCTGTAAAGCCGTCTTAGCACTTGGCGTGTAAGCCTGCGTTCGACGTAAAGCAGAGTGGAGTGCATCCCCAATAACGTTAGCCATGTTCATAACGAGGCTGAGTCGTGTATTTTGCAGAACGAAATATTCCATGAATCCGCCAACGTTGACGATCCCAGTCACATGAATATTGCCAACGGGAGGTAAATCTTTGTTAACGCCAGCACCTGGCTTAAGCGGGCCATCAGCCACTTGAATACACCCGACGCTGGATACTTGGCCCAAACAAGCATCTACGGCAACGATGAAAGGGTTATCGAATTGTCGTTGAATTTTATCAACAGTTTCAGATAAGTTCATGGCATGGACAGGTTCATCTAATGTACCGAATAAGTGGAGGTTACGAAGATTGGTCGTACGGTTCAAATGAGAGCCAACTAACGGACCAAGGGAATCTCCTGTAGAACGGTCAGTTCCTACACAGATGACAACGATAGGTTGATAGTTTGGTAGCTTGCTGAAAATGGATTGTAAATGCTTAGAGAGAAGAAAAGGGGTATCGGCGTCTGTGTGCTGAATTTTGAGTGGGGTCAGTTCCGTGTCTTTCATTCCGTCGAAACCAATTTGGAATTTCATCATATCCCTCCAAAGTACTTCTTCTTTTTTTACTAGTATATGGATAGATAGAGACATTTATACGTAGGAGAGGAGGGATTTTCCTTGAATATTTCCGTTATGTTGTTAGCGTTCGATTCTACGCAGCAAGCCCTGCGCGCCGAAATGTTGCTAGAGTATGCGGATATAGAAATCGACATCAGACCTACTCCGAAAGAAATTACAGCTGGCTGTGCCCTTTCTATTGAATTCCCAGGAGAAAATCTAGTACAAGTTCAAGAGATTATTGAATCAGAGAACGTAGAAATTAGAGGCATCTATTTTAAAAAAGAAGATAAATATGTTACCATGGAATGAAAAAAAGGAGGTCTAAACCGTGGCCTTTATTACGAAGTATTTCACGGATTTGATGAACTGGATTCGAGAACATCTATCGAAGCCTGAAATGCTAGCCTCACTATTTTGGATTATCGTAAAAATTATCCTTATTTATATTGTTGCTAGAATATGTATCAAAATAGCAGATAAAACGATTGCTCATATGATAGCTGCTAGAGATAAGTCACCACTAAAATTTGATAGACGTAGAACGAATACGATAGGAAGCCTTATACATAATTTAATAGCCTATACGGTGAATCTCATCTGTATTATGTTGATCCTTGGACAAGTAGGTTTAAATCTTGGGCCTTTGCTCGCTGGGGCAGGTGTGCTCGGACTAGCGATAGGTTTCGGAGCTCAGAGTTTGGTGAAAGATGTTATTACAGGTTTCTTCATCATTTTTGAGGATCAGTTTGGCGTCGGGGATGTCATTCAAATTGATTCGTTCAAAGGGACTGTTGAAGAGATTGGTATTCGAGTCACTAGGCTCAAAAGTTGGACGGGCGAAGTTCATATCATTCCGAACGGAAATATTAAACAGGTTACCAATTTTTCTACGTACAATTCTCTGGCCGTTGTCGATGTGACGATTCCACATCACATGGATATTGATGATGCAACGCAAATTCTCAAAGAAACAGTCAAGCATGTGCAAGACCTTACAGAGGATATTGTGAAGGAGCCTGAGGTGCTTGGCGTTCAGGTTGTAGGTACGACGGACTTGAAAATTCGAATAATTGCAGAGTGCAAACCAACCCGACAATTTAATGTTACGAGACTTTTGAACATAGAAATTAAGAAGAGACTCGATAGTGTGCAAATTGAAACGATGTAGTTGAAAAGGCGGTTGCGGACGTATGGAGAAAAAGCAGTATCAACTTGGCGATATTGTGCAAATGAAAAAGCCCCATCCGTGTGGCACCAATGAAATGGAAATCATACGGATGGGGATGGATATTAGAATTAAATGTGTGGGTTGTAAACACAGTGTTCTAGTACCAAGAACGAAGTTCGAAAGTAAGCTGAAAAAGGTGCTTCGATCGAACGCAGAGAACGAGGAAGAATCCTCATAAAAATGATGGAGAAAAGCACTTGCGAGAGTAAGGATTTTTTGATATACTAAATCCTGTTCTCGCGTTTTGGAAAGGTACCCAAGAGGCCCAAGGGGGCTGACTCGAAATCAGCTAGGCGTCGCGAGGCGTGCGTGGGTTCGAATCCCACTCTTTCCGTACAAGCTGTTAGCAGCTAAGGATTGAGAGTCTCCTGCATTTGCAGGAGGCTTTTTTATTTGAAAGTTCCACGTGAAACATTTTAAGAGCTTTTTACGTCTATAAGGGCGTAGAAGGCTCTTTTGCTTTCACCAATTTGGCTATCTTCTAACTGTAGTCGTAGAGGGATAAAAAGGCTAAAAGGAAAGCAAAATAAGTTCATATCTATGTTTTGGCAAGAAGAAGGAGGCAAGCGTAATGAAAAGTTGGTTGATGATATTTCTGGTAATAGCTGTAGTTGCCACAGGATGTGCTAAAAAGAACGAAGAGGGTGCATCGCCTAGCCCAACAGCAGGAGCTACCGTAGCGCCTTCCACAGGGGCTTCAGCAACGCCTGGAGCTACAAGTGGGACAAACGGTGGAACAAACGCCACAGCGACACCAGCGACTGGTGGTAAGGATACGACAAAGGATGAGCCGCTTCCCCAGATTACGAAGGAGCAAGCTGATAAGATAAGCATGACAAGCACCTATGATGATTTGGTGAAACAGACAGGAGCAAAAGGCAAGTTGGTGAAAGAGGAAAATGGGAAGAAAACATATGATTTTGCTCTTTCAAATCAACCAGGCTATTTTGTGCAAATCGTATTTTTTGCAGATGGGAAGATTTCCGAGAAGAGGGTATATCAGAAATAAAGAAAGCCGTACAGCTATGCTGCACGGCTTTTTTCTATAAAGAGGAAGTATTAGTACTCGTACCTTTGTCTATCACTTTATCGCCATTGCCTGAGCCTATATTGCCTAAGAGGATTGTCTCGCGGCAGTTCGCGTCAGCAATCCGAATCGGAGCTTTGCTGCAGCGAATAAGGCTGTTGCCAGATAGATGGTTATTATCTGAATAAGAGCCGCTTTCTTTTCCTTCGGAAGCAATCCGAATACCATCAGCTTTGATATCGCGAATTGCATTCTGCCCAATCTGGTTATCGTAGGCATTAACGAGCTCTATACCCGTATTACCAATATTAAGAAGCTGATTGTTCGAGATCAGATTTCCGTGCGGACGGTCTGATTTATCTTCAGGTCTTCCGGTGAGCTGAATGCCAATGTCGTCAATATCACTTATCAAATTGTTCGTAATGTGATTAGATACGCAATTTCCTTTGAGGCGGATACCGAATGCATATCCCACTTTGTCGCTTGAATTCGAGAAGGATTCAATGAGATTGCCCGAGATGGTATTGAGCGAACAAGGTTTTTCTTTTGGTTTTGCAAGGAGGTCAATCCCGGATTGAAAGCACTTGTGCATGCGATTACGGGCGATATAACAATTGCGGCTGCCATTGGTTAGAGTGATACAAGTTTGAAATAACATCGTAAAATGATTATGCACCAGTTGGTGGTCAACAGCATTGCTGCCCCAGATACCGAACCCTTGTGTATCGTAATCCAGCGCTCCGATCAATGAGTCGAAATTACAGTTCTCCACAGTAACACGGCTAGAATCTTCCGTTTTGATCCCATTGTCAATCATTGAAAACGTACAATCTGTAATTCGAATGTCCGTTGCTTGAATCAATGCAATTCCACACTCTACAATTGGGACAGAAGCCCCCCCATAAGATCCTAATCCCTGAAGGGAAAGGTTTTGAATATGTACATGTTGAGCAGCGGTTATGCTAATGAGACCGAACTTGTTGACAGATGATCGAAGGATGCTATTATTACCGGCTCCCATGATGGTTACGTTGGACTTCACACGAAGCGGAAGTTTGAGGGAGTACATCCCTGGTGGGATATATACAATTCCGCCGGAGATCGCGGCCGCATCAAGAGCGCTTTGAATATAAGGTGCATCATCCTCATCGAAGCGACTGTTGCCACGAGCCCCAAAGTCCTTCACATTATAAATAAGAGAAGATGAAGCAGCTGCGTGTGCAGGAGAACTGCCTGCGAACAAGTCACCTGCTGCCAAGGCAAGTCCGGCAGCACCGAGGGATGATAGCAGTTTTCTGCGGCTTAAAGAGGAAGGTGCTTTAGGTGGAGCATTCAATTCAGTAGGTACAACCCCGTGCTGTCTATCCTTATTTTCGTCCAAGAAAGCTCACCTCATTGTAGGATTGGTAGATATAGTAAATTATAAGATAAAGTAAGCTATACGGAAAGGGAAATGTAGGACTGAAAATAGTTTATACTTTGTTAATATTCCATTTAGATGGATTCAATAAGGTTATATTACAATAAGTACTAAGGAAACGTTTCCCGTAAAATGTGTTTAAAGGAGAAAAGAGATGAAACTTAGCAAAAAATCCGTTACCGTACTGTCATTCACGATTGGAGCATGCTTATTCGTATCCACGGCATTCGCCGATACACTGCTTGGATCAGGGTATGATCGGTTAAAAGGTTCAGCGAAAACGACCGCAAGCATGATGGATAAGGATATGAAGAACTATACGCTTGAAGCGTTGTATACGTTGAAAGACAACGACAAAACGTTACTTCAAGGCTCAACTTCGCAAAAGATAGATATTGAAAATCAAATGAAGGAAGAGAATACAACAACGAAAGAAGCTAATGGCGAAACAACATCAAGATACAATTATTCCGACATAACGAAATCAGTTAATAAATATGGACCGGACAATACTTATCAAGTCATGGAATATCCAGCAAATGCAAACAACCGTAATCCTGCCGACTTCGAGAATCCGTTCGAAGAGAAGGGTGCAGCTGAAATCGAGAAGATCGTTGACGCTGTGGTTGGCGGTCTGAAAGATTATGTGCAAGTAGAGGAAGGACCCGAAGGTGGAAAAGTATACTCAGGCAGCTTGTCTGAAACTCAGGTGCCAGCCATTCTGAATGCTGTTTCTTCCTTTGGCATCAAGCAGATGTTGAACAATGAGCCCGATTTACCAGTGATAGAAAGCGATGTTTTTGTGAAAAGGGTGGTAGGTTCGGCTATAGAAAATAAAATTGGCTACCTAGAGAATGTAACGGGTGATATCACCTTGTCAGGAAAAGATAAGAACGGCGTTCAACATGACTTGAACCTGAATGTCATCTTTAAACTTTCGGAGGTTGGCAGCACCAAAATCACCATCCCTGACCTAACTGGCGCCAAAGTCGAAAAGGTTAGCTACTCTAATGGATTTAGCAGTAAGTATGTAGGTGCATATAAAAATGATATCGTCATGGAGAAAGACGGCAAGTTCGTGAAGATTGGCGAGAGAACGGTTGAAATCACAAGCGTTGATAACGATAAAGTAAAAGGCAAATTCTCCGAAACCGTTGTTTCGGGTTATGAGAGCGAATATCCGGATAAAGATAACTTTGAATTTGTATACGATCCAGCGAATTCCTCGACTTTCACTTACAAAAATGCAAAAGGTGAAGAGAAGAACGGATCGATTTATCAAAGCGCTCCAGGTAAGATTCATTTCCAAGTGAATCTTGAGATCATTGACAAAAACTCGTACAAATCAGAAGCTAAACCATATTACGATGGAGAATTTAACCGCATATTTGAATAGAACAGAGAGGTTCAGGAGGCTGCTAATGCGGCTTCCTGAGCATTTTTTGGGGAGATGATAGAAATTGACAGTCAAGGCGATTGAAATAAGCGGATTAACCAAGTCATTCAAAAATGGACGGGGAATCGCAGAATTAAACTTAGATGTTGATCAAGGCGATGTATTCGGATTTCTAGGGCCAAATGGTGCAGGAAAGACGACGGCTATGAAAATGATAACGGGACTCATGAAGCCAGACCGTGGCGATGTGAAAATTTTTGGATCCAGCATTTCTGAAGACTATGTGAATGCCATGAAGCATGTTGGTTGTATGATTGAAACAGCCGAGTCGTATCCTTATTTAACAGCTAACGAAAACCTGAAATTATTTGCAAGATTTTATCCGCATGTGGATCAGAAGAGAATCGATGAGTGTCTCGAAATCACAGGCATGTTGAAATATAAAAATGAGAAATCACAGAAGTTTTCACTAGGGATGAAACAAAGATTGGGCATAGCCGCTGCCATATTGTCGAAACCCAAGCTATTGATCTTGGACGAGCCCCTAAACGGGCTGGATGTCGAAGGGATGCTGGAGATGAGGAAATTGATCAAACAGCTTTCTCAGGAAGGCACGACCTTTTTCATCTCAAGCCACTTGATTCATGATGTGGAACTGACGTGTACAAGAATAGGCATTATATACGGGGGCAAGCTTGTAAACGTTGAATATACGCAAAATATACTCTCGTATTATTCTTCGCTTGAGAACTTTTTTGTTAGTGAGGTGGACAGGAATGGAAGGGTTTAAAGCCGCATTTATCAATGAATCCGTGAAGCTGCTGAAAAAGAAAAAAATGATGGCAGCTGTCATTTTGTCCATTCTTGCTGTTTTGGTCGGACAAATCGCTGTAACAACAATCAAGCATGGGCTTGGTTTACGGGTTGTAGGAAGCGTTGAATTTCCTATAGTTGTACTATCGTTTATAACTTATACGCTTTTGCCGCTGTTTGCCATTTTTGTGGCGATTGATATGTTTAACGGGGAATCCTCATCGAATACAATGAAGATAACACTTTTAAGACCCGTCTCCCGATTTGGGGTATTTAGTGCGAAGGTGTTAAATTTAGCTTTATTTATTGCGGGCAACCTCTTATTTGTTATGATTCTTTCGTTATTGGCAGGATTTATATTTAATCCATCGTCAGCTAGTGTGGCAGGGATTATGAAGGTAGTTCTATCGTATGGATTAACCTTTTTCCCCGTATTTGTGTTTGCGCTAATTGTCGTCCTATTATCCAATGTGATTCAGGGTGGACTAGCTGTATTTTTCCTAGCCATACTTGTGTTTATCGTTTTTAATTCCGTAGGCATTGTATTTTCATCTTACTCCAGTTTTTTCATTACCTCGATGTTTGATTGGTACACGTTATGGATATCGGAATCGATTAATGTGTTTAAAATATTCCGCCAGATTTTAATCATGTCAGGCTGTGGTATGATGTTATTTACAACAGGGTATTATTTGTTTGACAGGAAGGATATATAGAAAGGGATACACATGCATTTAACCAAACGTTTCTTCACGATGAATGCGCTGGCTGTGCTGCTCTCCATTGGTTTGACAGTTCTAGCTGTCATTATTTTTGTTGCCGCTTATACGAAGGTTTTTGGCCGCGAAGCCGACACGAAGGAATTTCAAAAGGCGTTCGAAGTTCGAGCGGCGATCAATGAGATGAAAAGAGAAGCACAGCCCCTCAAATTCGAGCAACTTTTGGATACGAAATATCAACAACAGCTTGCTAATCGAGTTAACGCTTTGGATGCGAGTGCTATTATTCTGAGGAATCGAGAAGTTGTATACGCTACGCAAAATTTCAATAAGATCGACATCGAGAGAAGCCTCATGCTCTCAGACAGTCAGACCACTCGAGATGAAATCGAACTTGCCGGTAAAACATATATGATTGCTAGGGCAGATTATAAGCTTTCAACTGGCGATGCCGGCGTATTGCTGCTGCTTGCACCTATAAAGCTGAAAACGAACTTTTTAATGATGCTCGGTATATTTACAGTCTGTGTTTTCACCTTTGTTTTTTTGCTAACGAACTTCTGGGTTTCGTATCGATTCTCCCGCGGCATTATCCGGCCGATCTCCAGGCTCAAAGATGTTGCAAACAAAATCAGCGAAGGTGATTTAAGCCACGGGATTGCAGAAGAGGGCGAGGGAGAAGTTCGCGAGCTATGCAGAACCTTGGAGATCATGAGAATTAAGCTGAAGGAATCGGTTTATTTGCAGGAAAAATATGATGATAACCGAAAGTTTTTGGTTTCGAGCATATCCCATGACTTAAAGACGCCTGTTACATCCATTAAAGGGTACATTGAAGGTATTATCGATGGGGTAGCCAGAACGCCTGAGAAAATGGACGAGTATCTGGAAACGGCGCGATCCAAAGCTATTCTGGTAAACGCCATGATCGATGATCTGCTTTTATACTCCAAGCTGGATTTGAACCAACTTCCTTATCATTTCGAAAAGAGTGATCTGGCCAGCTACTTTGAGGATTGTGTCGCAGACCATAAATATGAATACGAAAAGGCTAACCTATCGTTAGTGTTAATAAATGAACTGACTGAGCCAGTCAAAGTTTTAATTGATCGTGAAAGATTAAAGAGGGTCGTGCAGAACATTCTGGATAATGCGATGACATATGTAGAGAAAGCGGATGGCAGGATTGAAATTATCCTCAGGGAAACAAGAACGTCTGCGATCATAGAAATTAAGGACAATGGAAAAGGGATACCCGAGAATAAACTTCCCCATATATTTGATCGATTTTATCAGGTGGACCCTTCAAGAAAAAGCGGCAGCGGATTAGGACTTGCTATCGCGAAGCAGATTATAGAAGGGCATGACGGGAAAATATGGGCGAAAAGTGCCGTAGGAGAGGGTACTCAGATAATGATATCTCTGAAGAAATTCTAGGATGTTTGGAGGTTATGATGAAGAAAATTCTGATTATTGAGGATGACCAAAGTATCGCCAATCTCCAGCGGGATTATCTTGAGCTCAGCGGATACTCGGTTACGATGGTGAACAGCGGATCAGCGGGTTTGAAAACCCTAAAGGAAACAGATTTCGAGCTGATTATATTAGATATTATGCTGCCAGATATAGATGGGTTTGAGGTATTGAAGAAAGTGCGTGAACATGACGATATTCCCGTTCTTCTAGTGTCGGCGAGAGCAGAGGAAATCTACAAGATTAATGGTCTTGGCCTCGGGGCAGACGATTATATTACCAAGCCTTTCAGCTCTGGTGAGCTGGTTGCGCGAGTAGGGGCTCATTTGAAAAAGTTCCAGCGGATGAAAGAACGATTCGGAAAAGGGAATGAAGGAAGCACGATTCAAATTAGAGGACTGGAAGTTCAGAAGGAAGCCAGGCGCGTCTTTGTGAACGGAAATGAAGTCGTTTTGGCGCAAAAAGAATTTGACTTGCTTCTATTTCTACTGCAGAATGCCAATCGGGTATTTGGCAAGGAAGAGCTTTTTGAGCGGATCTGGGGCTTAGATGCGATGAGTGATTCTTCAACCGTGACAGTTCATATTGCTAGAATCAGAGAGAAAATCGAAGAAACCCCATCGAAACCCCAGTATATTGGGACAGTTTGGGGATCTGGATATAGATTTATCGTGTAAAAGAGCTGGTCCTAAGCAGGTAAACGAAAATTACCTCACCTAGGGGCCAGCTTTTCCATTCTTTCAGCCGCTAATAGCTCCCATTGCGGTTTCTGTAGCTGACCGAGAATCGGTCAATGACATAGCCGACAAGCGCCCATGTCGCGATCGTCAATACATAGATGATGAGCATCCGAAACATGGAGATCTCATAGATGTCCGTGAATGTGGATGCAAACCAAGCCGGTACGCTTAGCGCGTAGAAGATCATGTAAAAGGCATCATGATCGTGAAATAAATAATGACCTAAACAGAGGGCTGCACCAATGAAGGTAAACAGCCAAGTAAACGTGGATGTTTTCATGGTGAATTTCTCCTAGTTAAGGCTTTTTGCGATGCCATTTCCGATTATGGTTGCTGTTGGCCGGGAATCTGTCTCCTTTTCTTAACGTGACTATTTTCGGGTTTTCAATCCCCATGTGAACAGCATTCTCACCCATCTCGATGTAAACGCCGTCGTTAGGTACATGATCGCCTTCATTGAATTGTGTCCATTCACCCATATTGATCACCTCATCGAAAGATTTTCAATCAGGTTTAGATTACCCTCTTGAAGGGGAAGCATGTATGAAAGGGAATGCCATGTTCATCCTTGAGAGAAAGACTTGTAATCTTACGCTCAATTTGCTATAGTATTCAGGTGCGAGTTTTGAATAAGAATCCTCGCTCCTTGCTCCATCGCTTGTGTGAACAAGCTTGAATAGGAGCCGCTTAGTCCAAAAGGAGGTGAAATACATGCGCAAATATGAAATGATGTACATCATTCGTACTGACATTGAGCAAGAAGTTGTTCAGTCTACAGTAGAAAAGTTTCAAGGCATCATCACGAACGGTGGAGGCGAAGTCTCCAAACATGACCTGATGGGCAAACGCCGTCTTGCGTATGAGATCAATAAGTTCCGTGACGGGCACTACGTGCTTGTACACTTCAACGCAGAACCTGCTGTTGTAACAGAACTTGATCGCGTACTTAAGATTACGGATGAAGTTATCCGTCACTTAATCACAAACGACGTAGCTTAATATGCATGCCAGTATTTTCGTCAGGGGGAATGTCCGATGTTGAACCGTGTTATTCTTATCGGTAGATTGACCAAAGATCCAGAGCTTCGCTATACGCCAGCCGGTGTAGCTGTTACGCAGTTTACTCTTGCAGTAGACCGCCCTTTCACAAGTGGAGGTTCGAAAGAACGGGAAGCGGACTTTATCAATATCGTCACGTGGAGGCAGCTTGCCGAAACATGCGCGAACTATTTGCGTAAAGGTCGTTTGACAGCTGTGGAAGGAAGAATTCAAGTACGGAATTATGATAATAACGAGGGCAAACGTGTTTACGTAACCGAAGTTATTGCTGATAATGTGCGTTTCCTTGAGTCTAATAATAGTGCCGGAAGTCGTGAAGAAGGCGGATCATCTAACTCTAACGCTAGCTACGGCGGCGGAAGCGGTAGTGGCAATCGTGGCGGTGGGTCACGCGAGCAGCAGGATCCTTTCATTGATGACGGAAAACCGATCGATATTTCCGATGATGACTTGCCATTCTAAAGTAGAAAGGACTGAACAAACTAATGGCTTTCCAAAAAAGAGATAACAATAGTGAAGATCGCGGCGACCGCAAATTTGCTCCTCGTGGCAAAGGCGGTAAAGGCAAACGTCGTAAAGTTTGTTACTTCACAGTTAACAAAATCAAGCACATTGACTATAAAGACATTGAAACTCTTAAAAAGTTCATCAGTGAGCGCGGGAAGATCCTTCCTAGACGTGTTACTGGTACTTCCGCTAAGTACCAACGTGCATTGACGATCGCTATCAAGCGTTCCCGTACAATCGCGTTGTTGCCTTACACAACGGAATAGGGTTTACTTAGAAGGCAGCTGTTTATACGGCTGTCTTTTTTGTATGCCGAAAAGTCGATGTGCAAGGAGAGATTGCGCCGCTCATCAGTGGCTTTCTTTTCTCCCCCTATTTTGTGGTATAATTAACGTTATAGTCTTTGGTAGGATGAGGAGAGATGACGGTTGCTGAATAGGGAAAAGGAAGTAGACCTAGCCAGACGGGCCAAAGTCATTGAGTGGCTCAAGACAGAAGTCGTAGATCACGTAGCGCATCTGCTTAAAGGTATATGGGAAGGCAGCCATGTCAAAATTGTAGATGGATTAGCCAGTTTAATCTCAAGCGGCTATATTTTGGGGAGAAGACTGGGTATTTCTTATCGCGATTTGGACGAAGCCATTGTAGAGAAAATGAAGAAGCACCGCCAAGAGGGCCATCAACTTGAGGACTGGTACGGCGACATTTCATCGCTCGAAGAACATTTACGTAAGAGGTGAGCCCGGTTGGGGAATCGAAGTTGGCAAAGCATCATTTGGAGTGCGGTGACGATCCTTTCATTGCTATCTCTCATGACGCCTTTTATTATTTTCACATTCAGTTTTCTCATGATTCCTGTATTAATGTTGTATGTTAAATCAAGCACCAAACGTTTCGTCATCAGCTATGTAATCAGCTTGCTCGTCGTTTATTTGCTTACCCAGTGGCATGGGATCTCCCTCATGTCCGTATCGCTGTTCTTTTTACCACCGGTACTGGTCATGGGTAATTTATATAAACGTAAAGCCGCCGCTAGGACGGTACTCACAGCAGGAATTATTACGATTCTGGCGGAGTCGCTGCTAAGTCTGCTTATCGGCTATTCGCTCGGATTCGATCCGGTAGCGAAGTTCAAGAATTTTATGATAGACAGCATTGCAAGTATGCCACCGGGTATTCGGGATGTTCTGCCGAAGGACCAGGACTGGTATGTCAATTTCATTGTGCAAGTGATACCGCTATATCTGATCTTTGTCGCGTTGTTCTACACCTTTGTAACACACGGCATTAGCCGCTGGTTGCTCAACAAAACGGGAGAAGGCATTCCGGGTCTGCGTCCGATGCGGGAATGGATGCTGCAGAAATCGCTGGTATGGATTTATTTGGTCGTGTTCGTGCTCGATCTATTCATGAATCCAGCTTCCAATTCACTAATTCCGACGCTAATGATGAATGCGATGCCACTGCTGATGCTGGCGTTTGCCATTCAGGCGATCTGCTTCCTATTCTTTGTTGCTCACGCGAACAAGTGGAAACCGATTCTGCCAATCGTTGCGATCATTATCCTTTGTTTCATGCCTCCACTCTTTATCGTTTACAGCTTACTAGGGGTATTTGATGTTGCGTTTCCAATCCGTGAACGGTTTAAGAAAAATTTATAGGATTAGGAGCTAGTTCGAATGCCGAAGTTCCTTTTAAAGCGGTGGCACGGTCAACACATCGTGTGGATTTTCGTTCTGCTCATCATCATGTCAGCTACGATTTATATGTTCAAATGGTGGCTGGGCATTACGGCCTTCTTAGTCTGCGGAGTTCTCGCGTACTTCACGCTCCAAGCGGAAACAGCTTTTCGCAAAGAGCTGAATATGTACGTCGGAACCATTACGCATAGGGTCAAAAAAGCCGGTAATGAAGTGATGAGCGGCCTTCCTATCGGAATTATTTTATATAATGAAGAGAAGCGCATCGAATGGCACAACCCATTTGTGGCGAAAATGCTGGGTCAGGATTCCGTCATTGGCGAGTCACTGTACGAATATTTGCCAGACCTGAAGAACCGGAAGGATAAAGGTGAAAAAGTCGATCTCACCATCGGGAAGTCTATTTATCAAGTAACGATTCGGCCCGAAGAAAGACTGCTATATTTCCGGGAAATCACGGAGCATGCGAATTTGGCAAGAAAGTACGAAGATGAGAAAACGGCGATCGGTATCGTCATGATGGATAATTTGGAGGAGTCTACGCAAGGTCTTGATGATCAGACGCGCAGCATAATGCTCGCTAAGGTGACGGGTGAGATTACCGAATGGGCTCAGAAGAATCAGCTTTACCTGCGCCGGACGTCCTCAGATCGTTTCCTGATTCTGATGGATCAGAAAGCGCTTCGCCAATTAGAGCAAACGCGATTTGAAATTCTCGACGATGTACGGGATTTGACGATAGAGAACAAGCTGCCGCTGACGCTAAGCATCGGGATTGCATCTGGTGCTGAGCAGTTAACGGAACTTGGTCAGATGGCGCAGATGGGGCTGGATATGTCCTTAGGCCGCGGCGGTGATCAGGTGACGGTGAAAGTGGGCCAAAGACTGAGCTTTTATGGCGGAAGAACGAATGCGGTTGAGAAGCGTACACGGGTTAGAGCCAGGGTCATTTCGCATGCATTAAGGGATTTGATGAAGGATAGCGATAAAGTGATTATCATGGGTCACCGCTTTCCGGACATGGACTGTATCGGCGCATCGATCGGCATATTGAAGGCTGTGCAAGTGGTTGGCAAGGAAGGCTACATCGTGCTTGAGGGTGTGAATCCATCGATCCAGAAGGTGATGGAGACGATTGCGGCTGATGAGCGGCTGCACCGCTGGTTCATAACGCCGGAACAGGCGATGCAGATTACAACGCAGCGTACCTTGGCTGTAGTGCTGGATACACACAAAGCTTCCATGGTAGCGGAGCCTAAGCTGCTCCAGCAGACGCACAGAGTCGTTGTGGTGGATCACCATCGTCGCAGCGAGGAGTTCATCAACGATGCGACACTCGTCTATATGGAGCCTTATGCGTCCTCTACATGCGAACTGGTGACCGAGCTGCTGCAATACATCAATGAGAAGCTGACGATGGAAGTGCTGGAGGCTACGACTTTGCTGGCGGGCATCGTGGTCGATACGAAGAGCTTCAGCCTTCGAACAGGGGCGAGAACCTTCGAGGCCGCTTCGTATTTACGACGCAATGGCGCTGATTCCGCGCTGATTCAACGTTTGCTGAAGGAAGATCTCGATTCTTACATCGAGCGAGCTGAAGTGATTAAGCATACAGAAACGATCCACGAGCACATCGCTTTGGCAGTTGCTGAGCCTAATCGCAAATATTCTCAGTTGATGATTGCGCAAGTTGCTGATACATTGTTGAATATGACTAATATAATGGCATCCTTTGTCATCGCTGAACGGCCGGACGGCTTGATCGGCATCAGCGCCAGATCGCTGGGGCAGATGAACGTCCAACTCGTGATGGAACGTCTAGGTGGCGGCGGTCATTTGACCAATGCAGCTACTCAGCTGGATGGCACGACATTAGAGGAAGCAACGAACCGTTTGAAGAAAGTACTCGATGAAATGCAGGAAGAGGAGGGACTTTTCGAATGAAAGTCATTTTACTAAAAGATGTTAAGGGCCAAGGCAAAAAAGGTGAAGTAAAAGAAGTATCCGAGGGCTACGCACAAAATTTCCTAATTGCTCAGGGGCTTGCGGCTCCCGCGACAACAGGCACAGTGAAGGTGCTGGATAATCAGAAGAAAGCGGAACAGCGCAAAAAGGATCAAGAGAAAGCTGATGCAAAAACGTTAGGTGAGAAGCTGAGTGAAATGACGGTTCAAATTAAGGCGAAAGCTGGCGAAGGCGGCCGATTGTTCGGTGCAATTCCAAGCAAGCAAATCGCAGAGGTACTGGAGAAGCAGTACAAAGTCGTAATTGATAAACGCAAAATCGTCCTCGAAGAGCCCATTCGTACGCTAGGCGTAACGAAGGTCCCTGTGAAGCTGCACAGCGAGGTTACAGCAAGTTTGAACGTACATGTTCTTGAAGAGAAATAAATGGCAGACAAGGCGAATGAGAGTCCCTAGGAGGGGCTCTTATCTATTCTTAAACTATGAAAAGAAAGGCGGGTACTGAAGCATGAGCGGAGAAAATATGTTTATGGATCGCGTACCCCCACAAAATATAGAAGCCGAGCAAGCAGTTCTCGGCGCAATTTTGATTAACGGCGACGCTTTAATTACCGCGATGGAACGGATTTCGAGCGACGACTTTTATCGGGGATCGCATCAACGTATCTTTGAGGCGATCGTTGAGCTGGCGGAAGATCAAGAGCCTGTCGACCTGATTACGCTAACATCGCTTTTGCAGAACAAGCAGCAACTGGAAGAGATCGGCGGCGTTACGTACTTATCTGAGCTGGCGAATGCCGTGCCGACTGCTGCTAACATCGACTATTACGCGGCAATTGTCGAAGAGAAATCCATGCTTCGCCGTTTGATCCGCACAGCAACCCAAATCGTCACTAATGGCTATGCCAATGAAGACGATGTAGGGTCTATGCTTAGCGAAGCGGAGGCGAAGATTCTTGAGATCTCGCAGCGCCGCAGCTCAAGCGGCTTCGTGGTCATTCGCGATGTGCTCATGGAAGTATTCGAGAAAGTAGAGTCCCTCTACTCGAATAAGGGCGGAGCCACGGGCATTCCTTCGGGCTTCGTTGACCTGGACAAGATGACGTCCGGCTTCCAGCGCTCCGACTTGGTCATTCTGGCGGCGCGTCCTTCAGTAGGTAAAACCGCGTTCGCGCTGAATGTAGCGCAGAACGTCGGGGTACGCGCCAAGGAAACCGTCGCGATCTTCTCCCTCGAGATGGGCGCGGCGCAGCTCGTACAACGTATGGTCTGCGCCGAGGCGAACGTCGATGCGAACCGCATGCGGACGGGGTATCTCGAAGGCGACGATTGGGAGAAGCTGACGATGGCCATTGGCGCCTTGTCGGAAGCGAATATTTTCATCGATGATTCCCCATCGATTACGGTTGCGGATATTCGTGCGAAATGCCGCCGTCTCCAGCAGGAGAAGGGGCTCGGCATGATCCTCATCGACTACTTGCAACTGATCGCCGGCCGCGGCAAAGGCGACAACCGTCAACAGGAGGTCTCTGAGATCTCCCGTACGCTGAAGCAAATTGCGCGTGAGCTCAATGTACCGGTTATCGCGCTCTCGCAGCTTAGTCGGGGCGTTGAGCAGCGACAAGACAAACGTCCGATGATGTCTGACCTTAGGGAATCAGGCTCCATTGAGCAAGATGCCGACATCGTAGCGTTCCTATACCGGGACGATTACTACGATAAAGAATCCGAGAAGAAGAATATTATCGAGATTATCATTGCCAAGCAGCGTAATGGTCCCGTAGGAACCGTTGAGCTGGCGTTCTTGAAGCAATTCAATAAATTCGTGAACATGGATCGAAGTCATCAAGAAGCAGCGGCCGGGCAATATTGACGGTTCGCTGTTTTTTTTGTTATGCGTGGCTTTCATACAAGACGACGCGGCCTTATCTCCTAGTGAGACGAAAGTTTCGTAAGACTAACTTTATAGTTTGACCAATATCCGAACGATTATACAGGAGCACTTATTATTGTTCGTTTTTCATTGACTTTGCTTAGGGGGACTGCTACACTAAAGACGGTGAAAAAAACCTTGTTCGTCTGCCTGCACGATCCGTTTCAAGCAGGGCAGCTTCGAGTTAAGGTCGTTTTTCATGCCGAAAGGTAGGTGCCCTTCCTGCAGATTGCTGCCCGAGGAGACCTAGTGCCTTCGGTGAGTAGTGGACGCTGAACACTTTAGCGCTTTAATGAAGTCCATTTTTTCAGTGGTACGAAAGCCAATACGGCTCATTATGGGTGACTCGTCACCGTACGGAGGTAAGTGCATATGTCAACGGTTGTTGTTGTCGGAACGCAATGGGGAGATGAAGGGAAAGGTAAAATCACGGATTTCTTAGCGGAATCTGCTGAGGTTGTTGCTCGTTACCAAGGTGGTAACAACGCAGGCCATACGATTATTATCAGCGGGAAAAAGTATAAGCTGACAATGATTCCTTCCGGTATTTTTTACCAAGATAAAGCATGTGTGATCGGGAACGGTATGGTTATTAACCCCGCAGCACTCATTGAAGAAATTAACTACATTCATGATAATGGTTTTTCGACAAAAAATTTAAACATCAGTGACCGCGCGCATGTGATCATGCCGTATCATTTGGTGCTTGACGGTCTGGAAGAAGATCGTAAAGGCGATAGCAAAATTGGCACGACCCGTAAAGGGATCGGACCTTGTTATATGGATAAAGCAGCACGTAACGGGATTCGTATCGCGGACTTGATGGATGCGGAAGAGTTTGAATTGAAACTAAGACGCATTGTTGCAGAGAAAAACGTGTTGATCGAACAAGTATATGGTTCCACAGGCCTAGATGTAGAGCCGATTCTTAGAGAGTACCTTGAGTACGCAGAAGTCATTCGTCCATATGTAACGGACACTTCAGTTGTACTGAATGAGTACATCGATCAAGGTCGCAGAGTCCTGTTCGAAGGTGCACAAGGCGTTATGTTGGATATTGACCAAGGCACATACCCGTATGTAACTTCCTCCAACCCAACGGCTGGCGGCGTATGTATCGGATCCGGCGTAGGTCCAACGAAGATCCAGAACATCATCGGCGTAGCCAAAGCGTACACGACTCGTGTCGGCGACGGTCCGTTCCCTACGGAACTCGACAACGAAGTTGGCGCTTGGATCCGTGAGAAAGGCTTTGAGTACGGCACAGTAACTGGCCGTCCGCGCCGTGTTGGCTGGTTCGACAGCGTTGTTGTCCGTCACGCAAGACGCGTTAGCGGCATTACAGGCCTGTCTTTGAACTCCATCGACGTTCTGACAGGGCTTGAAACGGTTAAAATTTGCACAGGCTACATGTACCGCGGCGAGCTTATCGAGCACTACCCGGCTAGCTTGAAAGCCATCTCTGAGTGTGAAGCTGTGTACGAAGAGCTTCCGGGCTGGACAGAAGATGTGTCTGGTGCACGTACATTGAGTGATCTGCCTGAGAATGCAAGACACTATATTGAGCGTGTTTCCCAGTTGACAGGCATTCCAATCTCGATTTTCTCCGTAGGCCGTAACCGTGAGCAAACGAATTTGGTTCGTCCAATCTACGCATAATGCAATCGCGATAAATACAAAATCCTCTAGGCTCATAGCAGCTTAGAGGATTTCTTTTTGTCTAATGGGACTTAATGGACATGATTTCGTCAATACTGGGAAGGAGGGAACAGTTTAAGCGTCAGGAGTGATAAAGCGAATGAAAGTATTAACGTGGCTGGGTAAAATCGTCATAAGCAGCATACTTATTACAACAATCACAATGTTTACGACATGGTATGTGGTAAACATGTATGTAGAGGATATATTTCGACAATATCAGATTCCAGCCTTGGGTAAAAAGGTTCAATTTAGTGATTTTGCTGCAAGATTGGCCGGAGAGCTGAATATAGTTATGCGTAGAGACGGGGGGAAGCAAGCTGCCCCAGTGGATACACCTGCGGCTACGCCTAGTCCTAGTCCCAGCCCGTCTGGCCGTGTGCCTAATTCCGGTTCAAGCGATCCCTTACATTCGGATGCTGGAGCATATGGAGAAGGGGCTTCTCAAGGAGTGAAGGATGATGATGCCGTAGCCGTCATGGGGCGTGTAAGTGATGCAAACGAGCAGAAGAAGGAACTTGTCATGTCGACCGAGGATTTCGCTAAGAAGAAAGAAGCGTTATCCAGTGATGATAAGATGAAAATATTTTCTCTTGTTGTTGCTAAGCTGCCGCAAAATGAGGTGCAGCATCTGTCTGTTTTGCTGGAGGACGGAATCACGACGGATGAGCTTAATCAGGTCAATGATACGCTCAAGAAGTACTTGAACGAGACGGAATTAAAACAGTTAACAGCTATTCTGAACAAGTACTAACTGACCTAACTCCTGATCCGAAAACTGTGGATTAGCTCTAATGGAGCTGTCCTCCGAATTTCATAATGGTGTCCTCGGCTTGACGGTAGCGCGATTTCTCTACACAAACTATGAGCGCGTAAGAGGGCTCGGCTGCCGAAAAGCTATCAACGGATTGAATCAAACCGCCGGCAAAGTCATCGGTATGTGGCTCACCGCCATAATTGAATTTGATATCCAGTACACCCTGAGATCTAAGGACCTCAGCTGTTTTCTCCATTGTAGTCCGATCTGTGAACGTAGCTTCCAAATTAATTTCCATGCATAAGCTCCCCTTTCAAATTTTCACTCAAATTCGGCATTTCTCGTAATTGGGTGCAAAATCTATTGGATTTATGTACAAAAAATTGAAACTTTAACGTCTTCTTTTGGCGGTGGACACGAATCTATCACATGGAGATCGAGTATTTTGTTGAAATAAGCAGAGAAAGTGTGTTAAATTTAACAAAAGGTAGAT
Organism: Paenibacillus silvestris; assembly: GCF_009882985.1. Lineage (GTDB taxonomy): Bacteria > Bacillota > Bacilli > Paenibacillales > NBRC-103111 > Paenibacillus_E > Paenibacillus_E silvestris. The sequence continues at coordinate 41,279 of NZ_WTUZ01000015.1, forward strand.
ATCCTCACGGATATTATGTCTAATCAAGGTTTATTTATGTATTTTGGAGGAATTAATCATTAGCGTGCTATTGAAAATAACTTCAAAGATGCAAAACCGTTCAAAGGGAGAAGATCATGACAGGTTTCAGGGGTATGCGCTTTGTTAAGGATCTCATCAAGAGATTCACGCCGAAGCGAGAAAGCTTGACCGGAAATGAATCAATATCAGACAAGCAGCTGGAAGAAGTATCGACAACTACGACGTTAACGGTAATCAAACGACATAAATGGTCTCTAGTTCTGGGAGTTAGTGCGGTTGTGCTAACAGGGGCGATTACGTTTGCAGGTCATCAATATGTGCAAGCGAAAATGGTAAATGTATATCACGTTATGCTCAATGGCGAAGAAATTGGTGTCGTGAGCGATAATAAATTGATTGATGAATATAAGCAGCAAAGACCACAAGAAGTACAAAAGAATTTCCCAGATGTTCATGTCGTTCTCAAGACAAATGGTGTTACCTACACGCCTGAAAAGGCTTACAATCTGGCGACGGATGATTCAGCTGTGATCGCCACGCTTAATAAGGCATTAGTGCCCCAACCGGTCGGGGTCGAACTGAAGGTAGATGGAAATACAATCGCCGTTGTGAAGGATCAGCAGACAGCTGATCAGATTCTCGAACAGGTTAGTGCGCCTTTCGCACCAAAAACCAAGGAAGCTGCTAAGGTTGCTGTACTATCCACAAACCTAGGCGAGGACATCTCTACTGCGCCGTCTGAGCTTGAGAAGGTGGAATTTGTTCAGCAAGTCGATAAAGTAGAAGTGCCGATTAAGCCAGATGAATTAGCTAAACCGGAAGATGTCGTGAAGAAATTGACGACTGGCGATGTGACGCCTGCAAAATACACGGTAGTCGAGGGAGATTGCGTCTCCTGTATCGCTAAGAAATTAGGGATTACGAAGCAATTCATTTATGATAAAAATCCTGGACTTCAGGACGATAAACTAAAGATTGGCAATCAGCTTGATGTCACTGTGCTTAAGCCTAAACTGTCCGTCAAAACGACAGAGAAGATTGTGAAGAATCAAGAGATCCAGTACGATACGGAATATGTGAAAGATGATTCGCAGCGCGTAGGCGTCGTTCAACCGATTTCACCTGGGAAGAACGGGCTCAAGAAGGTAACGATCCAAGTGACGAAGGTCGATGGCTTAATGACCAATGAGCAGCTGGTGGACGAAGAAATTATTGATAAGCCAGTCACGGCGAAGGTGAAAAAAGGGACCAAAGTCATTAAGGGTGAAGGTACAGGGAAATTCGCATGGCCTGTTGTTTCTCCAAGTATCTCCAGTACGTTCGGCGTGCGTTGGGGCAAGCTTCACAAGGGAATCGATATTACAGGGAACAAAAACATCATGGCGGCTGACAATGGTAAAGTAACCGAAACCGGCTATAAATCAGATTACGGCAATTATGTCATTATTAATCATTTGAACGGTTACGAGACGTTATATGGCCACATGAGCAAAATTATTGCTACCGAGGGTTCGATCGTTGAAAAAGGCGATGCCATCGGTATTATGGGAAGTACAGGCGATTCCACAGGTGTTCACTTGCATTTCGAAGTACACAAAAGCGGCAGCTTGGAAAATCCACTGAAGTATTTAAATCGTTAATTTACATAGAGGCAAGGTCAAACCGGACAACTCGGGGGGCCTTGTCTCTTTTTAGTTGAATATATGATAAAATAGAGGGTAGTATGCAAGGAATAGGACGACTTCGCAGTTAATCCTGGAGTAGGCGGTGGTAGGTTTGTTTGGAAAAATTCTCGTGGTGGATGACGAACAACCGATTGCAGATATTTTGAAATTTAATTTGGAAAAAGAGGGCTATCAGGTGATCTGTGCCTATGATGGCGGAAGCGCTGTAGAGCTGGCGTTCTCTGAGCAGCCCGATCTTATATTGCTGGATCTCATGCTTCCCGTGAAGGATGGGATGGATGTGTGCCGAGAGGTGCGCTCGAAGCTGAACACACCGATTATTATGTTAACAGCCAAAGATACGGAGCTGGATAAAGTGCTTGGTCTGGAGATGGGCGCGGACGACTATGTCACCAAGCCATTCGGTACGAGAGAGCTGCTAGCCCGAGTTAAGGCGCACTTGCGCCGCCAGACGAAGGTGCAGTCAGCACCGAGTGAGTCAGATACGCAGCGCAATGGGATGCGGATTCATGCTTTATTCATCGATAACGACATGTACATGGTGTACAAAGATGGGGTTCCGCTCGATCTGACGCATCGCGAGTTCGAGTTGATTCAATACTTGGCCAAAAATTCCGGCAAAGTAATGACACGCGAGCACCTGCTGCAAGCGGTGTGGGGCTTTGAGTATTTCGGCGACGTGCGCACCGTCGATGTGACGATACGCCGGCTGCGCGAGAAGCTGGAGACAGACCCAAGCCGTCCGGAATACATCATGACGCGCAGGGGGCTTGGCTATTTAATGCGCAGCCCGAAAGCCGGAGGCTTCTAAGATGAAGGGCATCCGCTTCTTCCAATCGATCCAAGCAAAGCTGATTATTGTGTATGTCTTGCTCATTTTGATTGCGATGCAGCTTATCGGGGTGTATTTCTACAAAACAGTGGAGACGTATTTCAAAAACGACTTCTTGGCTTCGCGCAACAGCCAGGTTACGCTGCTGGCTGGTTTCGTGGGGTCCTATCTCACAGGGGATCAGGACAGCAAGAATGCTGCCGAAGGCAAGAAAACGTACGCGGATTTGAACGAGTTCGTTAGCAATTTATTTTCGATTAATAATGCTGAAATTCAAATTATAGATGCCAACGGGAACGTCATCAGCACGTCGGTTCCCAATCATTTAAAGCAAAAAAATACGCAGCCGGAAGTCATCCGAGCGCTGCAAGGGATCAAGGACAACCAGCGGATCTTCACGGATGAAGATGGTTATCGGAAGGTCATCATCGCTAAGCCTGTGGGCAGTGGTGCTCGTGTTCTGGGCGCTGTCTATCTCATCGCATCTATGGAGGATGTCTATAAGACGATTCGGTCGATTAATCGCATCCTGATTTCGGGTACATTGATTGCGCTAGGGTTAACAGCCATCCTTGGTGTCATCCTTACAAGTACAATTACGAATCCAATCAAAGAGATTACGAAGCAGGCGACAGCAGTTGCAGAGGGAAATTTTGATCAGCAGGTTATTATTCAAGGTACCGATGAGATCGGTCAGCTCGGTCATACGTTTAATTTCATGATGAATCGGCTCAGGGAAGCTCTTTCTCTCAATGAAGAGGAGAAGGAGAAGCTGGCATCCATCTTGACGAATATGAACGACGGGGTCATCGCAACGGATGATAAAGGGCATGTCATCGTCTTGAACCGCCGGGCGAAGCAAATTCTGCAGGCGGAAGAAGAAACGACTATCGGCCTCGATATCTCCAAGGTGCTCGGGATTCCGAACGAAACGATTCAAGGGCTTCTTCAAGGAGAGGTGCGGACGACGCTGCTCGATATTGAGCTTCCGGATGATGATGAACAATTCTCCGTACGCATTACCTTCACACCGATTCATCGCCGGGGAGAAGGGCAGAGCGGGATTATTGCGGTGTTGCAGGACGTAACAGATCAAGAGAAGTTGGAGCAAGCTAGACGCGAGTTCGTTGCGAACGTGTCGCACGAACTGCGTACACCGCTGACGACGATCAAGAGCTATCTGGAAGCGCTTGATGATGGCGCTATTGAGGAGCCGCAACTGGCTTCTCGCTTTATCAGCGTGACGCGCAGCGAGACAGAGCGGATGATCCGCTTAGTAACGGATCTCTTACACTTATCGAGGCTGGATTCCAAGCAGTCGATGATGAGCAAATCAACAACACTTGTGAGCGAGATGCTGGAGGAAGTGGCCGATCGGTTCTCTTTTCAGCTGCAGCAGCGCAAGATTGAGATTGTGATTCGGGTAGAGAAAGGCGTAACCGGCCTGCTGCTCGACCGTGACAAGATTGATCAGGTTCTCGATAATCTGGTGTCGAACGCGATTAAATATACGGGTGATGAAGGCGCAATCCGGCTGGAGGCTCGGAAGATTGAGAAGGATATGCTGGAAATTTCCGTTCAGGATAATGGTATTGGGATTCCGAAGAAGGATTTGACCCGTATTTTTGACCGGTTCTATCGCGTAGACAAAGCGCGTTCTAGGAATATGGGCGGTACAGGATTAGGATTATCCATTGCCCGGGAAATAGTCAAAGCACATGGTGGAACGATTAATTTAGAGTCCGAGTTGGGACAAGGAACCCGTGTTGTATTTACGCTGCCGATCCAGCAAGAGGAGGAAGATGAGCTATGATTGAGAGCCTAAAATCTATCGCGCTTGTCATCCTGATTGGTACCTCGCTGTATCAAAGTTTTTTGCTGGCGTCGTACAGTCCGCCTAAGATTGAGCCCATCCAACAAAGCAATTATGTGCAAACGGAGACGCTTGGGAAGCAGGCAGAGCTGCAGGATATGCTTTTCCCGGATCAGATTATTGTCCATTTGGGCAACCAGCAGCATTCCGTGCTGTATCCCACCAATTATTATTATACGAGACTGCTCGACAACATTAAGCAGCGGAGCTTCAGGGGCTTCCGCAAAACGTCCATGTATCTGGTGAATGTGAACTGGGAAGATGTTCGTAATAAACAGCAAGGCGTCGAAATTCGGTTCCGGGACGGCATTCCATTCACTATTCTGCAGCAGGTACTGCGGATTGAGGGTGAGCTGCCAGCGGAGAATGATAAAGTGACGCGGATTTGGATTTACTCGAAAGGCACTGACGAAGATGTTCGCGCTTTCTTCTTTACGGATTCCCCAGGCGTAGGGTATGAGGTCATTGGGGCCGATTTTACAAGTAAAGACGTGGAGAACTTCGCAGCTTTCGGTGACATTACGAATTTGTACAAGACGACGAACAGCGGTGATTACTATCTGCCGGTCAAGCCGCTCAGGCTTCCGAGCTATACGTTCAATTACACCCAGCTTACGGCGGATCAATTGAAACAAAGTTTATTCGTAGATCCTGGCATTACCCGCTATCTCAAAGAGCGCGATGGTTCAGAAATCTATACGGACAGCAAACGCGGTTTCCAGCTTAATCGTGACCTGCGGTGGATTACGTATTCCGACCCTGTTGCTCCTGTAGAGAGCAAAAGCGAAGTGCTGGAAAACTTGCTGGCCGGCATTAAATTCATCAACCAGCATATTGGTTGGGACGGTAAATATATGGTGGCTCGCACGCCACAGAAGCAGCTTTTTGACAATCAAGCCTTTACGTTCCGTCAGTATTATGAATCCTTGCCGATTGTAACGGCACAGCCCGAAGGTTATGGTTCTCTGAAAATGCAGGTGCAGAAGGGAATCATCTCTGGATTCGAACGATCAATGATTATTCCGGATCTGAAGACCGCTCAGCGGCGCGATGGGGAGATATTATCCGGTGATGCATTAGAAGAACGGCTGCAGTATTATCAGCGACGGTCCAGCATCGTCTCTATTTTCCCAGCGTATCATCCGGTTGTTTCGGAAAAGTCGCTCACATTAGTTCCTGTATGGGCCTTGGAACTGCGGGATGGCACGTATGATTTCATCGAATAGTTTGATTAAGTTAATTTGTATGGAAAGGTTGGTGAGATCATGAATTGGAGCAGGGCCAAAACGATCCTGATTTGCTCCTTTTTGCTGCTCAATATGATTCTTGGCTTCCAGCTGTGGTCCACCAATCGCTCCAACCAGACGGAAATCTCGCTAGATACTTCAGGGACGATCGAAGAGCTGAATCGTGCGCTCCACAGTAAAAATATTCGGCTAGCCGTTGAATTACCGACGGATGTTACGAAACTGAAGGTTATTACGGTGAAAAAAGATGATAGTATAAAGCCTGGGGATGAGAAAGTCTTGAAAACGCCTATAAGCATGAGCGCGCTGCTCGGCAAGGGGGCAAGTAAAGAGGTTCAAGCCCAGTCGGAGATTCCGAATTTTAACCTGTATCAGTTGGATTCGGCGGTAAGAACCAATGGTACTTATGTATTTAATCAGCTGTATGGCAAGCTTCCGCTCTTTGACATGACGGTAGAGCTGAATGAGGAAAATGGAGAAATTACCAGTTACCGTCAAGCCTACGTTGAAGTAGAATCAGGAGTAGAACAAACGGAGCAAAAGCTGATTCCCGCTCAATTAGCGGTACGCAGTCTTGTAGATAACTATTTAAGCGAAGGCTCGATTATAACGGAGGTCAGATTGGGGTACCATGGACAGCCCTATAACTCTGAGACGCAGCCGATGTTCCCGCACTGGCGGATTACGATTGATAATCGGGATATTTATTATCTGCAAGCGTTCAACGGCGCAGTGGAATCTCCGCAAAAAGGATTGGATCCAGTTCCTTTTGGAACGCAAGAAATCGGTAAACCCGAAAGTACAAGCAATAGCGATGATAAGAACAAGCCAGATAAGAAGTAGCACGATAGCGACTTACATAAACAGCTAAAAAGCATGTGTACATGTATGCATAGAGGAGCAGGGTAGGATGGGTATGAGGTTTACAGTGCTGTCGAGCGGTTCGACGGGGAATGCGACGGTCGTCGACAATGGGGAGACCAAGGTGCTTATCGATGTGGGCTTCAGCGCGAAGAAGATGGAGGCGTTGATGAAGGAACGCGAGCTAGCGGCGAACACGATTGACGCCATTGTGATCACACATGAGCATTCGGATCATATCAAAGGGTTAGGCGCATTCGCGCGTAAGTACGATTTGCCCATCTATGCGAACGAGAAGACGTGGGTAGAATTAGATCGCCAGATCGGTGTCATTGCGGAAGAGAACAAGCGGGTTATGGAAACCGGCAGCGTCGAAGAGTTCGGTACTCTGCGCGTTGAATCGTTCGGGATTTCGCATGATGCGGCGGAACCGGTGGGTTATTGCTTTTATGAAGGTGAGCAGAAGATAAGTGTCGTCACAGATCTAGGCTATATGAGCGAGAAAGTGAAAGAGAAGATTATAGATTCGGATGCTTTGGTGCTAGAGACGAATCATGACGTAGACATGCTCCGTGTCGGGCACTATCCTTGGAGCATTAAGCGCCGCATTCTCGGGGATAAGGGGCATTTATCCAACGAAGCCGCGGGAGAAGCGCTCTGTGACGTGATGACGAATAAGACGAAGTCCGTCTATATGGCACATTTAAGCCGTGACCATAATTTAATGGATTTGGCCAGGCTAACGGTGAATAACATAGTACAAGAGCGTGCCCCTGAGTCTAAGCAGCTACGATTAATGGATACGTACTTCGACCGTTCTACGAAATGGGATGTATTGGATTCGGAGTAAGCGCGGCGTCGATTTCTTTGGATTTGAGCTGGATTTCCTGAGGCGTGATTAGGCCCTTATCAATCAGTGTTTGAATGAGAGATGAAAGAACGAGGGATTGGTGGTAAAGGCTGTCTTTGAGGTCAGCGAGCTTCCCGATCATGTTGATTTCGTCCATATGGGATGGAATACGATTCATAATGTGCATTCTCCTTTGTTTTTCTGATTTAAAGTTACTGTTAACTCTAGTAATTCCTTGAGAGATTTGGTTTACTATTATTGTAGGCAAGAACGGAACGAAACATTCCTATTTTTTGCAAATAAGATTCTGAGGCAAGAGCGGCATGACCCGCCCCCTGTCAGCAAGGAGGGACACCCTGTGAGTTTGTTTGATGATGATTTTTATTCGACGAAAAGAACCAAGCAGCGAGAGCCTGTATGGCGTCCTAAACGTTCGGGTGGATTTACAGGTTTTACGGAACGCAGACGAAATGTGGCCCTTGTAGCGGGTGTAGGCGGGGCTTTATCGATGCTTTTGCTAGTTGGATTGGTTAGCGGGTTGGGTCCAACTGAACCGCAAGCCGATGCGATAGCGATACCAGCTGCAGTTGCGAACGCCGAGACGCGTCCGATGAACATCAACGACTCTGTCGTGGCAGCAACGGAGAAAATTAAGCCGGCCGTGGTCAGTGTGATTTCCTCCAAGAAGGATGATAAGGGCCAAGAGAGCGGAATTGGGATTGGATCGGGTGTCATTTTTTCTCGAAATGGCGATAAAGTGCGGATCGTGACGAATAGTCATGTCGTTGAAAGTGGGAACCAGTTTGAAATTGTCAATTTTCAAGGCGAGCATCGCAAAGCTACGCTGGTCGGCAACGACCGGATTACGGATTTAGCCGTTTTGGAAGCTGATAGTAAAGATATTAAGGTAATAGCGGAATTTGGCGATTCCGAGTCGCTGCGCGCTGGTGAGATGGCGATTGCTGTCGGTAACCCGCTAGGCCTAGGCTTCTCGCCAACCGTTACCCAGGGCATCATTTCATCACCAAAACGGACGATTCCGGTTTCTTTGTCCCGTGAGGGTACGGATTATGACTGGGAGATGGATGTCATTCAGACCGACGCGGCGATCAATCAAGGGAACAGCGGTGGACCCCTGGTGAATATCGAGGGCAAAGTCATTGGCATTAATTCGATGAAAATCTCGGATACTGGCGTTGAGGGATTAGGGTTCGCGATCCCCATTAACAGTGCGAAGCCGATTATCGATAGTCTGATCACGGATCACAAGGTCAAAAGACCGCTGATGGGTGTGTCGACGCAGGAATTACAAGCTTTTAAAGGGACGGATGTATTAAAGCTGCCCGCAGATGTGAAAACTGGAGTTATCGTCTTCGAAGTCTCCGGACCTTCCAAGGAAGCGGGTCTGAAACCGCAGGATGTCATTGTGCTGCTGGATGACCGGAAGATTGATAGCACGATCACGCTGCGCAAGTATTTATATAATGAGAAACACATCGGTGATAAAGTGAACGTCACGTATTATCGCGGCGGCAAGAAGATGAATGCGGTGGTAACGTTAGTGGAAGCAACCGATAAATAAGATATTGAAACAATGCGGATGAGAGGTAGTTGCATGCACGTAGTTTGTAAAGATCATGTGGAAATCGCGATTGATGAGTTTGTCGATGAATACGAGGAAGCGCCGGACGTTGTGGATTTGCTGAAGACCCACTTCGCGAACTGGGAGCCTCCTTCACATTGTGAGCATTGCCAGGAGTTAGCGCGATTTCTAGTTGTATGAGGAAGGCTGATGCCTTCCTTTTTGTTTTGGTTGGGTGAGGGGAAAAGGTAGCGGAGGATGCAAGAGAAGTAAAGGATAAAGAGAGCGAAGGGTAAAGAGAAGGGATGTTTCGTTAATGCAGATTCAGATTTTAACGGTTGGGAAGTTGAAGGAGCGCTATCTGGTGGATGGGATCGCGGAGTACGTCAAGCGCCTTGGGCCTTATGCCAAGGTGCAGATGATTGAGGTGCCGGATGAGAAGGCACCGGAGAACATGAGCGCAGCTGAGGAGCAGCAGGTGCGGGATCGTGAGGGCGCGCGTCTGTTGACTGCGCTGCGCCCTGATGTGTACGTCGTGGCGCTGGCCATCGACGGCGAGATGTGGTCGAGCGACCAGCTGGCAGGCTCGCTCGACAAGTTGGCCACCTATGGGCGGAGCCAGGTGGCCTTCGTGATCGGCGGCTCGCTGGGGCTATCGAGCGAGCTGCTACGCCGTGCGGATATGCGGCTGAGTTTTGGCCGCATGACGCTGCCGCACCAGCTGATGCGGCTGGTGCTGGTGGAGCAGATTTATCGCGCGATGCGGATAAATCGGGGGGAGCCGTATCATAAGTAAGGGCAACTTTTTTTGCTGAATTGGTTGTTTACATGGGACTTTTTATTCTTTAGGCTAAAGATGCAGTCTTTTTATTGGTTTTACATTTTGCAGTGAGCCACACTCTGCGTGTTAGCCCTTATCACATCCCACTGTTAGGGGAAAGGTTGGGAGGAGATCGAGAAAAGAAAAGTGTCAAATGTGTCAATGGTGTCAGATTAGAGTCGGTATTGACGCAACTTTCGGTTCCTTCGGTCACAACGCAACACCCTCCTTAGATTATGATTGTGAAACGGGGAGACTTTTGCTTGGAAAAAGCAAAAGCCCCATCCAACTTAGCGGTGGATGGGGCTGTACCTAAAAAATACGCTGTTACTTTTTCATCGAACTCCAATTCTATGCCTTTCAGTTTCTGACCTTTCTGAACGGAGATCTGTTTGACTATCGTTTGGATCAGGGTCTTTCTTGCGTCTGTGGGTGAGGACTGGAGAAGCTTGTTGAAATCGCTCAAAGCACGACGTACGGAATGCAGGGCTACGGGTTCTGACTGATTTTCATCTAAGAGTCTTTCTGCCTCGGTTTTACGAAGGGCAAGTGTATTATACTTTTCCTTCAACTCATTCATGCGCTCGACCAGCATTTCTTTGTCCATCACGTCGTTCTCGTAGAGGGTGAAGTACTTTTGCTTTTGGATGTCCAGGGTTTTGAGCTCCTTGTCTATCGAAGCAATTTCCTTCTGAAGCGGGACGATGTCCTTGGTTCTGGCTTGGTTGATTTTTTTAACAATGTCTTCTAAGACCTTTGGTTGACATGCGACCTCCCCGATGCGCTCGACTACAAAATTCTCGGCAAAGTCAGCCTTGACTGAGTTAGAATTGCAAACGCGGCTTCCCTTGTTTCGGAAATTGCTGCAGACATAATACCTGCGGACAACTTTCGAGCCGTCTTTCAGGGTGCCATTTATTCGATGTGCTATAAGTGATGCTCCGCACTGAGGGCATCGCATGAGTCCGGTGAGGAGGTAGATTCCGTCGAATTTTCGCGGAGTGGAAACTGCTTTTTTCTTGTAGAGTATTTGAACAGCTTCCCAAAGATCATCAGTGATGATCGGAGCATGTTCCCCGTTTACCAAAATGGGGTCTTTGTTGGTACCTTTTCTTCTTTTTTCGTTCCAGTTCTCTCTTACGTTGTATCTGATCTTCCCAATGTAGATGGGGTTATTGATGATTGTTTTGACGGAAACGCTGCTGAAATAGTTACCGGGTTTCGTCTTGAATCCTTCTTTATTCAACTGGTTTGCGGTGCTTTTAAGTCCTTGTCCTGCCGCGTACATCCGAAAGATCTTTCGGATGAGTTCAGCTTCAATGTGATTGATCTGTAGAGCGGACTCCTTTCCCCTAGCAGTAAGGACTTCCACCAAGTCATACCCGAGAACGGTTCCTCCATTCCACTTACCATTTCTAGCTCGTTGTTTCATTCCCATTTTGACGTTCTCGACGATGGTATTTCTCTGAAACTCGGCGATTACTCCGAGCATCTGGATGCTAAGCTTTCCGGAGGCCGTTTCCGTGTCGAAATCCTTCTCAGAAAAGCTCCGGAATTTCACATTGTGCTTATTCAGATGCTCAACAATGTTGAGCAAGTCAGACATCTTTCGGCTTATGCGGTCTAACTTCCAGACCAACACTTCTTGTATTTTTCCTTCCTCAATGTCGCTTAGAAGTGACTTGATTGCTGGCCGCTTCTGAATGGTTTTACCGGAAATTCCAGCATCAACGTACTCTTTGTAGACGATCTTCTGCTCCGAGTTGCAAAGGCTTCGGAGGGTGCTGAGCTGTGCCTCGATGCTGTAACCCTGCTCCGCTTGTTCCTCAGTGCTAACTCGAGCGTAGATTCCAACGTACACTATGTCAGATGGTTGAAGCAACTCGATTTGTTTTTTCATGTATTTTGCTCCTTCTGTTAGCTTGCTATTTCAGATTCGATCTTACCAAGCTTAAGCCCAAAATTATTGTAAGATTCAAGCATTCGAACCATCTCCTCAGTAGAAACTTTTTTTTGAAGGGAGTTTTTCCGAGATGGGATGAATACTACGAATGGCATCGATTGACAATGGTTCTTGAGATACTCCGTTACCATTTCGGACAAAATTCCAATCATCTGCTCGTAGGGAAAGTTCTGTTTCGTTATCACTTAGTTGCACCATCCTTTTTACGTAGTTTATTGAACTGTGAACGACCAAGAAAAGCGTCGGGAGTGTCAATGTGTCAGTGACTGTACTGACGCATCCGACGCTTTACAAGGTCTGAATCGCGGAGGTGTGGAAGCTGCTTAGGACGCTTCTTCATCACTGATCGCATTCACGTCGACTTTTTGGACTGTTGCCTCTTTGTAGTCGCCTTTGTGACGAATCTCGACTTCGATCCCGCAGGCCCTCAAATTCGATTTTATCTCTCTGATTCTTCGACTCAGAGCATGAGGGGCTTTAGGCCAATCCTTAGTACGAGTGTCGATCTTCTCTCTAACGGCGATGTTTCCAAGCTTGTCGAGCAAGTCAGAAACAGGCCCTTCCCAGAACGGAGTCCGCTTCATCAGAGCTATGAAGGCGGAAGCGACAGGATGTGCAGAGACTGCTTCTTCGCTGGCCTTGTCCGTATTCATCTTGTAGGCTTTAAGGAACTTCTCTCCGTAGCCTTCCTGAATCGCTTCGGCTATTGCATAACCCCATTGTGCGAAGTCAGCCATTCTGGGCAGACTATCCAGTTGAACGTGGGGGTATATTTGTATTGCCCGGCTTAGCACGTCGAACAGGCCGCCAAGGATGGACGGTTTGTCCTGTTCAAATTCGCATTTGACTTGCTTTTCCGCTTTACGCTCACTTTCGTCAATTCTATCGAGCTCAAGAATGATGCTTCGGTCAAGGAGGTCTGCTTTAGACGCGACCACGTTGATCCCGTTGAGAATGAGGCAACGCAAGAACGAAAGGATGGTTTCCTCATCATCCGTGTAGAATTTGCGTGTGCTGTATCCTCCACCTGTAGCCGCGGTGCACAGAAGGTCACTGATTTTCGTCGAGATAGATGTTAGGTTGTCGTATGCCGGCATGTAGTTGTTCTGCAGGGAAATGGCCAGATCGTGTACGCCTCCCGGCATTGAGCTGATGTCTCTGAATGCAGGATCGACGATGGAACGTGTCAATCTGGTCGAGCTGGACTTAGCGGCTCCTTTCTCCCCGGCGAGGATCAAGACTGGATGAGGAATAGCCGGGATGAAGCAGGCCACAATATAGACAAGGTATAGAAGTTTATCCGAATTTCTCTTAAAGCGGACATGCTTGAGGAGCTTCTTCAGATTGCCCGTTGCCGCGGGCATACACTGCGGTTGCATGTTTTGGCTGGACGAGAAGTAGACTGGACAGCTCTGCGTTATTTTCCATCCTGTGCTGTCGATTTCTACAACCGAGCCGGCAACGTCATGGAGGTCGTAGTAGATTCTCCCCTCATGCTCGCCTACGCGAAGTTCTACAGGTTTGGGCGTATCTGAGAAGGTAGCTTCGGCTTCTAATTGGGCCATTGCTTGATTGAAAGCGTCAGGTGATGAGGCTTGCCCAGTTTCTTGGTAGTAGCGTTTCATCATGTGGTTTCTAAAGGTCCTGCTTTTGACTTTTACGGCTTTGCTCGAATTTTTATGGTCAATGCAAACGTAGGGTTCCCCGTTCAAGTTAGTGAAGAGCTTGTTGCCTTCTTTGCCGAGAAAGATTAACATGTCTGTTGGGGTGCTTGGTGTTTCCGTTGCTTGCCCTTTTACCTTTGAATTCATGTGAGTAGTGCCCTCCTTAGTTTTGCCCGCGTAGTGTCAGGTCGACCTTCCTGTAGAGGCACGTTACGGGTTGGACAGTTGCTCATCCTAATCTGGCCTTGATTCGGATGTGCTGTGCAACTGATTGACCTCAGTTTATAGGAATCACTATTTTTTTGCGAAGCTCGTTTGGAAGAGGGGCACTTTGCTTCTGGGGAGCGAAGGCTCGCGGAGAGGTCTTAGAGGCTTCGTCAAACTCGCTCATGATCCCTTGATCGCGGTATTTCTTAGATTTTGTAAAAACTTCAGTGGGTTGTTCGAAAATGAAATGTGCCATCCCTCGAAAAAGGGATGGCATCCAATCACTTAGTCTATTTAGAGGCAAGGTATTGTCTTAGAGCCTGCTCAGCCACATCGCTGTAGCTTTTAATCGCTCGGCCTTTCTTTAGAATCTTCAGAGCGGAGAAGAGGCTACTCGGTAGGTATATCGTTACCTTAGAGTATTCCTGACCTAAGCAGTCAGCGAACTTTTCGAGCAACTTCAACTGTGCTGGTAGGGTTTCCGAATTATGGCTGGCAGATGTGTTATCTTCTGTACGAGCTCCTGCTGACCAGTTGATCCCTAAAGCCGAAGAATCAGACTGAGGCAGGATAGATTGCTTCGCCCGGCTTAGGTCGAGGTTACGTTGCCTTCTTGTGAATCCTCCATACATGTCCATTTATACGCCATCTCCTTTTAGTCGACCAAAAGTCGACAAAAAATCGTTTATATAAAATTGTTTGCAAAACTCGATAGCAAGTGATTTCACTGTGTTCCTATGATCCGGTATGATTGCTTACCGATTAAACATCATTCCTAGTTATGATATATGCTTTCTCTTTGGCTTGAACCGGGTTTGTAGACGAGAAAAAAAGAAGCCCAGCAAAAGAGCTGGGCTAGAAATGCTTCAAAGAAAGCGGCAATTGCGACCATTGTGACAGAGAATGGACCAAAGCGACTGTGATGCAACTTTCGCATCTGACGCTTCTCTAGGATGGTAGGGGATGGAAGTTAGCGGTACGGGTCATCTAGCCGCACAAGGCAGGGCTCCGACACCAGTCTCGCCCAAGCTATGGCAGCTTCAATCGTTCCGCCATGGTATTCCGGGCTGTATCCTAAACACTCCTCTGCCCAAACGAATTCGACTGTCTGACTCTCCAAGTTTACTACGAAGAAGAAATCGGAACCATCAACGTAGGGATTGTCTCCTTCGCTTGTCGATGTCCGAACCACTACGCGAGCCTGATGGGAAGGTCTTTCTACGGAATGAGACGGGATCCATGATGGCAGGGCTGTGCTCTCTCTGAAAGAGACAACTGCGACAGCCATTAACCAGATGTTGCATTCCAGCTCATTCCGGTTGAAAGTTTCCTTCAACTGATTAAGTATGAGTTCAATTGCGTTTAGTTTCTTTCCGCTTTGTCTTTCAGCCATTGTTCCACCTCCTCGTCGTGTGCTCCGGCCTGCGTGAAGAACGTCATCAGGTAGTCATCGTCGTACAGTACCGCGATTTTGTACGCCTGGAGTCCTTCGGCTACGTCGAGCAGTTCGACGTACTCGGGGTAACTCCCTAGCAGTCCGCCGACTTCGCGGCCAAGCCCGACGTTTCCGAGGTCGCGGACGTTATCTCCCATTTCTAGAATGACTATGTAGCCGTGTCTGCTCAAACAAAACGGGATTTCAAGTCCATTTTCCTGTTCATTCCTTAGTTGGTAGAAGTAGTTTTCGACATGATTAAGGAAAGCAACGGGAATTAACCTCGCGTAGTGGAGTGCGTTTGCATCTTGCTCTGTCTTGACTATTCTCAAATGATACACCCCTTATATGTTATTTTAATATTTGCAATCCTCTGTAAGTAATTGACGGGAAAATGATAAGGTGATAGATTCCAATAAGGGGAGATGATTACTGTGGATGATTTATTGAAGAGATGGGAATTGTCAGTAGAGGATTTAACGAAAATTGTGGACGAGAACCCAAGTTTACGCGGTTTTATGATGGGATACGTTAGCGAGGCTAAAGTAAGGAGCATGTTTTTTTCTGATGGTAGAATTGAGGAAGTCAAGAAAGATGATGATCATGATCGAAAGAAAAAGGGTGATCTTACCTTTAAATACAAAGGTCACGAAATGCGAGTAGAGGCAAAATCGTTACAGACCAACTCTGTAAAAAGAGGGGAGGATTTAGTTCAAGGTAAGTTTCAATGTGATGCAAGTGACTGTAGGGATGTTTTACTACCATCTGGAAAAACAGTCAAAACAACCTGCTTACTTGTTGGTGAGTTTGATATTATAGCAGTAAATTTATTTGCTTTTGAAAATACATGGAAATTTGCTTTCGCTAGAAACTCCCTACTACCAAGGGTTGGCGCTAGAACAAAGAAAATAGAACCAGAGGATAAACAGTATTTACTATCAACGCTTATGGATATAACGTGGCCACTTCAAGCACCCTTTGTAGAAGACCCTTTTGTACTTTTGGATGAAATCATCGCTGAGAAAGAAGCAAGTGCTGCTACAGGAGCAACACCCCAGACGCCCCAAAGAATTGAGAAGCCAATAGTTTTGGAAGATGTTGTCTCTCTAGAAAAAGAAGAAGAACTAGGATGATCCCTAGTTCTTCTTCTTTTTTTCCTGCTTTATAAATACAAGAAAGTATGAGTGATTTTTTCGTGCATGTACTTGTTTTACTATTCTGCTGACAGCCGGTTTGTTAGTTCTTACAACTACAAATAAATCTTTAGCGTAGAAGCCGTACTTTTCATACTCATTTATTAATTCAACATGTGTTAGACGCTGTTTATTAGCACTGACCTCATCTTGGCATTTTACGATAAAAACCCCATTTCCGCGAAGCACTCTCAAGGCTTCTCTTCCTGCACGATAGTAAAGATCTAGAACTGCATCATGATATTTGGGTTGACCCTCAATGTATGTGGTTGCCTTACCGTCGGAGTATGAATCTCTAAATGCACTAAAGCTTCCTGCCCCTGCCATGTGGTCCTCCTTTTGCCTAAAGAGTCCTTCCATATAAGGGGGGTCCAAAACAATACAATCAATGGAGGAATCATCATACGGGAGGTTCGTGCAGTCTACGCCTGTTTTAAGATCTGTTGCCCGTAAATCGTATAGACCATCAGGAATTGCTCGCCAAAATGCACCTTTTCCGTAAGTAACATCAGCAACAATTGATCCTTCAGGAACATGTAGCCAAAGGATATCTTTGAATACTTGAGCGTTTTCCGAGACATATGCTGAGAAAACAAGGTCTGTTGTAGCTATCCCCTCGGGGGACTTTCTCTTTCCAGCACGTTCTGACATTCCAGTTTTAACCTCTATATCTAAAGAAATTTGTGTAGCTTTATTTTGGTGCAAAGTGTGTTACCATCCTTTCTAATCCTTATTATGATTATACTAGATTTAACTTTTTCAGCTATACTCTTTTAGTAGGAAGTTTTTAGCACCCTTAGTTATCCAGAACAAATGTTCCTGTTTATTTATTCTATCATGAAATTGAGATTTAGAAAATGGAAAAAAGCCATCTAACTGGATGGCTGAAAAATTTGCCGTTACAGGCAGCGCGGTGAGCCGTACCATAAGTAAGCACAAGCTCATTGCTAAGGGAAGCGTCAAAGAACAATTCAATGTCCTTGACGCTTCTTTTGGCTGGATGGTTACCAGCATTCACAGTTATCTTATTGATAATTGAATGTAATAAATCCTTCTGCTTCTCGGGTTCAATCTTCGTTATTACTTTAGAGAGGGCATTCAGGACATAATACACCCGTTCAAAAGATACCTCTTTGACAGTAGGTATGTTTAGTTCATGCTCAATCTCCGATTTGCGATTAAGTAACTGTTTCTTTTCCGCTTCTAACGATGAAATTCTTTCCATCATTGATGCAGGAGGGTCTTCAGAGCGTTCAATAAGTGAAATGAACTTAGAAATATTCATTTGTTTCTGCGTTAGTTGCCCATTGATATAATCAAGCTGTTCTTGAATTGGGCGCTTCACATCACGCACCTTAGAATTAACCCTATCCAATATCCCCCTTAGCAAATCAGGAGTAGCAGCAATTTGCTCTAGCCTTTTATAGACATATTCTTCTGTTTGGTCAGCATAGACAAGATTACTTTTGCATACATTTATGCACATGTCATTTTCGTAAATGCCGTAAGCACTTCTACAGCCCGACTAAGAATGAATTGTGATGCGATACGATTAAATGTAATTCCAATATATGGTACAATTAAGTTCTGAAAGAAGGCGATATTAGTGAAAGACATGCAATATTCCATTTGGATTGAAGCAGAACAATGGGCTGAAGGAGAATGGAACATATATGATGATAACACTGATGCGATAGTTACATTTGAAGACGGTTCAAGGTGGGTTGCTTCGTTTTTCACATACAAGAACATACAGTCCCTCGCTAAAAAGAATCAACAAACTGGAGAGTGTTTGCAAGGGAAGTATTTCTGGGGCAGTGATATGGTACTGGTGGATGAATGTAGTCGCAAACGTATTGAAGAAGTGGTTGAGCATTTGATATTCAAGGGTGACTTTGAAGTTATATTTGATAAATGTGTCGAGGATAACATGGACGAATGTAGACAGGATTCTATCATTAAGGGGATTGATTAGCATGACAATGCAGGATGTATTGAAGGAAGTTGTAAAAGAAACCATTGCTCCCTTGTTTAAGGTAGAGGGGTTTAAGAAGCAGGGCAATAACTTTGCCCATGTCTGTTCTAACTTCTCTAAGACAGTAAACATTCAGTCATCAAAGTGGAATACACAAGATGAAGTGGAGTTCTTTTTCAATACAGGCATTTATATAGAGCAATTATTCGGAACAGTTCATCTATATCCGAAACCATCCTTTCCAATGGAAATAAATTCAGTTTTACGGATTCGTGGCACTGAACTAACGAAAAACGAAAATTGGTACAGATTGACTACCGATACTAACGTTGAACAGCTTAAACAAGTGATAATGAAAGACATTACAGATTATATACTCCCTCACCTTCGGCAGTTTGAAAGTATCAACGATGTAATCAAAGTAATGGAGTTACGAGATAAAGATGGGATTTACGAGAACCCTCATTACTTAACGGTACTATATTGCTCAATAGGTGAAATGGAAAAAGCGGAGGAACGCATGGTAAGAGTGTTTAACGAATTGAAGCTAGACTCTCAAAAAGAGTTTGCGAGGGGATTGGCTAACAGATTGGGTCTGCAAGTGTAATTATGGTGTACTGTATAGATGAGCAATCAATTATATTCGGCAGTATACAGAGCATCGGAGATACGACTTGTAAAATGTATTTCGAAAGGATGGGGGTATTGATTGGCTATGATCTGAAACTTCCTAACCAGAAGGGCTTTATAAAGGTTACGTCAAATGAGGGACTAGAAGCAGGGAAGTTTATAGTGTTTGAAGGCGTTCAATATAAAGTAAGAAGGAAATTCATGACAAACGAAGCTGGTCACATGATTGAGGTTACTTCATCAACGGAAAAAGTTGACCACTTAATTCAGGTTGTACGCAGGATAAGATATGACTTGTTATAAGCCTAGTCCTCATCCAAAGGTAGATTTAAGCTAAGAGAGCAAGAAACCACTCCAAGTGTCGGGAGTGGCTTTGTCTTTATATGGAGATGTATACTTTGTGGTCAAACCTTACTTTGTGCTTAGATACATTACGGTGAGCCTTATCATAAATAATGTATAAAAAGAAATTTTAATGCAAATTTGAAAAGTTTACGTTGGTATATAACAAATGACTGGCTTATAATAACAAAGAAGGTAGCTATAAAGTAATTATAATGTTTTATTCTGCATAAAACGAGAACTGGGGATGGGCAGTGTTATGGAGTTACGATCACCCAAGCTATATACTCATAAAAAGAGCAAGACACCCATATTTTATCCATATTATGCAGGGTATTCAACGGAATTTGTTGAGGATATATTAAAAGTTTTAAATCCTCAAAAAAATGGGAGAATAATTGATCCTTGGAATGGAACAGGAACAACAACATATGTCGCAAATCAACAAGGCTTTGAGGCAATTGGATTTGATTTAAATCCTGTTATGATTGTTATTTCTAAGGCTAGACATACAACGTCAGATTTTCAAACCTCTTTACGCCCGCTCGCCATAGAAATTTTAAATTCAGCAAAAGATCAAATTCCTATTATAATTAATGATCCATTACTAGATTGGTTCATTGAGCCCTTTGTAAAGGAAATAAGGGCAATTCAACAATCCATGGAACGCTTTTTGTATCCAAGTGATTTTCAAAAACACAATTTTATGGCGTGGAATGAACTATCTAATGTAGCAGCGCTTTATACGACAATTTTATTTCGAACTATAAAGAATGCCTATAACATAAAGGGGTCAAATCCCACATGGATTAAAACCCCGGACGAACTCGTGCACCCCACTTCATCAGCTAGAGATATATTCATGAATGCTGTTGAGGAACAGGAAAGTTATTTTAAACATGGCTCGTTGTTTGCTAATGAGACTGTCTCCTTATCACTAGCAAATTCGAAGTGCCTGCCAGTAGAAAATGAGTCAATTAGTTGTGTAATCACATCTCCACCATATCTTACTAGAATAGATTACTTAAAGGCTACTTGGCTTGAGCTTTTACTTCTAGGTTATGATGAAAGTGTTCTACAAACTTTGCGTAAGGATATGTTAGGAACTCCTATCGTTAGAGATTTCAAACCAAACGAAATTACTACTGGTATTTCAGATACATGCGACAAAATTTTGGATTTTGTTTTGAGGCATAATTCACATGCCTCTAGTACTTATTATTACAAAACATATGCTAAGTACTTTAATGATTTGTATTTTTCAATTATGGAAATACATCGGATTATGCAGAAGAATGGGAATGGGGCAATAGTCGTACAATCATCATATTATAAAGAGCAAGAGGCTTGCTAGTTTCCAAACTTGTGTCTCGTCAGTGAGTGAGGAGAAACTACAAAAAAGATATGATCAAGAACTAGTTCTTCGGTTTTTTGCATTAAAGAATAAACGTGAACATTTTCGGCATGATGTCGAAGGTTTTTTAACTGATTACATGAGGGAAGTAAGTGAGAATAAGATTCCTTTTGATTATGATGAAGAACAAAAGCTATTTGAGAAAACTTTCAACTTATTTAGGGAAATTGATGGAGAAACAATTTTTTGTAGTCGTAAAGGGGAAAAGATTTTTAATCGATTTATAATAAGCATGTATGAGGCATTTGTAATTGGTATACAAAAATATATAGGAAGTTGGGACGATGATAAAGCTAATTGGGATAAAATCAGATTAGAAAAATATCGTCATGTATTTTCAGAACTATTTACTGATGTAGATTTCAAAGACTATCTTGGATCGGGTAGCAACACTCCAGCTAAACTAAATGGGCGTATAGAGTATGTTGAAAGAAAGTTGGAAGGATTATGAATCATGAAATATTCACTGCTTTGGATAGAGATTTTACTTGGAGGCAGCATGAACTATATGAGGCAAAATCAATTTTAAGAACAGTTAATAAACACGAACATCAAAAAAAAGTTATGCAAAGAGCATTAATTGTTCTATTATATGCACATTTTGAGGGGTTCATAAAATATTGCTTAACACAATATTTAGATTACATTTGTAAATACTCGGATACTAAAGCAGTAGCTTTAAAAGATGAACTATTAGTATATTCTTTTAAAAAAAGGTTTAGTACTTTACAAGGTAAAAGTTCTCTTGAGAACCGAATTGAATTTGTAAATAAAATTAAAGAAGTCTTTGAGATACCTCTATCTTTAGATGATGAAAGCATCGATACAAAATCAAATTTAAAATCTAATGTACTTAATGATTTGTTTCGAGAGTTGGGTATACTTCTGGAAATAGATAGACAAAAATTAAAAGATATTGATACTTTAGTGCACAGACGGAATAGTGTAGCTCATGGTGAAAATATGTCAATGCTAAAGGATGATGAATTTTATAAGTTAGAACAAGGAATTCTTTTCGTAATGGAAAAAGTTGCTTCGGCAATTGAAGATTGTGTACAACAAAAGCTATATATAAAATCAAGTTAGTTGATATATAAAAACTTAGCATAAATTGCTGAGTTTTTATTTTATTAGAGAAATTTAACCGTTGCCCGTTACGGTGAGCCTTACCATAACTAGTGGTAAAGCAAAGAGTAGAAGTGATAGTTGATTTTAATGACATTAAAGGAAATATTTCAATTATAACTAACGATACGATAACAAATTGAAATGCTGAAAAGCCTCTTTTAGAGGCTTTTTGCGTTAAAAAGCAATATTTAGTCCTTTCTACCTCCAAAGAATATTCATTACGTTATCCTACCCCATCACTTTCCAACAAGGAGTAAAAATTATCGCGGTCTTCATTATCGAATTTGCCAAGCGCACGTATCCTGACAAATTCATGTCCGCCAAACATGTCGATTTCCTCGCCGCTACTGTTGTAGAGGGCGATCATATTGCCATCCTGATTCAGCTCCATATACCCGTAACAAGTTGTCTCGGGCGCTTTGCCGTAAAAGAGCAAAAATCTGATCTTGTACACGCTGTTCATGCAGATCTCCTTCCTTATTCCTCAATGATCTGAAGAATATTTTACGTGACATCGGATGAATTGGAAAAAGTGATATCGCCCTGCAAACGCGGAATTTCATTCCTATTTAGAAAGCATAAGGGGGGATTCCGCGCTATGTCGCTCATTTGCACATTATCTCTTGACGGGATGCGATTTGGAGATTATGATAACGTGCCGGTTATTTCAACAAGGTAAATCAATAAAAACGCTGACTTTTCGAGTGCGTTGGCACCGAATCGTCAGGTTGTCGTGCAGATCATGAAATAAAAATCCCTAAACATCAAAGAAGGAGCATGCCGCGGCAGCTCCTTACGGATGGTACGATTCTGATGGCCTTAATATCGCTGAGAGTTAAACCAGATATAAAGTAATTGGTTTTTAGTTCATTGCCAGGGAATAATACCATCTCTATTGGTGAATGTTCCGGTTGGACCATTTACGTCTATTGTGGCCATTTTTACAACGGCATCAGGAGGATGGGTCATTACTTAGCAGCCAATTTTAAAGCCTGCTCTTCAGCATCTTTATATCCCTTTTGTAATACTTCATTTCTATCCAGGAAGGCTGTTCCTTGAATTCGTACTGCTTCAAAATCTTCGATTCCCATTAAATCAAACATGGACTTCAAAAATTTATTCGAGTACTCTAGTTCGGTATAAAAGTCATTATTGGTATAAATGGATCCACTGGCTTGAATGGTAACCACACTTCTTCTATCATCGAGAAGTCCAACGGATGCTCTTCCGTTACTCATTGGGGGACTGATATATTTAAATGTTTCTCTTGCAATCATAATATTATCTATATAATCCTTTAGTTTCGAGGGGATACTGAAGTTATGCATGGGAAATACAATGACGTATTTATTAGCACTTTTGAAT
The DNA here is from genome assembly GCF_009882985.1 of Paenibacillus silvestris. Taxonomy (GTDB): domain Bacteria; phylum Bacillota; class Bacilli; order Paenibacillales; family NBRC-103111; genus Paenibacillus_E; species Paenibacillus_E silvestris. The sequence goes on from NZ_WTUZ01000015.1 coordinate 64,366, forward strand.
TGCTTTAACAGGGTATTCATACGATCTGTTACTTCTTTTTCTTGACTAGTTAATTCTTTCTCTTCTGCTAGTTTCGACCATGCGCTCAATACATTTTTATCAAGCGCGGGTACTTCTTCGTCATATAGATTAATTTGTTCAATAACCTCGTCATTGGAATGCTTCTCTTTGTATACTTTCAGAAAGTAGTTAAACACATCGAGACTTGCAGAGGTTTTAGAATCAAAATCTGGGTGTGCATTGATGATAAGTAATTTACTCATGTATATTTCCTCCTAGGTGTTTATTATAGACTCTAATAATCGTCGATTTACATAGTCCATAATATATCTTCCCCAGATACGTGTCAATTTAATAAACCAAGAAGTTTATGTAAATAGGTTGGCCGAGCGGCAGGACATATTTTGCCTACTTTCTTCTAAATACGACATCAGAAAAATATGGTAAGATAATAGATGAGAGTACCATTCCTATCTTTCCTATCTCATAAAATGGAGGCGCTTACTTATGGACCAACAATTGCAGCAAGAGGGATACTTTGGGGAGTTTGGCGGCAGCTTCGTCCCGCCGGAATTACAGGAAGTGTTGAGTTATTTGAGTGAGCAATTTTATAAGTTTAGAGATGATCCGGAGTTTAAGGAAGAGCTTCGTTATTATCTAAGCGAATATGTTGGACGTGAGAATCCATTGACGTATGCAGAGCGGCTGACCAAAGCTTGGGGAGGGCCGAAAATATACTTAAAGCGCGAGGATTTGAATCATACCGGAGCGCATAAGATCAACAACGCAATTGGCCAGATCCTGCTTGCTAAGAGGATGGGGGCTAAGCGGATCATTGCTGAGACCGGTGCCGGACAGCATGGTGTTGCTACGGCAACAGCTTGCGCTATGTTTAATATGGAATGCATCATCTATATGGGAGCTGAGGATACACGTCGGCAGGCGCTTAATGTGTTCCGTATGGAGCTGCTGGGTGCGACGGTTGTACCAGTACATAAAGGACAAGGAAGATTGAAAGATGCAGTAGATGCGGCATTGGACGATTTGGTTCGCAATTATGAAAATACATTTTATTTGCTAGGCTCGGCTGTTGGTCCGCATCCGTTTCCAACGATGGTCAAGCACTTCCAGGCCATTATTAGTGAAGAATCGAAGCGGCAGATTGTGGAGAAAGAAGGCCGTTTGCCGGACGCGGTGGTGGCCTGCACAGGCGGTGGCAGTAATGCCATCGGTGCTTTCGCTCATTACATCGACGAGCCGAGTGTTCGCTTAATCGGTGTCGAGCCCGATCAAGCACCATCTTTGACCCAAGGAGTTCCGAGCATCATACACGGCTTCAAGTGTTTAGTGCTGCTGGATGAGGAAGGGCAGCCGAAGAAGACCTATTCCATCGCCGCAGGACTGGATTATCCGGGCATTGGGCCGGAGCATAGCCACCTGAAGGTGTCAGGCCGGGCTGAATATGAAACGGTCACGAATGAGGAAGTGCTGGAAGCATTCCAGGAACTGTCGCGCACGGAGGGAATCATTCCTGCCTTAGAGAGTGCGCATGCTGTTGCCTACGCCAAGCAGTTGGCGCCGACGATGAGCGAGGATCAAATTATTATCATCAATCTATCGGGCCGCGGGGATAAGGATGTCGAACAAGTTTATCAAATGCTCAAATAGAGATACGGAGGGCGTCCAATAGGACGCCTTTTGATTTGGCTCTGCAGACGATGGACAGGTAGATACTGCTATTACTCAAATAGGATTGTAGTTAGGTGTAAACAGTGTTACTCTTACAACGGTAACCTCATAATCTCCGTTTTATAATACATCTACTAATAGTCACTATTTTAGTTATAAAGAAAGGTAATACTATGATAAAAGTTAATAACTTATCCTTCTCATTTCCGCAAAAAGAACTATATACAAACATTTCATTTACGCTTGAAGAGGCACAGCATTGCGCTTTTATAGGAACAAGTGGCAGTGGGAAAAGTACATTGATAGATATACTGATGGATCCAGAAAGATATTTGTTCGAGGGCAAGTTAGAAATAGACCCGACTTGCCATATTAGGCATGTAAGTCAATTCCCACAATTCGACAAAACGAAAGAAACAACCGTTTTTGAATATATAGGGGAAGAATTTATTAAGATACAAAATGAAATAACAGCTATTTGTACGGAGATGGAAACATCATCGGATATGGATGTGTTATTAGAAAAGTATCAATTAGCTTTAGACACATTTGATACAATCGGCGGGGCTGATTTTGAAAGTAACATTAATAAGAAACTAAATCTAGCCAACCTCATGAAGATAAAGGATCTTAGGGTATCCGATCTGAGTGGTGGGGAATTCAAACTTATTCAAGTGATGAAGGAAATGCTCAGTAATCCAGACTTAATGATTATGGACGAACCCGATGTATTTTTAGACTTTGAAAACCTAAATGCGCTTAAGAATCTTATTAATTCTCACAAAGGAATGCTGTTAGTTGTTACGCACAACCGATATCTATTGAATCATTGTTTCAACAAAATTCTACACCTTGAAAACTTGGAGATCCAAGAGTTCGATGGACGATATATGGAATACAACTTCTCATTACTTCAGACAAAAATGGAGTTACAAGAAATTGCAGTCGCTGAACAAGAAGAAATTGAGAGATATGATAACATCATTGATAATCTTAGAGCTATCGCAACGTATAATTCAGAAGCATCTAGAGGCAGAGCATTAAAAGCCAGAGTTAGGTTTCAAGAAAGATTGGAAGCGCGTAGAATTAAAGCGCCATTTGTGGATATTAAGCAACCGAATATTAGTTTCGGTATTGAAAATGAGATTGAAGACACCATTGTTGTAAATGTCAGTAATTATAGTGTTACCTTTGATGAACTGCTTTTAGACAATGTTAACTTTGAGATAAAATCTACAGATAAAGTAGCCATTATTGGTCCAAACGGTACCGGGAAAACGACTTTACTCCGAGATATCTTTAAAAATAATCATGCTTCAATTGAAATAAATGCTGATGTTAAGGTAGCTTATCTTTCTCAGAATCAAGGAGAAGTGCTCAAGGATTCTAATACAATACTAGAAGAATTCATCGATGCTGGGTTTAAAACGTATGATGAAGTTAGATCGTATATTTCAAACTATGGCTTTGAAGGGGAAATCGTTAATCAAAAGATAGCTTCTTTATCTGGTGGAGAAAAAAATATGCTTCAATTGGCTAAGGTTTCTGCCAGTAAAGCAAACGTATTGCTTCTTGATGAACCGACAAGCCATTTGGACACGTATACGCAATTAGCTCTGGAGAAAGCCATCGAAGACTATAAAGGTGCGATTCTTATGATTTCGCATGATTTCTATTCGGTTGTAAATGGTATGGATTATGTTTTAATCATTGACGATAAGACGATTAGAAAAATGAGTATGCGAAAATTTAGACAGATGATTTACGCGAGTCATTTTGATCGAGATTATCTAGAAAATGAACAAAATAAAAAATCACTTGAAATGAAAATAGAGTTGGCTTTAAAAGATACGAATTTTGAACTTGCCAAAGTATTGGTTGATGAGCTAGAAGAGCTGATTAAGTTGCTTTAAACAAAAAAAGGATGAACCGAGGAAATCGGTTCATCCTTCTTTGTTACCCTTCCGCACAAGAGGAAGGAAGATCACGTCCACGATCTCGATGACGGCCTCATCCGTCAGCGGTACGTGAGTCGTAAGCAACTCGAATCGCACCAAGTCCACGGGAAGGGTGATGACGCGTTCCTTCAGCTCATCGAGCTTCAGTTCGCCTCGCTGCTCGGCCTGGCGCAAGATGTTCGTCATGGCTATGGCAAGTGGATCCTCGGATCTTGGAGGCAACGTCAGCTTGGAATGAAGCTCGTCCCCGTGGAATTCGACCAGCAGACCATGAATCGTCTCGGCCCCGATCATCTGTAGCGGCTTGATGATTCTCTCCAACAAGGTAAGTACATCTTCTCTCAGATTACCTGTATCGGGAGCATCAAGGGAAGGCTTGGGTGTATGCTTCATAAGAGCGGCAACGATTAACTTCGCCTTGTTCGGCCACCTTCTATAGACGGCGGTCTTATTTGTTTTCGCCCGAGCGGCGACGCCTTCCATCGTCAGTCGCGAATAGCCGGTTTCTTGTAATTCCTCCCACGCGGCTGACAAGATGGCATTCTCCAAAATGTCTCCGCGCCTCCGCGATCCCGCCGTTTGTTGTTCTTCCGTATTCTTCTTACGATCATCCGATTGTTCAGGCATTGTGTATTCCTTCTCCCGCGATGCATCACGCGATGTATTTCGTTCAGTCAGTTTGGGCTCTTATAAATAGTATATTGCATTTTTACTAGAATGGTAATATGATTATGACTAAATAAGGTACGGTACGTATCGTACCCTAAAATGAAGAGGTGAAAGACAATGGCCAAAATCCAAGCGGAGGCAATCAAGCCTCCCAAAGAAAAAATTGATCCCGGTATTTTGAAAGTTGCACTTATTCTTGTTTTCGGCGCTATCGCATCCCAGTTGGATTCAACGATGGTCAATGTGGCAATCAACACGCTCGCGTCCGACTTGCACAGCACGGTGTTGGCGATTCAGTGGGTGATCACGGGTTACGTACTGACCATGGGGTTGGCGGTTCCAGTCTCGGGTTGGGCGATTCAGCGGTTCGGTGGGAAGAACGTGTATATGTTCTCACTATGGGTGTTTCTCATTTCGTCCATTTTATGTTCCCTGGCGTGGAACACCGGGAGCCTAATCGGCTTTCGGTTGATTCAAGGGATAGGGGCGGGATTACTCATCCCAACGATGCAGAATGTGCTTGTTCAATCGGCGGGCGGGCGCGGCCTTGGAAGGGTGATTGCGATCATTAGTATTCCGGCGCTGCTCGGTCCGATTCTCGGTCCGGTTATCGGCGGGCTGATCATGGACAATATGAGCTGGCGCTGGATTTTCTACGTGAATATTCCGATCATGGCGGTTGCCCTCTGGTTGTCTTGGAGGCACATCCCGAGGGATGAACCTTCCAAGAGCAAACCAAAGCTTGACGTGATTGGGCTCCTTCTATTGTCTCCTGCGTTCGCGATTCTGATTTATGGTATCTCCAAAATTAGCTCTCAGGGGCACCTATTCTCGGCGGGAGTGCTTGTTCCTCTGTCAGTCGGACTGGTCCTGCTAGCGTCATACACCGTGTATGCCTTGCGTTTGAGCCAGTCTCCGCTGCTCGATTTGCATTTATTCCGTTCCCGACATTTCCTGGCGTCGAACCTTACCTTGTTTCTTTCGGGCATGGTGATGAATGGGGCGCTCCTGCTGCTCCCGCTTTATTACGAACAGGTCCGCGGCGAGAGCGTGCTGATGACGGGTCTTCTTTTAATACCTCAAGGGGTAGGGATGTTGCTCACAAGGAGTTGGATAGGAGGATTGTCAGATCGGATTGGTTCCCGAAATATTGTACTTGTCAGTCTCGCAGTGACACTAGCGGCTAGCATTCCATTCGCTTTCGCGGGAATTGAAACGAACCATATCTTACTGGGCGTGGCGCAGCTTGTGCGGGGGGCGGCGTTGAACGGTATCCTGATCCCGATTATGGTTTCTGCTTATGAAGGATTACGCAAGGAACAAATCCCGCATGCAAGCATTTCGACGAGGATCTTCCAGACGATTGGTGGCGCGTTTGGCGCAGCAATCCTGGCAACTGTCATTGGACAGCAAGTCACGAGCGGAACGGCAGTGAGCCTTACATCACTAGCTAGTGCTTATCAAGTAGCTTTCTGGTGGTCGGTCGGGTTTGCGGCCGCTTCAATTCTTCCTGCCATGTTCTTGTCTAATCGTAAAAAATAAAGGACCCAGCGGCTCTTACATCATCTGCCTAAACATAGTGTTCTAGATCCGTGATACCCAAGCATTCTTCTGTGTTTATGTGAATACCATTAGGAATGATGCAACAGTCAGTATGCTGCTGATGCACTCATTAGGGCAGGTGAAAGGGGCATGAATGATGGAAGGGTCAGGACGTAGGCAGGGAAAGAAAAGGATTACAGCGATGATAAGAGGTTACTTGATGGTAGTAACAATCATCATTTCATTAATGGCAACCGGAGCTCCTGTACTTGCCGGAGGCGATCCAGGGTTTATCCCCCCGCTTGTCGTGACTTATGACTCTAACGGTGGCTCAACGGTTCCTCCTGAATTTGTGTCTTCGTCCGGAGGTACAGTGTTTTTTCAGCATACTCCTGTGAAGGATTGTTACAGCTTCGAAGGTTGGTTTTATGATAGTGCGTTGACACAAGCTTACAAGTCGTCAGATCGAATTACTAGAAGCCTAACGCTGTATGCAAAGTGGGCAGCCTTGAGTACAAACGCACAATGTAGCTCAGCTACCATGACTTCGGCGATCGGTACGGTAAGTGCCGGCGGGACAGCGAATGAGACGTTTACTATTGGGAGTGACATCCAATTAGCTGCGCTGAAGGCAGCGATAACGCCGGCAGCGAATGCAACGTTCGAGATCTACCAAGCAGACGGAATAACGAAAGCGACGACGCTAGAGACGGGTATGAAGATCATTGTAACTTCGCAAACGGGAACGAGTAAGGTTACGTACACGATTACGGTAATTTCTCCGAATTTAGCGTTAAATAAACCCGCGACGGCTGACAGCACGTGCAACGCCTCGCAGACCGCAGCCAAAGCCGTGGACGGCAGCGTTATCAATGATAGCAAATGGTGCTCCATATCCAGCAACCGTTGGCTGCAGATCGATCTCGGCTCCTTGAAGCAAGTGAACCAATTTGTTATCAAGCACGCATCGGAAGGCGGAGAAACCGCCTCTTACAACGCGAAGGCATACAATATCCAGGTCAGCACGGACGGTACGAACTGGAACACGGTGGTCAACGTAACGAATAATACGAAAGGTGTGACGACAGATAATATCGCTACCGTACCAGCAAGATATATCAAATTAAACGTCACGACGCCTACCCAAACGACAAACCTTGCGGCAAGAATTTATGAGTTTGAGGTATACGGACCACCCAATTTGGCATTAAATAAACCCGCGACAGCTGACAGTACGTGCAACGCCTCACAGACCGCAGCCAAAGCCGTGGACGGTAGCGTCATCAACGATAGCAAATGGTGTTCTGTATCCAGCAACCGTTGGCTGCAGATCGATCTTGGCTCCGTGAAGCAAGTGAACCAATTTGTTATTAAGCACGCATCGGAAGGTGGAGAGACGGCCTCTTACAACGCGAAGGCTTACAATATCCAGGTCAGCACGGACGGTACGAACTGGAACACGGTGGTCAACGTAACGAACAATACGAAAAGCGTGACGATAGATAATATAGCTTCCGTATCAGCAAGATATATCAAGTTAAACGTCACGACGCCTACCCAAACGACTAACCTTGCAGCAAGAATCTATGAGTTTGAGGTATACGGAACACCCAATCTGGCATTAAATAAACCCGCGACAGCTGACAGTACGTGCAATGCCTCGCAAACCGCGGCCAAGGCCGTGGACGGCAGCGTCATCAACGATAGCAAATGGTGTTCTGTATCCAGCAACCGATGGCTGCAGATCGATCTTGGTTCCGTGAAACAAGTGAACCAATTTGTCATCAAGCACGCATCGGAAGGCGGAGAGACAGCCTCTTACAACGCGAAGGCTTACAATATCCAGGTCAGCACGGACGGTACGAACTGGAACACGGTGGTCAACGTAACCAACAATACGAAAGGCGTGACGATAGATACTATCGCCTCCGTATCAGCAAGATATATCAAGTTAAACGTCACGACGCCTACCCAAACGACAAACCTTGCGGCCAGAATTTTTGAGTTTGAGGTATACGGACCAAGTTTTACGCCTTAATTAAATAGTGGTAGTAAATCCCGTTAATCTTAGGGCACCCTCCAAAAGGTCATTGGATGACACGCCGCCTTCTCATAATAAGTGATTGGAAAAAGGGTAGACTACACGATATCGCCTTTTTCGCCAAAAACTTATTATTTCATGGAGGATGACAAATGAAAGGCAATTCAACCAATGCTGCATTTTGGATAGTCGCCTGGGTGCTTGTGCTCTGTTTATGGTCGAGTGCAGCGCCTTCCATTGTGTTTCCCTTATATGCAACGGATTGGCACCTCTCCAAATCAACAACGACAGGTATCTTCGCTATGTATCCTATTGCAATCATCTTCGTGCTTGTGATAGTAGGTAATATTTCGGATTACATCGGACGCCGAATGACGTTAATGATCGGGCTTATTTTCCTCCTGTTTGGCGCATTCGTTTTTGCATTAGCTCCGAATTTGCACTGGCTGTTTGTCGCGCGGGCCCTGCAGGGCTTTGGGGTTGGATTGACATCGGGAGCGGGGGCTGCAGCGCTAGTAGAGTATAATCCGACGTCGAATACGAAATTTCCCGGATCGATTAACACGATTACTCAGGCAGTTGGTGTGTTCATTGCACTAATTCTTGGGGCAATTCTAATTAAATATGAGCCATTCCCGCTGCATTTAAGTTATTGGGTTTTATCCTTACTCATACTTGTCAGCATAATCCTATGTTTCTTCCTTCCGAAAAGTCAAACATCTCGATCTGGTGGTAAATCGAACTGGAAACCAGCGGGGATTAAGATACCGAAAGGACTATGGGGCATTTATTTGTTGGCAGCATTAGCCGTAGGCATCGGATTTGCCTATGGAGGAATATTTTTATCGCTGGGGGCTCAAATTGCGCGCGATGTCGTTGGGACGAAAGATATTCTTGTGATTGGTATGGTGTTATCGATTTTGAGTTTGTTAATTGCGGTGGGTGCTACAATTGCAGGACGATTGAGTCCGATGCCTTCAATTCGTATTGGAACGATTGTGATCGTCTTGACATTGGTTCTTCTGGTCATGGCGTCGGAGATGCATTCTTTCATCCTCTTTGTCATCTCGTCGATTACCGGAGGACTCGGTTATGGATTCACTGTAACCGGAGGGATTGGCCTCGCTGCCATGTACGCGTCTTCTGAACACAAAGCGCAGTTTCTATCCTCAGTTTTTGTCGTCTCTTATCTATTCCAAGGAGCCAGCGCATTTGGCGGCGGTTTGGCTTCCACCGCATACGGCTTTAGCTACGCAATATGGATGCTTTCTATTGTGGTCGGATTCATTGCGCTTATTACGCTCCTGTATACGATGATGATCAATAATAAAATGGTCTATGCCAAGTAAATCACAACAAAAAAAGTAGAGCATCCATCAGGATGTTCTATTTTTTTGCCATTTCCAACATAACTGCGAAAAAAAACAAATCTAGCATTTAACACTGTGCTAACATGGAAATAATAAGTGTAAAAGAAAGAGAAAGGATGTACTTATGAAAATAATTCAATTAATCTCGAACAATATTAATCGATTAGATGCCGATCTCCCAGCAGATAAATCGTTAGGTATTGCTGGGCTATCTGGGTCTGGTAAAACAACGTTTTGCCAAACGATTGGGGAAGAATCCAAGAAACGTCTGGTTTCTTTATTGCCAAAAGCGGAGTATCAGTATTTATTTCCTGAGATTATGGAAACTAATTTTAGTGCGATCAAGATGGAAGAAATGCCTCTCGTTCTTTTTCTCGGAAAATCATCGATCTCATCTAATCCTCGTTCAACCATTGGTACGCACACAGGCGTTTTTAAAGAGATTCGCGAGCGTCTAGCCGAACAATTCAATCTTTCTCCAGAAGTATTTTCCTTTAATAATCCTTTAGGTTGGTGTCCAGATTGTAAAGGCCGCAGTACAACCCAGAATGTCGAATGCTCCAAGTGCCAGGGCAAGCGCTACAATCAAGAAGTTGAGCAATATAAAATGGAATTATGGAATAAACCACATAGTATTTCTGATATCAATAACTTAAGCATAGAAGCGATTCTTTCTCTTTCAGAGGAACTAAACATCAGTGAAGGAAAGCAGCATATTCTCCACAATATCATCAAAATGAATATTGGTTACTTAACATTAAACCGCATTATGGGTACATTGTCAGGTGGAGAGATAACACGGATGTACTTGGCAGAATTCATGGCAACAAGTGAAAATACGGTTATTATTATTGATGAAATCTCAGTAGGCCTCGACCACCAAACGCTATTGAAAATTTTAGAACAAATTAAACATTTAGGGGATAAGAATCAGATTTGGCTCATCGACCATTCTGACACCGTGCTGGATACAACAGATGAACAATTGTTCTTTGGACCTGGCAGTGGGAAATATGGTGGGAAGATTGTTGAAGAGTCGCCGCGGCCAGCACCCCTGATTTCGGAACGCAATCAATCAGTACCGACGGAATTCTATCAATTTAAAGACTTGCATTGCCGTAATATTCAAATGGACAACATTGAGATTCCGAAAAATAGACTTGTTACCTTTACGGGAGAGTCCGGTTGTGGTAAATCTACGCTTGTTAATGAGTGTATAGTGAAAGATTTTCAGAAACGTTATCCCAAAGATAAATTGGTCGTGGTTGGGCAAGATCGGAACCAGTCGATTTCCAGCCGGTCAACGGTTGCGACTTTTCTTGATATTAAAAAGAAGCTCACTAAATATAGTGAGGATATTGATGATATTTTTCAGCGCTCGATTGAAGATATTATTGAGGAACTGCCAAATGAAGACATTGCTCGTAAACGCTTGAGCTTATTGAACAAACTAGGTCTTGGTTATTTGACGTTGGAAAGAAAGACACAGTCCCTATCAACGGGCGAATTTCAATGTGTCCATTTAGTATCCGAGCTGTTTGCCAATGCAAGAAACCCGCATATGCTCTTTATTTTTGACGAGCCTTCAAAAGGTTTATCTCAAAATATTTTAAACCAATTTATTGATAGTGTCAGAGACATTCTCGAAGATGAATCCGTCTCCATCCTGATGATTGAACATAATGCTTATATGCTGGAAAGCTCTGATTTTATCGTTGATTTCGGCAAAAGGCAGGTTGAACCTGTTACTCATCTTGATGTTGTCAGTCATGAGGATTATTATCGTCAGAAAGATGGGGAAGAGCACAGTGCTCCGGCGCCAATTTCCTCTACACTCAAGCGGCAACAAGGGATTCATTACTTGCAAGAAGATCATTTGAACTATTTTAAAAGGGCAGAAAACATCTATAAGGGTGGAATTTTAAAAAGTCTATCGCCAATCGCCCGCGTGATTTATGGGGAATACGAATCTGAGACGATTGCACCTGTTATCGCGATTGATCTTGAACGACACCTGTATAGTCAGTATAGCTTCCTCTATGAGATAGGTGGACTGATCAACCATATTGTGGCTTCTCATCCGACCAATAAAGATACAAGCAGCTTTGATTTCTATTATCAAGATAATCATTGCCCGAGTTGCTCAGGTCGCCGCGTCATTGAACAATTCGATATGACTATTCTTATTCAAGACCAAACCGTGCCATTCTGGGATGGCATGTTGCTTCCAGAAGTGATGGATGTCTTGAAATACTATCAGCATGCCAAATTGCACTTCCTTTTTGAAGAGATAAAGAACGAACTTGGTCACGATATGGGGAAAAGCTTCAATGAAATGTCCGATGCGGAGAAAAATACATTCTTATATGGTTACTGGGAAAAGTCATTCTATGATAAAGCAGGGAAGGCTTCGAGAACATGGGAAGGTTTTAATTACATTCTAGGGCGTTATATGGTTATTTCGAAAAATGTTCCGCTTAAAGAGGCTATGAAAGCTTCCAAAGAAATGATTAGCTGCCCAGTTTGTCATGGAACCGTGTTAAAGCATCATAAAAAGCTAAAATTCGGCAGTACGGATATTCGTGAGATCATTCAACAGCCAATTGATCAGGTCATACAAACCGTAGGGAAGTTGCCAGAACTAGAAAAACTAAGATCAATCGTTGGCGGAGAGCTAGCACTAACTGAAGATGTCTCTTTACTACCTAGGGAAACCAAAGTTGCGCTGAAAATGCTTGAATTGGAACTTGCCAGCTTCGTAGGCTATGAAGTGGTTTTACAGAATGCTGTACCTTTTCAGGACAAAATAAAGAGTAACCTTGAGTCCATCAGCCGTAAAAACGCGATTACCATCTGTGATTTTCCTGATATTGTAGAAACGAGAGAAAGCATTATTGATAAGTATTTTACGAATGGCAAATATAAAAAGCTAACTTATGTCTATGAAGCGTTTGGTTACGCGAAAATTGTTACCCAAATCAACAAGATCAAAGCAAGTCATCCATGCCCATTCTGTGGCGGTAAGAGAGTTATTTCCGAAGATGGGCTCCATGATGGCGTACAGAAATTATCGGTGCCATGCGTAAGCTGTTATGTAAGTGGCATCAATGATGAAGGGCGCAAGGAAGTCGTCGAGGGCATCGATGTACAAACCTGGCTAACTGGTAAAGTGCGTGATGTTGTCGCGGAGAGCTCGCGTACGGAGGCAGTTGCAGATATTCCTATTTATAATCGGATTCGTGAGTTGAATAAACGAGATATGATGGCTGTTTATCATAGTCTTGCTATAATATAAGTAGCAGAAGCGTTTATCTTTTGGGCAAATATGGCATCCTAGTACTATCAAATAATGAGAGAAAACGAGGGATGGAAATGTCGTATATCGTTGATTTTAAAAATGTGTCTACAATAGGTTTAGAGTCTTCCCCTGTAGCAGAAGCGCTTGCTGGTTTACGCGCCAATGAAGCCCGTTATTTCATGAACAAATACAAGCATGAATTTGAGGTTGTACCAGCTAGTGAAAGTCAGGAAAACCTGGATTATGCGAACCAAATTTTAAAAGAACGTGACATTGAGTTTGCTGCCAAACCTCTAGAAACGTCGCGTTTTCAAGTGGAAAACATCCAATTTACCTACGTCTTCTATGAGGACGGTCTTTCGATCAATGTGATGTATACAGTGGATGACCCTAAGAAGCGGGCGGTTGGTTTCAAGCTTTCAGAGGGAATGGAAGTACCGAAGGAGTTAGAAACGAAGTTCAAGTTCGCTAGACAGAAGTCGAAATTAGCTGGAACAATTCGGGGCTCTTTTTTCGTAATTAAGGGACAATATTAATCTAACAGAGGTTTGAAAAAAGAGGGTGCCCGGCCATTTTTATGGCTTTTGGGGCACCCTCTACGCGTATATCATTTTAGCCGGAGAGTGGAGAAAAATGTGCAATAAATCCTCGAAGGAAAAGGCTTAAACGATTAGTCTATATATGTCTTAAGTCCTATGATATGATGTGGTTACTAGTCATTATTTGGGGGTAATCATGAAAGTCATTAGGATTTTTGCACCAGTTATTCTTTTATTTATGTTGGTATTCACGTACGTTTGCAGCTTTTCGACAGCTCACGCGGCAACAGAAAAGGCATCGGCGAACATTACGGTTAAGTCAACGTCCGGGAACGTTATCGCCTATGCTAATGTAATCTTTACGTCATCCGCACTCCCTTTTCCGCTGACAGTGAGAACGGACGCTAATGGCATTGCTTCATTTCCTAATTTGCCAATTGGTGATTTCACGCTCACAGCGTCAGCAAATTACTTCAGGAACAGCTCTATACAATCCGGAACGCTCACAGCAGGGCAGGCCTTTGAGCATACCTTTTGCCTAACGGATGACAATACTTCGATAGGACTCAGCTCGCTAAGTATTAACGATCATTCATCAAGTGCTAATGAGTTTGAGGGAACTGTTTCATGGTCAACTTATGGTACTGTCCCTATTCATTCCGAAATGCGGCTCCAATTCATGGACAATGGGAATACCCCTATAGGTTCTGTTCTCACATCCGTTTATTCCGATGAACGCAACTTCTATACAAGTACAATAACGAATATAGCATTGCCTTCAGGCGCAACTCGCCTAGGAATTACTTTACTAGACAGTAACTCTTGTGTGCTTGATAGTAGAACGGTACCTTTGTGGCACTACAATTTACATGCTGTTGGATCCCTGAAGTTTCGAGATACCCATGCAAATGGCGGTATGATTAACGCACGGGTTACTTGGGCTGGAGCCAATGATGAAGCCTCTTTGGCAGGTTATAACATTTATTACTGGGTAATTGGAGACAACCAGTGGAAATACTGGGATACTGTAGCCAAGAAGTCAGATGGAGCATACGAATATGTATTTGATGCATTCCCTGCTGGCACGGGTGCCATCTTAGTGGGCAGCGTTAACAGTGCTGGTGAGGAGTATTCCACTTATCCAACTGTTAATGTCATGGATAACCGCCAAGCCGACACGTTACTGTCCGCTGATTATTCGGGCAGCCTTCCTATGCCTTCGAATATTCAAGACTATACATACACGATCAATGCACATACGATTTCTGGGAGTATTAGCTTCGCTTTGCCCTCTGAGATGAGTCAGATTCGAGGCTATAATCTATATTTCAGCAGCGCAAACGGTGATAAATTACAAGCGCTCGCGACGATCTATTCGCCCAGATCATATACGCAGCTATTTTACATGTTAGATGACAACCAGCCTGTTCCAGCTAATGCTACTCAATTTGCTCTCTATTCCTATGGCAATGATGGCAAAGAGAGTGCACCGATATTTATTCCTGTCAAAAATAGCGTGCTTAATACGAAGCTTCCTCCAAATATGAGCTTCGTGGATATGGATGAGCAGGCTGATCAACTACGCGGCTTTCTAACTTGGGACCGTGCGGCCGATGAGTCGAATCTCCATAGCTATCAGATTTATTTCTTAGATAGTTTCAACCGCCCAATAAGCTTAGTTGGTGAAGTATTGAAAGGTGCTGCGCCGATGTTCACTCTGCCTGAAGGATTCTCGATTCCCCATGGAGCAACCAGTATCGGTATTGGCGTTAAGGACACTACAGGGAATATATCTATGAATATGAAAATTAGCCCCATTTCCGATAATAGAACGGAAGCTGAGGTCCATGATGCTGTGAAATCCGCTTTTTTTGCAGGCGAGGGTGAAGTGGATTTGGCCCGAGTTGCTGCCCTTCTGGTGCAGCCTCCAAACCCTTTTAGCAAAAAAGATGTGCAAGTATTCCTTTCACTTATTGGCCCTTATGTGGTTCAGAGGTAAAAAAATAGGAAATCACGGGAAACCATCCTTCTGCGGGGTGGTTTTTTCGCTAATTCGCGACCTGTCGTTGAACTTGACAAGTGTGGATTACAAATGTAATACTGAGTTTGTATTACATTTGTAATCCAAGTGGAAAGGAGGTAGCTATGTGAAGACTGTCCCTCATATTACGGATGCTGAATGGGAAGTCATGAAGGTGCTTTGGAATCAATCGCCACGTACGGCTAATGAAGTGATTGCAGCCATGCAGGACCAGACGGATTGGAAGCCCAAAACGATTCGGACCCTTTTGAACAGACTAACGCAGAAGCAGGCCCTGTCATTTACGCAAGAGAACAGAGTTTATGCCTATTTCCCTTTAGTTTCTGAGGGCGAGTGTGTGAAGTCAGAGACGCAATCTTTTCTCAAAAGAATGTACGGTGGTGCCTTTAAGCCAATGCTGGTTAACTTTTTGAAGGAAGAACAGCTCTCGGAGGAAGATATTAAGGAGTTAAAAAATATTCTCGAAAATAAATCGAAATAACAGGAAAGGAAAGGGTGAAAGTGAACCAAACCAATGAACTCCTCAACGGAATTTTTGAGTGGATTTTGTCTGTATCGGTCATGGCAGCCATTACGGTCGTGTTGATTATGCTGACCCAGCGTATCCTGCGTAAGCGAATAAAACCTAGATGGCACTATCTCATGTGGTTGTTGGTGATGGTGCGACTGCTCCTACCCTGGGACCTGGAAAGCGATTTGAGCATCTATAACTGGCTATCTTACTCTAAGGGCATTCACGAAATCGACTCCGCGGTTCAGATAGGAACACAAGAGGGATTAGCTGCTGTGGACTCTGTAGGTACTATTTTGTACAGGTACTCTATCTATGTATGGCTGCTTGGTATTATCTTATTTGGCCTATATACATTTGTGATCAACCGAAAGTTTGCGCAGAAAATATCAAAAGAAACGACTCCGATAACAGACATCGGCATCCTGCAGTTGTTCGCTCAATGTCAAAAGCTTATGTCCGTACATAAACGAGTCATTCTAGTCGTATCGGATCAGTTGACGATGCCGACGCTTTTTGGATTCTGGAACCCAAGGTTAGTTATACCACAGAGGGTCATTGATAGCTTAGATCAGGAACAAATCCGCCATATCTTTCTGCATGAGCTGGCGCATTGTAAACGCAATGATATTGCGATCAATTGGATCATGCAGATTCTATTGATTATTCATTGGTTCAATCCTGTACTTTGGTACGCGAATCAACGCATGCGTGATGATCAGGAGATTGCGAGCGATGCGTTAGCCCTTTCTTATCTTGAGCCAGCTAAAAGGGAGAATTACGGCTATACGCTCATTCAACTATTGGAAAGCTATACCCGCCCAGTAAGCGTGCCTGGCAATGTTAATTTATCTGGAAGCAAGTCACAGTTAAAAAGGAGAATTATTATGATTAAGCAGTTTCAATTTAATTCGTACCGGTGGTCGTTCGTTGGGTTAGCTGCTATTCTCATTATTAGCGGTTGTTCATTAACGAATGCTAATGTCGATAAGCAGTCTTCAGCTCCATCGAACTCGCCGACTATTGATCAAAAGACGACAGATACAACTACGACAAATACATCGAGCTCAACAGATCAGACGACGAACACAACGAATACAACACAAACAACAGATACCGATAAAAAGACAGGAACAGAAGTAGTTAGTGATACGAAGTCTGCTGATTCCGTGACACCAACCACGCCACCCGCAGTTACTGCGGAAGAGACAAGATCAAGAGCAGTGGCCTCAAGAGGAGGCGAGGCGAAGCCTTCGCCCGTCGCATCCGTTGAAGAGTCAAGGCAAACTGCTATACCTCAGGTAGTGGAGAGTCGGAGACAAGCGAGTGAGGTGACGCCGATGACTCCATCTCGTCGAGATGTAAAAGGACCGACGACAGCGCCAGCACCTGAGACACCCGATGTTCGACCAGCACAATCAGAATCAACCACTAGAGTACTAACTCCGGTGCCGGCGACAGAGCGGTCTTCAGGGCAAAGGTAAAAGGAAAGATGACACCCAAGCGGGTGTTTTCTTTTTTTCATAGCAATCTTTATGAAAACTTGACCAAAATTTAGGGAAAATTGATATAAAATGAAAGATCGACCATGTATAATTTAAACATTATACGAGAAGGGGTCGAAATATGTCGTCACTATTACAGAAACAGAGTTTAACATCGGAACAGCTTCAATTGCTGGCTTCCGAGATGACTAAGAAACAGAAATCAGGCGGTATCGCTTGGTTGCTATGGTTCTTCACAGGCGGAATCGGGGGTCACCGTTTCTACTTAGGACGAATTGGTACTGGAGTTGCCATGTTACTCACATTGGGTGGATTAGGTATCTGGGCACTCGTTGATTTGTTCTTGTTATCAGGCATGATTAGAGATACGAATGAAAAGGTTGAGAACGAAATTATTTCGGAAATCCGTCTGATCCACCAAGCGCGGGCAAACTCAGAAGTTGCTGCAGCTCAGGCATAACGTACATACCTATGGATAATTTACAATTATTGCGTACGTTAACGTTGGAAGAGCTGGCGATCTTAGAAGCAGAACTGCTGAAGAAGCGCAAATCTAAGGAAGTTGTCTGGGCACTATGGTCTGTGTTGCATTACTTTGGAGCTCACCGTTACTATACAGAAAATTATCTATACGCAAGCTTGATGTTTGCGGCTACGGTCGTTCCTGGTATTGCGATCTTTCTATTGGCAATCTACACAGAGTTAGAAGCATTTAGTTACTTTCTCTTATGGTTTAGCATAGCCATATTAGCTGGATCTTTGCTTTGGAGTTGGGTCGATGCTTTCTTTCTAAACAGAAGAATAGAAGAGATGAATCACGAACAGGAACGAAGTGTCATTCATCGTATTAAAGCAACGAATGAGGCAGTCTGAAACCGTATGGTTTCTAACTGCCTCTCTTTTTTATACACGAGAACGCTATGACGAATTTATAAATAAAGCTAAAGGAAAACGGTGATCTGCATCGAATATGCCACTAGTAGGCATAAGAGTGATGGTTCCGATAATGTGATATGAGGTGAAAATGACAATGAGCAACGTGTACACCATCGGTTTTGCTGAGAAATCTCTGCGAACATTCGTTAATCATTTGCGCGAAAATCAAGTAACCAAGGTTGTTGATACTAGGCTTAATAATGTGTCGCAGCTAGCGGGTTATGCGAAAAAGGAAGATTTAATATATATTTTGGAACTAGTAAACATCAAATATGCGCACGAGCTTGATCTAGCTCCCACCAAAGAAATCCTAGAAGCTATCAAGAAGAAGCAAATCGCCTGGGATGAATTTGAGAAAATCTTTGTAAATTTGATCGCTGAACGGAAGATAGAGCAGAAGATGGATGTCTTTCTGGGGGAAGAGGAAGCCGTGTGTTTCTTATGCAGCGAACATAAACCCCATCAGTGCCATAGACGGCTGATCGTTGAATATTTAAGGGAATTTAACAAGGATATTCAAATCCATCATTTATTTTGAAAAGACGAAGGAAAACCATCAACCGGACAGAAGTCGGATTGATGGTTTTTTTGCCTTAAAATAGGGTTTGATATGTTAATGCCTATTTAAAACCAAGGGGAGCTCCCCAAGCTAATTACGTACTTTTTCGTTGGGTCGTAGTTAGAGAATGTAGCTGAAGTAACCTGAACAGTTAATCTTTCACCTGCAGGAAGATATACAAGCCATGCTTCTCGGCCTGTGGCAACAGACACACGAGTTGCAGCGGCACCAATACCAGATACTCCAATAGAATTAATGCGATAATCAAGGCTTCGATTTTCATACGTGTCAAAATTTACATAGAAAGATTTAGCTGAACCCGTATCGTTCACCCATTTGTAATAATCAAAGTCTTTATCTACTGAATTATCAATAGTTCCGTCAAAGGAATCACTGCTGCCACTAAAAACATTTGGCGAAGCGGAGCTATCGTTATTATTTGCGGTTCCTAGAGCAAAGGCTGAGGTACCCGAGAGAAGAACTGAGGTAGCAACTGTAAAGGTCAGGGCTAAAGTTTTAAACTTTTTCACGATAAAACCTCCATATAATTATTTATATTCCATAAAAAGGAATAATTAATGGTTATATTAAACTATAAATATATGGAAGTAAACACTATATAGCGTATAATTTTCAATTTAATTCCAAATGCCTATCTATAATGGTTTAATAGGATGAATAAAAAGGTAAAATATGGGTACTAAGAAACTTGACTTAAAACTGAAATAGGCTATCTCCCAGGTGCTTTCCATAACCACCTGCTTCATCTGCTCGCTGCTGCCGTGCGAGGTTAGCCCGGGTTCAATCTCGTAAGTTAGCGAGATATCCCTCTCATAGACGCCTGAAGGCGGTGGAGAACACCCGCAACGGAAGTAGTCCATGATGTCAAATAATGTGTGTCGAAAGGGTTAACTGTTGATCAGTTAGCCTTTTTTTACATGATAGGATGCTATTTATCTCTCTATAAATCAGGTAATATATATATTATATATTTATTTACCAATATTTTATCGTTGAAATGAGGTTTAGAAGTGCATCATCTGCATGGTACATACGATATGGTTCTAGTTGCATTTTCCTATGTGGTTGCTGTCGTAGCATCCTATACAGTCCTCGATTTAGTAGGAAGAATCAGCACTTCCAAAGGAGTATCTCGCTGGTCTTGGCTCCTTTTTGGAGCGATCGCAATGGGTTTGGGCGTATGGTCCATGCATTTTGTCGGGATGCTTGCATTTTCGCTGAACATTTCTGTTGCCTATAACTTGGTCAATGTCATACTTTCCGTCGTCGTTGTGATCGCGGCTTCCTTCCTTGCTTTGTATGTGGTTGGACGAAGTCAGTTATCTTGGCGATTATTGCTTACTGGAGGGCTTCTGCTCGCAACGGGCATCTCGGCTATGCATTACATTGGGATGGCAGCGATGGAAATTAATATTTCCTATAAACCTGTTTATTTCGCACTATCAATTCTTATTGCTCTTGTTGCGTCCATTGCGGCGTTGTGGTTGGCTTTCTATTTCCGTAAGGGAACAGAGCCAAGTAGAATGTGGAAGAAGCTCGGCAGTGGATTAATCATGGGAGCTGCCGTAGTTGGCATGCACTATACGGGCATGTATGCTGCACAATTTGAAATGCTGGATACAATAGATCAAACAGGTATGTTTCTGGATCAGAAGCTTTTGGCTTATACGATCGCAGGGGGTACGCTGTTCACGTTAGGTTTGTCGCTTTTTGGCATTTATATTTCCAATCGATTGTCACGCAAAGATAACGAAATCCAGGAACATGAGAAATGGTATAAATCCTTATTCGAAAATAATCAGGATGGCATCATTTCGATCAATATGGACTATCGCATTATTGGGTTCAATTCCGCTGTAACGGAACTTACAGGGCTAACCGGTGATTGGTTCCGCAACCAAACGATAGACAACATCTTGCCTTTCATTGTACCGGAGGATCAGGAGCGCACGAGAGAGATGTTCACGAAGTCCCGAGACGGAGAGATGCAGACTTACCAGACTGCGATTATGCACGAGCATGGACACCGCGTCGAGCTCAGTGTGATTAACGCTCCAGTCATCCTAGATGGGCAGGTTGTCGGCAGCTATATTATTGCCAAAGACATTACGGAAGAAAAGCAATCCAAAGAGAAGATCCAACACCTTGCCTTTCATGATGAGCTGACAGGAATGCCCAATAGACGGATGTTCAATGAAGTGCTGGCGCAAATGATTGATAGCGATGCTAAGCAGTTCGCTGTCATGGTGATGGATCTGGATCGGTTTAAATTAATTAATGATTCGCTCGGACATACCTATGGAGACCAATTTCTGCAGGAAATGTGTGAACGTATCCGTCGGTGCATGGAGGGTATGAAGGTGACTTTAGCGCGCATGGGCGGCGATGAGTTCACACTGCTCTGTGACAGCAGCTACGATACGAACCAAGTTGCAAATTTTGCTGAACAAATCATCAAAGCGATTGGTGTGCCGTATCGTCTTAAAGAGAATGATTTCTACGTCACAGCAAGTATCGGTATTGCGGTATATCCAAATGACGGCGCAGATGCGGTGCAACTGCTCAAGAATGCAGACACCGCGATGTACGAAGTGAAGAAGAACGGCAAGAACGGGTACCAGTTCTATACGGGCGAATTGAACGCGCAATTACAGGAGAAAATTGAGTTGGAAGTTGATTTGCGTCAGGCGATCTCGCGCAATCAGCTGTTCTTGAATTATCAGCCGCAGATTCGCGCCGGGGATAGCCAGATGATTGGAGTCGAAGCGCTCGTGCGTTGGAATCATCCGACGAAGGGCACGATTTCGCCAGGCGTTTTCATTCCCATCGCGGAAGAAACAGGCATTATTTATGAAATGGGCACATGGGTGCTGAGAGAAGCTTGCCGACAAATGAAAGAATGGCATCGTGGAGGCGGGCCCTTGATTCCTGTTTCCGTCAATTTATCTTCTCAGCAGTTCCACCAGACCAATTTGGCAATGTACATTAAAGAAATCCTAGCGGAAACTGAACTTGAGCCGCAATATCTGGAGCTAGAGATTACGGAAAGCATGATGATGGATGCGTCTGTTTCCAGAAGTATTTTGAATGAATTGACGGAATCTGGCATTCGGATCAGTTTGGATGACTTCGGAACGGGATATAGTTCCTTGAGTTATCTGAAGCTTCTGCCGATCCACAAGCTCAAAATTGACCGTTCGTTCATCCGCGATATTACGGAGAACAATAATGATAAAGCAATTGTGGCCACGATTATCTCCATGGCCCAGCATTTGAATATGGACGTCATTGCGGAAGGCATTGAGACGAAGGAACAGCTGGATATTTTAATGGATAATGACTGTAAGAAGATTCAAGGTTATTATTACAGCAGGCCACTGCCTGCTCGAGATGTAGAGGAAGCTTTTTTCGCGCCGATGCGAGTGAGTAGAACATAAAGATGCCAAATCAGTAATTAGAAGCCCGATTAGCTCAGTAGAGCTGGTCGGGTTTTTTACTACTAGTATAAGAAATTCTTTCCAAACGAATAATACCAAGATGATTACTAATAAGGTTGAAAGGTGGGGAACGGAATTGATGGAAAGTGAATCCCTTTCAAACAGTGTTCAATCGATTATGGATGTCATCGGGCACAATCATGATGTCGTTTTGCGAGAAATTATACTTGGAAGTACAGGGCGGAAAGCGGCAATTATCTATGTTACTACCATCGGGAGTTCGGAAGTTATTAATAAAAGCGTGCTGCAACCACTGATGCAGATGGTAGCTGCAAGCGACGATTCTTTATCGGATCAATTCAAGAAAAGAGTGCTGGGCACCACGATTGTACTTTCCGAACTAATCGAAACCGACTCAGTGGCAGCGTGCATTCGCAATATTTTATCAGGTAATACCGTACTCATTATTGATCAAATTAGCAGTTATATCATCCTTAGTACGGCACATCAAGAAGGAAGAAGCATTCAAGAACCGAAGTCCGAATCCGTGGTACGGGGCTCACGCGAAGGTTTTGTTGAGAATGTTTCAACGAATATTTCTCTAATCCGACAACGGATTAAGGATCCCTCTTTCACGATGCTCCAATATCACGTTGGCAAGCGTACGGAAAGAGAGCTAATTATCGCTTTCATTAAGGATATTGCCAACAATCAGATGGTGGAAGAAGTCTGTCGCAGGATCGAAACGATCGATATTGACGATGCGGCAGAGTCGGGGTTTATTGAACAATTTATTGAAGATAATACGTTCTCGCCCTTCCCTCAAATCATGAATACGGAACGTCCGGATCGAGTTGTCGCAGCGTTGATGGATGGCAAAGTAGCTATCCTCTTGGACGGCACGCCGTTTGTCCTTATCGTGCCAGTAACATTACCGATGATGCTTTACTCTCCGGAAGACAGTAACGAACGCTGGATCTATTCAAGTATAATCCGCATTATGCGGTATATACTCGTCGTTGTTTCACTCTATTTGCCATCACTTTATATTGCATTTATATCTTTTCATCAGGGACTAATTCCTACCAAATTGGCCATATCGATCACTTCCAGCAGGGAAGGTGTTCCCTTTCCCACCTATGTAGAGGCCATGATGATGGAAATAACCATTGAAATATTGCGTGAAGCCGCTATTCGGCTTCCCAAGCCAATCGGACAAGCAATCGGCATGGTCGGTGGTCTAGTCATTGGGCAATCGGCGGTACAGGCAGGTATTGTGAGCCCGATCATGGTCATTGTCGTGGCTGTGACGGCAATCGCATCCTACACGATACCGATTTATTCAGCGGGAATTGCCATGCGGTTACTAAGGTTCTTTATGATGCTTGCAGCCGCATTACTAGGCTTATACGGGATTATTATGGTTACGCTGCTGCTCCTGTCCCATATGATGAAGTTAAAAAGCTTTGGGACCAACTATGCAGGCGTCTACGTGCACTATCATCCGTCAGATTGGAAGGATTCGATTATTAAATATCCCTTGAAATGGATAAAAGAGCGACCGAAATTGTTAGATCCCAAAGATAAGAAGCGAGCGAAATAATGAAAACTAGAGAGGGGTGGTGGTGGTGGAAACATGAAGATTATGCGAAGTGATCAGATCTCGATTTCGCAATTAACGGTCTTAAACACATCCATGATTCTCGGGTTGTCCATCCTCACGCTGCCTAGGGCCACTTCTGAAAAGATCGGTACTCCTGACGTATGGATGAGCATCATCATAGCGGGATTAATCTCTGTGCTGTTGGCTGTTGTTTGTGCGAAGGTAAGCCGGCGATTTCCCGGAGAAACCCTCTTTGATTACAATAACCAGATTGTCGGCAAAGCGATAGGAATGGCTTTTAGTGTCGTATTTTGCGTGTACTACATATTGATGGCTGCTTTCGAAGTGCGTATGCAAGCTGAAGTTATCAGACAGTTCCTGTTGGACCAAACACCAATTGAAGTGACAATGATCGTTTTTTTAATTGTTGCCGGTTATTTACTCTTGGGACAAATCAATCCGATAGCCCGGTTAATGGAGTTTTTATTGCCGATAACCTATATAAGCATACTGTTCGTCATGCTGCTCAGCATCCAGGACTTCGATATTAATAAGTTGCGTCCTGTTCTTAGCGAAGGGATACGTCCTGTTTTCAGCGGTCTTCTCTCGACGGCACTTTCGTATTCGGGTTTTGAATGTATTATGGTGTTCTCCGCTTTCGTGGATAAACCGAAAAAAATGGTGCTTTCAGCCATCATTGGCGTTGCCTTGATCATCGTCCTATATACGATTAATGCGGTTATTGTTATTGATGTATTGGGCGTTTCAGAAGCCAGCACATTAACCTGGCCAACCTTGGAATTAATTAAAAACGTGGAGATGGCCGGATTTTTCTTGGAGAATTTTGAAGTTATTTTCATTGCCGTCTGGCTCGTTGAGATCTTTACCACATACATCGTTTCGCATTACATAGCAAGTCTTGGCATTAGCAAAATGTTTGGCATCAATATTAACTACGTGCATATCGGCTTATTGGTCGTTATTTATTTCGTTGGCATTTATCCAAGTGATTTGAACGGCAGCATCAAACTCGGAGAACTTATTGGCAACCTATCCTTATTCACGGCGGGCATCATGCCGATCTTATTGCTGCTCATTGCTACGCTTAGAAAAAGGGGTCGTATACCGTGAAACAACGTACAAGACGGACTGCCTTCTTCCTCTTCTTCCTGTCATTCCTTGTACTTCCTGGCTGCTGGGATAAACGGGAAATTGAACAAATCGGCATGGTCGCTGGAATTGCGCTGGATCAAGGGGATGATACCTCTAACCACCGGATAGAAATGACGCAGCAGTTCGTCAATACGACAGTCGGATCGAAGGAAGGCGTAACAAAAGGATACTTTAACCTTACCGACGGGGGCTCCAATATATTTGAAATCATTAGAAGAACGTCAACACGAACAGACCGTTCTCCTTATTATACGCATTTGAAGGTCATCATCTTAAGCGATAAAATCACATCCTCGGCTCATTTGTTGGATTTAATGAACTTTTTCCAGCGGGACCATGAGATGAGACGTACCGTGCGTGTGTACTTTTCCAAAGGGCCTGCGATCACCATTCTCGAAAAAAAGACAGAAAATAATGAGGTTCCTTCCTTTAATATTTTTTATAAATCCCGAAATCATTACAAGACGTTAGAGATGCCTCGTCAAGTAACCTTGGGGGAGATGTCTGTCAATCTTTCTAATCAACAAAGCTTCCTCGTTCAAGTTATTGATCTTTCGAACGGGTCTGAGATGCATGGAGCGGCTATTGTTTCGGGAAAAAAGAAGCGGTTAGTCGGCTGGTTGACGAAAGAAGAGGTTTCAGGGGTCAACTTTATTTTGGGGACTAAGCATGGAAGCAGAGGAGGAGTGCTCACGGTCACAGATAAGAAAACGAAGAAAGATCTTATTTATGAAGTTAATCATATAGCTACAAAGATCAAACCGCAGGTGGATGGTGGACAGATTACCTTTCATGTTTCCATTGACACGGAGGGTCGCCTTGGTGAGGATTGGACTGTAAACGATGCACTTGATGAGGACTTTATTAAAAAGACGGACGAACTTGTAGCAGATGAAATAAAACGCATTGCGGAACAAGGTATTGCGAAAATAAAGGACACTTATAAAGTGGACGTTGCCGGCTTTGGTGAAGATTTCAGAATCAAGAACTACCAGGAATGGAAGAAAGTAAAGGATGACTGGGATGAAGCATTCAGTCGTTCGAACGTAGAAATAGATGCGAAAGTGCACATTCGAGAGTTTGGTTCTAAGGGAAGGAAAGTCCCCAAAACACCTGAGAGTAAAGATAAGAAATAGGGATGGAATCTGAAAAAGTCTGCGCCAAGCCAGCACTTAGCGGCTTTGCGCAGGCTTTTATCATTTATTTGATTAATTCGATATCTATTGATTTTCTAGGGAGCCCTTTGCACTAAGCGGGGTAAACTGATCCGTCTGGGAGGTTTTAGGCTCTCTTTGGCGAATAAAAATGAGGGGAATGCTCAAGACTACCGGAGGTGGATGATGAAAGCGCTATTTATTGGAGGAACGGGAACAATTAGTTCAGCAATTACGAAGCAGCTGTTAGAAAGTGGGTGCGAGCTTTATCTGCTGAATAGAGGCACAAGAAATGAATCTTTACCGGCTGGGGCTAAATTGCTCACAGCGGACATTCGGGATGAAGAACATGTTGCTAGTCTAATTGAACACTTGGAGTTCGATGTCGTTGCAGATTTCATCGCATTTGAACCGGCACAGCTGGAGAGAGATTACCGCTTATTTCAAGGTAAAACGAAGCAATTTATGTTCATAAGCTCAGCATCTGCGTACCAAACGCCGCTGTCTGATTATAGAATTACGGAAGGAACGCCTCTATCCAACCCATATTGGGAGTATTCGAGGAACAAAATTGCTTGTGAGGATTATTTGCTCAAACAATACCGCGATCAAGGCTTTCCCATTACGATCGTAAGACCGAGTCACACCTATGATGAACGCTCCATTCCACTTGGTGTACATGGCAGTAAAGGCAGTTGGCAGGTTGCCAAACGTATGCTTGAGAACAAACCGGTGATCATTCACGGGGATGGGACTTCACTGTGGACAATGACGCATAATAGCGATTTTGCTAAAGGTTTCATTGGTCTTATGGGCAATATTCATGCCATTGGGGAGTCCGTACATATCACTTCCGACGAGACACTTACTTGGAATCAAATATATGAAACCATTGCTGATGCGCTTGGGGTCAAGCTGCAGGCCGTCCATGTTTCATCTGAATTTTTGGATGCGAGCAGTACGGAGAATTACAGAGGCGGCTTGCTCGGAGATAAGGCGAATTCCGTTGTTTTTGACAATGCGAAGCTGAAGCGTCTTGTTCCGGAGTTCGTTGCGACCACGCGTTTTGATCAAGGGATTAAATCGACAGTAGCTAATATTTTAGCTAAGCCTGAGCTGCAAAGAGAAGATCAGGAGTTCGATCAATGGTGCGATAAGGTGATTCAGGTCTTAGAGGCGGCTGTACGGGCAATTCGCGAATAGGTTCGAAGGAGATAGCCAATGAATATAACAGTTGATATTAGAAATAACTCCAGAGTGGCTATTGTGGAAAGTGAGAACATCCTCATAAGCGATGTACAGGAGGCTTTGGACTTGATGGCATCTGTACAATATCTGGAGGAATGCCATAAGATCTTGCTGGACAAGGCCAATATCACAGAAGACTTTTTCGAGTTGAAGACCCGCCTTGCAGGTGAGATTCTGCAGAAATTTATGAATTATAAGGTTAAAGTCGCGATCGTTGGGGATTTTGACGTGTATAACAGTAAAAGTTTGAGGGATTTTATCTATGAATGCAATCAAGGCAATTCGGTATTTTTCCTGAAAGACAGAGGGGCAGCACTAGATGCCCTGCATAACGTCGATTAATGCGTCGACAGAAATAGAGGGACCTGAATGAGCAAGATTTTACGTTTTGAAATGCAAGTGCCTGATCCAGAGAAAGTGATCGAATTTTATTCGAATGCCTTCGGATGGAAGTTTTCAAAATTTCCAGGGCCGCAGGATTACTGGTTTATTCAAACGGGTGAATCGGATGAGAAAGGCATTGATGGCGGTTTAATGAAATCGCCCGATGGCGCGGCTAGAACAGTGAATTCGATCGAGGTGCCCTCCATCGATGATTACTTAGCTGCCATTTCTGCCAATGGCGGAACGATCGTGGTTCCCAAAATGGCCATGCCAGGAATGGGCTATCTTGCTTATTTTACGGATCCAAGCGGCATGATCCTTGGGGTTTCGCAAGCGGACCCGAACGCACGGTAAACGAAAACGAAACGAAAAGAAAAGGCACCCATTCCTCCATTTTGGAAGGACCGGTGCCTTTTTCATTATATAAGAATGGGGGTAGCCGGAGGCACTTTATTGATGCTCCAGGGTGAAATAACAGTATTTTCTACAGGTAAAAATGGCGCTAATAGTAGCTTATGTGGATTAACTGGAGTTCCTCCAGTTAATTCAGCCACAGCTGCCCCTTTTATGAGGAAACCAGGGGGAATAGCAGGAGTAATTCCATCTAAACCTATATAACTAGCTCATTTGAGCAAATTTACTGTATTATTTCCATGTAAAATGTACTACTCGGGGAACAGCGCACCGCAATGCCACAAAGGCAGCTTAGAAATCAAAGTTGTCCGGATCAGGTCCTACGCGTCTGTTCTCGTTCAATGCATCGATACGAGCCATCTCTTCATCGGTCAACGAGAAGTCAAAGACGTTGGCGTTATCGATAATGCGCTGCTCTTTGATTGACTTCGGTATCGTCACAATGCCGCGCTGCAGATCCCAACGGAGAATGACTTGAGCAACCGATTTGCTGTGGTTAGTGGCGATGTCATTGAGAACAGGATGATCGAATAGCTGGCCCTGCATAAGCGGAGACCATGCTTCTAGCTGAATGCCATGCTCTTGGGAAAAGCTAAGCAGTTCTTGCTGTGACAGAAGCGGGTGAAGCTCAACTTGGTTCACCATTGGCTTGATTTCTGCATCCTTCATCACATCTTCTAGCTGGTGAATTTGGAAGTTGCTGACGCCGATGGCTTTCACGCGGCCTTCTTTGTACAGAGTTTCCAGAGCGCGCCAAGCTTCTTTATATTTCCCTTTGACCGGCCAATGAATGAGGTACAGGTCTAGGTACTCCAGCCCCAGCTTGGATAGGCTTGCTTCATAAGCAGCAATTGTCGACTCATAGCCGAGATCGGCATTCCATACCTTAGAGGTTACGAACAATTCCTCTCTAGCAAGTCCTGTTTCAGCAAGTGCCTCGGAAATGGCTTGTCCAACGCCTGTCTCGTTGCCATAAATAGCTGCTGTATCAATGCTGCGGTAGCCATTTCGAATGGCTGCTTTGACGGAACTAACTACCTCAGAACCGTCTTCTACTTTAAAAACACCTAACCCGAACCAAGGCATTTGGACGCCGTTATGCAGGTTAGTTGTGGATTGTAAATGGTTGATCGTCATGCGTAATTCCTCCTCATGTAACTGTATATATGTTGGCCAAGCGGCCTTCATCGCTTCATAATTCCTTGCTATCAGTAGGATGTCACCTGCTGACATTTGTTATTATGAACGTTTCATGAGGAGATGAACAGTACGTACTTTTTAGTACGATAGTTACTCTTCTGTGACCATTGGGGCTTCAAATTTAAGTAATCCCGTATTCCTCTATCTTACGGTACAAAGTTGTTCTCCCGATTTTCAACTTGGCAGCTGCCTTGCTAAGATTCCACTCGGAGGCCTTCAGTGCTATCTTGATCGCCTTGATCTCCGCCTCTTTCAGCGTCAACGCATGCTCTTCACCTGATCCATTCGTGTCACGCTCGTCGGAAGCTTCAAACATCAGATGCTCAGCATCAATGGGCTGATCCCCAGCCATGAAGATCGCTTGCATGAGAATGCTGTTCAGCTCTCTAATATTGCCTGGCCAACGGTAGGTTAGCAGCTTGTGCTTGGCAGCTTCCGTTAAGGCGCAGCATGGTGAAGCGTGCTTCTCTATCAGATGAAGCGCCAAGGTCAGGATATCGTTTCTTTCCCTTAGAGCAGGCAGGGTAATCGGGATGCCCTTCAGCCGATAGTAAAGATCGGCGCGGAATCCGCCAGCTTTTACTTCAGCGGCCAAGTCCTTGTTCGTTGCGGCAATTACCCGCACATCGGCGGCTTTGCTCTTCGCGCTTCCAACTGGAGTGATCATACCATCCTGGAGCACACGCAAAAGCGCAGCTTGCGCCCGAAGCGGCATATCGCCGATTTCATCGAGGAAAATCGTGCCTTTATGCGCAGCCTCGAATTTCCCGATATTGCCGTCTTTGCTTGCACCTGTGAAAGCGCCGCGGGCATAACCGAATAATTCGCTCTCAACCAGGCTGTCTGGAATAGCGCTGCAGTTAAGGGCAATGAATGGCGCTTCCGACCGAGCGCTTGCGGTATGGATGGATTGCGCGAACAATTCCTTGCCCACGCCGCTTTCGCCCAAGAGCAGTACAGGGAAATCGGAGGTTGAAGCCTTCTGAGCCAACTCTTTCCTCTGCAGGAACGTAGGGCAAGTACCGACGAGATCCTTGAACGCGTATAAAGGCTGACCATTTCCCGTCGTCCTTCGAATGGAGACCGACTGCCATAGCTTACGATGCTCATTATGCAGCGTTTGGACAGCGAAACCTTCCAGCTTCGGCAATGGTTTACCGATCACACCGCTGCCCATGATACGCATCGCGGCGTGATTGGCGCGGAGGATGCGGTTATCTTGGCTAAGGGAGAGCAGCGGCATAGGATGATGCAGGGAGGAGTGATCCAGCTCTCTAAGCGTAATGAGGTGCTCCTGCTTGGATTCCTCTAGCATAATCTTGTTTTGCAGGGATTGAGCAGCCAAACAGGCGAGGGTAAAGGTATAAGCATGGAAATTCTCTTGTTTGCCGCTGATATTGACGATGCCGATAAGCTCGCCGATGGCGTTGAAGACAGGGGCAGATGCGCAGGTTAGGAAATGGTTGGATTTAAAATAGTGCTCTTCGGCATGCACGCGCACCGGCTTCCGCTCTGTAAGCGCGACACCGATAGCATTCGTTCCTTTGCGATGTTCAGCCCAATTGGCGCCTACTTGCAGCTGAACCGCTAGCGCTCTGCGGGAGAAGTCGATATCTCCAGCCGTGTGAATAATAGTGCCATCCGGATCGATCAGTAGTGCCATCTGTCCTGACTGTTTGATGCCAGCGTGCATGTGTTCGAATATTTGCTCGGTGTATTGGATGGTTTGCTCATTTTGTTTTAGTAGTGCCTGCATGTGAGTGCCAGTTAAAATGTCATCGTCAATGGGGTCGGTGGGGACTAAACCAAATTCATGACAGCGCTTCCAAGACGCTGCCGCTGTGTCGGATAAGAAGTTATTTTCCACGGATAGCAAAAAAGATCACCTCCATTGCAATCGTATCTGATCCGATCATACCATAGTTGCTTTTATTAATGGAGGGCTGCCAGAAAGAATGTCCCAAAATGGAACACATCCTCTGTATCAAAGTGGAACATTCAGCTTCACGCACAATTCGTAAAGTCTGGTGTGGCGGCATTCTATCCGTTGGCACGATTCTTGCTTATCTATTCATGTAAACCATTTTAAGGAGGCTGAGCGAGGATGATTTATGCACAACCTGGACAAAACGGAGCAAAAGTAACGTTCAAAAAACGGTATGAGAACTTTATCGGCGGGCAGTGGGTTGCGCCAGTTAAGGGGCAATACTTCGACAATCCGTCTCCTGTCAATAATCGTGTTTTCTGTGAGATTCCACGTTCTACTTCGGAGGACATCGAGCTGGCGTTGGATGCGGCGCATGCTGCCAAAGAGGCATGGGGACGCACATCAGTTGCCGAGCGTGCACTTATCTTAAATAAAATTGCTGATCGTATGGAAGCTAATTTGGAGTTGCTGGCTGTTGCCGAGACTTGGGATAACGGCAAGCCCGTTCGTGAAACGCTTGCGGCTGATCTGCCGCTGGCGATTGATCATTTCCGCTATTTCGCAGGGAGCATCCGCGCTCAAGAAGGTACACTCAGCCAACTAGACGACAATATGGTGGCTTACCATTTTCATGAGCCGCTCGGCGTCGTCGGGCAGATCATCCCGTGGAACTTCCCGCTGCTGATGGCGACATGGAAGCTTGCTCCGGCGCTTGCCGCAGGCAATGCTGTTGTTCTCAAGCCCGCTGAGCAAACGCCAGCTTCCATTCTGGTGCTGCTTGAGCTCATTCAAGATTTATTGCCGCCTGGCGTCGTCAATGTCGTTAACGGCTTCGGACTTGAAGCAGGCAAACCGCTTGCCTCAAGCAGCCGAATCTCGAAGATTGCCTTTACCGGCGAAACGACAACAGGGCGTTTAATTATGCAGTATGCTTCGCAGAATTTGATACCGGTTACCTTGGAGCTGGGTGGGAAGTCCCCGAACATCTTCTTTGAAGATGTGCTTGCAAAGGATGACGCTTTTTTCAACAAAGCGCTTGAAGGTTTTGCTATGTTCGCCCTCAACCAAGGGGAAGTGTGCACGAGCCCGTCGCGTGCCTTGATTCAGGAATCCATTTACGATCAATTTATGGAGAGAGCTCTGAAGCGGGTTGCTTCCATTACGCAAGGCAATCCTCTTGATACAACGACCATGATCGGGGCGCAGGCATCAACCGAGCAAGTTGAGAAGATTATGAGCTATATTAACATCGGCTCGCAAGAAGGTGCGGAGTGTCTGATTGGCGGTGACAGGGGGAAAGTGGAAGGGGAGCTTTCTGAAGGCTACTATATCCAGCCAACCGTGCTGAAAGGGCATAACAAAATGAGAATTTTCCAAGAGGAAATTTTCGGACCTGTACTTGCGGTTACGACGTTCAAGAATCAGGAAGAGGCACTGGCAATTGCTAACGATACGCTTTATGGTCTTGGGGCAGGTGTTTGGACACGGGACATGAACACAGCCTACCGGATGGGCCGCAGCATTGAAGCGGGTCGCGTCTGGACGAATTGCTATCATGCTTATCCTGCACATGCAGCCTTTGGCGGTTATAAGACTTCCGGTATCGGCCGCGAAAATCACAAAATGATGTTGTCCCATTATCAGCAAACCAAAAACCTGCTCGTCAGCTACAGCCCTGAAGCATTGGGCTTCTTCTAAGAGAGCTGCAGCGATGACGGAGGCAAGTAAAGTTGTTGCTACTGAGGCCGCTCTGGAGCTAATTGAAATCGTCAAAGCCAAACATGGTCCCGTTATGTTTCATCAATCCGGCGGCTGCTGCGACGGCAGCTCTCCTATGTGTTATGCGCAGGGGGAGTTTCTGATTGGTGACAGTGACGTCTTGCTGGGCGATATCGGCGGGGCTCCCTTCTATATGAGTAAGTCACAGTACGAATATTGGAAAAACACGATGCTGATCATCGATGTGGTTCCCGGCAGGGGCGGGATGTTCTCGCTCGAAGGCCCGGAGGGCCGGCGGTTTCTGACACGCTCCAGAGTGTTTACGGAGGAAGAGCGGCGCGTGTTAGGTTTGTAAGGATTGGGCTGTGCATAAGGGCCTAGCGATGCTTTTGTCGCTAGGTTTTTTTGTGCAGCAGGGTTTATCGAAGCATGAACTCATGCTTCGACAGTAGGCAAGGAACTACAGGGCGTTATTTTGCCAAAAACAGGCCTTCGAGCAGAAGAGAGGGAACTGTGGTCCTCTAATACGTCGCAGCGGGCAGACTTTGAGCTAATTGTGAAGAAATTAAACCCTGTAGTTCCCCAGAAACTCAGAAACTCCAATTTTAGTCAGAATAAGGGATTGGAGTTCCCCCTATTCAAGAAACGGAGCTAGCTACCTGAAAAGATTAGCCCGATTGCCTAGTAGATTTTACAGTGCAGGCACGAATATACTAATAGTAAGCGATTACATGGTGAGAGGAGGAACAGCTTAGATGGAAATTTCATTGACGGCCCTGCAGGCTCACAAAATGCAGCTTACGCCACACATGCGGCAATCCATGGAAATTCTGCACATGTCCTCCTTGGACTTGCAGGAGTTGGTGAAACGGCAAGCGAGTGAGAATCCTTTTATCGAGCTTAAGTACACGAAAGAAAGCCGCCGTGTCAGCGCTTCTAACAACGATTGGTGGCTCAATGCCGATCATAGCGCTTCCCTTACGTTAGAATCAGTTTTACTAGAACAGCTAGCTTGTTTGTATTTAGACAGTACATTAAAGATTCTCTGCAAATGGATCATAGGAAATCTGGATTCAAAAGGTTACCTCCTCTATACGAAAGAAGAAATTTCCGCTATTCAAGGTTCCTCGTTGGAGCATGTAAGTCAGGCTGTTCAAATCATCCAAAGCTTAGAGCCATACGGCGTGGGCGCCTCAAACCTAGCGGAATGCCTGCTTCTCCAATTGCAGCAGATGAATGCGATAGAACCCCTCACGCTATCCCTGGTCCAAGAGGATCTTCACGATATCGCCAAGGGCAAGCTTGAACAGCTAGCCGTTAAGTATAGGACAGAGCTATCGCGTATCCAAGCGGCAATTGAACAGATAAAATCGCTCAACCCTAAGCCCGGAGCCATGTACAGCAGAGAGCAGCCGCAGTATGTGACGCCTGATCTTAAGCTCAAGCTGGTGGGGGGGAGATATACCGTATTTCTGGAAAATGCTGCGCTACCAGGTATTACACTCAGCGACTCCTATCTCCAACTGATGGAACAGAGGGCTTCGCAAGATGCTTACCGTTTCTTAAAGCAGCAATGGCAAGCAGCAAGGGGGCTTATGGACAGTATCGAACGAAGAAAGGTTACACTGTTACAAACAGCGTGCCTGATGTTCGAGCTACAGGCCGATTTTTGTGCGAAGGGAACCGCTTCTATTAGGCCAATGACCATGAAGCAAGTCGCTGATGCGCTGCAAGTGCATGAATCCACCGTAAGCCGCACGGTTAGCAGGAAATACATTCAGACTCCGTGGGGGATGTTTGAATTGAAGTATTTTTTCTCCTCTTCGATGAAGCAAGCCGATGGAACGTCTGTTTCTTCTTTCTACATGAAAGAGGAGATTCGCTTAGCGATTGCGGGAGAGAATCGAGACCGGCCCTTCTCCGATCAGCAGCTGACTGAGCTCTTGAATAGCAAAGGCCTCAACATTTCACGCCGAACAGTGGCTAAATATAGAGAGCAGATGCACCTTCCACCCGCTGCAGAAAGACGATCCAACGTTTAAATGTTAAAGTTTAAACGCTAAATTTCGAAGTTTAAATCTTGAAGTTTAAAGCGTAAAGTTCAACGTTTAAACTTTAGAATTTAAACTTTAAAGTTTATTCCAATTGACGTGTGGAATTAACGGAATATTCCAAATACCCACCCATTCTACCTTCCTATTGCGAATAGGTATATAGATTCAAATCAAGGTAGGAGAGGGGAATTGACTTGACAAAGAACGAAGTCTTAACCACTACCATCACGCTGTCCATTGATAACGGCAGCAGTCATGTCAAGGTCATATATGACCATCTGGACTGTAGCTTCATTTTCCCTAATGTACTAGCACAACCGTTTGGTGAACGATTTCTTTTGATGGAACAAGGTGATCCCCTGGATTTCCTCGACGTACAAATTACATCGCCTGCCATAGAAAGCGATCAGTACCGTCATGTTTACGTGGGGAATCTCGCCATTGGCGATGAAGGCATTCTTCATGAAATTGTCGGAGATAAAGCCGTGCAAAAGAAGGCCCAAAGACCTGAGACGATGGTGACGCTCCTAACGGCTGCGGCCTATGCCATTGCCAAACAACATGAAGACGCTATCAAGAAAGGGAAAAAGCGGATCAAAGCTGCCGTGAACCTAGGAACTGGCTTGCCGATTCGTGAAATTACGAAATTCCGTGAGGAATTTGCCCGTAAAATCACCGGAGGTGTCCACTCCGTCACGTTCATAACGACCCCGGTTTTCAAAGGCATCACGGTGGAGATGGAATTCTCGCTTCCGACCGACATCAGCATTGACGATGTATCCGGCGTCTATGATTTGGAAGCGACTTCGAAATCGCATCTGTCGCACAAGGGCTTCGGCATTGCCGATGTCGGCGGCGTCGATATGGATATCGCGTTCTTCCGTCCAGGCCTGGATCTGGATCAAAGGCACTCCACTGGCGCCAAAATCTACCTCAACGATGCGCTGGAAAGCATTCGGAACGAGGTTAACTCGCAAGGTGAGGAGCTGCTTGCAAGCACAGCCGAATTGACGCTCATGCTCGTCAACAAAGAGTATGAGATCTATGCTGAAGGCAAGGTTGTGTTTGATATGACGAGCCTCATCAATAAGCACATGCGCATATTAGCGGAGAAGGTGCTGAAGTTCGCCCGCAGCTCATGGAAGCACGTTCGTTATGCGAACGAGTTCTGGTTTATCGGCGGAGGAGCTGTTGTTTTGCAGCCTTGGATAGAGAAAATAAATGCCGAGCTGGGCTTGCCCATCCGGTTTGATACAGCTGAACATAGCCAATTCCGGAATGTGCGAGGCACCTTCCTCATGTTGGACCACGCGCTGAAACATGCGGACGATGAAGTCGCGGCCAGCACAGATGCCAAAGGAGTCTCCGAGAACGGGAGCGGTCAAGATTGAAAAAACGCCGATCTACCGTCTATGTTCGCTCTGGCAAAGATGTAACCTTGTACATTCCATCAGATACGCCGACTGAGGTCATTGACTATTTAAATCAGCTGAAGATGGATGGGTATTTTAGCCAAGGAATTATCGATATTCTTACGAAATATGTTCTTGAAGAGCGTGGATTAGCATCTACATCTGCGATCACAGAAATTGAAGTATTTCCCGGGAAAGAAAGGCTCCACGATATAGACACAGCAATCCCTCCCGCAGCAACGGAAGAGGACAACCCTATGGCAGGGTTGGACGAGCTTCCGCTGCCTGTTCAAGCAGCCATTGCGGAGGGCGAGCAGAAGAAATTTAGCTTGGCACAAATATTCCGGCAGTCCCGGCAGAATTCAGGAAAGCTAGTGCCTACCTCGGATCATGGAAGGGAACCAGAGTAGGTGTACTCCACTCCATGATTCAAGATAAGGAGGACATCGAATGGATAACAATCAGGGGAAAGAAGCAGCTAGGCATTTTACATTGACTGATGAAATATTTCGTTATCCTGGCATGGATGTTTATACGCAAATGACCGTTATTGTGTTAAAGTGCTTTTCCACAGAATCAAACCTCCCCGAGTTAGTTGATATTGCTAAGCTGGGTCGGATGAATCTGAAGCAGGCAACGAAAGCGATGCAGAATCTCGTGGAGATGAAAATTATTTCCCAGAAAATGTTTCGTCGGTTGGTCGGAGATTTCCAGGACGATCGGCTATCTTGGGCGGCCAAAGGTTTGCTCGCTTTTTGCAAAGAACATCCTCATATTGACTTAACCGACTTGCTGGAGCTATCCAGTGAGTCTGGCGAGGACGAAAGCAGCATTCGCAAAGCATTAACAGAGCTGCACCAGTATGGCTATTTGGATGAGTATCCGGTGTGGAGTCAAATTGCTAATTGAGGAAGTGCCCGTAGAGTCACTAGCCCAAGGAAGAGATCTGAGTTACGGTGCATTAGCTGGAAAAACTCCCGTTATTTTGGCGGGTTTCAGTGAATCCAGCCATATAACATGAAAAACTCCTGTTAATATGACGCTCAGCGATGAGTTACAGGACATCTCTAACTATTAGCAGGAGAAATTCCATCTAAAGATGTTCAAAGCACAAAACCATTGAAAATAACGGCAGTTTTTCCTGTTAGAAAAATCAAAAAAAGCTATTCCCAACAATCAGGGAATAGCTTTTTTTGCATGCCTTTCCTCATGCTTTTTTCAGCAGTAAATACATGAAATAAGGCGCACCGATCAAGGCGACCATGATACCGGCCGCAATCCCATCAGGGTCGAGCAAATTGCGCCCGACTGTGTCGGCCAGCAGCAGCAGCCATCCGCCGATAAGAATGGCGACAGGTATGAACAGCTGATTCCTAGGTCCGACCAAAGCTTTCGCGATATGCGGAGCCATAAGCCCAATGAAGGTTATGCCTCCCGTGACGGAAACGGCCGAGGCGGCAAGTGCGACAGCAGCAAGAAGCAGGACGATGCGCTCTTTTTCCACGGAGACACCAACACCAATCGCGACAGGCTCGTTAAGCCCAAGCAGATTTAATCGATTAGCTTTGTATAACGTGAACGGGATGAGCACGACAAGCCACGGCAGAAGCGCCCAGATGAACGGCCAGTCGGTTCCCCAGATGTTGCCGGCCAACCATTTGGCGATAAAGTCCACTTTTGCGCGTTCTGCGGATGAAATCACAACAATCATGATGCCGGATAACGCCATGGAGAAGCCAATCCCCATTAACACTAAACGGACGGGCTGAAGACCCTCTTTTCGACTATAAGAAAGCAAGTAAATGCAGGCGGCCGTGAGCAAAGCCCCAATAAAGGCAACTAGCGGAAGAAAATACACGAAGGAGCCTGCTTTTACCGGGAAAAAGAGAAAGAAGATGGCAACGGCCACACCCGCACCAGAGTTTATCCCAATAATGCCGGGGTCAGCTAAATCATTACGTGTAACACCCTGCAGAATCGCACCCGATAGGGCAAGCGCCATACCTGCTAACAAGGTAATTAAAATCCGAGGTAACCGGATCGAAAATAACACGAACTCTTCTTTGAATGTTCCATGCCCCAATAGGGTAGGGAGCAGCCGGTTATAGGATAACGACGAGTACCCCAGCCCCATTCCGATCACGATCGTCGCGATAATAAGAGCGAGAGCACAAGCGACAAGCAGGCGTTGTTTTCTGAGAATAGACGGATGAATCATGGGAAGGCTTTGCCCCCTTTGCGTACGATAAACAGGAAGAAAGGTAAGCCCAGCATCGCGACTATGGCTACCACAGGAGTTTCGTACGGCGCATTCATGGTGCGGCCAAGTGTATCTGCGAGCAGCATGAACGTACCGCCAGAAACCGCGGACATTGGAATAATGAACCGGTAATCCGTGCCAACGATAGCTCGCA
Source organism: Paenibacillus silvestris (assembly GCF_009882985.1). Taxonomy (GTDB): domain Bacteria; phylum Bacillota; class Bacilli; order Paenibacillales; family NBRC-103111; genus Paenibacillus_E; species Paenibacillus_E silvestris. The sequence continues at coordinate 103,184 of NZ_WTUZ01000015.1, forward strand.
CGACGTGCGGTATCATAAGTCCGATGAAGGCCATATTGCCGACAAGGGCAACGGATGCACCTGCGAGCAGAATAATGATGATGAAGAGAATGGCTTTGATTTGCGCCGTATTCTGGCCTAATCCTACAGCGACCTCTTCGCTTAAGCTAAGAATGGTAAGCTGTCTGGAGAGCAAGAGAGCGACTAGCGACCCTACCACGATAAAAGGAATAATCACTTTCAACTGGTCCCATGACGCGCCGATCAATCCGCCTGCTGTCCACATGGTGACATCTTTTGAAATTTTGAAATAGAGGCCGAGACCATCGGATACCGCGTATAAAAAGGCCGATATAGCGGCTCCCGCGAGTACGATGCGGATGGGTGAGAATCCGCCTTTTTTCATCGCCCCGATACCGAACACGAGAAGCGCCCCAATAGCCGCTCCAATGAAGCAAGCGAGCATGATGCCCAAGTAGCTTGTTGACGGGAATAAAGCAATTGTAAGGGCTAGTGCAGCGTTGGCTCCTGCCGTTAGACCCAGCAAGCCGGGGTCTGCCAGCGGATTTCGCGTAATCCCTTGCATAATGGCGCCTGAAACGCCTAAAGCCGCTCCAACGAAAATCCCCGCGATTTCGCGGGGTAATCGAATTTCACGGATGATTGTAATCGCATCACTTGTGGTGTGTGAAGTTAGTGCCAGCCAGACATCCGAGAGGGTAGCATCTGCTGCCCCAAACACCATAGCAACTATAAACATTCCCACAAACACAAGGAGCCCAAGGGCAAATTTATAACCAAATGAAATGGCATGTTTCATCCGAGAAGGCTCCTCCGTGATTTATTTAAGCAAGTTTTTGATGAAGAAATCTAGTTGGTATTCCAGTGTTAATGGATCATTGAAGTAGAAAACTTTAGCGTTGGCTTCATACACATGACCGCTTTTTGCAGCCGTTGTATTCTTGTACGTTTCTGTTTGTTGGAAAGAATTGTCGGCATCCGGGTTTTTACTGAAAATCACGTAATCGCCCATGAATTGCGGCAGAACTTCCGTAGATAGGGCGTAATAGCCTTCTTTCAAGGCCATTTCCTTCACTTTTGCAGGCATAGGCAACTTCATTTCTTGATACAGAATTTCGGTTCCACGGCCCCAGTTGTCGCCATAAACGTAAAGCTGTTTGTCGAAGCTCTCGATGACGGAAATCGTTTTATCAGCGCCGATTTTGGCTTTAATGTCAGTCCCTGCTTTTTGAGCGCGACTCTTGAAGTCATCAACCCAAGCTTTCGCTTCTTTTTCTTTGTTCAAAAGCTTACCGATCTCGATGTGTTGCGTGAGATAGTCAACTTTTCCGTATGTGTATGTAACGGTTGGAGCGATTTGCTTAAGCTTATCTATATTTTTGATCGTGGATAGACCGATGATGAGATCAGGTTTTAGTTCAATAATCTTTTCCAAGTTTTCATCGGAAACTTCTTGCACATCTTTTAAGGTTTTGTCGAAATTAGGGTTTGCCTTGGACCAGGACTCTACACCGACAAGCTTTACATTTAACGCCATTACGTTTCCTGCAAAAGCAGAAAGGACAATGACACGCTGTGGATTAGCAGGTACTTCGACAGGGCCGCTCTCGGATTGGTAAGTGATTGTTTTGGATCCAGCCGCAGCAGTGGCAGCCGGCGTTGCAGCGCTTTCTTCTTTCTTTGGAGCTGCGGATCCGCAAGCACTAGTAGCTAGGACTAGGATGAAGAGCAGGAATGGCATGAGTAGTTTTTTCACTTGAGTAGTCTCCCTTTAATAAATTATAGGTCATGCACATGGGTTTATGGGTCCGAGGATCTCTTCCGATCTCCGCATCAATCTGAAAAACTTGCTTGAGAACTTCAGGCTGCATCACTTCTTCGCAATCACCGGCTTTGACAATTTCGCCATCCTTCATGGCAATCATGTAATCAGCAAAGCGAGCGGCTTGATTCAAATCGTGGAGGACCATGACAATTGTTCGGCCTTGTTCCCGATTCAATCTTTGCAAAAGCTCTAGAACCTCTAGCTGATGGGCCAAATCGAGATAGGTCGTTGGCTCATCCAGGAAAATAATATCGGTTTCCTGTGCAATAGCCATCGCAATCCATACGCGCTGCCGTTGACCGCCCGATAAGGAATCGACAGGTCTGTATTTGAAATCCTGGGTGCCTGTCACTTCGAGCGCCCAATCAATGGCGTCATAGTCCTTTTTTGTCAACAGGCCAAACCCTGTTTGATAAGGGAAGCGGCCATAAGACACTAATTCGCCGACGGTCAATCCACTGGCGCTTTCAGGCGTCTGTGGGAGGATGGCCATCTTTTTGGCGAGCACTTTTGTGTTTTCTTTGGAGATGAGTGCTCCGTCTAGAACGATACGCCCAGACTGGTGAGGAATAATCCGCGTTGTTGCTTTCAAAAGGGTAGACTTGCCGCAGCCGTTAGCACCAATAATGGTCGTAATTTTCTGGTCGGGGATGGCAGCATTGAGATTTTGGACAATCGAACGTTCTCCATAACTAATGTTAAGCTCATTTATGATTAGGCGAACCATGATACACCTCCGGACAACATCGATATTGATAATCATTATCACCAAGACAACAAACATACTTTAAGTCAACAACATAAGGTTGTCAATGATTATTTTGTTGTCAAAAGAAAAAAATTGCCTTATATTTAATTGATAATGATAATCAATTGCATGCAATTGTGAAGGAGTGAACGTACATGGAGAATCAGGAATTGTTTGATGTAACAGTCATCGGAGGAGGCCCAGCAGGGCTGTATTCTGCTTTCTATAGCGGCTTGAGAGAAATGAAAACAAAGATTATTGAGTATCAGCCACAGTTGGGTGGCAAGGTGCATGTCTATCCGGAGAAGATGATCTGGGACGTTGGTGGTCATACGCCACTGCCAGGCGCCAATCTGATAGAGAAACTTGTCGAACAAGGATTAACGTTCTCACCAGAAGTGGTATTGAATGAGAAAGTTGATTCGATTACACGGAATGAAGAAGGGATCTTCGAACTACTCACTGCGTCTGGGGTGAAGCATTTGTCGAAAACAGTCATTGTTGCGGTAGGCGGTGGTATTCTTAATCCTAAAAGGCTGGAAATCGAAGGCGCGGAGCGTTACGAGGTGTCTAATCTGAACTATACAGTGAAGTCTCTGGAGCGCTTTAAGGGTAAAACCGTCGTCATTTCTGGCGGGGGCAATTCAGCCGTTGACTGGGCGAATGAACTGGAGCCTGTAGCTGGCAAGGTCTATTTAACGTATCGCAAAGATGCGCTTTCTGGCCATGAAGCTCAAGTGAAGCAGCTGCTGGAAAGCTCAGTGGAATGTATCTTAAATACGTCCATTTCCAAATTAATTGCCGGCGCAAATCACGAAACAATCGAACATGTTCAGCTTGAGAATCATGAAACGGGAGAAATTTCGTATCTAGAAATCGATGAAGTCATTATTAATCACGGGTACGAGCGGGATACGACTTTGCTTCAAAATAGTGAAGTGAAGATCGAGATCGTAGACGACTATTATATTAAAGGCAGCGCGGCGAGCGAATCTTCCATCGAGGGCATCTATGCAGCCGGAGACATTCTCAATCACGAGGGGAAAGTCCACCTGATCGCGGGGGCCTTCCATGATGCAGCGAATGCTGTAAATAAAGCGAAACAATACATACAGCCAGGCGCCTACAAGTATGCTATGGTTTCCTCCCATAATGAAGTTTTCAAAGAACGGAACCGGGAACTAGTGAAGCAAATGTTCAGCTAATTGGACTCTTAAAATTGGATTGTTTGGGAATAATACCTCTCGTACAAGCAAAACGTAAAACGTCTTGTTAACGGGAGGTTACACATTGAAGAAAATCATCCGAATAACCTTCACGCTAACCGCGGTCTTCACTCTCGCGGGTTGTGGCGCCAAAGAGGGGCAGACAGCGGGTGGGAGCAGCAGTGCTCCAACGACTAAGCCAGCAGCAGCTGAAATAACGATTGGGACCGAAGGCACGTATGCGCCATTCACGTTCCATGATAAGAGCGGGACTTTAACGGGCTTTGATGTAGAGATTGCCCAAGAAGTTGCCAAGCGCGCCGGTCTTACCCCGCGTTTTGTAGAAACCAAGTGGGACGGGATGATTGCCGGCCTCGATGCGAAACGGTACGATATGGTGGCCAATGAAGTGGCGATACGTCCAGATCGCCTGGAGAAGTACGATATGTCAACGCCATACATCGTATCTCGAGCGGTTCTTGTTGTTGGGGCTAACAACACCGATATCAAATCGCTGGATGACTTGAAGGGGAAGAAGGTAGGCCAATCCCTTGATAGTAATTATCGGAAAGTAGCGGAGGATCATGGCGCTGTGAATACCGTGGTTGAGGGATTCAACCAAGCGATCGACCTGGTTACATCTGGCCGTATTGATGCGACGCTCAATGACAGTCTGTCATTTTTGGATTTGAAGAAGCAGCGACCTGATCTGCCGATCAAAACCGTTTACGAGGAGCCAGAAGCGACCAGTAATGCTTTTCTCTTGCGTAAGGGGAGCACGGAGCTGCTGGGTAAAGTGAATAAGGCTCTAGCCGATATGAAATCTGATGGAACGTACCTGAAGATTTCACAAAAATGGTTCAATTCTGATGTATCCAAGTAAGGAACCCGGCATATGACAACAGAGCGCATGGAACGAATTATAGGAATCCTTAGTGATTCCTTTTTTCCGATTGTAAAAGCAGGCGTGGCCTACACGATTCCCCTGACCTTAATTACATTCACATTAGGATTGATTCTGGCTTTTCTCACGGCGTTAGCCCGCTTGTCCGATTTTAAACTTCTGGTGCTTATCGCAAGGTTCTATGTTTGGGTATTTCGCGGCACGCCGCTGCTTGTTCAGCTGTTTATTCTGTTCTATGGTTTTCCGAGTTTGGGGATTACGCTGGATCCTTTTCCGACGGCTATTATTGGTTTCACTTTAAATAAGGGCGCCTACAGCTCGGAAATTATTCGCGCAGCGATCTTGTCTATTCCGAAGGGCCAAAGGGAGGCCGCTTATTCCATAGGCATGACCAAGTGGCAAGCGATGCGGCGCATCATACTTCCTCAGGCCGTTCGCGTAGCGATACCGCCGCTTGGGAACTCTTTCATCAGCCTCACGAAAGACACATCCCTTGCTGCAACGATTACGGTAACTGAGATGTTCCAGAAAGGGCAGCAGATCGCGTCAGTGACCTATGAGCCTCTCTGGCTGTATATGGAGGTAGCCGTTGTTTACTTGATCTTCAGCACCGTGCTCTCATATTTCCAGAACAGGCTGGAAAGACGGTACGAACGCAGTGTAGCAACGTAAAGGAGGGCTTAAACATGATTCAGATCAAGCTCGAACAGCTGCATAAGCATTTTCACGGCGTAGAAGTTCTAAAAGGCATAGATTTGTCTGTTCAAAAGGGCACGACCACTGTCATTATTGGGCCCTCTGGTTCAGGCAAAACGACGCTGCTTCGCTGTCTAAACCTGCTGGAAATTCCGGATCAAGGCAGGTTAACACTCGCAGATACGAGCATTTCTTTTACAGGTAAATCCAAGGTGAACTACGCTTCTCTAATGTCGATACGCAAGCAAACGGGGATGGTCTTTCAGAACTATAATCTATTTCCTCATTTAACGGCATTAGGCAATGTGATGGAGGGACAAGTCATTGTTCAAAGGCGCTCCAAATCCGATGCTCGGGGCCAATCTCTACAGCTGCTGGACAAGGTAGGTCTGCGGGATCGTGCTGACAGCTACCCTCATGAACTTTCTGGTGGGCAGCAGCAACGCGTGGGTATTGCCCGGGCAATGGCGCTGCAGCCAGAGGTGCTGTTATTCGATGAGCCGACCTCGGCGCTGGACCCTGAGCTTGTTGGCGAAGTTCTCAAGGTAATGAAGGACCTATCAGCCGAAGGCATGACGATGGTCATTGTCACACATGAAATGGCATTTGCCAAAGAAGTGGCCGACCAAGTCGTGTTCATAGATCAAGGCGTCATCATGGAAAGAGGCAGTCCAGAGCAGGTCTTTGAATTGTCAAAGAACGAGCGAACCATGCAATTTCTGAGAAAAATACAGGGCAGGCCCATGTTTACAAATTTTTCCTAACAAAGTACGACAATATTCCTTGGCATTCCCGAAAAATACTATAATCTTGCTCCCCTCCCTTCGACAGTTATTCCAAACAGGGTGTTGTACTATTTTAGTACATACATCTAGGAGGTGCAGTGGTTGATAGATAAGAATATGAAGAGCAGAGCAGTTTGGTTCGTAAAAAGTGAATTGGAGCGGGTTGTGAGGGATTTGGAAAGTGGGATCATCACAAGGGATCAGGCTATAGGCAGTTTGAATACACTTTTCAACATCTCTTCTGGGATTGAGGATACGATGCAAATGCAAATGATTTGCAGAATGACTGCCTACATACGATCGACAAGCTTTTATGGTCAAATTAAGAAAATGTATGCGAATAAAATGTTTCATGAGCAGCCAGCATCAACGCCAGCACCTGCAGCTGTACAAGTACAAGTACCTGTAACGGAAGAAATAGCAGCAACTTCTATGAAAATCCTCGAGAAGATCGTTCGATAAGCATGTTAGGGGTTCTACATAAGAAAAGCCTTCAATCCAACGGTAGAAATGGAATGAAGGCTTTTTGGCTTGCCGATGGGGACTTAGTTGTTCGTTGGTTGGTCCGTGAAAATGTGGAATCCAACGCCAAACTTGTCAACGACTTGACCATAAGCAGGGCTGAAGTGAGATTCGGATAACGGTATGATGACGCGTCCGCCATCTTCCAGTGCATGGTAGATCGCTTTGGACTTCTCAACATCTTTGATCGAAATGCAAATGGTAACATTGGCACCCTGCTGAACAGGTTGTCCAGGGAATGCGTCGGACAGCATGAGGCGCGTGTCGCCTACCATCAGCATGGCATGTCCGATAAGCTCATTTGCTTCGGATGGGAGCGGGAATTCAGGATTTGCGGGCATTTCGCCAAACGTTTGCACGAAAACTTGCTGAGCACCTAATGCTTTCTCATAGAATTGAATAGCTTCCTTAGCGTTACCTTCCATGACTAAATAAGGATCTAAGCGTACTGTCATCATCCTTCAGCTCCCTGGGTTATATTTGAATAAAATCATTGCTAAAAAACCTTACCTCTTATTATTACCATAAAACGCTCCGAAAATAAAGAACATATGTTCGATTTAATTGTAAATTTTTTATAACCGACTGGAAGCTCACTCCTCTTGTGTTCATGCACGATTTTTGGCACAATGATAACTAGATGGTAGGCTTCGGCTGTTTCGTAGAATTTGGACTGTAAGTGAAAGTCTTGAAAAGAGGATAAAGCATGAATAAAGGGTCCATTTATGGATTAACGTTTGATCAATTAGTTGCTTGGCTCGCCGAAAAAGGATTCAAAAAGTCGCGGGCTTTACTTGTATGGGATTGGCTGTATCGGAAGCGGGTAACCGCCTTCTCGGAGATGACGGACATCAAACAGGACTGCCTGCAGGTGTTGGACGAACATTTTGCTATCCAAACCTTGGCGGAGCATTTAAAACAAGAGTCAGCGGACGGGACGATTAAGTTCTTGTTTAAACTGATGGACGGCAACCTGATTGAAACTGTGCTAATGCGGCATAAATACGGGCTGTCCGTGTGTGTAACGACACAGGTTGGCTGCAATATCGGGTGCAGCTTCTGTGCTAGCGGTCTGCTGGCTAAGAGCCGTGACCTCACAAGCGCGGAAATCGTGGAACAAATTATGAAGGTTCAGTTTCACTTGGACAGCAAGGGCGCGAATGAGCATGTCAGCCACATTGTTGTGATGGGGATCGGCGAGCCTTTCGATAATTTCAAGCATATGGTGGATTTCATCCGTGTCGTGAAGGATCAGAAAGGTCTTGATATTGCTGCTAGACATATCACCGTCTCTACAAGTGGTCTTGCTGATAAAATCAGAGAATTCGCGGATTCCGATTTAAAGACGAACCTCGCAATTTCCTTGCATGCTCCGACGAACGAGCTTCGAACGCGGATCATGAAAATCAACAAAGCCATTCCAATTGAGAAGTTGATGAGTTCAATCGAGTACTATTTGGAGAAAACAAACCGGAGAATTACGATTGAGTATATTTTGCTGAAGGACGTGAACGACGGCAAGGAGCATGCTATCCAGCTTGCTGAGCTGATTCAGCATATCCGTCAACTCGCCAATGTGAATCTCATTCCGTACAATCCGGTAGATGAGCATAGTCAGTATCAACGGAGTGAGCGCGAGTCCGTGCGAGCTTTCTATGACACGCTGAAAAAGCAGGGCATTTCCTGCAGCGTTCGTCTTGAGCACGGAACGGATATTGATGCCGCTTGTGGACAATTACGAAGCAAACAGATCAAGAAATCCACAGAGGATAACTTGGTTGCCCAATAAAAAAGAACCTTCCTTACCACATTTCGTTTCGTGGTTTGGAAGGTTTTTTTGTGAACAGAAGTGCTTGGGAGGAACTAGAGTCCGCTATTTATCTGAATCAGTACAAATTTCATGGGCAGAGGGAGAATTACGTTCCGTTATTTCATGAATTCCCCAGATAAACGTGCCACTGGGGACATATAAGACCCTGCAGTTCCGCTCAGAGTGGAAATAGCTCTTTTTTTCTCCAGATAGAGGACTCCAGTTCCCCTAAGTATACAGAAAAGAGCATCAGGAGGACGCCCGACGCTCTTTCACTTTAATACTTGCTAGTTTCCCGGCCGCTGCGCATGAACATCAAGGCCAAGCCGGCGCCAATGAGCACGATAGCGAAGATAGGCTGATTGTGGAAAATGCCGGAGAAGAGCGATCCAATCGAGAAAATCGCAAAGAACAAAAGGGACATTACAGTCAAAATGTTGATCGGAATCAGCAGCCATTTATTGCGGCCTCCGAACCAATAGAGCTCGAACAAACCGACGGCGACAGCAAGCATAAAACCTGGCCACATGAGATGCCAAATGTCGAACAGCATGGAAACTTGGCAGATGACGCCTGCTGTCAGCAGAATGCCGCCGGGCACTAAAACGCCTACGCCCCTGCGCTGAAGGATGAAGAAATACAACCAATGAAAGAACACACCCACTGGGATGACGAATAAGGTTGGCCAAAAATACTCAAAAATGGTACCCGTGCTGAACGTGATTTCCCCTTTTAGAAACATGAAGATGCCTAAAAGAATCAAGATCGGGCCGAGAAAAGCGCTGCGATTCATATTCACTATACTCACTCCTATTAGTTTAATCATTGTATCTAGCATATCACTTGACTAAGAACGTGTCCTCCTGCTTAGGTGGAGGAGGTTCTCGGTCTGGAGACTGATTTTGTCTACCCGATATGCTGCGTGGTGACATCTGGCCGGCTTCCTCCCTCTTTTATGAATGAAAACGACCCGTGAGTACACAATATAACGAGTTGTTTCCAATTTATATTAAAAGGAGAATCTACTTATGAAAGGTAAGTTGATCAAGTTAACGCTGTTATCTCTATCTATTGCGTTCAGTACGGTTCCTCTTCGGGCAGATGCTTACTCTGGCGATCGCCCTGCAGCCGCTAAGCAGATGATGTACACGCAATCGATGGTCCAGTTGAAAAGCGACTTAAGAAGGCTATGGATGGATCACGCCATTTGGACACGCAATTATGTGGTAAGCGCTTTGGCCGGTCTAGAAAATAAAGATAAAACACTGGCTAGACTGTTAAGAAATCAGAAAGATATTGGGAATGCGATGAAGCCTTTCTACGGAGAGGATGCCGGGAACAAGCTGGGTGAGCTGCTGACGGAGCACATTGTGATCGCTGGCAAGATAGTGGATGCGGCGAAAAGCGGGAATGCGGCAGAGCTCGACAAGAATAATAAGGACTGGTACCGCAACGCCGACGATATTGCCACATTTCTAAACAAGGCGAATCCGAATTGGACGAAGCCGATGATACAAGATTTGATGTACGTTCATTTGCAAATGTTGACGGAAGATGTGAAAGCCATGCTGGCTAAAGACTGGGATGCTGATATCATGTGGTTCGATAAAGGCGCTGATCATCTTATGATGATGTCCGACGCGCTGACAGAGGGCATTATTAAGCAATTCCCGCAAAAATTTAAGTAGACGTGAAAAAGGGACTGCTCCGAAGGTCATTTTAGACTTTCAGAGACAGTCCCTTTGAATTAAAAGAACTTCACAAGCTGATCTTTGATCTCATCATTCGAACCGCCAACCACCGTCTGGAATTGCGGTTTGTCGAATAGAGCTTGAATTTGCTGCGGGTAGGTTTGTTCAATACCGCGCAGACGGATGGACTCATCGAATTTCGCCGGATGAGCAGTGGAAAGCGCGACGGTCACTTCGCCGTCCGCTGTGATGCGGTCTGCAGCGGCTACGCCACACGCGGTATGCGGATCAAGCAGATAGCCATACTCCTTGTAATAGGAGCTGATTGTATCCAGGCATTCCTCGTTCTGTACGCCGTACGCGGCAAAATCCGCTTGCACGGCTTGCAGCTTGTCAGCAGGAATAACAATGCGGCCTTCGGCTTTGAACTGCGCCATCAGCGAGGTCACTGCCTCTGCGTCTTCGCCGTAGAGATAGAACAGGTAGCGCTCGAAGTTGCTGGCTACTTGAATGTCCATGGAAGGGCTGTGCGTACCGCGGAAAGCTCCCGGCTGGTACACGCCTTCCTTCACGAAACGCTCAAGGATGTTGTTTTCATTCGTCGCCAGAATGAGCTTTTCAATAGGAAGGCCCATCTTCTGAGCGAGATAACCAGCGAAAATATCACCGAAGTTACCAGTCGGCACGCTAAAGTTAACTTTAGCTCCTGCATCGTTAGCTGTAACTTGGAAGTAAGCATAGAAGTAATAGACCGTTTGCGCTAAAATACGGGCAATGTTGATGGAATTGATCGCACGCAGGTGGTAGCTATGCTTGAACTCAACGTCAGCGAACAGCTCCTTGATGATGCGCTGGCAGTCATCGAAAGTGCCTTCAACGGACAGATTCAGCACATTTTCGCTATCAACCGTTGTCATTTGCAGCTCTTGCACGCGGCTCACCTTCTGGTGAGGGTGAAGAATACAGATGCGGATGCCTTCTTTGCCGCGCACACCTTCAATGGCGGAAGCGCCGGTGTCTCCGGAAGTCGCGCCGAGAATGTGAATGATCGAGTTCGTCTTGCGGGAGACGTAGCCATACAGATTGCCTAGGAATTGCAGTGCGATGTCTTTGAATGCAAACGTAGGACCGTGGAACAATTCCAGGACATAAGTGCCATCGTTCAGGCGCTTAACAGGCGTCACTGCTTCATCGCGGAACGTGCTATAGCTGTCATCAATGAGCTGCTCTAGCTCAGCGCGCGGGATTTCATTTTCGATAAATAAGGAGAAAATTTCGAGCGCTAGCTCCGAATAAGAGAGTTTGTGCCACTTCTGGAGTGTTTCTGCAGATAGTTGCGGGATCGTTTGTGGAACAAGCAAACCGCCGTCGTTCGCCAAACCCATCAGGATGGCATCGATAAAACCGAGGGGTTCTACTTTTCCGCGTGTGCTAATGTATTCCATATTAGTCCCCTTAATCGAATGAATTTTCAGTTATTGTATCAAAAAATGAATCATTTGGACAGTGCGATCAGCCACCTTCTTAATCAGCAATAACGATTTTCCATGCTATGCCCATAGGCGGCAGGCTCTTAGTCAGGGTCGGCCCATAGAATCCAATGACATTTGCGCCTTTCATAAGCTTCGATGTCGCAATTTTATCCCCATTTTTATCAACAACGGCCGTATCTTTCGTCAAGTTCAGAACAACCTCACTAGGCGATGATTCTGTTAAGCCTTCCCCTTTTATGCGGATGCGCAGATCATCCTTGCTTTCGCTGCGGATTTCTTCCATAACACCGGCAGTTCCGAGCAGACCCGCTTGTGTCTTCGCATCCAGAACCGTCACTTTGGACGTTGGCGTTTGCGGGGGCAGGCTCATTGTCATAACCATGGAATGTTCAGCCGATACGGTTAAGCCTACATGTAAATCGGCAAGACTAAGCTTAGTGCCATCTAACATTTGGAAGACTGTTTCTTTGCCGACGTTAAGAACAAGGCCATCCGTGCCTACACCTTGAATGTGGATCAACCCATTATCGCCATCCATTCGAATGGAAGTGATTACGCCGGTTGTTTGCACTTTTTTCGCCTCCTCCTTCATGGAGATCGAGCCGTTGATGCTGCTTTTCAAATCGGTGGGTGCCGCATAAGCTGTTCCCGCAGTTATCAGGGCAGATAGCGACATAAGGACAAGGCTTTTTTTCATAAAAAGATTCATGTGAAGTATTTCCTCTCTGTAGGCAATGTTTGTCATTAGTCTGTCCTTCAATAGGAGAAAAGTTTCCGGCATGTTGCAAGAACAGGAAAGTTTGATTAAACTGAACTTCCTCATGGACTTCATCCGAGCGAAACTATAGAATCAATTTATGTGTGTAATCAATGGAAAGAGGTGGAATCCTTGTCTTTTATCATGAAGCTTCGATGGTTTTTCAAAGAAAGATGGAAATATTATGTGCTGGCGATCGGTTTGCTGATTGGTGTGAATTTATTGGCGACAATTCCTCCTAAGATGATAGGAAATACAATTGATCATATCCGCAGTGGCAATCTGACAGTTACCACGCTCAATCATACGGTTCTTTTACTTGTAGGACTAGCTGTTCTCCTATACATAATGGCGTACGTGTGGATTACGACTTTATTCGGCAACTCGGCGTTGGTAGAAAAGGTGCTTCGCGGCCGTTTGCTTGCGCATTTGACGAACATGACGCCGGCGTTCTTTCAACGCAATAGCACGGGCCAGTTAATGGCCTTAGCAACGAATGACGTGCTCGCGATCGGTCAAACCTCCGGGTACGGAGTAATGACATTGGTATCCACGATCGTTGGGGCATCGGTTGTTATTATTATGATGGTTTCCCTCATCTCCTTTAAATTAATGATTGCGGCGCTAATTCCGCTGCCATTTCTAGCTTTTGTCATCAGCAAATTGGGTCAAAAGGTGAGAGTGCGCTTCCTCGCGGCACAAGCTTCCTTCGGGAAAATGAACGATCATGCGCTGGAGTCAATCTCCGGTATTCGCGTGATTCGGTCGTACGTGCAGGAAGACAATGATCTAACAGCATTTGATCAAGTCACTTCTGAGGTTATGAATAAGAACAAACGTGTTTCGATACTCAATGCGCTTTTTCAACCGTTAACTTCCCTCATTGTAGGCTTGAGTTATTCCATCGGTATCGGATATGGTTCCTATCTAGTGTTCCATAATGAGATTTCACTGGGGCAGCTCGTCTCGTTCAACATTTATTTAGGGATGCTGATCTGGCCGATGATTTCCTTCGGCGAGTTTATCAATGTCCTACAGCGCGGAAGCGCCTCAGCAGACCGTCTGGATACAGCTCTAACACAAAAGGCTGACATCGTAGACGTAGATAAGCCAGTTGTGGTAGATCTGCCTAAGCGCATCGAGATGAAGGATCTCAGCTTCACTTATCCGACCGCGAATCACCCAAGCTTGGCGCATGTGTCTTTTGAGCTGGAGCGGGGCCAAACCTTAGGTATTGTAGGCCGTACAGGAAGTGGGAAAAGCACGCTGCTCAAGCAGCTGCTGAGACAATTCCCGATTCCGCCTGAGAAATTGCTGATCTCGGATGTACCGATTGAGCAGATTGCGCTCCATCAAGTGAAGAGCTGGGTTGCCTATGTTCCGCAGGAGCATCTGCTGTTGTCCAAATCGATCCGCGACAATATCGCGCTCGGCAAACATACCGCTTCGCCGGACGAGATAGCTCGGGCAGTGGAGATGGCTTCGTTTACTCAGGATATCGAGCAAATGCCGGAAGGTCTTGCTACCATCGTCGGGGAGAACGGCGTCATGCTGTCTGGCGGGCAGAAACAGCGCCTAGCTATTGCCAGAGCACTGCTTATCAATTCCGAGATCCTCCTTCTGGATGACTCGTTATCCGCGGTGGATGCTCGTACGGAGAGCCGCATTCTACAAAATATTCGCAAAGAAAGAGCAGATAAAACAACCTTAATCTCAACCCATCGACTATCCGCGGTAAGCCATGCGAACTGGATTCTCGTGTTGGATGAGGGGCGGATTATTGAAGAAGGAACACACGAACAGCTGATGCAGTTTGGCGGTTGGTACCGGGAACAGTGGGACCGTCAGCAGATGGAAGCGAGTTTAGACGAATAGGTGAAGAGAGGAGGAGAACAGCATGAATCAACCATCAACGGCTAGAAGACTTGTCTCGTACGCGCTTGTCTATAAATTCAGGATTATCGGAGCGCTGCTAATTCTATGCTGTGCAGTAGGCGCCGAGCTTGCGGGACCCTACATCACAAAAACGATTATCGACCAACATCTTTCCGTAGATACAAGCCAGATGTCCTCTGTGCTGAAGCTAATTGGTCTTTATATGGGGCTGCTTTTAGTAGCAAGCATTTGCAACTATTCGCAAGCCTATTTATTCCAGTCTACGGCGCTTCAAATCATCAAAAACATGCGTATGGACTTAATGCGACATATCCAGCGCATCGCATTGCGTTATTTCGACACCACGCCAATTGGTCAGGTTGTGTCGAGAATTGCGAATGATACAGAGGCGGTACGCGATTTATTCATGAGCTTCATGGCGACGTTTGTCGTCAGTACGATGCAGCTTATCGGTATTTTTGTAGCTTTATTTATTTTGGATTGGCACTTGGCTGTCTATTGTTTGGTGCTGCCGCCGATTTTTGCTCTCATTATGAAGATTCACTTGAAATACTCGAAAGTGTTCATCACGATCATGCGTGCGCGGCTTAGCGATATGAACGCAATGATTAACGAATCGATCGTCGTCATGCCGATTATTCAGGCTTTTCGCCGCGAGAAAGTGACACTGGACGAATTTGAAGTGCTGAACCAGGATCGCTATGTGAATCAATTGAAGCAGTTCCGTGTTTTTTCCTTGTCCTCCCGTAACATCGTAGGCACAATCGGGAGCTTGGTGACAGCGATGGTCATTTGGTATTTTGGCCGGGAGTCACTGAGTACAGCTATTTCTTTCGGGGTGTTTTATGCGTTTATCGATTATTTGGGGCGCATCTTCCAGCCGATTATCGGGATTTTCGATCAGCTAACGAATGCCCAAAGAGCTTTTGTATCTGCAGATAAAGTGTTCGCTATCATGGATATGGAAGGCCAAGACGTTGAGAAAACAGATAAAGTGAGCCGCCCAGAAGGAATTGTGAAATTCGATCAGGTTACCTTTGCTTATAAAGAAGGGGAGAATGTTCTGAAGAAAATTTCCTTCGAAGCTCGCAAAGGGGAAACGATCGCTTTGGTTGGCCATACCGGCTCGGGCAAAAGCTCGATCATGAACCTGCTGCTCGGCTTTTATGAACCGAATGAAGGCAGCATTACTATTGATGGCCGGAATATTGGGACGATGTCCAAGCAGGCGCTGCGGAAACATATGGGTATCGTGCTGCAGGATCCATTCTTATTTGCAGGGGATATTAAGTTTAATGTGAGCCTCTATAATGAGAACATTTCTATGGATCGGGTAAAAAGCGCACTGAAAGACGTCGGCGCTGCACCTTTCATTGAGCAGCTGCCTCATGGCTACGATGAGCAAGTTGTGGAGCGGGGCAGCACGTTGTCCTCGGGGCAGCGGCAGCTCATCTCCTTCGCGCGAGCGCTCGCCTTCGATCCGTCCATCCTCATTCTGGACGAAGCGACAGCGAGCATCGACAGTGAGACCGAAGGGCTGATTCAGCGGGCGCTGAAGGTTGTGAGCGAAGGGCGCACGACGCTCGTCATCGCGCACAGGCTGTCTACGATCCGCGATGCGGATCAGATTCTTGTGCTGCATCGCGGGGAGATTGCGGAGCGCGGCAATCATGATGAGCTGATGGCGCTGAATGGCCGCTACGCGAAGATGTACCAGCTGCAGAAGGGCGAGTCGGCTGTGGTGGGTTAAGGTTTGGCATGGGTTACAGGGCACAAGGCATTGGAACGAGGTTGTGCCAAGCCAAGTGGTTCAAAAAAGGGGCTCCCTCGGTCATTGATGACTGGGGACAACCTCTTTTTTTTATGGAGCCGAGTGGCATAGCGGGATAAGCTCCCTGTGGGTTATCCAATGATTTAGCGGTAATGGCTTTCAGGGTAGTTTCGTCTGTTGCCTGGGATGTGTCGGTTAGGGGAGCTAGAAGTTTAACGGACTGAGATAACGTTATCTACTCGTTATAGGCGTGAATTAGAATCTAACGGACACACGTGCCGCTAATGTCTTGAATTCACCTGAAACAACGACAAACTCAGTAAATAACGACCGCTCAGTCCGATAGTTCTTCCATATAGCGGCTAATCGGTGAAATAGCAGTCGCTGAGTCCGTTAGAGTGACCCGTCCATCTGGCGGTAGGAATGGACTTTGACGAACAGCCAATAATTTTGAAAATCGGGTGTTGACATTTATCTCGAATTAAAGTATCTTTAAATCAAGACATCGAGCACACAAACAAAAAATGACGAAATGAGGTGAACCTGATGAGCGAAATGCGCAATGATTCTTTGGATCTCTACATCGCACTTTCCAGAGCAAGTGAATGGGTCAACGCACACGGCGACCGCGACATTCGTAAGCATGGCTTGAACCGGACCGAATTCGGCGTACTGGAGCTTCTGTATCATAAAGGGGCACAGGCCATTCAACAAATCGGCTCCAAAGTACTGATGAGCAGCGGAAATATCACTTACGTGGTCGACAAGCTGGTGAAGAAAGAGTTCGTTGTCCGCCGAACATCGACGGAAGACAGAAGACTTATTTATGCGGAAATTACGGCGCAAGGCAAGCAGTTTATTGAAGAAGTTTTTCCTCAGCACATTGAAGTGATTGAGCACGCGGTGGATGGTCTTACAGCAGAAGAGAAGAAGATCGCTAGTCAATTGCTAAAAAAGCTCGGCAAGTTCGCCCAGGACGCTTTTAAATAGAAAAGTAGTTTGCTCTCAATGGAGGAGTTAACTACTTACCCTTTTACCTAATATCTTAAATTAAAGAATCTTAAATTTGAAATGGAGGAAATTATAATGAGCATCGCATTAGGGTTGTTAATTATCCGATTGGTTGTAGGGCTCAGCTTCATGGCCCATGGCTCGCAGAAATTATTTGGTTGGTTCGGTGGCTACGGTCCGAAAGGAACGGGCGGGTGGATGGAATCCATTGGCATTAAGCCTGGTGTCGCGATGGCGGTTCTGGCTGGTTTGATCGAATTTGCAGGAGGATTATTGTTTGCCGCGGGCTTAGGTACCGTGTTTGCATCCTTGCTGATTGCAATAACGATGGTAATGGCAATTGCCAAAGTACATGGTAAAAATGGCTACTGGAACACAACAGGCGGTTACGAGTACAACCTTCTGCTGCTTGCCGTTGTTGTAGGTGTAGCACTAACAGGAGCTGGCGCGTACTCCATTGATGCATTATTATTCTAAGATTCTTTCTGCACAGGGCAGGACATAACTAAAACTAACTAATTAAACTAATATAGAGGAGTGTATTCAAATGACAAAACAACAAACAGCAGGTATTCACCATATAACAGCTTTCGTTCAAAGCGCACAAGGCACTGTAGATTTCTATGCGGGTATTCTGGGATTACGTCTAGTCAAAAAAACAATCAACTTCGACGCACCTGAAGTTTACCACCTGTACTTCGGCGATGAGCACGGCAGCCCTGGAACAATCATCACCTTCTTCCCATGGGCTGGTTCCCGCAGAGGGCGTATCGGTGGCGGCCAAGTCGGTATCACTACGTATGCGGTGCCTACAGGCAGTCTTGCCTTCTGGGAAACGCGTCTGACTAAATTCGGTGTATCCTTTGAGAAAACAGAAAGATTCCATGAGACTTATCTGCAATTCGAAGATCACGATGGCTTGAAATTGGAAATCGTTGAGCGCGAGCAAGGTACTCCTAGCACTTGGTCATTTGGCGGCATTTCTACTGATAAAGCAATCAAAGGCTTCGGCGGCGCTATTCTCTACAGCACGGCTCCGGACAAAACATCCCAGCTGCTTGAGCAGGTGATGGGGCTTGAGAAAATTGGGCAAGAGGGTGCTTATGCCCGGTTCAAATCCTTTGGCGATATCGGGAACATTATCGACCTTCATGTGACAGCAATGCCGTATGGAGCAGGTGGAGCGGGTACTGTGCATCACATCGCATGGCGGGCCAAAGATGATGCTGAGCATGAGCTATGGAGAAATCATGTACAGAACAGCGGGTACCATCCAACGCCGATTGTGGACCGTCAATATTTTAACGCGATCTACTTCCGTGAAGAAGGCGGCATCCTGTTCGAGATCGCGACTGATCCTCCAGGTTTCGCTAGAGATGAAGCTCCTGAGGCACTTGGCGAGAAAATCATGCTGCCAGAATGGTTCGAAGCAAACCGTGCTCAAATCGAGCGCAATCTGCCACCGATTGCAGTGCGTGAATTGGAGGGAAGTGGACAATGAGACATATCTTCCAACAAGGAACAGACGTAACGGCGCCAGTACTCGTGCTCTTGCACGGGACTGGCGGTACTGAGCGGGATCTTCTGCCGCTAGCTCAAGCTATCTCCCCAGCTTCGTCGGTATTAAGCGTTAGAGGCAATGTGCTTGAAAATGGGATGCCGCGGTTCTTCCGCCGACTCGCAGAAGGTATCTTCGATGAGGAGGATCTCATCTTCCGCACCAAAGAGCTGAACGACTTCTTGGATGAAGCCGCTGTAGAGCATGGCTTCGATCGCCGGAATGTAGTGGCTATCGGCTACTCCAATGGCGCTAATATTGCGGGCAGCCTGTTGTTCCACTACCCAGACGCGCTCCGTGGTGCAATCCTGCATCATCCGATGGTGCCGCTGCGTGGCATTCAGCTTCCAGATTTGACCGACACGCCTATCTTTATTGGGGCGGGGCGCAATGATCCCATCTGCTCGCCGGAAGAGACCGAGGAGCTTCAGAAATTGCTAGGTGAGGCTGGAGCTGAGATCGAAGTCCATTGGGAAAATGCCGGACATCAATTGACGAGATCGGAAGTTGATGCGGCTGGGACTTGGTTTAAGGCGAATTTAGCCTAAAATAATGATAAAGGGGTGATGTTTTGTGATTGCCATCGACCCTTCGCATCAAACCGAACGGGAGAATTATAAGCTGCTGATCGGCAGCATTATTCCCAGACCAATCGCTTTTGTAACGACCCTCACCAATGAGGACGTCCTGAATGCTGCACCGTTCAGTTACTTCACGATTGTGACGGCGGACCCGCCGATGATCGCTGTATCGATTCAGAGGCGCCAAGGTGAACGGAAAGATACGTCGCGTAATGCCATCGCAAAAGGGGAGTTCGTCGTTCATATCTCTGACGAATCCTACATTGACCAGATTAATCAAACGGCTGCTGCGCTGCCCCCAGATGAAAGCGAAGTGGTGTTAGCCGGCCTGACACCTGTCACAAGTGTGAAGGTAGCTGTACCGGGCCTTGCAGAGGCTAACATTCGGATGGAATGTGTGCTCGAACAAGCGATACCGCTGGGGGGAACGGAAAGTGCTCCTTCTGCGGATTTGCTGATCGGTAGAGTGGTGCATTTTCACATTGCTAATGATTTGTACGACAAGGGTCATATTGATGCTCAGAAATTAAGGCCGGTTAGCCGGCTAGCAGGCAACTCCTATGCGAAATTGGGAGATCAGTTTGAGCTAGAACGCCCTATTTGACACGTAGGAAGAAAAAAGCCATTTGTACCCGCTATTTTGTGGGCTGCAGATGGTTTTTTCTATTCATTTTATACACGCGAGACCCGATAAATTTAGTATGATTACTAGAGTTATGCAGGGCGGAGGAATGTTGGTGAAACGGGAAAATAGGTATAAGCTGCGATGGATTGGCGCAGTGCTTTTGGTTGCTCTTCTGGTTAACTTGTACCAGCCGGCAGCTTATGCACTTACAACAGTAGGACAGGTGATAACAGGCCCCGCCTCGTCCAATTATGGCGAGCAGGTGCAGTTTACCTCCGTCGTGACAGATCGTGCATTGGGCGGGGCAACACCAGCAGGGAGCGTCACATTCTACGATGGGGGTACATGGATCGGGGGCCCTCAGGGACTCGTTACTTCGGATCCAGTCGTTGTTTATAAGAGCTGGGACCTTGCTCCAGCGCAACCCGGCAAGAAATTTACTTGTACTGACTGTCCTGTTATTGAGTGGGGCGGGCTGAGTTACTGGGCGTACAGTGATACGGTTAATAGTGACACTGCTTATTTATATGCTTATGATGCGAATAACAATCTGGTGAAATCATGGGATTTTTCGGGGAATCGTTACATTACAGATATCACCGTAGATAACATCGCTAAGACAGTTACGCTTGTCGGACAGAGCAATGTCACGACACGAACTTGGGAGCAGCTTGAAAATTTCAACGCTCACGCTTCTATGTCTTTCTCCGGGCTAGGAGTCGGTACACATACGATTACAGCTAATTATTCAGGCGGTGACGGTATACATAGTCCACAGTCATCTACTTTTGTACATACGGTTAATAAGCTTCAAACCAATACCACACTTACCTCAAATGCCGGACTCATCTACGTTGGCGAGCCGATTACTTTCACAGCGACAGTCGTCAACACGAGTGGCAGTCCTGTCATGCCGGGGGGAACGGTTACTTTTCGAGAAGGCAGTAACGTACTGGGAACTGCGATCGCAAACGGAAGCGGAGTCGCGACCTTCACGACGTCGACGCTGCCGGTTAGCGGTTATTCGGTCATTGCGACTTACGATGGTGATGGTCAGCATGAAGCCAGTACGTCCAGTAGTTTGACGCAATCCGTACTAGGCATACCGACCGTAGTGGCGGTTAGCGCTAGTCCTGCAAGCACGACATACGGGAATTCTGTGACGTTGACGGCAACCGTGACCAATGGCCGGGCAAGCATTTTTGGGCCGACTGGAACGGTGACGTTCAAGGAAGGCTCGACCGTACTTGGAACAGGGACGTTGAGTTCTGGAACAGCAACATGGACGGCGTCAAATTTAGAAGTGGGAGCCCATTCGATTACAGCCCATTACAGCGGAAGTCTTACGCATGATGCCAATAGCTCGAGCTCCATTCCTGTGGGCATCAATCTGATCCCTACGTCATCAACGTTGACGGTTATAGGCGCGACAGGGGCAGCTTCCACCTATGGGACTTCATTGACATTAACAGCATCCATAGTGAATACCAATGGCAGTTCGATTACACCAAGTGGTACCGTAACTTTCAAAGATGGCTCAACGACATTGGGTACGGCCACATTAAATTCAGGAACGGCTGAATGGCTATTACCAGATCTTTTATCTACAGGGGCGCATTCCTTTCAAACAGAGTACGGCGGAGATGCCAGCCATGCGATTAATTCGTCAGCAGTTGTTGGACATTCCGTCAACAAAGCAAGTACATCAACAACACTAGCGACTTCGGGTGGGAATTCTGTTGGTGAAACGACGACTTTAACGGCACAGGTAACAAATACTTCAAATCCTAGCATCAAGCCCACTGGTACGGTTACTTTCAAAAATAACGGTGCCGACTTGCAAGCGCCAGTGGTATTAGATAGTAGTGGCATTGCGGTGCTTACTACGCATGAATTGCCGGTTGGCAATCTCATTATTACGGCAGCATATAACGGTGACAGCAACCATGTCACGAGCGCCTCACAGCCGATCACCCAGCCAGTATCCAAAGGGCCGGTTACGGTTCATCTATCTGTGGCACCGCAAGGAGAAAGCGTCTATGGACACAGGGTGAGCGTAACCGTACAGGTAGCTAACGCTGGCAGCGGAGGTTCCGTTCCAACGGGTACGGTAACCCTTACGGGAACGGGCGGCTTCAGCAATTGGCCGGGTGCTTTGACATTGACGGATGGGATTGCAACTTGGGAGACCGAACAGCTTGCTGTTGGCACACATACGGTCATCGCCAACTACATGGGGGATGACGAGCACCTTGATGCGGTGTCAACTAGCAGCAGTCTGCAGATTAAACCCATTCCTGTTACCGTAGTGGTTACCGCTTCAGTAACGGAGGCTGTTTATTATGGAAGTCCCCTTACCTTCACCGCTCATGTGACCAATGCGAATGGAGAGCCGCAGATACCTGCCGGCCAAATCGTTTTTAGCGGCGGCAATTTACTGGATACTCCAATAAATCTTGACTCGGCAGGAACAGCTTCTATAACATCAGCAGCTCTGCTTCCTGGAACGCACTCTATTCAGGCAGTGTACGTTCCTGATCTGCTGCACGAAGCACAGACATCGGCCCCGATCACACAAGTCATCAAACCGAATACACAAGGGACTGTACTCATTTTGAATCATCCGAGTGGAACTTTTCAGCTTGGAGAACCGATTCACTTCTCCGTATCAATAGGAGGCTTAATCGGTGACCTGACGCAGCCCGGCTATATTTCGTTGAGAGAGAATGGGCTTGAGCAAGCGAGGGTAACAACCGATGTGTACGGGAACGCCGAAATTAACCTAACAAGTGTCAGCTCTGGTACACACCGATACACCGCGCTGTACGAAAGAAGCGGCATCACGGACGGTACGGAGTCCCAAGCTGTGACAGTTATTGTGCAGCCTGCTCTTGCGCAGCTTATGCTTACGGGTGATACCTATGCCAAAATGCTGCCAACATCCTCACCATGGATCGCCGCTGTTGTTCATGGTGGTGTTAGCTCGGTATTTACCCTTCACGCCGTTTCATCAGAAGCGGGTACTAGGGTCGAACTAAAGCAGATGGATCCTCAGAGCGGCGAGCTAGGCGCAGCCATCGAAGTGGCGAACGGACAGAGTGAGCCGATTTCGCTCGTGGAAGGTCTGAACCGATTCCAGTTAAAAGTGGTGAGCTCGGATGGGACGTCTTCGACCGAACATATCGTGTCTCTCTTTTATCAAAAAGGAGAGAAGCTTTGGGACATCAGCAATGTTCTCACGGTAACGCCACTCCGCTATGATATGGACGGAAATCATGTGTTTGATAAAGCGGACATCATTGAATTGTTGAAGTTAATTGAACCGGTTACCGTGGAAACGCGGCGACCTTAGACTAAACAGCAAGCGAAAAAGGCATTTCCCGTGTAGTTAGCTACTACAGGGAATGCCTTTTTTGTCGTTAGCGTGACGCCTATCGCCAAAGGGAACTGGGGTCCGCTATTTGAGTAAAAGCGGCATAATCCGTTGTTTCGGCGGAACTATAGGGTCTTATTTGCTTGCTAGATCCAGCAACTCAGCGAAAACCAGCGAAATAGCGTACCGTAGTTCCCGTTGCCGGCGAATTAGCTGTATTTGGGCGAAATAGCGTACTGTAGTTCCCTCCGCTTATTTCGCGAGTAGGCTCAAGATATGGTCTCCAACGAGCTAACCGGCCAGTTTTTGCACGCCAGTGCTAGCGTTAGCGCGCTTCTCTTTACGCTCCAACCCATAACTGATGAAGCCAATCAGCAGCCCCAGAATAGGCAGCAAGGCCCCCGCCCAAGGCAGATAGGTCAGCCCCATATGGGTGATAACCCACCCGCCGATAAAGGCGCCGCTGGCATTGCCCAGATTATTCGCCGAGTGGTTCGAGGTGGAAGCGAGCATAGGCGCATCCTTCGCCATTGTCATTATGCGAAGCTGCAAGCCGGGTAGGATGCCGAACGCGGCCGCTCCCCAGACGAAAATAGTGATAACAGCAGCAACCGGCAGATGCACAGTGAAGTTGAAAATAACGAGAATGAGGGCCAAAGCCGCATAATTACCTAGTAAAGCCGGCATGAGCTTCCAATCTGCAAGCTTGCCCCCAACGATATTGCCGAAGGTGACGCCGAAGCCGAAAAGAACGAGAATCCACGCAACGCGATGCTCGGAGAAGCCCGTCACTTGTTCAAGCAGCGGCGTAATGTACGTGAAAACCGTGAACAAGCTCCCGCTGCCCAGTGCACCCATGAGCAGCATCAACAGCAGCCTTGGCTGGGTCAAAGCGCGGAACTGCTGCATAATGCCGGCGCTTTTCTCCTGCTGCACACGTGGGATCAAGAACAAAATTCCGATGAGCGAGACGATGCCCATCAGGACGATAGCGCCGAACGAAGCACGCCATCCGAGCTGCTGCCCGATGAAAGTACCAAAGGGGACGCCCATAATATTGGCGATCGTAAGCCCGGCCATCATAATCGAGATGGCCGCCGCCCGTCGATCCGGGCGCACGAGATGGACGGCGATAACGCCGCCTACACCGAAGAATGTTCCGTGCGCTAGCGCGGTCACAATGCGAGCTCCCATTAGAATCGCATAGTTGGGGGCGATAACGCTGATGGCATTGCCCAGAATGAACACGCCCATTAGCAGGCATAACAGCAGCTTTTGCGGCAGTTTATTCGTGAACAAAGCAAGAATCGGAGCACCGATGGCTACACCCATGGCATAGCTCGTGATGAGCTGGCCGGCTTGTGAGATTGTGACATGCAGGTCTCCTGCAACGTTGGGCAAAAGACCCATGATCACAAACTCCGTCATGCCAATGGCAAAGGCGCCAGCGGTTAATGAAAGCAAGGAAATCGGAAACCGGCTTTTGGGTGCGTCGTTTCCTAATAAAGCTTGATGACTCATAGTACTGTCCAACCTCTCCGGTAAAATCTAGTCTCTATTTATCTCTCTACCATGTTGCGCCATAGTGGCAAACAGGTCAAGATAATAGTCAAAAAAGTCAAAATAACAGGATAACGATCGACCTCTAATTCTTTATAATGAAAGATATATCGTTTGTAAATGGTAAGATCCAGAAAGTCTGCCTTGACGGAACGGAATGGATGGGATGGGATGGGATTGCACGGGATGGAAGGCCAGCCGCCTTCACATGACATGGGAAAGTGGGTCGAATTACGGTGAGTATATCTGTATCTGTAGACAACTTGAACTTGGAAAACGTAAAAGCAGCGCTGTTAGCTGCGCCAAACAACCATACGCAGCTGCTGTTTCCAGAGGAAACGCCCCTGCAAGTGAAGACGCGCTTGCTGCAAGGCAAGGAGAGCAAGCAGCATATCAAGGAGATTCGAGAAGAAGGGGACAAGCTTCTGGAGGAAACGATGCCGGAGTTGACGCATTCTTTGTTTCGATTATTCTCTACAACAGGATCACGTAGGGAATATGAACTTGTGTATTTCCGACGCCGGAATCGATTAACGACATTTGGCTTATTAGCTTGGTTAGATGGGGCAGATAGCCCATATATGGATGCGCTTTCTGATACGATTGGGTCCATTTTGGATGAATATACATGGTGTTTACCAGCGCATATCTTGCATGGCCCAGAGATGCGGTCCGCCGCTGAGGAGCAATATGCGGCGGAAGGGCTCGTGAACCGCTCCGCGGAAGCGTTCACGATTGATCTCTTCGCGGCGGAAACAGCCTTCGCGCTCAGCGAAATCAGCGCGCTGCTCGGTGCCGCGCTGCCGGGGCTTCTCCGCGTACGCATCCGCGAAGAAGTGCTGCGCCGCATTCTGCGGCCCTTTGTGACGCAGGCTCCCAGCCACTGGGAGACCGCGACTCACAACTGGGCCTCCGTCTGCGGAGGCTCCATTGCCGCTGCAGCGATCTACACGCTGCAGGACGCAGACGAGCTCGCCGCGGTGCTGGTGCGAGCTTTTCCCGCGCTCGCTTCGTACCTCAGCGGCTTCGAAGAAGACGGAGCATGTACCGAAGGGTACATGTATTGGCAGTACGGCTTCGGCTACTTCACCTATGCCGCGGATTTGATCTTGCGGCGTACGGGAGGCGCCGTCAATTGGTTCCAAGCGGACAAGGTGCAGCAGATTGCCTTATTCCAGCAGAAAACCTTCCTCCACGGGAGGAAGGTTGTGAACTTCTCCGACTCGCAAGGGGAGGCGGGGATTTTTATGGGATTAAGCGGCTATTTGAAGCAGCTTTATCCTGAGATGGAGCATCCTGAGCTAGCGCTGCGCGCAGGCTTTCGAGACGACCACTGCAGCAGATGGGCTCCTGCGTTAAGGAATTTGCTCTGGTCCGAAGAGGACGCCCAGGGAAGCGCTTGGCAAACTGCGGCCTATTATTTGCCGGATGCGCAGTGGCTGGTTTCGAGGCAGCTTCAAGAGCAAGGCGCTTATGTTTTCGCGGCCAAAGGCGGACATAATAATGAACCGCATAATCATAATGATATCGGACATTTCATCCTGTATGCACAAGGCGAAACGCTGCTCCCGGATCTGGGGAGTGGGCAATATTCGCGGAAATATTTTGGGCCGGAACGTTATGAAATCTTGTGCAACGGCTCGCAGAGTCACTCTGTTCCAATCATTGACGGGTTGTATCAAGCAGCTGGGGCGGAGCATCGGGCAGAAGTCCGGACGTTCAGCAGCAATGAGGAGCAGGATGTTTTCGCATTAGAAATATCAAGCGCTTATGGCACAGACAAGCTAACTGAGCTTGTGAGGCGATTCATTTGGAGCAAAACAGAGCCGCCAACATTAGAGGTGACAGACAACTACGAGTTTGCCCAAGCACCAACAGCGGTTGTGGAACGCTTCATGGCATGGCATCGTCCGTTGCAAGCAGAGGATGGGCGGATTCTAATAGCGGCATCGCCCGAAGCGAAGGTCTTCCTTGCTTATGATCATGACCTGTTTGATTGGGAAGTAAAGGCACTTGATCATGTGAATCATTCGGATCAGCCGCAAACGTGTTATGCGTTGGATTTTAAATTGAAGCCTGGTGTGCTGTCCGATTCCAACCTGCAAGTCCATGCGGCATTTAAATTTGCGTTTCAATAAACAATTTAGGATGTGATCATATGAGTACTTCGTTAGATTGGGCTCAGGAAGCTTGGGCTCAGACGGTTCGCAAAGTAGCAAGAACCAGCCAAAGAATCGGAGACCGCTTCCCGCATGCCAGCGTGAAAGGCGAGTACCAGCTGGAGCCTGCGTCTTGGTGGACCGCCGGCTTCTGGCCTGGACTGCTGTGGCTGTTGTACCGTGACACGCAAGATGAGCAGTCGAAGCTGCTGGCGGAGTCCTGTGAGGGGCAGCTCGATCAAGTCATTGCGGATTATTACCGCTTAGATCATGATATCGGCTTCATGTGGACGCTGACGAGCGTTGCGCGCTATAAGCTGCTCGGCGCGGAGGACTCCAAGCGCCGCGGCTTGCTCGCGGCGAACCTGCTGGTTGCACGCTTCAACGTGCAGGGCAACTACATTCGCGCCTGGAACCCGTGGCGCGAAGGCGAAGACAATGCCGGCTGGGCCATCATCGATTGCATGATGAACCTGCCGCTGCTGCACTGGGCCTCCAAGGCGACGGGAGACCCGCGGTACAAGCATATCGCCATACGGCATGCCGATATGGCGGTAGAGCACTTCATCCGCCCGGATGGTTCTGTGAACCATATCGTGATCTTCGATCCGCACACGGGCGAGAAGCTCGAAGTGAAGGGCGGACAGGGCTTCGCCCCTGACTCCGGCTGGTCGCGCGGCACGGCGTGGGCGATTTACGGCATGGCGCTCAGTCATCTCCATACGGGAGATGAGCGTTATCTGGATGCCGCCAAGCGCGCAGCGCATTTTTTCATAGCCAACTTGCCGGAGGATCATGTGCCGCACTGGGACTTCCGTTTGCCGGAGGGGGTCACGGCTTATCGCGATACGTCGGCAGGCGCTTGTGCGGCCTGCGGCTTGCTTCTGATCGCAGAGCAGGTTAGCGGCCAAGAAAGCAGCCTGTATCGTCAAGCAGGCGAACGCATCCTGCACTCGCTCTACACGAACTATGGCGCCTGGGATTCGGAGACGGAGGAAGGACTCATTCTTCATGGGACGAGCCACTACCCGGAAGGCAAGAATGTGGATGTGCCGCTGATTTACGGCGATTATTACTTTGTTGAAGGTTTATCCCGGCTATTGGGGCATGGGGAATTGTTCTGGTAGGAATTCGAATAAGCTGTCTGAGGTCAGAGATGACGTTGGGCAGCTTTTTATTATTCTTTTCATATATAGACACGACATATATCGGTATGATATATTAACAATCGAAATATAAAATTCAATCATTTGTGGAGGAGATTTCACCATGAACAGTCAGGACGTCATTTTAGGCACATTAATGGATCGCTCGTTAACTGGCTATGAGATAAAACAATTATTCGAAACGTTATATTCCTATTTCTATAGCTCTAGTTACGGAACAATCTATCCCATGCTGCACCGAATGGAGAAAGATGAGCTGCTCACGAAGGAAAGCATCGTGCAGGACGGAAAGCCGAACAAGAATGTGTACACCATCACAGAGAAAGGGAAGAAACAGTTCAACGAATACTTGCTCAGCCCGATTGAAGTGGAGAATGTGAAGTCGGATTTCCTGATGAGGCTATTTTTTGGCGAACATGTGGGTAATGACAAAGTCATTGAGTGGCTGGAGAAGGAACAGATTCACAACATGGAACAGTTAGATCAATTGAAAGATGTGTGTGCGTTATATAAGGATGAGATGAAGCCTTCGCAAGTCATTTGTATTCAGATTGGTATGAAGAATTATGAAGCTAAGTTAGAGATGATTACGGAAGGCCTAGTCCGGTTTAGAAATTTAGAACATTTAGAACAAGAGGAGAGGGATTAATATGAATGGTTCAGGTTCAAATAAGAAGTTGATTATTTTAGCCATGGCGTTAGGGTTATTGATGTCATCGCTGGATAATACAATCGTGGCATCCTGCATTAGCAAGCTAAGCGAGGATTTCAACGTGTTTGATAAAATCAGCTGGGTGTTTACCGCGTATATGCTGGCGGCAACGAGTACCATGCTAGTGTTTGGAAAAATGTCGGATTTATTCGGCAGAAAAATGTTTTACCTGATCGGGATCGGCCTGTTTCTGCTTGGTTCGGCCTTATGCGGGATGGCGCAAAGCGTGGATCAGCTGATTCTGTTCAGGGTCATTCAGGGAATCGGTTCTGGCGCACTGCTGCCCATTAGTTTCACAATCATCTATACGATCTTTAACGATCCGAAGGATGCGGCCAAAATGTCGGGGGTTTTCGGGGCGATTTTCGGTCTTTCTTCCGTAGCTGGTCCACAGCTGGGAAGTTTCATTGCCGAGCATCTGGGTTGGAGATGGAATTTCTACATTAACGTGCCGATTGGCTTGGCTTCTATGCTCGTTCTGATCATTGCGTTGAAAGAGACACGCTCGGAACGTAAGCCGAAAATTGATTATCTTGGCACCGTATTTCTCATTATCACAACCGTTTCGCTTATGCTGGCGCTGGAATGGGGCGGGAAAGATTACGCTTGGAGTTCCTGGCAGGAAATTGGATTGTTCGCTGTATCGGTGATTTTCGCCGTCTTATTTATCTTGGTTGAAAAGAGAGCGGCCGAGCCGGTTCTTCCACTCAGCATTTTCAAGAACAAAATGGTGCTCGGAACCAGCATCATCGTCTTCTGTCAAGGTGTGCTGATGTTCTCTGCTATCACCTATCTGCCTATTTTTTCCGTCGCGGTGCTTGGCCACACCAACTCTAATGGCGTGTTGACGCCGATGATGGCTTCCCTTATTTGCGGTGCTGTTCTTTTTGGCTTTTTGCAATCCAAATTCGCCTTCCGTCCGCTGCTGCTGGTTAGTATGACGATGACGATCGTTGTTGCGTTGCTGCTGACAAAAGTTGGCCCTACCGCTTCAAGCGGGTACATGATTGCTCTTATGATTCTGCTTGGTTTTGGGGCAGTAGGACCGTTAATGAGCGTTGCGCAGAGTGCTATTGCTGCAAATGTTGACCCCAAATACATGGGCGTCAGCTCCTCGATCGTTGGCTTCTGGCGCAGCATTGGGGGAATCATGGGCGCTTCGATTATGTCCACGATCGTCAATAATAATTTGGGCCATCTGATCGCAGACGGCGCGGCTAAAGCGGGCATTCCCGCTGACAAAATCAGCACCTTGGCCAATCCCGAGCTGCTTATGCACGCAGGCGGAACGATTCCGCCGGAAATCCGTCAGTTCCTTCAAGGTGCCTTGGCCACAGCAATTAATCACGGGTTCATCCTCAGCATTTGCGTAGGTATTATCGGTTTCATTACCGCAATGTTCGTGGGTTCAAGCAGGCTTGAAGCTGCGAAGCGGCAAGAGGCCAGTGCTGTTCATGTGTAAAAGACGCCGCGGCTCACTCGCTTAGGTGAACAGTAAGTAAAAGAGCTGTCAGCTTGGAGCAGATAATCTGCTTGGGATGGCAGCTTTTTTGATTGGTGGTTACTTGGCGTCAGGTGAGGAGGGGGTAATGAGGGATGGGTGATGGGGGGTGAGTAGTGAGTAGTGAGTGGTGAGTGGTGAGTGAATTGAGGGTTGAGAAAGCTTCAAAGTCACGGCTCATTGGATGAAATCCAACGAAAAGGCGATCTAACCGGCCAAAAAGCACTTTTTGTTGGATGAAATCCAACTGAATGCTCGATTTTGGTCTAAATTAGTGGGATTTTAAAGCATCTTATTGGAATTCATTCAACGAAACGAGGGAGGGGAGAGTTCTTGAGAGCAGCTCCCCATTTGATGAGGTCAGAGTTAGTCTATGTTGCACTTTGTGCAACATAAATGAGGTTTCTACCATGTAAATCCGTTGTTCGTTGTAGAAAATATAATGATTTGAAACCAATAGGCCTTGAAACAGCCTCATTCAGCACATATTGTTGCACAAAGTACAACATAGAGAAGAGCAGGAGCCTCTTGCAGCACATATTGTTGCACAAAGTACAACATAGAACCCGCCCGAGCGTGTTCCGCAAGGCCACTTTTCTCAAAGTTGCCACCGCCGCCCTTCCCTGCACCGCCCTACACCGCCGTGCGCCTCCCGGCACGCTGTGCTCGGTCACACGTCGGCTGTCAAACCCGCCACGCACCCGTTACTCTGCCGTTCGCCATCCGGCCAACAGCTTCTCATGCTGCTCGGCAGCCAGATCGAAGCGATATGTGGCAAGCAGATTCTCCAGCTTCACTGGGGCAAGCAGCGGGTTCACCGGAATATCCGGTGCCACAGGAAAGGAGAACGCGGTGTTCATATAATCCGTCTGCACATCATGGGATAGCATGAAATCAACGAGCTTCTTAGCAGCGGCAGTGTTGTTGCCGCCCTTCAGAATCGACACAGCTCCGATCTCCCAGCCGGCTTGCGGCGGGATGAAGGACGAGATGTTGTAGCCTGAGTTTTTGAACCGCAGCTGATCGCTCAAGAAGGAGACGGCCGCAGCCATCTCGCCTTCCGCCAAATGCTGTGCGCTGGTGTTGCCAGCGAACGTCATAGAGGCGCTCTGCTTCTTCAGCGCCTGCATCAGAGCGATCGCATCGCTGTCCCCCCGCTGCTGGGCAAGCGATGCGAGCAGCGTATAGCCGGTTCCCGACGTCTCAGGATCGGGAATCTCGATCTTGCCCTTGAGCTCGGGGCGCAGCAGATCCTCGTACCGCTGCGGCAGCGGCAGACCCTTCAGCTGGGGGTCTTGCTGCCAGACGGTTTGATTCACGCCAATGGCAAGCGCGCCCATATACATGCCAGTCCAGTAGCCGTCGGCATCCTTATATTTAGCTGGAATGCTGCTAGCCGCTGCAGGGGAGTAGCGAATGGATTTGCTTTTGTTTTTGAGCTGCTCATGCAGATCGGCAGGGCCGCCGAGTACCACGTCGATCCCGGTTTTACCCAGCGTCAGCAGATGGTAACTGGCTTCGCCGCTCGACATCCGGATGATATCGTAGGGCTGATCCGTTTTCTCCTTAAATGTTTCGAGCAAAATCCGCCCCGCATCTTCCTGGAAGATCACATACACTTTGAGCGGTTGGTTGCTTTTCTTCTCCCCTATGAAGCGAAAACCAA
This sequence comes from Paenibacillus silvestris, assembly GCF_009882985.1. Taxonomy (GTDB): domain Bacteria; phylum Bacillota; class Bacilli; order Paenibacillales; family NBRC-103111; genus Paenibacillus_E; species Paenibacillus_E silvestris. The sequence goes on from NZ_WTUZ01000015.1 coordinate 135,199, forward strand.
AGAAAATTCCAATCGCTGCAAGGAGCACGAGCAAACCTTTTTTCCACATGATGCAAATCCCTCCTGAACAGCCAAAAAAGGAAACCAAAGTTCCCTTTTCAGCCTAGCTGCTAGTTGTATTTATGTCCTATTCACTAATCTTCATTAAATGAATTTTGTCATCCCCGGTATGAATCGTGACGTTTCCTTCAAATCGGGTTAACCCGATGTCATACGCATCGACAATCCATTCTTTCATATTATCATCCAGAATGAAATATCGCTCTTTCTCACCTAGGAACATCGATGATTTCACGAAACCGCTAACGAGAAAGCTACCTGCCTCCGGCGCATTTATCCGCATGGATTCAGGGCGGATGCTAAGCAGCACCTTTTCGCCTGGTGCCAGAACTTCATCTGTCGTCACGCTGGCTGTTCGGCCACTCGTGCCGTAATCCACTATGGCTGTACCATTCGCTGCTTTGCGAACAGTAGCATCAACGAAATTGGTTGTACCAATAAAATCGGCCACATAAGGCGTACGGGGCTTGTAGTAGATTTCATGCGGCGTACCGTACTGGTCAATTGCTCCTTTATTAAAAACAACGATGGAATCGGACATCGACAAAGCTTCGAGCTGGTCATGAGTAACGTAGATGACGGTTAGTCCAAGCTCTTGTTGAATGGTGCGCAGCTCCACGCGGACTTCTTCACGCAGCTTCGCATCCAAATTACTGAGCGGCTCATCCAGCAGGATGATCGGGGAGTTCATGACCAGAGCACGGGCCATCGCAACGCGCTGCTGCTGACCGCCGGACATCTCGTGCGGGTAGCGTTCCTCTAGGCCCGTCAGCTTCACTTTGGCCATCGCCGTCTTCACGCGATCTTGGACTTCCGCCTCAGGGCGCTTCTGGATATCCAGCCCGTACGCGACATTATCGAACACGGTCATGTGAGGGAACAAAGCGTACTCTTGGAACACCATCGGTGTGCCGCGTTTGTAGGGAGGTAGATCATTGACGAGTTGGCCGTCGATTTTGATTTCACCCTCATCTATGGTATAAAAGCCTGCAATGGAGCGCAGCAGCGTCGTTTTTCCGCATCCGCTCGGTCCAAGGAAGGTAATGAATTTCCCTCGTTCGATCTGTAAATCAATCTGTTTGAGAACGTGGTTGCTGCCGAACACCTTACTAACATTTTTCAAATCCAATAAAATATGTGAACTCATCATTTCTCACTCCTTAACTTAGAAATCAAATATTTTCACTTTCGAGCGGAATATGAGCTTCATCACACCGAGTGTAGCCAGTGTAGTTCCCATCAATCCAACGGCAACAGCGGCCGCCCAGTAGTAGGTTCCGGTTTCAGCGTAGTTGAAGATCGATACAGCGGCGACGACCCATTTTGGCGTAATCAGAAAGACGATGGTGCTTAAAGTGTTCATGTTTTTCATAAAAGCGTAGACGAAGTTGGCAACAATGGTCTTTTGCAGCATCGGAAACACGATAGTTGTTAGTGTGCGGCGACTGTCTGCTCCGAGATTGGTGGCGGCTTCCTCGATGGATTTGTCCACCTGTTTGAAGGAAGCGGTGAGTCCTCGATACCCAACAGGCATCTGTTTAAGCAACATGGCTACGATGATCAAGATGGCGGAGCCTTGGAGCATGATCGGTCCATTGCTGAAAGCAACAATCAGGGCCAAGCCCACGAATGTTCCCGGCAATGCAATTGGCAGAACAGCCGTGAAATCGAGTATTTTTTTGCCAGGAAAAGGTTTGCGAACCACGACATATGCCAGAACTAGGGCGAAGCCGACGGCTAGAATAGAAGCGATAAGCGACAGCACTAAGCTGTTGAGAACAGCGGGGCTGGATGGGTTGAACACCATTTTAGTGATATGACTCAGTGTAAAAGTGTTATCTCGACCAAAGTTCTTCGTGAAAGCGAACAAGATCGTAATGGCGAACATCGACAGGATGAAAAGGGCCATGATACTGTTGAAAATAAATAGAAGGATGTCCGTCTTGCGGGACGTTTTGACCCGATTCAGACCGGAAACAGGCTTTCCAGTTATTGTTGAGTAGGAGCCCTTGGACAGCAGCTTGCTCTGAATCACGAAAACCAGCAGGGCTGGAATCACGAGGATGAGGCCCATTACGGATGCGAGGCCAGGCTCGTTATTAATGATTTCTCCGTAAATTTCAACGGCTAACAGAGAGTAATTGCCCCCGATCAGCTTGGGATTCCCGAAGTCGGCAAAGCAGTTGATCGCGACGAGCAGGAAGGCGTTGATAACGCCTGGCAAAGCTAGTTTGAACGTGATGGTGCGGAAAAGCTTGAAACCGCGAGCTCCTAAGTTCTGTGCAGCGATTTCCAGATTAGGCGAAATGGAGCGTAGAACGCCCGTAATGGTCATGTAGGCAAGCGGGAAATAGGAGATCGTTTGAACGATCCAGAGACCCGGCAATCCGTATAAATCTAGTTCGACGTTAAACCACGCTTTGAGTGTTTGTGATACCATGCCGCCTCTGCCGAATAAAAGCAAGAAGGCAAGGCCGGTCATAACCGATGGCGCGAGAATCGGGAGAAAAGCGATAAAACGGAAGAACTTTTTCCCTGCAATGTTGCTGTAATGAATCGAATAGGCATAAATGAAACCGCAGACCGTTGCAGTTAATGCCGAGAGAGAGGAACTGACGACTGTGTTCACTAGCGCTGTACCGTAACGGCTTTTGCTGAAGAATGTCGTCCAATCTGTCGCTCCTGGCAGGGCAATGACGTAAATAAGCGGATAAATGACGAAGAGACAGAGTACGGCGAAACTGATGAGTACGAGAATCAGCGAAGAGGGATCTTTCACCAGCTTGCTGATCGAAGTGCTCATGCCTTTTTTTTCTATAATCATAAGGGGCTCACGACCGCCTTCCACATTCTTTGTTTATAGGGGCATTGGTCCGCAGAACAGGCAGGCAGATGCGGTTACCAATGCCCTGGTAACGCTTTCTTATTTGAGGTTCTTAAGCGCGTCCTGCAGCTCTTTACGCTGTTCGGCTGCTTTCCATAGGCTGTAGCTTGTATTGTATTTAGTCGTTTTGATATCGATACCGCCTTTAGGGATCGGCACTGTAGGTTTCACGGAGCTTGCGAAGGCTGATTCGGTATAAAGAAGTCCAGGTTCATTCGTTAGCATGAAATCCATGAGTTTCTTGGCGCCTTCGGTATTTGCGCCGCCTTTGACAATAGCCAGCCCGCCAACTTCATAACCAGCGGCTTCAGGAACGATGGAGATAATCGGGCTGCCCTGATTTTTCATTTTCAGCTGATCCCCAAGGAAGGTAATACCGATGGTGTACTCCCCTTTAGCCGCTTTTTGAATCGGCTCGATACCGGATTTTGGTCTTTCCTTCAGGTTGGGCAGCAGCTTAGCTACATAGTCCAGCATTTTATCTTTGCCCCATACTTGCGCAAGGGAGGCTACAGCGGTGTAAGCGGTACCGGAAGTTGCCGGGTCGGACATGCCGATTTCGCCTTTGAATTTAGGATCAAGCAGCTCTTGGAACGTCTGCGGATAAGGGGCAGAAGCATATTTCTCTTTCCAACGCTGCTCGTTGATGCCAATAGCAATTGGATTTAGATAAAAACCAGTCCAGGAGCCTTCTTTATCTTTCATATTGTCCGGAATATCTTTGGCGTTCGGAGAAATGTAACTCTCCAGTGCCCCGGCTTTCTTCAATACCTCATGCGAGTCCGCTGGGCCGCCCATCAGGAAATCTGCCTGCGGTTTGCCCATTTCATTTTGAACGCGCGTCACGGCTTCACCACTCGGGAGGCGAAGAACGTCGTAGTCGATTCCGGTCTCTGCCTTGAATTTATCTAGGATCTTACGTGCTTCTTCTTCTTGAAAAATGGAATAGACGGTAATTTTGCCTTTTGCTTTCCCGCCAAAGACACCAGACTTGTACAGGAAGAATCCTGCTACAAGCACGACAACAATAACGGATAAGATTAGGGCGGAGCTGTTACTTTTCTTTCTAGCCATTTCATCAACCATCCCCTCGATAGGTTAGGAGGCGTCACTTAACTTGAAATAGGCTTTATGGTTGGTTTCATCCAGCAAATCGAACACAATGAAGTAAGCGTTGTCATATAGATCGATATGCAGCCAATGCTTCCCGCTCGCTGCTTCATCTTTTAACTGCACAACATAGTGAGCACTCGGGCGCTCTGCCATGAAGTCAAAATGGCTGAAATCGATCAATCGGACCGCTGTTCGCATCTGTGCCGTCAACGCACTCCGATCCGTTTCGGATAACGCTGCGAGAACGCCATCTTGCAAGCGAAATACCTGATGAACCGGGTTGGCGATCACACTGCCGACGGTTTCCGCGGTGAGCGTCTTGTCGATCAGCATGTTTTGCAGCTTGCGAATCTCTGCGCTGATATCTAGTGAGTTCACTAGGTCGCTGCCGAAACGGAAGCCGCTGGTCCCGATTTGGAAGGGCACATCCTCTTGATCCAAGTAAGCCATGGAGCCTGTCAGCAGAAGCCGTGAAGCGTTTGCACGAGTGGGTTGCCCGCCGCCGTTCAATAAACGGGTGAACGATGCCTTCCACGCGATCAGCTCCTTGGGATCTTCAATCGAGATAGTGCCTATACCCGGGTACGTGACATTCATGCTCATGGGAACGCCGTCGAACATGTCGCGGCTATTCGTGTCCTTAGGAACCGTCCGAACTTCATCGACTCCAATTCGGAAAACATAAGCAAAAATACCGATCAGCGTACAACCGATCACGATTTGCAATAAGATGAGACGCAACCATGAAAGCCCTTTCTTCTCCTCTTGCATGTAGATTACTCTCCTTTTATCTCAGAAAAATCATCGATTTGTATCAATTTTGTAACAGACCTTGGGATAAGACGGGTTCCATTTGGAAGCTCAAAATGACTTCAGTTCCGCTTCCTTCGCGGCTGTGTACGGTAATATCGCCGCCTTGCAGCTCCATTAATTGTTGGCACAGCAGCAATCCAAGCCCGTGCGAATGGGCGGATATTGGCCGTTCGGCTTTCTCGTCAGCAGGAAGGAACAGCGTACGTACTTCCTCTTCGGTCATGCCTTTGCCATTATCGGTAATGCGTACGAGACATTGGTATTCCTGCTGTTCCAGCCGTACATTCAGCTGTGTGCACTCGCTATGTTTGATTGCATTTTCTATGACGTTGAACAAAACCTGTTGTGTACGTTTTGGATCAATGTACACCTCGCATGCCTGCACTTGCACAGTAGTTGTAATTGCAGATTTAAGCAGCGTAGGCTCCAGAATACGCAAACTGTCCGTAAGGATCGCGGCCAAATCCGTGCGCTCAACCTGCACTCGCCAAGCCTCATCGCCTTTTAGCGACGATTGCAGCAGTTCTTCGACCATTTGCAGCAGTCGTGTGCTTTCTTTGCGGATGTAGACATTACATATTCGAATATCGTCGATACGCTCCATTTTATCGATCAGATCAGAGAAGCCGATGATGGAGGTTAACGGTGTTTTCAGCTCGTGAGTGACATTGTCGTAAAACTTTTTCTGCTTACTTTGCTCATAATGCAGAAGTTCAATATGTTCTTGCAGCGCCTCGGACATTTGATTGAAATCATCAGCCAACTCTCGCACCTCATCTTGGCTGCGGACCGTGATTTTCCGACTGAAGTCGCCTACAGTCACCAGCTTCAAAGCTTGCTGCAAGGCGTGCAACGGCTGCATGATGAAAAAAGAGAAGGAGTAGCTCGCGAGCAGAGCGACAAGCAAGCAGCCTAGTGCAACGCCAATAAACCAGGTCCTCATGGCAGACAGGGTCTCTTCGTGTTTATTTAAATCAAGCAAGTAGCGGAACCCGCCTACAATTTTCCCTTCGTAAAGAAAGGGGGAGGCGTAGATGAGCATCTGGCTGTTCTCACCTTCCGTTATGACGGTGGCGGTTTGCCCCCCAAGTGCGGCATCGATATCACTGCGCTTCACTAAATCTTCTCTATTGCCGCTGTCGCCGATAATGGTGCCCTCGGGATCAAACAGCTGCACTTGGAAGTTGCTGTTGGCGGCAAGGTGTGAAGCGATTAGTGGGGCATACGTCCCGGAAAAAAGCTGCTCGATGCTGATTTTTTTATCGTTTACAATTTTGAGTGCCTCGATGCGGTGCAGGTCATAATATTGGCTAAGCGTCTGGGTATCCCGCTCTATCATACTTTTGCTCAGCGTATAGTTCACGACCACATACATGGCAGCCAGCAGCATGATGATCGTAATCGTGTGCTGAATGAACAGCTTATTTCGCAGCTTCATGGCTTAAACCTCCAGCTTGTAGCCCATTCCGTGAACGGTGGCTAGCACATGATCATGGGGTTTGATTTTCTCACGAAGCCGATTCACCATCATATCGACGGAACGGGTTTGTCCGTAGTATTCGAAGCCCCATACCTGATCCAAAATGTGCTCCCGCGTGAACACCTTTTTGGGGTTTTTGCACAGCAGCCAGAGGAAGTCGAACTCTTTGCTAGTTGTTTTGACCAATTGGCCTGCCACTTTCAATGATCGCTCGTTGCGATCCATTTCTATGACACCTGCTTGAAGGACATCAGCCGTATGTGAGGCTGCATCCGGAGTCATTCGGCGCATAACGGCACGAATTCGCATGATAAGCTCCCGCGTTTCAAAGGGCTTGGTCAAATAATCATCGGCGCCGAGCTGGAAGCCTAATATTTTGTCGTTCATCTCGTTTTTCGCTGTGAGTACGATGACAGGTATTTCTTTGTAGGTTTGCTGCAGCGTTTTCAACAGTTCAAAACCGGATTGGTCAGGCAGCATCAGATCGAGCAGGATTAAATCGATGGGGTGAGAAGCGAGCGCGTCGAGCCCGGAGGCAATGGTGCCAGCTACGATAGGGTGAAAACCCTCAACTTCAAGGCTTAATTTGAGCAGCATCTGGATGCTGGAATCGTCTTCAATAATTAATATATGCATAGGAAAGTTCCTTTCCGGCGACATTTTGGCTAACTCACATTAATAAGAGTTCATCTATGTGTATTTATTCTACACAACAGACGAGCTATGTAAATATGCCTGACTTATATTGCATTTTACAAAAAGCGTTTTCAACCTTATGATGAGTGAGCGGTGTAATATTACTTTCCGTATAAGGGAACTTTATTTGATCTGCAACGTACTACAACTGTGACAACAAATCAGATCCGACACGATGTGGAGAGAAGGAGTTCTAAACGGAATGAAGCATGATGATAAAAATGGATGGCGTTCTGACATCGCACCCTACGAAAGGCCGCATATGAGGCACAGCGTTTGGCAAATTATTAATACGGTAATTCCCTTTTTTGCACTATGGTATTTCGCATATTTAAGCCTTTCCGTATCCATATGGCTTACGCTTGTGATCGACATTATTGCCTCAGGGTTTCTGGTGCGCATCTTTATCATCTTCCACGATTGCTGTCACAAATCTTTTTTCAAAAATAAATGGGCTAATGAAATAGTGGGTACCGTGACAGGAATTCTGACATTCGTCCCTTACCATCAATGGCGTTACACGCACTCCGTTCATCACGCATCCAGCGGTAACTTGGATCGCAGAGGTGTAGGCGATATTTGGACGCTGACCGTTGATGAATATCAGAAATCCTCATGGAAAAAAAGACTCACATACCGACTATACCGCAATCCGCTGATCATGTTCATTGTTGGACCGATCTTCATTTTTCTTATCGATTATCGTTTTAACCGCAAGCGTGCAGGAATGAAGGAACGTGTGAATACGTATATCACGAATGTTAGCATTGTGGGAAGTTTAGCTTTGCTGTGCTGGGCTATTGGCTGGCAGTCTGTTCTCCTTATTCAAGGTCCGATGTTTTTGGCCTCGGGTATGATGGGAATTTGGCTGTTTTATGTACAGCATAACTATGAAGAGGCTTATTTCGAAAATGAACACGAATGGGATTATGTCAAAGCGGCGATGCATGGCAGTTCGTTTTACAAGCTGCCTAAAGTGCTGCACTGGATCACGGGGAATATCGGCTTTCACCATATTCATCACCTGAGCCCGCGAGTTCCGAACTATTACTTGGAAAAGGTTCATAACAAAAGCGCCGTGCTGCGTAACGTCCAGACGATTACGTTGATTACAAGCTTAGAGTCTTTGAAGTTCCGTATTTGGTGCGAGGATACCAAAAGGTTTATCCGCTTCAAGGACTTGAAGCCTATTAAAGTGAAAAGCGGCCTTGTCAAAACGTTGGAAATCGACTAGGTGATCAGGCAGAGCCAGCAGTTAAAGTAGAGCTTCTACTTTGGCTGTTGGCTTTTTTATTGTTTTTGGGATTGCTGAGCGGGGGCCGCGAGTGAAGGGAGCTTGCATGTGCGTCGATCCTCATTGGATGAAATCCAACGTAAAGGCACTTTAGGGGGCTTTCACGTGTATTTCGTTGGACTAAATCCAACGGGGTGCTCGATTGGGCGCCATTATGAGGCATTTTCGCTGCAGCTGGTTGGAATTCATCCAATGAGACTGAGGATTTATGCCGATAAAACGTGGTTTCATTGGAATTCGTCCAATGGGACTTTTAGCGGCGCGGGGGAGGAGATATAAAAGAGGACTGGAAATCGTCACTCCCACAGAACCCCACCACCCATCTACTCCAACCTAAAAAAAACACAAGTCGGTGAAAAGACATTCCATTGTTGCAAGCGCTTTATCGAGGTACCATAGGGGTATAACATCGACGAAGAAATAGTGAGGGGGGCTAGATGATGGCGGTAGGCGCGCAAGCGGTAGAACAAATGAATAAGCGTGCGCAGGCGAAAAAGGGCAATTCCTTTCTGCGAACGTTTTGGAAGTATAGGGCGCTGTATCTGATATCTGTACCAGGGATTTTATATTTTATTATTTTCAAGTATGTACCGCTGCTAGGTTCAGTTATTGCCTTTCAGGATTACAATATTTTTGACGGCTTTACGGGCAGTAAATGGGTCGGATTCGAGCATTTTGCACGTATGTTTGCCCATTATGACTTTATCAAAATTTTGAAAAATACAGTCTTGATCGGTATCTACGATCTAGTGCTAGCGTTCCCTGCACCAATCATCCTTGCCCTCTTGCTTAACGAGCTGCGTGTTGTACTGTACAAGCGCGTTCTGCAAACGGTTGTTTATATGCCTCATTTCCTGTCATGGGTTATCGTGAGCGGGATTGCTATCGGCATTCTTTCGCCTTCGACTGGTGCAGTGAACCATTTCATCGCTTGGCTTGGTTTCGAACCGATTTATTTCTTAGGAGAAGAGTCCTGGATCCGCACGGTTCTGATCTCATCAGGCATTTGGCGGGATTCGGGTTATGGCACGATTATTTATTTGGCCGCGCTCGCAGGAATTAATCCCGATTTATATGAAGCTTCAGAAGTGGATGGGGCGAATCGCTGGAGACAAACCATTTCGATAACGCTTCCATCGCTGCTGCCAACCATTATGATTCTGTTCCTGCTGCACATTGGTAAATTCTTAGATTTCGGTTTCGAGCGCGTGTACGTGTTCTTGAATCCGCTGAATAAAGAAAATGGTGAAATTCTGGATACCTACATTTACACTGCAGGATTGTTAGGTCAACAGTTCAGCTATACTACGGCAATCGGCCTCTTCAAAGCCTTAGTAGGTGTCATCTTTATTGTAACAGGTAACGTGTTAAGCAAAAAAACAACGGGTGAAAGCTTGTACTAAGACGGAGGTGACCGCTATATGAATCGCAAGCCGACAGCCGGCTGGCAAGTTTTTAACGTGTTTAACGTCGTATTTCTAACGCTTCTATCATTGGCGATGCTCCTGCCGTTCTTAAACGTGCTGGCTCAATCGTTCAGTTCATCCCAAGCCATCGTGAATGGCAAGGTCTTCTTCCTGCCTGTACAGTTTACGGCGATCAATTATCAATACGTGTTTAGCGATGCGGCGATCTGGCGTTCTTTCGGAGTAACCGTGTATATTACGATAGTAGGTACGTTAATCAATTTGATTGCAACGGCTTCACTGGCTTATCCGGTGTCGCGCCCTGAATATGCCGGACGAAACGTAGTCGTGATCATGGTTCTGATTACGATGGTATTTACAGCTCCGCTGATTCCTAACTTTATTTTGATGAAAAACTTGCATCTGACGAACTCGCTTTGGGCACTTATGATTCCAGGTGCGATCAGCGCCTTTAACTTTTTCGTGATGAGGTCATTCTTCCTGCAAATTCCGAGCGAATTGATTGATTCCGGCCGCATCGACGGTTGTTCGGAGCTAAGAATGATCTGGAACATTGTGCTTCCTCTATCCAAGCCGGTAATGGCTTCCCTTGGGATTTTCTACGCCGTTGGGCATTGGAATACGTATCAAAGTGCGCTCTACTATATTAACAAACCAGCGTTATGGCCGCTTCAAGTGAAGCTGCGTCAACTCATTGTATCTGAAGATATCAGCATCGATCCGAACTCCTCACAATTTAGCGGACTAGCCCATATGGATCCTGAAGGTATCAAAATGGCGACGATTATTATTGCAACAATCCCAATTATCCTAATTTACCCGTTCTTGCAGCGTCATTTCGTCAAAGGGATGATGGTAGGCTCCGTCAAATCATAATGAGTCATTTGTGAAATCATGTATGAGATGCCGAGTTTTGACAACATTCTAAAAAAAAGACAATTCGAACTAAAGACAGCCCATATCGACAAATTGTAAACGCTTTTACAATGAGTGAGTAATAGGTCATATTTTAGCGAAATGAAAAGAGGGGTAGAAATGAAAAAATGGATTCCCACGACGATGGCTGCGGTTCTCTTGGCCAGTACGATGGCGGCTTGCTCTTCTAAACCAACAGAACAACCAACATCCAGCGCAGCAGCTAATGGAGCTAGTGCAAAGCCAGCTGAGAAAACGAAGTTCTCCATTTCCTTGCGTACTCTGGCATTCGGGCACGTGGAGAAGTCACCTGATATCAATCAAGATAAATGGGTAAAGAAACTAGAAGAATTAACGAATTCCGATATGAATATCGTGCTTGTTCCGCACAAAGAATATGAGCAAAAAATGATCCAAATGTTTGCAACCAACGACATTCCTGATGTAGTCCAAGGCAGCGGCGGTGTGAACGGGAAAGAAATGGCGGGTTCCGTCAAAGCAGGCGTATTCATGCCGCTGGATGACTTGCTGAAACAATACGGCCCGAACTTGCTGAAAAAAGTGCCAAAAGACGCTTGGGATAATGTAACGTACAACGGCAAAATCTTTGCGATTCCAGAGTACTTGTCCAACCCGTCCCGACGCGCGATCTTCGTTCGTAAGGACTTGCTGGATAAAGCCGGTCTAGGCGTGCCGAAAACGGTTGATGAGTACATGGCCGTGCTTCGCAAGTTCAAAGAAATGGGCGTTGAGAACCCTTACATGGGTCGCGAGAACTTCAAATATGCGGATTCGTTCTTCGGAGCTTATGACGTATATCCATACCTTTCTATGTTTGAGAAGTCCGGCGATCAAGTTTTGCCGAAATTTTTCGACACAGAGAATATGACCAAAGCGCTGCAAACGTACAAAACGATGTTTGACGAAGGTTTGATCAACAAAGAATTCGCAACTATCAACGCAACGGTATTCAAAAACACGATCCTTGCTGGTAAAGCAGGCATGTGGTCCATGAACGCCAATGAAATGCTGCAATGGGAAACACAGCTGAAAACGACGGTGCCAACGGGCGATATCGAGATCATCGCATCTCCGACAGGACCGGATGGTAAAGGTGGTCACTACCTGTACGGACCTGCGCCGCGTGCCTATTTTATTAACAAAAATGTGAAAAATGCTGCGCAAATCATCAAGTTCTACGATTGGATGATGTCTGACGAAGCAGAGAAATTCTTCACATTCGGTATCGAAGGCGACACTTACAAGACGGTAGACGGCAAAATCGACTATAAAGCACCAACAGATACTGCGGGTGTAGATGAAGAGCGTTACCGTCAATCCTTCTTGTGGTTGGTTCAAGATACAACTTATAATAAGGGCACACTCAGTATGACAGAAGATGGTAAGAAATTGATGAACGTGTACGACACGACTTTGAAAAATGAAGGACGCGATGGTATCAACTTCGAGCCGCGCCTGGAGTCGTTAATGAAAAACCCTGACATTTCACCGCTGTCCGACCAAGCACCTCCTGTTATTCTTTCGCATATGGTCAAAATGGTGTACGGCAAAGAGCCGATCTCCGACTGGCCGAAGGTTCTGGAAGAGTGGAAATCCAAAGGCGGCAACGATGTGATCAAGGAAGCTACAGAGAAATTCAATAGTAAAGATTCCGGTACGACTGTGTCGATGCCGCGTAAATAAGCTCAAGTATTGAGCATGACCGACTCCTCACGAGCACACCAGCGCGTGGGGAGCGGGCATTTCAGAAGGGTAAGAAGGGAGCGTCGCCTCATGTACCGCATACTCATTGTCGATGACGAACCGATGATACGCAAAGGCTTACAAAAACTAGTTGAACAATCGGAGCTGCCGATCGAAAGCCTGCGAACGGCTGAGAATGGTGTTGTCGCGCTGCAGCGGATTCAAGAGGATCGACCTGACTTTCTATTTACGGATATTCGTATGCCCAAAATGGACGGCTTGGAACTATGTGCCCGCGTTGCCGAAATGGATGCGGACATCCAGGTTGTCGTTATTTCCGGTTATAGCGATTTTGAATATGCCCAGAAATGTGTTTCTTATGGTGTTAAAGAGTATTTGCTGAAACCTGTGAATATCAAAGGTTTTCAGAATGTGTTAGAGAAGCTGATCCGTACCAAGTCCAAAGTAAGTTCCGAGTCTTTCGTGGCCGTAACGAAGCTGGAACAGTGGGCAAGCCGCATGGAGCATGCGGTGTGGATGCTGCATCAAGCGGAATTAAACAGTTTGCTCGAAGAAATTTATACAGAGCTTAAAGATTATAAGCTGAAGCTGAATCGGCTTCTCGATATTTTGCAGGAAATTCATACGCTGCTGCATCAACGTTTGAATGTGCGTGATGTTTATCTCATGCAAGGCGAGCTTGCCTTAACCGGCGCTGCCAGCGAAGAGGAAGCTTGGCTCCGATTCACCAATGCGGTTTATGGGCACTTGGATGAGCTGAGACATAAGCGGAAAGGGAAACTGAAAGATCCTGTGGAGGTAGCGAAACAGTACATAGAGTCGCACCTTGCAGAGGAGGTTTCCTTAGAGGAAGTGGCGGAATTCATTGGACTCAACCCTTCGTATTTTAGCCAATTGTTCAAGCAAAGCACATCGGAGACGTTCGTACAGTACCGCACACGCAGACGCATGGAGAAAGCGAAGAAGTTGCTGGAGCAGCCGCAGTGGCGCATCACCGATATTTCAGGAGAAGTCGGATACGCTGACCACCCGCATTTTACGAAAACGTTCAAGAAGTATGAAGGCTGTCTGCCTTCCGAGTATCGTCAGCAGATGGGGATTCGTACATGAGAGGCAAGACGCTGTCACGGCAAATTTTTTCCAACTTTCTAATCGTCATTGTGCTCTCCCTCGTATCGGTTGGAGCTTTCTCCTATGTCCAGTCTTCCAGGGCGCTGGATGGCCAAGTGAAGCAGTATATGGAGCAGATGATCGACAGCGCCAACTATCAGACAGATAGTTATTTGCAGGCTTATGAGCTCTTGAGCAACGCGTTTTCATCTAATTCGGATGTGCGGGCGTTCATGGAGATCAAGCCGGATGATTCGTACGAGTACTATGTTTACAGCGAAAAAATCAAGGAATTTGCACGTATTTCGGTGGTTTCCGTTGTTACCTTATATAAGCAGTTGAATATGATTTATGCGGTTGGCCAGCATGGGCGTTCAGTCATCTATGAAAATCAGAATTTGCTTAACTTCGATCCCGTATTGGTGAAAGAAAAGTATGATTATTTGATGAAAATGACGCCGGTTGACGGCAAAATTTCGCTGCTCAATATGAGCATACGCGAAGTTGATCAGGGCTCTGTTGTAACGATGGCACGTAAAGTAAGAGGGCCTTCTTACGGAGATGCCAATCGCGGGGTCGTCGCAATCGAGATCAAGCTGGATGAGCTGGCGAAGACGTGGGATCGGGTGAGTCTGGGGAAAAAGGGTTTCTTCTTCATCATCGATGACGCCGGAAACTACATTTACCCTCGTTCTATGAGTGAGCGCAAGCCGCAGGATGATCTGGCATCGCACGTGCTGGCAAGCGGTAACCAGACGTTCCTCTACAAGTATGAAGGTGAGGAGCGCATGTTTGTATCGCGCAAATCCGGTTACTCCGATTGGAATCTGGTGGCATCCATGCCTGTTGACGAGCTGAGGCGTCCGGCTAACACCATTCGAACAACAACGATCAGTGTAGGATTGATTACACTGGCAATTGCGTTATGGCTGGCCTCCCGTTTCGGGCGATCCATTATTGCGCCGATTCGTTGGCTGAAGGACAGTATGAGAGAAACAGAAAAAGGAAATTGGCAGTACATCGATGAATCAGGCCGTACGGACGAGATTGGCGGACTTATTCACAGCTACAACCTGATGGTGACGCGCCTTTCCGATATGATTGAGCGGGTGTACGAGGCGGAGCTCAATCAGCAGAAAAACGCTTTGGAGTTAGGGGAAACGAAGCTGGAGCGTCAGAGGGCTGAATACCAATCGCTGCAGCTGCAAATTAATCCCCACTTTTTATACAACACGCTCGAAACGATTAACTGTTATGCCATTGTTCAGGACTCGACCGAAATAACTGAAATGGTGGAAGCCATGGCGTTCATGCTCCGTTACTCGGTGCAGACCAATTTGGAAGAAATTACAGTAGCTAACGAGTTGAACCATGTTCGCAACTACATGATTGTTTTACAGCATAGGACGGGTAAAGAGTTTGAAATTGAAGTGGCAATCCCGCCAAACCTGCTGCTGGAGAAAATGGTTCGGCTAACGCTGCAGCCACTGATTGAAAATATTTTTCAGCATGCTTTTCCGGATGGCGTGGAGCCGCATCACTTTATCCGCATTAATGCCAAGAAGGAAAACGGCTTATTTCAGGTTTTTGTGGAGGACAATGGCATTGGAATGAAGCCGGAGCGGCTTGAAGAACTGCGCAAGAAGCTGGAGCAGAATCGTTTGGCGGAGCCGGAAGAGGGCGGTTCGCCTCGGCGTGGCGGCATTGGGCTCATGAACGTGCATCGGCGTATTCAGATGGTATTCGGCGAGGCCTACGGGCTGTCGATCGACAGCGAGTGGGAGTGCGGAACGTGCCTGACGATGACCATGCCAGAGACGGCTCGTCCAAGGATGCGGAGCTGAGGGGCAGGGTAGGAGATGGCGAAGCTGTACTGGCGGGGTAGAGGAGGAACGCCTGGAGAACGCTTGAGTCACGTTGCCAATCCCGCCAAGCACCCAAGCAGCCCAAGCACCCCTTACCTCTACCCATCTACGCTAACGGACAGAGATGACCTTAATCGGATCAAAAGTCTATCTCCAACAATTTTAACGGACACAGTAGTCCTTATTGGCTTGATATGAGGGCATTTCTATGCTCTGAGGTGGGAATAGAGTCACTCATGTCCGTTAGCCTTCGAAAAGAAGCAAATAGACTCATTTAACGTTCCTCGAGTCCGTTACACGCATCGGATGGCTAGTCGCTAAGGCGTACGATGAAAATTATCGTTGGTAAACGGGGAATAGAAGTCGCTAGAGGCTCTTATTCTCTCATTCATATATATCTTAAACAACACATGGGAGGAATTCATATGAACATCAACTTAACGGGGAAAATTGCACTGGTAACAGGATCCAACGCGGGGATTGGACGCGCCATCGCACTGGCTTTGGCAAGCAATGGAGCAAAGGTTGGCGTAAACTGCCTGAACAACGTGGCACAAGGGCAAGAAGTTGTCGCAGAGATTCAAGCGGCAGGCGGCGAAGCCGTGTTAGTGCAAGCGGATGTGACTAGTATCGAGCAGATCGATAGACTCGTTAGTGAAGTGGAGCAGGCACTAGGTGGAACGATTGATATTTTAGTCAACAATGCTGGTCATCTGGTACAGCGTGTAGCGAATTCTGAAATGTTTGAAGAGATGTATGACCGCATTATGGACGTTAACTTGAAAAGCACAGTGTTCATGTGCAAAAGAGTGTTAGCCGGCATGAAAGCCAAAGGTTACGGCCGTATCGTCAACATGACATCTGTTGCTGCACATAACGGCGGCGGGCCAGGATCGAGCGTTTATGCAGCGAGCAAAGCAGCCGTACTCACGTACTCCAAAGGCTTGGCCAAAGAAGTTGCAGCAAGCGGCATTACTGTAAATAACGTATCCCCGGGCTTTATTGGTAACACCATGTTCCATGCGACATTTACAACAGACGCAGCTCGCACAGCGACCATTACTGGCATTCCGCTTCAGCGGGAAGGAACACCTGATGATGTAGCTGGCGCCGTGCTTTACCTTGCTTCCAATTTGGCTTCTTATGTAACAGGAGAAACGATTGAAATCAACGGCGGGATGATGATGCGATGAGTACCGCACTGAGATCGGACCGTCTAGCACAACGATTAAAAGAGGAAATCGACAAGCTGCAGCAAGCCGGCAGCCTGTCGATTCCTCAAGAACCTGGTGGCTGGTGGCACCAGTATGTTTGCCCACACCATCACACCGAACTGGCGTTCGATGAG
This sequence comes from Paenibacillus silvestris, assembly GCF_009882985.1. Lineage (GTDB taxonomy): Bacteria > Bacillota > Bacilli > Paenibacillales > NBRC-103111 > Paenibacillus_E > Paenibacillus_E silvestris. The sequence continues at coordinate 151,929 of NZ_WTUZ01000015.1, forward strand.
AAGCAAGTAGACGCATCCGAGTTCGCGTGCCCGCACGGATGCATCATTGAAGGCGAAGCTTACCGCGGCGCTTGGCTCGTCTTTAAACATCAGTCGCTGGCGCGCGTCGCTTTGCAGGCAGCGGCTGTCTACGCAGCGCTCGGCGAGGCTTCCTACGCCCAGCTTAGCAAAAAACTGCTCGTCGAATACGCCGAGCAGTTCCCGCTCTACCCCGTGCATCCAGAAGCGCAAAGCTGGATGCTGAAAGGGCGCGCTTTCCATCAAGCGCTCACGGAGGCGATCTGGTCCACAACGCTGATTCGCGCTTACTTGTTACTCCGCGATAAAGGCGTTGTGTTCGATGCGAAGGAGCAGGCGGCTATCGACGTCTTCCTAGGATTGCTTGCCGAGAGCATGGAAGAATACCGGCACATTCTCATTCATGAGCGGAACAATGCGGAGAACAATTACACCGCTTGGCTTAACGCATCATTGTCTTGCGTCTACGCCGCACGCGGCGAACAAGCGGCGCTGGAAGCGCTGATTGAAGGCCAAGGCGGCTTCAAGCACCATCTGTCGATCGGCGTGAAACCCGATCAGTTCGAATTCGAAGGAAGCACGTATTACCACGTATTCGTGCTTCGAGCGTACTTGATCGCTGCGGAGATGGCGCAGCGTTTCGGTATAGACCTCTACGCCGCCAGTGGCGCAGACGGCCAATCCATGCGCGGCATGCTGGAGGCGCTCGCCGAGCTGGCCGACGACCAGGGCGCGCTGCCTGCCCTGCATGACGGGCCGCTCTCGCGTGCTCCCTATGCCCGCGAGATCGCTGAGATCGCGGAGCAGGGGCTCGCGATCTACGGCATTGCCGGCCTCGCACCGGTACTGCGCGAAGCATACCGGCAGCTTGGCGCTGCCGGCGGAGAGCAGCTCGAGGCGCTGCTCTATGGCGCGAATGACCGCGCGCAGGTTCCAGCGGCGGCGCGTGCTTCAAGGCTCTGGCCGGATGCCGGATTCGTCATCGGCCGAGTGCCGGGGAACCCGCTGTCGTTCCTCGCCGATTTCGGCGAGCATGGTGGTTCCCACGGCCACTACGACAAGCTGCATCTGACATTGATGCATCCTGCGCAAACGCTTACGCCCGATTTTGGCATGGTGCCTTACGGCTCGCCTATGCGGAAATCGTGGTTTGCCGAAACCGCCAGCCACAACACAGTGTCGCTGGACGGCCTGTCGCAAGCGCCGCATGAAGGGCGCTGCGTTCGCTATGAGACGGCTGGTGACGGGAAGTCCGTCTATGCCTGGCTGGAATCCACTGGAGCCTATGAAGGCAGCACGATGAATCGGCATTTGCTGCTCACGGGCGAGTGGCTGCTGGATTGGTTCCAGGTTGAGCTTGCCGATGAGGCGCGAAGCATCGAATGGTGGATGCATCCCGCTGTTCAGCCTTTTACAGGATCGCTTGAAGAACGGGACGAGGTTTACACGCTTCGGATTCAAGAGAAAGATGGCTCCGCTTCCGTGGTAGCTGAACAGAAGCTGCCGATCATTGGCGAGCTGGTGCCGGATGACGGCCAGATGCAGTTGTCTTATGTGCTCGGGGATGACTCCGCCGTGTACCATGCGGCATTAGTAGAGAGCGGCGACGAAGTACTGGCAGTACATACGCCAGGAGACTCTGTCGACCCAAGTCAGCCGCTTACGGCAGTTTTGCATCGTCGCAGTGACCGCCAAGCGGATTTCATCCACGTTTACCGGGCAGGAAGCAGAGCTGAGCTTACACGCATTTCCGCACAGGAAATCGAGGTTTCGATACCAGGTCAAGCGGGAAGCGCAGTGCGCATTCAATTAACGCAAGATAAAGGTCTAATTTTTATATAGAAGAAGGGAGAATCGATTATGACAACCCTGTCGCCATTATATGAACCGCAGAGCGGCGTATTAACTGTACAATACGAACCGAATGAGCAAACTACCTTGCTAGAGAACCCTCCGCGGTTCACATGGATTCCGGCTCAACTGGAGAATGACCGTTATGTGCTGCAAATATCGCAGTCGGACGTATTTTCCGAGGCAGATACCCAAACGATCAAGCCGATTCCCTATAATTTATATACACCGGATGATGCCTTTCAAGCAGGAACTTACTTCTGGAGGTACGCACTCCTTCAAGAGAATGGCGAACAGACGGCATGGAGTAAGGTGAGAAGCTTTGAGGTAGGAGCTGACTTGCCGGAAACACCGCTGCCTAGCCGTGAGCGCCGTTACGCCGAAGCCTCTCTGCAGCACCCTAGATTATGGCTCCAATCCGCTGAGGTTGAGGCCTTCCGAAGAGAGCAGGAAGCTGATCCGGCATATAGCGGTTTCGATGTCTTTTATGAGAAGTCGGCTAAGCCGTGGATGGATCGCGAGCTCATCGCGGAGCCGCTGCCGTATCCGGGCAACAAGCGTGTTGCCAAGCTGTGGCGTCAAATGTACATGGATACCCAAGAAGTCCTATATGCGATTCGTCATTTGGCGGTGGCAGGAACCATTTTGGCGGATGAAGAGATGCTCGACCGCGCCAAAACTTGGCTGATGCACGTCTGCAACTGGGATGTCAACGGCACAACCAGCCGTGATTACAATGATGAGGCGTCCTTCCGAATGACCGGAGCTATTGCATGGGGCTACGACTGGCTGCATGGTCGGTTATCGGAGCTCGAGCGGAAGCTAGTACGTGAGGTTTTGCTTGCTCGCGCACGGCAAATTGCTACGCATGTTATTGATCACTCCAAAATTCATCACGTGCCTTTTGACAGTCACGCCGTTCGTTCGCTTTCGAGTGTGCTGGTGCCGAGCTGCATTGCCTTGTTAGAGGAAGAGCCGGAAGCGCGTGAATGGCTGGATTATACTCTTGAATACTATGCGTGCATCTACTCCCCTTGGGGTGGGCCGGATGGAGGCTGGGCGGAAGGTCCGATGTATTGGACGACTGGGATGGCCTTTGTGACGGAAGCGATGAATTTGCTGAAAAAATATACAGGCATTAACTTCTATAAACGGCCGTTTTTTACGAAAACCGGTGATTTCCCGCTATATGCATTCAGCCCGGATACGCTTCGCGCAAGCTTTGGCGACCAATCTACGCTGGGTGATCCCGTTAGCCTGAAAACAGGATTTAACATCCGTCAGTTCGCGGGTGTGACCGGGAATGGCCTGTATCAGTGGTATTTTGAGCGGGTACGTGAGACGGATACCGATTCCGAAATGAAGTTTTACAACTACGGCTGGTGGGATTTCCGCTTTGACGAAATGGTTTTCCGTCACGACTATCCAGGGGTGGAAGCCGTCGTTCCAACGGATGCGAATATCGAGCAGGTAAAATGGTTCCGCGACATCGGTTGGGTCGCTTTCCACTCGAATATGGCGGATCCTGAGCGCCACATCATGCTGCTTACGAAGAGCAGCAAATATGGTTCTGTCAGCCATAGTCATGGCGATCAGAATGGGTTCTTGCTGCACGCGTATGGCGAACCGTTAGCTATTGAGAGCGGCTATTACGTGGCGTTCAGCTCCACGATGCATATGAACTGGCGCCGGCAGACGCGTTCGACGAACAATATTTTGATCGATGGGCTTGGTCAATATGCCGAGAAAAACAAAGTGCTCAACATGGCAGCGAATGGGTTCATTGAAGTAGCTGAGCAGCGCAAAGGCTATAGCTACTCCCGCAGCAACGCCACAGCGGCGTATAAGGAGTACGTTCCTTATCTGGACCGCTACGTACGCGAGCTGTACTTCTTCGGGACGTATGTCGTCGTGGTAGATCACATCGATCTGGCGCAAACGGGTACCGTGGATTGGCTGTTCCAGACCCTGTACGAGATGAAGCTGAACGGCCAAACCTTCAAAGTCCAAGGCCGCAAAGCCGATATGGACGGACGTTTCGTCTATTGCTCCTCCGGCGAGCTGGAGCTTACGCAGCATGAAGGCTTCACGGATGTAGACTTGAGCGAGATTGAAGGGTTGCCGCTGCACTGGCATCTCAAGGCAACGACGAAGCCGGCGCGCAGCCACCGGATCGCTACGCTCCTTGTGCCGATTAAGCATGGCGAGCCAAAGTATGTGTCCTATTTCATGGACGATCAAGGATTTGACACGCATATTTATTTTACGGAAGATGGCGTCACTCATCGTGTTGAGGTGCCAAAGGCTTACTAGGTTTATTTAGATGGACTCTCCTATGCTGGCTTGGCGGGAGGGTCTTTTTTATTTTCACGTGGCTATCAATAAGTAGCCTAAAATCTCGATGCGCTATGGATTAACGGTAGATTTTCCAGCTAATTATCTGTGCAGCCACTACTCCCAACTTCTAACCTCCAATATTGTCATACCTAGCCACATCTTACCGCCTCTGCACATCACTATCATCAAAAAAACGGGGTATTCTATTGAATGTCGGTGCCTTTGGCAAGCCCTTCACCGCTCTTCCAGCCCTTATCGCAGGCATGATCCAAGCCCTTTCAGAGGAAGGGGCCAGATAGGCCCACTAACATAAACCTATAAAAAGTAAACATGAATCCTAAAGTTCACACATTGTAAGGGTTGCCAATTTCGAGCGATAATAAGGGCATCAAGTTCACCAAACAAACGAGGGGGATTCACATTGATTAAAAAATATAAAGGTCTTCAATTAACAGCAGCAGGCTTACTGGCTATCTCGTTAACAGCATGTGGTGCAGGCGGCAGCACAACGACACCAGCACCGGGCGCGAGCGCATCAGCAGCACCTAGCGGTGGAAGCACAACGAAAGAAAATGTAACAATCACGTTCCAAAACATATATCCCGATCCAACAGATCCGAAAAACGGCATGTTGAAAAAGATCGTGAACGACTACCAAACGAAAAACCCGAACATCAAAATCGAACTTGATTCCCTGAACACGGATCAACAAAAGCTGAAGCTTAAAACACAAGCAGCTTCCAAAGAAGTTCCGGATATCACGATCGTGAATCCATCCGCTCAAATGAAACCTTTCGTAGACGCAGGATTGTTCGCACCGCTGAACGATATGGTTGATCAAAACGGCCTGAAAGGCACGTTCCAAGAAGGCATTTTGAACTGGTACACATTCAACAACAACATTTACGCTTTGCCAGACGGTAATAACATCGGTCTCGTTTACTACAACAAAGACTTGTTCAAACAAGCTGGCGTAGAAGTACCGAAAACATTCGAAGAAATGGTTACAGCTGTAAAAACACTCAAAGGCAAAGGCATTCAGCCAATGGCAATCGGTGAAAAAGATTCCTGGACAGGGTCCTTCTTGTTCATGAACGTATTGCTTCGCACAAATGGCGGCCCTGGCTTCTTGCAAGCCGTTGTTGATGGCAAGAAAACATTCGCAGACCCAGCGTTCACGGATGCTGTAAGCAGCTTCCAAGATTTAATTCAAGCTGGTGCTTTCCAAGAAGGCGCAACATCTTTTGACTACAACGCAGGTGAAAACTTGTTCAAAACAGGGAAAGCCGCGATGTACTACATGGGATCATGGGCAACTGGCGGTATCGAGACTTCTTCCGTTAACGGTAAAGTCGGCGTATTCAAATTCCCAACGGTTAAAGGCAAAGGTAACCCTGACGAGTTCATGCTTGCACCAGGCAGCGCGTTCGCGGTATCGGCTAACAGCAAACATTTGAAAGAAACAAAAGATTTCTTGAACTACTTCATGTTGAACTTCCCGAAAGAAGCATTCGCTGTTAAAGGCGCAGTTGGTCTAGCTCAAAAAGTTGATGGTGACTTTAAAGCTGCTGGATACTCCGATATGGCGATGGAAGTCCTGGATTTGTTCAAACAAGTTAAAGGCGGCGATCTTGCGTTCGATAACACGATGAACCCAGGAACAGCACAAGGCCACTTATCAAGCATCCAAAACCTCTTCGTGCAGAAGAAAGATCCTGCTGAAGTTGGCAAAGAGCACCAAACAGCTTATGATACGAACAAAAAATAAATAATCATTTAGCAGCCAAATCGGAATTTATCCTAAGCGCCGCACGGGTGTAGAGGGTAGATTCCGATTGGTATATCTCATGAAGGAGGCGAGCCAAGTGAATGTGTTAAGAGTCTCCAAGTGGACGATTGCCATGTTTGTACTGCCATGTTTGTTGATTTATGTTTGTCTCGTTTTTGTACCTATTCTGGTATCTATATATAGTGGATTGCTGGACTGGAACGGGATTAGCGGTGCAAAATTCATTGGTTTGGATAATTTCCGTAACTTGTTATTTCACGACCCTGTCTTTTGGCCATCTGTAAAAAGGACGTTAATGTTTGCTGTATTTTCCATGATTGAAATTCCGATCGCGTTAGGCGTAGCCATTCTCTTGAACCGTTTCATCAAAAAGCCAAATTTCCTAGTTTCCGCATATTTCTTGCCCGTTATCTTGTCTGTTGTTATCGTCGGACAGCTGTGGAAAACGATCTATAACCCTGCTGCCATGGGCGGTATGCTTAATCAAGTATTGGACATGTTGAATTTGCATAGCTGGTCAAGATCCTGGTTGACGGATCCGAAGATTGCTATGTATTCCCTTTATTTCGTGGCCCTGTGGCAGTACTTGGGGTACCACACTTTGATCCAGTTCACCGGTATTCAGAATATCCCTGCTGATATTTATGAAGCAGCACGGATCGATGGAGCGGAAGGCCTTAAAGCCGACTGGTATATCACTTTCCCTATGAATATTCCGATTTTCAAAATATCGATCGTCCTTGCCTTTATTGGCTCGCTACAAGCATTTGACATGGTCATGGTTATGACCGCGGGTGGTCCTGCGCATGCCACAGACGTCATTTCTACACATATGTACAACATGTCGTTCCTATCCTTGAAATACGGGTATGGTAGTGCGATAGCGGCGTTCTTAGTTGGCTTATGTCTGATTGCAACTGTAGTTATCAATGGTATCTTTAATCGACTAGAGAGAAGATTTACTTAAGGAAGGGGAGTGTCACCATGGAAGACATCAGGAAAGCAGCTTTGGCTGCACCTGCAATGATTCGGAGACGCAAAAGCTTCTCTATCCTGAAAGTTCTGGTCATTGCATTCTTATCGCTGCTCGTAGTAACACAAGTGTATCCACTGATTTGGTTGTTCATTTATTCGTTAAAAACGAATGAGGAAATCTTGTCCGGGCGGTTCTTCGCACTGCCTCAAGTGCTTCAATGGAAGAACTTCTCCTCCGCTGTAGAGGCAGGGCATTATTTTCAGTATTTGAAAAATAGTCTTTTCGTTACCTCTGTCACAATGGTTTGCGTCATCTTGCTTAGCTCCTTGGCTTCTTTCGCCATTACGAGGTTTAAGTGGAAATACGGCCAAGCCGTCATGCTCATCTTCCTGATCGGGATGATGGTGCCGATGCAAGCGACGTTGCTGCCGCTGATGATTATCTTCAAAAACTTGCATGCTTTGAACACGCATCTCTCGATCATCTTGCCCTATATTGCGTTCCAGACGCCAATTGCGGTCTTTATCCTCAGTGGTTTCATGAAATCCATTCCGGCTGAGATTGAAGAGTCTGCTGTCGTAGACGGCGCGGGGGTTTTCCGAATCTTTGGGAGCATCATTCTTCCGATTTCGATCCCTCCAATGATGACTGTGTGTATCCTGACATTTATTAATATTTGGAACGAGTACATTCTTGCGGCGACGTTCATTTCGTCGGAGCGGCTCAAAACGCTGCCTTTCGGGGTAAACAGCTTCGTCAGTCAGTATTCGGTTAATTACGGGGCTATCGGTGCGTTCCTGGTGTTAGGCGCGCTGCCAGTCATCATTATCTATTTCTTATTAGCAGACAAAATTACAAAAGGTATGGTAGCGGGAGCGGTGAAGGGTTAACTTCACCCCTCGCTTTTTGCTGTTTAAGGAGCTTCCTGTGATATGATAGCCTGTAACGACTAACGAAAGGGGACCGAATTCGCGGTGACACGGGGCCTTCATTCCATTCATAGCCGGCTGTTTTTGCTTTTCATTTCGTGTATGCTGATCCTCTTAACTTTGGTTAGTGTGCTTTATTACAAGAAAACAACGGACATTATTCATAGCAAAATCAGTGATTTGGCGGAGAAAAATATTTCCCAAACGGTGGGCCTGTTCGATTTGCTGCTGCAGGGTTATGACAGCATTACCAAATCGCTCAACAGCAATTATGAGATGCTTAGATTAATTCATGACCGTGACACGAGCAAAGATGAAGCCCTCAACATTATTAATGAGCGCACCATTACGAATATTATGGGAGCAGCTTACTACTCCAGAGATGATATTTTCGGGATTCATATCATTACGAACGCAGGCAAAAACTATAATTACGAACGTGGCTTCGACAGCGTCATTAATGCAGATTATGCGAATACAGCTTGGTATCATAAGCTTCAGGAGTCCTCAGGCGAAATGGTTTGGCTTGGTTTGTCCAAAGGCTCCGTCGTCAACCCATTCAAGCAGGATTCCGTTTTTGTATTTGGACGCAAACTGTACGATTTGACCGATCATCGCTTGATTGGGGTCCTTGTCATCGAGACGAACCCGGAGCCGATTCTGGCCGCGCTCTCGAACGTGAGAATCTCCCCGAACAGCCAAGTGTATATCGTCGATCGGGAGGACCACTTGATTGCCTCTACCGCGGGAGAGAATGGCATTCCACCTTCTTTCGGAGGGCTGTCGCGCCCGCAAAACAATGAAGTCATCGTGGATGACCGTACCGAACAACTGATTGTCTCGGCCAAAGCGAAGATGTCCGATTGGACGGTTTTTGGATTAACGCCCAAAGGTGATATTAACTCAGAGGTTGTGAAAACGAGAGAATACCTGTACTTCGTGGTTCTGGCGTTGGTTTTCTTATCCCTGGTGCTTGCAAGTATTATTTCCCAGAACATTTCCTCGCCGCTTAAGCTGCTGATTCGGGAGATGAAGCAGGTGGAGATGGGGAATTTTAAAGGTTCAGTGACCGTCAAATCGTTCGAAGAAATCAACTCGCTCGTGTCTTCTTTTAACCGAATGGTGAACCGAATGGATGAGCTCATTGAGCGCATTACGCTCGCTACGGTGAGTGAGAAGAATGCGGAGCTGCAGGCGCTGCAATCTCAAGTCAATCCGCATTTCCTCTATAACACACTGGATATGATTTATTGGATGCTGGATGAGCGGGAGAATGATCGACTGGGGAAAGTTATCTTAGCTTTGTCTCATATGTTTCGCTACAGCAGCGACTGGCAGGAAGCCTCCAAGACAACGCTTCGCCAAGAGCTGGATCAGATGCGTCATTATATGACGATCATTGAAAACCGGTTGGAAGGCAGGGTTAACACCGTACTGGACGTAGCGCCAGAGTGTCTGGATGTTGTCCTGCCCAAGATGACACTTCAACCGATCATCGAGAACGCGGTGAAATACGGGCTGGAGCCGCTCGATCGGCCTGGCGTGCTTCGGGTCTATACAGAGATTAGCGAGCATGAGATGCGCATTGTCATTGAGGATAATGGGGTCGGCATTGAGGAGAGCACCCTCCAGTGCATGCAGGAGCAGCTCATCAAGGATGCTGCGGACATCGACGGTGCCATGGCCCCAGTGCAGGCTCCGCAGACAACCAGTGCATCCGGCGGTCATACAAGAAGAGGCATTGGGATTACCAACGTGCATCGCCGCATCGTTCTTATGTTCGGAGATAGATACGGACTCCGAATTCATAGCAAGCAAGGGGAAGGAACGACCGTCATCATTGCGATGCCGCTTCCTCGGAAAGGAGAGTAAAACCATGGACATTCTCATCGTAGATGATGAAACCGTGATTCGGGAGGGCATCCAGCGTACGCTGCTTAACCGATTCCCGGAGCATCGGGTTCATCTCGCGGCGAATGCGGAGCAGGCAATCGCCTTGCTGCGAAGCCACCGCATCCAAATCGTCCTCACCGACATTCTGATGCCGGGCATGACAGGGCTGGAGCTCATGAATATGTCGCGGAGCCGGCATCCGAATGTGAAATGGGTGGTCATATCCGCCTATTCCGAATTTTCGTATGCACAGGAGGCTGTGCGGCTTGGGGCGAAGGATTATTTGCTGAAGCCGATCGGCAAAGAGGTGCTCAGCGAGATGATTCGGAAGCTGGGCGAGGAAATTGCTCATGAGACCGAGCTGAACGAGGAGTCTGAGCTCCTGAAGGCGAACCGCAAGTATTTGCAGGAAGCCGTCTTTCAGCGCTTTACACAAGGGCTGGACACCGGGCGCATCGATATGAAGCCCTTCATGGAACAGCACCCGCATTTCAACCTCATCATGGTGAAGATGGAGAGCGATAAGCCCGTATTCCTCGAGAACTTCATTATCGAGAACGTGCTTCAAGAGCTGATCGAGCGTTATGGCAAAGGTTTCGTAACGGTGCACGACAGCAAAAGCCTGCTAGGCATCGTCACGCTCCCGGATGCCGCGCAGCTAACAGCACTCGTCGATGAGCTGCGCAGCCACCTCGTGAAATATTTGAAGGTGCCCTTTCAGATTATGAGCTCCGATCAGATCAACCGCTTCGAGGCTGTGCCTGCCGAAGTGCAGCGCATGCGTCAAGCTTCGACGACGCAGGTTTACGAGCATCATGCGAGCGGCAGTGATCGCTCGATCGATGTTGCTTTGCAATATATTCGCACGCATTATCATGACGACCTGTCGCTGGAGAAAGTCGCAGCGATTGTTTACTTGAATCCGGTCTATTTCAGTCAGCTGTTCAAACAGAAGATTGGGCAGGGATTCAAGGAATATGTCACTCATCTCCGTCTGGAACAGGCGAAGCAGCTTCTTATGAATCCTAAGCTGAAGCTGGCGGACGTTGCCGATCGGATCGGCTATCAAGACATGCGTCACTTCTCGCAGGTATTTCGCAAGAAGTACGGTGTGACCCCTTCTGAGTATCGCCAAGAGCAGACACCAAGCTCGGTGTAAGCATGTTGTCAAGACATAGGGAAGCAGCTAATTCTCACCAAATTTTAATAAAAACGCCTAAAGCTAGACGCCGCTTGGATATCCTCAGGGACTGGTAAATACCGGTCCTTTTCTATGTGTTATTGTGGGTTCAGGGCCAGATAAGCCCATCACCATGATCCATGAAGGAGGATATCCAATCATGTTATTAGTGAAGAAGAACCGCCTTGTTCAATCATTCGTGGGGATCAGCCTAACGCTTTCCGTTTTAACTTCCGGAACGATGGTCTTTGGACCTCAAGCCGCCTTAGCTGCTGTAAGCGATTCCACCTCAACGGCAGTATACAGTGCTGCGAGCACGAGTGAAGCTAATGGTGTCGTAAGCACGGCACGATCCTATATTGGTAAAGTACGTTACAATTTTGGCGTCAGAGATGCGAAACGATTGATTCTGGATTGCTCCTCTTTTACGCAGCTGGTTTTCGCGAAGAATGGCATCACGATCCCATGGAGTTCAACGGAGCAAGCTAAGCTCGGGACGGCAGTTAAGAAGAAAGCGAATCTGCGCGCAGGTGACCTTGTCTTCTTCAGTACGTCCAGGCCCGGCCGCATCGATCATGTGGGCATCTATGTCGGGAATGGCAAATTTGTGAGCAACACGGCGAGTTCTAGCGTCGTCATGCTGGATATGAATGCTGGCTACTGGAAAAATCGTTTTATCACAGGCCGTCGGTTGTAATTGACCGATGGCTCCCTTTAGTGGTATATAAAAGAAAACCTACGTAAGGGAGCAGGGAGACCACTATGAATTTAAAGAATGCTTTTGACGATGTGAAAAAGTTCCACCAGACCTTCGAGCACCCTGTAGGCACAACTCCAAAGCGCTTGTCTGAGAGCCGCAAGGCAGCTCGCTTGGCTTGGATGCAAGAAGAGCTGGATGAGTTCAAAGAAGCAGCAACGGTGGAAGATGAAGTAGATGCGATGATTGATGAGTTATATTTTGTGTTGGGCACATTAGTTGAAATGGGAGTTGAGCCTGGACCGATTTTTGACATCGTACATCACGCTAACATGTCCAAAGTATGGTCGGACGGTCTAGTCCATAAGAACGAATTTGGCAAAACTATTAAGCCCCCAGATTGGCAGGACCCATTCGACAAAATTAGAGCAGAAATTCGCAGGCAGATGGATGAGAAATAAGCTTTTGGAGGAGGAGGAACAGACGTGTTATTTCATACTAGGCTAAAAGAGCTGAGACAACAGCAAAATCTAACGCTGCGCAAACTTGGCGAGAAAGCGGGCGTCAGTTATTCCATCTTAAATTCAATCGAAAATGGTCGAATACAACCGTCGAAAGATGTCGTAATTGCTCTAACAATTGCCTTGAAAATAGAGGATAAAGAGGAACTCCTGACCTTAGTAAGAAATGCCTCTGAAGGGTAATTGCATTAGCCAAATATGTGTGGTACAGTATTAATAGTCTTTGGGGTAGAACCTGAATTGCTTATTGCAAAGGGTTATCATTCTAGTTTGTGAAACCTTTTCCAATGTGTAATTTTTTTGTTCGAAACAAGAAAAAAGACATGTTAATTAAAACTTTGGAGGTATTACCCATGGCAGTAGGAACAGTTAAATGGTTTAACGCAGAAAAAGGATTTGGCTTTATCGAAGTAGAAGGCGGCAACGATGTATTCGTACACTTCTCCGCAATCCAAGGCGACGGCTTCAAAACTTTAGACGAAGGTCAACAAGTTGAGTTCAACGTTGTTCAAGGCAACCGCGGACCACAAGCTGAGAACGTTGTAAAGCTGTAAGCTTTTGCTTGCATAGATGCAGTTCGGAGAACAACTCTTAACATTATGTTAAGGGTTGTTCTTTTTTTGCGTTGGTTGGGGACTAGGAAGGCTAAGCAGCTCGGAGGGAACTACAGTCCGCTATTTCCACGAAATTGCATATCCCGCCTGTGAGGGGAACTGTGTTCCGCTATTTTGGCGAATTCCACCCGAAAAGCGCGCATGGTGGTCGAGTAAGACCCTGTAGTTCCCCCACGCAGATGAAGCAGCTGGATTTCGCTCGAATAGAGGACTCCAGTTCCCTAAGATTCCTATTCTTCCCTAAAAGGCGGGCATCTAAGCGGCAACGCAAAAATAACCGCGTTTCGACGCGAAATAGCGGATCCTAGTTCCCGCTTTTGGTCGATAAACGCCTAGGGCCGCCTAGGCCGTCCAACAGCGCCGCGAACTCCAATCGCGGTGCAAAACAGCGCCATCTCATGCGCTGCCCGCACGAGGCGCTTTACAGCGTCCTGCGAGGCCCCGCAGAGCATGTCTGCGCTTACACCCTTGTGCTTCCCTCACGAGGCGCCAATTGGGCGCAAAAAAGGGCGCCCCTGAGTAGATAATCTACTTAAGGAACAGCCCTTTGTTCAGTCTATGAGAATTTACTGATACTCTTTCGCCTTTTTCACAAGCTCATCATAAGCTGCTTCCGGCGCGATTTTGCCGAACATGACTTTCTCGCCGATCGTTTTGAAATCCTTCGCCGTGTAGTTACTCCAGCCTTTAGCCCCAGCATTGAAAGGTTGAGCGTCAGGAGCTACATTCTTGATAAGTTCAATTTGCATTTTATCAGCAGGAGTTAGTTTCGGCGTCAAATATTCAAGCATTTTTTTGGAAACCGGAACGCCTCGTGTTGTAGTTAGAATATCAGCAGCTTCGCTATCATTTATGAACCAGTCAATGAACTTCTTGGACTCTTCGGCATACTTGGAATCCGCGCTTACAGACCAGAACATGGAAGGCTTCAGCCATCCGCTGGATTGCGTGCCTTTCGGTTGATTCACAAGGGAATAAACGCTAGGTTTCACACCCTCATAACCAGGCAGCAAAGCGGCAAAAGTGCGTTTGATAAACACGTTGTCATTGTTCAAGAGATCCAGCTTTGCGTCGGATTCTTTATCGGTGGTCGCGACTTCTGCAGGAGGTATGACCCCAGCTGTGCGGAGTTCTGCATATTTTTTAACAAAAGTAAGATAAGTGTCTTTGTCGATGTTGAATTTGCCGTCTTCGGTAATCGGATACCCTTTGCCTTGGCTGAGCTGATAAGCGGAGTAGACCGTATAGTCAGATGTTGCGTCCATTAAAACATACTTGTCCTTCTCCAGCTTAGCTTTAACATCTTTACCGAATTGGAAATATTCATCCCATGTCCAGTTATTCTTAGGAGGAGTGATCCCGAGTTTGTCGACAGCATTTTTGTTGTAAATCATACCGGTTGCGTTATTGCCTAGTGGAACAGCATACAGTTTCTCTTTATATTTGCCTGAGTCTACAAGCGATTTGTCGATATCTTCGGTGCGAATGCCTTTCGATAAGTCAGCAAGCTGGTTCCTGCCTGCATATTCGGAAAGCCAAGCCGGGTCCATCTGGATGATATCAGGCGCATTCTTGGCGGCTGCTTGGGTAGCAAGTTTATCGGCATAGCCGTCAAATCCCGAAAATTCCGGTTCGAAGGTCACATTCGGATGTTTTTTCGTATAAGCATCCAGTGCTTTTAGCGTTGCATCGTGCCTTGCTTGTGAGCCCCACCATACAATACGCAGTTTAACAGGTTGCGTGCTTGCACCGCTTGGCGCTTTCGTTGCAGCTGTGCTGCCTCCTGCTGTATTAGCTGTCTTTCCAGAACCACATGCGCTTAAAGACAGCGCTATCAAAGCAGTCATGCTGAGCATGCCCCATTGTCTCATCTGCATTTTCATTGATAATCCCCTCTCGCTACCTAGTCGTCACTACCATTTCATTATAGGATTAACAGAATTAATGAAGAAGGATAGTAATGAACACACTTCTTTCACTATTGATCACAAAATAATCAAATACGAAACGTATCCTGGATGTCAGGAAAAATGTTACCCGCTTTTATCCGTTTTTGCCTACCTCGCTTGGACTCATGCCTGTATACTTTTTGAAAATAGAGCTGAAGTAAGGAACGTTCTTATAACCGACTTTCTCGGAAATTTCATAAATGAGATGTTTGCCTTCGGCCAGAAGGGCTTGTGCTTTTTTCATTCGGACTTGAATGAGATAGTTGGTGAACGTTTCGCCGGTTGATTTTTTGAAAATCTGGTTCAAATAGTTCCGGGATAGATATAGTTGTTTTGACATATCTTCCAGGGAAATCTCTTCAGCATAGTGATCATGCGCATATTGAATCATGAAATCGACAGCTTCTTTATGCTTCGAATTCTCGTTCCAGTGCCGGCTCGTGGCGATGATATGAATTTTGGCGCGCAGCCAATCCTGCAAGTGGGTTGCCGTTTCAATTCGCCTAATTTCTGACGGCAGATGCATGTCCGGAAAAAGTTCATCCAGTACAGTACCAACGCTGTATAAGGAATAGGCGAAGATGGTCCATAGCTCTGTGCATAAATGCTGTAAGTATGCTGGTGTAATCGTTGGCATCTGCTGCAACTGATGAATATAGGCATCCACAATCTGTGCTGCTGTCTCCTCTTTTGAATAAACGATGGCTTCAGCAAGCTCCTGATAAAATTTGATGGGCCGAATTGCCAAATGAGGCGGCAGGGAGGACGGTTTGCCTAGCTGAGGCGTGATCGTCTGCTGCAGCAAATCGAGAAAAGCCTCCTCGGTAGAATCCGATATTTCCTGCCAAGTCGGTTTCATCTGGCCGAGTCCAATCCGAATGTTCAGCTTAAGATACATCAGTACGCAGTCTGTAATCCGGCTGCCAATGGTTTGAATGCGGCTAAGGGCTGAGTCATTGGACTCCGAACGTTCAATATGAAACATGATCGCAGCATGATGGCTGTGAAGCTCTATGAAGTCGGACTCCGGCCAATCTTCCGACAGAATTTCCTGAATTATATTAGCTAGCGCAAAGCGGAATAAATTCCAATCAATTAGCGATAGGTTCGCCGTACGGATCGTACTCATCAACTCAATACCCATAACGAGGTGATTGCGATGAATCCAGTGCTGCTGCTCAGTAGGAGGAGGACTCAGCCCGGCAACCCGCGAGGTGCCTGTTATGACCGATTTCAGCCATTCCTGCTGTCCAAATGGTTCATAGAGCATGAGCTTGTTTCGGATGTCTTCTTGTTCCATCTTGATAAGCTCTTTGGCTTCCAGCTCTTTGATGACCTTCTCCAGAACAGTCCGAAGCTCATCTACCGTCACAGGTTTTGATAAATAATCACTGACCTGCAATCGCAAAGCTTGCCGAGCATACTGGAAATCGGTATAGCCGCTTAGGATAATGATTTCGCCTGGAAAGTTCGCTTCACGCAGCTTCTCAATCATTTCAAGGCCGTTCATTACCGGCATATAAATGTCTGTAATAACGATATCCGGCTGAGTTGATTGGATCATGTCCAGCCCCTCGGCGCCATCGCTGGCTTCACCAGCGAATTCAGCGTCTATGGCTTCCCAAGGAATCGCCTTTTTCATGCCTTCGAGCACTTGAAAGTCATCATCAATGATGAGTATTTTCCACATAATACTGCTCCTCTACCTGTTCTTTGTACTGAATTTGCGGCAGCAGAACCATGACAAGCGTCCCATTGCCCTTAGAACTGCTCATTCGAACACCGTAGGGAAGTCCGAAATAAGCCTCGATCCGCTCCTTCACGTTGCGCACGCCATAGCCGCCTGTTTTTCTTACCTTTGGTTGATTCCAATCAGGACGCAGCCCGACGCCGTCATCCCATATCTTGAATTGGATGTCTTGATTGATCAGCTGCACGCTCACCTGAAGCTCCCCTTTCTTCCTGCCATGGAAGCCGTGAATAATGGCGTTCTCAATGAAAGGCTGTAAGGTTAGTCTTGGTATAAAGAGCTCTCGTGCAGATTCATCGATATGAATGCAGAATGATAAACGGTCACCCCAGCGGATTTGCTGGATCTGCAAATAACATTCAACGTGAGTGATTTCGTCAGCGATCGGAATAAGCGTCTCCCCGTTAGATAGGCCGATACGGAACATTTTGCCCATTAAGGAAAGAATCTTGCTAATTTTATCTTGTCCTGAATCAATAGCTAGCCAGTTTAATTGATCAAGCGTATTGTACAGAAAATGGGGATTAATCATCGCTTGCAGCGCTTGAATTTCCGCTTCGCGCTGGCGTTTATGTTGAGCTTTCAAGGAGTCCAGCAGCTCCTCAATACGTTCCATCTGCTTGCGATAACCATTAAATAGGTTCCCGAACTCATTGGTATAGTCTTGAGGCAAGTCTGTAACAAAACCCCGTTCAGGAAGCTTGCTCATGAAGTTGAGCAGTAGTTTGATTGGCTTCGTAAACTGTCTTGAAATAAAAAACGTGACAAAAAATCCAATAATAATAGCAGAAAGACCGACAGTTAACAGAATCAGAGCTAATCGAATACTGCCGCCAACAATGTTCTTCCAAGGCGTTACCTCAACCAGCATCCAGTTGGAAGGTGATTTACTCCATACCAGTAGGGAATCGCTTTGTTGTTTAGCTGACAGATGTGTGCTTCCAGACTTTGCATTGAGCACTTTCAGCTTATCCAGCTCATCGACTTGTAAGCTTTGATCTCCAATCGATGCAATTTTCCTGCCGCTAGCGTCGAATAAGAGCCGGCTTCGGCCTTCCGTTTCCCCGCGAATCAAGTTCTGTATTTCCGAAGATTTCACATTGAGCATCAGCATGCCGTAGTAAATACCGGAGTTATTGTAAAGCTTTCTTGCATAGCCGATTACATTCAGCGGACCTTTGTTGGTCTGAATGGTCCGTTCCTTGATCCAGGCAGAATCGTTATTCTGAATGTCCGGAAACCAGTCTTCTTCCCGTACTTTTTGCAACGTATAGACCCGAATGGGACCCTGGGAATCTGGCAAAAAAGGGCGTTCCGTATACAAATAAATCGATTGTACCATGGTTGTGCTGTAGGTAATGCTCGCAAGCAAACTCTCCAGATCCTGCTTCCGGCGTTTGCGCTCAAATAAGTCGCTTTCGAGCGGATCGTATTCGATAATATCGATGTTTCTTGAAGCAGCTAGAGACATTTGCTCTATCGAGTTTAACTGAATGACTAAGCGTTTATTCAATTCATTTAATAGATCCTGCTGATAATTAGCTGTATTGCTCGCCAGTTCACGCGAAGTGAGGCTGTAGCTTATCCATGAGGTAACGAGCAGCAGCACAGCGATGAAAGCAGCGAAACTGCCGAAGAACAGCCGGCCGATGCGAACGCGCTTAAACATAGTAAACAAGGCTGATCCCCCTCGTAAGATTCTATTAAATTGGAAAAAAGGCTGCCAAATGCGCAACCTTTTTCATATTTATTTCATTTTAGCCTTTCACAGCACCCGAGGCAATGCCGTCAACAAAATGGCGCTGCGCCATAAAAAAGATGATCAGAGAAGGCAGGATAGAAAGCAGCGACATCGCCAGCAATTGCCCCCAGGGCAGTGCTGATTGGCTGTCCACGAACAGCTTCAAGGCAAGTCCAACCGTGTATTTACTGACCGAGTTAATATAAAGCAGGTGTCCGAAGAAGTCGTCCCAATTCCAGAGGAAACAATAGATGGCGACTGTAACGAGTGCCGGCTTCGTAAGTGGAAGCACAATTCGCCAATAAATGCCGAACCAGCTGCAGCCGTCCATTTTGGCCGACTCATCAAGCTCACGCGGAATACCGCGGATGAACTGCACCAGCAAGAAGATGAAGAAGGGACCTCCAATACCTCCAGCCAAAGCGTGCGGCACATAGAAGGGCAGGTACGTGTTCACCCATCCCCAAGTATTAAACATGATGTACTGAGGCACCAAAGTAACCTGACTTGGCAGCATGAGTGTAACCATCAAGATGGCAAACCAGAAGTTCTTCAGCGGAAAATCCAGCCGTGCGAAGCCGAAAGCGACTAAACTGCAGGAAAGTACAGATGTAATAAGGACTCCAGCAATTAGCTCAAAGGTATTCATATAGAAATGGGTAAAAGTAAATTTAGGAATGGCTACCCAACCTTCGCTGAAGTTAGTCCACAACCATTGGTTTGGAAAAAGAGAAGGAGAGCTCATCTCGGCATTGGACTTGAAGGCGGCTCCGAACCACCACAGCATAGGATAGATCATGACTAAGCTGAACAAGGCCAATAAGGAATGAGTTCGTAACGTTCGAGCAGAGATTAGTGAGTTTCTCATTTACCTTTCGCTCCTTCTGTTTCGTAGAATACCCAGTAACGGGATGAGGCGAAAATGATTGCGGTCACGATCCCGATTACCACGAGAAGTATCCAGGCCAGCGCCGATGCATATCCCATTTCATAACGGGAGAAGGCACGATCATAGAGGTACAAAGCGTACATATACGTCGAGTTGATTGGGCCGCCTTTGGTAATGATGAAAGCTTGCGTGAACATCTGAAAAGAGCCGATGGTTTGCAGCACAAGATTAAAAAGCAGGACTGGAGAAAGCATAGGCAGGGTGATGCTGACAAACTGTCTTACTTTCGAAGCGCCGTCAACGGATGAAGCCTCATATAATTCCGTAGGAATTTGTTTAAGGCCGGCAAGAAAGATGACCATGGACGACCCGAACTGCCAAGCGACAAGGATAATCAATGTGCCTAAAGCGGTCTTGGGATTGCTGATCCAACTGACGCCGTCAATGCCGAGCATGCCTAGAAATTTATTGATGAAGCCGTCCATTCCAAAAATATTTTGCCAAAGGATAGCTACCGCAATGCTGCTTCCAATTAAGGAAGGCAGATAGATGAACGTCCGGTATACCGAAATTCCTTTGATTTTCTTATTGAGCAACATCGCTACCATAAGCGCACTAAAAAGCTTAATGGGCACAGATAATACGACAAACAGGATTGTTATTTTCAAAGACTGTCGAAAAATCTCATCATCGGCAAAGATCCGCTCATAATTGCGTAAGCCAATCCATTCCGGCGCGTCAAGCAGCGTATATTTGGTAAAAGAATAATACATCGATTGGATCATCGGCCATAGTGTAAGCAGCAGAAAGCCAAGGAGCCAAGGGGAGATAAACAAGTACCCAGCTATTGGCGATTCCCAGCGGCCTTTTAGCGAGAAGGATGCTGTTATTTTTCGGGATTGAACTCTTTGTGGAGGAATAGTCGCTTCAGCTTTCATCAGGAATAACCGCCTTTCATGTCGTAACACCTATATGTAGTATAAAAGCTAATAGCCCCCTGAAAAATGAGAGTAATGAACACAATTCATTCAGAATCGAACACTGGTAAAACATCCAATATTATCATTGACGCATAGATGGGACACCTTCTATAATTAGTAATGATAATCATTATCAAAAATTGTCTGAGATATTTTACATAAAAGAAGGTTAAGGAATGCCGAAGAAGCAGCTTATTCGTTTGATCGCCATCCTGCTGGTCTTGTGTTCCCTGTATCTAACATGGCGATGGTTTAGTTCAGAGGCATGGCTGCAGGATGTTGGACTGCTTTTCCAGAGGCCAAGGTGGCTTATTTTCATGACTGGGGTTTATTTACTTTCCTTCCTACTAAAGGCGGCCGCTTGGCGGTTGTATGCAGGAACTGGCGTACGCATCGGCGTTTATTTCCATGCCATCAGCTACAGTTTGCTGGTTAATCATGTGCTCCCGATCAAAGCGGGGGATGGTGTACGCGCGGGCCTGTTTATGAAGCATGGGAAGGCCACTTGGGATGAGGCGCTCCATTCTGTGGCGGTTATGCGGTTAATTGATATGCTCGTTTTAGCAGCGATAGGTGGGATCGGTATCATACGACTGGGCTTGCCCTCTTCGTGGATATGGGTAACTGTAATGGCCGGTGGGGCAATCTTTCTGGCGACAGCTCATTTCCTGCCTGTTATCCGCCGAATACCATTCGTGGCAAAGCATGCCGCTTATTTTAATCTCCAAATTCTCTCGCCAAAAGGGTTCGTCATCATTGCGCTCATCACATGGAGTTGGATTCTGGAGGCGGGTGTGATCTACGCGGTTGCTCGTATGATGGGCTTACAGCCAGGAGTTATCTCTCTCGTGTGGGCGAATAGCATGACGATCGCTGGCCAAATTTTTCATATTACCCCAGGCGGAATCGGTACTTATGAAAGCACAATGAGCGGTTCACTTGCGCTGCTGGGCGTAGATGGAAGAGACGCTTACCGGGCGGCGCTGGTCTCGCATACCTTCAAGTTTCTTTTTGCCTTTACACTGGGAGCTTACTCCCTTGTACGAATGCCTCTGCATTGGCATGAAATGAAAAGTTGGATGAAACGTCTTAAGCCAGCTATCTCAGCAACAAGACATGGTTTTCTACGGAAGGATGACAACATATGAAGAAAGCTTCATCATTTGAAATTGTAGCAGCGAGGTGCTGGAACCTTCTGAACGAAGGCAAGCCGTTTACTCCGATCTTCGTCGTAGGGGTTTTCCTCCTCTATCACATGGGCCAGTGGGCAAGTCCCGGCTTCTGGTCAGCTTGCGGCCTGGGTCTTCTTGTGACCCTCCCTCTTTTTGTCCTGTATTATTGCTTTGATTTTCCGCTTTTTTTACGCAATTACTTGTGGCTGCCCCTTATTGCCGCCATTCTAGTCTGGGAATCATCTGAATTTTTACTCTATTTATTAGCGATTGGACTGTTTTTATTTTTCACCATCTACTTCTGGGGGACTTTTTATTATCGTCTGAGAATTGGGACAACTTGGTGGAACTTTACCCGCTTTTGGAAGCTTGTTCTGAAGAACAGTGATTCGACTAGCGGCAATGCACAGGAGCAGATGCCTAAATTCTTGCTGCTGTTGTTTGTGTGGAACCATTACTATCGTCAATTTGAAAATGGTGCTTCCTCCGACATTGGCACAGGGTTACTTTTTGCAGGAGGTTTGCTGCTGTATAGCTTTATTCTTCATCGATACTTATTTGACTGGAAACCTGCGGAAATCCCGACCTTCACACGTGATTCCAGCAAAGTTCAAGCTGGCGGCGCAGCCCTGAATAAGAAGGTTATCGTCATCGTCGTTGACGGCATGCGCAAAGAACGCTTCGAAGAAGCAGACGCGCCATTCATGAAGAAGCTTCGCTCGGAAGGTACGGAGTACGCCCAGATGGAGACCGTGTATCCTGCACGCACCGTAGTTTGCTTCTCCTCCATGTTCACGGGGACGTATCCACGCGAGCACGGCATTCGCTCCAACATGGTGTGGAGACTGGGGATTCGGGTCGAGAGCATTTTTGACTCGCTGCGAAAAGTGGGTAAGAAAGGGCGCCTTCTCGGCATCGCTCACTTGATTGACTCCATGGGGGACGATGTGGAGAGCGTAACAGCCGTCATGCATAATGACGTTGCCGACCGCAATATTATCGAACGGGCCAAGAAAATTATGACGGAGCAAAATCCGGATTTATTGGTTGCCCAGCTGATCGGCGTTGATCAAACGGGACACAGCCGTGGCGTGTTATATGACGACTATACGCAGAAAATTGCCGAAGCCGACAAGCTGATCGAGGAGTTCGTAGGTTGGCTGGAGGAGCGGGGAATGATGGAGAACACAACGCTCATTCTTTGTGCGGATCACGGCCAAGCTGACGGTATTGGCGGTCACGGCCATTTGGATGAGGGAGAGCGATATGTGCCTTTCTTCCTGCATGGCCCGGCAATCAAACAAGGCCACCGCATTGATGTTAAGCATTCCCTCGTATCTATGGCTCCGACGCTCGCCTATCTGCTTGGCGCACCGTTTCCAAGCCATAGTCGCGGACCTGTACTAACGGAGGCTATCGACCAACATGACTAAAAAGAAAATAATCGTTTTCATGCCGGCACATAACGAAGAAGAGAATATCAGCGGGGTTATTGCCCGCGTACCGAGATTCTTCCACCCGGACTATGAGGTGGAAGTGCTGGTAATCAACGACGGCTCCAAGGACCGTACGGTCGCCGTCGCCAAGGCAGCGGGAGCCGACCACATCGTGTCGTTTCCGCACAATCAAGGACTTGGCGCTGCCGTCCGCGAAGGGCTGAAACAATGCTGCCTGCTCGGCGCCGACATTGGCATCATGATCGATGCGGATAATGAGTATCCGCCGGAACAAATTCCTGACGTCCTGGCGCCTATCATCGCTGGACGTGCGGACTACACCTTTGGCTCGCGCTTCAAAGGGAACATCAAGGGCATGAAGCTGCATCGGAGACTTGGCAACTATACATTCACTCTGCTGCAGGCGATTCTTCTGCGCAGATGGATTTACGACGGCCAATCGGGGATGCGCGGTTTCTCGCGCGACGCCATGGAGAATGCCGTCATTATTCATGACTACAACTATGCCCAGGTGCTCACGATTAATCTGGTTCGTCAGGGATACAGACTAGAAGAGATTCCGATTTCCTACCAGGTACGGACGAAAGGACAATCCTTCATCAAGTTCAGACAGTACGTTTCCTCCGTGATTCCGGCCATTTATAAAGAAATGAGACGGCCAGTCTCGAAGAAACGCCAAGCAAGCCTACGGTTGAAGCGGGATGAAGCGAGTGTATGAAGCATAAGGCAGTGAACTATTTGATGATGCTGTGGGTCGTTGCTGTCATTGGAACAGTGACGTATCTTAGCATTTTCTACGCAAGTCCCTACGTGCGAACATGGGATGAAGTGGATTTCACACTCGCTTTAGAACGTTTTGATCTTCTTGCTATGCAGCCTCACTTTCCGGGATATCCTTACTTTATTTTAGGCGGATGGATAATTAACCAATGGATACATAACGGGTTGAAAGCGCTATCCATCTTTAATGCCTTAGCTGTATTAAGTGCCGTGCTGCCGATATATGGGTTGGCACGCCGTTTAAGCGGTAATGGAGTCATGAGCTTTTTGCTCCCTGCCCTTGTTTTAAGCAGTCCTTATCTATGGCTGATGGCCTCGCGTCCTATGTCGGAATGTGCGGGAATGGCCTTGCTTTGGTGGTTTCTCTGGAGTGTACGTTACGCCATGGATCGCCAAACTTCGCTATTTCGACATGGCTTGTCACTGATGATGCTCGGTTTTCTAATGGGTACACGATTATCGTTTTTCCCCTTCGCTCTAGCGCTTGTACCTCTATGGTACAGCCTATGGCAGAGGCCGGGCAGATGGCGCAGATTAGGACTGGCGGTTCTGGTTGCCTTACTTTTTCAGCTCTTATGGGTAGCTGGTTTGGTGATGTCCGAAGGAACATTAGCAGGTTTCTGGAAGCTGTCGTTAGCCTTTGTCGAAGGTCATTTCTCGGAATGGGGCGGTGGGGTTATCTCTACACCGATGCCGATTGGTGAGCGAATCACGCAGTTATTCGTGAGGAATTTAGCGGGATCTGCATTAACCGGGGGTTCAACGCTAATAGCTGTGGGTTTTGTTCTGCTTGTCATCACTGTGGGGATAGGTCGATTGCTCATCGGCAAAGAAGGGCAGAACTGGGAAAATCGCCAGTTTATTTATGGACTGGTCGGATGTGCGATTCTATATGCATTCTGGGCGTTGCTAGGTCAAAATATTGAGAAGCCGCGCCATATTGTGCCGCTGCTTGCGCCTATTTTCTTGCTGCTATTCGTGCTAACCGCCCGATTAGCGGAGCGGTTGAAGACAGTCAAGCAGCCTCATGTACGCGTCGTACGTGTGTTGCTGTACAGTCTGCTTGTTGGTCTGATCGTCACGCAAACGATCTATGGCTCCCAGCTTCAGAAGCGCCAAGCCATGGAGGAACCGGCTGTTTACCAGCTGCATGATTATGTCCGGCAGATCCAAGAGCCTTTCGTGCTTTTCACTTGGGAAGAGACACGGGTGCTGCACTATTTGGGAGCGGACTACGACAATGAACGAATTTATACGTATGCCTATTTTCAAGCATTGGCAGAATCGGATTTGAAGCGGCGTGTCCTGCTGACCGACCATGTCGTTCAAGGCTTTATTCAGCAGGGGAAACCTGTAGAGGGGCACTTGAAACAGATCGCTGAATTCACAGCGGAGCCTCTGTTTGATCCCGCGTATCATCACATTATTTTGTACGAGTGGGTTAAGTAAAATGGCTAGGAAAAGTGATTAAAAATACTTGTTGACACTTCAATTGATATTAATTATCATTATCAAAGTGTAATAGTCTCGGAAGAAATAATATTCAAAATTTTTAGAATAATTGTTTGGGGGTGAAAAATTGAAAAGACAATTTTTAGCCGGTCTGATGGCCGTTCTGACGGCACTCATCATCTTGCCGGTTTCAGCAATGGCTTATTCCTATGGGGATGCCAATACAGAAGATGTAGCTGAAACGTTCAAGCTGGTGCAATCCAGCATTGGCAACGGCGCGAACGATTGGAATGCAGCAGAGGGCGCCTATCAAGAGAGAAGGGCAGAGATCGTATCGCACTTTGGCGAAGCGGTTGGCAGCACATTAGATGCTAACTTCAAGGCGAAAGACAGCAAGGCGGTTATTGCCAATTTCAAAGGCGTGCTCGTCATGAACCTGGATCGGCGCTTTACCTACGCTATACAGGGGATCGACGATTATGCAGCATCCAAGCTGTTACTTGCTAAGGCTAAAGCGACCTATGACACCCTGCAGCCTTATATGGGTTCAGGCACAGCGGATATCGAGAAAGCATTCGATGAGGCACTCGATGCCCTGGGGAATCCTGGATTGTTTGGTGTTGGGAAGAAGCCGGTACAGCCAGACGTGTTTAAGGAAAAGGTTGGCTTCATCTACGGTAAAGTGAAGCCGTTGTTCCCTTACCAAGCGGCAGCAGCGCCTGTTGCGTCAAGTGAGCCGACGCCTGTCGCACAACCGACAGAAACGCCTAAGACGGAGCCTGTCGTAAAGTCGGAGCCGACACCTGCACAAGAACAGCCTGTTCTTGTGGAGAAAGAAGCGAAACCGGCGGAAACGAAAGCGCCGGATGTGGCAGCAGCCGTGGAGACGAAGGCACCCGAGCCGTCTGCATCTGCTTCGGCTAGTCCAAGCCCAAGTGCAGCGCCGACAGCTGAAGCCGCTTCGCCTACGCCTGCAGCAAGCGCAGCAGCAACCACAGCGCCTGCTAAAGCTGCTGACACAGCAAGCACGACAGTGAAGCAAGCTGAACCAGCCAAAGAAGCATCCGCTCATGCACCCATGCAGCGCACCGACAAAACAAATTCATTTGTGAGCATAGCTGTTATCGGTGGGGTTATTGTTTTATTAGGTGGGGGCGTGTGGTTTGCCCGCAAGAGAAAGTGGATTTAACCGTAAGGTCAACCAATAAATTGAATGATTAGGGGAGAAACTCATGCGTAAATTTCTAGCTGTAGTTTTAAGTGCATCCATTGCTTTATCCAGCGTTGTTACGGTATCATCCGTTGCTTTTGCCGAAACTAAATTCCAAATCAAAGAAGATCAAACGATTTCTGCTAGACTTCAATCCTTCACAGATATCAAAGCACTTTTTACAGATAAAACTGTTCTTGCTGATGTTAAGAAATTATACGTAGATAAATTCCAAACGGATGTCAAACGCCTTGATGTGAACATCAAAGCTGATGATCCTAAGATTGATGCAAATATCCTGCTTGTATTGGACGCAGCTATTAAAGGCGATTTGCAAGTTGGTCAAGCCAAAGAGGCTATCGATAAAGGCTTGCAATGGTACTTCTTCTTCTACCTTCGTGATACGATGAGCAATCAGGTTCGTCCTGCGTTAACGAAAGGCGACGTTGCTGGAGCGACAGCTGCTTTCGATAAAGTTGTTCAAGTCTATGAAGGCGCACTGCAGCCGAATGTTACGAAACGTGATGCAAAGTTCGGCTTGAACATGGTTCCTCTTTTGAAAACAACGATTGAATTGATTCAAAAAGACATTAAAGATAACAACTTGAACGACTTCAACTTCCACCGTCAAATCCTTGATAAAACATTAATTAAGAACTATGCATTAGCGACATATACATACGCAGAGAACGTTGGACTAGCAGCAGCTGCTGATCAGCCGAAAGCAATCACAGAAGGTTACTTCCTCTACATGCCTGTGTACACATACCTTAAAGGTGGAAGCCCAGCTGACGCTGATTTCGTGAAAAATGCCTTCGCTTCAGGCGATGCCAGCAAAATCAAAAAAGATGAAATCGGTGACGCTCTTCAACGCACAATGATTGGTAAAGTATCCGAGTACGTCAACCAAATATTCGTTAAACAAGATGCTGGTGACTTGCAAGGCGCTCGTGGTTATGTGGCGGAAGGTACAATGTTCCTAGCTAGCCAAGAAGTTTTCTTGGGTAAAGAGAAATATGCGGCTGCAAGTGTTGCTGCTACGAAATTAACAGAAGCTGTTGATAAATCTGATGTTGCTGCTACAAGAGAAGCTGGTTTCGAAATCTTGAAGTACATCGTTGACAAAGATGGTTCAAGCTTAAAAGTAGGCGACAAAGCTTATAAAGTGAATGGCGCTCCTTTCACAGCTGAAAACGCACCGTTCGTTAATCAAGAAAGCGGCCGTACATTAGTGCCGGTTCGTCTAATTGCTCAAGCGATTAATGCTGAAGTTGAGTGGGTAGAAGCAACGAAAACAATCGTTATCACAAAAGATGGCAAGAAAACAGAAATCGTGGCTGGTTCCGATCAAGTTGTTGAGAATGGTAAAGTGAATGAGAAGGTCAAATTGGATCAACCCGTTGTTCTTGAAAATGGCAGCTCTTTCATTCCTCTTCGCGCAGTAGCTGAATTGTTCGGTTATGGCGTGTTCTATCAAAATGGTGACATTATCATCCTTCGTTAATCTTTTCACTCATAGAAAGACACTTGTGCCGCTTATGCGCAAGTGTCTTTCCGTATGAACGGAAGATAGAGGACAGGGGGCGAACTATGGATTTACAGGCTTTTCTCATTACATTTCGCGAAGCGCTTGAAGCTATTCTTATTGTCGGTGTCATCCTAACCTATTTAACCCGTATCGATGCGATTAAGTGGCACAAATGGGTGTGGGTTGGCGTATTTTTCGCTGTAATCGTTAGTTATGGATTGGCCCTAGCTTTCCAAGTGTTATTAACGGGATTTGCGAGTATGGGTAGTCAGAATTACATGAAAATCGGGATTATGCTGATCTCGTCCGGTCTGTTAACTCATATGATCATGTTCATGGGTAAGCAGAGCAGTGAGCTGCAAGGAAAGGTTCAGAGCAAAGTTGCCCATATCCTGACCATTGGCGGCGCTATCAATATGGTTGTACATTCCTTCCTGGTTGTTGTGCGTGAAGGGGTGGAGACGGTTTTCTTCTTCGCAGCCATTACAGGCGGCAACATTCAGAAAGCACTTGAAAGTTGGGGAGCCTTATTCGGACTAGTGCTGGCTATTGTGGTTGGGCTTCTTTTTTTCAAAGGAACGAAAAAGATTCGCTTAGGTACATTTTTCCGTATAACCGCTGTGTTTCTGATGATGATTTCGGCAGGATTATTTGTTCAGGCGATTGGTATTATGCAAGATTTGGGGATTATAGGTAGTTTATATCGAACAGCAGGTCACCAAATCGGTGAAATCTATAATATAACGGGTTTCATGCCGGAGCATCCCATCGATGGTGTGCAGTATCTCCGTGATTATGGCAAAGAGCCGTTCTTGAGCGGTCAAGTGGGCATTTTCTTTAAAGCGTTCTTAGGCTATACGCAGAATCCTTCATTGGAAGAGTTCGTTGGTTACTGGGGATATTATTTCTTGGTCTTCATCCTGCTGGGTGTGCAGAAAAAGCGACATGAGCGGGAGCAAGCTAAAGAAGATGAGGTTGCAGCGTAAGAACATCTGGCGCGTTGGAAATAGGGAACGACAAGGAGTGAGGATATATGACGAAAATTGGTATTGTTGGCTACGGGCATGTAGGTAAAGCGATTCATGCGCTATTTCCGACTGCCTCAGTATATGATGCACCTATGGAAATAGGCAGCAAATCGGAGGTAAACGCTTGCGAGGTAGCTTTTATTTGTGTACCAACTCCCTCGCTTCCAGACGGTCAATGTGACACCTCTATTGTAGAGGAAGTAGTTTCATGGCTGAGCGCCACCGTGATTGTGATTCGGTCGACCGTCCCTGTCGGCTTCACAGATGCCATGAAGGAACGGACAGGGAAAAGAATCGTGTTTCAACCCGAATATTATGGGGAAACCGTTGATCATCATTTTTCGGATTTGCGGCATCGGACATGGCTTACATTCGGAGGGCAGTCCGCTGACATCAGTCTGGTCATTCGCGCCTACCAGCAAGTGTATAATGCAGAGGTTCGCATTCGGCAGACAGATGCGCGTACGGCAGAGCTGGCGAAGTATATGGAGAACTGCTTCCTTGCGCTTAAAGTATCTTTCTGCAATGAGTTCTATGATATTGCTGGCGCCCACGGTATTGATTACAATGAGCTGCGCGAGGTATGGCTGGAAGATCCGAGGATAGGACGAAGCCACACCTTCGTATATGAAGACAATCGCGGCTACGGTGGCAAATGCTTGCCGAAGGATGTCGGCGCATTGATACATATGGCTGATGAGCATGCGACTAACGCGGATCTGATGAAAGCTGTTCAGCGTAAAAATGCCACTCTTCGCTAGCACAAAATAAGCCTCCAAGCCCACATCCTGTGGGTTTTGGGGCTTATTTGTTATCTGTGATCTTGAATCACGGTGATCGAGCTTTCATTGCCAACATAAATCCGGTTGCTCCGCGTATTCAAAGCCATGTTCCCAGCTGATTGCCCAGTGCGCAGCTTGACCAGCAGTCGATTCGTTAGTCCGCTGTACACGAACAAATCTCGGGTATCAGAGTCTCCAACATAATAACGGTTCGTGAGCGGGTTGACGAGAAGGGAAGAGAACGTGGGGATGGATAAAGTCGTTGTAATCATATTCGTTAAGCCATGAATAACGAACAGTTTGCCTTTTCCCTCCTGCTGAGCACTTGATACATAGATGCGATTCGTTAGTACGTTTACGGCAAGCTCGCTTTGGCGTCTTCCGAGCTGGATAGGCGTGCTTCTCCCGAGTGTTGTACCTGAGATCACAGATGCAAAGCGGCTTAGGTTATTAGCTACGTAGATCCGATTCGTCTGAGGGATGATAGCTGGCGTAATAATCGGATTCTTACCTACTTTTATCGATTTAATCACAGTCATCGTAAAACCGTCGATAACATGAACGGAATCCTTGCGTACATTCGTCACGTAGATCCGATTGGTTCGTTCCTCAATAGCGATAAGGGCTGGTGATCCGCCTACTCTTATGGTTTTCAGAACACGGTTGGTGCCCCCGTCGATAACGCTTATGGTACCACTCGTACTGGCGACATAAATACGATTGCTCCCGCGATGAATGGCAATGCCAAAAGGCCGCTCACCAACAGAGACATTGGTGATCACTTTGTTCGTTTTCCCATTAATGACGGTGACGTTGGCCGCTCGGAAGTTTGTCGAGTATATTCGGTTAGTACGCGGGTTCACAGCCAGAAATGTAGCGCCATCCCCTGTTTGTACAGTGCCGATAACCTGATTAGCGTTACCGTCCAGTACGCCTACTTGATTTTCGCCAAAAACATAATAAACGCGGCCTGTAGAAGAGTTAACGCGAATGTCACCTACTTGGCCAGCCACGGGCACAATTTTGATAACTTGCGGGTTATGTCCAAGTCTTTTGGACTGCTCAGCTGGACTTGTCTGACCTGGATTTACTTGCACCTTAGCTTGTATAAGGGGCTTTGAAGAGTGAGTCATGGGAATCCCCCCTTCTCTGAGTTTAATGAATGCAATAGTATATGGTCGGTAAAAGAGATCGGAAACTTGTTTACTCGGAATGTCAGGAGATTCTCCATACAAAATGAAATAATGGTATAATTTAGGTGATTATTATTTACTGGAGAATGGCTAAAGGGGCGGAGCGTCTAAGATGTCTAATGAGAGAACAAGTATGTTTATTGGTGTAAGCGTTTGCGTCTGTGTTTGTATCGGTGTTGGGATTTGGATTTTGAACTCGCTTCATCTCGGGGAATCGAGAAGCATGCGGGCAGAGGCTGTAACACCAGTGGCGGCAATCATGACGGCAACAACAGTTGAAGCCAATCCATCCACGCCAGTAAAAAAGAGCTTTGACGATCTGCTTCGGCAGTATGGACCTGTACCACTTGCAGACGCACATAACCATGATGCTAGCGGATCGAGGTACACAGGCATGCACAATATGTGGAAACGGGATGCGATGGATCGCGTTATTCTTTTTGGGGATGTATCGGAGTCCAGTGCGATTCAAACCGATGCCAATGCCTGGAATGCTTATATAGAAAGGCCAGATTTCTTTGTGCCTTACTTCTCAGGTTTTGACCTGCATGATCCTTCTAGTCTGGAGGTCGTAAGGAGTAATCTGGAGCAAGGTTATTTTGGCCTTGGTGAAGTTGCTGCTGCTTCGTATTACTCACCCGTTGTATCGAAGGTGGAGTGGAAAGCCAAGGACCCAATGGATGGCTTTCTTCCGCAAATTTATGAGTTGTGTGCCGAGTACCAAGCGCCAATATTGCTCCATATCGATCCCCCGAATGGCTTCGTGATTGATAAATTGGAGGAAGCTTTGGCAGCGCATCCTAAGACAACCTTCATTTTTGGCCATGCCAATGCCTATAATTCTCCTGAGAATATCAAGGGATTATTAGAGAGGCATGATAATATCTATATGGATTTTTTTGCAGGGTTTACCGTGCTCAATCCGGAAAGTACGAACCGAATTGAGGATTTTCTCCCTGTTATGAAGCAATTTCCTGACAAGTTCATGCTCAGCACCGACTCTGGCTATGGGCTTCCTACGGAGGATGCCGCCATCGAAGCGATGTATCGCGTCATGGATGCCATCGGCGATAGAGCGCTGATCAAGAAAGTGGCTTATGATAATTTAGATGCGATCATTCGGAATGAACCAGCTACCAAAACGCAGAAGGAAGCTATCCAGAAGAAGGACGCCGCGCACGATGTCGCGAAGCTTACTAAGCTGGAGGCTGGGAAGCTGCTCTGGGGTAAATAGTGAGGAGTAATGGCTAGTCACAACATGCAAAATGTACATCAAATAGCTGACTTTACCGGCCTCTGGAGTCGAATCATGCATAAAGTACATCAAATTTAGCGTGACCACCCTATTTTCCGAGATATCTACTGATTTTGATGTACGAAATGCAGGATTACTTCCGAAGAATGCCTAAAACGCAAAGGTTTGCTGTATTTTTTACACTTTCTCGCGAACGAATCCTGCATCCGCGATAATAAACCGTAGCACATGACGAAAAAAAGCCTGCCGTCCAACTGCATTTGCATGCAAGTGTACGGCAGGCTTTCTCTTGTCAGCGCAGGTTAGCGCGCTTCAGCAGCCGCTGGATCGAGCGGTTTGCCTCAGGCAGGACGATGTCCTTGTCGATGGTCCGCATGATGCGGTTTTCCATGACGATCCGCCCATTAATGATCGTTGTCTCCACATCAGCGCGTGTCGCGGAGTACACAATGCGCGAGATCGGATCCACGTCGAAGGACGGATACGTGTGGAAATTGATCAGATCGAGGATCGCTAAGTCGGCCTTCTTGCCGACCTCGAGACTGCCGATCTCCTTCTCCATACCGACCGCACGCGCGCCGCCAATGGTCGCCATGCGGAAGACCGTCTGCGCGTTCATCGCCGTCGGTCCGTGCACGGGCTTCTGGATGAGCGCCGCCAAACGCATCTCGTTGAACATATCGAGATTGTTGTTGCACGGTGCGCCATCAGCACCAAGCGAGACAGAGATGTCGAGCTTCAACATGTCTGGCGTCTCGGCAATTCCCGAAGCAAGCTTCAGGTTTGAGCCCGGGCAGTGGCTGACGTGGACACCGCGCTCATGGATGATGCGCTTCTCCTCGTCATCGAGCCAAATGCAGTGCGCCAGAATGAGGCGCTCATTCGCTAAGCCCAGATGGTCGAGATAAACGACATTGCGCATGCCGGTCTCGGCCTGCACAATCTCAATCTCGCCCAGATTCTCAGATGCGTGCGTATGCACTTTCACTTGGTACTGCTCGGATAAGCTGCGAACTTCACGCAGCAGCTCCTCCGTGCACGAGATGACGAATCGCGGCGAGAACGCGTATTGGATGCGGCCGTCGTCGTGGCCGTTCCATTTCTCAAGCAAATCGACGCTCTGTTGAAGCGATTCGGACGTTTTTTCTTGCAAGGGGAACGGCACCTCATCGCCCTTGTCCATCATCACTTTGCCGGACAAAGCGCGGATCCCGCTCGATGCGATGGCTTGGAAAGCGAAGTCGGTATGATGCACCGTCTCCATATCGACGATGGTCGTTGTACCGCTTTGGATCAATTCGCCGATTCCGAGCAAGGCGGAATAATAGATGGATTCCTCGTTGTGCGAGGCCTCTAGTGGCCAAATCCGCTGCTTCAGCCAATCCATCAGCTCCAGATCGTCTCCCTTACCGCGGAACAGCGTCTGACATAGATGAATATGAGTCTGCACGAAACCTGGAATGACTGTCCGGTTTGCAGCGTTAATCACTTTGTCTACTTGCGCGGGGTCTACATGTAAGTCGGGGCCGATTGCCTTGATCCTGTCGTCTTCAATGAGGATATCTCCGACGAAAATATCGCCATCGCGGTTCATTGTTACTATTTCTGCCTGTTTAATAAGAATAGTCGCCATGGGCATAAACCTCCTGCTTCTGTTTATTGTATGACGTCAGGAACATAAAAAAACTAGCCACGAAAAATATGCAAATGCGCACATTCTTCGTAGCTAGAAATTTACGGTTTCTAAGTAGAGACCCTTAATCCGATTATTAAGGTTATACGAAAGATTATATTCAGTTCGTGTCGTTCCTGCTTTCCTCTAGCGTAAATGGATTCTAACCATTTGTCAATCTAATGTTATGAATGTTAACACGAACCCTACATCCCCTCCCTCTTTTTACTCGGGATGGTTTTGCGTTCCGCTGCCCACGGAATATGGGGTTGTCACACCTTCATACATCAGGTGCATCGACATGCCTGCGGCGGCATGCACAAGATTATGGCAGTGATCCATCCATAACCCCGGATTGTTGGCAACGAAGGCGACTTCATACGTCTCCCCCGGCAGCACGTTCAGCGTATCTGACCACCAAGGACTGCCTGTTGAAGGCTTGCCATTGCGCGACAGGACAAGCACATGATGTCCATGCAAATGCATCGGGTGCTCGACATTTCCACGATTAATGAAAGTCGTTTTGACAATATCCCCTTCCTTCACCATAAACATCGGCGCATTCGGGAATACTTCTCCATTCAAAGTATAGAGGAAATCAAAGTTGCGGTTATAAATGCCGAGCTTATTATCCAGAATTAAAGTAAACTCTCTGTCGAAGCGGCTGCTCGCATCAAAGGGGGTTGCCGCCGGGCTTCCATAGGAAAGAGGATCGAAATCCACGGTCTTCGGAGTTTCAGGGACGTTTCCGCTGCCATCGGAGGACATTAGAATGCCTCCGTTACGATTCTCTCCTACATTAAGATAGACTGGACGCTCAGGCATAATGAATGTGATATCATACCTTCCTCCAGTAGGCACAACTATGCGGGTATTGGTTAACACATCCGGCTTATTTAGTTCTGTTCCATCAATGGCCGCCACCTCAAAATGTGTACCAACGAGCGTGTAGTTCTGATTCACCCAATCGTCAGTGTTAATCAGCCGCATTCGGACAGGCGTTCCTGGAGCGATCGTCATGCGTTCGAGTTGATCCGAATCGCCGATTGCAATCGAAGCGCCTTTCCAGCGATGCGTCATCACGGTGATATCTTTTACCGGCTGAAGAGGTTCCGTTCTTGGCTCTACGATCAACGCCCCGAAGAGTCCCATACTGACGGCTTCGCGCGAGTCCTGGTGGGAGTGATACCAGAAAGTGCCGACCTGTTCGGCACGGAAGCGGTACGTATACGTTTCACCTGGCATAACCGCATTTTGCGTAGCACCGGCGACACCATCTTCAGCATTCGGCACATCCAGGCCATGCCAGTGTGCGGTAACGCCCTGTTCGATGTCTTGATTCATGAGCGTAACCTCGATCAACTCTCCCTCTTTCATGCGGAGTTCTGGACCGGGAATTTGCCCGTTGTACGTCCAAGCATCCACGGTTTTGCCTGAGCTGAGCGTGACTGTTTTTTTCTGAGCGGTTAGTGTAAAATGACGATCCGGCGTCCCCTCGCGTGGGCCTGTCAGGTCAGCGATAGAGATCATTTTGGCCGAATTGCCGTTCATTGCAGTCATACTGCTTTGGTGATTATGCATACTCATGTCTGCTGGCATCACACCGCCGTAATCATGCGTTCCGCTGGCCATATCGATTTCGGCAGGCAGTTCACTTTTGTCCATGACATAGTTAAAGAGATAATACCCGGATGCTCCCAGTACTGCGAGTACACTGAGCATAACCAAGTTGCGTTTCCAAAAAGCCGGGGCTGTATAAGTTTCCATTTTATTAACCTCTCCGAAACGTATCTGGTGCCTCCACCAAAGTCCAGCAGTTGCCAGTACGAAGGCAGCCAGCGGTATGGAAATATCGAGCCATTTGAACGGCACCGGCGGCGCTAGTGCGAAATAAAACGAAGTTAATGCGGCGAGTGCCGTCATTTGAAAAGGAATGATGAGGCCCGGAGCGGCTGCTCTCATGTGTGCTGTCGAATCAACTGGCGCTGCCTTCTCAGGCTCCCCTAGTGCTTGCTTCGTGATGGCACGAAGCTTGAGCAGTTTAGGCACGGCTACGAACCAGATGGTTAGTAGCGGCAGAATGAGCAGCGGTGCTTGAATAAGCGCATGGTCGATCCAAAAGGTTGTGAGCATGGTCTGCTGCATCCAGACGATAGCTCCAAGAATGGCAGCAGCCGGGATGACGGGGAACCATACCCAGAACAAGAGTTTGCGTGTTTTACGGTGCATGCGCTCGATTGTGCGGCTATAGAGCAGTCGAGAAGCTTTAACGCTCCCGATCCAGGTGAATATCACGAATAGCAACGAGGCTAACAGTATGGTATCAATGCTTATGCTGTACAAAATGAAGACCCTCCTAAATGTTTACGATACCTTCAGTATAGAGTCCCTTGTAGAAGCGGCAAACGGTCCAGGGACCAAGTGACTACCTAGACTTAAGTTGGGGGCCCTCCTCTTTTGCTCGCAAACAAGGGTGGGGGTAAGCGATTACATTTAGCATGTAAGAATTGGAAATAGTTTGCGTTTTCAATTGTGATGTGCTATTATAAAAACAATCGACAAAAAGAACCTGAATTCACATATTGTAAAGGGTTTTCATTTTTGTTAGTGAACCTTATACAATGTGTGAATTTTTTTCTCTTTGAAGAATAAAAAACATGTTAATAATTTTTGGAGGTATTTCTCATGGCTACTGGTACAGTAAAATGGTTTAACGCAGAAAAAGGTTTCGGTTTCATCGAAGTTGAAGGCGGCAACGATGTATTCGTTCACTTCTCCGCAATCCAAGGCGACGGTTTCAAAACTTTGGACGAAGGCCAACAAGTTGAGTTCAGCGTTGTTCAAGGCAACCGCGGACCACAAGCAGAAAACGTTGTAAAACTGTAATATAATTTAAAAGACTGCCTTTACTTTGTAATGGCAGTCTTTTTCAATTTAGCTATTGAAGTTTACTTACGTAAAACGCTGAGGAGGTTCATCATGTATTCCAGAAAAAAGTCATTTGAAGAGATGCCTCTAGAAAATGTGACGATATGGTCTTGTGAACAAGAAGGCTGTAAAGGCTGGATGCGAGATAATTTTACATTCGATCACGTTCCGACTTGCCACTTGTGTCAGTCCACCATGGTTCGAAGCGTCAAGTTACTTCCTTTAGTTAATAACACAAGCAGTGATCAGAAAGCGCTCAAAAAAGGCGTTCAAATTTAATATATTAGAAACCCGGAGACCCTATTGTCTTCGGGTTTTTTATGTTATCACAAGCGAGGGAGGAATAGCTGCTGTGAAATCAAAAAAACGCCGGCAATGGCCGCTGTTGGTAGGCGCATGTGTGCTTGCGGCTTGTGTCGTGATCGTTATAGGCAAATCACCATTTGGCCCGGTCTCTTCCTGGAACACCGCCGATAAGGATACTCCCGTCGCGGCAACACCGGTGCCTACACGGCCACCTAGAGAGGCTTTGGAGTTCCGCATGGTGGATCTAGACCATGGCTGGGTGAGATACGCCGATGGGATCGCAGCGACCGAGGATGGCGGTGGCTTGTGGCTGCCCGCAGCTGAAGAAGCGGCTGCTGCACAAACAGCAGTTGATGGCTCCCTAGCTGAGCTTTTAAGCTTAGAGGAAGCTGGGACAACCAGCCCGCCTGGTTCTAGCCCTAACCCGCCCACGGCGACGCTCGGCGGGGTTGCGCTGCCGGTGAAGCAAACGCAGTTCCTTACACCGCGTATTGGTTGGGCGCTGCCCGCCAGCAGCAAGGATGCGAAGAATCCGCTGCTGATAACCGCTGACGGCGGGCAGACTTGGGTGGATGGCATGACCACGGAGGTCAAAGATGCCATCCTCAAGGAGAAGAGCCATTTGCAGCAGCTGGCGAAGGAGAAAGAGCTTTACGCAACGAAGGACGCTGCGAAAGGGATCATGAGCGCCAAATGGAAGCTCGTGCCTGAGAGCGTGGCACCTGGAGATGCGGTGCTTGTTCGTCACGATGAGCCAGGGAGTATCACCTGGCTGAACAAAACGTACACGCTCCAACCATATGGAGCGGGGTATTTCACGTATTTGCCGATTTCGATGAGTGCGAAGCCCGGCAAATACCCGATCGGCGACCAGACGCTCACCGTGGTGCCGAAGAAGTTTGAGACGCAGTATCTCAAAGTCACGTCAGAGATGGAGAGCATGAAGCAGGATACGGCGCGCATCAATGCCGATCAGAAGAAAATCGATCTGGCGCGAAGCAAGTCCGAGCCAGAGTTTCTGTTCAGCGGGCCATTCGTGAAGCCCATCGAGGGGATTTTGACGACGCCATATGGCTATACCCGTTACGTTAACGGGAAGTACGATAGCGCGCATATGGCGGTTGACCTGGCCGCGAAGGAGGGCACTCCGATCAAAGCGACCAATGACGGGATCGTGGCGCTGGCCGAGAGCCTGTATTTGACCGGCAATTCCATTTATCTCGACCATGGGATGGGGCTTTTTTCGCAGTACGCGCATCTCTCCGAGCTGCGAGTGAAGACAGGCGACCGGGTGAAACAGGGCGACATTATTGGGCTCGTCGGCACAACCGGGTTCTCGACGGGGCCGCATTTGCACTTTACATTTTGGGCGCATAATGTACAGGTCAATCCGGATTTATTTTGGAATACGACACCGTTTCGATGGGTTCAGCCGGTTCAGACTAAGCCTAAGGGTTGAACATAAGGATAGGGATAAAGATAAAGGACACCATTCTTCGCTGCGCGGAGAGGTTGGTGTCCTTTATGTATTATTTTAGCTTAGAAAGGCGGTCGTAGGTTTCTGCGTCACAGATGACGAAGAGCTGCGCATCCTCGGGAATGAGCTGGTCTAACTTCTGGTTAATATTCAGTTGATCCCGATCGGAGATCAGTGTCGCCCCCTCAAGGAGAAGATGCTCAAACGCGTCGCGGTACGTGCGCCAAGAGCTCCTTTTGCCAAGCACCTGAAGGCTGCTGCTGGACTGCCTGGTCAAGAGCTGCGATACGATCCGTGACGATCCCGGTGAAAAAGCCGAGCGAACAGCAAGCTGCGAAATGGTCTCGGAGCCCAGGATAAATTCATTCACGTTGACATGCTGGAAATTTTGCATATTTTCGCTGTTTTTGATTTCGACGATGGAGTGGACGTCGCGATAGTTGCGCTCGATGGTTGTGGCGACTAGCAGTGTTTTGCCATCAACAAAAGAGGGGTCGCGCAGCATGGCCTGGTCCTCTGTGATCTCATTGGCGAAGATGAAGACGGAGCGGGCTTTTTCCATATTCGCCATTTCCAAAGTTTCCATATGTGTAGGATTGCCTCTTATATAGTGGACTCTATTATGTACGATCGGTGTTTTCTCGAGGGTATCGATCAGCACGACCTCCGTTGATGTGTCCGTGTTCAAAATTTCTTGGATCGCCAGCTCGGCATTTTTGCTCCAATCAATGATCACGAAATGTTGTTCGCCTTGATATCTCAATTTGCCCGCTTCCTTTCGCTGTCTATATACAAATAATGAATCAACGACTTTGCTGATGGTGACGGAGATGAGGCCAATTCCGAAAATATATAGAAAAATACCGAGGCATTTGCCGGCTACGGTTTTTGGCGCATAGTCCCCATACCCCGTGGTGGTCACGGTTGTCATTACCCACCAAAGTCCGTTGAAGATGCTCCCGAAGGTTTCTTTTTCCAGCATATAAGCACTGATGGCAGATAGAAGGATAAAGAGAAAGGCTAGACTATAGATGAACTTGTTGTTCATTCGCAGCAGTTTGAGGAAGATCTTACTGAAATAGAACATGGGAACTCCCTTCCTGAAAAAGTAGATATTGGTCCGTTCGCATGCTACAATAAGGAACAAATGTTCTAGAACGGAGAAGGACGAATGGCTGAAACGATCAACATTTCCGTGCGCTCTCTGGTGGAATACGTGTTTCGCAGGGGGAGTATCGAGTCCGGCTTTCGGACAAGCGCTGCGCTGGTGGAAGGCACGAAAGCACATCAAAAACTGCAGAAGCAATACGGCGAACTGGATCAGCACGAAGTGTATGTTTCCGCTGAGATTGCCTGTCGGGAGCTCCTTTTCGTCATTGACGGGCGGTGCGACGGTCTCCTTCAAGATGCGGAAGGCGGCCTTGTGACGGTGGATGAGATCAAGTCTACCTCCTCGGACATTAGCGAGATCGAAGAGGACTCGTACCCCGTGCATTGGGCGCAGGCGATGTGCTATGCCTATATGGTAGCCAAAGATCGCGAGCTTCATCATATGCGCGTTCAACTTACTTATATGCAGGTGGAGACGGAAGATACGCGTCGATTCG
Organism: Paenibacillus silvestris; assembly: GCF_009882985.1. Classification (GTDB taxonomy): domain Bacteria; phylum Bacillota; class Bacilli; order Paenibacillales; family NBRC-103111; genus Paenibacillus_E; species Paenibacillus_E silvestris. The sequence goes on from NZ_WTUZ01000015.1 coordinate 191,890, forward strand.
TGAGGGAAGCTTCGTTCAGCGAGCTGGAGCAGTTCGTACAGGATGTGGTGGAGCGATATTACCCCTATGCGCACGCCATCTATGAGCATGAGCAGCGCCGGAATCGTAGCATTAAGGAGCTGGGATTCCCGTTTCCAGCTTACCGAGAAGGACAGCGTAAGCTTGCCGGAGCTGTGTACAAAACGATCAGCGAAGGGCGCAAGCTGTTCGCCAAAGCGCCAACGGGCATCGGGAAGACGATGTCGACCTTGTTTCCGTCTGTGAAAGCGATTGGCGAGGGGCTGTTGCAGCGGATTTTTTATTTGACGGCCAAAACAATCACACGTACCGCAGCAGAGGAAGCGTATGGACTGCTGCAAGCACAAGGACTCAAGCTCCATGCCGTAACCATCACAGCGAAGGAGAAGGTGTGCCTGAAGGACGAAGTCCGCTGTACGAAGGAGCATTGTGAATTCGCTGATGGCTATTACGACCGCATTAACGACGCAGTGCTAGATCTTCTCGAATCGGAGACGATTATGACGCGCGCGGTGATTGAATCGTATGCACGGAAGCATCGTGTCTGTCCGTTTGAGTTTTCACTGGATGTCGCGTATGCCGCAGATGCGGTCATTTGCGATTACAACTATATCTTTGACCCTCGTGTCAATTTGAAAAGGCTGTTCGAGGAGCAGAGGCGGCACACGACTTTACTCGTAGACGAAGCGCACAATTTGATTGACCGGGCGCGGGAGATGTACAGCAGCACTTTGCAAAAATCCGGGTTCCTTGCGCTGCAGCGGGAGTTCAAAGGCGTTCGTGCTGATCTGCACGATGCAGCCAAGGCCATCAATCAATATTTCATTACGCTGCGCAAAAGAATCGGAGACCGCCCGATGCTCGTGGAACCGGAGCTGCCGGAAGCCCTCCTGGCGCTGCTCGACGGTTTCTTGGCAAGCGCTGAGAAGGAACTCGCTGCAAGCGGCGGGAGTCCCGCCAGCGCACTGCTGCTGGAGACTTATTTCGAAGCTCACAATTTCGTCCGTATTGCTAAGCTGTACGATGAACGCTATATGACGCTGTTCACGTCAGATCGTAACGAGGTCAGCGTGAAGCTCTTCTGCCTGGACCCCTCTCATCTGCTCCGGCAGATGGGGAAGGGCTATCGCTCGCATGTGTTCTTCTCGGCGACCCTTTCGCCGTTGTCCTTTTTCATGGACACGCTGGGAGCGGGCGAGGAGGACTACTCCGTGAGCGTGCCTTCGCCTTTTGCCAAGGAACAGCTGGAGGTTTTCGTCCAGCCGCTGTCGACCCGCTATCAAGATCGCGAGCGAAGCCGGGAGGCGATTGCTCGCTCGATTCATCACATGGTGACAAGTCGTTCGGGCAACCATTTGGTCTTTTTTCCATCGTATGCGTACATGAGCAGTGTCTATGAAGCTTTTACGGATCTTGTAGGTGAGCAGGGAGAAGATAGCAGCCAGCTCCATGTTCTGGTTCAGACTGTTCAGATGCCGGAAGAGGAGCGGGAGCAGTTCTTGGCCGAGTTTCAGGCAGGCCGTGATGGGACGCTAGTCGGCTTCGCCGTGATGGGCGGCATCTTCTCGGAGGGCATCGACTTGGTCGGCGAACGGCTGACCGGCGTGGCTGTTGTTGGTGTAGGGCTGCCGCAGCTGGGGCCTGAGCGCAATCTGATCAAGGCCTACCTCGAGGACACGGGCAAAAACGGCTACGAATACGCCTACGTCTTCCCCGGTATGAACAAGGTGCAGCAGGCTGGCGGCCGATTGATTCGCTCCGAAACGGATCGCGGTGTGCTGTTGCTGATTGACGACCGTTACTTGCAGCCGCTTTATCAGCGATTGCTCCCGGAGGAGTGGCGCGATTATACGGTGCTGCGGTAGGGAGTAGGGCGAATCGTGAAAGTATGAAGTATGTAGCGAGTTAAGAGGCTACGCATGGGGAACTACGGTCCCTTATTTGCTCCCAAAACCACCATATCACAGATTCAGAGGAACTATAATCCCTTATTTCCACCATTTGCTCGGAATTTCGGTTGTGAACGGACAAATCAGACCCTGTAGTTTCCTATCGACGCGGATATTTACGGATTCGGCACAAATAGCGGCCTGTAGTTCCCTTTGCTGGCAGAATGGGCCGGCGAGGTGGTCACAAAAAAAGACCACCCCCAAGCAGATGAATCTGCTCAAGGATAGCCTCTTTGTTACAGTGACATGCGGTAAATATTAACGACATCCTCGCGTGTTAACTTCTTGAAGTTCCCGAAATCGCCGTAAACCATAGCTTTGTCCGCCATCAGCTCGATCGTGGAGTCGTCGATGTCGTAGTCCGCGAGGCGCCGTGGCGCCCCGATGGAGCTAAGGAAATCGCGAAGCTCGGCGATGCCTTCTTCGGCTACCTGACGGTCAGTTTTGTCCGTGGTTGTAACGTCAAAGACGCGCTGTGCGAACTGCTTGTACCGCGCTACATTAGCATCTAGCGTGTAAGTCATCCAGTTCGGGAAAAGAATCGCAAGGCCTCCGCCGTGCGGGATATCATGAACTGCGGACACCGCATGCTCCAGATTATGCGTCGCCCAATCGCCGCGAAGCCCCATGCTAAGCGTTCCGTTCAGCGCCATGGTGCCGCTGTAAAGAATTGTCGCACGATGCTCCAGATTCGTGAGGTCCTGCAGTAAGCGCGGCGCCGTATCGATCACGGTGCGAAGAATCGTTTCACAAAAGCCATCTTGAATAGGTGTGTTATCAACGTGATGGAAATATTGCTCGAATACGTGTGACATGATATCGACCATACCGTATACGGTTTGATTTTCAGGTAAGGAAGTTGTGTGGGCAGGATCGAGAATCGAAAATTTCGGGAAGGAGAACGGGCTGCCCCAGCCAAGCTTCTCTTTGGTGTCCCAATTCGTAATTACAGAGCCGGAGTTCATTTCCGAGCCTGTTGCGGCAATCGTAAGTACGGTGCCTAGTGGCAACGCGCCAGTTGCGGACGCTTTGCGCGTAACGATATCCCAGAAGTCGCCTTCGTACTTGGCGCCGACGGCAATCGCCTTGGCGCAGTCGATTACGCTGCCTCCGCCTACGGCGAGGATCAAGTCGATGTTCTGAGTGCGGCACATTTCAACACCGCGGTGGACGGTTGAGAGTCTTGGATTAGGTTCAACACCGCTCAGCTCGAAAATCGAAGCATCTATGTTCTTCAGCAGGTGAATAACTTTGGTGTAGATGCCGTTCAGTTTAATGCTTCCGCCACCATATACGAGCAGCACGTTCTTACCGTATTTGGGTACCTCTGATGTTAATTTCTCGAGAGTCCCCTCTCCGAAATGCAGTGTAGTTGGATTATAGTAAGTAAACGTATTCATCGAATTCCCTCCTCCAAATCATCTATAAGAAGTCTTACCCCTATATTGTATAGAAAGAAACAGCAAAAAACAAAATTAGTAGGACGAAGGCACACAGCGAGTTCCAGCACAAAGAAAGGCGGCGCCCCAGGATGCAAGAAGAAGGAGTTCATAGGTCCATTCTAGAAATTCTGAGGTGTAGGATTCCATTTTCAGGGAAGTGATTGCCAGCGTGTTTAAAACCCGAAGATCTGATCATATATTGGAAATCGCTTATAGCTGTGTTCGTTGGTTTTTTGTGCCAACGGCCACTCTTTTATTTCTGAAATACTACCACCATACGACGGGGGATCTGATCCTCTTTTGCGCATTATTCACCGTGTCGGTTCTATATATGGGGTTTACGGAGTATGTTCTGCATCGCACCCCGATTACTTCTATGCTTTATCGGTACGTTACGAGACTTGGCGTATTCATGGACTATATAGCGTATATTTTGATTATTTCGCTGACCGGAGGGACGCACAGTCCGCTCTATCCGATTGCTTATCTTATTATTTTGCACGCTTCACTCTACTGGAGTTTTACAGGCGCTATGGTGGCTACGAACATGATGATTATCGGCTATCTCGGCGTGATTTTTCTGGTGGATGGCGGTTTTCTGGATGAGGAGTTGCCGCGGCACTTTTTTAATCTTGCCTTTCTCATCATGATCGGTGTGATTGGCGGTATTATAGTGGCACGGGAGCGTAAGCATTTTGTGGAGAAGGGGATCTTCGAGAATTTAGCTAAAAAGGACTATTTGACAGGGCTTTACAATCACCGCAGCTTTCAAGAGCAAATTAGGGAAACGATTACCAAAACGCGGCATTTCACCCTCATCATGGGGGATATTGATTATTTCAAAAATATTAATGACCGATATGGACATCAAGTCGGGGATGCTGTCCTACGAGCGATTGGGAGTTTATTTGACTCCCTTATTCCTAGTAGTCAGGGCCGTGCATTTCGCTATGGGGGCGAGGAGTTTGCCATTATTCTGTTTACGGATGATCGGCACATGGCGGCTGAATGGATGGATCAATTCAGGGACAAGCTGAAAGCGCTGGAGTTCGGCTCGGATGAAGAGAAGTTCCATGTGACGATGAGTTTCGGAGCGACGAGCCGCATGAGGGACCAAAGGACGGCGGAACTCGTGGCAGCCGCGGATGCGCTTTTGTACACAGCTAAGGAGCAGGGCAGGGACCGTGTAGTGTGGGGTCAGCTTGCAACGAACCCAAGTCAATAGGAGGAATGATGATGGCAACGTTAACACCGTATTTTTATAGCAAAAATGCAAGAGAGCAGTCGGGCTTTTATGCCAAAGCGCTTGGCGGTGAGATTGTCAGCTTGCGTACATTCGCGGAGATGCCGGGGGCTGATGAATCCATGAAGGATCGCGTGCTTCATTTGGAGCTGCATGCGCTTGGTCTGCGCTTTTTCATGGCAGATGCAGGTACGGAATTGGTGGAGAGAGGCAATGGGATGGATTTGACGTTGGATTTTAAAGGGGAAGAGGAGGCGAGACGTATTTTCGAAGCGCTATCCGAGGGTGGCACCGTAATCATGCCCTTTGAACGCATGTTTTGGGGTACGATGTTCGGTCGGCTCGAAGATCCGTTCGGCGTGACTTGGCAGATTTCAACAGAAGCTTAGTAAGGATGGGCCTTCTTTACGTCCACAGACCGATTCGAACCTGTTTATATTCCGTTTAAAATACAGGTGTATGATCCTTTTAGCAAAGAGATACTGAAAAGAATCATTCACATGACGGATGTATATTCGATCGGGTAAAGGAGTAGAGATACATGGCTGTTACAAAGAAAGAAGCGCCTAAGAGCGCGAGCAATTGGCGGGGATTCATCCGCTTGATCATGCAGGCGAATCCACCCAAGCTTCTTCTAGGCATAGCATTGGGATTAAGCATTATTTCAACATTGGCAGGGCTAGTCATACCGTTATTTACGAAAAATGTGGTCGACAGCTTTTCCATCGATAACTTGAACTGGATGCAAATTACGGGTATGGCGATTGCTTTTGTCGGCTCAGCTGTTGCCTCGGGCGTCTCCGTTTATTTATTGAATCACGCGGGGCAAAGCGTTGTGGCCGGTATTCGCGAGCGACTATGGAAAAAGCTGCTGGTGCTGCCTGTTCGCTATTACGATAACAATCAGACTGGTGATACGATTTCTCGAATGACCAATGATACGGCTGTGATAAAAGGATTAATCGCCGAGCATATGTCAGGGTTCGTGACAGGTATTATTTCAATCGTTGGTTCTATTGCAGTGCTCTTGTTTATGGATTGGAAAATGACGCTCATTATGTTCAGCGTATTCCCGATAGCTTTCCTCATCTTATTTCCGCTGGGCCGGCAAATGTTCAAAATCTCCAAGGGCATGCAGGCGGAGACAGCAAGCTTCACGTCTGTACTCAATCGTGTTCTCTCCGAGATTCGCTTGGTGAAAGCGGCCAACGCAGAACCTGTGGAGTATCAGGAAGGCAGCTCAGGGATTCAACGGCTTTTCAAATTCGGGCTGCGTGAAGGCAAAATTCAAGCATTAATGGCGCCGCTTGTTACATTTGTTATGCTGATGCTGTTTGTGGTCCTGTTCGGATACGGCGGTATGCGGGTATCCTCAGGCGCGATTTCTGCGGGTCAATTAGTGGCCTTCATGCTCTATTTATTCCAAATTGTAATGCCGATTACGCAAATCACGCAGTTTTTCAATCAATCGCAAAAAGCGATGGGAGCAACCGATACAATCCTCAAAGTGCTGGATTATGAAGAAGAAGACCCGCATGCAGGAGTTCCTGTAGCGAATGCTTCTCAGTCGATTCGTTTCGATCAAGTGACTTATGGTTACAAAGATGAGGAATCCGTCCTGAAAAATGTTAGCTTCACGATGGAAGCTGGCAAAGTGACAGCGATCGTAGGACCGAGCGGAAGCGGGAAGACGACAACGTTCTCCTTGCTCGAGAGATTTTATATGCCGCAGAAGGGCTCTATTACCTTAGGGGCCGATCCGATTGATCAGTTCTCACTTATTTCCTGGCGCAGCCAGATCGGGTATGTTTCACAAGAGAGTCCGCTGATTGCAGGCACGATCCGGGATAATATTTGTTATGGCTTGCAGCGTGAGGTGACGCTGGAGGAGCTGAAGCGGGCTTCGCAGATGGCTTATGCGGATACATTTATTGAGGAGCTGCCGGAGCAGTATGAAACGGAAGTCGGCGAACGCGGCATCAAGCTTTCTGGCGGACAGCGGCAGCGGATTGCAATTGCGCGAGCGCTGCTGCGCGATCCGAAGATCCTGATGCTGGACGAAGCAACGTCCAGTCTGGACAGCAAGTCCGAGGTTGTTGTGCAGCAAGCGCTGCAGAACCTCATGCAGGGAAGAACGACGCTGGTCATCGCGCATCGCTTATCGACAGTAGTGGATGCCGACCAGATTATCTTCCTGGATAAAGGTGTGGTGACAGGAAGCGGCACGCATCAGGAGCTGCTGGAGTCGCATGAGATGTACCGCGAGTTTGCTACGCAGCAGCTCCAACTGCAGGAGCAGCTATCCGCGGATTCGGTTTTGGTGCCGGAGGAGGCACTGACTCCCGCGGAGGCTCCATCGCATAGATGACATACAGGGTAAATATGCTGTAGATATCAAAGAGGCTGTCTCTCGGGTCATTTAGACCTTCTGAGACAGCCTCTTTTCCTATTCGTGGTGGCGAAGTTCAAGGTTTTCTTTCATTAAGGCGGCGATATGCCGCTCATTCTCCCTATTTAGAGCCTCCAACTTCTGGATGACGAGCTCTTGACGCTGAACGGGATGATTTTGGCTTAATTTAGCCTTGCCTTCCATGTCCGTTATGTGGATTTTGAAGCCTTGAATGCCTTTACTTAATCCGGCCAAGTAGGCGGAATCTACAGATCCCAAATCATAGGGGCTACCCGGTTCCTCATATTTGGCAATCAAACTCTGCATGGAGGACATTACTTCATGCTCATCGTCGATGAGCTCGGCCTGCCCGTAGACATGAACAGCCACGTAATTCCACGTGGGAACGGAATCGCTAGTTTCGTACCAGGAAGGGGAGATATAGCTGTGTGGTCCCTGAAAAATAACCATAACCTCCTGCTGCTCAAGATCCCTCCATTGCGGGTTCGGACGTGCGACATGTCCATACAAGCATTTATTGTTGCGATCGAGTGTAAGCGGCAAGTGGGTAGCGATAGGTCGGTTGTCATGCTGAGAAATCAGGGTCGCAAAGCCATTTTGTTCGATAATCGTGAACATGAGGTCGTCATCTTTTATTTTAAAATAGGAAGGGATGTACATAGTTGCTCCTCACCTGCTTTTTAGGTTTTAACGACATTATAACAATGGATATGGTCTATACACAGTGCCAATTTTGGTGGGAAATGGTGTGCCACTAGGCTACTACGCGGACGCGGCTTCACTCTGTCTCTGTTTCAATCAACCGAACTACAGGGCGTTATTTGAGCTAAATCAGCAATATCTGGCCACAAGGGGAACTGTAGGATCTTATTCGCTTTCAACAAGCGGTATTCCATCCTAAAGCGATGAAATAAAGGATCATAGTTCCCAGAGATCTGCGAGAATCCTGTTTGGAGGGAGAATAGCGGAACATAGTTCCCTTAAGCTTTTTTCGTTCAAAGGAGGAAAAGCACGGTTGTCGAATAAGTAAAGTAGCATGCAAACGATAATCTGGAGGGGTGTTTTTATGGATAAAGTGCGGTGGGGAATTATTGGTTGTGGGGATGTAACTGAGGTTAAAAGCGGACCAGCCCTTCAAAAGGTGGCAGGCTCTGAACTGGTTGCTGTGATGCGGCGCAATGGCTCGCTTGCAGAAGATTACGCGAGAAGACACGGTGTGGCCAAATGGTACGATGATGCGAATGCACTTATTCAGGATCCGGACGTCAATGCCATTTATGTAGCGACGCCCCCTGGTTATCATCATGAATACACGCTGATGGCTGCTAAGGCAGGTAAGCCCGTTTATGTGGAGAAGCCTATGGCCAGGAATCACGGGGAGTGTCTGGAAATGATCGCTGCATGCGAAGAAGCTGGGGTGCCGCTATTCGTTGCTTATTACCGCCGGGGCTTGCCGAAGTTTGTTCAGATTAAAGAACTGCTGGACAGCGGAGCTCTGGGGGAAATCCGGTTTGTACATACGACTTTTCTGCAAACGCTCAGAGAGGAACAGAGCCAAGAGCTTCCGTGGCGCTTGCAGCCAGAACTTTCGGGAGGCGGGCTTTTCGTAGATTTGGCTAGCCATACACTGGACATTCTAGACTATTTGCTAGGGCCAATCGGTGAGGTCAAAGGCTTCGCTCGGAATCAGAGTAAACAGCTTCAAGTCGAGGATATTGTAACAACGGCCTATGCATTTGAGTCAGGCGTGATGGGGACGGGAATTTGGAGCTTTAACAGCTTTAAGCGCAGTGATGTGAACGAAATTGTCGGAAGTCTTGGCAAAGTTACGTTTTCAACATTTGGCGGGGATCTTCTCTTGGAGACGGCGGATGGTCAGGTGCAGGAGTTTATGATTCCGAATCCGGCGCATGTTCAACAGCCACTGATCGGGATGGTTGTGGATGAGCTTAGAGGTGTGGGCAAAAGTCCTAGTACAGGACTGACGGCTGCGCGGACAAATCGGGTCATGGATGAGATGCTTCGCGGCTTTTACCAGTAGAAAGAGAAGAGATCGCCTCCATATATTAACAGAATGGATAAAACGATTGACGGAAACACGCGAGCCAATTAAACTATGGTAAATTAGAATCACAGCTTGGATACCAAACAACGCCTCCACACTTTGCCGAGCAAAAGCGTTAAAGTGATGAGTGGGCAATGGATTCAAGTCAACCAAAAAGGGAATAAAGAGAGGGGTAATTAGATTGAAAAAGAAAGCACTTGCATCACTCGTATTATCAGCAGCTCTTATGGTCGTAGCCGGTTGTGGTCAAAAGGCAGAAACAACGCCTGCGGCAGGCGGCGCATCAACTGCTCCAGCAGCAACGGCAGCTGCGGCAAAAACGTACAAAATCGCGATTTCGCAAATCGTGGAACATCCTTCTTTGGATGCAACTCGTCAGGGCTTTTTGGCAGCGCTTAAAGACGCTGGAATCGTAGAAGGCACGAACCTGAAGGTTGACTACAACAATGCGCAAGGGGATCAAACGAACAATTTATCCATCGCGCAAAAAATTGCTTCCTCCGACAGTGACCTAGTACTAGGTATTGCAACACCATCCGCTCAAGCCGTCGTACAGCAAGTGAAAAAAGCACCTGTATTGTTCGCAGCAGTAACGGACCCGCTTGCAGCTAAAATCGTAACGAATGTAGATAAACCGGGTGGTACAGTTTCCGGAGCATCAGATACAAACCCAATGGCGGTCGCTCAGTTAATGGATTTCGTTGCGGCTAACATGCCTAAAGTGAAAACGGTCGGCCTTGTTATCAACGAAGGTGAGCCAAACGCGGTTATTATGGCGAAAAATGCAGAGCAAGCATTGGCGAAAAATAACATCAAACTTGTTAAGGCGCCAGTAACGAATACATCTGAAGTGAAACAAGCTGCACAATCCCTTGTTGGACGCGCAGACGCTTTCTTGATTACACTCGACAACACGGTTGTTAGTGGTGTTGACGGCATCATTCAAATTGCTAATGAAAAGCACATTCCATTCTTCTCCAGTGACCGCGACACCGTGGAAAAAGGAGCTTTTGCAACAGTTGGCTTCAAATACTACGATCATGGCTATCAGGTTGGTCAAATGGCTGTTGATATTTTGAAAAACGGGAAGAAACCAGCAGACATGAAAGTAACCGTTCCTGATAAGCTGGATCTGATCTTGAACCTGAAAGCAGCTAAGGCGCAAGGCGTTGAAGTGACGGATGCGATGAAAAATGCTGTGAAAGACAAAGAGAAAAACATCATTCAGTAAGGTTTGGGGATACAAAAGGGGTGGACGTCACTTTCGTTCACCTCTTTTTTTCTCCCGTCTGACCTGAGGGATGGGGATTGTTTATTTTTAAACTAGGAGGTTGTTACAACATGATGGATTCCATGAACGGTGCTGTCGAGCTAGGGCTTCTCTATGCCCTGATGGCACTTGGTGTCTATATCACTTTTCGGATACTCGATTTCCCTGACTTGACGGTGGACGGGAGTTTTACGACTGGCGGTGCAATTGCGGCTATTATGATTTCGCATGGGTACTCCCCAGTGCTCGCTTGTTTGGCTGCTTTTGCAGGAGGACTAGCTGCTGGGGCTTGTACGGGATTGCTCCATACGAAGGGGAAAATTAACGGGCTTTTGTCGGGGATCTTGATGATGATTGCCTTGTATTCGATTAATATGCGCATTATGGGAAGGCCGAACATTTCGCTGCTTGGTGCGGATACCATGTTCACGTCTATATCTCCGATTGCGGTAGGATTTATTGTTGTGATCTTGTTTAAACTGCTGCTGGACGGGTTTCTGCATACGGATCTGGGGCTGTCGCTGCGTGCAACGGGCGATAATGCCCGCATGATTCGCAGCTTTGGATCCAATACAGACAATACGACTATTCTAGGTGTCAGTTTATCAAATGGATTAGTAGCACTTTCCGGTGCGATGATTGCTCAGCAATCCGGGTTCGCCGATATTTCTATGGGAATCGGGATGATCGTTATTGGTTTAGCTTCCGTTATTATCGGAGAAGCGATCTTCGGCTCCCAGAGCGTATTCCGGGCGACACTTGCGGCTGTTCTTGGCTCCATTGTGTACCGGATTGTTGTCGCTTTGGCGCTGCGTGTTGAGTGGCTCAATGCTTCTGACTTGAAATTGATCACAGCAATTATCGTTATCATCGCGCTTGTGCTGCCATCTGTGCAGCGGTCTATCCGGCAAAAGGCAACGGCCAAACGCCGCTCTGCTGAGCTTATCGCCCGCGCCGTGCAAATGAATAAGGGGGGTGGCCGCTGATGCTTCAGCTCTCGAATGTTTCCAAGCTATTTAACCCGGGTTCAGCCGATGAGAAAATTGCGCTGATCGGCATTAACTTAACGCTGAAGCCCGGCGACTTCGTCACGGTCATCGGCAGTAACGGCGCCGGCAAATCGACGCTGATGAACATCATCTCCGGCGTCATGACGCCAGATGCCGGCGAAGTAGCTATCAGTGGTGAGACGATCCACCACCTGCCTGAATACGATCGCAGCCGCTGGATCGGCCGCGTCTTTCAAGATCCCATGGCGGGGACGGCTCCTCGAATGACGATCGAGGAGAATCTCGCCATGGCGTACACCCGCGGCAAGAAGCGCGGGCTAAGCTTCGGCACCAACGCGCGTAGACGCGCGCTGTTCCTGGAACAGCTGCAGCGCCTGGGCATCGGCCTGGAGGACCGTCTGCGCGCGAAGGTGGGCCTGCTCTCCGGAGGAGAGCGCCAAGCCCTCAGCTTGCTGATGGCGACCTTCACCCAGCCGCAGATTCTGCTGCTGGATGAGCATACCGCCGCGCTCGATCCCGCGCGGGCGGAGCTGATCACACGATTGACCGAGGAAATCGTGCGCGAAATGAAGCTGACCACACTCATGGTCACGCATAACATGGAACAGGCGATTCGTCTAGGCAACCGCCTGATCATGATGGATAAGGGCCGCATCATCCTCGATGTAAGCGAGGAGCGGAAGAAGGACCTCACCGTGGAGCAGCTGCTTGGTGAGTTCGAGAACATCAGTGGCAGCAAGCTGTCGGATGACCGCGTGGTACTGGGTTAATAAACAGCCTTCCGTGCAAGGAGTTATTCCTTGACGGAAGGTTTTTTTTATATGGGGGTAGAGCGGCTGAGTGCTGTTTTACCGATGTGGTAAGAGTGCTAATTGGGGAGAATGGTGGGAGAAGAGGAAGTTAAACAAGTTAGAGTGAATCGGTGCAGTTGCACCGATGTGGTAAGAGTGCTAATTGGGGAGAATGGTGGGAGAAGAGGAAGTTAAACAAGTTAGAGTGAATCGGTGCAGTTGCACCGATGTAGATTAGCTACTCCAAGTGAAAATGATCTAGCAAGAGCGCTTTCCATTCCTTGATTGCACTTTGTACAATCAAATACGCCTAATAATGCTGTGGCAACAAGCTATGTTGCATTTAATACAACCATTGGCTTCTTAAAAAAGCCTATACGGTCCATTTTGGTTAAATTGTTGTACTTTGTACAATGAAGGCTGGCTCCAGCTCATAAAAGTCATCCAATCGTTGTATAAAGTACAACGTAGCCTGACTTAACCCGCCTCCGAGAGCCGAGCAAGCCTAAAAAGCCGTCTCAGCGTCGGGAGCGAGTCAGATGGTAGCTGAGAAGTCCGAAAAGGCTGTCTCGCAACGAAATCGGACGCTTCAACCCGCACTCGAGAGCCGAGTAAGCCTAAAAAGCCGTCTCAGCGCCGGAAGCGAGCCAGATGCAGATAAAAAGAAAAATCCCTACCCCACTGTTAAATACACAGTAAGAGGGTAAGGATTTTTTTAATCATTTAGCTGCTTCAGGCTTGATTACCGCAGCAATTGCAGCCGGAGATTCTTTCTCGATCGGGCGTTTGCCGACGAACAAGCTGAGCGGCAATGCAACTAGCACGATGAACGTAGCGAGTAGATAAACATCGTTCACGCTCATGGTAAAGGACTGCATGCCGATAACGGCCTTATCCGTAATTCCGCTAGCAGCGAGGTCCTGGGAATGGGTCGCCGTTTGGGAGGCAAGAACGGATGTGAAAAGGGCGATAGCGAAAGAACCAAAAACGTTACGCACCCAGTTGCTCATGGATGTTGCATGACCGGACAGCGTACGTGGAATTTGCTCCATACCGGCGTTGCTTGCAGGCATTGTCGCAAAAGCGATCCCGACGTTACGGACGATCATCCAGAATACGATGTAGCCGCGGGAAACGTCGACACTCAACCAGCTAAGTGTTAATGTGCCTATGGCAATCAAGGAAATTCCGGCAAACAGCAGAATGCGCGGACCCAGAATGCTGTATAGTTTACCTACAAGTGGCATACAGAGCGCCATAGCTAGGGAGGCTGGCAGCAAGATTAAGCCAGTATCAAGTGGCGTTACATGCTGAATATTTTGAAGAAAAATAGGTGTCAGGAAAGTGCCCGAGTATAAGCTGATGGTAACAATACTAGCAATAATAAGCGTCAAAGAGTAACGCGCATTAGCCAAAATCCGAACATTCAGCAAAGGAGAATCTGCTCTCAGCTCCCTCCAAATGAAGAGACCAAGCATAAGGATACCTCCTGCGAACAAACCGATGACACGGCCCGATCCCCAACCCCAAGCATGACCTTGAGAGAAGGCAACGAGCAAAGAGAGACTTCCAAGGACGACCGTAATTAAACCGATCGCATCGAACCTTTTTGGTACAGAAAGACGGTAGAATGGAATTAGCTTGAGAACGAGAAAAATAGCAATAAGTCCAACGGGAACATTAAGCAGGAATAACCAGTGCCAGCTCCAGTTCTGCAGAAGCCAGCCGCTCAAAGTCGGCCCGATCGCAGGAGCCATCATAGCAGATAGGGACCATAGGGAAATCGCAATAGGCTGTTTGTCACGAGGAATAACCTGATATACGATAGTCATCGTAGCTGGCATAATGAGCCCGCTGAATGCCCCTTGGATAATACGGAAAGCAATAAGGGAAGAAGCATCCCATGCAATTGCACATAATAATGAAAAGACTGTAAAGCCTACTAGAGACAAAGCGTATAGACGCTTATAGCTGAATCGCTCACCTAAGTAACCAGTAATAGGGGCAATCGTACCGCTTGCGAGCATAAATCCTGTGATCGTCCATTGGATTTTGCTCAAATCAGCGTGAAAATGATCACTTAAAATGGGTATTGCAATATTAATTGTACTCATACTCAAGATCGAAACGAAAGATCCAAAGAAGATTGCAATCATAATCGGCCAGAAACGGACTTGCTGTAAATCATCCTTACTCACTTGATACCTCCACTCTCCATTGATCTTACTCGCCGGATTCTCTATAATTTGAATGAAAATCATCATACTACCAAAGTACATATATGTCAATTGTGACATAACGAGGAGTTTCTAATGAATACCCTTTCTTATGGCTTGCTCAGCCTACTATCTAAAGATTCCCGAACGGGCTATGAGCTTATGCAGCACATTCAGCCTTTTTGGCCAGCAAAGCACAGTCAAATATACCCACTCCTAGCTCTGTTAGAGCAGAAGGGGTACGTTGAATTTGTGCATGTATTACAATCGGATAAACCGGACAAAAAGGTATATTCGTTAACAGAAATTGGATTAAAAGCGCTTCAGGAGTGGATTGGGCTGCCTACAGACCCGCCGGTAACTCGTGATGAGTTTGCGCTAAAAGTATACTGCATTGGCCTCGTAAACAAAGCTGAGGCAATGAGAATGCTGCTTGAGCGCGAGAGTTACTATATAGGAAAGAAAGAACGATATATGGAGAGTTATGAGAGGGTCAAAGGACAAAGTGAGAAACCGCTCGAGGAATTGGAGATCCATGACCCCATGTTCGGCAACTATGTCCTTGTTAGGAAAGCTGTGCTCAAAGTAGATGCAGACCTGCTCTGGTGCGAGTGGATGAAATCGAAGCTGAAATAGGTCGATTCATGGCCTGACATTCAGCAGCCAAGCTCTTGAATAACAGTTTGAATCTTCTGAAGGCGAATATACTCCGATTTCTCCAGCTGGGGACGGAAATAGGCATACAAGTAAGCCGCGTCATGGAAGTCCAGGCCGGGGTAGCATACAACCTCCTGAACAACCTGTGGGTTATCCATGATGACCTGCCATTCTCCTGTTCGCTCCTCGGGTGAGATGGCCGTTAGGACATGTTTCTTCGTGGCTAAGGTAGCTTCAAGCTCGGCCCAAATGCGTTCCCAAGACGGGCTGAATTGAACCGGCTCAGGAAATAGGCGGCCAGCTTTTGCTAAGGCCTCCTCTAGGCTAGGGATGTCCGCATCTGCGGCTGCTTTGATTGCCTCCGTTAAGCCGTCCAGCAGGCGGCGAAAGCCAGCATACCCCTCAGAGATTACCTCTTGCTGATAAGCTGTTTCAGCTTCGGCACTTCTTAGCATGGAAAACTCGGTATACGTGTTTGTTATCATACGGTGAGATCCCCCTAGACAGTTACTTTCTCCAAAATGTATCACAAATTTTTTGCCAAAAAAAGCCCTTACAGTGGAATAAGCCTTCATTGGTTTAAATTCAGTTTATAAAAGTGCCATATGCTAAAAGGAGAACAAAATTAGACCAACATGAAGCGAGGCTGGTTATACAATGGCTCCAATTCTGATCGTAGATGATGATCCTTATATTCGTGAGCTGGTCCGCGTCTTTATGCTGAACGAAGGTTTCGATGTAGTTGAAGCTTCGGATGGCGAGGAAGCGCTCAAGCTTTTAGAAACCGTCCAAGTCGATATGGTGATTATGGATATCATGATGCCGAACATGGATGGATGGGAGCTCTGCAAGGAACTGCGGGAGCACTATGATATCCCGCTGCTCATGCTCACAGCCAAAGGGGAGACCTCGCAGAAGGTCAAAGGCTTTGAGCTGGGGACAGATGACTACCTTGTTAAGCCCTTCGAGCCTGTGGAGCTTGCGATGCGGGTTAAAGCGCTGTTGAAGCGTTATAAAATTGCTGCGTCCCAAACGGTTCAGGTTGGCGACCTTAGCATGAACAAAAAAACCTATGAGGTAACTGTCGGCTCAGAGAGTTTGACACTGCCGCTCAAGGAATTTGAGCTGCTGTATAAGTTGGCGAGTTACCCGGGAAAAACGTTCTCGCGCGACCAGCTGATTGAGCAGATCTGGGGCTTTGATTATGAAGGCAACGAGCGAACCATTGATGTTCATATCAATCGGCTCCGCGAACGGTTTCCAGAGGAGCGGCACGCTTTCCGCATTGCGACGATTCGGGGGTTAGGCTACCGGATGGAGGTCCTGCCTTCATGAAAAGGAAAGCGCGTAGGAAGGATCACAGAAGTCGCGGCCAGCGTATACGCGGCACTTTGTTCGCTGTAGGTTTTTTCCTGCTTATCATTCTGTACTGGTTGGCTGCCTTTTATGGGACAGAGTGGCTTTACACCTATATCGATAAGCGCCCAAGCGAAGTGATCGTTCAACTTATTAACTGTATCAGTGGCATGTTTCTTTGGGGCGTCACCATGACTTTCTTGGGCAGGTTCTTCCGCAGTGAGCAGATGAAATTCTTCAAGACCATGATCGCAGCCATCCAGAGCATGTCCAGAGGGGATTTCAACGTGTCCGTTGACAATAATCCGCACAATGGCCCTTTTGTAGAGCTGGTTGATTCCATCAACAACATGGCGGTGGAGCTGGGTCAATTGGAGAAAATGAGGCAGGAATTCATTTCGAACGTGTCTCATGAAATTCAATCTCCGCTGACTTCTATCAGCGGATTTTCACGAGCGCTCCAGAACGAGACCATCACGCTAGAAGAGCGCAAGCATTATTTGGAAATTATCGAGGCTGAAAGCACGCGTCTATCCAAGCTAAGTGACAACTTGCTCAAATTATCGTCACTAGAGTCACAGCATCACCCTTTTGAACCGAAAAGTTACCGGCTAGATAAGCAAATACGCAATCATATTCTTGCTTGTGAACCGCAATGGATAGAGAAAAACATCGAAATGGACATTGAACTAGAACCAGTTACGCTATCGGGCGATGAAGATCTGCTGAGCCAGGTGTGGACGAATTTAATTCATAATGCTGTCAAATTCACGCCTGTTGGCGGCACAATAGGTGTCCATGTTGAGAGTACTCGAAAAGAAGCGATCATTCGAATATCTAATAATGGCGCTAATATTTCGGAGGAAGATTTGCCGCATATATTTGAACGTTTCTACAAAGCGGATAAATCGCGAAATCGAGCTTATGGCGGCAACGGACTGGGACTATCGATTGTGAAAAAAATCATTGATATGCATGCAGGTACAGTATCTGTAGAGAGTAAACCGGGGAAGAAGACGACTTTTATCGTTCGGCTGTCGTTGCTGGATTCTTAAGAAACACAAATAGAGACCTCCGCTTATCAGTGATAACCGGAGGTCTCTAAGTTTCATACATGGTATTCAATTGTTCCTACACACACTCCAATCAAACCAACTTCCGTTGAAATTACGACTTAACGCTGTTACGGATCCTTTCCTCGAATAAACGCTGTTCACATTTACCGCCTCTAAAGTCCCCACATGCCCGATGAACGTAACCCGTTCCCGCACCTTTTCTTCCGTCGTTAGAAGGAAAAGTGGGCATGTTTCGCTAACCTTGTCCATTGGACTATCCCCTTCCTAAGTGGAGAATATCCTGGCTACTCTCTGGGGTCCTTACCAGCTGTAAGGCTTGTCCTTCAAGTGGCCTAAACCAACTATAACCCATTATTAAAATATTGTAAATATTCAGAATATTTGCTAAAAAGCGATTATTACTGACCATTTTAGTGTTTTCTCTGATTTTCTCCGAATTGCGTAGTTTTTGTAAAGGATGCGTAGTTCTATTTCGTTTGGATCCGTTGAAGCAGCTTTTTGGGAGCAGTTCGGGCATACCCCTCTGTGATTAGATCGGCTATTTCGGACCAGGGAACTAGATCCATATCGCGAATCGACACCCAACCATGCTGTCCGATATAAGCCGTTCTATGATAGGGTGTATTCTCCTGCTGGAGGAGAAACTCTTGCGTTGTCATATGGGTCTTGATCGCCGTGGATGGTTGTCCATCTGTTTCACCCATCATGACGAAGGGTTTGTCCTTCACACGAAAGGTGACATGGCCAAAGCCGTCGATCTTTTCTACGACTTCAGGCAGTTGTTCGCAGAAAGCTCTTACTTTGGCAACCCCTTCTAATCCTTTGGCTGTTACCAATTGATGATGTGTCATAAATAGAACACTCCTTATCCTTGAAAAGATAACTGGCGGGAGAAACCTTTGAATCTGCTGCCTTGATAAGTCAGAATTCCCTGGTCTCCTTCAACGATATAACCAAACTGATCTCTTCCGACGCGCAATTCTAATCGTTGTCGATCCTCAAATTCAAATGTAGCATAATAGCTCGTATTGGCACTTGAATCCCCGGAACCGCCGCTAACCTGCATTCTTTTGGCTACCACCTTGCAGGTTAGATTGTGGATGGGGGAAGCGTTATTGGATGACCATTTCATAACTCCTTTGATAATGGAAAATAAAATAAAACCGCCAATAAGCACCGCTATAATTGTAAAAATAATCATAAAAAGGTCTCCATCGCTGTGACTTGGAAAGGTGTTAAAACCTGGCATAACAATCACTCCTCAAAGTTTCGTAGTCAATTCTCGGACTTTTTTAGAGGAATCTTTTGACGAATCGATACCCGGTTTCATGAAAACCAAGCGGTTGCTGCGCATTTCGGCTATCCCCATTGATCTCGGAACCCGTAATCCACCACATCCCGGAGCAAGAATGCTCTTGGGTCAACTGCTCTGCATAGCTCTTTAACTTATCGGCCGCAGCTTGGCGGCTGTTCGTTTCCTCCATGGAAATGACGGAGATTTCACTGAACTTCACAACGGCATCGTCCGCCTTGCGAATACGAAAACCTAGCGTGCCAAGAATTTGGTTCTCTTCTTCGTATACATAGAGGGATTCATCGGGATTGTCGCGTATAAAATGGAGCCTATTTTCAATGTGCAACGGGGAAATCGTCTTGCCTGTCCGCCTGGAAACAAAATTGCTGATCTCTTTCGTATCTTGTGGTTGTGCTTCTCGAATGATATACGTCATTACGGGCCTTCTTTCTATGATCCTATGATTCTGCTAATTATACCATATATTGGAACATGAGTTCTACATTTGCATAAAAAAACCCGCCGAAGGGCGGGTTGAGCGTCACGAATCAGCAATCATGCTTGCGCATGGATTGTGTTCAATGTTGTACGGTCGCTCGCTTGCACGAGCTTGATGAGCAGCTCTTTCGCTGCCGCATAGTCGTCCACGTGAAGAATCGACGCGGAAGTATGGATATAACGTGCGCAGATGCCAATTACGGCAGAAGGAATGCCGGTACCTTGCACGTGTACCAGTCCGGCGTCTGTACCACCCGCCGAAACAAAATATTGATACGGGATCTTATGCGTCTCCGCCGTATCCAGAATGAACTCGACCATCCCGCGATGGGTGATCATCGTGGGGTCAAAGATACGAAGCAGCGCGCCGCGCCCCAGCTGCCCAAAAGCATTGCGGTCGCCGGTCATATCCCCGGCGGCACTGGCATCCAGCGCGTAGAATAAGTCCGGCTGGATGAGATTCGCTGCCGTGCGGCCGCCGCGCACGCCAACCTCTTCCTGTACGGTAGCACCCGCGTACAGGACATTCGGGAGCTTCGGCCCGCCGTGAAGCTCCTTCAGCAGTTCAATCGCCAGGCCTACGCCGTAGCGATTGTCCCAAGCTTTGGCCATAATCCGCTTCGGATTGGCCAGGGGTGTGAACGGGCAGATGGGAACAATCTGCTGCCCGAGCTTGATGCCGATGGCGAGCGCATCGGCTTTGTCTTCCGCGCCGATGTCAATGTACATCGTCTTGATGTCTGCGGGCTTGCTGCGCGCAGCTTCGTCCAGCAAGTGCACGGGCACTGAGCCGATCACGCCGATGATCGGACCCCGCTCGGTCATAATCTGCACGCGCTGGGCGGGCAGCACTTGACTGAACCAGCCGCCGAGGGGCTGGAATTTGATGGTACCGTGCTCAGTGATGCCGGTAACCATGAAGCCAACCTCGTCGAAGTGGCCGGCGACCATGATTTTGGGACCAGCCTCGTCGCCACGCAGGATGCCGAACAAGCTGCCGAGTCCGTCTTGGACGAACTCGTCCGTATATTTCTCCATTTCACCGCGGACAAACTTGCGGATGTCTCGTTCGAAGCCAGGAGCTGCCTGGAGTTCAGTCAATGTTCGGAAAAGCTCTAACGTTTCAGTATTCATTGGGAATCCTCACTTTTTGCATAATTAGGTCTTACGATAAATTTTATTTTACCATAACAAAAAAATAAATGAGATGTAGTCAAAAGACATCTTTACAAAACTAATGACATTAGTTATTATACTAATATAGATAATAAACAGGAGGCGTTCAAAATGAAAATTACGAAAATTGGTTCTTTGTATCAGGTGTCTTTTATGCCGAGATTTTTTCCAGTGAATTGTTATTTGGTGGAGGAAGAAAAGGAATTGACGCTAGTTGATGCAGCTATGCCATTCAGTGTCAAAGGGATTCTTCAGGCCGCAGAGAGTATCGGCAAACCAATTACCCGTATCGTGCTTACTCATGCGCATGGCGATCATATCGGGGCGTTAGATGGTTTGAAAAAAGCACTCCCGCAGGCGAAGGTTTATATTTCGCGAAGAGACGCCAAACTACTGGCGGGCAACAAGGAGCTGGAGGCGGGTGAGCCGAATTCACCGATTAAAGGCGACGTTCCTAAGGCGCTTCAGACGAAGCCGGATGTGCTGTTACAAGATGGCGATCTCATAGGCTCGCTACAAGCTATATCCTCCCCTGGGCACACGCCGGGATCGATGGCTTTCCTCGATGTGCGCAGTCGTGCCTTGATTGCTGGCGATGCTTTTCAAGTTCGCGGCGGAGTAGCCGTTTCTGGGTTGATGAAGTTTTGGTTCCCCTTCCCGGCTATGGCAACATGGAACAAAGAAGTCTCACTGGAGAGCGCACGCAAGTTGAGAGAGCTGTCTCCAAGTGTTCTTGCTGTCGGACACGGCGTCATGATTGAACAGCCGCTTGCGGTGATCGACCGCGCTATTGCGGAGGCAGCTCATAAATTTCAGATGACAGCAGCAAACATTTAGATAAAAGGGACGGGAAATCCATGGTGCAACGACAAGGACTAGACGCGGAAAATGTGCTGCAAGCAGCTGTGGAGATGGCAGATACCCAAGGTGTTGAAGGCCTAACATTAGCAGCAATAGCAGCCAAATTGAATGTAAAAACACCATCACTTTATAACCATATTAAAGGGTTGCCTGACCTTAGGATGCAGCTTTCCCGGCGTGGACTGATGCTTATCAAGGCCGCAATGGTTGATGCCGTGATTGGCAAAGCGAAGGACGATGCATTATTGGCCGTAGGTTTTGCTTACGTGAATTTTGCCAGAAAGCATCCGGGTCTGTATGAGGCTATTTCCACCTTGCCTGATTATGAGGATCCGGAGCTTAAGGAGGCGGGTAACGAGGTTGTGCTCTTTTTGCTGCGGATTCTTGCGCCCTATGGACTCAGCGAGGAAGATGCGCTGCATGTGGTGCGCGGCTTTCGGAGTATGGTGCATGGATTCGCGTCGCTTGAACATAGGAACGGATTCCGCATGGGACTTGAACGTGACGAGAGCTTGCGGCGGATGCTGCTGACTTATTTAAAAGGACTGCGGGCGTCGGTGGACTGACTACCATCTCGCACCCTATGTTGCACTTAGTGCAACATAGAAGGTGATAATCGCTGAACTAAGGCGATCATGTTGCACAAAGTGCAAGCATTTAGACCGAACGGCGCGAAAATCACGTAGATCTGCCCGAAATGTTGTACAAATTACAACATAGAAAGCGACATTGGTTGGATTGAGGGCATCATGTTGCACAAAGTGCAACAAAGAGAAGGCAGAAGTCCTTGGGAGCTGGTATGGGAAGGTGATCCTGCAGCGTTTTATCATGCTATCTACTATACAAACACCTTCCGCCACACCCGCCAATAAACAAGTAAAGCCTTTGCGTAAACAACGCTAAGGCTTTGCTTGTTTGGTGTTTGCTACTTTATCTAATCCCGACTAACCCATCACACTATTTCACTATACAGCAAACTTCTACTTCACCAACAAATAACAAATTAATCAAACCTAGCGTGAATTTCGCTAAGCCTTACTGAAGGGAACTAGAGTCTTTTATTTGGCACGATTCAGGTTGGATAAGCTTGCGGTTTTGATGGTTGGTACAGGTTGGCGAGGTGTTTACATTGGACAAAATCCAATCTAAACACTGGTTTGAAGGCTCGATTAGCGATTCTATTGGACGAAATCCAATGAAAGTGGGTAATCGTGCCTCTACAGCGCCGAATATTGCCGTTACATTGGATTTCGTCCAATGTAATGTGCAATCTAGGCATGTCGTTACTGATTTCATTGGAAATCATCCAACGAGGTTGCGCAGGCTTTTACCGCCATAACGCAGCATCTCTTCATGTGCGCGACTCATTCCCCTGTGGTTCCCGCTAGCGGCTTCGCATGCGTGCTATCTCGCATCGTCTAAGCTGATACCCCGAAGATCTCAAGCCTCTTCCGCGGCAATCGACGATTCCAAACAAGCTTCCACCGGAAGACCGGAATCCACAAAGCCCATATCGACGGCTCGCCATAAATAGAGCGACGCGAAGCTCCGGTAAGGCGACCATGCAGGGGCGATCTGCCCCAAGTAGTTGCCGTCCTTGCGCTCCTCCAATTGGTGCAGCCAGCGGGCTCCGCGCTGCAGACCCGCATCACCGACGGACATAACATCCTGCCGGCCCAAAGCAAAAATCATAAACATTTCCGCTGTCCATACACCAATGCCTTTGACACTTGTTAGCTGCTTTAGAAGCTCCTCGTTATCCAGCTCATGCAGGGCATCCAAGCGCAGGTCTCCGGCTATGATCTTCGTGCTAAGATCGCGAATGTAGCGAATCTTGGGAAAGGAGACACCGCATTGCCGGATGTCAGCTTCATTTGCAGCAAGGACGAGCTCAGGTGTGAATGCTGGCACAATAAGCTTCACTCTGGCCTTGATGGTGCCTGCCGCTTTGGCGGATAGCTGTTGGGAAATAATCGACATAGCCAAGGACTCAAAGGGGGAGGAACTGGGTGTTAAAGTCAACTCGCCAACCAGCCGAATGAGGCAGGCTAAGCGGTCGTCCGCTTCACAAAGTGCAAGGATAGCAGGGTGTTCTTTATGCAACAGAATAGTTGTAAGCGTTGAAATGGGCGGGTCTTGTTCATTAGAGTGAGGGATATCCAACATACCAGCTTACCTCCTTATAAATATTAAAAAGTTCCCGAGTAAATACACGCAGATGCATTTCTAGTAGAAAGAATTCATAGGTGTCCGTTCTTCAAGTATAATAGGGAGACAAAGCCTGGTAAATAGAAGGAGCAGAGCACTTCAATGACCAACGAAATAGGCAAGGATCTAACAATTCCGCGAAGGAACGTGGGGATTTTCGCACACGTGGACGCGGGCAAAACGACGACAACTGAGCATTTGCTTTATCATAGCGGCCGAATCCGCGCCCTAGGCAGTGTGGATAGCGGTACAGCACAAACGGATTCTATGGATGTGGAGCGGGAACGCGGCATTTCGGTGCGCAGTGCGACGACCACTTTTACATGGAAAGAAACGTCTATTAACCTGGTGGACACGCCTGGGCATGTAGATTTCCTATCCGAGGTGGAGCGCTCCTTGCGGGTGATGGATGGGGCGATTCTGATTGTTTCTGCCGTTGAAGGCGTGCAGTCGCAGACCGAGATGATCTGGCATGCGCTGCAGACACTCCGAATTCCAACGCTGCTCTATGTGAATAAAATGGACCGCATCGGTGCGGACGCGGCAAGAGTGCTGCGCGACATAGAGAAGCAGCTCACGGGCATGGCGGTGCCGATCTATGCACCGCTCGGCGCTGAAGACACGTTCCGCGGCGCGGAGAACGTGCTGATCGAGGGCGCGTCCGGCGCGCCCAGCTTCGACCTCGCAGCAGCGGTCGAAAAGCTGTCCGAGCTCGATGAGCAGCTGCTCACGAGCTACATCGAAGGCGTGCCCATCCCGGCACGCGACGTAAAAGCAGCCCTGCAGCGATATACGCGGCAGGGGCAGGCTTTTCCATTGCTCGTCGGCGCATCGAGCAAAGGATTAGGCATCGAGGAGCTGATGGAAGCCATCCTCGATTATTTGCCCGGGCCGAGCGGCAGCGCCGAGCAGCCACTTTCGGCCGTGGTCTTCAAGGTCGAGCGGGACAAGACCATGGGGAGAATGGCGTACGTCCGCCTCTACGAGGGGACGATCCGCAACCGGGACACCGTGCTCAATGCCACGCGGGGCGTGGAGGAGAAGGTGACCCAGATTCGCAAAATCGACGGCCGCCGCGCCGAAGATATCGGTTATGTCGCGGCCGGCGACATCGCGGCGGTCTGCGGCTTGACGCAGGTGCGCATCGGCGATGTGCTAGGCCGGCCTGACGCTGTACCGCCGGCTCCACGGCTCGCAGTGCCGCTGCTAACCGTACAGGTGCATGCGGAAAGCGACGCGCAGTACCCCGCGCTTGTCGCCGCGCTGCAGGAGCTAACCGACGAAGATCCCCTGCTTGATCTGCAGTGGCTTCAAGAGGAGCGCGAGCTGCACGTGAAGGTGATGGGCGCCATCCAGCTTGAGATTCTGACCAGTCTGCTGGCTTCGCGCTTTGGGCTGCACGCAAGGTTCGATCAGCCCTCCGTGATCTACAAAGAGACGCCTTCTCAGCCAGGTGAAGGCTTCATTGCTTATACGATGCCCAAGCCGTGCTGGGCCATTCTGCGCTTTCGCATCGAGCCTGGGGCGCCGGGCAGCGGGCTCGTGTATGCATCGCAGGTACGCGCCGATCAATTGCTGGCGCAGTACCAGAGCGAAGTGGAGCGCCGAGTACCGGAAGCGCTGCAGCAGGGGCTCCTCGGTTGGGAAGTTACCGATCTCAAGGTAACGCTCGTGGAAGGGGAGCATCATGTCTGGCATACCCATCCGCTGGACTTTGCGGTTGCAACGCCTATGGGACTTATGCAAGGTTTGGCGCAAACGGGGACAACACTGCTTGAACCAATGCTGCAAGTGCGCATCACGGTTCCAGAGGTTTATGGAGGCAAGGTGCTGAGCGATTTGGTGCAGATGCGGGCAATCTTTGATCCGCCGCAGCTGAGCGGTGACCGTTTTGTTGTAGAGGGCCGCTTGCCTGTTGCCACTTCGCTGGACTACCCAGTGAAACTTAGCGCAATGTCCGGAGGCAGAGGTGTCATTACCTCGTCATTCGGGGGTTATCAGCCGAGTCCGCCGGATGTGCATGCGGAGCGGAGGCGGCGAGGCGTGAATCCGCTCGACCAATCGAAATACATTTTAGCCGTACGCAAAGCGCTCTCTACGTGACATAGAAGAGGCTGCTGTTCGCATTGACAGGTGGAGCGGCTCTCAGTACAATGGGAAGTAAGTTAATAACATGTGACGGAGAACAGGAGACTCACAGAGGATTGCCATTTATATATGAATTGGCACATCTTTTGGCGAGTTTTTTTGTTGTCATCCCCCTAAGGGGCGTGCATAGGAACGAGTGAACGGAGATGATGAGCTTGTCTTTGCAGGAGCAACGGATTTTACCGGCGATTCGCAAAATGAAGGATTTAGAGAAGCTGCTAAAAACTTCTTATACCTATATTGTGCTGCTGGACAGCCATATTGGACAGTTGAAAAGCATCGTGGATCTGGGCCGGGCAAACGGCAAGAAGCTGCTGCTGCACGCGGATTTGATCGAAGGACTGAAGAACGACGAGTATGCGGCTGAGTTTCTGTGTCAAAGCATTCGTCCTGCCGGGATCATTTCTACACGGGGAACGGTCATTACGAAGACGAAACAGAATGGACTCATCGCCATTCAGCGGCTTTTTCTCCTAGACAGCAGCGCACTTGAAAAAAGCTACACACTTCTGGAACGCACACAGCCAGATTACATCGAGGTCCTGCCTGGCATCATTCCTCACATTATTAAGGAAGTGAAGGAGCGCTCGGGGATTCCGATCTTTGCAGGAGGACTTATTCGTTCTGTAGGTGACGTGGAGCAGGCATTAGGAGCAGGAGCGACAGCTGTCACGACGTCGAACACAGAGCTCTGGCAGCAGTATCATCAACGATCCTAACTATTGGAGGTCTAACAATGGCAGAAGCCGTTTCCTATATTCTTTCGCTGGATCAGGGGACGACAAGTTCCAGAGCGATTCTATTTAATCAAAAAGGCAGCATCGTACACACGGCTCAGCAGGAGTTTAAGCAGCATTTTCCGAAGCCGGGCTGGGTAGAGCACGATGCGAATGAAATATGGCTATCGATTCAAGGTGTCATCGCGGCAGTCTTGTCGGAATCCGGTGTGCAGCCAGCTGAGATTGCTGGTATTGGCATCACGAACCAACGTGAAACGGCGGTTGTGTGGGATCGGCACACGGGAATGCCCGTGTATCATGCCATTGTATGGCAGTCCCGCCAGACGGCGGACATATGCGAAGCACTTAAGGCACAAGGACTTAACGATATTTTTCGGGAACGCACAGGGCTTTTAATTGACGCATACTTCTCGGGGACCAAGATCAAGTGGATTCTGGATTACGTAGACGGGGCAAGAGAGAAAGCGGAGCGTGGAGATTTACAATTCGGCACGATGGACACTTGGCTGATTTGGAAACTGACCGGCGGCAAAGCGCACGTAACGGACTATTCCAACGCCTCGCGAACGCTGCTTTATAATATACATGAACTGAAGTGGGATGAAGAGCTGTTAGGTTATCTCGACATCCCGGCTTCCATGCTGCCAGAGGTGCGTTCTTCTTCGGAAGTGTATGGGCATACCCAGGAAAATCTCTTTTTCGGCTCGGCGATCCCAATTGCGGGTGCAGCGGGTGATCAGCAGGCGGCCTTGTTCGGGCAGGCGTGTTTTGAAAAAGGGATGGCCAAGAATACCTACGGCACCGGCTGTTTCATGCTGATGAATACAGGCAATCATGCGATTCCGTCGCGCAGCGGGCTGCTGACTACGATCGCTTGGGGGCTGAACGGGAAAGTTGAATACGCGCTGGAAGGCAGTATCTTCGTAGCGGGGTCGGCCATTCAGTGGCTGCGTGACGGACTGCGGATGATCAAAATGGCTCAGGACACCGAGGCGTACGCGCAGCGTGTAGAGTCGACAGACGGCGTCTATGTCGTTCCGGCTTTTGTTGGACTGGGTACGCCTTACTGGGATAGTGACGTTCGTGGCGCGATTTTCGGACTGACGCGAGGGACGTCTAAGGAGCATTTTATCCGGGCTACACTCGAATCCCTTGCCTACCAAACGAAGGATGTGCTGCAGGCGATGGAGGACGATTCCGGCATTCAGTTGACGAAGCTGCGGGTCGATGGCGGCGCGGTGAAGAACAACTTCCTGATGCAGTTCCAGAGCGATATGCTGGGGGTTACGGTGGAGCGTCCGGTCATTAGTGAAACGACAGCGCTTGGCGCAGCTTTTTTGGCGGGACTCGCTGTGGGCTTCTGGAAGGATCAAGCGGAGATTGCGGCCCAATGGCAGGTGGATGAGGCCTTTGGGCCTGTGATGGAAACGGAGCGTCAAGAACAATTGTACAACGGTTGGAAAAAAGCAGTGAAAGCCGCGATGGCTTTTAAATAATTTGTGCCATGATATGATATACTTATAACAAGTTAATAATTGGTTGGAGACAAGGGAGAAGCCACAGCAGCCTGCACGTGATAGCGTGTTAGGCTTGTTGCGGCTTTTTATTTTTCGTATGCGAGGGGAGATTTTGAGGATGACGATGATGACGGAAATTACACATAACTTTAGCGGGTTAAAAAGAAAAGAAATGCTGCAAACGATGTCCGAGAAGCCGTTTGATCTAATTGTAATCGGCGGAGGCATTACAGGTGCAGGTATTGCGCTAGATGCCCAGAGTAGGGGGCTGCGCACGGCGTTGATTGATATGCAGGATTTTGCTGCGGGTACTTCGAGCCGATCGACGAAGCTTGTGCACGGAGGGCTGCGGTACTTGAAGCAGCTGGAGATTAAGGTGGTAGCTGAAGTGGGCAAAGAGCGCGCCATTGTGTACGAAAATGGTCCGCATGTAACAACGCCGGAGTGGATGTTGTTGCCTTTCTATAAAGGGGGCACGTTCGGTAAGCTGTCTACGTCTCTTGGTTTAAGGGTTTACGATTTTCTAGCGGGAGTTAAACGGGCGGAGCGCCGCAAAATGTTTCGTCCACAAGAAACGCTGGGGCATGAGCCGCTTTTGAAAAAGGAAGATCTGAGAGGCGGCGGCTATTATGTGGAATATCGCACGGATGATGCGCGTCTGACGATTGAAGTATTGAAAAAAGCTGTGGAGCTTGGCGCTCAAGCCGTCAATTATGCCAAAGTGGAAGAGCTGCTTGTGAAGAATGGCAAGGTAGTTGGCGTTCGAGTGGCGGATCAGCTCGGTGGGTCGTCTTATTCGCTATACGCGAGCAAGATCGTGAATGCAGCAGGACCTTGGGTGGATACGCTGCGCGAAATGGACCACTCCAAGAAGGGCAAAACGCTCCATCTGACCAAAGGGGTGCATCTGGTGTTCGATCAGAGCAAATTCCCGCTGCGTCAGGCGATTTATTTTGATACGCCGGATGGGCGCATGGTGTTTGCTATCCCGCGCGATGGCAAAACCTACGTCGGGACGACGGATACGAATTATAAAGGGGATATCGTGAATCCCCGAATTACTGTGGCGGACCGCGCCTATGTGCTGCGCGCCGCGAACGAGATGTTCCCGACGCTCGGCTTGACGGAAACGGATGTGGAGTCGAGCTGGACCGGGCTGCGCCCGCTGATCCATCAGGAGGGCAAAGATCCTTCCGAGATTTCGCGCCGCGATGAAATCTTCGTGTCGGACTCCGGCCTGATTTCGATGGCCGGGGGCAAGCTGACCGGCTACCGCAAAATGGCGGAGACGGTCGTGGACAAAATCGCCGCCATGCTGGTGGCGGAGGGCGTGATTTCGGCGACTGCGCTGTCGCCGAGCCGTACGCGTACATTGCCGATATCTGGCGGCAATATCGGCGGCTCTGCGAAGCTGGAGCCGTTCTTGCAGAGCAAAGTCAGCCAAGGCCAGCGGCTGGGGCTGTCTCGAGCTGAGGCTGCGCTGCTGGCGCGGCGATACGGCTCCAATGTGGATGCCGTATTTGATCTGCTGGCGCAGTACAAGGATGAGGCCGAGTGCCAGAAGATGCCGGCCGCTGTGCTCGCTTCGCTCGTGTACGCGATTGAGAGCGAGATGGCTGTGAAGCCGGTGGATTTCTTCATCCGCCGCACGGGAGCCCTCTTCTTCGATATCGCGTGGGCACGGCAGTGGAAGGCGCCTGTGATCGCCTTCATGGCGGGGCGCTTCGGCTGGGACGAAGCGCAGCAGGCAGCTTACACCGCCGAGTTGGATCAGCTGCTCCATGAGGCAGTGAACCCGCTCGAGGCGTAGGTTAATTTACTGCTCCGATTTGGACTAAATCATGTAAAAATGCATCAAATATAGCGTTACGTAGCTTTTTTGAGCTCTATGGAGTTAATTTACTGTACGAAATACATGATAATCTCCGAAAATCACGATTTAACGGGAATGAACTGTACTTTTTACATGAAAACCACTGAACAATGAAAGCCCCAACCAACAATAGGGTTGAGGGCTTTTTCATTTTGTCTCACCGCTTGCTTATCTTCGCAAAACGTACTCCAATTTAGCAAAATATGCTATCATGCCTATAGACGGCGGCACTTCCGCCATTCATTCTTGCACGCAAAGTAGGTGTGTCCCCAATGGGATTGTCAGAGCTTTTGTCTTATATGACAGAAGAGAATTTGGCCATGCTGGTAGATAAGTACCGCTCGCTGGGCCCGCTGCCTGGTCTTCTTCTGCCTTTTATGAAATCGTTCATTCCACCGCTCCCGACGCTTGTCATTATTAGCGTGAATGCGGCTGTATACGGGCTATGGCTCGGCTTTTTGTACTCATGGATTGGGATCGTAGGCGGATGCTTGGTGACGTTCGCGATTGTGAAGAAAGTAGCAGGCCATCCCTATTTAGTGCGGTGGTCGCAGAAGCCGAAGGTGCAGAAAAGTCTGGTCTGGGCTCGCCGGCAGGCTTTTAATTATGTGTTCTTGCTTAGTCTCTTTCCCGTAGGCCCGTTCGTTGTCATCAATATGGCGGCTGGGTTAGTTGGGATGAGGTTCCGATCATTCCTGGTTGCTGTGCTCGCCGGCAAAGCGGTTATGGTGATGTCGGTTTCTTTCATCGGCTATGACATCCATCGATTTATCGAGAATCCGTTTCGACTGATCTACGTCATTCTATTTGTAGGGGCTTCGATGATCATTAGTAAAAAAATCGAGAAACGTTTTAGTCATTAACAGCAGGGGCTGCCGATTTAATTAGTCGCTTAACACCTGCAGCTTTAGTTTCGGATAGAGCTCAGCAAGATCGGCAGCATGTTTAATCAAGACAGGAAGTTCGAAGTTTGTGTTAAAAAGGTCCCGATCCGGCAGGAACGTTACACGAGTCCCTGTCTCTTTGGTGATTCCGACGGTTTGCAGCTCGCTTTGCGGAATGCCATGCTTGTAGTGCTGCTCGAACACTTTGCCATCACGGCGAATTTCGACTGTTAGCACGCGAGACAAAGCATTGACGATAGGCATGCTGATGCCTTTTTCACCGCCTGGTGCCAAGAATGTAGCACTTGCGCTTAAACGGCTCATGTCCGTGAGCACCTTCTGAACGCGAGGCTGTTGATCAGGTAGTGCATGCACAGGAATGCCCCGGCCGTTATCAGCGACCGTCACGCTGCCGTTCCGATGCAGGAAGAGCTGAACTTCTGTGCAAGTACCATGTGTATGCTCCAAAAGGCAGTTCTCCATAACGGCCCATAACAGATTATGCGGATCGAAGGTTTCGCTATTACCAGCAACTGGACCTAGGTAGGAACGCGCATCGCTGCGAACCTCGAACATGTCCAAATAGTCGCTGGTATCCATGAAGTCTGAAGTGGCCGCGAACAACAGCAGTAAAGGAAGGACGCGATGACCGGGAATGGCGTATTTGCCGCCTCGTTCCTCTTGCACAAGGAGGTCAGCTCCTGCGAGGGCCTTCAAATGATGATATAGCTGCCCCGTTGTGCCCATGTTCAATCGTTCGACGAGCTCAGGTCCCGTGAGCGGTTCCTGCAGCACGGTTCTTAAAATATCCAACCTCATCTCATGGCCCAAAGCGCCAAGGATTTTGGCGGCTTTATCGCCGTCTAGCCCCAGAAGCTGATCCACGCTTCTTTCCTGGGGTTCCCACCGATAATGAGATTGCCCGTTGCGAAATTGCCCAGAGTAATAAACCCCGCCGCGACCTTCGTGGGAGTGCTGATCTTGTTCTTTCTGTACGTAAGACTTCGCGATTACCCCACTGCCTGAAACACCCTTTGTAGTTGTGATATTCTCCATCAGCTGTTGCAGTTTGTTTAGTTGAACCTGCATGGCGTCTAATTCGGCTCCATAATCCCTTGTTGTAGTCAAAGGAATCACTCCTTTTAAATTATTTAAATACGTAATTACGTAAAACAATAATAACATTGATATTGGAGAAAGTATATACCTATTTCTTGTTTTAAATACAAAAAAAACGAACGCTCCCTAGAAAGGAGTTCGTTCGTTTTGTTCGGCCGTAGCGGCTTCTGTATATACGTGTATTTGATCTTGATCATCGATGGTAGCCAACACGACATCCTTCCAATTTACCTGTTTGGCTTGGATCTGAGCTTCTAACCACATCTTGTTCTTTCCTTGCTGCGTCAGCAGGTTCACATTCGTCGTACCTTCGACAATGATAGGCCTTACCAACGAGAAAGAAGAGGTGGGGATGTACATGTCCTTGGGTGTAACTGGTTGGTACTGCGTTTCAAGGAATACGGAAATCGTTCCCCCGGGCTCCCATAGGGCAAGGGCTATTTTATCGATATCCTCAATCTGTTGCTTCCTCAGTTCAGAGAAGAGATGGTCTACAGAAATACGGGCTTTGCGCAAATTTTTCATCATCATTTTCCCGTGTTTGACTAGTGTCAAAGGCGCCGGGTCCAGAAAGTGCTTAAGCACATTCCACTTTAGGCTTAACCAAGATGTCAGGATATACAGGATTACAAGCACAGTAGTGGAAATCATTGAGCCAGTTAACGAAAGATGCTCATCAGAGAGTGGATGGGCGATGATGTTTCCCAAGATAAGTGCAATGATGAAATCCAGGAATCTGAGTTGGGAAATGGAGCGCTGTCCGAGCAATTTAGCGGCAATGAGCAGGAAAAAGTAGCCGACAACAGCTCTCATTCCCCATTCAGCGGCAGTAAGGGTCTCCTGACTATGAAAGAAATCCAATCGAAGTCACACTCCGTGCATCAGAATCGTGAACTTCGCTTATTCTCCCCTCATTTTCCAGAATTTAATCCAACTTCCCGCTCGCTCCATGCCCAGAAACGACTAGCAAACTCATCATCTTTGGCCTTCTCGGAGATAGGAGCAATCTTCTTCTTATAGAAATATTCGCCGCTAACTGAGCTTACATCCGGGCTGGCCGCCAAATAAATGGCCGTCTCTGCGCCCTGCGCCGGCGTTAGGAAGAAAGGCCGCAGCAAGCTGTGAACGGCCTTACCGAACCCGGTGTCCCGATCGACACCGATATTCGTACCGACCGCGCCGGGATGCAGCGCGTTCACGGTCAGTGCTGTGCCAGCAAGCCGTTTGGCCAGCTCGCGTGTAAACCAAATATTCGCGATCTTGGATTGCGAATAGCCTCTCCAGACACTGTACCCTCGGGTCAGGTAAGGGTTGTCGAAGTCGAAGCGCCCGATCTTGTGGGCGCCTGAGGAGACATTGACGATCCGCCCCTGCGGGGAGCGAATCATGGACTCAAGCAGCAGCTGGGTCAGCAGGAAGTGGCCCAGATGGTTAACGCCGGTCATCGCTTCGAAGCCGTCGGATGTTGTTTGCCGCTTCACGGTGACAACGCCTGCGTTGTTCACAAGCACGTCCAGCACCCTATGCTTGGCGAGGAAGGCGTCAGCGAACGCGCGAATGCTGGCGAGTGAGCCTAGATCGCAAAGCATAAGCTCGATGTGCTCTGATCCGCTCTGGCGGCGAGCTTCGGCCAGTGCGGTCTCGCCTCTTTGCCTGCTGCGGCACAGCATGATTACGTGGGCACCCTTGCGGGCGAGCTCCACGGTTGTCGCGAGTCCCATTCCGGAATTAGCACCGGTAACGATAACGGTTTGATTGTGCATACGTGACCACTCCTTGGACTTTTCTTCCATTATAGCTCATAGAGGGTCGTATGACTTGAGTTAGCGATTAAACTAGCGGCTGCATGCCTCTTTCCAACCAATCTTCGCGAGTAGGTCCGTAGATATCGGGTACACGTAGACCAGCTTGACGCATCAAGACGATCATTTCACCACGGTGGTGGATTTCGTGTGAGATTAGCATGCGCAGCGTTGTAGCGTTCAACCACATCTCGCCATACATATCGGTGGATTCCGTAAGCTTGGCATCTGTCCACTGGGACTGGATGGCATTTGCCAGTCCAGTTGCGGATAGGCGGTAAGCATCGGCAATGGTTTGGGCGGAGGAAGGTGCATGCTCATCGCCTTCAGGCGCTTCAAAAGTGAGGCCTACGCGAGAAAGCATTTCGTGGATGGTAGTGGCGATATGCCAAGCCAGTTGTCCGAGTGTGCGGAAGTCTGGTGCGATTTGTTGCGTCAGGGATTCATCTGTAAGCGTATCGAGTACGCGCTGAGTTGCTGTGGATTCATTGTTCCATTCGTTCACGAAATCTTGAATTGTTCTAAACATTAGGAAAGCCTCCTTAGATTGGATATACCCTAAGTATAGACAAGTATGACTGACAGCATATTGTCAGTGTTAGGAATACAGCTGAACAATTTTTTCAGCTTTCTCTTTGATGGCAGCTGCCAGATGAGCAGGCTCGATAATTCGTACACTTGGCCCATAACCAAGCAGCAGGCTGTGCAGCCAAGGCTCGTCCGGCTGGGTGGCTGTAATAATCATGGAGCCGTCATTCTGATAGGCAATCTGCTTCTGCTGAAAATAATCCTCAATCTGTGCCTGGATGCTTTGCTGCGCATGCAGGACCAGTGTGATCAGTGTGGAAGGGTCTCTTTGGCCCCAGCCATGTTGAAAGGGTTCCTTCGTTTCTGTCCGGCGTTCAAACGTCTCCGAAAGGACTTCAATTTCCTTCATGCGGTTCAGTCGGAAAATCCGAAAATCCTGACGCAGCAGGCAGTAGCCGTACAAGTACCAGCCAAAACCTTTAGCTACGATGCTCATAGGCTCGGCTGAACGAACGGACTGCTCGCTTTGCGAAGAGATATATTGAAAGGAGATCATCTTCGAATCCTTAATCGCGCATCGCAGCGTGTTCAGCTTTTCTTTATCCTCGCTGCCCCTTCGCCACGGATTCATATCAATGATAAGCTGATCGTCCAGCCTGGCTGCCGTGTTTTGCTCTGACTTCGCTACGAGTGCGCCGACTTTATCCAGCAGGTTGCCAATTTCCTGGTCGCCGACCGTGGAACGAATTCCTTTGAGCCCGACGATGATGGATTGCAGCTCTTCCAGGGATAGGAATTGGCGTTCCAATCGGTACTGGTCCATAATTTCATACCCGCCGCTTAAGCCCGCAAATGACACGACAGGAATACCCGCTTGGTTAATGGCTTCCACATCCCGATACACGGTTCGCAAAGACACTTCAAAACGCTCGGAGAGCTCCTTCGCGCTTATTCTTCGACGATTCAGCAGCAGCATGGTGATGGCAAGCAAACGGTCGATTTTCAAAAAAACACCTCACTGATTCAAATACGTTCCTTTAGCTCTGTCTTGTCCGGTTAAAAGGTTAACCGCATGCTCCAGAATGATTCTATCGCGCAAAAGCATGAATTTGGCCGAATAACGCTGACATTTGTTCAGGGAAACAGCCATCACGTCCAAGGCCTCGCTTAGTGTCATCCAAGCAACCGACATCCCCAGCCTCAATTCATTTTCTGTCAGCGTAGGGGCGCTGGAATGATGATGCGCTTTGGCAATGTAACAGTAGGAAAGCTGCATAAAACTATTGCGGTTCTTATGCTCCTCGATAACGCCTAATTCATGCGTAATTTCAGCCTCGTAGCCGGTTTCTTCCTTGATTTCTCGTAAAAATGCAGCCCTCGGTTGTTCGTTATCTTCAATTCCGCCGCCAGGCAGCTTGTACAGATCAGATTCTGACAAGTACATCATCGCTATGTTCATCAAGCCATCAATGACAATGCCTCGGGATGAATAGCGAGAAACGCGATCTATAAAGACAGGATCGCCGCCCAACATATCGCTGTCTGTTATTCGTTTGATCATTTGCACGAGGATCACCTGCCTTATTTGAAGAGCGGAAAATACCCGCTGGAATGCATTCCAAAAATACCCACACCAAGAGTATAGTATAACTTAGGTAGTCATGTCTCGAAACTTACAGGAGGCGATCAAATTTGTCTGAAAAACCAAAGGAATGGATCGTAGAAGCCGATATCATGGCGTTGCAAAAAGCCATGGAAGCGGGCGAAATCCGTGCTGTCGAGCTGGTTGCTTTTTATTTAGAAAGAATTGAGAAATGGAATAAGGTCATTAATGCGGTGCTGGAGATGAATCCAGATGCGCTCCAAATTGCGCAAGCGCTAGATGATGAACGTCAGAAGCAAGGAATCCGAGGCCCGCTGCACGGCATTCCGATTCTACTTAAAGATAACATAGATACGGGTGACCGCATGCATACAAGCGCGGGTTCTTTGGCCTTAGCTCAGTCACGGGCATCGGAGGATGCTTTCATCGCGGCCAAGCTGCGGGAGTCTGGCGCCGTGTTGTTAGGGAAAGTGAACATGACGGAATGGGCTAATTTCATGTCTGGACCGATGCCGTCCGGATATAGCTCCAGAGGTGGACAAGTCATGAACCCTTACGGTCCGGGGCAGTTCGAGGTTGGCGGTTCCAGCTCAGGATCTGGCGCGGCGACCGCAGCCAGCTTCGCAGCAGCGGCAATCGGGACGGAAACTTCCGGTTCCATTGTGAACCCAGCGCATCATAACAGCTTGGTCGGCCTGAAGCCGACGGTGGGCCTACTTAGCCGTATTGGCATCATTCCCATCTCTCACTCGCAGGATACACCAGGGCCGATGACACGGACAGTTACGGATGCTGCACTGCTTCTGGGAGCGCTGACTGGCGTGGATGCACGTGACCCTTTGAGTCTGGCGAGTGAAGGGAATAGTGAAAGGCAACGTGACTACACAACCTTTTTGGATGCAAATAGCCTTCAAGGGGCTAGAATTGGTATTCCTCGAAGGTTCTACAAGGAATTGAACGATGAGGCTCGTAGTATCGCCGAGAACGCTATCCAGGTGCTGCGCGAGCAGGGCGCAGTTGTCATTGACCCTGTATCCCTTCCATGTGAGCAGGCGGAGTGGACTTCGGAAGTGCTGAGATATGAATTCAAAAAAGATCTGAACGATTATTTATCCAAGCTGGATGCCTCAGTCCCCGTACATACCTTGCAGGAGGTTATTACGTTCAATAACGAACATGCGGAGAAGGCACTGGTCTATGGGCAAAATACACTGATTTGGTCAGATGAAACCAGCGGTACGCTGACGGAGGATGAATATCTCCACAAGTTAGCCCACTATCAAGAGCTTACGCGATCTCGCGGCATTGATCATGTGCTCGGGGAGCATCAGCTGGATGCGCTGCTTTTTCCTGGCGATGAAGGTTATGACATTGCTGCACGTGCGGGTTATCCACTGCTGAACGTGCCTGCCGGCTATACAGCTGACGGGCCTATGGGCGTCATGTTTTCCGCAGGGGCATTCAGCGAAGGGAAGCTGCTGGCATTAGGGTATGCCTTTGAGCAGGCAACGAAGTACCGTCGGCCTCCTAATCTGTAAAGCGTCAGATCCCCGCATACAACTTGGAAAAATTTGAAACAATAAGCCGAATTCAAATCCAAGTCAAGGGAGTCTGATGGTTCACATGTTTCAAAAAAGCGCTAAAATAGCGCTGCAAACAGCGGTATTCGGCTTGCTTCTGGGCTGCCTGTCCTTGGCGGGGCAGGGAGCGGTTGAGGCTGCAGCCAAAGCGGCCAATAACGTGGAGATTTCAGCGCCTCCATCGTCTATGCAGCAGCCTGGACAACCTGTACAAGCGCAGCTCATTCAGGTGCGCGAAATCGACGTGACAGGCGATGGTGTGCTGGATCAGGTCGCTCTTTCGGGCACGAAGATGGACTTGAACAGTCCATATTATGACAAGCTGTTCATTGTTGTGACGAGTCCAGGGCAAACGCAGGTCGTTATTCCTCTGCAAGGTGGATATAATCCGTACATGCAGTTCTGTGATTTTATCGGTGAGAAGCTGCCTCAGATTTATGTTGCTGCGGAGAATGGGGGAAGCGGCGGTTTATCGTCCTTCTATCTATATTCGCTGAACAATAATGTGCCGACGGCGATCCCGCTGCCTACACCGCTTCGTGTCTATGCCACTTTCAAGAATAACTATGTGGTGCAGATGAAGATTCAAGAGACCGGTAAATCGTTCAAAATCGATATCAAAGATCGGAAAGACGATTACGAACAGTTCGGCGTGTACAAAGACGGCAAGGTTGTGAAGCCGATCATTGTGAATGTGGATGCTTATGGCCTTTTGCAGCCTATTGATAAAAGTGGGAACGGTACGTGTGATCTGAGGGGAGTTCAGCGGATTACCGGCATTGCGAACGCTGATACGCTAGGTTACGCCACCTCGCTATGGCACTGGAAGAAAGGCAGATGGATATTGAAAGATTCCGCTGTCGTTAAGAACTACCAGAACCGTCAAGAACATTGAACGAAGACCGCCAGGTCAAGGGCCTATAGCTCCTGATTTGGCGGTCTTCTTGTTGTTGTTGTTTTACACCCAGTTACCATTGCGGAACAATGGTTCGCGAGTCCCATCTTCCGATAGGCCGTCAATGGCCATGTCAGCTGAGCCAATCATGAAATCGACATGGATTAAGCTTTTATTAAAACCATTCTGGTTGAGCTCTTCGAGACTCATAGAAGTACCGCCTTCAATCGTGAAAGGATACGAATTACCTAACGCGATGTGGCAGGAAGCATTTTCGTCGAATAACGTATTGTAGTAGATTAATCCAGAGTTTGAAATCGGCGAGTCAAACGGGACGAGTGCCACTTCACCCAAGTAGCGTGCGCCTTCATCCATATCCAGCATTTTGTTCAGCACTTCTTGCCCTACTTCGGCGGTTGCTTTCACGACTTTGCCGTTCTCGAAAGTAAGCGTGAAGCCATCGATAAGAGAGCCTTGATAGCTCAAAGGCAGCGTGCTGCGCACCGTTCCGTTCGTGCCTGTTTTGGCAGGCATGGTGAATACTTCCTCTGTTGGGATGTTCGGAATGAAGAATACGCCTTTCTCCGTTTCGCTCCCTGCAGCAACCCATTGGTGCTTAGGCGCAAGTTCAATGTACAGGTCTGTGCCTTCTGCTTGGAAATGGAGCTGCTTATATTTCTTGTTGTTCAGCATATCCTGTTTACCCGTAAGAGTTGCAATGTGCTCATTCCATGCAGCGACGGGATCTTCTTTGTCCACACGAGTAAGCTTGAAAATTTGCTCCCAAAGTTTCTGAACACGCTCAGCTTCGTTCAAATTCGGGAACACCTTAGCGGACCATTCGGCCGTCGGGTAGGAGACCATCAACCAACTAACTTGATTGTTGCGCATATAGTTGAGGAAACCTTCGCGCGCTGTAGCTGCAGTTTTACTGGAAATAGCAACACGCTCTGGGTCTACATCTTTAAGCAAGTCGGAGTTCGGTGCATAAATTTGTAGGAAGGCAGCGTCGTTCTTCGCCATTTCTTCCAGGCCATTCGCGCGCCACATTGGGTATTCACGAAGTGTTGACTCTGGCGCGTGCTTGAGGCGCAGCGCCTTTACTTCATCGTCATCCCAGTCAATAACGACGTCCTTGGCGCCTGCATCGTATGCTTTCTTAGTCAGCTTGCGCACGAATTCAGCACAAGAAATTGGCGTCATGATGACGACGATTTGGTCCTTCTGTACGTTTAATCCTACACGAATTGCGAGTTCTGCATATTTATCCAGATAATGCTCGAATGTTTCCATTGCTCGGGCTCCTTTATATTTTAGTAACTTTTAGTGTATGATAGAAAATAAAACTTTAACCATTGGGAGAAAGGCTGGCGCAATATGGAAACGAAGACTCCAACGAGCACCCCGTCCAATTTCATTAAGAATATTGTAATCGAAGATTTGAATTCAGGCAAAGTCAGCCAGATCGTAACCCGTTTTCCCCCAGAACCGAACGGATACCTTCATATAGGACATGCGAAGTCAATTGTTCTTAATTTTGAATTAGCGGACGAGTTCAAAGGGTTAACGAACCTTCGCTTTGATGATACGAATCCCGTTAAGGAAGATACAGAGTATGTGGAATCCATTAAAGCTGATGTCGAATGGCTCGGATTTAAATGGGACGGTCTCTTCTTTGCATCGAATTATTTCGAGGAAATGTACAACCGCGCTGTCGTTTTGATTCGTAAGGGTTTGGCCTACGTAGATGATCAAACAGCGGATCAAATTCGTGAAAGTCGCGGTACCTTAACCGCGCCTGGTACGAACAGTCCGCATCGCGACCGGAGTGTGGAAGAGAATCTCAGCTTGTTCGAGCGCATGCGTGCTGGAGAGTTCAAAGATGGCGAGCGCGTACTTCGCGCGAAGATCGACATGTCCTCGCCGAACATCAACTTCCGCGATCCGGTGATCTACCGTGTGGTGCATGCCCACCATCACAATACGGGAGATGCTTGGTGCATCTACCCGATGTACGCTTATGCGCACCCGATTGAGGATGCGATTGAGGGTGTCACGCATTCCATCTGTACCCTGGAGTTCGAGGATCAACGTCCTTTCTATGACTGGGTCATCCGCGAATGCGAAATGCCTAATGTGCCAAGACAGTATGAATTTGCACGCTTGAATCTTACGAACACCGTGATGAGCAAAAGAAAGCTGAAACAGCTCGTTGACGAGAAGGC
Organism: Paenibacillus silvestris; assembly: GCF_009882985.1. Classification (GTDB taxonomy): domain Bacteria; phylum Bacillota; class Bacilli; order Paenibacillales; family NBRC-103111; genus Paenibacillus_E; species Paenibacillus_E silvestris. The sequence continues at coordinate 232,344 of NZ_WTUZ01000015.1, forward strand.
CGTTGACGGTTGGGACGATCCGCGGATGCCGACCATATCTGGGCTGCGACGCAGAGGTTTTACACCAGAGGCGATTCGTACCTTTGCCCGTGAAATCGGCGTAGCCCGCAGTAACAGCACCGTTGATGCGAAAATGCTGGATCATTTTATCCGTGAGGATTTGAAATTGAAGGCTCTGCGCACGATGGGTATTCTCAACCCGCTGAAAGTCGTCATCACCAACTATCCAGAGGATAGCGTTGAGATGCTGGAAGCCGAGAACAACTCGGAGAACCCGGAAATGGGCAGTCGCCAAATTCCTTTCTCCCGTGAGATCTACATCGAGCAAGAGGATTTCATGGAAAATCCGCCGAACAAATATTTCCGGTTATTTCCCGGCAATGAAGTGCGCCTGAAAAATGCTTACTTCATCAAATGCAACGATTTCGTCAAAGACGACAGCGGTAAAGTGATCGAACTTCACTGTACGTACGACGTCGAAACGAAAAGCGGCAGCGGCTTTACTGGCCGTAAAGTCAAAGGCACGATCCACTGGGTCGATGCGAAAAGCGCAGTACCAGCGGAGTTCCGCTTGTATGAGCCGCTCATTCTAGATGACCAAGAGGACGAAAATGCTTCCTTCTTAGAAAACCTGAACCCGAACTCGCTGCAAATTGTGCAAGGATTCGTGGAGGCGGGTATGAAAGAAGCGAAGCCGCTTGATAAATTCCAATTCTTCCGCCACGGCTATTTCAACGTGGATCCGAAGTATACGACTAGCGACAAACTGGTGTTTAACCTGATTGTTTCGCTGAAGAGCTCTTTTGAAGTGTAATTTTAAAAATCCTAGCTTAGGCTAGGATTTTTTTTGATTTAATGATGGAAGACATCTCAAGAGCCGCTCGCCGTCTGCTGAAACGTCGAAATACATCGCTAACGTGTTCAGTGTGCGGAAAGTGTGCGTTAACGCTGAAAAACAGCGTTAATAGCTGCTGAGAGAGCCAAAAATGCTGACTCGGCGCAGAGAAGGTGGCAATAGCGAAGCAAAACGGCCCGAAAGGCCGTCTTGAGCGAGGACACCGCACATGAATCACGCCTCGTCAGGAGTCATCCCGTTTCCACGATTTATAAATTTTTTGTTCACAATTATCCAGTAAGATGGTGTCATAGATCCTTAGTTCAGGAGAGTGTGCCTTGTGAAAACCGTTTTGGTGGTAGATGATGATTTGAATATTTGCCGCATTACGAAGCTTTATTTAGAAAAAAGCGGTTATACGGTAGTAACCGCAAATGACGGCGAGCAAGCGCTCACGCAGTTCAAAGAGCTGCAGCCCGACTTCATCGTGCTGGATATTATGCTGCCGAAGCGCGACGGTTGGTCCGTATGCCAGAAGATTCGCGCGATGAGCGACGTGCCGATTCTGATGCTGACAGCCAGAGCTCACGTGGATGAGCGGATCGAAGGCTTGCAAATGGGTGCGGACGATTATTTGGTCAAGCCTTTTGACCCGAACGAGCTGGTCGCGCGCGTGACCACGATACTTCGTAGAACGCTGATTCGGACGGAATCGGCAGTTCCCTCGAATTTATATGAAGTCGGCAGTCTGCGTGTAGACGCCTTGTCCCACGATGTTACCGTTGAGGGACAACTGGTCGCCTTGCCCAAAAAGGAGTACGAGCTCCTGCTATTTTTCGTACGTAATCCGAATCAAGTATTCACTCGCGAAGATCTCATCGCCAAGATATGGGGCTGGGATTTCGAGGGGGAGGACCGTGTCGTTGATTTATACATAAAACGTCTAAGACAAAAGCTATCGGCGCATACAGAAAGAAAAGTAGACTGGAACATCCGGACGGTGTGGGGTATCGGCTACAAGTTCGAGGGGCCCGAGTCATGCTGAACTCTTTTTACCGCAAGCTATTATTCATTTACATGTCTATTACGGTCGTGTCGATTCTTGCGATTTCGGGAACAATTGGTTATTCCATGAAACAGAAGACGTATGACCGCAGCGAGAAGCTTTTGCTGGAGAAAGTTGAACAAGTCGATGAGTTGGCCAAAGAGCTATTCGACGGTTCCGCTTTGATGAAGGATTTCCGTAAACAAATAAGTGCCATGGAGAAGTCGTCCAACGTTCGCGTGGCTCTGATTAAGCATCCAAAAGTAAATGTGGATAAAATCCAGTCCATCGGCGAGGCCCCGGCACGCAAGGAATGGCTGGACAAGGTGCTGGCAGGGAATCAAGTGACGGTACGGAGCAATTTTGCCCAAAATAGTACGGTGAAAATGTTGATTGTCGGGCGCCCTGTGGTGTTGGAGAACCGCGTGGTGGGGGCTATTTTTCTATATACGCCAATTATGAATATTCAAGGGACAATCAACGATATCAATCGGGCGATCTATCTCTCGGCGGTATCGGTGGCGCTGCTCGCGATGGCTGTGCTGTACTTTGTTTCACGGCATTTTGTGAAGCCGATTCAGCTCATGAGCAAGACGGCGGAGGCGCTGGCTTTGGGGGATTTTAGCGGAAGAGTCCCTGTTCGGGGAAAGGACGAGATTGCATCGCTGTCGGGATCGTTGAATCGCATGGCAGGCAAGCTGCAGAAGGTTGAAGAGGGGCGCAAAAGGTTTCTCTCTGAAATCTCACATGAGCTGCGGACACCGCTGACGACGATTCGGGCCTCTCTGCAGGGGATAACGGATGGTGTCGTGGAGCCGGAGGATGCTAAGGAGTTCATTCAAATGTCTCTTCAAGAGACGCTGCGACTGAGCAGTTTGGTGGATGATTTGATGGAGCTGTCGTCTTTTGAGGAGAAGCAGGTGAAGTTAAGTTTTCAACCTATGGATGTATCTGATGTCATTACCCATGTGGTCACGCAGTTGAAGATGAAAGCCAAGTCCAAACAGATTGAGCTGAGCTCGGAAGCCGAGATACCGTATAGGGTACAGGGGGATGCCGATCGGCTGAGGCAGGTTTTCATCAACTTGCTGGATAACGCGATTAATCATATCCCAGAGGGATCAGAGGCCGGAATTCGGGTGAAAGCGGTCAGAAATGAGCCTTGGATTGAAGTCTGGGATAACGGCCAGGGAATTGCGCCAGAGAAGCTGCCGCATCTGTTTGATCGTTTCTACAAAGCGGATGAAAGCCGCAATCGTTCTGGCGCAGGCCTTGGGCTAACGATCTGTAAACATATCATTGAAGCCCACGGGGGTTCTATTCGGGTCGAGTCGAAGCTTGGGTCGGGGACGGTTTTTAAAATATTTCTGCCATCTGGATAAGCTTCGCACCATGACAAACTTATGACATAATTATCCGCTAAGATAGGGTCTGTAAGGTAAACATAACCATAGACCGATCGAGGAGTGATACTTATGTTGAAAAAATTAACAGGATTAGCTTTGGTAGGTGCAATCGCTTTAACAGTTCCGGTGGCGGCTTTTGCGGCAGAATCACAGAGCAGCACATTTCATCCGTTCAAACAATTATTACTGGATAAAGCGCAGGCTTTTGGCCTATCGACGGACGGTAAAACGAACAAACAGATCAAAGATGAACTGAAAACAGCAAATGCCGCGGAAAACACGGAACATTTGAATAAAGCCGCAGCGAAACTGGGCATTAGCACAGATGGTAAGACAGCGCAACAGCTCAAAGCAGACATCCAAGCAGCGGTTCAAGTAAAACTGCAAGCGAAAGCGACAAAGCTCGGCATTAACGCAGATGGCAAAACGAATAAAGAGTTGAGAGAGGCGCTGAAGGCAGCAGCATTGACGAAGCTGCAAGCGAAGGCGACTAAGCTCGGCATCAGCGCAGATGGTAAAACGAATAAAGAGTTGAGAGAAGCGCTGAAGGCAGCAGCATTGACGAAGCTGCAAGCGAAGGCGACCGCTGCGGGTATTGCAACGGATGGCAAAACAGCGAAAGAGATTCATGCCGCTATCCAAGCAGGCAAAGATGCAAAAAAATCGGCAGCGTTAAATAAACGGGCTGAGAAGCTAGGTATCTCTACAGATGGTAAAACAGCTGATCAAGTTTATGCAGAAGTGGAAAGTGCTCTGAAAGCGAAATGGGCAGAAAAAGCAGCGAAATAGGCCGCGAAGCACGGAGATTGCTAGGGGAACTACAGGGTCTTATTTGAGTCAAATCGGCTCATTTCTGCCCGAAGAGGAACTACAGGGTCCTATTTGCCCTAAATCTGTTGTATTTGGGGCAATTTTGCTAGGATAGCGGAACGTAGTTCCCTCCAACTAGTAGGATCGCCTGTTTACTGAAAAATAGAGGACTATAGTTCCCTCTCGATCAATACTCGCATAGCCCAGAGGGCTGTCTCAAAGGTTGTTCCTAACCTTCTGAGGCAGTCCTCTTTAGTTATAGTGGATTTCCGTGGATTCTGCCTGAGGAAAATGAAAGGCAAAGAGCCCCTCAGCTTCCGCTTCAACACTAGCTCGCTCCTCCTCGGATAACTCACGGAATAAAGTAACTGTCAATACTCCCACTTTGCGCTTCAGCGTGATAGACCAAATGCCACTGACGAAACCATCAACAAGCAGTGCTGCGCGTATGATGCCGTTATCGGTAAACACTCGCTGCTTCACATCCTCCGCCATGATGCGCGAGCGATCATCGTAGGAAAGCAGCATATTGTCGAACTCCCCCAAGAAGCGAGGGGGAGCTGGAGTGCCAGCGTCCGGCCGCGGCGCTTCCGGCAGGTCGAATAGCTCGCCGCCCTGCTCGTCGCGAAACGTAAGCAAGCTCGGGCGCAACCGCTCCATGATCTCGCGCAGCCGAGTCAGCCCAGACCATACCTGCATATCCTTCACGGATGCAGGCCCAAATGCCGCCAAGTAGCGCAGCAACATGGCGTCCGCGCTGGCCGCCTCCGCCAGCGGGCGGCCGAGCCACGCCTCCGCGGTGGTATGGGCCGCCTGCCCGGAGGCGCCCCAGATGCCTCGCGGAGGCACCTGAACCAAGGGCAAGCGGCAGCGCACCGCTTGCGCCAAAGCCGTGGCGTCGCGCTGCGGCCACTGGGCTTCGAGGCGCTTGCCGAGCTCACCTAGGGTGAGCGGCTGCGCCTCCAAAAGCGCTCGCCCGGCGGCGGCAAGCGCGTCCAGGTCCAGTTCGGCCAGCTTCTTGCCGAACACGCCTTGCAACCCGCGATCCTGCACGGGTTGCAGGATCGGGCGCAGCGTCACGCAGTCGTCTGCGGTGACGAGGTGGATCGTCGAGCGCATCAAGGCGATGCGCACGATGCTTCGATCCAGGATGAGCTGCGAGAGCTGCTCATGGTGAAAGCCTTGCAGGCGGGTCCACAACCCCACGTAAGGTGGGTTGGGGGCTTGCGCCTGCAGCCCGACGAGGTGCCGCACCGCGGCGAGGACGGGCATGTCCGACCGCCGCAGAAGGAGCTGGCGGGCCAGGAGGGCTCGGTTGAGGTCGCGGCGGCTGAGGATTTTATCCGTATGATCAGTCATGTGAAGGCCCCCTATATCGCTAACCTATTTGTATATAATTGTAAATTATTTGTATACTAGATACAACGCGAGAAGGAGACATGTTGTTTATGCACGTATTTGTGGCTATTTTCATTATTTGGGCGGCGTATCGATGGGGCGATTGGCGAAACTGGCAGAAGTACCAACCAACCATGATGTACTTCGCTATAGGCAATTTATTATACAACTATTTATGTGCAGAGCGTATGCTCTGGACGTTGAGCCCAGATTGGTTCGGGGATACATGCCTGACAGAGTTGATCTATACCTTTATCATTTTCCCGGCCACAGCCTTGTTGTTTCTGACGAATTATCCGCAAGGCCGGATGAAGGTTCTTTTTCACTATGTCCAGTGGGTATTGATCTATGGCGGGGTGGAGTACATTTACTCTCTAACGGGTCGAATTGAGTACCAATATGGCTGGTCTTTAGGATGGTCGGTTATTTTTAATCTCATCATGTTTCCTATGCTCAAATTGTTTTCTGTGAAACCGCTGCTAGCGTATGGTTTTTCGGCTGTACTGACTGTGTTTTGGATGAAAATGTTCCACGTCTCGTTTTAGGAACCTTAGTTCAAGTATATCCCTTAGAATTATTAATTTTCTATTAATTCCATATTTTTAATTCCAGAATCTAGTATAATAATTGGGCATCTTAGGAAAGATGGACTATCTACTAGGTATTTGGAGGGAAGCGGGAATGCGGTTTAATCGATTTATTATTGTTCTACTAATGTTTACCATGATGGTTAGTACGGCCATGCCAGTTTTCGTTTCTGGCGCGGAGAAAGTGGAGTTGAAAGATACACAAAATTCTTATGCGATGAAAGAGATTGACGCTCTTATAGAAGCAGGAATTGTTTCCGGCTATGAGGACGGGAGTTTTCAGCCACAGAAGGCGATGACCCGAGCAGAACTAGCGAAGATTCTGGTACTCTCATTAGGTGCCAAAGAGGATCCAACGAAAGCAGAAGCTTTCTTAGATGTAGAGGCGAATAGCTGGTACCGAGGATATGTAGGCGCGTTGGTTGCTTCGGGCATTACTCAGGGCACTTCGCTTACAACCTTCTCACCGGATGCCAATGTGACACGTGAAGAATTGGTTGTTTTCTTTATTCGTGCACTTGGATTGGAAGAAGCGGCAGCTAAACTGCCTATTGTCGGCACATTTTCTGATAAGGATCAAATTGCGGATTGGGCGAGAAATCAAGTTTCCTTCGCGTCTCAGATCGGTTTTATCCAAGGGACTGAGGGTCCTGATAGCACTCTATTATTTAATCCTAAGCAGAATGCAGAGCGCCAAGCCCTTGCTAGATTAGCGTTTGAGTTTAAAACGAATGCGTCTCAGTACGTGGAGAAAGCCAAGGCGCTAGTTAATGGTCAAAAGGGTTCTATCATTTCATCCATAGAGGCAGTCAGTAACACTAGTATTGAAGTAACTTTTTCATCAGAACTTGCTTCTGTGAATACAAGTGACTTTGCTTTTGATAATGATTTACAGGTTGTTGATGCTGTGTTCAAATCTGGTAGTAAATCTATCGTTGTTTTAACTACCTCAACTCAAACCAAAGATGTCGTCTACAAGCTCTCTTTCAAAGGTACCACTTTGGATAAAAGTGTACTAGGCGTAGCTGGCATTTTTGGCGGCGGAGGCGGTGGTGGTGGCTTCGGCGGAGGCGGCGGTGCTGTAGGCACTACAGTGGAGCAGCTGTTAGCCAGCGGTAAGGAACAGGGCACAATTACGGTGAAAGCGTCAGGTACATACGGTCCTGTTAGCGGATCAGCTACAACTGTGGAGAATCTAATTCTTGATCCAGGCCCCTCTGGTGAGGTTACACTACGGAATATTAATCCGCAGCAGTTGCAAGTTCTCTCTGGAAGCGTAAACTCAATTAAATTACAGAATACGATTGTTAAACAATTGAAAGTAAATGCAGTTAATAATAACGGTAACAGTGTAAGGATTGAAGTGCGGGACGGTGCATCTGTTGAGGATACGGAGGTAAGCTCCCAGGCTATTTTGGAATCAGCATCTACGCAGGGCACATTTGGCAAAATCAAGTTGAATTCCTCTGCTGAAGGAAAGCAGATTACGCTCAAAGGTAATATTGATGGAGAAGTGACGGTTGAAGCACCTGGCGCGAAAATTAAGCTGGATGCTCCTACCAGTGGCAATTCACTCCCGACAGTTATTAAGTCTCTTAAGCTGAAAAGTAATGCTGAGATTAACGCTGGACCGGGTACAGCTGCAGAAGATATTTATGTAACGGAAGGAACGAGTGTTACGGTGACGGGTGATCCTGAGACCGTATGGAAGCTTTCCAATGGCAATTCTGCTTTACAGATTGGTGACCAGGTTAAAGGGGAAGCAATTAAGCTTGCAAATGAAGCTATCAGCAAATTTTTCAGTAGCACTGGCTTTGAATCTCAGCTTGTTAGTATTGAAAATACGGATAGAGCTATCGCCATTGCACAGAAATATGGAGCAAATGATTATGATTTCTCCAGCCTTAGAACGTATAAAGAGATGAGGCAAGCGGTCCTAGATTTGAACGATCTATACAAGTCCCTGCAGTTGCAATTTCAACCAGGTGATACGGCTTCTTCAGTTACAAAAGATATTATTTATCCTACACCAAGTGGAAATGATATAACCGTCGTATGGAGCTCAGATCGCCCTGACCTCTTGACCAGTTGGACTCCTCTAGAAAGACCAGCCTCAGGAGAAGGGGATGCTACGGTAACGATTAAGGCTACTTTGTATAAGATGGCTTATGCAGTTACGAAAGAATTTGTAATTAAAGTAAAGCAATACGATTCTAAGGTAGCTAGTGCCAAAAGCGTGCGATCTGATCTAGTGTTAGTTTCGTTTGACCATCCTGTAGTTAATTCCAGGGTATCTGACTTCCAAATCGATCATAGTCTTAGCATTACCAATGTTACACAGTATCCTCATCTGAAGAATTATGTGTTATTAACGGTTGGCCAACAAACGAAAGATACGAACTATCGTGTAACCTATAAGCAAAAAGATACGAATATATCTTTTGTCGGCAGCACGGAAAATACATGTTCAGAGACCGTATGTCCATTGCCTTCCGCAGGCCCTATTAGCGTAATTCCGATCCCGGGTGTAAATGTACCTGGTATGGTAGCAGGACGGGTTATAGAAGAAACTGAATCAGGGACTTCAGGTATCCAAAATGCAAAAGTAGAGCTAATTGGAACTGATCGTTCTGTTCTAACGAGTGCGGATGGATCCTTCATTTTTGAACAGGTAGCTCCAGGAAAACCCTATACGATTCGTGTTTCAAAAGATAAGTACTCGAAGGCTCAAACGGGGCAATTCACCATTTCTTCAGGCCAGCCCTATTCGGTAGGATTCCTTTCGTTACACACAGCACCGAAGTCTGTTGTTGATTTAAAAGCAATGGTTTCCAGTGCAACAGAAGCAACTTTATCATGGTCGCCAGGATCTTGGATTAATACGAAAACCACCAGTTATCAAGTCCATCTTGACGGCAGGAAAATAGCTGATTTACAGGGTCTGAATTATAGCATTAATACTCTAAAAGAGAATCAAGCCTATACGATTTCTGTCGTAGCTTGCAATGATGTCGGTTGTGCGGCGCCAACTACAATCTCTGTACAAACGCCGATAACTCTCCATATCGATCAAATAAGACCTTATAACTCTGTTACAAATACAGTATATAACCCTTTAGATAGAACGCAGACAGGCCTTGACCAATTTAAATTACCTAAGGCATCTAGTTCTGCTGATTACATGCTCGTTAGGTTAAAAGACAGCGACTACGTACCAAATGCAGGGCCTGAATTGTTGAAAGGGGTATTAGATACTTCTAAAGCAAAACTACGATTAACTGTTCATGATGCATTCCAGGTTACAGGTAAAGTTGAAACGATAGGTGGCGTATCCTATTACAAAATAAGCTTTTACAATCAACCTTTTCCGTTGGTCAGTGCTAATCCCTACGATATTTCCGGATTAAAGTACTTAGTAAATGGCCAAACACTCGAAGTTGCACCGCTGCAATATGCAATCACATTTGAATAAATGATAAAAAGGCTAGAAGCCACCTTCGAGGTGATTTCTAGCCTTTTTTGTAACCTCTAACGCACATCCTGCTTCACACGAGGCCGTTTCCTGACAAACTTGCTGTTCGCACGAGGGCTTGTGCACAGCTCTTCCACGTATTGATCGAACGTTTCTGCGAGCGCTTCATACTGGAACTTTGTCTTCGCACGTTTATAGCCATCTGTTACTAGACGTTCTCTAAGCGCCTGATCCTTTGCCAATAGGACGACACTCTCTACAATTTCACCATGTGAATCTGGATTAACGAGCAGCCCTGTCACCCCATCCAGCACCGCTTCCAAAGCTCCGCCAGACCTTCCGGCTATCACGGGCACTCCCGCCGAGGCTGCTTCCAAGTAGACGATTCCGAACCCTTCGGCATCCCCTTTCTCCAGCTCTCGACACACCATAATAAACTGGTCTGCCAGACTGTAATACTCATTCATAATGTCACTTCCACTGATACTGCCAATGAACTTAACTGAGTCGGCGACGCGATTCTTCCGTACTAGCTGTTCAAGTCGTGCGCGATCGGGACCATCTCCGACAATAACGTACACTGCGTTGGGAATCTGCTTGAGGATTTCGGGCATAGCCTCGATGACGCGATCCTGCCCCTTCCTCATGACAAGTCGGCCAACCGATAATATGACGTACTTATCTTCGAGTCCATACCGCTCAATCAGCTCTGCATTGGCAGATCTTTGATTAAACACGGCCTCCACGCCAGGATGCACAAGACGAATACGAGAAGGATTTACCCCATAATTTTCTACCAACTTCTTGGTGAAAATACTATTGGTCAGTACGCCGTCGGCATGAACCAATATGAACTTCACGATCTGATTTAAGCCGAAAAACCGACGAAACATCAGCATATCCATACCATGTGTGGAAATCACGTAACGGCGCTTTCCGAATACACGAAACAGCAGACCGATGAAACCGATAAGTACATATCCGTAGACCGTGACATCAGGTTCTTCCACCAGCATCATTCTTCTTACGTGCCGGAAAAGTCGCCCCCAGCTCAAAATGTGTGCGCGCTCATTGCGCATGAACGCCCCACGCACCGTGCGAAAAGATTGTTTACCATCGAAAGCTTCACTGCCCGGATACTCAGGAGCGAGAACCGTAATCTCATGTTTCGTATGTTTGGACAGGTTATAGTAATAGCTTTGCATACCACCAATCCCAGGAGGGAAGACACCAGCAACAAGTACGACTTTTTTACGATTCATAGTTTCTCACCTTTCGAGCTAGTCTATTGGCCGTTTGAATGAAGGTCCAGAATGTGATTTCAGCCATCATGTTCCATAACCGTGCTATGATCGAAATGTGCAGTGCGGCCTCCGTACCTAGCTTATGCGATAAAAAGTAAACCAAGAAGCCCTCCCTCACACCAAGCCCGCCTGGAAGCGGACTTAATAATCCGAGCAGCCAAGAGGTGGCGAAAGTACCAGCCGCATAGAAAATGCCGATTTGGCCAGCCCCGAAACTGTTTGACAACATCCAGAAAGCAATCCCCATCACGAAATGGCTGCCTAGAAAACAAAGAAAATAACCGAAAAATTCATTGCGAGACAAGATGGCTCCCGAACTTTTATTCGGTGGCAAGTAGGCTGAATTCGTCATTCGCTGTAGCAACCTTACGAGCAACTTCCACCGAGAGACTTGGACGAATATTCGGCTTATCCAAGCCGTTATACTTGAATAATATATAAATACCGTGCCCGCAATAGCACCAATGAATAGGCAAATAGGAACTGACACAACGTCTAGGCTAAAAGCAAGTAGAAGAGCATACGAAAGCGCAGCGGACACCAAGAGAACGTTTTCGTAAACAATAGCTGCAAACTGTGCAGCTAGCGATACCCCTGCCCTAGTGGCGAGCACGATGCGGCCTGCATAGTTCCAGAAGCCGCCTGGTATGTACTTGGCGAATTGCGAGTTAATAAAAATAAGCAAACCTGATAATACATCTAGTTTTGTATCGCTGCCGGTTTTTGCTCCGACGGCATTAACAATGAGCACCCAAATACTAGCTTGCAGCATTAAAAATACGGTGAAAAGGACCATAGACACATAAAAACGATAATCTGCATCCATGAGATAGGTTACCAAGTCCACGGGCTTTAGCGCTAAGCTTCTATTGGCGAAATACAAAATGACCACCACGAGTAAGATTTTCAGCATCAAAGTAAACCATTTCCGCAGCATCGTCTGGTTTCACCGTCCCTTCCTAAACGTACGGCGGTCCAATTATTGTATAAAGGAATTAGTTTAATAAGATTATATCATTATTCATTTATGATCATTTTTAATTTATGGAAAACTACCAGATTCAAAAGTTTCGATTTATAAATATATGCCGATAAAATATAGTAAGAGTAATATCTTTATAAAGAGTGGTGGAAAGATGATAGCAATCGGGCTTGCTGGTTGGGGAGACCATGATGAGTTATATCAAACAGGAGTTAGAGCGCAAGAAAAGCTAAAAGCATACAGCAAATACTTTTCAGTTGTTGAAGTGGACAGCTCTTATTACGCCATTCACAAAGCCAGTTTATATCAGAAATGGGTTGAAGACACTTCAAGTCATTTCTCGTTTCTGATCAAAGCTTATCAGGGCATGACGGGACATACGCGGCAGCATTATTCCGATGCAGAAACAGAAGAAATGTTCCGGAATTTTATTGAATCTATACAGCCTGTTATTGAAGCTAGTAAATTAAAAGCAGTCCTTTTCCAGTACCCGCCTTGGTTTGATTGCAATCGTGAGAATGTGAAATTGTTGCGAGCAGCCAAGGAGAGGATGGGTAATATTCCTGTAGCCCTCGAATTTCGTCATCAGAGTTGGTTTAGTGCTGAAATGGAAGATAAAACAATATCCTATATGGCTGAAGAAGGCTGGATTCATAGCATCTGTGATGAGCCTCAAGTTTTTCCAGGATCGGTCCCAACAATCTTAAAACCAACGAATAAAAATCTAACAATTGTTCGTTTTCATGGTAGAAATCATTCGGGCTGGACATCGAATGGGGCAACGAATTGGCGAGAAGTACGATACCTCTACCGCTACAATAAGGATGAATTACTTGAGTGGAGAGAACATCTATTGGGATTAGAGAAGGAAACAAACGAGGTTTGTGTGATTTTTAATAATAATTCTGGTGGGGATGCTGCTTCTAATGCTTTGCAACTGATGAACCTTTTGGGTTTGGAGCAGAAAGAGCTGCCATCGCCACCACAGCAAATGGACATGTTTGATTAATAAAAAATTCGCATGATATGAGGTCACCGGATTATTCTGGTGGACCTCTTTTTTTTGGGGCCTGACTAGGATTTGTTGGCCTCTTTTGTACGACCTTCATTAATCGTAAGGTTGAATTTTCTTAATAATTGTGCGAATGTTTGGCATTCGTCATCTGACCACTCTTTTAACACTTCCTTAAATCGGACAGACCTTGCCTTTTTATACTCATCTAATTCATGTTTCCCCAAATCCGTTATCTGTAAGCTGTAGGCTCTTCGATCTTGTGGGTCAGGTATTCTGTACACATATTCCTTCTGCTCTAGTGAGGCTGTTTGTCTACTGACAGTGGAGATATCCAATTGGAAGACATCCGCTAATGCTTTCACGCCAGCGCAGCCATGGGCCGAGATTTGGTGTAACAGAAGATAAGCGGAGCGATCGATATTACCGAATTTTTTGTCAGATGACAAGGATGTGAGGCGGCGAACAAATATGGCCATTTCAAGTTCTATGGTTTCCAATGCATCTATTTTCATACTTTTTCACCTCATTAGCTATATGAACTATGGTAACATACCCCACTGTAATTTTAAATCTGCAAAAGAGGCTGGAATTGAATATTGACAACCCACCATGAAGTTGTATAATACAACAATGTAGTTTTATGATACAACTTGTTTTTGGGGGAGTCAATGCGACTCTTCAAATCTATTTGTGTGAAATGAGGTGTGTGGATGTATCTTGAGACGAACATTGCTAAACTTTTGAGGCAATTGACGAGATACCATAAAGAGTCATTAACGAGAAGAATTAATTGTTTGGGTTTAACACCTCCCCAATTCATGACGTTGTATCAAATTAAGAAGGAGCCTAAGACGATCGGGCAGATTGTCGACGCTGTTGATTTATCCTACAGCACCGTCTCGGGTATCATAGATCGGCTTGAACGCGATGGTTGGATTGAACGTGTGAAAGACGAAGTGGATCGCCGCGTGACTTGGATTTATATGTCTGAGAAAAAGCGAGCAAAGTTTGAGGATAACTCTTTTTTTCAAGAAAGCAATTATTCTAAATTTTTAAATGGATTCTCAGAAGAAGAATTAGTGACCATTCATAGTTCTTTCGATTTGATTACAAGACATTTGGAAAAGAAGGTTGAGGAGAAATCATGAAGCGTAAAGTAATGTTGTATGTCATATTGACAGCTTTGGTCGTCGTCGGTGGAGGAATCGGCGGTTATTTCTGGTATGAAGGCCAAAACTATCTTTCTACAGATGATTCCAGACTGGCCGGAGACATCTACAAAGTAATGCCGCGAATAACCGGGAAAGTCACTTCGTTGCAGGTTAACGAAGGTGATCATGTGCTGGCTGATCAGATCATTGGGCAGCAAGACAACAATAATTTGCCCACAAGCAGCCTGGATCAAGCGGCCCTTCGGTCACCAATTGAAGGGACTGTCATTAAAACATTGGTCAAAACCGGAGAAGTCTCCTCGCCAGGTCAAACCGTAGCGATGGTTGTAGATACGAACAAATTGTATGTATCTGCTAATGTCGAGGAAACAGAGATTCATAAGGTCAAGGAAGGCGAAGTCGTAGAAATCAATTTGGACAATATTCCAGGCAAAGTGCTGCTAGGCAAAGTGAAAGAAATTAGTAAGGCTACAGCATCGACCTTTTCGCTGCTTCCTTCTACCAATACTAGCGGGAATTTTACGAAAGTAACCCAACGTATTCCTATCAAAATCTCGATCGATGATAACCAAGGGCTTGATTTGTCACCCGGAATAAGCACTTCGATCAAAATTCATTTGAAGGGCAACTAAAACAAGAGGAGTTAGTCGACGATGAGTAAACGAAATCAATTAATCGTTCCAGCGATTCTCATATTTGCAGCTATTGCCATCCTTCCTGGATGTGGCGCCAAGGTCTCCGGACAAGCGGATTCCACAGCCGTTCCGGTCCAAGTTATTAAAGTGGGACAACCTGCATCTGCAGGATTAAGCGGGAAAGTTATTCCCGATCAGGATATCAAAATTGTCTCCAAAGTAGCTGGTAAAGTTGCCAGTGTGAATGTGCAAGAAGGAAGCAAAGTCAAACAAGGCGATGTGCTGGTTCAACTGGAAACAAGTGATCTGACGCAGCAAGTGAAGCAAGCTGAATCTGGCCTTCTTGCAGCGCAAGCGAAACTTGTTGATACGAAGGCCGGCGCCCGTTCACAGGAAATTCAAGGTCTCCAAAGCGCAGTCAGCGCAGCTCAAGGTGCTTATCAACAAGCAACCGCGGCTGTGGAGCAAGCCAAAGCTGGATTAGATCTGGCTACAAGCACTTATAATCGTTTAAGAAATGCATACGACAGTAATTCCGGTGTGACTCAGGAAGATTTGGATAAAGGTACCCTTGAATATGAGAAGGCGAAAGCTGGCTCTGAACAAGCACAAGGTGCGCAAAAAGCGGCTCAAGCCCAGCTGCAAGGAGCAGAAGCTAAGTTGCAATTAGCCAAAGTCGGGCCAACGGATAACACGATTTCAGCCCTTCAGGCAGATGTTGACCGTTTGAATGCAGGCTTAGAACTTGCCAGCAGCGGTTTGAGCAACGCTACAATTACCGCGCCAATCGACGGACTTATTGTTAAAAAAAGCATTTCGGTGGGTGAACTCGCTCAACCTGGTGTACAGATCCTCTCGCTTGTGAACATGGATCAAGTACAAGTGGAACTGAGTGTATCCGATAGCCAAATTACGCAAGTGAAGGCGGGCATGCAGGTAGATGTTGCCATTCAAAACTTGCCGAATCAAACCTTTAAAGGCGAGATATTCTTCGTAAGTCCAGTTGCTAACGCGAACAGCAATACCTTCCCTGTCAAAGTGAAAGTAGACAATAAAGACGGTTCGCTTTTTGCAGGTATGGTGGCAGAAGTTAAATTGAATGCAGCTCAGGAGAGCCGTCTGGAAGTTCCGAAAAGCGCAGTTATTAAAAAAGATCAAAAAGAATATTTGTTCACAGTAAGCGACAATACAGCCCACCTCGTTGAAGTGAAAACAGAGGAGAAAAACCAGGATTGGTTGTACGTGCTGCCTACCGATAAATTAAAGGCTAATGAACAAATCGTCGTGAACCCTGCAGACAAGATTGCTGAAGGCACGAAGGTAAAAGCCGAATAGGAGGCGCAGCTATGGCCGATGCATCGGCAGTAAAACAACAAGAATCAGAAGGCTCCGGCAAAATGTGGCTGTCGCTTATCGCCATCGTCATGGGGACCTTCGTTGCCGTTTTGAACAGCAGCTTAATGAATGTGGCCATGAACAAGTTCGTTGCCGTATTCGGCTCGGATATCAATACGATGCAGTGGGTCATTACGGGATATACCCTGGCATCTGCGATAGTTATTCCGATGAGCGGCTTTCTCGGTGCCAAATTCGGAAATAAAAATATATTTATTTACTCTGTAGCTGGGTTTACCTTATTTTCCGTGGTGTGCGGACTGGCTTGGAGTTCTAGTACGATGATCTTGTTCCGGATTATCCAAGGTTTTGCCGGCGGGTTTATTATGCCAATCGGGATGTCAATTATTTATACCACGTTTCCCCGGGAGAAGACCGGTACAGCGATTGGCTTGTGGGGCGTAGCGGCGATGTGTGCCCCTGCACTCGGGCCAACGTTTGGTGGCTATCTGATCCAAAATTTCAGCTGGAGATTGCTCTTTTTCATCAATATACCTATTGGGATTCTTGCCGTCATACTTGGGAAGGTCCTGCTGAAAGATTCTCCGAGAAGAGAAGGATTAAAGTTCGACTTGACCGGGGCCATTCTGTCCATGCTCTTCTTTGGAAGCCTGCTACTCGCACTAAGTAAAGGGCAGCAGCAAGGATGGACGTCTTTATTCATCATTAGTTTGCTGTTTGTTGCCTTCTTCAGCCTGCTACTCCTGATTTGGGTGGAGCTCGGGGTCGAGCAGCCTGTGCTCGATTTGAAGCTTTTTAAAAATTTAAAGTTTGCGATTAGTGTTATTGCAGGGAGCCTGGTCATGATGGGGATGATGGGCGGCACGTTCCTGACCCCTTTATATTTGCAAAATATCCAAGGGCTCACAGCGATGCAGACGGGACTTCTCATGATGCCTCAATCCATAGCGATGGCGCTCATGATGCCCATAAGTGGAAAGCTGGCCGATAAATTCGGGATTGTCCCCTTGTGTATCACGGGTCTTACCATCCTTGGTGTCACGACACTCGATCTGCATCATCTCACGGCGGATACGCCTAACCATTGGCTAAATACCGTATTAACCATTCGCGGTATTGGTATTGGGCTTTGTATGATGCCGCTCACCACTGCGGGGATGCGTGCGGTATCTCCACAGCAGGTTGGTAACGCCTCGCCGCTATCCAACGTAGTTCGCCAGGTTGCTGGTTCCCTGGGAATTGCCATCTTTACGGCCCTTATGAGCAATCGTCAGATTACTCACTATCAACATATCAGCGATAGTGTGCCTGTTGATTCAGTTTCAGCCAATAGTACGATATCCATGCTTTCAGGCTCGATTTATTCCTGGTCGGTGGATATGACAACAGCTTCAGGAACTGCAGCCACGTATCTAGCAGGATTTATGCAAAAGGAATCATTGGTCAGGTCCATCGCTGACACTTTTTATATTTCTGCGATTCCTGCTTTCATATGTATACCTTTCGTCCTTTTCTTTATCCAGAGAAAAAAAGCACCAACCGAAGTGAAAGAGTAAATTTTGAGAGGAGTACGAAAATGAAGAAAAAATTATCCGTTATCGTGAGCACAGCTATGGCCCTTACTTTGTTTTCATCTGTATCTCTAGGTGCGACAGCCGCGAAATCCTCTGCGGATTTCAGTGATTTAAACCAGCTTGACGCGGGAACGAAACTTAAGTTTGATGCGATGATTTCTGCTGGTATCTTTGATGGAGTAAGCAATGGCGTTTTTGGCCTTCATGATAAAATGAATCGTGCGCAATTCGCCAAAGTGGCGGCTTTAATCTTCGGATTGAAGGTGGAATCAACTTTGCAGGTATCCAGTTTCAGCGACGTGAGCAGCTCAGATCCAGCTAACGGCTATGCGCTGCCTTATATCGAAGCACTGAAAGCTGCTAATCTTACCGATGGCTTTGGTGAAGGCACATACAACCCTGCAGGCGAAGTAACGAAAGAACAGCTGGCTGCATTCCTCATTCGGGGATTGAACAAGGATGCAGAAGCTAAAGGAACTACAGAGGTAAATGATAGCACCGTCTCGAGTTGGGCCAAGGGGTACGCAGCTCTGGCTATTCAACTGAACTTGCTAGGGAACCAGGCTGACGGTACATTCGGGGGCATCCAACCTGCGACACGCGATCTGCTGGTTACTTCCTCTTATGCAGCTAAGCAGCTAGTTGTACCTGGGAATACGTCTTCCGGACAGCATTCGGAAATCCATGCAGAAGATTTGAAAGCCTACAGCCTCCCAGGCGGTTCGCAGGCTCAAGTCAAGAGTGTCCTGCAGGAGAAAACAACGGATGGCTGGAGAGTCGGAACCGTCGTCAAGCTGACGAATTCATCCAACTCGACGATACGCATTCCCGATTACGAACTTCGTGTCAAAACGTCAGATGGCACAGATTACACGCTATTGCCAAGCGCAAGCAACGCTCGTTCGATTCTGCCACAGAGTGATGTGACGCTTAGTTATATGACCGATATTAATGTAAAGTCAGAAGTAAGTTTAACAGATGTTCTTTGGATCGATGTGAATACAAAAGTATATCCTAAGCAGGAGACGCTGCTTGCGGATTCCCCCGTTGGATCCATTGTATGGCGCGGTAACGATGCTGTGATCAATGACGCTGCGCTCATGGGGCAGTGGGGAGCTTCCTTCTCTATTCCAGGCGTGACTTCATCTCTGAAATATTCGGCCGCAAGTATGTCCAAGCAGTTCACTGGGCAATCGCCAACGTATATCGTACAGGTGAAAGTCCAGAATTCAGGAAGCTATGCGGAAACCATTCCAGACTTTACACTTAGCGGGAAATCAGATGGACAATCTTATATTGGCAAAAGAGTTGAAGAATCTCCGATAAGCCTTAATGCCGGCGAGCAGAAATATATTCATTTTGCGGTTACGACAGATACCAATACGCAATTGAAGGCCTTCTACGTTCTTACGCCTGAAAGCTTCTTGAAACAAGGCCAGACTACACCGATTCAATATTATACAGGTCGCATTGGATTCGGGCTTCCGGCTAATGGAGGAACAGATGCAAGCACAGTCCCTTCTGGAGGCAATTATACTTTTGGTACACCGATGGTATTCCAGCAAGGAAATGAGTTCATCAATCCCAATCTGGCTGTATCGCTGGAAGAATTGCATGTAACCAATAATAAAGAAACCGGAAATAAAACAGGATTAGCTAAGTTCAAACTAATCAATAAAGGCGATAAACCCATTCCAGTACCAGCTTTTGCCGCGGACTTGGCAGGGAAAGATGGTAACACCTATACAGGAAGCCGTCAAACCATGGGTACTTCGGATATTGCTCCTGGAACAGGTGTCGTAGTCAGCTATGGCTATATGATTCCATCGACTGACCAAAGTGAACAGTACACAATGAACGTGCAGGGAGTCCTTTCAGGAGCTTCACAAGGACAACCGGCTAATGGTTCTTCTGCTTATAAATCTACCATTGCCAGCTACACGGTCAGCACGCAAAGTGAAAATGATCATAACAATGTCTCCTTGTATCCATTCAAGCTGAATATCAAAAACTGGACATTAACTCAGCTGATGATGACGACTCCGTCAATATCTTATACGTATAAACTAAATATGGATTTGGATTTCACTCGTGATCCTGAAGTAATCATAGACAATAACTTCTCCAAATTGAAATTTGAATTGATTGATGGGTTTGGAAGTTCGTTGGGTTCGAGCTCGTTCCCATTCACCGGAACCAATCGGTTAGTGAGCGGCACCCAATCGCTAAGCTTCAATAATCTGACCCAAAACCAGATTCAAAATAATGTCTCCATCAGAGTCTACGAATCGGTGACTACACCGAATGGTGAAGTGGAGAGATTCATTGCAGAATTGAAATAATCCTTAGCATCAAAAACGGAGCCCGCAAACTTTGCGTGGCTCCGTTTTTTGATATTCTGTTAGAACATCCCCCGAGAACAAATGGATGTGTTCGATTGTCATGCAATCGGCTAACGGACTGAGAGGACGTTATCTGCCATTTTTAGGGTAGAAGTAGCATCTAACGGACTCACGAACCGCTATTGGCTATGAAAATGCAAAAAACAGCTGCAGAATCCATAAATAGCGCCTCTTCAGTCCGTTAGCGCCGTGAAATCTGCTGAATTTGGCAGAATAACGGCTGCTGAGTCCGTTACAGAAGAGTGACTGTATCATGCTAGATCACAAAAAAAGGCTGTCCCACCGGTCTTTTAGACCTTCGGAAACAGCCTTATTATACTTTTCACGCTATGCTAGAAACTGAAACCTACCACTCAGCCACCGTACCATCGGCTTGGCGCCAAACGGGATTTTTCCAGTTGTGCCCGATAGCCGCCATTTCACGAACCTTGTCCTCGTTGATCTCGATGCCGAGACCTGGGGCGGTTAGGTTTTTGACGAAGCCGTCTTCATATTGGAACACCGCTGGGTCCTTCAAATAATCAAGCAGGTCACTGCCCTGATTATAGTGAATGCCCAAGCTTTGCTCCTGAATGAAAGCGTTCGGGGAGCAAGTGTCCAGCTGCAAGCAGGAGGCCAGAGCAATAGGGCCTAACGGGCAATGCGGCGCAACGGCAACATCGTAGGCTTCCGCCATCGCGGCAATTTTGCGAGTCTCCAGAATGCCTCCGGCATGGGAAAGATCGGGCTGGATAATGTCTACATAGCCCTGCGCCAACAGATCTTTGAAGCCCCAGCGTGTGTACATCCGCTCGCCGGTTGCGATCGGGCATGAGGTGTGGCGGGCGATCTCCCGAAGCGCCTCATTATTTTCCGGCAAAACAGGCTCCTCAATGAACATCGGACGGTACGGCTCCAGTTCTTTGACGAGGATTTTGGCCATGGACTTATGGATGCGCCCGTGGAAGTCAATGCCGATGCCAACATCTCGGCCAACCGCCTCACGGACAGCGGCAATACGAGCGATAGCCTCGTCCACCTTGCTGAGCGAGTCGATGTAGTGCATTTCCTCCGTGGCATTCATCTTCACGGCAGTAAACCCTGCGGCTACCTGCTGTTTGGCCGCCAGCCCAACGTCGCTCGGACGGTCGCCGCCGATCCAGGAATAAACGCGAGTGCGCTCACGGCACGCACCGCCAAGCAAATCATAGATAGGGGCATTGTAGAATTTCCCCTTAATATCCCACAGTGCCTGCTCGATGCCGGAGATCGCGCTTGTCAAGATAGGCCCTCCGCGATAGAAGCCGCCGCGGTACAGGATTTGAAACATGTCTTCAATCCGCATCGGATCCTTGCCGATGATTTGCTCGCTCATTTCCATAACAGCGGCTGCGACTGTATCCGCTTTCCCTTCTACAATCGGCTCGCCCCAACCCGTAATGCCTTCATCCGTTTCGATTTTCAAAAACAACCATCTTGGCGGCACCTTAAACAGTTCTAACTTCGTAATCTTCATGGTAAATTTCCTCTCCCAAACCATAGAATGTCTTACTGGTTTACTGCCGCCATCAGCTGCTCGGCATGAGTTGTAATCGCTTTATAATTCCCCTTCTGAATTTCGCTAAGTGCAACCTGACTTCCTCCTGCACGGGTGGAAAAAGCGCTATGAGTATTGATCACGATACTCCTGCGGGGTCATGCCGTAATGTTTTTTGAAAGCATGGTTGAAGGAGTGGGGACGCTGGTATCCGAGCTGTGTAGCGATTTCGTATATTTTGTCGTGACCGTTCTTCAGCAGATAGGCGGCTCGATCCATGCGCACGCGGTTGACATAATCGCTGAGGTTATCACCGGTTTCCAGCTTATAGATTTTGGACACGTACACGGGGTGCAAAAAAACATGATCGGCAATGGATTGCAGCGAGACATCGCTGGCTAGACGCTGATCAATAAAGGACCTGATGTCATTGATCAGGGTGACTCTGCTGTTTTTCCGCTCCTGATCCATGTCTTCCCGCATCCGATGCAAGGAACGAATCGTCCATTCACGCAGCTGGTTGACCGTGCGAAAGGGGATACCTTCGGTCATTCGGTCGTAATCTCCGCCGATGAGCTGGTGCAGAGGGCGGCCATTTTTGTGAGCAATATAAGCAAAAGCAGACGCTACAGAGAAGTAAACCTCCAGCAAATGCTCCTGAGACTCGGAGAATTTCGTTTCCATTTCGTCGAAAATCAGAGTCAGCTTATCCTCCGTATCCTCCCAGCGGGCGGCTTCCAGAAGATGATTGAGTGTAGGCGGTTCATACAATCTTTGGAGCGCTGAGAGCTCTGGTTGGACGGATTCGTCCCCGAGTCGTATCAACAGTTCATGCTCGCTGCCAATTTGCTTGCGAAAAGCGCTCAAAGAGGCATTGTACAGGGTTGTAATTTCGCTCGGAAATAGCCCCCAACTGCTTAGCAGAATGGAGATTTTCCCCTTTAAGTAGTTTTTTACCGCTGATTGCAGCACGGAGGCGGTTCGTTCAAGCCAGGAGGAGTCCTCTTGACCCGCGGCCAACGGCTTCTTTTTCATCACAAAAATCAAATAATCATGTGCATCTTTCGTGTGCCAGCTATCAAATTTCTCCGCGAACAACTCCTCGACCATGTTGCTAATGGCATACTCCATAAGGGATAGGCGGCTCAGATCGTACTCCAGAAAATCCGACTCAAGCCGAATCATCATCAGCACGCAGGGATGTTCGTGGAAATCCGGAAGCTCCAGCATCTGCATTTTGTCCCGCAGGGAGTGCTCAGTGAGTTTACGCCCCTGAAGGAGGTCGCTCAGTAAGTTCCCCCGCAGCAGAGGGAGATTTTCCTTGACCGTATAGGTAAGCCGCTGCTTAGAAAAAACCTCCTGCCACTCGTTCTGAAGCTTCTCCATGACCCGCCCGACAGCAGCAAGCAGATCTTGTTCCGTAACGGGTTTTAACAAATAATCCTCGGTTCCTTGGAGAATGGCTTCCTTGGCATAGTTGAAATCGGAGTAGCCCGATAGAAGTATGCATTTTGTTTTCTGCCATCTACGGTTGATTTCCGCAATGAGCTGCAAGCCGGATATGCCAGGCATCTGAATGTCGGTAAGCACGATATCAATCGAGAATTGCTCGAGCAGCTCCAGCGCTTCTTTGCCCGAGTAGGCTTTGAACACCTGTTCAATCCCAAGGGATGCCCAATCAATGGTGGCATGAAGCCGATCTACAACATGCGCCTCGTCATCGACGATCAAAAGTTGCATCATTGTCGGTTCTCCCCGTCAGCTTCTGGAAGGTTCATCTGCGCACTGCGCTTCCAAGTTAACATGGCCTTCAAGCCTCCTTTTTCACCGGGATAAAAAGTAAGCCCTGATCCTTCTCCGAACTGGTAATACAGCCGGTGGTGGACGTTCCAAGTGCCACAGCCAATGTCATCGGACATCGGTGAATGCAGCTGTTCCAGCAGCCGGGTTAGCCCCGCCTCGTTAAGTCCAGCGCCGTTATCTTCAACAATGACGCGGTTCCAGCTCTCATCCTGCTCACCGGTTATGGTGATAAGGTCGCCTTCTACGCTGCGCTCAATGCCATGGAGGATAGCGTTCTCCACCAATGGCTGAAGGATCAGCCGGGGAACCCATTCTTCCAGCATGTTCGCGGGAACCGAGATATCATATTTCAGACGATGGATGCGTAGATGCTGAATATTCAGGTAGTGGCCGACCAAGTCGAGCTCGTCTGCCAGCTTGACGGCTTGCTTTTCAACCCTGGTTGTATAGCGGTAGAATTCGGCCAAATTTTGCGCCATAGCCACAACAGATTCTTTGTCCTCCATCTCAGCCGAATTAATAATGAAAAACAAGGAGTTATAGAGAAAGTGCGGATGAATCTGCGACTGCAGCTGCTTTAAGGTTGCCTCACGAGACCGGATTTTCTCGGCATATACGTCTTCGACCAGTACTTGAATTTGTTCGGCCATTTCATTGAAACGCTGAATAAGGAAATCAAACTCATTCTTGGCCTTATAGTGGATACGGGCAGATAAATCGCCGCGCTTCACCTTTTGCACACTTTGCATCATTTTGCCAATCGGTATTTGCACGTTCCTGTACAGAAGGAAAGAAGCGAGCACACTCATCACGAGCAGAAGACCAATGGTGATATAAAACAATTTGCGCGTCATAGTAATGGGTGAGAGTATTTTTTCAACAGGCACATAATCCACTAAATACCAACCTAGCTGCGTGGACTTCACATAGCTAATCAAATACTGCTGGCGATCGATCTCGAACTGGATTTGGCCGGAATTAGGCAGGTCCTCATCAAGAATAAGCTGCTCTCTAATGGCATTCGTAATCTGCTGGTTAGATGAGCTATTCACAATCAGGGCGTTCTTACCGTCCACCAAAAAAGGATCGCTGCGTTTGTCCTGCTTGTACACGTCCATCAGATTTACCATGTTTTGAACGCTGAACCTGACCTGATAGAGCACATTGGCTTGATCCACCGTCTGTGCGCGAATGGGCTCGCTAATTTCTCGGATGAACGACCCAATCCCTTTGTCGCCTTCCCGTACCTCATACGTCCAAGTGCGCTGAATAGCTCGATGCCAAGGCCACACATCCGTGCCATTGACGAAAATGCTGGAGGAAAGCACCTGCCTTCCATTAGGAATGGCCACCGTGAGTTCATTTACCCAGCCGCTGGAGACACTTTGTAAGCTAAGCTTCTGGATCATCCGGGATTGCTCTTTCAGCACGTCATAATCCGGCGAATCACTCCGGTTGATATATTCCCTCATATAAGGATCGCTCCCGAGAATAACGGGGGACATAGCAAGCCGTTCCACATCTGCATCGAGCTGATGCATGAAGAAGGAGAGCTGATTTAAGTTCGATGATTGGATTTGATCCTGCACAACATGGTTAGTAATTCGGTTCGTATAGCTGTACAGCAGCACAATAGGAATAAGCAGTAAGATCAACAAGATTAAGATTTTGCTAAAAATATTAAGTTTATAGGGCATGCCCAATCACCTTCCGGGTCATCTAAGCGTTATAACTTAGAGTATACGCCTACGAGAGAAGTCCTCCAAATGAATGGAAACCTCTCTCGTACATGTAATCTGCGGTAACCCGTTAGGATTAACCTTTTACAGCACCTGCGGAAAGTCCGCTAACAACATAACGTTGGGATACTAGAGCGATAATTAGTACAGGAAGTGTGATGATGCAAGCTGCAGCCATAAGAGCGCCCCAGTTAATCTCGGAATAAGACATGAAGTTAAATACGGCGATCGGCAGCGTCTTCGTTTTGTCCCCAGCTAGGATGACAGAGAACATGAAATTGTTCCACGAGAAGATAAAAGAAAGCAGAGATGCCGTGATGACACCAGGCCCAGAGATCGGCAGAATAATTCGCAAGAAAACCTGATGATGCGTACAGCCATCAATAAGGCCTGACTCCTCAATTTCAGTCGGCAGCGCCTCGAAGAAGGAGATCATAATCCAGATAATAAAAGGAAGTCCGACGAGCATATGGCTTAAAATGAGGGCTGTATACGTGTCCACCAAGTGGATTTTGGAGAATAAAATAAACCAAGGAATCAGGAACGTAATCCCTGGAATGATCCTCGCGACGAGAATAAGAAGCCCGAGCTTGTGAAGGTGATGCCTTGCAATCGCATAAGCTGCCGGAAGACCTAGGATAAGGGACAGCAGTGTTGAGCCGAAAGCGACTAGGAAGCTGTTCCAGATGAATTTGATGAAGTCGTATTCTTTGAATACACTGACGTAATTATGAAAAGTTGGTTTGAAAATAAATAGTTGGCCTGTCGACAAAATTTGCGATTGTGTTTTGAAGGAAGCGAGCAGCATCCAGACAAATGGGAATGCAAAGACGATCAGCACAATGAAGGTGAGCAGGGTTTGCAGGAACCTTGAACCTCTTTTTTTCTTCATGAAGTGGCTCCCTCCATTCGTTTGCGCATCCAAATCATAAATAACGTAAGCCCCATCACTAGCGCGAAGAAAATGACAAGCAAGGACGATGCCATACCGAGCTTAAAGTATTGGAAGCCGAGTACGTAGCCGTAAAGATTCAGCGTCTCCGAAGCGAAGTTCGGTCCGCCTTGGGTTGTTGCGTAGATGATATCAAACGTTTTCAAAACATCGATTAATCGAAGCATAGCTGCCACGATTATTGTTGGTCTTAGAAGTGGAAGCGTGATGGAAATGAACTTTCTCCATGTGCTTGCGCCGTCTACATCTGCGGCTTCATAAGGGTCTGTTGGCAGTGTAGCGAGCCCGGCCATAATGATGAGCGCGATCATCGGCGTCCACTCCCAGACATCTACGATGACGAGGGAGGGAATGACCTGATTGGGAGAAGCCAGCCATAGCAGCGGTTCGAGTCCAAACGATTTAAGCATCATGTTAGCAACGCCGATTGTCGGTTCATAAATCAGCATCCAGACCAAGCCCATGGCAACAGGTGTGGCGACCATTGGGAGCAGGAAAACTGTCTTAACGAGATTCTTCCCTCGGAATTCTCTGGATAGGAGTAAAGCGATGGCGATGCCAAGGATAACCTCCAAGGCGAGTGCAGCGAAGGTGAAATAAAACGTCGAGCCTGCTGCATGCCAGAAACGCTCGTCTTTTAATAAGGCCGTGTAGTTGGATAAGCCCACCCAAAGGGGAGGCGTCGTAGCGGACATGCTCCATTCGTAAAAGCTGATGCGGACAGTATAGATGATTGGAAACAGCATCATCAGCAGGACGAAGATGACGGCCGGCAGGGTATAAATCCATTTTAAGTTGCGGTTAAACCAGCTGTATTGCACCTGAAGTCACCCTTTCTGATGGTTCGTATAGGATGGAGCTGTATGAAAGGAAAAAGGGTCATCAGATGACCCTTTTCACCTCTCAAACGCCTATTTATCTCGTTTTGTCTTTATCGATAATTGTTTGCAGCGCTTGATTAGCTTTATCTGCAACAGGCCCTATGTTGGTTTCACCGGACATTACCTTTTGCACGATTTCACCAACCGCATCACGAGCTTCACCTACACTGATCACCGTTGGACGGTCGTGGTCGACACCTGTTTTGGCGCTTTCCTTGATGATTGGAACCAGCTCCGCAGGGAATCCGGTTGTGCCTTCTGGTTTATCCCATACCGAGGTACGGGCGCCAGGGTTGCCTTTTTGCTGTGTTTTCAGCACAACATCTTTGCTTGTTGCCCATTGGATGAAGGCCCAAGTCGCATCTTTATTGCCGGATTTGGCATTCATGGCAAGTCCCCAAGATGTGATGCTGTAAGGCTTCGAGCCTGCTTTGCCGCCAGGGAATACAGCGAATCCGACTTGATCCGCTACTTTGGACTTGGCTGGGTCCGTTGCGTTCTGGTACAGGGAGTTAGCATCTGTTAGGAACGCGACTTTTCCTTGTGCGAAAATACCAAAGGCTTGCGGCCAGGACATGTTAAGCACACCTGGAGGCGCGTAATCTTTGAGCAGCGTGCCATAAGTGGTGAAAGCTTTGATCGCCTCAGGCGTATTGATGCTGGCTTTCTCGCTTGT
Source organism: Paenibacillus silvestris (assembly GCF_009882985.1). Classification (GTDB taxonomy): domain Bacteria; phylum Bacillota; class Bacilli; order Paenibacillales; family NBRC-103111; genus Paenibacillus_E; species Paenibacillus_E silvestris. Next base: position 259,904 of record NZ_WTUZ01000015.1, read on the forward strand.
CGTGAAGTCTGCGCCTTCCGAGTACAGGAAGGACGACACTTGCGTTACAAGCGGAGAACGCTGGCCCCTTGCAACGAATCCGTACATCTCGTTTTTCGGATCGTGCAGTTTTTTCACCGCAGCATTAAGCTCATCTAACGTTTTCGGTACAGCGATGCCTGCCTTTTGCAGCAAGTCTTTGCGGTAGTACAGAATCTCTTGCTCCGTAATAATCGGAATGCCTGCTAACTTCGATTCGACCGTTGTGGAGCCGATAGAGGATTTGGAGAAATCGTTAAAATCGTAATCCTTCGCTTTTTGAGCATAGTCATCCAGAGGTTGTACCCAACCGTTCTTATAGAAAAGCTTGCCTTCCTGAAGCGGGCGGTACATGAAAACGTCAGGCGTTGCGGAGCCAGATGTGAATTGAACCGTCAGCTTCTGCGTGAGCTGGTCCTCGAAAAAGCTTTCGACATTCACCTTAATGCCTGTTTCCTTCTCGAAATCCGGCAGCAAAGGCTTGATGGCATCTGCCCAAGGGTGGTTGGCTGTTACGAGCGAGATCGTTTTACCTGCGTATGGCTTTGCGTTAGCGGTTGCAGCAGCACCGGTGCTTGGCGCAGTAGATGGCTGTGCCGTGTTCGCTGTACTGCCGCAGCCTGCTAATACCGCTGCTGCCATAACAGTCGTCGTGCCAACGCCAATCCATTGTTTGAATGATTTTTTCATCTAATATGTGACCTCCCGTGTACTTAGAAATGACTGTGCTTACATCTCTAAGAGTACCTGAATCCTGTAGGGTGTTGATATAACTAAGATTTAAGATGGATAACTACGGCTGAAGATAATTCGTGTTAGGGGTAGGGTGCCCTGATTGAAAGCATAAAAAAACCCTATTAGGATTGCACCTACTTAAGTGAACAGACATACTTCACTCAATTTAAATGCAGCCCAATAAGGCGCTATGCGTGCATAAAATGCTTGATTATAAAAATAAGTTTTATTTTTTCCCTCTTTTAAAAAAGTTGAGAATTAAACCAATAATGTTCACGATTAAAAATAGGGTAAGCAAAATATTCGTGGTATGCAGTTCTGCCTTTAATTGAGTTATATCTGTTTGTAGTTGTCGTGAAAGGTTGCTGGTTTGATCCGCTACATTACCAATCCTACTACTGATATCGTTATAAAACTGGTGAAGTTCTGAAAAATCCAAAGTATACCACCCTCCCAGATATAGACATTCATTTTCTATATAATACTTTATATTTCTAATAAATTACAATATTTCCATAGATTTAACGGTACTTTGTTTTGTCTTATCTATACCTTTTCAGGCATCGGCAGAAGAAGTAGTTTCCACGCAAAAAGTTAAACTAAAACTGACGTATGTTGATATTCCCTTTTCTGAAAGTGTGAGTTTAGTCAGAAGTGAAACTATCGATTCTGCTAAGGTTGAAGTTATTGATACAAAAACCGGAATATTGCTAAATACATATCGAGAAACAATTGAAAGCAACAGCAGAAGAAGTCGAATATTAATTCCATTACAAGTGGCGATTACTACATAGTGACTACTACTAGCGATAGAACAGATGGTCCGAGTGGTACACAAGCTGTTACTAGACTAACAGTTAAAATGAATGTTTATAGTTCCGGTGGGTTTAGACAAATAAACTCGATTGAGTCTAAAACTATGGCTGTAGTAAATTCAGGTGGTTTTACTTTAGAATCTGTAGACACTGTGGCTATTTCAGCTACAGGTAGTTTTCCTACCACTGGAATAAGAGCAAATGGAACTGGTGTAATTACAAAAAAAATGACATATACGTCTCTTTGGGAATTTAGTGCAGGACTATCGGCTTGGAAAATGGCGGAGTTTAATATTACTTATCAGGATAGTACAGCTAAAGAATTTTATGCTAGAAAGCCTATAAGTGTAAGTTTAAACTATAGTTTATATTAATTTAAAAAGAGTACGGTAAAACCGTAGATACTTCATAAGGAATTCTTTACAAGTAAGTAACAAAAAAGAGGGCTTCCAGTTTATTGGGAACCCTCTTTTTTTGTATTCTTTCCTCTAACGGACAGAGTTGCCCTTATTCAATGAATTCGAGGCATTTTCAAATTGTAACGGACTCCAAAGCTGCTATTCACACCTAAATTGTGCGCTTTGTTTGTTTTATTAACTATTAAGGACTCTGGTGTCCGTTACGTTTGAGAAATAGGGAAATAATCGAATATAACGTCAATGAGGTCCGTTAAATAATTAATGGCTCCTCAAAGCGAGCTAACCTGGCTGAATTGGTTTGCATACAATTCATAATAATGCCCGCGGAGCGCAAGCAGCTCCTCATGCGTGCCCCGTTCCACGATCTCGCCGCCGTGGATCACAAGAATCGCACTCGCTTCGCGAATCGTGCTCAGCCTGTGGGCGATCACGAAGCTCGTGCGCCCTTTCATCAGAACGCCCATTGCCTGCTGGATGTGCAGCTCCGTGCGCGTGTCGACGGAGCTCGTCGCCTCGTCGAGCACGAGGATCGCGGGGTCGGCGAGAATCGCCCGCGCGATCGTGAGCAGCTGCCGCTGGCCCTGACTCAGGTTGCCGCCTCCGGCGGTCAACATGGCGTCATAGCCGTTAGGCAGCTTGCGAATGAACCCGTCCGCGTTGGCAAGCCTCGCGGCGGCTTCGACTTCTTCGTCCGTCGCATCCAGACGGCCGAAGCGAATGTTTTCTCGGATTGTATCCGAGAAAAGGTACACATCCTGCAGCACGATGCCGAGGCGGCTGCGCAGACTGTCTTTGTCGAGGCTGCGAATATCGCGGCCATCGATGGTGATGGAGCCTTCGCCGACGTCGTAGAAGCGGGTCAGCAGGTTGATGATCGTCGTTTTGCCGGCGCCCGTCGGGCCAACTAAGGCGATCAAATCACCGGGCTCCGCGGCGAACGTAACATTATTAAGCGTAGGCACATCGTCGGTGTAGCGGAAGGAGACATTTTGAAAGACGACCTCGCCCTTAACCTCTGTTAGCTCTACAGCATCCCCCACAGGATCGTATTCCGTTTCGCGATCCATCACTTCAAATACACGCTCGGCCCCAGCAATACCGGACTGAATCATATTATACTGATTCGCGAGATCGTTGATAGGGCGGCTGAACTGTCTGGAATAGTTGAGAAAGCTGATAATAACCCCAACCATCGTCCAACCTTTAAGCACCATCCAGCCGCCAATGGCAGCGAGCAGGATGAAGCTGAAATGATTGATCATATTCATGCTAGGTCCCATCATGCCCGAGAGCTGTTGAGCACCTGTACCAGCAGCACGGAGCTGCCTGTTAATCGTGTCTAGCTGGCGGACTGTCGCGGCTTCACGGCGAAACGTTTTGACGACCTTTTGCCCAGAAATCGTTTCCTCAATGAGTCCATTCAGTTCACCGAGCCGCTGCTGCTGCTCTTTGAATAGACGCTGGGTATGCCTCGTAATCTGCTTTGTTGTGAATAGAACGATTGGAACAGTAATCAATGTAATAAGAGTAAGCCAAATATTCAAAGTAATCATCATGATAAAAGAACCAGCAATCATAACGATACTTGTAATGATCTGCGTTAAATTTTGACTGAGCGTAGTTGCTACGTTATCGACGTCATTCGTCGTGCGACTCATAAGTTCACCGTGAGAAGTCTTGTCAAAATAACTAATCGGCAGCTTGTGAAGGTGGCGAAACAGATCCTGTCTCATTTCCCATACGGTACGCTGAGATACCCCCGCCATGACATACGATTGAATCCACGTAGCCGCTCCGCTGAACAAATAACAGCCAAGCAAAAGGAGACAGAGTCCAAGCAAGCCGCTGCTGTCGCGCGGTACGATGTAATCATCGATGGCGATGCCTATCAAATAAGGCCCGAGCAGTGCAAGTCCGCTGCCGAGGACAGTAAGGATAATAACAGTGAGCAGCCCGATGCGCTGCTGTTGAAGATAACCCCACATGCGCAGGAGGGTCGCACCTATATGACGGGCGCGTGGTGGTGTCTGCTTTTTAGCCATGAAGGGCAGTCTCCTTTCCTTGCTGCGAGCGGCAAATGTCTTGGTAGATGGCACTTGTCGCCAGCAGCTCCTCATGGGTTCCGCGTGCGGCGATGCGTCCTTCATCGAGAACAAGAATTTGATCGGCGTGCAGCACCGATGAGACGCGCTGCGCAATAATGATGCGTGTGCTGCCGGCCATCAACTGCAGCAGAGAGCGCTGGATACGCTTCTCGGTGCCAAGGTCAATGGCGCTGGTGCTGTCATCCAGTACAAGCAGCGGTGAGCGCAGGAGCAGCGCTCGGGCAATCGCTATGCGTTGTTTTTGACCGCCGGACAGATTCACGCCGCGCTGTCCCAGCTTCGCCTCGTAACCCTCGGGCAGCTTGCGAATGAAGCTATCCGCTTCCGCAGCCTTGGCGGCTGCCTCGATCTCCGCTTCAGTGGCCCCAGGCCTGCCGAAAAGAAGGTTCTCGCGAATCGTGCCGCTAAACAAAATAGACTGCTGCAGGACAATTCCAATCTGACCGCGCAGCTGCTCGACGGGCATCTCCTTAATATCAACGCCGCCTAGAAGAATGCGGCCTTTTGTTGCGTCATAGAGCCGTGGGATCAAGCTGACGAGTGTGGATTTACCGGAGCCCGTCGCTCCAAGAATCCCGATCGTTTGTCCTGGCAGCACCTTGAAAGAGACATCCTCCAGAACAGGCTGGTCGGGAGCCGAATCATACACGAAGGAGACATGCTCAAATTCCAACTCACAGCCTAGCATAGGTGAATTCATCTCGCTATGTACTTCAGCGTCACTGCGCTCCTGCACGGGTTCATTCATATCCGGTTCTGTATCCAACACTTCGCGGATGCGCTCAGCAGAAACTTGGGCGCGGGAAATATTCATTAGCGTATTGCTGATTGAAACCAGCGAGAAGAGAACTTGAGTGATATAGATGATAAAAGCAGCCAAATCCCCGATGGCCATAGAGCCGCTCCAGGTCTGTCCGCCGCCGAACCATAGAACCGCAACAATGCTGACGTTCAAAATTAAAGTCATCAGCGGTCCGCTTGTAGCCAGGGCGCGGGCGGAGCTGAGGCTTGCGTCCAGCAGGGCAGTGTTGGCTTTGCCGAAGCGGGTTCGCTCGAAAGCGGCACGCACGAAAGCTTTGATCACCCGAATGCCTGATGTACTTTCCTGCATAACGGTGTTAACGCGATCGAGCCTCGCCTGCATCAACCGAAAGAGTGGTGTAGAGCGTTTCATCAGCACATATAAAATAAGGAATTGAATCGGTACGACGACCAGCAAAATCAAAGAAAGGCGCGGCGAAATCACAATCGCCATAACGATGCTGCCAATAAGCAGCGAAGCCTCGCGCACGAATTGCCGCAGTAAAATTTGCAGGATGTTCAGCATTTGCATCACATCGCCGGTTAAGCGAGTAATCAGCGATCCTGTTGAAAAAGTGTCCAACTGCCGGAACGAGAAGGACTGCACCTTCTCGAATACGCTAAGCCGCAGGTCAGCACCGAAGTTCTGTGCAGCTTTCACAGTAAAAAACGTACAGCCCACCCCGCCGACAAGGCCAACGAAGGCAACGCCCAACATGTGCAAGCCCGTGGACCAAACGAGCGCGAGATTACCGTCTGCAACGCCATGATTCACAATGGCCGCCATCAGGCGGGGCTGAGTTAGATCCATCCAGACCTCCATCACCATCAACAATGGGGCTAGCAAGGTGATCAGCCAATAAGGTTTAACAAATGATCGTAGTTTCCACATCGCAAGAAATCCTTTCTTTTGTTTGGTGGCTAACTAATTATCTTCCTCTTTCGGGCGCAAATTATCCTGCATTTGAAGCAAGAGACGGCGGAATAAGAGGATTTCCTCAGGCAAAAAATGCGAAAACGTCAACTCATCCGTTGCCTTAATGGCTTCCTTCACATGGACGGTGACTTCCCTGCCTTTATCGGTTAAATAAACGCGGGTAACTCGCTGATCTGTAGGGTCAGGCTGGCGTTCTACAAGGCCCGTTTTCTCCATGCGATCAACCATAACCGTTAACGTTGCGGGCTTATTGTGAATGCGCTCGGCAAGCTCGCGCTGACTGAGTCCGTCTTCAGCGGACAAGGCTAGGAGCAATGGCGGTTGACCGGGATAAACGTCATACGGATGAATGATTTGATCAATCGTACGGCGGTGCATTTTTAGCAAATGAGACATCATATGTGTAAGAGATTCGGGATTCGGGTGACGCGACAACGGGTATCCTCCTTTTTGTTAGGTGACTAATTAATATCTTAGATACGTTGCTCCAAACTGTCAATACACGATTTCACTTCTTCCTACCCCGTAAAATGCTCTTTGCACGGCTCCACGCTTTTCAGGTATTGTATAGGTAAGGTGTAAAAGGAGAGTGGAAGGAATGACTGCGGCTATAATTTTGGGCGTAATTGCCCTCGTTATCATACTTGGAGCAACGTTCTGGGTAACGCGGAAGGCATACTCCCGCAGATGGGATGAAGAGGAGCACGACTAAGGGGGGAGCGGCCCGCGTGCGTAGCCTCCCTCTAGTCAGGTATGCGCTTTCTTGCTATGATTGAAAGAGCAAACATAAAGGTGGCTGGCCGAATGAACCGAATGGAGGCCGAATTCAGTAACCTGGTCAAGGCTTATCGCAAACGGCATATGGGCAAAGGGCCGGAGCGCGTGACGACGACTTTTTGCAAGTGCTGGGCGATCTGCGAGATGGCTGGCAACCTATCACCGGTGGAGAAGTTCATGGCGAAGACGGGCGATGGCAGACAAATGCTCCGCACGGCTCGCACGGAAATGGTCAAAGAGATGTATCGCGATCATCCCCCTGTGGAGATGGAGGAGCTGCTTGGCGCGAAATTCGTCCAGCTGTTCGTTGACATCGATATTGAGCAGGATTTGGGGATGTCCGTATTCGTTTTTGATCAGGATTTGGAGAGGAAGTTTGGCGGGAAGTAGATTGTGGTTGTCATGGGGAACTTTGTCTAACTGTAGACCGTAGACCGTAGACCGCAGACCGCAGACCGCACCATTGAAGCTGTACAATCATGTAAAAAGTGCAGCAAAACATCGCAATTTTGCGATTTTGAGAGTGAATCGTGTATTTTGTACAGCAAATTTACGGGTTCTAGCCCCAAATGAAGCTTCAGCCCCAATTTTGATGTACTTTTTGCAAGATTCTAAGTAAGTAATACGTAGTCAGCATGAATTTGCTGTACTTTTTGCAGTTTGGGAGCGTGACCTCCATACATGGGCACCGTCAAACACCCGCCAATGCAGGCTCAAACGCAAAGGCAAACATGCCACCCAAGGCAAGATTAGCTAAAAATGACATATACATAATCAAAGTGCTTGGCACTTGGTAGCGAACCTGCCGGAGACTAACCACTGTAGAACATCGCTTGTAACTTTCTTGAAAAAGGAAGTTTGCAGGGCGTGTTTTGCGGTGGTTTTTTGCTTCATACCAATCCAATATCGCGATGAAGGAGCTGCTCATTATGGGAAAAACGAAGCACACTGGGCCGATCAAGCTGCCCGCAAAACCTGATCCGAAGCTGTGGGTCAGCAAGGTCCCGTTCGGGCTGGGCAAAGTGAAGCCGCAGCATATTCGGGAAACAGCCAAAATCGCCTGGCAGAATCGGGATAATCTCCCTTATGCGTACCGGATATTGACACAAGGGGTATGCGACGGCTGCGCACTAGGCGTGTCGGGGCTGTACGACCAGACGCTGGCTGGACCGCATCTCTGCACGACACGGCTGAACGTGCTGCGGCTGAATACGATGCCGGCGATCCGCGAGGAGGTGCTCCACGCGGACATCGACGAGCTGAGCCGCATGAGCAGCACAGAGCTAAGGCAGCTCGGGCGTATTCCCTATCCGCTCATACGCCGGCACGGGGAGCGAAAGTTCAGCCGCGCCACCTGGGATGAGGCGCTGGACATCATCGCAGCGAAGGCACGCGCGATTGACCCGAAGGGGATGGCTTTCTACCTGACGGCCAGAGGGATCACGAACGAGTCGTATTATGCAGCCGCCAAGGTGGCGAGGCTGCTCGGCACGAACAACATCGACAATGCCTCGCGCATTTGTCACTCGCCGTCGAAGACGGCCTTGAAGCGCTCCGTCGGCGTCGGTGCTTCGACCTGTAATTACAAGGACTGGATCGGCACGGATGTCCTTGTGTTCTGGGGCAGTGTGGCCGCGAACAATCAGCCGGTCTCGACGAAGTATATGTATGCGGCCAAGCGCCAAGGGACGAAGATCATTGTCATTAACCCGTACTACGAGCCCTCTATGGAGCAGTACTGGATCCCTTCCATTCCCGAATCCGCGTTATTCGGGACCAAACTCGCCGACGATGTGTACCAAGTGAACATCGGCGGAGACATTGCCTTCATGAACGGCGTCATGAAGGTCTGGTTCGAGATGGAGGAGGCCGTGCCCGGCTCCGCCATCGACCATGCGTTCGTGCAGGCGCACACGAACGGCTACGAGCAGCTGCGCGCCCACGTGGCGCAGCAGGACTGGACGACGCTGGAGCAGTCGTCCGGGCTTTCCCGCGAACGCATGCGCGAGTTCGCTGAGCTGCTGGCGCGTGCTGCGTCCGCGGTTTTCGTGTGGAGCATGGGGCTCACACAGCACCGCTTCGGCACGGACAACATCTCGCAGGTGGCGAATCTCGCCCTCCTGCGGGGCTTCCTTGGCCGCGAGCACTGCGGGCTGATGCCCATCCGCGGCCACAGCGGCGTGCAGGGCTCCGGCGAAATGGGCGCGGACCCCTTCTCCTTGCCCGGCGGCGACATAAGCAGCTCCGCCGACCGCAGCCGCATCGAGCAGCTCTGGGGCTTCGTGCTGCCGAGCTGGCAGGGTGACATCGTCGGTGTCACCTTGGAGAACGCGCTCCTGCCCGAGGAGCAGGAGCGGAAGCTCCGGCTGTTTTACACATCCGGAGGCAACTTCCTGGAGACGATGCCTGACCCGGCATTCGTCCGTGAAGCCCTAACCGCTGTCGATGTCCGTGTGCACCAGGACATCATCTTGAATACCTCCACGCTGCTGGACGCGCGGGAGGCTGTAGTGGTGCTGCCCGCGATGACGCGCTACGAGCAGCCTGGGGGAGGCACGTCCACCTCGACGGAGCGGATGGTGTACTTCTCGCCCGAGATCGCGGGTCCCCGGATCGGCGAGGCCCGCGCGGAGTGGGCGATCTATGCCGATCTGGCCAGCCGCGTGAAGCCTGAGGCAGCCGTTCAGCATCTCGGCTGTGGCAGCGCCGCGGCGATTCGCGAGGAGATTGCTCTGGCCGCGCCGAGCTACAACGGCATTCAACACCTGCGTGAGCGCGGTGATGTGTTTCAATACGGCGGCGCGTGGCTGTGCGAGGACGGCGTCTGTCCGACGCCGGATGGCCGCGGCGCGCTGCTGCCGATCGAGCTTCCGCAGCTGCGGAAGCCGGAGGGGCACTTCGCCGTGACGACGCGGCGCGGCAAGCAGTTCAACTCCATGATCTACAGCGACATCGATCCATTCAATGATGCGGATCGTTACGATGTGCTGATCCATCCCGGGGATGCGGCTCCCCTTGCGCTAAGTGAAGGGGAAGCGATTGTCGTCTACAACCGGTTCGGCAGCATGCATGGCCGGGTCAAATTTGCTGAGATCAAAACCGGTAATATCGAAGTCCATTGGCCGGAAGGGAACAGCTTGATCCCAAAAGGCGTTTACGAGCCGCATGCCGGCATCCCGGAATACAATACAGCAGTAATCGTGGAGAAGGCAGAAACGTACCATGCCCACAAAGACACGCGATACGTCGAGAAACGGATTGAAGAGCTGGAGATCGAAGCGGGGTGAAGACGATGGATAACGAACAGGACCAAGTTGAGTCCGTTAGCCCTGCTGGATCTGCAGAGTCGGGACTTTCGTCAACGACAACTTGGAGCATTTACCGTTATAACGGCACAGAGATTCTCCCTCAGGAGGACACGATCGCGACTGAGACGCCGTTAACGATCAAGGTGGATGGCGAGGAATTCGCAACGCTGGTGTACACGCCAACAGATACAGTTGATTTGGTTACTGGTTTTCTTGCTTCTGAGGGCTTGATACGATTCGTTGATCAGATCGAGTCCCTCACATTGGAGGTGGAACGCGGCTTCGCGCACGTGAAGCTGCGGCATCTGCACCAGCTAAGCCGGCAGATGGTGTCCAAACGATTCATCGGCTCCTGCTGCGGCAAAAGCCGTCAGTTTTATTTTCACAACGACGCTCGCACGGCCAAAACCGTTCGCACGGAGCTCCAGATTACCGTTCAACAATGTTTTCATCTGATGAACCTGATGCAAGAGCAGTCGGCCGATTTTCGGGCTACGGGCGGGCTGCACAATGCTGCTCTATGCACGGCGGATGAGCTTCTCTTAAGCAGGTCGGATATTGGTCGGCATAATGCTCTGGACAAAATATACGGTCACTTGTTGAGGCACCGGATTTCTGTGCGGGATAAAATCATTGCCTTTAGCGGAAGGGTCTCTTCTGAGGTCACTCTGAAAGCTGCCAAAATCGGGGTCGGTATTTTGCTGTCGAAATCTGCGCCAACCGACTTGGCGCTTAGATTAGCGCAGGATCTAGGGATTACAGTTGTTGGTTTCATTCGAAGGGATCAATTAACCGTTTACACCCACCCGCAGCGCATAACGGAATGTCGATAAAGCCCTTTTTATGTGGGAAAATTTGTATTGTCTCTCTATCACAAATATGCTAGATTCTAGCTACTGTCATATATTGTTAAGAGAGGAAGACCGTCATGGGGAATTGGAATACAGTTGCTAAAAAAGGGGCAACGGCGTTACTGGCAGCCTTCTTGCTTGTTTCCCTGCAGGGGCCGTCGCCTTCGTATGCAGCCGAAATCAATGCCGAGGTTCCTAAGGTGATCGACAAAGCTTCACCATCCGTTGTTGCGATTATCGGCAAGCCATCCTACGATTCAGATAAAACACTAGAGAAAAATCGGTTTAATCTTGCACACGGTACAGGCGTAATCGTCGAGTCTAATGGCGTAATCGTGACGAATGCGCATGTGGTTAAGGATATGACTAATATCGTAGTCGTCACATCGGACGGCACTACGTATAATGGGCATGCGACGAACATTGATGAGGAGAGCGACTTGGCTTTGGTCAAAATCGAGGCATCAGGCCTATCGCCCGCGACGTTCGCTTCTTCCTCAGACATTAAAGTGGGAGAAACCGTCGCGGCTATTGGGACGCCGATTTCCTTCGCTTTGCGAAATTCCGTTACCGTAGGGATCGTCAGTGGCCTTGACCGCTCGGTGAGCTCTCAATATCAGCTCATTCAGACGGATGCGGCGATCAATCCAGGCAACAGCGGGGGCGCTTTAATTAACATGAAAGGTGAAGTTATCGGTATTAATACGATGAAATATGCCGATTTCGGGGTTGAAAATCTCGGCTTTGCCATTCCCGTGGACACGGTCAAATATGTGTTGAAGCATTTTCAATTGTATGGGAAAGTGAAGCGTCCTTATCTGGGGCTGGAGCTCGAAGAAAGCTGGGAAGCCGTCGTGGGCTTACCTAGCTCCACAGGTCTTCGGGTTGCTTATGTTGACCCTGATTCACCAGCGGCCGCCGCTGGGATTGAGCAGGATGATCTGGTTGTTTCGATCGGCGCAAACAAGGTGAAGACGCTGGTCGATTACAATGAGGCGATTAAGAAATATTTGCCGGATGAGAAAGTCGATATCACGATCCAGTCAGAGGGTAAGACCGTGACGAAGTCTGTCACCCTGGGCGAAGTGCTCCATCCCGAAACGAAGTGGAGGGAAGACGCGGAGGGGTCTGATTTGGATGCAGACCGCGGTAAGACGAAGATCGGCGACAGCCATTTTGGCTGGTCGATGAAATATCCAGCAGGCTTAGTGAAGGGGCATCAATCCGAGGAGGGAGATTCCGTTAGCTTCGTGGATGCCAAAGGGGAGTTCTCCCTGTCCATCCAAGTAGATAATGAGAGCGATGAGTTATCTCCTTCGGCGCTTTTGAACTTATTGACTGGCAGCGAAGAGGATGATTATGACGATATGACACCGTCCACCATTCTGGAGCGTCAATATGTGAAGCGAGAAGGCAGCCCATTTGCCAAAATTGTGGGTCGCTCTGGGGACGATGGCTATATTCAAACCCGTGGTTATCTTCACGAGGGACGCCTATACAAAGTGCAATTGTTTGTCATGAAAGATCACTATAACAACGATTTTAAACAAAATAGCTATAATGATTTACTGGATTCCTTCAAGCTTTCCTTCAATGCGCAGGATGAATCGCTCAAGGATATTTCGAGTTATTCTAGCGGCAATACCATCTATACGAATGAGTATGGTTTATCCTTTGCACTGCCTACAAGTTGGCAAAAAAGCAGCTATACCGGCAATTCAGCCTTCTTTAACGCTGATTATTCGCAAATGCTTCAGGTCCATGTTACTTCGGCTTCTTCCGGTGATACGCTGGCCGCGTGGGCTGATCGTGAGCGCAAGCAGTTTGAAGCGCAGTATGTGCAGAAATACCGTAAGATTACAGATCCTGAGGAGCTTACTTTGGCTGGCGTTCCAGCTTTGAAGACCACTTACGCAGAAACACTCGGTAACAAATGGACCGCGGGGTATTCCCTCTTTTTCATTAAGGATAAATATAAGTATGAGGTCGATGTCAGCTATCCGCAGGATGAGGAAGGGTCTGAGCTCGATGATCTCTTGCACAGCTTGACCTCTACGATTGAAGTGGATAAAGACAACAGGGATCAAGAGCTTGGCTTCATTCAAGATCTGGACGAGCTGATCGATCCGAATCGTACCATTACCTACAAGAATCAGAAATATAAATACACGCTGCAAATTCCAGAAATGTGGACAAGCAGCAAGTCCTATGACAATAAAGATCAGGTGAGCAAGTCCTTCCTCTTCACTGGAGGCTACTTGACGATCGATGCAGACACCAATACTTCTTATGAGGATTTGGTAAAAGAAGAAGACGCCGCGCAGAAGAAGAGTCACGAAAGCGATAGCGAATATGCCTACACCGATGAGGAGACCACTATACTTGGCGGCGTGAAGGCGAAGAAATACGAAGTTAATTATGTAAGTGCCAAAGTTCCTTATAAAGAAACAACGTACATGTTCAGTCAAAATCAGATTGCCTATACCGTTAGGCTGCGCATGGACGCGGCCGTTCGAACGGACGCTAATGAAGCTCGGTTGAATAAAGCTTTTGCCTCTCTGCAATTTTTGGATACCGTGACCAAATAGTACTGCGAAAGCAACAGGGAATGTAAGACCCTCTCATCAGTCGTGACTGAAGGGAGGGTTCTTTATTGGCGGAAGAGGGGGGCGATCATCATGAGGAAGAAGCGTATCCGGACGCTCGTATGGCTGCTTTTTATCGGGTACACGGGTTGTTTGCTGTATTGGATGTTTTTGGGCTTCGGGCGTGATAGTCTGCGGAGCGGGGGACATTTCGACTATAACTATAATGTAGTTCCTTTCAGGACCATTGCGATGTATATACGGCATGCCGATCTCTTTCCGATGCGGACGTGGGTGATCAATTTATTTGGTAATGTAGGTGTCTTCATACCGTATGGGTTGATGCTGCCGTATTTGTTCAGGGTGGCTAGGCGGTACAGGTCATTTTTGCTGCTTTTTGGTTGTCCGCTGGTAGGCCTGGAAGTGCTGCAGATGCTGCTCAGGGTGGGGAGCTTGGATGTGGATGATTTGATTTTGAACATATTGGGGGCAAGTCTGGCCTATGGGATATTTGCGGCTTTCACAAGACAGGATGCCTCAGGTGGGGTTGAAATGAAATACAGGGTATAAAATGTGACCAATTGTCTCAATATAGCCCTTGTACCAATTTCAATTTGAGGAGGCTCATTTCTAACGATGACCAAGACCGATTCAAGCCTACAGTCACAGAATCCTATTTCTTCCGCACAAAATTCAGCGGATAATGTCCATCAAGCGGTGAATCATGCTTTGTCCCATCCGACACCTCAAACGCTGCAAGAGGCCCGTAATGCTATCGGTAAAGCCGAGAACGCGCTGGATCAGGCTACAGATCAATCCGATGCGCCGGCTGTTCAGCAAGCGGCTGAATCGCTCAGCGAGGATGAAGCTAGGCTTCAATCGCTGGAATAAAATCGAAGGGGCTAACCGTTAAGTAGTTCACCTACTTGGGGGTTGGCTCCTTTGTGTTTTTGGTGGAAGTTGTTGGCGTGTGAGTGCTTTGGTTCGGTTCTTACGGGTGATCGTTTGCGTGAGCGAGATAGAGGGTAATAGGGGGAACTAGAGTGAGATAGAGCGAATTAGAGTGAGATATAGCGAGATAGAAAGAAATAGAGGAACTAGAGGATCTAGAGTGAGATAGAAGGATAAGGGGGTATTGGGGAACTACAGGGCGCTATTTCTGATAAATGCCTCGTTTTTTGGATTAAGCAGAACTACAGGGTCCTATTTGTCTAGGAATGCTCATATTTGATCCCGAATGGGTAAAATAGCGGACCACAGTTCCCTTCCGCTAGCCGATGGGGCAGTTACTCGAAGAATAAGGGATCATAGTTCCCCACTTGCTGATTTCGTCCATCTGCACGTGCTCTACTCTAGCTACTCTAAGCCACATCAACTCCCCCAGCTACACGAGCCATACGAGCCATACCAGCTAACCCAGCACATCACCCACCCCAGCTACCCCAGCACATCAGCCACTCCAGCAACCCCAGCAACCCCAGCAACCCCAGCACACCAACCACACCCGCAGCAAAAAGAGGCCACCCGTCAGATCACTCCCGATCCTCACAGATAGCCCCTCTAACTCGGCTTCTCACCTTATTATTTATGGTACAACGGGTATCCCGGATTTTCCGGAACTTCAATCGCAATGATGCGCAAACCTTGCTCGCTATCGGCTCTCAAAAGCAAAGCCTCTTCCGCTTGTTTGTCACTCTGGATAACGACGAAATCCTTATGGGACAAAGCTTGAAGCCCCTTGCCGTCTACAGCGGCTTCGCTGCTGCCTTGCCCTCGGATAACGAGAAAAGCAAGCTGCTGCTTCGGAGCGAGCGAGTAGGTGAACGTTGCGCCCGGCTCAAGCCTCCAGTCGAACATAGTCGCATCTGTATCCAGCTGTATCGGAGCGTCTCCGCCAATGACTTTTTTCACTGTTGCACCATCCTGCTCGACGACAGGGAATTGCTCATGTTCATATTGATTGTAGGTGGCCGGCTTTTTCACCGATTGACTAAGATGAGGCTCGAACCAGATTTGCATGGCTTCGGTGCCTACTGTCCGGAATGCCTCAGAGTGATAAACGCCGGACCCGGCTTGAATGACTTGAGCGCCGCCGTCTGATACAGTCTCCAGAGAGCCAAGAGAATCGCGGTGTTCCACGAGACCTTCAATCACGTAAGTGACAATTTCGAACGCTTTATGCGGGTGCATGTCGATCTCTGAAACATCAGTAGATTTGCCCCAAGCCCAATAAAATAAGGGACCTACACGATCTACAGCCGTTTTTTCTCTTGGAAAGCTGATGGCACGCTGCTCAATAAATTTGTCGCCGTCAAATGCGCCAACGCCCTGTTGGTCCGCCGAAAATACTTGTGTAAGCATAGGAATCGCTCCTTCGCTTTAAATTATTTAATTACTTACTATATGTAAGTATTATAAATCTTTTTAAGCGTTATGTAAAGTAAAATCGCGGCTCTTTAACCGTATGTCTTGACTTCCCTGTACGACTCCTACTACAATTTGTAGTGTAAGGAGCGTGCCTACATGAAAATGCAAAATTTTAAATATGAAGGAAGCGGGCTTAACCGTTTCTTCGGTCCATTAGAAGCCAAAATCATGGAGATTCTATGGAACAATGCCGAGGAAATGACGATTAAAGACGTCCAACAGAAGCTCGATAAGGAGGCTAAAGCGAACAATTTCAACACCGTCATGACTGTGATGAACCGCTTGGTGGACAAAGGTGTTTTGCAGAAAAAAGCGGTTGCTCGTTCGTCACAGTACAAGCCTGTTGTTACTAGAGAGGCCTTCATGGAAACTCAGTCCAAAGAGCTTACGCTTGATCTGATTGAAGAGTTCGGCTCCCTGGCGGTGACTCACATGGTGGATGCGCTGGATAAAGTAGATCCAGGTCTACTCGACCAACTGGA
Organism: Paenibacillus silvestris; assembly: GCF_009882985.1. Classification (GTDB taxonomy): domain Bacteria; phylum Bacillota; class Bacilli; order Paenibacillales; family NBRC-103111; genus Paenibacillus_E; species Paenibacillus_E silvestris. The sequence continues at coordinate 276,164 of NZ_WTUZ01000015.1, forward strand.
GCAAAAAATCAAAGAAATGAAAAAGGATCGATAACGATGATGGAAAAGCGATTGAAATGGCTGTATGCGGCTTCGTTAGCCTTGTCGGGGCTTGTCTTGGGACAAATGCTGCTCTTTGTCGGACAGCATCTCTTCAAATGGAAAGCACGCTATAACATCTTTGATTTGTGCGTCATCTTATTCAAAAATCTTCATATACCTGCACCCATTGCATTTAATTTGGTGAATGTTGTGATCCTTTATACCCTTAGTTCTGTCCTTGTGCTGGTGGTGCGGCAAGTCTTCCAAGCGATGAAAGCGAAGAGGCTGGTTGCAAGATACCAAGATGCTGCACTCACCTCGCAGTACCGCGGCATGTATCGGCTTGATGAGCATCAACTGCGAATTATCTCTTCCAAAGCACCAACAGCTATGACGATAGGCTTTTTGAAGCCGCGAATCATTCTATCGACCGGTCTGCTCGACATGCTGGATCCTACAGAGCTTCATGCTGTAATCGACCACGAGAAATGCCATGTGAAGCATCGCGATCCGCTCGCTATTTTCCTGCTTTCTGTGATCTCTAAGGCGCTGTTATACATCCCGATCTTTGCATGGATTGCTAAGAAATACCCGATTATGATTGAACTTAGGGCAGATAAGTATGCCATTGGTCAAATGAATCAGCCTGCAGATCTAGGCAGCGCTCTCCTCAAACTACTCAAACAACAGTCACCTGTTCCAAATTTATCCCTATCTCACGCCTCTTTCGCTGAAACATCCATGAATGTTCGAATTAAACATATTCTTGACCCGCAAATGACCTTGTATCTACCGTGGCCACGGCTTCGTATAGCAATATCGCTGCTCATTGTAATCCTGCTAATGGGGCTCATTTAGAGCCCTGATTGGCAAGGCTTGACTTTCCATTTATTTAACACTACACTTTGTAGTGTAGATAAAATAGATGAGTGAGGAGAGAGATTGATGGATTATATCTTGAAAAATCTGCACTTCATAGTGACGCATGTCCCTATCGCCCTTCTTATTTTCAGCTTTGTTTTTGATATCATTGCGATGATCATGAAAAAACGGGAGTGGCACTCTGCCGGTATGCTTTGCCTTGTGGTAGGTGCGCTTGGCGCGGTTGCGGCTGTCATGACGGGCCCGTCTCCTTGGCGCAATCCCCTGGTTGTTCCCCATGAATTTTATGCGAAATTAACGATGCTTGCAGCGATTGTTCTTGCGGTTATTCGTGTTGGTCTGCTCATTTGGAAAAAGAAAGATGCCGGTCGGCATCCGATGTATTTAGTCGGTTCGCTTGCGGCGGTGATCCTCGTCAGTTATACAGGCCATCTTGGCGGTCAAATGGTACATAGACCCATGAATGCACCTGCAATGGCACCAGCGGGCGGAGCACAGGGTGGACAAGCACCAGGTGGGCAAGGTGAGCCCAATGGACAAGTCCCTGGCGCTCAGGGAGCTAAGGGGCCAGCGGCTTCACCAACGACATCGTCGGCTCCTTCAAATAAATAAAACAGGGCTATCCATCAGGTCTATTCAGACCTCATGAGATAGCCCTGTTGTATGTCCATAATACGTTATCCTCATCATGCAGGCTCGTCCAGCTCCAGCTCCTCCAACGTAAAACGATGATCCCACAAAAAAACCATATCGTACTTCGTCGAATCGCGCGATACAAACCGGGCAACGAGTGCAATAACGCCTCCAATGACGACTCCGAATGCAGCAATCCATCCTAACAAAGCAAACACTTGATCGACCATGCCCATCCACTCCCTCTGCGCGATATGAACTCTTATGCTATGAATATGCCGCGAGATTTTGAAACATGTGTGACATTTGTGTAGAGGGAAAAAGCAAGTATTCTGATCCGAAATGGACGGGGTAAGATAGTTCTTTTATAGTCTTTTTCTCCGATTGACAGGGGCTTGAAAAGGGTGTTAAGATCACCTCTGTAAGCGCAGTTATACAACTTTTGGAAATGATAAAGACGCAGCAGGTTTGCGGTAGAGAAGGAGGGTTTCAAGATGATTAAGTTGGTTCTAGCTCCAAATGCACATCGTAAGCACCAAGATAACAACCATACAAATTCATACGGAGTAACCCGCCTGTTAGCCGATACCCAATCCCCTTAATGGTGTTTGTTCGGCTGCTGCAACCCCTTCATATACGCTGATGAAGAAAGCGCGGGTTACGAAGAAGTTCGTAACGAGCGCTTTTCTGTTTTTGAAAAGGCATATCGCTGCGTGCGGTGTGCCTTTTTGCGTGGATAAGTAAAGTAAGGAGTGATGAAATCGATGTTTATAGTATTAAAAAAATTAGGTTGGTTCTTCCGAGCGAATTGGAAGCGATACACGCTAGCGATTGGGCTGCTTATCATCGTCGGGATCATTGATGTGATACCTCCGAAGCTGATCGGCTATGCGATTGATGGGATACACATGGGGACTTTAACAGGCAGCAAGCTGTTCCAGCTGCTCGCCTTCTGGGGGACGTTAATTGTAGCTGGTTATGGATTATCGTATGTTTGGCTGTATCAGCTGTTTGGGGGCGCTTTTGTTCTGGAGCGCGTACTCCGCTCACGTCTAATGAGGCAGCTGCTGCGCATGACGCCAACGTTTTATGAACGCAACCGTACGGGCGATCTCATGGCTAGAGCTACGAACGATCTCCAAGCGGTTTCTACGACAGCAGGATTTGGGATTCTGACCTTTGTAGACTCAACGCTGTTTATGCTAACTATTCTCAGTATGATGGGCTTCTTCATTAGCTGGAAGCTGACGCTTGCTTCGATCCTTCCGCTGCCACTTATGGCTGCTGCGATTACGATCTACGGGGGGCGCATCCACGAGAGGTTCATACTTGCTCAGGATGCTTTCGGCCAAATGAACGACCGGGTGCTTGAAACGATCGCCGGCGTGCGAGTCATTCGTGCTTTTGTGCAAGAAAAAGCTAGTGAACAAAGCTTTAAAACGATGACAGACGATGTCTTTCGGAAAAATATTGCGGTTGCTTTTATCGACGCTCTTTTCGAACCAACGGTCAAAATTCTTGTCGGGATTTCTTATTTAATCGGATTATGCTACGGCGGATACATGGTGTTTCATAGCGAATTAACGCTCGGGGAGCTAGTATCCTTCAATACATTCCTTGGTATGTTGATTTGGCCGATGTTTGCAATCGGGGAGCTCATGAACATCATGCAGCGCGGCAATGCCTCACTGGACCGGGTCAATGAGACGCTTGGTTATAAACCAGATGTTACCGACGAACCGAATGCAACAACCATGCTGCTGCCGAGTTCGATTAGCTTCCAAGAAGTGACCTTCCGCTATCCGTCATCTTCCATCGACAATCTCGTCAATATCTCTTTTGACTTGAAGCGTGGACAGACGCTCGGTATTGTTGGGCGGACAGGAAGCGGCAAAACGACGCTGCTCAAACAGCTGCTTCGTGAATATCCGATCGGGAAGGGCACGATTACCCTCTCGGATACACCGATTGAGCAGTTGACGATCGACACGGTGCATGGGTGGATCGGGTATGTTCCACAGGAGCCGATTCTGTTCTCCAAAACGGTGAAAGAAAACATTAAGTTCGGTGCTAGCCAAGGCACAGAAGAGCAGCTTATCCAAGCGCTTGAGCTCGCGGCATTCCGCAAGGACGTTCAGTTCCTGCCAGAAGGCTTAGAAACCTTAGTTGGCGAGAAAGGCGTGGCTTTATCCGGTGGTCAGAAGCAGCGCGTATCTATCGCGCGAGCGCTTTATGTGGATCCGGAAATTCTCATGCTGGATGACGCATTATCTGCCGTGGATGCCAAGACAGAAGCCGAAATCATCCGCGGGATTCGCTCCGAGCGTGCTGGCAAAACGACCCTCATCACAACGCACCGCCTGTCTGCGGTCCAACATGCTGATCGAATTATCGTGCTCGATGAGGGATATATCGTGGAAGAAGGTACGCATGAGGAACTTCTGGCCCTTGGTGGCTGGTATAAAGAGCAGTATGACCGTCAGCAATTAGAAGAACAACAGGTTGGCTGAACGGACCTATAGATGATTTCATGAAAAGAAGGTGAAAACCCTAATGAAACAAACAAGTAAGCGATTATTTCAATATGCAGCATTGTTTAAAAAACCTCTGCTGATCGCACTGTTATGCTTATCTGTCGCTGTTGCGACGGAGCTGGCAGGTCCTTTCATCGCCAAGAAGATGATCGACACACACATTCTCGGTATTGAGAAGCCGTGGTTCCAGACCACGTCGGCCATAAAAACGGAAAACGCGGTTCCAATGGACGGCGTCCTCTATAAACGGGGCGATCATTATGCAGAAGGGGAGCCGAGGGGGCAGGAGGTTCGAATTCTGCAGGTGGGTACCCAGTTTGTGTGGGTGGATCAGCCTATCCTCTTTGATGGCGCCCGTAAGCTGACAGCGGATGGGAAGTTAACGATTACACAGGGAACGGAGCAAGTGGAGTATCCGGCCAGAAAGCTAAGCATCCAGGAACTGTACATGTTCTACGAGCCTGAATTTGTCAGTCTAATGAAGCTGGCTGGTATCTACTTCGTGCTGATACTCATTGGCGCCGGTTTTACCTACGGTCAGCGGTATCTGCTGCAGTCCGCAGCGAATCGGATCATTCAGCGGATGCGGAGCGATGTCTTTGCGCAAATTCAGCGGCTGCCCATCAATTATTTTGACAATCAGCCTGCTGGTAAAATTGTTTCACGGATTACGAACGATACGGAGTCTGTCAAAGACCTTTACGTTCAAGTGTTGGCGAACTTTTTTACAGGTACGATTTATATCGTAGGTATTATTGTGGCGTTGTTCATTCTGGATTATCGATTAGCCTTATTCACGCTGCCGGTGCTTCCTCTGCTCTACGTGTGGATTGTTGTTTACCGCAAATATGCTTCTCATTATAATCATGAGATTCGTGAGCGGATTGGTTCTATCAACGGAATGATCAATGAGGCGATTCAAGGGATGACGATCATTCAAGCGTTCCGCAGGCAAAAGGAAACGACACAAGAATTCGAGCAATTGAACGATGAATACACGCATTTTCAAAACAAATTACTCAGCCTCAACTCGCTGACCTCCCATAACCTGATGAACGTTGTGCGGAATTTGTTCTTCTTCGGTCTCATTTGGTATGTCGGTGGCAGCTCCATTCATTCGCTAATCACGGTTGGTGTTCTATATGCATTCGTTGATTACTTGAACCGCATGTTCCACCCTATGGTGGGGATCGTGAATCAGCTGCCCAACCTGGAACGAGCCATTGTATCGGCTGATCGTGTATTTGAACTGCTGGATGAGCAGGGCATTCAAGTGGCGACCGAGAAGTCGGAGCGTTATCTGGGGAACGTGAAGTTTGAGCAGGTTCGTTTTGCTTACAAAGAAGGCGAAGATGTGCTGAAAGATATCACTTTCGAGGCCAAACAAGGGCAAACCGTTGCGCTCGTGGGGCACACCGGCTCGGGCAAAAGCTCCATCTTGAATTTGCTGTTCCGCTTCTACGATGTGGATAAAGGCCGCATCACGGTTGACGGCCGCGACGTGCGCGAGATGCCCAAACAGCTGCTTAGGCAGCATATGGGCATCGTTCTGCAAGATCCGTTCCTGTTCACAGGGACGATCGCATCCAACGTCTCGTTGGATGATCCGTCCATCACCCGGGAACGGGTCGAGGCCGCGCTGCGTGAAGTAGGCGCAGCGGCCATGTTTCAGAGCTTGCCCCGCGGCATCGACGAGCCCGTGATCGAGAAGGGCAGCACGCTGTCGGCTGGGCAGCGGCAGCTGATCTCTTTCGCCCGGGCGCTGGCGTTCGACCCGGCGATCTTGATCCTCGATGAGGCAACGGCCTCCATCGACACCGAGACCGAGGCCGTCATTCAGGCGGCGCTCGAGGTGCTGTCGAAGGGGCGGACCACCTTCATCATTGCGCACAGGCTGTCGACGATCAAAAGCGCCGACCAAATTCTTGTGCTCGACCACGGCGAAATCGTCGAGCGCGGCAATCACGACGAGCTGATGGTGCTCGGCGGGCGGTACTTCCAGATGTACCAGCTGCAGCAGGGACATCCGGAGACGGCAGCCGCGGGCGAGGACGAAGTGCGCAGCGGCTTGTAGGGCAGCCTGACCTCTCAGTCAACCGGGCCTTCGTTGTAATAAGTGCAACGATAAAGCGCAGTACATGTTGCTATTCCGCTCTTCGTTGTACAAAGTGCAATTAAATGGGTGGAATAGTCCTCAATATGGCAGTTTCCCACCTGTGATGTTGCACAAAGTACAACATACAGATGTGCGGAGGTCTAGTTTCCTTGATAATGTTGCACGTTGTACAACGTAGAAAAAACCGTCAGGCATCAAGGTTGCCTACGGTTTTTTTGTGCCTCCTATGCTACAATAACAATAGATAATTTTCTTGCTGAAATGGAGGGTCTATATGCGTTCAGATACACTTCGATTATTAAACTTGCTTCAACTGCTGTCGGAAATCGCGATTGCTGTGGGGTATTTGCTGGGACTGATCCCATTCGTTTACCTGTGGTCATACACATGGGTGATCCCGCTCGTGTTTGTGAATTTAGTGTTTGCGATCCTCACCCATAATGGAACAACGACGAAGACAGTGATTAACATTATTATGTCTTTCTTGAGTTTCATCCCGGTTGCGGGGTATGTATTCCGCATTGTCGGTATCGTGATTTCAGGGCTTAACATTTCTGCCTTGTCCAAGGAAAGAAGCAGACGTTAGTGAAACCAAAAGAAGCTCTCCCTTGGTCATTAGATGACTTATGGGAGAGCTTCTTTTTCATTCCCTGCTAGTAGGCCAATCCAACGCGGCAGCCAACGTACTCGTTCGAACACGCCGTGTTGTAAGTAAAAGCTGCCGTATCGCCCACGGAGATCGACCTGCCGTCCTCCGGCAGAAAATCGCGCGCCACGCGGTAGGTTCCTAGCGCCTCGCCGTCTGGCAAGTAGGTTGGGCAGACGACGGTCCACGCCAAGCTCGAAGCTTGCAGCAGCTCCCAAGCCTTGCGATGCTCCTCGGCAGCACGCGTAGAGGAACGCCTTGTGTCTGGCGTCTCGTAGCGAAGCAAGCCGGGGTGCTCTATGCTCTGCAGGATGCCGGCTGTGCCGATGGTGACGATCCGGCTAACGCCTTGAGCCTTCATGGCTTCGATGAGAAAGGGCATGGACGCCGTCAGCACCGTGCCGCCATCGGTATTGAGGCAGCTGATGACGACGTCTACGTCTGCCAAAGCACGATGAATGTCATCCGGATTGCAGGCGTCACCCTGCAGTAAGGTAAGCTGCTCGGAGTGCTGGTTGACCTTTTGCGGATTGCGTACGAGTGCAGTCACTTTATGGTTATCTGCCAAAGCTCGCTCTAGAACGCGAGTTCCGACTCTTCCTGTTGCTCCTAATAGAAGAAAATGCATGCTAGCCTCCATGTTTCAAACATTGTAGGTTTCTATTATACACCTGACTTGAACGAAAGTAGCGAATCCAGCATAATAGGAGATATTAGTGAAATAGGATTACGGCATAGAAGGGATTTCCCAAGTATGAGAATCAATAAATTTATTAGCGAGACAGGGGTTTGCTCCAGACGGGAAGCGGACAAGTGGGTAGAGGCGAAGCGTGTTACGATCAACGGCGAGGTTGCGGGGCTCGGAAGTGTTGTAGGTCCTGGCGATGAAGTTCGGATTGATGGTAAACCGATTGGCGAGAAGAAGGAGCATGTCTATATTGCGCTCAATAAACCAGTAGGAATCACCAGTACGACGGAAGCTCATATCAGAGGCAACATTGTGGATTTTGTTGGGCATTCGGAACGTATTTTCCCGATCGGCAGGCTGGATAAAGATTCGGAAGGTCTCATTCTGTTAACGAATAACGGAGACATCGTGAACCAGATTTTGCGTGCTGAAAATAATCATGACAAAGAGTACATCGTAACTGTGAATCGGCCGATTACACCGATGTTTCTGAAGGGGATGGCTACTGGAGTGCGGATTTTGGGCACGGTAACCAAGCCATGTGAGATTTATCCGGTTGGCGATCGAGTCTTCCGAATTATCCTGACGCAGGGACTCAATCGGCAAATTCGCCGTATGTGTGAAGCGTTCGGGTATCGGGTGGTGCGTCTGCAGCGCGTGCGGATCATGCATATTCATCTAGGGAGCTTGAAGGTAGGCAAATGGCGCGATTTGACGCAGGGGGAAATGAAGGATCTCATGCTCACGTTGAGCCAGGAAAATGCCAAATCGGGCAATTTGCCAAGCGGTAGTTAAAGCAGCAGCACATGTTCATGCCTCCTTATGAGGGGGCTTGGGGATGTGTTTTTTATTTTTAATTTCTTTGTGGGTTTTCAGCAACTTTTCCTTCGTTTCCAGCGTCAAGGATTATTATGGTAATTTTATTTTCAAGAGGAGGAAGAGGACTTTGAAATTAGTCAAACAAGCAGGAACGCTAGTACTAGCTTCGAGTTTACTGCTCACGGCTGCTCCAGCCGTTTGGGCAAGTGAGGTAAGTGTAGACAGCACAAGTATTGCACTCCCGGCCTATCCTGGCGTTATCGATGGCAAGATGTTAGATGCCAAAATAACGAAAGAACAAGCGCAAGAGCGGGCTAAGGCGTACATCACGCTGCCTGAAGGCTTCACATTTCAATCGATCAGCTTAAATGCTTACTATGGGATGAACGGCAGAAATATCCCTACGTGGAACATTAATTATGCGAAAAAGGTAAAAGATCAGAACTACGGTTACTTGAACGTATCGATTAATGGTCTGGACGGAACGCTAACGGCTTATTCGATGAATGACAGTGATCCTGATCATAAGCCTGCTTATCCGCCGAAGGTTGATTTCTCTGCTGCCAAAGATGTCGCTTCCGCCTTCATTGCTAAGGTAAATCCAGACAAGCAGAAAGAACTGCTTTACGACGACTCGGAAGAGAAAGCGTTCCGCACACCTCTGAACGGGAATTACCAGTACAACATCCGGTTCGATCGTTCGGTTGACGGCGTTCCTTTTGCTGCGAATGGTATTTCGGTAAGTGTAAATGGGGATGGTCAAGTTACGAATTACAATTACAACTGGACGGATGACGTTACTTTCCAAGCGAATAGTGGACCTATTACGAAAGAGAAAGCAGCTCAATTGTTCCACGACAAAGCGGATATGTCGCTGCTTTACCAGATTCCATATGGTGCCAAAGGCAAGAAACTACCGATTATTTCTTATATGTTGGGAGCGTTTTCTCTTAATGCGGTAACCGGCGATTTGTGGAATCCAGTTCCACATCCGGAGGCATCGGGGCCGGTAACGGACAAACCGCTGGCTGAAGGTCCGAGCTCCGCTTTGAACCTAACCAAGGAAGAAGCCGTGAAGAAAGTGAGCACGGTGTTCAACCTTTCTACGGACTATAAGCTCCAAGAAGCCACCTACAATGAAGGGACGAACCCTGAAACGGGGGAAACGAACTCCAATTGGAACTTGAGCTGGAATACGGTCTCCGAGAAGGACCCTACGGGCAAGATTATGGGGAGTGGAGCTTGGGCAAGTGTAAATAGCAAAACGGGAGAAGTCACTAATTTTAATAGCTATTTGCCATATGGCCCTGATAACAATAAAGATATCGAGGGCAAAATCTCCTTGGACGATGCTGTAGCCAAAAGCGTAGAATTTGTGAAAAAGCAGATTCCATCTTATACCGATCAGTTGGTGCTCAATCAGCCATCCGCCAAGGATTATCCGGAAGAGCAATTGAAGCATATGCGGAATTGGGATATCCGCTTCAATCGCGTCATTGACGGTGTTAGTGCAGGTGGTGAGGCTGTGACAATCAGTATCGACCGTGTAACAGGTCAAATCATGAACTACCAATTCGGACTTAGCGACATGCCGTATCCGAAGGAGAAACCTGAGATTCTGGCCCTCGATAAGGCGAAAGAATTATGGCTTTCCCAATTCGACATTAAATTAAACTATGTGCTCGAATACGGCGGATACAACGGCGTATTGCCAATTGAGAAATACAAAGTTATGGTGGCTGCGGGAGAAATTCCTCCAACTGCACCTGCAACCAACGCAAATGAGAAATTAGAAGCTAAGCTCGTCTACACGCTTATTCCCAAATTCAGCCGGGAACCGTACCTGCTTGATGCGCAAACGGGGAAATGGCGAAACAGCCAAACAGGCGAAGTCATGACCCTGGATAAAGTGACCGTCAGCGACATCGACAATCACTGGGCTAAGAACGAGCTTCAACTGATGCTGGACTATCAAGCACTGGATGTACAAGATGGCAAGGTCAACCCGGATCAACTGATTAAGCGGGGCGAGCTGGTCAAAATGCTGGTCATCGCGATGAATGGCGGAAACGGCGGCATTTATTACGGAGCGGAGCGCAAAGCCTCCTTTGCTGATGTAAGCAACGCTTCGCCTTATTTCGCCTATGTCGAAAATGCAGTTGATCGTGGTCTGCTGGATGTAGGTGCTGATTTCAATCCGGAGGCTACGCTGAGTCGCGAAGAGATGGCACAACTGATCGTTAAGGCACTTGGGTACAAAAGTTTGGCGAAATTCGATGGCGTGTTCAACAGCCAATTCTCGGATGCCGCTGATGTGAAACAAGTGGGTACAGCAGCAATTGTTGTAGGGCTTAACATTATGTCCCTCAATGATGGCAAATTTGCACCGCAGCAGGAAGTGTCACGGGCTCAAGCAGCCAGCGCTTTTTTCCGCTTCTTGCAGAAGCGGGCGGAGCTGCAGGATCAGCCCCGTTACTACTACTAGTAAGTTGGGATGAATGGCATAAAGTCAGCGTGATGCATGAAAGGCCATGTGAGGTTCACGTCACCCTGTGTGAAAGGGAACTACGGGGCGCTATTTGAGCGAAATGAGCTGATTTTGAGGTTGATGGGAACTACAGGGGCTTATTTGTCCCCAAACGCTCTATTGTATCAGGATATGGGCTAAATAAAGGACTGTAGTTCCCCGTGACTAGAGGAAGAGGCGCTCTTTCAATAAATAGAGTACCATAGTTCCCCGATGGCGCGAGATTTGCGTGGTCAATCATCGTGTACAATGAAAAGAGGCTATCTTACAGGTCATAGACCCGCAAGATAGCCACTTCTTCACGCGCTTATCCATGTACTAAAACATTGGAAATACATAGTGGACTAAGAAATATAGAACTCCGAAGATGATAATGATGTAAGCTGCATACTTAATGAAGGTGGAAGCTACTAAACTGGAATCCGATTTCTTTTCCACATGACGTTCCTCAATGTCAATATTACGTGGCTGAGTCGACATCGTAATCACTCCTTAATAAGTATCTTGCTAGTTAATACCCGCCACATTTTGGAGTGAAACATCAGCATTCATAAAATGTTCCAATAATATTTTCTTACAGGCGCTCTTCAGTGTGCTACAATAATCTTTAAAATTTATTACGCATATTGGAGAGAAAGGAAGTAAGAGAAAATGGTTGTTTCCGGAAAAGTAGGTTTGGAAGAAATTATTAGGGCCAATCATGTGCTCAGCAAGGTGATTGAACCATCGCCCCTGCAACGCAATGAGCTGCTCTCTAACTTGTATGAATGTAACGTTTATTTGAAACGTGAAGATATGCAGATCGTTCGGTCTTTTAAAATTCGCGGGGCGTACAATGTGATCCAAAGCTTGACGCCGGAAGAACGCGAAGCGGGAGTCGTGTGCGCAAGCGCCGGCAATCATGCGCAAGGTGTAGCCTACTCTTGCAAGCAGTTAGGGATTGAAGGGAAAATCTTCATGCCGACGACAACACCAAGACAAAAAATTTCGCAGGTGAAGTTATTTGGCGGACCTTTTGTAGAAGTAATTCTAACAGGGGATTCTTTCGATGATTCATCGAATCACGCCAAGGCTTACTGCGCCAAAGAGAACAAGGTGTTTATTCACCCCTTTGATGATATTCGCACGATTGCGGGACAAGGGACTGTTGGTCTGGAGATCATGAATCAGATGTCCGATACGCCTGACTTTATCTTTGCAACCATCGGCGGCGGCGGTCTTGTAGCTGGTGTGGCGACTTATGTCGACAGCGTTTCTCCGCGTACTAAGATTATTGGTGTTGAACCAGAGGGTGCCGCCAGTATGCAGGAATCGCTCAAGCAGGGGAAAGTCGTAACCCTCAAGACGATTGAGAAGTTTGTCGACGGCGCAGCTGTGAAGCAGGTAGGCGAGCTTACTTTTGATATTTGCAAAGAAAAGCTGGATGATATCGTGGTTATCCCTTCAGGCAAGGAATGTACGACGATTCTGGAGCTTTACAATAACAATGCTATCGTTATCGAGCCTGCAGGCGCTCTTCCAGTTGCGGCACTTGATGCGTATCGGGATCAAATTCGCGGCAAAAACGTAGTTTGCATCATCAGCGGTGGTAATAATGACATCGACCGGATGCAGCAAATCAAGGAAAGATCGCTCGTGTACGAGGGATTGAAGCACTACTTTATCCTTAATTTCCCTCAGCGCGCAGGCGCTTTACGGGAATTTTTGGAGGAAGTGCTGGGGCCGACGGACGATATTACCCGCTTTGAGTATACGAAAAAGAATAATCGGGATGATGCTCCAGCACTAGTTGGCATCGAGTTGAAGAATAAGGATGATTATGAAGGTCTTATTGAGCGCTTGTCCAGTAAGGACTATGGATACATTGAAATTAATAAAGATCCCAAACTTTTTAATTTGCTAATTTAAGTAAAAATAGCCAGAGTAGAAACAATTGTGATATAGTTAATTAGTCCTGCTTTTTCTATTAATACCTGAATATCGTAAAAGGCAAACTTACCGAAAGGTAAGGACGCAAAGCTCCGGGTCTTAGGTTGCACCCGCAACGATGACGGCTGGGCTGCCGACAGGAGCAATTTACCGATACAGGTACGCCTACGGCTATTCCCAATGGAATAGCCTTTTTTGATGACCGGAATGGAGGTTCCCCCCGAATGAGAAGCCTTTTTACAAAGTGGATTCAACAGACGAAAGCGCAGGAACTCCGCTATTTGGGCATACTGGGTTTCTTTCTGCTGACGGCCAATCTGCTTGCTGCTGCTTCTTTTACATTTACCCCGAAGATTATTGTGTACGTTCTCATTCAAGCGCTCATTTGCTTCTTTTTTGCCATCTGTATCCGTCACCTGCGGCTTAACGGAATCGAGCAAGAGGAGAAGAGCAAGCAGCTAGCTTATCTAGCGTACCATGATACATTAACGGGATTGCCGAATCGACGGCTGTTCGAGGACCGCTTGAAACGTGTGCTCCTTCATGCTCAGCGCTATGACCAGCTTGCAGCTGTTGTATTCCTCGATATGGACAGATTCAAGGAGGTTAACGATGTATTTGGCCATGCCTCTGGCGATCAGCTCATTCGTTTGGCTGGTGAGAGGCTGCTAGGTTGTTTGCGTGGATCGGATACTGTGTACCGGCAGGGCGGCGATGAGTTTATTATTTTGCTTGAATCTTTTACCAAGCCTGAGGACGTCAGAGTAGTGGCTACACGCATTCAAAATGTGCTCGATGAACCCTTTATCCTGGATGGAAAAACAGTTACGATAACCGCTAGCATGGGGATTGCGTTGTATCCGTTAGATGGCACTCGACCTGAGCAGCTTCTTCAGCGTGCGGATGAAGCGATGTACGAGGCCAAAAACCTTGAGAATAATCGCTTTCAATTCTATGCGTCGGACATTGATACAATGGTGAAGAGCAAAGCTCACATGGAGAACGAACTCCAATTGGCTTTAGAGCAGGAGCAATTCGAATTACGGTATCAGCCGCAATATGAAATTGCAGGCCGTAAGCTCATTGGCACCGAGGTCAGCCTTCACTGGGAGAAGGGGAGTAAGCAGCTGCGCAAGCTCATGGATTGGCACAAAGCTGCGGATGAATTGGGATTCATGGTGCCTATCGGTAAATGGGCATTTCTAACCGCATGCAAGCAGATGAAAGTCTGGCAGGAAGCCGGCCAAGAGCCTCTTAGAATGACGTTCACGATTAAATCTTCACAGTTCAAAGATGATCATTTCATTGCCTATATAGCTGATGTGCTGCAAGAAACGGGGATTGATCCCTGTCTGGTCGAGCTAGACCTTACGGAGAGCATCACGTCGTCGAACGTGCAAGAAGCGAGCAAGAAGCTGACGATGTTGAAAAAGATTGGCGTACGCATTGCCATGGATGACTTGTGTACAGGACTATTTACACGTAGCGGATTAGAAGGTATGCCGCTTGATAGCGTGAAACTCGACAGCACGCTGATCAGAGATCTTGTCGATGATGACGAAAATCAACTGCTTGCTGCTGCTATCGTACGGATGGCTAACCGATTAGGGTTGAATTTAATAGCGAAAGGTGTCGAAACGGAAGAACAGTTCGAGTACCTGAAATTTCTGCAATGTACGGAGGTGCAAGGAAAACTGTTCAGTAGTCCGCTATCCCCTGCTCAATTCCTGACATTGATGACCGAAAAAAATTAAAAATAGGTCATCTAGATTTTATTGACCGGCGGTAGTATAATAAATAATTGGGGCTTAAAACCTATATTGTGGGGCTTTACAAAAAGACCATGTCAACTTGGTTAACATCACGAATTATGCTCATTTACTGCGTGGATTGCTTTTCACTTATGTTTTGAAGTGATACACTCGGTCTATGATCAGACATACATAAATTAACTAAATTTGGTCAACCTAGAATGTGGGATTTAAGGTACAATTTTAAATTTATTTTGGGGGTAAAGATGATGAAAAAAGTATTCACAACAGCGTTAATGGCTGTCACTGTTTCCGCGGTTGCTTTGACAGGTTGCGGTGCCAAAAAAGAAGAAACAAAACCAGCCGCTTCCGCGTCTCCAGCTGCAAGTGCAGCAGCATCTGCAGCACCAAGCAATAACAGTGGTAAAGATGTTAAAATCGGCATGGTTACAGACATTGGCGGCGTAAATGATAAATCCTTTAACCAAAGTGCATGGGAAGGCTTGCAACAACTGAAAAAGTCTACTGGCGCAAACGTTAAGAACTTGGAAAGTAAAAGCGATGCAGACTACACGCCTAACTTGAACCAATTCGTAAAAGACGGTTATAACCTGACTTGGGGTATTGGTTTCTTGATGGGTGACGCGCTTAAAACAGTTGCTACTCAAAACCCAAATGCTAAACTTGCGATCATTGATAACGTTGTAGAAGCTCCAAACGTAGAATCCGTAACATTCTCCGAACAAGAAGGTTCCTACCTTGTAGGCGTGGTTGCAGGTCTTACGACAAAATCCAACAAAATCGGTTTCGTTGGCGGTATCGACATCCCGGTTATCAAGCGCTTTGAAGCTGGTTTCGTAGCTGGTGTGAAAGCAGTTAACCCTAATGCAAAAATTCAAATCAACTATACAGGCGCATTTGATAAGCCTGACCTTGGTAAAGCGGCAGCAGCAACAATCTACAACGATGGCGCAGACATCATTTTCCACGCAGCTGGTTCCACAGGTAACGGTGTATTCAACGAAGCGAAAGATCGTGCGAAAAACGGTAAAAAAGTATGGGTTATCGGTGTAGATAAAGACCAATCCCTTGAGTTCGGTGATGAAGTGACACTGACTTCCATGTTGAAGCGTGTTGACAACGCGGTTGCTCGTGTATCCAAAGACGTTATCGACAACAAATTCCAAGGTGGTAAAGTCGTTACACTGGGTCTGAAAGATGATGGCGTAGGTCTTCCAGAAACATCCAAGAAAAACGTAACAGCTGATATCTTGAAAAAAGTTGACGAGTACAAAGCAAAAATCATCAGCGGCGAAATCAAAGTCCCAGAAAAACCATAATACATGTATAATAGGCTTAGCAGCTAGGAACGATAGGTAATCTTGTGTTCAAACAAGGCTAGTTATAATAACTAGCCTTGTTCTTAGTTTTGAGGTATTTAAAAAAATTGATCCTTAGGGTGATCTGATGAGTGAAGTAGTCCCTGTTGTTGAGCTTAACAACATTACGAAGAGGTTTCCAGGCATTGTGGCGAATGATGCAATCAGCTTGAAGCTGATGAAGGGCGAAATCCATGCCCTGCTGGGCGAAAATGGTGCGGGTAAATCCACACTGATGAATATTTTGTTCGGATTGTATCAGCCGGACGAGGGTTTTATTAAAGTGCAAGGCAGCGAGGTTTTTATTGATAGCCCGAATCGGGCGATTGAGCTGGGCATCGGGATGGTGCATCAGCATTTTAAACTTGTACAGCCGTTTACGGTAACTGAGAATATTATTTTGGGCATGGAGCCTAAAAAAGGTCTGAATGTCGATATTAAAACAGCGCAAGACAAAGTGCGCAAGCTATCTGAGCAATATGGGCTTCGCGTTGATCCAAAAGCAAGAATTGAAGATATTTCCGTCGGCATGCAGCAACGCGTTGAAATATTGAAAACGCTATATCGCGGCGCCGATATTCTCATTTTTGACGAACCAACAGCTGTACTAACGCCGCAAGAAATCAGTGAATTGATGGTCATCATGCGCAATCTTGTGAAAGAGGGCAAGTCCATCATTCTCATTACACATAAGCTGAAAGAAATTATGGAGATTGCGGATACCGTAACGATTATTCGCCGCGGGAAAGTGATCGGTTCCATTGCAAGCAAGGACGCGAATCCGCAAATTTTGGCGGAGAAAATGGTCGGGCGCGATGTCTCCTTTAAAGTGGAGAAGAAAGAAGTGAAGCTTGGGGAACCTGTTCTCCAAGTTAAGAACTTGGTTGTTCGCAATCAACAAGGTCTTGCTGCATTGAAAGAAATCAATTTCGAAGTGAAAGCCGGAGAAATTCTGGGTATTGCCGGCGTTGATGGCAACGGACAGAGTGAGTTGATCGAGGCATTAACGGGGCTGCGATCTATTGATAGCGGACAGGTTCTGCTAACAGGAAGCGACATCACGAACCATACACCGAGAGAGATCTCGGAGGCAGGCTTGTCGCACATTCCGGAGGACAGGCACAAGCATGGCCTCGTGCTCGATTTCTCCATGAGTGAGAACATGGTGCTGGAGACGTATTTCCATCCTGCCTATAACAAAGCAGGCTTTCTCAATTACGAAGCGATTGATCGCCATGCGGAAGCGCTGATTAAGCAGTTCGACGTAAGGACGCCAAGCATTTACAATAAGGCCCGTTCTTTGTCGGGAGGAAACCAACAAAAAGCAATTATTGCCAGGGAAATACACAAGAATCCAAATCTGTTAATTGCCGCCCAACCAACGCGTGGGTTGGATGTAGGAGCGATTGAATTCGTACATCGCCAACTGATCGAGCAGCGGAACAAAGGCAAAGCCGTTTTGCTGATTTCTTTTGAGCTGGATGAAATTATGAACGTATCGGACCGCATTGCCGTTATCTACGAAGGACAGATTGTGGGAGAAGTGCTGCCGCAAGAGACGAATGATCAAGAGATCGGACTTCTGATGGCTGGCAGTAAACGCACAGGGAAAGGAGCTGCTCATGAATAAGGTTGCTCGTATTTTTACAAGTGAATCAGCGGTGAATCCCATCGTGGCGATTGTGCTCGGGCTCTTATTCGGAGCGCTCGTCATGCTCGCAGGCGGCTATAATCCGATTGCTGCTTATGGGGCATTATTTTCCCGGGTTTTCGGAAATTCGTATGATATTGGGGAATCGATCCGTGCGATTACGCCTCTGATTTTGACGGGATTATCCGTTGCATTTGCATTCCGGACAGGCCTTTTTAACATCGGGGCTGAAGGGCAGTTCGTCATGGGGATGACGGGGGCTACTTTTATCGGTGTGAAAGTGACAGGTCTTCCATGGATTATTCATGCACCTTTGGCTGTTATCGTCGGGGCGCTTATTGGTGGGCTATGGGGAGCTATCGCAGGCTATTTGAAAGCAAAACGTGGTGTTAACGAAGTTATCACAACGATCATGCTCAACTGGATTGCGTTATTCCTGTCGAACTATATCGTAAATACGTTCCTATTGGAGCCGAAGCAGCAACGTTCTTATATGATTCAGGACTCAGCTTCGCTTAGTATCACTTGGTTGTCGGACCTAATGAACCATGCCAGGATTCACTGGGGGACGGTCATTGCGATCCTCGCGGCGGTCATTTTCTATGTCATTCTTTGGAAAACAAGACAAGGCTACGAGCTGCGTGCCGTTGGCCATAATATTGATGCTGCGAAGTATGCGGGCATGAATGTGAATCGTAACATTATTAAAGCGATGTTTATTTCGGGTGTTTTTGCCGGTCTAGGCGGCGTATTTGAAATTCTGGGTGTGTTCCACTATCAGGTTGTTGCGGCAGGTACGCCGGGCTACGGATTTGATGGGATTGCGGTATCCTTGCTAGGCGCTAACAATCCGATCGGGATTGTCCTTGGAGCCGCGCTATTCGGCGGACTATCTTACGGGTCAGCGGGAATGAGCTTCGGGGCCGATGTGCCGCCGGAAATTATCCGCATCGTTATTGGCTCCGTGATTTTCTTCGTGGCCACACAAGGTATCGTCAAATGGGTGCTCATCCCGTTCTATAGCAAACGCAAGAAAGAGAGGGCGTCGTAACATGGACCTGCTCACAATGCTCAACGCGTTTTTCACGAAATTCAGTGAACTAATTAACACAACGCTCGTGTACTCGACGGCGCTTATCTTCGGAGCTCTAGCTGGTATTTACTCGGAACGTTCCGGTGTGGTCAATATCGGGATTGAGGGACTTATGGTCTCTGGAGCCTTCGCTTCTGCGGTTGGCGCTTATTATGCGGAAGAGGCGAACATGGGAGTTTGGTCTCCGTGGATCGGCTTACTAACGGCTATGGTGTTTGCCATGATTTTTGCGCTTATACATGCGGTAGCGACAATTACCTTTAAAGCGAATCAGGTCATCAGCGGTGTCGTTATTAACTTCTTGGCTGCTGGCGTGACGTTGTTTCTGGTAAAAGTACTATTCAATGGCGCTGGGCAAACGGAAACGTTAAACGATGTATTTTCCAAATGGGAGTTTCCGCTGTTGTCGAAAATTCCGTATATCGGATATGCGATATTTACCGCTTATCCGACTACCTATATTGCTCTAATTCTCGTTGCTGTTACGTACTATGTTTTGTTCAAAACACCATTCGGTCTGCGCCTTCGCTCCGTTGGTGAGCATCCGAGTGCTGCGGATACCGTTGGAATCAAGGTGAAACGGGTTCGTTACATCGCTGTTCTGATTAGCGGTTTGCTTGGCGGTCTTGGCGGCGCGACGATCACGTTGACGACAACAAGTGCCTTCTCGCATAACACGATTTCCGGCCAAGGCTTCATCGCTATGGCTGCGATGATCTTCGGCAAGTGGCATCCGTTTGGCGCACTGGGCGCTGCCGTGTTCTTCGGTATGGCGCAGGCGCTGAACAACTTCATGCGATTGTTTGATTTCTCCAAGAACATCCCGCAGGAGTTCCTGTACATGCTGCCTTATGTGTTAACGATCTTAGTACTGGCAGGCGCAGTGGGCCGGGCGAAAGCGCCATCGGCTCTTGGTGAGCCATACGATCCGGGCAAACGATAAGAACTAGGAAGTACACCCCTTAGAATAGACATTGGACATCCCCTTTGGGTTGATCCGATTGAATTCTAAGGGGTGTTTTTTGTGTGTGGGGAACTATAGGGCCTTATTTCGGGGGATTAGGCAGATTTGAGGGGTCAAGCGGAACTACAGGGCCTTATTCGCGCTCGAATGGTGTTTGATAGCAGCAAATCAGCTGAATAGGGGACCGTAGTTCCCTTTCGCTGAGCAGGGGGGAAGCGGTAGCGATAGAAGTGGGAGTAGGAGTAGGAGTAGTAGTAGCGGTAGCAATAGCGGGAGGAGCAGCAGGGGGAGTAACGGTAGCAATCGGAGTAGGACAGGAGTAGTAATAGTGGAGGAGTGGCAGCAGCAGTTATAGGGAATCAGCTCACAGCGATTTGATCTGATTCCTGTACTCGCTCGGAGAAACGCCGTATAAGCGGCGGAATTGTTTGGAAAAATATAACGGATCATAAAAGCCCACAGAGGCAGCGATCTGCTCAATTGTCAGTTCCAGCCGCTCACGCAGCAGTTGACGCGCTTTATCGACGCGAAGCTTGAGCAGAAACGTGACGGGAGTGACCTTGGTGTGACGCTTGAATAGGCGCGACAAATAGGCGCGATTATAGCCTAAGCTCTCTGCCATCATTTCAATAGTAATCGGCTCGGCATATTGGGTGGACAAATAGTGAATAGCTTGCTGAACGATTCGATCGCTTTCCGCCTCCGTGACGATACCGGCTGTTGTGGAGGCAGATAGAGCTTCGCAATACTCACCTAATAATAGGAGTAGATATCCGATGGATTTCAGCTGTGCGCTCACTTTCTTGGCACGCAAGGCTTGTTGAATATGGCGAAACAGCACAGGGATGTGTCGATTGCGTTTGCTATGCAGGATAGGCTGCAGAGGATTGATGCCTGTCGAAGCTACCAAAGTGGGAGCTTGTTCGCCCGTGAAGGCAATCCAGCAGTAATGCCACGGATCGTTTTCATCCGAAACATAGCTGATAAGCTGCTCTGGCTCGATGATGAAGCTGTCTCCTGCACCTAACGCATATTCTTCCCCCTGTGTGGAAAACACGCCTCTGCCTGAAATCACATAGTGAATTAAGTAGTAGTCGTACACCTTGGGACCTAGACGGTGTACAGGCTTCGTCTGACTCTCTCCAGCAAACAGCACGGTCAAAGCGCTCTCTCCAGATGGTAATGGATTAGAGACGACATAGTAGCTTTCCTGCTTGGGCATCACTTGTCTTCATCTCCGATGGATATGTCTTAATAGTCCTTTTAATTTACCATAGTCAGCAGTCATGAGGAAAGGTCGAAATCACATTTTTCCATGTGAAGATAACATGCTTCCATAGCCAACAGTGCGTTCTTCTCTTATACTGAAGTTACAAACTTGCTCTTACATCAATCCTATAAAAAACTAAAGGCGGTGCCAGAATGGCAGATTTGCAAGCTTTAAAAGACACGTTTATTGAAATTTACGGGGAATCCGCAGCGCCAATTTCAGCGTTTCATGCTCCAGGCCGGGTTAACCTGATCGGTGAGCACACGGATTACAATGGGGGTTATGTATTCCCAGCGGCATTAACGTTCGGAACGACGCTGCTGATCCGTCCAAGACAAGATCGTGTCATTGGATTTGCATCGACCAATCTGGCGCTTCGCAAACAAATTTCCATAGATGACTTGACCTACCAAGAAGAAGATAACTGGATAAACTATCCGAAAGGCATCTTCTTCCACTTGGCCCAAGAAGGCATGCCAGTTACGAAAGGCTACGACCTTTTGTTCCATGGTGAAATTCCGAATGGCGCTGGGCTCTCGTCCTCAGCTTCCATCGAAGTTGTAACAGCCTATGCCCTTGAAACTCTTGAGAAGTATCCGATTGATACCGTCAAGATTGCCCTGCTAGCGCAAAAAACAGAGAACCAATTCGTTGGCGTGAATTGTGGCATCATGGACCAATTCGCTGTAGCTAATGGGAAAAAGGATAACGCAATCCTGCTCATGTGCGATACGCTTGAGTACCGCCATGTGCCATTCCAAAGCGGCAGCTACAAGCTGGTGATTGGAAATACGAACAAACGCAGAGGGCTCGTCGACTCCGCTTACAATGAAAGAAGAAGCCAATGCGAGCAGGCGGTCACTTACTTGCAGAAGCAGTTCCCAGCGATCACGCTGCTTGGTCAGTTAAACCTTGATCAGTTCAACGAATACAAGCATCTGATTCCGGACGAAACGGTTCGCCGCAGAGCGCAGCACGTTGTAGAAGAAATTGATCGTGTTCTTAAGTCGATCGAAGTTCTAGAACAAAATGATCTTGAATCTTTTGGCAAGCTAATGGTTGGTTCCCACAACTCTCTGCGTGATCTGTATGAAGTAACTGGCGTTGAGCTGGATACGATGGTTGCGGCAGCGCTCAAGGTTCCAGGTGTACTAGGTGCACGCATGACTGGCGCAGGCTTCGGCGGATGTACGGTTTCCTTGGTTCATGAAGACAGTGTACAAACATTTATCGATCAAGTCGGCAAAGAATATACAGAACAAACAGGTTTGACACCAAGTTTCTACGTATGCGATATCGGAAATGGCGTTGAACAGATCGAGGAGGCGTTGTAAATGGCGATTCTAGTAACGGGCGGAGCCGGGTATATCGGTTCGCATGCAGTGGCTGAGCTGCTGGAAAAAGGCGAAGAGGTTGTTATTGTCGATAACTTGCAACAAGGGCACAGAGATGCTGTGCTTGGCGGCAAGCTGTATGTCGGTGATCTGCGTGATGGCGAGTTTCTGGATACTGTTTTTTCAGAAAACAGCATTGATGCCATCATCCATTTCGCAGCGAATTCGCTAGTTGGCGAGAGCATGACTAATCCAGCCAAATACTATCATAATAACGTGTACGGAACGCTCTGCTTGCTTGAAAAAATGAATCAATACGGCGTGAAAAATATCGTGTTCTCGTCAACAGCAGCTACGTATGGCGAACCTGAGAACATTCCGATTTTGGAAAGCGACCGTACCTTGCCTACGAATACGTATGGCGAAACGAAGCTCGCGATGGAAAAAATGATGAAATGGTTCGACACGGCCCATGGCATCAAATATGTCTCTTTGCGATATTTTAATGCAGCGGGCGCGCATGCCGGCGGCAAAATCGGTGAGGATCACAGCCCAGAGACGCACCTTATTCCAATCATTTTACAAGTGGCACTCGGTCAAAGAGCGCATATCTCCATCTACGGAGACGATTATGCTACGGAAGACGGCACTTGCGTGCGCGATTACATTCACGTCAGCGATTTGGCTAGCGCTCATGTGCTCGCGGTAGAGAAGCTGCGTGGCGGAGCGGAAAGCAATATTTATAACCTGGGCAATGGCACAGGCTTCTCGGTTAAGCAAGTAATTGAAATCGCCCGCAAAGTAACAGGGCATGCTATTCCTGCAGTAATGGAGCCGCGCAGAGCGGGTGACCCTGCAACATTGATTGCCTCGTCAGAGCGTGCAAGAACGGAGCTGGGCTGGAAGCCGAGCCGCGATTCCCTGGAATCGATCATTGAAAGCGCATGGAACTGGCACCAAAATAACCCGAGCGGTTACGCTGAGTAAGCTTGCTTAGAAAGGAATGTGGATCACATGGAACGGACAGTTGAAGCATCGCAGTTTACCGCATTGACCATAGAAAGGCTCCTTCAGTTTGCGAAGCAAAATGGACTTATCGAGCAATTGGATGTCTATATTTCACGAAATGCTTTGCTTGATTTATTCGGGCTTGCTGAGCCTTATGCAGGAGAAGTGCCAGATGAGAAGTTAAGCAGCCCTGTAGCCCTGCTAGAAGAGCTGCTGGATGCCGCTTTCGAGGCGGGTCTCCTGGAAGAGAATACAGCCACGTACCGAGATCTGTTGGACGCACGGATTATGGGGCTGCTCATGCCTCGTCCTTCCGAGGTTGTGAATCAATTCTGGAACACAGCGAAGACCAATGGCATAGAGTCGGCAACGAATTACTTTTACAAGCAGTCCATTGATTCTAATTATATTCGGATGGATCGTATTCAGAAAAATGAATACTGGCTCGCTGGGACAGCTTACGGCGATCTGGAGATCACGATCAATCTCTCCAAACCGGAGAAGGATCCGAAGGAAATTGCCCTGCTCAAAACGCTGCCACAAAGCAGCTACCCCGCATGTCTGCTCTGCGCAGACAACTTAGGCTATGCCGGACGTGTGAATCACCCGGCAAGACAGAATCTACGGATCATTCCGTTAGAGCTGGATAATGAGAAATGGTACTTGCAATACTCGCCTTACGTGTATTACAACGAGCACAGCATTATTTTCCATGAGAAGCACATCCCGATGAAAACTACGGCGAATACGTTCTATCGATTGCTGGATTTCATCGATCAATTCCCGCATTACTTCATCGGCTCCAATGCGGATCTGCCGATCGTGGGCGGCTCCATCCTGAATCATGACCACTTCCAGGGCGGACGCCATCAATTCCCGATGGAAAAAGCGCCAAGTGAGAAAGCCTTCACGAACGCTGAGTTCGCTGGTGTGAAGGCCGCTATCGTGAAGTGGCCGATGTCGGTAATCCGCTTGAGCGGCCATAACAAGCAGCAGCTTTATAAGCTCTCGAGCAAGCTGCTCGAAGACTGGCGTGCGTACAGTGATGCGGAAGCGGACGTCCTCGCCTTCAGCGAGAAGGACGGACAGCGGATCCCGCATAACACGATCACCCCGATCGCCCGCAACAACGCACGGGGCGAGTACGAGCTTGACCTGGTGCTGCGGAACAACCGCACCAGCGCAGAGCATCCGGATGGCATCTTCCATCCGCACCAGAACTTACACCACATCAAGAAGGAGAACATCGGCTTGATTGAGGTTATGGGGCTGGCGGTACTGCCTGGCCGCTTGCAGGAGGAGCTGGCGGATATCGCCAAGATCCTCACGGGCGAAGCCGACTTCGGCAGCGCAATCCGCGATGAGGCCGCCCATCCGCTGCATAAGCATGCGGCTTGGATCGAGGCGATGCTCGCGAAGATCAGCGCTCCGCTGACGGCGAACGGCGCGAAAGCGTTGCTGCAGGAGGAAGTTGGCAGCAAGTTCATGGACGTGCTGCTCGACGCGGGCGTGTTCAAGCGTGATGAAGCCGGGCAAGCGGCTTTTGAACGGTTTTTGATAGCTGCTGGCTTTGCGCAGCAGCAATAAAGAGGAGCTCCCTGGTCATATGGACCGGGGAGTTTTTTGCGATTTGGCGTAGGAGGAGGAGCACTCCGCGTACTGTTAGGGGAACTACAGGGCGCTATTTCAATGGGAATAGCCGATTGAGGCAGCGAGGGGGAACTACAGTCCACTATTTTGGCTATTTTGATGGAAATAAGCAGATTTGAGCGTGAATAAGACCCTGTAGTTCCGCCTGGACCTACAAATAGGCCTGTTCCTCCGAATTAAGACCCTGTAGTTCCTTTCGTGCAACCACCCTTTTAGAAGTTTCATCCGATCTACCCAAGGGGGATTTCAGCGGGAGGAGTGCTCTAAGTGCACGTGAGGTGGTATATTGTGCAGGCGGTACCCGCCCGTCTAGCGGTTTTGGTGAAGCATCAACCCTTTGAATACTGGACACGATTTTAGTAAACTAAAGGTAGTTGATGGAAGGTTCACTTGATCGAATCCTAGGAGGACCGAGGAGGCTAAACCAGCATGGATAGCTTTAAGGCGTTAATGGTGGAGAAGACAGAGGAACGTTTTTCCGCCCAAGTGAAAGAGCTGCGAATTGAAGATTTACCACCGGGTGAAGTGACGATACGCGTGCGCTACTCGGGTATTAATTATAAAGATGCGTTGGCCTGCACGCCGAACGGGCGTGTTGTGCGCAAGTATCCTATCGTGCCTGGCATCGATCTGGCAGGTACTGTGGCTGTTTCGTCAGACCCGCGCTTTCGCGAAGGGGATGAGGTGCTTGTGACCAGCTATGAGCTGGGAACGGGACATTACGGCGGGTTTAGCGCCTATGCGCGCGTTCCAGCCGATTGGGTTGTGCCGCTGCCGAAGGGGTTGTCCCACAGGGAGTCCATGATACTGGGGACGGCTGGTTTTACGGCAGCTCTCTCGATTCAGCGCATGGAGGAGAATAGACTGAGCAAAGAGAAGGGTCCTGTACTCGTTCGCGGTGCTACCGGCGGAGTAGGCAGCAACAGTGTGTCGATGCTGGCTGCGCTCGGTTATGAGGTGGAGGCCAGTACGGGCAAGTCCGCTGACCATGCCTATTTGCTCGAATTGGGGGCGAAACGTGTCGTGCCCCGGGAAGAGCTTTCCCCGTCCGTCAGAAAGCCGCTGGACAAGGAATATTGGGCAGGCTGTGTCGACCCGGTGGGAGGAGAGTCGCTAGCCTATGTGCTGAGCCGGATGAAATACGGCGGATCCGTAGCGCTGAGCGGAGTGACAGGCGGCGGTGAATTTGCCGCGACGGTGTTTCCTTTTATACTGCGGGGCGTGAATCTATTGGGTATTGATTCGGTGCTCTGCCCATCCGATATTCGGCGGCCCCTTTGGGAACGGATAGCTGGGGAATTGAAGCCGCGGCTGATCGAGCAGATGGTGTACAAAGAAGTGACATTGGATGGGGTTGCCGAAGCGACACAAGAGGTTTTGGACGGGAAAGTTAGAGGGCGAGTGCTTGTTAGCTTGTAACTCTGGCCCATACAAATGATGACAAGTTGGGAGAGATGACGTTGAAAATGCGAGTTTCGGCCGTGCAGTACCATTTGCATACGATACACAATTTTGAAGAGTTCGCTGCGCAGGTGGAGCATTATGTGAAGGTGGCTCAGGAGTTTGAGGCGGATTTTGTGCTGTTTCCAGAGCTGTTTACGACACAATTGATGTCCATTGGCGATGAGAATGGCAAAGCACTGTCGATTGAGGCGTTGCCGTCGTTTACGGAGGCTTATCGGACGCTATTTCAGGGGTTGGCGAAGCAAACAGACATGCATATCATTGGCGGCACGCACATTACCTCTGAAGAGGGTAAGCTGTATAACACGGCCTTTTTATTTTATCCGGACGGACGTGTTGGGGAGCAGAAAAAACTGCACATTACCCCGACCGAGGTGAAGGAATGGAATATGGGTGCTGGGGATTCGCTGCAGGTTTTTGACACGGAGAAAGGCCGCATCGCGATACTCGTCTGCTATGACGTGGAATTCCCGGAAATCGTCCGAATGGCTAGAGCTCGCGGCGCTGATGTGCTGTTCGCTCCTTCCTGTACGGATGACCGGCATGGGTTCCACCGAGTGCGCTACACGTGCCATGCACGGACTATTGAGAATCAAATCTACGTCGTTACTACGGGTACGGTCGGCGCGCTGCCAACGGTTGATTTCATGAGGGCGAATTTCGGGCAGGCTGCAGTGCTAACCCCGAATGATGTGCCTTTTCCGCCAAAAGGCATTATGGTCGAAGGCGAAATCAACGGCGACATGGTGGTCACGGCTGATTTGGATCTAGATTTACTAACCCTTGTCCGCGAAAAAGGTTCTGTCACCACATGGCGTGACCGCAGGACGGATCTATACACCGATTGGTCCTAAATGGGGCGAGGAGGTATGCCAAACATGATGGATGTGAATTCGCACCAATTTTACGCTAAAAAGCTGTACGTCTTCGAAGGCGATAAGCCCATGCAGGCAGTCATACGCAATTATGAAAAAGATGACATTGGCGCGCTGATTCGCGTTCAGCAGGAAAGCTTTCCACCGCCTTTTCCGTCGGAATTATGGTGGAATGAGGAGCAGCTCACGGAGCACATCACACGATTTCCCCAAGGCGCACTCTGTGTAGAGGTGGGGGGCAAGATTGTGGGTTCCATCACAGGGCTGCTTGTCGACTATGATGAAGAGCATGCAGGTGATCATAGCTGGTCGACGCTAACAGATGATGGTTATATCCGTACGCACCAGCCTGATGGCGATACCCTGTATATTGTGGATATCTGCGTGATGCCTGCCTATCGCAAGTTCGGTCTTGGCAAATGGATGATGCAGTCCATGTATGAAGTGGTCGTGCATTTGGGGCTGCGCAGGCTGCTCGGAGGCGGGCGCATGCCGGGGTACCACCGGCATGCCGAAGAGATGACCGCGGAGGAATATGCGAAGGCGGTCATGGCAGGGACCTGCAAGGACCCGGTTATTACGTTCCTGCTGCGCTGCGGGAGAACGCCGGTGCAGGTTGTGCCGAATTATTTGCAGGATGAGGAATCATTGAACTATGCGCTTTTGATGGAATGGCGGAATCCATTTCGAATTAGTAAGTAAAGGAGCTTGAGGAACTTATGGAATACATACGGATAACAAGTATTGACAACCCTTTGTTTCGTGCGATGCATGATCTGATGAAAGAGGTATTTCCCCCGGAAGAAGTGCTGGAATATGCGTTATGGAAAGAGCCGCTCGAGGACCCGGGTATTCGGGTGTTTGTTGCTGTGCACGAAGGGAAGGTCGTTGGCACGACAGAGTACCGCTATTATGAGGATTTTCAAGTGGCGATGACGGATTTCACGATCATTGGTCAAGCAGGACTTGGCATTGGCCGTTTCCTGGCGCGCAAACGTTGGAATGACCTAGAGGCTCTGGCGGCTGAGTCGGGCAAACCGATGCTGGGAATGTTCGCTGAGATCTATGATCCATATCGGATCGAAGGGCATGCGTTTGGCGGCGTGAAGCCAATGGATCCTTACGTGCGGCGAGAAGTCTTGTCGCATCTCGGTTACAAAAGAATTGATTTCACCTATGTGCATCCTTCTTGGGAAAACAATGGGGAAGCGGTGGAGGAGCTGGACCTCTGCTTCTTTCCGACAGACGAAGACATGACGCAGCTTGATGCAGCGATTGTCGTGAAGTTCTTGAAGCGTTATTATGCCGTTCTCGCAAATAAACCGCAGGCGTGGCATGCTATGGTTGAAGGGCTTGAGGGGAAAGCAACGCTGGCACTTTTACCTTTATAAGTGGAAAAAAGCTATCTCAAAGGTTCGGAAAGTTCATCTTCCGTCTCTGAGATAGCCCTCTAATTACCAACCAAAGTCTAACGTTTTACCAGTCTCCGCAAGTGTCTTAATGTTGCTTAAAGTCATCCACCAGCTATCCTTCGTTCGCTCGAAGCTCGGGTGGTTCGGCGTCCATTGGTCATTGATGAGTGTCAATTTCGTGCAGCTGCCGACCGTCTCTAACGTAAACGTCATTCGCGATTCAAAATCCGCATGATTCGGGTTGTAGGACGGACCAGCATGCTCGGTGCAGGAGAGAAGTTTCTCCGGTTCGTAGGCCAGAATCTTGCCATAG
Source organism: Paenibacillus silvestris (assembly GCF_009882985.1). Taxonomy (GTDB): domain Bacteria; phylum Bacillota; class Bacilli; order Paenibacillales; family NBRC-103111; genus Paenibacillus_E; species Paenibacillus_E silvestris. The sequence continues at coordinate 305,123 of NZ_WTUZ01000015.1, forward strand.
ACATGCACCGTTTCGTCGCCTTCATTGCCAGGTCCAATGTATCTGAAATCAGAACCGATCTCGAACGTAGACTCCAGTACGCTGCCGAAGAGAATTTGACGCGTCCCCTCCGGTGTCACCAGAATATCCCACACTTCTTTGCAAGTTGCACCAATGTAAAATTCGTATTTTAATTCCAACTTTAGCTCACTCCCTCGTTATGTGTTAAGTTTATGATATAGGTTTGTACGCACCAAGTATTGTAAAAACGCGACAAGGAGTGATTGCTGTCATGTCAGGCCTCATTAAGCCCAGTCTAGGAATCATGAATCTCCAGCAAACTGCGCAGAAATTTCAGCTTTCCAGGCTTGCACCCTCGGAAGAATTGGCCTTTTTCATTCGCCATTATTGGATCGTTCGGTGGGATTTGAGAGGCCAAGAGCCTTATATACAACACGTGATCCCGAATCCCTGCGTCAATCTGATCGTTGAGCCCGGTCAAACGGCCATTTACGGTCCTGGAAAAGAGAAATACGGCCATCACCTGGAAGGCCATGGCTGCGTATTTGGCGTAAAATTTAAGCCTGGCGGTTTCTATCCGTTCTTTAAACAGCCGGTTTCCGGCATGACCAGCCCGCTGAGCATTCAGAGTGTCTTTGATGCTGATCCGCTTGCGCTAGAGGCTGACATGTTTGCACAGGAAAATGAACAGCAGATGGTAGCGCTCATCGAGCAATTGATCCGGCCCAAGCTGCCGGAACAAGACACGCAGGTGGCTTTTATCAACGAAATCATTGATTATATTAACGAGCAGCACGATATCACGAAGGTAGACAGCCTCTGTGAGCATTTCCATGTGAACAAAAGAACGCTGCAGCGCCTATTCGACCACTACGTAGGCGTTACGCCCAAGTGGGTCATTAAGCTGGCGCGTATCCAGAATGCGGCGGAGATGACCGATGTGAGCGATAAGCCGAACTGGTCCAAGCTGTCGATGGATCTGGGCTATCATGACCAGTCGCATTTTATTAAGGATTTCAAGTCCATTATCGGCCAGACACCGGATGAATATGCCCGGCAGGCGCTGTAACATAGAGAAGAGCCGGTCCCTTGAGGGGCTGGCTCTTTTGGGTCTTCTTGCTTATCTGTACGCCATCGCTCAGTTAGATGGAAAATAGCTGGAGTAATCGGCGTTAATGAAAACAAAAGCTCAATTCCCCCTGCGCGAAAAGCTGCGGTGAATCTTGCGTACCGCAAACAGGTATACGATGAGCGGCGTCGGCGCCTGAAGGATACCCCATATCCCCCAGAACCAAGGGTAACGAGCACTCCTTTTGCGCGCATCAACGAACAGCCATGTGCTTTGCACGAGCAGAATAAGAGCAAGGCCAATCCAAGCCCATAGAGGCAGTACATCCCAATTCTCATGTTTCATGTGAATCCACCTGCTTTCGAAGGAGTAGCCAAGCTAGAGGCACTAGGATCGCCAAGGCTTGGAAAGTAATGAAGGTAACCGGCTGTGCAGCTGCGACCATGAAAAGGAGATAGAGCAGCAGCAGCGCAGCGCCCCACAGTTTGAGCAGATCACTGAGCAGCAGCGAACGCTGCTTTTTCTGTACGGCGGCGATTTGTTGATCGAACCAAGCGCTGCTTGGGCGTGAAGCAGGGAATAAGCCGTCTAACGCGTCTAGGCCTTGCTGTAGACTCTGAACGGCAGCCTCCGTCTCCGCCTCGGTGTTGTTGCTCGGACCATCCTGCTTACGTCCAGAGCTGCTCGTTTGAGGCCTTTTATGATTGGCGTCCTGGAAATCGTCCATCTACACCAGCTCCTTTCGCAATTGTTTCAAAGCGTTATGCACTCTCGATTTGACAGTCCCTTCCGCGATGGCAAGGATTTGCCCAATTTCTTCATAGGTGTAGCCGTAGTAATGCTTGAGAATAACTGGAATGCGGCTTTCCTCCGGCAGTTCAGCCAAGGTATTCAGCACATCGGGCCAAGCCTCGTTCTGACTTTCGGCGTGCCACTTCATCTGACGCAGGGCGCCAGCCTGCTGCTGTTCCAGCCATTTCTTTTCGCGTTTGCGCCGCCGCGCTTGGTCAATCATTAACCGAGTGGCTATCGTGATCAGCCAAGAGGAGAATTTCGATTTCGCGTTATACAGCTTTATTTTCTCGATGCATCGGATCATGGTGTCTTGCGTTAGGTCTTCTGCGAGCGCCGGATTCAGCGTTATTTTCAACATATATTTATAAACAAACTCATAATGCTGCTGTAACAACTGGGACAGAGCGGTGCGATCTCCCCGCGTAGCCCGATCAAGCAAATCTTGCTCTTCCAAGTCAAGGATCACCCTCTCTGCCAGAATTCATAGATAATACGAATAGCAAGAATCAACCGTTCACCGTACACGAAACTTTATGTAAAATTATTTATTAGCTTACCACGCTGAAGAGCAGACATGTATAATGGCAGTAGGCAAGCTACTAAGTAGTATGGAGGACAATCTATTGAAACAAGGCATATTTGCGCGGGCAGGACTGTCACCGCAGGAGCTGAAGGAAGTTAGGAACCTATGGGAGGCCTGCAACAGCCATGACCATATTGAGATAAAGCTGAACTGGAGTACATTATCGGATCGTCCACCGGGCGTGACGAATGACTTTTTATTTTACCGGGATGACCGGATTGTCGGATTTTTGGCGATATATTGCTTTCTGTCCACGGAAGTCGAAATTAGCGGAATGGTGCACCCAGAGGCGCGGAACCAAGGTATCTTTGGCCAGCTGGTCCAGACGGCACTGGAAACGTGCAGACGCCGAGGAGTACCGAAGGCGATTTTCATCAATGAACGGGGCTCAGTGAGTGGGAAAGCTTTCTTGACGAAGCTTGGCGCAGAATATCGTTTCTCTGAATACGTGATGGAGCTTCAAGAGGGTGCTGGAGGAGTACTGCAAACCGGAGATCAGCTGCTGACGCTGCGTACCGCGAATGTGCAGGATAGCGAGTTGCTCATTCAACTTAACGTGTCCGGCTTCAATATGTCTGAGGACGATTCGAGAGAATACGTTAACCAAACGATCAGTGCGGAGAAAGAACGAACCTTGATTGCTGAGGTAGGGCACGGAGAGCAGAAAGAGCCGATTGGTAAAATTGGAGCCATGATTGGGGAAGATGCCAGCGGATTCATCTACGGCTTTTGCGTATTGCCTGAGCGCCGTGGACAAGGTTATGGGCGTCAGATTTTGAGTCAGACTATCGTGTATTTGAAGCAGGAGCATCAGGCGGGTTTGATCAAACTCGAGGTTTCGGTGGAAAATGAGAAGGCGCTAGGGTTGTATGAATCTTGCGGCTTTAGAACGAAGAACGCAAATGACTATTACGTGCTTATGCTCGACCAGAAGGAGTAAATAAAGAAGGATAGAGCGACAGTTGCTAAACTGTTCTCTATCCTTTTTAGTGTCTGCGTGCCTAGTGAGCGGAACTAGAGGGCGTTATTTCAGCGAAAATAGGCGTTTGAGCTAGTGAGAGGGAACTATGATCCGCTATTTTGTCATTTGATGATGAATATAGCAGATTCGGCTGAAATAAGAGCCTCTAGTTCCCTCAATCACCTGAATCATCGCATTTCGCCTAGATAGTGCCCTCTAGTTCCTCTATCAAGGGTCCATCCTTGTAACACGGGCTGTAAGGTACCCCGAATCACCACTTGGTCAATTACCCCTGCTGATAAATGAGCTCGGAGGCACCGCTGATGATCGTGCCCGTATTTTGTCCTACGCATATTTCTTTCATGGAACCGGGTTTATCGAAATTGAACACATGGATGGGAATGTGATAATCCCGCGCCAGAATAAAGGCAGACTGATCCATGACCTTCAGGTTGTGGTGGATGACGTCATTGTAATGGAGAGATTTGTACTGGAGAGCCTCTTTATGATGTTTAGGGTCTTTGTCAAAAACGCCATCGACACCTTGCTTCGCAACGAGAATGGCTTCACAGTTTACTTCGATAGCTCTTTGGACCGAGGGGTAGTCTGTCGTGACGAATGGCTGTCCATTGCCCCCTGCGAAAATAACGATGTATCCTTTTTCTAAATGATGAATGGCTCTAAGCCGGATAAAAGGCTCCGCTACAGAGGCGATCGGAATCGCCGTCATGACGCGCACTTCCGCGTCGGTTTTCGCTTTCAGTACACCGCGCAGCATCAAGCTGTTGATGACGGTAGCGAGAGTTCCGATATTGTCAGCCTCCGCCTTCTCAATGCCCCAGCTCTCGCCCATATTGCCGCGGAAGATATTGCCCCCGCCAATGACAAGACACACTTCAACACCTAATTGAACAACGGTCATAATTTCATTCGCAATATGATCCAGTTGTTTAGGATCGAAACCGAATTCGCTTTCCCCTGCAACAGCCCCGCCGCTTAGCTTAATGAGGACTCGTTTGTACCGCATATGGATCTCTCCTCCCATGACACAATTGGTATCCCTATCCTTGTTTCTACTCAAAGCTGCCCGTTCATTAGCAAAGAACGGTTTTCAGAGCGAAAAAAAACACTAAAGCAACGAACGCTTTAGTGTTTATTAGGAATGAGAAATAGGAAATGATACTGTTTCTGCTTGATCACAGGACCCTTCATACCCCTCACACCTTTCCGCTTATGATTAAAAGTTATTGTACACGAACTAAGTAGAAGAATGCAATTTCTGTGGAACTCGCATGTGCACGATGAGTCCGACAATGACCAGTAGCAGAAGCGAGCCAAGCGCAACTCGGCTGGCCAAATTCCCCGTGGAGGCTAGCGCCAGCGTAATCGATCCGTACAGAGCAGGCCCAACAATCGAGGATACTTTTCCCGAGAAAGCGAATAGGCCGAAAAACTGACCGCGTTTCTGGGCAGGCGTCAATTGCACAATCATCGTCCGAGACGTTACCCACATGGCGCCCATTGATACGCCGTAGAGACTGCCGGCAACCCAGAATAAGCTTTGGCTGGTCGCTAAGGATGCGATGGCAATCGCGACGATGAGAACGAAGGCAACGATGGTCACGGCTCTTTTGGGCCCCAGACTGCGGGTGACATAGCCAAAGAGGAAGGAGCCGATGATGCTCGATACGGTCGAAACCAAATAGAGGAGAATGAACTGCCCCGTTGTGAATCCCATCACCGTATTCGCATAAATCGCCATGACAGCTATGGCGGTGGCAATGGCATCATTAAAGAAAAAGTAAGCGATCATGAACAGGAAAGCGGCACGATACTTTCGCGCCTCCTTGAAGGTAGCCCAGATCTCGCGGTAGCCGCTAAGGAGCGATTTTTTCTCGCTAACCGGTTTCAGCGGTTTCTCTTTGTATAGGAACATAATCGGCAGGGAGAATAGCAAGAACATGAGCGCGCTTGGAATAAACGTATTTTCAAAATGATTGCCATTAATTAAAGGGAAAACAACTAGGCCAACTAGCGTGCCTACATAACCAACAGCTACGCCTACGCCTGAAATGATCGGGATTTCACGCTCGCTGCCTAGATCCGAAATCATTGAGTCGTAGAAGATTAAGCTGGAATTATAAAAGAATTTGGCGACCATGAAGAAGAAAATCACACCTAGAATCGAGGTATTCAGTCCCATCCACTGCTGGTCGGTATGCCAGATAGCTGAAGCGCCCATGAGCAGAGTCGCCGCGATGGCAATCAAGGTAAAGGGGACAAGGTAGGCCTTCTTTTTGCCAGTACGGTCGATCCATACCCCGAATAAAGGGGACAGCAGGACGAGAAATAAACTCGATAAGGCATTGGAGTACGTGATAAAGGTGCTGGCTATCTGGTTCAATTCCTCGCTTTTTCCTAACGTTTCTTTTAAGTAAAAGGGGTAGAAGACCGTCACAATATTGGAGGAAAAGATGGTGTTCGCGAAATCGTACATGGCCCAAGCGAATATCGGTAAAGAGAAGAACAGCGTCCAGGCGCTGCGTGTTTGTATCGGATTGGAAGCGGGCTCAAGCTTTGCCACCAGGGTCACCCTTTCCTGCTTATTTAAGTTCATTTTTCTCTAGTATATTGGCTGTCAGGCCGAGAAATCCCTGTCGCTTTACAATAAAAAAATCTCCCCACCCCCAAGATGGAGGAAGAGAGATGAACAAGCTAGTTAATAAGAGATGCAGCGATGCTAGGCGTCTGATGTAGGCTTCTTAATTTCAACCTCAATCATATCCATATTTTCTTTCATCTCAACCACATCGATCCCGTTGCGCAGCAAAGTGTTAGAGAGAGAATCCTTGTCCTGAGAAGGAAAAACGTACGCATTACTCTTCTTGTTATCGAGTAAATTTTTGGCTACCTGGACTAGACGTTCCATGGAGAAAGGTTTTTTGAGATATTTCTGAATCTCTTTCTCATGGAAATCATGGGGTTGATCCAGTGCCGTAGAGACAATAACTGGAGTCTGATAATACATGGGATGCCTGGATAAGTCGGAAATGAAATCCCATCCGTTTTTTACACCTTCAAGGTGAATATCCACGATGAACAGAATCGGTTCACCTTTGCAACGGTTCAAGGCAATAATCCCCTCTTCTGCAGAGCGCAGTTGGATGGAAGGAAGATCCAGTTTATTCAGCGCAATTTGAATCAATTTGGCGAGGTCATCATCATCTTCGAAAATAACGATTTTCCCATCCATGGATGATAGCTGATACTGATCGAATTCAATCCGGAAGGTCGTGCCGGTACCCATCTGAGATTCGTACGAGATCTGTCCGCTGTGCCCTTCCACGATCTCTTTCACAATAGCTAAGCCTAAGCCGGTTCCGCCGATTTGGCGTCGGTCGGAGTTATCGACACGGAAGAATTTGGAGAACATTTGATCATGCGCTTCCTCCGGGATACCGAGGCCGTAGTCCTGCACTTTTGCAACGATTTTACCATTCTCAATGGATAAATAAACATCGATGCGCTCAGCGCCAGGAGAGTACTTAATCGCATTGCTGATCAGGTTATGGAAAACTTGCCGGATCCGATCGGCATCTGCCCGCACCCATAATTCCGGTTCCTGCTGATGGATGACGATGCTGTGGTTTTGCTTATCCTGCCACTGATCAACGATATCCTGTACAGTTGGCAGTAAGTTGATCGGGGAGAAGTGATATAACTGCCGCCCGGACTCCATGCGCTGTAAATCGAGGAAATCATTGATTAAATTGGAGAGACGATGTGCTTCTTTATAAATGGTTTCCATGTATTTCTTCTGTTTATCTTGCGGCAGCTCGCGATGGAGCAGAATCTCAATGAAGCCAAGCACGCTTGCCAAAGGAGTCCGCAGCTCGTGAGAAACGATGGAAATGAACTCGTTTTTCATTTCATCGACGCGCTCTTCTTCCGTCCGGTCACGGAAAACAAAGAGGTAACCCTGCTGCTCAGTATCTTCACTGACGACAGTTGCATACAGCTCTGCATGCTGAGGCTGATCATCGAGCACAAAGCCAAAACGCTGTGTCAGATGCGTATGTGCACCGCTAATTAGCGCTTCTATGGAAGAAGCAGCACCGAAGAAGCTCGGAGTCTCAGCGGCAATTGCGTGACAGCTAACGACTAAATTCTCGCCGATGCGCCCATTCAGGCCAAAATAGCGGTTCATCCGATGGTTAGCGAATAGGATGGTCCCCTCGGAGTCACACATCATCATGCCCTCGTGTGCCGATTCCAAAATATTCTGAATCAAGTCGCGTTGGCCCTCAATTAATAGCTTCTCGGCAATAAGCTCGTCGTTCAAATCTGCCAAGTGAGCGGCTTGCTTCACTCTCTCATCATTCATCACTTGAGCAAAAAACGCCAAGCCAAACTGACGGACCAAGCCTTTCGTCAGGCGTTGGTTGTTCTCCTGGAACACGGAACTTTGGTAGCTCGTCAGGAGCAGGAAGCCGATGACCGTCTGTTTGTCGTCAAGAAGAGGAACGTAGTTATCGACGGCATGCATCATCCCGCCATGGACACCCTTTTCATGTCCAGATACATCACGTGTATGGACCAGATTCGTACCTTCATCAAAAACACGCCTAGCCGGTCCAAATAACTCATTCTGATGAACCTGAATGTGCTCTTTCGGATATCCGATAGAATGAATGACTTCATACGTGTAATTGTCATTATCGCTATTGCTTGCTTCACGTTTCATAACAACGAGAGCAGCGTCCTGTTGTAGGGAATTTAGCAGAGCAGGCAGCGTTTGCTTCAAGAAATCCTTGAGCTCCACGTAGCCAGTAAGCTTCTCTTGGTAGGAAGAGATCAGCTCAAGATCCCTTTCTCTTTCAGATAGCTTGGCTAGAGTGATTTGCTGCTCTTCTTGCTGTGCAATGATCTCCTCATTCTGCGTTTCGAGGCTTTCCGCCATATATCGATAGGTTTCTTCGCTTTTACGAAGCTCCTCTTCCGCGTGAATAGCCCGGAAAGAGATGAAGATGGACATCACGCCTGCGATGAGGGCAATAATGCCTCCAACCATGGTAATCGTACGAGAGGTTTGCCCCGCTTTGAGAGATGAGTTGTAGGCGTCTTCTGTGATTTGTACAATCGTCTTCTCAATACTCGTATGGATGACACGGTAACGATCCATCATCGTTTTGCCTGAGTTAATCCGGGTTCTAGCTTCTTCCGTTTTACCTGCACGAATGAGTTCTAATTGGCTGTCAAAAAAGCGTTGCAGGTTAGTAATGGCCGGTATAGCTTGTGTATCCATGATGAGCTGGAGTGTCGGATACTTTTTATCATATATTCGGATGTTGTCCAGATCTGCTTCCAGCTGTTTTTTGCCTGTGGTATAAGGATCCAAATATTGCTCATTGCCCGTTAACTCGAAACCGCGAATGCTGGTTTCCTGATTGATCAGGTCGGTCAGCAGGCTGTTCGTGGTCTTGGAGATCGGAATGGCATCATTCACGATCGCATTGCTCTCACTTTCCATGTTCCGGGAAGCAATATAGTTCGACACGCTGACAAAAGCAAGTAATGCCACGATTAAAATAACGTATAACATGGAGATTCGCGATCTCGTGAATGTTTTCATAGCCACTTGGTCACCTGAATTCTACATAGAATAAATGAGTACATTTCGGTTAAAATTCGACAAGCTGCAACAATATTCCTTTAAAAATCGACCATGTTATGTTTTCTTCCATGAATTCGTTGCAAGAAGCGACAATGTCGTTTACAATACTAGTCATTACGAAGTTTTTGAAATTTTATGTCATATTTAGGAACATGAAGATTTCACATGAGGAGGGCGCACAACGTGCAGGTTAACGACAGCAGGATTCCGCTGAGACATGAAGTACGTCCATTCTTCCAGCCTATACTCTCTCTTCAGACGCAGGAAATCATCGGCTATGAGACATTGGGAAGGCGAATTAGAGAGGATATTGTCGAAAGCTTGGGGCCTTTTTTCAAAAATCCTGACATTCCGGAAGATGTGCAGCTTCCCATTGATCGACACTTAAGGGAGCGAGCGATTGAACAGCTTGCCTCTACGCAAGATGAAAGCTTGTTATTTATTAACTTAAAACCCTCATGGATCTATCGGACTTATAAGCGCACAGGCGTGCTGCCAACGATTGAACTATTGCGGAAATATGATATAAATCCTGCGCGTATCGTGATTGAAGTTACCGAAGAGGAATTCACAGGAAAGCTGCAAGAGCTAACTCAAATTGTCGAGTTATATCGGCAATTCGGTTGTATCATTGCGATTGACGATGTAGGCAGCGGGTTCAGCAATTTCGATCGCATCGCGAGTTTGCAGCCGAAAATATTGAAAATCGATCTTAATATACTGAAAAAAAGCGCGATTCATGCGGGATACAAAGCCCTGATGCAATCTTTTTCCATCTTGGCGGCTCAAATGGGAGCTTCCCTGCTTGTGGAAGGCATCGAAACGAAGCAAGAACTGCACAGCGCGCTGCAGGTCGGTGCGAGGTATGTGCAAGGTTACCTCTTTTCGAAAGCAGAGCCGTATTTGCAGCATAAGGATGTTTTTAAACCTATGCTGAAAGAAGAGATGGGCCTTTTTGGCCAAGGGGAATTTCAGCGGAACAGCCATCTCTCAGCCATTCATCAAAGCCTGGAAGCCCTGAACCAATCGACCATTCGTATTTTGACGGCGGAAGACGCGGATCAGCTAATTGAACATACGATCACAACCGTAACTGATAATTGTATACGGATCTACATATGTGGGGAAGATGGCTATCAAATCTCATCCAACTATATTCGCAAAGAGCATGCTTGGAGCAAAGACGAGAGCTATCGCGGAGCGAACTGGACGTGGCGCCCGTATTTCATCTCCAACATTCTCATGATGAACCTGCAAAAGCAGGGGATCTTATCACAAATGTATACGGATCTAGATACCTCGCATCAGATTCAGACCTATTCCTGTACGTTGGGAGAGGGGTATTATTTGTTTCTGGATTTGCTGATATAGGCGAAGGTTGAACACATAGGAAAAGGCTGTCCTCGAAGTGGATTTCTCTCTTGGAGGACAGCCTTTTGTTTTACTTCTTCCCTTTGTCTTCGTTGTATTAAGTACAACTTAAAGACAATTTATGTTTGTTATCTAACAGTTCATTGTAAAGAGTACAATCAATTTGATGTACATGGCTCGAAAACAGCTCATTTTATAGTAGAACGCTGTACTTTATGCAACATAGAGCTGAATAGAGGAGCATTTGCGGGAATGTGGGTGTACAAAGTGCAACATAGAAAAGACCGTCAGGCATTTTGCATTTTGCCTAGACGGTCTTTTTATGTGGGCATGAGAATGGGAAGCAAGAAAAGACACATAACGGGAACTACAGGGCGCTATTTTACTGACAACGGTCAGACCCCCTAATTCCGGAGAGTTGCTAACGAAAGTAACGATGCCCTTAGAATTCCTTTGTTTCTCTTTTCTTTTCGTTCATGTTCTTCTTTTAGACGGCTCGAATGTACTTGGCTAGCTGGTCCGGGTGGGCACTTGCCCACTGCATGAATGCTGCAGGGGATCGTTTACCAAGGTTTTGGTGCATGCGTCGATTGTTATAGAAGTTTACGTACGTTTCAACGGCGTCGTAAGCTTCCTGGAATGTACCAAAAACCTCTTTTGTTAGTAAATCTCGCTCCAGTG
>NZ_WTUZ01000015.1:316269-375421 GCF_009882985.1 Paenibacillus silvestris
CTCAACATCTGTTAAACGTAAACGTAGTGCAGTTCTTACAACTTGGCAGACCTGCTTTGCATCGCAGCTAGAGCCCAAATGGTAACCTACGATGCTGCGGTCAAACACATCAATGATGCCCGCCATGTAAAAGAACTGGTCATAACCTGCCACATAGCCGTACTTAATGTCGAGCTGCCAAAGTTGGTTTGAACGTGTAATCGTGTGGTTACGAGCGAGTTTCCGTGGATAATGAATCTTCTTTCGCCGCTGTGGATGAAGGATGCCAAGCTTCTCGCATAGGCGGTACGTTTTCTTCTTGTTGATGACCAGATTGCGCTGGATACGCAAGCATTCATTCAACATCAAATAGCCATAGCCATGCTCTTCACCGGAAACGAGTTCCATCAGCCATTCTTCGATCTGCTCATCACTGACGGCTTCACCTGAGCGCGTAAAAGAGTGTTTTGTCACGGGTCTACCACGAAGTACTACGATTGTTTTCTTCGTCGTGGTTCGTTGCGCGGACTTCCTCCTGTCGTAGTACGTCGAAGAAGCCACTCCAGTAAGTTCTAGTATTTTAACTACCGCGTTTCCCTGCCCAATGAACGTTTGTGCAACGTGGAGTCGATCACTGAGGCAGGGTTCTTCTTTTTTACGAGCTCACGCAGAACTTCATTCTCAAGTTCCTTTTCCCCCAACGCCTTTAAAGCTCGATTGTATTTTTCTTCGAGCTCAGCCAATCGTTTAGAGTCGTTGATGCGTTCGTCGATCGTAGGTATGGCGTCTGCACCAAATTCATCTTGAAACTCTTTTACCCAGTTGCGAATGGTCTTCGGTGAGACGTCATACTTCCTTGCTAGAACACCAACTTTAATCCCAGCTAAAGCTTCTTGCGCCACTTTGTTACGAACATCTTTGAATGCGTTGTTTCGTTGTCTCATTCCGTTCAGCCCCCTTTATTTAATAGTACCTTATTTCCCTAGGTACTCTCCAATTCAATTAGGGGGCTAAACAGACAATAGCCATCTGAGCAAAAATCGGGGAACTATGTTCCTCTATTTCGTCATTTTCGCTTAGAAAAGGGCCAATTCTGCTGAAATAGGGCCCCGTAGTTCCCCTAAACTGTGAAAACGCCATTTTTGGCCTAAATAGCGCCCTGTAGTTCCCTCCGGCTCAAACTAGCGCCACGTTGGGTCTACAAGGTTATGACTGCCTGGCTGCACCCAGCTCAGCCGCGTCCGCCTAAGCCTCGACCCACTCGCGTCGCAGCGAGAACAAATCGCGGAGCTCGTCAGTCGACAGCTCGGTGATCCAGTTCTCGCCGGAGCCGACGATCTGCTGACTGAGGCCGAGCTTGCGCTCGATCATCTCGTCGATGCGCTCTTCGAGCGTGCCGAGCGTGACGAACTTGTGCACCTGCACATGGCGCGTCTGCCCAATGCGGAAGGCGCGGTCCGTCGCTTGGTTCTCGACGGCGGGATTCCACCAGCGATCATAGTGGAACACATGATTCGCCGCCGTCAGGTTCAGCCCGATGCCGCCGGCCTTCAGCGAAAGAATAAACACATTTCGCTTCTCGTTTGCCGGCCGGTCATCTGCGTCTTGGAAGTGCGCGATCATCTCATCGCGCCCCGTTTTGCTTGTTCCTCCGTGCAGGAACAACACGGTCTCACCCAGCTCCTGCTGCAGCACGTGCTGCAGCAGGTTGCCAGTCTCGACAAACTGCGTGAAGATCAAGCATTTGTCGCCTTCTTGGCGCAGCTCCTGCACCATCTCAAGCAGGCGCTCCAGCTTGTTCGAGCGTCCGCTCCATGGAGCGGACAACCCTTCCTTCAGCAGCAAGGCAGGGTGGTTGCACACCTGCTTGAGCTTCGTCAGGGCAGCGAGGATGAGCCCGCGCCGCTCCATCGCGGAGAGCGTATCCAGCCGGTCGAACATGTCTTGGATGTAGTTTTCGTACAACGAGCCTTGCTCGGCGGTGAGTGAGATGAACGTTTTGGACTCGTTCTTTTCCGGCAGATCCAGCTGGATCGCGGGATCTTTCTTCTCGCGGCGCAGCAGGAAGGGACGGATCAACTTTTGGACCTTGTTGATAATCTCAGGATCGCGCGTCTTCTCAATCGCATTCACATACCGATGCGTAAACTCACGCACCGTGCCCAGGTAGCCGGGATTCGCGAAGTCGAAGATCGACCACAGCTCCGTAAGCCGATTCTCAATCGGGGTACCCGTTAAGGCAATCCGATGGAAGCCGTTCAAACGGCGAATCGCCGAGGCTTGCTTGGTATAAGCATTTTTTATATTTTGCGCTTCGTCTAGACAGATGGAGTTCCAGGCGATTTCGCCCAGCTCCGCCTCATCCAGATGAGACAGTGTATAAGAGGTTAATACTAAATCAACCTTGCCGACGGCTTCCGTAAAGGCAGCTCCTTTGAACCGCTGAGGCCCGTAGTGCAGATGTACCTTGAGCGAAGGGGCGAAGCGCTTCAGCTCCATCTGCCAGTTGCCGAGGACAGAAGTTGGACAAATCAAGAGAGAAGGCGCAGCAGGCTGCTCGGTTTCCTTGACAGTGAGCAGGTAGGTGATCCACTGAATCGTTTTACCGAGACCCATATCATCGGCTAAACAGCCGCCAAGGCCGAAACGACGCAAGAAGAGCAGCCAAGAGATGCCGTCCACCTGATAGTGGCGCAGCGAACCTTGGAAGCTCGGCGGCGGTTCCACAGTGGGGATCGCAGCCGTTTGCGTCAGCTGGTCAACCATGTGGCGCAGCTGCTCATTCAGCTCGACTTCCATCTCGATGTAACGCATCGCATCGGGATCATCTTCTTCCGGCAGCAGTCCGGCTGCATCTCCTGCGAAATGCAGCTCTAACACGTCGCGGAAGGAGAGGCCCTGCTTCTTCTGGACCTGCTTCATGATTTGCTCAACCTGCGCCATGAACTTCGGATCGAGCTGAATCCAATTGCCGCGAATCTGGATGAGCTTGCGCTTCTCTTCCAGCAGCAGACGGAATTCTTCCTCCGTCAGCTCCAAATCACCAACAGCCAGCTTCCAGTCGAACTGCATCAGCTGGGTTAGCCCGAACATGGTCTCCCGTCCTGAGCCGACGGAAGACTTGATCTTCGCGCGCAGCTTCGGCTTCATCTTGCGGATGCGCTCCCACCAGGCCGGCAGGAACACACTGGTCCCGGCCTCCACAAGCCGCACGCTTCCCTCTGCGAGGAAGCGCCAAGCCTCTTCCTCCGTCAACGTCTGACGGAGGGTGTTATCGCCCGCATCCAGCCAAGGCAGGATGCGCAGCCATTTGGCCGCATCACGTTCGATGCGGCTGAGCTCCGGCTGCCACGCCTCCGGCAGTGGCAGCTCACCCGCCACCGGCTCGCCGGTGGGCGTCACCGTGCGCAGCACGTCCGGCGCAAGCCGGTCCTGCAGCAGCACGCGCAGCTGCCAGCCCGCACCGTGCGCCAGGTCTGGCTCTGCGAGCTGCAGGCACGTGCGCATCGGCGAGCGGTCTTGGCGCCAGCCGATTGCGACGAGCCAGTCTTCCTCGTCGAGCCAGAGATCAGCACCAAGTTCACCCCGCCGCATGAGCGGATACGCCGCCTCCAGCTTGCGCAGATTGTCTTTCATGATGCCGTCTGCGTCCACCCATTCGGGGATCAGCGCGTGAATCCAGCGGGAAACAGCAGGCGATTCCAGAGATTGCAGATCCTCCGGCAGCTGCAGCTTCCAGCCAATCTCGCCGGCCTTCCATTTCTCATAATCCGGCATGAAGCTTCCGGTAGCCAATGCCTCGCGAACCGCAGGCGCTAAGCTGATGAAATCCGCGGAGTCCTGATGCCAGCTAAGCTGTAGATGCTGCACAGGCTGCGGATCGCTGAAATAATCGAGCGCCTCCAGCGGTTGCAGCTCAATGCCTTCGCGATTTTGCCATTCACTTGGTTCCATGAAAGTGCCATAGAAGGAAGCTCGGTGCCAAGCAAAGAGCATATTTTTCAAATCAAGGGCGTCCCAAATGCCGCCGTTCTCGCGGGATCCCCATAGAAACAAGGAGCCGCTGGGGAGGGAGCTTACATGAACCGTCAGCGCGCTGGTTTCGATCATCGAATCCATTTTCCTTTCTTAAGCTCTTCTTGGAAGGCACGCAAGCGTGAGAATTTATCCGCTAAACGATACACATAGTGCTCCCAGCGATCGTTCTGGCCTAGTTGTTTGTATATGCTGTGCAGCTTCTTCAGAAGCCGGACAGCTGTTTTGTAGGAAGCTCTATTTTTCTCCAAAACCGCACGTTCCGCCGCTTGATGATACAGAGGAAGGAGCAAAGCGGGATCATGCTCTTCAATCGCTTTCAGCTCCAGCGTGTATAGATTCAGTGGCGAGATACGGTTTGCTAGCTGTAAATCCACCCATTGCCGATACCTTTTGGTCTGCAGCAAATAGGCTGTGTAATAGTAATAGGAGCGAGGCAGCAGGGACTCCATGACCTGTACCCATTCACTGTCGGAGTCCAAATGCTTCGTCGTGTCGAGCCAATATTGGCAAAAGGTTCGGAAATCATCGTGATTGGCCTGTGCAATCGACTTGAACAACCAGCGAAGCCAGACCAGCATATCCTGCCATTGCTTATCATTGTAATAATAATTCAGGTACAGGAAGTAATCCTTCGCTTGGGGATGAGCCAAGAGTTCGAGCAGTTTGAAGGCACTGTCTGTATCTCCCTGAATGATGTGAAAATGAGCTCTGGCCGCGATCACGGCATCCTTTTTCTTAGCAAGCTGATCCTTTTTGGACAGAAGGGCATCGAGGCGTTGGATCTCCTCTTTCTGCGCGGATTTCTGGCCAGACAGCTTCCACCAGATGAAGCGATACACGAATAGCCAGTCAATCGGGCTGTCTTTTCCTTGCAGCGCGAATTCACCGAGCATTTTGAGTGTAGCCAGCATGTGTTTGGGTTCAGCCGTGAAGGAAGCGTTCAGATCCATCCCTTGGGCAAGCTCGACGAGCTTATCCTCGCAGTTTTTTGCGGCGATTTTGCACCCGTTTTCGTGGTAATAAGACAAGTAAGAGCTTTTGGTCTCTTGATAAAATTGTTCGATCTTACGCATCATGAACAGCACAATATGAAGCATATAGATTTCGCGCATCGAGCTTTTCCAATCGGCTGCAAAACCTGGCAGAGACTCTAACGCAGAGTCATAAAACGTTTCAATGGAGTGCTGATGCGAGATCGAGAACCCGTGAAATCTGCCTTCGAAAAAGCGATGCCAATCGGCAGGTGATGCCGCTTCTTCGGGTTTATTAGCCTTGGCGGCATCTTTGCGTTCCTGTGCCGGGGACGAGCCCCGCAGCGGTTTCTTGCGAGCGAATATTTGTTGCTTTAACTGCTGCAACAGCAGTTCAGGCCGACCATACGGGGCATATAAGCTGAAGAACGTAGCACCGATATGCTGGCAAAAACCATCGAAGGAGCAGCTGCATGAGCTGTCCTGAAAATGTTCTAAATTCACCGTCGTGCTGTGCAGTCTCTTGCCTGCAACCGTCGACTGAATGCTTGTGCCCTTCAGATCGACATCCGCCACGCGGCCTTTATGATAATACTCCCAGCCCTGCTCCAGTACGGCAGCATCGAAATGCAGCGGGATTTGCTTAATTAGGTAGTTCATTCGATTTTTGGGAATCTGCAGTTTCAGCATGTGTGCTTTCCTACCCTCCGAGCGGTACATTCCTTCTTCCATAGTAACAGATTTTTTCCGAAATTGCCCATTTCCACAGTTTATGCCAAAGGGTATTTTTTTATCCGGGGTAAAAACGGTTAACCCTGCATTCGAACCCATAATATGATAAAGTGAAGCTAGAAGGTTAGCTACCGAAGGGAGACTTTACAATGGGCATAAAATTCGGAAGAGAATATAAGGATATTGTCACTGATTTCGTACGCGGCATTGAGATGGTTGATGGTTTCTACGAGCTGCTGGATATGAGCGCGGACGATTGGCAGGAACTTGAGCAGGATGAACAGGAAGAGTGCCTGCGTACGCTGGCTGACGATATTTTTTATGGATTAGGCAACAGTCCTGTGATGCAAATCGGTGCAGGCTCGGTTCGCCATGATCCGGGTAATCACGTGTTGAAGGTTCACGACGGGGAGAAGTTGGTTTCCGTCATTTATTTGGTCTGATTTTTGAGTGAGCGAAAGAAAGGTGTTTAAAAGTTATGCTGCTGGATGGGGCAAGGAAGGTTTTACAACAAGTATATGGATACCCGGAATTCCGCGAGGGGCAGAAGAATATTATCACCAATCTGCTTGAAGGAAAGGATACGCTTGGCATTATGCCGACGGGCGGCGGTAAATCGATCTGCTATCAAGTTCCTGCGATGCTGATGGAGGGGGTAACCCTCGTCATTTCACCGCTGATTTCCTTGATGAAGGACCAAGTGGATGCCCTAGGTGTGCTCGGGGTTCCAGCGACATTCATTAACAGTACGCTGGAAGCTAGAGAAGTGGAACAGCGGATGCAAGGCGCGATGCAGGGCAAGTATAAGCTGCTCTATATCGCGCCCGAGCGGCTGGAGTCAGAGCGGTTCCGCGCGCGCATGTCGGCGCTGAATCTTCCCTTTGTAGCAATTGATGAGGCTCACTGTGTGTCCCAGTGGGGCCATGATTTCCGGCCAAGCTATGTTTCTATTGCTCCGTTTATTCGCGAGCTTCCGAATCGCCCGATCGTAGCGGCCTTTACCGCTACAGCGACAGCCGAGGTGACGGCAGATATCGCAAGACTGCTGGACCTATCGGATGCGGGCATCTTTGTGAACGGTTTCTCGCGGGATAATTTGGAGCTGACCATTCTTCGCGGAGAGAACAAGCGGGACTACATTCACAATTATGTGAAAGAGCATACGCACCAACCAGGCATTATCTATGCCGCTACGCGTAAGGACGTGGAGGAGTTGTACGAGTCTTTGCGGAAAAAAGGCTACGCCGCAGGCAAGTACCACGCCGGTCTAACGGACGATGAGCGCTCCTACATGCAGGAAGCGTTCCTCTATGATGATGTTCGGGTGATGATCGCCACGAATGCCTTCGGGATGGGCATCGATAAGTCGAACGTGCGCTATGTCATTCACTACAATATGCCAAAGAACATGGAAGCTTATTATCAAGAAGCTGGTCGCGCAGGGCGTGACGGGGAGCCGAGCGAATGCATTCTGCTGTTCAGCGCGCAGGATATTATGACGCAGAAGTTCCTCATTGAGCAGAACCAGATTTCGCCAGAACGCAAAGCAAACGAATACAAAAAGCTGCAGACTATGATCGATTTCTGCTATTCACCAAGGTGTCTGCGGAATGTCATTCTGCACTATTTTGATGAGACTAATATTAAAGATACCTGCGGCAATTGCAGCTCCTGCAAGGATGATCGCGACTCCGTCGATATTACGGTTGAAGCGCAGAAAATCTTCTCCTGCATCCGTCGCATGAACGAACGTTTCGGTATTTCAATGGTTGCCTCCGTACTCAAGGGGTCGAAAGCGAAGAAAATTGTCGAATATCGGTTCGATCGACTACCGACCCATGGCATTATGCGAGATTTGCCGGAAAAAGAAATATCCGATCTGATCAATGTATTGATCTCGGAAGGGTTTTTGCAGCTGTCTGAGGGCCAGTATCCAGTGGTCAGATTAATGCAGCCTGCAGCGGAAGTGCTTCAAGGGAAGCTGCCTGTGTACCAAAAAGTGCGCAAACAGCAGGTCAAAGCCGCTGCTATCGACAATACCTTGTTCGAGCAGCTGCGCCTGCTTCGCCGGGAAATTGCTGCACGCGAGAAAGTACCGCCGTACATTATATTCTCCGACAGCACGCTGCGTGAGATGAGTGAAAGCTGCCCGACCTCGGAGTCTGCCATGCTGCGAATCAAGGGTGTCGGTGAGGTCAAATACCGCAACTACGGGAAGCCATTCCTTGATTTGCTTCGTACGTATGCGGGAGAGAGCGAAGCCGAGGCGGTCGCTTATGATTTTGAGTAAGGATAGGTCTGGAAGGGGCGGAAGTGCGTGAAGCTTGGGAATAGTGACATTGAACGGAAGCTTGGGGCGCTCGCTGGCTGGACGACAGAGGATCATAAATGGATCGTGCGGAAATACCGTTTTGCGGAATTCCTGCAGGGCATTTCCTTTGTGAATCATGTCGCCCGTATCGCTGAAGCTGATAATCACCACCCAATGATTGCCATCGATTACAAAATGGTCACCCTGCGGCTGACGTCTTGGCATGCTGGCGGTTTGACAGAGCTGGATTTTCAGTCAGCTGCCAGGTTTGATCAAGCATTTGAAGAGGTGTCTGCAGAATCCAGCAGCACTTAATTTGGAGAGGCTGCGTCGTACACCATGCAATGAAAATTCGACATGCCCATTGGCGTCTGTTTTTCATACGTGTCCGTGATCGTGAAACCAGCACGCTCATAAGTGCGGATTGCTCGCTCATTCCAGACAAGCACCTCAAGGTCGATCTCGTGCCCGGGGGCGATCTTCTGCGCTTCACGGGTGAGAAGCTGCACGAATTGGAGGCCAATTCCGCTGCCTTTTCCTATAAGATCCGGACGGAGTCCGAGACCTAAGCGCGTGACGCCGACAATCGGGAAGAACTGAACGAAGCCGGATAATACGCCACTCGCATCGACGACGGCTCTGTACTGTTCACCCCGAATGTGCGCGTCAGCGAATTCGATCTGCTCTTGGAGCATGATTTCCCAAGAGGGCCAATTATAAAGCTCGTAGGGAGACGGATATTTCCACGTACATAACTCCTCGCAGTGCGCGTTAGTTAGCGGTACAACTCGCCAGGGTAAGCTTGCTTTTACCACTTTTATTATCACCTTTTCATTTATTGGTTGGAGGATCGCATGGGTTGGCTTTTACATATTCCAATTACTACATGTATTCTGTTTTCTATGCTCATGTTGGGATTACATACATTTCGAATTTCTGTGAATAAGAAATGGCCACTTGTGCTCATCTTCACCTTTGTTATCTCCTATTTGGTTGAACTATTTACGTTCATTATGGACACGAAATCTTGGAGTCCCATGCTTGCTATTGTGCTTGAAGCCATCTGTGTTCACTATCTATTAAGGTTGCGCAAGCTGCATTCGCTTATGATCGTCTTGCTTGGGGCGGTGGGCTATACGATTTATTTAGCCATTGTTTTATTCGTCGTATCGTCAGTAACAGATATTCCCGTTGATGATTATTTCGACAGGCTGGATTCCTGGTATCGTCCTCTGAAAATCTATGCCGCACTGCTGGCGTGCCTTACGGCACTGCTTTTGAATAAGAATCGCTTAGGTTTTACCATGCGGTTGGAACGAAATGATGCCAAGACGGCTTATCAAGCGTGGCGTCCCCGGAATCACGTGTTTATTCCCGCTCTTTTGACTGCTTTTATATTATTCTCCTCTGCTTATTATGGCGTATCTACGCATGTAGCGTCCATTTTCTATTGGGCTGCAGGGTTTTGCCTAGTGTTAGCCTGGATGATTTATCTGCTGTATCGCAAGGAGATGGAAGAGCAGTAAAAGACAGATTATGGGTACACTAAAGTTAACGATTTAATTTGGATGAGGAGGTCATTTCAATGACCCAAGTTACCGTACGTGAGGCTGTTATACAAGATATTTCCCAGTTAAAAACGTTAATGCTCGCTTATATTGTGGATTTTTACCAATATCGCCAACCAGAGGATGAGAAGCTGAACGGATTGATTCACCATCTGTTGGAGCAAAAGGACGGCATCCAATTCGTCGCGGAAACGGAAGAAGGGAAATTGGTCGGGTTTACGACCTTGTATTTTACCTTCAGTACGCTTCGTGCTTCCAAGGTAGCGGTCCTGAACGATCTCTATGTAATTGAAGCAGAGCGCGGTCAGGGTGCGGCTGCGAAGCTTTTCGCTGCTAGCAAAGGGTACGCGGCTAGACATGGTTATGCGAACTTAACATGGACCACGGCTAAGGATAACCTCCGTGCGCAGGCTTTCTACGATAAAGTGGGCGGAGATCGCAGCGATTGGCTCACTTATTCAGTGAATCCCACGATTGGTATCGGGGATTAATCTTCTCGCGTAGCCCCAGTTCGGGCAAGCATAGGTTGCCGAAGCGCGGGAACTACAGTCCGCTATTCGTGCGATTGTGCCCCCCTGGATAGAATCAGGGGAACTATGATCCGTTATTTCGCCGGGATTGGCGGAAATGCTGGTTTACAGGGCTCAATAGGGCCCTGTAGTTCCGCTAGGATAGTGGAATGCAGCTGAATTGCATATATAGGGGAATATAGTTCCCTTTCGACTATCTCGACCGCTCCACCTACATCTCCACCTCCAACTCTCGTCTCGAGGGATTGGAGGTTTTTTTGCATCGTCTGGTTGACGAGGTTAAATTTTAAAATCGTTTTCATAATGTTTGGATAATCACAAATACTAAAGAAGTCCTCGGTGGTCCCATATATAAAAATTGACATATAACCAAGATTGGATCATACTATTATTTCGTATACGAAATAATTAAGGAGGTACCTTTGGACGATCAACAGCGTGTTTTACAAATCTTCCATACCTACCGAGAAGTCAATCAAGCTTTTTATCAAGTTTTGTCAAAAGTAGCTCAGCGTCATGGCCTTACGCCGCTTCAGCTCATCGTACTTCGCATATTGGAAGAATTTCCGGGGATTAGACTGATGGAGCTTTCTGAGAAATTAAAACTTGGGAACAGTACATCGAGCGGCATTGTCGATCGGATGGTCAAATCAGGTCTAGTCACGCGTGAGCGCACCGAGTCAGATCGCCGAGCGATGATGCTGAGGTTATCGGACAAAGGAGCCGCGCTTTGGGAGGAGTCTAATGCAACGCGCATGAAGATGCTTCGACCTTTACTTGGTTTATCTGAAGAGGATCAAGAGCAGCTCTATCGGGTTCAAAATAAGATTTTAATGATTTTAAAGAACATAGGTGAGGATGATCTCAATGACTAGCATGATTAATGCAAATTTACGCAAGGGGCCAATTATGGCCTCGTTGCTTATTGCCGCATTCGTGGCGTTATTAAGTCAAACGGTCTTAAATGTAGCCCTGCCCAAAATGATGATTGATCTGAATGTGAATGAAAGCACGATTCAGTGGCTGTCCAACGGGTATATGCTCATGAATGGCGTTCTCGTTCCAATTAGTGCCTATCTGATTAACAGGTTCACAACGCGCAAGTTATTCTTAGTAGCTTCGTCACTATTTGCTCTTGGGACGATTATTTGTGCATTATCTGGGGATTTCAGCTGGCTTCTGGGTGGTCGACTTGTCCAAGCAGTTGGTGCGGGTATTCTTATGCCGCTTATGTCTGTTGTTGTTCTGACCATTTTTCCTGTCGCTGAGCGAGGCAAAGCAATGGGCATGATGGGGATTGCAATGATTTTTGCTCCAGCGATTGGACCAACGATGTCTGGCTGGATTGTGGAACATTACCATTGGCATGTTCTGTTTTATATCATTCTGCCGCTGGCACTATTTGCCGTCATTTTCGGAGCGTTCTCTATGAGAGACGTTATTAAAACATCAAATCCAAACCTTGATGTGCTGGGCGTTATTTTCTCTACGCTTGGTTTTGGGGGTATTCTCTACGGATTTAGTGCCGCTGGGTCAGACGGGTGGGGAAGCGTAGATGTTGTAGCTTGTCTCGTCGTAGGGGGCATATCCTTGCTGCTCTTTATCCTGCGTTCGATCATGGGTAAGACACCGTTACTCGAATTCCGAGTATTCAAATATCCAATGTTTTCCCTAACGACGCTTATTAACGCAATCATCACGATGGCTATGTTTTCGGGTATGATTCTGCTGCCTATCTTCCTGCAAAACATTCGGGGCTTCACACCGCTTGAATCCGGTTTGCTTTTGCTGCCGGGAGCCATCTTGATGGGGATTATGTCACCGATTACCGGCATGATTTTCGATAAAATAGGCGCTCGCTGGTTGGCCGTTATCGGTTTAATCATCACAACCATCACAACGTATGAGTTCAGCCAACTGACCGCGGAATCGACTTACAATCATTTGATGCTGGTATATACCCTGCGGATGTTTGGGATGTCCATGCTGATGATGCCGATTCAAACAGCTGGTATGAACCAACTGCCGCGAAGCTTGAATGCGCATGGATCAGCCATGTCGCAGACGCTTCGTAACGTATCCGGTGCGCTTGGAACGGCGCTTCTCGTCACATTCATGACGAACAAAGCAGCTTCCCATGCCAAAGAGCTCATCATCTCGGGCAGAATCGATCCGAGCGACAAAGCCAAAATGGCGGAAGTCACGCAAGCAGCAACAATCTACGGGATCAATCACTCCTTCGTTATCGCTACATGGCTGAGCGTTGTTGCTCTCGTGCTTGCTTTCTTCATCCGTAAGGTTCAACCGCACGAGGAATCAAAGGATGCTACTACTAATGCGCAAGTTGCCGCTTTGTTTGAGGATGAATGAGGAAGGCCCTATGTTGCATTAAACACAAAAGACTGTCAGGCCTACCGCCTCGGCAGTCTTTTTCTCATACCGTTGAATGATCCCGTGCTAGTCTCAAACATAACTTTCGTGCGCAACACTTTTACGATAAAATAAGTGGAGGTAACTGGAATTCATTGCAGGTAGGGGAAGGTGGCAGAATCTGTGGAAAATATCGTTAGTCAATCGTGGCTGCTCGGGCAGCTGGGCGATGCCAACATCGTCATAGCGGATTGCCGTTTTGCGTTAGGACAACCTGAATCTGGCAGAAATCATTATGAGCAAGATCATATAACGGGAGCTGTATACGTCGATTTGGAGAAGGACTTGTCCGGTGCCATTATGGCTCACGGAGGCAGGCACCCGCTCCCTGATCTCGGTGCATTCTCCATTCTCGTGGGCAGCCTCGGAATCGATGGAGCCAAAACCGTCGTCGCTTACGACGATCAAGGCGGAGCCATGGCTTCGCGCCTATGGTGGATGCTGAAATTCCTCGGGCACTCTGAGGTGTACGTGCTCGACCAAGGGTATACCGTTTGGAAAGCGGCGGGCTTCCCCGTCACAGATGAAGTGCCCGCTGTGTATCCGCGGACCTTCTCACCGAAGGTGCAGCGCACGATGCTGGCTTCCATGGACGAGGTCAAGGACAAGCTGGGTCGCCCGGGCGTTGTGCTCGTAGACTCGCGCGAGGAGCGTCGCTACCTCGGCTTGGAAGAGCCGATCGACCCTGTGGCCGGTCACATTCCCGGCGCGCGGAACTACTTCTGGAAAGGCGTGCTCGGCGCTGACGGCGCTTGGTTGCCCGCGGCGAAGCAGGAGCAGCATTTTGCCAGCTTGCGCGATGCCGATGAAATCATCGTCTACTGCGGCTCCGGTGTGACGGCTTGCCCGAATGTGCTCGGCCTGAGCGAAGCGGGCTTTGACAACGTGAAGCTCTACAGCGGAAGCTGGAGCGATTGGATCAGTTGGGAAGACAACCCCGTGGCGACTGGGGAAGAATAAGAGCGGAGAGTCCGCGCTAAGGGATATTGAAAAGGAAGAGCGGTTAGCGACCATTTAATGGTATCTATCCGCTCTTTTTTGATTTAAGTAATTTTGATCGAGAAAATTCCGCCCATGATTAACTGGAAATACTCAGGCTGCCGAGACTTTCTCGACAGCCTGATTTATTCCATTTATTTATTTTTATAAGTAGGAATTGCATGAAATAACGGGAGTTTTTCCTGCTAATCGATGCAGCACGTTATTTCTCTTCATCAATCCGCCGAGACACGATGGCTGTTAATTAGCGTCTTAGCCGCTACCGAGAACAACTCAGGCTTGAAATCAGCCTTGTTGATATAAGCTACCATCGCGGCACCGCTCCATAACATGCGAATTTGCTCGGAGAGATCATGCGGATTAGGGAGCCCAGCCTCCTGGATCAATAAAGTTACCTCGTCCCAGATGTCGCTCCTGCTCGCAAGCGCTTTGACATGGTTGGGGTGCTCGGTTTCAGGAAACTCCACAATCGTATTCATGAAGGAGCAACCTCGATACGCAGGACGCTTCATACGTTCAGCTAAATAGTCCATCAAAAAAAGGAGTTGCTCAAAACTGGACTCCGGATGTTCCTTTCGTGCATGCTCGATATTCGCCAGGAACTGCAGACGACGCTGCTCCAGGTACTCAGCTACCAAATCATCCTTGGTCGCGAAGCTTCGATAGAAGCTGGCCTTGGCCACGCCGGATTCATGAATGATCCGATCGATGCCGACCGCGCGCACACCTTCATGATAAAACAACTCATTGGCAACTCGTAAAATGCGCTCTTTCGCGGTTTCTTTCTTTTCCATTTACGCTTCACCTGCCCGAAAATAGTAGGTCTATATGTTAATAGTAAACGAATATGAATGAGACAGATCTGTCTATTTTATTTTAAATAAGAACACAATTGATGTCAACAAGCCTAGGCTGTTAGGGATACTCGTCCGTCTTATTGTTGCCTTGCCAGTTCTTGCCTTATTCGCCAACATGGTTATGCGCGTAACCGCCGAAATCCGTGTCGGTGTTGCAACAGGTAGTCGATTATCTATCGCCATAAAAATGGATCAAACTGCCCTCTACTGGCGCGGTTTCTTTGCATATGTTGTTTTCATATAGAATGCATTGAAATCTATCATTCAGTGAAGGAGTCCCGACCATGATTACACATTTTGCTAAATTAGAACTGAACACCGTATCCATTCAAGGCGTGAAACAATTTTATTGCAATCAGCTGCAATTTCCGGTCAGTTTTGAATCCATGGATGAAATACACGTTCAACCCTCGGAACACTGTACGATGGTTTTTAAAGAGGCTGACCAGCCATTAAATCCTATTCATTTTGCCTTTGAAGTTCCGTTCACAGCGTTTGATGACGTAGTGAATCTTCTTCAAGGAGCTGGGGTAACTCTGCTTCGTTGGCCTGACGGCAGGCGGGTCGATGAGTTCGAAACAGGCAAAAATGTTTATTTTCGGGACGGCGACGGCAATTTATTGGAGATACTCGCACATACCTACGTGCAAGAAGGAGTGCTTCCTCCAAGCGGTTATCTAAAGATACTGTATCTAAGAGAAGTTGGTTTTCCAGTTGATGACGTGATGGCATACAGAGAGCTGCTGGTGGAGCTATTTGACTTTAAGTTGGATACCGTTCTGGATAATTTCACTTTTGCCATTGGGGGAACAGCGCATGTTGTCGTTGTTTCGAAAACTAGAAAATGGCTTCCTATTGCCATGACCGCTTTGCAGCCTGCTATGGACGTCACGTTCGGGGCACCAAATGCCCGAGTGTTAGATAGAATTAGTAACCGTTTAGAGGGTAAAAGCATCCCGTACAACAAAGGAAATGATAGGCTTTATTTTAAAATAGGAGAATATAGCTTTCACTTACAAGTTACAGCTTTCTCTGAGAACGTACCTTCGCTCTTGGAGTTGCCTAACGCACGTGCATAATTCTATCTCTCCAACTTATAAATTTTGTAAAATCTTGACCTATTTTGTCGCCCCGATATGCTAGAATAAGAGAATCGTATGGAAATTATAGGCAGAGGGGTTTGTTGATGAGGAACAAGAGTGGGATTTTCGTAATAGGTTGTCTTGGTTTTATTGGTTTACTGGTGTTAATTGCGATTATTACGGCAGCTGTTGTATGGGGGCAACGAGGGACAGCGATTGCGCTGGACGAACAGATCAAGTCGCAGCACGTCGCGAATAAGTCAAACTACGATAACATGTGGAAAAGATTCAAAGAAATGGCCCAAGTAACCGACATGCAGGCTGATGATATCAAAAAGGTATATACCGACCTCATTGCAGGCCGTTACACGGATACGCAGGTGCTGTTCAAAGTGGTGCAGGAGCAGAATCCGCATATGAGCAAAGATTTATACACGAAGCTGCAAAATGAAGTTTCTTCGGCGCGCACCGAGTTTGATCGAAATCAAAAGAAGATTGCCGATCAAGTTCGTGAGTATAACACGCATATTCGGAAGCATGTCTTGATGAACGCTATTTTCCATTTCCAAACCATGGACGCGGAGAAATTTATTATTACTTCGGACCGCACGAGCGACGCTTACCAAACAGGCAAAGATAACGAAGTGAAGTTGAGGTAGCAGATGGCGTACTGGGCAGCGTTATTCCTTGTTCTGATTGTTGGTTTTGCCATTGAGCTTGTAACGGGCCGCAAATGGTGGCGATATGTGCTGACATCGCTACTCGCTGCCTTCCTATTCGCAGGCGTTGTGGCGAGTGATTTCTTTCTGCGGACGGTTGATACAGAGGTCTGGTCTGGGGCTGTTACAGATTGGGATCACAAAGAAGAGTGGGAAGAGTGGATCGCTGGCAGCGAAGAGTGCTCTACGGACAGTAGAGGTCGCAAGACCTGTACCAAAGAGCCGGGGCACTACGAGCACCACGAGGCGGTGAACAAACTTAAGACCTCGGACAACGGATGGTTTGAGGTAAGCAGGTCTATGGACGGTAGGACTAGGTTTACGGACAGGTCCCCCAATACGGCAGCAGAGTTGGCGCAATATTTTCCTCCTGGGACACCTTCGGCTTCCGTTCATCTGTATGTGAATAAGGTGAGAGGTTCTTACAGCCTTTTTAAACATGAGGATGTTGATCTGAATGATTATCCCGAGCTGCCGGAATATCCGAGTTTCGTCTCGGAGGTGCTTCATGTCGATAGAATTGTGGGCAATGTGCCGAACAAGCAGAGAGCCTTGGCGGCGTTAGCGGCATGGAATACCGAGCTGAACAAAGCAGTGCCCGACCCGGATCATCCGGGGGAGACCAAATCGTGGAAGCAGGTTAATCTCATTTTTGTAAATATGGGGACGGACTTGCCGCAAGCTTATGGCTATGCGCTCCAGGATAAATGGAAGAACGGCAACAAGAACGATTTCATCGTTAGCTTTAGTCCAGCCTCGGATGGCTCTATGAAATGGGTGCATGCCTTCTCGTGGAGTGAAGTGGATATGCTCAAGCTTGAAGTTCAGGATTATATGATGGAGCAGGGGTATGGCAAGGATTTTGTACCAATCGTGGATCATGTGGCTCAGATGGTGGCGGACCAATTCGTGCGTAAGCAGTTTGCGGACTTTAACTATTTGCAGATTGAAGTGAGCGAGACGTCGACCTATATTATTTGGGGTCTTGAAATGTTCGTGCTTCTATTTTATATGTACAGATGCCTCCTAACCTTCGTTCGTCGACGGCGAAATATGACATATGATTATTAGTAGGTAAAAAAAGCGTTCTAACACCGGAAGGTGAGAGAGCGCTTTTTGGTCGTTTAACTTTGTGGCTGGCTGGTTAAAAGGTTACTTCCAAACGAACAGGGCAATGATCGCTGCCCAGTATTTGGCAATCGATGTCGGCGGCGACGATGTTGGGGCTTAGCCTTGCCGAGGCAATAAAATAGTCGATGCGCCATCCGACATTCCGTGCGCGCACGCCGGGCATATTGGACCACCAGCTGTAAACGTCGGTCCGATCCGGGTAGAGGTGCCGGAAGGTGTCGATGAAACCGGCCTCCAGCAGCTCGGTCATCTTCCCACGCTCCTCCAGAGTGAAGCCGGAGTTGTTGTGGTTGCCTTTGGCGTTTTTCAAGTCGATCTCATGATGAGCGACATTCAGATCGCCGCAGGCGATAACCGGCTTCTTCGCGTCCAGCTGCCCGAGGTAGCTGCGGAAGCGATCCTCCCATTCCAGGCGGTAGTCGAGCCTGGAGAGATCGCGCTTGGCGTTCGGGGTGTACACCGTCACTAGGTAAAAGTCTTCGAACTCGAGCGTGATGATCCGGCCCTCAGGTTCTTCATCTTCCTCCATGCCGTAGCGCACGGAAAGCGGCTCGAGCTTGGTGAAAACGGCCGTGCCGGAGTAGCCTTTTTTGACGGCGTAGTTCCAGTACTGCTTGTAGTCCTCGCCAAGTTCGAGGGCGATCTGTCCCTCTTGCAGCTTCGTCTCCTGCACACAGATGATGTCGGCATCCGTCTCTTTGACATAATCTACGAAGCCTTTATTCACGCATGCGCGCAACCCATTCACATTCCACGATACCAGTTTCATTCGTCAATTTCTCCTAACGTTCGCGATGATTTCTCCTAGTAGTGTAACATAAGATCACTATTGCTACATTAGTGAGCGGGTTTCAATCTGCAGCAACCCCAACCCCAACCCCAACCCCACGCAGCCACTTGCGTGCTGTCCGAAAATCCACGTCCAATTGCTGAATGACACCCTGTGGGCGTATCGCCCGACCGAGGGTCCAAGCCAGCCGCAACACTTCTTTCTCCATCATCTGGCTAGCTGATCTCGAGGAGATAATCTCACCGCTTCGGAGCATATAAGGTCCGACAACCATCTGAAGGAGCATCCGACATACTTCGGGACGACTTTGGATATCGTCGAAAGAGAAGTGCATCATTTTCCAGCCCATAGCGGTCAGGAAAGTTTCGCGATTTAGCGCATAGCTGAACTTATCGCGATCCATATCCTTGACATGGCTCTGAAAGCCATCACATTCGACACCAAACTTGCCAAAAGGTGTGATGTATGCGAAATCGAGAAACTGAGATTTTCGATTCCAATCGTAGATTTCATACTCGGGGTGCAGATTGTCGAAATTTCCGAACAACGGCGCCCACACTTGCTGGAGAAATAGTTTCTCCGCATAGGCATGTCCTCTCAATAACCTCCCCTTCCGTTCACCGCTCCGCAGAGCCGCATGGTTCGCAATAAATGAAGCATATAACCATTCAAAATCCAATTTCCCACCTCCTCCTATCCCACAAGTAAAATAAAAAAACGCCCTTACGCCGCGAGGCGAAAGGACGTTCTTCGTCTGGATAAGTATACCAAATCCTCATATATAAGAAAATATAGGACTCCCTTATCAACATTACTGATTTCATTTTTCGCCATTAACGAGCTATACTATTCTTATCCGAGTAAGTTCATAGGTTTAATATTTAAAGAAGGCGAGGTCATACGAGATGGCGACCATATACAATAATTTGACAGAGCTAATCGGCAATACGCCGCTGCTAGAGCTCTGGAATTACAATAAACGGCAGGGCCTCGAAGCCAAAGTAATGGCGAAGTTGGAATATTTTAATCCGGCCGGAAGTGTCAAAGATCGTATCGGTTTCGCCATGCTGAAGGAAGCCGAGAAAGCTGGTAAAATAACACCAGATACCGTTATTATAGAGCCAACCAGCGGAAATACAGGGATAGGTCTTGCATTTGCCGCTGCGGCATTAGGATATCGCTTAATGATTACGATTCCGGAATCGTTCAGTGTTGAGCGAAGGAAATTACTGAAGGCGTTAGGTGCGGAAGTTGTGCTCACGCCTGCTTCTGAGGGAATGCTGGGGGCGATGAAGAAAGCAGAAGAGCTAGCAGCGAACTTGCCAAATGCTTACATCCCGCAGCAATTCAGCAATCCAGCTAACCCCGAGGTGCACAGGAAGACGACAGCGGAGGAAATTTGGCGGGATACAGATGGACGTGTCGATATTTTCGTTGCTGGTGTAGGTTCGGGCGGGACGATCACCGGTGTGGGGGATGTTTTGAAGAAAAGGAACCCATCCGTACAAATTATCGCCGTAGAACCGGCCAATTCACCAGTGCTACTTGGTGGCACGCGAGGGGCACACCAGATTCAAGGCATTGGCGCAGGCTTCGTGCCAGATAATTATGACAGCTCCGTCATCGATGAAGTCGTTAGCGTATCCGACGAGGACGCTTTTGCAACGGCTCGCTTGCTGGCGAAAACAGAGGGTTTGCTGGTCGGCATCTCCTCGGGAGCGGCAGCTTTTGCAGCTACAGAGATCGCTAAGCGGCCGGAAAACCAAGGGAAGACCATCGTAGTCATCCTGCCAGATACCGGAGAGCGGTATTTATCTACGCCACTTTTTGATGAGTAATCGAGAAGCGCCTTCCCTTCATATACAAATAGAACCGCTCCCAATAGGGGCGGTTTTGTTGTGCTAGGCTTGAACGAGTGTATGGAAAGCCTGATGTTCAGGCAAAGGTTTGCTGAAATAGTATCCCTGTACGAAATCACAGCCAACGGCTTGCAGAATGAGCAATTGCTCCTGCTTCTCTACACCTTCGGCGATAACCTCTTTATCGATTCGCTGAACGAGTGAGATGATTGACTCCATAATCACCCGATCTACGGTTGAATCATCAATATGATCAATGAAGGACTTATCAATTTTGATAATATCTGCTGGCAATTGCTTGATATAACTAAGGGAAGAGAAGCCCTTGCCGAAGTCGTCGAGCGCGATGCGCACCCCTTTCTCCCTAAGGAAGTTAAGGTGGTTGGTCGATGTTTCAATGGACTGAATGAGCAGAGTTTCCGTGAGCTCGAGCACGAGGTGCCGGGGGTCCAGCCCAGTCTCCACTAATATGGCTAGCACCTGATCCGCAAAATCATACTGCATCAACTGAAGCGCAGAGATATTAACGGAGATAGTAAAAGACATCTGGGAGGCAATCTGCCACTTTTTCGTCGTCTGACAAGCGGTTTGCAGCACCCAGTAACCGATCGGCACAATGAGCCCTGTCTCCTCTGCCAATTGAATCCATTCACTTGGGGGAATGTACACCCCATCCGGCTGCTGCCACCGCAGCAAAGCCTCGTACCCTTTGACTTCTCCGCTAGGCACATGAATTTGACTCTGGAAATGTAGAGTAAACTGATTCTGCGCCAAAGCTCCCTGGAGCGCATTTTCCAGCTTCCGCTTGTAGAGCTGATCTAAGCGCAGCGTTTCATCAAAAATACGGAACTGATGCTTCCCGCTGGCCTTAGCTTTACGCATAGCGACATCGGCGCATTTGAGCAGCTGCTCGGCAGTTTGCCCATGATCCGGATACAAGGCGACACCCATACTCACTTTGAGCGGATAGGAAACGCCGGCGACTTGAAAAGGGGATTGGCAAGCTTTCCAAATGGCATGGACCGTGCTTATGAAATCCTTATTATTGTCGCCTACATCCAAAATGAGGTTAAACTCATCTCCCTCCGATCGCGAAACATGCATGCCGGGGGTAAAGGTATGTACCATTTTACGGGCAAAAAAGCGCAAATATTGATCACCTGTGGCATACCCCACAGAATCATTAATCATTTGAAAGTTATCAATATTAACCCAAATGACACAAACCCGGCGATTAGCAGCGCTTGCTTGCTGGATCGCATGCTCTAAATGTTCATAGGCGGAGAACCGATTGGGAAGCAGGGTTAAGCTATCAGTGGAGGCCATATGCTTGATTTGCTCGGCTTTATCCAGCGTATCTTTCTGCAACGTGAAGAACCGTTCCATGAGCTTTCTGTTATTGCTGGAAACCAGAAGCATGCTGATGATAATGAGCAGTGACCACGTAAGAATGCCTGTTAGTATTTGAGAAGAAAGCCCGAATTTCTTGGTATCTACAACTAAGAAGAAGTAAGCGTCCGCTGCCAGAACAAGCGAAATGGCGACAAACATCACCTTTCTGCGCATGAAAACGGCGGCTACGACAACGATGTAAATACTGCTAAACGTATTCGTTACAGCAGGTACAAACATCATCAAAAGGATTGTGTTCAGAAACTGTCCCCCAATTGGGATATAGCCGATCCAGCCAGAATCCTTGCGGTAGGAATAAAAAATGATATAGGCAGAAAGCGTCAAGACATTGGCGGCAACCATATACAAATAGTGAGGAGCAGTTAACCCGAGCCTTAAGTAGGCAAAGGAGATGACTAGGGTGATAATCGTGAAATTTAGCAGCAATAATCGCAAGGCAATCGTGTTTCTCTGACAGCGATTCTCGCTTATTAAAAGATCCATTGGTATAAATTCCCCTATCAAAATTCGTCTTCTGTAGGTTCGTGTCGAATCACTAATGATCCTGTAGGAAATTGTAAATTAAAAAGAGATTTTTGTAAACCTTTGCCAAAAAGCTAGAGGAATGCCGTCGGTATAAGAATTGACCATGCAAATAAAAAATCCCCATCCTGCTCAATGTTGAGCGGAGGGGACCTTATTTAATGAGATGCGGAGTAAGCTTCTGTATGGGGCTCAATCTCAAACTTCTCTCTGCTCATCGCGAAAGCGGCAGCTAGAGCAAGTACAGCAGGGATAAGTCCCCAAGCGAACGTAGTCGCGATAGAGGAAGATAGACCATCCGATATTTGACCGAGCACCCCTGCGGGAATTTGGGTACGGGTTGCCGGGTCCAGCAGTGCATGCGGATCTTTGACATCGAAACCTTGTGGCAAAGCGGAAGCGCCGTTTCCTGTGAAGGTGTCTGCCAGGTGCTTCGTCAGCGAATGGCTTTGAATAATACCGAAGATAGTAATACCGATCGTCATGCCAAGCGAGCGGAGGAAATTCAGTGTGGAACTAGCTGCTCCCCGCCTGGTCGCAGGTACTGAATGAATTGCAGCGTTGCTCAGAACCGAGAAGGAAGCGCCAATCCCTAGGCCTACTAAGATCATGTAAAGGGTAATGGTCATACGCGTTGACTCTGGGGTTAACGTCATGAGCAGAGCCATTCCCGCAACAAGCAGGATGAGGGTTGATATGAGAATAGCGCGATAGGTAAATTTACTAATTAGGAAGCCGCCAGCCGTTGCGGTAACGACGGTTCCGAGCATCATGGGCAGCAGTACAAGCCCAGAATTAGTAGCGCTCCCGCCAAGAACACCTTGAATGAAAATTGGGATATACACAGATGCCGTGATGAAGGCGGCGCCGCTTAGCATAGCTATGGCATTGCTTGCTGCATATAGACGGTCACGGAACATGCGGAACGAAATAATCGGTTCTTCAGCGCGAGTCTCCGCATAGATGAAGAAGATGGTGAGCAAGACAAAACCGGCGAATAATCCAAGGATAGGAGCCGAATTCCAGGCGTATTGCTTCCCGCCAAGCTCCATAGCGAACATGAGGCAGACAATTGCTCCTACAAGCGTGAAGGCGCCAGTCCAATCGATACGCTGTTTAACATGCTGAAGGGATTCCTTATAGAAAATGGCAACCATCAAGAAGGCAATGAGACCTAGTGGAAGATTAATATAGAAAATCCATTCCCATTTCACGTAATCGGTCATATATGCGCCGAGCAGGGGTCCAAAAATGCTGGACATGCCGAATACAGCGCCGAATAGTCCCATTAATTTGCCACGGCTTTCGGGTTTCACGGCATCAAACATAATCGTGAAGGCAATAGGGACCAAGGCCCCTCCGCCAATCCCCTGTATAGCGCGATAGATACTTAACTGTACGATGGAAGTGGCCGTTCCGCAGAGAGCAGAGCCTAGCATAAAGACCACGATGCCGAAGATGAAAAATCGTTTGCGGCCATACATATCCGAGAGCTTGCCGAAGATTGGCATTCCCGCCATTTCCGCGACCATATAGGCGGATGTGACCCAAACGAATTTATCCAGTCCTCCGAGGTCTGCGATAATAGAGCCCATAGCCGTTGCGACGATTGTATTGTCCATGGAAGCCATGAGAATAGCGAGCAGTAATCCGGCTATTACGATGCCTGTTTGATTCATTGTTTTCATAAAGTGATCATTTCCTCTCCTGATTAACTTGTATATCTGGATTATAAACAAGTAACCCTGACAAGAGTCTGTCAGGGTTGATTGACGATTTTTTTTATATGCTCATTCCATCTTATTTTGTTTATCGAGCAGTTTCTGAAACAGCAGATAATGAATCGACTGCAGAAATAAGTAAATAGGGATGGAGAATATGAGCTTGTACCCATGCTTATAATGAAAAAGTCCAACCAACAAGCTCACCCACTCAGTGGCTATACTTAGGAGCGACCAAATTATTATGTAGGGAATGATGTAAAAACCTTTTAGACCAAGCCATTTGTATCCATAAATAAAGAGGTAGCCGAAGGGAGCGTACATGGAATAGGAAAAGATATCGAACAACTGATGCGTGGAACGATCCCCAATGTCGTAGAAATCAAAGGGAGGAATTCCAATCGTCTGATCAAAAATAAGACCAAAAACGATCCCGATCAGCAAAGTGAACAAGGTCTGTATGGGGGTGAACCTTTTGGGTAATATCAGAATCATTATCACCCCTAGAACAGTCATGGCGATGACAAACCACTCATTTGCGTTGAAATGACTGTCGTAACTGACCACATCATTCATGCGGATCGCTCCTTCCGCGTCAGATACAGCAGCCAGCGCCCTAGATAATACGTCAAAACCATCATGATCAGCAGCACAACACACTCATAGTAGATGTTCCATTTCACATTAGTTACAGCCTCTGTCCCATTCAGAATCAGGCAGCAAATAAGGAGAAAGAGGAAGACATAAAGGGAAATAAATACTTTTACAAGAAGTCTAGAAGCTGTTAGAAATACATTGGCAAAAGTAATCAGGGTGAAGCCGTATACGAAATCCCGGTATAGGATCACAGACAGGAATTCAGGGATTTGCGTGCTAAAGCGGTACAAGTTTAGATTATTACTTAATAAGGCCATCCAATTGATGTCAATGATGGACAAAACCATGTAAAGCAGCACATTCGTCTTGAGCGGCAGCTTTTTGGGAAGAGTGACTAACACATGCAGGCAACACCAAACTAAAACCAGGAAAAAAACCAGAACCAAGGCTGAGCTCCCCTTTTGCACAAAAATAAGCATCAACCTCTATCCTTGCCGTTATTGAGTTGTTTAAACCGTAAAGGCATGTCACGACTCACGGTCATGGGCAAAACCCTGGTGTTCGGGTTCGTAGTTGCTCCGCATAACGGGGATCAAGCTTTGCTAATTCGTTAAAATAACCGCTTATTGCGTGGTTTGCGGACATAGAGCCAGCTTGGTAGGTGAGTTCGACGCCTTTTTTGACATGCAGATAGTGGTAGACTTGGTCAGAGCGTGGAGTCCTATAGATGAAAGGCGGAAGCTCAGGGACGATATCATTCGTATTATAGATGCGATAATGAGGCCCGGTTCTGCGGTTGAAGAGGCTGGCGAAGGCCGGATTTCCGACGCGCGGTGAACCATAGGTATAGACGGAGGGCGCCTTAAACCCTGTGTTCGTCGTCAGATCGGCGGCGCATAAATTCGCGAGACATCCTCCAAGACTGTGTCCAGTGAGGTAGAGGGTTTTACGGGGAGAAAGCTTGGACATGGCGGATAGGATCTGTTTGCGAGCGCTGTTATAAATATCGAGAAAGCCTTTGTGGACAAGGCCACCGTCTTTGGCATAGGGATATACAGTCTGACTGGCTATAGCATCGGAGATCCAATCTGACGTCGAGCTCGTGCCTCTAAAAACGATCACAATCTGCCTGTCAGACTCAGCAATGAAACCGAAAGGCTCTTTACCGCTGAGGGCGGAGGTTGCCGTAAAGGAGGATACCATCCGATAATTGCGGGGTAAAATGACGTTCTCCGAACCTTTCTCAAGCTGGCCGTAGCTCTGACTGCACATAGCGGCAAGGAAGATCGAGGTTCGTGTATCCAATGAGTTGATAAGCATTGTCGTTTCCTCCACACACAGAATGCTGTTCAACTATATATATGAAAGTGGTGGACAGCTGTCTTCCGGTAACTGCCTATTTTTTCCCTCATTCATTTTCTTTGATGTATAATAGTCGATGGAGGTGTGAATTAACGTGTTGAAACGTTTCTTTTCGTACTATAGGCCTTATAAGCACTTATTTATTCTGGATTTTACTTGCGCGGTTGTGGCTGGGCTCCTGGAGCTTGGTTTTCCGCTAGCTGTTAATCAAGTGGTCGATAAATTACTGCCTGCCGGGAATTGGTCTTGGATTCTATGGGCTTGTGCAGGGCTGCTTGCTGTCTACGGACTGAACACCGTGCTGAATTTCGTCGTTACGTATTGGGGTCATAAGCTGGGGATTAATATCGAGACGGATATGCGAAAAAAAATGTTCGATCATCTGCAGAAGCTTTCCTTCCGGTTCTATGACAATAACAAGACAGGTCAATTAATGTCGCGTATGGCCAATGATTTACTTGAGATTGGCGAAGTGGCGCATCATGGACCTGAGGATTTGTTTATTGCGGTGATGACGCTAATCGGCGCTCTTCTGCTAATGCTGAGCATTAATGTGAAGCTGGCGCTGCTAACCTTCGTGATTGTCCCTCTGCTGCTCTGGATCGCTGTGTTTTTTAATCAAAAAATGACGAAGACGTTCCGCCGGATGATGGGTGATCTTGCTGACATCAATGCCAGAGTCGAAGATAACATTGGCGGTATTCGTGTCGTTCAGGCTTTTGCGAACGAGTCTTACGAGAAGAAGCTATTTGAAGATAACAATGGGCGGTTCCGCATAACCAAGCTGCTTTCTTATAAAATCATGGCATGGAATGTCTCCTTAAGCTATATTCTCATGCGTTTGGTGACCGTGTTCGTGTTGATTTGCGGTACGTGGTTCGTGATTGATAAGCAAATTTCCTACGGGGAATTTATTGCGTTCGTGCTATTAACGAATGTGTTTCTGGGTCCGATCCAGAAAATTAATAACGTCATTGAAAGCTATCCCAAAGGTATTGCTGGCTTTAAGCGGTATTGCGAAGTCATGGATACAGAGGTTGAAGTGTCTGATCAGCCTGACGCTGTGAAGGTTGGCCATCTGGAAGGCCAAATCACATTTGATTCTGTCTCCTTCGGATACGGTCAGGAAGCCCGGGTTCTGAATAACATTTCCTTGTCCATTCGCGCAGGGGAAACCGTTGCTTTCGTTGGTCCTTCCGGTGCAGGCAAAACAACGATATGCAGCTTGCTGCCGAGATTTTACGATGTAAATGAAGGCAGCATTTCCATTGACGGCATGGATATACGCAGTATCCAGCTAGAATCGCTGCGCCGCCAAATTGGCATCGTGCAGCAGGACGTGTTCTTGTTCTCCGGCACCCTGCGGGAGAACATTGCTTACGGCAAGCTAGGCGCGACGGATGCCGAAATCTGGGAAGCTGCACGGCGTGCGCAGCTGGAGGGCTACATCCAGTCCCAGCCGAAGGGACTGGATACGGTCGTTGGCGAGCGCGGCGTCAAGCTCTCGGGCGGACAGAAGCAGCGCCTCGCGATCGCGCGGATGTTCCTGAAGAATCCGCCGATTCTCATCCTTGATGAGGCGACTTCAGCGCTCGACACCGAGACCGAGGCGGCGATTCAGCAGTCGCTCGCCGAGCTGTCGCAGGGCCGGACCACGCTTGTGATCGCCCACCGACTGGCGACGATCAAGAATGCCGACCGTATCGTCGTTGTGACGGAGAAGGGCATTTCTGAGCAAGGCGGTCACGAGGAACTCATCGCTGTGGGCGGCGTTTACAGCCGTTTGCACCAAGCGCAGTTCAGCTCGTGAGTGAACGGAGTTTGAATAAGACCTGGCACCGTAATCTTCGTGATTGTGTGCCAGGTTTTTTTGTTTTGGTGCGGTTTTGGTGGACAGCCGGAAAGGCATGGACCGGTACAGCACAGCACCACACCACACCACACCACCCCACCCCACCCATCGCACCACCCATCGCATCGCCTTTGCACCACCTATCGCACCACCTATCGCACGACCCACCGCACCGCACAGTGCGTAGAGGAACTCTGGTCCTTTATTTTGCCGGGAATCGATACTTTCGTAATTGGAAGGGAACTACGTTCCGCTATTTTACTGATATCAGCCTAAATGTTGGCTTTTTCGAAGGAATAGGACCCTGTAGTTCCCATTTGCAGCTGAATTGAGCGGGTTTAGTGCGAATAAGGCCCTGTGGTTCCCTTCGCAAACGGGGGGAGAGGGAGCGCGTCACTACTGTTGCCATTTAAATGGATAGTGCTCCCAATTGAATCGTGGTAAACTATGAGATAGTTATCTACCAACGGTGAATAATAGAACGAGGTGACCGGTTTTGAAGTCAACGATTCGGTGGTTGTTACTCGGGGTGTTCACACTGGTGTGCATCTTTTTTCTGAGCAACATCCGAAATGCATTCTTGTCTATCCAGCCAGATCAAATTCGGGTCACGCTCGGACCGGATACAAGCATTCAGAAAATAAGCGATCAACTGCCCGGAAGCCGCATACTCAATGATAAAATGGGCCTGCTATCCGTACCTTATGGCGAGTCGTGGGAATACGTCAGCAAGTCGGCGACGATCAAAGGCATTTACCGCGTGTCTGCGGTTCCATTGGAGCGTCCTATCATTTCATGGCGGTATTACAGCTATTCCGTGAAAAATCAAATCCAGGGCTTTTTCCATGGTGATTTCGGTAAATTCCGCAGCCCGTACAACCGCAGTGAAATCTCTGTAATCGGAGAGCTTCCTACTATGCTGCTTCGCACGTGTACGTATTTCATCCCTGGCCTGCTGATGGCAATTGTGCTTAGTGTGCTCATGGCGATGTTAGCGTCATTGTGGCGCAGATTAGGCGTTGTACTAGATGCTGCACAGGCTCTGCTGGTGGGCTTACCCGATTTTTTCTTAATTGTACTTATTCAATTAGGTGCGATCTATGTGACGAAGCTTCTGGGTCATTACGTCCTGCTCATTGTACAAGTCGGCGATAAAACGCCTTTTCTCATCCCCTTTCTGACCATCGCGCTGATTCCATCGGTTACGATTTACGGTACCATGCGCGTCGCCATTGCGCGCGAGCTGGGCCAGGACTATGTCATTACCGCACAAGCCAAAGGGTTGACCCGTGGTGAGGTGCTGATCTCGCATGTTCTGCGCAATGTCATGCTTGATTTGCTCTCGATTCTGCCGAAGGCGACGACACTGGCACTTGCGAGCATGGCTGTGGCCGAAGCGATCTGCGGCATTTTCGGCTTGGGGGGCTTCATAACTTCGCCTGCTATGCAGAGCGTTACATCGATGTCAGTCATTTGCATGTCGCTCGTGCTGCTCGCGATGGCTTTTCACCTGATTTATGCCTTGCTGCGTAAAAGGTTTGTCGTTCGCACAGGGGAGGTCGTCTCACGATGATAAAACGTTCATCTAGCGCATTTTACATCTCGATTGCGCTTATCGTACTTATTCTCCTTGTTGCGATATTCGGCACATGGCTGAAGCCACACGGCATCGCGTCGGAGGACAAAATCAACATGATTCAATATCAGCAAGACGGGAAAACGCGTTACAACATCCCGCCGTTCTCGCCGAACAGCACGTTCCTGCTAGGGACGGATCACCGAGGCTTTGATATGCTGAGCCTGCTACTTAACGGGTTGAAATACACGCTGGGCACGACTTTAGCACTAACACTGCTCCGTTTTGTTATTGCGTTGCCATGGGGATTGTGGAGCGGGACTACCGGCAAAGGGTGGGGGGTTCTAAAGGCGATGCAGTGGGTAGTCGCATCCGTACCTGCTTTTGTCTTTCTGTTTCCGCCACTCGCAGGGATGTATTTCGGGCTAAGGCTGGACCAGTGGGTGAAAGCGGATGCGCACTACAAGATGCTCTTCTCCGCTACTTTTATTATTCTCGTCACATTTATCGGCGTATTTCCGCTTGCCCATCAGATAGCCGAACGTACCCGCTATTATAATGATAAATTGTTTATTGAAGCATCGCGTTTAATGGGGGGTTCCGTTGTTCATCGCACAGTCCGGCATCTAATCCCCTGCATGAGGAATGAAATGACGTTCATGTTCCTTAGCGAATTCATGCAAGTGCTTTTCCTGCTGGGTCAATTGGCCGTCTTTAACATCGTGCTTGGCGGTACAGAAACAATTGGCGACAGCGATGCCGGCTATTCCATTACGATTACAACATCGGGGGAATGGTTGTCCCTGATTGCCTATGGCTCCAGGTATATTAGGCTGCATCCTTGGATTATTTTGAGTGTAGGCACCAGCTTCGCCCTGTTATTCCTCTCGCTGCAATTCTTCTTAAGTCAATTGAAGCGGCGCTATGGGAGCGAACGACAGTTGATGTAAAAAAAAGGTCGGGTTCCATCCGCGGATGGAGGCCCGGCCTTTTTCATACTATTGCAAGTTGCTGAGTCGAATATCGAGTCTGGCAGCAACACCTGCAGGCATTTCCGCAGTGCGCGGTCCGCCAAGGTTAAAGGCGATAATGACGACATCATTGCGTCCACGTCGTACAAATCGACGAATATCGAAAGTACGGCCAGGATTGTAGAAAGAAGGTGTATTCTGCGGTCCGTCAAAAAGGAGCGGCACACCATTGATGATGACAACAGCGTAATTGTCGACAGATAGGAAGAGAGAAGCGCCGAGAATGGCTCTATTTTGAGCAAGCGTGAAACGTGTCGAAATGATCGCATTCTCACTGTTTAGGTTGCCAGAGTACCAAACATAGTTGGCATTCGTAACGGGCACCCACGCGGGATCGCGGGGAATGATTTGCGCGTTGAACCACGAGTTGTCGGTTCCGATCGAAACGGTGCGTTGGCTTAGAAAGCGGCCCGAACCGGGCTTGTGATACTTTCTAAGCTGCGTGCGGTACAGCAGCATGGCTTTGCTTCTGGGCAGCCCTGCGCTCTTGGGGAGCCGAACAATTCTGCTCGGTTTTCCAGCAATACGTTGTTTGGGAATCATTTCTCCATCTCCTATCAACATATGAATATACTTGCTTTGTATTCTATGTATACTAGAGAGATTTGCGAGGGTGAGTGGCTAGTAGCGTAGCCTAAATTTCTCTTGCGCAGATGAAATAGCATAATTAATGTGTTTTAATGACATATAATATATGTTAAAATGGAAAAAATGCAAAGGGGGCATCTCCAAATGGATGACAAGAACGATAAAACCAAAAGACTATCCGTCTACTTACCTGAAAAGGTGAAGACCGATCTAGAGCGCATGGCGGAGGAAACGGGCTTGTCGATGACACAGCTTATTGTAATGGCGACGCATGGTCTACTAGCGAATTACGCATCGCAGGGTGGAGCTATTTTTGCTGACTTATTGGCCGCCAAACAACGGATCGTTCACGAGGTGAAGGATAGGCAGCGGCTTTTGAATGAGGAGAAAGAAGGCATGCAGGATTACTACGGCGCGCGAGCAGCTGAATATGAACGGATTTATGCTCGCGAGGATGCGGACTATCAGCAAGAACTTGCGATGCTGGCGGATATCGTGAAGAAGCAGGTAACTGGGGGCCGAGTTCTGGAGGTGGCTTGCGGCACCGGGTATTGGACACAGTTCATGGCGGAAACGGCCAAACACATCGTTGGCGTGGACGTCCGACCAGAGGTGCTGCAAATTGCTGCATCTAAGTCTTGGCCGCTGCATAATGCCACCTTCGTAGAAGGGGACGCATACCGGCTTTCTGAGGTAAAAGGGGATTTTGACAGCGGACTCGCCAACTTCTGGTTTTCGCATATTCCGAAAAATCGCCTGGACTCGTTTCTGCAAGGATTCCACGAGCGGCTTGGACGAGGAGCCCGCGTGTTTATTGCGGATAATGTGTACGTGCCAGGAAGAGGCGGTGAGCTGATTACGAGTGAACATAGCGAAGATACGTACAAAAGAAGGGAGCTGGCCGATGGCTCCAAGCATGAAATTATTAAAAACTACTATTCGTATGAAGAATTGAATGAGATCTTTAAGCCGCTGTCGGAGAATCTGCGCATATTTGTCGGCAGCTCCTTCTGGTATGTTAGCTACATAGTGGCTTGAGCATCATCGGCCAATGTGAAGGGTGGAACTTTAGGATCAATGTCCGGATGTGAACTTAAGACCAAGAACGCCGACCAGAATGAGGATCATGAATAGAATGCGAAGTAAACTAATAGGCTCATTCAGGAATAGGGTACCGATAATAATTGCGCCTACTGCGCCAATTCCCGTCCAAGCGGCATACGCTGTGCCAATAGGAAGAGTTTTTGTTGCTGCTGCGAGAAAATAAAAGCTGATAATCATGCCAACAATGGTGATGCTTGATGGAATCAGTCGCGTGAAACCATTAGAGAACTTCAACGAGATCGCCCATACGACTTCAAAAACACCTGCAATGACCAGAAATAACCATGCCATCTGTGAATCACTCCTTCAATAAGTAGACTAAGATGCCCATGAAAAGGCGGCAAAAAGAAAAAGCCTGGAAGCAATATCGCTGCGCGATAAGACTCCCGGGCTTTTTCCCCTCCGTGATCACAGCGTATCCGCTGTGTGTTTTCTCTCGGACCAGACCAGCGCTGCAGCGCCGCGGAACCCTAGAAACATGATGCGGTAATTATAGGACAGCTTACATGCTGTGTCAAGTTACACATTTTCTCATATGGTAAATGCCTTGCTCTATTCTTTCAGCTCGACGCCATTCAGAGCCAAGTGAGCACGGAACATAGCCATGCTATCCGGGTGCTCCTGTTCTGGTAGCCAAGTATCCTGGTCCCAAACCTTGGATAGCTTGAGGGCACGGCTGCAGTGAACGAAGCATTCCTGCACTTCAACGCCAACAGCGACAACAGGGAGTTTGCCGTTAAGCTGCATATCTGCCAGCAATTGCTCGTCTTGCGTCAGCCAAGCGCGTCCGTTAATCCGCAGCACGATGTCGACGCCGGGGATGACGAACACCATGCCGACTTGGGGGTTGTCGAGCAGATTTTGCATAGAGTCGATGCGGCGATTCCCAAGTCGTTCCGGATAGATCAGACGGCGATCATCCAGGACACGGACGAAGCCCGGGTGATCACCGCGCGGAGAGACATCGCAAAGGCCATCTTTATTTGAAGTAGACAAGAAAAATAAAGGTGATTTTGCCAAAAAAGCGCGTATATGATCGTCGATGCTGGAGATGGCTTTATTTTGAACAGCAGGGTGGGGCTCTCCGACTCGGGGTCTTAGTTCCTCGAGGGACTGAATGATACCAGGGAATGGCGGGTGGTCGTTTCCGCTTGTTAGCGACATGGTTAATGTCCTTTCTCGAAGCCCGGGGGCTTCTGACGAATTTGTAACCATAAGAAAAGAATAAAAGCCCCGAGAAGCGGCTCATTCGAGCTAACGCTTGTCTGGGCTTTATTCATGAGGAACTAGAAAATTACTTGGATTCAGCAGTTAGTTGATTGTAGATATCATCCCACAGAACACGTCTAGCGGATACATATCTTTTCGCATAATAGGATTCGCTTAGCTTGTTTTTCACGATACCTTCATTGGATGCCGAATGAATAAATTCACCGTTACCCAGGTAGATACCAACGTGAGAAATGCCTTTGCCCCCTGTGTCGAAGAACACAAGATCACCTTTACGAAGATCACTTTTGTCGATCCAGTAGCCCTCTTTATTTTGAGCTGCTGAACTATGAGGAAGGTCAATGCCGAATTTATTGAACACGTACGCGGTGAAACCAGAGCAATCAAAGCCTCTTGTTGTCGTTCCCGCATCGCGGTACGGTGTTCCGATCAATTCGTCAACCGTTGAGTCCAATGTGGATTCTGACGCAGACACACTCCCTAAAGCTACACTCAAAAACAAAACAAGACTAAAAAGAAGAGCAACAACCTTTTTCAACTGCTTGTCTCCTTCCGGTGCCTACGAGGTTAGC
The DNA here is from genome assembly GCF_009882985.1 of Paenibacillus silvestris. Lineage (GTDB taxonomy): Bacteria > Bacillota > Bacilli > Paenibacillales > NBRC-103111 > Paenibacillus_E > Paenibacillus_E silvestris. Next base: position 349,834 of record NZ_WTUZ01000015.1, read on the forward strand.
TGGAGGGTTCGGTTGAAGGTTCCCTATGATCCCTGTCTTGCAAGATCAATTCACCCGGTATGGTTCCCCCGTTTCCCCAAGAAATGAGGAATTCGGCATGAAATATTTGGTTTTTTAATGCTAGTCTCTCTAATTCGTCATAAACATCGAAATTCCTCCTTTTTCGTGCAATTTGGTCTGAAAAAATGTGTAATGGTTCGCTTTACAGACAAAAAAATCCCCTTTTGCAAGGGGATTGAACAAATCTAAACCAATAATGGTTTAATTTATTAGGTTTCAACGACTCATTTTGGCGGAAAGAAGCTGAAATTGCGAAGTGATGGACCACATTTGCATGAAAATGTGGAAGAGCGGGAAAAGCTGATAAATGATCAGCGCAACCAGACCTGCCCAGATATAGGTCGTTGTAACTGTGATCCCTGCCAAAAGTCCTGAACTGAGTAAAAGGATCAGAGAAAGACCGATAATCGGCAGTGAATACCGCATGAACGTTATGACCGTAGATACAATGCCGAGATTCGCAGCAATGGCGAACTGCACGTACATAAAGAGTAGATGCAACAGAAAGCCATAAACCAGCATCCCCATCAACCAAGGCAGTAAGTCGAGGGAGGCTTGTTCATAAGATGTGCTGTGAGCCAGCACTTTCTGCGCTTTGGGCAGTACCCAGATGAGTGGCAGTAGAGACATGGCGATCCGGATTAGATATGCGGCGAAGAAGGGAAGCGTGAGTTCCTTGATGCCGCGAACGAAGCGATAGCCGGCATTCTGTTCCGAATGCGTGAGCGAGTAGTAGACGCCGCTGTTCATCATCGGGGTGAGCAGCATGCGAGCTAGGAGCAGGATAGCCAGCCACCATAGATAGGAATGGCTAAGATCCGTTTTGAATAGCTGGAACTGACTTTCGGCTAGAAAAAGCTGGAGTGCTTCCTTCGGCTGGTCGCCGCCTGGAAATCTGTGCATGAGGGGGACTAGCACTCCTTGTACAAGCTTATAGAGCAGCATGCCCCAGCACATCTGGTAAATGAATAAGACAATCGTAGCGAAGGGTTGCCGTAGAGCCGCCCTGAAGCCGGATTTGAGATAGGTTGTCACGGGTGTCCCTCCTAAGCGTTGTTTTCTGAAGGCAAACTTGCCTTGTAGAGTGGGCGCCTACCAGGCTACCCACCCGAAAATAGCTTGCAGGAATTGAATAATGCCGAGATTCAGCCGGAGCTTCCACTTGGTGTCTACTTCTGCTTGCAGAAAGTTATTAATATGTTTGTTCTCTAGAATGAGCGAGTAGTTCGGATCAATACGCACCCAATCTACAGGTGTCGTGTGGGTTAATTTGTATTCAATGCTGCTCTCTTTGCCGTCCCACGTTTTGTCGAGCACTGTGCCGTCGGCGAAATGGAACTGGATCGGCACTTCAGGCGAATTCCCCCCGCGTTTGGAGATGAGGACCGTGCTTTCGTATGGGCCTGTTCCTTTGGTGCCTGTAGCTTTCACTTGGATGCTCTCGACACTGTAATCAATCATCTTCGAGCCATAGACGTATTCATTGAAGAAGTCGTCCCACTTCGTTTTGGATACTTCCTCGACAACGTTTTGAAAGTCTTTGGTGGAGGGATGCTTGAATTGCCATTTTTGAAAATAAGTCCGCATGATACGATCCATGGTTTTGGTGCCGACCTGTTTCTCAATCGCTTTCAGCACGAGCTTGCCTCTGGTATACACATTTTCTGCGTATTGATCATGTCCGGTATAGGCCCACGCATTTTGCTTCAGGGCATTTGGGGAAGTAATGTAGCTCGACTCGACTGGCAAATTAGGGGTCGCTCCGAATTCTGCTTCCATCACTTTATCTTCGGCATAGGAGGTAAAGCCCTCATCCAGCCAAGCTTCTTCAAACTCATTGCTCGCCACGAGGCCATAGAAGTATTGGTGTCCGATCTCATGTACAACAACGCGTTCCAATTCTTGATCCGGCGTTTTGTCCTCCGCGCCCCAAGCCGTTATCAGCGTAGGATATTCCATCCCGCCTGCGCCGTTGCCTCCGGGAGGAGGTACAACAATAGACAAGGTTGAGTAAGGATACGATCCGTACCATTGGCTATAGCGGGACAGCGCTTTTTTGGCAGCATACATATAACGGTCTTTCAATTCCTGATGGTTGGGATCAAGATAGAGCTTGATCTTCACCCCGGGGATTTGCGGTGTAGAGAAGGGTTCCTCTACATACACGAAGTGTGGTGAAGCTGACCATGCGAAGTCATGCACGTCATCGGCATAAAATTGATACGTTTTCGTTCCGTTCTCCGTCACAGCAGGTTTCACAGGGAAGCCTGTTGCGGCAACCGTGTAGTTCGCCGGCACTTGAATTTTCACGTCATATAAGCCGAAATCTGCGTAAAACTCCGAATTCCCATGATATTGGTGGAGATTCCAGCCTGCCTCGGTGCGACCTCTTGTGCCTATCCGTTCATATGCGGCTACCTTAGGGAACCATTGCCCAGCCATCACGAAGTCATCCACATAGCCCATTCTGGCGAAGGCTTGGGGAAGTTTGACGAGAAACTCCGTTTTGAGAGCGACTCGTTCACCAGCTCCTAAGGGTTTTGACAACGGTATTTTGATCAGGGTATGGTCATCTTTATTGCCGTCATCGGGCTGCACAAACACCATGCGTGGCGTAAGGTCCTCGCCGTCAGCCGTTTTCACAGAAAGCAAGTCCATATAGCCGGTACTATCAGCCGTGGCTTCATCTTGCCTTAGCTTACCGCCGGACTCCCGCATAAACGTGGTTTTCTTAGATGCGAATGCATTTGGATATAAATGCAGATAAATCTCTTGCACAGGAACTGTACCCGGATTTTCCCACGATAACGCTTGCTGCCCTTTGAGCTGCCTCGTCTCTGGCGTGTAGGCAACATTCATGTGATACTCCGCAATGCGGTAGCTCAACGGTTCCTGCGTTTGTTTGTCCGAAGATTTGCCGCGATCAGCAGGCTGCATGTCCGGCGACGGAGCTGACGGTTCCTCCTTAGAGACGACGGGTACCGTCAGTTTACTTGCGGATGGGAGCAAAGTTTCAGACAGCAAGACAGTGCCTGCTGCAAGGAGCATGACAACGAACCATTGTAGCTTTCGGTTTTTGAATAAAACACTCAATAGATTCACCCCGCCTAACAAGCATCTACAGCATGTATATGTAGACAACCTAGGGAATATTTCTGCGAGTGGAAAAGATTTGTTAACATGCCCGAAAAGTAGGCTTATGCCAAGCCCCAGCTCTCTGCTCTTGTTCTCATGGAGTACTTTAGCTACAATAAAAGCAAAGGTGTCATTTTAACATTACGATGAGTGGAAGGTGCAACGATGGAAGCGGATAAAAAGAAGCTGGCCTTAAATATAGTAAGCTCCAAAGTCAATCACAAAGGATTTGGTGCTGGAGCGATCGATCTGAGCAACGTATCAGGAGTTATTATCGATGGAGATGAAGCCTACCTTGATGAGGGCACGCTTCATGCCAAGAGTAAAATCGAGAAAGGAATTAAATTCTCGACGAACAAAGAGGATGTGCCGAACGGACGCAAAGCGTGGATCGTTTGGGTGGCAGTGGACCGCACCGAAGAGGGAGCGTACTATGCTGGCATGTCGGCTTGTGAGATGCTGATCGATACGGAAGCACGCAGAGGTTGGAAAATTCTAGCTGATCACGTGAACAAAATGGACGGCGCCATGAAGCGTAAATTCATCCTCGAAGGCTTGTCCGACAGCGAGCGCGCTGCCCTCAAAAAGCAGCTAATTAGCCACAACGAAGAATGGTGGAACCGCTCGGATGATGTGCTGAAAGACGCTCTTTCTTAATCGCTGCAAGGCATTATTTGAGATTATGAACATTATGTGTCATCCATTGTTACGCCAAGGTGAACCGAGTATACTAGACCCTAGTGTATGTTACCTCATATACTAGGACAGCAAAAAGGCAGACTAAGACGCGCTTAGTTCTGCCTTTTTGTGTTCTCTGAAAGCCGCGCGGAGACTGGGAATTAGTCATTCCACCAGCGTTTAATATCGTTCCACCAAGAGCCGTTTTGACCTTTTGGCGAATCCTTTTTATCATCATTAGAAGCGGGCTTGGCGGGTTTGCCCGTGCAGTAAGTCGTTGGCTCCGAGCCAGCCAGAAAAGCCTCGAGATGAGCATTCGGGCAATCCTCATTGGACAGCTTACCGCTCACGGGATCAATGTAGACATTCGCTACGCCTTCCGGAATTTGGAACAGCTTAGGCGGGATAGCCTCCAACGTTTGTTCCGTGAATTCCGCGAAAATAGGTGAAGCCAGATGCGACTCGACGGTAGAGATGTCCCGGCTCTTATCATAGCCGACCCATACCGCTGTAGCGAGCTCTGGTGTAAAGCCCACCAGCCAAGCATCCGTATCGGTCGTTCCGGTTTTACCGGCAATCGGCCTCTTGATCGTACTGGCAACACGGTTACCCGTACCGCCTTCTTCGAACACACTCTCCATGAGATTCGTCATCACATAAGCAACCGCCGGGTCAAGGACCTGTTCTTCTTTTGGAGCTGCTTCATATAGTATCTGGCCATTCGCATCCTCAATACGTGTAATCGCAGTCGCTTCCTTATGAAGCCCCTGATTCGCAATCGTCCCGAATGCGGACGCCATTTCAAGCGGGCTTACTGGGAAGGAACCGAGCGCTAGTGATGGCAATGGCTTCATCGGTGAGTCGATGCCTAGCTTGCGCGCCAGATCAATGACCTTGGCTGGGCCAACATCGAGAATCGTATGAACCGCATAGATGTTATCGGATTTGGAAATCGCCTGTCTCATATCGATATTCGCATTGACATATTGATCGTTGAAGTTTCTCGGCGTGTAACGCTGGCGTCCTTCATCGTACGTGAACACTGTCGGCTCACTTTTCACCTGTGTAACGGGCGTATACCCATTTTGCAGAGCTACCATATAGACAATTGGTTTAAAAGAGGACCCTGGCTGCCTTGTATTCGACAAGGCTCTATTGAACTGATTTTCTGTATAGTCGCGTCCGCCGACCATCGCTTTGATCTCCCCGGTACGGGGGTCGATGGCGACGAGAGCTGCCTGCAGCTCAGTTTTACCATTCAACTGCCCAGTGACGACACTTTCGGCGATTTCCTGCGCTTTCTTGTCGAGTGTCGTGTAGATGCGAATGCCACCCTCGTCGAATTGCTCCTCAGGAATACCGAGCTTTTCAGTGGCTAGTGTCCGCACATAGTCTCTGAAATAAGGGGCTGCTGCGGGTTTCTTCTTCATCAGCGGTTGGATGGTCAGCTTCTCTTTGCCGGCAGCGTCTGCAGCAGCCTGCGTAATGAATCCGCTGCGGACCATTGTTTGAAGCACGATTTTTTGCCGGTCCAGTGCATTTTTCATATCATAATAAGGGGAATAGTAGCGAGGCCCTTTCGGGACACCCGCAATCATGGCGCTTTCGGCCAAGGTCAATTCACTGGCGTGCTTGCTAAAGAAAAGCTCAGAAGCTGTTTCTATGCCATAGGTCGAGTGACCGTAGTAAATTTGATTTAAATAATCAGCAAGAATTTCATCCTTGCTCAGCTGCATCTCCAATTGAACGGCATATATCGTTTCTTTGATTTTGCGCGTCCAGGTGCGGTCATGTGTCAAATACAAATTTCGGGCTAATTGCTGTGTGATGGTGCCTGCGCCCTGCACTTTCGCCATTGCTTTTACATTAACAATCGCTGCACGAGCAACAGCTTTCACGTCGACACCGAAATGATCGTAGAAATGTTGATCCTCTACGGCAAGCGTAGCATTGATAAGGTATGGTGAAATTTCATTTAATGAAACGACCTGTCGATTTTGTCCTGAATAGAAAGTGTCGATGAGTTCGCCGTGCGTATCAAACATTTGAGATGTTTGCAGCATTTTCGTTACAGGCAGCGTCTGCGAGCGCAAGTACACGAAAAAAATAGCTGCAGCAATGAGCATGAGAACGCAGGATGTGAAGAAAAAAGAGAACATTTTCTTGATGCGGCGCATCCAGCGCATAGATGCAGGTACCTCTTGCTCCCTTGTTTTTTGCGGAGTGCCTGAAGACGGCTGACGATTGTTTTCATTTTCGGACATCGATTCCAACCTCCTTTCTTGCTTCGCCCTAAGGACGTATTAACCAGTATGGAAAAGCATGGGTGTCCGTATTCAACAAATTGTAAATATTTTTTGTTAATTATTTAAAAAACCTAGGAAAATATTGCATTCTGGGGGCAATGAACTATAATACAATTTGTGCGTGTGAAAGGACGGGAATTTCGCCGGTCCTTGCATGACATTTCCAGTCGGTGGAACACTGTTAGAGATAACGAATGTCAGTAATTATTCATCCAATATAGAAGCGAAAGAAGGTATGAACATGGAATTGTGGTACACAGAGAAACAGACAGAAAGCTTCGGCATTACAGCGAAAGTAAAAGAGACTTACGTAAGAGAGCAAACGGACTTTCAGGATCTGTCGATGATCGAAACGGAAGAGTGGGGTACGATGCTCACGCTTGACGGCATGGTCATGACAACAGTAAGAGACGAGTTTGTTTACCATGAAATGGTTGCGCATCCTGCGCTAGTGACTCATCCGAACCCTGAGAACGTGCTTGTTGTAGGCGGCGGCGACGGTGGTGTAATCCGCGAAATCATGAAGCATCCGAAAGTGAAAAAGGCTGTTCTAGTCGACATCGACGGCAAAGTAATCGAGTATTCCAAAAAGTACCTGCCAACGATTGCTGGCGAATTGGACAACCCGCGCGTCGAAGTTATCGTTAACGATGGCTACATGCACATTCATGATCACAAAAATACATACGACGTGATCATGGTCGATTCCACAGAGCCAGTTGGCCCAGCGGTCGAACTGTTCTCCAAAGGTTTCTACCAAGGCATTTATGATGCGTTAAAAGAAGAAGGAATCTTCGTTGCACAAACGGACAACCCATGGTTCAAAGCAGACTTGATCCAAACGGTTAACCGCGACGTTAAAGAAATCTTCCCGATCGTACGTGTGTATAGCGCGAACATCCCTACGTACCCAAGTGGTCTATGGACGTTCACAATGGGCAGCAAAAAGCATGACCCACTTCAAGTCGAGGAAGCTTCCATTCCGGAATTCCCGACGAAGTACTATACAGCACGCCTGCATAAAGCAGCGTTCGTTCTGCCTAAATTTGTTGAAGACTTGATTAAATAATGCGAAAAGCCGCTAGCCCTTGTGAGAGGGTGGCGGCTTTTTTTGTGTACATGCACACTCGGAGTTTCAAGCCGGGGCAAGCTTAAGCGTAGCCGGCAGTCGCAACGGCAACGGAGCGGCAATGGTACCGGTAGCGGCAACGGCAATGGCAGCGGCACCGGCACCGGCACCCGCATCCGCACCCCCCACACTTCTTACGGACTCAGAAGCCGTTATTCTGCCAAAATCGGCTTGAATTGAGGTGCTATCGGACTGAGGAGCCGTTATCTATTGATTTTGTCGCTGTTTTAAGCAATTCCATGGCGATTAGTGGCTCGAGAGTCCGTTAGCTGCTAACCCTGGCCCAAAAGTAGCAAATAGAGTCACCTCAGTCCGTTAGCCGAACCTCCAGAACGTCCGAAACCTCCAGAACGTCCAGAAGCCGAAACGACAGACCGTCAGAATAATTTTTCATCCAGCTCAACAACACTGCCATACAGATGTCAGTAACACTCAACTATACTGAATACATGAAGTAACAATCCTTGAATCCATGGAGGTAATACCTATGTTCACTACCGTAGAAAGCTTTATTAACCAATACCAGCAAGAATCCGCTACAACGCAGCAACTGCTCGATGCCTTAACCGACGCCTCCCTGCAGCAGCAACAAGCCGAAGGCTATAGACCGCTCGGTTTCATCGCGTGGCATCTGGTGCATAATGACCGCGGCATGCTGCTCGCAGCTGGGCTGAAATTCGCCGCACCTTCTGCTTCAAGCAATCCGCCGTCAGAGGCTGCAGTCGTAGCAGATGCTTATCGCTCAACAACAGCCGGAATACTAGAAGCCGCTCGAACACAGTTAACGGACGCCAAACTGCAGGAAGTCGTGAACATGTTCGGCCAGCAGTGGACGATTAGCGAAACGCTGTTCGCTTTCCTCAAGCATGAAATCCATCATCGTGGACAGCTCACGATTCTAATGCGCCAAGCGGGTGTTCCAGTCATCGGAGCCTATGGTCCCGCCAAAGAGCAGTGGGCAAGCATCGGGATGCCGGTTCCTGCCATTTAACAAGTACCGAGCACACCAAAGAAGCTTCACATTTCACGCATTCGTGAAATGCGGGGCTCTTTTTGCATGCGTAAAGAGCAAGTTCGACATCCTTCCTGATCGACGATCGCAGGGATACATTGAATTCGTCGAACCTTTCATATAAACTAATACCTAACTTGCCTTATCTTGACATAAGGTGCAAACAGGACCTGCAGAATAGGAGAATGACCAATCATGACGGATAAAGCGCGTGTGCGCATTCGCATTGAGAGCCGGAGCGGGAGCGAGACAACTGTGCAGAAGGCGCGGGGAGACCTGTACCGTAAAGGCAACCACACCTACATCCGCTATGAAGAGGAACGCAGCGAGCTTGGACGCACGGTGACACTCATTAAGCTGGAAGAGAATCAGATCCGCATCGTCCGCCAAGGAGATGTGCAAGCGGAGCAAACGTTTGTGCCTGGCGAGAAACGAATCGGATTTTATCATACGCCGCAAGGTCGCCTGGAACTCGAAATCGATACGCATGAGCTGACAAGCGAAGCGGAACAGGGCATCGGAATCACGCGATGGAAATACGATTTATATGCATCCGGCACGCATGCGGGGACATACAGGATTAAGTTGTTAATTCAGGAGGAGTAAGAAGAATGGACGTATTAAACGAAGTCAAAGTCATCGTAAAACAAGCTATAGCAGATGCCGTTGCTGCTGCTGGCATTGTGGATGCCGCACAGCTACCGGAAATCATCTTGGAAGTGCCGAAGGAGAAAACGCACGGGGATTTCGCGACGAACATTGCGATGCAGCTGACCCGTATTGCCAAGCAGAATCCAAGACAAATCGCCGAGAAGATCATTGCGAACCTGCAAAAGGATAAAGCAAATATCGCGGAAGCAGAGATTGCCGGACCGGGCTTTATTAATTTTAAAATGAACAAAGTTTACCTCTATCCTGTTATTGCTGACGTGCTAAGTCAGGGTGAGCGGTACGGGGCAAGGAACGTGGGCCAAGGGCTGAAAGTGCAAGTTGAGTTTGTCAGCGCTAACCCGACAGGTTCATTGCATCTTGGACATGCCCGCGGCGCAGCTGTTGGGGATGTGCTTTGTAACGTGCTTGACCTCGCAGGCTACGAAGTATCCCGAGAGTACTACATTAACGATGCAGGGAACCAAGTTGTGAATTTGGCGAAATCCATCGAAGCCCGCTATTTGCAAGCGCTTGGACAAGAGGCCGAAATGCCGGAAGACGGTTACTTCGGGGAAGATATCAAAGGCTTTGCGGCAGATCTTGCCGCGGAAGAAGGAGATCGCCTGCTGAGCTTGTCGGATGACGAGCGTCGTGCCTATTTCCGTACGTATGGCTTGAAAAAAGAACTCGACAAAATCAAACGCGACTTAGGCCGCTTTGGTGTACATTTCGACAATTGGTTTTCCGAGACGTCGATTTATGAAGATAACCTGATTCCACCCGTGCTGAAAGAGCTGCGCGATAATGGACATATCTATGAAGAAGAAGGCGCAACTTGGCTGAACACCACTCCGCTGGGCGACGACAAGAATCGCGTTTTGATCAAAAACGACGGATCTTTCACCTACCTAACACCGGATATCGCCTACCACCGCAATAAATTCGGGCGCGGCTTTGAGCGCTTGATTAACATTTGGGGCGCCGACCACCATGGCTACATCCCACGGATGAAAGCGGCTATGACGGCGCTGGGCTTTGAAGCGGATCGACTCGTTGTGCTGATCGCCCAAATGGTGAGCCTTTTCCAGAATGGGGAAAAGGTCAAAATGTCCAAACGTACCGGCAAAGCCGTTACGATGGAGGATCTCATGGACGAGGTCGGCGTCGACCCGATCCGTTATTTCTTCGCGATGCGCAGTATGGACTCGCATCTGGACTTTGACATGGACTTAGCGGTTTCTCAGTCCAATGAGAACCCGGTTTACTATGTGCAGTACGCACATGCACGGATTTGCTCCATCTTCCGTCAAGCGGAGGAGCAAGGCATCGCAGTGCTCCCGCTGGCGCAGGTTGACCTGACCCAGCTCTCCTCGGAAGCTGAGTTCGACTTGCTGCGCAAGATCGGCGAGCTGCCGGAGGAGATCGCGATCGCGGCGGAGCAGTACGCGCCGCACCGGATGATCCGCTATGTTTACGAACTGGCCAGCCAGTTCCATAGCTATTACAGAGGCCACTACGTCATCACGGATGACGCGGCCTTGACGCAGGCGCGCCTTGCCTTGCTTGGCGCGCTGCGCACGACCCTCGCCAACACGCTTCGCGTTGTCGGCGTATCCGCACCGGAGCGGATGTAGTCCTCCGCCCCTGAAGCCAAAAAGGAGTTAAGCAGCCGTGAGCCGCTTAACTCCTTTTCTATTGCGAGTCTCTGATCTGCCTCGCAGCCCGCAAAGCCCGCCTGGCATTCAGGTGCCCTGGCTGCCAGCGCGTGCTTTCGCGCTTGTTAATGCCGATCGCGCAGCGGCGCAGCGCGCTTTTGATCTGCTGCGGCGTCAAGGGCTTGATGGCCAGCATTAACGCGATAACGCCGCTGACATGAGCGGTGGCCATCGATGTGCCGCTGAGCTCATTGTATTTGCCGTGAAGCCAAGATGAGTATACCCGCTCACCTGGTGCATAGATGTCAATTTGTTTGCCGCGATTACTGAAGGGAGCTATGCGGCCTAGCCGTGTTGTAGCTCCAACGGAGACGACCTGCGGGAAGCGAGCAGGATAATCGATCGTTTTTCGTTTGCCGTCATTACCGGATGAAGCGACAATGACTTTTCCTCTGTAATACGCGTTCAGAACAGCTTGCTCCAGCGCACGGTTGTATGACTTCATGCCGAAGCTCATGTTGATGATATCGAGATCATTGTTTACGCACCAGTCGATACCGGCAATAATGTCTGATACATAAGCGCTTCCACTGTGGTCAAATGCTTTTACAGGATGAATAATCGATCTGGGCGCGACACCGATTATTCCCGAATTGCGGCCAGTCGCTGCGATCGTGCCCGCAATGTGCGTGCCATGGCCGTTATCATCGTAGGGGAGCATGCTGCGGTTTAATAGGTTGATTCCCCTTGAGATGGAACTGCGTAGATCAGGGTGATTGTAGTCAATGCCAGTGTCGATGACGCCTACATGGATGTTGTTGCCTAGTGACTTGTTCCAAACTTCAGGCGCGCCGATTTGATCAACGCCCCAGGGGATGGTGTGAGACCCGGAGCCAGATTGCGTGGTTGCACGTTTGATAAGGGTTCTGCTTCCGACCGAGTGATGGACGGTGACTTTGGAATCTTCTTCGATGACTGGACTGCCTGTGAACTGCTTGAGTTTCGAATCGGGACGGAGCGTGCAGGAGAAGGCGTGAATGATGTCGAGCGTGCGAACCTTGGACAGGTTGACGAGGCGGGATCTCATTCGCTTCAGCTCGGATTTGCATGCGTAATACTCCTTAGCTGATGAGAAACGGATCAAATGCTTCTTCCCGGATTGCTTGGTGAGTCCGATTTCCTCATGAAGCGAATGAAGAAAGGTGGCTATATCCATACGTGCCATCCCCCCATGACAGCTTATAATCGAGTCTCCCCTATCTTATGTACAGGTCACCCCTTCTGACCGTGTGATAGCCTTTATAGAAATAAATGGGTGCGAAGCCGTGTCAGATGTGCTGGTTTTACATAGGATAAATAGAGAGGCGCGAGCAGGAGTGTCTCTTCCTCAGGTACTGGAAACGGATTGACTCGCTCAGACCGCTTCCTAAGGATACAGTCGCAAGCGGAGGGGGACCTTCGCTTGTATTCATTTCAGGGCTTGTCCGAAAGGTTTTTTCAGGGTAGTTGCATTTTTAGAAAAAATAGGTTTTACTTAATGGAGATATTGGATATGGTAGATAGAAGAAGTGAAGAAGACGGTCGAAAGGGATGTGCCTTAGATGAGTAGCGAATACACACTCAAAATCACCACAGAACAAGCACGCGAGATGCCGATGGTGGATTTGGCGTTTGAATTATTGAAATCGGCGAATACGCCGTTTTATTACCGTGACTTGATGGCAGAAATTGCAAAAATTAAAGGGTTATCTGAGCAGAATGTGATGCAAGTGATTGCCCAACTATATACGGAAATCAACATCGATGGACGTTTCGCTTGCGTAGGTACGAATCTATGGGGCTTGAAACGTTGGTACCCTGTCGAGAAATCAGACGATGCTGTAGGTAACGCTAAGCGTCCAAGAATCATTAACGATGAAGACGATGATCTGGATGAGGACATCTACGCAGAGGAAGAAGATACATACGCTGAGGAAGACGAGTACGATACATTTGGTACGGAATCCGAAGAAGAGGAAGAAGCCGAAGAGGATACTGAATTCTTTGAGGATGAAGAGATCGAAGAGGATCTTGGCGAAGAAGGTATCGAAGAGACGGACGACGAGGAAGAAGATTTGGACGAAGATTCCGATCTAGAAGAGGATGAATCCGATCTAGATGAAGAGGAAGAAGACGACAAATAACTTGTCTTGACAGCCGCAGCCCGTTCAGAGTAAACTATTGCATGGGCTTTAAAAGAATCTTAACAAATCGCGCAAGCGTTCAAAAAGTGCCCCGTCACTGCGGGTGTCACTTTTTTTTGTTTTTTTGGTGTTTTTTTCACCATATTTTCATGAAAACCCTCGTTTAGTAGAAACTAATTCTGAGGCAGTGGCACGACGACAATGATAGCGAATGCTTACGGTGTAAGCTTTTTGCATAGAAAGACCTGGGGCCAGTTTATTTGGCACTACTAAGCGTATTAACTAAAAAACTATTAGGAGGCGTACATAGTGACAAAATACATTTTCGTTACGGGGGGCGTTGTTTCTTCCCTTGGCAAAGGAATTACTGCAGCTTCCTTAGGAAGATTGCTGAAGAACAGAGGTCTGAAAGTTACGATTCAAAAGTTTGATCCGTACATCAACGTGGATCCAGGGACAATGAGTCCTTATCAGCATGGTGAAGTATTCGTAACGGATGACGGTGCTGAAACGGATTTGGACTTAGGCCATTATGAGCGTTTCATCGATATCAACCTATCCAAGAGCTCGAATGTGACTTCAGGCAAGGTGTACTCCTCCGTCATTACCAAAGAACGCAGAGGGGAATATCTCGGGGGTACGGTACAGGTTATTCCTCACATTACCAATGAAATCAAAGATCGTGTTCTGAGAGCTGGCCGTGAGGCGCAATCTGATGTTGTCATTACAGAAATCGGTGGTACCGTTGGCGATATCGAGAGCCTTCCTTTCTTAGAAGCAATCCGTCAAATGAAAAATGATATCGGCCGCGAGAATGTTATGTACATTCACGTTACGCTGATTCCTTATATTAAAGCAGCTGGTGAAGTGAAAACGAAACCGACACAACATAGTGTCAAAGAACTGCGCGGCTTAGGTATCCAGCCTCACGTTATTGTTTGCCGTACCGAACATTCTTTGACTGAAGATATGAAGCGTAAGCTTGCGTTATTCTGTGACATTGATCCAGCAGCAGTGATCGAGTGTAAAGATGCAGAAACGCTGTACGAAGTGCCAATGATGTTGCGTGAACAAGGTCTTGACGATTATGTCGTTAATCACCTGAAACTCAAAACGAATGAGCCAGACATGGCTGAGTGGGAAAGTCTAGTTCGTAAAGTGAAATCTCTGACGAAGAAGACAGAAATCGCTATTGTCGGAAAATATGTTGCTCTGCATGATGCTTATTTGAGCATTGTTGAAGCGCTAGGACATGCTGGTATTAATAACGACTCCGAGATCAACATTCGCTGGGTAAATGCAGAAGAAATTTATGATCACAACGTGGATGATCTGCTTTCTGGCGTTCAAGGGATCTTAGTGCCAGGCGGTTTCGGCGATCGTGGTATTGAAGGCAAAGTATCTGCTATTCGTTATGCCCGTGAGCAGAAAATTCCTTTCTTCGGTATTTGCTTGGGTATGCAAGTTGCTGTTATTGAGTATGCGCGTAATGTTTCAGGGTTGGATGGCGCGAACTCCTCCGAGATTAACCCGACTACGGCTTATCCGGTTATCGACCTTCTTCCAGAACAGAAGGATATTGAGAATCTGGGCGGCACAATGCGTCTTGGTCTATATCCTTGTAAAATTGTTCCGGGTTCATTGGCGGAGAAATGCTACAATGATGAGCTTGTTTACGAGAGACATCGTCACCGGTATGAGTTCAACAATGAATACCGCGAATTGATTGAATCCGCTGGCTTGCGCATTTCCGGTACGTCCCCGGATGGCCGATTGGTCGAAATGGTGGAGCTTCCAGGTCACCCTTGGTTCTTGGCTGTGCAATTCCATCCGGAGTTCACGTCCCGTCCGAACCGTCCGCAGCCGTTATTCAGTGAATTTGTGAAGGCAGCTCAAGGCGTTGCACGCAGCTAACTTGCTATGTTGACGGCCTCCTGAAAAACAACTTATTTGTAAAAGTTTTCAATTTGGTTCTCTCTCCGGAAGGAAAACGGAAATGAATAGCGAGTACGTTATGTATCTGTGAAGTACAGGGGATTTGTTATTCGTTTTCGGGAGGGAACTAGGCTGATGAAGAAAAAGGTACTGATTGTCGATGATCAAAATGGAATTCGCGTATTGCTAATGGAGGTTTTCAGCAATGAAGGATACGACACCTATCAAGCCTCTAATGGTAAACTGGCTTTAGAAATCGTCAAAAATTCTTCGCCGGACCTATTATTGCTTGATATGAAAATTCCCGGTATGGATGGCCTAGACATTCTCAAGCACGTTAAAGCAATTGACGCATCGATCAAAGTCATCATGATGACAGCCTATGGTGAGCTGGATATGATTAAAGAAGCGACGGATCTGGGTGCGATCATGCATTTCACGAAGCCGTTTGACATTGATGAGTTGCGCATGGCGGTTAATATGCAGTTAAATAATGAATCAAGCAGTGGTTTTGCAGTGGGATCCTAGTCATAGGGTCTTTTTTTGTGGCTGAGAAGCGAGGGCTTGGTTATCATTTGAAAGTATATGTGCTATAATAACTCAGGTATGACACGAGCGGTCAACGCACAACTACAAAAAGGTTCTAGGAGGAAGAGAAACATGGCATTGGTTTCAATGAATGAATTATTACCTAAAGCAAAAGCGAACAAATACGCGGTGGGTCAATTTAACATGAACAACCTTGAGTTTGCTCAAGCGATTGTGGATGCTGCAATCGAACTGAATTCCCCTTTCATTTACGGTGTTAGCGAAGGCGCACTGAAATATATGGGTATCGAATTTACAGTAGCAATTGCTGAAGCTGCAGCCAAAAAATCCGGTCTGCCAATCGCTTTGCACTTAGATCATGGTAGCTCCTTTGAAGTAGCAATGAAATGTATCCGTGCAGGATTCAGCTCCGTTATGTTCGACGGTTCCCACTATTCTTTCGAAGAAAACATCCGTTTGACGAAAGAAGTTGTTAAAGCTGCTCGTGCAATGGGCGTATCCGTTGAGGGTGAGCTTGGAACAATCGGTGGTGTTGAGGATGACATCTCCGTAGACGAAGAGCACGCTAACCTTGCAAAACCTGAAGAAGCTATCCGCTTCTACGAAGAAACAGGAGTTGACTGTTTGGCAATCGCAGTAGGTACGGCACATGGTATGTACGCTGGCGAACCTAACATCCATTTTGACATCATCGAGCAAGTTTCCAAAGCGATCCCAGTTCCTGTTGTATTACACGGCGGTTCCGGTGTTCCTGACGAAATGATTCGTAAAGCGATCGCTGCAGGCGTTGGTAAAATCAATGTTAACACAGAGAACCAAGTAGCATGCACAGAAACGATCCGCGCAGTTCTGAACAAGGACGCAAAAATTTATGATCCTCGTAAATATCTAACCCCAGCTCGTAACGCAATGGTCGAAGTTGTAAAATCCAAAATTCAATTATTCGGAAGCAGCAACCAAGCTTAATTTTAATTGTATAGATGCAGTGGGAAATGCCGTAAGACGCAAACGGAGGATGCGAAATGTCCGCCGTTTGCATGCTTGCGGTCGTTTCCTTCTTCTGTTTTTGTCTTCAGTTCCTAGTAGGAGCTGTAAGCGTTTTTGCTATGATTATAAATATCCTTATTTTTCATATTTTCATGTTCATTTGAGTAGATTGTGCTAGAAGTTTGGTTTCAATTGGCGTTTAGGCAGAGGGTTTGCTTTACAGGAAGGCACCTGGATTTAGGGGGAGAATCATGTTGGAGAAATTAATGGTGGTCGGGGGACGTCCACTACGAGGGACTGTTCAAATTAGCGGAGCTAAGAATAGTGCTGTTGCACTTATTCCAGCTGCGATTCTTGCTGAAACGCCGGTAACGTTGGATAATCTGCCGCATTTAAGCGATGTGGCTACATATACAGAAATTTTGACGGATTTAGGAGCTACCATCGACTGGAATGAAGATCGGATGACGATTGATCCTAGCAGAATGAAGTCTCTTCCAATGCCTAATGGTAAAGTTAAGAAGTTAAGAGCATCCTATTATTTGATGGGAGCATTGCTTGGAAGGTTTGGAGAAGCAAATATCGGTCTGCCGGGTGGTTGTAATTTCGAACCGCGTCCTATCGATTTGCATATCAAAGGTTTTGAGGCCTTAGGGGCTGAGGTAAGCAATGAGAATGGCGCATTAAGAATTCGGGCCAAAGAGCTTCGTGGAGCGAAGATTTACCTAGACATGGCGAGTGTGGGAGCCACAATCAACATTATGTTGGCAGCTGCTCGCGCAAAAGGCAATACGATTATTGAAAATGCGGCGAAAGAGCCTGAAATTATAGATGTAGCTACGTTGTTGAATTCGATGGGTGCAAGAATCAAAGGTGCTGGTACCGATACCATTCGGATCGAAGGGGTAACTGAGATGCATGGTTGCCGTCATTCCATCATTCCTGACCGCATTCAAGCGGGAACGTATATGATTGCTGCAGCAGCTACGCGCGGCGATGTCACAGTGGATAATGTCATTCCTAAGCATATGGAAGCACTAACGGCGAAACTGCAAGAAATGGGTGTTCATATCTACGAGATGGATGAATCCATTCGTGTGGTAGGTCAGCCTGAATACTCCAGCGTGGATGTAAAAGCACTCATTTACCCAGGATTTGCAACAGATTTGCAATCTCCAATGGCAAGCCTTCTGTGCCAAGCCAGAGGAGTTAGTATATTAACCGATCACGTTTACAGCAACCGTTTCAAGCACATTCCTGAGCTCGTGCGGATGGGAGCTAAGATGAAAGTTGAAGGACGCTCCGCGATTATCGAAGGATCCGAGCTTAGCTCGGCGAAAGTTAGAGCAACAGATTTACGAGCAGGAGCATCCCTGGTGCTTGCTGGTCTTAGTGTAAGAACAGGTGGTATCACAGAGGTGTCCGGCGTTGAGTTTATTGACCGTGGGTATGAGAACTTAGTATTCAATTTATCTTCTCTAGGTGCTGAGGTTTGGCGCGAGAGCGAAGAGTGAGGAATAAAGTTCCAGACAACAGGCAATGCTAGAATCCAATTGAAAATTTAATAGTTTGGTGGTTGAAACATGAGCATGCAGCTTGCTGAGCTTGAAGTACTCAAGCTTACTGAATTATATAAACTAGCTAAGAAACATCAGATTCCATACTACGGTACGCTGAAGAAAAAAGAACTCATCTTTGCAATTTTACGTGCACAAGCTGCTGAAAGTGGTCTAATGTTTATGCAAGGTGTCCTCGAAATTCTTCAAGAGGGCTTTGGTTTCTTGCGTCCCATTAACTATCTTCCAAGCTCAGAAGACATTTATATTTCTGCTTCCCAGATTCGCAAATTTGATTTGCGCTCCGGGGATATTGTATCAGGCAAATGCCGTCCTCCTAAGGAGAATGAGCGCTATTTCGGGCTTCTTCAGGTTGAAGCGGTTAATGGCGAGAAACCGGAAACAGCTGCTGAGCGGCTTCATTTCCCTGCCTTGACGCCTCTATATCCAGATACGCGCATTACGCTCGAAACAGAGCCGAACAAGATCTCTATGCGTATCATGGATTTACTTGCTCCTGTAGGGCTTGGCCAGCGTGGATTGATTGTAGCGCCTCCCAAAGCAGGTAAGACATTGTTGCTCAAAGAAATTGCCAACAGTATTTCCACGAACTATCCTGAAATTGAGCTTTTCGTTCTGCTGATCGATGAGCGTCCTGAGGAAGTTACGGATATGCAGCGTTCTGTGAAAGGGGAAGTTGTTGCTTCTACTTTCGATGAGCTGCCTGAGAATCACATTAAAGTTGCTGAACTAGTTCTAGAACGCGCTATGCGTTTAGTTGAACATAAGAAAGACGTTGTCATCCTGCTCGACAGTATCACCCGTTTGGCTAGGGCATATAACCTTGTAGTTCCGCCAACAGGCCGGACACTATCTGGTGGTATCGATCCAGGCGCGTTTCATCGTCCGAAGCGATTCTTCGGGGCTGCCCGTAACATTGAGGAAGGCGGTAGCTTGACCATTCTTGCTACAGCACTTGTAGAGACGGGTTCACGTATGGATGACGTCATTTATGAGGAATTTAAAGGGACAGGTAATCTTGAGCTTCATCTGGATCGTAAAATGGCAGAACGCCGTATTTTCCCTGCTATCGATATCCGCAGATCCGGTACGCGCCGCGAAGAAGCGCTTCTGGGCAAGGATGAACTCGAGAAGGTATGGGCGCTTCGCAAAGGCATGAACGATTCGCACGAGTATACCGAGTCCTTCATCAAGAAGCTTGGAGAAGCGAAGACGAATCAAGAGTTCCTGGATTCACTGGCTTCCCCTTCGACAGGCGCTTCTTCAACAGGTGCAAGCAAAGGGAAAGTGAAAAACTCAGCATCTTAAGTAGATGCGGAAGATGCCTTAACGCATAAAGAGGAGTACCGTTATGAATTTGGTTTATTCAGACTCACAAGGAAACGTTTTTGACCATCCGGATTTTTTGGCGCTTGGTCGAAATGCAGAAATGATAACAGAAATTATGGAAGATGAGCTGATTCCGCTGCCCGAAGGGGCGACGCTTGTCAGTCTTCCTTTTACACGACCAGTAGGCATTGATGCTGAGACTGGCGATATGAAGTTAGTGCCAGGAGATTATCACGCTGTTGGTGCGCTGCTGCCACAAGGGTTTACGCGACTGCTGCTTCCCGGTTATGTCAAGTCCGACAAGACCAAGGCACTGCCGCTGTTCGGTTATACGGCTGTTGTATGGAAGGATGATGCCTTCTATGTGGCTGCTCGTCTAACAGATAATCCCTATTTCTGGAATCCGATTCATTGCGATGTAACGGAGCTTGAGTCCCAGGTCAAAACCTTGACAGCCAAGTATCCAGAAAACCGCTTGTACGCTCACTTATCCAACTGCGCACTCGGTTATGAGTGCCTGACAGCATCGAATACGTTCTTGCAGCGTTGGGAAGGCGCCGTTCCGGTCTCTTATTCCTGTAACGCAGGTTGCTTCGGATGCATATCCGAACAGCCGGATGAGAGCGGCTTTGTGGCTCCACAGACGCGTATGAATTTTAAGCCTCAAATTGAAGAGATTACTCAGATCATGCTGGAGCATCTGCGTACGCCGGATAGCATTATTTCCTTCGGACAAGGCTGTGAAGGTGAGCCGAGCACACAAGCGGCGCTCATTATTCCGGCAATCAAGCAGATTCGTGAGCAGACGAAGATGGGCTATATCAACATCAACACGAATGCTGGGCTGACAGATCATATTCGCGGCATCGTAGACGCTGGCCTTGATCTGATGCGTGTTAGTACGATTAGTGCTCTGGACGATCATTACAACGCGTATTACAAGCCGAGAGCTTATACACTGAAAAATGTAGAAAAGTCTCTTCGTTACGCGACGGACAAAGGTGTCATTACTTCTATCAATTATCTTGTTTTCCCGGGTGTAACGGATCGGGAAGAAGAGATTGAGGCGATGATCGAATTCGTGCGGAGAACGGGATTAAAATTAATTCAATTGCGCAACCTGAATATTGACCCCGAAAGTTATTTGGGCATTATCCCTAAGGCCCGCGGTGAGCTGCTTGGGATGAAACAAATGATTGAGATTTTCGAACAGGAATTGCCGGATGTTGTGCTCGGATCTTACTCGCATACGCCGAAGTTCTACACTAGCGACAGAAATACGACAATGGTTCTCTGAGTTCGAGGTATCCACTTGTTTTTCCATTGCATTAGAACTTGCGGATATGCTACAATGCAAAAGTACGTTAAGTACGTCCAATAACTCTGATTCAGCAAATGATTCAGGGCGGAAAGAGGTGAACCAACATGAAAGCAGGTATTCATCCTACTTATCATGCAACCACAGTGACTTGCGCTTGTGGTAATGTATTCGAAACGGGTTCAATTAAGCAAAATCTTCGCGTTGAGATTTGCTCCAATTGCCATCCTTTCTACACAGGTAAACAGAAGTTTATCGATGTAGGCGGCCGTGTCGACAAGTTCAAAAAGAAATACGGAATCTAATTGGTATCAATTACTTTGCCGCCAATCAGCATAAGACGTCCTCCCTTGGTCATCCTAAGTCTAGACTTAGAGTCCAATGGGAGGTGTTTTTATGTTCAGGGGTATGCGAAGAATGACCATAGCAATCCTGCTTACCATGAGTTTGGTTGGGTGCGGCGTGAATTCGAGTAACAAGAACCCGGCTCAGACGGATAATGCCAATTATAAAACACAAAATTACAAGCAGGACGGGTATTTGGGGATTACCAATGTGAATCCAAACGACCCGCTTAATCCCACGTATCATCACTACGAGGATGATTCGAACTTAATGAAGAATGTACTCGCACAGTTTAAGGACATCGAGAAATCCAATATTGCCATCAACGGGCCCAATGCTCGGGTGAAAGTTAAAGCCAAAGCGAACTTGACCGCGGCGCAGGTTGAAGATCTACGCTCGCAAGTCCAAAATGCTTTTGATACCAATATGCCACGTTACAAAACAACTGTGAAAGTGTCACAGTAATCAAGGGTAAACTTAGGTAGATTTTCCCCTTTAGTTGCTATTTACAGGTGAATCAGCTATACTATTTTTACTGTGCTAGACGGGGAGGTAGCGGTGCCCTGTAACTCGCAATCCGCTGTAGCGGGGTTGAATTCCTGTTAGCGGTACTGTGATGTGAGGTCTGGCTCTTACACGTGGTGTTGAGAGTTGGGTCCTTCGCAATGAATGCTCATGAACCCGGTCAGGTCTGGAAGGAAGCAGCCGTAAGTGAGATGTTTCATGTGCCGAGGGGCTGCCTGACTTGAGCTAACGATAAGAGTTCGCTTGTATCACTTTATCAATAACAGGTGCACGGTTTACTAAAGTAATTTCATATGACTTCGAATTTGGACGCCTTTTCTTGAGGCGTTTTTTATTTTACCTATTAGCAACTGATCCCATTCCATGCTTGATCCTCTATTTCATCCCCTGTTGCGATATAGTATAATGGAATCAGCATTCCACGCAGGGATTAATGGAGAGGAACACTATGGCACATATTGCTCTATATCGAACGTGGAGGTCTCAGACGTTTCGTGAGGTTGTCGGACAGAGACATATCACGCAGACACTGCAGAATTCTTTGCGAGAAAATCGCCTTACCCATGCTTATTTGTTCAACGGTCCACGGGGAACAGGGAAGACAAGTACGGCCAAAATATTAGCCAAAGCAGTTAACTGCTTAAATGGTCCAGCTGAGGAGCCATGCAATGCTTGCTCCGCCTGTGAACGAATTACAGATGGCGCTGTCATGGATGTCGTTGAGATTGATGCTGCTTCGAACCGCGGCGTTGAAGAGATTCGGGATATTCGGGATAAAGTGAAGTATGCTCCGACCGAAGTCAGGCAGAAGGTCTATATCATTGATGAAGTGCACATGCTTACTACAGAGGCTTTCAACGCACTGCTTAAGACACTTGAAGAGCCGCCGGCCCATGTGATGTTCATACTAGCTACGACGGAGCCGCACAAGATTCCGGCAACGATTATTTCTCGCTGTCAGCGCTTTGACTTTCGACGTGTTTCGATGGATGATCAAGTGCAGCGGCTGACATATATTTGTGAACAGGAGCAGATTTCCGTTAATGAGGAAGCTCTCCACTATATTGCGAGATTGTCCGATGGCGGGATGCGTGATGCGCTCAGTCTTTTGGATCAAGCGACTTCTTTTGCAACAGGGGAAGTGCAGCTCTCGGACATTTTGTCCATTACTGGCGGGGTAGCTTCCGATCAATTCAAGAAACTCGTGCTTTGTATCAAAGAGAAGAATCTTGGAGCCGCGCTAGAGCTTATCGATACGTTCATGCAGGAAGGCAAAAGTGCCGACAAATGCATCGAGAATCTGATTAATTATTTCCGCGATTTGCTCATGGTTCGCATGGTGCCGAATTCGCCGGTCATAACAGAGCGTGTTTTTGATATGCGTGAGCTTAGTGAAATTGCCAATCATTTTACGCCTAACGAGATGATGGGCATGATTGAAACATTGAATCACTATCAAAGCGAAATGAAGTATTCTGTTCAGCCCCAAACATTACTCGAGATCTCAATTATGAAAATGTGCGGTGGCCACATTGGCGAAGGAAGTGCTGCTGTCAGTACAGCGGCAGATGCGGGCAGTCGGATGCCGCAAGGCGATCTTTTTGCTCAAATGACCCAGAAGCTCAAACAACTTGAAGATCAGATAGCTGGACTGGTAAAATCGGGAGTATCGGGTGCAGCGGCTGAAGCGAAGCCAGCTCCCAAGATGCCGGTGGCCTCTGCGCCGTCTAAGAAGTCAGGCATTAAGCTCGATGGATACTTGAAGGCTTCGGAAGGTCCGGATACCAAGGCAGCTCTCTTGAAATGGAGTCAGGTGCTGGGTCTTGTCAAGGAGAAGAAGATTACCGTTCATGCCTGGTTTGTGAATGGTGATTTAGTATCGATGCTGGATGATGTGGTCTTGGTTGCTTTCAAGAATGAGATGCACCGTAATACCACAGAAAAGCCGGAAAACAAGCTCATTATCGAGCAAGTCCTCACCTCTGCGTTCAGCAAACCCATGCGTTTGCTTACGATTATGCGTAAAGAGTGGGATGACGCCAAGAATGATGCGACTAGCAGTCCGCCTGAGGTTCTGGAGCTAGTGGCAGAAGAGGGCAGCCCAGGAACAGCCCCCAAAGAAGAGTGGATTTCCGAAGCGATTCAGCTGTTTGGCGAAGATTTAGTGACCATTAAAGAAGACTAGACTAAATACAAAGGAGCAAACGAGAATGAATAACATGAACCAAATGATGAAGCAAGTGAAGAAAATGCAAGAGCAAATGATGAAGGCTCAAGAAGAACTGGGCACGAAAGTCATTGAAGGTACAGCTGGTGGCGGTGTTGTTACTTGCACAGTGAATGGGCACAAAAAAGTACAAAGCATCACAATCAAGCCTGAGGCTGTTGATCCTGATGATGTTGAAATGCTGCAAGACCTTGTTCTTACAGCTATTAATGACGCAATGACCAAAGCGGAAGAAATCGCAAACAAAGATATGGGCAAATTCACAGGTGGAATGAACATCCCTGGATTGTTCTAGTAACAACCATGAGCTACAATTCTGAAAGATGAGGGAGAACTTCCTTTGTATTACCCCGAACCGATTTCTAAGTTAATCGATGCTTTCTCCCGTCTGCCGGGGGTAGGACCCAAAACGGCGGGACGCCTGGCGTTTCATGTCCTTCGTATGAAAGAAGAAGACGTGATTGATTTTGCGAAGGCGCTCGTCAACGTAAAAAGAAATCTCCACTACTGTTCAGTCTGCTGTAACATTACCGATGTTGATCCCTGTCGGATCTGTCAAGATAAGAACAGGGATGGTTCCGTCATTTGCGTCGTACAGGAACCTAAGGACTTGGTTGCTTTGGAACGCACCAAAGAGTTCGAAGGCTACTATCATGTACTGCATGGTGCAATTTCCCCTATGGAAGGGATCGGACCCGATCAAATTCATATTGCTGAGTTGCTTAAACGCTTAGGTGATGAGACTGTACAGGAATTAATTTTGGCTACAAACCCGAATATCGAAGGTGAAGCTACGGCTATGTACCTTTCACGATTAGTGAAGCCGTTTGGTCTGAAGGTTACGCGTATCGCGCACGGGCTGCCTGTTGGCGGGGACTTGGAATATGCCGATGAGGTTACTCTGTCCAAAGCTATGGAAGGCCGCAGGGAATTATAAATAGCGTTTAGCATCTAAAAGGGAGCTGCAGAGCTCTCTTTTTTTTGTTCGTCTAAAAGAAGTGCGTGAGTTCTAATTGCTCTATTTCTCCCATAAGCATAAGGGTAGATTAACCCGCATTTGGGGTCATGGAGGATTGCCAATGAGACCAGCTCTGTTAGGCATGCACGGAAGGAAGAATCCACAGACGAAGAAAAGTGCGAAAGAAGAACTCCTGAGGGACAAGCAGATGCTGTTGCACGAGATTCGTTCGGCACATGCGAATTGGGTGGCTGCACAAGCTCATTTTGAGTTTGCTTTAGACAAGGACCAGATCGACTATGCCATCTATGCGATGGAAGCCGCTGAGAAAAGATTTGAAATGCTCATCAAGCAAGCTAAGAGGCTAAATCTGAGCATGATTGACACTGATCGATTACTGGAGGTGTAGGACGTGTATATCAAATATGCGGTATGGGGATTACTCCTACTATCATCGCTATTGCTGCTAGTTACCGTTATACGCAATCGAGGAGCTGGCAGGTTATTGTCTGCTCTAGGCTTGAACGTTGTTGTTGCGGCCTTTCTCCTATATGCGTTGAATCTGTTGAGCGCATACACACAGGTGGATTTGCCGATTAATACAGCTACATTAGGGACAGTTACGGTACTAGGTGTGCCTGGTGTCCTTCTGCTTGTTGGTCTAAAATTAACTTTGCTTTAGGTGGATAAAAAATACAGTCATTGCATGGGTTGACTCGGCAGCAGCATCTATGGTATCTTATAAAAGTTGCCGCTGAGACATGCGGGAATAACGAGTAACTTGAGAAAAACAAGTTGCAATTGAAAAGTTAGTGTGGTATATTGATCTTCCGGCTTTCGAGAGAGAGCGGATAGGACAAGAAACCTTGATCTTTGAAAACTGAACAACGAGTGAGTAAGCGCAGTCGAGTAATCGACTATAAAGAGATGAATAATCTCGCTAGCAAGTCAATGAGTACAATTAAGCTTTTCTACAATGGAGAGTTTGATCCTGGCTCAGGACGAACGCTGGCGGCGTGCCTAATACAT
>NZ_WTUZ01000016.1 GCF_009882985.1 Paenibacillus silvestris
TTTTGACTCCTTCAGTACCATTCTGATACCTTTGAATGGCCTTCAATTTCTCATCTAAACTGAAATTAGACAAAAAAACTGCACCTCCATTGTTAGTGGTGTCTAACAAATGGGGTGCAGTTCAGAATCGGCTGCTTTTTTACTTTTGAAGAAATAAGCAAGTCTGCGTGGATTCCAAGTCCATGTATGCTAAAATAATGTCATATCGGACAAGCTTATTACGAAGTCCGATAGGATTAACGCGATTGGAGGAAAGTAAATGCAGCTCATCGACAAAACGAAAGTCCAGGAGTTTATCGATACCCTTATCGGTCTGGATTTATATATCCATCTTGAGATGACAACGGGAGCTTACGCCGCGCATCTGGATCGTACAAAGCATCCGGCCGCGACGTTTATTTCGAACGCCGTTATTCGTTATTCCCACGGCTCGATTTCTGGGGACGGACCTTATCGCGTCGGCTTGAAAACGGAGCAAGGCTGGGTTTATTCCGAGGGGCTTACGCACTATGAAGAGACGGATTCCGAAAGGCTTATCCTTGCGGGCCATGATACGGCAGGGAAACTCGTCGTGGCGTTGCAATTAAGCCGGGACCCGTTCTAAGGGAAAGGAGAATAAGAACACATATGGAACGACACATCTTAGTTGTACTTCCGCATCCGGATGACGAAGCTTTCAGCGCGTCAGGGACGCTTGCCATGCATCTTAGCCAAGGTTCGGAAGTTACTTACGCTTGTTTGACGTTAGGAGAAATGGGCCGTAACATGGGCATACCGCCTTTTGCTAATCGGGTTACTTTACCTGTCATACGCAAGCAGGAACTGGAAGCGTCTTGCCGTGCTATCGGCATCCGGGATATTAGAATGCTCGGATTTCACGATAAAATGATCGAATTCGAGGATAAAGTGCAATTGGACGGAAGTATCGAGGCGCTTATTAAGGAGCTGAATCCTTCGCTCGTCATCACCTTCCATCCGACACTTAGCGTTCACCCCGATCACAACGCATGCGGGGCGGCGGTAATTCGAACAATTGGCAAAATGCCTGCCGATCGAAGACCAACTGTGCATTGCATGGCATTTGCCAACAATCTTGAACAAGAGATTGGCAAACCCGATATCATGAATGACGTTAAAGGTTTCTTGAAACAGAAGATGGCGTCTATTCAAGCACATAAGTCTCAATTTCAAGCCGCTGAATTGTTAGGCAACAAGAAATTATCGGATGCAGAAATCCAGGGGCGCTTCGGAACGGAACGATTCTGGACGTATCGATTCACATAAATATAATCGTAAATCATAAGAACCATCCTCATTGCGGGATGGTTTTTTCGCATTCCGATGGTAGCTTTCACATATAAAGTCTGTCTTAATTTGGACAATTACAGTTTGTTTATTCAGAGTACGATTACCTTCCAACGAATGTAGTTGATAATCGGTTTGTTTCCAATAGAGATGTTGGTTTCAACCATAGCTTTACTTTTCTAAAGCATATTTAAAAAAACTGCCTTCTTATGAAAAAGATAAATTACTGCTATAGTTGACTCCGCGGCATTTGATGGAGGGAGATACAGATGAAGAATAATAACGAATTAACCATCTTCTATTCATGCTTCTGCGCGGCGATTTCTTGTTTCAAATATGACTATTTCCATTAGATGAAGGAGAATGAAAAACAATGAGCAAACCAGTCGTTAATTACGCTAAGGATCTCGTATGGTTCGATACGATGCCAGGTGAGCAGATGGCCGTGCGGCTTCATAGCAATCAAGTTGGTGGAGCATTATCTATTGTTGAAGCGTGTGTACCCTCTCTGATGGGCCCGCCGAAACATATCCATAACGAACGTGAAGAAACGTTCGAAATCCTTGAAGGTACTTTCCGTTTCCAAGTTGGTGACGAGGAATTTGATGCAACCCCTGGAACTATGGTTTCAGTTCCTCGCGGCGTACCTCACGCATGGGTTAACGTAGGACCTAACACGGGGCGGGTACTATTCATCTTTACGCCTGGGGGAATCGACGATTTCTTCCCTGAGATCGGTCGTCATTCTTTGGAGGAAATTGTTCAGCTCGCAGCAGAAAATGACACAGTGATCATCGGACCTCCGATGGTTGTGAATGCGGGATGATCATATGAGGTGTTCAAAGAATGAGAGTAGTTGTATTGCTTCAATATCTGAAGTTTTGCAATATATCTCAGGAAAATGGACTTTTCTAGTTTTAACTGAGCTCTTAAAGGAACCCCAGCGTTTTAATCAATTGCGGAGAAGTTTAGGTAACATAAATACAAAAGGTTTGACAGAAACACTACGCAATTTAGAAGAACAAGAAATAATAAAACGTAAAGTGTTTCCAACCGTACCCGTGACAGTCGAATATTCAATGACTGAAAAGGGGGAAGCCTTCTCGGAGGTGTTCAATGAAATTAATCGTTGGAAGACTGAATGGGATTCTACAGTTCAACAATCGCACTAATAAATCATTTGCAGCACATAAGAGAAGCAGCGTAATATCACGATCTGCGACGCAGAAATCAAATATTTGTAAGTAAACATAGGAGTGATTATGATGAGTACGTTTGTACTAGTACACGGATCATGGCATGGAGCTTGGTGCTGGGAAAAAATTAGTTCAAGTCTTGAACAAGCGGGGCATCGGGTAGTCGCTTTAGACTTACCTGGGCATGGCGATGATAATATGTCCATTTCCGAAATTAACTTGAAAAGCTATACTGACCGGCTATGCAATGTTTTGGAAAAAGAGTCTGAAAAGGTCATTTTGGTGGGTCACAGTATGGCAGGCATGGTCATCAGCCAAACTGCTGAGTACCTCCCCGAAAAAATCGAGAAGCTTGTTTATTTATGCGCATATCTGCCGAAGGATGGTCAGTCCTTGATTCAAATCGCTCAAAACGAGAAAAAAGAAAAAGATTCTCCTTCCATTGTTATCATGAATGAGGAACAAACGCTCATGGACCTTAAAGACGAATGGATACAAGATTTCTTTTATGGCGATTGTGACGAAGAAGACGTTATAAAAGCAAAGGAAAAGCTGCGCATCGAACCGCTGGCACCTTTTTTAAACCCAGTGAATCTCACGGACACAAGATTTGGCATGATTCCCCGCTATTATATAGAAACTCTAAGGGATAAAGCGATTGGAATAGGATTACAAAGAGATATGTATAACGCGTCTCCGTGCGATCAGGTCATTACGATGGACTCTGATCATTCCCCATTCTTTTCACACCCGGAAGAATTAACGTCTCATTTCATTCAGTTAGCGCAAAATTAATAACGAATAAATTCGTTCCATCAGAGTAAATTAATAACAAGATTTGAAAGTAGAGGAGATTGTGAATCATATGTTTGAAATTGCAATTATTGGGTCTGGTCCTGCAGGTGCAAGCGCTGCGTTATTCTCAGCCAAAGCAGGAAAGACAACCTTGCTTATTGATAACGATAAAAGCATGACGAAACGAGCTTGGATTGAAAATTATTATGGCATTGGGGAGATCTCGGGTCCTGATATGGTAGAAATGGGAAAAAGGCAAGCAGAACGTTTTGGCACGAAGATGATTCAAGAAAAGGCAACAAATATTGTAAAAGGTGAAGATGGTTTCATCATAGAAACGGACAATGGCAAGTATGAGGCTAAACATGTCATTCTTGCTACTGGTGCTCTATTTGACCTTGCTGAACATATAGGAGTTAAAACGAAAGAAGCCACAGAGCCTCGGATTAAAACAATTGTTGATGTTGATATCAAGGGGAAAACAAGTATAGATGGTATTTGGGCAGCTGGAACTATTGCAGGTGTCAGTGTTCATGCAATTATTACTGCGGGAGATGGAGCAAAAGTCGCTATTAACGTGATAAGCGAATTAAATGGCGAGAGATATGTTGATCATGATGTATTAAAAGCAACATAATGAAGGTACTCCAACAATAAATAAATTTACTAATGGCCATTCTTACCGAGAATGGTCTTTTTGTAATCTTGTTGTCTCATTCCATATTCATATCTCACATAACTGGTCTGTGATATAGTTATCAAAAATCGTCCTATTTGAGAGGAAGTGTTGCCATCATGCATAAGGTAATCGAGCCTAAAGTACTTTACTTCGGCACCTCTGTAGTGCTTATCAGTACGCTAAATGAAGACGGTACAGCCAATTTGGCCCCTATGTCCTCTGCCTGGTGGCTCAATCAATCTTGTATGCTTGGGCTCAGCAGCAAGTCGCAGACCGTCCAAAACTTAATCCGTGAACAGGAGTGTGTGCTTAATCTCCCATCCATCGATTTGATTCCTGCGATTAATCGACTGACACTGTTAACAGGTAGAGATCCAGTGCCAGAATCGAAAGTAGTCAGGGGTTACCAGTATGAGGCTGACAAATTCGGTATCGCAGAGCTAACCGAGCTTCCTTCACAATGTGTTCGAGCGCCGCGTGTCAGGGAATGTCCCGTACATCTGGAAGCCACATTAGTAAAGCTGCATCCATTCGAAGAACCGAGTTCCCTTGTCTCCATTGAAGTACGCATAGAAAGAGTTCATATCGAAGATGACCTTCTTAAAGATTCCAATTCTAATCATGTCGATCCATCAAAATGGCAGCCAATGATTATGAATTTTTGCGAATATTTTGGTCTCACTGAACAACGAACAGCATCGAAATTAGCACCGGTGTTTGGACTGGATTCTGAGAAATGAAGAGGCTCTCCCAAAAGTCATTAAATGACCGAGGGAGAGCCTCTTTTTTCATGCAGTTTGTCACTGGGTTATTTGCTGGTTAAAGGTTGTCCAGTAACAGGGTCCGTACTCGGGTCCCAGTTTTTAAGAGGATCCATACGGAATCGCGTTAGTACAGTGCTGCTGATTTTCCAGGTGCCATTCTCTTTTCTATACATTTCGCGGTACTGTCCATAACCGTTATGTCCCGGATACGCGTCCTTCGCGTCAGGGAAAGTCAACATATCCTCCATAGCCCAAATACCCTTGGCGTTATCTTCGTCAATCATATCAATCTCTGGCATATGTCCATGGTGAACCGTAGGTGCTTTGCCAACTAGATCTCCAATCATTTTCCCATAAGCTTGTCCGCCGCCAGCAGAAAAATCTTGGCCTTGAGAAATAAGCGTAGCATCCGAAGTAAACAGGTCCCCAAATTCCTTCCAATTTTTCTCATCAACAAAGCGGAAATAACGGGCTTTCAGTTTTTTAATCTCCTCGATGTCCTCTAATTGTTGGTACTTTTGTTCTAGTTGAGTAAGTCTATTTATTAGAATTTCTTGCTCATTATTTTTAGTGTTGGTCATAATATGTCAATCTCCTTTTAATTTTAGTATGGAAACGATAACCATGATACTTTGCGTCTCAAGTTGATCATCGATGAATACATGCAAGAACAGGGTTTTGTTTTTTTTTGCTACAACATATAGGAATAACCTCTTCTCTTCAGGATGGTAAGTGAGGCTTCAATCGCCTGGTGACAACTATAACAGGTATTCTATTTCTTTATAAGGAGGCTATTTTTTTTAATATGCTTTAGAAAAATAAAGTAATACGCCTAGCTTTAATAAAACAACTTCCTTTCATCTAAAAGGAGTATATGGCCGTATGGCGCGGGCATCAGCAGTACTAGCATCAGTTTATTTTAATAAAGTATATATAAAAAAATAGCCTTCTTATGAAAAAGATGAATACCTGTTATAGTTGTCTCCGAAGCGATTGAAGCTTCACTTACAAACCTACTGAAAGTGGTAATTCACCTAAACAAAGGACGTGATCATATGTCCATTAGAGATAGCAACAGTACAATCGGTTTGGCAAGAGCAAAATTGCCTGTTGCAGAAAGGGCAAACATCGTGATTGGCCGGAAACGTGCCACATTAAGCTCGATCAAGAAGGTTCGAATTATTGGTAATCGTCCTGTTGGGGATAATGCCTCAGACATTAGCGATTCCATCGGTATAGAGTGCGATGTTATTGAGGAAGTCATAGTTGACCCTAAGACTATGGAGAAGGAACTGATAGTTTTGCTTCACGGTAATGAACTTACTTTGTATCCCGGCGAATATGAGATCGTAATAGGACGGAGCTTCTAAGGGGCGGCTACCTAACAATGGGGTACTTGGAGTTATGTAAATATAAAAATAGGAGTGGAATAAAAGTGAATGATCGTATTTCCAAAGCGAATATGCTTTTACTTATTATTGTTTGTTTTGCCCAGTTTATCGAGGTCATGAATAGTTCGACGGTCGTTGTAGCCCTTCCTTCCATTCAAACGGCGCTTCATATGCATACGAGCGATTTGCAATGGATTGTAACTTCTTATGTACTAACTTTCGCTTGTTTTCTGATGATAGGAGGACGAGCAAGTGATTTACTTGGAAGAAAACAAGTTTTAATGGCTGGATTGACTATTTTCGCACTCGCTTCGTTGGCTGGTGCTTTGGCGATAAATCCGATCTGGTTGATTGCCAGTAGGGCGATTCAAGGTATCGGGGCGGCTCTTTCTATTCCCGCGGCGATGTCGCTCATTAGTAACAATTTCCCGGTCGGTCCACAGCGCAACAAGGCCTTTGGGATTTTCGGCGCCTTAGGATCAGGAGGAGCTGCAGCAGGATCAATCGTTGGCGGTTTGCTAACAGATTCCGCGGGCTGGAGATCGTTGTTTTATCTGAATGTGCCGCTGTCCTTCTTACTTATCATCGGATTACTGTTTGTGAAAGTAAGTCCATCTGTTAAAGCAGAAAAACAATCGATTGACTGGTTTGGCTTATTTTCCGTATTGGCGGGTATTTTCGCTCTGGTCTATGGCATCTCGATGCCAGATGTCGATGGTAGTTGGTCTGCTGCGAAGATCGTTACGTTGATTGTTGGGATATTGGTTTTGGCCGCATTTGTACGAATCGAAAAATCGGCCAAAAATCCGCTGATGCCACTTCGCCTTTTCAAGATTCGTTCGCTTGTAACGTCTAATTTTATCGGATTTTTAATGTTTTCTTATGTGACAGGCTTTAACTATTTCTCGACGTTGTACTTCCATGAGCTGGGTTATTCATCTCTGGCTATCGGTTTGGCTTTCTTACCGCTAGGACTAACTTCCATCGTTGTAACGCAAATTACACCATTCTTCATGCGTAAATTCGGGGCAAAGAGAGTTCAAATCGTCACGCAAACGATCAACGCGATAGGAATGTTCTGGTTAAGTAATATGGACATGGATAAAAGTTACGCGTCGTTTATTCTTCCAGCATTTATCGTGCTAGGTTTGTCTATCGGTGCTTCCTTTACAGCCGTTATCGTCGGTTCCGTTCAGGATGTTAAACCCGAAGAACACGGAATTGCCGGCGGAATCGTGAATACGTTCCTGCAATTAGGTGGGAGCTTGGGATTATCCATTCTTGCCACCATCGCGTCGACGGTTACGGCTTCAGTGCATAATGAATCGGCAAACACAGCCTTATTATTCGGTTTCCACACGGCCTTAAACGTAAGCGGCATTTTTGCGGTCATTGCATTGATTTTGGCTTACATGAGTACGGACAAGAGTAAGCATGCCGATTCCGTTCCTCAAGGGGCGCATCTATAAGCAAATTATCGTTAACGCATGCTGAGCGCGCGAAGTGCTGCTGTAGCGATGGAAAACACGCTTACGCAACGTGGAGGCCCTTCTAAGAAAACAAGCTGCCCCAGCTTGTTTTCTTATTTTATTGCGAAGACTCATATGTTCCAATTACGATGGATGAAACCCTCTTAGCTACTTCCTCTTTATTCATTTTTACGTTTCCAGATGCCCACTGCAGTGCACCTTCATTGATGATTTTCGCAAAAATAGGGACATAAAAATTTTTCTCAATATCTGTCTGAATGTTTTCTAAGCTTTTCATCAAATACATGTTCAGCTCATTTAC
The DNA here is from genome assembly GCF_009882985.1 of Paenibacillus silvestris. Classification (GTDB taxonomy): domain Bacteria; phylum Bacillota; class Bacilli; order Paenibacillales; family NBRC-103111; genus Paenibacillus_E; species Paenibacillus_E silvestris. Next base: position 7,922 of record NZ_WTUZ01000016.1, read on the forward strand.
TATTTTATCTTTTAATTGGGGTACGACTAAGCCTACATAGCTGCTGCGACATTGTATTTTCGGTTGTTCATAAAAATAGCATACCCCTAAAACGAGCTGATAAATGCTATCCTGATCGAATTTCACGACACCTGAAGTAAAATCTTCAATAGCAGTTGAAGCGGAATCTCCGATAATGTAGTCCAATAACTCGTACTTGTCATTGAAGTGCGCATAGAAGGTAGCCCGATTAACAAGTGCTCTTGTGGTTATATCGGCTATTGTTATTTTTTCAAAATCCTTTTCGGATACTAACTGAAAAAAGGCGTTGATTAAAGACTGCTTTGTTTGTGTAGTCCGTACATTCATTGCTTTTGTCGCCATCTTCTTCACTCCTTGCCCGACAATTTATCAACTATGTCGCTATAGCAACATTCATACAACGATTGTTGGTTGTTTCCAGGGGTTCATTGGCTGTATATTTCTCATTAAAGCAACAGCTGTTACTTTAATTTAGCATATCACATTGGCCAAACACTTGTGTAAGAATTTCTTTTAGAAGGAGAGGAGAATAGAAATGACTGAAGTAACAAACAAAACTATGTCTATCAAGTCAGTTATCGTGCCACTGTTAGCCATCATCATAGGGATGTTCATGGTTATTCTTGATAGTACAGCAATGACCGTAGCTATCCCTAAGCTGCGTGAAGATTTTGGTGGAGCTAGCTTATCGCTTATTCAATGGACCGTTACGGGTTATGCGCTTGCGCAGGCTGCCGTTATTCCACTAGCGGGATGGTTGTCTGACCGTTTCGGATCCAAGCAAATCTACTTAACTTCGATCCTCTTATTTACAATTGGATCTGCACTTTGCGCATTTTCGACTACGACTGAACAACTGATTGTATATCGTATTATTCAAGGTCTTGGTGGCGGTATGGTTGCCCCAATAGCAATTGCCTTTACGTACCGGTTGAGCCCTCCGGGCAAACAAGGTGCGGTAATGGGGATGATCGGTATTCCGATGTTGCTCGCACCTGCTCTTGGACCTGTACTATCGGGCTGGCTTGTTGACTATGCCACTTGGCACTGGATTTTTATTATTAACATCCCTGTTGGTGTGGGCGCGATCATCCTTGGCCTGCGTACTTTGCCTGCGCTAGCTCGCCAATCAGTTCCGCAGCTTGATGTGCTTGGCATGATCTTTGCGCCGCTAGCTTTTGCAGGCCTAGTTTATGGTGTAAGTGAAGGGGGCACAGACTGGGGCTCTGCAAAAACATGGATCGGTCTAATCATCGGCGGTGCAGCACTCGTTATCTTTGTTTTGGTGGAATTGAACCGCAAGCAGCCACTGCTTGAACTTCGAGTCTTCAAATCTGCTGATTTCTCAAAAGGCATCATTGTCCAAGGGGTATCTCAGATTGCACTTTTCGGTACATTATTCCTGTTTCCTCTCTTCCTGCAGACAGCCAAAGGTTACTCTGCACTCGATACGGGTCTGATACTACTTCCGCAAGCTTTGGCAACAGCGGTATTGATGCCGATTGGCGGCAAATTGTTTGATAAGATTGGCGCCCGTCCACTTGTGATAATTGGTCTTGCCATTTTATCGACCGGCGCATTCCTGCTGTCCACCATCTCGTCTGATGCAACAGTAGGCTCGTACATTCTGCCTCTTATTTTGATTGGAGCAGGAATGGGACTTTCTTATATGCCTCTGAACACACATGTTATTCAGTCAGCTCCTCCTGAGCTGGTAAGCCGCGTAACATCGCTAACGAATGCAGCACAGCAGGTAATGACCTCATTTGCGGTAGCTGGCGCGGCAACGATTCTAGCAAGACGGAGTGAGCACTACTTAATTGCTGCAAAGATAACGAATCCGGCTGAGATTACTCCGGCTATTGCTTCTCATATGGCGGCATCCTCCTACGGCTATACCTTCCTGGTCCTTACAATTATAAGTGTAGTTGGTACTCTGATCGGTTTCCTGTTGTCAAAGCCCAAACTTGCATCAGGTGAACATGCAGAAAAAGCAGAAATGCCAATGATGACAGGTCATTAAAAAATGCAGGCGAAAGTTGGGTTTAGAGGATACCCTATTTGAAATGGAGGAAGAGACATGCGGATTGCAGAAGGCATTGAGATGTTGGAGCTAAAATGGGGGTCTATGACGTTCTGTCCGACAGTTTTCTTCGATAAAGAGCAGTGGTTACTTGTTGACACAGGTATGCCTGGTTCTGCCCCGGCAATTCTAGAGCTTGTCAAGCGAGCAGGCATTGGGCAACAGCACTTGAGCACAATCCTTTTGACCCATAATGATATTGATCACATAGGAGGCCTGCCAACTTTTATAGCAAAGTACCCTCGCCTTGTTGTTTATACTCATGAAAAGGATAAGGCAATCATTAACGGAAATCAGCCAATGGTTAAAGTACCTCTGGAGAGACTGGCAGGTCTACTGGGAGCACTTCCAGAACAAGCACGCAGTGAATTCGAATCGACTTTTATCAAGCCTAAGAGTGAAAATGTTAAGCGTACATTGGCTGACGGAGAGACCCTGCCTTTCGCTGGTGGGATAACGGTTATCCATACGCCTGGCCATACACCAGGGCATGTATGCCTCTACCACGTACCGAGCAAGACACTGATTGCGGGAGATGCTATGGTCATCGAGAACGGGGAACTAAGAGGGCCTATTGAAGCTTTAACTCCGGATATGCGAACCGCGATTCAGTCGCTGAAGAAGTTCAAGAAGTACGATATTGAAACGGTTATCTGCTATCATGGCGGGCAATTAAGAGGGAATGTGAACAGGCGGATTGCAGCGTTGACGGATAGGAACTGAAGGAAATAAATGGATAATCACCGAATATATTATCAAATCGATAGTAAAGTGGAGGTATCTAATCGGTTCTTCAATGAAGGGAGAATTTAGATTGAAATTTTGAAAAGAAGATTTAGCTCGTTGATCCGCGGAATTCGCGGATTTTTTTGCTTTCAATGATAAGAAACATACATTTAAGCAGAATATATAAGTAATATATCCAGTTCCGTGACGAGCTCAAACGGCTTGTGGCAGCCGATGCCGATCCGGGTAGTCCAGAAGCCCAGAACCTGGGACGGTCGCTAACGGAATTAAACATGCGTAGATCGCAGGGAGACCCAGAAATCCTTAAAGGAATGGAACAAGCTTGGCTTAACTTTAACTCGCTGCCCAGCGAGATGAAACCACAAATGTATACACTGTCCATGGAAGAGAGGGATTTCATCAAAGAAGTGTATATCATAATGTACAAGCAATCCGCCGAATATTGATCATAAAAAGCTTATACCAGCATCATGTAATTCCCATTACACACTCTATGGTAACTTTGTCGGAAAGCATTTTATTTTTTCCATATCCCTGGAATAGGATTGAAATTGCTAACCGTTTGACCTATAATCAAGCTTAAGTATTACTAGTAATACTAGTTATATTTAAAACCGTGACTGATGATTATAGGGGGAAGGAGACCTCTGTGCGGGGAGTGTTAATCGTATCCAAATGCCAAAGTATTTTGGGGGAGTGATTCGTGGTGCTAAAAGCAAGCCTTAAAGGAATCCTGTGTTTCAGCTTATGTCTTTCTTTGGTTTTAGGATGGCTGCCTACACCTGAGGTCAAAGCGGCAACATCCATCAGCGTGGTTGATTGGGATAACGAGAAGCAGGTCATGGATGGACTTGGAGGTGCTTTCGCTTTTAATAAAGCTGCCGGCATCAAACAAATCTATGATAAAGACCCGGTTGCCGGCCGTGAGCTTTTGGACCTTATATTTAGCCATGATAAAGGAATAGGTCTTAATATTGTCCGTACGAATCTTGGAGATGGCGGAATTGTAAACGCTGCCACAAAAGCGGAGTGGGGGAATCGCTTCTACGATGGCCCAACGGATACGATTTGGCCAGAGAAAAATGAAGGTTTCGTCTGGGATCAACCGGACTGGGCGTCCCGCAAGGCACACTTTGATGAGGCGCAAGTCTGGATTATGAAGGAAGCGATGGCTTACGGTGTGAAGACTTTCTATGCCGATGCATGGTCTCCTCCGTATTGGATGAAGACGAATAGCAGTGTTTTGGGACAAAGTGGTGCCAAATTAAAAGCAGATAGCTATCAAGATTACGCAGATTACCTTGTCCAGTATGCTATTGGGTATAAGCGTGAGTTCGGTATCCCGATTACCCATATCGGACCAGCGAATGAGTCAGAAGCGGCGCATGGCTCCTACTCGGGATTTGTGATAACAGCAGCGGAGTATAAAGATTTTATGCAAAATTATTTAGGTCCAACGCTTCAAAAGGCCATCGATGAAGGGAAATTCACCGAGCTGGGTATGAACCCTCCCCTAATCGTGGCTCCCGAGGGCACGAACTTGAATGCTTCGTTGAATCTCGGACGCCCAATGCTCGAGGATCCTGCATCTAGTACATACATCGATGTATTCTCGACGCACTTGTATGGGACATCAAGTTTCAATAATGGTCCTTTAACCTCTACAGGAGCAACAGGTGCTTATCCTGATTTCTTGCGTAACTTCAAGTTATGGCAAACAGAGTTCATGACACAGAATACAGCGAACTCTTCTGCCGCTGCAAATACGCAGCTTTATGCGAATCAGACGATTACGGATGGTGTTAAGTGGGCAAACCTGCTGACGAATATGTTTACAAGCGATCCTGGCTTCAACAGCTTTTTGTGGTGGTGGCCGATTGGGAACAATGGCGCTGATGGCTCTGACCTGATCCGATTAGCGACGACGGGTTCACCCCAAGGGAATGGCTCTACAGTTACTGGCTTATATCGTACATTTAAACGATTATATACATTTGGGAATTTCTCTCGTTTTATTAACCCAGGCGATATTCGGATTGATGCTACCCGTGTCCCTGTGGAAGGCGTAAATATTTCAGCTTATAAAAATCCTGCAAACAACGAATTTAGTATCATAGCTGTCAACAGCGGCGCAGCGAATCAAGTGGTTAATTTCAAATTGAATCATTTTCCGACTGGTGCGGCTTCGGTTGTCGGGTATCGTACGTCAGCCAGTGAAAATCAAAAGCTGATTGAACCGGTAGTCATAACTGACGGATCTTTTGAGGTAAACATTCCGGCAAACTCAGTCATTACTTTTGTACCTCAAACAGATCATAATCTTCCCGGATTGACTACGAAGCGCGACATTTTCTCAACACTTGAAGCTGAAGACAATGACGGGGAGTCCGGCCCATTTAACATCATTCCAGGTGGTGCCAATGGAGCCTTATCGAATGTGTCGAACGGCAGCTATATTAAATTTGCTAACATAAACTTCGGCGATGGCTCAGCTAACGGCGGCATTGTCAGACGGCATGTATTATCCATGAACGCCATAGCGGCTGCTATACAAGGCGGATTCATAGAGGTGCGAATCGATGATCCTGCAACTGGCAGAGTGGTAGGCACGTTCAACATTCCAGGCAAAGGCAGCGGAGATGCCTATTCGTCCTACCCCATCCAGATCGATACGGGAGACAAGGCGGCTAACGGTTACCATGATGTATATATGGTGTTTCATGGTAATGGCAATGCGTTATTTCATATCGACCGCTTTGAGTTCGACCAATCCGTTCTTCCTTCCGGAAGTATCTTGACGAATGGAAGTTTTGAAGATTCACCGGCAGCTGCATGGGAAAGAGCGTATGGTGCAACAGGCACGGCATTTGATCGTACGACAGGTCAGAATTATTCCGCCCCTCCGACAGCAGCCAGCTCGACAACGGCCTATTCAGCGATGATCTCAAATCGGGAAGAAGCTGCGAACGGCATAGCCCAAGTGATTACGGATAAAGTCACGACAAACAAGAAGTACAAGGTCAACGGCTTCTTTATGCCTTCCGAAGAAGGGACAACGGGGAAAATCAACTTGGTTGCTCTGGATTCGGTTGGCAAGGTTGTTTATACCAAGACCATAGCGGAAAGAAGCAATCTTGAGGCAATGGTTTGGTCACAAATCGATTCCATCTTTACATACGAATCCCCAAGCATAGATTATGAGACGCTAAAGATCGTATTTACGAATACGGGGACGAATGCTTTATATGTAGACGAAGTTACTTTGGTTCCTTATACGGAGAATGTTTGGTCTATCCGGCCTGTACAAGTATCTACAAACGTTGGAGCGGCGCCTCATCTGCCTAACGTTGTAACAGCCGTTTACAGTTCGGGTTCCGAATCGCAGTTACCAGTTATCTGGGATCTCATCGATCCTTCCAGTTATGCGAAAGAAGGGAGTTTTACCGTAAATGGTACAGTCGAGGGAGTTTCACTGACAGCCACTGCTACTGTGACCGTTCTATCTCCACCAGGTAATCTTGACCCAAGCTATCTGACTGGACCTGCAAAGGTGTCAACAGGCGAAGTGTTTGATGTAACCTTTGGATTAAACGGGTACAGCCATGAAGCACTTGCTCAAGATATGACCGTGACCTTCAATACGTATAAGCTGGATTTTATTGCACCTGGGTCGCTCAGTAACGATTTTAAAGTGGTTGATTATAAAATGATAGAACCTGGCAAAATCCGGTTTCTTAATGTGTTTTTAGGTGGTTTGCAAACAGATCCGAATGGAGCCCTGATGAAGCTGCAATTCAAAGCAAAACCGAATGCAGAACCGGGGGATGTCGATGTTACAGTTTTGGGTGTTGTGATGGCAGACCAAAATGGCGTTGAACATGAAATTGCAGGAACCTCGCATCACATTCATATTTCTGCTGTTGAGAAACAGGATTTAACCGAGCTGATTGCGGAAGCAGAAGGCGTATATGCGAGTGCAATCGAAGGAAAGCTTGTCGGACAATACCCTATCGGGTCGAAAGCAGCACTGGATAAGGTTATTCGCGCAGCGATTCAAATTGCAAATGATGCCTCGGCAACGCAAAGTGATGTAGATCAATCAACAACTGCGTTAACCCAAGCGCTGCAATTGTTCCGAAGCTTGGTCATTGTAGCTATACCAGGCGATATCAACCACGATAATCGAATAAGTGTTGGAGATTTGTCCAAAATGGTAAAAGCCTATGGCAAGTCGTCATCTGATCCAGACTGGAATTCTGTCATGAGCTTAGATCTTAATCAAGATGGTTTCATTGATATCGTAGATTTAGCCCAAATGGCCAAATTGATTCTCAATTGGTAAAAGTTCTCGTATAAACTTTAAGGAGCCGCATGGCAAATAGCCAATGCGACTCCTTATTTGTATGCCTATTTTTGAGAATCAGGAAGAGATAATAGCGTAGGTACGGTCACAAACGTATATCCTTCATTTTTTAGAAGGGGGATCAATTGTTCAAGGGCTTTTACCGTATTTGATAAACTCTCTTTCTTTCCGACTGCACTATGTTGTAAAATAATGCCACCGGGTTTCAATTCTTTTTTTACATTTTTCATAATTTGTTGTGTTGACGTTCCTGCCCAATCCCTGGTATCAACCGACCAGTCAATGATATTTAGTCCCATTGAAGTAATGGTCTTAATTTCAGAACTGCCAAGTGCCCCAAATGGGGGACGAAACAAAGTTGGACGGAATCCAATGATGGCATTCAATACCTCTTGTGTAGTGTTTATTTCCTGTTTCATTTCTTCGCTACTCATTTTCGTGAAATTCGAGTGATCCCAAGAGTGATTCCCAATGACGTGGCCCTCATTTGCAATTCTCTTCACAACTTCAGGATGGGCTTTCGCATTTTCGCCTACAATAAAAAACGTAGCTTTTACATTATTCTTTTTAAGAATATCTAAGATTTGCAAGGTGTAACGATTATCAGGTCCATCATCAAAAGTAAGTGCCACTTGTTTTCCCTGTTCGGGACCCGAATAATACAATGATGTCAGGTTGTTGTTCATTAGCGTGGCGGTTGGCGGTTGACTCACTACTGGATCTGGAGTTGTCGTACCAGCAATTGCTGGAGATGGCACAGCTTTTATAGAACCCACTGTTTTCTCATTTGCTGCACAAGCTGTAGTCAAGGTAAGCAGTAGGAACGGGATAAGTACATATTTTGACCTATTCATAGGTGTATCCTCTCTCTTATATCAAGGGTCGCACCTTATTATATATCAGAGAGTCTTTAAGGCTATGTGTCCATTTTGTGAAAGGATTTGCTGGAATTCCTATGTGGGCAAGCAGCTAATGAGGCAAACTGCCTGAGCGCTCAGACATATCGGCGTGCATAAGACAGCGAAGATGCCGCATGCAGCCCGGCAAGAGTTGCCAATACGAATACATCTTGCATTGCATTCGGGATCGGCGGTCGCGCGTCGATCGGTGTACTCTCACAACATATGTGGAACCAAAAGACTCGGTGTGGGTGAATAACTAGAAAGCCCTAGCCACTACTAGCAATAGGATCAGACGTGACGTGCGATTAAGTAAAATAGTAAAACAGGGAAGGGAGGGCTGCGGAGTGGCATTTCTTTGCCCTGCGATCGGGCAGAATTCTTCAATAATATATGTTAAAATATGTTAAAGAAGTATGCTCCATCGGGAGGGGGATTAATGTGAATTTTAAGTTCCTTGATTTTGACCTCATTACAGGTAAGGATGTAACTTTATGCATGGATAGAAAAATACCTGGAGATGAAGGAAAGGGATTTGTCCCTGCATATAAATATCATATAGTTCTCACTGCTTCTGATGAGATAGTGGGTAAAATAGATGTTCGAATTGGAAACAATGAGAATCTATATTACGGTGGACACATTGGTTATTCGATAATCGAAAAATATCGAGGTAAACACTATGCTGCAAAGGCATGTCAGTTAATTAAGCAAGTAGCGCTGGCACATAGCATGGAAGATCTAATTATTACATGTAACCCTGATAATATTCCATCAAGAAAAACGTGCGAGTATATTGGAGCTAAATTGAAAGAAATTGTTGACCTTCCTCCTAAAAATGATATGTATCTTGAAGGAGAACGACAGAAATGTATTTATGAATGGTCTCTAACGGAACCAAGATATTAGTGCGAGAAGCCCCACATTCGTACTAGCCGCCAGAAAAAGGGTGCAAGCGATCGACATGAGCCCTAACCCATCAGCTTTTGAAATGCCTCCAGGTACTCCGTTTTCTGCTTGTTACTTAACGAACCGATCCCGCTGTGATTGCAGTCGATCCCCCCAAGCTCGCAGTAAATTTGATACAGCTTGATGCGGCGTTCGTCCGTTAAGATCCCCAGGTCTTTCATAGCATTGCCCAGTATGACAGGGCCAATTCCGTTCGTAATATCTGTTCCGCTGATCGGGTACAGCTGGTTGTGATCGGCGTGCGTACTATATGTGCGGTCATTGACCGTATATTCCACTTTGGGCAGATTGAGTTTAAAGGTAACGGCATGGCCGGTCACATCCGTACCCGCCTCGTATTTGGTAACAAAATCATTAATGAGATCCACGTCGCGTTGCTGCATGGACATATCTCCAAACGACCAGCCGTACACATGCTTGGCGATGCTCCGGAATTTGTTTCCTACCTCGTGTTCCCAATGTGCTGGGCTGGGCAGGCTGACCTGCTCCAAACGCTTGAGCGGCGCGGCCAGCATGATTGCATCCGGCTTCATGGCTGTAGCAGATTGAGCTTGCATAATGGCGGCTAAATCTGTTTGCCTGCCGGCAGTTTTGGCCAAATTGTACTCCGCTTTGTAGGTGTCCTGATCGTCATTGATATGGCGGTTCGCCTCGGTAAGAAACAGGCGCTGAATGACAGCTCCGTTAGGTGCAGCGGACAACGATTGCAAGGCGGCGGGAGACGGCGACTTCTGTAGTAAACGGCTTACCGCTCGGTTGCCGACAGTGCGCTGAAGATGCTGCGCGGAAGGCATAAGTTGCGTATGTGATGACAAATGCTCGATTGCGGGTGAAGCCTCGGCATGGCCTCTCGAAGTATGGTCTTGTGGCCTTCGATTTCGAGAATGCATAAATCTCTCCTTACCATCGCGATAATGGGATTTTATTCCTATAATACCATAACCTCAGAACAAATGGGGTGCTCTTTCAGGTAGAGTGTTCTTTTTTAGTCGATAGAGTAGAGCATGTAATGAGGAGGGAATTATGAATATATATTTAATTCTTATGTATGCCTTTGTTCTGACATTGATATATGGAATTTTGGTCTATAGAATATTTGTTTTAAAAACCACTAAATGGATTAGAGAGAATATTGGCTTAGTAGCAATGACTTTTATCATCACATTCACTAGTGATTTTCAAAATCAGATCAAGACTTTACTATTTATTTTAAGTATAGTATTTCTTCTCAGCATACTGTACAGGGCGAAGAAAACCGACACCAATTTAAAAAAGGGTGAAAGATGATATTAGCATCTAACGATTACCAATATAGAGATAGTTACTTTTTCGTAGCAAGTCCACTGTTACCATTGATTTTCATCGTAATATTGATTTTTCTTGTACTTACTATCATCATAATTTTGAAAAGAAGGAAATAAGAGTGTTACAGGAGGCCATTAACTTGCATAATGTTGATGCAGATCTTGAAAAGAAAGCATTTTCAAAAAAGTATACGAAGCAAATCGTAATTGGTTGTCTGGTGATTATCGGCATTATTATATACGTCTACTATTGGGCTTTTATCAATATGGGTAGGTTACCAAGAGGAGAATTCCTATCAGAAGCCATATCACCAGATGGCAAATATACGTTGAGAGCATATGGTACAAGCGGTGGGGCCACAACGTCTTATGCGATTCGAGGTGAATTAGTTCTTAACGTACGCGATAACAAAACCAAAAATATATATTGGAACATTCGTGAGAATACTGCAAATATTTCATGGAGTGACAATGACACAGTAATCATAAATGGACATATAATCGATGTACCAAATGGAAAGTATGATTTCCGAAATCAATCGTGAAAGGGGGGCATTTAAATGAACGTACAAGAACAAATTGAAAAGTATATTAACAGCCAACCTGAACCCAAACGCAGTGATATGCAAGAGTTGCACCGCATCGTTCTGCAAGTAATGCCAGTATGTAAATTATGGTTTTTGGATGGTAAAAACAATGAAAATATCACTGTTTCTAATCCTAATATAGGATATGGAATTCACACTATAAAATATGCTGATGGAAAGAGCAGAGAGTTTTATCAAATTGGGATCAGTGCAAACAAAACCGGAATCTCTGTCTATATCCTTGGCATTAAAGATAAGAAATACTTAAGCCAGACGTATGGAAAACTAATCGGTAAGGCGAGTGTGAGTGGATATTGCATAAAGTTCAAAACGCTAAAAGATATAAACATTGATATACTTGAAGCTGCAATACGATTTGGGGTTGAGGCGCCACGATAACGAGCTTCTAATAACCAAAAAAATAATGTAAGGGAGATTTAAGATATGTATTGCCCTTATTGCAAAGAAGAGCTGAAAGTTAATAATGAAGAGTTATATTGCAAAGCTGGAGTTAGTTATTTTTCAAAGCATATGGAAAAAGTTTTTAATATAGCAATAGACACTTCTAAAGAAGTTAAAGTACAGATACTAAAAGTTGAAAGTAGTGAAGCAGGAAGATTTTTTTGTGTGAATTGTGGGAGCAAAATGATGAAAATAGAAGCTATGCATGAAGTTTGTAAATGTTGCGGATTCGAAATAAACAAACGTATGTTCTATGAGATTGTTGAAATTAACCCCCATTGTTCATTCAGGTGAAAGAATCATTGGGATAATGAAATTATACTTATTGAAGTAACAGGTAACGATAGTTAATTACAATATGATGGCATCCGGCATACGATGTCAGTTGAAGTAACCAAGAGATTACGCTGGAGGGTTAATCTGATGATAGGACGTGAACCAAAGAACGAACGTCAGCGTCGAGCTGAGGCTAAGGCGCGTGAAGATCTGGAGAATCCGTTAAGTCCGAACGTCGAAATCATAGCGTTGGAGGAAGGAAGTGAAACAATGGCAGCAGCAGAGTATTTGGTTTTGATCGATGATATTGCGAATCTGAAACAGGATATGAAGCGTTTTGAGGATAAAATTGACGCTCCCGGCGAAGAATCAATGGAGGAGCTCCTTAGTGAGATCGAATCACTAAAGATCCGGTTGTTCGATATCGAACGGCGAGCCATAAATCAATAACAGCAAATGGACGAGCTGCCTTGCTTAAAACCAGGAGGCTCTTTAGTTCGGTTTTTATCGAATCTCTATTCACGTAATTTGCGGTGTTAATCTCCCTCGGTGAACGATAGCACGCCCAAACTTAGATCCTCGGTTCGTTGCTGAGGGTCTTTTTTTTCTTTATAAAAGGTAGTTAAGTTCCAAAATGTGGTAGTATAATGGCAAGGGCTTAGAGGGGGCGATTAACTTTGAAATTAGCTAAATTATCTCTTGTAAGTGGACTCTTTGTTACTTTAATTATTTTTATTTTGTCATTATTTCTAAACAGTGGTTTTAGTCAACGAGTATCGGGCTGCATTGGTTTAATTCTAATATTCTCCACAATAATTACAAGTGGTTCACTGATATCAGGTGACCGCCAACGAGCTAATGATCGTACAGAGACAACCAATGATAAAAAACAAAGAGACAGTATCTCTATAGCATGTTTTCTTGCAGCTACCCCGATTTTACTTCTTTGGGGATATCTTAAATACTTTAAGTGAAAAATCAATACTCGCAAAGAATCTTCCTAAATTGGTCACTGGCAGATGGGAATACGAGATACAACTGAATACTAGGATGCATTTAGAAGAAGGAGTAGATATAACTTGGCCAGTATAGATTATATCCAACTTGAGTTTTTTGCCGGTTATCCATTCGGATACTACAAACTGCGCTTCCTTCCCGATGGAACAGCTGAATATACCTCTGCCGGAGAGGACTTACCCTTTGTTATGCCGAACGGATACCAGTGGGTCACTTCCAAGCGTGTTTATCAGAACCTCGCCAAGATGATTCTCGCTCGTCTTTGGGAGCAAGAACCGGATCCGCGTGCCGAACTAGGCATAGTTTTGGACGGATGGACGGATAGACTCTCCTGGTCCATTGAAGGCGTAATGGAGGAACAGTCCTTTGTGATACGCAAAGGGCCGGCGAGTCTGCTCAAAGTGATGGAGCGGATTCGTCGGCTGGTAAAGGACGAGGAGAAAAATCTACCAATTATGAGAATGGACCCAATTGAAATACCAATTAATTTTATGAGTAAATGGTCCCCGTGATTACGGTGACCATTTACTGTTTAAGCCATTAAACTGAAGAACAACAGTCGAGTTAGCAAGGTAGAAAAAAACGCTTTCAGTTGGAGGATTGCCTGTCGTCGTTATCTACGACGGGGTTGAGGTTAGAAAGTTAGACTATTTGACCTGTTCGATCGATAAACTCAGCTTATAATTGCCGTACCTCAGCACTTCCTCCAACAGCTTGTTCAGCTCAGAACTAACGTTTGTCCGAATGCGCAACCAATAGCAACCTTCACCGCCTACGCGATGTACTTCCTTTACAGACTCCGCCAACTGGACGAAGCTCCGGAAGGCTTGATGCGATTGATTTGAGTAAATGAACACGGTTAGAAAGGCATGGATGTTAAGTCCGATCTTTTCAGGATTCCAACGCAGCGTATATCCCTCGATAACTCCGAGGTCTTGCAGTTTGCGAATTCGCGCACCAACCGCCTGTCCTGTGAGATGGACGCTCTCTCCAATTTCCTTATGGGTAAGGAGCGCATTGTCAAGGAGCGCATACAGGATCCTCAGATCAATATCATCTATAGCTTGGTTGGCCACTCGGCTCCTCCCCTTTCACAGTGTAAGTAAACCCGTCTAAATACGTTCATCAAGTTATATACCAAGCTCACGGGTTAGCGTTATCATTGATATTATTACAGGTTAACCATTAAGGAGGAGTGCTCATTAATTTATTCGTCATACGGCTTTTTGGTTGAATATGCAGGGAGATTCAAACCTCCATTATCTTTCAGACATAATCATTATTTCCATGTCATACGAAACATATTACGGACAAAACTTTCCATAAACCGATCAAGTCGAAAAAAATTATATATTAAAAATGAATAGTCAGAGGGAACAACTCGTTATAAGGCATCTAACCATTCATAAACTTACCATCCGGCCAGTAAGTATGATTCATCAAGAATTCTCACCAAAAAGGAGCCTGTAAAAGATGAGTAATCAAAGTAAAGCAAATGTGATGTACAGAAATAATAACAAAGAGAATACTTTCCTATTTCTTAGTGACGTCAATTCAATATTGGTAAGCGGGGACGATACGAACGGAGAGTTTTGCGTCGTGCATTGTTCTGTTAAGAAAGATGATGGACCTCCACTGCATTTGCATGAAAAAGAAGATGAATCTTTTTACGTTCTGGATGGAGAAATAGAGATGACGTTAGGTACGGAGACTATTTCCGTGAAAAGTGGAGAATATGTATTCGCACCGCGCGGCATTCCACATACATTCAAAGTTAAATCAGACACAGCTAAGTTTCTGGTGANTGTTCCTTATGTAGAAGGGATGGAGGCTAATATCGAGCCACCTACTCCTGAGGCTATGCAACATCTCTTATCCGTTTCCAAAAAGTATCATATTACTTATCCTGGTCTTTAATTTTACAAAAAATGTAATCGGCCTGTGAGGCTATTGGTTCCCTAGTGAACAATAGACTACAGGCCGATGATTTTTCACTAGTCAGGATCAAGCGGTGGGCTGGGGAGTTGCAGCTTTTGACCGGCACATCAATGTCTGCCTATCCGCTGAATGTTTTCATCATAAGCAAAGGTCGAATATTATTACACTGAAAGAGGGAATATACATGACGTCATCTAATTTTCAAGCCTCCATTGGTACACCAGCTATGCACGAGCTCGTTATTGATGGTATACGACAAGTTTATCATATTGCAGGGGAAGGTCCGGTTTGTCTCGTTCATGCAGGAGGCCCTGGTTTTCATTGGGGCTATATGCGCATGCCGTTGCTAGAAAAATCCATGACCGTTATCTATTTGGAGGCAGTAGGCACAGGAAATTCCGATAACCTTCCAGACGGAGATTATACGATGCCGAAATACGCCTACTTCGCTCATAAAGTAGCAGAACATATTGGAGCGCATCAGCCATTTTTCCTAGGTCACTCGCATGGCGGTTTCGTAGGCCTACAATATGCACTTGATTATCCGGACGAACTCGGCGGCCTTATCCTCTACAGCTCGGCTCCGTGTATGAATCAAGATCTTGGAATGGAGCAGGTTCAACAACTTGAAATTTTTACCCAGCGTTGGGCGGATCTTCCGGAAGCTCAGGATGCGAAGCAGGCATGGATGGACATGATTACGGGAAAAGCGCAGGATAGAGAAGCGATCCTGAAGGTCTTGGGGCGCTTGATGCCTGCTTTCTTCGGTAATTATTGGAAACTTTCGGAAGGTTTTAACGAGTGGCAAGCTAGTTTGGATTTCTCCGTTGATCCGAATCGAAAGCCGTATATGTGGGATGTTCGTGATACCTTAGAAACAATTCAAACCAGAACCCTGATCTTAGTCGGAGAATACGATTTTAACTGCGGACCGCGTTGGGCCAAGGAGATGGATGAGAAGATCCCAGCTTCGCAGCTCGTAATGTTCGAACAAGGGGGGCATATGAACCATGTGGAGATGCCCCAAGAGTTTGTAAAAGCAGTGATTGATTTTGTTTCTCAAGCCTCAAAATAAGAATGACATAGGCAGATCGTTATTGAGGAACTGATTTAACCATCATTTTGTATCTATTAACAATAAAGAACCATGTAGAATATTTCTACAGGTTCTTTATTTTGCATATTAGTGTGTATAAGTCAACAGGCACAAAAGAATCTTTGCAACTACATATACCATTGAGCCCGGAATATTGCCGAATTAACGCAATGTTTTTAATGCGCCGCTCCAAGCAATGACTTGGTCAAGCATCGTGTTGACAGAGGATTCTTGATGCGCAGCCGGCTTGAAGACACTGAAGTTTTCAAAATCTGTGAAGAGCGAGAGTCCCACTTGAGCGCGAACGTCGGCCATGTGAAGTTCTGCAGCAATCGTCCGGAGATTTTCAACTGCGCGTTGAGCGCCACTTCCTCCATAGCCAACAAAACCTACCGCTTTATCTTTCCATTCATTGAAGAGATAATCAATAGCATTCTTTAATGCTGCGGAAGTGGCATGGTTATACTCGGGTGTAACAAATACGAAGCCGTCGAAGGAGTTGATCTTCTCCGACCAGGCAATCGTATGGGGCTTCGTATATTGGCCCATGGACGGTGGATACGGTTCATCTAGTAGTGGCAAATTGAATTCTGCAATATCAACAAGCTCGAAAGAGGCGTCGTCTCGTACTTTTGCGATTTCGGTTACCCAGCGGGCTACAGCTTCACCGTTTCTGCCTGGGCGTGTGCTTCCAAGAATAATACCTATTTTCAACATCGTAATTCCTCCAATTTGGTGTGATTTCATAATAATATTAATACTATAATTAGAATATTAATATATTAAAAATTATAATGATAGTGTATATGCTTGTCAATAACTAGGTTTATCCCATCTGGTCGATTCTATTTATGAGAGCAAGAGTAAAGTAGAAATGCATGAGTAATAGAGTTCGTTAAACAAACGTAAAATGGCTGCCGCGTGCTGCCTTAACGTCTAACCCTATTGGCAGGAAGATGAATGAAGGTCAGCGAATATTCTTAGTATTGGAATTAGAGAGGAACGAGAATGCAGAGTGCAAACCAATCGTTGTAGTATTAAGGTTACAAAAAATGGTTTTGCATGTGAGGCGGTTAGTGAAGTAGTTTACCATTCCTTCGAAGATAAAGCTTTTACAAAGCTTATTGCTGAAGCACAATCCGCAAACACTTCTTCATGTGCCTTATTAAAGAGACTTGGTTTTATGAAGTAAAGAAAGTTATTCGTTTTGATGCAGAACAAGTAATTTTTGCTTTAAATCAGTCGGATTATAAACAAATAACTATCAGATAGACTAGAATAGGACAATAAAACAGCGACAGCCATGGACTATATCTACTAATCCATGGCTGTCGCTATCTTAACTTTTATTCTCAGTCTATAACCTTTTTTAAGGGGTCTCATGGTGTTAAAGGATATTGGGTTTTATAACGACGGAGCAGATCGATGCTCTGGCCCCCAAATTAAAGAAATTGAAAAAGGCAAGTTGACGTCGGTAGCCAACCGGTGTCAGCTTGCTTTTTTCATCAGAGCACCACTGCTATTAATGTGACGTGTAATGTTACTAATAATAACATTAAATTAGGCGGGATAATTGTCAATTTTATTCATTGATAACCAATAAATATATCTCTTTCGTAGTTTGAAACACCTTTTTTCAAATGAAGATAAACAAAATAAATGGGTGTTTTCCAAGGAAAACACTTGTATAACAAGGGTTTTGGAAGATGAATGAAAAACCATTTACCAACAATCCCGATTTATAGAGAAATTTTAACTATATCAAAAATTATGTTATAAATCAATATTTTTAGTTTAAAGCTATATTTTTTCTGGTTAATCCATGTTAGTATACTTGTCATGACTCAGTTACTGGTCATAGTTTACTAGTTTGAAGGAAGTGATTCATGCACGTATTCGCTCCGCACCTATTTCACGCATTTTGGTTTAAAAATTTCGTAGAGGAAGTGACAACTTGTATTCGAACCGTAGAAAGACATTAACGTTCCTTGCATCTTTCCTTATCGCATCTTCAATGGTCGTCCCCGCATACGCCGAGGGTACTATCTCGGTTCAAGGTGCTGGTACTGACCCAAATGCACGATTGCCCAAGTTAAAAAAGAGCCAATGGCCAACTGACCCAGTAACTGAAAGCAGCGTTCAGACTGACCCTCAACCAGCTGCAATTGCGGCTTACGAACCTCCAAGCAATGCTGAGAAAACCACCACACTCGCAACAGATCGCATCATCGTTAAATATAAATCTAACACTTTAAAATCCTCTGCGCTTTCAAACACGATCGCCCCACAAGTCGAAGAAGTCAAGGAGCTCTCTGCTCTCAATTCTAAAATACTCCATGTCAAACAGAACTCAAACCTTCTTCATGTTATTGATGAGCTGAGCAAAGATCCGAATGTTCTTTACGCAGAACCCGACTTTAAGTTGACCATCCCACAGACCGTCAAAGAACCGATTTCCTCAAACACGCAATCGAAAGTCACGCTTCAACACGACACCATAGATTCCTCCCAAACTCTTTTACCTAACGATCCGTTTTTTTCCGATCAATGGTATTTACATAACACAGGTCAGATTTATAATATTGGGGCCAGCCAATATATTTCTACCCCTGGGATTGACATTCAAGCGTTGAAAGCATGGGAGATTACGCAAGGAAGTGAAGATGTCACCGTTGCTGTTATGTCTTCAGGCATGGAGATCACAAACTCGGATATAGCCTCGAATATTTGGAAAAATTCAGATGAAGATCCATATAACGATAAGGACGATGATGAGAACGGTTATATCAATGATATGAACGGCTGGGATTTTGCTCACAATGACAACACGCTCTACGATCCCAGCGATGGCTTCAATGACTACCGTGGTACGTACTATGGAAAAGCAATTGCGGCAGCAATAAACAATAGAGTTGGAATCGCTGGTGTTGCCCCTAATATTAAATTGATGCCGTTGAAAATTTTCAGTCCTGATCGCGGTTACCTCTCTGATGCGATTGAAGCCATTAACTACGCCGAAGCTAAAGGCGTCAAAATTGCGTATCTAGGCTGGACCTTGAGTGAATACAGCCAGGCGTTATACGAAGTCATTTCTAATTCCAAAATGCTCTTTGTTACCTTCGCAGGCCCGGGTGACGCCCGAAACTTCAATGCAGATCTTAGCCCCCTATATCCAAAAGCTTATCTTACAGATAATGTTTTGAGTGTCAACTCTGTAGACTCCAATGGCCAATTAGGCGATAGCTCATCAGTCGGTAAAACGTATGTAGATGTAGCCGCCCCCGGCTATCTCATCAGCCTTACTGGCATCGATGCTCCAATGGGCTATGCTGCTGAGATTCATAAATATGCCGGAGCTGATAACGCTGAATACAAAGCCATTTTTAATGGGATCGGGTTCGAGGTAGTGCCGACTGAGGAGGGTTTCGACCCTAAACAACGTCAAGTTATGTTCGATCGGGCGATGAAATTCTTGGATGACTTTGAGGCGAATAAGGATGTCAAGGTGCTCCTCGTTCAAGACAATATGTTTGATCCCTTCTTTCATAATCCCGATGACGGTCCGATAGAAGTTCCGCCGTTAGATCCGGCGTTAGATCCTACGTTAGCCATCTACAAAGATCTATTACATAATGCAGGCTACTCGGAAAGTAATATCGACGTCTACACAACAGTGGAGCTAGAAGACGGCCCTGATCTCAGCACGCTGCAAAGCCATGATATCGTCGTCTGGTTTACAGGAACATTATTCGCCTCGACATTGACTTTGATCACCGACAATGACCAAGCCAATTTAACGGCATACCTGAACGGTGGTGGACACTTGATGATTTCCGGTGAGGACTCGATAGATGGCATCTCATCCACGCCATTTGTCACCGACACGTTACATCTAAAAATCCTAGAATCCGGTACTGTCAGCGGAGAGGTCGTCGGTCAGCCAGATACGATCTATGGTAATGATGCTTATCTTCTGTACTATTTCAATGAATTTGTACCTAACATTGTAAGCACTGATTCTTCCATTACAAAGATTAATCTTACCCCACCTAATACGCGCATATTCCAAGGAGGCGAGGATTACGCAGCTGTGATTGCTGCAGGAACCGCTGCGCTCGTGGCATCCGAATTTCCATCTATGGACGCCGCTTCTATTAGACATCGAATTATAAATAGTGGAACGCCTCTGCTCTCGCTAGCCAAGGCGAACGCAAGTGGTAAAATGGTCAATGCGTTCCGGGCTTTAACGAGTAAGGATATTCCTGGTACACCGCTGAATGATTCAACCGTCACCAAGAAGCTGAGCGCTGGCACCAGCGAGTCCGATGATGTCTATGCCATTGAGTTAGGCGCTGGCGAAAGCATTACAGCTACATTAACCGCCGACGCAGTAACTGACTTCGATCTGTACTTGTATGATTCCACGGCAACCACGATAACAAGTAAATACGGCATCATTGCCATTTCGGAGAATGATTCCTCGGCAGAAAGCATCACCTACACGGCTAAAGCATCCGGAACGTATTACATCAATGTCAGTGCCTATCAAGGAGCCGGCTCCTATACGCTGAATCTGCATTCTAACAATCAAGCGGGTATGTTCCAGGATACGCATAGCGCACTTGCCTATAGCGGCAATTGGTCAACAATATCGGCGAAAAATGGTACTTTCCGACAAATCGATAATGTCGGAAGCGTAGAATTTGGCTTCAGAGGCAATCAGATCGAATGGATTGGCACCAAAAATCCGGAACAAGGCATTGCAGATGTCTATATTGATGGCATCAAAGTAGCCTCTCCATCTCTGTACAGCAAGTCGACCTTATATGAGCAATCTTTGTTCAAGCAATCGTTCGCAAACGGGCACCACATGATCAAAGTCGTATGGACGGGCAAATCCGACCCATCCGTCAAAAAAGCAGCGCACACTTACATCAATGTCGATGCCTTTAAAGCTGCAACCTTAATGCGCTCCAATGATCCAACCGCTATTTTCAATGGACTATGGGGTTCATCATTTAACGAATATTTTAGTCGTGGCGTGCAGCGGTTTACGGAAACAAAGGATAACTCAGTTATGTATACCTTCTCCGGTTCAGCGGTAACGCTGCTTGCCAATACTGGACAAAACCGTGGAAAAGCAAACATATATATTGATGAACGGCTTATCTCGACCGTTGACTTGTACAGCCCCATTGCAGCCAATCAAGTCCCAGTATTCACAACTGCTCTGACTAAAGGCAAACATACCCTCAAGGTTGTCCATACAGGCGAAAAGAATAATAAATCAACCGGCACGCTCATCACCATTGATGCGCTGCATTTCGTCGAATAAGCATTCTTTAGTACCTTATCCTGTTCGAAATGAGGAAAACGAACTTGAACCTATTCATCCATAAAAAAACGGCTTCGCTCCTGACCATCACCGCACTGCTCAGCAGTCTACTGAGTCAAAGCATCTATGCTTCCGAGCCGACTGCGCCCATCCTTCCTGGCATGACGAAGGCCAAATTGCATGCTCTTATTCAAGAAGCGCAAAACAAGCAAGGTTCTGCGGATAAATCATCGCCGTCCATCATCGCAGATGATATTAATACCAATTCTACAGAACTTATCAACGTCATTGTCCAGCTAAGCAACCAGCCTGCGGCAGTAGGCCGATATGCAGCTAAAATGGGCTATCGAACACTGGCTGCCGAAGCAATCGAAGCCAACGTACAAAGCGAACAATCTTCTTTCCTTAGCAGCGCTTCGCGGAAAGGCATTAATCTTCAAGTTCTTCATCAATACAATACGGTACTGAATGGTTTGGAAGTTAGCATACAAGCGAATGATATTCCGAAGCTCGCGCAGTTGCCAGGCGTAACATCCATTCATCAAAATCAGGTTTATTACGCCATCCCTGTACCGATGGACGTTGAAACGCAAGGAATTGATAATCCAATCTTTGATATCAATCCGTTAAAGCAAATTGGGGCGGATATCGCGTGGGATAAAGGCTTTACAGGCGCGGGCGTGAAAGTCGGCGTCATTGATACAGGCGGTGACTATGTGCACCCTGATCTTAAAGATGCCATAGATCGCGATTATAAGGGCTATGATGCTTACAATCAGGATAAAGACCCTTATGAAGATGTCCCTCCAGCTTGGGATAAACCGGGCAGTTCCCATGGAACACATGTTTCGGGCACGATCGTCGGCAGATTCGCGAATCCAACTTCCGAGTTCGTTCAGAAAGGCGTTGCTTATGGATCCGATCTTTATTTGTACAAAGTACTTGGCGGCGCACATGGCACCGGTTCATCCGCTCAAATCATTGCCGGTATCGAGAAAGCAGTAGAAGATGGAATGGACGTCATTAACTTGTCCTTAGGATCATCCGCGTACAAAGATCCAAACTCTCCCGATTCAATTGCAGTGAACAATGCCGTATTGGCAGGCGTCGTGGCTGTTGTAGCGAACGGAAATGATGGAGCGAGTTTGCCTTATTATTACTCCATGGGATCTCCCGCTTCTGCGCATCTCGCTATTTCGGTTGCTGCTGCCACAAGTCCAAGCAGACACTACACCTCCTCGCTTGAGAGCACGGTTTCTGTATCGAGCGTGACTTATGCCACTTATCACTTGAATCCTAGCTTGGTTAGCTGGAGAACAGATGAAACGCAATTCGATAGCTCGCTAGGAAATCAAACCATGGAAGCCGTCTTTGTTGGCCTAGGCAGACAAGTTGATTTTGAACAGGCTGGCGACCTGACAGGCAAAGTTGCCATTATCTCACGCGGTGTGATCGCATTTGAGGAAAAGGTGGTGAATGCTGCTAGATCAAATGCTGCTGCAGCTATCGTTTTTAATGGAAACGCCTCGTTTGATATTAGTGGTGATCCTAATGGTATCGATCTTTCGGAAGAAATACCTGGCAGAGACGGTCCCATCGGTACTCTTTCCAGACTTGGTGGTGACCATAAATTTTTGCCCACGTTCGATATGCCAGGGAAGGAGGGCCGTGCCTTAGTGAGAACAATATTGACTACTCCGTACTCGACCCTGAAGATTTCATTTGGCAGCACGTTTAATCAAGTGGATCTGATTGGTGATACGGTTGCCGATTTCAGTTCCCGTGGACCTAACTCTGATAATAATTACGGCATTAAGCCCGACATCAGTGCTCCCGGTGTCAATATTAGGTCTACCATACCGGCTTATGGTAAAGACAAACCTGATATCAGCTACGATGAGGCCTACGGGAGAATGAGCGGTACAAGTATGGCGGCTCCGCACATTACGGGACTTGTTGCACTTTTAAAAGACAAATATAAAGATGTGGATAAGAACAACGATGGCATGGAGGATTGGTCTCCGATGGACTACCGTGCCGCATTAGCGAATACATCCGAAATGATTAGAGATGCAGATGGAACACTTTACGATGTATATTCTCAAGGTGCTGGTCGGGCTAATATCGCCAATGCACTGGAAACTCCAGCACTGCTTGAAGCCATTGATCCACTGACGATTTATAATTCAAAGTTGGATCCAATCAGCATGGAAAGCAGCGCAAGCAGCGTGAGCTTCGGCGTAATCGATCCTAAATTGAACAAAGCGGTTACCAAGCCACTTCAGCTTAAAAACATGTCCGACAATGTATTGAGCTACACCGCTTCAGTTGTCATGCATCCAAGTGTGACGTCGGATCCGAACAAACCGATTCCAACGCCAGACGTTAATCAAATCAGCATGTCGCTCGATGGACTTGACGCCAATTCCGATCAAGTGATCACCGTCGTACCGAACGCGCAGCAGCGTTTCACCCTCTCTGCGTTGGCGTCAGCTAATGCTCCGAATGGTGTTTACGAAGGGCACGTGTTATTGAAGAGCGCCGGTCATCCAGACCTGCACCTTCCTTTTGTTATCCACATTGGCGAAGGTTCAGATAATAATCAATTCGTTCTTCAGAACCTGACTTTATCTGATCAGACGATCAATGGAGATGAAAGCATTGATCTATCCGTAACGATAAATTCCGATACGCAGAAATATATCGTAATTTATGCTACAGACATAGAAGGAATAGGCGAAAATGAACCTGTACCTACTGTTGGCGAGATTTTCAATTTTGATACAGAAGCGCATATGTACAGAGCCATACCTCGTGGCAAGCTTAATTTCCACGATATTCGTAACAGTTTCGGACTAACTTTGGATTCTGAGTTAAATGTAAATACAACCAGGCTTGCAGATGGGTTGCATAATTTTGTGGTTCTTAGCTACTCAGACCTCACTAACCCGGTTGATCCGAGTACTGCATTCAAATCTTTTTATGTAAGCTCCGAGCCTGTACCAACTCAAACACCACCACCATCACCACCTGCTTCGGGTGGCGGCGGCGGATACGGCGGCGGTGGGGGTGCACGACCAGAGGAACCTAAAGAAAACCTGGAACTGATTCAATCCATCGTTCCACAAGGGCAAGCAAGCGTTTCTGTCATTGCTTCAACCACTATGCAAGGCAAACAATTGACAGCAATTGTTGCTGATAGCGACATTCAGAAAGCTTTAGATGCCGCAAAATCGGCTCCAGCTTCCATCGTTGTCAACGTCGGTACCACCGATTCGTCAGAAGCTCAGCTCAAGCTGACGAACGCGCAAGTGCTGAAGCTGCAGCAGGCCGCTGAAGGCAGCACGGTCATGTTCGCCTGGAACGGCGCTACGATTGCATCACCTGTTTCCGCATTTACTAGTGTCCCTATTGGCGCAGACTATGTGGTCCGAATTACGAGAGACGCAAGCAGCGCATCCATTTTTGCCAAGCAGTATCCAGACGCTTCTGTTGTAGGCACACCATACGCATTTGAAGCAAATACGGTTGTTGGCGGAACAGCGACACCGCTGAGCTTAGCAGCGAAGCAAGTGTTCAAGCGTGCATTCATCGTTGATCAGGAAGTAAACGCAAGCAAGACCGGCGCGTTGTACATCGAGAATGACCAAGTTTACCCGGTACCAGCTCTCTTCACAGCTGCAGGTGCTGGCAAAACCATTGTGACGATAAGCCGTCCTGGTTTCTCGACCTATGCAGTCGCACAACACCAAACGGCCTTTGCGGACATCGATTCGTCTTGGGCGAAGAGCCATATCCAACTGCTTGCAGACAAATTCTTACTGAGCGGAACATCGGTTAGAACATTCTCGCCGAAAAACAATGTAACACGAGCTGAATTTGCTTCGCTGCTTGTTCGATCGCTTGGTTTGCAAAAACCAACATCAGCAACGCCGTTCAAAGATGTGCTAAGCGGTGACTGGTATGCGCAGTCCGTAGCCATAGCTTATGAAGCTGGACTTGTCACAGGCTATGGTGACACATTTGAGCCGAACGCTAGCATCAGCCGACAAGATCTAACAGTGATGCTGACAAGAGCATTGAAATTGCTACCAGTTGTCAAACCTGCTGGATTGGTAACTATCTCATATGCAGACGCCGAGCAATTCGGCGACTATGCGAAGGACAGCATCCAATATATGACGGATGCTGGACTCATGGATGGTGTTGAGTTGAGTGGAAGCCTCCGCTTCCAGCCAAGCGAGCCAAGTACTCGTGAAGCCGTCGCTAAAGTATTAAGCTCGCTATTGAAATTATCCAAACTCATTAACTAAACATAATGTTTAAACGCCCCTTGTACTCGGTGCTGCACCGAGAAAAGGGGCGTTTTTTTAATGGATTTATGGAAGAAAAGCAATTGACCGAACAGCCTATGTTGCTAAGCAAACAAAAAAAGACCGCCACTTGGGCAGCTTCCTCTTGTTTCATCTTGAAATTTTCGTACATCTTTAATGTTGTTCATTTATATTATTTATGAATTCATGGATGAAGAACTTATTTTTATTCTTGCATTTGAACCCAACTAATAATTCGTTACGAACAACCATCTCTTCAAAAACGATTTTCCATTTTGGTTCTCTCGTTTTGTCCTCTTTCAGCATATAGGTTGGAAGCAAACTCATCCCTTCGCATTCCTCGATCGCTTTTAAAATGAGATGAAGGTTAGGAATGACATGGGCTGGAATAATCTGCGGTCCTATTTTGAAAATTTCATTCCAATACCATCGAATAATGGGAAGTTCAAGTCCATAGCTGATCCATCGTTGCTGCAACAGCCATAGCTCCATATCCTTCAAATGCGTAAAATCTGGCACAACGGTTTCAAATGGAGCAACAATGACAAACTCCTCTTCCTTAAGCTGTAGATATTCAATATCAGAAGTCGAGGACCTTTTATTCGTTAGGATGATATCTACACGATCTTCACTCAGAAGTTCCAATAATTCATCAGCATCGCGAAAATAGGTGATCGTATTCAAATTCATTTTAGATATATGTACCAAAATTTTCTCAGTAAATAATTCCTGAGTCGTACCAATCTTAATAGTTGTTGTTGTAGATGAAGGACTTATTCTTAATTCCTGCGTCTTTTCTTCTAACATATCGATATGTGGGGCGAGAAGTGAATACAGTTGTTTTCCCCGTTCAGTTGGAATGAGCTTCCGCGTTGTACGAGCGAATAGCTGTTCGCCAACTTCGGCTTCAAGGGAGGCGAGGTGCTGGCTCATCGTCGGTTGCGTCATGATCCGTGCTTTAGCAGCTAGCGAAACAGAATTATGTTTATAAATGAAGATAAAGCTTCTGTACCATTCAAAATCAATCATAGTTACTCCTTCCTTCTTTTGTATTGAAACGATATTTGGAAACAATCTCTCAAAGATTGTGCTTGGTGTTTATTCGACATCCAACCTACAAATTAAGGGAAAAGCCTGCACATATTTATAGTAATGTGTTCTAACAGTTACCACAAATTGTGAAATATCAGTCATATATAAAATAATTTATTAAACACGTTGTAATATATAAATCCAAATATTGGTTATTGGGTTGTGTGACAAAGTTGCGGTTCTAATTCATTTTTCTTGATACCATCATAAAGGCAAAAATGAAAACTGTTCAGGACAAGCCACTGCATACTGGCTTTTTTTTAACGTTTGCGGGAGAGTTTGAATTCGACACGCATCAACGCTACAAGAAAATTAGGAGGCACATGAGATGGTAGAGGATTTGGATGTCGTCATTATAGGCGGGGGGCAGGCAGGGCTTTCAGTGAGCTATTATTTGACACAGCATGGATGCAACCATTTAATATTGGAAAAGGACAGGATTGGGGCCTCTTGGAGAAAAAGATGGGATTCTTTTCATTTAGTCACTCCGAATTGGATGCTACGGCTTCCTGGATATCCCTATTCAGGAGAAAATCCGGACGGTTTTTTAACACGTGAAGAAGTGACGAAGTATTTAGATAGCTATGCTAAGCGCTATAAACTGAAAATCAGGCAATCTCAGGTCATAGGCGTTCGGTGGAATGAAGATACGCGCACCTATGTGGTGGATACACCAGAAAAGACTTATCGGGTGAAAAACGTCGTTGTTGCTGCGGGAGCGTTCCACAAGAACAAATTCCCCGCAGATGGTGCTAGAGTCGATAAAAGCATTACACAGCTTCACTCCAGCGAGTACCGAGGTCCAAATCAAATCAGGCCAGGAAACATTCTTGTGGTTGGCGCGGGCCAGTCAGGTTGTCATATCGCGAAGGAACTGAACGAGGCAGGAAGAAACGTATATTTATCGGTTGGAAGCAGCGGTAGGCTGCCTAGACGTTATCGGGGAAAAGACACGATGTGGTGGGCTTCTCGACTTGGTCTCTACGATCAGCCGTCGGAACATTTAAGGTTGTTGCAAGCGAAATTCAATAATAGTCCCTATGTATCGGGCAGAAATCTAGGCGAGGATATTCATTTGCGCCAGTATGCGCTAGACGGGATAACCCTGTTGGGACGATTGCGAACTATTCAGGGGACGACCGTGAAGCTGCAACCTGATCTCCTCGAAAGCCTTGCAAGCGCAGATGATTTCGCTGAATCATTCAGGAGCGGCGTTGATAAGTATATAGAATTGACAGGTTCGAACTATCCGGAGGATCACACAAGGGTGAACGATGAAAGGTTGAAAGGTGCTACCATTCATGTTTCGACAGAGTTCGACACGAATGCAGCCGGGATCACGACAATTATATGGGCGACGGGCTATATGCCGGATTTCCAATGGATTGATATTCCGGTCTTCAGTCAAGAGGGGCATCCTATGCACAAGCGCGGAGTCACGAAAGCTCCAGGCTTATATTTTATAGGATTGCCTTGTCTTCATAAAGCAAAGTCTCCCCTCCTGTATGGTGTAGGCGAGGATGCTGCTTATATCTCGGACCATCTTTTGAGTCGCTTGAATTCCATTTCATTATAATAGACAGCCTGCGGGCTGCAAATTCTCGACGGGCATAATAGGAGAGGAGCTTGCTTCACAGCAACTCCTCAGGATAATATAATCTAAGTATTAAACAACAACGATGTCATGGTTTAACGAAGCTTGCTACATAGGAGGTTTTTAGTGGAGAACCGATATGACGAACTCTATAAAAAGGCGCATGCCTACGGTCAGGAGCATTTACTTAGGCATTACTCGTCACTTTCCAAAGATTCGAAGGACAAGCTGCTGGATGAGATGGAACAGCTGAATTTTGCCGCGCTTAGCGAGCTTTTCCATCAAGCGAATCAGCCATCGGTTAGCACGGACTTCATTTCGCCAATGGAAGCTTACGATTCGGAGGATTACAGCGAGGAGGAGCGGGGAAAATTGACCGAGACTGGCTGGGACCGACTTCGTCATGGCAAGGTCGCGGCGCTTGTTGTCGCCGGGGGGCATGGGAGCCGCCTAGAGCATGATGGTCCCAAGGGGACCTATAATATTGGGCTGCCGTCAGGAAAGTCGCTGTTCCAGCTGCAGGCCGAGCGCTTGCTCAACTTGTCCCGGAAAGCAGGTCGGTCGATTCCCTGGTACATTATGACCAGCCCTGAGAATCATCAGGATACTGTGCAATACTTCCAGGCATCCGAGTATTTCGGCTATGCCTCGGACGATATATTCTTCTTTAGGCAAAATGTCCTGCCAGCACTGGATTCCGAAGGACACATCCTGCTCTCCGCCAAGGATGAAATCGGTCTTACCCCCAGCGGGAACGGTGACTGCTTTGCTTCCATGAAACGGTCTGGAGCCTTGGATGATTTGAAACGTCGGGGAGTGGAGTGGCTTTTCTATTATAATGTCGACAATGCCTTGATCCGAGTTGCTGATCCGTTTTTTATAGGGGCAGCTGTGCATCATAACTATCCGATTGCCACCAAAGTCGCAGAAAAGTCCTACCCTGAGGAGAAAGTCGGCATTCTTTGCATGAAAGGCGGCAGACCGGCCGTCATTGAATACATGGACGTGCCTAAAGAGCTAATGTATGAAACAGATAGCTCGGGCCGCTTGATCTACGGGTTGGCCAACCTTTCGATTCATTTATTTCGCACGGATTTTATCGAACAGCATGCGGATACGAATATTCCTTATCACGCCGCTCATAAAGCGGTCAAGTACATAGACGATCAGGGACATCCGGTCCATCCAGAATCACCAAACGCTTTTAAATTTGAAAAATTTATATTTGATTTCTTCCCGCTCGCTGAACATATGATGGTTTTGAAGATACCAAAAGAAGAAGAGTTTGCCCCTGTCAAAAACAAGGAGGGCAAGGACAGCCCGGCAACAGCTCGCTCACTTGTGCAAGATTTGTTTCAGAAGTGGCTCCTGGAAGCAGGTGCAGATCCCTCCGCGCTGGAAGGTCGGGAGATCGAAATTTCCCCATTGGTTTCTTATGCGGGGGAGGGGCTGACATCGGAGGTTTTGAAAGCTCTTCTTGACGCATAGTCTCACTGATGCTAATAAAGATAGTTCAACAAAGACAGGACGGCTGCCGTCCTGTCTTTGCTTTTAAACGGATGGTTAAGCGCAGTGATTGCCTAATTGAACTGGCTTTTACGATATTGTATGGGAGTAAAGCCCGTTATCTTCTTGAAAATTCGGCAAAAGTAAGGGAAATTAGGTATGCCAACCAATGAACCGATTTGTTCGATAGATTTTGATTCTGTTTTTAGCAACCAGCAAGCTTGTCTTATTCTTCGCGCGATCACATATTCGGTAATGCTTCCCCCTGTTTCAGTCCGAAATAACCGAGATACATGATTCTTGGAAAGATGGAGTTCTTTGGCTAATTCAATTAAGTCAAAAGGTTCCGTAAAATGCTCTTCGACCCAATTCATTATTTTTTCAGCATGACTATCCGGGCGTGAAACGCCTCCAAATTCTCCAGTATGCAGCGACATTAGATAGTCTAATATGTTGAGGATTAACATGGACGCAGTCTCATGGTCTTCATCTTTCTCGTTCCAACCCATGACCAAGTCATTGAATCGCTCAAGAACACCTATCATATAAGTCGAGTCGCGCTCCTCACGGAACACTTGATTGGACATGTGTTCTTTCCATACCTGTTCAAAAAAACGAGACAGTATCGAAAAGTTTTTTAAATGAGGTGCAACGATGGAGGGCTCAAAGGTTAAAACGGTTCGTACATATGGATGTTGTAAATTGGCATCAAATTGGATACGGTGAAGCTGGAAGGGTTGTAAAATGACAACACATCCTGCCTCTAATTTGTAAATCTTGCGGTTAAGGGTCAGGGTCCCTTTTCCTTGATGGACAAATAAGACCTCAATCCCTTTATGATAATGGTAAGTAACAGGGGGACATTCAGAGGACACGGCCCTATATTTAAGTCGTATCCCTCTGTTGTTTAGAACATGAAATACTTGTGCACGTTCATCCGTTTGTTGTGTGTTTTTCAACGATGATCACCATCCAACCAGCTTTTCAAAAATATCAATTGAGTGCTATTTTGTGACTGATCGCTATAACTTTTTTGGCCAAATAGTAAGCTATAATAATAATGTCGATACCATCTAATTATACGTTGTAGTAATTATTGGTGGCAATGGTGCTTATAGAGAAAAAGGGGCGCAGACCTTCGGAGGTGGGCATAGTATGATTTTTCCCTTAGCGATTCTAGAAGAGGACGAACAGTTTGAAATGCGGGATGGAATTAAAGATATCCTGAAAGAATGCTATCAGATAACAGAAGACGAGGCGATGTTGGTTATTCAGGATAGCAGTGAAAAAGCACAAGAGTTGTTAAGGGATTATCTCCCCTATATAGACGCCATTCATGAAATTATTGGTGGAATTCGAGGTACGCTAGACAATCATATGAATCTAGTGTTTCAGAAAGAAGAAATGCCAAATCAATTAATTTATGAAGCAGCAGCGTGGCACGCATTTGAATATGTAAGATGCTACTACAAAAGAGCGGCAAATTTTGTGTAACGACGACATTTCCAGCAATAAGATGAAGAAGGAGAACAATGTGATGGCTGGAAGATCAACATATGTGTACATGTCCATGTATTACTCGCTGGTATTTATGGCGTTAGGCGCCTTCAGTAACTATATACCGATCTATTACAACAACATGCGGCTTGATCATTTCCAGATTGGTCTGCTCTCGACGGCAGGAGCGATCACCGCGATGATCGCTCAGCCACGCTGGGGATTGGCTGCCGACAGAGCAGCATCGAAAAACCGGCTGCTGCTCATAGCCCTACTGCTGACTTCTATCCTCGTTTGGGCGCTTCCGGCGGCAGGCAATCATTTCTGGTTGCTATTTATGTGCACAATTGTGTTCGGGGCCGTCCAGTGTGTGATCAACCCACTCGGCGACACGATCACGTTGGAGATTTCCCGCAAGCAGGGAATGAACTTCTCACGCATCCGTACAGCAGGATCCGTGGGTTATGCCTTGATGGCAGTTATTGCCGGCTGGCTGCTGGACCGCAATCTGAATTATATGTTCCCGTTGTTCTCAGGGCTAGTATTCATTGCCTTCCTGCTGGCATGGGGTATCCCTAAGGTGGAAGGTCATCAGAACAAGGCGAAGGTAGAACTGAAGCAGCTGTTCACTAGCAGAAAATTAGTTATGATCTATTTATACACGCTGGTTGTAAACTGTACGCTGGGCTTTTTTACTACGTTTCAAGCCGTCTACAGTAAGGAGGAGGGACTGAGCACAGCGCTAATCGGCCTTGGGGTAAGCTTAGGGTCTGTCAGCCAGTTTCCGTTCATGCTGTTTTTTCAACCACTCTATCGGAGGTTCGGGATCTTTAAAATCTTGCTTTGCTCGGGGATTATCCTTGCCGTTCGGTGGTTGTTGTTCAGCGGATCGCTAAATCCAGCCGTTTATTTGGCGACGTGGGTACTGCATGGCGGGACGTTCATGCTATTTTACTTATGTCTCGCGGAGTACGTGAATACACATGTGCCCAAAGAGTTGAAAGCAAGCGGCCAAATGATGAATTCATTGACAATGAACGCCATCAGTAAGACGGCAGGTTCGCTGTTAGGCGGACTGTACGCTGGCTGGTTCGGTATCCGTTCAGGGTTTTTGGTCTGCTCCTTCATCTGCCTTGTTGCAGTGGCGTTGTTCTGGTATTACTATAGGTCAAATGATGAGGAACCAATGGAAATTGAAGGGGCGGCGCACTAGTAGGAAAGGCTGCCAGTGGATCAACTTCTCAAGGAAGAACAGGAATGAAGCAAGATCTGTCACTAGATATAAGATTAAAACCACCCAGTTCTAGCAAAGCTAGAGTTACTTAAACGGGGTGGTTTTTTTGTATGATTGAAAAAGATTTAGCATAAGAATTGTATATCCTAATTGAAGCACAACCTTCCAGTTATTGGAGCGTAAAATGAACAGGTGCTGGTGAAAATTCCATAAGCAGCTAAAGGAGGAACAACGAAATGAAAGTTATCAGTATTGAAGGTGCAAGTGCAGCTGGCAAAACGAGTACATCAAGCTTGCTTACCTCCAAGTATAATGGTTTTCATATTCCAGAAGTTAATACATGGTGGAAACGCCCTGACCATGTTTATCCTGAATGGTTTTTCGAACGGCAGGTTAATCGTTGGGAAATAGCACGAGAAAAAATGAGAGACTATGATTTTATAGTCATTGATATTGATCTGTTCCAACCCTTCTGGTATAACTGGGCTTTCGATTTTACCCTTTTTGGAGGTCAATCCCTAGATTTTGTTGCAGATTTCTATCGAAAGCAATTTCTTGCAAAGAAAATCGGATTTCCAGATAAATACTACATATTGAGCACAAGCGAAGCGGAGCTGCGAAGACGCAAAGCAAATGACCTTACTAGAAGACGGGGAGGATTCGAACTGAATTTAGGATTTATTGAACCTCAGAAGCATTACTTTAAAGCTTTAAATGCATTCATTCCAAACTTAGTGTGTTTTATTGAATCAGTTTCAATTGATGAGAATGTGAAGCAGATACACGAATCTCTTCCTTCTCAGGTGCAGGAACATACCTACTCAATTGAACTTTTTGAATTTATGGTAGATTGGCTAAGGAAAAATAAAGCATCTGATTTCGTAAAGAGCTCTTGAGGATTGGCTGACAAGAAACCATAAAGAGAGTTGAGTGAGAAGAATGACAGCTTCATTTTCACATAAGCCCGAAGGATATGAATGTCCATTTTGTCGTGTTGTTTCGGATAGGGAGCGACCTAATCAGGGAACAAAACAAAGGGACATCATCTATCAAAATAACTATGTAACAGCATTCATAGCGAGCAAATGGTGGCCAAACAATAAAGGGCATGTTCTTGTTGTTCCTAATCAACATTTTGAGAACATTTTTGAACTCCCGGCAGATTACGCCGCTGAAATTCACCGCGCAGCTCAGCTTACAGCGTTTGCAATGAAAAGTACATATGGGTGCGACGGAATTTCTACGCGGCAACATAATGAGCCTGCAGGCAACCAAGACGTGTGGCATTATCACCTGCATGTTTACCCTAGATATGCGAACGATCAACTTTATCAAACGAAGGGCTCTCAGTCCGATCCAGATGAACGCCCTTTTTATGCTGAAAAATTACGTTCTTGGATAGATGAAAACGTTCTGACTAGGCAAGGTGATAGGTATGACGAAAATAAATAACAGAAACATAATGATAGTTTTAGTAATGTTCTTGATTTTTGCAGGCTGTACAAAGTCAAATACGGAGCAAGAACGTAATCTTAGTCAATCTGATTTGGTCGGTTCCATTAAGGTAGAAAGCTTAGGCATCGATACTAAAATAACGTATACTTTTAAAAATCAAAGTGAAAAAAAGGTGACTGTTATTGGCGGAGCAAGATATAAGTTGTTAAAAGACAATAAAGAAGTAGACG
Source organism: Paenibacillus silvestris (assembly GCF_009882985.1). GTDB lineage: Bacteria > Bacillota > Bacilli > Paenibacillales > NBRC-103111 > Paenibacillus_E > Paenibacillus_E silvestris. The sequence goes on from NZ_WTUZ01000016.1 coordinate 41,961, forward strand.
TAGGTACGGTTCCAATAAAAGATTACTTAGATTTGGAGCCTGGTCAGGACTATACAGATAGAAAGACATTTTCGAATTTGGAACCTGGCTCATACACAGTACATGTGGAATGGAATAAAACGATTGTATCCGCTGAATTTGTTCAAAACTAAAATAAAATCCGAGAAATAGCAAACAGGAGGTATATCATGCAACGAATCTCTGAAGAAGAAGCACGTTCTCTTTTTGGTATTGAGAATAAGTATGACCTTATGAATAATGGGGAGCGTAGATTCAGATTAAATTGTTCAGCGGATGGAAGTTCGTATTGTAGAACCGTAGCAGCAGAGAATGGCGCATGGCAAAATAGCCATTACCATAAGACGGTATCAGAATTATATGTTGTTCAATCAGGATGGATCGTGTATGCAGAAAAAATAGATACTAAATTGCAGATATGCTTATTAAGGGAAGGAGAGAGTGTAACAATTAAACCATTAGTTCATCATAACATCTTCTTGTCCTCGAATTCTGTCATACATACGATTAAATTCGGCTCCGCGTTAGAAAATGACTGGTTCCCCTCCTCAGAGCTAGACAGGATAACGAAACATCTGGATCCATATGAACTTTTTGCATGAAACTGACACTTGAATTGCAGATAGTTGTCATCGCTATCGAGAAGTAGTTATTGACAATTATCTCAAAATCAATTATCTTAAATTTAAGATAGTTTTCACGATGACTACCGTGGGTATCCTACTTGAAAGTTATCCTACTCAAAAATGGAAACTATTGTATGATTATAGGAGAATGAATTCTGGAGGTGGCTAATGTCAAAAAGAATAGGGATTATTGTAGGAAGTTTGAGAGAAAATTCGTTTAATCAAATGATTGCGAATACGATTCCAGAACTTGTAGATACGGCAGAATATGAATACGTATCGATTGCTAATCTTCCCTTGTATAATGCGGATTTGGATCATGGTGATGGGCCAGATTCAGTTAGGCATTATCGCGAGGTGATTCAAAAGACAGATGGTATCATCATTGTTAGCCCAGAGTACAACTCAGGAATACCGGGTGTATTGAAAAATGCGCTGGATTGGGCATCGACACCAACCAAAACGGCTGTCTTAATTCATAAGCCTGCAGGTGTGATAGGCGCAACACCTGGCGCTAAAGGAACGATTCTTTCACAGCAGCAGATCAGGCAGACGTTGGATGCCACGCTCTCACACGTTATGCCAGCTCAAAAAATGTATATTTCTCAAGTCATGGATAAGATTGATTCAAATACTCGTAAGCTCACAGATGAAACGACCCGCAAATATTTGCAGCGTTATGTTCAACAATTTATGCAATGGATTGACCAGGTACAGTGGCTGAATAAGCAGTAATGATTAACAAATCTAATTTATTTGGAGGCTATTATGGGTAAAATTGCGCTTTTTGGATTTGGACGTATCGGAAGACAGCTCCTTCGGGCGGGATTACTACAAAATTTGTTTGTCCCATTTTCCATCTCAGATATTAAAGACGAAGGTACGCTTGCTGCACTTTTTGAAGTGGATACAAACTACAAACGTTGGCATGAGAAAGTATCGGGCCAGGAAGGCTCAATTGTAATAGGGGACCGGGAGATTCGATATTTAAATTCGGCCAGCCAATTGCCAAATTGGGGTGAGTTAGGCGTTGACTTGGTCATTGATTGTACGGGGCGCGCCGTTACACGATCGATAGCGGAGATGCACTTGGAGCGAGGCGCCAAAAGAGTGCTTGTCAGCGGGCCGAGCAAAACTTTAGAAGACTGCGACGCAGTCTTACTTAAAGGAATTAACTTAGATAGCTTCGATCCAGAAAAGCATAAAATTATTAGCATGGCGAGCTGCACAACCAATGCGCTTGCACCGGTAGTCAAGTTAGTCAGAGAAAACTATGGCATTCAATACGGTCTATTCTCCACCGTGCACTCCTATACGAATACGCAATCGTTAACGGATCAGCCGATGAAGGATCGCCGGGATTCATGGGCAGCTGCCGAGAACATCATTCCGTCGTCCTCAGGTGCAGCCAAAGCTTTGAAATTCATCTGGAGTGACCTGCAAATTACAGGCAAAGCCTACCGTATTCCGACCCGTACCGGAAGCATTGCGGAACTTAATCTGATCACGGAGAAACGCTGCACGGTTCAAGAGATTAACGATATGTTTCGGGAAGCCGCAAGAGAAGGTGAGTTAAAAGGCGTTCTTGATGTTTTGGAAGGGGAATGGGCGTCATCTCGTATTGTGGCTGATCCACATTCCTCGATTATCGACTTGCCTTTAACGCAAGTACAAGGTGAACTATTATCCGTCGCTACCTGGTATGACAATGAATGGGGTTATGCTTCTCGGTTGGCAGAGGTAGCCGCCTATCTTGCTGCAAGGTCATAAGCGGAGTCAACAGCGCATGCTTGTTTTCTATTTCACAATAAAGGGCCAAGAAGATTATTACTTCTTGGTCTTTTTTTTGTTTCCGTTATTTGGGTAAAAAGGAGAAACTTTCTTTAGGGAGGAGAGTCTGATAAATGTAACCGTTTGTATATTGGTACTCTCAAAGCATTGGAGGCGATGATATTGAAAAATTATCGAACCATTTTATACTTGGTCATTATGATGTTTTCAATTTTATTTATACTCAGTGGTTGTGACAACGAAACTAAAAATGCAAAGAAGATAGCTTACATTTCAACAACAAAACATTCACAGTACGCAAAGACATTTACTGATCTGCACCTCGGAATTATATATGATTTCAATTTGAGATTAACAGAAGCCGATAAAAGTTGGGTAACGCTTTGGGTAGAAGGTTATGAAAATGGTGAAAAAACCGAGCCTTTCCGGTTGATTGAACTTTCTTATGGGTTAAACCCTACCTCTGTCTCAGAAGGTCCAATGGGGTTAGGTATAATTAATCCCCAAATGGAGGATTTTTCACTCTTTTTGTATTCTACTGGGGCTTCCATTCCCCCGCATGCAATTAAAAACATATTAAATTCAAAAGGTGTAGGGGCAACCAGCTGGTCCTATGCAATTGGTGATGAAGTAGAGGGATTAGAAGAGGGGGAAACGAAAGTTTTAGGCGTTTACCGACAGGCAGTGAATTCTTTTCGAACATATGATTATCAGGATACAAATGACGTAACAAAGATGATAAATGAGGATACAGCTGATCTATTACTGAAAATTAAAGTGGATAGAAAAATGAAATAGCCAGTCGCCGATATCTTTGGCGACTGGCTGTTTCATTTTTCTCAGACTAAAACGTACCGAGTTTTGCGATTTATTTTATTAACAACTCAAAATCATCGAACGCTGCCCAGTTGCCCGCATTCGCGTCGCTCCAGACACCAATCTCAATCCGGCCATTAGTTACCTTGACGTTATCTATTGTGTATTTCGTATAATTAACGACGGGATTGCTTCCGATAACGGCTTGAACTTCCGCTGCGCCATAATTTTTCGCGAATAGATGTAGTGCTTTATGTCCGCCGCCCGATCTAGCCCATACGCTGACGGAATAAACGCCGTTTGGAACGGTCAGTGATTGAGACGTAAGTTGTTGATAGGCTCCAGCTAACCAATGAGTCAGCTTATTGCTGCCTGTGTGCGGTTTGTCAGCATCGACTTTACACGCTGATTCAGCACCGCTATGCCACTCCGTCCAACCCTCTAAATTCCCCGTTTCAAATCCCGAATTCTTGATCAGATTTGCCGGTTTTTGGGGAGTAGGCTGGCCATTTACAGGCTGTTGATTCGTAAATTGCATCCAATTTAAGTTGAATCCCGGCCCTGCAGCGTGTAAACGTAACTTGTTCTGGCCTGCACTAAGATTTACTTCGCCACTCACAGTTTTCCATTCTTGCCATCCGCCAGTATTAGGCACGGAAATAGTGCTTAACACCGTATCTCCTATTTTCAGCTGGATAGATCCCGTATCAACTTGACTCGCCACATTTAGCTCTACTTTATAATTCCCAGCAGCAGCTACATTCACAGCGTAGTCCATCCAATCGCCTGCGTCGATCCATCCGACATTCAACCCACCGCCGACAGCCTTGGTGTTCTCAAGCTGCACACCACTCATTGCACTGTATTGCTCAGCTTCAATTTTGCCAGGAATCGGCGTATAGATAACAGGGGGCACGCCACCGCTTCTCTTTTGCTTTTGATCCAAATATAGCGACTGTGGAGTCAGATCTCCTCCAGTTCCAACGCCCTCGACCAAGTCCTGTGGCGCTGAACGCTCCGTAGACGGTACATTGTACTCTACACCACTAGCTGCACCACGGGTGCCAATCACATAGCCACGACCGAATTGTTTGGATTTAACGATTGCCGACTGCCCAGGGGCGTATGCGACTCCGTTCGTATTCCAAATGACGGATTGCGATGTGGTCCAACCATGCTCCACGGTTCCATAAGGCCGATAAACGGCTTCAATAAAATCGCCATTCATAGTCATATTGTCGAGTAGATTCGCCATGCTTAAATACATATGAAAATCTGTTGCTAGACGCGGTTGGTTCGACGTACTATTGTGAATGACATTACCGCTTGTCCACATGTATTGGAACGTAAAGCTATGTCTTCCTAAGGAAGCCGTAGCATGCTGTACCAGGTTATCTTCGCCCTGCATTAAGTAGAGATACCCATTCCCGCCTTCTCCTCTATACTGCGGTTTCTGCAAATGCGTGTTCTGAACCGTTATCGTGCGGGACTGATACAAAACAATACCATGAGACAGTAAATGCAAATCACTTGTGTTGGACGAAGGTTTGAAGCTATCTACCTGATCAATCCAACTATTTTTGACATTTGATAAACCAATCGCTTTCGAGCCGTGTACTTCATAGGCGGCAGTTCCAGGCTTCTTGTAATCCAGATCTCCCCAGCTAGAGCCTGTATGCTGCTTCATACCGATGGATAATTGCTCAATTCCGATTTCCGACAGCATTTCTCCTACTTTATATACCCGTGCCTTGTCCCGTGCCTTCAACGAATAACGAATTGGAATATCGACCGTCAGCGTATTGGCTGCAGGGTCAATTGCCGTGATTTTACGGTAAAAAGAAGGTCCTTTTACAGCCCCGGTGTTCCATTTTCCTGCCATCCCATGTTCAGCGATAAACGCATCTGTAGCATCAGAATGCAGTACGATAAAATCATTCGCGCTGTATCCACTGACACTGCCTACAGGAATAACGGTTGCCAGAGGGTTTACGTCGCCTCGGATCGACGTTGGGGCATTTGTCGGCGTATGCCAGTCAGCGGAATGGGCTGGCGCTACGCGAATGACGGATTTTTCCCGCATATTCGGTGTGTCATTGTAAATGAATGTTGCGGTTTTACCAGCACCCCGCAGTACAACATTGTTATTATTAATCCACAAAGCACTCGAACTCGTTCCTTGGGGGTGAACACGGTATGTACCTGCGGGTAAATAAACGACACCGCCTCCAGCAGCACCAGCCGCATTGATCGCATTTTGGATGGCTACCGTCGAATCTGCTTTACCACTCGCGTCTGCTCCATATTGCGTAACGACATTATAGACGGAGCCTGGCGGCGTTAATGGAATCTGCTTTTCGCCTCTCCAATAACCTGCATAAGAAAAATCTTGAAGAAAGTTTCCTTGGGTATCTGTATACCCTAATGTCCAATTATCTGGATATAGTGAGCTGCGCCATGTTTGAGCCATTGTAGTACCGCTTTCTCTTGCCTTCAATGCAAGATGTAATAGGATAACGTGAATAGGAGTTCAAATTATCAAACGTTTTAGCAAGAAAGTTGGTTGCCTGGACTAACACCAAGAATGGTGCAAATTTTCTTGTATTGCTCAACTCGGTTAGGCACTGCGCCCCCGCCTCCACGATTGCACTCCAGTGCACCGTTAATGGTACGGATGGTTTCGCCGAATCCTTTAGATTGAACCATGGCATTATGACATGTCATAGAGCCAGCACCTGTCTGTGTGTTCCAGAACCAGAGAGCTGTTTTCATCGCAACGGCTGGGTCTTGAGCAACTAAATCTGGATTCGAAAGTAGTGGAAGGCCAAGTGCCTCACCAGCAGCTCCGTAGTTATAATTCCAGCTGAGTTGCAGTGGACCACGACCATAATATTGCTTGCCAGGAACGACTTTATATTTGCTGTTATAGTCGAAATAGTGATTATAGTTGGCCTTGTTAGCCTCCACGATATGATACAGACCGCCTGTCTCATGATGGATGTTGGCAAGGAAAGCGGCTGCTTCTTGACGTTCAATTGTATGGCCGCCTGTTTTGGAGAAAGCAGGGTAAGCGCTAGTAGCAGCAACTAATCCGGCATAGGTGTAGAAATGGTTACGACCGGCGAAAATTTGGTTGAATTGCTGCTCAGTTACTACGAATCCGTTAGAAGGCTGCGGGGGAGGTGTGACTGGATTCTGATTTTGCCCAGCAGAAATCACGAATTCTTCCCAGCCCGATGCAGAGGGCCTATTCGCATAAAGAACACCATCCAGGTTCATATCAGCGCATACGTAAAGATTGTTAGCTACGGCTTGTAAGGCGATCTTTCCATTGCCTCTATCAACTTTTTTGAATTTCTCCCAAGCTTGAATCGTTGTTGCTCTTGCAATCAGTTTCGTATTTTCATTCAAATCAGCCGTAACGTATTTGTTATTGGCAGAGGATAGGAAAGAGATCGTACCATCTGAGTTATTAATGATATCAAAGGTTTCCCAACCCTTGGCCGTCGTTCGATTGGCAATTAGTGGACTAGCACCTTGATCTTCAGCTGAGACATAGTTGTTAGTAAATGCGGATTTAATGACAGATAACATGAGTAAAACCTCCTATTGTTGGAATGAAAGAGTAGCAGCATCGAATCATGCTGTTGAGCAGTAGTACTTCAACTTCACCGCCTTCTGCTTATGGTAAAGCTATTGTAGGTTCTGAATTCTTTTAATACAAATAATAAAATGTGGAATAATTTATCATTAAATTTATGGGAAATAAAAATTTTATTTCAAATAAGTCGATTCTCCTAGGTGAAAATAGGCTTGTGCCAGCGGAAGTGATCTTAAAGTCACTATTAAAGTAGGTCAATGGGTATGGGGGCGAAAACGCACATACTCAAGGGCTCGTCATACTGGCGCCGTCTTAACAAAACCTTCAAAATACAGCGAGTAACTTTTTGCATATCCGACCGTCTATTCTTAAAAGGAAATATTTGGATGATGGGGGTTTGCGAATGAGAAAAGTTGTTATGAGCCTATTAGTGGTGTCTTTATTTTTTAGTGGACTATGTTTTATGGGCAAACAAGCAATGGCTACAATCGATGTAATGGCAAATAGACAGTTAGTTATCCTTGCGGATACGCAATTACTTGACGACTATAGAAAACCAAATTCAATCGTTGGCTCGATTTCTGGTATGCAAATGGTGGAAATAGCTTGTGGCTTTCAAGATTCGAAGTGTTTGGCTAAAACTGGAGACATAGAATACATACAAATTAAAACTTGGATGGGAGACAAATGGATCAAAGATGACGACAAAATTACGGCTGGCGGCTACTGGGAGACTGATCGGGTGATTACAATCGTTGAAGACATGAAGCTGTATGATCAGCCTAATGCTGGCATTTATACAAAGGATACTCCGCCCGTAGAGACAATAACGCCGCAAAAGGTTCATGTAACAGCTAAGTATCAGGATTTGTATAAAGGAGCTCATACGGCAAGATCCATGTTTGAAGCACCCAAATGGTATCGCATTTCCACCGAAGAAGGAGAAAAGTGGATAGAAAATCCGTTTATTCCCGAAGACTACCAGAAGATAGAGATACCAAGTGACAGGATTATAAAGCTGACAGGGAGCGAGACTCTTTACGATTATCCACATGAGATTGCTGGAAAAGGTATTCAAGCGAAGCAAGGAGTAGTTCAAGCTGTTGCTTATTGTTTTTACGCAGTGCCAATTCAGAATGATGTGTGGTATAAGATACAAACAGATGACGGAACGCTAAAGTGGGTAAGGGCATTTCCTATCTCTGAAAATGAGAGCGGGCCGTTGATGGCGTTTAATTTAGCTAACGAAAAAATTACCCTTCGAACCGCCACGCGATATTTCGACATCGATGGAGATGCAAGCCGTAGTCTGCAAAACTGGCTGCAGCCAGGATCCTATGTGGCAGACAAAATAAACAACGGGTGGGCGCGTGTGCAAACTCCATTCGGATGGAAAGTGGTTAATCTGGATAGAGCGCCACTTGAAAGACCACAGGGTATTACGGAAGCAAAAGAATTAGTAAAATTAACCCCAGACACAATAACTTACTATTTTCCGTTGGCGGGGGAGATCCTCCATGGTGCGGGCACTTTCAACGATCAGGAAGCTCTCTCTTTTGAGAAGTGGATTTCTCCGCAGGGGATCGCTTGGTATCATATTTCAACTTATAGCGGCATCGTGTGGGTACCAGAAAAGCCTATTACACAGGATTAAAGATCTATAGAAGAGGCGATCCCAAAAGATTCGAAAAAGAGGCGATCCCTCGGTCATTGGATGACTTGGGACAGCCTCTTATTTATGGAGCGGAATCAAATAGCGGGAGAAACTCCCTTTAAATCTAGAGGTTTCCGCCACTTTAACCCAATAACTGGAAAAACTCCTGTTATTTCGCTCCTTTACCCTGTTTCGAAGCTCAATCGTCTGCATTAACAGGAGAAATTCCATTTATTTATGTCTGCAGCTGTTTGAATGGACGATTTAGCGGTATTAATTCCAGTTAATGTAAAAATTTCCTCCCAAAAACCCCGAAATGTTTTACTTGGCAGCGGGAGCCGTTACCTCCCAGTCTTTCTTATAAACGATACGCTCTCCAACTTTGATTTCAACCGACAGGGGATTGCTTCCCGGTTGTAGAGGGACGTCCAGCGTCACGTCAAAGACGTCTACATTCATACCGAGCCCATAAAGGCGCTTTACTGCCGCTTGGTAGGCTTCTGCCGGATCGCCTGCAGCGGCATCGCGCCGTTTCACGAGGATCGTCATTTCGGCGGACTGCGTTCCTGCTTCCATATAGGTGTTCTCGTACATCAAGCCCGAGAGCAGCAAGCGATTGCCGTCGACCGCCGCAGGCAAGGTGAAACCGGCAATCTCATATTCACGGGAGCTTAGTACAATATGCTTCTCGCCAAAAGCGACTTTGTCGTTATAAATCGTGGAAGCGCCGAAGAGCTGGCGGACTTCCGCTAAGCCGAGCAGCGGAGGGAGCTTCGCATCCGATGCCGGCGCTGGCGCTGCAGCGAGATTTACTTCGCTGATCAGTGTGCCTTGCCAGAACGTCTTCGCCGTTTGCTCCCCAGCCTTGATCTGGAAACCGTACCCTGCTGTGTGCATGAACGACCACCAGCCGTTCGCATCAGGACCGGTCAGCTTGAACTGGTATTGTTTCGCCAAGAAGTCCGCGCTGAGCTGAGGCTCGCCATTCTGCAGATGACCGATGGTGTCGGTGCCGAATGTAAAAATGCCTGCATCATTGTGATAAAAGGCGCCTTGATACCGCACTGCCGAGCGAATCTGAGCATCGTTCTCGCGGCCCTTCAGGGTGATATTGTCTTCTAAGGGTAGAATCTGCACCCACCCTTCGCCGACGAAGGAGTTGATTTTGTACCAACGCGTCCCGTCCGGAGCGCTCCAAGCAGCAAGTGGCTGCAAAGTTTGCGGACCAATTTGCCCGTTTTTCAGTGGAATCCCGCTGTTGGGAAAACGCATAATGAGCGTTGTTCCATTATGTAGCACGATAGATTCTGTATCGTCGGACGTTTCTTCCGGTTCGGAATAAGACGGGCTGAACCAGCCCTCTGCTTGATCGTTCTGCACATGGTACCAGTTTTCATGGGTCATGAAGCCATCGTCATTCACCGTCGTTTCAATAACGTTCAAATTGCCGGGTGGAAGTTCCGAGACGATATCTGAATAGGCAGAAGGATACTTGAACAAGGCGTAAGGCTTCGTCCGCTTGATCGTCTGCTGGCTTGCCTGAACCAGCATGCCAGGGCCGTATGCCCACTTCGTACCATGCTCCGTTTCGAAGCTGTAAGTGCTGCCGAGCAGAGAGCGAAACTGGCCGGTTTGCCGAACGAATATGTTCGTAAGCAGTCCATCGCTCGGCTCCGTAATGACGTGTAGAAAAGGCGAATTCTGATAGTTAACGCCTGGATAAAACGCCAAATTGTTCATCTCTGTATAGATGCCAATTTCATCGAGATGCAGGTGGATCCATTGATCCCCGAGCCAGGTTGTGTGAATTTTGAGCCAGTGCATCGGATTGTAGTTTGGTTCCGCTGGTCGGTACCAGTTCTTCTCTGCACCGACGACCGTAACGTCCTGCGGCGATAGCGAGGCCGTAGGTCTAGCGGCCTCCGAGGGGCTGGCGTAGAGCGACGTTTCCGTCATCAAGTGAATCGTTTGGGGCGGAGGCACTTCAATTTGCCAAGGAGCGGTCTTGACCCAGCGGTCGCCGACATCGGTATGTATTTTCCACCAATTATATGCCCCCGACCAATGCGACTCCGCTTCGATAACGTTGACCGTTTGCGGGGCGAAAGTGCCTTCTGGGTCGTTTTTGAGCGTGTTCGGAATGACATAGTAAGGCATGTTTTCCAGGAATGTAAGTGTCTTTGGGATATAAATGCCATCTGCCGGTTGCGTCAGCGTATCCGCATATTCCGATGCGCTAGCGCTGGAGGTCAACAGCACGAACGGGATTGCAGCGCTTGCCGCGATGAGAGTTGCTTTTCTCCACATGACGTCGGTCTCCTTTTGGATCGAATTTTCAATCATCTAGTATATTCTACTAATAAATGTTTCGTAAGTTGTGGTGATGATTCCGAATCGGCCTAACCCACTTCAATAATATAGAAATGACGCAAGGCAATGCCAGATGATATAATCAATTTGCTTACTAGTTAGATACCAATAAAATATCTGAGGAGTTGTCTACTTCTGAAAGAAATAATCTGCGGCCACTGCGCTCAAGCAAACGAATATAGCATCGAATTACGGATATCTATAGCACTGTCATTGAAGAGAGGGCTTCCATACACTTGTAGTCAATGTTCTCAAGGCATCCTATTATTGCATTATGGTACCCGACTTGAAGAGGAATTCGAAGAAAACATCGTTTCTAATTCCTTCCCCGAAAACGTTATTAATCGAGATGAAGTTTCAATAAAAGCAGATTCTAATCCCGTGGAGCAACTTGATCTTTTTTCTCTATAGGAAGGATCAGATACTTGAAAATTATGTATTAACGTATTGTTTACGCAATACGATAGTTAAGGAGCTTGCCTTGCGGCGGCTCCTTTTTTCATTGGAGTAACGGGGAGGACTGTTGAATCATAGTTCATAATTAGTCTCTTTTTTAATATATTAAATGAGGTGATAAAAATGGGTGGAAATGGTGATATCAGAATTCTTTCTCCTATGAGTGCAAGCGACGTGGTATGGCTGAAAGAACAGTGGTTGCTGTGGGGCGGCGATACTGTAATATCTAAGGGCAAGACTCATCATGTTCAGGACTTGGATGCCTTCATCGCCTGGGTAGGTGATGTTCGTGTTGGAGAAGTTACCTATCGACTAGGATTACATGATTGTGAGTTGGTAACTATAAATTCGACTTTACAAGGCATACGCGTAGGAAGTAAGTTGATTTCCAAAGTGGAAGAGACGGTAAAACAATTAGGGAGAAATCGTATTTGGATCATAACAACAAATGATAATGTGGATGCGTTAAGATTTTTTCAACGGTGTGGGTATCGAATAATTGCCATCCATCAAAACGCAGTTGACGAGGCAAGGAAGGTGAAGCCAACTATCCCCAAAGTGGGTTATTACGATATACCGATTCATGACGAGATTGAACTCGAAAAAATACTATGATTATCAATCGACCCTCACTTAGGTGCATGGGGTCGATTTTTTGCCATTCATAAAGAGGAAAACAGGCTACCCAAAAGAATACAGTTAAATAAAGGAAATTAAGGGGGGCTTGAAGTGGAAAGTACGCAGTTTAAAAAGGCAATTGAATTAACCTTTGGTGATCTGATCACACAATTTGAAGAAGGTGAAGAATTTGCTTTTTACGAATATGGTCCAAAAGTAATGACTCGAGTTGGATACTCTACAAATATCTCTCCCCAAATTGTCAAACAAGCTGCGAAAAATAAAGTGGATTTAATCATTACACATCACGATGCATGGGATTTCGTTTTTGGGATGAAAGAGCAATGTCACTCTCTTCTCAAGGAATTTGGGATTAATCATTTCTTTGTTCATTTGCCTCTTGATTATGCGGAATTTGGTACATGTAATTCACTATTTAAAGCACTAGGAGTAAGCCATCTTATCCAAAATTCCACTCATCATGAAGGTGGGAGTCTCCCAGGAATCGGAGAATTGATGGTTCCTCTAACTTTTGAAGAATTTAGTGAAAGAATAAGCATGGCATTAAATGAAGATATAAAGTCGTGGAAAAACTCGGAGAACCTGATAAAGCGAGTTGGTATCATCACTGGAGCAGGTAACTCAACAGTAAATATTCGTGATGCTTTTCATGCAGGGTGTGATGTTTATATAACGGGTGAAAAGACTTTGTATTCCGTGCAATACGCACAGTTTATTGGATTGAACTTAATTGTTGGAAGTCATACCTTTACAGAAATCTTTGGTGTAAGGGCACTAGCAGACAAAGTGAAAGAATTGTTTAGTTATTTAGAGATTGTTGAATTAGAAGAAGGACATTTTGAATGATTTCACATGGTGGGGAGGAGAAAAAATTGGGTGTGGATGAAGAGATAACCATTTGCAATTATGATTCTGACTGGCTTCGATGGTATACAGAAGAAGTTTCTTCGTTGTCTTCCGTTTTTGGTCCTGATGTTCCCATTGAACATTTTGGCAGCACATCTGTTCCTGGCCTGGCAGCCAAACCTATAGTTGACATACTCGTTGGCATCTCTAATTTCCCGCACATCCCGACATCACAAGCTCAAGGATTAGAAGATTTAGGATATGAGAATCTTGGAACTGCCGGGGTTCCTTGTCGAATCTATCTTCGTAAGCGCGGTAGCCGTTCCTTTAATATAGCCATAACTCAATATAAGTCAGAGTTATGGCGTGATAATCTGATCTTGAGGGACTATCTGCGTAATAACCATAATGAAGCTCGGCAGTACTCCGAACATAAGCTAGAAGCTTACCAGAAAGGCTTCCGCACGCTATTGGCCTATTCAGATCACAAATCAGAACTTGTTTTAGAACTTCTCAATCGCGCTAAGAGATTGCCTATACGGAGTGTTGATGAAGATGTTTGAATTCGACCATAAAGAATTTCATAATCAGGGGGGTTTTATGCCTTTTCCATTCGACTGTATTAGCGATTTTATGTTTTTCGAAACGGAACTTGCCCAATCAGATGTTATTTTAATTCCAGGGGCTAGCCATCCTCAACTAATGGAAAGAGCTTCCATGTTATATCATCAAGGCATCGCCCCATTTATACTACCTTCAGGTGGCTCTACTCCGCATGTTGAAACAACGGAATGGGACTATCTGAGAAAAGTTGGAATGTCATTAGGAGTACCTTCGGAGTCAATTTTAAAAGAAGATAAAGCGACGAATACTTTTGAAAATGCACGTTTATCACTGGAAGTATTACAACAACAAGGGATTTGCCCCAGACGCGTTGTTTTAGCCTGTAAAAATTATCACGCTCGTAGAGCGCTTTTAACGTATCAGTTCGTTTTTCCAAGAGAAACTGTTTTTTATGTAAGCCCAGTCATAGACAAAACAGGAACTTCCAAAGATAACTGGTTTAAAGATGAAGTGAAAATAAATTACGTAATGAATGAGTTGGAAAAGGTTGGGAAATATTTCAGATCTGCCATACACGTATTGGGATCGAATAGCTAGTCTCATAGACCTTTCAGCTAGAGAACATATTTCCAAATAAGCCAACACATAAGAGCAGATACCCAAGAAATAAAACCGAAGATCATGACAATCTTATTCTCGCTCCAGCCATATTTTAAACTGAAATGATAATGAATTGGTGCCATTTTGAAGAGTCGCAATTTCGTGCGTTTATAGTACCAGACTTGTAAAATAACTGAGAATTGCTCAGCCAGATAAACGGAAAATAGGATCGGAATTAATATCTCTACCTTCTCAATAATCGCTAAGATAGAGAGTGAACCTCCAATGGCAAGCGATCCGGTATCGCCCATAAATGCTTTGGCAGGGTAAATGTTATAGAAGAATAATCCGAGCAGGCAGCTAATCATGACGAGTGAAAATAGTTGTACTTCTTGCTTATTCGAGATTAGAAAAAAGAAAAAGTAAGTGGGAATGGCAACATTAATTAATAGCCCGTCAAGACCATCTGTAAAATTGATAGCATTAGCCGATCCAACCACAAAAAATAACATGATAATTATGTACGCATAAACTGGCAAATGAAGCTGATAACCACTGAACAAAGAGATATCGCTCGTTAGTTTAAATGAATGGAACAATACGATGAGCAGAATTCCGGCAAATGCGAATTGAAACACTAATTTTGTCCGTCCCGAAATGCCCGATGGATCTTGATATGCTGCCTTTTTGAAATCATCGATAAAACCAACGGAACTGAATAAAAGAAATGAAGCGCACAAAAAAAGCATCAATGGTGCAGGGTGAAATTGCAAGGACGTTGCAATGCCTATAAGTAAAATAAGGCCAGCCATCAGCGGTGTCCCGCGCTTGGCTTGATGGTCGGGGGGGAGTTGGGCGCGGATTGGTTGCGTAAGTTTCAGTGTGCGAAGCACCCATATGAGCAGTGGAGTAAATAATGCCACAAGCAAAAAAGAAAGACCCGATATTCCGAATATCCCAAGCATTCTGAGAGCTCCTTTCCCTTGTCCAAAATGAAAAACATTAACATTCTGTTACGCGTCTAAAGCTACTTTACATAAAGTTTTAAAGGCAATAAAGAGAAGGTTTGGAAGGGGGTTTTTCATATTTTTAGTACGAGTCGTTGGGCTCCAAAGAGGGGTGTGCTCATGCTAACTGGAAAAACTACCGCTAAATCGTGAGTAACACAGCTTCAGGCATGAATACATGGAATTTCTCCTGTTAATGCGGACGATGGAGCTTGGAATCAGGGTTGAGTGAGCTAATTAACAGGAGTTTTTCCAGTTATTGCAGTTGTTTTTCGGGATTTGCTTGAAATAAATGGAGTTTTTCCCGCTATTCGATTCGCCTTCATAAAAAAAGAGGCGATCCCAAGTCATCTAATGACCGAGAGAGCGCCTCTTTTATGAAAATATTAAAAATAGTCGTGAAAACCGTTACCCGATAACGGTTAGTTCCTTCGGGAACGACGTAAGCACTTCGACGCCACTATCCGTGACCAGCACATCATCCTCGATTCGTACGCCGCCAACGCCCGGTACGTAGATGCCCGGCTCGATGGTGAAGACCATGCCGCTGCGTAGCAGCTCCTGGTTCTGTCCGTGCACGGATGGATATTCGTGCACATCCATGCCAAGGCCGTGTCCGAGCCGGTGCATGAAATAGGGCCCATAGCCGGCGCTAGTGATGTGTTCGCGCGCCGCGTGGTCCAGGCTGGCCAGGGTAGCACCGGGGCGAGTCGCCTCAATGGCTTGCAGGTTCGCTTGCAGCACCGTCTGATAAATTTTTGTTTGTTCTTCCGAAATATCGCCTACCGCGAACGTTCGTGTAATATCCGATGCATATCCGTCCGCATAGACGCCGAGGTCGAACAAGAGCAGCTCCCCTTCACGGATGGCCCGTGAGCCAGGAACGCCATGCGGCATAGCAGATTTCTCTCCTGCCAGCACCATTGTCGAGAAAGAAGGTCCGCTCGCACCGAGCTTCTTCATCTGGTACTCCAGCTCGGCCACTAGCTCAATCTCTGTAACGCCAGGCTTCACTTGCGCGATGCCGGCACGCAGCACATCCTCGATAATCCGCACCGCATGCTTCATACGCAGCACTTCGTCTGGAGTCTTAATGACACGCATCTCGCGCAGCGGCTCGTCGATATCTGCATAGTGAGCAGCACCGACCGCTTGGCTAATAGCCTCGAACCGGCTGACAGTCATATAGTCCTTCTCCAGTCCGAGCGTCCGGATGCCCTCCGGCATAAGCTTGCTGAGAACTTGATAAGGGTTATCCGTGTCTGTGTGAGTATGGATCTCCTTCACGGACGATGCGGCTTGTGCCGCTTCAAAGTCGAGAGCTGGTACAATTAGCAAGGGTTCGGATCCACGTGGAATAAGCAGCCCAAGAAAACGCTCATGCGGGTCACTCGCAAACCCGGTCAAATAATACACATGCTTCGGCATCGTAATCAGTACTGCATCGATTGCCTGCCGATCCATATAGGCAACTAACTGTTCAATACGCATATTCATTAAATCAATCAACCATCCTTTCGCCGTTAAGCGATACTAATTAATCGCACTATAATCAATATCGGTAAATTCTATTAAAGTAGTCCCATTCAATAACACCCATGAAAAAGAAAGCTATTCCGACCCATTATAATGTTAATAAGTGTCGGGTGACAAGAACCTTTTCTTGTCCACGGTGGATTGCAGATGATCTTAGTAATAGAGGGCAGGATAACTGCAAACAGGTACTATGAAAAGATATGACTGTGGGTACTTCCAAATATAACCTAAACTAAACCTAGTGATAATTGATTATTCGGGATAGGTGATGGGTTATGTTTGTAAGTATTGTTGTCGTTTTGAGTTTATTTGCTTTAGCAGTTGCTGGAATAACTGTAACAGCAGCAAGAAGACAAAATAAAGTAGTTATAGTATCTATTGAAGTCATTGTTTCGGTAGGCCTTCCAATATTGCTTTTTAACCTTTATGAAAAATGGTTCCCGGACTATTACAGTCATGGATTCTTTCCAAACTTAGGCGCTCTATTGGCAGCTGCCGTGATGTTAACTGTTAATCTGGTGCTCTTAAGTCCATTACTAAATAGATTATTTGAAAAGTATGTAGATGACTTAAGAAGAATTATATTTGTTGTAATTATTCCAATGATTATGGTTTCTGCATTCGGCCAATTAATCATTATGCATATGTTAAATGAGTAGGTGCTGCCAAATGCATAGAATTTTCATGTATCATTTGCACTTGCCGAAAATAATTACACCTCAATAAACTCATGTAAATTGTTTTGAATTCTATCATTAATAATCTGCAATGTCTCTGCGGCGGCTTCATCAAATGCAGTACGCAATAAGCTTATTGAGGCAAGTAAATTCTCGTCATGCATCATGTCTTCACGAATGACATGAAACCCATTAAGACTAATTGGATGATTAGATTTTTTGAGCGTTACTTCAACATTTTCCAGTATATTGAGCATTCTATCACCCTCAAAATACTTTAATCCAGCTTTGATTGCTAACCATATTTTTGGCTGAGCCATAAAGTACGCACTCCACCAATAAAACTCAAGAAGAGATTTAATTGCATGATTATAATAAACTTGGAAGGAGAATAAAGCTTTTTGACCATTAGTTAACTCGTTATAAAATTGTTCCATGATTATGGAGCTATTCTCGACGGATTGGTCTGCGACTCTTTCTTTATACGCTTGAATGAGCGGTTTGAAACAAACATGACATAGTGTGTCTTTTGTCACTAAGCCTAGTTCTTGCTGGGTCATCTTTACTATCAAAAATAATCACTCTCCTTACCATAATTATACAGTGGTTGAGAGAGAATAAAACCTTGTTATTCAGGAATGACCAATAAAGAATTAGGAAAGGAAAATCAAAGTGAAGATTATAGCTGCCACCGAAAAGGATATTGATTTTATCAAAAGCAGGGATCACCATCTCAAGGAGAAATTAATAGTATCAAAAATCAGAGATAGAGAAATTTTCTTACTGCAAGATGATACGGAAGGAACCATCGGTTGGATGCGTTATAGCTATTTTTGGGATAACACGCCTTTTATGAATTTGATCTGGATCGAGAAGCCTTACCGCAGTAAAGGGATAGGAAAGAAAGCAGTTGATTATTGGGAGAATCAAATGCAAGAACAAGGCTTTAAACGGGTCATGACGTCTACCCAAGCAGATGAAGAAGCTCAGCATTTCTATAGGAAACTAGGTTACAGAGATGCAGGATGCTTATTACTGGACGATCAACCAATGGAGATTATCCTTATTAAAAAACTCAGCTAAAAATGGATCTCCGCGGGGGTCAGTTGCGTTTACGAGCAGGTAAATCTATCTATTTCACGAATGTAGAATACAAATAATTTAGTGATGGTCAATAACAATCAAGGATGGTGCACTGTAGAAATTTGACCCAAATAAGGAGGTTCATTAGATGTCTACTGAAAATTCCGAATTGCAACTATCGAAGCCCAAGCAAGCAGTGATAGATTGGCTGCTTGGCGGGGACCCTGCGATCCGTTGGCAAGTGATGCGTGACCTAACGCAAGAGACCGATGACAATGTTGCCGTAGAGCGATCGCGGATCGCATCGGAAGGCTGGGGCGCCCGCGTCCTCAGTCTGCAATCTTCCAAGGGCAACTGGGGCGGAGAAGCCGACGCACGGAACTGGCTATGTACGAGCTACACGTTGCTGCTTTTGAAGGATCTGGGCCTGGATCCGTCGGGCGAGGAAGCCCGCAAATCGATTGGTCTCGTGCGTGACAACATCACTTGGCCGCAACAAATGGGAGGCCAGCCTTACTTTGACGGCGAGACCGAACCATGTGTCAATGGGTGGATTCTTGGCGCTGGTTCCTACTTCGGAGAAGGCAGCGCGCGGCTAGTTGATCGTCTTCTCAGTGAGCAGCTTAAGGACGGAGGCTGGAATTGCAACGCTCCTACAAGTCGGCGATCCTCCTTCCACAGCACCATCTGTGTCCTGGAAGGATTGCTAGAGTATGAGAAGGCTGAGGGTGAAACTGCAGCTGTGACAGAAGCTCGCGCCCGGGCGCATGAGTACCTTTTGGAGCGTCGCATGCTAAGGTCGCTAACCTCAGGTGAGGTGATCGATAATAATTGGGCGCGATTTTCATTTCCGACGACATGGCATTATGACGTACTGCGTGGTCTGGATTACTTGCGCAGCGCAGGGGTTGAACCGGACGAAAGGGTCGCCGAACCCGTTAGCCTAGTAGCGAGGAAACAAGACCAGAGCGGGAAGTGGCCGCTCGAGAACTCACACTCCGATCGCGTTCACTTCGATATGGAAGGTAGGGATGGCGAGCCTAGTCGTTGGAACACGCTTCGCGCATTACGAGTGCTGGATTGGTATCATAGGAGGTAATGATGAACGCAAAACCTTACGTCATATCCATATCCGCTGTCTCAGGAGGCGGAAAGACCACCATAACCAATCAGTTGCATGCTGCTTTGAATAACTCAGAAGCTCTGTATTTTGATGATTATGAATTTACAGACTGCCCAGAAGACATCTGTGAGTGGGTTCATAGAGGAGCAGACTATAACGAATGGCATTTAACCCCTTTGATCGAGGACGTCAAACGGCATCTTTGTAATAAAAATACATCCTATATATTGCTCGATTATCCATTCTCCTATTTGAATAAAGGCATTAGTGGATCTATTAATTTAAGCGTTTTCATTGATACGCCACTTGATATTGCGATGGCAAGAAGGATCTTGCGAGATGATATGGAGAGACCCATTGATGATGTGAGGACTGACTTAAGGAACTATCTTTTGCGGGGCAGGGATGCTTATTTGGAAATGCAAAGAACAGTTAAACCGAATTCTGACATTGTCATTGACGGGTTGTTGCCAGCCACACGAATTGTGAATCAATTACTTGATGAAATAAAAAACAGAAAGGAGATACAGCATGATAGATCCTAAGATTTTTTTGACTGTGGATAATTGTGTCTTTTCCAAGAGATGGACGCGCCCGGCAGAGTGGATGGAGTTACTCAGTTCTATGGGTGTTTATTACGTTGAGGCTAGCGCTGATAATGAATGCGATCCTCTTTATATGGGCATGGATTACATGCAAAGATGGGCGCAGGAAGTGAAGACCGCGAGTGAGTATACGGGTGTAAAAGTAGCAAATATCTATTCCGGGCATGGCACATATGCAACGTTGGGATTGGCTCACCACGATATTGCTGTCCGCGAGCGCATTCAAAATGAGTGGATTCAACCACTCGCCGATATCGCGGCAAATGTAGGGGCTGGAATCGGCTTTTATTGCCATGCCTTCTCTGATCATGTTTTACAGAATCCGGCGTTTTATCGAGAAGCGGAAGAGGATTTATATACCAGGCTTGCAGATATAGCAGCCTATTGTCAAGACAAAGGGATTCGCACCCCAGGTGTCGAGCAAATGTATACGCCGCATCAAATACCGTGGACGATCGACGGCTCAAAACGTCTGATTAAGGAAGTATTCCGCCTATCCCGAGCGCCGTTTTATCTTACATTGGACACAGGCCACCAAAGTGGTCAGCGCAAGTTTCTTCGCCCGGATGCTCCAATCATCAAGGAAATGCTGACCCGTTTTCGAACAAAAGGGTATCAGGATTCGTTGTGGATGGGCCCGAAATCCGCTTATGATCTATTTCAACAAATGATACATACGACAGAAGATCAAGAAGTCGCTATGATGGAGCAAATCTTACAAGAAATAGATCGTTATCCCTATCTCTTCGCTGCTGAATCGGATGGTGACACGTACCGCTGGCTTGAAGAGTTGGGCTGTTATTCTCCAATCGTACACTTGCAACAAACCACGGGAACCTCTTCGTCCCATCAGCCTTTTACGGAGGCTTGTAACCGGAACGGCATCATTTTTGGAGAACCTGTGTTAAGGGCGCTTGAGAAAGCCTATCAAGCTCCTGACGAAGAGGGGTTCCCTCCCAAATGCAAGGAAATCTATTTAACGCTAGAGATTTTCTCTGGCACTAGTGAGATGAACAGCGATATTAAGAAGAAATTGCAGGACTCAATTGATTACTGGAGGCAGTTTATACCTAAAGACGGCTTGTCATTGAGTGAACTATTACTTTAGAACCCAGCCCGTTGCTGTGGGTTTCTTTTTTATCAAATTTGTAATTGACTAATCAATAACTGAATGATAAGATGAATTCAATTAGTGATTGATCAATCACAAACAATGAAAAGGAGCTAATCCAATGAAAAAAGCGATTGTCATCGGAGCAACGGGCGGCACAGGAGCAGCAATTACAGCGGAACTTGTTAAAAGAGGAGTAGAAACTATTGCGTTTGGACGTTCTCGCCAGAAGTTAGAGCACTTTGCCAGTAAGCTTGGCAATCCAAGGCATTTAACTCTTTCCGTAGGAGACGCTATGCGCCCTGAGGATATAGTGGCTGGGGCAGGCGACGCTGACGTAATGTTCCACTGCGCGAATGTACCCTATCACGAGATGGTAAGCAGGCTAATTCCGCTAGGGGAATCTGTGATGGAGGCCGCGGAGCGGCTTGCGATAAAAGTCGTAGCGATCGACGGGATCTATCCTTATGGGAGAAGACAGACGGAGCTTGTTACAGAGGAGCATCCCAAACAGCCCTATACCATAAAAGGAAATGTTCGACTAGACTATGAACGGATGCTGTTTAGCAAACGGTGGAGCCACGCACAAGTCATGATTGTTCGCTTGCCAGATTATTATGGACCTACGGCTAATGAAGCGTCGTATTTAGGCTCAACACTGGAAGCGATTGCTGCTGGTAAAATGGCTTTTTTCATCGGCAACATGAAAGTTCCCCGCGAATATGTCTATTTGCCAGATGCGGCTGCGATGGTTGCTGAACTGGCTGGCAAAGATTTCGCTTATGGACAGAATTGGCATATACCTGGCTCTGGTCTTATCTCAGGGCGAGAGATCGTAAGGATTGCCCAATCGGCAAGCGGCTTCGCTAAACCGGTAATTCCGTTGAAAAAATTAGGTTTATCGTTGATTGGCTTGGGAGTCCCTGTGATGAAAGAAATCGTAGAAATGCTTTATTTAACCGAGGAGCCATTAGTGTTAAGCGGTGAAAAATACAAACGGAACATTGGACCTATCGTTGCGACACCATTCAAGGAAGGGATAGCTTCGACGATAGCTGCCTTGCAGGAGAGCAAGTTTTCTCAGGCACAATAGTAATTGATTTATCAATAAATTATTTTGGCGAAAGGCGTCGGGGTTCACTAAGAGGATTTCCAACAACCAGAATAGAAGTATAAAGGCATCCTATTTTTGGAAAATTTCAAAATCATATAAGTAATCTCAGCAGCTTCAAGAAGGGGGACCGTATGACTCGTCCATCGGTGCACGCTAATGAAACTCGTGGATCGCGCAAGGAATCAACGAGACCAACAGAGACTCAGGCACAACAGCAGCAATCTGAATCTTTTGCTCCGATGATGGGAGGTATACGGGGCATAATGGGCTTGCAATCTACGATTGGCAATCGTGGGGTTGCCCAGCTTGTTCGAAATCAAGTACGTCCCCAGCCTTCGCAGAATGTTCAGATGAACGCAGGAACTATGCATGTTCAGCTGATGCCTAAGTTCAAAAGCGAGGAAGAAGCAATCATTTATTTCGAGGATTGGGAAGAAGGCACTGTTTTTAGTGAACATGCTCGGGAAGTGAAGCAATTATTGCAGTTAGCTATCCAGAATGGCTGGGAGGATTTGCAGGACCGAATCGAATATGCGCAAAGCGAAAGTGAAATGGCTGCCATTGAACAATTTAAATCCTGGGACTTATCGAATAGCTCATTATTCGGCGCTGCTAAGAAGCTGCTGGAGAAGGCGCAGGATAAAGGCTGGGAACAGCTAGAGGATCTGGTCATCGACTACGTGCGTAAAGTGGAGGATGAGCGCGATGAGCCCCTCACACCGTCGGATGGTTTGCTGCAAATACAGCGCGATTTCCTCAAACATTGGTCGAATAAATCTCCAATCCCTATGGATATTTTGAAAAGACTGATGCTTCGTGCCGGCGAGACGGAAAAAGAACTGGCTTGGTTGACGCTACTGCTTGCGCTGCCGATTCCTCCTTTGACCCTCTCTCAATTCGATCTCATTACGCGTTATCAAAAGGATTTGGAAGGAAATGACGAAGCATTAAGATGGGTAATCAAAGTAGTAGATGAATCACCTACGTTAAGTGAAGCGCAAGGGATTATCGAATTAGCGAGGGATTTTGATTATCAAATTGAATTTGCATTGGAAGCAGTTGTAGGTTCCGAGACCTATGCGGAGAGCGTTAGAGAGAAAGAGTTTCAAAAGGTTCAGGATAGTTCTAAACGTCAAAAGGAAAATGCTTCAAAAATCGGTCGCGAGAAGGCGATGAGCAATTTAACCAGAAACCAGAAGAAGGATTTAGAGAAACCGACCAAAAAATCCGAGATTGAAGCTCTTCTAGAAAAAGATGAGAAGCAATTTACCCAAAGGATATTTGATGTGATTGATCTTAGGACTCAAGAAGCGGAAGAGCACGTTATTAAGGTGATCGGCCCTGAAGCCTATGCGAAGCGGCGAGATGAATACTTAACTTTTTTCCAACTGATGAATTATGATCCTGCGACCCTTGCTGCCTTAGATTTATGCGATCATAACTTCAAGACGGCAGAGAAGATTATTCTAATGGTACAGCAAGCTCCGAATTTGCTGAATTTTATTGCTCATGATGGCGTGAAATTGCAGCAATTTAATCTCTGTACGAGTGAGCTTCCTCTTGCCACACTGAACATCCTGCTAACGCAAATAACATGTGATGAGTTGATTAGTTTCGCAGCAAGCGATCTTTGCTTGCATCTGCTGGAGACGCTGCACACCGATAATGTACCTGTGCTTCATATGAAGCAGCTTGCCACCAGGCCAGATCGGCTTGTCTATTGTGATCCGCAATTTGCTGCGGATTACTCGCTCCTGATGGTTCACTATACACCCGTTCAGATTAGTCAATTAATTGATTTGACACCTGGTGGTGCGAACACGAAAGTTCACGTACTTCGCATGCTGCGTCCTAAAGCTGCTGCGGCAGCTGACCTGATTACCTGTTTAACATTGACGGATCGCATGCGCTGGAATCAGGACATATTGCTTCAAGAAATAGGCTCCCTGGCAAATGGCAGAACGGCCATACAGTTAACGAATTTTATTTATGGGAAAAGGCTCTCTATCTTCAATCGCAATACGAAATTCGATAATTGGGTGAATACGCTTTGTGTACTGATGACGGATCAGGGCTATACGGTAACTGTTGGCGGGTCCTATAAGCTCTCAGGCAACAACACCTTCGAACGTGAATGCATAATCTATGATAATGGAGGTAATGAACGAGGGCGATTTGTGGTTCATTATCACCCAGGTGCTGTACAAAGTGTGGAGCATCCCTATGGCTCTGGGGCGCATATTAAGCCTCACAGCGGGAATTTAACAACGCCAAGAATCGGAAGAGATTATTTGCAGGATGTTTTGAAAACCCAGATTCCGACCAAAAAGTAACGGATGCTGCGAAGGAGGAGTAGAAAGGTGGCCGAGGTTCTGATATTTCATCATGCGCAGGGTCTGACCCAAGGTATTCATGTCTTTGCTGAGGAGCTTAGAAAAGAGGGGCACACGGTACATACTCCTGACCTTTTCGAAGGTCGCTTGTTCCCCACAATCAATGACGGCATGGCCTATGTCAAGGAGATTGGTTTTGAAGAGATTATAGAGCGCGGCGAACGAGTGGCAAATGAGCTTCCAAGCGACATCGTCTATGCCGGATTTTCACTAGGTGTGCTCTCTGCCCAGAAGCTTGCACAGACTCGGAAGGGTGCTATTGGAGCGCTGCTCTTTTACTCCTGTGTTCCAACCTCCATGTTCGGATCACCCTGGCCAGCGGATCTACCGGCACAGATTCACAGCATGGATGCTGATCCGTATTTCGTTGACGACGGCGACATGGAAGCCGCTCGTGAGCTCGTGGCTTCGGCCAATCATGTCGAACTCTTCATGTACCCAGGCGATGGGCACTGCTTCGCGGACAGCAGTTTGCCTTCTTATGACGCTGACGCGGCGGCGTTGCTGATGGGGCGTGTTATCGAATTCCTCCGTCAGTTGAGGTAATGGTCAACGACAAGAAGCTAAATAGCGGAGAATGAAGGATAATTTTTGAATTGGATAGCCATATGTTTGCCAAGGCGCCTCCCTGATTGGGTAGGCGCCTTGAACTTTTTTATCGTCACAGCGTGAGAAAAAGAGGAGAAATCGCTCAAGTGGAGGTTATCGGATGGGAATTGGAACTAGAAAAGTTGCTATTGTCGGTGCTGGCATGGTTGGCTCCGGCTGTCCCTAGAGCCGAATCGAATAGCTGGAAAAACTCCCTTTATTTCAAGCGAATATATACCTGTAAATCCTAATAACTGGAAAAATTCCTGTTAATTATCTCCTTACTCCTGTTTCCAAGCGCAATCGACCGAATTAACTGGAGAAATTCCATGTATTCATGCAGTAGCAGTGTTATTGGGCGATTTAGCGGTAGTATTTCCTGTTCATCTGAAGAGGCACTCCCAAAAGTTCAACCATTTTGTTACATGCATAAGTTGGTGTCGTGAAGCGAAAGATACGCGAGAATAATTATAGGAGGAGTTACCTTTATGACACTCATTTCAGCGAACACTAATGTTCTTACTTTTATTAATGTCTTCACAGTGGAACCCGAAAATCAAGAACGACTAATTGACTTACTCACTAGTGCTACAGATGTCTCCGTTCGCTATGCACCAGGATTTATTTCTTGCAGCCTCCACCGAGGGACAGAAGGCACGAAAGTTACGATGTATGCACAGTGGGAAAGTGCGGAGCATTACCAAGCCATGAGGAATGACCCGAAACCTCTTCCCTATTTGCAGGAAGCAATGAAGATAGCTACGTTTGAGCCGGGCAGCTATGAAGTTGTGAAAACTTTTGAACCCTCAAAGGAATAAGGTCGTGCATACTTGACATCTGCCTCGGGATCGTACTAATGTTAGTGCCAAGAGGTGGATGACATGAGCAAGAAAAAAGACATAATGGCTGCCACGCTAGACTTAATTGATGAAGAGGGACTTCAATCAGTGACCTTTTCCAAGATATTTAAGCGAGCAAACGTAGGGTCTGGCACGATGTATAACTATTTTGCTAATAAAGAAGAACTGGTTAATGCCGTGTATAAAGAAGCACGGATGCTGATGGGGGAGCACCTGTTAAAGGACTATAATCCTGAAGCGAGTTTGTATGAGCGCTTTAGGTGTCTTCAGTTAAATAGACTACAGTTCGGTATTCAATATCCGAAGGAATTCATGTTTATTGATAGTTATTCCTACTCGCCGTATATCTCACCTGAGTTGCGTGCGATGGACGATCCTCTGAACTCCCGAGATGTCATTATTTCATTGATTGTCGAGGGTCAAAAGATGGGGATCATCAAAGAAATGGATTCTCATTTGTGTCACCAGCTCATGCATGGGATGATAGCTTCTATTCTGAAAGGGTATTATGTACGGAAATATCCGATGAACGAGCTCCAGATTCAACAAATTATGGAGAGCTGTTGGAAGGCCATACTCGTTTGAAAAACAGTTTTGGGGACTTTAGGGTCTCGCGGGCTGTTTTTTATTTTATTTATATATTGGAATTAAAATTCTGTTATGTGACGAGGTTTGTTTTTACGGTGTTTATATTTGGAATTATAATTCCATTAATATAATTCGTTTCTTGTTCATTATCTAAAATTTTATCTTATTATGTAAATTAATCGTGATTTTATAGACTAATTTATAGGTTTCATATTTGTTTTGGAATAAAAATTCCGAAATGTATTGACCTGTAGTTGCCGAAGGAGTATATTGACTATGGAACAAATATTCCAAACAATATTAGGGAGGCAACATTATATGTCAAAAGTATGGTTGATTACAGGAAGTTCACGTGGATTCGGTCGCAGTCTTGCAGAGGCGGTGTTGGCTAAAGGAGATCAACTAGTCGCTACAGCTCGCAACACAGAGCAGATTGCCGATCTTGCAGCACGTTATGGCCATCAAGTTCGCATCGTACAGTTAGATGTAAACAAATTCGAGGAGGCTGAAGCAGCTATACAGGTCGCTTTTGAAGCGTTCGGGCGATTGGACGTGCTTGTTAATAATGCAGGTTATGGAAACGTCTCTTCGATTGAAGAAACGTCGATGGAAGATTTCCGCGCTCAAGTAGAAACGAACCTCTGGGGTGTCATCAACGTAACGAAAGCCGCGCTACCGCTTTTGAGAGTACAAGGTCATGGCCATATCGTCCAATTTTCTTCGATTGGCGGACGTACAGGTGCACCTGGTCTTGCACCCTATCAAACGGCAAAGTGGGCAGTGGAAGGTTTCTCCGAAGTGTTGTCCAAAGAGGTAGGCCCACTTGGACTGAAGGTTACTTTGATCGAACCGGGTGGCTTCCGTACCGATTGGGCAGGCTCTTCCATGCAGCATATCGCGCCTCGTGATGAATACCAAGCCACAGTTGGCGGCCTGCTTAAACATCTTCGTGATACAACCGGTAACGAGAACGGCGACCCGGACAAAGCTGCACAAGCCATCATTTCAATCGTCAATGAGGAAAACCCGCCGCTTCGCTTATTACTGGGAAGCGATGCAGTAGCAATCGCAAACGCGGTGGACCAAGGCAAGTTAGCCGAAACGAAACGTTGGCAGAAGCTTAGCCAGTCGACAGATTTTGTATCCAAAGAGCTGGATCCTGAAGTATCGCGCATGTACGACGAGTTTGAAGAGTAATAAGCTTGCACAGCAGACTGCGTGGTGACACAAAGTCAGAAAGAGGGTGCATCTATGAAACTAAGCGCAAGAATTTCTTTATTATCGCTTGCAGTTACGACGACTTTCGGGACGATGATGGCCGCTCCAGCGGTGAAACCGTTGGCGGTGGCTTTCCCCGGCACCAACGCACTTTTCGTGCAATGGGTCGTCACCATTTCATCTCTATTTATTTTGCCTACTTTATTCATGGCAGGGAATCTCGGTAGACGTTTTTCGCGAAAAAACATCTTAATTGCAGGTTTGCTCTTGTATATAATAGGCGGCGTTGGTCCAGCTTTCATGAACTCATTCGAAATGATATTAGTGTGCAGGGCGATCTTGGGTCTTAGTATCGGGCTCATCTCGCCAACATTCAATGCTTTGATTGCGGAGAATTTCCAAGGCAAAGAACGATCGCGAATGAACGGCATACAGACTTCAATCAATGGCATTGGCGGGGCGGTTTTCCTGACTTTTGGTGGAATTATAGCATCGTTTGGATGGAGAGAAGTATTTCTAACCTATCTGTATGCTGGTTTGTTATTTATCTTGGTGATCGCATTTCTTCCCAAGTTTCCGCCGATGCAGGTGGAACAAATGGAGAAAGGAAGCGTTAAGCTGCCGAAGTTTTTCTTGGCGGTTGCCGTTGCAGCTGGGCTGCATGCGATGCTGTTTACGCTCATTCCGACGAACCTTTCGTTATTTCTATCTAATAACGGCATTGGCAGTGTAGCTTCTGTTGGCTATTTGACTGCTTTCGCTCTGGTTGGCGTATTCGTTGGAGGACTTGCGGTGACTCGATTAAGCACCCTATTCAAAAAAATGCTTGTCCCACTGGATCTAGCTGTGATGGCTGGAGGCTTCGTGCTCCTTGGTTTTGCTCACACGATTTGGACAGTAGCACTTTCTGTGTTCATGATTGGCTTGGCAGAAGGCATGTTATTCCCACTATCTTTCATTAAAACGGCGGAAGTTGTACCTAAACTTAGCTTAACAACTGCAATTTCACTGATGCTAGCTTGTGTTTATGCCTGCCAATTTCTGAGCCCTTTATTCGTAAAAGGAGTAGAACTGCTGCTTCATACAGATTCAACTCGAGGTGTGTTTATGGCGGTAGCTACAGCATTAGCGGTGACAGTTGTTATCTACTTGCCACTTGTTCGAAACAGGAAGAATGCAGCTGTGCAATCCATGTCTTAAGCAATGAAACCTACAACATTAAACGAACCAAACTACAACTAGGCAGGTGTCTGTTATGAGAAATATTGACAGCATTTATATAAACGGAAAGTTCATAGCTCCGAGTGGCACGGATCTTCTGGATCTAGTTAACCCAACTACTAGAGAAGTTTTTGGCCGTGTAACGCTAGGAAATGAAGAGGATGCTAAACTTGCCATTACGGCAGCGAAAGCAGCATTCACTTCCTTCTCTAGAACTTCTGTACAGGAAAGATCCGCGATGCTGCAGCGTTTGAACGACGCAATCCTGGATCGGATTGACGAGTTGGCAGAAGCCAATATCCTCGAATACGGTGCCCCTCGAATGGCCGCAACGGGTCGGGTAAAACTTGCCGCGGCAAACTTGATGGACAGCAAAGAGGCGCTGGAACAGTTCGAATTTGTCCACATGATCGGCAAAGCCAAAGTTATTGCCGAGCCCGTAGGTGTTATCGGTATTATCACACCTTGGAATGCAAGTTATTCGCAAATTACGGCCAAACTAGGTGCAGCGATAGCGGCTGGGTGCACAGTTGTGATAAAGCCTAGTGAATTAAGCGCGCTGCAAACCCAACTGCTAACGGAATGCTTCCATGCAGCGGATATTCCAGCTGGTGTGATCAACGTTGTGAATGGTCTTGGAGCAACGGTGGGGGCAGAGCTGACGCGCAATCGGCACGTGGCAATGATTAATTTTACAGGTTCAACGCGGGTGGGAAAAGAAATTCGCAGGGCCACAGTAGATTCCATGAAGCGTGTCACTTTAGAACTTGGCGGCAAATCTCCTAATATCGTACTTGACGATGCAGACTTCACCAAGGCGATTCCTGCCGCTGTCAGATCGTGCTACACGAATAATGGGCAAGCTTGCGTTGCGGGTACAAGATTATTCGTTCCAGAGCACCGCTTGGAAGAAGTTAAGAAGCTTGCACGTGCAGCCGTAGAATCGATGAAAGTCGGTCTTCCATCCGAAGCAGATACAATACTTGGGCCGCTTGTCACTGAGAAACAATACAATCAAGTTCAGCATTACATTTCTACGGGCATTCAGGAAGGCGCTGAGTTGGTGATTGGTGGCGTAGGTCAGCCACAAGGATTGGAACAGGGAAACTTTGTCAAGCCGACTGTGTTTGCTAACGTAACGGAAGAAATGACGATCGCGAAGGAAGAGATTTTCGGACCTGTACTTTCAATTCTAACGTACAGAACTGAGGAAGAAGCTGTTGAAATGGCCAATAACACGGACTATGGTTTGGGGGCTTATATCAGCACTGCCAATCTGGAGAAAGCTAACGAGTTGGCGTCCCGGATTCAAGCAGGCGTGGTGCTTATCAACGGTGCTGGTTTTGAAATGAAAGCTCCTTTCGGTGGATTCAAGCATTCCGGTATCGGTCGTGAATACGGTATTTATGGTTTGGAAGATTGTCTGGAAACCAAAACGATTACTGGTTTCGATTTACTGATGTAATATATTCATAGTTTCTTCATTAATATATAGGGATCAAAGTTTTGTCTGCGGGCAGAACTTGGTCCCTTTTTGTTATGGAGTAAGGCTAACGTACAAGCATTAGCTAGGATAAATGCATTTACTAGTAATAGAGTTGTTATTTGTTTATGTAATAGGCAAGTTGAATAAAGAGAGGGGCTGCTAGAGATGTCATATAGCTGCTCAAAATGTAAGAAGGCGTTCGTAGAATCTTCCTATTCTACTTGTTCAAGTTGCTCAAGTTCTGACTCGTTGAGCTGCGATGGAATTTCGAAGAAGAAAGGAGTGACGGGTCCGACTGGAGCGACTGGAGAGACAGGTGCAACGGGAGCCACGGGAGCCGCGGGAGCAACGGGAGCAGCGGGAGCGACAGGGGCAACGGGAGTAACAGGAGCGACGGGAGCAACAGGAGCGACAGGGGCAACGGGAGTCACGGGAGTCACGGGGGCAACGGGAGCCGCGGGAGCGACAGGGGCAACGGGAGTAACAGGAGCGACGGGAGCAACGGGAGCCGTGGGAGCGACGGGCGCGGCGGGAGCAATGGGAGCAACAGGAGTAGCGGGAGCAACGGGGGCAACGGGAGCGACGGGAGCGACAGGGGCGGCGGGAGCAACGGGAGCAACAGGAGCAACGGGGGCAACCGGAGCGACGGGAGTCACGGGAGCGACGGGCGCAACAGGAGCTACGGGAGCGGCGGGAGCGACTGGTGCAACGGGAGCCGCGGGAGCGACAGAGGCAACGGGAGCTACGGGAGCGGCGGGAGTCACGGGAGCAACGGGAGCAACGGGGGCAACGGGAGTCACGGGAGCGACAGGAGCAACGGGAGCGACGGGAGCAACAGGTGCAACTGGAGTCACAGGAGCGACCGGGGAAACAGGGCCGAACTTCGCGGCTGTGGGGTTCTCGGCGTTCTTGTCCACAGTTTCGGTGTCTGCGAGCTCACAGCTTACGAACTGGTCGACAGCGAATCCTTACTATGGGCACGCTAATTTTAATGCAGTCACTGGGAATTTTACAATTCCGGTTACGGGGAGATATACCATACTGGCGACAATCAATTACATCACGACTGCAGCTGTTGCTGTTAGCCTCGGCGCAGGCATCAATCCTTTTTTTGTCGTTCAACGAACGTCGCCAACGGTAACGAATTTGGTGAGCGGGCTTTTACCCGTATTGAATGTGAACGTGGCCTTGGTCTTAACCTTGAGGGCTGTGTTGGGAAATGGAAATATCACATTAGCGGGCGAGGTTTTACTTTCAGCTGGAGATGTTATTGGGCTTTTCTATAATGCGAACGGTTTGACCATCAACTTAAACATTGGAAATGGTGGTTCGAATGGTGTGGTTTGGTCTGTACACGAGATAACCTAATTTTTGGAAAAATTTCTTTTTTAATGAAGGACCATGTGCGGATGAACGACATCTAATATCAAGTATGAATCTGTAAACTAACCTTTGGAAGGTGGGGGAGAATGTTGAAAGGGGGAAAAGGCATCAATAAAAAGAACATCGTGTCTTTGAAGATTGCGCTCAAGGTTAAAACCACATGCCATTCGAAAAACAAACGAAAACTAACTTACAACCTGTATACACGATGTTGTCGTAAAAATAAAATGCCAAAAAGGAGACCTTCGCTTATTTTTCGCTGCCCTCCAAGCCATTGCAAAAGCCAAAAAACTATTCCTTGGGCCTATCCAATTAAAGTACCTACGCTAATAGAATCACCGATTAAATGTGCCCCCAATTTGGTCGTTGATAAAGAGTGTTGCGGAAATATTCTGATGCAAGGACAGCAGCCTGGTTTCTATATATGGGAAACGGATGTTGACTCCCATATCACGATTGCCCAGATCAGTATATTTTCGAGTTCCAGCAGCACTAATGCCTTAGAAGTGAGGATAGATGGTACAGAAAGTAAAATACTGTCTGTACCACCAGGCAGTACAATCAATTTTATAGGGCAGGGAACCAAATCCATATTTATCTCTGTACTAGCTACGGAGATGACGTATGTGGAAGGGAAGTATGTCATTTCAACAACGCTTCAGGTTCCCTCCGAATCCGATTGCCATAACGAGGAATAGTTCGCTTTTATAGGCTGTAACGTACGGTTATACAGAATTCGCCTTGAGCAGCTCCAGCAGAGGTGAACGAAATGCTATCAAATCGCGCTACAGTGAAAGTTGCACTTCCTCCTACAGGAATGACAAGCGTTTGAATGGGAGCAACGATTCCTATTTTGAAAAAGTTAACGGTAAGTACGGTAGCAGCGGTGCCCGTTTCAAATTTCACATACCCTGTTCCATTAATCATACTGGAGATATTATCCGAATAAATGGTTTGTGTATCTGCAGCAGTAAACAGCCAATTCGTGCATACTTTATCCTGCACAAATATTTTATCCGTGCAACAACTTAGAGCTGTATCACACATATACAGGTGTCCCTCCTTTCTTACCTTTTATTGGACTGGATAACGAGTTGTTATGCAAAACTCTCCTTGATAGGTGCCAAGGGTTGCGCCTGGCAAAGTTAAGCGGATAGAACCGAAACGCCGATAAGTAAAAGATAGACTCGATCCAGGAGAAATTGTGATTGGGGTAATCATGGGAGCACCTGCACTATTCAGTAAGTCAAACGTAATATCAGCAGGTCCAACGTCATATTGCAAATAGCCCGTTCCGACAATATTTTGATTAATGTTATTTGTGAAGACTGTAAGCAGCACATCAGTGGCTAAAGTAACGACAGTACCACTCCAGGGTGTACATACCTTATCCTGTACAAAGGTTTTATCTGAACAGCAAGTTAAAGCAGTTGCAGATGCATTGGTATTACAGGCCATAGCTAAATACCTCCCATATTTATATTCTCAACTAGTTAATGCAGGCAATAACCTGCTTGCTTGGACAAATGACTCGTATTGTAAAAATTAGGAAAAATATTCAGTGGGCATTATAATGATAGGCATGAAAGTGAGTGGAGCTGCGTGACTCCGAACGAAAGAAAACTTATTAGGGAAAACATCTATGTTTTGGATATGAAAAAGTATGGAAATCTCACGGTGGTTACCTATTGCTTCTATTATAAGGTGCCATTTGATGAGCTTGGAGAACGGAGGTATTATACGTGCGTTATATAGATCATTTATATCAAAAATTAACGTTTCCCCTCTTCATGGGGGGGACCGATTAAGGAACATATCATCAGGATATGTTCCTTATTTGTGTGAAGGAAGAATCATGTATAGTATTATTTATACATATATAGTAAAAATCTAATGTATAGTCTAGTATTTGTGTTCTTTTTAATGTGCTAGTATGGGAATTATAGAGGAATAGGAAAGATGCTGTCCTGTCCGCTGTCCATTACTAGATTGGAGGACACAAATGATAAATAAAGTTGAATGGTGGGAGAAGGCGAAGGAGGCCAGCAAGCAAACAGGCTGGTTGCCTACGGTCATATTAGCTCAGTGGCAGCATGAGACAGGAAACTTTGCGAGCGCTAATCTGATGAATAATAACAATATAGCCGGTCAGACCTGGCAGCCTTACATGAGCGAAGCACTTAGAGGTAGTGCCAGGCCCAAAGTAGAAGGCGGTTATTATATCAAATATGCGGACCCAGTCATTGGCTACGTTGACTTTATACAGACTAACGGAAGGTATAAAGATGTTAAGCTGCAGACAACCGAAGCAGGACAGATAGGAGCTATTGCGGCAGCGGGATGGGCAGCGGATAAGAGGTATGCCGAACTCCTCATGAATTGCTTAGCAGGCAATAGAAATCAAGGTTTTACACTTGAGCGATGGGAGGACGAGACCTTGAAACTTGATGAGAATGTCGTACATACAATAATCAATACCTGGATTAAACCAGCTTGGGGACAAGCTAACGAATCCAATGACACCAAAGAAATGGACTACATGAACTGGTTAGCCAATCAGTTAAGACAGGCGGCAGGTTTGCCGCTGGAATAGTAAAAGCTTACGCGGCCTTAACCGAAATTGGAAGGTACATTAGGACTATACCCATACATAGCTTAAGAGACTGTCCCGGAAGTCATTACATGACGGAGGGGCAGTTTTTTACTTTTGAGAACTGCATTTCAGATGAACTGGAAATACTACCGCTAAAATAGTAGAGTAGCACAGGTGCAGTAGGTATACATGGAATTTCTCCCGTTAATAGGGACGATTTAGCTTGGAAGCAAGGTTAAATGAATAAATTATCGGGATTTTTTCCAGTTATTATGTCTTTTGGACCAGGATTTGCACAAAATAAAGGGAGTTTTTCCCACCGCGCGATTCATCTACTTAATAAGAGGCCATCCCTAGTCATCCAATGAGCGGGGAGCGCCTCTTTCATATGACTGAACCATAGGTTTTTTCGACATTTTTCTTGAAAAAAACAGAGAATACGTCATAAAATGCCAATAATAATACATTCCTATGTCGGAAACTAGTATGGTATGTTCTTCTTGATGCACTATTTTTGTAGGAGGTACATGAATGAGAGGATTTACTTTTCTTTTCCGATCTATTCGGGGAAAAATACTAGTCTCTTTTTTTATTTGCACGATGATTCCCATAACAACGATCTTATATAGCTTTTATCAATCATCAGGTGAAGTGGTAAAAGAAGAAATACAACGCAGCAATCAAGAAGCTCTGCATCAAATAGCCATCCATATGAATGATTTGGCAGAACGCATGTTGAAGGCATCGAATCTGATCATGAATGATCCTGATTTCAATCAATTTCTCGATGCCGGTACGGACTGGAATACCAACTATCAGGATCTTAGACGTTACAATATTGTACAACAGAGGCTCAGTAACGTGCGGGATATTCTGCTGGACAGCGGTGCGGTGATTGCTGTGATCGACGGCCGTGGATTTGTCCATACGACCTTGTCCGAGCCTAACGACCAAGGCAAACAAGCTCAGCTGCTGAAACAGTTGGAAGCTGAAAGTTGGCTGGAGGAAACGAAAGTCCAACATGGATGGCCAGTCTGGAAGTATCCCTACGAGGGTGCCATTCAAAAGCTGGCAGGCGGCAATGAATCTTACTTTACCCTAAGCAGATGCATCCAGGGAAATCCGAACGAGGCGGCTAATGTTCTATTTATCGGCATTCCTTCATCCGTCTTTCTTCCTATTAAAAAGCAGCCTTGGCATACAGAACATAGCAGCTTCATGCTGCTCAATGAACAGAATCAATTGGTCGGAGGGGAAACCCCGCTAACCCTTGAAGAAACAGATGATCTCATCAAGCAAGTGATCTTAAAGCAACGGGTTGGAGCGGCTGAAAGTGAGATATCGATCCGCGATTATGCGATCAGCGTGGAACAGTTCCCACGGCTCGGTTGGAAGCTTGTCCAATTTACCCCGCAAACCGAGCTATGGAATCAGCTAGGGGGAATTCGCAATCAATCCGTGCTCTGGTTATTTGGCTGGTTTCTGCTGTTTACCGTGGTGTTCATTTATTTCATGATTCGGCTAACAAAACCGCTGAAGCAGCTAGTCTCATCCATGAATCGGTTAGGAAGCGGGGATTTCCACTCGTATGTGACGATTGAGGGGAAGGATGAGTTTACGATACTCGGCAATCATTTCAACCACATGCTTGACCGCTTGCAACAGTTGATTATGAACTTATCTGAGGAGCAA
The DNA here is from genome assembly GCF_009882985.1 of Paenibacillus silvestris. Lineage (GTDB taxonomy): Bacteria > Bacillota > Bacilli > Paenibacillales > NBRC-103111 > Paenibacillus_E > Paenibacillus_E silvestris. Next base: position 78,220 of record NZ_WTUZ01000016.1, read on the forward strand.
AAGCGCAAGGAAGAGGCAAAACTTCAAACACTTCAAGCACAAATCAACCCGCACTTTTTGTTTAATACGCTCAACTCAATTAAATGGATGGCGATGTTATCCGGCGCTAAGCATGTGAGTCAGATGATTACGAAGCTAGGCAAGCTTTTGCAATATACAATGAAGGTTGGCGAAGAGTTTGTCACACTGGAAGATGAGATTACGCATCTGGAGTCTTATCTTGATTTGCAGAAGATTCGTTTTAACGATAACATACTAATTCAATTTGATATTCCTACGGAACTTAAGCATTACTCGGTCTTAAAGTTTATTCTGCAGCCAATTGTAGAAAATTCCATTATTCACGGTCAGAAGATGCCGTTAAACATAGAGATCTGTGCGTCGCTTGAGGGAGACTCCCTACTGATTAAAGTGAAGGATAATGGCCATGGTATTTCAGAAGAGCGGCTTGAAGAACTCCGTACGCAGCTGAGCCAGGATCATGCCAGATATAGCGGGATTGGTATTTATAATGTGAACGAACGCATTAAAATGCACTTTAGCAGAGCATATGGCATCGAGATGAAAAGCCTGCATGGTGAAGGAACGGTAGTGACGGTTAAATTACCACTTCAGTCTGTTCAAGCAGCCAATTCGGTGCAGGGACGAGTAGATAAGGAGACGAGCAGAAATGATTAGAGTACTTATCGTGGATGATGAATTTCTGGTACGAGTAGGGCTGAAGACGATAATCCCATGGGAGCAGAACGGCTTCGAGCTAGTAGGTGAAGCTGCTAATGGCGCTGAGGCTTTACATATTCTGAAACAGCAGAAATGCCATATCGTGTTAACGGACATTCGAATGCCTAATTGTGACGGCCTACAGCTGATAGAGGAGATGAAGACTGTTGCACCACAAGCGAAATGCTTGATTTTATCCAATCATAACGATTTTGAATATGTGCAGAAGGCACTTCGTCTTGGCGCGGTTGATTATATTCTGAAGCTCACGATGGAGCCTGAAGAGTTGCTGGAGAAGCTGAATCAACTTAAGGCATCCATTGAGCTTGAAACGGTTAAAACCAGGGAGGACTCACAGCTCAAATACAAGATGACCAAATATGGGAAAGAAGCAAGGGAAAAGCGTATCAGGGAACTGCTTGTGAAGCAGAACAGCACCCGCAGCGACGTAGAAGAAGTGATGCGCGAGTTTAATCTTCAGCCCTATCAAACGCCGATCTATGTTGTGAACTTTCAATTAGATCATTACAACGAGGTATTGGAGCGGAACAAATTCCAAAGCGAAAGATTGCTGCATTTTACGGTAGCCAATATTTTGACGGAAATTTTCAAGAAGTATGGCGAAGGTGAACTCATCGAAATCGAGAACGGCAAGTACTCTATCATAGTTGATCGTCTACAGGAATCCATGCTGTATGAGGTTCAAGAAGCTGTAGCTGCTTTCCTGGAGATTACGATCAGTATCGGGGTGTCCGCGCCAGTGCAAGAAATCTTGGATGTGCACCAAGGATTTATTCAGGCGAGTGAGGCGTTGTCTTACCGATTTTATGAAAGCGAAGGCGCATTTATCTATTTTGAGCATATTCAGGAGGTTGAGCCTGGCGTTGTTCAAGAGCTTTGGTCTGATGACGATTGGGAACGACTCGTAGAGAAGAGAGATGTAGCTGGTTTGCAGAACAAGCTGCATGTGGGCTATGAGGCTATTCGGAGCGGACCCAAAAGCAACCCGGAGCATATGCGGGAAGCTTGGGTTCATCTCGTGCATATTTTAGAAGCATTTGCCCGTAAATTGGGCGGAGATCTCTATTCTGTGCCGCTTCATGGGTCCATGTACCCTTATCACGCGGTGCGAAGTCTTGAGCGAATAGGGGATATTTTCCTGTGGTTTCACGGCTGGCTTCCCGTGTATGTCGACCAAATCAAGTTATTTTCCAATCAACAGTATCGTCCCGAAATTCAAGCTGTGATCAACACGATTAAAGAGCAGTTTGACCAGCCGCTAAAGGTATCAGAGCTTGCGAGAAAGGCTGGTTTCACAGAGAACTATTTAAGTGTATTGTTTAAAAAGGAAACCAGTGAAACGATCATGGATTATCTTACCCGAATCCGTATGGCCCGTGCCCGGGAGCTGCTTAAGGACCAAGCCTATAAGATTTATGAGATTTCCGAAATGGTAGGCTACGGGGACTCCACTTATTTCAGCAAGATGTTCAAGAAAATGGAAGGTGTTTATCCGCTTGAGTACAGAAAGCTCTACTTAGGGAAATCGGCTTCGTAGAAATGTACGGTTTTTAGCAGGAATTCACCATGTTATCGCACAACAGTATTTGTTACGCTGAAGCTGTTCAAGTGATCTTGTACAACTTTAGGAGGGGATTCTACATGAATAAATGGTATAAAGGGTCAATTGCTGTCATGCTAACAGCTTCCATGGTATTGACAGGTTGTGCGGCAAAGAACGATACCGCCGTAGTAAAAACAGACAAAAAAGCGGTAAAGCTCGTCGTTTGGGGAGCGGTTCCTGAAGAAACAGGTCCAAAGACCGTTGTTGAGAAGTGGAACAAGGAACACGCTGACATTCAAGTGGAATATGTCCGTTATATTAATGATGATTCAGGCAATACCAAGTTGGATACTGCGCTGATGACGCAAAGCGATGCTCCGGACATCTTCTTCAGCTACGGTGAAAACAACTTGTACCGCCGTGAAAATGCGGGGATGACGGTGCCGCTTGACGATATGATGAAGAAGGAAAACTTCGATGTGGACGGTGTGATCGGGAGCAACAATGTTCTGAAGTTCAAAGATCAATATCATTACCTTCCAGCCTACAAGAATGTAGATTTTGTAGTATTAAATAAGAAGGCACTTGATGAAGCTGGCGAAAAGGTGCCGACAGACTGGACTTGGGACGATTATTTGACGCTTGCTGGGAAGTTGAACAAGGGCGAACGAAAAGGCAGCTTCATTACACCGGGAGCTGATCTGTTAATCGGGAAGTTCACGCTCGTTTCCTCCCAGCCGAAGGATTCTTTCTATAAACAAGACGGTTTGTCTAATTTCAATCATCCGGCTATGAAAAAAGGCCTAGAGATTCAAAAAGCTCTTTACGACAAAGGATACATGGTTGGTTGGGGCGAAGGGCTTGCTAACAAGCTTGACCCGGCTAACGAGCTGTTAACCAGCAAAGCCTCCATGGTTTATGGCGGTGCATGGATGATGAGGAGTTTGAAAGATAAAACAAAGTGGCCACGCAATTTCTCCGTTGCTTTTGCGCCAGCTCCTCAGTACGAAAAAGGAACGAACGTAAATAACGGCGGCATGAATGATTTCATGTCGATTAACAAGAATAGCGCCAATAAGGATGCAGCGTTTAAGTTTATTTCCTGGTATTTGACTCAGGGGAACATGGATATGATTCCTGGTGGACGTATTCCTACGAATAAAAAAGCCGATATGACACAGGTCACACAATTGATCGTTGGAGATAATAAAGACATTATCGATCAAGACTCTCTGGCTAATGTGTTGAAAGCGAACTATACGTTTGCTGTTCGTGAGAAAGCGGTCGCATTCCCACAAATTACTTCTATTAGTAAAGAAGAAGCAGAGAAGTATTTCATGAACCAACAGCCTATTGATAAGACACTTGAAACTATGCAAAAACGGGCTGACCAAGCGATACAAGCCGAGAAGAAGTAATCACATTATAATAGAAGACCTGCAAGCTTAATTAGAGCTTGCAGGTCTTTTGTTGTATTCGGTTTTATCAGGGACATCCCAGAATAAGACGGAAAACGCCAAGTTTCGACCATTCAGCTTGATTCCCCTTTTCACTACAATGAAGACAACGAAGAAAGGAGTAGGTCAAACCGTGAAAAAGGGATATCAGAAACATCGATATAGAGATAATTTAGCTGGTTATTTGTTTGTTTTACCCAACTTTATAGGGGTACTTGTGTTTATCCTTGTTCCGCTAATTATCAGTCTAGTGATGGTATTTATGGATTGGGACTATTTGCAGGGGATGGCAGGGATTCAATGGGTTTGGTTGGATAATTTTCTTCAACTTGTTCATGATGAACTTTTCTGGAAATCACTTGAAAATAACGTGATCTTCACCGGTATAACAGTGCCGGCAGCGATGCTGCTGGGCTTAATCATAGCGGTCATTCTGAATCAATTTGTGTATCTGAAAAATTTTCTAAGAGTGCTCTTTTTCTTGCCGTATGTAAGCAGCATCGTTGCCATTTCGATTGTATGGAGTGTGCTGTACAACCCGACGCAAGGACCTATTAACCAATTTCTGAAATCGCTGGGCGTGGAGCAGGTTCCAGGGTGGCTGGCTAGTCAGCATTGGGCACTACCGGCAATCATGATTATGGTTGTTTGGACGTACACGGGGTATACGATGGTCTTGTACATGGCTGGGATTCAAGGAATATCCAAAGACTTGTATGAGGCAGCAGATATTGATGGCGCGACAAAGTTCAGGCAGTTTTTCAATATCACGATGCCGATGTTAAAACCAACGAGCTTTCTGATTGCCGTAACACTGGTTATTGCTACTTTCCAGGTGTTTGCTGCCGTCTCCGTTATGACCAAAGGCGGACCGCTCAACTCTACCATGGTGCTGTCTTATTACATTTACGTTCAAGCCTTCCAGTATTATAAGGTAGGTTATGCAGCGGCGATGTCTTGGGTCCTATTTATGATCATTTTCATCATTACGATGATCCAATGGAAAGCACAGAAAAAATGGCAGGATCAATTCTAGAGGAGGAGAAATCATGGGGACATTATCCATTCGCAGAATCATCACGAAGACAGTATTAACGGTCATTTTCACAGGGCTTGGAATTGTGATGATTGCTCCGTTCTTATGGATGCTTTCTGCTTCGTTCAAACTGCAGTCTGACATGTTTAAAGCGCCGATTGAATGGATTCCGCACGTGTTTCATTGGGACAGCTATAAAGAAGTTTGGACAGGTAAACATCCTTTTTATGCCTATTATTGGAATTCAATTGAAATCACCTGTTTGACCGTTCTTGGTACGTTGGTGACAAGCTCTATGGCTGGTTTCGCGTTCGCAAAGCTAAGCTTTAAAGGGAAAGAAGCGCTGTTTCTAATCTACTTGTCAACCATGATTATTCCTACACAGATTTTGCTGGTGCCTCGGTTTATTCTGTTTGATAAATTGCACTTGGTAAATACCCATGCAGCAATCATTCTGCCAGGTTTGTTTTCGGTGCTGGGGACATTCATCATGAGGCAGTTCTTCAGCACGCTGCCGAACGAATTGCTCGAAGCTTCGAAAGTAGACGGCGCGAGTATCTTCCGGACATATTTGCAGATTTGTCTTCCTTTGACGAAGCCTGCCTTAGTATCGCTTCTTATTCTTAGCTTCACGTGGCACTGGAATGAATATGAGGGACCACTCATTTTCCTGCGGACTAATTCCCTGTATACATTGCCGCTTGCTCTAACTAATTTCGTCGATGAGAACACCACTAACTATACAGCAGTTATGGCGGCATCGGTTTCATCCCTGCTTCCGCTCATTATCCTTGTTGCATTCTTCCAACGGTGGTTTGTTGAGGGAATTGCTAGTTCAGGAGTAAAAGGATAGGCAAAGGTGCTTATGAGCGCCGCATATTACTACAAAAAGGGGCACTTTTGGATTAAGAAAAGGGCCTTTCTGCGGTAAGTCTTCGACAATAAGCTATAAATCAAAGAGTTAAGCGCTAACAAGGCCTAACTCTTTTGTGTTTTCAAAAAAAATTTAGGAATTTTATGGTACAAAAGGATGAATTTTAATTTGGTCATTCCAATCTGGTTTACATTTTTTTCCGACAAATGGTTAGGTCTAAATGATCAAACGTATAGATCGCAACTCCTGAAATTGGTAGTTTTATTGTTGATAGAGACAGAAAACTACAAAAATAGCGAATAATATAGTCATGTAGTGGTCTTTTGACTGTAAGAATTTAACTGTTATGATTATGCTAAACATGGGTATTGTTGAAGGAGCCACTTACAAATATCGGTTAAAGGATGATTACACAGATGAGAAAGATGTTCTCAGGTGAGAGTAGGGTCTTTTACTTGTACCGGTTTATTTCTCTGGCTGGGACTTCGCTGGTGTACGCTATTGAGGATCGTGGCCCTCCACTTGGTGTGAAAATTGGCATCATCCTCGTGTTGTTCATCTTTGCTACATGGATTACAGACATGTATACCCAAAGCGGTAAAGCCTCTCGCACAATTAAAATAACCGTAGGCTTGGAAATGACGGGGATGATGGTCCTCCATCTTCTAAGCGGCGGTATGGACAGTCCGTTCCTGTGGTGTGTTTTCAATCCCGCTTGGATGGCTGCCAGTTACCTATCCTCTGCCTATTGCTGGTTCATGATGCTCTTTTACTTTTTGTTTGTTACGGCTTTTTCATACTTTTTTACGAATGGGCAAATGGAGACACTGGGCAGTATCTTACTGAGCGAAAATCGCTTTTACCTCATGCTGCTGTTTATGACACTCACGATTCAATTATTGGCCGGTGTCAAAAATCGTCTTGAGATTGCGAACGCTCGAACCACGGAAACGATGGAGCATATGAAGTCGCTGTATCAAATCGTGGAAGCGGCAACCCATAGTGATTCTGAGAATTTGAAAGTTATATTTGCTGAGTTTGCTTTAAAATTGACCAAGCTAAGAATGTCTTTTTTCTGGGATGTCAATGGGCAAGCCAAACCTGATCAATTGATTACCCAAGGTGTCTTACCGATTGGCATTGAAACATCCCTTTCTGAGGCTTTTGAAATGCAAGAAGCTGAGCTTAGACAGCTCGATTCCAGCAGGCTGATGAGTCTAGCAGAATATGGTGACTTTCTGGTGATGCCGATCAAGTCGTCGACCCGATTCTGGGGAGTCATGGGCGTTAAGATTGAGCATGCCAGCTACGAAGAAGGCAGGCAGGGGTATATTAAACAGCTTGGTTTCCTATCGGAGCTATGCTCTGTCATTCTGGAGCGGCACCAGCTGGAACGAATCGAGAATCAGTTAATGATTATCGAGGAACAGAATCGGATTGCCGATGAAATGCATGACAGTGTTTCCCAGTACATATTCGGAATTGTGTATGCCGTGCATTCACTAAGTCGCAAGTGGAAAGAGATTTCTAGAGATCAGATCAAAGAGCAGCTGCAGCTCATTCAAGAGTCTTCCGTAGCCGCTTCTAAAGAACTTCGTTCCACCATTTACAGTCTCAGTTCCAGGAAAAATGGCGGTGACTTTTGGATTACGACCGTCAAATCACATCTGGACAGCGTGTCCAAGCTGCATGCTGTGAAAGTGAATTTACATGTCACTGGCGATGATCATCGTCTGCATGTTAATTATCAAAAGGCTTTGTTTCGAATTATTTCGGAATCCACTGGAAATGCCATTCGTCATGGGCGCAGTACACTCATCAAGGTTGAGCTTCATATCAAGTCCGATGAGGTGAGCCTTTCCGTTCTGGATAACGGAAGTGGCTTCAGTGTGAAAGAACGATTGTCAGACCCTAAGGCTGTTGGCCTAGGGGTGAACAATATGGAACTACTTGTCCAGTCACTTGGTGGAACGATTAGTATTCAGAGCGCAGAAGGTAAAGGTACACATATTCAACTGACCATCCCATTCCAACCACAAGACAACAAGGAACTAAATGAACTTCAGATGATGGGCTAAACAAGGTCAAGAAGGCTATTCCCATTCTAACGAAAGCAGGTGGAACTTTGAAAGTTGTTATCGTAGATGATCATCCGTTGGTGCGTAGAGGATTGTCAGCTGTGCTAAAGCTTGAAGCAAACATCGAAATTTCTGGTGAATCGGAGACGGTGGAGCAAGCATTAGAGCTAATCAAGGAAACAAAACCGGATTTGGCTATTGTGGATCTAAAGTTAGGGAATCGTTCTGGTCTTGAAGTGGTAGAGAATATTAAAGATACATCATGCCGCAGCATCATTTTGACGTCATCGACGTTGGAGCAAGATGTAAGAAAGGCAGAAGCTGTGGGTGCGGATGGTTATGTACTCAAAGAAGCGCTTCCAGAAGAGTTGCTTTTGGCTATCAAATTGATTTTCAAAGGGAAAAAGTATTTTGACCCAGGTCTCATGGAGATGTTGTTTAAGAAAGAGGAAGAGGACAGCTTCAGTAAGCTGACGCCGAAAGAGCGGGAAGTGTTAATTGGTCTAGGAGAAGGTTTGTCCAATCAAGGTATGGCGAAGAAATTAATGGTGACGGAGTTTACTGTCAAGAAGCATGTTAGCCAGATTCTAAATAAGCTGTGTGTCAACGATCGTACACAAGCAGCGTTGTTAGCACAGTCCAAAGGATTAGTTAGTGGATTTCAGTGAGTCACTACGGCCATATGGTCCGAAAGTATACCATCGCTTTATTAAATATAGGTACGAGTGGATAGACGAAATAGACCCAAAAATTATAATTTCGAGTAATATCATAATTTTGGGAATTCATTTAGTATTTGACTATAACCAATTAAATGACAAAAAGCGGCATTCTTCATTCCATTTGGTAGAGTGCTTCAACTAGCTTACAAGCTAGTTATCACCGTCGAATAGTGATTGTAGAATGCTCTGAATAAAAGGAGTGATTGAATGTCGTTTCGATAGGTGGGGATGAGGAGAATAAAACGCTTTCATTACAAACATCTTAACTGAAAATTTTCGGAAAAGCAATACTGTATTTATTGATTTATTAACTATTTTTTCGGGAGGAATCATGGAGAAATCGATCTTGGATTACTTTGTACTCATTCGCAAAAAGCTGTGGATGATTGCGCTGTTCGTTCTTCTCTCGTGCCTGACAACCTTCTATGTCAGCAAAACGTTTGTTGTGCCTGTTTACAAGGCAAACACACAAGTACTGGTCAGCAGTACGTTTAAGAGTGAAGAGGCAATAGACCTGAATGATGTTTCGATGAACATGAATTTAGTTGAGAGCTACAAGGAAATCATCAAATCAGACCAGATCGTACAGAAGCTGCTGCAGAATCATCCGGAGTTCGGAATGACGCAGAAAGAACTGCTGAAGAACTTGAAGGTTAGCTCCACCGATAAAACGCAAATCATCAAAATTGAGATGGAAGATCCAAGTTATGAGAAAGCCGTCGCGATGACGAAAACACTTGCAGATACGTTCATGAGTGAAGTGCCGACATTGATGAATATGAACAATGTCAAAATACTTTCAAGCTCTGATGTAGCTGTAAAGCCTTTGCCAGCGAATGGCAGTATCATTATTAATTTGGCTTTGAGCTTTATTTTATCGGCGATGGCAGCTATTGGTGTGTTCTTCTTTTTCGAAAATATCAACGATACGATTCGCTCGGAGAAAGAAGCTGAGCACTTCGTGGGCCTTCCCGTTCTTGCTTCCATTGGAACGATTAAGAAAGGCAATGTAACAAAGACGTCCAAGGCGCTGAGCAGAGAGGTAGGGGAACAGACGTATGTTGCAGCTAAGTAATGTGCTTGTAACGGAATTAGATCCTATTTCGCCGGTTTCCGAATCTTATCGCTCTTTACGAACAGCGGTACGCTTCAAAAAAGTAGTGCCCGCTGATCAAAGGCTGGGCATGGTCTTGATGGTTGCATCACCCAAGTCGCAAGAAGGCAAGACAACGACGCTTGCTAATCTTGCAGTTACGTATGCACAAGAAGGCAAATCAGTCGTGATCGTTGATAGCAACTTGCGTCAGCCATCGCTGCATAACTTATTTGGTATGAATAATACAAAAGGTTTGCTCCACTTTTTTCAAAAAGGGCTTGATGTTGATGATGTCATCACACCGACAGGGATCATTGGACTTGATCTCATCGTAGCTGGCGGTCAACCCGTCAATCCTTCAGAATTGGTAGGTTCTTCCCAGATGATGAACCTGATGAACCAACTGAAGCAGCGATATGAGGTTATCCTTATTGATTCACCATCAACGCTTGATTATACAGATGCAAGCTTGCTCACGGAATACAGTGATGGCGTACTGCTAGTCGCTAGGAATGGTAAAACGAAGCGGGAATGGGCGAAACAAGCAAGAACTCAGCTCGAACAATCAGGTGCCCGCATGTTAGGTATGGTTTTCAACCAATAATTGAATATGTACTCTCTTAGGAGGATGAGAAGGATGAAGACAGTCAAGAAAGCAATAATTCCGGCTGCGGGGTTAGGAACGAGATTTCTACCCGCCACGAAAGCGATGCCCAAAGAGATGCTCCCAATCATCAACAAACCAACTATTCAATACATCGTGGAAGAAGCCATTGAATCCGGTATCGAAGATATCATTATTGTAACCGGTAAAGGAAAGAGAGCGATCGAAGATCATTTCGATAATGCTTTCGAGCTTGAGAACAAGCTGATGGAAACGGGGAAGCTGGAGCTCTTGAAAGAAGTTCAGCGTTCATCCAAGGTAGAAATTCATTACATTCGTCAAAAAGAACCCAAGGGACTTGGGCATGCCGTCTGGTGTGCAAGAAGGTTCATTGGCAATGAACCATTCGCTGTACTGCTGGGCGATGATATTGTCACAGGGAAGGTCCCCTGCTTGAAACAGCTGATAGAGCAATATGAATTATCAGAAAATTCCGTCATTGGCGTCCAGAAAGTCCCGCCAGAACTTACGAACCGGTACGGTATCATTGATCCTGGTGAGCAAAATGATCGCCTATATCAAGTAAAAGATTTTATTGAAAAACCTAAATTAGGTACGGCCCCTTCCAATCTTGCCATTATGGGGAGATATGTGTTCTCTCCTAAAATCTTTGAATTTTTGGAGCTTCAGGAAAAAGGCGCTGGCGGCGAAATTCAGTTGACAGACGCGATTCAGAAGCTTAATCAAATAGAACGTGTTCTTGCTTATCATTTTGACGGCATTCGTTATGATGTGGGCGAACGACTTGGGTATATTCTTACCACGATGGCTTTCGCACTAGAGAGCAAAGATCTTCGGTTGGATGTACTTGATGCAATGGCTTCACTCCTGATTAAGGAGAAATATGCACCTATTTTAGAACATTTGGGAGGTGAAGATTATGAGCTTGCGAGAACTGCAGGAGGAATATGAGTACTACTATCCGGCTGCAACAAGATCGCAGGGTAGAAAGAGCGTAACTTCCTATTCCTTTATGAAGCGTACGTTAGATATTCTTCTTTCCTTAGCTGGACTTATTTTCTTGATGCCTTTGTTTATCGTAGTTGCTGTTTGGATCAAGTTGGAAGATCCCGACGGTTCCGTATTCTTCAAACAAAATAGGGTGGGCAAAGATGAAACTTTGTTTCCGATGTTTAAATTTCGCTCGATGGTTTCAAATGCCGAAGCATTGAAGCAGCAATTGATGAGCCAAAACGAAGTCGAAGGCGCAATGTTCAAAATGAAAAATGATCCTCGTGTGACTCGTGTCGGCAGAGTATTGCGCAAAACGAGCATCGATGAGTTGCCGCAACTGTGGAACGTACTCATCGGTGACATGAGCTTGGTTGGTCCTAGACCGGCTCTGCCAAGTGAAGTTAAAGAGTACACGATCTATGACAAGAAACGTTTGGCTGTAACGCCTGGTTGCACGGGTTTATGGCAAGTTAGCGGAAGAAGCAATCTAAGCTTTGAGCAAATGGTTGAGCTTGATTTGACTTATATCCGTGAACGCAGCGTTTTCTATGATTTGAAAATTATAGTGAAAACCGTTTCGGTCCTTCTCGGTTCCAAAGACGCCTTTTAATAAAAGATAGAAAAGGAGTACCGCAATGGTGCATGATCAGCCAAAACCAAGGGTTTCAATTATCATCTGTACCTATAATCGCGCAGATTTGCTTCAGATTACGCTCTACGCACTGCCTGCATTAGCTGCAATAGATATGGCGGAGATTCTTATTGTGGATAACAATTCCACGGATCATACGCGTGAGATCTCCGAATCATTTGCCCTTCGTCAAGCTGGGTTCATGCGTGTTCGATATATATTTGAACCGACCCAAGGACTGTCGGCTGCGCGAAATAGGGGGATACAAGAAGCACAAGGTGAGATTATCGCCTATCTCGATGATGATGCAGTTCCTTGTTTGGGGTGGATTCGCACGATTGTGGACACCTTTGATCATCGGCAAGATGTCTATGCGATAGGTGGCATGATTCGTCCGAAATTCGAAAGCGAGCGGCCAGCCTGGCTGATCAAATCGCTTGAACTTCCTTATACGATTGTAGATCGGGGAGAAGATGTACATGAATATCCGATGAATAAGCATCCCTTCGGAGCGAATATGGCGATTCGCAAGTCCTTTCATGAGACATATTTGTTTCCAACAGACCTTGGAAGGAAGGGAACACTCCTGCTGTCTGGCGAAGAGTCTTGGATTTTCGAGCAGATGCAGCAGGAAAAAAAGACGATTCTTTATCACCCTTCCATGGTCGTGGATCACTTCATCCCCGACAATCGCTTAACGAAAGATTGGATTAAGCAGCGCTATTATTATCAAGGGATTACGAATGGTTCTATGCACAAAGGATTTATGGGTAAATCAGCTTTACTCGTTAATGTTGCCTGCAGGGCGCTCTACATAGCTGTAAATGCCTTGTTCGCACATTCGGAAGGCGAGAAATTACTCATTGCCTGTCGGATACAAAGTATAAAAGGCACATTACTCACGATGCGCAGTCGTGTGAAAATGCGTTTAACAGGGTGAGGATACGGATGACACCGGTGTTTCCAATACAGCTCAAGAAACCGATGTACTATGCTCCGCTCTATGTGCTGCTTGCAGTAATTATGGGTGTAGCGGCTGCTTATCAGCCTATTATTAGTATGTTGGGTTTGGCCGTACTTTTCATGTGCGTGTATGCCATCTATCAACCGGAAAAAATGAGTTATATCGTTCTGCTTTCAACCGCTATATCTGTTAACTACATTGTTGAAGCGAATTTCCCAGGGCTGGAGATCCTTTCCCTCTATAAGCTTGGAATTCTCATTTTATTAGTTCCCAGCATGCTGCAGAATGGACTTCGGTTGAAGTTCATTTACCCAATCATAGCTATTGCTGGCATGTTGTTCATTACCTTCTTTTTCTCAGAATGGCATCCGAGACTAACGCTTTCGATCACCGTGAAAGCCTTTATCGGACTCGCGCTCCCTTTCTTTTTTCTCATGATCAAATGGAAAAAGGAAACAGTGCAAAAGCACATCCGGATCATCTGCCTGCTTCCAGTGGTAAGCGTGGCGACCGGGGGAATTCTTCAGGTAGCTCATCTGTATTCGTTTCTCAACGTTGAGTTCACTGGGGCGATCCGAGTACAAGGGGCGAATATCGCGCCTCATTTGGCGATGTTAGCTTTCATCGGAATTACGGTTGCTTTGATTGAAACCAAACGCAATCCGCTGCATGCCAAATTCTTATATTGTACATTGGCCGCTAACTTTGCGATTCTGATCGCTACGGGAACTAGAGGGCCAATCCTCGCTATGCTGGCCATGGCTGCGTACTATTTCTTCGATATGGTTAAGCAGTATATCAAAGGGAAGCTCATTCTATTAATCCCGTTGGTTTGCTCCTTGGCCTTAATTGGTGGAGCCGTGTATGTACAGTGGGACAATATGACGAAGCGCTCCTTCGAGCGCCAGACGGGCACGGGCATCGATTTGTCCGGCAGGACAGAAGCATGGAACTATTTCCTAAAGGGAGTGCAAGATTCCCCGCTGACAGGTAGAGGCCTTGGTGCCGTAACGGTAGCGAATGACGGCAGTTTATATGTCGGCTTTGTGGTTCCGCACAACGAATATATCCGCTTTTATTATGACTCGGGTTATATTGGTTGCATCCTGTTGTTCCTATCCTTACTTGTCTTATTTCGAATGATTTATCGCGTCATTCCACAGCGAATTAAAATTTATTATGCAGCTTTCATACTTGCATTCTTGCTATATTCCTTGTCGGACAATACATTATCGACAATTCAATTCATCATTCCTTTTTGCTGGTATTTGAATGGTTTGTATATTCTCTCGACGACAAATTCGAAAAAAGAAGAGTTGATCTGATGAGTAGAGTGACTATGTTCGATGTTCATTTTGATAATTATGACTTTCTGGACTTGCTTGCTTATATGGATGAGGTCATTCGCCAGAATAATCATTCTTACATTTTAACCTGCAATGTCGATCATCTAATTAAGCTCAGAAAAGATGCTGAGTTTCAAAAGGTATATTCAGATGCGGGTGCGATTGTGGCGGATGGCATGCCAATTATCTGGGCATCGAAGATGCTTCGTAAACCGCTCAAGCAGAAGGTGTCCGGATCTGATTTGTTCGCAAAATTAGGTGAAGCTTTCGCGGAACGCCAATATAAGCTTTTCTTCTTAGGGTCAGCGGCCGGAATTCCAGAACAAGCAGTTAAGAATCTGAAACTCGTATTTCCAAATTTGAACATCGTGGGCTGCTACTCACCTTCTTATGGTTTCGAGAAGAAAAAGGATGAGAATGAACGAATTATTCAAATGCTGATTGATACGCAGCCAGATATCGTGTTTGTTGGCGTCGGCGCACCGAAGCAAGAGAAATGGATTTATCAAAACTATCTGCAATATAAAGTACCGATTTCAATTGGTGTTGGCGCAACCTTCGATTTCCTTTCGGGCACCGTCAAGCGAGCTCCGAACATTATGCAGAGAACAGGGTTCGAGTGGTTTTGGCGGCTTGTGCAAGAACCACGACGGTTGTGGAAACGTTACTTGGTCCACGATGCCATGTTTGCGGTTTTGCTATGGCGCGAGGTTGTTAAGCAATTCAAGCTGAAGCGGGAGGGGACGGGAATCAATAGTGGATGATTTCAGCAAAATGACTAAACCACCTTTGATTATGACACAGACAGGTCGCATGACCATCATATTCGCTGCAATGGCTCTGGCCGTCTCTGTCATCATTGGTTATTCAAGTGCAACGCTGGATCCTGATCTTAGTATGCAAATTGCAATCTTGTCTATGCTGCTATTTCCTGCCTTTGTATTGGCTTTATTCGATTCACGCCGATTGATTCCATATATCCTGCTGGTCTGGGTTATCTGCCCGGAGATTCGTAGAATACAGGATTGGATGGAAGGAACCTACCATTCGGTTTCGCTTTTAAGTATTGCACCTTTGTTAACGAGTGCTGTGCTTATCATTCCGATTTTGGCTAAGTTTCACCAGATGGAATCTAGAATCTACAAGCTGCTTATTTATATGGCAATCGTGCTGCTCTACGGCTGTCTAATCGGTGTAACGAAGAATGGGAGCGGGACTTTTTACGATCTGGCGAATTATGTGATTCCGTTGTTGTTAATCCCCTATGCCGCATTAAGTGATTTCGACAATAAAGCGTTAGACCGATTAGTTGTTGCTTTCTCTAACACCGCCATCCTAGTGGCTGTATATGGCATTATTCAATACATCATCGTGCCTCCATGGGACGCATTCTGGATGAATCATGTGGAAATGACGTCGATTGGGCACCCTTTTCCCTTGGAGATCAGAGTCTTCTCAACACTGAATTCCCCTGGACCTGCGGGTATGTATATGGGAACTGCGCTTGCCCCGATGATTCTGGAAAAAAGATGGCGAGGACCGTTAGGCTGGATCGGTATTATCCTAGTAACGGTTGGACTTCTGGTCACGTTGGTACGCTCTGCCTGGGTAATGCTTTTCATCGATATCGCCATCTATACGGCTGTATCAGCGGGCAGACAAAAGTGGAAACTGATCGCTCAACTAACAGCTGTTATTGGCGCCATGTATCTCATCATCCCGAAGCTGCCTGGTGCACAAGGTCTTATCGCTCGCTTAGATACGATGACGGCCATTCAAGATGATCATTCGTACAACGAAAGACTCGATTTCTTTCATACGGTTTTCCCGATGATGTTTTCGAAACCGCAAGGATTAGGGCTTGGGAGTATTGGTGTCGGCACGAAGCTCAGCAATGGCGGAGCATTAGGGGAATATGGCATTTTCGATAATGGCTTTGTTGCTATTTTCCTAACATTCGGCATACTTGGCGGCTTGTTGTTCCTATGGGCTCTGTGGCTTGTGACGCGTTATCTGTTATCTCAGAAAAGCCAACCAGGCGGTATAACAGCTTACGGCAAGTTGGGACTCTCCGCTTTGCAAGGAAGTATCGTTTGTCTCGTTTTTGAAAATGGGTACACGGGTTTGAAAGGTTTTCTATTATGGATGGTCGTAGGTATTGGAATTATGGCGCATCGAACGATCGTTCAAGAGAGGAGGCAAACTTCGGATGCAGCAGCCAGTCAACTTGAAATTAGTCCGCATAAAGCCTCTGTTCGGCTTCATTAAAGCATTCTTTTCAAGCAAAAGTCATTTGTCATCTTCGGTTAAAACGATGTTTTTCAGTGTACTTATCCTGGTGATCAATATGCTGACAGGAATATTAACAGCGCGATTTCTTGGGCCATCCGGCCGAGGAGAGCAGGCAGCTATGGTTTTATGGTCACAATTCTTAGCCTTTAGTTTCACCTTTGGTATGCCTTCCGCCATTATATACAACGTGAAAAAGAACATGAAGGATTCCGCCAAGCTTTATTCGACCGCTGTTATCATGGGTTTGACAGCAGGCATGCTTGCGATGTGCTTAGGGATATTGGTTTTACCCTATTGGCTCCGTTCGTATTCCGACAGTGTGGTGCTATTCTCGCAATGGTCCATGGCTATCGTACCTCTGATTGTATTGTCGCAGATTAATAATGCCATGATGCAGGTAAGAGGCGAGTACAAACTATTCAATCGTCTGCGATTTCTTATTCCGCTGAGTACGCTCATCGGCCTTGCTCTGCTAATCCTGACCAAAACCATGACTCCTTACACGTCAGCAGTAGCTTATCTCGCTCCGGCGGTTCCCTTTTACATATGGACCACTGTTCGATTGCTTAGACAGTATCAATGGGTGATCAAGGATATTTACCGCTCCTTTGTGACACTAATTAAATATGGTATTGGATCCTACGGAAACGATTTAATGGGCAATGTTTCCTACTACATTGATCAGATCGTTATTATCGGGCTGCTGAATCCCTCTGAACTTGGACTCTATGCGGTAGCAGTAAGCCTTTCTCGTGTGGTTAATATTTTCTCAACATCCATTATCGTGGTGCTGTTTCCCAAAGCATCCGGTTTGCCCAAGGATAAAGTGGTTGAGATGACGTTCCGTGTGTACAGGATCAGCACATGCGTGGCCTTGTTTTGTTCCATGATGATCATGCTGGTTGCTCCTTTCGTCATGCCTCTCTTGTATGGCCCTGATTTCAAGGAAGCTATTAGTGTCTTTCGAATGCTGCTTCTTGAGGTGTCCATTTCAGGCGGCACAATGGTTTTAGCGCAAGCGTTCATGGCCCTAGGTAAACCCAAGATTGTTACAATTCTGCAAGGCATCGGGCTGCTAATTGTTATCCCATTGCTGACAGTACTTATTCCTAAATTCGGACTCGCCGGTGCGGGAATGGCCATTTTGTCATCGGGTATACTGCGATTTATCTTTATTTTAATCAATGTCAAATTCACCTTGAAAACGAAACTTCCTAGATTACTGTTGAATAAAGAGGATATCCGTTGGTTGCTTTCAGCAATAACAGCATATAAGGCCAAATAATTGGACATTGGGGGAGGGGCGAACGAAATGAGTCGCTATCGTGACGCTGTGGGAGTGAATCGAATTTCTGTTGTCATCATTGCGCAAGACGATGAATCGAGAATAGCTAATGCGATCGCCTCCTGCAAGCCTTTTGCAGACGAAATTGTTGTAGTCGATGGCGGGAGCAAGGACGGAACCGTTCGAGTCTCCGAGCAATTAGACTGCAAAGTCTATGTGAACGCATGGCCTGGTTATGCGAAGCAGCGTATCTATGGCAGTGATCGCGCAGCCTATGACTGGATTTTCGTAATCGACACGGATGAGGTTGTGAACGAGCAGTTAGCTTCGTCCATTCTGAAACTGAAAAGTGAGCTGTCTGATCCAAGCAAAGCCTATTCCGTTCTGCGGATTGGAGACTTCCTAGGGCGCTGGATGGGGAAGGGTGAGCGGTTAGTCCGCTTGTATAACCGTTCACAAATTCAGTATAGGGACAGTCTCGTGCATGAAACACCGGATGTGTCGAGTGAGGATGTCATCTTCGTGCCAGGCGTCTTATGGCATTATGGTTTCCGCAGCATTCATGACCACATTCAGCGGTTTAATAAATATACCGATCTGGAGGCAGAAGGCGCAGTAGCGATGGGAAAAAGATTTAGCCTACTGCGGATGCTCGTTAGACCTCCCTTGCGGTTCATACAGAAATATATCGTTCATGGTTTGTATAAAAAGGGAATTCCCGGACTTGCCGTGGCATTTTTCTGGAGCATCTATGAGTTCCTGATCTGCATGAAACAGTATGAGCTTGGATTAGCTCACAAACGTGTGAAGCAGTCCAAAGATGGGCCAATCAAGGAGGGTAAAGCTTATGCAACGATACAATGATTTACGGATCTTGTGCACGGGAATGGGCTGGCCCTCTGCTCAGCCAGGTGGATTAAACACCTACTTCAAGCATATATGCGAAAGCTTAGCTCCGCATCATGATCTTGAAGCCTTGGTCTGCAGCGCAAATAAACCAGAAGTGAAAAGTGGTCTTCGTGTTATTAATGTGTCCGGTACGGATTTGAAACTCAGCAAACGGCGCGATGCATTTCGCGACCAAGCCGCAGAGATGATGAACGGACGGCATGTAGATATCGTATATTCTCACTTTGCTCCTTACAGCCTAGGCGTAGCCATGGAGGCAAAAGCTCGAAATATTCCGGTTGTTATGACATTTCACGGTCCATGGAGTGAAGAGATTAGACTTGAAGGCAAGGGTTTAAAGCATCGCTTTAAAACAATGATCGCTAGAAACTGGGAAATGAAAGCTTACCAGCTGGCAGATGCCTTCATCGTGTTAAGTGAAACTTTCCGTGATATTCTCCATCGCCAGTATCGCGTCCCGCTTGCCAAGATACACATCATACCTGGCGGGGCGGACGTAGCTCGGTTCAAGCCAGCAGCGAATCGCTCATTAATAAGAAAGAAGCTGGATCTGCCGGAAGAGAAAACCGTCGTGTTGACTTTGAGAAGGCTGGTCAATCGAATGGGTTTGCTTCAACTGCTGGAAGCTTGGAAGGATGTTGTACGTTCAAAGCCAGATGCTGTGCTCTTAATAGGCGGCAGGGGTCCGCTGCAAGCTGAACTGGAGAGCCGTATTGTTGAATACGGGCTCCAGTCTAGTGTTAGAATGCTGGGTTACATCCCAGATAGTGACCTTGCTGATTACTACCAAGCAGCCGATCTGTTCGTTGTACCTTCACAAGCTCTTGAGGGTTTCGGATTAATAACCGTAGAAGCAATGGCAGCCGGGGTTCCAGTCATGGCAACTCCGATTGGAGGGAACCGTGAGATTCTTGAGAAATACCGGCCTGATATGCTGTTCGCAGGAACTAGCAGTAGTGATATAGCTTCAGGATTAACTCGCATATTGAAGCATCCTGAGCTGTGGCCAACAAGTGAGCAGTGTAGGAATCATGTGCTAGAGCATTATACATGGAAGCGAGTCTCCGAGCAGGTGAATGATGTATTTAATTCCGTAATCGATCTTGATAGTCACGTTTACGACGACAAGCAATCGGCTGTGCCTAGGAAGAGAGGAGGACGTGAACAAGATGAGGGTAGCTTATCTGGATCATACCGCTAGATGGAGTGGGGGGGAAGTCGCACTTTATAATCTGATTACGAATTTCGGCAATGAGATTGATCCGTTAGTCATTGTGGCTGAAGAAGGAGCGCTTGTTGATCGGTTAAGAGCTAAAGGGATTGATGTTCGCGTTTTACCTTTAAGTGATAAGGTTCGTAATCGCAATCGGAATGCCGTGAACTTTCAAGCGGTATCGGCTGCATTTGAACTTCTAAGCTACGGGAAAAGGGTAGCCAAACTACTGAAGGCTGAGAAAGTGGCCTGTGTACATACGAATTCATTGAAATCAGCTTTCTATGGAGCTGTCGCTGCCAAATGGGCTGGAGTTCCACTTATCTGGCATATCCGGGATCACATTGGCGTTCCGTATCTGAAGCCAATCGTGGCCCAAGCGATTCGCTTGATGTCCCGATTGCTGCCTAATGGCGTTATTGCCAATTCGAACTCTACGTTGAATGCTTTGAACTTGCCGAAGTCCAAGAAAACATTAGTCGTGTACTCGGCATTCGCGAATTCCAAAACCAAAGGCTTGGCGATCGTCGAGAAAGCATGGCGTAAGCCTTATGTCGTCTTACTTGTTGGCCGATTGGCTGAGTGGAAGGGCCAGCATATTTTACTCGAAGCGGCCAAATCTTTTCTGCCGGATGATCAGGTACATTTCTGGTTAGCCGGGGATGCCCTGTTTGGCGAAGATGCCTATAAGAAGCAGTTGCTGCAGCAAATTGCCGATAATCAACTGAACAATGTGACTTTACTAGGCCATGTTGAAGATATTCAGGGTTTAATGCAGAAAGCAGACCTTCTGGTGCATACTTCCATCACACCTGAACCATTTGGTCAAGTCATTGTAGAGGGCATGGCAGCCGGTTTGCCGGTTATTGCTTCCAACGAAGGCGGTCCGACTGAAACTGTCGTACATGGTGAAACAGGACTTCTCATTACACCAGGGAAGCCAGCCGTGCTTGCTGACTCGATTCGTTATCTGCTTGAGCATCCTGAGGAGAGACGCCGAATGAGTGAGAATGGCATTAAGCGTGTAGAGCAACACTTTGTTATCGAACGAACCGTTACCCAAATCACTCATTACTATGCAGGTTTCATCGCTAATTCGTGATGACCGCTTAGAGAGTAAAGGATGGATCAAATGAAAATAGCAATTGCGCATGATTATTTGGTTCAAATGGGCGGAGCCGAAAGAGTTGTTGAAGTCTTTCACCAAATGTACCCGAGTGCTCCCATTTATACGACCATGTTTAGCAACAATCGTCTGCTCGATGAACTGAGAGATGCGGATATACGAGCCTCTTGGTTACAAAAAATGCCTGGAGGAAAAAGTCATTTTAAAGAAATGCTTCCTCTCTATCCGTTTGCGATTAAGGATTTTGACTTTCGAGAATTTGATATTGTGCTCAGCTCAAGCAGCGCGTTCATGAAGAGCATTCAGGTGCCGAAGAACACCTTCCATCTCTGTTATTGCCATACCCCGATGCGTTTCGCATGGGATTATGACACCTACATGGAACGGCAAACCAAATCGAGTGTGATGAAACGACTTTTGAAAATATATATCGATCAGCTCAAGCAATGGGATCAAAAAACGTCAGCGAATGTGAATCAGTTTATTGCGAATTCCTCGGTCGTTAAGAATCGCATCCGTAATTATTATCACCGCGATTCCGATGTGATTTTTCCACCGATTAATACGACTCGCTTTCATAGCTCGACAAACATTGATAACTATTATTTGATTGTATCGAGACTTGTGTCTTATAAACGTATTGATTTGGCTGTAGAAGCTTTTAATCGAAATGGGCTGCCTTTGCATATCGTTGGGGAAGGGCCCGATCTGATGAGACTTAAGGGAATGGCCAAAGGAAATGTCCGTTTTCTGGGAAGATTGGATGACGCTTCTGTAACTAAAATGATGGCGGAGTGCCGAGCGTTAATCTTTCCCGGTGAGGAGGATTTCGGCATCACACCTCTGGAAGCCAATGCGGCTGGAAGACCCGTTGTTGCCTATCAGGCCGGTGGCGCGCTAGATACAATCGTGCCTCAAGTGAATGGTGTCTTTTTCAAGCGGCAAGAGGTAGAGGATCTGCTGATGGCTATTCAGGAAGTGGAGAACCATGCTTGGGATGTAAGCCGAATTATTGGGCACGCCCAGAAATTTGATGAAAAAACATTTATGGAGAAATTAAAAATCTACATGGCTAAAGCTTATCAACAATTCAGAGAGGGGAATTAATCGTATGGATATTGCAGTAATTGGAACAGGCTATGTGGGATTAGTTTCCGGGGTGTGCTTCGCTGAGGTGGGTAATAATGTTATCTGTGTGGATCAGGATATACAGAAAATCGAAAAACTGCAAAATATGATTTCACCCATCTACGAGCCTGGCATTGAACAACTTATGGAGAAGAACATTCATGCTGGACGCTTAGCTTTTACTACGGATTTGGCTGATGCCATTAACCAATCTGAACTTATTATCATTGCGGTAGGAACACCTTCCTTGCCGAATGGCGAGGCTAACTTGTCCTATATTGAACAAGCGGCTATGGAAATTGGCAAGGCGATGAACAGTTATAAAATTATTGCCACGAAAAGCACAGTACCTGTAGGTACGAATGAGCATATTCAAATGATTATTGCGATGAATACGCAGCAGGCTTTCGATATCGTATCCATTCCTGAGTTTCTTCGTGAAGGTTCGGCTATCGATGATACCCTTCATCCGGATCGCATTGTACTTGGGCTTGATAATCAGAGCTTGGCTGAACCTCTCACGGAGCTGCACCGTGCATTTACAGATCAAATATTCATCACAAGTATCCGGAGTGCGGAGATGATCAAGTACGCATCGAATGCCTTTCTAGCGACGAAAATTTCATTTATCAATGAAATCTCTAATATCTGCGAGAAGGTAGGCGCCGATGTCACAGAGGTTGCCAAAGGGATGGGGAAAGATAAGCGTATTGGTTCTTCCTTCCTGAGTGCCGGAATCGGCTACGGAGGCTCTTGCTTTCCGAAGGATACAGACGCTTTGATTCAAATTGCTGGCAATGTCGATTATGAGTTTCAACTGCTTAAATCCGTAGTTGAAGTGAATAAATCACAGCGCTACAAGGTGATTACTAAGCTCGAAGCCTCGCTTGGAGAGCTAAGTGGCAAGGTTGTGGGCATTTGGGGGCTATCTTTCAAACCTAATACGGACGATATTCGTTATGCGCCATCGATTGAAATTGTTGAAACACTGATCCGAGCGGGAGCAACACTGAAGCTGTACGATCCTATTGCCATGGATAAATTCAGGGAGCGTATCGATCACCCGTCCATTCAGTGGTGCGAGAATGCCATGGAAGCCGCAGTAGGCGCTGATGCCGTTTGCCTGCTAACGGACTGGGAAGAATTCAAAACAGTCTCCTTGTCGCAGCTTATTTTCATCATGGAACAACCTATTCTCATAGACGGTCGCAATGTGTACAGCCAAGAACAAATTCAAGGAACTGGGCTCAAGTATTATTCGGTTGGGCGACCTGATTTGATTGGTGTATCCAGGCCGAAAACGCTGGTTAGATAATTTGCTTGTATCACAAATAAATCAAATGGAGCGTGGTTTTCATGAAATTGGTTCTTCTTTCAGGCGGTTCCGGTAAACGACTTTGGCCATTGTCCAATGATTCTAGATCCAAGCAATTCTTAAAGGTACTTGAGGATGATAAAGGTAAAGATGAATCCATGGTGCAACGTGTATGGAGACAGCTGCAGAATACAGGCCTTGGCGGAGATGCGTACTTAGCGACGAACCGTTCACAGGTCGAAATGATTGTTAGCCAGCTTGGTGGAGAGGCACCTCTCATTATTGAGCCAGAGCGTAGAGACACTTTTCCTGCCATCGCATTAGCTGCTGCGTATATGTACGATGTGGAAAGCTTACCTCTTAACACCGTAATTACGGTGCTGCCGGTAGACCCGTATGTTGATGAGGCGTTTTTCCAGAAAATTAAACAATTAGAGGATGTTCTACACGAAACAGACGCTAATTTGGCGCTAATGGGTGTTGTTCCGACGGTTCCGTCTGAGAAATATGGTTACATTGTTCCATCGGAGGAACGCCGAGAAGGGACAGAAGCACTAAGTGTTCAGTATTTCTTCGAAAAGCCTAGCCGTGAACAAGCAGCTGTTTTGATTGATCAAAAGGCGCTTTGGAATTGTGGTGTTTTTGCTTTCCGACTTGGCTATCTGATTGAAGTCATGATGGATAAAGGGATTCCGATTCAATACGAGGAAATGCTCAGAAATTACCATAAATTAACGAAGATTAGCTTTGACTATGAAGTGGTTGAGAAGGAAGCAAGTTGTGTCGTTGTTCCTTATGATGGCTTCTGGAAAGATTTAGGAACTTGGAATACCTTGACTGAGGAAATGGGACGTTCCCAAATCGGAACGGGAATCGTAACGACAGATTGCGAGAATACACATTTGATTAACGAACTCGACATTCCTGTGACTGTAATCGGCATTCATGACGCCGTTATTGCCGTGAGCCCGGATGGCATTCTCGTGACGAACAAGTCGGAGAGTCCTCGGATTAAAGAAGTGATGAATGCAATCGAGCATCGTCCGATGTACGAGGAGCGCAGATGGGGGCGTTATCGTGTTATTGATTATGTGAAATATGCCGAAGATAATGAGGTGCTCACGAAACGTATTCTCGTTCACTCTGGTAAGAATATAAGCTATCAGCTGCATTATAAACGTTCTGAAGTATGGACAATCGTGAGCGGCGTAGCGGATATCATCATTAATGATAAGCTCTATCAAGTGAAACCAGGTGATGTTGTGCGAATTCCGGAAGGGACTAGACATAGCATACGAGCAATCACGGATGTTGAATTTATTGAGGTACAAAGCGGATCTGACTTAGTGGAAGAAGATATCGTTCGTATTTGCATGGACTGGAAGGACATTCCGCTTCACCAATTTATTTAAGTTTTGTTTTGAAACAAAGAACCGCCTTCTATTCGATTTTTGGGAATGGAAGGCGATTCCTTGTTTGAAGGCATAAAAATTACAAATATATCCATTGTGTGCCCTAAAAGCATTTAACTCACAGAGAAGATGGTGATTCCAATTTTAGGAGAGGCAGGTGTACGTAAGAAAGTGGTTTCCTTATTGTTCTTACTCTCTTTAGTAGCCCCAAATTTCTTGTTCCAACCGCCAGTTACAGCATCTACAAGTACAGTTCCAGTCAACTCACAAGCGACGATTGAAGCAAAGGTCGTACTGCAGAAACTAAATGCCGTTTCGGGTGTTAGCACGATCAGCGGGCAGCATGATTACCTAGAAAGCCCAGATGAATGGACGAATCAAGTAAAAGGCTGGACAGGTAAATTTCCTGGACTTCATGGCTATGAATTCGGTGCTATTTTGGCTCAAAACGATGGTCAATTGGCGCAGCAAAGGCAGAAGGTAGTCAATAGCGCGATCGCTTGGAATCAAGCTGGCGGTTTAGTCACCATCTCCTATCATCAAAGCATTCCTGGAACCTGCCTATGCTGGTCGAATGTGGAGAAGAAAATGAGCCAAGCGGAATTTGATAAATACGTGACTCCTGGCACTCCCCAGTATGCGAAATTGATTGCGGATTTGGATAAAACGGCGGTTTATCTGGGAAAATTGAAGGATGCAGGAGTTCCTGTCTTGTGGCGGCCCTATCATGAAATGAATGGGGACTGGTTCTGGTGGGGCAAGAAGAACAACTTCGCAGCGCTCTGGAATATTATGTACGATCGTTATGTGCATGTGCATAAGCTGGACAATTTGCTTTGGGTGTGGAGTCCTAATGCACCGAATGCGCATGCAGACCCTTACACAGCCACATATCCAGGTGCGAGTAAGGTGGATGTTCTTGCCGTAGATATCTATGATAATGATTACAATGAAGATTATTACAAGAATATTGTCCAATTAGCAGGCGGCAAGCCTGTGGCGATTGGGGAGAATGGCGAACTGCCAAGTGCTGCGGTCTTGAAAGACCAGCCTCGATGGGCTTATTTCATGACATGGGGCAAGATGCTGAGTGAAAATAATAAAAAAGAAGAGATTAAATCGTTCTACTCGCATTCGAAAATACTGAGCAGAGAATCCTTTCTGCCAGTTAAACAACCGCAGATACAGCCGATTTCGCCGCCGGATAAGAAAAATGGATTGCGAGCGGAATATTATGATAACAAGGATTTGACCGATTTAAAAGAAACAAAGGTGGATGCCAAGATTGATTTCAATTGGTCGACTTCGGCTCCTGTATCCTCTGTGCAAGCCGATACGTTTTCTGTGAGATGGACAGGTAAACTGCTGCCCGCCTATACGGAAAAATACCAAATATCGACCTTAAGCGATGATGGCATTCGGGTTTGGGTGAACGATAAGTTGGTAATAGATAGTTGGTATAATCAAAGTTGGGTGGAACGAACGGGATCTATTGCCCTTACAGCTGGCGTACCCGTTGATTTGAAAGTGGAATATTATGATAACCAGAATGGTGCTGCTGCTAAACTCATGTGGAAGAGTCCTTCCCAAACAAAAGAAATTATACCAGCAAGTGTTCTATTACTACCTTAGAGGTTTGAGAGGTATCTAACATGATGAGATATGTGATTGTGCCATCGGCCTTGTTGATCTTACTGATCCTGATCTCGGCTTCGACGAATTACGGTGCATCTGCAAGAACAGAGTTGGTAAAGGTGATGACAGAATCCAATCAGATCGGCAATCAGATCTGGACGTTAGGCAAACCTGATGATTCTGATTTGGAATTTGGAAAAGAAAGCGCAGCACCGATTAGTTATACCGTATCTTCTGACGAACAGCAGCCAGAGGCTTGGAACTCGGTGCCGCAAGGTCTCAACAAATCGTTGAATTCTACCTTCACGATCCAATATTCCTTAGCTGAAATACCCGAATATGGCGTTCATTTCCGTGTGAAAATTCTAGATGCGCATAAGTCGGTTCCTCAGATGGCGGTATTTTCCAATAACATGCTTTCGGGTATTATTCAGATCGCCGGTGTCGGAGGAACGTCTAGTACTTATGAGTATAAGAAATTATATGAGCTATATATTCCTAAGGAGCAGCTGCAGCTTGGAAATAACGTATTGAAGCTGTCGGCCGAAGGGTGCTTGTCTTGCCGAGCGGATGAGAATAAATTTCTTTGGTGGAAATGGGACTATCTATCGCTCGATGCACTAACCGCACCTGCCGAGGAACCTATTCACGGGCGATACGTGGAGTCCGGCACCAAAGTTAGCAATTTGTCATTTTACTATGACCAAGGAGCTGTGAAGCACCTACCCTATGTCTTAAAGTGGCTGGGAATTGCTTATAGCGGCAACGTGATGAGAGTCGATTGTGCAACCGATGTAAAAGAGGGATGTTCGTCTATCAAGTCTTATTATGAAACGCTGCGTGACTACAATACGCAAGCGGTAGCTCTTCATTTGCATACAGGCAACATTATGCTGAAAGACGATGGAACTTTGCCCGCAGATGCAGAAAATAAGTTATCGGACTATGTGAAGCAGTATGGCTCCATGTTCCAATATTATGAGATTGATAATGAACCTGGTTTATTCAATCGATCCAAAAGTGTGAATCTCGCCATAGCCAAATGGCTCAAAACCAACCTGCCTGTGATGGCTCCTCATGTGAAGACGGTTGCTCCAGGATGGGCGTATGCACCGGAATACAGCCTGAGGACTTGCCGAAATCAAACGACATCAGGCGTGTTCAGATGCGGAGATCCTGACGGATGGGAAGGCGATCCGAATCAGCGTATGGAGCTTGAAGAGATGACAGATTTAACCAATGGACATGCGTATGGGACCTCGTATGTGAACAATAAAGATGGAAGCTTTCTGGAGAACATGCGTACCTTCGGCGGAGCAGAGGATGGTTTGCAGAAACAGATGCTGAATACGGAGTATGGCACTTCAGATAGCCATGTAGATCCAACCGAATATGGCGCGGCAGAACCTCATGCGGCTGTCTTTGATCGCATTCTGAGAGCCCATATCGGATATGCGGATATGTTCATGCAGCATGCGGCATTTTACCCGGAATATGCGCTGTTCGAACCGGGGATTGATTTGAATACACAGAACCCCGCACAGATGCAGATTCATAAGAATTCGTTAGAAAATGACACGCGAGTCGGAGTGATGCGGCGCTTAAATTTAGCGTATGCAACCCATGGCAAGCCGCTGGTTTACGAAATAGCCAATAAGCCGGAGCTATCGGATAAGCTGGTTTATTTCCGTGGTGTAGATACTTCAACATTGCCTGCACTTCCTGGATCAGGAGGGAAATCGAATAAGATTTTGCTCAACTTTGTGAATTTTGAATCGTCCCCACAGACGATAGAGGTCAAAGTAACGATGCCGGAGTCTGCGATATACGAAGGTGAAAGATTCGGAGCGGGTGATACCTATGAGTCCGCTCGAACCTATCTGAGCGGCTTGGAAGCTGCTCCAGAGCTAGCTTTTAAGGAAACGTTAGGCCCAGGTGAAGCTGTGCAGTATATCTTATCGCGAGCAGATGGGGTGAAGCCAGTTGCACCATCGTGGATACAAGCTAAGCCAGCGCAGCAGCATGCGATTGAACTCAGCTGGAACGAGTCTGAAGTAGCACAAGCTTACGATGTTTTGCGGAAATCAGGCTTAGGTGAGGACAATTACGAAGTGATTGCTGAGCAAGTGGAAGGTACCGAGTATGTAGATACAAGTACAGAGATAGGGAACCAATACTTGTATCAGATTAGGCTATCTGGTACAAACGAAGTTTCACAACCAGCAGCCGCAATCGCCACAGATAGCGTAGTTCTGGATCGATCGGACTGGGAGGTTACTAGCAGCTCTGGTAAACCTCAAGGGGCAATTGATGGCAACATCTATACCCGTTGGGACACAGGAATTGCTCAAGCTCCTGGGCAATTCTATCAAGTGGATATGAAAACTCCGACGATGATCAACCGAATACGGCTTCTGAGCGAGGGTTCGCCGAAGGACTATCCAAGGAAATATGAAGTCTATGTTTCTACAGATGGAAGCAACTGGTCGCAATCGGTTGCAACCGGCAGCGGAACAAGCATACTGGACATTAATTTTAGTCCAACGTATGCAAGATTTATCAAGATCGTCCAGACAATGAGGGCTGGGAACTTCTGGTCCATTCATGATCTGCAGATTTATGGCTAGCAATTGAAGTTACGC
This sequence comes from Paenibacillus silvestris, assembly GCF_009882985.1. Taxonomy (GTDB): domain Bacteria; phylum Bacillota; class Bacilli; order Paenibacillales; family NBRC-103111; genus Paenibacillus_E; species Paenibacillus_E silvestris. The sequence continues at coordinate 107,283 of NZ_WTUZ01000016.1, forward strand.
CGTTCAACTTTTGCGGGTTGAGGCTACGATTAGAAACAAGATTAATATGAGCAACCAGATGACTTGAACCATATGATCATCGCCTTTTGTTATAATAAGTCAAGTTTAACAAGAATCTTTGAAATATTCTGTCTTAAAACAAACAAAAATGTTGGATTTATGCTAAATATTACTAAAGTAATCATTGAATAGTTATCTTTTCATGATATTTCTTGACGAAAGTCCTCACTTTGTGGGGATTTTTTTATTTATGTGAGCATCCAGGGAACTGGCGTCCGCTATTTTTGTGAAAAAGGCACAAATCACGAATGTAAGGGAACTGCGCTCCGCTATTTGACCGATTTCGCCTGAGTAACGCTGCATGGAAGAACAATAAGACCCCGTAGTTCCGCACAGTGAGGAAATTGCCCGTGTTTCTTCAAATAAGGGACTCCAGTTCCCTGAGTTAATCCTTAGAGGGATTCCTGTTAGATTTCAGAACATGTGAAAATTGTGGGAGGTCTATGCGTAAGTCTGTAAGATCATGTTATACTAGAACTTGTACAAAGGAGGTTGAATATGGCTAGAAACAAAGAGTTCGAAGTGAATACTGTGCTGCGAAAAGCCATGCACCTATTCTGGGAGCAGGGCTACGAGAAAACTTCCATGCAAGACTTAGTGACTCATATGGGGATACATCGAAGAAGTATCTACGATACTTTCGGAGACAAACATCGTTTATATATGCAGGCCGTAGAGAAATATGGTGAATTGTTGGAAAGTTCCGTTCATAGGAAAGTGGATGAACCTACTCCTATGAAACAAGCAATCAGACGAATGTTCGAATTCGCCATCACGGCAGAGGAACGGCCTAAAGGGTGCTTAATGGTTAATACAGCTGTTGAGTTGGCCATTTGTGATGCTGAAGCTGCTGCGAAAGTGAATGAAAGTTTTATTCGAACAGAGGACAAGCTATACGAATTGGTTCTGCGCGGCAAGGAAACGGGAGAGATTGGCAGTCATCATGATGTACGTAAGACTTCGGAGTTTCTAAACAATGCTTTCATTGGTTTATGCGTGTTGGTGAAAACGACAGATGATAAAGAAAAGCTAGCAGGTATCATTGATACCTCACTAGCGATATTGGATTAATCGAAGACGGAGCCGCGCGGCAAGCGGGCTCCGTTTCTTTATTTACAACATTCGAGCCAAACCTTCGAATCTCACTTCCCAAGATCCATCTTGTGGAAAACCTGGTGCATGCGTATCCGGTCCGTTTTCCCAACCTGCCGCCATCATGGCAACTGCACTCAGCAGACCGCCGTTTCCAGGGAGATACACCGTTAGTGGCTTCCGCTGGTAGTTGTGACCGTTAGGGAGGAAAGTGTTGGTCACCTTGTCAATCATAAGAGTGTCTACGGCCAGTTGGCCTTCCCCAAGTCTTGCTGCTGTCATGGCCACCAAGGGATAGTCCCACCCCCATGTCGCATCCCAGTCCCATACCTGGATGACTTCATGCAGTGTCCGAAGCATCGTTTCATGATCCACCATGTTGCCGGGGAGGATCCCAAGCGGCGCTAACATGGTAGGGTGATCCTTCGTGCTGCTGCCACCTGAAAATGTATCGGGAGCTGTCTCCGCAGCGACATACAGACCTTCCACCTCAGGGAGCTTGGACAAATGCTTCAGGACATGCTCCCACTTCTCCATCCGTGGGAGTCCAAGTCTATCCTGCCATGCAAGGGCTGTTGATAAGCCGAAAGCCCAGTAAGACAATTCAAAAGTCGGATTCATTGTCGTTGCATGATCATAGATTTCTTGCGCTGGGGCAACTGGCGGACCTAGGACATACCGCTGCTGCTGCGCATCCCATTCTGCGAATGAGGCCATGAATGCCGCACTTTCGAAGACGAGATCCGCATACTTCTCCAACGTATCTCTTGTGCCTTTGATTTTATAGATTAACTCAGCGTAATAAATCGGATGCGGCTGCTGCCAAATGAGGAACGGTTCGATGTAACAAGGACCGTTAATCCCATCTGGAGCCACACATTTCGGCCATCTTGCCCCTTCGTACCCTTGAGATGCCGCAAGCTTTCGGGCTTGATCCAGAATGCTGATGTACCACGCCAGGCTGTTGGTCAGGCCATCCGTCCGATGCCAGAGTGCGAAGTGGACGGAATGCCACCAGTGCATTTCGAGATGGAATTTGCCGGCCCAGCTGTTATGGGTAAGTCCAGATTCCGCTGGTGGCAAGGTTCCGGAGGATTGAATAGCAGTTAAGTACTGGGACAGCACAATTCTGCGCTCAAGCTCGAGCGCGCGTGAATCTTGGCTGCCAGCTAACTCGATTGCGCCACCGGAAGTCCAAAAGTTGCGCCAATGCTGCTCGGAGCTGTGTCGTGCAGCTTCAAACGTTGGCAATTCGGTATCCACTGCTTCAGGAGTAAATCTGAAACGGAACTCGAACTCATCCTGATCAGGTGATGGCGTCAGAAGGAGCAAATGGCTGTCTTGCTCGTCTTGCGCTAGACTTCCGCTTGACCAAGCCGCAGTAAATGTATACGCGTCTTGATCCAACTTTCGGTCAATTTGCACGGAATGACTGTTGCTGCTTACGATTGCGGTGTTGTGTTGACCGCCTTTTCCCCAATCCACGCCTGCGAACTTCCATGTCCCATAAGGGAAATGAAAGGCAATCTGGAGATGTCCTTGGCGGATCAACTTAGATTGAACGCGAACGGCAATCAAATCCTGCGTGGGATGACAGCAGGTGGTCACATTGGTTTTCGTTCCGCTGATCGAGAATTGGCTTTCAATGACTCCGCCCCATAGATGTAGCTCTTGTTCAATTTCTTTCAAGTCGTCAGCGGAGGCTTCCTCACCTGAAGGAAGCGTGAGACGGAAGCTCACTTTTCCCAGATGCAATTTGTGCGGATTAAACTTCAGCCATTTGTACTCATCGGTAATTTGACCAGGCGCCATATAGGGAAACCCGATATCTCTTCCGCCAAAGGTAGAGAAAAGGGTTCGTGGGAACTTATCCACATGGTACTGTTCTGGATTAGGGTGTGTATGCCACGCCCAGTTGGAGAAATGGCCAAGCGGCACACCCCCGTCAGCATACAGGCTTGGGAAGGTTTGCAAACCGGTTGCGTCAACCGTAAAGGCATAGTTCCCATTGCCGACGGAGAGGGAAGAGAATTTATCAAAGCTAGTAATAAGCGGATTATGACGCCTAACTAAAGCTTTTCGATCGATCATGGCAGCACCTCACCCGAGAATATGTAGATAATTTGATTTCCTTTTAAACCTTGCATTCAAACAGATAGTTGCCTGAGCCCACGCGTATGACGGCATGAGCATTATCAATGAGCACTTCTTGTATAGACGCTGCATCCGCAAGCGGAACTCCGCCTTCTAGGAGAGTAGGCAAGGAAGCAGAGGGAAGATAGACATCGGCCAAACAATTTGCCGGAATGGTAATCTGAAGCAGGAGTCGGCGGTCATCGGTATCCTGCTGCCATGCGACTCGCAGTTTACCGGACGGCAGCAGATAATCTGCCCTTATTTCGTTCAGGTCTTCCTGTATAGCGGGTTTAATAGACAGCTTGTAGCTTTCGAATTCGGGGCAATACCGATAATGGATGCCCGCCAAACCGCTATAGAGCCATTCTTCCAAATGTCCGAGCATAAAATGGTTCTGTGATTTGCCGACAGTGGGTCCGTCCCAAGCTTCTGTCAGCGATGTCGCGCCGTTCTCAATCTGATAGCCGTAACTGGGGTGATCGGTATTCTGACTCATCCGATAGATCATATCGGATCGCCCGTTCTGGGAAAGGGCAAGCAGCACATAACGATGGCCTACATCACCTGCTGTCGTATGATATCCGCGCGAGATGATATCACCAATTACATGGGAAAAAACGATTTCTTTGTATGGCTCGCGGACAAGCCCTAGAACAAGCGGCATCGCATTGGCGCTTTGACTGCCAGTGGCATATTGCTGCGTATGTTCATCGAAAAAAGCATGATTAAACGCAGATTTAATGTCCTCACGCAGTTGGGCATAGTTGAGAGCGTCATCGCTGCGCTCCAGATGCTTTGCAATTTGTGCAAACACATCAACGATATGGTAAAACATAGCGGTCTCGGTGTGCGCAACAGGTGTATTTTGAACAAATCCAGGTGGATTATCGCCAACATCGTACCAATCGCCAAGGCCGCTGCGGATAATTAGCTGATCAGAGCCCGCTTTTAAATAGTTAATATAGGCTTTCATTCCTTCATAATGCTCGGTCAAAATACGGTGGTTCCCATACAGTTTCAGCAAATTCCAGCCTGCGAGTATATAAGCGGCGCCCCATGAAACAGAATCACGAAAGCAGCGCCATTGCTCAGAGAAAACAACATATTCAGGCGCAGTTGTCGGCACCATCCCGCTTGGCAGCTGGGCGTCCCGGATGTCCTCCATCGTCTTGATGAACAACCTCTCGACATCATAATTAAAGGCTACGGAAGGGCCCATCAAATGAATTTGCTCGAGCCAGCCCAGCTTTTCCCGATGCGGACAATCTGTGAAAATGCTTTTCATATTGCTCAGAATCGCTTGGTTAATAATCTCATGCGTGCGGTTTAGCAGCTTATTCGAGCTGACGAAGCTTCCACAAACCCTCACGTCTGGGTAAATCATCTGTCCTTCGATTTGAAGAAGTACGGGAACTTCGGAATCGCCTAGCGCTAATTTCGCTGCACCCGCCGCTTCCGCTGGAACGATACCTTCGAGCTGCACATAACGAAAACCGCTGTAGCTGAATCGCGGCGACCAAGTTTCCTCGTCTGCATCTCCGCGCATGATATAACTGAACCTGTTTGGAGAGCCGGTCCATTTCTGATTAATCGTGCCGTTCTCCTTCAATAATTCGGCAGGGGCCATCGTAATTTTGGCTCCTTGAGAGCCTTTGGCACGGATGCTGATCCAGCCGGAAAAGTTTGTACCGAAATCAGCCACGAACACACCGGGAAGCGGCTCAGTCATCTGTACAGGCTGAAAGGTTTCCATCACCTTCAATGGGGAAATCGCTTGTGACTTTAGTTTTCCTGCAGGTGCCGGAACTTCTACCGCTGATTGCCAAACCTCGCTCGGAAGTAAACCAGGCAGATCCCAATTCGCATGGTGGTGGTTAGCATCGTAATCTTCGCCTCCGTACATACACGAGAAGAGGATCGGTCCCGGGGCGGAATCCCAATTCCGATCACTAAGAATCTGCGTTTGGGTACCATCCGTGAACGTGATTTCCAGTTGAACGAGGCATCTCGGGCTGCCGAATGAATGCTTGAACTTGCTGTAACGGCCGCCTGTTACATGGAAGAAGCCGCCCCCCAGCATCATTCCGATCGCATTGTCGCCTTCATGAAGGTAGTCGGTTACATCGTAGACGCAGTAAAGACAAGTTTTGTCATAGTTTGTCCAGCCCGGCTCCAGGACGTGGTCGCCGACTTTCTTCCCGTTTAACCGCAGCTCAAACTGACCTAGCCCGCATAGGTAGGCGCGTGCTTGTGCCACTGGTTTGCCCAGATGGAATTCTCGCCGCATGAGGGGAAGGGCGGGTCTTTCAGCGGGCTCCTGCTCAAATTGAGCAATCCAAGTCGCAGACCAATCGTTGTCATGGAGTAGGCCCATTTCCCACCAGGTGACTGGGCTTTCCGTCATTTGGCCATTTTCATCCCAAACCTGTACTTTCCAATAATAGCGAAGCCTGGACGCAAGCGGCGGCCCTTCGTACAAGATATGAACGTTCTTCTTGCTATGACGTTGACCGCTGTCCCACACAACTTCACTTCGGAAGTTATCTTCGCTAGCAGAAACAAGGATTCTATAGGCCGTTTGCATCTGCATACGTACTGGTGAATCAGCAAAACTCCAACCGAATGCCGGCTGGAGAACATCAATCCCAAGTGGGCGAAGCGTGCTTTCTACAAACATTTCATGTACTTGCATCTGATCTCGTCCCCTTGCTCAACGTGTATGGGTATCAATCGGCTGTGAGGTTGCGACGCTGATCGTTCGGAACTCTTTACCGTAATTTTTGGTTGGGTCGCCTTCTCGATAACGCCTGCAGGAGCAGTAGAAATGGTAGAGTACATTGTCATGCTGAATGACAGAAGGCTTATGGGCAAAAATAGCGTCAATGCTGCCTTCATCACCGACACGAATGATCGGCTCCGGATATTTTTCCCAATGCAAAAGATCAGTGGAAAGAGCAATGCCTTCTTGTGCTTGCTTGTAGTTATAGCCAAAGTAATACATGATCCATTGATCGCGTTCTGGATCATGCAGTACGCAAGGATCGCTGACAAACCCGGAGTCCCATCCGTCTGGAGTAACCTGGAGGACAGGGTTCTGTTCGTAGCGGTGCCACTCTTTTAAGTCTGTAGAGAAGGCAACGCCTGTTTGTTCGATCCATCGCCCTTTATTTGTATTTTTGGCATTGTAGTACAGATAGAACTTACCTTCATGTTCGACCAAGCATTCCTTGTAGAGACCGCCTTTTTCCCAGTCTGCGCCCTCCTCAGGGGTTAGAATGGGATCTAGGCATCGATGCCACTCGAGCAGCTGCTCATCTTCGGTCCAGGCAATGCCAATTTTGGCGGAGCCTTCTTCATAACCTTCGTTTGGATAAGCGTGATAGACTAACCAATATTTGTTATTCCATTTTTTCAGCACAGGAGGAGCATCGAGGCGATTTTCTTTCAAAATCCAAGTACCGGCAACATTAATGGAATCCCAGGCTGAGTTTTCATTTCTTTTGAGAATGACACTTAAGTGCTCCCAGTTGATAAGATCATGGCTAACGGCTAGCGCCGTCTGGTAACCGATCCCATCAAACCCCACATACATCATGTAGAACATGCCGCCATGTTGAAAGACAAACGGACAATCGACAGCCCGCTCGTCGAAATTCCCAGGCAACCCCGATCCAGCAAGGACAGGACTACCCCATTTATATGGCGTGAGATAAGGCTGTATATGCAACGTGACACACTCCTCATAATAAAAAGTCCAATGACCAACTCCCTATTCAGATTACAATTAAGCGCTTACTTGTTGTGTGGGGTATTGTACCTGATATATAGGTCAAAGCGATCTTCAAGGCCTGGCAGCATTGACATCATGAATAGCAGGGGCGTAGGATGAGGGGGAAATTTAGGCTACACAGCCCGAGAGGAGGTCCCCCAAGTGAAGGACCATCACGGTTTCACTCCGTTTATGTTAGAGACAGCCGGCAGTATTGTTGCCGGACAACATGCGATAGCTGATCTAGTTCCAAGGATAAAACGGTACGGAGATTTTAAACATGTGGTGATCGTAACGCAACCTTCGATAAAGGCGATGGGGGTCATTGATCGAATCGTGACCGAACTGTCGCAAGCGGGAATAACCAGCAGATGCTTGACTGATGTGAAACCGGAACCAACCGTGGATAACATTCAACAAGCGTTCAGCAGCATCGCCTCTGAACCTGTCGATTTGTTCATTGGCATTGGCGGTGGAAGCGTGCTTGACGCAGCGAAAGTGTTGTCCGTCCTTATGACGGATCCCGTGGATGTGATGAGCCTAATTGGCATTGACCGTATATCGAAGCGAGGGATTCCTACGGTGCTAATTCCAACGACTTCAGGAACGGGTTCAGAAGTAACACCGAATGCCATTGTGACGATTCCTGAACAGGAGTTAAAAGTAGGCATTATCAGCAGGCACTTGCTTCCTATGATGGTTATTATCGATCCCGTGCTGACCATCAGCCTGCCACCAAAAATCACAGCTGCAACGGGTATGGACGCGTTTACTCATGCATTGGAATCATATATCTCTAAGAAAGCTAATCCTATAAGCGATATGTTTGCCCTTGAATCAATCCGTTTAATTTCTGGAAATTTACTGCAGGCCTACCATCACGGATCAGATCTTCAAGCAAGAGAGAGCGTACTGCTCGGATCGATGTACGGCGGTATGGCTCTAAGCTCGGCTGGAACAGCAGCTGTACATGCACTGGCTTACCCGCTTGGAGGAAAATTCAATATTACACATGGTGTTGCGAATTCGATGCTGCTGCCGCATGTCATGAACTTTAATATGGATGCCATACAGGATAGGCTCGGGCATGTTGCTTGCGCGATGGGGCTGCAGGTTGGAACTGAAGGCGGGAAGGGAGTTTCGGAAGCGGTTAATCGGCGTATATTCGAGTGGACCTTGGAGATGCGCATCCCGCAGAATTTGCGCGCCTTCGGCGTAAAGGATGACGATGTCCTGGCGTTGGCAACGGCTGCTTCCAAGGTCACAAGGCTTCTACATAACAATCCGAAACCAATGAACATAGATGATATTGGAGCCGTTTACCACAAATTGCTTCCGTGAGAACTGGAGTAAGAGGGAGAGAAGCGGTTGGCGGCTTCGAAGCGCGCCTGCCGTAATTTTAAAGAAGGAGCGATGTTATGGAACGTTTATTACAACCGTCAGGGATCATTCCTGCTATGGTGACACCTTTTGATGCTGATCAGCAGATTGACGAGGCTGCGTTGCGGCAATTAACCCGCAGATTGATTAACGCGGAAGTACACGGATTGTTTTGTCTCGGTACGAATGGGGAGTTCTTCTCCATGTCCTTCGAGGAAAAACTGCGGGTCGCCGAAATTGTCCTAGAGGAAACACAGGGACGCTTACCGGTATACGTGGGTGCAGGGTGCACAAGTACGAAGGAGTCTATTGAACTCGCCGTACGTTTGGAGCGTATGGGTGCAGATGCTTTGTCCGTTATTACCCCGTATTTTTTGACGTATACCCAGCAGGAGCTCCTGAGTCATTTCCGCATGATTGCCGAAGCGACGGAGCTTCCCGTGCTCTTGTATAACATTCCTGCAAGGACCGGGAACTCCCTGCAGCCTCAAACCGTGAAGGAACTCAGCAAAGTGCCTAACATTGTCGGGATCAAAGACAGCAGCGGCAGCTTTGATACTATTTTGCAATACATAGAGGCAGCTGGGCAGAACTTTTCTGTATTGGCAGGAACGGATTCTCTTATATTGCCCACATTGATGGCTGGCGGACATGGAGCTATCGCTGCAACAGCCAATGTGTTTCCAGAAGTTGTGAAGAGCATTTATGATTTGTGGAAGCAGGGGGAGCTTGAGCAAGCAGAATTGCAGCAGCGGAAGTTGCGAGCTTTGCGCAGCGCGTTTGCAATGGGGACGCTTCCTTCGGTTCTGAAAGAAGCGATGTGCATGATCGGATTGCCTGCAGGACAACCGCGACTGCCCGTGCAACCCTTGAGTCCATCAGCGAAAGAGGAGCTGGGGCGGGTCATGGACACTTATCTGGCAGAAGTTGTGATGGCGACAAAGGATCAAGAAAGGAGCTGAGATCATGGCTATGAACATACCAAAAGGTGTTTGGCCCACGATGATAACACCGTTCACGAATACCGGCAAAGTGGACTACGCTGCACTGGAGCAGCTGATTGAATGGTATATTGACCACGGTGTGCATGGGTTATTTGCCGTGTGTCAATCCAGTGAGATGTTTTATTTGACGTTGGAGGAGAGAGTGAGCATTGCTCGATTCGTCACGAACCAAGCTGCTGGCCGGGTTCCGGTCATCGCTTCGGGTCATACCTCCGATCTGTTCGAGGAGCAGGTAGAAGAATTGCAGCGGATAGCTGAGACAGGGGTTCAGGCCGTGGTGCTGGTCAGCAATCGTCTGGCTAGCTCGAATGAATCTGATGAGATATGGTTCGAGCGTGTTTTGCAGCTGATTGATCGAGTCCCGGATGTGCCAATGGGCATTTATGAATGTCCGTATCCGTACAAAAGACTGCTCAGTCCACAGCTGCTCAAACAATGTGCAGATACGGGGAGATTCGCTTTTCTCAAGGACACCAGCTGTGATCTGCAGCAAATTGCCGCGAAAATTGAAGCGGTGAAAGGCAGCTCACTCCAACTATTTAATGCCAATTCTGCTACGCTGCTTGCCTCCCTAAGGATGGGCGCTTCTGGTTTCAGCGGCGTGATGGCTAATTTTCATCCTAATATTTATGTACGCTTGACCGAAAATTGGAACGAGGAGCCGATCATTGCGGATAGGCTGCAATCTTTTGTTGGAGCTGCATCTCTAATTGAGCTGCAGATGTACCCTATTAATGCGAAGTATCATCTGAGCAAAAGAGGACTGCCCGTTTCCTTGCATTGCCGTTCCAAGGATGCGAGCGCTTTTCGAGAAAATCATAAGCTTGAAGTGGAGCAGCTGGATGCGGTGTATCGGATGCTAAAAGACAGCTTGTCTAGCTGATTAGAATAAGGAGGAATCGCTGTGCCGTTTAAAAAGAAAGATCGCATTGTGTTTATCGGGGATAGCATAACGGATAAAGGGCGAAAAAAAGACCCATTGAAGCTTGGATCGGGATATGTGCGGATCATTCACGATTACCTGACAGCGGTGTATCCGCAGCTTAGTCTGAAAATTATTAATGAGGGCGTATCCGGCAATCGTGTGATCGATTTGGAGAAAAGATGGACGCTGGATGTGATGGACCATCAACCGCAGTGGGTATCTATCTCCATCGGGATTAACGATGTCTGGCGCCAATTAGACTCGCCTATGGGCGAACAGGTATACCCTGACAAATTCGAAGAAGTCTACCGTAATTTGCTCGATCAAACGAAGCAAATCCCGGATTGCAGAGCGATCCTCATGCAGCCTACAGTCATCAAGGAGTATCCGGATGCGACAGGAAACCGGCTGCTGAGGCCGTATGTGGACATCGTGAATCGACTGGCGGAGCAGTACGATGCCATCCTGGTTCCGACGCATCTTGCTTTTGTTGATTTTATTAAGCTGGAGACGGGTCAGGATTTAACAACGGATGGTGTGCACATGAACTCGCTCGGGGATATGCTGATGGCCACGACGTGGTTGAAGACTGTTGAGGGGCGTTGAACCTTAATCCTAGGTTTTTACTGAGGGAACTGAGGTCCGCTATTTTGTGGAAATCCAGCTGTTTCCTTTTCTGAAGAGAACTACAGGGTCTTATTCAGCCTTCATAGAGCGTTTCATAGTTGAAATGGACAAAATAACAGACCGTAGTTCCCTTCCTGGAGTAAATGGCACTTTTTCAGGGGAATAGCGGTCTGTAGTTCCCTAATTGCCATGCGGAAGAGCACTCGGTCGCTTCGCGCCACCTATATATGTGATGAATTCAGCCTATAATGGGCCGCTTGCTTTCTTGTAAACTGATCATGAGGTCATCATCATGCAAGTGGAAAGTATCGCCTGATCATGCGGTAGCCGTGGACAGGGGCAGGTCGGCTCCATAGACTTTCCAATCCTATTACGGAAGTACAAGGGGGTAAATGCAATGCCATACGAAATAGAACCAACAACCGGAGACAGCGGATGGTTCACGCACGACAGGTTCGGCTTGTTCATTCATTGGGGGCTATACTCGCTAGCCGCCAGACACGAATGGCTGCAATCGAGAGAGAGATTAAGCGGTGAGAAATACCGCAACAAATATTTCAATAAGTTCGATCCGGATTTGTACGATCCAGAACTGTGGGCGCAGCTTTCTTACGATGCCGGAATGAAGTACGCCGTGGTAACGACCAAACATCATGAAGGGTTCTGCTTATGGGACAGCAAGCTGACTGATTATAAGGCGCCCAATACCCCAGCTGGCAGGGATTTGATCAGACCTATGGCGGAGGCGTTCCGTGAGCGTGGCATGAAGGTTGGCTTTTACCATTCCCTGATTGATTGGCATCATCCGCATTACACGATCGACACGAAGCATCCGTTACGAGTTGATGAAGAGGCTATCGCCGAAAGCGCTAGGAAGGATTTTGCGCAATACCGTGACTACTTATTTGGCCAAACGAAGGAATTGTTAACCGAATATGGCGATGTGGATCTGATGTTTTACGACTTTTCTTTTCCAGAGGAGAACGGATTACCAGGCAAAGGCAAGGAAGATTGGAAGAGCCGGGAGCTCATCAAGCTTATTCGCGAGCTGCAGCCGAACATTCTTTTGAACGATCGCTTACAAATAGGCGGAGATATTACGACACCTGAGCAGTATTTGCCGACCAAATGGGTGCAGATTGACGGTAAACGGGTAGTTTGGGAGACGCCGCATACGTTTAGTGGTTCCTGGGGATATCATCGGGATGAGGAGTCATGGAAAAGCGTAGATATGCTGGTCAAAATGCTGATTGATGTCGTCAGCAAAGGGGGCAATTTGCTACTGAATGTAGGGCCGACTGGAAGAGGCGAGTTCGATGAACGCTCTATCGATCGGTTAAGAGGCATCGGCGACTGGATGAAGCGTCATAGTCGTTCGATTTATGGCTGCACACAAGCGCCTGAGACGATGGAGTGCCCGCAGGATTGCCGACTGACCTATAACCCCGAGACCAATCGTTTATATGTGCATGTATATAGTTGGCCTTTTAAAAGCATTCACTTGCATGGTTTAGCTGGGCAAGTCGAGTACGCGCAGCTGCTTAACGATGCCTCAGAGATCCGTTTTAAGCAAGGCATTGTCCATAGCGGAATCGATAATGGAGCTTATAAAGAAGGCAGAGATGAGAAGACGCTGGTCTTGTCACTCCCTGTAAGAAAGCCCGATGTAGCGGTGCCGGTCATTGAATTATTTTTGAAAGGAGGGGCTTAGACGACCATGACAATGAAAGTTATTACGCTTAATTATGATCGGAATGCTGCTCCTCGTGTGGCATATGGTATTCAACGACTAAGAGAAGCGCTTCAAAACTCCGGCTATACGGTGCTTGCAGCAGAAACACCTTGGTCGCTGCACAATTACCGATCTGTGCAGGGACTGAAAATTTACATTGGGAACCGCCTAGAATCAGAGTTTGTGCAGCAACTGGAAAAGCGAGACGTTTTGTTATATCACACGGAAGCTCCAGAGGGAGAAGGCTTTTATTTAGCCTCATGCCCTGGCGGTATCACGGTGATTTCCGGGGGAAGCGACTCCGGCGTACTGTACGGCTGCTTGGAGCTGGCAAGCCGAATTGGTGAAGATCAAAAGCTGCCAAGTGACATCGCTTATGGGGATAAACCGCGCTTCTCATTGCGTGGACCTGCAATCGGTTTGCAGAAAACGACGGTAGAACCGCCACGTCAGACGTATGAGTACCCGATTACGACAGATCGTTTCCCTTGGTTTTACGACCGGTCGTTGTGGCAGGACTTCCTCCACATGATGGTTGAAGAGCGCTGCAACGTGGTTTACTTGTGGTCCGGCCATCCGTTTTCTTCCCTGGTACAGCTGGAAGATTATCCTGAAGCGCTGGAAGTGACCGAAGAGGAGCTAGCCTTTAATCGGGAGACGTTCCGCTGGATCACGGAAGAAGCTGATCGCCGAGGTATATGGGTCGTTTTAAAGTTTTACAACATCCATATTCCGCTTCCTTTTGCGCAGAAACATGATCTGAAGCTTCATCAACCGAAGCCACTGCCCATAACGAGTGATTACTATAAGAAATCAATTGCAGCTTTCGTTCAATCATTTCCCAATGCGGGGCTGATGGTGTGCCTTGGCGAAGCGCTTCAAGGTCAAATCTACGGCGTGGAATGGTTTAATGAAACGATTCTAGCCGGGCTGTTAGAAGGGCTGAAACATTCGAATGTGAAGGAAAAGCCGCCAATTATTCTACGTTCACATGCCATTGAGCCGCAAAAAGTCATTGAAGCTGCACTGCCGTTGTATCCAAACTTGTATACGGAAGCCAAATATAACGGGGAGTCATTGACGACTTATACACCTCGAGGCAGATGGCAAGAAACGCACAACCGTCTAGGTTCCTTGCAGACGATTCACATTGTCAATGTTCATATATTGGCGAACTTGGAGCCATTCCGATATGGAGCTCCTTCGTTTATTCAGAAATGTATGCAGGCAGCCAAGTACCGCCTGAAAGCAAATGGTCTACATCTGTATCCATTGTTCTTCTGGGATTGGCCGTATGCACCGGATAAGTCGGAGAAGCGACTGCGTCAGTTGGAACGCGATTGGATCTGGTTTGCAGCGTGGTTCCGGTATGCGTGGAATCCAGATCGTGATCCGAGTGCGGAGCGGAACTACTGGATCGATACGCTTGGGAAGCGCTTCGGAAGCCGTGAGGCAGGTAAATCGATTTTGGATGCATATGAAGCCTCTGGTGAATGCGCGCCGAAATTGTTGCGCAGGTTCGGCATTACGGAAGGCAATCGCCAAACGATGAGCCTCGGCATGACGATGAGCCAGCTCACCAATCCAGAGCGGCACATGCCTTGGCCGGATCTGTGGGAATCCCAATCACCGCAAGGAGAACGGTTGGAGGATTTCGTCGTGAAAGAGCTGAGTGGTGAAACTCACATTGGAGAGACGCCGACAGATATCATTGCCGATGCACAGAGACATGCGGAGGAAGCGCTGCTGGCCATCAAGCAAGCGAGCCATTTCGTGACGCAGAACAGGGAAGAATACGAAAGATTGGCGAGTGATATGACTGCAATCCGTCATATGGTGCAGGCCTATGTGCATAAGGTCAAAGCTGCGATCCTCATTTTAACCTATAAGCATTCGGTCAAAGGGGAGTATTTTAACCAAGTCGAATTGCTGGAAGCAGCAGCGGGGGAATTGGCACAAGGCTTGGACAGCTATCGCGAACTGACAACGCTTACAGAGAAAACTTATTTGTTTGCTAATTCCATGCAGACGCCACAGCGGAAAGTGCCGATTCGAGGAGGACTTGATTACAGGCATTGGAGTGCTTGCCTGCCCCTGTATGAAGCTGAGCTGAAAGCTTTCCGTCTCCATGTGCAAGAGCTGAAGTCGGGGATACTGCCCGAAGCTCTGAAAAATCTGAAAGCCCCGATCGTTCCCTATGCAGAGGCACCGTTTCGCTTATTGTCTGAACATGCGGAGTCGTACCTCGTGGAAAAGGGAGTAGAGGTTTTCACGGACGGTGATATTCACATCGTCGGCTGCGCTGAGGAGCTGAATGGGCTCACAGGTATCCGTTTCAGTCAAAGGCAAGCAGGCCTTCATGGCTTAGCCATTGAGATTGAACTCAATCAGCCATCGAAAGTGCTGGTCGGTTATTTTAATTCCAAAGATGATCAGTGGCTGCAAGTGCCAAGCCTGGAAGAAAACACACATGCGGACGATCGAGGCGGTTATGCGCCCATATTGCGCAAAGGGCTGCGCTTATACGCGTATCCTTCTGTGAATATTCACGCCTTCCAATATGAAGCAGGACGGCAAACGCTTGATTTTGGTAAAGGAGCTTTTCTGATTCTGGGCGTGATTCCTGTAGATCAGGATATACGTGCACGTGATGTTGAACACAAAAATGATGGGATTGATACACTGGATTGGTTGTACGAATAGGAACAGGTGGGGGAGATCAAGTGTCAGACAAAAGTACGGCATTATGGTACGCGCAGCCAGCGAAATCTTGGTTCCAAGCACTCCCCGTAGGGAACGGCCGTTTCGGCGGAATGATGTATGGCGGAATGGACCGGGAACGCATACAGATGAACGAGGATACGTTATGGTCCGGGGAACCCAGAGAGACAGTTAACAAAGAAGCAGCCGAATATTTGGATATTGTGCGTGAAATGATCTTCGCAGGCAAGTACGCCGAGGCTGAGGCGATGATCGAACAGCACATGCAAGGGCCAGAGATCGAATCGTACGTACCGCTCGGTGATTTGGATCTTATTATGGAAGAGGCCGGCGAAATTTCGGGTTACCGCAGAGAATTGGATCTGGCGGAAGGAATTGCCCGTGTACGATATTTGCAAAATAACGCCGTCCATACCAGAGAGCTGTTCGTCTCTGCGGTTGACCAAGTTATGGCCATTCGCTTGCATAGCGAGCGCAACATCACGGTTAGCGCAGCACTGAGCAGTCCACTGCAATATGAAGTCAAGAAAGTAGCATGGAATCAATTAATTCTTACTGGGCGAAGTCCCATTCATATTCTGCCTAATACGGTGAAGTCATCAGACCCTGTCCATTATGCGGATGGGAAAGGTATCGGTTTCCATATTCGAGTGACTGTCCTCACAGATAAAGGCAGGCTCGAGGTTAGTGGTGGGCGGATTCGTGTCAGCGGTACAGGAACTGTCACTTTCCTGGTGGCAGCTGAAACCAGCTTCCAAGGCTTCGATAAAGACCCTGCCAAGTCGGATCAACCGCACTTGGAGCTAGGAGAAGCAAGACTGGCCAAAGCGGCCTCACTCGGTTATGAGCTCTTGAAGGAGCGGCATATCCAGGATCATGCCGCACGCTTTTGCAAGGTTTCTCTGGACCTTGGAGGAGAAGAAAGAAATCATCTGCCAACGGATGTCCGAATTGAAGCCATCAAAAACGGTGTAGAAGATCCCGGACTTGCCGCTTTATTTTTTCAATATGGCCGATACTTGCTGTTGTCCAGCTCAAGAGTCGGTACACAACCGGCTAATTTACAAGGCATTTGGAACGACAGCATTCGCCCGCCATGGTGCAGCAGTTGGACGACCAACATCAACGTAGAAATGAACTATTGGCCTGCAGAGGTGGGGAATCTTGCGGAATGCCACTTGCCATTGTTCGACCTGATCGAGGACCTGCAGCACACAGGTCGTAAAGCAGCTAATGTCAACTATCACTGCGAGGGCTGGACTGCCCATCACAACATCGATGTATGGCGGACAGCGACTCCCGTGGGGGGATCGCCAAGCTGGGCCTTTTGGCCGATGGCTGGGGCTTGGTTATGTCAGCATATCTGGGAACATTACGCATACAGTCAGGATGAAATGTTCCTCAAGCGAGCGTATCCTGTGATGAAAGAGGCGGCACTATTTGGCTTGGATTGGTTAGTTGAGGCCAAGGATGGCAGCCTGGTTACTTGCCCTTCAACGTCTCCGGAAAACTTCTTTATCGCGCCCGATGGGCAGAAAAGCAGTGTAACGCAAGGCGTAACGATGGATGTAGCGCTCCTCCGTAATTTATTTGACCATTGTTTGGAAGCAAGTGGCATTATAGCGGATACCGATCAATCGTTTATAGGCCGATTGGAGCATGCGTTATTGCGGCTGCCTCCGTACCGTATAGGCAAATATGGCCAGCTCCAAGAGTGGAGCGAGGATTTTGAAGAGTTTGAGCCAGGACATCGTCATGTCGCACATCTGGTCTCTCTGCATCCTTTGGACCAGATTACTTTACATCAGGAACCTGAGCTTGCGGCGGCTTGCAAAGTCACACTTGAACGACGATTGAAGCATGGCGGAGCCCATACGGGGTGGAGCTGCGCATGGATGATTAATCTATGGGCACGGCTTGGAGAGTCGGAGCATGCGCAGCGCTTTGTGAATGAATTGCTAGCCGGTTTGCATCCGAACATGATGAATGCGCATCGGCATCCAAAGGTCAAACAAGATATTTTCCAAATTGATGGAAATCTAGGAGGTGTTTCGGGCATTGCCGAAATGCTGCTGCAAAGCCACGGCAACAACGTCCAATTTCTACCTTCTCTGCCACAGAAATGGATGAAAGGTTGTGTGAAAGGATTACGGGCACGCGGAGGGTTTGAAGTCGATATCGCCTGGGAGAATGGCAAGCTGCTGCGAGCATTGATCCTCTCAACAGCCGGTAAAGCTTTCCTGCTGCGTACGGCAGAGCCGGTATGCGTCCTGCAAAACGGGTATGAAATCCGAATCGAAGACATTGAACCGAATGTCATCGTGTTTGGAACCAAAAAGGGACAGAGCTACGAAATTGTCCCAAGGAGTGATAGGAGATGAGCGATATCCATCAAGTGAAAGAGTTTATATTTGAAGATGACAGACCTTTCCTAAGCTGTCACGCATCTACGCTTGAGCTGTTGCCCAGTGGGGACATCCTGGCAGCGTGGTTTGGCGGCACGAAAGAGAAAGCCGGCGACGTTGCGATCTGGACGTCACGCCGAGTGGACGGCCACTGGACACCGCCAGTCAAAGCAGCTGATGAGGTGGACGTTCCGCATTGGAATCCCGTCTTGTTTCGCAGAGCAGATGGCGTTCTGTTCCTGTATTACAAAATTGGCACCTCGATTGCAGAGTGGGTAACGATGGTCATTCGCTCAGCAGATGATGGCTTCACTTGGTCAGCTCCTGTGCCTTTGGTTGAAGGTGACCAAGGAGGCCGTGGCCCAGTAAAGAATAAGCCAATTGTGCTGCAAGACGGAACATTGGTCGCACCTGCTTCGATCGAACCCGCCTGGGATGCGTTCGTTGATCTATCCTTTGACGGCGGCGAGACATGGACTCGCAGCGAAACGGTACCGTTGGACCGCGTCGGTTTACAGGGCAAAGGGATCATTCAGCCTACTTTATGGGAGTCTGAACCAGGCATCGTGCATATGCTTACGCGCAGTACGGAAGGGGCTATTTATCGCAGTGACTCGGCAGATGGAGGAAGAACGTGGTGCCAAGCTTATGCAACGGAGCTTCCGAATAATAATAGCGGAATTGATTTGGTCAAGTTGGAAAATGGCATGCTCGCTCTTGTTTATAATCCGACTCGTCCGGAACCTGGGAAGATCAAGGGACCTCGAACACCACTGGTTCTAAGCTTTTCCAAGGATAACGGTCTTACATGGGATCATGAACGATTGCTGGATGAAGGAGATAAACAATATTCATATCCAGCCATCATTGCGAATGGCCTAGAGTTACTTATCACATACACGTGGAAAAGGGAACGGATAGCCTTCCAAAAAATTTCTTTGGATATGAGCAGGAATGACCTATATTCTGGGAATAATTACACTACTATTCTACTATGAGTTTGTTATATATTTAAAAAGGTTAAAATTGGCAAAACTTTAACCTTGATAGGGGAGGATTTATTCTGACTGCTTATCAATTGAACGAGCAACTGCATGCAGGTAGGAAAACGCTTCGCACGCATCCCGGTGCTCATCTGCTGGGTTCGACAGGAGCAAGGCTGTGGGCGGATTATTTGGATCCAGTGCCCGGCTTTACCGGAAGATTCGATTTTATTCACAAAGTTAACATTCCCATGCTCTATCGGGTAGAAAATAGTTTGATTAAGAGTTTTGAGCCATGTCATACCGAGTGGTATCCCAGCTACTTGCTTATGACATATACAGATTATCGCCTTTCCTTGGTGGAGAAAAAGTTTATTTCATGGAATGACTGTGCAGTGTCTTGTCAAACCTGGACGAACCACAGCAGCGAAGAGCTCGTGCTGCGATTGACGACGTACGGCGATGCCTTTCAGATGCGCAGTGGCAATCATTTGCAAGGCGAGTTTCAGATTCCGCATTATAGTTTCGATGTCGCTGGTGCGATTGCTGTAAGCGATCCTGCGTTGTATGAAGAAGTGCGTTTACAGCCTGGACAGTCAGGTACTTACATCATTGCGGCTTCCTTCGGTATATCAGGGCAAGATGCCACCAGCTTGCTGCAAGCCAGGGCCGCAGCTTATGCGGATGGCGGATGGACAGCGGATCAAATTATTGAAAAACAGTGCGAGGAATATCAGGAGTGGTTTGAACACACACCGGTGTTCACAAGCAATGATGCGCTGCTTAACAAAACGTGGATCTATCGCTGGTTTCTGCTCCGCCATAATTTATCAGATCCGCAATACGGCAATTTGACTCATCCCTTGTTTTATGAAGGAAGATCTCATAAAAAAAGCAAAGAGCCTTTTAGCAAAGGCGGCTGGGAATTCAGTAAACTCATTAACTTGTCGGTACCGCTTCACTTGATGGATGCCAGATGGCACCATGATGGGCGATATAGTGAAGGCCCCTTGCGCAATATGGCGGAATCCCCAGGGGAAGGCGGGCAATTCAGCTGCCTTACCGTCGACACAGTTATGCATGCATTCGCTAACTTTACTTGCTGGGCAGCTTACCAGCTCTATCTGGTGCAGCGCAATCGGGATATGATCGTCGAGATGCTTCCTGCTTTTAAAAACCAAATCGCAGAAGCCATTCGTATTCACGGGACCGATCAAGATCAGTTAATGATTGAATACAAGCATACGCGAACTGGGAAAGAATATCAGCCGAGTTACTGGTATTTTCATAATTTCCCTAAGAACCCGAAGGATAAAGAAACATATACGCACCTAAAAAGAGTGGATCGAACTGTCTATCATTATTTGAACACGCTTGCAGTAGCCCATATGTGCGAAATCGCAGGCGATTCTGAAGCGGAACGCTACCACCAGCTGGCAGATGGCATCAAGCAAGATATTCTTGAAAAGATGTGGGATGAAGAGACGGAGTTTTTCTACGATCTCCATTATCAAACTGACCAGAAAGCGTTCGTGAAAAATATTGTCGGCTTCTATCCGGCTTGGGCGCAAATCATTGATGATTCCTACAAGGGGATGATCGGGCATTTACTGAACGAACGCGAATTTAATTCGAAGTGCCCGTTTCCTTCGGTTTCCATGGATTGTCCGGCGTACTCCAAAGATGGGGGCTGGATGGGCCATTTTGTGAAAGGGCGGAACGGTTGTGTATGGGATGGTCCTACCTGGCCGTATACGAACTCAATCGCCCTAGACGCGCTAGCGAAAGAGAGCAAGCGCAGCGGTTATCAGTACGATGCATTTTTCGCTCAATCGCTGCGAGAGTACGCATTTCTACATTTTATGAAAAGAGATCTCAATCAACCCGGTCTAGTTGAGCATTACAACAGCGCGACTGGCGAACCGCTAAGTGATGAACAGGAGTATAACCATTCGTTCTTTATTGATCTGATGATTACGCATGTAGCTGGTTTCACGGTGGAAGCGGATCGCATCATTATGGATCCACTCGATATCGATTTAGATTTTTTCTCTCTGGATCGCGTGAAAGTGGCTGGAAGTAACTATCGGATTACGTATAAGAAACCGAACGTGCAAGCCAGTGTTTCTGATCTAGAGGAAGGCTATCGGCTATATGTGGATGGCAAGCTTGTTTTCTCGCATCCTACACTTTGCCGAGCTGAGATTCCCTTGCAGGAATTAGAGACTATGAAGGGGGCGATCCTATCATGAGTAGATTTAACGGTGCTGTTCTCGAGGGCGGAACAGATGCAACCATACAAGAGGCTTACCTGCCAGTTTTCCATTCGAATGATAATCATGCGGCTAATTTGCTGGAACTAGATAATGGAGATTTATTATGTGTTTGGTTTTCAGGCAGCGGGGAAGGGAATCCCGATACGAATATCGTCATGTCGAGATTGGCAGCAGGTTCCAATACCTGGTCAGATCCCGTTAAGCTCTCTGATGACCTTGAGCGATCCGAGCAGAATCCCGTTCTGTTTCAAGCGCCAAGTGGCAAGCTTTGGTTGTTTCATACGTCGAATGAACCTCACAATCAGAAAACGTCACGGATCGTGTACAGAATCTCGGAGGATCGCGGTGAAACCTGGAGCCCTGTAGAGGTTCTCTCGGATGGGCTAGGCATTTTCTTGCGGCATCCACCCCTTGCACTGAAGAATGGGGATTGGCTGTTACCTGCCTATTACTGCCGACTAGAAGGTCATTATAGCGTTGTTCTGATTAGTTCGGATGAGGGTGCGACGTGGACAGAGCATGAGGTGCCAGGCAGTATTCATCGTGTTCAAATGAATGTGGTAGAACTAGATGAAGGCAAGCTGTATGCGATGTTTCGCAGTCGTCAAGCAGACCGAATTTATACAAGTGTTTCTCAGGATTATGGGAAAAGCTGGTCGGTTCCAGTGAAAAGTGAACTGCCGAATAATAATTCTTCCACACAGCTCGTTAAGCTGCATAATGGACAGTTGGCATTAATTTACAACAATTCAACGATGGAGCGAGATCAGTTCCGTTGGGTTCAGCGCAAAGGTGAATTTCGTAAAAAACCACTTCGCACACCGCTTACGCTTGCTGTATCGGAAGACGAAGGAAACACTTGGCCGTATGTCAGAAACGTGCAAATGGCTGATCTGGAGTACAAGGAATCGGAAGTCGGGTATTCCTACCCATCAATTATCGCGACACGCGACCATCACATTCATCTTGCTTTCTCTTATTTGCGCAAAGGAATTAAACACATCCGCATGCCGTTAGATTGGGTCAAAGAGGGACAATAACCATGTTGTCAAGACGGAGCAGGGAGCACCTATCATGTGCTCCCGCTTTCCTCGACCTGCTGCAGATTCACATACATGAATACATAGATCACAAATACTTGTAAGAGAAGGTGACAACTATGAATGGAAGAATCGATCATTTAAGCGGGGATTTATTTTTTGAAAATGAGATGGATATTTTTCTAAATCGCGAATTGGAATCGTTTACAACACTGCAGCATACGCATGATTTCGTAGAAATAAGCTTCGTTGGCGAAGGTTGCGGCTACCACTACATTGACGAAGAGGTTATCTATGTGAAGCAAGGGGATTTGTTTGTCATCCCGATTGGCACGTCCCATGTATTCCGGCCTTCCTCTCCCAAACAGGACAAAATGCTGGTCATCTACAATTGTATTTTCCGTGTTGAACTGCTCGACAAATGGAAACATCTGCTGCAGCAAGATTCCGTAACGTTCGATGCCATTAATAACCCAAGTCAATGTTCGGCGCGTTGGTTGCATTTCCAGGATAAACACGACACCTTCTCTTTGATCGTACAAAACATGTATAGAGAATATTTGAAAAAGAGCGCTGGCTTCGAAACGGTTTTGATAGCGCTTTTAATCCAAATGCTGGTATTGCTTCAGCGCTTCGAGATGGTCAACGAAACGGAAACCGCTTCCTTCCGGATGTTCGATGAAGTCGTGCATTTCATCAAATCCCGCTATACGCATAACCTTACGGTTCAGGATGTGGCGGATTATTTCTTCCTAAGCGCAAGCCATTTTCAACGTTTATTTAAAAAATCGACAGGCCTATCCTTTACCCAGTATTTGCAAAATGTACGTATTCAAAAATGTTGTGAACTGCTGAAATCGACCGATATCCCGATCTATCAGATTGCTAATCAAGTTGGCTATCAGGATATGAAGTTTTTCCATGCGCTTTTCCGTAAAAAAACAGGGGTAACACCAAGACAATATCGTCAAAACTTTCAAGAACTCGACGAATCCGATATTTCTTGTTAATTTATGGAGCTGGCCATTGATATGGAGCAGCTTTTTTTGTTTTATTTTACACAAAAGAAAAGAACTGAAAGCAGGATTCCCCCTATAACTAAGTAATCATCACCTATAATGCGTTCAAAAGCGGGGTGTATAATAAAAAACAAGCGTATTGAAACCGTTATCAACAAACTGTTGATATGACCTATAGGAGGTACAGTAATGGGGCGAATTCTATTAAATCACGTGGAAAAACGTTTTGGTAAAGAGAGAGCTTATGCGGTCAGAGATTTTAATTTGGAAATACAAGATGGCGAATTTATTGTCATGGTCGGGCCTTCCGGCTGTGGGAAATCAACAACACTCAGGATGATCGCAGGCCTAGAGGACATTACTTCAGGCGAGCTCTACATTGGAGATAAACTAGTCAATCATTTGCCGCCAAAAGACAGGGATATCGCGATGGTTTTCCAAAACTATGCGTTGTATCCGAACATGAGTGTATATGAAAACATTGCGTTCGGATTACGGCTGCGGAAAATGGCCAAAAACGAGATTGATCAATCCGTCAAAAGTACGTCTAGAGTACTGGAGATCGAACCATTCCTGGATCGGAAGCCAAGACAGCTCTCAGGCGGTCAGCGTCAGCGGGTAGCCCTTGGAAGGGCCATTGTCCGCAATCCGCAAGTCTTCTTGATGGATGAGCCGCTATCGAATTTGGATGCGAAGTTAAGAGTTCAGATGCGTACAGAGATTATCGCGCTTCAGAAGCAGCTTGGCGTAACCATGGTATATGTCACACATGACCAGGTGGAAGCCATGACAATGGGGCATCGCATCGTGGTCATGAAAGACGGC
This sequence comes from Paenibacillus silvestris, assembly GCF_009882985.1. Lineage (GTDB taxonomy): Bacteria > Bacillota > Bacilli > Paenibacillales > NBRC-103111 > Paenibacillus_E > Paenibacillus_E silvestris. The sequence continues at coordinate 131,277 of NZ_WTUZ01000016.1, forward strand.
GTGATCCAGCAAGTGGATAGCCCTAAGCTGATCTATAACAATCCGCGCAATATGTTTGTTGCCGGGTTCATTGGTACACCTCCAATCAACTTCATCGAAGGTAAAGTGCAAGAAGGCAGCGAAGGTTCACTTGAGTTCCATACCAACCGCTATTATCTCAGAATTCCAAAGGTTCATGCCGATATGCTGAGGAAGCACAAGAAGGTCGATCGCAATGTCATCATGGGTATACGCTGCGAGAATATCCATTTGGATGCAGCCATTCGGGAGGCGAATCCCCATGCGCAAATTACCGGCATTCAGAAATTGAATGAATTAATGGGCGCAGACATGTATTTGTATTTGGACATTGGAATGCCGAAACTGCTCATTGCTAGAGCACAGGCAGATCATGACTTTGAAGACAATGAGAAGCTGATTTTAACCATAGATATGCAGAAAGCCCTGTTTTTTGATAAAGAAACCACTGAGAATTTGTGGTACTAGAGCGGTGCAGCGGGAGGGATGGAGTTGAAAGCGTTACTAAGAACACGGACAGTGATGTCCTTCGTGTTAGCCGTCGTATGCGTGCTGGGTCCTACATTGTCGGCACTGGCTGACACCAGCGGCACATTGCCTAAAGCAAGTTCCACGTCTGGAGGCGCGGAGGCTGCATCGAATTCACCGAAAAATTTGATACCTACCTATGCAGAAGTACTTGACGGTTGGAAAAAGAATGGCGCGAAAGACAATCATACCGGCAGCATGACGTTATCGGCTGCGAGTGTGACAGGAAAGTCGGCTAATGCGAATGTTACGGTAGAGTCGTATGATGGCAAGAATAACGTACTGGTCTGGAGGGCCAAAGGGGACGAATGGATCGAATATGATTTGGACGTCGCACAAGGCGGACTTTATACGGTGGAGATGTCTTATCATCCATTTGTAGATTCGAGAGATCGCAAACCGATTGCGCTCAGCCTTAGTGTTGACGGGGTTTCTCCTTACCTCGAAGCCAAGTCGCTTGAGTTATATCGCCACTGGAAAGATAAAATGCCGATTGTCAAAGATGACAATGGGGATGAAATTCGGCCAGCAGCTAACGATATCTCAAGTTGGCAGACCTGGGAATTACGTGATATGTCCGGTGCTTATTTAGATCCTCTCCTTTGGAATTTGACACCTGGCAAGCATAAGATCCGTTTGGCGGGTAGTGATCCAATGGCCTTAGAGTCTCTTTCTTTCAAAGCGCCTGTACCTGTTGCGGATTATGAAGCTGTAAAAAAAGAGCAGCCTAAGAATATCGCTCCCGTAGTGGCCGATCCCATTGTCATCGAAGCGGAGCAGGTTGGTTGGAAGAATGATTCCTCAATAACGCTCGCTTTTGATAATGATATTGCCAATAGTCCCTATGTGCGGGGGAAAATTAGCTACAATACGCTGGATGGAAGTCACTGGTCGTCGAAAAATCAAGAAATCAGCTGGAGCTTTGATGTTCCTGCAGCCGGTTTCTACAAAATAGCGCTGCGCCAGCAGCAATCGTTAGTTTCCAATCGCTCATCGTTCAGGACGATTATGATCAATGGGAAAGTACCATTTTCCGAGCTAAAAGCCTATCGATTCCCTTATGCAACAGGATGGAAAGGGAGGGAGTTAGCAAATGAGAAAGGCGATGCGTACCAGTTTTATTTGGAAAAAGGAAGCAATACCATCTCGATGCGTGTCACGCAAGCTCCCGTTATTTCGGCTGCTGCAGAAATGGATAAAGCCATTGCCACATTGACTAAGCTGTCCACGGATTTGCGCACCCTGACTGGCGGGGTAGATGACAAAAACCGAACATGGGATCTCAAAAAGGATTTACCCGGATTCGTGGAACAGTTACAGGAACTTAATGATAATCTTGCGACAACGAGGGAACAGTTAATCACAATTAATGGCCGCTCTGATGCTTTGTCCCAAGGGTTAGTAACGGTAAGCAAAGATATTGAAACCCTGTTAAAGTATCCGGATGAAATTCCTTATGATGCAGGCAGGATGAATAAAATGCAAGGCAAGCTCGCTGACTTGGTCAAACAGCTTAGCTCCCAGCCGCTGCAGATTGATCGAATTTTTATCGTGCCGGTTCAAAGCTCATTTCCGAAAATGGAATCGACGTTTACCGAGAAAATCGAGGGTTCGATTATCAATTTCTTCAATTCGTTCAGGAGCAAAGAGGTTTCTGAAAAAACCGATGATCAAGTGCTGAATGTGTGGATGAACCGTGGACGGGATTACGTCAATTTGCTGCAAAGCATGGCGAATGAATCGTTTACACCGCAAACGGGCATTAAAGTGAAAATTAACCTGCTGAAGGATGATAAGCTGCTCTTATTAATGAATGCGGCAGGGATGGCGCCAGACGTCGGTATCGGTTTGCCGCATGATACGCCGTTCGATTATGCCATTCGGAATGGGGTTTATGATTTAAAACAATTCCCTGATTTCGATGAAGTGTATAAGCAGTTCGCTCCGGGCGCGTGGATGCCGTATTTCTATGATGGAGGCTATTATGGCGTTCCGGAAACGCAAACGTTCTCCGTGATGTTTTACCGGAAAGATATTCTGCAAAATCTAGGGCTTAGTGTGCCGGACACATGGGAAGACATGTACCGAATGCTGCCAGTGCTTCAACAGAATGGCATGAATTTCACGCCGGTTGAACACAGCATCTTCATGCAAATGCATGGTCTGGAATACATCAAGCAGGATGGTTCACGAACAGGTCTCAATACGGATAAAGGGTTCGAAGCCTTCAAAGAGTGGACGGATCTGCAAAACAAATATGGAATCGATCAACGAAGCGATAATTTCGTACAGCATTTCCGTGATGGATCCTATCCGATTGGGATTGCTGACTTAAATGGTTATCTCCAATTGACTGTTGCTGCGCCTGAACTCAATGGCGTATGGGGCGTGGCACCGATTCCTGGCGTCAAGCAAGCGGATGGCAGTGTTGCTAGGTGGACAGGTGGCAACGGCGGCGATCAATTCGCATCCTCCATCTTCAAACACACGAAGAAACCGCAAGAGAGCTGGGAGTTCCTGAAATGGTGGATGTCGGAAGAGGTGCAGGAGAAATACGGTCTCGACTTGGAAACACTCAATGGGGTTACATTCCGCTGGTACACATCCAACGTAGATTCGTTCGTTAAACTTCCTTGGAAGGAAGAAGATCTTCAAGCGATTTTGGAGCAGTGGAGATGGTTCCGTGAAGTTGGGAAAGTACCAGGCAGCTATTATATGGAGCGTGAGCTTACGAACGCTTGGACGCGAACCGTCATCGGCGGGGAAAATTATCGGACTTCGCTCGAAACGGCAATTAAAGAAGTAGACAGGGAAATCCAGAGGAAGATGCAGGAGTTTCATTTCGTTGATGCCAATGGACAATTAGTACGATCATTGAATTTACCCGTGATTACCAAGCCATGGGAAGGAGTGGATAAGTATGTTAAAAAGTGAAGTGCAAACTCAAGTGTTTCCAAGAGCGCTTCAACCGGTCAAAATCCGAAAAAATAAGCTGATATCGGGGCTGCAAACGCTTTGGGAATATCGGGTCTCGTATTTATTCATCGCCCCATTCCTGATCTGTTTCATCATTTTTATTTTGCTGCCGGTGTTGTCCGCCTTAGCGCTTAGCTTTACTTATTTCAACGCAATCGAAGCACCTCGGTTTATTGGCTGGGACAATTTCCGTTATATGCTTTCGCAAGATCTCATTCTGATTAAATATGCGCTTCCCAATACGCTTTCATTCGCACTAATTGTTGGTTCGGGCGGCTATGTGTGCGCCTTCATGCTTGCTTGGCTGATCTCGATTCTGCCCGGCGTGTACCGTAAGTGGTTCACACTGGCCATGTATACCCCGTCATTAGCAAGCCTTGTTGCGATGAGTATCATATGGACACCTATGCTCTCCAGCGACAGAATTGGTTACTTGAACAGCTTTTTATTAAAAATGAGCTTGATTAGCGAACCTGTTCAATGGGTAACAAGTAAAGAGCATCTAATGACGTCTATGGTTGTTGTCTCTCTGTGGAAGAGTATGGGGATCGGGTTCCTCGGCATGTTAGCGGGTATTCTTAACGTGAATCCCGAATTGTATGAGGCAGGCAGATTGGATGGCATTCGCAGCCGTCTAGAAGAAGTCTGGTACATTACGATTCCTTCCACGAAGCCGCAAATGCTGTTCGGAGCCGTCATGGCCATCGTTGGAGCCATCCAGCTGTCATCCATCGGAACGGCATTGTCTGGTATGAATCCGACACCTGAGTATGCCGGACATATGATTACAACACATATTGATGATTATGGACTAAAAAGGTTTGAACTCGGCTATGCGACGGCTTTGACCGTGTGTTTGCTAACAATCGTTTATTTCGCCCAAAAGCTGAGCTGGAAGCTGTTCGGAACGAAGGGAGAAGAATAAATGAAAATTGCAGGGACATTGCGTCAATTGGACGCGTGGCGCAGGCGGGTGGGGATTCGGCGACTCAGCCCATTCGAGATGTTTGCGGCCGTGCTGCTTGTCGCGCTGAGCATCTTCATGCTGCTGCCGATCGTCTACATCATTAACCATGCTTTCAAGCCGTATCAGGAGCTGTTTATCTATCCGCCCAATATCTTTGTAAGGGAACCGTCGCTGCAGAACTTTGCTGAGCTGCTTGCCACAACCAAAGGGACGGCTGTTCCCGTCTCCCGCTATTTATTTAATAGCGTAATCGTCACAGGAATGGCCGTATTTTTGATCACGATGACAAGCGCAATGTGTGCTTACGCGATTTCCAAACATAAGTTTCCGGGGCATAAGATGGTGTTTGCTACGATTCTGCTGACACTGGTATTCGTACCGGAAACCGTTGAAATCCCGAAATATTTGATCATTAGCAAGCTGCATATCTTCGATACATACTGGGGGCACGTTTTGCCGCTTGTCGCTGTGCCCACTGGCGTATTTCTCATGAAGCAGTTTATTGATCAACTGCCGGATGAACTACTTGATTCTGCACGGATAGATGGTGCTAAGGAACTCAGACTTTTCATCAGTATCGTAATTCCGATGCTCATGCCCGCAGTTGCGACTATTGCGATTATCGCCTTTGACTCCGCTTGGAAGGATGCGGGCACATCGACCTTCTATATGCAGGACGAGACGATGAAGACGTTCCCCTTCTATGTGGAAACATTAACGAGCGGGATGGCGAACAGTGTGGCTAGGCAAGGTGCTGCGGCTGCGGCTGCGCTCCTCTTATTTTTGCCGAACCTGATCATGTTTCTTGTTTTTCAAAGCAAGGTCATTGCCACAATGGCTCATTCCGGGATTAAGTAATAGGAGTCGTTATGGCGATAAGGAGGGGATTGCGAACTTATGGCAATTGAGCAGAGCAGGCGGGAAGTGGAGCAGTGGGCACAATTTGAGCTGACATTGAAAGGTCCAATTGAGGGAAATCCTTATCTGGACGTTACACTCTCCGCACGATTTCAATATAAAAACTATACTTGCGAACCAGAAGGCTTCTATGACGGTGACGGCACGTATCGGGTTCGTTTCATGCCCGATCGACCTGGCATTTGGCGGTATGTGACGCTAAGTAGTCATGAAGTGCTTGATGGACTAAGCGGTGAGTTCCTTTGTACACCGCCATCAGCCGGGAACCATGGCACTGTGCGGGTCAAAGACGAGTACTTATTCGCCTACGAAGATGGAACTCCGTATATGCCATTCGGAACAACCTGCTACCACTGGACACACCATGGCAGTAAGGAGTTGGAAGAGCTTACGCTGCAGACACTGAAGAACTCACCTTTTAATAAAGTGAGGATGTGTCTGTTGCCAACACGGGATATGCAGCCGCCGCTACAGGTAGCCTTTGCCGGCACTTGCCCTGAGGATTTGGACAAACAACAATTTAATCCGGCATTTTTCGCCCATTTGGAACAGCGTATCCATGATCTCATGCAGCTTGGCATAGAAGCTGATCTCGTCTTATTTCATCCCTATGACAAAGGGTATTGGGGCGTCGACAATATGGACGCGGATACAGATGCCTTTTATCTACGGTATGTGATCGCCCGCCTAGCCTCGTTTCGCAATGTATGGTGGTCGCTATGCAACGAATATGATTTCAATAAATATAAATCAATCCCGGACTGGGATCGACTGCTTCAATTAACCCAGCGATACGATCCGTACCAGCATTTGCGGTCCATTCATAACGGCACGAAGATGTACAAATCTTCAAGCTTATATGATTTTAGCAAGCCATGGATTACGCATCAAAGCATTCAGCATTGGGAGGCGGAGCTAACGACGTCTTGGCGGGAAGCTGTTGCCAAACCAATTGTCATCGACGAGATATCCTATGAAGGCAACAGCTCTAGACGATGGGGCAATATATCAGGCGAGGAATTGACTCATCGTTTCTGGGAGGGGTTATCGAGGGGCGGATTTGTCGGGCATGGGGAGTCTTTCATCAACCGAGAAACCAGAGCCTGGATTTCCTCTGGAGGCAAGCTGTATGGCGAGAGTACAGAACGAATTGCTTTTTTGCGAAAAGTGATGGAAGAAGGTCCTGCGGACTGGATGAAAACAGCGGAAGAAGGCACGTACAAGCTGCTATACTTCGGGCGTCATCAGCATGCGTTCCTAAACTTAGAACTTAGACAGGATAGCTCCTACCGAATTGAACTTATCGATACTTGGCAGATGACGATTACACCCTTGCCAGGTACGTTCAGTGGGAGCTGCAGGGTAGACTTGCCAGGAAAACCTTTTATGGCGCTTCGTATTCAAAAGATTGGATAAGCAGCCTATGTGGAAGGAGGAGATGAAGCTGATCTATACAAGGGATGTAGAGCGCTGGGGCATGTTCGAGCTTACGCTGGACGGTCCCTCACAGGGGAATCCGTTTACGGACATTCAGCTTAGCGCCCGGTTTACGAAGGGACGGAATGAGGCTTATGCTGAAGGCTTCTATGACGGTAACGGCAAGTACCGTATCCGATTCATGCCAGAGGAAGAAGGCTCATGGTGCTTCGAGACTTCAAGTTCGTCCACGGAAATGGACCAACTGAAGGGGGAGTTTAGCTGCCTGACGGCAACGCATACGAACAACCACGGCCCAGTGAGAATTAAGGACTCTGTCTATTTCGGGTATGCAGATGGAACGCGGTATACGCCAGTCGGGACGACGAGTTATGTGTGGCATCACCAAAACAGCGACCTTCAGGAGCAAACTTTGCGGACGTTAAGCGAGGCCCCTTTTAATAAAATTAGAATGTTGGTTTTCCCGAAGTCGTACATGCTGAATGATCGGGAACCTGACGGTTATCCGTTCGAAGGTTCGCTCGAATCCGGTTTTGATTATACACGGATTGTTCCAGGTTATTTCGCGCATTTGGAGAAGCGGGTCAAGGATTTGGCCGAATTGGGCATTCAGGCGGAGCTCGTATTGTTTCATCCCTATGATGAAGGACGCTGGGGATTTGACCGGATGCCGCAAGAAGCGGATGACCGTTATGTGCGTTATGTCGTCGCTCGATTCGCCGCTTATAGCCATGTTTGGTGGTCATTAGCGAACGAATACGATGTAATGACTCATAAGAAATGGGATGACTGGAGCCGATTATTTCGGATTATTCAGGAATGTGATTATGGAAGCCATTTAAGGTCTATTCATAATTGCAAAACATGGTATGATTTTGGCACACCATGGACAACACATGCCAGCATCCAGCATGCCGATGTGAAAGTGATTTCGGAATGTACCAAACAATACGGCAAGCCGGTCATCATTGACGAATGCGGCTATGAAGGCAACTTGGATACCAGATGGGGCAGCTTAACGCCCGAAGAATTGCTTTGCGGGATCTGGGAGGGGACGTGCCGAGGCGGGTATGTGACGCACGGGGAAAGTTACTTGAATGCCGAGAAAATTTTATGGTGGTCGCATGGTGGAGAACTGCAAGGAAAAAGCATGCGGAGAATCGAATTTTTAAAAGGCATACTTGAAGAAGCTCCTGCTCAATTGGCCTATACGAGCGATAGCTATGATGCAGCGACATTATCCGTTCGGGGTGAATATTACTTGCAATATTTTGGCCCCCATCGCTTTGCGTATCGCGAGTTTTCATTACCAGAAGGCACTTACCAAGTCGATTTAATTGATACATGGCATATGGATATTACCCCGATAGAGGGCAAACATGAAGGGCGTTTTCGAATAGATTTGCCAGGAAAACTCTATTACGCGTTACGCATCCAAAAAATTTAGGGAGTGTTGCTGATGAAACCAATGCGAAATTCAGCCAATGGTACAAAATTGTGGTACGAGAAACCAGCAAGATCCTGGAACGATGCGCTTCCAATCGGGAATGGGCGTCTAGGCGCTATGATATTCGGCAAAGTGAACAACGAGAGATTGCAGCTCAATGAGGACTCCGTTTGGTATGGAGGACCCGTTAACGGTGATAATCCAGAGGGACAGAAATACTTTCCAATGGTCCGTCAGTTATTGATGAAAGGAAAACAAATTGAGGCTGAAGAACTTGCGCAAATGGGCATGATGTCGATTCCCAAATCGCTGCATCCTTATCAGCCGCTTGGAGATTTCCAAATTTACCATGATGGTGAAAAGAAGATGATCTCCAATTATTACCGGGAGCTGGACATCGAGCAGGGTGTCGCGCAAGTGGGCTATTGCCTGAATGATATTCAGCACTCCAGGGAAATGTTCAGCAGCGCGATTGATCAAGTCATTGTCATTCGCATCAAGTGCGATCGACCTGCCAAGTTAAATCTGCGCATGCATTTGAGCCGCAGGCCTTTTGATGAAGGCACCCAAAAAATTGCCAACGACACACTGGTGATGAGCGGTGAAAATGGCCGAGGTGGAGTCACCTATTGTGCGGCAGTGAAAGCGGTTCCCGACGGCGGTTCGGTGAAAGTGATTGGTGATTTCCTCATCGTTCAGGCAGAAGCTGTAACGATCTATATCGCGGCGCAAACGTCCTTCCGCCACTCGGACCCGATTGCCATCTGTACGCGTCAGTTAGAGCACGCGGCGGGCAAAGGTTACGATAAAGTCAAGCGCGACCACGTTGCGGATCATACCAGCCGGATACAGCGTGTGAAGCTGGAGCTAGGTCGTCCGGAAGATAGCAAAGAAGCCGATGTACTGCCTACCGATGCTCGGTTGCAGCGGTTCAAAGAAGGTGGAAGCGACCCTGGGCTTGCCCAATTATATTTCCAATACGGCCGATATTTATTGATGGCATCTTCGCGTCCCGGATCTAATCCGGCCAATTTGCAAGGGATATGGAATGAAAGCTTCACACCGCCATGGGAGAGTAAATACACCATTAATATCAACACGGAGATGAATTACTGGCACGCGGAAGTGTGCAACCTGCCCGAATGCCACGAGCCGTTGTTTGATTTAATTGACCGTATGCGTATAAATGGCAGGAAAACGGCGCAGGAGGTCTACGGCTGCAGAGGGTTTGTTGCGCATCATAATACCGACATGTGGGGAGCTACCCAAATTGAGGGCAATTTTATGCCGGGATCGATTTGGCCGATGGGCGCGGCTTGGTTAACTTTGCATCTCTGGGAGCATTTCCGGTATGGACAGGATGAGCGTTTCCTTCGCGACCGGGCATATCCGATCATGAAGGAAGCAGCGGAGTTTTTCTTGGATTATCTGTTTGAAGATGAAAATGGACACCTGATCACGGGACCCTCTACTTCACCAGAGAATAAGTTTATTGGTGCTGATGGCAGCGTTGGCTGTTTGACCATAGGCCCATCCATGGATACGCAGATTATCTATTCGCTGTTCCGTGCCTGTATCGATGCCTCTGAGCGTCTGAAAATGGATGAAGGAACAAGACAAGAATGGGAACGCAAGCTTCGCAAGCTGCCACCACCGCAAATCGGCAAGCACGGGCAGCTGCAGGAATGGGTGAAGGACTGGGATGAGGTTCATCCAGGTCACCGTCATATTTCCCACTTGTTCGCCTTGCACCCTGGCGAAATGATTCATGTGCGCCACACACCGGAGTGGGCGAATGCGGCCAAACGGACATTGGAGCGCAGGCTGGAAGCCGGAAGCGGCCATACGGGCTGGAGCCGGGCGTGGATCATTAATTTCTTTGCCCGTCTGGAGGATGGCGAGAAGTCATACGAGCATCTTCGCATGCTGCTCTCGCATTCCACATTGCCGAACTTGTTCGACAATCATCCGCCGTTTCAGATCGATGGGAATTTCGGCGGAACAGCCGGCATCGCAGAGATGCTTCTGCAGTCGCACCGTGGAGAGATCAACCTGCTGCCAGCCTTGCCAAGCGCTTGGTCACGAGGATCGGTCAGCGGTTTAAGAGCCCGTGGCGGCTTCGAAGTCGACATGGCTTGGGAAGATGGAGCGATGACTCACTGCGTTATTCAAGCCAAGTATAGCCAAGCTTGCACCGTTGTTTACAAGGGCGGCCAGTTACCGCTTATTGTGGAATCCGACGGTGCTGTCGTGGAGGCTGTACGGGAAGAACAGTCTGGTATCCTTACTTTCCATGCGGAGACGGGCAAACGGTATGTGTTATCCCTCGGAACGCGAGCGGAGAGTGAGAGTTTGAAAGAGGCTACTAATATTTGAATGGTTTTTGGGAAGGTCACCCTTTGGGTGGCCTTTTTGTTGTAGTGGGGGGACACCATGGGGGCGTTATTCCTGAAGGGGAACTACAGTCCTCTATTTCGAGGAAAACGAGCTATTTCCACGCTGGGGGGGACTACAGGCTCTTATTTGGCCGATTTTGTACGTTTTCAGGGTGAAATTGGAGGATTAACGGACCACAGTTCCCCCAGCATGCGGAAAACGCGGCAGATTCAGCGAAATAGCAGCCTGGAGTTCCCCATGCAGGAGCTAGTGCAAGGGGCATGGCTTGTATCCACCTGGCGGATCACCTCCGTCAGGCACAAATGTTAGCTGCTTATGAACCGTCCACCATCTCATCGGGCTACCCCACATACTGCCAACTTCGACCACACCAGCTATTAACAAGTTAAGTAATCCCTAGCGGGATTGCTGCTAGGGTTTTGTGTGAGCCCCCCCCCCAACTCGCCACAATTCGATGCTTTTCACACGGAATAGCCAACGTGGTTGAATCCTCCCTACAAAAAAGCATGAACACCCTATAAATGTTTTTCCATCCTCGTGTAATGTAAGAAATAAAGAGGTGTAACTATGGAGTTCATTCGACCAGACGATTATTTGCCTAATAAGAAGCGTCTCACCAATGTAAATGAATACGGAATCGGCCTCATCGGCTGCGGCAGTATAGCGAATACGGCACATTTACCGGCATACCGCAAATACGGTTTGCACATAGCCGCATGCTGCGACGTGAACGAGGAAGCAGCACGCAGCACAGCGGAAAAGTTCAATATCCCGTTCTGGACGACGGATGTTAATCAGCTACTTGAGAGGGAGGATGTAGGTGTAATCGATCTGGCTATCCATCCGGAACCGCGACTGGAAGTGCTGAGGTTAATCGGAAAGGCACCAAGGCCAGTATTGTGCCAAAAGCCTTTAGCCCTGGATCTGGCACAAGCAGAACGCCTGAGCGAAGAGGCTAACAGGATGGGGATTATCCTCGGAGTCAATCAACAAGCCCGCTTTGCACCAGCGCACAAAGCGCTGAAAACGGTACTGGAGCAGGACTTGATTGGGGAAGTATACAGCATCCATCATCATATGCGCTCGTTCCAGGATCAAGCCGGCTGGTGGTGGACAAAGATGAAAAATTTCAACATTGTCGACCATGGCGTGCACTATGTGGACCTCTGTCGATATTTCAACCCTTATCCAGAGGAATGGTCAAGAGTACACTGTACGACAGCCCAGTTAACCAATCAACATGCGGTCGACCCCCTTATCTATTCGGCGAATGTAGAGTTTGGGCCAAAAGGGGGCAGGAACCCGCTCATGGCGACGCTGCATTTTAACAATATTGCCAAAGCAAGCCGCTCACACAGCAATACTTGGTGGATTGACGGGACAGAAGGAAGCTTGTGGTGCACGCAAGATACGCTCTATATGGCACTGAATAAACACAAGAATGTCGTTCATGAAATCAAGCTTAAGGGAACATGGTTCCCGGATGCTTTCGCTGGTTCGATGATCGCATTCATGACGGCACTTGAGGAAGGCAATCTCCCGCCGGTCACAGCAGAGGATAATATCCAGACGGTGGCGCTGACTACGGCGATGGTAAATTCGAGCCAGGAAGCGTGTGTAATAGAAAGAGCGGATTTGCTGAAAGGAAGCGTTGTGGGATGAATCAACTCGGATTTATGAGCTACATCTATATGGGCTGGAGTGCAGAAGCCATGGCAGAAGAGGCTCGGAATCAGGGCATGAACTATGTGCAAATTGATCCGAAGCAAGCGATGCAGGTGATGGATGACCAACCCCTTTCACCCGCCCGTGCTGAGAAAATTCGCTCGATTTTTGAGAATAAGGGGATCACGGTCGTCGGTTTATCCGGTTATACCAACTTAATGAACCCTAATCTCCCAAAAAGGGAAGCGAAGCTGGAGCAATTGGAAAAGATGATCGACCTATGTTCGGTCTACGGAACTAGGTATATGGCGACAGAGACGGGAAGTCTTCACCCGACCAACGCTTGGCGTGATTACGAGGGCAACCGTACCCCCGAAGCGTGGGAGCAGCTGCTGCAAATCATAGATCGCTTGCGCAATCGCGCGGTGAAGCAGGGGGCCATTCTGCTAGCCGAAGGTTTTGTGAACAACGTGCTTGCCACTACGGAACAAGCCAAGGATATGATAGAGCGCCTAGGAACGGAAGGTTTGGCATTCATTATGGATCCCTTTAACTACTTGAAGCAGGAAGATTTGAGCAGGCAGCCCGAAGCGATGGCCACCATGTTTGACCATATCGGCAAGTATTGTCCCATCGCGCATGCCAAAGATGCGCTCTACGGAGCCGATGGGTTCACAACACCTCGGGTTGGGGCGGGTCAAGCGGATTGGCATGTGTATGCAGAGCTCCTTGCTCGCCGGATGCCGGATGTTCCCTTGATTCTGGAACATGCGAAGCCGGAGGAAGTGGCCGATTGCCTGTCCATCATTCGCCAATCATTCGTGAATGTTGAGGCGAGCTGGGGAGTGAAGAACACTGGTGATGCATAAACCGAAGCTAGGTATTCAGGGACCCGTCGTAGCCTGGCAGGATCCATGGGCGGGTGAGGCATCAGATCTCATCATGCGAACGGGAACAGGAAGCATCTGTCCCTCACAGGATCCGAAGCCGGAACCAGGTGCTTTTGTAAATAGCTTGCGTGAACTGGGAACGGATTTCTATGTGCATCATGTACTTCCAGGCACTGATCATTGGGATGTGGTTGCTGACATTACCGCAGCAGGGATGGACATCTGCCTAGGAAACGAATATGGCAACATTAACGGCCCCTGGGTGGAAGGGACCAATCGGTATGATGTTCCTGATCAGGCGATTGTCGAAGCCTCGACCTCAGGACGATGCATAGGACTGCTGTACGATGAGCCGGAGCATTTGCAAATTAACGCCGGGCAGTACCGTAAGGATGGATGGTTCCCGCATTGGGGCAGCACGGACGGTTTGAGTGTGGCACAGGCGCGGAGCAAGGTGGAACAGTCCGTGAGATCCCGTACGAACCACGTGAGTCGAATTGTGGAGCAAGCAGGCTTGGCGAGTACATCGGTCCCTTTAATAGCGGAGCATGTGTTTCCTACCATGTTTCACACATTTGCCAGAGCTGGGATGGATCTTTGTCCGAAAATCATGAAGGAATCATTCCAATCGCTGCAGCTGTCAACTGCATTAGGTGCAGCCAAGCAATACGGCCGGGCGTTGTGGATTTGTGCCGATTTATGGGGACCTGATACAGGTAAATGGTTTACAAGGTTCCCAGGATTTCCTGGGCATTCGCCGCAGGAATTTGAATCAGCATTGAAGATGGGCTACTTGATGGGACCAACCCATTTGTTCGTAGAAAATATCGATGTATTGCTTAGACATCAGCCAGAAGGCTTCAGGAAGACGGAATTCGGTGAGATTTGGCTGCAATTTGTGCGGAAATTTATTCCCGAGAACCCGCTAACTTGGCACCACTCCCAAGCTGATCCTGATATAGCCGTAATTCACTCGGATGATAGCAATTATGGTCAGAATGAGCGGCTGTATGGCAATCGCGCACGTCAGACGCAAGATATCACGCAAAGCCAGAGCGTGTTTCACATTTGGCATCTGCTAAGTAGAGGCACGATTCCGGCCCATGGCAGCTGCCAGCATATTCCGGGGTATGACTTCCCGAGACATCAATTGAAGCAAGAAGTACCGCTTGATCAATTCCCTCTCGTGGAAGGATTTGGCGGAGGTACAGGTAAACGGGTACATCCTTTATTTTATCCGCTAGCCAATGTTCTGGCGTTTGATGAACACGTAACTGCCGATAAACTAGGTCAGCCCAAGTTAATTCTTGTTGGTGGAACTACACTTTCGGCAGAGACCTTTGCCATGATTACGAAAAAGGCAGACGACGGGGCTGTTGTTGTCATCGCAGAGTGGCTCCTCCCTCCGGATTGTCCGGAACAACGAAAGAAAAGCGGTAGAGCAGGCTTCGGAAGTTGGATCGTGACGAATGATTTTATGACAAGTGAAGTGAAAGAAGCCGTAGAGCCATTCCTAGGTGAGAAACGGTGCTGGACACAGCGATTCGGATCGACGGAAGTAAGCATGTATCCGCAAGATGAAGAAGGTTATACGTTAGATTATGAAATCGTGAGGGTATGACGAGAAGTAAGGTGGAGATGTGATTGGAGCCAATGAAACGTTTGGATCAGTTCGCGGAAATTGCGTTTCGTGAACATCCCGGTAATAAAGACGAACTGCGGGACATTCCGCCTATAACTTATGAGAAAAAATATTTCGCATCAAGCACAGATAAAGCTAAGCACGTAGATGAGCTTACATTTGAAGAGCAGATGGTTCGATTTCATGAAGAATTAGAGCTAGAGCGTGAGAAGTACAGACCTTATATGAGAAATTTAGTACCAGCGCCTTCAATGACAAGAGATCGGCAAGTATGCAGTCACTTTCAATTTCGCTATCAGACACCTACAGATGTGAGTTTTACTCGCGTACTGGATGGTGCAGGGGATTGGGAAGCTGTGACGATCCCTGACTTCCGTGGACCATCGGGGGAAGATGGCAAGTGGACGGGATTTTATCGCAGTGAGTTTGCGTATCCTGGCATTCCAGACGGAAAACGAGTTTATCTCGTATTCAAGGGTGTTGATTATAAAACGACGGTATACCTCAATCACAAATGCATTGGCAGTCATGAGGGTTTTTTCGCACCGTTCGAATTTGACGTGACCGACTTTTTGCAGGAAAACAATACGCTCGTCGTTGAGGTTCAGACGGATATCCCAATGATGGGTGTCGGTGGAACGAAACTGGATGGGGATAAAATATACGCTGCGACGGGTCCGGGATGGGATGATCCATACAACGGCTGGAGTCACTGTCCGCCAGGAGCGGGTATTTACAATAAGGTATTTCTGGAACAGCGGTCAGAACTATTTATCCAGGATGTCTTCGTGAGACCGGATATTGACAGCGGTTCGGTGGAAGTTTGGATTGATGCGGTGAACACCACGACGCGGGTGATGGAAAATTTTGAGTTGGAACTGGAAATTATGCCTCAGAATTTTGAGGGTGAAGGCATAGAGCCCATCTCATTCACAGTGGCTTATGCCGGGCCGGGCATTAATTATTTCCGCTATAAAATCGAATTTCCAACCTATCACATGTGGGAACCGGAATCCCCTTTCCTGTATGCCGTACGGATTGAAGTAAAGAACGACAGCCACTGCGTCGATAGCCGGGATCGCACATTCGGTATGCGCAAATTCCATATGGATGAGCAGCAGGTACCGAAAGGCACGCTTTATTTGAACAATCATCCGATCATCCTAAGAGGCGCCAATGAAATGGGTCATCTGCAGCAATGCGTGATGAACAACGATTTTGAACAATTAATCGATGATATTTTGATTGCTAAGATTGCGAACTTGAATTTTTACCGCATTACACAACGCCCCGTGCAGGAAGAAATCTATGATTATTTCGATATGCTTGGCATGATGCATCAATGCGATTTGCCCACGTTCGGATTTATTCGCCGAAACCAATTCGTCGAAGGCGTGAAGCAAGCAGCGGAGATGGAAAGGCTGATTCGCAGCCATCCATCCTCCATTATGGTATCTCTGATTAACGAGCCATCTAGGACGGAAAAGAGACGCAAGGGTCACCGCTATTTGCACAGAAATGAGTTGGAAGCTTTCTTCGTAGCCTCCAGGCAAGCGATATTTGTTGAGAATCCGGATCGTGTTGTTAAGAACGTGGAAGGGGATTATAACCCGCCTACCCGTGAAGGGCTGCCCGATTTTCATTGTTATAATTTGTGGTATACGAACAATGTCATTCCTGTTGGGAAAATGTACAAAGGGTTCCTTCCAACCATCAGAGAAGGTTGGAAAGCGGGCTGCGGAGAGTATGGGACCGAAGGTCTGGATCATGCAGAACTTATGTTAAGCCGTTATCCCCAAGAATGGCTCCCAGCCTCGGAGCAAGATCGTTGGCTACCGAATGACATCCATGGCGCTCAAACGTACAATCTTCACGGAGATTGGTATGCCGAACAAACGAGCATGCAAGGTTGGATTCAGGCTAGTCAGAAGCATCAAAGTTTAGCAACGAAGCTGATGACGGATGCATGGCGCAGAAGGGCGGACCTTGTTGTATCTACCGCCATCCATCTGCTGATTGACGCTTGGCCAGCCGGTTGGATGAAAGCTCTTGTAGGTGTTGATCGCAAGCCGAAACCAGCGTATTTCACTTATCAAGCAAGTTTGGAGCCTGTTCGCGTTAATTTGCGAAGCGACCGCTGGAAGGTTTACGAGAGAGAGTCACTGGAAATAGAAGCGTGGCTTCTGAACGATACAGCGAAGGAATACGGGAAGTGCCGTATTGTGGCAACATTGCGTGATGATTCAAGGGACTACGCACATTACGAAATAGCCGGTCAATTACCGATCGCTTCATCGATGTATGCGGGTTCGATTCGGTTCTCTGTGCCTTCTGTGCAAGATAGACAGAAATTGTATGTGGATGCGGAATTGATAGATGAAGGCGGGCGCATACTCAATGCGGAACGATTTGCTTTCGAGGCTTTTGCAAGGGCGAGAATCCAGAAACCCCAGAAGGTCGCTTATCTCGACGCAGCGTCAGAGCTGCTCGGTTCATTGCTGGATGTAGCTGGAGAGCGTTATTCCGATGAGGCGCAGGAGGATTGCACACTTGTTGTATCTTCTCCAGAAGCATTCAACAACGAGCGGACAGCTATTCTGTCCAAAGTTCGTAATGGCGCGACCGCTGTATGCATCCTGAAGCACAGTGACAATGGGATATGGGAGCTTGAGGATACCCAAATTCAAACGGTGAAATTACGAGAAGTGTATACGCTTTCTATGCAAGATGAGAGCCTTACTATGACAGGCATAAAGCCAGACGATTACGCCTATTTTTACAATCTAACGACTGACCGGCTGGACGGCATGACCAATAGCCATTTGCTAGGCGAGGGAATAGAA
This sequence comes from Paenibacillus silvestris, assembly GCF_009882985.1. Lineage (GTDB taxonomy): Bacteria > Bacillota > Bacilli > Paenibacillales > NBRC-103111 > Paenibacillus_E > Paenibacillus_E silvestris. The sequence goes on from NZ_WTUZ01000016.1 coordinate 149,005, forward strand.
CCCATTGTTTTTGCTTATCAAGCTCATTCGGAGACTCCGGGGAAGCGTAAGCTTCCTGTCGTAGGATTGAAACGTGTAGGCAAAGGTCTCATGTTCTTCATCTGCCTGCCGTTAGCTGGCAGAGTCGGATTTAATCCAACACTTGACCGCCTGCTGGTTACCTTGATGAGTGAGAAAGGAGTGAGCCCGGAGTGTTGCACGCCATTGTTAGCCGCAGTGAGAAGCGACGAGCTGAGATAGCAGACACGCAAGATGGCCTACGGCTCATTCTTAGATCAGAGGGTGAGCACTCACCCTTTTTCACGGGGCAGCTGAATGAGATGCTTTGTTATTCCACGGGAAGACCTTGGCAGCTGGATACTCCAGGGTTTTCCAGTGTGGAAGTGACGGAAGAGAGTGGTTTGCTTCGGATTAGCGGAACATTAGAAGCCTTACACGTCTCGATGAGTTTGACTTTTGACGAGAATGATCTCTTGCGTGTGCAAGTGAGTTGGGAGAATCGAACTGACACTGTAGTAAGTGAAGCAGCCGTGGGACTCCTTTTCGCACTTCCAAAGCGAAGCAAGGAAAAGGTGACGATCCCCCACCTGATTTACAATAATAACCCTTCCTCGGATCCGAATCGAATCGTACCAAGGCTTGGTGTGGGACCTGGCAAAGGATATATCTGTGAAGAGCACCGGCTGCCAATTCCCTGCGTGAATGTGGAGTGGGAGGAAGAGGAGACAAGATTTCTCTCCTTGTTCTCCATCCCTGATTATGTGGAAACGAACGATGGCGTTGTACATTATGGCTCCCTGGGAGCGATTCAAGAGGAGAGTCGCAGCCTAGTTGTCGCGTTAAGCGGCGTTCTGATGTTTAACGGCGAGAAAGATACTTATTTTATAGCGAAAAACATAACGGCACCTTATCCCGAAGGATATTTGGATTTCGCACAAGGCAGCACGTTAACCAAAATGTATGCGCTGGATTGGGGAACGGCAGACCGTTCTGGGCATGCATTCCGTGAAATTGTTCGCAAAAGCATCCCGCTATTCGCGCCTGTGGGGAAGAGTCCGCTATCTCTGGATGAAATGATCAGACTTAAGACGAACGCGATGGATGATCGTTATAGAAGCGGGGAGCGGGGAGCCGCAGGCTACGTGAAGTTTACCGACTCCAATCAGAACGGGAATGTCTCCAAGCATCCGCTGCATTATATGTACGGCTGGACAGGGCAGTGCTTGAAGCTGGCTTGGTGCGATGCCAAGTTAGGCATTGAAAGCGGACAGGAAGAAAGAGTCGATAGATCTGTTCGCGCCGTTGATTTCTATGTATCCCAGAGCCGTACCCAAGTGCCAGGTGTGAGACACAGCATGTACCGCTTGGATGAGGGAGTATGGGACGACTTTTACTGGAACAAGCAACCTGTTGTCTCAAGCAGATCTTACGGTGAAACGATCTCTGATTTGGCAGAAATTGTGGAGCTGTTTCGTGAAAGCTGTCTAGAAGTTCCAAGCAGCTGGATCGAGGCTCTGCGCGAGTCCGCAGAATTCTTACTAGGCGGAGCTCTTCCAGCGGGTATCTATCCTTCCGCATGGTTAATGAATGGCCACCCTGCAGATGGCATGATAACGGCAGCGGGACTTCCCTGCTTGATCGCTCTCGTGAAAACGTATGGGATCACCAAGGAGAACCAATATTTAGAATTTGCTGAAACGATGATGCATCGCTATTACGAACTGCATGTCGAGACGTTCGAACGGCCGTTTGCCCGCTCGACTCTTGATGCTAAGTGTGAGGACAAGGAAGCAGGGATGTACTTTTTCCTTGCCGCATACGAACTGTTTCTTTTGACAAAGGAGGAACGGTATCGGGAGTGGGCTGAAATCTCTGCGGATTGGCTGTTAACGTTCGTATATGTGTGGAATCCGGCATACAATCAGGGCTCAGCATTCCGGAACACGGATTTCAGGGCGGTTGGATGGCCTGGCGTCAGTGTACAAAACCATCATTTGGATGTCTTTTTTCCAACCTACGAATTTTGGAAATTTGGCCGCTTAACCGGCAATGAGCTATATGAACGGTGGGGCAGAGTGTCCCTGGATGCGATGGGACAGGGCATTTGTACGAAGCCGGGCGAATGGGGTTTTACGGTTGTTGGCGAGCAAGGCGAAGGTTTTTTTCAAACCTACTGGAATCATCGGGGACACAGCAATAAATGGAATCCGTCATGGGTCATTGCGCTAGTTTTAAATAACGCTTTGCGTTTCAAGGATACTTTGGGTTAGAGGTGAAAGATAGGAGGGCATTTCGATGAGAGAGAAAGAAATTCCGGATTGGGAGAATCTAGAGATGCTTGGACGCAGCGTTGAGCCTTCCAATACTGGTTACATGCCATATGCAGATGTAGAAACGGCGCTTCTTGGTGAGCGGACGCTTTCGCCATACTTCCAATCGCTGAATGGGAGCTGGAAATTTCAGTACGTTTCAAATCCGTCGGAGGCGCCAGAGAACTTCTACGATCCTTCTTATAAGACGGGCGATTGGCAGGCTATGCCCGTTCCTGGCAATTGGCAGATGCAGGGAGTTGGAAAACCGCATTATTCCAGCAGCTATTATCCGTTTCCCATTGATCCGCCGCATGTCCCAAACGATAATCCAACGGGCTGCTACCGTAGAAGCTTCCATCTGCCTGATACCTGGGAGGATAGGCAAGTGTTTCTCGTGTTTGAAGGTGTTGATTCCGCCTTTCATGTCTGGGTGAATGGGATATTGGCCGGATATGGGCAGGGCAGCCACATGCATAGTGAATTTCGCGTGGCTTCTTTGCTGAAAGAGGGAGAGAACACGGTTGCCGTGCAGGTCTATCAATGGAGCGATGGCAGCTATTTGGAGGATCAGGACAAATGGCGGTTAAGCGGTATTTTCAGAGATGTGTATTTGAAAGCAACACCCGATGTGCACATCCAAGATGTTTCTGTACAAACCAGTTTCATTGAAAATCAGCAGGATGCAGTGCTTAGCCTGCGGATGGCGGTTGCATGCTTGTCAAATCGTGCGATATTGGCACACAACCATACAGTAAATGTTTCGTTGATGGACGAAAAGCGCCAAATGATATACACCGGTAAAACCGAAGCATTCTTGCTAACGGATGAAAAAATGCTCAACGTGCAGCTCCCCATCACGGCTCCACACAAATGGTCAGCGGAGGATCCGTACTTATATGCCTTGGTTTTGGAGTTAGAGGGCGAGACAGGGGTTTCGCTAGAAACTGTAAGCGTTTCCGTTGGTTTTCGCGATGTTGCTATCCGAAATGGGCGGCTTCTTATCAACGGCACTCCCGTTACGCTCAAAGGCGTAAACCGCAATGAGTTCCACTCCGATCTCGGTTATGTCATACCGCTGGAAGCCATGGTCGAGGATATCCGCCTCATGAAGCAGCACAATATGAATGCCGTACGTACATCACATTATCCGAATGATACACGCTGGCTTGATCTTTGCGACCGCTATGGGCTCTATGTCATCGATGAAGCGGATCTCGAAACGCATGGCTGTCATTTCATTGGCAATGAAAGTCATCTCGCTCAGGATGAGCGATGGCGAGAAGCGTTCGTCGATCGTGCCCGCCGCATGGTGGAGAGGGATAAAAATCATCCGTCCATCATCATCTGGTCCCTGGGGAACGAGTCGGGATATGGGGCTAATCATGATGCGATGGCTGACTGGGTGCGAGCAGCAGATCCGACACGTCCGATTCATTACGAAAGGGCCAAAGATGCTGGGGTCGTAGACATTGTGAGCTGCATGTATCCCTCGCTGGATGCCCTGATTGAAGAAGGGGAGAAAACGGAAGATCCAAGACCTTTCCTCATGTGCGAGTTTGCGCATGCGATGGGGAATGCATCCGGCAACTTGAAGGAATACTGGGAAGCTATTTATCAGTATCCCCGGCTGCTGGGCGGTATGATCTGGGAGTGGGCCGACCTTGCAGTCCGGCAGCACACAGAGGATGGCCAAGAGTGGTACGCGTATGGCGGCGATTTTGGCGATCATCCGAACAGTGGACACTTCTGCATAGACGGCTTGGTATTTCCGGATCGAACGATTAAGTCATCTCTGATTGAGTTTAAAAAAGTGATTGAGCCGGTAAAAGTTCGTGCGGTCAATGTTCAATCTGGCATCGTAAGTATCGAGAATCGCTACGACTTCTTATCCCTTGATCACCTGAATGGCTCGTGGCAGCTGCTGCATGACGGGGACATCGTAGAGCAGGGAGAGCTGCGGAGAACCGATGTGCCACCAGGAGAAAAGGTCGATATTACCATACCTTTCAGTAAGGCCTATGAGCAATTGAAAGGCGAGTGCTGGCTCCGTATTCGGTTTACTTTGCGGCAGGAGACACGGTGGGCGCAGCAAGGACACGAAGTAGCGTGGGCGGATTTGCCGTTATCCCCTTCACCTGTGCCGAATGGTGCTCCGCTAATCAGCGTTAAGCCCATGCACAGTTTACGCATGGAAGAGAAGAACACAAGCTTGCTAGTGAGCGGTAACGATTTTTGTCTGGTTTGGGACAAAAAGAGCGGAACCTTGAACGCATTCGAATATAACGGAATTCCGCTTCTGCAGTCTGGCCCGAAAGTCAATGTGTGGCGAGCGCCCATTGATAATGATGGCCGACAAGCGAAAGAATGGAGAAAAACCGGTTACGATGCCTTGCAACAGCGTGTGAATGAGTTTTCTGTGCTTCCGGTTGGCAACCATGCGACGCAAATTACGGTGAAAGCGACGCTTGGCGCAGCGGGATTAGGTACATGTTTTGAGACGAATACGGTATACACGGTATACGGATCAGGGGATGTGTTCCTGACAGTCCGTGTGAGTCCACGTTCAGGACTCCCACCATTACCACGTCTGGGTCTACAGATGGTCATGCCCGGCACCTTCGATCGATTATCTTGGTTCGGGCTTGGCCCGCACGAATGTTATATCGACCGTAAGGAAAGCGGACGGCTTGGTGTCTATGCAGGAACGGTGCAGGAGCAGTATGTTCCCTATATTAAGCCGCAAGAGCACGGCAATAAAACGGAAGCACGATGGGCGACCGTAACCAACACGCTAGGAACGGGTTTGTTTGTAGGCGGATTGCCGATGTTCGATATAAGCGCGAGTCACTATTCCACGGCGAATGTAGCAAGTGCGAAACATACAACCGACTTAGTCCGGTTACATGAAACGATCGTGAACCTGGATCATCAGCAGGCTCCGATTGGCAATCATAGCTGCGGGGAAGCTCCTCCGCTAGCTCGTTATTTGCTTCATCCGAAGGATACGACTTTCCAGTTGCGGCTGAAGCCATTCTCTGCAAGAGATGGATCGCCGATGCAGCTAAGCAAACGGTGGCCGGAGATAGTTTCATTAGAGGATACAAACAGCGCAGCAACTATTCCATTAACACTTCAGGGGGCGATTCGATGATCAGCCGGACATTTCCCAAAATTATGTATGGCGGCGACTACAACCCAGAGCAGTTCCCTAAGGAAATATGGGATGAGGATATGCGGCTGTTTCAGCTTGCAGGCATTGATATTGCAACAGTCAATGTGTTCTCGTGGGCACTCAACCAACCGGATGAGGAGACCTACGAGTTTGGCTGGTTAGACGAGGTCATGAACAAGCTGCACGAGAATGGCATGTACGCCTGTTTGGGAACGGGGACGGCTGCGCATCCAGCTTGGATGGCGAGGAAGCACCCGGATATTCTAACCGTAACGACCGATGGGAAAAAAAGAAAGTTTGGCCGAAGACATAACTCCTGCCCGAATAGTCCGACGTTCCGCCATTATGCCGAGGCTCTGGTCCGTAAGCTGGCGGAGCGATACAAGGGTCATCCGGCCCTGCTTTTATGGCATGTGAACAATGAAATCGGCATTCGCTGCTATTGTGATAACTGTGAGAACGCATTTCGGGAATGGCTGAAAAGCCGTTATGGTACGCTGGAGCGCCTGAACGAGGCTTGGTATACGCGATTCTGGGGGCACACCTATTATGACTGGGAAGACATCGTCCTTCCCAGTGCACTTAGCGAGGGACTATCTGGAGGAAACTCCGATCAAACGGCATTTCAAGGCATGACACTCGATTATTACCGATTCAATTCGGACAGTTGGCTGGCCTGTTATCGGATGGAATATAACGCGATTAAATCGTTCATCCCGGATGCGGTCGTCACGACTAATTTCCAGGGGAACGGGACCTATAAGCCGCTTGATTATTTCAAATGGGCGCCTTATCTGGACATCGTCGCTCTTGATATATATCCGGAAAATCAAACACCCGAAAGCTACATGGCGCTTCGATATGATCTCATGCGGGGCTTGAAAGACGGAGCGCCCTTTATGCTGATGGAGCAGACACCGAGTGTGCTCAACTGGAAAACCGTTAATCCGGCCAAAAGGCCTGGTGTTATGCGGCTTCGAAGCTACCAAGCCGTGGCACGCGGCGCTGATTCAGTGATGTTCTTCCAGCTGCGCCGTTCGTTAGGCGCTTATGAGAAATTTCATGGAGCCGTAATCGATCATGCCGGGCATGAGCATACGCGTGTGTTCAAGGAATGTACAGAGCTTGGCCAAGAGCTTAAGCAGCTAGGGAATCAATTGCTTGATGCACGAGTGAAGAGCAAGGTAGGCATCCTGTTCGACTGGGATAATTGGTGGGCAGTCGAGTTAGGAGGCGGACCCTCCGCTCATTTGAAATATGTGGATCACATCCAGAAATATTACGATGCTTTCTACGACAATCACATTCAAGTCGATTTCATTCATGTAGAGACAGATCTTACCCCCTATGAACTGGTGGTCGCCCCTGTTTTATATATGGTGAAACCCGGATATGCAGAGAAGCTGGAGCAATATGTGAAGAACGGAGGAACCTTCCTCACAACGTTTTACAGCGGTGTTGCGAACGAAAATGATCTCGTCACTGCCGGCGGTTATCCTGGTGAACTGCGCGAGCTGCTGGGCATCTGGGTGGAAGAGCTTGATGCGCTGCATCCTGATCAAAAAAACAAGCTCGTGCTGGAGATGAACCTGGGAGAGCTTCAAGGCACATACGAGTGCGGGTTGTTGTGCGAGGTGGTTCATTCGGAGGGAGCGGAGATTGTTGCGAGTTTTGGCAGCGATTACTATGCAGGGTCACCTGCTTTGACTCGCAACCGGTTTGGCCAAGGAGAAGCTTGGTATGCAGCAACGGATCCTAGCCGTACATTTTTACAGCAATGGGTGAAATATCTATGCGCTAGTAAAGGGATCACATCGCTTCTTGAAGCACCGAAAGACGTGGAAATTATTCAACGTCACAAAGATGAGCTGCTCTTTACTTTTGTGTTGAATCATAGTGATCAGGTGCACAAGATACATGTGGGGACACGCGAACAACTGGAGCTGCTCAGCGGCACAACCGTTAGCGGAGAAGTTGAACTTCTTCCGAAAAGCGTCGCGATATTCCAACAGATGAAGGAGGCGGAGACTTGTGGAAGCGCCCCAGCTTAAGCTATTGCGAAATCAGTTTGAGAATCCTCCGAACGCCTACAGGTCGCTTCCTTTCTGGGCTTGGAATGACGATTTGAAGGAGGAAGAGCTGAGCCGGCAAGTGAAGCAAATGAAGGAGCAAGGGATGGGCGGTTTTTTCATTCATTCCCGAGATGGGCTAGAAACCGTCTACATGGGTCAAGAGTGGATGGAGCTGGTTCGCTCCACAGTAGAAACGGCTAAAGCGGAGGATATGCAGGCCTGGCTGTACGATGAGGACCGCTGGCCTTCAGGCTTTGCCGGGGGGCTAGTGCAAGCGAGGGGCGGCGACGCGTTCCGCGCTAAGGGCCTTACGCTGGAGGTACTCCCTAAAGGCGATGATAGTCTCATTGGTTCAATGAACATGGACGAAACCGATACCGACATCGTAGCCATGTTCAGAGCTGTGATTAACGAAAGAGACTTGCTTCGCTGTGAGAGAATTCCAGCGGGTGGAAGCAGAGAATTAGGAAACGAGGAAGTGCTGCTGCTCTTCCGGGTTGAAATATCCGAAAGGAGTGCTTGGTTCAACAATGAAGCTCCTCCGGATCAATTGAATCCGGAATCGGTTGAAGCGTTCATCGACATTACCTACGAAGCTTACAAAAAGGTCGTAGGCGAACATTTTGGCAAAACCGTTCGCGGTGTGTTTACTGACGAGCCGAGCCTTCATGACCGCCATTGTACATTTACCGAGGGCCGTGGCTGGATTCCCTGGAGCTGGTCATTCCCCGCATATTTTCAGGAGAAACGCGGATATGATCTGTTGGATTTAGTTCCCTATTTATATTTCAATGGGGAACGTTCTTCGGAAGCGCGCCACGATTATTGGCGGACGATAACTGAGAGATTCAGTGAATCCTACGCGAAACAAATCGGCCAGTGGTGCGAAAACAACGGGCTTGCTTTTACCGGGCACTTTCTCTGGGAAAATAATTTGGGCACAGCCACTCGCGTTAGCGGGGCGGTCATGCCCAATTATCGCTATCAGCACGTGCCGGGCATCGATATGTTGAACGAGCAAACGAATGAATACATCACGGTGAAGCAGTGTACCAGCGTTGCCAACCAATATGGGAGAAAGTTCGTTTTAACCGAAACCTATGGCTGTACGGGCTGGGGTTTCACATTTGAAGGGCAGCGATGGATCGGAGATTTTCAATTTGTTCTTGGGGTTAATCTGAGGTCGCAGCACTTGTCGCTGTACTCAATTAAAGGCTGTCGGAAACGGGATTATCCGCCTGTATTTAATTACAACACCAGCTGGTGGAAATATAACTCGATAGTGGAAAATTATTTTGCTAGATTGTCAGCGGTTTTGACAGAAGGCAGCCCGGTGCGCGACGTGCTAGTTCTTCATCCGGCTTCCACCGCATGGAGTATGGTTGGCACGGGACCTTACGGTTTTCCTGCCCGAGGCAAAGACCGAGACGTCTCCGATACGAACCGGTATGGTCACGAATTTAACGCTTTCCTCGGTGAGCTGCTGAGGGCGCACTATGATTTTGATCTAGGCGATGAAACCATCATGGCGGAAACCGGAGCTGTTCACGGGAATCTGCTTGCTATTCATAAGGCCAAGTATCAAGTCGTCGTCATCCCGGAAATTAGGACGATGCTAAGCAGCACTTTCCAGTTGCTTCTCCAATTCCTTGAAGCTGGCGGCAAAGCGATCGCTGTCGGACCTCGCCCGGAAATGCTCGAAGGCAGGGCGACGAAGCGTCTAGCCGAGCTCTATGACCACCCGAACATGGTTCTCGTTAGGGATGCAGCTGGGACCGCACAAGCACTAGAACATATGCTGATACGCCAAGTCAGCATACAGAGCGCAGAAGCGGAGGAATCCACTGCCTGCCTGTATATGCTCAGAGATATGGGAGATCGTTATGCACTCTTCGTTGTCAATAACGACCGTGCGCGTGAACATCGCGTTAGAATCGGAGTTGCTTCGGACGTGCCGGCGGGATACATGGAAGAATGGAAGGCCTTGACAGGTGAAGTAAAGGCTGTTGAGACCAGTTATCGCGATGGATACATCGGCTTAGATGAGGTATTCGGTCCGGCGGATTCCAAACTATACATATGGCATAAGCATGGCCTCAACGCCCAAAGTGCTGAATCAGAAGAGAGCGATGTGAGCGTAGAGGAAGTCAACGCACAGGTGTTAGGTCCAGTCTGCAAGTTCACTCGATCCATGCCGAATGTGCTCACGCTGGATATGTGCTCATACCGCATGGGTAGTGACGCTTGGTCACACGAGATGGAAGTATGGCAGGCACAGAAAGCTATCCGAGCGGTCTTGGGAATGAGACAGATTTATGGCAATGGCATGGAGCAAAGGTATAAATGGATTCACGAACCCCACCCGGAAGATGGCAAGCCAGTCGCATTCCGATTTTCTTTTCAAGTGACGGAAGTGCCGCAAGAAGCCGTGTATTTGGTTGTGGAGTCTGTGGAGCAATACGAGATCCACCTTAACGGTGAACGAATCGCCAATAGGTCTGACGGGTGGTTTCTTGATCGGTCGTTTGATCGTGTGCTGTTGTCCGGCTTGAAGGCTGGAGAGAACGAGTTGACCTTATCTTGCAACTATGTAAACCGCATGGAAGTGGAAGATATTTATTTGATTGGAGAGTTTGGCGTTGATGCTTCAAGGAGCATTGTGGCCGAGCCCGAAACTTTGGCTTTCGGTGATTGGTGCGAGCAAGGATATCCTCATTACTGCGGCAGCATGATCTATCATTTTGACAATCAGGTGGAAAATAAGGCGGATAGCCGATTGGTCGTAGAACTTGGCGATTATGCCGCGGTTACCATCGAGGTGCGGGTTAACGGGCAAACAGCCGGACATGTGCCGTGGCGGAGCGCGAACCGACTTGATCTGACGAAGCAGCTTCACGAGGGAGTGAACCGCTTGGACGTGGAAGTCATGGGAAGCCCGCGCAATATGCTGGGACCCTTCCACCAGGCGTCGGGCGATACACTGACAACGAGTTGGGCGTCGTTCCGCAAAGAAGGCGGGCATTTTACTAGTGACTATAAGCTGAGCCCTTATGGCTTGTTAGGGCGAATTACATTATACACAGAGAGATGGGAACGGAGGTTTGAGCATGAAAATCCATAAGTGGGGGCTATTTCTATCGTTCTTCCTCTTATGCGCCGCATTATTGCCTGCGACAGCAGTCGCCTCGGTGAAATACTCCACGTATACAAAAGACAGCCGGGGGAATCTCATATATCTTCAGCCGGCGTACTTTCCGCTGGGGGTAATCGGGCAAAATCTGATGGCGCCAGATCCAAGCAATAAAACAGTTCAGGTCGTTTCGCCGATGAAAAACCCCAAAGACATCTTCATCGATGCGAAAAGTGAGGTTTATATCGCGGATACAGGCAATAACCGCATCGTGCATATGACAGAATCCGGACAGCTCTTGCGTTATATTACTTTGCCGGAGAGCCCTTTTAATAAACCTGAAGGTGTATTCGTGACGAACGACGGTAGTATCTATGTCGCTGACACGGGTAATAAAAGGGTGCTTAAGCTGGATGCTGGCGGCAAAGTCATGCAAGAGTACAAACGGCCGGAATCGCGGTACATCCCCGAGACTTTTGTTTTTGATCCAGCGAAGGTCATGGTCGATGAACGTGAATTTATGTATATCGCCGTGCATGGCAGCTATGAGGGGCTCGTGATGCTTGATCCGAAAGGCAAGTTTCAAGGTTTTTTCGGTGCCAACGGCACGGCGATTTCCCCGTTAGATGCATTGAAAAGAATGCTATACACCAAGAAAATGTACGCCAATGAGGTAGCCAAAAGGCCAGAGCCGATCAACAGTGTAGCGACGGACAAAAACGGCTATATTTTCACCGTAACAGGTGGAACAGCAACTACGAATCAATTGAAAAAGCTGAATGTAAAAGGTGATAATTTGCTGCGCAGCTCCTCGAAACCGTTCGGTGAAACAGCCCCATGGGACGTTCCGGCGGAGGGGATCATGACAGGCCCTCAACTGAGCGATGTCGCCGTCGATCAAAGCGGCAATATGATTGTCGTGGATCAACAGAACAAATATATCAGCCATTACGATGCATCAGGTAATTTATTGTACTTCTGGGGCGGCGCTTCCGCGATCGGTTCCTCGCAAGTCGGGCTGCTGAAAAGTCCCGTGGCGCTTGACGTTAATGAAAGGAACGAAATGTTCGTCCTAGACGATCAGGAGAATATTGTGCAAGTATTCCGGTTATCGGAGTTTGGACAAAAGGTCGACCAAGCCAACCAGCTTACGCTAGCTGGACGTTATGAGGATAGTGAGCTGCCATGGAAAGAAGTGCTTCGTTTAAATGGGCAGTTCGCCCCGGCTTATCTGGGCCTTGCGAAGTCAGCTTTCAAAAAAGAACAATATGAGGCAGCAAAAGATTTGTTCAAAGAAGCAGGAGATCAACAAGGGTACTCCGATTCCTTTTGGCAAATCAGGATGCTGTGGCTGCAGAGCAATTTCTCTTGGATAGCGAGTGTCATGCTGCTCTCTGTCATCCTATACGGCGTACTCAATAAACTGACCGCAAAGAGTGAATTTCGGATTAGATGGCAGAATCGACCGAAGAGTCAGAACCGATTCCTCTCGAATGTCAGGCTTGCGCTGCATGTATTAAAACATCCAATTGACGGCTTCTCAGCGATCCACTATGAGAACAAAGGCAGCTACTTGAGCGCCAGTATCGTACTGCTTGGTGTTTACCTGTCCCTGATCATCAGTCAGTTCGCGACTAGCTTCGCTTTTAATCCGAAAACATTTGTGGATATTTACTCTACATTCACGCAATTTTTCATCGTTTGGATCGCTTGGATTGTCGCTAATTACCTGGTCAGCTCGATATATCGGGGCGAGGGACGGTTCAAACACATTTTCATCGGCAGCGCTTATGCACTCCTACCTTATATAGCCATTGGCATCCCGCTTGCCTTTGTGTCCAATGTCATGACGATGTCCGAGGCATCGATCTATCATTTCGTGGGCAATGCAATGACGGTATGGATTGGGCTGCTCATTTTCTGGAAAATTCAGAACGTCCATAATTACACGTTTGGTGAAACGATCATGAATGTTTTCCTTACGCTCTGTACGATGCTTGTCATCGGTGTGCTGATTTTCATCATTATGGGACTTACCAGCGATCTCGGATCGTTACTTTATCAGATGTATCAGGAGGTGACCTTGAGATGATCCGGATGATCCAAACCAATAAAACAGCCCTCATTGTTACCATCCTGATCTTGGCGGCCGTTGTCATCTTCCTGACCCGTGCCAAATTTGAGTTCAAGGATTCAGGACAACACGTTTCGCAAGCGGTGCAGCAGAATACAACAGCGGAAGCAGCGAGTATTCCCGCTAAACTGCCGCTTGATACCGATTTTAAACAGGTAGCGGAATCCGATGCATTGAGATTGAAAATGGACGAAAAAACAGGACATTTCATTGTCGAAGACAAACGGAACGGCAATAAATACCGCTCCTACCCAGAGCCGAAATATTGGGCGAAAGAGAAAATTTCCGAGACGTGGAAAAAGCATTTGGCCTCACCGCTGATGGTCCAATATGTGGATTTTTCCAAAAATATTTTGCAGGCCAAGGAGACGAATCTAGCGGCGGAAGGCGGCAAAATCAAGGATATTCAAACGATTCCTGGTGGCTTCAAGCTTGCCTATGAATTTCCGGTTACGGGCTTCACGATTCCTGTCCAGGTCACAGTTAATCAGGATTATGTAGAGACGAAAATCATCCAGGAAGGCGTTAAGGAAACCAAAATGGGTCTTGTCTGGGTGAGACCGTATCCATTTCTGGGAGCAGAATACACAGATGGTCAGGACGGGTACTTGTTTATTCCGGATGGCGCAGGCGCCCTGGTGAAATTCAAAGAGAATCAATTGAATGTCAACAAAATTTATGATGAATTAACATATGGCCAAGATATTGCCTTCCCAGGCATCAATAACAACCGGAATAAAGTGATGATGCCGGTCTTCGGAATGAAATCGGGATCGAAGGGCTTTCTGGCTGTCGTGCACGATGGCGATGAGTATGCCGATGTTGTCGCCGCTCCTGCAGGTGTCCTAAGCAATTACAACTGGATTGGAGCACAAATGAATTATCGTTCCAGCTTCTTGCAGTTTACAACAAGAAATACGAACGTTCCTGATTCGTGGGGATACGTTGATTATGATCGGGATCAGATATTTGGGAGCGATCGTTCCGTTCGTTATTATATGTTGGATGAAAAGAAGACAGATTACGTTGGCATGGCTGAGGCTTACCGTAATTATTTAATAAAGGAAAAAGCGGCCAAACCGGTTACGGTCAAAGACCCGAATATTCCGCTATATACGAATATCATCGGAGGCGATCGGGAAAAAGGGGTCATCAGCGACCGCTACCTCAATTTGACAACGACGAGCGAAGGTATTCAGATTATCAATTCTCTGCATGACAAGGGAATAAACAATATGTCGCTCACGTATACGGGCTGGCAAAAAGGCGGTTACAGCTCCTTTGGCCAAACGTTTCCGGTGGACTCCCGCATTGGCGGAGACTCTGGCATGAAAGCATTCATCGATCATGCGCATGAACTTGGGTATCCGGTGTATTTGGAAGCCCAGTATTCGCTGAATAATACAAATGCCGGCGGGTTTGATGAGAAGTTTAACGCGATGGTGAACTTAGCGGGTCGGACGCTTATGCAGAGCCCCTTGTTCAATCGAGAGAGAACGCCAGTCGTCAGCGATAAATACGTGGAACAGATGGTGGATAAAGATTTGCCTACCTATAAAGCCATGGGTGTCGACGGACTTGCTGTTGGATTGCTTGGCCAGAGGCTCTTCAACGATTACAACACAGCGTACGGATCTTCCAGAGACGAAGCCCGTAAAATTCAAGAACGGATTTTACAAAAGATCAAGGATACGCTCGGCGGTGTACAGGGGGATAAATCGAATGTCTACGCACTGCCGCATATCAATTACATCCGAGGCATGGTGTATGACAATTCCTACGACCTTTTTTCGGATGAATCGGTGCCTTTCGCCCAGATTGCTACACATGGTTTAGTTTCGTATTCATCTGAATATGTGAACAACCGTCAGGAAGATGTGAACGATTTCCTTCGGGATATCGAATACGGGGCAGCGCCATCCTTCGTATTCACGAAAGCTGAAACGAAAAAATACGTGAACTCCTACGGCTTGCGCTTCTACAACACGTATTACCCAGATTGGGAGAATTTCGCATCCGAACAGTACAAGAGATATAACGAAGCGCTCGGAGACGTGCAGGATCAGTTTATCACCGGACATCAGAAGCTTGCTGAAGGTGTGAAAGAGACGACGTACTCCAACGGAAAAAGAATACTCGTTAACTATAATTTTACAGAATTCCGGAACGGGGATTTGATCGTACCGGCACACAACTTTGTTGTCATTCGAGGAGGGGGAGGCAAATGAATCGGAAAGCGAGAATGAGGTCATCCCTGATCGAATATCTGGAAGGAACACTGTTCATAGCTCCATGGTTCATCGGCTTTATCTTTTTTATGGCGTTCCCGATCGGCTACTCCTTATTTATGAGCTTTCAGGATGTCAAGATAACGGCAACCAAGACGACGACCCGTTACATCGGATGGACGCATTATAAGTACATTCTGTTTGAGAATGGCAGCCTGCTGTACAATCAATTGCTGCCGTTCCTGCGCCAAGCGCTGTTTATGATTCCGATCATTGTCATTTTCGCCTTATTAATCGCTATTATTTTGAACCAGAAATTTCCCGGCCGTACCTTTTTTCGCGCCATCTTCTTCTTGCCCGTTATTTTGGCGACAGGAGAGGTCGTGAAAGAATTTCTGACGCAGGGCGAAGGCGATCTTGGCTTTATGTCCAAATTTAACATTTCAGGCCTTATCCAGGCTAATTTATCCGCTACATGGTCAGACCCGCTGATTTCCATCCTGAACTCATTCGTGCTTATTCTGTGGTACTCGGGCGTTCAGATTATGATCTTCCTGGGCGGCAGACAGACGATCTCGAATTCCGCCTATGAAGCAGCCCGCATTGATGGCGCAGGTCCTTGGGAGACGTTCTGGAAAATTACGCTCCCTGCCATGACACCGTTTATTTTCCTCAATTTGATTTATACGGTGGTCGATCTGTTTACTTTTCCAACCAATCCGATTCTATCGAAGGTAAGGGAAAGCGAGTATGGACAATACAGCGCATTGTTTTGGATCTACTTCATGATCATCGCCTTCTTCTTAGCGATCCTATTCATCATTTTCGCCAGAGTGACAAAGTCACATCGTGCTTAACAAGTTTTCGACAGGAGGGATGACGCTATGTTTCGTATCAAATTGAAAGAAGAGCAGACAGTCGGCATGCTGCAGCTGCTCAGCAAAATCCGCTATGCCGTTATCGGAAGAGAAGCGGATAAAGGTCTGCTGTTTAAGCTGTTCATCTATTTGATTCTACTGGATACAGCTTACATTTATTTGAAACCGATCCTGCATATGATAGCGACTATGGTCAAAAATGCAGACGACTTGCTCGATCCTGCCGTCAACTGGTTCCCGAGAACAATCTATCTCGGGAACCTGCAAGAGGCTTGGGCGTGGATGAATTATCCCAAAGCGCTGGGCATCAGCCTAGGGCTGTCACTATCGGTCTCGATCTTGCAAACACTCTCGTGCGCAGTAACCGGTTACGCTTTTGCGAGATTGAAAATCCCGTTTAAGCGAGTGCTGTTTTTTTTCCTGATGCTGACCTTTATCGTGCCTATGCAGGTTACGATCCTGCCTAATATTATTTATGCCAGACAGTTAGGTCTCCTGAATACCATTTATCCGATCATTGTTCCTGCCTTTTTCGGTTTGGGGCTGAAAGGGGCGCTGTTCGTCATCATTTACCGCCAATTCTTCTCCACGCAGCCGAAGGAACTGGAAGAAGCGGCTCGTATCGACGGAGCGGGCGTGTTCAAAATCTTTTACAAGGTCATGATGCCGCTTGCCAAACCAGCGATTCTCGTCGTATTTTTGTTCTCCTTCATCTGGACATGGAACGACTTCTACCTGCCGAGCATGTACTTATCTGATATTGAAACAGCGCCTCTATCGCTCGGGATCGAGAAGATCGCATCAGCGCTGCGCCAACAAGCCGAAGCCTATGGGCCATCTGTAAACGATGAAGCAATCCGAATGTCTACAACGTTCTTAATGATTATTCCGCCACTGCTCTTATACACGTTCACGCAGAGATGGTTTGTAGAAGGTGTAGAGCGAACAGGCTTAGTGGAATAGAAAAGAGTCGAAACCTGGTAATTAACAGTTGAAACGGAGGGTAAAAAAAGATGAAACGTCTTCTCGCAATATGCTTAGCTGGCGTCATGGTTGCCATGCTGGCGGCTTGCTCGAATTCAACACAGACGACGGCAAGCACGTCAAGCGGACCGGTCAAAATGCTCTATATCAAACGAGGGGAAGGGACGAATGATCCCTTTGTGGTCAAGCATTTTGAGAAGGCAGGGTACACCGTCATTGATATGGCGGATAACGTATTCAAGTCAGAACTTGTGAATGGTTACGGGGTCGTCTATGTCAGTCCTACGGTCAACTCCTCCAGAATCGATGCTCAGCTCAAAAGCTCCAAGGTACCTGTTGTGTACGCCAAACCCCAAGTGGCTAGTCTTTCTGCGTTAACAGGACTGCTTGATTACAACGAGCTCAGCGCGGCGAAATCTGTTCAAATTAAAGACAGCAAGCATCCGCTGGCAGCGGGACTTAAAGATCAAGTAACGGTCTACAAAAATGATGGAAAAATCGGGTACGCTATACCGGGCAAAGAGGCTGTTACGATCGTAACAGCGCCTGGGGATGATAAGAAAGCGGCTGTTTTTGCCTATGAGAAAGGGGCCAAAAACATTAACAATGAGCCAGTTCCATCCCGGCAGGTGTTCTTTTATTTAAGTGCAGGGGAAGAAATGAATCAAACCGACGACGGCTTTAAACTTTTGGATGCAGCTGTTCAGTGGGCAGCTCAAAATGGGCAAAAATAAACGTTCCTGACAGGGAGGAAGTCCGTTATGAAAATGGTACATGCAGCCATCATGGCTTGTATGGTTGTTACACTCTCCGCTTGCAGCTCGGCCACTAGTCATCCTGTATCAGTATCCAACCAACCAGTGTCCAGCGCAGCAGCCAAAACGCAGAACAATGGGAAAAGCGTGCTTTTTGTCGGCCAAGAAGGCGGTGGAGACGGGATAGTGATCAAGCGCTTCAAAGAAAAACACGGGATCAATGTGACCGTAGTTTCCGACAAAGAAGTGACGACTGAGAAGGCGAACGGCTTCTCTTTAATTTTTGTCAGCGAGTCCGTGAATTCAGGGAAAATCAAAAATAAATTTGTCACCATTCCTGTGCCTGTCATTTACGACGAACCGCAAATTTCCGGTGATACGGGCATGACGGATGTGGACATGAATGGCCAACTGGAAGGCAACAATGCCGTCAAGACGATTCAAATCCGCAACAATCAGCATGCCCTGGCAGCTGGTCTGCAAAATAATGTGGATGTCTACAGGGATAATGGGAAGATGAGCTGGGCGACTCCAGGCAAAGATGCCATTGTCATTGCTACCGTTCCCAATGATGAAATGAAGGCGACCATTTTTGCTTACGACAAAGGTATGACGAATGTGAAAGGGCAAACCGTTGCTGCACGCGAGGTTTTCTTTTACATGATGACAGGTGAGGAAATCAATCAAACCGAAGATGGATGGAAGCTGTTCGATGCCGCTGTCCGCTGGGCGCAAGAGACCAAATAACGTTCATTTATTGAAGGAGGTAGGGAGTTAATGAAACGGTTGTTTTCCTACTTATTGATCGTAGTCCTTATGTTGGCAAGCGCAGCATGTTCAGTGGCAACACAGAAAGATGCCGGGAATGGCAATGAAAGTGGAAATGGGAATGGGAAGAAAGTACTTTTTGTCGGCACAGACAGCGCAAACGATCGAATCGTGATGAAGCATTTCAAGGAGCTCGGGTTTGAAGCTACCCTGATGTCCGACAAGGAACTTACGCCGGATCAGGCGGCAAATTTCGGCTTGGTGTTTGTCAGTTCATTCGCAGGCTCTCATCGCGTTGCTGATAAATTACTCGAATCCACTGCGCCTGTGATCTACGCCAATGGCAAAATATTAGGCCAAGTAGGGCTAGCCAGCAAAGACGATTCGGATTATGGCGATTATTCAGGCCTATCGATTGCCATCAAAGAGAGTAAACATGCGCTTGCTGCAGGCTTACCCGGCAGTGTGGATATTTATAAGGCCGAAGCAAAGATTAGCTATGTGGTACCGCAAGGGGGCGTTATTATCGCCTCAGCGCCGGATAACGACAAACGTGCCGTGATTTGCGCTTTCGAGAAAGGCCAGAAAAATATGAACGGCCAAGTTTTGCCGGCTAAGCGGATGTTCTTCAATTTAACGGGTGGGGAAGAAATCAACAGGACGGAGAATGGATGGAAGCTATTTGATGCAGCCGTTCACTGGGCAGTAGGTAAATCATGATTCAGAATGATGCAACAAACAACCTATAATGTTGGAGAACCCCCCTAATGTAAACGTAAACATTTCGTAATAAAGTTAAAGTATACAAAATTTGAAATAACGATTGGGAGGTTCATAGAGAAAATGAAAAAATTTCTCAAAGCATCTTTAGCGATCACCTCGGCTTTTGTCATCCTGACAGGCTGTACGTCCGAGCCTGCACAAACCGAGACCGAGAAACAGCCCGTTGCCTCTGAAAACAAATCGCCGGATAACGAGATTTTCATTTATACGGTGTATCCAGCCTTTTATGCCAAAGAAGATATTTGGGAAAAGCAGGTCGGACAATACCTTAAGAAAAAGTTCCCTGATCTCACTTTCAAACATGTTCAGTGGGATAATCCTGGCCGACAATATAAGGATCTGATTGCAGCCGGCACGGTGCCTGACATTATTATTGATAATGCCCGTATGAATCTGCAGCGTAATATTTTGAAGAATGATTTGCAGTATGATATGACAGACCTGATCAAAAAGTATAATTTCGATACGAGCACTTTAAATCCTGCGGCAATGACGCAAATGAAGAACATCACGCCGGAAGGGAAGATTTATGGTCTGCCTTTCCAATTGAGTGATTTCGTACTTTTCTATAACAAAGATATTTTTGATAAGTTCGGTGTGGATTACCCGAAAGATGGCATGACGTACGACGAAATATATGAATTAGCTAAAAAGCTGACCCGTGTAGAAGGCGAAAACACCTACAAGGGCTATCAACAGCATCCTGGTTTGTATATGACTTATAATCAGCTTTCACTTTCACCTCTCAGCTTGACAGAGGACAAAGCGGAAATGAATACACCAGGCTGGAAGAAGGAAGTTGACAACTTAAGACGTTTCTACGAGATCCCAGCCAACCAATTTACATCTGTCGATGATTTCCCAAAAGGGAAAATGGCGATGAGTGTTCACGTGACGGAAAAGATCGTTCAGTGGTATGAGCAAAATAAAAACTTGAACTTTGATATTGCTGCTATGCCATCCTTCGCTGATGCGCCAGGCGTCAAAGCTCAGCCAAATCTGTACTCGGCGTACATTACGAAACAGTCAACGAAGAAAGATCAAGCTTTCCAAGTCATTCAATATCTACTTTCTGAAGAAATGCAAATCAATTTCGCGAAGGAAGGCATTATCGGACCGCTGCAAACGCAGAAAGTACAAGAAGCTTTCGGTAAAAACTTGCCGCAAATGCAAGGAAAGCATACGCAAGCCATCTTCTATGGCAAAAACGCAATGCCGCCAGCGGCTCGCTCCTCAGGCTTAACTTACATTGATGTGCCTGTACACGGCGTGTTCCAGCCTCTAATCTTCGGCGAATCTAAGGATTCTGTAACCGCACTGCGTATGATTGAAGAATCTTCAACGAAAGCGATTCAGACCGAGAAAGCTGCCCAATAATTCAGCCATTGGCTCCTTCATCCGATCCTTGGAGGGGCCTTTCATTCCACTTTGAAAAAGGAGTGACCCAATCCATGAAACGTTTTCTAATGGTGCTCATAGCTGTATTTATGACAATCACCATGAGCGCCTGTTCATCATCAGAGAAAGCAGCTGACCCGGTTGTATCGACAGCTCCTACGTCAACGGTAACAGCGACGGCAACGCCAACTGCGGCTTCAACAGCGACAGCGAAGGCTTCCGAGACTCCGGCAGCTTCATCAACGCCAGTTGCTTCAGCCACGCCTGCAGCAACCGTTGAAGCAACGAAGGCAGCTAGCCCAACGGCTGATGCCACAAAGGCGCCAGCTGCGACTAGTTCAACTAAGGCAACTGAAGCTCCGGCCACGCCTGCTGCTGCACCAGCTGCAAGTACACCAGAGGCTGCACAGAAACCAGAAGTTTCGCCGAAAGGGAAGAAAGTGCTGCTGGTTGGAAGGGATTCTGAACCACTTCCTGCTGAAGATGTCGCGATTGCGAATCGGTTGAAAGGAATGGGATTTAGCGTAGCGCATCTCAGCGATCGTGAGCTCACGGCCGATGCGACGAAAGGGTACGATTTAATTTACATCAGCCAAACGACGAATTCGAAATTTTTGAAAACAGGCGCCATGAAGGAAGTCGCTATTCCAACTGTGTATGTGAAAAGCCACGGTATGTTCTATCTCGGGCTATCCTCCCAAGAGGAAGGAACGACTGTGAAGAAGCTGAAATCGATTGATATTGTCGATAGCAAGCATAAAATTGCTGGTGGCTTATCGGGGACTGTAGATGTTTATACGGAAACTGGTGATAACTTCGGCGTCAGCTACGGTATTCCAGGCAAGGAAGCGAAAGTCATTGCGACAGTCCCTGGCGACAAAGCGAAGGCTGCTCTTTATTACTATGACAAAGGTGCAAAAGCCGATAACGGCTATGAAGTGAAAGCGCGATTATCCTACTACTACTGGAGTAATGGGATGCAGGATACTTCTACGGATGCTGGTTGGAAGCTCTGGGATAACATAGTCTTGTGGACGTTGCAAAACGGATAATGAATACTTTTCGTTCATGAAGGAGGTAATAATCGTAATGAAACGAGTAAAAGTAAGCTTAGCTCTTGCACTCACGCTTGCGATGGCGGCTGGTTGCACGAACGAAGCAGCTCCAAGTACGAAACCAGGTGGAACTGATGAGAAGAATGTAACGCAAGCTCAGTCGTCACCTGATAACGAATTGTTTATTTATACCGTATGGCCAGCGTATTACGTCAAGGAAGATATTTTCCAGAAGCAAATTGGCGACTACATCAAAAAGAAGTTCCCGAATATCACGATTAAACACGTGCACTGGGATAATCCTGGCAGACAACACAAAGATTTGATTGCAGCTGGAACCATTCCTGACATTATTATTGACGACACAAGGCGTAACGTACAAGGTCAATTGATTAATAACGACCTGCAATATGATATTTCCGATTTGATCAAAAAGTATAATTTCGATACGAGCAAATTAAATCCGGCCCACATGGCGCAAGTAAAGAATTTAACACCAGATGGCAAAATATACGGGCTGCCGTTCTATAACAATGATTTCGCTCTATTTTACAACAAAGATATCTTCGATAAATTCGGTGTTGATTATCCGAAGGACGGCATGACCTATGATGAGATTTACGAGTTGGCGAAAAAGCTGACACGCGTTGAAGGTGACATCACGTACAAAGGTTTTTCACAAAATCCAGGTCATTATCTCAATTATAATCAGTTATCCCTTTCTGCATTAAGCAAAACTGAGGATAAAGGGGATATGAGCGATGCAGGTTGGAAGAAGCTGGTAGACAACATGCGTAGGTTCTATGAAATTCCTGCGAATCAGTTTGATACCGTGGAAACATTTGCTTCAAAACCGACTATCGCGATGGGTGTTGCAACAGTAAGCGATCATTTGGTCAAATTCTACGAGGAAAACAAGAACCTGAACTTCGACATTGCCTCTGTGCCTTCTTTGAGCGATGCTCCAAACACCAGATATCAGCCTAACGTCTATTCGATGTACATCACGAAGCAGTCTAAGAAGAAAGACCTTGCGTTCCAGGTCATGGCTGCGCTGCTATCGGAAGAGCATCAAATCGATCTGGCCAAAGAAGGTGTCATTGGACCGCTTGAGACGGATGCTGTGAAAGCAGCATTTGGTAAAAACCTGCCGCAAATGCAAGGTAAGCATGTGGAATCTATTTTCTATGGTAAAAATGCGATGCCTCCTGCTGCCCGTCAGCAAGATTTAGTTTGGTATGATGTCCCTGTCCAAGGTGTATTCCAACCGCTGATCTTCAACGAGTCCAAAGACTCGGTAACAGCGATTCGTATGGTACAGGAACAAGCTACCAAAGCAATTGATACTTTGAAGGCAGCCAAAACGGAGATTAATAAGGCAGCGACCACGACGAAGTAACTGTTTACCAGCAAACAAGAGATACCTCACAAATTAAATCTAGGAAGGTGAATTCACTTGAAAAAATTTGTATTCTCATTACTATCTATCCTACTCATGTTCTCAACGATCCTGCCGTTTGCTTTTGCAGCGGAAGCGGATGCACCAGCCGCAGCAGTCAAAAGTGTTGACGATTTCAAAGATTTAAAAAATTTACCGAAAGCAGATAAAGATAAGTTCGATTCGCTTATCCAAGATGGCGTTTTTAATGGGTTGACGGAAGATACATTCGGACTTGACGCTCGGATGAATCGGGCACAATTTGCGAAAGTAGCTGCTATTATTTTTGACCTTGAAGTTGACAATACACTTACGGTTTCTTCCTTTAGCGATGTTAGTGCCGATGATCCAGCCAATTCCTATGCGCTTCCTTACATTGAGGCATTGAAGAAGGCAGGACTTACGAATGGTTACGATGAGGAAGGCAAAACCTACAAACCAGCTGGTGAGGTTTCCCGCCAAGAGCTTGCGGCGTTCCTGATCCGTGGATTAGGCTTGGATGCTGACGCTAGTTCGGCTGAGCCCGTTGATGATTCTACCGTAGATGACTGGGCCAAAGGTTATGTCTCTCTTGCTCTTGAGAAAAATTTGCTAACGAATCAATCGGCAGGTAAGTTCAGCGGAAAAACATCCGCTACACGCAAAATGTTGGCTCTTGCAAGCTTTGCAGCGAAACAAATTCTTACTGGCGGTGCGCCAGAAGAAACAGCTGAACCAGAGGTTCAGCCGCAGCCAGGAGATGAACCAGCAGCACCAGCTGAAGAAATTTCTGCACAAGGCAAGAAAATGCTCTTCATCACACGTCAAAGCTCGCAAATGACACAACTGAAAGAAAATCCGGATGATGAGAAGCTAATTACTCGCATGAAAGATCTTGGTTTTAGAGTGACATGGGTGAATTGCGACAAATTTACGGCTGAAAAAGCGGAAGGCTACGATTTGATAATTGTCAGCAACACGCTAAACTCCAAATATCTGCGTTCCGGCATCATGAAAGATGTGGCAATTCCAACGGTTTATTTGAAAAATCACGGTATGTACTATCTCGGACTTTCCTCCCAAGAGGAGAACACCAACGAGTATAATATTAAATCTACGACGATTGCTGAGCCGAAGGATAAAGCGGCAGCTGGACTGTCAGGAGATGTCGAGCTTCTATTAACAACGGATCCCAAAACAGCTATTGCTTATGGCCTTCCGGGTAAAGAAGCAACTGTTGTAGCTACCGTTCCAGGAAAACCGAAAGAAGCAACGATCTTCTATTACAACAAAGGAACGCACTCGGATAGCGGTTATGAAGTGCAAGCGCGACTTTCTTTCTTCTCATTTGCTGGTAATTATGATAACGCGACAGATAGTAATTGGAAGCTTTTGGATGCCCTTGTTTTGTGGACGCTGCAAAACGGCTAATAGCTTTGAGTCAACATGTCGAACTCCAGTTTTCGAACTGGAGTTCTTTCTCTAGCCAAATCCGCACATCTAGGAGCGTGAGTGGTCATGAATGCACAGCAGCAACAAGCAAGTTCTTCACCTCTTGTTAAGGCCGAAGGCGTTACCCGCATATTTGGACGCGGCTCAGCTGCTGTTCATGCCTTGAGAGGAGCAAGCTTAAGTATTCCGTCAAAGCAGCTCATTGCACTCAGGGGTCGTTCAGGCTCTGGCAAAACGACACTAATCAATATTTTGGGAGCGCTGGATCGACCGACAGAAGGGCGCGTTTTCTTTGGCGGCAATGAAATCAGCGGATATTCAGAGAGTAAACGTAACGCCCTCCGGCGTAAGGATATGGGGCTTATTTTTCAATCTTTTGGCCTCGTTCCGTTAATGACGGCGTATGAGAATGTCGAGTTTGGTTTGCGTATTGCCGGTGTGAAATCGGTTAATTTTAAGAGTTACACGGAAAGCGCGCTAGAATATGTGGGACTTAAAGCAAGGATGAAACATAGACCGTTTGAAATGTCCGGAGGAGAGCAGCAGCGGGTGGCTATTGCAAGAGCAATTGCCCATAAACCGACGTTAATTCTCGCTGACGAGCCGACGGCTGAATTAGACAGCAAGATGGGGGCGCAAGTGATGCGTGTATTCAAAGATTTGGTACAGCATGAGGGAATGACGATCATTCTCACGACGCACGATCCCGCCATTATGAGTTACGCCGATCATGTTTACGCATTGGAGGATGGACAAATTGTCGATGCGACTTAAACGCGCCGTATGGCCGATTATCGGCCTATGCTGCATGGCGTGGATGTTAGCAGGATGCTCATTTTTGCCAGTTGAAGAAGACGAATTGAAACCACCGCTTGTGGAACCGGCGAAGGAAACCTTAAGCCTGTACACGGTCAAGCGCAGTAATATTACCCAGCAAATTACGGGTGTTGCTACTTTTGCTTCCGATAAAATGGACTATTTATTTTATTCAGAGTCCGGTGGACGTTTGAAGAAAATCAACGTGAAACTGGGTGATCAGGTAAAAGCCGGGGACGTCCTGGCAACAACAGAAACGTCTGATTTGGAAATGAAGCTGAAGCTCCAGCAAATTGCCATCGAGAAATTGAAAATTTCACTCCAGCAAGCGATGGCGGAAAAAGATGCCGATGATCCCGATATTCGAATGAAGCTGCTTGATATGGAAAGCGCCCAGCTGCAACTGGAATCGCTGGAGAACCAAGTTCAGAATACAAGACTGACTTCTACGATTGATGGGATCGTGACGTTTATCGATACGCTTCAGCCGGGGGATCAAGTCGTTGCCTACAAACAAGTTATCACACTTTCAGATCAGAAACAGATGAAGCTCGTTTATACGGCTTCTAGTGCAAATGATTTGGGTGGAGTCGAAGTCGGCATGGATGTAACGGTGAAAATCAAAGATAAAACGTATCCTGGGAAGGTCGTTCAGACCCCTCTCTCTGCACCGCCGAACAGTAATAAAGCGATTCAGGACAAAAATGCGAAAGCTGTTTACATCCAAGTAACAGGTTTACCTCCAGAAGTCGTGATTGGCAATCAAGCCGATATCACGATTGTGACCCAGAGGCGGGAGCAGGTCATGGTAATTCCAAGAGCCGGACTTCGCAACTATATGGGGCGCGATTTTGTACAGGTGCTCGACGGTGAGAGCCGTAAGGAAATTGATGTGGAAAAAGGAATCGTTGCCGCAACAGAAGTGGAAATACGCAAAGGGTTAAGCGAAGGGCAGCAGATTATCCTGAACAACTAGGAGGCTAAGACATTGGCATTATTTATCATGATCTTGCGCAAAATGATCAATAATAAATGGCTTGAGCTTAGCTTGTTGTTCGGGCTTGTGCTGTCTGTCGCACTGGCGAGCAGCATGCCGATTTATACGAGTGCCATTTTGCAAAGACTACTCATTCAAGAAATGCAGCAGCTGCAGCTGGGGAGCAATCAATATCCGGGCATTTATTGGCTGTCGGCCTCTTTTTCCGCGCAAGAAAAACAACAGAAACATGTCACGATCTCAGAAACGGAACAGTTTTTGAAGGAAAGAGAGGGACGATTCGGCATTCCCGTGCAGACTTTCGTTCGCGAAAGAGCGACGCAGCGCTATAATTTAATGCCGGCGCAACCAGACAAAATCGATATTAATCTGCAAAGATCGGCTGATATTTCTGCGATTGATGGCATGGAAAGCCACATCAAGCTAGTGGATGGACGATTACCGGCGAAAGAACCGGTTAACGGGGTGTATGAAGCACTTGTTGCGCCCGAATCTTTAACTGAACTCGGGATGGTGCTGAACACCGTTTTCATTATCAAAGATGTGGGTTTGAAGGAACCCATTTCCATTAAACCTGTTGGCGTATTTGATCGCAAAGACTACACCGATACATTTTGGTACAACAATACAAGCAGTTATAAGAATAGCTTCATTATCGATTTTAATCTGTTTGAGAAAGCGTTCACGGAGGGCGGTAAGCTGAATGTTCAGTCCAGTTATTGGTACTTCGCACTTGACTACAAGCTGTTGACGCTGGCTTCCGCCGACGGATTTCTTTACAACGACCAAGCCATCAATGCTTATATGGATGCTCATTATGAAAACCATAATAAAAACGTGCCAGCACTCCAAACACTCACGAACTACTATGTAAAAGAAGCGAATTTGCGGAAGATGTTATGGTCGCTTAATGTGCCTGTTATGCTGATGCTCGCTTTTTACTTATTCATGGTAGCCAACCTCATTACGGAAAGGCAAAAAACGGAAATCGCCGTGCTGCGAAGCCGGGGAGCCAGCCGTACACAAATTGTTCTCAGTTACGCCGTTGAAGGCGTGGTGCTTGGAGCGATTGCCTTTGCGGTTGGGCCGTATTTTGGCGAGTTGATTACTAGTCTATTAGGTGCATCCAGCGGATTTCTTGAATTTGTTCAGCGTGCTAAGTTAGAAACTGCGCTTAATCAGGATGCCTTTCTGTATGCTTTCGTCGCAATCTCTGCATCGCTTGTCATGACGCTTATTCCCGTCGTCCTTGCGACAAGAGTAACCATTGTCGGCCACAAGCAGCAAACAGCAAGAATGCAGAAGCAGTCATTTTGGCATCGTTTTTTTCTCGATATCGCAATCATCGGTATTTCGTTATACGGCTTGCAGAATTACAAAACAAGGGTCAAAGATATCCTCTCACTTGGTCTGAAATCAGGTGATTTAAGAGTAGATCCGCTGTTGTTTCTCATTCCTGCGATGTTTATTTTCGGACTCGGACTGCTAGTGCTGCGCTTATATCCTTTGTTCATGAAGCTTTTGTACAAAATCGGTAAACGCTGGTGGCCGCCAACGATTTATACGACTTTAATCCAGGTGAGCCGTTCGATTATTCAATATCAATTTATTATGGTGTTTCTCATTATTACGATTGCAACTGGACTCTTCAGTGCGAGTGCCACACGTACAATCAATCAGAATACGACGGACAAAATTCGGTATTCCGCAGGCGCCGATATCGTCATGAAGATTCATTGGGAGAATGATGCGCCGCCAGCAATCTTGTTTGGTGCAGAGGACTCGGGCGATGACAGCACGTCTTTGGAAACCTCATCGGAAGACGAACCCGTGACCGCACCTCCAAAGGTTCAATATAGCGAGCCATCTTTCCTGCCATTTACCCAGTTCCCAGGGGTGGAGCATGCAGCGAAGGTGTTTGTCAGAAAGGATGCCTCGTTCACCAAAGGCAAAACGAATGCAACGGTCCAGCTGATGGGCATTGACACGAAAGCATTCGGTGAGACGGCTTGGCTCAGAGATCAGTTGCTGGATCATCATATTAACGAGTATCTGAATCTCATTGCCAAAAATCCTTCAGCCGTTTTGATCTCCAAGTCGATGGCAGAAGAATATGGCGTCAAAGTAGGAGACACTTTGTCAGTCGGTTGGCAGAATCTTGAGCCTGCCTCTGTTACCGTCTTCGGGATCATCGATTATTGGCCATCCTGGAATCCGAATCCTGGAGCAGGCGATACGATTTCGGTTACCACGAAGCAAGGTACGACAACGAAGGTCAAGAAACCGATGCTGATCGTGGGTCATCTGACTTACATACAGAACAACATTGGGATTGAGCCTTATGAGGTTTGGATGAAACTGAAGCCGGAAGGGAGCAGTCAAGCCGTCTATCAGGCAGTGACCAAGCATGGTTATGATATCGAGTCGTTGACGGACGCGAAGCAAGCGCAGATCTTGGCGGTCAAAGATCCTTTTCAGCTAGCGATTAACGGTGTGATGACATTAGGGTTTATCATTTCGGTTGTCGTTTGCTTCTTCGGATTCCTGCTCTACTGGGTGTTATCCTTATCCGCTCGGACGCTGCAGTTCGGGATCTTCAGAGCGATGGGAGTTTCCGTCGCACAGTTGATTGGCATGCTGATTGGTGAACAAGTGATGGTATCGGGAGCAGCAATTCTTATTGGGATGATGACGGGCAACGTCGCAAGCCACTTGTTTGTTCCCTTATTCGAGTTATCGTTCGATCCCAGCACACAGGTACCTCCGTTTCAAGTTACGTTCGATCCACGCGACCATCAGCGGCTATATGGGATCGTTACAGTCATGATCTCCATTGGACTTGTGGTGCTTGGACATATCGTCTCGCGCATCCGGATACATCAAGCCGTGAAGCTTGGGGAGGATTAAGATGATACACTGCGATAATCTGGTTAAAATCTACAAAATTGCTGATTTGGAAGTTGTGGCCTTGCAGGGGCTGGATCTGCATGTGGAAGCTGGCGAACTGATGGCCATTATCGGCAATAGCGGCAGCGGCAAATCAACGCTGCTGAATATGCTTGGGGGACTTGATCGTCCTTCGGCAGGACGTTTGATCGTAGATGGCAAGGACCTTCTTAGTATTCGCGAGAAGGACCTCGTCAAATATAAACGCGAGTCGGTCGGTTTCGTTTGGCAGAATAATGCGCGCAACTTAATCCCCTATTTGACGGCACAGGAGAATGTGGAGCTGCCTATTCTTCTGCAGGGGAAACGGAAACGGGAGCGTGCGCTTGAGCTGCTTGAAGCAGTTGGGCTTAGCCATCGAAGGAATAACAAATTGAACCAGTTATCCGGTGGTGAGCAGCAGCGTGTAGCGATTGCGATTGCCCTTGCGAATCATCCGAAGCTGCTGCTTGCGGATGAACCCACGGGTTCGGTCGATACGCGCATGGCTAACCAAATCCTTGATTTGTTCAGGAAGCTATCCCGAGAACTGGGACTCACCATCGTGATCGTGACCCATGATCCGATGCTTGCTAAGAAAGTGGATCGTGTGGTAGCTATCCGGGACGGAAGAACATCGTCAGAAATTTTGCGGCGTAAGTCGTATGAGCAAGAACTGTTGGATCTAGAAGAAGGCATTGAAGAGCAAGAAGAGGAGTCTCACGTCGAGTATGCGGTGCTTGACCAGGCAGGTCGGCTGCAAATTCCAGCGAGTTATCTGGAGACCATCGGAATGAAAGAAGCGAACAAAGTGAAGGTTACCGTGGAGGATGGCAAGATTGTGCTCATACCTCCGATCAAAGTATAACGAAGGAGCAATTGTCGATGATTAGCGAGGAAACAAAACAAATACCAGACACCCTTCTGCTCGAAGAGCGGGCTGGGCATGTGCTTAGCGCCATTATTGGCATGGCGGATGAGGATGCCGGATATATTCCTTTTTTTGCAGCGAATTTGATGGAGAAGCCAGCGTTTCTGACGCATGGGGATTGGGATTATGGCTCCAGCCATGGCCGTTTGGTGGATGCCCTCATCTTGGCGAGGCATATGACAGGAGACGAGCGGGGGCGGGATATTGAGGAGCGTTACAGAGCCAATTTCCTTAGCTTTTTTAAAGAAGATGGACTCAGTTACCGCCAAATCAATCCGAAAGCGCCTTGGGAAACGAACGCTAATTTGATTGATCAGCGGGCCGTCATCCTCGCGCTGACTTCCTGGTTTATGTCCACAGGCGACCGCAAGATCAAGCATGTTGCTGATAAGCATGTGGCTGCGCTCAAGCGTATCGCTATTAAAGAGAAAGACGTATGGTACTATCCGGCTTCTGAGTACACGGTGAATGGCTGGCCATCGACGAACGCGGTTCAGCTGCGATTAGCCCCGGACCCGGCTGCCTTCTGCGGTCGTTTGGTCATGCCCTTGCTCAAGTATTATGAGCTGACAGGGAACATGGATGCTTTCGAGCTGTGCCAGTTCTTCTCGGCGCTAATCGTTCATCGCAGCGGTGTTTTCAATCCGGATGGCAGCTTCAACGATTCGCTTGCTTATCGCAGCGGTCATTTCCATACCCGTATTGGTACGCTGGATGCTCTTGCGCGGTTTGCTTTGCATACCCAGGACGCTTCGATCATCCATTTCGTCAAGAAGAGCTATGATTGGGCGTTAACGCGCTGTACAACGTTTGGCTGGACGCCTGGCGATATGCACGAACAAGCATTTGAACATGAAACCTGCTCGCTTGTGGACTTGATTTCTACGGGAATTACGCTGGCTAGAGTCGGCTATGTCGAGTACTGGGGCGTCGTCGAACGTTTCCTGCGCAACCACTTAACGGAGTCGCAACTGCTGAATCTGGATTGGGTTGTGGGAGCTGACAACAAAGCGAATGATGATGTTGGGATGAAATCCTACTTCAACGTGGCGGAGCGCACGCGTGGCGCGTTCGCCGGGTACTCCGCACCGAACGATTTCTGTTGTAATGTCAGCGGAGGCAGAGGGCATACCAGCGATCTGCAGACCTGCTGTATCGGCTCAGGGACGCGCGGTTTATTTATGGGATGGAGCAATACGATTACAGAGCATAATGGGACTATCAGTGTGAACTTCCTGCTCAGCAGAGGCTCCCGTTGGCTAGACGTTTCCAGCCATCTGCCTCACGAGGGACGGGTGGAATTGGAGATTCATCGCAGCCTGCCTAGGCTGTTGGTTCGTATCCCTGATTGGGCTGGTTATGCGAAAGTAGAGATTTACCGAGAGCTTGGAGATAGCGTACGAACACATTCCGGAAGCGAACCAAGCATGTGGGTGAACCAGCGTTTCCTCGCAATGGGCCAAGTCCAGGCTGGCGAGAAAATCACGTTGACCTTCCCGCTTAGTGAGCGCCAAACCATAGAGAAGGCGGTGGGGCAGGAGTTTATTACACGGTGGCGCGGGGATGATGTCATTCATTTGAGCCCGGCAGGGACGCATCACCCCTTTTATAATAACCGTAAAATATTTGAGAAAGCACCCCTCCGTACAGGCCAGTATCGCCGCTTGCAGGAGGAATTTTATTGGTAAAAGGAGGGGGCCCATGGGTAAATATCGGGCAGGCACTGAGCTCAAAGAGGGATTCTCAATCATCAAGTTAACGGATGAAGGAAGCCGTTCCTCCGCGGAACTGCTTCCGGCAATCGGTAATAATCTCTATCGTTTCACCTGCGGTGGATATGAGGTCCTTGTGCCGCCTGCGAACTTAACATCTTTTTCACTGGAATCGGATGAGGTATTTAAGTATGGCACACCTCTCTTATCTCCGCCGAACAGGGTGAGGAAGGGTCAATTTATATTCAAGGGGCGTGCCTATAAGCTGCCTCTGAACGAGCCTCCTGACCATCATTTACACGGTGAAATATGTGCCAAGGCATGGGAAGTGATAGCTTATGGCGCTTCGGAGGAGGAAGGGGCTTGGGTGACCAGCCAATTTCGCTATGCCGAACATCCAGAGATAATGGCCTATTTTCCTCATAAGCTGGTCTTCACCATGACTTATCGGCTGTGGGATGGACGACTTGATTTGGAAGGAGGAATTACGAATGAAGGCGTGGAGGAAGCACCGTTCGCTTTTGGGCTGCATCCTTACTTTGCAGTTCCGTTCGGGAGCGGTGAAGAGATTTCCCTTCGTATACCTGCGGCTGCGGAATGGCCTGTTACGAATCAGGCATTCGTAATGGGGACACCAGAGGTGTCGGCTTTCAGCCAAGGGCTTCTTGAAGGTGTCCCTATCGACAATTATCCGCTGCTTGGCTGTTCATTGATCTCCATGGGGCAAGCTGCGGATCGTACATGCCGGATTGATATGAAGAATCGGGACTACACGATTGCTTATCAGTTTGATCAGATTTTTCCTTATGTCGTCTTATTTCGACCCGATTGGGCATCGGCTTATTCGCTGGAACCTTACACCTATGTTACGGATGCATTCAATCTTCCTTACGAACACGAACTGACGGGAGCCCGAGGCATACGGGCAGGTGAACATGTCCGATTCACAACAGGGATGTGGATTGAGAAAAGAGGAGGCGCAGCGCATGGATAATTTGGATTTGAATATCAGGCCGGAAATGCCGGCACGCAAAGATTTCCGAATCGGCTGCATCGGTTCAGGGTTCATTATGCGAGACTGCCATCTTGTGGCTTATCGTGATGCTGGCTTTAATCCCGTGGCGATCGCATCGCGAACCTACGATAACGCCAAGGCGGTTGCAGAACTGCGGAACATTAAGACTGTGCACAGGACGTGGGAGGAGCTGGTGCAGGATTCGGATATCGAGATTTTGGATATCGCGTTTCCCCCGGATCGGCAGCTTGAAGTTGTCCGACTTGCGGTGAAGATGAAGCATATCAAAGGCGTTTTGTGCCAAAAACCACTGGCTATGAATACGAAGGAAGCCCGGGAGATCGTGGAACTTTGCGAGAATGCGGGTATCAAAATCGCTGTCAATTCCAACATGCGCTACGACCAGTCGATGCGTGCTCTCAAGACGATTCTTGAGCGGGGCTATCTTGGGCAGCCAGTTATAGCGACGATAGAAATGCGCGCAATTCCGCATTGGCAGGACTTTCTGCATAAGTATGAGCATCTTGAGATTATGAATATGGGGATTCATCATATTGACGTGTTCAGGTATTTGTTCGGCGATCCGCAGAAAGTTACAGCCGTTACGCGCAGCGATCCCCGGACCAAATTCCCACATATAGACGGGATATCGCAATATACGTTCCAGTATGCGAATGAGTTCATGGCGACCAGTCTGGATGACGTCTGGGCGTGGCCGGGAGAAGGAACTGAGAAGGATATTTACATCAAATGGCGGGTCGAGGGACTTAGCGGTATGGCACAGGGCACGATAGGGTGGCCGGTTTATCCAGAGAGATCGCCAAGCACATTAGCCTATACGACGACACAAGCACCGAATCAGTGGTTCCGTCCAACATGGGACGAAGTCTGGTTTCCAGATGCATTCCAAGGCACGATGGCGCAGCTGCTGCGAGCGGTCGAATCAGACAGCGAGCCTGAAATTGGCGGCAGGGATAATTTGAAGACGATGGCAGCTGTCGATGCTTGTTACAAGTCCATTGCTGAAGGCAGGACAGTCCTATTTTCCGAAGTATCAGATTCCTAACAAATACATTTCATTTACTAGGAGGAAATTGCTAATGATCTCAGTCGGTATTTTTAATGGGTACTATCCGTATTCCTTGGAGGAATCCATCTCCCGCATGAAAAGAGACGGGTTTTCCTGTGTGCAACTGGATTTGTCCTTCAAAGACATGGATCTTGCCTACGAAACGCTAACGAAAGAAAAGTGTCACCGTATTCGCGATGCCTTCCGTGATGCTAATTTGCCGATCGTCTGCATTTCCGGTTATACGAACATCATTCATCCAGATCCGAAGAAGCGTGAACAAAATTTGTTCGGCTTGCAGACTTTGCTGAAGTTTGCCCGCGATTTGGGGACTCCGTACGTCATCAGCGAGACGGGCACTTATCATACGGAAAGTGATTGGGTGTGGGATCCGAAGAATGGTTCGGAGGAAGCTTACGAGGAGACTTGCCGTCAAATTGAAGCACTCGCCAAGTTCGCTTATGACCATGGATCGGTATTCCTTGTGGAAAACTACGTAAATAACGTGATTGGCTCTGTCGACTCGCTAACTCGTTTATTCTCGGATGTCAATCATCCAGGCCTCGGACTGCTGATGGACCCGACTAACTACTTCACGGACAGCAACATTGGCCACGTCGATGAGACATTGAACCGCATTTTCCATACACTCGGGGATAAAATAAAGATTGCGCATGCCAAAGACTGCAAGCCTGCCGAGGATTTGTCAGAGAAGCATGCTGAAATCGACGCCGTCGAGTCGCATACCTTCCGGGGTGCAGGTGCCGTTGAGCTTCCAGCTCCCGGACTTGGCATTCTGAACTATGACTTATATTTGCAAAAGCTGTCTAAGCTGCACCCGAATATTCCGATTATTATCGAGCATCTGGATGAGCAGGATATCCCGCGCGCGAAAAAATTCCTTGATGACAAGCTGAAAACAATCGGCGGCTAATAGGTAAGGGAAGAAGGAGTGACTTGACATGTCCGTAAAAAAGAAAAAAAGGGACTACAGCATCACAGGAGCTGAGAATCATCGGGCAATCGAGCTCGGGCTAGCGGATGCGGAGTGGTATACATGCCCAATTCCTCGTCAGCGGATGAAAGAATTGATGAAAAGGAAGGATGGCCCGGCCATTCGCGACACGACCATATGGATTGGCGGACTTCTGATTCTGGGGTATCTTGCTTACTTGTCCTGGGGAACCTGGTGGGCAATTCCTGCCTTTCTTGCTTATGGCATTCTCTATGCGACGCCAGGCGATTCCAGATGGCATGAGTGCGGGCACGGAACAGCATTTAAGACGCCTTGGATGAACGAAGTCGTGTATCAGTTTGCGTCCTTTCTAGTCCTGCGGTCGGCAACTCCTTGGCGGTGGAGCCATGCCCGCCATCATACGGACACGATCATCGTTGGACGTGATCCAGAGATCATTACTGAGCGGCCTCCGATTTGGAAAATTCTTATTATGCAAATTTTTCATCTGTATGGCGGGCCTATTGAGATTAAACGATTCTTTCTCCATACGTTCGGCAGGCTGGATGAGCAGGAGAATGCGTATATTCCCTCCTCACAGCACCGGAAAACATTTCGAGAAGCACGCATTTATATGCTTATTATTCTTGCTGTTCTGGCAGCATGCCTAGTTACAGGCAGCTTATTACCTGCAATGTTCGTGTTTCTGCCTTCCTTCTATGGTGGAATTGTTGTGCTCCTGTTCGGTGTTACGCAGCATTTGGGTCTCTACGAAGATGTGCTGGACCATCGTTTGAACACTCGAACGGTTTATATGAATCCGATTTTTCGGTTTTTGTATTGGAACATGAACTATCACACCGAACACCATATGTTTCCAATGGTTCCTTACCATGCGCTGCCACTGCTGCATGAGGAGATGAAATCCGATTGCCCTGCAGCGAGACCAAGTTTAGGGGCAGCACTGAAAGAGGTTGTTGGTGCTTTAAGAAAGCAAAAGCAAGACCCTGCTTATGTTGTGGTGAAACCACTTCCTAGAACGGCGCGCCCATATATGTACGGGCCTGCTCATGCGTTAAAAGAGAGGAGCGAATTAGGATGAGTCTCGGAGAATGGATTGAAGCATGCCCTGCAGATGAAGTGGAGATGGAAGATGTCATCCGTTTCGATCACCATGATCGGACATTTGCGATTTATCGCACGGAGAAAGGCGACTACTACGCATCGGACGGTTTTTGTACCCATGGCAAGTTTCATTTGTCTGGTGGCTTAGTCATGGGTAATCTAATCGAGTGCCCGAAGCATAATGGCCGTTTTGACATTCCCACGGGTGTTGCGAAACGCGTGCCTGCTTGTGTAGATTTGCAGACGTATCCGGTGAAGGTAGAAGCGGGAAAAGTGTTTATTCAAATTTGAGCATAACGGACCCAGATAGCTCTATTTGGTGCTTTTGGGCTAGTTTTAGTATCTAACGGACTCACGAGCCGCTATCGGCTATGAAATCACGTAGAACATCGATAGAATCCATGAATAACGTCTCCTCAGTCCGATAGCCCCTCCAATTCAGCCGAATTTGGCGGAATAACGTCAGTTGAGTCCTTAAGAAAAAAAGTAGCTACTTGGAAGGGCTTGTCGGGTGAGCGGCTATTGGTGGGATTCGTGGTGCTTTAACGCAGGATGAATAAAACAACCTATAAAATTGCATAAAAGCCCCCATAATACGGCCACGTTTTTGTAATAAAGTTAGTCCATGCAAGAAAATGAGCGAATGAGAGCGGGGCTGATTACATTGAGGCAATAATTTTTTTTGCACATAATGTAAGCGTTTTATAATGGGGTATCATCTTGATAAGGAGGTGCACGAAATGAGGAAAGAACTTGCTTTGTTACTAACCATTATGCTGTTATGTTACTGCTTTACCCCTTTTGTCAGTGCGGAAGAAACCGCTGCACCCAAAACACCATCCACAACGACGGCACCAAAACCATCAACCAAACCTGCGGCAAAACCAGCAGCAAAGCCCACAGCAACTCCGACCGTAACGGTAGATACTTATTTAGCTGATCAACTCAGTGATCTGAAAAGTCTTTCGAAGGATGACAAGAAAAAAATCAATGTTCTCTTGAAAATGGATGCGATTGAGAAGTCGTCTGCGGATACTTTTGGGGTGGAAGATGCCATCAATCGAGCTCAGTTAGCAAAAACAGCTACGCTCGTGTTGGGATTAACCATCGAAAACATGGTCACGGGATCAAGTTTTACAGATGTCTCTACGAATGACGTTTCAAGTCACTATGTGGAGGCGCTAAAGAAAGCAAATCTCACCTATGATGCAGTTGATAGCAAGTTCAATCCGACAGGAAACGTTACCCGCCAAGAGCTCGCTATGCTGTTGATCAAAGGACTCGGCTTGGATGAGAAGGCGAAAGCAGCAGCTCCTAGTAAAGATGAGACGGTAGACGCTAATTATAAAAGTTATGTCACCTACGCGCTGCAGCAAAAGCTCATGACTAATCAGGCAGATGGCAAATTCGGCGGTACGGTTACCGTGACTCGAAAAACACTTGCACTGGCTTCTTATGCAGCTCTCCAGCTTCATCTGACTACGGCTAAACCTGCGAAAGCTTCGATTGCAGAAGTAAAAGTAATCGGTAAAACCAAAATGATCGTTAGGCTGAATCGCGATGTGGATGCCAATAAAGCCGTTTTGACAGTTACCAAAGATGGACTGTTGGATTCAGATGGAGAACCGCTGCCTCTAACAGGTGGTGTCGATTGGTCGGAAGACAATACGACAGCAACAATGAATATGGACGATAAGTTCGTATTCGGCAGCTATCAAGTGGTACTATCCGATGTGGACGTTGCAAAAGGTACAATGACATTTATGCCGGAGACGGAACGAGTTACGAAGGTTGAATTCGTTACGAACACCGAAAAGCTGCCAAAGTCAAAAGTGCTCATTGAGTATAAGGCGACTAACCAGTTTGGCGAGAAGATGGAATTGTCGGCAAGCAATGTGAATGTAATTGTTAGTGCCAGTGCAACGAAGAACGTTGTACCTACAATCTATTCCAGCATTAACGCAATCGGTATGGATTTGAGTAATGTTCTGTACAATAGTTCAATAACGGTTGTTATCCTTGAAAAAAGTGGATACATCTCCGTTAGTAAAACGTTTCCAGTTGGCGATCCTCCGCAAGTGAAAAAGATTGATTTGGGAGATGCCAAAAACAATATAAAACTCCCAAGTGGTCAGTTGCTTTTTAGATCAGGTGAGAAAGCTTATCTTGCCTTTAAAGCATACGACCAATATGAGAATCGAGTCGTTGATCCGCTGTATTTGAACATTGGCATTCAGCGGATGTTTACCGGGGGACTCGGAAATGTATTTAAAAGTGAAGGTCAAAACGACTTTGTTGATTTCGAAAATGATGGCTACCCCGATTTACAATTGGTGGCTTACCCGGGACTAAACAGCGACAAAGAAGTTACGATTACTTTGTTCTACGACGGTAAGCAAGTATCCCAGACGGTTCTAGTAAGAACTCCGAAGTCACCTTCGGCGATAACGATCGGTCCATTAGCCAAACCAATGACGGAAGGCGACACCAATGTTTCTATCAACTTAAAAATCGTCGACTCTTCCAATTACGAATTAACTCCAGCGGAAAGAGCATCTCTTTTATCATCTGGCAAAATATCGCTATTCGCCACTGGTGGCATAACGCTAGGAAATCCCGCTATTGATGCGAATGGAGCGATTATCGTCCAGCAGGTGACAGGACCGGGTCCAGCTACGATCAATATTCGTCAGAATGGCACGAATCAGGTGGTAACACTCCAGACGAATATTGAAACTGGACGCAAGCCGGATAAAATTATCGTTGATGCTAATGGATCTGCTGCAAATGTTTTGGCACTGAATGGTTTGGCTAATGGAGTAACTACGGCCAAAGCCCAATTCATCATTTACGATCAATTCGGCATTGAGTACAAAACGAAGCGTGATGATTATAAGGTTCAATTGAAACTTGAGAAAATCAGCGGTGATACAGGCTCAGTTGTTAGTGTGACCTATGGCAGTAAAAAAGAAGTATGGCTTAGCGATGCCAATTTGGTGGCTTTGAAAGATTTAGGTGATGTAGACATAACAAGTCTAACATTCAACCCTTCACCAACATTGAGCGGCAGTTATAAGCTGACAGCTACAATCGTTCATGTTGAGGCAACTACCGGCCAAATCCTTGAGGCGTTGAGTTCCGATTCTGTGACGGTTGACGTCAAAAACATCGCTAACGCGAACTTGACCTACTCGGTTGAAATGTCGGCTAGTGGTGATCTTTTCGCGATTGGTAGAGCACTCCTCGATACTGGCGCTGCTCCCACGGTTACAGATATAACGTACCTGCTGGCTGACTACTCCATGTTAACTCAGACAGCTGTAGTAAAAGTCAAAGACGGATCAAGCGTTGAGGCGTTTTCCATCACGCCAAAGGCTGTTACTTCTGATAATCCAAAGGTCATCGGCACCAGGGGAAATCGGGTTATTGGTTTGGATACAGGTAGAACGAACTTGACGGTTTGGTACGATTCTCCACTCGGAGGACTTCAGAAGCTCACAATTACGAAAGGGTCCAACGTTGATATTCTAGTTCCTACCGAAATTAAGACAAATGGCGGCCCAGCAACCTTTACAGGTGATCCAGCGGCAATACTGAACGGCAAGTACATCTGGGATTCCAGCTTAATGGGTAAATTGCAGGCTACTACGGGTTACGGTACGATTAATCTGCATCAAGCAACCTATTTGCTAGGTGTCACTGGTGTGCAGGCTTTCATAAGTGATATTGAATACACAACGTTGGATACGAGTAAGCAAGATCAAATTGTTGTCAATCCTGATTTTACATTAACGTATACCAAAAAAGGCGGTACACGCACCATTAAGCAATTTGCTATTTATGTTGTTGCTGGCACATATTCGAAATCGTTTGTTGTTAAATTGGAATAAAAGATAACACGACCCTCTTGTCCCTGTCGGTTTACCTGACAGGGCATTTTTACGTCCAACGATCCCGAGACAGGATTGACCTATAATGACAGTCGTTTTCACTAATGGTTTGCCATTCGCAACTTTGTATACTTAACAGTAGAAGCAGGGAGGGATATCATCGTGGCGAAGAAAAAATACGTGATTTGCGGTGTAAGCACGAGGGCAAACGGCATGTTTATTCGTCCTATGCTGGATACTTTTCATCAGCATTGCGAGATTGTCGGCTTGCTGGATGCGGACCCAAGCCGCTTTGCCAATTGCTTTAAGAAATTTCCGGCGCTGACAGGGACCCCGGTATATGCTCCGGCTCAGTTTGAGCAGATGATCGAGGAAACGAAACCAGATGCTGTCATCGTTGCAGGCGTGGATTACACCCATGCAGATTATATAGTAGGGGGCTTGCAGCACGATCTGGATGTGATATCGGAGAAACCGATGGTGACGACGGGAAGCGACTGCAAGCGGGTATTGGATGCTCAGAGTAACAGCAAGGGGAAACTTTACGTCACTTTTAATTATCGGTATTCTCCGATTCATACAAGAATTAAGGAACTGATTCTGGAAGGCAGAGTCGGCCGGGTGACTTCCGTAGATTTGAATTGGTACATTGATACGTATCACGGTGCAAGCTATTTTAAACGATGGAATCGTAAACGTGGCAACTCCGGAGGGTTGTCGGTGCACAAAAGCACGCACCATTTTGATCTTGTAAACTGGTGGATCGGCCAGAAACCATTGGAAGCGTTCGCATATGGAGCCTTGCATTATTTTGGTCCGGAGGGGGAACTCAATCCCGTGAAGGAGGACGGCAGACACTGCGGAACATGCCGAGTCAAACCTTCTTGTTCGTATTTCATGCGATGGTCCTCACGGAGCAAAGAGATTGTACCTCCAGACGACCATGTCAATGCGCTCGAAATCAAACCAGACCATTTCACAGGATATCGTCCTGATGGCTGCATTTTTGATAGCGAAATTGATATTGAGGATACGTATGCCGCTGTTGTTAAGTACGATAAAGGCGCTATGCTAAGCTACTCCGTCAATTTCTCGGTGCCATACGAAGGTTATCGCCTTGCGATCAATGGTACGAAAGGCAGAATTGAAACGAAGGAAATTATGTCCGGACGCGCTTCATTCCATGTGCCTGAGCAAACCATCGACTACTTCCCACTGTTCGGAGGCAAAGAAACGATACATGTTGTACCGAAAGCAGGAGGGCATGGCGGAGGTGATCCGCTTATTTTGGAAGACTTATTCCTGGGACCTGATCCGCAGCGTCATTATGACATAATGGCGGGTGCTGAGGCGGGGGCCCTTGCGGTGCTAACAGGAGAAGCTATTTGGAAGTCAGCAGCTGCCAATCAACCAATCCGTTTATCGGATCTGCTGGTTGAATCAGAACTGGCAGAAGTATCAAGAGGAGGAGGGGCTCATCGTGTTTGAAAAGTTTGAAAATGTTCAAATCGCCCATTTTGATGTGAAAAGCCAGCTGCCAAGATGGATTTACGAATCCGCCATGCGAGCAGCGGAGAGGGGCGAGCTTGCGCGTGAGTCGATCACGACTGCAGCTGATCTTAAGCAGCGCCAAAAGGAGATTCGTGAAGGGATCATCACCTGCGTAGGTGGCTTGCATGCTTCCAATACACCGTTAAACCCCCAAATCACAGGAAGGGTCTCAGGAAATGGCTTCCAGGTAGAGAAAGTAATCTTTGAACCGCGACCACTTGTTTATGCGACTGCAAATCTATATATCCCTGATGGAATTACTAAGCCACGTGGCGCAGTGCTTCTGCTATGCGGACATCGCGAGCAGGCCAAACACTGCGACGAGTACCAGACTGTCTGTCATTACTTGGTTCATGCCGGTCTTATCGTACTGTCCCTTGATCCAGTAGGTCAGGGCGAGCGTTTCGGCTTCTATGATCCTGCAACTGGGCAGGCGCCGATGACGAGTGTGACCGAGCATGAAAATGTAGGACGGCAATGTTTGCCGCTTGGCGACAGCTATGCGCGTTATATGCTTCACGATGCGATGCGGGCCATCGACTATTTGTGCACGAGAGAAGAAGTTGATCCGCAAAGGATCGGAGTTACCGGTCATTCTGGCGGCGGCACCCAAACGGCACTGCTAATGATGGCCGACGAGCGCATCGCTGCTGCTGCACCAGGCGGTTTCATCATGAACCGTCCGTACTTTCTACTAACAGGTAAAGCGCAGGATGCGGAACAGAAATGGCCTGGATTTTCTGCGCTGGGTTTCGATCACGAAGATATCGTGCTTGCTATGGCACCTCGACCTGTGCGTGTGCTTGCCACAACTTATGATTCTGTACCAATTGAGGGTCCACGTCATACTGTCGCTGTTAACCGAAGATTCTGGGAGATGTATGACAAGAGCGAGAAGCTGGACATTTTTGAGGATGAAAATGCTCATCGCTTTTCTATTCCGCTCGCCCGTGCGGCAGCAGAATTCTTCTCGGAACAACTGCTGGGTCACAAGGTAACTCCGCAGGATGAAGTTATTCAATTGCTGCCAGCGGAGCAGCTTCATTGCACGCAGAGCGGGCAGGTCATTGGGGAATGCCCGAATGCCCGTAATACACACGATGAAACTAACGAGCGGTTGAAGCAGTTGGAGAAAGCGCGTAGTGAGATGCCAGAAGATCTGCGTAAGAAGCAGGCATTGAAATGGCTGCGCAATGCTGTCTACTTCAACCGCAAGCCATGCGATCTGAATCCACGTCTTTCCGGAGGCGGAGAGGTGGAGAATCTGTGGGCACTCAGGACGGTATGGTGGAGCCAGCGTGGTTTGCTGAACAACGCGCTGCAATTTTTCCCAGCTGAATCGGCGGGCCGCAAGCTGCCCGTTACTATAGCCGTATGGGATGGGGGAACCAAACAAATCAATGCGCATGCCAAATGGATCGAGGAAACCTGCGCTTCCGGACGTATAGCCATGGTACTGAATCCAGTGGGCATAGGCTCGTTATTGCCGCATGTGAACTCACCTGAAGAGAGACCCTACAAACGCTTTGGTATGATGGATCGCTATACAGATGAATTGATGTGGCTGAATGACAGCATGGCAGCTGTACGAACCTACGATGTATTGAGAGCTATTGAACTAGCAGGAACGTTGAAAAATATCGATTCTGATGATATCGAGCTTTACGGCTGCGGAAAATACGCTATATACGCCGAGTTAGCGGCACTGCTCGATTCACGCGTCCAACGCGTGTGTCTGGAGAATCGAATGAGCAGTCTCGCAGCGTGGATTAAAGAACCATTTTATGATGAAAATGATTCTTTAAGTTTCATATTGCCAGGCATGCTCCGCTATTTCGATATTCCTGATGCAGACAATTGGCTCACACAAGAAGGCAGATTAGGTACAGCCATTAAGCTTATGAATAATACGGCAAGCTAAAGGAGGAGAAGGAATGGCTACAGTTGTTGCTGTTTATACGGGTCAAGGGTTATCGGATCGCATTGGGCCGCTGTTTCGGGAGGAATTGCCAGGCTGCCGGCTCGTCAACATTATCGATGACAGTTTGATTGCCGACGTGATTCAGGCAGGTGGAGTGACGACTGCGGTAGTTCGCCGATTGGTTCAGTATTATCGACATGCCGAAGACATCGGAGCCGATCTGATCCTCAATACTTGCTCATCGGTAGGTGAAGCAGCGGATCGGGTGCGGTCGTTGTTCAATATTCCGATTATTAAAATTGATGATGACATGGCGCGTCAGGTTACCAAAAATTTCGATCAAATTGGCGTTCTGGCTACACTGCCGACGACACTAGATCCGACTAGGCAATTACTGCAAAGAGAAGCTGATCTTCAAAACCGAAAAGTCAGCGTAGTTGACGCCTTGGCGGAAGGGGCTTATCAAGCTCTAGTTTCAGGCCAGCCTGAGGAGCATGATCGTTTGATTTATGAAGCTGCTAAATTAGTAGCTAAAAAGGCGGATGTACTCGTGCTGGCTCAGGGCTCAATGGCGAGAATGGAAAAAACGCTAACCGAGGAAACCGGACTGCCTGTGTATGCCAGCCCGCGTCTT
Organism: Paenibacillus silvestris; assembly: GCF_009882985.1. Lineage (GTDB taxonomy): Bacteria > Bacillota > Bacilli > Paenibacillales > NBRC-103111 > Paenibacillus_E > Paenibacillus_E silvestris. Next base: position 193,084 of record NZ_WTUZ01000016.1, read on the forward strand.
GGCATCATGGCCGTGCGGGCCGAATTGGAAAGACAGGGGAAATATCCATGCTGAAGAACGATCAAGTTATTGCAACCTACTGGCTCGAAACCGCATTTTCCCTGGAGAAGGCTTGTGAAATTATCGTCAGCGAGCAATCTACGGGCACTTTTCTGCCCTTGCCGAATGAAACAGACAGCTTGAAGCAAAAACATCGCGCACAGATTATCTCCATTCAGGAGTTAGAGAGCGCGCCCTTTCCTTCGCTGCCCGGGGCTAAGGTACCCTCAGGCAGCAAAGGCGTCTTCCGTCGTGGTATCGTGAAGATTGCATTCCCATATGCCAACATTGGACCTTCAATCCCGAACGTGCTGGCGACAGTTGCGGGCAATCTGTATGAGTTGGAAGAGCTATCTGGACTTCGGCTGCTTGATCTGGATTTGCCGCAGCAGTTTCAAGAGCGCTACGAGGGTCCGCAGTTCGGTATCTCGGGTACACGGGAGCTAACCGGTGTACATGGACGGCCAATCATCGGAACGATCATCAAGCCAAACATTGGATTGACGACCGAACAGCTGAGGTTGATTGTGCGTGAATTGGCTTTGTCTGGCATTGATTTTATTAAAGACGATGAGGTACATGGTAATCCGCCATATGCCCCAATTGCGGAGCGCATCAAGGTTGTCATGGAAGAAATAGAACGAGCAGCAGACCGAACGGGTAAAAAGACGATGTATGCCTTTAATATTACCGACGATATCGATCCCATGAAAGGTCATCTCGATGCGGTCGTGAAAGCTGGAGGCAACTGCGTCATGGTCAGCATCAACAGCATTGGGTTTGCTGGCCTTGCGCACTTGAGAAAGCATGCGCCCGTTTGTATACATGGGCACCGGAACCAATGGGGTATGATGTCACGATACCCGTATCTTGGCATGTCATTTGCTGCCTATCAGAAACTGTGCCGGCTGGCCGGTGTGGATCATCTGCATGTCAACGGGCTCAACAACAAGTTCTATGAAGACAATGCCTCCGTCGTAGAGAGCGTGCGCGAGTGCTTGACACCAATGTTCGATCAGACTGACACAGCACTGCCCGTATTGTCATCGAAGCAATGGGCGGGGGCAGCGCCTGAAACATACAGTACGCTTCGAACTGTAGATCTGATGAATATCGCTGGCGGTGGTATCCATGCTCATCCAGAGGGTCCCGGAGCAGGCTTCCGCAGTCTTGTGCAAGGGTGGGATGCGGCTCTAGCTGGGATTCCTTTGGAGCTGCATGCGAGCAAACATCCGGAATTAAAGCAGGCTTTAGCCGCATTCGGCTAAAGCTATCTTCAATTGGGTGGAAAGGGAGGGATACCGAATGCGAATCTGCTATTACGGCGATGACTTTACAGGTTCTACCGATGTATTAGAAGCGCTAACGATCGGCGGTTTGCGTATGATTCTGTTTATGGACATTCCGAGTCTGTCCACTTGGAAGGAGAAGTTTAGCCATTATGATGGCTTTGGGGTGGCAGGCGTTAGCCGGACGATGAGTCCAGATGAGATGGAGATGACGCTTCACCCCGCACTTACTGCTCTAAAGGCATTCCAAGCGCCAATTGTACACTACAAAATATGTTCCACCTTCGATTCATCACGAGTGGTGGGCAGCATAGGAGCTGTTATCGATATCGGACGGCGTGTATTCCCTGAGCAACGATACACCCCATTATTGGCAGGTTCGCCTGCATTAGGGCGGTATACGGTGTTTGGGAACCATTTTGCAGCAAAAGGGAATGATATTGTTCGTTTGGATCGGCATCCCAACCTGACACAGCACCCGGTTACACCGATGAAAGAAGCGGATCTTCGGGTTCATTTGGCTGAGCAGACCTCATGCTCGATGGGGCTTATGAGCGTTAAAGATTTGGAGCAAAGTGAACCAGATCTGCGAAATCGATTGGATGAAAAACTTGATCAAGCACATGATGTTTTGCTATTTGATGTGTTGACGGATGAGCATCTCACCAAAATCGGTGGTTTATTATCAGAGGAGAACAAGCGTGAGCCGATGTTTGTGATTGGTTCATCAGGCGTGGAGTATGCGCTAGTCTCCTATTGGCAGCAGAGGGGTTCACTGCCCGCAGCGCCCGAGCGGAAGAAGGCAGAGCCTGCGGACCGGCTCCTCGTCCTATCGGGCAGTTGTTCTCCAGCGACTTGTGCGCAAATCGAATGGGCAATGGCGCACGGTTATGTGGGTATTCGTGTACCTGCGCCTCTTTTTTTCGAAGAGGAGTCGGCAGCGGCAGCGGCCCAGAACTTGCTGATTAGTGAGGCGGAGCACTGGCTCCGGGCTGGGAAGAACGTTATTTTGTATACGGCACTTGGACCGCATGACGAATCTATTCAGGAGACGCAAGAGCGAATGCGAACGCGTGGACACAATGTGGCGGTAAGCGGTGAGCGTATTGGCGGACGTTTGGGTGAAATGACGAGAGCACTTGTTCAGTCTACGGGAGTCAGAAGAGTTGTCTTAGCCGGAGGGGATACGACAGGTTTTGCGGTCAAGCGAATGAATATGTACGCGCTGGAAATGATAGCTCCTGTTGTTCCAGGGGGGCCGCTTTGTCGGGCATTTTCGCAGGATGAATGGATTGATGGATTAGAAGTCGTTATGAAAGGCGGTCAAGTTGGGCCTCCTGATTTCTTCGATCGGGTGCTTCACGGGATATCTTGACTGCCGGACAGTTGGATAACATCCAGGGAATGGAAAGAAGGTTTAATATGCAGAAGGACACAAAATCCCATCTCATACGGCGTTATTTTAAATTTTTAAAACCGTACCGTTACATGATCATTACCATTGTTGGGCTTGGTATTCTGCAATTCGTCGTTCCCATGACGGTACCGTGGATGACCAAGGTTCTGATCGACGAAGTACTTCCGCAAAAAGAGAGCTCATGGACATTGTCCAAGGTCATTGGGGTACTGGGAGGCGTTTACGTTTTCGGAACAGCGGTTAATTATGTGCGTCAATGGGTCATGGCCAAAATGGGAAATTCCATGGTCATCGATATCCGATTTCAGCTTTATGAGCATATGCAAAAGCTCTCTCAACGGTTTTACGACAGCCGTCAGGTCGGCAGCATCGTCTCAAGAATTTTGAACGATGTGAATGGCGCTCAGAATCTAGTCGGTGCTGGTGTCATTAATTTGGCCATTGATTTCTTCCTGGTGCTTTTCGCTGGATTTATGCTTTTTCATATGGATTGGAAACTGGCGCTGTTGTCTTTGTGGATGCTGCCTGTTTACTATTTAACGTTTACGAACATCAATGTTCATATCCGCTTCGCATGGCGTTCTGTCCATCGGCAGATGGAACGAATGTCAGGCGTCCTAGTCGAGCGTATTGCCGGGATGAAGGTTGTGCAGGCATTTAGCCGGGAACGCATGGAGCTGAACCGGTTCAAAAAGCAAGCTTCTGCTCATTTCGGCTACGCGATGACGGCTCAATTTTTATCCAACACGCTAGGCCGTATTAGTCAAACCTTTCAGGATTTCGGCGGATTAATCATTTGGTTCGTTGGTGGAACTATGGTGATTCAGGGGAAGATGTCGGTAGGGGAACTAATCGCTTTCCAGGCTTATTTATCCCAGATGTACGGCCCGATTCAGCGTTTTTCTGATGTTAACGTTACGATTCAAAATTCGCTTGCCAACGTGGAAAGAATCTTTGAAGTGTTCGATATTGAACCGGAAATTCAGAATAACGACAATCCCATCCCCCTGAAAACTTGTAAAGGTGACATTCAGTTCGACCAAGTCGGGTTCGATTATGTGATTGAAAGACCCGAAAAGCAGCAAGCTGAAGTTGATCAGAAGGATAAAGATCTGGTCGAGCGCCAAAAACCTGCCAAACGCTTTTATTGGATTCCGCCAAAAATGAGACCGGATCCGCCTCTGATGGTTCTGGAGACGAGGGCAGCTCTTAAAGGAATAAGCTTTAAAGCCGCAAGCGGTGATGTGATAGCGCTTGTCGGACCTAGTGGCGCAGGAAAGTCTACCATTATTAATTTGCTGCTCCGCTTTTATGACCCTGATGAAGGTTCCGTATTGTTAGACGGCGTTGATTTGCGAAATTATGATCTACATGATCTGCGAAGCCATATGGCGCTTGTACTCCAAGATAATATCCTGTTTTCGGGAACGGTTTATGAAAATATTGCTTATGGCAATCCGAAAGCTCCCAAAGAGCAAATTATCGCTGCTGCACAGGCTGCGAATGCGCATGAATTCATTGAAGAGTGGGAGCTTGGCTATGAAACCATGATTGGAGAACGCGGCGTGAGGTTATCTGGAGGACAAAAACAACGTATTGCTATAGCACGAGCGCTTCTCAAGAGTCCTCGCATCTTAATTCTGGATGAGGCTACGTCGGCACTGGATGCAGAATCCGAACATTTGGTCACAGAGGCGCTGGAGCGGCTCATGCAAGGACGCACGACCTTCGTCATTGCGCATCGTCTGGCGACTGTCGTCAGAGCCGATCAGATTCTTGTTATCGACCGGGGACGCATTGTCGAACGAGGCAAACATCAGGTGCTGCTAGCGCAACACGGGTTATATCGTGAATTATACGAGAAGCAGCTCAAGGCGATGCGGCCGGAAGAACTGATTGGCTTAGATGTATTGAAACACGAAGCGTAGAAAGGAGACCGCTGATGACTAGAATTTGTAAACGTTTCCCCATCCTCATGGTTTTTGCGATAGTGGTTCTAATCAGCTCGTTCATGTCCATATCCGTATTCGCAGAAGGCGGCAATTCAGACAATGCTGGTGCTGCATTCGAGCAGATCCAGCTGGGTGACAACAGCTATGCGGAGATCAAACAGCTGAGACTTCTGTCCGATCACAACGGCAATATCGTTACGTTCACGCTTCATATTTCGAACCAAAGCTCAGAGACCCTCTCACTGATTGATTATTGGATACGCTTGCTAGGTAAGAATGGTGACTCATTCACGGCCAAGATGATGCCGCAGGACAAAGAAAAAACGAAAATTGCTGCGGGTTCATCACAAGACTTTTCCTACTATGCCATGATTAATGACGCAACTGCTTTACAAGATTTGAAGTTTCGTCTTGGGAAATGGGATTTCTCCCGCAATCCATTTGAGCGCCAGCTTGGCGAAATCTCCGTGCCTGAAGATTTCACACAAGTAGCACCTGCAGGAAGCTCCCAAGAGGTTAAGGTGTCAGGCACAATCATGGAGGTAGCTCTATCTGATTTTACCCGTGGCAAGAATGAAAAAAACAGCCTGCCTAACCTAACACTGAAGCTGAAAAATACGGGGAAATACAGCTTAGCAGTACCTGATTATCAATTTATCGTTCGTACTTCGGAGGGATATACCTATCCGCTGATAGCAAAAGGCATAAACGACCTTCTTATTAACTCCCAAGAAACCAAGGAGATTACGCTCACGGGAAATGTCCCCGCAGAGGTTTCAACGGAAGGCTGGCAGATCGTTGTTACACAGTACTTATCCGATTTGAAGTTGAATGTGCCCATCGCCTCTCTGGAAGTGCCAAAGGAATCGGATGAAGAGGTGAAGGGTGCAGGGGAGGAGGTCTCATTTTCAGACGAGAATGGCCTCTACACGGTTAAGATGAACGGCATGTATCGGTTGCCATGGGAAGACACGGACATTTTGACTGCGGATTTCATGTTGAAGAACAAAGGCTCAGATTCACTGCCCATTCCAGAATTGACGGGATACTTCTTGCTAGATGGAAAGGTGAAGGTAGAGGCGAAGGTTATCATCCCTTCCAAAGTGCTGGGACTTACGAAAGACAGTTCCGTCGGTATGCAGATGGCGGCTAAAGTTCCTTATACGTATGTATTTTCGAAAATAAAGCTTGTACTGCAAGAAAAAACATCCGATGAGAAAATAATCGATGTACTTGATTTCGAGTCACAGACTGATTTGTTGCATGTGCCGATCCTTGATTCAGCTGCTTCCTTCGAACTGACGGACGCGGGCTATCAATCCATATTCTCGATTCAGCATGTTATGAGCTATCAAGGACAATCCACGACGCAATACACCGTAAGGGTGCTGGCCCAGAATCAGGAGAAGAGATTCACGAATTTGGCGAAGCTGGTTGCCAGCTTCCGAGCAGCTAGTGGCACCGTTTATCCCGCAAATGTGCTGGATGTGAAAGAGAAAGTAGGACCTGGAGGGAAAGCAATGCTCATCGTTTCTAGCATCATTCCAAAGGGTGTTGATACAACTGGAATGAATCTTTTGCTTGGAGAGGCCGCCAAGGATGGTGAGCTATTAACGGAAGAACCTGCTGGCGATGACGAAAATGATGATGACGATGACAAATCGGGGGATGCAGACATGTATGTGAAGCCATTCGCCTTCTGGCTTCCTCAAGAGAAGAGCGAGGTGAAGACACCGCTTCAAGGGATCTCTCTTGCACCATATACGCTCTCCATTGATCATGTCGGCACCTCACTGGATAATAACGAGTTATCTTTAAAGTTCAACTATGAGATTACTAAGGATATGAGCACGAGTGTAAACACCGAGGGTCGTAAAATCGTCTTTCAGATCAACGACGCGAATGGGTTGAGAGCGATTGAATGGTCGACGGACTTGAGCAGTTTCGAGCTGCGAGCCAATGATGCACCAGAAACGCCGCAATCGAAGTTAAAAGTTGGCAAGTATAAGGACTTCCGAATCTCTTTGGAGAATGGTGATTTGATCTACAAGTTGACCTTCCTTAAGTCGTATGATTTTAACATCTATGAGGAGTTTCAAGGTCATCGGCGGTTAGTGGGGACGATGAAGAACGATTGGTTCGCTACTTCGGACTGATGCTTGGTTTTGGGTTCTACGAATATGAGAGCAACATTTCAGAACTCCCCTTGTGTTATAACTATCGTGTTACTATTTGACACAAGAGGAGATTAAAATCATGAGTAGATTACAGGGTAAAGTTGCTTTGGTTACGGGTGCAAGCCGGGGGATTGGGCGTGCCATTGCGCTGCGCTTAGCGCAAGAAGGAGCGTTGGTAGCTGTTCATTATGGCACGAACCAATCCGCAGCAGAAGAAGTCGTGCGAGATATTGAGCAGAGTGGAGGCGCTGCCTTCACGATAGGTGCGAAACTTGGTTCTATAGAGAGCATACAGACACTTTATCAAACATTAGCTGAAGTGTTGAAGGAGCGCACTGGTGACACTCGCTTCGATATCCTTGTGAACAACGCAGGGATTGCTCTAGTAGCCCCAATAGAAGCTACTACGGAAGAGGCATACGAAGAAATTATGAGAGTAAATGTAAAAATGCCATTTTTCCTGACGCAACAGGGTTTGCCACGTTTACGAGACGATGGTCGAATTATTAACTTATCGTCGGCGATAACAAGAATTTCCTTGCCTGCGATTCCTGCATACAGCATGACCAAGGGGGCAATCAATACGCTGACACTCGCTCTATCCAACCAACTCGCATTACGTGGAATTACGATCAATGCCATCCAACCTGGATTCGTTGCCACGGATATGAATGCCGGCATGCTGCAAGATCCTGCCTCCCAACAATATGGCGCTGATTTTTCTATTTTTGGCAGATGGGGGCAACCGGAGGATGTTGCTGATATAGCTGCTTTTCTGGCTTCTTCCGATAGCCGCTGGGTAACCGGACAACTGATTGATGCCAGTGGCGGCTCTCATTTGTAGATTTGTAAAGCGAACACATAAAAAGCCTGACGGGTTGTACGCCGTCAGGCTTAAGTTTTAGCTACTTTACTAAACCGGTACTATCTCATCATTCTACTCACTTGCTTTGTAATTAGCGCCGATTCCTCCAGCTAATTCCCTGAATAACCCCACTTATTTCCATTTAACTGGAATTTATACCGCAAATTTCAGCCAATCCAGCTAATTTCGCCTAGCAACCGATGATTTAGCTGGAGTTTCTACCGCTATTTCATCCCCTGCCCCAGAGCAGCGCTGATTAGCGGTAGTTTTTCCAGCTATTTTAGCTGAGGCGGCATAAAGAATCGCCGCCTGCAACCAACCAGCTCATCATGCACGCACAGCAGCATGCACAACAACAACCATCATTACCGCTGCACCAAAGGCAGCTCAGCTACATTAGAAATCACTTGCTTGCTGGCAAGCGTGTCCCACACAAAGGCCTTCAGCTTATAACCAGCTGCATGAAGGGGGAGCTGGAAATTCGCCGTTAGCGCTCTTATCCCTTGACCTTCAACCAAGTCGCTGGAATAGGAATAGTTGACGATATTCTCATCCGCATCATATAACGCGAGGACCAGCACGCCATTTTTATCAAGCTCCGAGCGATTGCTAAATTGCACGCTGACAGAAGGATCACCGTCATTCTCGTTCATGAGCAAATTCCCGGTGGAGAAGACAGCTCCAGTGATGTTATCTGTACGCAGCTTCGTATTCTCAAACATCGACGAATTGTAGTAGTTAAAATTGTTCGTGCTTTTCGTCGCATCGACGGCCATCCCCATGTAAGCATGGCTTGGCAGATCAAGCGCGACAGAACCTACTACCTCCCAGTTAGCTCCGCCATCAATGGAAATTAAACCTTTGACTTCATTCCCGTACCGGCTAATTTTCAATAGCGCAGGCAAGGTCACATTGGACTTCGCCGTGGATTCAACCAATTCCCCTCGGGCCGATCTGCTCATAAAATGAATCCGCGATCCGTAATATTCTTCCTTCATCACCGTTATCATGGCAAAAGGGGAATCAGCCGTCAGATCCTGGCGGATCATCAGTCCTGATTTCACACCATTATCATACTCAGAAGGATTCTGGAAGTTAATCGTAGAGCTTAACTCCATATCGCCTGCGATATCACGGTAGGTGTATTGAAACGCATCGGAAGATTGGATGCCATCATCGGTCGCACCAATTTCACCGGTACCTTTTACGATAAAGGAACTGCTCCCTGTCTCTGAAACGCTTGACGCTCCTGGCAGGGTCACGGTACCAATGTCTGCGGATGTCCACGTTCCAGTCCCACTTGCATCGTTGACATGAATGACAACCATACTCGACAGGGTTTGAGTTCCTGAGCTGTCAGTCGCCTTAGCATACAAATAATGAGTTCCTTCAGGGGCATTCGTCCATATGTACGTATACGGTGCGGAAGTAACCGTTCCTAGCGGGATCAACTTCATTGCTTTCGTATCGTAGAAAGAGAACTCAACTTTGGATATGGCACCATCATCATCATTGTCAGATGCCGTGGCATCAATCACAATATCATGATTCGCTTGCAGCATTGCGTTCGCCGAAGGGCTAGTGATGGCTATAGCAGGATTATGGGAGCCATTGCCCAGCAGCGAGTTCAAATATTGCTCCAGATAGGTATATCCATCACCACTATCCGCTTTCCCATCTGCTGCGCTATTAACATCAAGCCCATTTGCCGTTTCCCAACTGTTTGGGATACCATCGTGATCAGTGTCATAATCGGCAGACAATGTCGTCTCCGTTAATGCTGGAAAGCCTCCGTCACCATCCGGGGTATTGGCGAATTTCCCCAAACCGTTCCTTACATCGCTCACGATACGAGCGTCGAGAGAATCTCTTTTTGGTAAAATTGCTCCTGCATGCTCAAGAACTTTGCCATAAGCGTCTGTTGCCGAGTCAGTCGTAACAGAAGTATCGACGGTTGTTCCATCTGCCTGTTTATAAGTAATAGGCACTTGACTCTGCAGGCGGTTGACGGTTCCCAAGCCATACTCAGGTTGAACGCCACCGGCCCAGTTATTTGCGCTAATCCCGGGATAACCGTCCACGTAATTGCCTTCAATATAGTAATTCCCGGGCTGCTCGGACCAAGGATTGAAAACCCTGCTTCTCACATCATCAAAGGTAGCGGGACCCGCTTTGTAGTAGTTGTTTACGACATTGACGCCAGTCGCATTTTCACCGCCATATCCGCTGTTGGCGCCCCAGTTGTAAAGGACGTTGTTTCGCAAATCAAACAGCAGCGGGGCATCTTTTTCCAGTCTAAAATCACGGTCTAATCGCGGGTTGCGGCTATTATTGTTCGCAATTAGGTTATGGTGGTACGACACATTGGTGCCGCCCCAAATCCCGCCGTACCCGTGGGCTCCCTTATCATGGATCGACATGTTCAGAGAATCGCTGATGATCGACCATTGAACCGTGATGCTGCTTTTATCCTTGGATGACAGCACCTCGTCTGTGCTCCAACTGAAAGAGCAGTGGTCAATCATCATTTTCGGAGCATTGGGTGAAAAAGTGTCGTCCAGCTCTGCGAAGCCACCGCGGAAGCGAAGATAACGGATGATAATATTGGATCCGCCTAAGGATACCGAATAGTTGCCAATCGCGATGCCATCTCCAGGTGCTGTCTGCCCCGCAATCGTCAGATTGAAGACATTGGTTTTAATTTTCTCCTTCAAATGAATGGTGCCAGAGACCCGGAAAACAATCACGGTTGATTTGGCATTGCTGTTCGCAACTTTGGCAAGCCCATAGCGCAGCGTTCCGGGAATCGCGGTCTCCGAGGAGGTGTAATCTTCGAGACTCGTGACCTCGTAAACATCGCCACCGCGTCCTCCTGTTATATACATAGCGGCGCCTTCCGCTCCCGGAAAGGCCGTAATGGGTTCCGCCGCAGCCGCCAGCGAAGGGACTAGGCTTGCTACAATAAATAGGAATGATAAGATTGCAATTATTTTTTTCATTGTTGCCTCCTCGTGCCTACTGAATGGATATACTGCTCGACAGTGGTTTCATAGTTATTAGGTTGTCCCAGATAAAAGCTTTCGCATGATAGCCGGATATGTTTAGAGGGACCTTGAATCCGGTGTTTAATGTGCGTTTCTCCCCGGCATGTGCCGATACAGATGCAGACGTATAGGTAACCAAACGTTGATTTGCATCGTATAACGCACAGATCACGACAAATGAGCGTTGCTCGGCTGTGTTATTCGTCACCTCAACTTTGGCTGTTGCGTTCATCCCTGACGTTAGCGTGGTAATTTTGTTGCCATTCCAGTCCATAAATTCGAAAGAATTTAACTGAATCGAACGACCTCTAACGAGTATAAAATAGCCGTTGCTGTCTGATTGACCGATTTTGCTCAACGTAACCTGCGAATTGGCTGCAAAGCTTTTCTTGTACACATCAAACCCCTCTGCGCCCCCATCCAGCTCGATGGTATCCGCAGTTTTGGTCCATGTTGACAACCAGGCTAGGTTGGCTTCCATCGTCTTCCGGCTTACAGCGACAAAAACGTCGGCTTCATTCCTAACGGTAAAAGTAGTAAGGACATCGCTGGCCGTATAGGCACCTGATGCATTTGACGTTCGAATCCAATCAATCCCGATATAATTTGAAGGCAATTTGGTTATGGTGCGCTCTGAATCTCCATAGGGAGTACTTCCTACTGTGAGATTGCTTTGGACGGACCAACCGGACATGTTTTTGGTATCGTTTACATACACGTTTTGGATGACGCTCGTACTTGCAGAATTCAGTGTTGTTCTGGGGTTAGGGGTAACGGCAACGGCTTGTGATAAAGAGAGTGGACTCTCTACTTCCGTATCGGTGCCTTTTGACAGCAGCCTGGTGTTTTGTGTGATTTTGACATAATAGGTTTTCCCATTCTCAAGTGGAGGACTGCTGGATGAGGTCCCAAGCTTCGTAATAGAGACGTAATCGCTCGGCACAAATTTTTTATTATATTTATCCATAACCTTCACATACTCGGAGTCAGCGGCATCAGGTTTGGTAGCCACGTAGACATTATTGGATCTGGCGCTTGCCGAAGGTGCCCATTCGACATAGATTTCTTTATCTCGCGGATAAGCTGTGAGTCCAACAGGAGCTTCTGGAGAAGCGGCAGGTGGCTTCGCAGATACCTTGATTTGGGAAATGTAGAAAGCATTGACCGGATTTGGCGAACCACCCGCTGTAAGCATTTCAAGCATTGCGATGTTTTGCTTGATTTTCTCGCTTGTAGTAGTGCCTGCGCTCCGCACCTCGACAGTCGGCTGTTTGGAGAAGCATAGGTTGCCGTCCACATAGACCATGACTTGATCATTGACGATGTCGACAACAAGCTTGATGTTGTACCAACGATTGGGTTCGTATGGATACATATTGTCAGGTCCCGTTTTGGCATCGAACACGAACTTGGCCTGCGCTGGATCTGCTGTTATTCTCGCGATGTAATCTCCGCTGCTGCTTAACAGGTTCAGCACTTTCGCTCTTTCGAACTGCGGCCCGGGCTGCATGAAGGAAACCTCAGCTACAACTACGCCTTCTTGTTTCTCAAATGTTTTGACAACTCTCGTCGTATTGCGGTAGGCGACATTGCTGACGGAATTAAAGTCATCGTAGACATATAGACTGTTGCCCGATTTACCAGGAGCTTTGGCTACATAAGCATCACCTTCAAGACCGCCAGTGTTCCCTTCCTCGAGCATAGGCTTGTACACAACATAACCTTGATCTTCTGCTTTTGTACCGACCGATTCATTCTCAAAATTGTCGTCAACGAGCACTTGCCAGCCGTCACTAGCTGGAGTTTCTGCAGCCACCGCTTTTGTGTCAAAAGGTTGAGCGCCATAAACCGCGCTGACTAACATAAAAGCGATAACGAGGCGGGGGATAATCTGTCTAAACTTCGTATTCAAAATAACACCTCCGAAAGATCATTCCTTATTTTTGCCAGACTGGTCGTGAGGCACGGTTACCGTTGCGGTAGCTACCGAGCGGTTTCCGGCTTTATCGGTTGCCGTGTAAGTGATCGTATACACCCGTTCAGAATGATCTTTTGATTTCTCGGCACGAAGAGCAAACGTCTTATCGAATGTGCCGAACTGCGCATCTTGAATGTCATTTGGCTGGATAGGATCATTACAAGTAATGGAAGTAAGAACAATGCTGTCAATTTGCGAAAAAGGGTCAGACACATACACATCGGCCGTCACGGTGACCATTTTCTTATTTGGTGGCCAGATGGTGTCCGGGTCCAAAGTTACTTGAATAGAAGGCAGGGAATTCACGGTAAATGAAGTCTGGGAGACGTTAATATCGGCTTCACCAGCAACAGAAACGGAATAGGTGCCAGCAACATTGCTGTTCACAGTAAAATGAAAGAGGTAGTCTCCGCTTTCACTACTTTTCCCCTGATCCAAATAGGCAAGACGATTGTGCGGATCACGGACCTGCACAGTGATGAGATGTTCTCCCGGCAAACCCGAATTGCCAGCAATAGTTACAATGCCGGTAGCCATGTCTAGCGATGCTGTTACCTCCGCAGGGGATGCTGATGCAATCCTCAGCGATATACTGAAGAACATCAGGAGCGACAGCAGGAATAATGTCCATTTTCTCAAGGTAATTCCTCCTTTGGTTCGTTATGAAGAGCGGGATATGCCTAAGTTATTCATCCCCTTTCCGTCTTTTCTTCAAAAGTGAAATCGTTTTCAACAATACGGGTGAAAAATATAGCGTGAAATAGCTATGTAATTTAACTTTAATACATATTTATCCCGGCACATTAGGGGAATGAGTTCATTTTTATAGGTTATTTATTTCAATTATTCATGAAAAGGAGGCAGGCGCGACCATCGCGTTTCAAGGTTAATGTTTTTGCCCTATAAACTGTTATCGAACCCCCCATAATTGAGCAGGCTTCTCCTTTTATAATACAAACTAGTACGATCTTAATTTAAGGGGGATCACAGTGAGTCTAACCATTGTCCAATGTTTAACGGAATATGCGAATAACCCGCTTGGAATTGATGTCAGTCGGCCGCGTTTATTTTGGAGGCTGGAGTCGAGCGACCGGTCTGCAGCTCAAGCTTTTTATCAAATCATGGTTGCTTCGTCACAAGAACTGCTGGAGCAAGGTGTGGCTGATCGGTGGGATAGCGGCCGAGTGGCCTCGGATCAATCGATTCACATTGCATATGCCGGAGAGACTCTGCGTTCTGAGCAAACGTATTATTGGAAAGTTCGCGTTTGGGATACCCATGGAGAAGCGTCCGCCTGGAGTCAAACGGCTTATTGGTCAATGGGTCTGCTGTCGCGTGCAGATTGGAAGGCCAAGTGGATTGGTCGCAAGTCGGAAAAAGGTGTTGACATGCAGCCTCCTCCTTACTTGCGCAAGAGCTTTCAGCTTACGAAGGCTGTGAAACGGGCTTTTGTTTATGCGACTGCGCTTGGTTTGTATGATCTTCGGCTTAACGGCAGTAGAATTGGAGCTCTCTTTGCGCCTGGCTGGACGGATTATGAGACACGTGTACAGGTGCAAGCTTATGAGATTACGGACCAGTTAACGGTTGGTGAAAATGTTTTTGGAGCCATCCTAGGTGACGGCTGGTACGCGGGTACTGTTGGTTTTCTGGGGGAAAATGTGTATGGAGAAAGGCCGTTTTTACTGCTCCAGGCGCGGGTTGAATACTTCGACGGCACGAGCGAAAGGATCGTTTCGGACTCGTCTTGGCAGGCAGCTAAGGGCGCAATTCTTTATTCGGATCTGATCAAAGGTGAGGCGTATGATGCCCGGCTTGAGCCGACTGGCTGGGATCAATCTGGCTATCAGGCAGAAGTCGCTTGGGAGGTTCCTGATGTTCGAACGGGGTACAATGGTTTGCTTGTGGGAACGGTAGAACCTCCGGTTCGCATCATGCAAGTGCTGAAGCCCGTCTCTTTCCGCCGCACGGAAGCAGGGACATTCATTTATGATATGGGACAAAATATGGTTGGTTGGACAGAGTTGACGGTTAGCGGGGTAGCAGGCCACCAAGTAACGGTCAGCCATGCCGAGATGTTGAATCCAGATGGCAGCTTATATTTGGATAACTTGCGGGTAGCTGTGCAGCAGGATCATTATGTGCTAAAAGGGATTGGCGAAGAAAGGTACGAACCGCATTTCACATTTCATGGATTCCGTTACGTCGAATTGATTGGTTATCCTGGCGAACCCGACTTGGCTACCATTGCAGGCAAAGTTGTGCACTCCGATATGGCAGAGACAGGACGACTCGAAACGAATGATTCGATGGTGAACCGTCTGCATGCCAACATTACATGGGGACAAAGGGGGAACTTCCTCTCCGTGCCAACGGACTGTCCGCAGCGTGACGAGCGGCTCGGTTGGACCGGAGATGCGCAAATTTTTGCCCGCACAGCAGCTTACAACATGAATGTGTCGCGCTTTTTCTCTAAATATATGCAGGACATTCTCGACTGCCAGCAGCCATCGGGGGCTTTCACCGATGTGGCGCCTGACGCCGGCTGGATCCGGCACAAAATGTGGAATGCGAATCTGAATTGGTTCGCACCTGATAATGCGGGATGGGGCGATGCCGGGGTCATCATTCCATGGACTCTGTATGTGATGTATGGGGATACACGCATATTGGAAACGAATTACAAAGCGATGGCCGATTGGGTGAACTATCTTCGGGACAACAGTGAAGATTACGTGCGTCCAGATTATGCCAACTATGGCGATTGGTTATCGATTGATGCGGATACACCCAAGGAAGTATTAGCAACGGCTTATTTTGCCTATAGCACACAGTTGTTGGCCAAAATCGCCGGGGTTCTGGGTCGCAAAGACGATCAGATCCAATATGAGACGTTGTTTGCGGCGATTGCCCAAGCATTTCGGGATGCATTTGTGGGCAGTGATGGCCGAATTCACGGGGAAACGCAGGCTGTGTATGTGCTTTCGCTGCAATTCAACCTGCTGACCGATGAGCAGAACAAGCTGGCAATCGAGTACCTGACGACAGATATCCGCACACGAGGTGACCGTTTGTCAACGGGCTTTCTCGGAGTCGGATATCTGCTTCCGGCACTAACCGAGCATAGGAAGTTGGATGTTGCTTATACGCTGCTTACTCAGGAGGAATTCCCATCCTGGATGTATTCCATTAAACATGGAGCAACAACGATCTGGGAACGTTGGGACGGCTGGACGGAACACAAGGGGTTCCAGACGCCGTCCATGAACTCCTTTAACCACTATTCCCTTGGCTCAGTAGGGGAGTGGATGTTCCGATATATGGCTGGTATCGAGGCTGATCCTGCTGCGCCAGGCTTTAAACACACGATCATTCGGCCAAGGCCTGGTGGAAGCTTAGACAGGGTCAAAGCAAGCTATGACTCTTTGTATGGAACTATTGAGGTGGCTTGGCATTTATCCGCGTCGTCATCAGTTTTCCGGATCGAAGTGACGATACCCGTCAATTCGACGGCTACGATCTATGTACCTGGCCGGGTGTACGCCATCGATGGCGTGAAAGGGACATCAGGATCTTGGGAGATCGAAGGCTGCCAGCCGCTTGAAAGTACGGAAGACGAAAGCTGCTTCAAACTTGGAGCAGGTCGTTACATCTTTGAAAGTGATTTGTTAGCAGTCCAGGCTTCTGTTTAAGGTCGATTTTACTATTCTTATCAAAAGGGTGAAAGACATTGACGACGAGGAAAAAGTACGTATTAGTAGGAGCCGGCGGGCGAGCACGGTTCTTTTATTCCGCGATTGCAGGGGATTTTCGGGGAACGACGGAGCTGCTGGCCTTCTGTGACATTAACCAGACACGTATGGATTACGCGAACCAGCAATTGCAGCAGAAATTTGACTACCCAGAGGTGCGAACCTATAAACCGGATGCCTTCGACCAAATGATCGAAATTGAGAAACCGGATGCTGTCATCGTCACGAGCGTTGACAGAACCCACCATACCTACATCATTCGTGCGATGGAATTAGGCTGTGATGTGATAACAGAGAAGCCGATGACAATTGACGAGGAGAAGTGCCGTCAAATTCTTGAAACGGTAGAGAAGACCGGACGAAACGTGCGTGTTACATTCAATTATCGCTACGCGCCACATCATACGAAAGTGCGAGAGCTGATTGAAGGAGGCGTCATTGGACAGGTTAACTCTGTCCACTTCGAGTGGCTGCTCAATACCAAACACGGCGCTGATTATTTCCGCAGATGGCATCGTAACAAGAGCAACAGTGGAGGGCTCCTCGTACACAAATCGACGCATCACTTCGATCTAGTCAGCTTCTGGATCGGGTCCGAGCCGGATACCGTCTTTGCTCTTGGCGATCTGCTCTTTTATGGACGCGAAAACGCTGAAAAGCGCGGTGTAACTCAGTTCTATGATCGAGCAACGGGCAATCCGCTTGCGGAAGATGATCCTTTTGCTCTCCATCTGGATCGCAATGGACGGCTGAAGGCGATGTATTTAGATGCCGAGCACGAGGATGGCTACCATCGCGATCAAAACGTCTTCGGAGACGGCATCAGCATTGAGGATACCATGGGTGTCATGGTTCGCTATAAAAACAAAGCGATATTGACCTATTCGTTAAATGCCTATTCGCCATGGGAAGGTTACCGGATTGCTTTTAATGGGACGAAAGGCCGTATCGAGATGACGATTATGGAACAATCCTATGTCAATTCAGGTGGAGACAAAGCGCTAGAAGGAGCGATAAAAAATAAGGAAATACGCGTCTTTCCTATGTTTGACCGCCCCTATGAGGTGAACGTAGAAACGGGTGTTGGTGGGCACGGTGGAGGAGATCCTGTGCTGCTGAACGACATCTTTGGCGAACCGGCAGAGGACCGCTTTAGGAGGGCTGCGAATCATGTGGACGGTGCCCGTTCCATCCTGGTTGGCATAGCCGCGAACCGCGCGATTCGGACTGGGCAACCTGTCAAAGTTGCTGATTTGTTAAAATAAGTTATAAAGGATTGCCTTCCTCTGGGAATCTCGGGGGAGGGCAGGGCGGTGGGAACTACAGGACGCTATATCATGGAAAAATGCCCTTTAGGCACTCGAATGGGAACTACGGTCCGTTATTTTCACATTGTGAATAGAAAAATGCTCAAAAACCATGAAATAAGAGCCTGTAGTTCCCCCTCGGCTGTTAAATCCCATCATTTTCTCGGAATAGCGCCCTACAGTTCCTCCTAGCTAGTACCAGGGTGTCACATCGCAGCCGCGGTGGGGGTTATCACTTTACAATTGTAAAGTTCCTACACCACGGCCTATCGGTTTACCCGGAAGTGCGACGGACTCTTGCCCATAACGGTCTTAAACGCCCGGCTAAAAGTGTGGATATTAGCAAACCCCAGCTGCTCAGCGATCTGACTCAAGGGAGTGTTGGAAAATTGAATGCTATTTTTGGCTCTTTCCATGCGAATGTGCTGATGGTACTGGATGGGTGTCATTTGAAACATCGTTTTGAATAGATGAATGAGATGAAATTTACTCACATGAAACTTCTCCGATAACTCATCGAGGGTCACATTCTGATTGACATGACGATCAATATAAGTGCGAATTTCGGATAGAAATTCGACCTGTCCCTCTTTGTTTGTTTTGCCGCCATAATATTGTTCGCGTAATAAAATAGCCAGCAGATCAAGCATTGCGCTTTTGACACGGAGCTCATAATAGGGAGGCTTGGTTTCATGCTCACGGATGAGATCGAGCAGCACCTGCTCCAAGTGGGTGGCATCTCGTGCCCGAAAATAATTCGGGATGAAATGAGGAGGTGACGAAAGCAAGTCCTTTCGAAACCATCCTTTTTCTTTGTCATTCATCTGATCGATGGACTTAAACGAAACGGTAACCTCTTGGCTATTCGGCAGAGCGTTAAGATCGAAATGGACATGCGGCTGCCGAATCGTGTGTGTCCCTATTGATTTAATAGCGTGTCGCTCACCTGGCTTAAAAAAGAAAACATCCCCTGGACGCCCTTCATAAATTTGCTCTTCCACCCTCACTTCTAGATGACCTTCCATCAGGAACAGCAGTTCATAATCCCAAATCATACGTTCTTCAATGGTCCACGGAGTCTCGATAACACTATCCATCGCGACTCGGATATAAGGCGAAATTTGATCTAGTTCCATCCTATCACCTCAGCAATATATGGTAAGTAAATCGGCAATCTATGCTAAATAAATGTGGATAGAACGCTTTATAATGGATATAGGTACAACAATATATGATACATGAGGTGATGGACATGCTGCAACTGCATGGTTTGGGAAATGGCTTAACTACGGCTCCTCTCGTGACAAACGGGCGGACACGTTCCATTACGGCGGAGAATCCGACGGGGGAGAAGGGGCAAGGAGGCAAAGCAGCCAGCAATTTAGGGACTGCTAGAAAAGGTCGTCCCTGCATCGATTTAAAACAAGGTGAGACGGCTACGCTTGCACATATACAGGGTGCTGGTGTTCTTCAGCACTTTTGGATTACCGTTACCGATAAAACAGGTGCCAAAGGACATCCTGCACAGTTTGTACTTCGTGACCTTGTGCTCAGAATGTATTGGGATGACGAAGAAACGCCATCCGTTGAAGTGCCGCTTGGTGATTTCTTCTGCAATGGCTTCGCCAGACGAACTAACGTCAACTCGCTGCCGATTTCTGTTAATCCGACAGGCGGGATGAACTGCTATTTCGCGATGCCGTTTCGGACCTCAGCGAAAATTACGATTGAAAATCAGCACGCCTATGACATTGGCGGATTTTTCTATACATTTAACTACACCCTTGTTGATGAGTTGCCCGAGAATGCGGCCTATTTCCATGCACAATGGCGGAGGGAGCGACTGACGGAGATTGGCAAGGATTACACCATTCTGGACAATGTCAAAGGTACCGGTCAATTTGTGGGTACATACTTGGCGTGGGCAGCGCTTGAAAGGAACTGGTGGGGAGAAGGCGAGATGAAATTCTATATGGATGGCGATGTGGAGTGGCCGACCATTTGCGGGACTGGGACCGAAGATTATGTGGGTGGCGCTTGGTGCTTCTCCAATTTGAAAACGGGCGAGCCTGAGTCTTATTCCACGCCATATTTAGGCTATACGTACTATAAAGAAACGACCGACATTGATCCATGGTATGGACATCAGGTGCCTATGCATGGGATGTATCGCTGGCATTTGCCCGATCCTATCCGCTTTGAGAGCGATCTGAAAGTAACGATTCAACAAATTGGCCATGATCACGCGCAATTATTTGAGAGATCTGATGATGTTTCTTCGGTCGCTTACTGGTATCAGATGGAGCCTCATGCGGATTTCCCGGTTCTGCTACCGGTAGAGATGAGATGGCCTAGATAATTGCAAGGTGTGTATGTTCTATTCCGCGGTGCTTGATCGTCAGGTATTTATGCAACGAAACCCTATAGAGGTTGTCTCTGGAGGCTACATGGCCAAGGAGATAATCTCTTTTTTGCGCCTTTAAGTTTAATAGAACTTGCGTAATTGAGAGAGAATGAGCACAATATAGTACATTGGTTTTATATTTATTGGGCAGAGGAGTATGGTATAATTTACTAAAATAGGATTGAATTCAAGATCTGAGTCGATATCGTACCGAATGATGAGCAAAAAATGAGGAGAATCATATGGAACTATGGATCGAGGAATCCCGCCAAAGGTGCTTGCAGCAAGGTTTGGACCCCACCACAATACCTGTACCCGGTTTAACGTTGACGGCCAAACAGCTGCAAGAAGAGAAGCATAAGTATCGGAAGATTCTAGTGGTAACTAATTATTTTGCAGAGAAATTATTAGCCTTCTTGTCAGGGACACCTCATCTCATCGTCGTAACGAATGATACAGGTTATATCCTAGATAATTATGGCGATGAGACGATGAAGTCGACAATCAATAGGCTGGGCATTCAAGAAGGCATCAAGTGTGATGAAGAATTTATGGGCACTAATGTGGTAGCGCTTGCTTTGCTTGAGCAGAAACCCATTCAGATCATCGGTAAAGAGCATTATCATAAGATGTTGGAGGAAAGTGCCTGTTATTGTGTTCCCTTCCACTTTTCCAATTTCCATAACTTATCAGGCGCCATTTCCATCATGACGTCAGTCGAGCATCATCATCCTACGTATCTAGCTCTGCTTACTAATATGGTAGATTCTATCGAGCGTGAGTTGTCACTGCGACTCGCTAATCATAATCAGAGCCTGATCCAGCAGCTTGTGGTGAACAATATGCGCAATGGGATCATTATGACGGATGAACGAGGGATCATAACCGAATTTAATGCTTATGCGGAGAAAATTACGGGAAGAAACAGGAAGAGTGTGACAGGCACACCGGTATTTCCGTTTGAACATTTTGGCAGTTATTTTTATCAAGCTCTGAAATATCGCAAACAAAGTGAAAATATTGAGCTTACCTTTCGCTATTCCTTGGATCAAGAAAATGTGTGTCTCTTTGATGTGTTGCCCATCCTCAATGAACAAGGTGAATTGTTAGGTGCCTTCGCTCAGTTTCGCGATATTACAGACCGTGTGATCCTAGAGCGCCAGTGGATTAACTCGGAGAAATTTTCAGCTATCGGCAAACTGGCGGCAGGTTTAGCACATGAGATCAGGAATCCGCTTACAGCCATCATTGGTTTTTTTCAGCTCAGTAAACAATCTAACGATCCCAGCAAATTATGGAGTTACGTTCATTTAATTGAAACAGAGCTTCAAAGTATGAAGCAGCTTGTATCCGATTTTGTCGTTATGGCCAAGCCAAGCACACCGGAGCGAAAAGCCGTGAACATGCAAGAGTTTCTAAAGGATACCGTACGATTCATGGATAGTCAGGCTATTCTCAAAAACACCTCCATCACGGCGATTATGGATAACGCCTTAACAGTTGCGATGATCGACCCTTCCCAGATTAAACAGGTCCTCATTAATCTTATCCAGAATGCCATCGAATCGATCGGAAAAAATGGGACCATTCAGCTTTCCGCAGAGCTCTCACATGATCATCATAGCTTTAGAATCAGCATTGAAGATAATGGCATCGGCATGACCAAGGAAGAATTGGATCAAATTCTGAACCCGTTTTTTACAACCAAAGAGAATGGATTAGGACTGGGCTTATCTATTTGTTATCGAATTATCGAAAATCACAAAGGAACCATAACAGCAACCTCTCGTAAAGGCTACGGGACACGGTTTGAAGTTACGTTACCATTAGATTGATTCGTTGATAAACGGGAGAAACGCCTTGCTCACTTCAGTTGAAGTGAGTTTTTTATTTCAGCGATTATGATGTTTGGTTGCTCTAAAATGGAAATTTGTATGGTAGTCAGCATAATTGTACCCTAGGCGTTGATTCCCTAATTCTATATAATAAGTTGTGGAGTAAGCGCTCTCATAGAAAGGGGAGTTATCAGTGCCCAAATTCTCAGGCGTGTTTCGGAAGTTTCTATTTTCGTACATCCTTATTTTAATCATTCCCAGTATCGCGGGGTACATGTCATACCGCACCTCCATTGCTGTCACGCAGTCCATTTCGATTGAAAACAATGTGACGCAACTGCAGAAAAGTCAGGAGATTTTGGAGCGCAGAATGGCTGAGGTGGAGAGCTTCACAAGGCAGCTGGCTTTGAATCAGGATCTAAGTGTACTTTTGAATGAAAGCGTAATAGATCAGAAAACCAATGTGTATGGGATATGGAAAATATCCAAGGATATTATGGCTTATAGTCAGACTAATGACTTTCTGAAGCACTTTTTTATTTATTTCACCAAGGTTAACGTCCTTGTGACGCCTGGGAACGCTTATTTTCGACCGGAACATTATTATCAGACATCGCATTATACCAATCTTTCCTTAGATGAATGGAAAAAAAACATTCTAGAAAAAACGCATAGCAGTGAAATTATGCCGCTGAGTCCGTTCATTACAGGTGGAACACAAACTTCTGTTATTACTTTCATGCAATCGCTTCCACTAGACAGTTTCAGTGACTCTTCTCCAGCTACGGTTGTTACGATTATTGATGAAAAAACGATTAACAGCGTGTTATCCGGCTTGCGAAATGACACGGGAAGCTGGATGTACATTAGCGACGCACAAGGACATACCATTAGCTCTCAGGGAATTACTCAGCCGGAAATTGAACAGCTCTCTGCGGATTCGCACTTCAATAAAGAGTCCATCAGCCAATTTTATAAAGATGATCTTGTAATCAAAATTCGTTCCAAATCAACAGGTTGGGTCTACAGTACGGGGATTCCAAGACATGTTTTAATGGAGAATGCGAATAAAATTAAGTATATCACCTGGTCGGTAACGGGGGCTGCCCTGTTGATAGGGCTACTTGTAGGCTACTTGCTTTCGTACCGTAACACGCTTCCAATCAATAGGCTGCTTCAGGTCATGAAAGAGCACTTTGGCAAGGAAGCGGCACTAGCACGCAATGAATATGATTTTATACAGGGGAACATTTCGAATATTCTGATGAACAGCAAGCACTTAGAATCCGAGCTCAAGCGTCAGCTTCCATTGATTCGGGATGCGTTCTACAAGCGACTAATTGCAGGAGAGTTTCAAACGAAAGAAGAGATCATGTCTGCGGCTGCTCAGGCGGATACTGGTGTCAGCTTCAATTCCGGATACACAGGTATTGTGCAAATCAATGGGTACTCCGATATGGAAAGCGTTGAAATTCTGAATGAATTGAGCGCTGCCAGATTGATTCTGAAACAAATTTTGATGGAAGATGAAAGTCGTGTACTTGTTCATATGACCGATTTGGGTTCAGATCGATTGGTTCTCCTTTTTACATCTGGCGATCAAGAAGCTGTGGAGGAAGTCAGCAAAGAGGATATCGAGGCGCTCTTGAGCAGGCTTGTCAATCTTGCCTTTGGTGAATATCGCATTACGATAACAGCTGGGATAAGCGATCCTTTCACCTCTGTTATGGAGGTTAGCCGTTCCTACGAGCAAGCTCGGCAAGCCTTGGAAAACGCCATATATATGAACAAAAAAGGAATCGTATGGTTGGGCGATACACGGATTGAGAGCAATACCTACTATTATCCCATCGATTTGGAGCTGCGATTGATTAGCACAATTAGAGCAGGCGATGAAGAGGAAGCAGGACGTATCGTCAAGTCAATGATCGAGCAGAATACGGAGAATCGTGAGCTTTCCATGGAGATGAAGCACCAGTTCATCGGGGAATTGAAGGGAACGCTGCTCAAGCTGCTCGATCAGAAAGCGATTATGGAATCCCACTCCTTCGAGAAAATCAAAAATCGCATCATAGCTATTGTGACCAGTGAATCCATCGAACTTATTTCCCGAGAAATAAATGAGATTATTGCGGACATGTGCGGTCTTATCACGAGTAAAAAGAATGATGCTCACTCTCGAACGGTGAAACAAATTAATGAATTTATCGCAGCGAGATATGCAGATCCAGATCTTAATTTGTACCGAATTGCGGAGCATGTAGAGCGGCCTGAGAAATACATCTCCCAGCTGTATAAAGAGGTGACGGGGACGAACTTATCCGATCATCTGGAGAAAGTTCGTATGGATCACGCAGCGAGTCTTCTGAAAAGAAACCAGTACAACGTCGACGAAATTGCTTCGCATGTCGGCTACAACAGTTCACATTCTTTCCGCCGGGCTTTTAAGCGAGTGATGGGCGTTTCGCCAAGCTCGTTCAGACAATCGGTCGAGGAATAATACAAAAACCTAACTGCTGCTGCGGTTAGGTTTTTTATTATTTAGAGGGAACAATGATCCGCTATTTTTTATGAAAAAGCACACTTTCCATCTGCAAGGGAACTACAGTTCGTTATTTAGCCGATTTTATCCGAAAACCGTGCATAGAGGCTGAATAAGGCCTTGTAGTTCCCCATAACAAGGAATCAGCTTGTTTTTCTCCAAAATAGGGTACCTCAGTTCTCTCAAGATAAGGCTAAATGGAATTCTAGCCATATGGTGGGAGTTGGCTGAATCGTGAGCAGCGTGAGTGGACAGTGGATTGACTGGATGGTGGAGGAAGCGGGTTAAATGGACGTTCACTAAGGTAAGTGCCCTGCTATATTCGGGCTTTATGTTCGCAATTTGACGCAAATGTACCTATACGATAGCCTTGGCAGCCACCTATAATCAGCCATATAGAAAGCGCTATCACACTTTATCGGACTGTAGGAGGGAGCATGTGAAAAAGAGTCTTATCAAACATTGGCAGCTGTATCTAATCGTAATCCCGCCATCTTTATTTTTTATTATTTTCAAATATTATCCAATGCTGAATGCCGTCCTTGCCTTTAAGGATTACAACGTAACCAAGGGGATTTGGGGAAGCCCATGGGTAGGCTTTAAGCATTTTCAGCTGTTTTTTGAGAATCCGCTCTTCTGGACTTTAATCAAAAACACGCTGCTCATTAGCGGCTATTTACTTCTCGCCGGCTTCCCAATTCCTATTTTATTAGCGCTGGCGCTTAATGAGATACGAAATGGCAAGTTTAAACGTTTTGTGCAATTAGTTTCATTTGCACCGTATTTTATTTCCACCGTTGTCATGGTTTCCATTATCATGCTGTTTCTAGCACCCCGACTTGGTTTCGTGAATGTGGCCATGAATCATATGGGGATGGACTCCATTAATTTTCTCGGGCAGCCGGGGATGTTTCGCTCGATCTATGTATGGTCGGATATTTGGCAGACCGCTGGTTATTCCGCTGTTATCTTTCTAGCTGCGCTGGCTGGTGTCGATCCTTCGCTATATGAAGCAGCCAAAGTAGATGGCGCATCGCGGTTTCAGAAGATCCGCCATATTGATTTGCCGGGCATTCTGCCGACGATCACGATCATTTTTATTTTGAACGTTGGCAGTGTCATGTCATTAGGCTTCGAGAAAATTTATTTGCTGCAAAACCCGCTGAACAAAATGAATTCAGAAATCATTGCTACTTACGTGTATCAAATCGGCCTCTTAAACGCCAACTATAGCTTTGCGACGGCCGTCGGCTTATTTAATTCCTGTATCAATTTAATTTTGTTAGTTGTCGTTAATCGGGTAGCGAAGCGGCTCTCGAATACGAGTATTTGGTGAGAAGGGAGGAACCATGCGATGAACACCGTGAAAACAACGATCCGAGAGTCAGCGGGCGATAGGATATTTGTCATTAGTGTCTATGTGATCCTGAGTCTCCTCTTGGTGATCGTTTTGTATCCGCTGATTTATATTTTTAGCTCCTCATTCAGTTCACCAGCAGCCGTGACGTCAGGGCGTGTGTGGTTATGGCCGGTGGAATTTTCTCTTAAGGGATACGCGCAACTCGTGGATAATCCGAAAATCATCACTGGTTATGCGAACTCCTTGTTCTATACAGCCGTTGGCACGCTGATTTCGGTAGCGCTTACGATCATGATCGCTTATCCGCTAGCACGCAAAACCTTTAAGGGACGAAACGTCCTCATGATGTTAGTCACATTCACGCTGTTATTTACCGGCGGACTCATTCCTACTTATTTGGTCGTGAAGCAAATGGGACTTATTGATACGAGATGGGCCTTATTAATTCCCAATGCCATCTGGGTCTGGCAGGTCATCATTGCTCGAACGTTCTTTCAAAATTCGATTCCCGATGAACTTATTGATTCAAGTGAGATTGACGGCTGTAGTGACCTCAGATTTATGTGGAGCGTCGTGATTCCGTTGTCCAAACCGATTATCGCTGTTTTATTTCTTATGTACGCGGTAGGCCAGTGGAATGCTTATTTCGATGCGCTTATTTATCTCAAAACGGCTCAGCTGTTCCCACTTCAGCTCATTTTGCGCAGCATTATTATTTTGAATAACAGCTCGAATGCGACGGATGCTTTGAAATTGGTTGAAAGACAGCAGCTTGCTGAGCTCCTCAAATATTCGCTCATTGTTGTTGCGACGATTCCGGTGCTGATCATTTACCCGTTTGTGCAGCGCTATTTTGTGCAAGGGATGTTAGTTGGATCTGTTAAAGGTTAGCAGAAAGAGGGATAAGGCGATGCTTTGAAGAATTGAAAGGGGTGATCGACGACAACTTACAGGCTAAGGATGAACCTATAAGTTAGCTTTTCAAAACAATAAAGGGAGCGGATATCATTGAAAAGAAGATCGGTCAGCGCTTTGATTTTCATCATCATGTTCAGTATGATTCTTGCTGCATGTACGAGTACACAAGAGGCATCGCCATCGGCATCGTCGAAGCCTTCTACAGATACAGCTTCGCTGAGCGCAGCTACAGCAAGCAAACCTGTACAAATCAGCGTTTTTGCGCAGCAGGCGAACGATATTGATTTGAATACGAACCTGTTCACGAAGCATTTGGAAAGTAAATTTAATGCGAAGTTCAAGTTCGATGTTATTCCCTACGACGGTGCGAAAGAAAAGCGCCAAATCTCGTTAGCGAGCGGTGACTATCCAGAAGCATATATGCTAACTGCGTATATCGATCAGTTCTCCCAAGCGGATCTCTTGAAGTTCGGTAAGCAAGGCGTCTTGCTGCCCCTTAATGATTTGATTAACCAATACGCTCCAACGATCAAAGCGGCAATGGAGAAGGATGCAACGTTCAAAAGCTTTATTACAGCACCAGACGGCAAAATTTATGGTCTTGGTTCTTATACGCAATGTTTCCACTGCTCTTATCCGAACAAAATGTGGATCAACACAAGCTGGTTGAAGAAGTTAAACCTTGAGATGCCGAAAACGACGGAGGATTTCAAAAAGGTGCTTCAAGCCTTCAAAAAGAATGATCCGAATGGCAATGGAAAGGCTGATGAAGTTCCGCTTAGCGGTTCAACGGAAGATTTCGGTGTACGGGTTATCCCGTTCCTGATGAATGGCTTCATCTATGACGACGACCGCAATTATTTGAACTTAGTGAATGGGAAAGCGGATACAGTGGCTAATAAGCCGGAATGGAAAGAAGGCCTGACGTATATTAAGTCGTTATACGATGAAGGTTTGATCGATCCAGGCGCGTTTACTCAAAATGCCGAGGCTTTCAAGAAAATCGGAGAGAACGGGTCCGGTCAAATTCTTGGGGCAGGGGCAGGCATGCATCCAGCTATTTTCGTTAATATCGATAAAGGCAATAAAAACTCAGCTGACTATAACCCAGTTCCGCCTCTTACAGGGCCGCACGGATCACTGTCCACACATGATGGCGGCGGCTTGATTCCAGGTGCGAAATTCGTCATCACGAATAAGGCGAGCAAAGAAGCGCAGGTTGCTTTGATCAAAATGGTCGATTACATGTTCACGATGGAAGGCCAAACGAATGCGGCATCCGGTATGGAAGGCATTGACTGGAGAAAGCCGAAGGAAGGCGAAGTAGCGCTGGGCAAAGGGGTTACGCCACAAATCGCGACGATTCCTGCGGTTGACGGGCAGCCGCCTCGTAACGCGGGATGGAGCGGCATGGGGCATTTCTACCAGCCTCAGGAATATCGCGACAGCATCGTACAAGGCACGGATGTTTACGATTCCGCCAATTATGAACGCAGATTGTATGACGCAACGCTGCTGTACCAAGGGCATGAACCGAAAGAACTATTCCCAATGTGGGCGATCTGGATTGATCCGGCGCTGACGGATGAGGCGAGTATTCTTCAAACGAACATCAAGAATTATATCGAGCAAAGCTCACTCCAGTTCATTACGGGGAACAAAGATTTGAACAAAGATTGGGACGCTTATGTGAAAGGTCTCGACAACCTGAAGCTCGGCAGATATCTTGAAATTCTTCAAAAAGCGTACGATACGGCAGCGATTAAAAAATAAGGTTTGGCGTGAGGCTGTCGTGCGGGGTCAGGAATGACCTGCTCGACAGCCTCATTTTCGCTTGCGACAACATTAACTCGGGGGTAACTTGGATGACGGATGAAAAGAGAATCCTTTTCCTAGGGGACAGTATAACGGCTGAGGGAACGTTTATTGCCTATTTAGAGGCCTGCCTGCTTCGGCACTTTCCCGATCAGCAATTCACATTGATTAACCTTGGTGTGCCTAGTGAGACAGCTTCGGGTTTATCTGAGGAAGATCATCCATTTCCGCGGCCTTGTGTCCATGAACGGATCGAGCGTGCGCTAACCGCATGCGAACCCGATTGGGTTGTGTTAGGTTATGGCATGAACGATGGGATCTATTCGCCTTTTTCCGAAGAACGGTTTCGAGCTTATCAAGATGGGCTGCTGGAAGCTATCCGAATCGTCTCATCAAGTGGTGCCAAGGCTATCGTTATGACGCCTCCGCCATTTGACTCATCCGCTATTAGGCCAGAGACCCTTCTTGCTGATGGTTATGATGTAAAAGCATACAGCTATATGACTCCCTATGAACATTACAATGATGTTCTTAGATCGTATGCACGTTGGCTGCTTTCTCTGGAGGGTGCTGCTGCAGTGAATATCTATGATCCGCTGCTGCAGGCCAGGGAACAAGCGCGAATGAACGATCCTGACTATCGATCTGGTGACGGGATTCATCCTCTGGCAGACGGTCATTGGGTAATCGCCGAAACACTTCTCCGTCAATTGTTTGCTTTAAGTTGTGAGATCCGTCCAACGTTCGTCGATCAACCAGAGAGTTCACCATTCTTTCAGCTCGTTTTGCAGCGCCAGAAAGTGTTAAGCGCAGCTTGGAAAGAACATATCGGTCATTCCAATCCCAATAAAGCTGCAGCTTTACCTCTGGAGGAGGCTTTGCAAGAAAGCAAGCAGCTAGCGATGCAAATTAAAAACCATTCTTCTAGCTATTAGGAGGTGGTTTTATTTAGTTGCTTGACAAAAGTAAGCAAATAAAGATATTATACGAACATAAAGTTCAATACTTTAAAAAAGTTAGCTTTGGAAGGGGAAGTAAATAGCGTGAAGAGTTATCAACAAATGGGCGCATTGGTTTTAAGAGTGTTGCTCGGAATCATCTTTTTGTCACATGGTGTTGCAAAGTTTCAAGGAGGAATCGGTAATATTGCAGGTTGGTTCGAAAGCATTGGCATTCCCGGATCCATGGCTTATGTAGTGGCAACGATCGAATTGGTAGGTGGGATTGCTCTGATTCTAGGACTAGGTACACGTATTGTGTCCGCAATATTGGCAATTATCCTGCTCATCGCAACGTTCAAAGTGAAGCTGGCTGTCGGTTTTCTTGGAAATGGCCAAATGGCCGGATATGAGCTTGATCTAGCTTTGATCGGTATGGCTGTATATCTGCTATTCAACGGAAGCCATAAACTTGCGATCGATTCCTTCTTTAAAAAGGGTCAATCGACAGCACTATAAGCGTTCAAATACAAGGTATAGGCGTTTCTTTCTTGTAAATAATAGGTCGGTGGAGTTTGAAACGGAGGGGTTCCTATGATTCAGATTTATGCGGCAGAGAACCGTTACCAAGTTAATGCAGGATGGCTTCAAAGCCGATTAAGTTTCTCGTTCGGTGAATATTATGATCCGAATAATACCGACTTTGGGGTTATGCGTGTTTGTAACGATGATGTGGTAGCAGCGGGTAGAGGATTCGGCGCTCACCCTCACAGCGATATGGAGATTGTGACGATTGTGCTTGAAGGTGCTGTTCAGCATTCGGATAATCTAGGCAACTCGGAGATTACTTCTGCGGGAGAAGTGCAGCGGATGAGCGCGGGCACTGGGGTCGTGCATGCTGAATTTAATGCTTCCAAAACAGAACCTACCCGGTTTCTGCAGCTGTGGTTTGAGCCGCGTGAGCTGGGACTGTTCCCGACGTATGAAACTCGCCCCTACGACTCTAAGCAGTTGCGTAATACGCTGTTACCTGTTGTGACACCAGAGGGATCTGAGCAGGCGGCGATGATTAATCAGGACGTGACACTTTATTTGAGTCGGCTGGATCAAGGGAAGTCGCTGCCATTTGAGCAAGAAGAAGGGCGCCGAGTGTTCATGTTTGTCATCGAAGGGCAAGTTACTGTAAATGGACAGCAGCTCAATGAAGGCGATACGGCTCGCATCGAGTCCGAATCCTATCTGAGTATTGAGGCAGAGAAAGACGCATTTATGATGTTGATTGACCTTCCATAACGGAACCAAGGAGGTATGTAATGAAAGAAGTACTCATTGTTAAACATGCCGTCGGAGGCCGTACATTCATTCACTCGGGAACTGATTCACTAAGTTATGAGGTACATCCAGAGGGTGAGGGCTGGCGCATTACGGTTTCCACACCGAAGAACGCGGCTATCGAGGAACTGCTTAACTGGAAGCATGAGCTTAATGTATTTCTCTTTCAGGAGTTTGATGATCAGCCAACTCGTAAGATCTGGTTCTACGTCAAAGAGGGGCCGGTTAGGTACGAAGATCAACTCCAGCAACTGATAATCAAGGCTCAGTCCCGGATCGATTATGTGCCGGATGAGTTTGACATGTGAAATCACATATAATAGAAGAAAGCTGTCGCAAAGTAGAATTTTCTACGTCTGCGACAGCTTTTTATTTTTACCGCAGAGCAGGTTGTTGGACTATACGCTCCTCTTCTGCCTAGTCCCCTTATACAGAACTAGCGCTGCCGCAGATATAAGGATCATCCCCATAAAAGCCGGTGCGGCATGACCAAGCGATACATAGATTTGACCTCCAATGATGGGGCCAATCATTCTTGCTAAGGCCTGGATCGATTGGCTGCCTCCCTGAATCCTGCCTTGTTCACTAGCATCGACAGACTTGGAAAGCATCCCGTTGAATGATGGGCCAAAGATCGAATCACCAAAACCAAATATAAACATGCCAGCGATAAAAAGAGGATAAAATGAGAACAAAGCTGACAGCGCAATAAGTGTGTAGCCTGCAATCTCCGAGACCATTCCCAGAATGGCTATTTGTGCATCACTAAGCTTCATAAGAAGTTTTGGCATGATAAAACCCTGTGAAAGGATATCTTGGAAACCCATAATGGAGAACATAATGCCGATTAGAGCAGGCTTCCAACTGAAAGTATCCACAGTAAATTGTGAAAATACGGCCTGTAAAGATCCATTGGGAATCCAAAGTAAGAAAGCGGAGATCAGCAGCCTTTGTAAGCTTTTCATAGAAAGTAGGCTTGTAAGCTGTGTAAAAGGGTTCAGCCTTGCCAAGGGAATGTCCTTCAGTCTATTAGTCTTACTAAGGCTCTCAGGCATGTATAAGAATCCATAAAGAACGTTCAATAAAGTGATTACAGCACCAAAATACATCGGCGTAGAATAACTGAACTTGGCCAGTAATCCGCCCAGCGTTGGGCCAATGATAGTGCCTGCACCTACGACCGCACTCACCCAGCCAAAGTATTTGGTTCGCTGCTCTGGTGGAATGATATCTGCAAAGTAAGCGAAGATCGTGCTTATGCTGCCGCCAGTTATCCCTTCAATGATGCGCCCCACGAATAGAATCCATAAAGCTCCTCCTATGCCAAAAACGAAGTAGCCGATTGCGGACCCCATAAAGCATAGGAAGAGCAATGGACGACGGCCATATTTGTCGCTCAAAGCCCCAAGTACGGGGGCCGCAAAGAACACGCAGAGTGCATAAACAGAGGTTAGCAGCGTCACAACAATCGCTTGTTCTCCTGGACTACTTGTATAGGGCTGGACTAAGAATGGGACGATAGGCGCTATGATGCTGAACCCAATTCCGCAAAGAAATACAGAGATAAGGCCGAAAGCCAGAGCGTGTTTATCTACGGCTTGTTCTGTGTTCTGTTTATTGGATGATTTGAAAATAGACACTTACATTCTCCTTCTAAAAGAGGTTATTTTGCTTCCTAGGAAACAAAAGTATCATGATATTCCTTCCTTGTCAACAAAAATGGGACGACAAAAAGACAGCCTGTTCTCATAAGAGCCCGGCTGCCGTGGTTTTTATATGATTCCTATTTATTCCGATTTGGGATCTATCCCCTGTTTCTTTATCTCTGCATCCAAATGCTTGCTATACGTTTCCAAAAAGCTCAGCATACTGTCAAATTGTTTCTCCGTTACCTGCTCGAATACCGCTTTATCCCGCTCTTGAAACTCTCTGTGGAGGTCCTCATGGATTTTGTCAATTGCTTTTCCTTGCTCGGTAAGCCTAAAATAAATTTCTTTCTTATTATCTGGCTTCTGGTAGCTTTCGATAAGGCCTTTCATGATGAGCTTCTTGGTCAGTTTACTTATGGCACCGCTTGTCATGTAAAAGGATTCCGCCAGTTTCGTCACGTTGGAATCTACATGTCTTCCAATGTATTCGATGCAATGTACCTCAGTTGACGTATACCCCTTAAGGCTGCCTTCCATTTTAAACTTATTAAGCCAAACCATCTTGTTGAAAACGTCCCTGAAACCAATGATGACCTGATCTTCTTTGTTCATGGCCTGTCCTCCTGTATGCCCGACTTCATTAGGTAAGCTCTTCATAACGATGCATTCCTTTAAATGTGTATGGTGTGTAGCCGACGTGTTTCTTGAATAGTTGGCAAAAGTATGAAAAATTACCGAGCCCAACGGCTTCCCCAATGTCTTGGACCGACATGTCGGTTGTTTTGAGCAGCCAACAGGCTTGACGAATACGTCTGGCGGTCAAATATTCGGTAATCGTACTGCCAATTGATTGCCTGAACGTAGCAGATACGTGGTTCGGAGTGAGATGAACAGCTTGTGCGAGGTCCTCCAGCTTGAACGGCTTGCTATAGTTCTCTTCGATCCAGGAGAGCATGCGTTCAGCCGTTGTTGAGCTTTTGCGCGGGTGCACTTGCGCTAAGTCTGTTTGAGAAGTGACTGTGGCCTCGAAACCTGTGCGTACTTGGTGAATAAAAGCTGTTAGGAACAGCAGCTGCTCCTCAAGCAGTCTTTCGGTGCCTTGATCGACAGCAGCCTCAATTCTTGGTGCATACTGACGGAATAATTGCTCCAGCTCCGTAAGATCTGATCGATGGAAAGATTGGGGAGATAACGGATCTTTCCACAGTTTACGCAAGAATTCTTGCAGAGACGGAAAAGCAGCGAGTGCAGCCTCCAAGACCGCGGGTTCGAGAACGAAAAGCGAGCGAACATAACTTTCTTGCGGAAGATTATACATACGAAGTCGATGCAGCTGAAAAGGTCGGAAGCAAAAAATCGCCCCTGGTGTCATTTCAATGATTTGTTGCTCAATTATGGCGATACCTCTACCTTCATGGACGATGAGAAGCTCCATCCCCTGGTGAGCGTGAAAGATTTCTTCGAACTCTTGCGTTCTATTTTTGAAAAACGATAATTGCACAGGATGAACATTTAAATTCATATAGTTCATTAGCTTCATAACGAAAACTCCTCATCGTAATCTAACAACATTTTATCATAAGAGGGCTAAACTTTATTCGCTTTTTTTTTGGTACGATGAAGATAGGTTATTGAGCAGCTAGAGGAGGAACGACGGGTTCATGAAAAAGCGCAGGTTAAACGAAAATTGGGAGCATTATCGCGGATCCTTAGGCGGTGCTTGGGAGGTATGGCGGGGAGATAAACTGCAAAATCACTATAACGTGCCGTGGGAAACGGTCACGCTTCCCCACACTTACAATGGGTACGATGTCATGGACCCGGACAGTAAGTACTATCAAGGACAAGGCTGGTACCGCAGTCGGCTTGCGGTCGATAACCCGTATCTGCAGGGGAGAACACTGCTGCATTTCGAAGGTGCAGGACAGCGAACGGATGTGTATGTTTACACGGAAAAGGTGGATTCGCATCTTGGCGGTTACGATGAGTTTACCGTTGACATCACGGATGCCGCTCAGCGGGCTAAGGGAATAGAGCGTTATGCCGGACAGGTTCCAGTTGCAATTGCCTGTGATAACAGCAGGGAGCTAGAGACCATTCCTTCTGATGCAAGCGATTTCAATCTGTATGGCGGGGTGTACCGCTATTTGAATCTTGTTTATGTACCACAAATTTCATTGTCCAGCGTGCATGTGCTAACTGATCTGGATGAGATTACTGGTGGAAAAGCAGACAACGGGAAAATCAAAGTGCGTGCTAAGCTATACAATCCGGAAGCGGTTGCTGGCAATGTGACTTTGACAATCACGGTAAAGCAGCAGGATGGCGCTGTTATCGGGCAATCTGAAGTCACGTTACCTGCTTGGCAAGGGGAGAAGGAGCTCGCTGCTTTGGAAGTTCCTCAGCCACATCTATGGTCAGTGACAGAGCCGAACTTATATGACTGCTCCGTGGCGCTGGTTTGTGAAGATGGCGAAACTGTGGTGACAGAACGCTTTGGTTTTCGCAGTTTTGAATTTGTAAAGCAGGGGCCATTTAAGCTAAATGGTGAACGTCTTCTGCTGCGCGGAACACATCGCCATGAAGATCATGCTGGCGTAGGCGCAGCGATGAGCGAGGATTTGATTCGTGAAGAAATGCAGTTGATCAAAGATATGGGCGCTAATTTCATCCGCCTTGGCCACTATCAACAATCACGAATCGTGCTCGACTTATGCGATGAGCTTGGGCTCCTCGTCTGGGAAGAGATTCCGTGGTGCCGCGGCGGTCTTGGCGGACCGGCTTATCGTGAACAGTGTATCGACATGCTCACAGCGATGATTGAACAGCATTACAACCACCCGTCAATTATCCTATGGGGATTAGGGAATGAGAACGACTGGGAATGCGATTTTGATTACTTCGATCAGCAGGAAATCCGTGCTTTCATGAAAGAACTGCATGAGCTTTCTCATCTCCTGGACCCAAGCCGACTAACGTCGATTCGCCGCTGTGAATTTTGCAAGGACATCATTGATGTGTATTCGCCTTCCATATGGGCAGGTTGGTATCGCGGTGTCTATACGGACTATGAGTCAAGCAGCAAAGCAGCCTTCGAGAATGTGGATTCCTTTTTCCACATGGAATGGGGCGCTGATAATTTGCCGACGCGGCATGTCGAGGAAACCTACACGGGCTTCACATTTATGAAGCAAGCCGAAGGTGCAACAGACGAGCGTGATGGCGACTACTTGCTGACCGGCGGCGAGCCGCGCGTGTCTCGTGATGGCGATTGGTCCGAGACCTATTTCTGTGAAATGATCGATTGGTATTTGAAATCGCAAGAGACTATGAGCTGGTTGACAGGAGCCGCGCAGTGGTCGTTTAAGGATTTCTCAACGCCAGTGCGGCCGGATTCGCCTATTCCTTATTTGAATATGAAAGGGATCGTCGAGCGGGATCTGACGCCGAAAGAAGCTTATTATGTTTTCCAATCCTATTGGTCGGAGAAACCGATGGTGCGCCTATACGGTCATTCCATGCCGGTACGCTGGGGAGCTGAAGGCGAACGGAAGATGATCAAAATGTATGCCAATGCGGAGGAAGTGGAACTGTTCCTCAATGGCGAGAGTCTTGGCGTGAAGCGGCGCGACTCGCAGGATTTCCCATGCGCAGGCTTGCGTTGGGAGACGGAACTGCGTCCTGGGGAGAACCACCTGCGTGCGGAGGCGGTTCGTAACGGCATTGTTGTGAGTGACGAGCTGAGCTTTCATTATCAAACGGAGTCTTGGGGAGAGCCGGTCCAGCTGGAGCTGACGACAGAAACGTTGGAAGACGGGCGAGTATACGCAGAAGTACTCGCGTACGATGCTGCGGGTGTATTTTGCCCGGATGCGGCGGCTTTTGTGCGATTTGGACTAGCTGGTGACGGGAAGCTGCTGGATAACTTGGGCACGATCCATGGTTCGCGGCTTACCCAACTTGCATCAGGGCGGGCAGGTATTTATATCGATCCGTATGGCGGCTTACCAGCTGGAATTACGGTGACGGATTTTGTAAGTGCAGGCGGCCCAGCCTCATCTCTTGCTTCGAAGCCTGGCGGCGGCCGAGATGAGCGTCATTATACCTCTGTTATCAGTGCAGCTTGCGAGGGAATGCCTACCGTTACCAAGGTAGTTGTAGTTAAAGCTTCAAACCATGAATAGGAGGTCAAAACGATGAGTGTAAATCAAACAGCAACATGGACGAGTGCTCAGAAATTTGAAGAAATCATGCCCCAGGTATGGGAAGCGCTGCAGGTAAAAGTGGATCGGATGATCGAGCAGCTTGGAGAGAAGTCCCCACATGTAGCCAAGGAAGATGGACTTTATGATGACATGCGGATTGATTGGTGGACATCCGGTTTCTGGCCGGGCATTCTGTGGATTCTTTATGATGTGACAGGTAAAGAGCATTATAAGGAAGCCGCGTGGAAATGGGACGAGAAGCTGGAGCAAGCCAGCATTCGGACCAACAACTTTCATCACGATGTGGGCTTTCAGTACTTGCCTACAGCCGTCATTAAGCATAAATTGACAGGTGACAGTGACGGATTGCGCCGCGGTCTGCAGGCTGCTAATTTCTTGGCTGGCCGATTTAATCTGGCTGGCAGCTTCCTTCGTGCATGGAATCAGGAGAAAATTGGCTGGGCCATCGTCGACTCGACCATGAACCTGTCCATCCTCTTCTGGGCAGCGGAAATGACAGGCGATCCGCGCTTCGAGCAAATCGCTCGGGCCCATGCGGATACGGTCGTTGACAAGTTTGTCCGCGAAGACGGATCGGTCAATCATATCCTGAGCTTCGATCCGAAGACAGGCGAGCTGATTGAATCTTTGGGCGGTCAGGGTGCTGGACCGCTGTCCGCTTGGAGCCGCGGAGCCGCGTGGGCGCTGCATGGTCTGGCGAACGTCTACCGTTACACGGGAGAAGTGCGTTACTTGCGTGCGGCGCAGCGTGTCGCGAATTATTTCCTGGCGTGCCTGCCGGAGGACAACGTGGCACATTGGGATTTCCGTGCGGCGGAATCGCTGGAGGACGAGCCTAGGGACACATCGGCGGCTACTTGCGCCGCATCTGGGTTGATTGAGCTGGCGGAGTTCTTGCCAGCTATCGAAGGCAATGTGTACCGCCGCGCCGCGGAGCGCATACTGCTGTCGCTGACGCAGAATTACGGTACGTGGGATCAACCGGAACATCAGGCTATTTTGCTGGAAGGTACCGGGAACAAGCCGGCTGGGCAGAACGTGAACGTGTCGCTTATCTACGGCGATTACTATTATGTGGAGTCGATTGCTAAACTGTTGGGATGGAAGCAGCGGATTTTCTAGGAGGTCGCCATTCCCCCCACAGACATGAATACAAGCACCGTCAGGGAAGTTCCCTGGCGGTTTTTTCTAATTTTAGCTATCTGAATTCAGGATAACTAACATCATCATTCTGTATTATGCAGGACAACAATAATCACAGTATCATGAATAGGCCGTCCAAAAAATAATCAAGGGAGGAACGCGTATGAAAAGAAACACGGTTATTGTGCTGCTCGGAGGCATTGGGGCATTGATGGTAGCTATGGGAATCGGAAGATTCGCTTTTACACCGATCCTGCCGATGATGATGGAAAACCATCTGTTCTCTCCAGCCGGTGCGGGTTATCTGGCTTCAAGCAATTATTTGGGATATTTGGTCGGAGCGTTTATTCTGACCCTAGTACAAGTGAACAACCGATCTAGGCTGCTGCTTCTCGGTTTAATTGGCAGTATAGCAACGACCTGGGGAATGGGGGAATTCCACAGTCTAGAGATCTGGCTCTTGCTTCGATTCTTGTCTGGCCTAGCCAGTGCGGTTGTGTTCGTCATTGCTTCGAGCATGGTCATGGAGCGTATATCGACCAAGCAAGCTGGCATTTTCTATGGCGGGGTAGGAGCGGGCATTCTTCTGACGGGATTTTCAGTTCCACTGCTGGCGAAGAGCGGGGATTGGATCGACGTATGGAAAGGATTAGGTCTGATCAGTCTGATCATTGGTCTGGCAGCCTGGTATTTGTTGCGAGACAAGCAGTCTGGTACGAATGCGGCAATATCACCAAGCAACCAGCAAGCTTCGGGCGTTCGTCGTCGGATTTTGATATGGCTAATGATTGCCTATGGCTTAGAAGGCTTGGGTTACATTGTCACCGGGACTTATCTTGTAGCTTACGCGAAGACGGTCTCGAACCTTCCGAATATTGCATCGCTAAGCTGGATTTTGGTTGGTATCGCAGGCGCACCTTCGTGCATCGTATGGTCGATGCTTGCCTCTCGCTGGGGGAAAAAGTGGACGTTGACCGTCTCAATGATTGTACAATCCATTAGCATTGCGATTCCGGTTCTTATTCATTCTTCAGCGGCCGTATTCGCAGGCGCTTTCCTGTTCGGGGCAACCTTTATGGGGATTACGATGCTGACCGTTTCTTTTGCGAAGGATATATATCCGCAGAATAACCGGAAAATAATCGGATTGCTGACGACCTTCTTTGGCTTGGGACAAATCATCGGGCCGCTTATCGCGGGTCATTTGATCTCAGGCAATGGCAGCTATCTTACAGCTCTAATCGGAGCTGCATTTATTGTACTTTTGGGGGCGGTGAGTCTGCCGCTGGGCATTGGCCGTGCTGACCGGAAACAGTTGAAGCCAGTTACTTAAATGGACCTGTGGGAATGACGGTTGTGCAAGGGGGCGCAGTGGGGTGCAACGGATCCCTCCATGGCGCATAGCGGCTATGTAGCGGATTGCACCATTACTTACTGCCTGCAGGTGGCAATGCAGTGTGCTAGTGTGGCACTACGCTATATAGTGGCTCAATGGCTTTGGAATTAACGCCGAAAACTCCAGTTATTTTCCTGGTTTTCCCTGAGTTTATGCAAATAACTGGAATTTCTACCGCTAATCAGGCGGTTTTTTCGAACTTTTCGATATTACAGACAATTTAGCTGGAGTTTCTCCAGCTATTGCATTCTCAGGGCTGACGCGGCATGGATTAGCGGTAGTTTTTCCAGCTATTTCAGTCGCGTGGCGGGGAAGAAGGATCGCCCTGCGGGACTGAGCAGCCAATGGATCGCCTCAAGGCATAGACGTTCACGTAGTGAACCGCCGAGTGGCGCTGAACGGCGCCGTCTCCCCTTGCATAAGGGCCTCTCACTTTAGATATACTGAAATGAGATACTGAATATCTCGATTCTGTATTATGCAGGATAATCGAATTATTATATGATGAACGAGTAGATCAGCCCATCACATTTTTATTACAATAATATCTACCTTTTAATAGGTAGTCAAACAAAGGAGATTATACAAATGAGTGTACAAAATAAAGTCGTAGTCATCACAGGTGGAAGCAGCGGTATGGGGAAAGCAGCAGCAATTGAGCTAGTTAAACGAGGGGCTAAAGTAGTCATCAATGGCCGCCGCGAACAAGAGCTGGCAGAGACTGCAAAAGAGATCGATCCAACAGGCGCAAACGTCGGGTATGTTGCAGGTGACATTGCAGATCCCCAAACGGCTGAACGTTTAATCAGCGAAACCCTTTCACGCTTTGGACGCATCGACACATTAATTAATAATGCAGGTATTTTTATTGCGAAACCATTCACAGATACTACTGAAGACGAATTTGAATCGGTCCTATCAACGAATGTGAAAGGATTCTTCTATGTCACTAAACGCGCGGTATCCGAGATGCTGAAAGCTGGTTCCGGCCACATCGTGAATATTACGGCAAGCGGAGGTGCTGACCAGCCTATGAAAGCCGTGACATCTGTACTTACTGCGCTAGGCAAAGGAGGCCTGAACGCGGCAACCAAATCGCTGGCGATTGAGTATGCGGACAAGGGGATCCGCGTGAATGCTGTCGCACCAGGGGTTATGAAAACACCGATGCATGCGGTTGAGACACATGATTATTTAGCTCAATTGCACCCAGTGGGCCGAATGGGCGAGGTTCAGGATATTGTTGACGCCATTCTATATCTGGAATCAGCACAATTCGTGACTGGTGAAATTCTTCATGTCGATGGCGGTCAAAATGCTGGTCAGTGGTAAGCTATAAATAATCTTTCATCAGGAGGATGACGTTTATGATATACGAACTGCGGATATACGATGTAACTCCCGGGCGCATGGAAGCGATATTGAATCGGTTTCGGGACGGGACGATCAGCATTTTTGCTAAACATGATATGAAGGTTACGAATTTCTGGGTAGACGCTGACGAGACGAAAGAACGGTTGTATTATGTGCTTGAACATTCGGATGCGGAAGCACGTGAACGAAACTTCCAAGCCTTTTTCGAAGATCCAGAGTGGTTGGAGCTGAAGGAAAGAACGGAACAAGACGGTCCATTACATGAGAAAATCGATGTTATTTTTATGAAAAATGCATCATTTTTCGAGTGAATCTAAAGGTTGGGCAGAATGTTATTTCTGCTCAGCCTTTTTCATTACACAACAATGCTTGAAAATCTGTATAAAATGACCACTCCGCCGAATACTAAAAATAGGCTGCTTCACTTAGGGGGATCGTGCGTTGTCTTTTATACGATTTAGACGGAAATCATCGGTAAACGCCCATCAAGCACCGCCCCCGAGTACACTTGGCGAAATGGCCATGAGCTCTGATCTGCAAGAAAATGAGAAGCGGCTTAGACAAATTTTTGAGAAGTG
Organism: Paenibacillus silvestris; assembly: GCF_009882985.1. Taxonomy (GTDB): domain Bacteria; phylum Bacillota; class Bacilli; order Paenibacillales; family NBRC-103111; genus Paenibacillus_E; species Paenibacillus_E silvestris. The sequence goes on from NZ_WTUZ01000016.1 coordinate 234,414, forward strand.
TTCTGATATTGTATTTAGGCAGCTGCATTTTCCGAATCAGTCTGGCAGAGCCGTACTTATTTATTTGGATGGTTTGGCTGATACACTGGAAATAGAAAAGCTCATTATCAAGCCTTATCTTGATTCCAGCCATCATGCTATGGGGATTCATTCGGATGAGCTGAAAAACCAGCTTTTTGCCGTGGCACCACAGAAGTTAGTGACGAATATGGACAGCATCGTACAAAGTATTTTGTACGGTGACTCCGCACTTCTGTTTGAGAATGAACCGAGTGCCATGCTGATTAATCTGGTCGACTTTCAGCACCGCAGCGTGGATGAGCCTGTCATTGAAGCCTCTATTCGTGGGCCGAGGGAAGGTTTCACTGAAGTTTTGCGGATTAATACAAGCATGATTCGTCGTAAAATTAATTCACCTAAGCTGAAGATGGAGCCCATCGAGCTTGGAGAAACGACGCGAACCCGCGTAGTGATTACTTACATGGAAGACGAAGTTGATCCTGATCTATTGACTGAGATCAAAGCCCGGCTCAGCCGCATCAAATCCAAAGCGATTCTGGATTCCAATTACATCGAAGAGCAGATAGAAGGCACGCCGTACTCCCTTTTTCCGCAAATTCAAAATACGGAAAGACCTGATACGGTTGCAGCTAGCTTAATGGAAGGAAAAGTGGGTATCTTGGTTGATGGTTCGCCCAATGCGCTGCTTGCTCCCATGACCTTTTGGTCAGGCTTTCAAGCGGCAGATGACCATTACGAGAGGTTCCTCTATGTGTCAGGTGTGCGCATCATCCGGATTCTTTTATTCATTATGTCTCTGTTGCTCCCGTCTTTTTATGTCGGGTTAACGACCTTTCATCCCCAGATGATTCCTGCGAATTTGCTGATCAGCATCGCCGCGGCTCGAGAAGGAATCCCTTTTCCGACGGTAATAGAAACTTTTATCATGGAGATTATGTTCGAAGGTCTTAGGGAAGCAGGCCTGCGGCTGCCTCAGGCTGTTGGTTCTACCGTCTCCATCGTCGGGGCGTTAGTCATTGGGGAGGCCGCTGTCCAGGCAGGTATTATTTCCGCGCCGATTGTTATCATTGTAGCGAGTACAGGCATTGCTTCCTTCGCAATACCCAGGTACAGTCTTAGCTTACCATTCCGGTTGTTGAGATTCCCTCTGCTAGGCTTGTCAGGCACGTTGGGTTTCTATGGCATTGCAACAGGGACGATTGCTATCTTAATCCATTTGTGCAAGCTGGAATCCTTTGGCGTTCCCTATTTATTTCCCTTGGCACCTTTTGATAAAAATAAATTGGGGGATACCCTGTATCGTGAACCAAATGGGAATTAAGCGAATTGAGAAGGGATTGTATGATGAAGAAACAGATTTCTTCAGTGCTTGTCTGCCTGCTCTTATCCTGTGTCCTGACAGGGTGCTGGGACAGAACGGAAATTAATCATTACGCTTTCTGGATGGGGACCTTTTTGGAAAAGGATATGGATAACAAAGTTAAGGTCAGCGCCCAAATTGCGATCCCTTCTCGGATTGGTTTTTCTGGCAAGCAAGGTTCTGGTAAGGACAGAGGCAATATCGTCGTAAGTTCAACCGGCCGGACATTGATGGACACTTGTCAAACGATACAAGATAAGCTGCCCAGACGTTTATTTATCGGACATCGCAGGGCGCTGTTCATAGGAGGAGAGCTGGCTAAAGAAGGCATAGAAGATTCGCTCGACATGTACACGCGCAATATGGATACGTCCTTAAGAACGAGCGCTTTTGTTGTCGTTGGCAAAGATCCTGAGATGATCCTGAAAGTGAACAGTCCCTTTGATCCGTTTTCATCCAATGCAGCAGTTGATCAAGAAAAATACAGTAAGAACGGAGATAAAGTGCTGAGGGATTTTATCGTTGCTGAGGAAAGTGAGACTCAGTGCCCCATCCTGTCCGTGATCGATACCGATACGATTGATAAAGAAGCGGCAGAACAATTATTTGAAATAAAAAAACTGGCGGTTTTTAATAAAAAAGAGAAGTTAGTCGGCTTTTTGACCGAGAAAGAGTCGCTTATTACACTGCGCCTGCTCGACAGGCTCAAGCAGCGGATTCTCACAGAATACATATCGGAAGGAAAAGGTTACATTACGCTGACAGAAACGAATTTAAGCGTCAAAATGAACACATCTGTTGATCAGGACCAAGTCTCTGTTCACATTCGTTTAGCCAGCATCGGCAGTGTCGAAGAAAATTGGACAAATTTGGATCTAATGTCTCCGACGAGCCTGCAAATGGTACAGGATGTCATGCAGAAGCAGCTCGAACAAGCGGTCATTGAATCGATTCAGAAGATCCAAAAGGTTTATAAAACGGACGTCTTCGGTTTTGGAGAAGCTGTTCATCGGCAGCATCCTTATCAGTGGAAAAAAATAAAAAAGGACTGGGCACAGCTGTTCCCAGAGGCAAAAGTAACCGTAGAGGTTGTTCTTAAAATCGAACGCGTTGGTGCACAAGGCAAAAGAACCTAGCTCAGGAAGCAGGCGCTTTTGCTTTTTTGTTGTTATAAAAGCTGAGAACCAGCGTAAGGCCAGGCAGGAAAACCATGATCGGCCAGAAGATAAGAGGAGCCCAGATTTTTTCATCATAATCGGTTAGAAGTACGGCGATATTGATGGGGAGAATGGCAAGAAGCAGAACGATTGCTGCTATGATCCAAAGCAGTTTCTTAGCATTCTTAATTCGAAGCCATTGCGCTGTTCCGTGACTTATGACGAATAAGTAGAGGGAGAGCTTGACGAATACGCCAAACAACCATACGAAAATAACCCACACGTCCATGTTTTGAATAAATTCCAAGGCTGATATATACCTGACCATATTGAAATACGGGTTGATGAATTTACCGGATAAATGGGGACCGAACGTCATGATGACAAGTGATGTGGCGAGCAGCACGACAATACTGGGGAGCCCAACTGCAAGCAAAGCGACCTTCAAAGTCTTCTTTGGCTTCGTTATGAAAGGGATTAACATCGTGATTAAGATGGATTCCGACAAGAAGGAAGCATGGATGAAGGAAGCTTTGATTATGGGAACGAAACCGTGATCTGCATAAACTGGCATCAGATAGCGGAGAGAAATATTTGGTAAATTCAATACGAATGAAAGGAGGATGATCAAATAAAAGAGCGGACCGACGATCAGGCTGAATCGACCAATGGCTGTAATCCCCCCGCCATGTGTGATATAGATCATGATGAGTATCATAATTACGCAAATCACTTGTATAGGCGTCTGAAAAAAGAGCACAAGCTGAACGAATTGAGCCATCGCTCTCAAAATAACAACGGTGACGCTTAGCCACGCCAACATATAAAGCAAGGAAATGATGGCTCCCAGCCATTTGCCGAAAATCACGCGGTTCACTTCGATCAACGTCAAGCCGGGATTTAGAGCGCTTATTTTCGCTGAAACGAACGTTGTCCACAGCCCCATCCCTCCCCCGATAATGATGGAAATCCAGGCATCTTGATGGACGCGTCCGATCGTAGGCGAGATGGTTAACCAAATGGTCATTGACACTTGAATGGTAGCAATAAGCCAAAAAAATTGTGTGATAGATAACCGCATTTTACTGTCATTCCCCATGTCAAATTTCCAATTCTTGCATCAGTATACCCATAAATGGGGGGCTCCTAACATTATGCTTGATTTTAAACCGCACTCGGTCTTAATATGAAATAAATAGAATATATTGGTTTTAATCTAGTTGCCCACTGAATCTCATATCATCTTCACCTGTCAGTATTCCTAGCATAGGATGTAGGAAGGTGGTGGTGAAAAGTGATATTAACAGTTGCCGGCTGGATGATTTATACATTATGGGCCATATTTGGATTAATGATCATCCATTTTCTGATTTCCTTCTTCAAAATGTTTTGGGAAGGAGCATTCGATGTTACCTTCGTATTAGGTTATCTAAAAGATGTCCTCTATTATGTCTTACCTTTGAATGTACTTGTAAATTTAGTTTCAATCGATCCCACAGGCTGGATTCTTGTGATCTTTTATTTCATCTGTGGGGTCGCTGTCATTCTCAAATATTTATTGGATATTAAAAGAATTTTCCAATAAATAACTAGCGGGCCTTCTTTAAGTTGGTCCCAGGAAAGGAAGTGATGCCATGAGGAGATATCAGTGGATTAGGTGGCGAAAATTCATCCTCTGGCTAACAGCCCTCATTATCATCGGTTTGGTTTTGTTCGTTGGAGGGCCGACCTATTGGAATGCCGCGTTAACCATCGCCAGCTTGTTATTCCAGTTGTTATTCGCAGTACTATTCATGATCATCCAGTTCGTAGCACTCTTCTGGTTTCTTGCCAGGGGACGCACCTACTGGATACTGCCTGGCGAGACCGGCGCAACCTGGGACGATTATCGGGGGAATCCCGAAATTGTTGAGAATGCGAAGCGGATTGTGACCCTGCTCAAAGGGGTCCAGGAGTTCAAGGAGATGGGCGGGGAGGCAATCCGAGGATTGCTGCTGTGCGGACCTCCCGGTACCGGGAAATCTTACTTGGCTCAAGTGATTGCCAACGAAGCGCAAGTGCCTTTCGCTTACGCTTCAGCTCCGAGCTTTCAGAACATGTTCTTCGGCGTAGGTAACCTGAAAGTCATGGGTATCTTCCGGAAGGCGCGAAAGCTCGCGAGAGTTTACGGCGCCTGCATTATCTTCATTGACGAGATCGATGCGATCGGCATGAGTCGTCAAGGAGGCGCTGGCGGAGGCATGATGGGGATGATGGGCATGGGCGGAGGCTCCGGCCTGCTCAATGAACTCCTCTTGCAGATGGACCCGCCGAATATCGACACTTCCAAAATTGCCAAGATGCTCCGTTCGTTGGGGCTTCGACGTAAGAAAGCAGAGCGTCCAGCAGTATTGACCGTCGCAGCAACGAATCTGCCTGATGTGCTTGACTCTGCTTTGCTCCGTCCAGGTCGTTTCGACCGGCAGCTTTGGGTAGATGTACCTGACTATGACGGACGGGTAGACATCTTCCAGTATTATTTGAAGAAAGTGAAGAAGGACGATACCCTCACTCCGGAAGCGGCAGGACTTGATTCCATCGGATACAGTCCGGCGCAAATCAAGCACATCGTGAACGAAGCTGTCGTCATCGCGCATCAGCGCGGTGCCCAACTGGCTAGTTACGAAGACTTCCGAGCTGCGATGGAGACCTATGAGTGGGGCCTCAAACAACCGCTTCGCTCGATGAGAGACGATGAGAAGCGGAATGTAGCCTACCACGAGGCGGGCCATGCGGTGGCGCAGTTCCTTTTGAAGCCGCATGAACGCGTGTGGAAGGTGACGATTATTCGCCGGGGCGGCGCGCTTGGACTCGCAGCCACCAAACCGACGCATGAGCGTTATAACCGAAGCGACAGCGAGATTCTGGCGGAAATTCAAGTCTGTCTGGCCGCTCGTGCCGTGGAAGAGGAATTTCTGAATAAGAAATTAAATGGTGTTACTTCCGATCTCCAGCAGGCAACGGAGCTGGCAGGTGCTTATCTCGGTATGGTCGGAATGGGCGACGAGCTCTTCAGCTGGTTGGCTATTGGTTCTAGGGCAGAGGGTCTAAAGGCGCTCCGTCCTAAAATTAATGAACTGCTGAAAGATCAGATGCTGGAAGTGAAGAAACTCGTTCGGGAGTATGACGGGTTCGTTCATACCATTGCAGAGGAGCTGCTGAAGCGCGGTGATCTGACTGGAGATGAGATTGAACAAATCTTCGTGCAGCTGTATGGGCAGAGTCGGCCTGTGCTGCCTGATGTGAAGCCGCCAGTGTTCAATGCTCCAAGCAAAGAAGCACCGGTTGAGCTGCTCGATGTGAATGAAAACGTGGATGAATCGAAGGATTCCGAGTGAAAAGTAATGTCCCAGCGGGCTGTTGATGCCGCTGGGGCTATTTTTTTGTTTGGCATCGTCTGTGCCCAGTGGATGAAATCCAATAGACATAGCGATTTAAAGGCCCGAACACCGATTTTATTGGATGAAATCCAATGGGATCGGTTAATCGTACGGATATAACGCCTGATATTACAGTTTCATTGGAATTCATCCAACGAAATGTGCAATTTAGGTGTGCCGTTGGTGTTTTCATTGGAATTCGTCCAATGAGACTTGTAGCGGTGGCAGAGGAGCTATAGAAGGGGGGGTTCTACCTCGATACCTCTCGAGCACTGATCTATGTTGTACATTCTGCAACATAGAGGCGGCATAAACATTAAAAACCTTACCCTCAGTGCATAAAGTACAATCATTTCACCTAGAGCGGCCTCTGGAATAGCCCTTTTTAGCGAAATAGTTGCACAAAGTGCAGCATAGAGTGGACAAGTGCGCGCAAACAACCTTTTTGTTGCACAAAGTGCAACATAGAGCGCTCAAGGTGCGTGTAGTTTGGGGGTTGTTGATAGAGCGCGTGAGTGGGGGACGCTAGTCTACGAGTTTTGTGCCTTATCACCCCTATATACATTATAATTTAAGAGAGGTAGCATAAAGAGGAAATCTGCCGATCTGGAGAGGATGTCACGCTATGAATGCTTTCACGAAACGCAAAAGAGAACTGGAGCAATACGCTCCAGCACCAACACTGGATAGGAACAGCATCGATACCTATTGGAACAACACACTCGAAGCAGCCTCTAAGCAGCCGCTATCGATACTAAGAGAGCCGCAATCCCCCCTTTTTCCTTCGGTGCGGATGGATAAGCTGACTTATCTCGGCCATGACGGTACGCCAATTAACGCGTGGTTTCTCGTCCCTGATAAACCGAACGGAAGCCCGAAACCACCTTGTGTCGTTATGTTCCCTGGTTATGGCGGAGACAGAGGCCTCCCAGAGCGTTACGCTGTCTGGCTGCTCCTTGGCTATGCCGTTCTGGCCGTTGATGCCAGAGGGCAAGCTGGGGAGACAGGCAATCTCCTTCCGGCCGATGCCGGCTCTTCGAAGGGCTGGGTAACACAGAACCTGCTGAGCAAGGAACGCAGCTATTATTTGGCGCTTGCACTGGATGTAGTCAGAGCCGTGGAAGCCGCTGGTCAGCAGCCTGAAATCGATGCGAGTCGAATAGCTGCCGTTGGTGCAAGCCAAGGCGGCGGCATGGCGCTGCTGGCCGGAGCGCTCAGCCCTCAAATCAAGGCAGTCGTTGCTGACATTCCGAATTTGTGCCATCTAGATTATGGCATTCTTCATTCCACAGGCTCCCTATCAGAGATAGCGACTTACTTGAAACGCCATCCAGATAAGTTAGGACAAGCTTTAGAATCATTGGCTTATTTCGACATCGTGAACCTTGCTCATCGTATTCAGGCACCAGTGCTGATGTCAGTTGGTTGGAAGGACACGGTCTGTATGCCAGATACGGTATATGCCGCTTATAACCGGCTCAGCTGCTCAAAGATCATCTATGATTATCCTTTCTCTGGGCATGAAACCAGTGAAGAGCATCATAGAAAGGTCATTCGCTTTTTGCAAGAAAGTTTCGGTGAGTGAAGTTGAGTACGTACGGGAGGCTGACAATGATGACGGTTAAAAGGAATTTACGATTAGATGTTCAACAATCCTGGTGGGCGATGTCTGGACTGGGAGACGGTGAGACCGAATGGTCCATGGAACAGAAATTCGAGAAGCTGGCGGAAGCTGGATTTACCGGTATTTTGGGAAGATTGCCGCAAGTGGAAGAAGTGGACAAATGGCATCGTTTGCTGCAGGAATACAGCTTTAGTTTTGGCGTGCAAATGGCCCCCTTCCCACGTGCAGGAGATGATATCACATCTTTCCTGCAGAGGGCGAAGCAATTCGGAGCTCGGTACATCAACGCCCAAGTACTAGATCAATATACAGTAGGTGCTGAAGCTATTTCAGGGTTAAAAGGTCTCATCCAGCAAGCGGAGGAAGTAGGTATCCCATTCTTCGTTGAAACACATCGCGGGCGAGTTACGCAAGATCTGCTCAGGACAGCCGAATATGTCCAAGCACTCCCGAAGCTGCGGCTAACGAATGATTTATCTCACTACATCGTCGGTTCCGCGATTGGTGAAGAAGGGGCAGACCCGGTAACCGAGGATTTATTCGCCAAACTGCTGCAGCGGACCTCCAGCATTCATGCCCGGGTATCGAACGGTAACCAAGTTCAGGTGGATATCGGGGAGCATGGTGAGCATCCGATGGTGGTGCATTTTGCCAGATGGTGGCGTGAAGGGATGAGCTCCTGGGTTCAAACCGCCGGTGAAGGAGACGCTTTCCCATTTGTATGTGAGCTGGGGCCTGTTTCTTATGCGGTGGTCAGACAGGATGGGAAGGAAATCTCCAATCGCTGGGAGCAAGCATTAGTTTTCAAAAAAATCGCAGAGGAACTTTGGCATGCCGTCCATTCGCATTGAACTACTCATTAACGCGCCAGCGGAAGTGATCTTTGACTTGGCAAGAAGCATCGACATCCATGCCAAGTCCACCGCTCAAACCAAGGAAAGACCCATAGGGGGCCGGACAAGCGGCCTCATCGAATTGGGGGAAACTGTGACTTGGGAAGCGGTTCATTTCGGGATCAAACAGAAGCTGACCGCGAAAATTACGGAGATGGATCGTCCTTATTATTTTGTGGATGAACAGGTACGTGGAGCTTTCAAGAATTTCAAGCACTCGCACGAGTTTGTCCCTGTCGAAGATGGAACGCGAATGATCGATCTCTTCGTGTATACTTCGCCTATGGGCGTTCTGGGGAAATTAGCAGATAAATGGTTTCTGGAAGCCTATATGCGCAACTTCTTGATGCAGAGGAACTTGTATATCAAGTTTGCGGCTGAGGAAACAATGAGACTACATACAGGCATCGACGATGCCGTATATGAGAAATAAGAGGGAATCCCAAAAGGCCGCGATAGGGGCTGGGGATTCCTTTTTACTTTTTTTTGCAGATGACTTGACAGTTATAATGAGAAACATTATCATTTGATTTATTGAGTGAAATTGAAAATCATTATCAATTAGTTCAAGCCATCCATCAACCACATCACGGGGGTGTCCCATACATATGATTAACGAAAATGAAGTCGGAACGGGCATGGGAACCATGCAAGTTCTTACTGATTATCAACTAGAGCGTTGGATCCGGGATCATACGCAAGTAATCAGTAAGAGAAGGCAGGATGAACCGGATTGGAAACAGCTTACGCAGTACGCCGCTTATCATGCAATTAACGAGTGGTACTCGCTGCCACCGAAATCTCGAACATTCCTGACCTTAACGAGTTTATTTGAACGTCGGTGGACGAATAAATTTCGCAAGTTTGATTCACTTGGATTCTATATGGATGTTAAGCGAAGTGTGCTTATGCATCTGTACAAAGCACTTACTGGGGAAAATTCTGTGGAATGTCCGCTAATGCTTTTTGAAAGCAGCAATGTGTGGGTTGAAGAGCTAAATTTGGGTTTGTCTATGATCATGCAAGTCATGGAGCCAACGAAGGATTCATTCGTAATCCATAAATATATGATGGAAGAAAATGAGGCAGCGGTGCAGATGTTTTTCCATATGACCGTCGTTTATTGCTATAAAGCATTTGGAAAAATGCCGGAGCGCATGCAGGTATGGAATATGATGAACGGTAAGCAGTACCGGGTAACCCTGGAGGATATGGATGTAAGCAGCTCCATGGACTATCTAAAGCTAGTTTCAGAAGTATATATGCAAAATGATAACTGCCCGTGCTGCTCCGGCCGGTTAGTCATGTAAAGTAGGGGGAGCATCATGGAAAGTAATCGATTCTGGCAGTCCAGCAATGACTTACTGCCGCTGCGTTTCACAACATTAACGACTTCAAATGATGGTGTCCTGTACGCCGGAACGGATGGTAAAGGTGTATTTCAATTCACGCCTCTCCGTTCTTGGGAGAATGCTTCTCAGGGGTTGCCTGATCATTTGCGCATTCATCGCTTGGACTGGGTGGATAACCAATTATATGCCTCAACCAATTTTGGTTTATATGTGCTAGAAGATGACGTCTGGAAGCAAACCTCTGTCAGTGATCCCTGCTACCGGGTGATTGGTTGGGGGGATCGTTTTGTGCTGACCTCCAAAGGGCTCCTTTGCGGCAATGATGGAGAGTGGCAGCCACTTGCCTATCGAGACAAGAAAACGTTCGATATGCTGGTTACTCCACATTTTCTATTTCTGGGATATGAGGATGGCGTTGCATTCTACGATTTATTAACTGGGGATTGGTGCGATCTTCCGCTTAATCAAGCGGTGACAAGTATGGCCGTGTTCAACCAAATGTTGATAGGAACTACGTCGCGCGGTGGTTTAGTGATGGGCAATAAGATGGGTGGTTTCCATCAAATACGGTTTGAAGGGATGCATTTGAACCGGTTAGTCTCTCATCAAGGTGACGTGTACGTATGTGCCAACACGGGGATCTATAAGTTGATAGATTTAAAAGGGCGCATCCTGCTTCATTCCTATAATGTGCAAGCTGAGGTGACCGATTTGCTTATTTGGAGAGATATCATGCTGATCTCCACACTGCAATCCGGTATTAAATATAAAAATGAGCATAAAACGGCATTTCAGACCATTTTATAGGGAGATAGGGGAATACAGTGATGCGCAAGGTTGTTTTATCGATTCATTTGATTCTGAGTTTAGTTTTGGGGCTTTTCATTGTTACAACGTGCACGACAGGCAGTCTGATTATGATCGAGCCTGAGGTGGAAAGCTGGATGTATCCAATCGGCCAATCGCCTACACCAGGTGACGTCGGAGTCGCGGAGATTCAGAAGCACGCGAGTGCCTTAAATCCGGCCTTCAAAACGGATTGGATTGACATGACGAAAACCGATGGCTTTTATCATGTTCATCTTTCCAAGGAAGGCAAGGACGGACGCTTAATTTATGCGGATCCCGGGACAGGCGAAGCTTTCGGGAAAGTGCTGGAGGAGCGTAAAGAGCCTTTTGCAACGATCTATAATTTGCATCGTTATTTCTTGCTAACATCGGTCATCGGTAAAGCGAACGCCGCATCCGTAGTAGGATATTTAGGGATTGGGCTGATTCTTATATTGTTGACGGGTGCTTACTTGTGGTGGCCGGGCATTCGTAGGATGGCGACTGGCTTTAAGGTGATTAGAAATCGAAGCAAGCTGCTTCACAATATGAGTCTGCATAAGGTGATAGGAATTATTTCGATCCCAGTTCTGCTGTTTGCAGCTCTTACAGGTGTTGTCAACGCTTTTGAGAAGTCTATTCCAGGCATAGTCGGATTCAAAGCGAAGGAAGAAATCCCAGCGGCCGCCCTGCAGTCCAAAAGCAAGGAGGGAACTCCGCTTCCTGTCAGCCGTGTTGTAGATTTGATTAACCAAGCCTATCCAAGCAGCAAGTTGATCAAAATTACGTTCCCACAGAAACCTGGGCAATCCTATCAAATCGGATTAAAAGAAGGCATCGGGGCTTCTAGCGGCAGTAATAGCACGATCTATATGGATGCATCGAGTGGTTCTGTTTTGTACAAAACAAACCCTCATTTGCTTATCAATATGTATAATACTTGGCGAAAAGGTCTTCACTTTGCTACCTGGGGTGGAGAAACGACGAAGTTGATTGCCTTTGTATTTGGCATGATGCCTCTTTTTCTTATGATTACAGGACTCGTCATCTGGCGACTGAAGGCGCGCGGGCGCAAACGTAACAAAAAGCAGCATTCGGCGGCTACGGCAGCAGCATAGGATCATACATAAAGACCCCCACTCAACGATCTTGTTGGCAGGGGGTTTCCTCATGTCTATTACATATGTAGGAGCAGTTTACGATAGGCGCTTGGAGTTAAGCCGGTATGCCTCTTGAACAGCCGGTTAAAATAATCGGCATTCTGGAAGCCTGAAGCTTGCATCACTTCATAGATTTTCAGATGCGAAGACGCTAGTAGCTGGCAGCTATGCGTAATTCTTTGCTTTTGAACGAAACGCATGTAGCTGGTACCCAGGTGTCGATGGCATATTCGCAGAATTTGGCGTTCGCTTAGGTGGAATCTCTCCGTTAACATCGGTAACGTATAATCATCGGGCAGCGCATGAGTGAGGTACTCAAGGAGCTGTTCAACGTTGCGGCTTGAGCCTCTTGTTGGAGGGTGGATCACGGATTGCGCCATGAGGGGGACAAGCCGCCATTCGGTGCTGCGAATTAACAATACGAGCAGTTCGGCAACCAAGGCCATGGCCTCAGTTAAATAAGCCATGTCTCGCTTGGCAAGGATGTCCTGCATGCTTTCACTGATCCTGCGAATAGTGCCAAGGTGATCGGATGCTTTGGCCCAGCGCTGCGGCGGCGAATCTCTGCTATCATTCTTGCCAATCAGCCAATCAATCAATTGCTTGATGGACAGGTCTGGAAGGCAAACCTTCAGATGCTCGAGCCATTCCGAGCGAATGATGATATTACGGACGATAAGCGGAGCGGCACTTTTGGCTGGTGATGGACGAAAAACGTGAGAGACACCAATAGGCAAGGCGAAGACATCCCCCTCCTGAACGTGCATAGGCTCACCATCGATATACTGGAGGCCTTTGCCATCAAGCACAATAACGATCTCTATAAAATCGTGAACATGCTCTAGCAGCCACTCCGTCTCTTTCACTTCATTCACATACAGAAAACCGTTGTCTTCAATGTATTCGGCGGCAGAATAGGAACCTAGCTTTCTTGGCATGGTAAGTGCGCTCCCTCATTTCTTTGGGACGATGTCCGAAATGGTGGTAGGTAGGTCTGTTTTGTAAGTGGTTACATGGTTACTTCAATTATACAATATAGACAGGTTTTGAAACTATTGAACTTGTCTAAGAGGTGAGATGGCGGAGATGGCAACCTATCAAGCAGCAGCCTATTATTTTCCTAATTACCATCGCGATAAGCGAAATGATGTGTGGCACGGAACCGGATGGACGGAATGGGAGCTTGTGAAGCGTGCGGAGCCTAAATTCCCCGGCCATCAGCAGCCCAAAGTGCCTTTATGGGGCTATGAGGATGAAGCGGATCCGGCTGTCATGGCTCGCAAAATAGGAGCGGCGGCCGATCATGGCTTAACGGCATTCATCTTTGACTGGTATTGGTATGAGGATGGTCCATTCTTACAGCGCGCACTGGATGAAGGGTTCCTGCATGCTCCGAATAATGATCGACTGAAATTTGCGATTATGTGGGCGAATCATGATTGGGTCGACATTCATCCCGCACAGCGCAGCAGACCTTTCAACACGCAGGCCGCAGGCCAAATCAGCGAGAAAGGCTTCGCTAAGGCTGCGGACCATATGATTCAGAACTACTTTTCACATCCATCTTATTGGCGTGTAAATGAAGGGCTTTATGTCTCGTTCTACGAAATTCACAGTCTGATTCGTGGTTTGGGTGGAACTCAGGAAACGGCGCGAATTCTACAAGAGTTCCGTGAGAGAGTGCGAGCGGCTGGATTAGGGGAACTGCACATTAATGTTGTCGTATGGGGTCTGCAAATCCTTCCAACGGAGCAAGGGATTACGAATATCGACGAGGTGCTGGAGCAGCTGGGCCTGGATAGTATTTCTTCGTACGTTTGGATTCATCATCAGCCTCTGGAACAGTTCCCAGAGACCGATTATGCAGCCATTCGAGAGAAGTCGCTGCTTGATTACGAGAAGTTCACAGCGGCTTATAAGCTGCCATATTACCCGAATGTGACAATGGGTTGGGATTCCTCTCCACGAACCGTACAATCGGAAACATTCGAAGATTTGGGGTATCCGTACATGGCCACCCTCGGGGGGAACACACCTGGGGAGTTTAAGCTTGCTTTGGAGGGTGTCAAACAATTTCTGGATCGCGGCATGACGAAACCGCCTATTTTCACCATTAATGCGTGGAATGAGTGGACAGAGGGCAGCTATTTGGAGCCGGATATGATTAATGGAATGGCTTATCTCGAAGCGATTCGAGATGTATTCGGCAGTAAGCCGGAAGAGGGAGAATGAGCCTCTACGAAAAAAACACTTGAACGCTAAGTGTACTTGTCGTACAGTTTTAATAACCTTAAGTCGGAGCTGGCCCTTCATCTTGGAGGGCTGGCTATTCATATTTCTAGAAGGAAGAAGGGGCTTACAACGAGACTCTACGCATTTATGTTGTTTTACGCAGTCATTTATATGGGGAATGCGGTGTATGGCACATTTTTACCTGTCTACCTGTTTAACGCCAAATTTTCGCAGGAACAAATCGGCATGCTGCTTAGCCTTGGTCCGCTAATTGCCATGTTAGGTCAACCGGTCTGGGGAGCGCTAGGCGATCGTGCCAAGACCAAAAATAGTGTGCTTGCTTTTCTTTTGATAGGGAGCGGTATTTCAATTATGTTCTTCCCGCTTTCGCATCAGTTCACTTATTTACTTATCTTAATTTGTGTGTTTATGTTTTTTCAAACGTCTATTTTTGCATTAAGTGATGCGATTACACTGGAAGAATTGGATCGGCGTCCCAAGTGGAATTTTGGTTGGATTCGCCTGGGAGGCACCATTGGTTTCGCCACGATGTCGCTGGTGTTCGGTATTGTTGCCAAATCGCACATTAATTCCATGTTCCCTGTTTATGCAGGAACGATGTTTGCCGGTTTGCTGTTGCTATGGTGTTTTCCGCCAGCAGCGAGCCGTCAGGCCAACGTAACTGGTAAACGATTCCGGGAGCTATTCCGCAACAGGAAGCTGATGTTTTATTTGGGCATTAACTTTATTGTCCAAGTTACTCTTGGCTATTATTATGCTTTTTTCCCCATTTACTTCAAGGAAATGGGTGCCGATAGCTTGCTGCTTGGCTGGTCGATGGTCATTTCTTCGATGAGCGAGCTGCCGTTCCTGCTGTTTTCCAGCTGGATCTTCAAGCGTATTTCGATCTCAATGATTTTGATTATTGCCGCGCTTGCGTCTGGTGTCCGGTGGTTCCTATTTTCCATCATAGACCAACCGTATTGGATTTTACCGGTGCAGGCGCTGCATGGTGTGATTTTTATCGTTTTGTCGGTCACCCTAGCGACATTCATTAACCGTGAAGTGCCTGCGGAGTGGAAAGCCAGCGGTCAAACGCTGAATGGCTTACTCAGCCTTGGGGCAGCCCGCATTATTGGCAGCTTCTTCGGTGGCATCATGAGTGCTGCATACGGTATGAGACAAGTGTTCCTGTATAGCTCATGGGTATCTATGGCTACTGTCGTTGTGTTCGGACTCGTCGTTTGGCTCCGCAGGAAACAGAATGTGCCAAGTGCATCGCTGACGAAGTGAGATTAGGTGATAGAGGACAGCAGTTCTCTTCCGTAAAGCCCTAGCGGAGTTACCGCTAGGGTTTTATGTCATTTGTTATTGGCAGGTGAGGTGGAAGTTGGCTGTATGGTAAATAGAGTGAGTGGAAGGTGAAGGGGGGAGCGAGTCGCTCACGTTAGCGGTGAGAAGCAGCGCAGCCTCATTGGATGATTTCCAATGAAAATACTTAAATCCCGCCTAAATTGCTCATTTCATTGGATGAAATCCAACTGAAACTGCAATTTCCAGTGCTATAGCACCCCAATTACCTGATCCCATTGGATTTCATCCAATAAGATCAGTGATTGGGCCTTCAAATTACTGCGTTCAGTGGATTTCGTCCAATGGACCAGCCCTTCAGCGCCGCAGTATCATCAGTCTAAGGCAATCCCTCCACATTCAACTCAAACCAAGACAAAATAAACTGTAAGCGAATTCATTTTGTGTATTAGCTTGCATCCGCTTGGTTATTCATACATTTATTGGGACAGATCGACAAAAACATACAAATTAGACTCCTTTCCGATGCAAGTAAAGGCTTGTATAATATTAGGAAATGAAGCATCCATAGCTGTGACCGGATTCCTGACATGATCGGAAATCCGTTTTTTTATGTAGAGACAGGGGTGTAGTCGATGTATAAAATCGTGATCGTTGATGACGAAGTAGAAGTAAGAGAAGGCATCAAAGAGAGCATCGATTGGGAACGGCACGGATTTGAATGCATAGGGGACTACAGGAATGGCAACGAAGCATTGGAGGCTATTGCAGAACTCCGGCCAGATCTCGTATTGTCTGACATCTGTATGCCATTCATGGACGGCATTGAATTAACCAGGCAGATTCATGTAAATTATCCGTATATTAAGGTGATTATCCTAACGGGTCATGATGAGTTTGATTATGCCCAGAAAGCGCTGCGTTTAAAGGTACATGATTTCATCGTCAAGCCCATTACGGCAAATGAGCTTCGCCAGCTGTTAGATAAAGTAAAGCTAGAGATGGATAAAGAAGCAGAAAACCGTGAGAATCTCTCACTCCTAAAGATGCAGCTTCATCAGAGCTTACCTCTGTTAAGAGAGCGGTTTCTTGAGCAGTTAGTTGGCGGCAACTTGCGAGATTTCCGAATCCACGAGAGGTTCGAGTATTTCAGCCTGCCATTGATTGCTCCGCCTTATCTAGTTGTGGCGATTGATATTGACGACTTCGACGAGATAAAGCAGGAGAAATGGCAAAACGATCCGGAGCTGTTCCGTTCCGCAGCTTTCAATATTGTGCAAGAAGTGATGGAAGGGAAGGACGCTATTGTCTTCCGGACAAGGGAGGAGCGAATGATTGTCATTTTCTCCGGTGAAGCGGAAGAAGGGACCTATGAAGCTGCGCTTAATTTATCTGAAGTCATTCGCTTCTGCATGGAGAAATACTTGAAATTCACAGTGACCGTAGGTGTTGGCACCTTATGCGGAACGTTGCGTGAACTCCCGCTTTCTTACAATGGGGCGATCTCCGCACTTGATTACCGCTTTTTGCATGGGAAAAATAAGGTTATCTCGATCCTGGATATGGAAGGCGCCAAGAAACCGGCGCAGCAGCTGGATATCGAGTGGAATCGCAAGTTTGCAACCCTCGTGAAAACAGGTACGCTCGAGGAGGCCCACGTATTGACGGGGCAATTCATCAGTAATTTAAAGGCATCTTTGATGCCAATAGGAGCATGTTATCTACAAATTCAGGCAATTATTATTGCAATTATGACCACCATTCACGAGCTTGTCGGAAATGATAGCGCTCATTTTCAAGGACATGACATTGTGTTAAAAGATATCAATCGTTTCAAAACGCTGGATGAAATCGAGACGTGGCTGAAATCAATTTGTAGAGAAGCCATTTCTTACATTTCAGAGCAAAGAAACGATCAGACGAAGATGCAAGTTCGGAGTGTGACCGAATATATCGATGAGCATTATGCTGACGAGAACCTCACAGTCGATGACCTCTGCCGCCACGTGCATTTGAGCAGAAGCTACTTCAGTACTGTTTTTAAGCAGCACAAAGAACAGACGATCATGGAATATGTCACACGGGTTCGCATTGAGAAAGCGAAGGATTTGCTGCAGCATACGGCGATGAAAGCTTATGAAGTTGGGGCGAAAGTAGGCTATTCCGATCCGCAATACTTTAGTGTGTTGTTTAAAAAAAATACAGGAACATCCCCTAAGGAGTACCGGGAAAAGCTGTTAAGGGAGAAAATGCAATGAGAAAAGAAAGGGATGTCGGCCTGTTTCTTTTCAAATTTAGAAGCATCCAATCCAGTATTTCTGTCGTCTTTTCTTGCTTGATTTTATTTTTGATCACGATTACGAGTTATATCTCCTACCAATTGTCGGCTGACGCGGTAGAAATGAACTCCAAGCACTATATATCCGAAATTATTCAACAGGTTAATATCAACATTCAGTCCTATATAACCAACATGGAGGATATCTCCATGCTTGCCTCCACGAACAAAGATGTGAAGTATTACATTACGGGAAATAGCTTCATCAGCGAAGAGGAACGTAGACCGTATGAGAAGCGGATCTCGGATTTATTTCAGTCGATTCTGATCACCCGCAAAGATATTGCCTCCATCATGGTGTTTGGGTATAACAACCGTTTCGTTTCAGACCGCAGAATTACGAGTTTGAATACAAACTCCGGTTTCGAGGAACAGCCATGGTACAAACAGGCAAAAGCCGAAGGCGGCAAATCCGTCATCTCTGCACCGCACGTCCAGAACATTATCCAAAATGAGTATCGCTGGGTGGTTTCACTTAGTAGGGAGCTAAAAAGTGCAGACGGCATTACAGGAGAAGGAATCTTCTTAGTTGATTTGAATTTGAGTGTTCTGAATGAAATTTGCAGCCATATTAATTTAGGCAAAAGAGGTTATGTGTTCATCATCGACAAGGATGGAAGCCTCGTGTATCACCCGCAGCAGAAGCTGATTAACAGCAATCTCAAGACGGAGATGATCGATAAGGTCCAGCAGTCCGGCAGCGGCAGCTTTGTTACGGGAGAAGGGAACAAGAAACGGATTTATACGATCCAAGAAACACATTTCGGTTGGAAAATCGTCGGGGTCGCCTATGCCAGTGAGCTGATCGCCAACCAGAATCAAATCAATCTGTCTTATTTATTATGGACGATTCTAGCCTTAGTCATCGCGTTATACCTCTCTTTTTTCATATCTCGCCACCTATCACGACCGATCAAACTTCTCCAGAGCAGCATGAAACAAGTGGAAAAAGGAGACTTCAGCATCCGTTCGGAATTTCAAAGCGGGAATGAAATCGGACAGTTGAGTCAGACTTTCAATATCATGGTAGGCCGCATCAAAGATTTGATGAATCAAATTATCCAAAACGAAGAAAGCAAGCGCAAAAGCGAAATGAAGCTGCTGGAAGCGCAAATTAATCCTCATTTTTTGTACAATACACTCGATTCAATCATCTGGATGGCGGAGCGGAAAAAACATGAGGAAGTTGTTCTAATGACCTCATCGTTAGCCAAGCTGTTTCGTGCGATTATTAATAAAAATAATGAAACCGTGCCTGTTCGAGTTGAAATTGAGCATATCACCAACTATTTATTGATCCAAACCTTGCGGTACAAAGATAAGCTTGATTTTCAAATCGATGTAGATCCGGGGATTCTTGATATTCATATACCCAAAATTATTTTGCAGCCAATTGTTGAAAACGCGATCTATCATGGCATCAAAAATAGCTTGGAGCCAGGTCTTGTTCATATCACAGGGAAAGAAGACGGAGACACAATTGTTTTTGTCGTGGCGGATAACGGGGTCGGTATGGAACCGGAGAAGCTGGATCACATTTTGAAAATGAAAGATGGCATCATTCGAGGTATTGGCGTTAGTAATGTGCATGAACGTATTAAACTGTTTGGCCATGAATTCGGTCTCAGCTTTCGCAGTGAGAAGTGGGAGGGGACTGAGGTTACCATTGTACTCCCCAAATGTGTTCAGAAAGGAGCACTAGATGGTCATTAAAAAGCCAGTTTTCTTGGCCGTGTTGCTCGTAATTGTAATTGGCTTCTTAGTCGTATACAGCGTGGAAATGGTGCGCATCACGAATCAAAAAAAGTTTGAAATTGCTGTCGTGCTGAAAACGAACAATATCCGCTCGGATTATTGGCAGATGGTAAGTTCAGGGATAAAGGCGGCAGCAAAGGAGTTTGCCGTCCATATCGATGTGACGGGCCCGTTATCCGAAACGGACACGGCAGGTCAAATTCGCAACTTGGACGAGGCTTTAGCGAAAAAGCCGGATGCGATTATCTTAGCAGCCACCGATTACGAAAGGCTTACACCAACGGTAGATAAAATAAGAGAAGCTGGCATCAAGATGATCTTGATTGACTCTCCGATTCAAACACACGTAGAAACAAGTCTGATCACAACTGACAATAACGAAGCGGGAAGAAAAGCTGGCAAGATCTTGGCAGGCGGACAAAATGGAACCCTATATCGCGTCCTAACGCTCAGCAGCCAGAAAGGCTCAATGGTCGAAAAGGAACGTGAGGATGGCTTTAAAGATGCCATTGCTGATTTTACTGGCGCTCAGTATGCAGGCAACTATGAGTTTGATGGGACAGAGGATGGTGCGTATGATCGGGTGAAAACACTGCTTGAGCAGGATCCAGACATTCAAGGCATCGCTGGCTTAAATGAGACAGCTGCTCTGGGAGCAGCAAGGGCTGTTAAGGAGAAACAGAGATTAAATCATATTAAAATCGTTGGTTTTGACAGCTCCATCTACCAGATCAAACTTTTGGAAGAAGGCAGCTTACAGGCGACGATTGTTCAAAAGCCTTTCAATATGGGGTATTTGTCCATTGAGACGGCCGTGCAAGCCTTAAATGGGATTAAAGTGAACCCAAAAGTGAACATAGATGCTGTTGTTATAACGAAAGAGAACATGTATACCCAGGAAAATCAAGAGCTGCTGTTTCCTTTGGTGGAAAAATAGGGGTTGAACGGACGGGGGATCGAACCAGTGAGAAACTTACATAGACGTACAAAAGTATCTTTGGTCGCACTTCTTCAAATTATGACCATGCTGCTAACTGGATGTATGTGGAGAGACGCACGCCTTCCAGCTGCCACCGATCACGAGGCTCAAGCAACGATTACCTTTGTGGCTCCCGAATATAGCGCGTCTACGAGACCCTATTTTGAAAATGTCGTAAAGGAGTTTGAGGTGAAGTATCCCACTATTAAGGTGGAGCTGCAGGTCATCAATTGGGACATTCTGGACAGTGCTTACAATACGATGATTAGCCGCAATCAGCCTCCGGATTTACTGCTTACGAACATTTACGCACATTTCGCGAAGGATGGGCTGCTTAACAGTATGACAGAACTATTGTCCAAGGAGTTGAAGGAGAAATTTTATCCCTATCTGATGGACAGCAGTATGATGAATGGCGTGCAATACACGGTTCCCTATGTGACAACCCTCCGGGAATTATATTATAACAAAGATATTTTCAATGACGTTGGACTTACCGAGCCGCCCCTTACGTGGATAGATCTTGAAGAAGATTCACGCATCATCAAAGATAGGAAGCAAGTGGACGGTTTTGGAGTTGATTTGACGGATAATGAAATTTGGGCGTACCTCTCCTATTTCTTCTATGGGGCTGGAGGTGGCTGGATGAAAGATGGCAAATGGACGATCAATTCGCCCGAGAATGTGGAAGGATTGACGTTTCTGAAGCATATGTATGACAAGGGTTTGACAGATCCAGAGCCAGCAATTACGACGCGTGATGAGAAACAGCGCATTCTTGGGAACGGCAAACTGGGCATGCTGATCTCAGGTAATTACTTCGAGGCTGTCGTACCACAGGAGTATCCAGGGTTAAAATGGGCAAAAGGACCGATCCCCGTAAAAGAAGGCCAAACCCCTATGGTTCTTGGCGTACAGGACGTGTGGATGTCGTTCAAGACCGATCATACCAATAAGGAAGCGTTGTCTAAATTTCTTGACTTTATTTATGAGGATGCTCGCTATGAAGAGTTTGTTCTCAGGGAGGGATTCCTGCCTACCCTTCGCACCGTTGGCGATAAAATGGCAGAAGATGATACCCTGATGAAACAAAATTTAAATTCGATCAAAAATGCGAAGTTCTACCCCATCAACCATCCCGCATGGTCCGCCGTCCTAAACGCAACTAGAAATATGGGGCAGACGGTGTTGCTTGGTCAAATGACGCCCAAACAGGCACTTGATCGGCTGCAACAAATCGCGCTGGATAAAAGCCGTTAATTGATTAACAAGCACAAAAGTCAGGAAATAATTCCTGGCTTTTGTTTCGTTGTCCAAAAACAAAAGAAAGACAGTACATTTTCACTTGTTTACAGTACTAAATTCAATGGTTGTATAGAGTGAAAATTACTATGATAAAAGTGTGTAAAGGAATTGCAAATCGTAGAAGCGGATGCTTAAACACACGTTTGCTTCGCAAAACTCTAGGGAGGTCTATACGATGATGAAGCCAACAAAAGTAATGACATGGGGTATGGTGTTATCGACAGTATTACTAACGTTAACGGCCTGCGGAAGTAATAACACGACTACGACCACGGCATCCGTGAAGCCAGCCGAAAGCGTTAAGCCTGCGGAAAGCGCCAAACCGGCTGATAGCGCTAAACCAGAGGGAACCAAGCTTGCTGGTGATTTTGAAATTCAATATTTTGTCGGCGGATATGGTGACGCTTGGTGGAAACAAGCTATTGCCGATTTCCAGAAACAGAATCCGGACCTCAAGATTAAAGAATCTGCCGGAGCGAAAATTAATGATCAAATGAAACCGCGTTGGCTGCAAGGCAACCCGCCTGATTTTGTTTATATTGACGGAGCCGGTTCTAACACAAGGCAGATGGTGACAGATGATCAGCTTATGGATATTACAGATTGGCTGAAGGATGCCAAAAACGCAGATGGTAAAAAGATTCTCGATCTTCTAATCGCTCAGCCGGAAGAGTATAAACCAGGCAAGGCCTTCGCTATTCCGCTTGTTTTTGGATCATGGGGTACGTTCTACGATAAAGCATTATTCAAAAGCAAAGGTTGGCAAGCGCCTGCCGACTTCGAAAGCTTCATGGCTTTAGGGGAGAAGATTAAAGCAGATGGTCAGATGAGCGATTACATTCACACAGGTGTGTACCCTTACTACATCAATGGAGGCTTGCTCGACCCGACGATTATTGCCATGAACAACTACGACACCTCCATTTTCAAGAAAATTAATGGTCTTGAGAAAGGTGTATGGAAGAGTGAACCCGTCATGAAATCACTCGCCAAAATCGTGGAAATGCGAGACAAAGGCCTTATCGATAAAGGTTCACCAGCCCTGAACCATACGGATTCGCAGTCCCAGTGGCTGCAGCATAAAGCTGCTTTCATTCCGACAGGCATCTGGGTTGAAAGCGAGATGGCCAAGGATATTCCAGCTGGCTTCGAGTTCGGATTCCTGCCATCCATCGGTCAAGACAAAGGCGGCAAATTCGTGGCGAACCCGTACACTTCCACAGTGGCTATCGCGAAAAAAGCAAAAAATCCGGATGCAGCCAAAGCCTTTATGCAATTCATTTTCACAGAGAAGCAAAGCAAGGCTTGGGCAGAGCTTTCCAAAGCTCCATCCAACATTAAAGCAGATCTAGAAGGCACGAATGCGCCGGCGCTAACCAAAGAAGCAGCCAAGTTCTATAATTCACCGAATACCGTCGTTGCGCCGGAAATCGTGATCCCAGAAGAATTAGTAACAGCGAGAAACAATGCGACGATTGCACTGACCAAAGGTGAAATTACGCCGCAGCAGTGGGCAGATCGTATGGAAGAAGCGACAGACAAAATCCGCTCCAAAGAAAAGAAATAAGTCACCTTAAGAGTCTGAATGATAAGTATGGACGGAGACCTCTTGCCTTCTTATCATTCAGAATTTTAGATAGGAGGGAAGTATGAAAGAGAGAAAGACAGCTGCGGCTGGCCCGATGGATCGGAAAATGAGTGTTAGAACCTCGACTGCAAAGATGAAGCGGAATATCTTCATTCTTTCTTTCACCCTTCCCACTTTGCTGCTTTATCTCGTATTTACCGTCTACCCGATGTTCAAAGGCATCTATCTAAGCCTGTTTGATTGGTCAGGCGGCTCTGAAACCTATAATTTTATTGGTCTTGGCAATTTTGATGACATGATTCATGACAGTGTGATCTTGAAAACAATCCGCAACGACTACATTCTAGTCATCGGCAAAGTCATTGGCTTCATGGTTTTGTCCTTGTTCTTCGCGGTAGCGCTTACTCGTTTCAACATCAGAGGTTCAGGTTTCTATCGGATCGTTTTCTTTTTACCCAATGTGCTCTCGGTTGTTGTTGTTGGGGTTCTCTGGCGGTATGTGTATAATCCGAATCTTGGATTTCTGAATTCCTTTCTCTCTTTGTTTACGGATAAAAAGTTCGATTTCGCTTGGTTAGGCGATAAGTGGTCGATCTTCGCGCTTCTGCCGCCGTCGATCTGGGCTGGGATTGGGTTTACCATCATTTTGCTCGTCGCAGGCATTCTTAGCATTCCGTCATCGTTATTTGAGTCCGCTGACATTGACGGCGCCTCACAATGGCATCAATTTTGGCTGATTACCCTTCCTCTTTCGTGGGAGCAGATTAAGACATCTGTTGTCTGGATTGTCATGACGACACTGAATGGCTCATTCGTTATCGTGACGATCATGACCTTTGAAGGCGGAGTTGATAATGCCACACAAGTTATGGGCTCCTATTTATATCTCAATGCCTTCAAGTTCGGCAAATTCAGTTATGCGTCTGCGATTGGCGTTCTCATTCTGGTCCTTTCTTTGATCACGACAGCAACGCTTCAAAGGCTGATGAAGAGAGAAACCATTGAATTAACGTAGAGGGGTAATACTTATGAGTCAACGTATGATGAATCCGGCATTTCGAATGTTTTTCAATGTGTGTCTAATCACTTGGTCCCTATGTATTTTATATCCGCTGCTGTGGACCATCTTTAGTTCCTTGAAGGATAACCAGCAGTTCTTTATTGGGAAACCGTGGGACCTGCCGAATTTTCCCCTGCTTTGGTCGAATTTCTCGTTTGTGTGGGGAAAATATCATTTTGGTCAAAATTTTATGAACTCCCTAGTAGTGACAGTAGTAAGCACCGTCTTTGGTGTGCTCTTGTCGGCTACGACTGCTTATGTCATTGCCCGGTTTACGTTCAGAGGCAACGGATTGCTGTACTATTCGTACCTTTCCTACATGATGATTCCAACGTTTCTAGGGATTATCCCCTTGTTCTTCTTACTGAATGATCTTCATCTAACGAACAATTTATTTGGTCTTATTTTAGTCTACATGGTTACAGCCGTACCTTTTGCCGTTTTTGTTCTCGTCAGCTTTTTCAAATCACTCCCAAGTGAGCTTGAAGAAGCGGCTTCGATGGATGGGGCTTCCCACTATGGAATCTTCTTCCGGATCATGCTCCCACTTGCCAAGCCGGGTTTGATGTCCGTAGCGATCATTACGGTGCTGAATATTTGGAATGAATATGTGTTTGCACTTGTGCTGATCAATGATCCTACCAAGTATACAATCCCGGTAGCCATTGCGGTTATGCAGGGGGAGATGCAGTACAGAACAGAGTGGGGCCCCCTTTTCGCTGCCCTGATTATATCCATGGGGCCGACAATTGTTTTCTATAGTATTTTTCAAAAACAGATTACAGGAGGGATTACGGCTGGGGCATTAAAAGGTTAGTAGCAGCTTAGATTCTCTCAGTCGTTTAGCCATATAAGGTTGAAAATGAAGAGGAGAGTGTAGGAAGTGAAGACGCTAAAGCACGCTTTTGGTTATGCTTTTTGCCTGATGTTCGTCGTCGCTATCATCTGCTTGGGCGGCACTACGACGCATGCGGCAGCGGTTGGCGACATCACGAATTTCGAGAAGACAGACGCGAAGACGTTCACGATCACATCGGGCACCGATAAGGTGAAAGTCATTTTCAATCGCGACGACATGGTTCGTATCTGGCTTGGCGTAGGCGGGAATTTTCAGACGTTAGCGGGCAAAAGCTCAGCTACGCCGAAAGAGCCGATCGTGGTGAAGGAGGACTTCGGACCTGTAGCCGTGGATTGGACAGATGAGGGCAGCTACTACAAAATTGCGACGGGCAAGTTCGTTTTGCGCGCTTACAAAAGCCCGCTGAAATTCGCGATGTACAAAAGTGACAACACGACGCTTGTTTGGCAAGAGGAATCACCGTTAAACTATAGCTCATCTGCTACAACTCAGAAGCTCGTTAGAGGTGCTGATGAGTACTACTACGGCGGTGGCATGCAAAATGGCTTTTTCTCACATCGGGACAAAACGATTAAGATCGCCAAAAACTTTGGCGATTGGGGCAGCGGAACGGTGTCCAATCCGTCTCCGTTTTACTTGAGCACGGCTGGTTATGGCGTACTGCGGAACACCTTCCAAGACGGTACATACGATTTCGGCAGTCCCGCACAATTGACTCATAATGAAAATCGCTTTGATGCGTACTATTTCTACGGCGATACGATGAAAGATATCTTAAACGGTTACACAGATTTGACAGGCAAGCCTTCGCTGATTCCTAGATGGGGAATGAGCATGGGGGATGCGGATTGTTACAACACAAGTAACACAGGCGCTAACAAGCCGAATAAGCTGACGACGCCAGATGTTCTGAAGGTAGCTCAAGGCTTCCGTTCCAATGATATGCCTGGCGGATGGCTGCTGCCGAATGATGGTTATGGCTGTGGCTATGTGCAGCTGCCAAGCACCGTGCAGCAGCTTCATGATTTGGGTTTTTACACCGGCTTATGGACGCAGAACGGTCTTGCGAATATCGCAACCGAAGTAGGCGTGGCTGGAACTCGCTTGAATAAGCTTGACGTAGCGTGGGTCGGACCTGGATACGACTTTGCGCTGGATGCAACGAAGCAGGCGCATCAAGGCGTCGAGAGCAACTCGGACTCTCGCGGATTCGTGTGGTCCGTTGGCGGATGGGCGGGCACGCAGCGCTACTCCACGGTTTGGTCCGGAGATCAATCCGGGAACTGGGAATATATCCGCTTCCACATTCCTTCAATGATCGGTGCCGGTCTGTCAGGCATGACGTACGCTACCGGTGATGTGGATGGGATTTTCGGCGGCAGCGCACAGACATATGTCCGTGACCTGCAGTGGAAGGCGTTCACGCCAATTCTAATGAGTATGTCCGGTTGGGCATCCGTAGATAAGCAGCCTTGGCGCTATGGAGAGCCTTATACAAGCTATAACCGTGATATTTTGAAACTTAGACAGCGTTTAACGCCTTATTTTTACACTTACCTCAATGAAGCTTATGAGTCGGGAGCACCGTTCACAAGAGGGATGGTTTACGAATTCCCGAACGATCCGAACACCAAGAATACGCTGACACAGTATCAATTCATGTCCGGGCAGTCACTGCTCGTTGCACCGGTGTACAAAGACACGACAGTAAGAAACGGTATTTACTTGCCGAAAGGCAAATGGATCGATTACTGGACAGGCGCTGAGCATTACGGCTCCAAAATGCTGGATGAATACAGCGCACCACTTAACCGTGTACCGCTGCTTGTCAAAGCGGGCGCGATTATTCCGATGTATCCGGAAACGCTATACGACGGTCAAGTGCCGCCGAATCCGATTACGTATGATATCTATCCTTACCAAACTTCATCTTTCACGATGTACGAGGATGATGGGGTAACGAGAGAGCACCGCAGCGGTAAATTTGCGAAAACATTCATTACTTCCATAGCTCCGGAAGCTGGAACCGGCGATTTGAAGGTTCAAGTAGGAGCAAGCGTTGGCGATTACAATGGCAAGCTGGCAGCACGCACCAACCAATTCCAAATTCACATGCATGTGAAACCGACAAGTATAGTTGTCGGCGGGTCAACTTATACGGAGCTTGCAAGTAAAACAGAATGGACGGCAGCAGCAAGCGGTTGGTATTTTGATGCGGCAGACAAAGGTGGCATCCTCTACGTGAAAACACCGGATATGCCGTCGGATCAAGGATTTGAATTGAAAGTAGCCGGTTTCGAGGCGGATACAACACCATTGACAGATGCTGCTGTTATTACACTGCCTGAACCAGATAACGACCCAACGAAAATTGCGCAGGGAGACATCGTGGCAACGGCTACAAGCACCGATGCTACTGCTCCGTTAGCGAATGCGCTCGATGGAAGCACGGAAACGGTCTGGAGCACGAAGCTGGACGGCAGCGCACCTCTGCCACAGTCTATCACACTGAATTTAGGCACGAAGTTTTCTGTGAATAAATTGAAATACCTGCCAAGACAGTATCTAGGCACGGACGGTATTATTACGGCTTATAACGTGTATGTAAGCACAGATGGAACGAATTATACCAAGGTTGCCAGTGGTACTTGGGCAGCGGATAAGCAAGAGAAAACCGTGACGTTCGCTACCGCTGAAGCGCAATATGTGCGATTGGAAGCAACAGCTGGAGTTAATGGTTTGGCAGCTGCAGCAGAGCTGAATGTATACCGGGATGGCAGCGTACCTATTCCACTGGCGATTCCCAAAAATCAGCTGAAGGCTTCTGCATTAAGCTTCCAGCCTGGCAGTGAAGCGTCCAAAGCGATTGATGGCGATGCGAATTCAGTCTGGCACACGAAATGGGACGGCTCTGACAAATTGCCGCAATCGATCATTGTTGATCTGGGCAAAGTGCGCAATATTAGCCAATTCCGTTATTCGCCACGTACAGATGCTGGGAATGGCACGATTCAATCTTATAATCTGTATGTGAGCAGCGACGGCACGAATTATACAAAAATAAGCTCAGGATCTTGGACTCGTAATAGTGTCAAAAAATATGTGCAATTCGAAGCGGTTGACGCTCGTTATGTGAAGCTGGAAGCAGTCGTAGCCGTGGGCGGATTCGCCTCAGCATCCGAACTTGATGTGTATGAAACGCCTCAAGCGCCGCCCGCCTTAGGAGACATTTTGAAAGGCAAACCGGCATCGGCAGACAGCTCGGATCCATCATTCGCGGCAAGTAACGCCAACGATGGCAAGTTGGATACGATGTGGATGGCGAGTGATGCGAACCCTGGCCATGTATGGTCCGCCGATTTGGGCAGCATGCATGCCATCCAAGGGTTAGAGATCGCGTTCGGACAGAGCGATAAAGTGTATCGATACAAGCTGGAAGTCCGGGAGGCGGGCAGCAGCAACTGGATTCAAGTATTAAACCGCATGAGCAATACGGAAGCAGCTCCGATCCTCAAAGATACATTCGGCAGCCAAGGGCGCTATGTGAGAATAACGATTACGGGACTCGCTGATGCGAATACCAAGGCTAGTATTGCGGACGTGAAGCTGATCGGGTTGCCGATTGTCGGCACGGCGCCAGTAACGGGCATAACGGTGGATCGTTCAGCGATTACGATGAATGTACTTGATGCACCAATTGCTTTGGAAGCCACTGTAATGCCTTTGAATGCAGCAAACTCAGGTGTTAGTTGGAGCACTAGCAACCCTGCCATTGCAATGGTAGATGAGAGGGGCGTCGTGTCTGCGAAAGGCGCAGGAACAGCTACGATTACCGCTACTACGGCAGAAGGTGGATTCAAAGCGGCTGTAGATGTTACAGTAACGGGGCAAACGGGCTTGGTGATAATACCGCAAACTCAGATGACAGCGACAGCAGCAAGCACCCAGTCTGGCAACGAACCTGGCATGGCTATTGATGGAGATCCGAGCACTTGGTGGCACATCAAATGGTTCAATGTTGATCCGCTGCCGCAATCCATTGTGTTGAACTTGGGCGGTACTTACAAAATTAGCAAGCTGGCATATACGCCTCGTCAAGACGCTGGGAATGGTACAATTACCGCCTACAACGTCTACGTCAGTGAAGACGGCAACGCGTATACGAAAGTAGCGAGTGGAGCATGGCTGCAAAATAACAGTGTGAAAGATGTGAATTTTGCAGCTGTGAGTGCTGCTTTTATTAAGCTAGAAGCAACTGCTGGTGCAGGCAACTTTGCTTCCGCAGCAGAGCTGAACGTGTATAAGTTGGATGTAACGCCTACCTTGCAAACCATTGCTTTTGATTCAGCGAGCTATGACGTGCAACAAGGGTTATCCACACCAGTTAAGGTAACTGCGCAGTATTCAGATGGAACCAATCAAGATGTGACTACTGCATCTCTGTTCGAGATTGGCAATCCGCTGCTTGCTACGCTAACTGGCGGTACAATCACGGGTGTATCCCAAGGGGAAACTGTTGTCACAGCAACCTATGGAGGGAAGCAAGCGACTGCTGCTGTCGTGGTGACAGTGGTTGCGCCACAAGATCCTTATACAACACTAACGGGAAGCTCCACTGTTCAAGGCGGCCGGTCGCTCCAAGTGACTTATGGTTTGAACAATGTGACACAGCAGGTTTATGCGGAAGATATCACCCTAAGCTACGATCCTAGTGTCATGGAATTCGTGTCGGTTGATTCCCTGTATCCAAACCTGACTATCGTTAAAAAAGTGAACGATGTACCGGGGAAAATTCGTCTGATTGCCGCTAGCCAAGGCGCAGGGCACGCTGTGACAGGCAAGACGGAATTGTTCAAGCTTACTTTTAATTCGAAAGTGCCCACTGCAGTTACTACGACCTCCATTGAAGTGACTGATACTACGCTTGGGAATGAGCTAGGGAACGAGTTCAAAGCGTTAAATTCCTCCTTAAGCGTTCAAGTAACACCGATTCCTGTCGGCATTCCTGGTGATTTGAACAACGATGGAAGAGTATCAATCGGCGATTTGGGTATGATTGCCGCTAATTACGGCAAAAACTCCTTAAGTCCAGATTGGGCGAGCATTAAACATTTGGATTACAACAATGATGGAGAGATTGAAATCTCAGATCTGGCCTTCATTGCTTCGAAAATTATGCAATAGGCAGAGAAAGGAGACCCTTACTAGATTTATCGAGGGTCTCCTCAATAGCGGACACAGAAGCCCTTATTCGAAGAAAAAGGGCTTCTTCGAACATTTAACGGACACCAGTGCTGTTATTTGCTCATTTGGGGACTGATTTCACCCTGAAATGAGCAAATAGGGTTCCTGGTGTCCGTTAGCAATCATTCACGACGATTTTCGCGAATATAACGGCTGCTGTGTCCGATAGACTGTACTGAGTTGAGAATAAAACGCTGAAAAAATACGCATTATGGGAGCTTTTGTCGAAAGTATTGTCAACAATTATTGCATCTAATAAAATAACAGGTTATACAGTTGGTGTTGTGTGTATTTACATTGTTTTAGTTTTGTAAAATTTCATTTAAGGGCTTGTCAATTCTCAATCTCTCGCATAAGATCACATAGTAACTAGTTGTTATTGTGTGTGTTTGTATTGTTTTGGTTTTGTAAACGTGTTGGCAAGCAGCAAAAACTATTACTTTATTTCGGGAGGATGTCCAAGTGAAAGTAACGTTTAAGCAAGTTTTCATGTCTACGTTAACAGCTACGCTCTTAGCCACATCCAGTTTGTTGGTTACGCTGCCATACCTGGCGGAAACGGCCTATGCCGCAGTCGTTGCCTCGGACTTTGCGCTTCAATTGAAGTTTGAGGACAATACTGTCGACAGTTCTACAAACGCAACCAATGTCACAGCAGCGGGGAATCCAACTTATGTGGCCGGAAGAGAAGGAAAGGCAATCAATCTCAACTCGACAAGTGCAAACAGGCAATATCTGAATCTAGGCAAGCCAGCTAATTTGCAATTAGGCACAAGTACAAATTTCACATTAGCGTTCTGGGTGAAGTCTCCTGGTGTAGCAAGCGATCCCCCGGTTATTGCAAACAAAAACTGGGCTAGCGGCAGCAATGTAGGTTATGCCTTGTCTTTACAGCCGAACAATAGTTTGAAATGGAACTATAACACACAGGGCGGGTCTCGAGCGGATGCTGAGATTCCGAATGTAGCTGACGGGAAATGGCACCACATTGTCGTCTCTCATGATCGAACGACCGGACGCGCTGATTTCTATAAAGACGGAGTACCTGTGGCCATTTCGGTGAAAACCGGCACATTATTCCAAAGCATATCGAGTAGTATGAATATTGCCGGCAGAACAGGAACGATTGATTCGGGATTGTCCACGATGATCGGCAACGATGGTACAGGGAATTACGAGGTAAGCACGTTTGATATGCAAGTGGATGACATGCAAGTCATTAAACGAGCCGTCACCGCCCAGGAAGTTGGGGATATGTTTAATAGTGTACCTCCGATAGAGGTGAATGAGAACTTCAAAGGCTCGCTGAACTTGATTGGCGCTGAGCATGCCGTACAGGGGAGCACATTCCGAGTCAATTTGGACCTTCGTACGCCAACCATGAGTACGGCAGTAGATAAATCAGTTATCGAGCTCGCCTATGATAACAACTTGTTCGAGTTTGTAAGCGCAACGAACGCGATAGCAGCAGATACTTCCACCCCGGGCATCGTGAAGTTGACCATTCCGGGAGGCATCGTATATGGCCAATCCAATCCACTTGAATACAACAAATCGCGAATTTCTGAAGTGTTTTTTAGAACGAAAGCGGCTTCCGGACAAGGGCAAATTCAGGTAAGCAAGGCAGAGTTTTATGCCGGAACGACCAAATTGGTGAATGAAACGTTTAATTCGCAGCCAGAGACGGTTCAAATTCATCCGAAAGCCACAGAAGACTTGAATAAGGACGGCGTTGTCACGGTAGGCGACCTTGCCCTTGCACAAGGAAACTCCTCCGAGCTGCAGAGCTCAATTGCCAGCAATGCGCAGTACGTTCCGTATAAAAGGGTTGTCGTGATCGGCATGGATGGCGGAGGTTTGTCTGTGATGCCAAACGCACCGTATTGGGAGACGCCAAGCTCCCTGAAGGAGCAGGTCGGCAATAGGCAGATCGCGCCTAACCTGCGCAGTCTAATTGAGAAAGGCGCTGCAAGCTACACGGCCAAAACGACACTGCCATCAAGCTCATCCCCGAACTGGGGCGCTATGTTGAATGGCGTTGACTTTAGCAAACATCAAATTAACAACACGGAAAGCGGACTCTATTACTATTCGGAAACCTCACCCTATCCATCCGTTTTCAAGAAGGTGCGAGAAGCATTACCGAACAAGAAAATGGTCGCTTTCGCGCAGTGGAAAAACATTTTGGACGGACATATCGAACCATCAGTAGGCGTTGAAGTTGGAACAGGAAACGATGAAGCGGACGCAGCTGCTTTCGCACAGTATGTGGCAAGCGGTAAAGCACTCGATACATCGCTCATGTTCATCCAATTTGACGATATGGACCATGCGGGGCATGGTATTGGCTTCTACACGAAGCAATATTATGAGCAGTTGACGAAGACGGATCTGAACGTAGGAACAGTTGTCAACTCACTGCGTGATAAAAACTTGCTGGATGATACCTTGATTGTCATGCTGCCGGATCACGGGGGAGGCACGGAGAACGCCAATACGACGTTAGGAAGCGCGACTTCACACGGACAGGATTCCCCGCTCGCGACAACGATTTTCTTTGCGGCAAACGGGAGAACGGTGGCAACGGGTACAGGCAAGGAGAAAATTTTGCAAGGTGGGACGACCAAAGATTTGGCAGCCACGGTATTGAAGGCGTTAGGTATTAGTGGAACCATTGGTGACTCGCAAGGGATTAACGGCATGTTCGTGGCACAGAAAGATCAGAACAAAGCGGATTCGCCAAATCTGCAGTTGACGAAAGTGGTAGCTCCAACAACGCAGCAGTTCAAGTATTATGAGTTGTCTGTCAGCAATACAGCGTCCCCTGCCAAAGCGATGGACATTGTCGTTGCGACGAATGGACTGAACGTAACGGCGGTAGAATCCGTTCAAGAAGGCGTGAAGGTGCTCAGAAGTGAATCGGCTAATGGACGTACGAGAGTCGTACTAAGCGCAGAGAACAGCATTACACCGGATGCAGCTTTGCTGAAGATTCAGGCAACTCAGCAAGAAGAATCTGCTGCGGCATCGTTGGAGACAGCGGTCATTGCCAATGCGCAAGGTCAGGAAGCACTGCCGAATTTGAAGAGTGCGGTACGCGAGGATACAACGGTGCAGATTCCGGTCACAGGCGTGCAGCTTGATAAATCTGCCGCAACGGTCAAACAAGGACAGACGACGGAGTTGACGGCAACCGTATTGCCAGTGAATGCGAGCAATAAGAACGTTACTTGGAGCAGCAGTGATTCCACGGTAGCGAGCGTGGACAATCAAGCGGGTAAAGGAATTGTAACTGGTATAAAACCAGGGACAGTGACGATTACAGCTACTAGCGTTGACGGCAGCCTTCAGGCGACAAGTCAAGTGACGGTAGAAGCAGCGGTGCCTTCTAGTGCTGTGACAACGCTTAGCAGTGTTCCTTCTGTCACTCCAGGCAGTGACTTCGTTGTCCGATTAGGTCTGAACAATGTAACGAGTCAAGTTTATGCTGAGGATTTTGTGGTGAATTATGATGCGAACCTAGTGGACTTCGTGTCTGTCAAATCGGTAAAAGATAAAGTAAGCCTTGTTGAATCCAAGAATACGTCAGGCAGTTTGCGTCTTCTTTTGGCCAGCCAAGGGGCAGGGAATGCGATTATAGGTGATACACCGTTGCTGGAAATAACCTTCCGAGCGAAGTCTATCTCGCAGTCGGCATCAGCAGCAATCTCTGTAGCAAGTGCTACGCTGGCTGACGGCACGGGCGCGGAAACAACTGCAGCAGTGTCATCGGTAGGAATCAATATTGCGGTTGGTACCGTAGGCGATATTAACCATGACGGCAAAATAAGCATTGGTGACCTTGCAGTTGTAGCTGCTCATTATGGTAAAACATCAGCTAGTGCAGATTGGCAGGCTGTTAAATCAGCGGATATGAATAACGATGGCAAGATTGACATTGATGACATCGCAGCAATGGCGATGAAAATTTTAGAATAACAGGAAATTGTGGAGATCGGGGAAGAACGTTTCCCTGGTCTCCTTCTAACTCCATTTCTGATTTGCACTAAAGTGTATGATGGATGATACAAAATGTGTCAAATTTCAGCATAACTATGTGCTATGTGAAAATAATGTCGAATCTCAAGTAGGAAACAAGTAAAGAATTTAAACGAAAAAGTAAAGATTATGCACATGATTTGGACAATACGTACTGTATCATATGGAGAAGACAAGAACTTCTCATACGATACTAAGGAGCCGTGAATCATGCCTTTTATTAAAACGTTTAAACGCACTGTTTCTTTGGGTGTTGTTTCGCTTTTGGCCATCAATGTGGTGAATTTACCGTTCGGCAGCAGCACCCAAACAGCCTATGCGGCCGTCATTCCATCGCCATCGGCTATACCTACGGTGGTGAATACCTACGTGTTGGCTGACAAAACGCAAATTGCGACGCTTGGCGAGCAAGTTCAGCTAAAGGTAATGGCACATATGAGCAATGGAACGGAAGTTGAGCTGAAGAAGACAACCGCCTCCAATTCAACAGATCCTGAGCTCAGCGGTGTTCATTATACGTCAACCGTTCAAGGTGTAACGATCGATGATGCAACAGGTATATTGACGTACGACGGCTCTGCGGGCAATGTGCCTGTAGATGTTAAAGCTGACATCAAGTACTTGGATGTAAAATATTTCGAGGGATTTGAAAGCGGCAACATCGGCAGTTTTAGCTATGACCCGAGTGCCACAACAACGACATCAACGGCGGTAGTGGCCAAAACAGGGGCAGGGATTCCAGCGCACAGCGGCACGTATAGTGCTAATCGCACAGGCCCCACTACGAATACGGTAAGAGTTGATATGGGCCAAGCCTTGAATGGGGTTGTGACGGCATGGTTTTATAATGGCTCCGCTGGGGCAGCTTCCCCTGCTGATCAGTCTAGAAACAATATTTATGTAGGTACCAAAACTACATCAGGAGCCGTGAATGTATCAGCGGGGCTGCTCATGGGAGAACATTGGGACGGTGCCACAGGTTCGGGG
Organism: Paenibacillus silvestris; assembly: GCF_009882985.1. Taxonomy (GTDB): domain Bacteria; phylum Bacillota; class Bacilli; order Paenibacillales; family NBRC-103111; genus Paenibacillus_E; species Paenibacillus_E silvestris. Next base: position 269,924 of record NZ_WTUZ01000016.1, read on the forward strand.
ACTAAATTTACTACGCGTTTAATGACTTCCGCCTTTTCCCCTTCACCCGTGAATCGTGGAACAACGCCATCTTGGCATGAGTTCAAATGGGACCTCACTTCAGGTACCGATGCCAAAATGTACATAGACGGAACTTTGGTTGGCACGACAACAGCAGAAACGAAATATCAATACGTCGCATTGCTCGGCAATTGGCTGCCTAATAATGCAGTTACTTACTATGACGATATCAAAACAACACAGCTTGGAACCAGTCTATCGACAACACTGTCGATCCCGGTTACGACCGCTGATTTGGAAGGGTTGACTGTAGCGGGACAAGGCGGAGCGGCAGCTATTACGGCAGATGCAGGTTCCCTGCAAATGACAGCAGCTGTCAATCCTGCTGGCGCACCTTCCATGGTGACATGGAAAGTAGAGAATGCAGACGGAACGCCAACGAACAATGCCGAGATTTCGGCAACAGGCTTATTGTCTGCGAAGGGGAATGGAACCGTCAAAGTAACGGCTACCTCCACGGTTAAGCCGGAAATATCCGGTAGCGCTGTAATCACGATCACAGGCCAGACGATGAAAGCTGCAGCTATCACGATTCAAGCGTCAGCGGGAGCAACAAGCTTCACGACGCTTGATCCTGTAGCGCTTAGTGCTTCGGTCATACCGGTGGACACGGCGGATCCATCCGTTACTTGGGCTATCCTGCAAGGAGCGGATGTCGCAACGATTTCGAGCACTGGCGTTCTTACGCCAGTTAAAGCCGGCACCGTGCAAATTCAAGCAACAGCCAATGATCCTAGCGGTGTAAAAAGCAATATTTTGCAGCTAACATTTGATGTCAAAATGACCTCTTTGACGGTGACAGGAGCTGGTGGAGCTACAGAGATCACTTCGCGTGCTGGACAGCTGCAAATGGGAGCGACGGCTCAGCCTGGAGGAGCGCCAACCACTAACGTAGCTTGGACGGTAGAGAAGGGGACAGGAAGTGCTTCGATCAACAGCACTGGTTTGTTGACAGCCATAGACAATGGCTCCGTAACTGTCAAGGCTACAGCGCAAGACGGCAGCGGTGTTGTCGGTCAAACGAATATTCAAATTTCGGGTCAAGGAAGCCATACCTTCTATGTCAGCTCCTCCGCAGGCGATGACGCGAATGATGGATTAAGCGCAGCTGCACCATGGAAAACCTTGAATAAAGTCAGCAGCACGACGTTTATTCCTGGTGACAAGATTTTGCTCAAAGCAGGCGATTCATGGAATGGTCAATTATGGCCGAAAGGTTCAGGAGCGGAAGGCAGTCCAATTATTATCGACCAATATGGCACAGGCAACAGACCTCTTATTAACGGGCAGGGGAATAATTTCGATCAAACGATATACAATTCAACGACGACCTACAACTCAGGGGCAGTGTTTCTGAAAAATCAGGAATACTGGGAACTTAACAATTTAGAAGTAACGAATGATGACAATTTTGCAAGTGAGAACAACGATTCTGCTGCGCTTAGAGCGGGTATTTTCTTCACCATCGATGCGAATGAAAGCGATCGGGTGTACAACCACATTTATATCCGAAACTGTTATGTTCATGATATCGATGGAAACAACAACGCAGGTCCCAAAGAAAATGGCGGCATTATCGGTGTAGTCAAAGGAACGGCTCCAACCAGCCAAGTGACTTCGGCCAGATTTAATGATGTGAAGGTTGAAAATAATACGATTCGCAAAGTCGATCGCGTTGCCATTCGTGTTGCGGCTCATGCGAACTATGTCGGCGACGATTCCTTCTCAACGACAGCCACATTCAAATATGGCAATTGGAACACGGGCTTTTACATCGCGCATAACACGATGGAAGATGTGGGCGGAGACGGTATTATTTTACGGGATACGGATGGGGCAGTTCTGGAGTATAACTATTTGAACAAATTTGGTACGCGGGTTGCGAGCAGCAATGCCATTGCAGGCATTTGGCTGGCAGTTGCCAAGAATACACTCATTCAGTATAACGAGGTTACGGGAGGACCTGCTAATAATCAGGACGGATGCGCTTTTGACTTCGACGAATTCCTGATTAATACGGTTTACCAATACAATTACAGCCATGATAATCCGATGGGGTTCATGCTCCTGATGGGAACCAATGAGAACGATGTATTGCGCTATAACGTCAGTCAGAACGACGGCATTATATTCAGGCACTTTGCTTTTGACGAGAAGACAACGGGCTCTATTTATAATAATGTGTTTTATTATGATGGAAGTAAGAACCAAATAATGGGTTCAGGCAACACAGTGAAAAGGGGTTATAGCTTCTATAACAATATTTTCTATAACACGAACACGACGACACCTACAAATTGGCTGAACAACAGTTGGAGCAATGCTTTATTCAGCAACAATGTGTTCTATGAAGCGGGAGGCGTTCATTCTGCGAATGAGCCTAACGATGCTAACAAGGTGACAGATGAACCAAAGTTTGTGCATCCAGGTGGTGCAGGATCAGGATTGGCAACAGCCAATGCCTATGAGCTGCAACCGGATTCGCCTGCTATTAATGCGGGGATTGCGATGAATAATAACGGTGGTAAAGATTATGAAGGCAATCCGTTATACAAAGGGTTTGCGGATATTGGAGCGTTCGAATACCAAGGCGATACAACGGGAGTCAATCATCGTCCATTGATTTCGAATGCGAAATACAGTGTAAAAATAGACCGTCCTGTAACAGGCAAGCTCACTGCAAGCGACCCTGATGGCGATCAGCTTCAATATTCAATCGTGAGTAACGGGTCTTTAGGTAACGTTCAGCTATTGGATAGCACGACAGGCGACTTCGTGTACACACCTCATTCCGGTGCGACAGGGAACGATAGCTTTACGTTCAAAGTATCTGACGGCTTGCTTGATTCTAATGTTGGAACAGTCACGGTAGCTATCGCGCAGGCAAATCTACTCCAAAACGGCGGATTCGAAGCGGGCACAACTGCACCGCCGCCTGGCTGGACTTCCTTCTATGGCACAGGCGCCACAATTATTAGCGATCCGGCCCATGTACACTCCGGCAGCAATGCTGTGAAGTTTATGAGCAATAATTCAGGTGCTGAACAAGTGGTAAGCGGTCTAACACCGAATACGAACTATGTTGCTAGAGGCTGGATTAAAGTGATGGATGCCGGAAATACGCAAAGCATCGGTGTCAAAAATTATGGCGGCAGCCAGATTTCAAAATCAATTAGCACACTGGATTATTCAGAAGGTAAAATCATTTTCAAAACAGGTGCTGCGAATACAGCTGCCACCATTTATTCATGGAAAAATACGAATGCGAGCAATGATGGAAAAGTAGCGTATCTCGACGATATCTCCCTCTCGTTATATGAGAGTCCTACAGCAGTTAGCGCTGATGTGAACACCGTGCAAGACGCTGTCTATAACGGAAACTTGTCGGTCAGTCGTTATGATGGGGATACGCTCTCGTATGCAATTGTCGTGGGTGGTACGAAAGGGACAGCGGTGATTACGAATCCGGCAACGGGTGCGTTCACGTATACACCGAACCCAGGCGTAAGCGGAACCGATACGTTTACTTTCAGAGCCAATGACGGTATGGCGGATTCAGATGAAGCTGTTATCACGATACACATTGCGGCTTCACCGATGGTCCTCTCGACAGAGCTTACAGGGGTCAGCACCGTTCAATCCGGTGAGTCGTTCAAAGTCACCTACGGTTTGAAAAACATCGCACAAGCCGCATTAGCACAAGATGTGACCGTCCAATATGATGCAGATGTGATGGAGTTTGTATCTGCAAGATCCGTCATTGAGGGCGTCACCATGATGGAGCCGATTACGCAATCAGCGGGCAAGCTGAGAATGATCATCGTAAGTCAAGGTGCTGCTCATGCAGTCAGTGGCAACGCGCAAGTGGTGGAGCTGACGTTCCGAGCGAAAGCCGTCATGCAAAATACGACGGGTACCGTCACGGTATCGAAGGCTGTTCTCGGCGATGCGCAAGGAGGAGAGGCGCAAGCGGCAGCTTCCAGTTATAGTGTAGCGATTCTTGCACCGATGCCAGGCATGCCAGGCGATCTCACGAATGATAAGAAAGTGACGATTGGCGATTTGGCTATTGTGGCAGCTAACTATGGCAAAGATACCAACAGCCCTGATTGGCAGCAAGCGAAAAAAGCAGATGTTGTGGCAGATGGTAAAATCGATATTGACGATCTAGCATTTGTGGCATCCAAAATGATGGAGTAAGAAAGAACGGGGGAGTGAAGTATGCTCCCCTCTTTTTTAATTAACGGAACGTATCCGTATAGGGAGGTACGAATGAAACAACAAAAAAGAACATTTCACGTCATTCTTACGCTGCTCATTCTCATGCTTGTCATCCCATTTACGCCGCATGCAGCAGCAGCATCCAACCCCGCTGACGAATTCGACGCGCTGCGTGCCAAAATGTTTACTTATTTCACGGGAGGAAGCGGCTATGATCCGAATGACTCGGATATTTCCGTAAACATTAAATTTAAGAGCGATGCCGTAAGCAATGAGAATTTGACCGGTTACTGGGACACGATGAATAAAGCGGCGAACAGGACCTACTTATGGGCTGATTTGCAAAGCACAACAAAATCGAGCGAGGTTTCATCGCATTTTACACGATTAAATCAAATGGCAATTGCTTATTCCACAATTGGCTCCCCTCTGTATCACAATAGTAGTCTCAAATCGGATATCATCAGCGGTTTGGATTGGGCTTATGCCAATCGCTATAAAGAATCCAAAAGTGAATATGACAATTGGTGGGACTGGGAAATTGGTACGCCTCAGCTGGTTAATAGCACACTAGTTCTCATGTATGGGGATTTGACGCAAACTCAGATTGATAATTACATGCGGGCCATTGACCGATTTGTTCCTAATCCAAGTAAACGAACGGTAAGTTCGGTCGTCGAGACGGGAGCGAACTTACTGGACAAAGCTTATGTGGTGTCTCTTCGCGGCGTTATCGGTAAGTCGAGCGCCAAAATTACACAAGGCAGGGATTCAATGAGTCCCGCATTTCTATATGTAAAAAGCGGAGATGGTTTCTACGAGGATGGATCGTTTATTCAACATACTTATGTTGCCTACACAGGCGGATATGGGGATGTGCTGCTCGGAAGGATGGCGGATTTGATGTATGTATTAAGCGGTTCTTCGTGGCGTATCATAGATCCGAATGTGGCCAATGTATACAGATGGGTCGAAGAATCATACAAGCCGCTCATTTATATGGGGGCCAGCATGGATAATTTGAAAGGACGGGGAATCTCACGGCAAAGTGGGAACGATCATACAACGGGACGATCTATTATTTTGAGCATGCTTCGTCTGGCAGAAGGTGCATCGCCTGAGCAAGCGATGAAAATCAAGCGGATGGTCAAGGAATGGATATCAACCGATACAACCTTTGCGAACTATTACACAGGGGCAAGTATGTTCGACATGATCCTTGGCAAGAGGCTGATGAGTGATTCAGCGATCGCAGCACAAGGTAAGCTGGTAGGTCAATTCCAATTTCCGGGAATGGATCGTGTTTCCCAGCTTCGTGAACATTTTGGACTGGGCATTAGCATGTTCTCGCCACGTGTTTCCGCCTTTGAATATGGCAATGGTGAAAATAGCAAGGGGTGGTTTACGGGTGTCGGAATGACGACGCTGTACAACAATGATTTGAAGCAGTACAGCGGCAATTACTGGGCTACTGTCAATATGTACCGCCTTCCTGGGACGACAACAGATGGTTCTGGAAGCGGAACACCGGTTGACTGGAAAAACTATGCGAATCCAAACACATGGGTTGGCGGTTCATCTGTTGATCAACTCTACGGCTCAGCGGGGATGCAGTTCTCACTTTCTCAAAATACGGGAAGTCCCTTGCAAGGAAAAAAATCATGGTTCATGCTGGGGGATCAAATCGTCGCCGTAGGCTCAGGGATAACAAGTACGGACACGGCACGCACGGTTGAAACCATTGTCGAGAACCGTAAGTTAAATGAAAGTGGAGATAATACGTTCATTGTAGACGGTGTCACCAAGCCGAATGGGCTTGGATGGTCGGAAGCTATGAATAACGCACACTGGGCTCATTTGGCTGGCAATGTGCCAGGTTCTGATATCGGTTATTATTTTCCAGGTACAGCATCCATAACTGGACTACGGGAATATAGATCAGGAACATGGAAACAGATTAATACAGGAGGAAACACGGAACAAGTGGCGAATCCTTATCTTAGCCTGGCATTTAATCATGGTCGAACACCTGCAAATGCTTCTTATGCTTATGTTGTGCTGCCAGGCAAGGATGCGGCGGCAACGGAGATCTATGCGGCTAATCCGGATATTCAAATGCTGGAAAATTCAGCCGATGCTCATGCGGTGATGGATACGTCTGTGCATGCAGTTGGAGCGAATTTCTGGAATGATGTAACCAAGACGGTCTATGCAGACAATGAACCACTGATTACAAGCGACAAGAAGGCTTCAGTCACAATGCTCGAAACGAATGGAGAAATCCACATCGGGATGTCTGATCCGACGAAAGCGAACACAGGCACGATTCAAGTGGAAATTAACCGCAGTGCAGCTGGAGTCGTTTCCCTCGATCCTGGTATCACGGTTACCCAGTTCAGTCCGACAATCAAACTGATCGTTCAAACGAGTGGGGCTTTCGGTAAGACATTCGCAGCCAAGTTCAATCTGGAAGCGCCTTCAAGTATAGAAGCGCCTATTTTGGTAAGTGCAGAAGGCGGCGCTTCTCAAGTTGTCTTGTCTTGGACTGGCGTGCATGGAGCAGCTGGATACAGGGTGAAGTATGGCACGTCTTCAGGTGTATACACCAAGACGCTTGATGTCACAGCTGTAAGTTCAACCAATCAAGTTGCCGTCACTGGCTTGGAAACGGGGAAGAAATACTATTTTGCCGTAGCGGCTTACCAAGCAGCAGGTGAAAGCAGTCTTTCAAATGAGTTATCCGCCATTCCGGTTCCAATCATGATGATTTGGCCTGAAGCTGATGCGTATGTCCGTGACGGCTCTTATGCCAGTACGAGCTATGGGACAGCGGATAGTCTGGTAACCAAGCAGGATGCTGCTGGATATGCCCGGCAATCGTACTTGCGATTCAATCTAGCTTCCATTTCTGGCACTATTGCAAGCGCTAAGGTTACGCTCATTCCGGTTGGTGTGAGTATGTCTGGTACAACGAATCAGGCGCAGCTTGTGGCGGATAACAGCTGGGGAGAGTCGGGGATTAATTGGGATAATAAGCCTGCCGGGGGCCAAGCGTTTGCCACTTGGGCACTTACAACGGCTTATTCGGCTGCCCAATTTGATGTAACTGAGCAAGTGAATGGTGCGCTTGCGGCTGACAAGAAAATGTCGCTGTTGATTGCCTCTACGTCGAATCAGGGAGCGAAAGGGGACGTGAGTTATGCGTCCAGAGAGCATGTCAATGTCTCCTATCGACCTGTTCTTGAGGTTACGTTAAATACGCCACCGGCAGCACTATCAACAGAGCTTACTGGCGGCAGGTCGGTAGCGAGCGGGGAAACATTCAAGGTTACATTCAGTTTGAAAAACTTGACACAAACGGCTTTTGCACAAGATGTCACTCTGAACTATGACGCGAATGCGATGGAGTTCGTATCGGCGAAATCGGTGATTGACGGCGTCTCCATCCTGAAGCCAATAAAGCAATCAGCAGGTAAACTGCGACTAATCATTGCTAGTCAAGGTGCAGCTCATGCAATTAGCGATGACGCGCAAATTGTGGAGCTAATTTTTAGAGCCAAAGTTGTCACGGAGAATAAGACGGGGACGATGGCGATTTCGAAAGCGGTGCTTGGCGATGCTGAAGGGGACGAGGCGGAAGCGGCAGCTTCTAGTTACAGCGTAGCGATAGTGGCTCCGATTCCAGGACTTCCTGGCGATCTGACGAACGATAGGAAAGTGACGATTGGCGATTTGGCCATCGTAGCAGCCCATTACAGTAAAGATACAAGCAGCTCAGATTGGGAACAAGCTAAGAAAGCGGACGTTACTGGTGATGGTCATATCGATATTAACGACCTTGCCTTTGTAGCGGCCAAAATAATCCAATAAATCGTAGAGGATGGCTTATAATGAGACGTAAAATCGTACTTGCCACATTAGTCTGCAATCTTGGTTGTTCCTTAGCACTACTCGGTCCGGCCTATGCGGAGGACGCTTCCCAATTTGTGATGAAGACCACGGATACCGAATCAACAGGCGAATTTACAGTTACGTTACAGGGGGAAAATCTGCAGGATTTATTCGCGTATGAAGCAAAGTTCGCTTTTGATGCCAGCAAGCTCGAAGTCGTCAAAGCAGATACGAAGATTGAAGGCTTCTCCGTTTCTCCTATCGTGAAGAACAACGAAGTGACATTTGCACATACCAAAGTGGGGAAAGTAGATGGCGAGAAGGGAAATTTGGACATTGGGACTATTACCTTCAAAGCCAAGAAGGTTGGGGCATCCCAAGTGACATGGACCTCTATGAAAATCGTCGATCACAATTTAAAAAGTCAATCCATTACGCTTAGTAAATCCGCTGATTTCACCAAAATCTTCAGCGATCTTGCCGGTCACTGGGCCAAATCGGATATTATGCTGATGGTCAGCAAACAGATCGTGGAAGGTATGGATGACGATCATTTCGCACCGGATACGAATGTAACACGCGCACAGTTTGCAACTCTAATCGCCAAAGCCTTGAACCTTAAGGAAGGCACGGGGCTCAATCCTTTTGCTGACGTCGCAGCTGGCTCCTGGTATGAGGACACGGTGAAGAAAGCTTATGCAGCAGGGCTGATCAACGGAGTTTCTGATGATACGTTTGCCCCGGAGAAGAACATTACACGTGAAGAAATGACCGCTATGCTCATGAGAGCGAAGGCTCAGGCGACGGGGACCAAAGTCGAAGATATGACGGCAAGTACCAGGGCCACGTTCAGCGATGAGAACGCAGTCAGTGATTGGGCCAAACACTCCGTAGAACTGGCTGTTGGTGATGGCTTAATGAATGGCCGAACAGAGCAAGAATTTGCTCCGCAGGAACATGCCACAAGGGCAGAATCAGTGGTTGTGTTGAAAAGGCTTTTAGGAGGAATCAGCGCAAAATAGTCAATATTCTCGAAGAGATTGCTTTCTACCGGACCGTACTGGTCAGGTGGTTGGCAATCTTTTTCATTTACTGGGGCATAAAGTAAAAATACTACACAAATCAGTAAAATATCAGATTCATAGGTGAAAATGAAAAGGCAGTATAGTTGATCTATACGATGACACTTATATAGAGAGGTGAACGGCATGTTGATCCATAAGTCAGAGAGGGTTGTTTTAACTTCGACTCCTTCGAGGCCAAGAGCTTTCTGGAATCAACCAAGAAAAGAAGCGCTCGCGGGATGGTTATTTCTATCGCCCGTCTATCTATGCATTCTAATTCTAGGGGTATTTCCAGTCTTGTTCTCCTTATTTTTAAGCTTTTGTCAATGGAACTTAGTTGGGGGACTTTCAAGTATTAAGGTTATCGGGCTTGATAATTTTAAGCAGCTATTCGAGGACGATAAGTTCTACATGGCCTTAAAAAACAACTTAACGTATACGGCAATTACAGTGCCTATTGGACTCGTGTTTGCCTTAATTCTATCGGTCCTCATACAAGCCAGAGTGTTTGGACAAAGCTACTTTAAGATCGCTTTTTTCATCCCGTATATCTCTTCCATAACGGCTCTTGGTGCGATTTGGAGCGCTTTGTACCATCCATCCCTAGGTCCGATTAATCAGTTCTTGCTCCGCCTAGGGATTCATAACCCACCGAAATGGCTGGCGGATACCCATTACTCGTTAACCTCCATCATGATTATTGCGATTTGGGCTGCTCTTGGCTATCAAATCATTATATTTATTGCTGGATTGACGAATATCCCGGATGAGCTATATGAAGCGGCCAATATGGACGGCGCATCTTCCTTTCAGCAGTTTTTCCGGATTACACTTCCCTTGCTTGCACCGACAACGTCCTTCTTATTTATTACGACGCTAATGTCATCCTTTAAGGTGTTTGATTTAATTGCTTTTCTTACGGGCGGGGGGCCAAATGATTCCTCAACTGTGCTGGTCTACCGCATTTATGAGGAAGGTTTCCAGAACTTCAGGATGGGGTATGCTTCAGCGATTTCATGGGTCTTGTTCCTTATTATCGGCGTTGTAACTTTGATTACTTATCGGCTGCAGAAGCATTCCGCTTACGAATAGCAGAAAGGAGAGGGCTTGCTTGTTATTGAAAAAGATAGATATACCGAAGTGGATCACTACGATATTGATGGGATTATTTTCGCTCCTATTCCTTCTGCCTTTGCTTTGGATGCTCTCGGCGGCAGCGAAGTATGAGAAGGATGTCATGGTATTCCCGATCCAGTGGCTGCCAACCAAGTGGAACCTGATGAACAACTTCCAGGAAGTTTGGCTTAGCAGCGTCCCGTTCTCTTTGTTTTATTATAATTCACTAAAGCTAGCGCTCACGATAACTCTTGCAACGTTGCTCTTCTCATCCATGGCGGCATTTGCCTTTACCAAACTGCAATTTCGTGGGCGCAATACGGCATTTGGCATTTTGCTTTCCTTGATGATCATCCCTGCCGAATCTACGCTGGTGCCTCGTTATTTGCTGCTCAAGTGGCTGCACTTGTACAACACGCATGCGGGATTAATGCTCATGGGGATGTTCTCGACCATCTATTTTACCTTCTTGCTGCGGCAGTTCATGGTCTCCATTCATAGTGAATATCTGGAAGCGGCGAAAATAGACGGAGCAGGCTATATTAGAATGTATGTGCAAATCATCCTGCCGTTATCCAAGCCGATTCTAGCAACAGTAGCGATTATTAAATTTATTTGGGTCTGGAATGATTATCAGAATCCGCTGATTTTCCTTATATCAAAGCAATTGTATCCCATTCCGCTTGGCTTGCAGCTTTTCAAAAATGAATTTGCCGACAATTACGCGGTTCTTATGATGGCCTCTGTTGCTGCCATTTTGCCTCTATTAATGATCTTTATCATTCTGCAAAAGCAAGTAATCAAAGGTATCGCGCTTGGCGGAGTCAAAGGTTGATCGCTATGGATAGAAGGTAAAGATATCACACAAAGAGAGCAAGATATTATACCATTGCGGAGTGGAAAACCGTGTAAAATACGGAATATCAACAACAAAAACGACTAATTGGGGGACATCACATGACAAATAGAAAGGCAATTTTGCTGAGCAGCGCCTTATTCACGATGTCAATTCTGAGTGCATGCAGCGCGGGTTCTGATAAAGAAAATGCGGGATCTTCCGCAGCTGCGACAAGCGCAGCGCCTGCTGCAACACAAGCGGCTGCAAAGCCGGTGAATCTCAAATTTTACACATGGGATAATGAAACGAATCAGGTCGCACGGCAGAAGATGATCGATGCTTTTCAAGTCAAATACCCGAACATTAAGGTGCAGAATATTTCTTTGGTTCCCGGAAATTCCGTGGAAAGCATGAAGAAAATGGATGTCTTAATGTCTTCCGGTGAAGAGGTCGACGTTCTTGAATATGGGAACATCGATGAAACGCTGGCCAGAGCGGCAGCAGGCGTCCTTGCTCCACTAGATGAGCTATATGCCAAAGGAAATGTAAAGCCGGAAGAAGATTACTACATTAATCCCAAAGTCAATGGGAAATATTACGCGACGATGCTGACATCAAGTCCTTATTTTGTACTGATTAATGAAGAGGCGTTGAAGGAAGCCAACCTTCCACTGCCATCCTTCGATTGGACCTGGGACGACTTTCGGGAGTATGCCAAAAAGCTTGCGAAAGGCGAAGGCAATGATAAACGATACGGCGCTTATTTCCATACATGGGGCGAGTATACGAATCTGATTGCATATTCTGATCTCAAGAGCCCTTACCTGACTAGCGACCTCAAGCCTGGTTTTAATGATCCTTCGTTTGCGTACTTCTTCAATCTGCGTCGCTCCATGGAGAAAGACGATAAATCCGTAAAACCTTTAGCTGATGTTGTCGGAGCGAAGCTAAGCTATATTACGGAATATTTGAACGGTAAAGCAGCTATGCTGGCAACAGCGCCATTCATGCTCGACAATGTGATGAACAAGGAGAAGTATCCGCACACATTCAAATCGGTTATTGCTCCGCTGCCTCGCTCATCCAAAAGCGGTGAGCAAGGCATTACGAACATAGGAGGATCTTACGTGTCGGTTGCCTCCAACTCTAAACATAAGCAGGAAGCTTATGATTTCATTCGGTATATGACGACGGAGCAAGAGGCGAGACTGGAATTGTCCGGGTATAAAAAGGCTGATCCCAAAGCGATCGTCGATCGCCTATATGGCAAAGCGGCGGATATTATCGACGTGACGTCGCTGCAAGCAACCATTTTTGATAAGAAAATAAAAACGAATTTTGATCCTGCCATCTCCGTTTCTTACGGCAACCAGTTGAAGGGCATTCTGGAAAAAGGCTTTAGCAAGTTTATGCTCGACAATACGACGGCTGAGGAAGCTCAGAAGTGGATGATGGATGAATCGGATAAAATCGCTAAGCAAAATGCAAAATAGGTTTTCATGGACACACCGGATAGAGGGCGTAAAAGCGTCCTCTATGTTTTACGTTCATAGGGCAACAGGCGTTATGCTATGATAGGAATAGTTAAATGTTAAGCATCTCAGAAGGCAAAAGGAGTTCCCATGAGAATCCACTCACTATTTCGATTTTCCTTTTATCGACGCATCCAAATCTCATTTCTCTGCTTTATTTTACTGCCGACTGTTGTTGCTGCATTTCTCAATTATTCGATTACGCATCAAAATGTGAGGGAGAAAATTTTCCTCAGCAATCAGACTGTGCTTACCGTCATTGCCAAGGATATATCCAAAACGATTGATGATATGACGTATGCGTCGAACTTTTTTGTTCAGGATGAAAATGTTAAAAAACAGCTGCGCAACTTTGTGGCTATGAAACGCATAGAAAGCTTCCATGATTTTGAGACCTATTTGCAAATCAAAGACTTTTTCAGTCTGGTTGATGTGAAAACGATGAATCCAGACATTCTCATGTATGTGTCCAATCAATCCGGATTTATCGTTCAATCCAGTGAGATTCAAGGGGCAGACCCTGAGCTGACGAGGCAGCAGTACGAAGCCGTTAAATGGCGTGTGAATCTGTCAAAGCCCAATATTTTGCAATGGCTTGGAACTGTGCCCACGCAAGGGGAAAACGCGTTAACCAACAAGGCCTACTTGCTTGCAAGAGTAATCAAATTTCCAAGTGATACGCAGCAGCTGGGTACTTTGTTTATTTCCATACCTGAGCGTTATTTTATGAAAGCGTTCGCGCAGCTAGGTACATCGAAGTTGGCATTGTTTGATACGGAAGGCAAAATGATTGCGGGCAATCCGGACGTCCCTTATGTCATGGATGCTCACGCTGGAAGCAGCATTAGAAATGAGAGTCTAATTCAATATTCAGGCTGGAAGCTCATTAGTGAAACGCCAGACGAGCAAGCTACTGGTGAAATTACGAAGACATTTTTCATTACGCTGCTGCTGATCATTCCTTTTTTTCTAATCTTTTTCGTCGTCTCGATGTATGTAGCGAAGCGGCTTCATCGGCCCATTCGGCAGCTTCAAGCTGGCGTGAAGCAATTTGGTAATGGCAATCGGCGGATTCGGTTTGATGAAGAGGGCAAGGATGAAATTTCGGATTTGGGCCGAACCTTGAATATTATGCTGGAACAAATCAACCAGCTTATTGTGGAAAACGAGCAGGAGCAAGAGCAGAAGCGTGAATTAGAGCTTCAAGCGCTATATTCACAGATTCGTCCTCATTTCCTGATGAATACCCTGAATTCAATCAAGTGCAATTTAGCGTTAGATAACGAAATGGTCCATAGTCAGAAGATTAATTCTTTGATGAGCTTATTAAGGGCTTATATGAAGTTCAATGAACCCTCTAGCCTTGGGAATGAATGCAAGCTGCTGTTTCATTACGTGGACATCATGCAGATGCGCAGTGATCTTGTCGTTCAGTTGGATATTGAGCTTCCTCCGGCGCTTGCCAACTTAGAATTCCCGAAGCTTCTGCTTCAACCCGTCGTGGAAAATGCTTTTGTACACGGCTTTAGGAAAGCTGTCGATCAACCTCGAATTGCCATTCGTGCTGAGCAAATTGAAAACCGCGTGGAAATTGCGATCTCCGATAATGGGGTGGGTGTGAGCCAGGAGAAAATTAATCAGCTCAATGCCGAGCTGCTAAACTCACATGATACGGAAGCTTGGCAATCGGATAAACGCGTGGGACTGTGGAATGTTTTTCAACGGTTGAAAATGACCTATGGCAGCTGCTCATCCATGACATGCACACAGAGTGAGCTCGGGGGCTTGACCGTTAGACTCGGATTTACAGAGAAATTGGATATAGGGGGATCTGCATGTTGAATGTCATGTTGGTAGATGATGATGTGCCGATGATCAAATATTTGACGAAACTGATTTCTTGGGAATCATTGGGGCTGCGGCTTGCTGCGACGGCACATTCGGGAGAAAGCGCCTTGCAGAAATTCCATGAAACACAGCTCGATTTGATCATAACGGATATTGGGATGCCACAAATGGATGGCTTGGAGCTGGTAGCTCAGTTAAAGGCGATCAAGCCTGAGCTTCAGGTTGTATTTTTGACCTGTCATGAAGAATTTCACTATGCCAGAAAAGCTGTGCAATTAGATGCAGTCGACTATTTGATTAAGGATGAATTAACCTCCGAACAGCTTGATGTAAGTCTGCGCAAAGCCATTCAACTGTTAACTGAGGCTAAGAATCAAGTAGAGGACATTGTGTATAAACAAGATTTGATCAAAAATAAAGATTTACTCAAGATGACGTACTTTCAGCAGCTCCTTACAACATCATCGGCCACAGAGATGCTTAGTTATGGGAAGCGGTTAGGGATCAACTGGGGACATTCGCAGTTTCTTATGGCGGTTGGCTCCTTTCATAGGGCTTCGGTCTATAAACAGTATAGATTTGAAGATATGAATTTGCTGTTGTATGCGGCTGGGAACATAGCGAGTGAATTGTCCTTGCAATCGCAGCAGCAGGTCACGTTATTTTCAGATTCGGACGGTCAATTGATTTGTATATATAATTATCAGCAGAACCTGAGCGTGAATGCGACAACGCTGTTTAAGGATTATTTATTGTCTTTACGTGAACTGATTAAACAGTACTTGAAGATGGATGTGTTCCTTCATTATGGGATTCCTTTCAAAGGCGTGGAGGGAATAAGCGCTAATTATAGGACGATGAAGATGTGGCAGAAGTCAGCTTTTTATGAAGATGATACGTTCGGGACGATCAAATTGTTGGAAGTTCCTTTGTGGAATGTCAGTCATTCTCTGGAGGAACAATGGGATCGGATCACAGAAGCCGTTAAAATCAAAGATGCCAATATCGATGGAATTACTAGATCCCTGTGTGCTTTAGAAGCTTTCGCTCGTGAAGAGCGGATTGAGTCGGGGATGTTCCTGGCGGCATGCTCGCATCGAATTCGTCTGATCGAATTGGAAGCTAAGCCTAAAAGCGAAGAAACGTTCCATAGCTGCTTGCTGAGGTGCAAGCGGTTAAAAGAGAGTCTTGAATTAATCAGCTGCAAAATAGAAGAGCTGCACACAGCATCCCTTCATATGGCGATAGATAAAAAGCCGAAGCTGCAGCAAATCGACCGGTACATAACGGATCATTTGGCTGAAAATATTTCGATGGTGGATATTGCCGATTATTTATTTCTGAATCCAAGCTATTTTTCCCGATATTTCAAGCAAGAAACCGGTGTGAATTTCGTTGATTACTACCACCAATTCAAAATGAAAATTGCCTGCGGCTTGTTAAAAGAAAAGCAATACAATATTGAAATGATTGCGCTAAAGTTAGGCTATATGGAACGTACGTATTTTTCGAGGATTTTTAAAAAGTATGTAGGTGTCAGCCCTAAGCATTACAAATGAGGCTGACGGCGGAGCTTCGAAACTTGGTGAATTTCTTAGGAAAGTTAAGGGAACTCTAGGGCGCTATTTCAAGGGAAACAGACATTAGAGGAAATGGGAGGGAACTGTGATCCTCTATATCATTGTCATTGACAGATAGAGGTCACGTTTCGCTGTAATAGAGCCCTGTAGTTCCTCACATGCGCTTGAACCACCACTTTTCGCCTAAATAGGGCCCTCTAGTTCTCTTAAAGTAGGAAAAGTTTGTTAAGTGGAGTGTTGCTGGGCAGCTTCGTTATTTACCTCCGAGTGGAAGACACTGGATTTAAGCGCGTACACTGATAGGCAGAAACAAAAAAGAAATAGACGTCCATACGTTCAGTGCATACATTCAGTGCGATCCATGCTTCGCTTTGCTCGCCGTAGTCTCGTGCTCAGCTTCCCTAACGCTGCGCGCGTCAGTACCAAGACGCTATCCTCTTCGGGTAGCGTCTCTTTGTATTAACTCCGCGCGCGGTAGTGCCTGGGCGCTAGGCCCCCATATTTTTTAAACAAACGGGAGAAGTAGCTTTCGTCGGGATAACCCAGGGCGTCGGCGATTTCCTTAATTGGCAGGTCGGTGCTGAGCAGGAGCCGTTTCGTCTCCTCCATTTTCAAACGGTGAATGTAATCATGCAAGGGGTAGCCAGTATGCTGGCTGACCAATCGGCGCAGCGTAGATACGGCCATATGATGCCGATTGGCGAGCTGTTCCGCGTTAAGCGGGGAATACAAGCTCGTAGCGATATCTTGCAGCACATCTACTGCTTTGGAAGTTGTCGCTTGGCCCTGCGGGAGTTTGGATTTGGCCATCCAATTGAACAGCATCGCCTCAAGCTGAAGAGCGGCCCCATCAATTTGCGTCGGAGATCCGCTCTCAAGAAGCAGGAACATGGCATCGAGCTGCGCGATCCAAGCTTCTTCAAACCCGACGTGCTTCACGATGTCGGTCTGCACAAGCCAACTTCCAAGCCATTCCTGAATGCGGCTGCCTTCAAAGCGCACATAATATTCGTCCCAATGCCCGCCCTCCTTCGGGCCGAAGTCGATGACACTTCCGGGAAAAACAAAGAACAGGCACCCTTTCTCGACATGCTGCACAGGCCCTTGATTCACGCGGTAAAAGCCGCTTCCGCCAGCGATATACAGAAATGCCCAGCTTTCGAAGGTGGCCTGGCTGCGCTGCAGCGTTCGCCCCGGCAAGTGTCCCATTTCGTTTATCGTGAGAGAAGGGATGCTGAGCTTGGATGAATCGATTTTGAGATCTACGATGCGAATCGGCTGCGGACTGATCATAGAGTCCAAGAAGCGTGTCATGGGTGTCATTCCTTTCTGTCAGATAGCGAGGTAAACTGAAGCTGCATGACGAAAATTCCAAGCGGAAAGCCCACTGGTCATTAGTTACAGGAGTCATGTGACGCTTATTCATAGTATAAGTGAAGGAGACCTATCATGCCAACGTTACAAGCGCAATTCGAGTCACGTTGTCTTTCCTCTTTGGTGAAAGTTTTTGCTGATGAAGAGCTTCAAGCCGCTGCGTCACACGCCGCCTCTGCCTTGCAAGGCGAAATTTACTCCTTTCAAGTTGCCTATCGAAGCCAAGCCCAGTTACCTTTCTCTTTGGGTGTAACGTCAACTTTGCAAGACGGCATCCGTCTGCGCAGTGTACAGTTGGTGCCGGCTGAATTTCCCAACTACCCGAACCACGATGAGGGTGTGCTGCGCGATACCCCGGGGCTGTACCCGGATCTGCTCGTGCCTGTGCCAGATTCGGGGACATTAACGGCGATTCCCAAACAGTGGCGCTCTATTTGGGTCACGATGGAGGTAGGCCGCGACGCGCAGCCTGGTTCGCACGCAGCAACTATCACCTTCGTCGACACGGCAGGGGAGACGCTGGCTAGCGAAACGTTTACGCTTACCGTGCTGCCTGCCGCACTACCGGAACAAAAGCTGCTCCATACGGAATGGTTCCACTCAGACAGCCTGGCCGTCTATTACGGCGCAGAGGTGTTCAGCGAGCGATATTGGGAAATCGTAGAATCGTATGTGCAAACGGCAACAGCTTATGGCTGCAATATGCTGCTGACACCGATTTTTACACCTCCGCTCGATACGGAGGTCGGCGGGGAACGTCCAACGGTTCAATTGGTGGAAGTCTGGAAGAACGGCGAATCCTACACGTTCGGTTTCGAACGGCTGAAGCGCTGGGTTGAGATGGGGAACCGCAACGGCGTGAAGGTGTTCGAGCTCTCGCACTTGTTCACGCAGTGGGGTGCGAAGCATGCACCGAAAATTATGGCTACTATCGATGGCTGGACGCAGCGCATATTCGGCTGGGAGACGGATGCGGCAGGCGAAGTGTATCTGGGGTTTCTGGCACAATTTTTACCGGAACTGGTCGGCTTCCTGAAGCAAAATGACTTGCTCAACCGCACCTATTATCATATTTCGGATGAGCCTGTGGTCGAGCATTTGACGTCCTACAGCAGTGCCAGTCGTTGGGTGCGGCAGTTTATGGAGAATGTCCCGTCACTGGACGCACTCTCCAACATATCGTTCTATGAGCAGGGGCTTGTTCAGACACCGGTTGTTGCGAACAACCATATCGAACCATTTCTGGAGCGTGGAGTGGAGCCCTTATGGACCTATTATTGCTGCGCCCAATACGAAGCTGTCTCTAACCGCTTTCTCTGCATGCCATCTGCGCGCAACCGCATCTTAGGCTTGCAACTCTATAAATATAACATCGCAGGTTTCTTGCACTGGGGCTATAACTTCTGGTTCTCGCAATATGCGAAAATCCCGATTGATCCGTATCGGAATACAGATGCGCATTATGCATTCCCTGCCGGGGACCCGTTTGTCGTGTACCCGAGTCAAGAGGGAACGCCGCTCGTTTCCTTGCGGTTGGAAGTGTTCCGCGAAGCGCTGCAAGACTTGCGGGCTTTGGAACTGCTCGGCACTCTCATTGGCCGGGAACAGACGATTGCGTTGATGGAGGAAGACGCTGCCGAACCGATTACGTTTGCGTCCTACCCAAGGGACGAGGCGTGGCTGCTCGCTTGCCGGGAACGCATCAATGCGGCGATCGGGCAAGCCGTAGCGAGTGGCGTGAGGGCAGAACACTAGAAACTGTCTGCATAAGCTGTAGAACCTGCACCGATGGCGCGGGCTTCTGCATCGGATTGGTAGACCACGAAAGTAGCATTAAACCCCAAAGAACTAAGCGGGTATACGCTTAATTCTTTGGGGTTTTTGAGTATTCTCGATAGTCAACAAGGTTTCCCACGTATCGCAAATAAAATGGCATTAAAAAGCTAAAACATGCATATTATTATTATAAAAACGCAAAAAGAATTGAAAAGACAAGAAAATATCTGTATACTTAAGCAATAACGCACGCAAAAGTGCTGAATTAAACTTTCAATGGAGGGTGAAGTACGCATGAAATTTCATTTTTTCGGAACGGAGGGGGCCGAAACTGCTGCATGAAGATTGGGAATGCTTTGCAAGCCTTGCGGCACGCATCTTGTTTATGTCAAATTAATAGTCTTAGTTAACTAAAGGAGTATTTATGAACCTTTCATCATCTGAGGATCGGTCTGGCATAAGTCAGCGGCCGATCACGATTATCGCCATCGTTACGGCATTCTGTTTACTCGGAGATTCCATGCTGTATATCGTTTTACCTATTTATTGGAAAGAAGCCGGCCTGAACGCTTTATGGGAGGTGGGCTTTCTCCTTTCCATCAACCGCTTCATCCGCTTACCGATGACTCCGCTGATTGGCATGCTTTATAAGAGAATGTCTCTGCGAACAGGCTTGGTTTTTGCCATTCTGCTGGCGGTCGTAACGACCATCGGCTATGGCGTCTGCAAGGGGTTCATACTATGGACCATTCTCCGCTGCATCTGGGGAATCTCCTGGTCTTTCTTGCGCATGGGTGGGTTTTTGAGCATTATCCGTTATTCGGATGATTCGAATCGGGGCCGTCTCATGGGACGCTACAACGGAATATCCCGGCTGGGCAGCTTGGTCGGTATGTTGCTCGGAGGCATACTCGTTCCACTTGTCGGCATGGACTCCGTTTCCGTGGCATTCGGTTTAGTTATGCTTGCCGGACTTCCTTATGTTGCAATCTACATTAAAGGCAATAGATCGGATGAAGCGGACTCTTCTGTGTTAGATAAGGAACGGTGGGACAAACCAAAAGCGATCTGGACAAGAGCTGTCATCAGCATCATTACAACCGGCCTCATCGTATATCTGATCCAAACCATCCTGAGCGCCACGTTAAGTCTGGTAATCGAAACCAATTACTCGTCTCAGTTGTTGCTAATCGGGTTCGTCGTTACGAGCACGATGCTGTCTGGTGTGCTGCAAGCGGCAAGATGGGGCTGGGAACCGTTTCTCGCCATTTGGATCGGCCTCCGCTCAGACGGTCCGAGAGGGAGGCTGCCTCTGTTCGGGCTGGCACTACTCGGCGCTGCTGTCGGTTATGCCTTGGTGCCGTGGCAGCTTCCTATTTATTGGTGGTGCATAGTGATCCTATTTATCATGGTGACCAGTACGGTACTTTCCACCTTAATGGATGCTTTGGCTTCGGATGTGGCCCGCCAGTCATCCGCTATCGCGGTAATGACCGCGTACTCGGTGGCAACCGATTTGGGTTCCGCTCTTGGTCCGTTGCTTATTTACTTGCTAATCGGCCTTCCAGATGGCTTGAAGTACATTTATTTAGGAAGCGCACTTCTTCTCCTGTTAATCGCTGTGTGGCACCGTCCCGGATCCAAACCAGGGAACACCGCTTTGAGGAACGAAAAGAAACATGTTAAACAGGAAAAAGGGGAGGTCGAGGGGGCGTAGGCAATCATTCCCGAATGTCGTTTATTGATGTGCTTTCCACATAGATTTCAACATTTACTCGACGAGGTATTTTTGGTACCCTTAAAGCAGATCTTACGAATAAACGCAAAAACACGGAGGAATGATGAAATGCTTGCACCCGAGAGGCATCGCTTAATATTATTGGAACTGGAATCCAAAGGACAAGTCACCGTTGTGGAATTGAAATCATTGCTGCAAGTTTCTCTTGATACGGTGCGCAGGGATCTTGAACAGTTGGAGCAAGAGGATAAAATTAGGCGTGTACATGGTGGAGCTGTTTCCAAAAGAGAGGACGCAGTGACGAATCAGGCGTTCTTTAAGCGTACAATTTCGCAGAACGGCAGGAAGCAAGAACTGGCTATGTATGCAGTCGAGCTGGTGAAGGAATATCAAGCTATTTCTCTCAATGCCGGTACGACGAATATCGAGGTTGCCAAACGGCTTGCCGCACGCTTCGACAAACTTACGGTGATAACAAATTCTCTACGGATAGCGGAGATTTTCG
Source organism: Paenibacillus silvestris (assembly GCF_009882985.1). Taxonomy (GTDB): domain Bacteria; phylum Bacillota; class Bacilli; order Paenibacillales; family NBRC-103111; genus Paenibacillus_E; species Paenibacillus_E silvestris. Next base: position 291,467 of record NZ_WTUZ01000016.1, read on the forward strand.
CTCAGAAAAAGGGCTTCACAGTTATTATTCCTGGGGGTTATCTGGATCATGAGGAATTTTCCTTGTATGGGCGCTCAATGGTAGAGGAAATAATGAATTTCAATATCGACCTTGCCTTCATTAGTATCAATGCGATTTCCCTTAAGAAAGGGTTGACTGATTTTCGCCAAGGTGAGGCTGAGGTCATCAATGCGATGCTAAAGAGTGCCACGCGGAAAGTTGTTGTAGCGGATTCCAGCAAATTTGAAACGGTCTCCTACCTGAACATTTGCGGTTTGGATCAGATTGATTTGATCGTAACAGATTCTTTGATGGATAAGGACTTGTTTGACAACTATAAAAAACATAATATCTCGATCATCAACGCAAGTTTATCCTGACTTGTGTTTTTTTTATGCTTTAAAAAGCTAAAAAAAGCATAATAAAGCAAAAATGTGCGGATGTACAACTAGAGTGGTTGAGGAAGGATTTGTCCCAAGTTGTATCGGCAATTCCCGTTACAGCCAATTTCGTGTGGCAGCCTCCCCTTGGAAGGAAGGGAATGGGGGCGTCATTCGCGAATTTGTTCATGTAGTAAAAAGTCCCAGCCATAAAGGTCACCATGTGGGTAATGGAAACGAATACGGGAGGTAAGAAGATGAAAATCGGATTAAGTTCGTATAGTTTACTGCAGGCATTGAAATCAGAGAAAATGACAATTTTGGATGCCGTTGACTGGGTGAAAGAGAACGGCGGCGAACATCTGGAACTTGTTCCTTACGGCTACACGCTGGTGGATAATCTGGAGCTCGCTGATCAGCTCAGGGATAAGGCGGAGGTGGTCGGCATCGACCTCTCCAACTATTCCATTCCCGCTAATTTCGTACAGGAAACGGAGGCGGAATTCGCCGCAGAAATGGATCGCGTCAAGCAGCACGTTGATCTTGTACATCGATTGGGTATGAAACATATGCGCCATGATGTCACCGCTTTCACATTGCCTCCTGAGAAAATGACCATCCAATATTTTGAGGATAGCTTACCGCTAATTGTTCGCGGCAGCCAAATCATTGCTGACTATGCGGCTGAATATGGCATTACGACAACAATTGAAAATCACGGCTTTTCTGTGCAAGCAAGCGATCGTGTGCAACGTGTGCTGTTCGAAGTGAATCGGCCTAATTTCAAAACAACGTTGGATATAGGCAATTTTATGTGTGTAGATGAAGCTCCGTTGGTTGGCGTGCGCAAGAATTTGCCGTATGCTTCCTTAGTTCACTTTAAGGATTTTTACTTCCGACCGTATTTCCAAGACCCGGGAGAAGGGAATTGGTTCCGGACATCCAATGGAAATTATTTAAGAGGCGCGATCGTAGGCCAAGGAGATATCGAGATCCGCGAAGTCATCAAGCTGATCAAAAGCTCAGGTTATGACGGCTATGTAACGGTGGAATTCGAAGGAATGGAAGATTGCGAGTTGGGCTCACGTCTCGGCATGAACAACTTGAGACGATTGTGGGACGAAAATTAATAGGAAATGACGGGGCTGCCTTCGCTTGATACGAGCGATTGGCAGCTCTTTTTAGGTTTGACGACGAAATGCGCTTGGTGACAATCCGAACTTCTTTTTAAACAGCTTGGAAAAGTGGAATTCATCATAAAATTGCAAATGGGCGGCGATCTCTTTGATGGATAAGCTTGTTGTCTCCAGCGATATTTTGGCCGATTCAAGCTTTAAATTCAACATATATTCGCTGGGAGAAACGCCTGTTATAGAGCGAAAGCGAGAGAAGAAAGTAGTCCGAGACATGCCGCTTTGGGCAACAAGTTCATCGACCCGAATCACTTTGTCCAAATTTCGGTGGATATAAATCATGATGTTATTGAGCTCTGTATGGCGAGCAGCAGGGGCAGCGGAATGCTCCTTAGCGAAGAGTAACGTCATTTCCTGCAGGAGGATATTGGCTGAATAAGCATATCCAAATGGCTCAGCAATCAATAGATCGATGATTCGTTCACACAGTTGAATAGCTTCAGCTATTTTCCCTGTTGAAACCACCTCGTTCACGGGCAATTGCAGAGATTGCATGGCGTCCAGGGAGCTGAAGTCAAGATAATAAAACTTCCAGTCATTGCCCTGACATCTGTATGATGTGGGTTTTCCATCTGGAACGATAAAATACGAGCCTGCATGCAAGTCATACTGCTGTTCCCCTTGAGAAAGAAGCCCCTTGCCTTCGTAGGTAATAAATAGGCCGGGAACTTCAAAACCATTTCCTCTGATGTTCGTGTAGGTATCATTCGCTTGGACTTTCCAAATCGAAATAAAGGAGGCGAGAGGGATTGGTGTATTTCCAATACCGTAGGGGATATTCATGAAGGACATGGAACAACGTCTCCTTGGAAATCGTTCTAATGTACATTTAATTGAAGGGTATTAGCTAGAATTAGTAATATATTTGTACAATTATACATGAAATTAAACCATCAATCCATGGTTGGAAACAGCTAATTCCTCTACACTTAAATCAGAAACCACAAGTAGAGGAGAGTATGTGCAATGATGGTGAAAGTCGGAACGCGTGAATTTGAGATGGATGGCGAGCAATTGACAGAGCTTCGAAGCTCCAATGATATTTTGCATGATAAGCAGGCACTGCGTGAACGGATGGAGGAAGACGGCTATCTATTAATTCGTGGGTTTCATGATAGAGATAAGGTGCTGGAAGCACGGACGAGTATTTTGGAAAAAATGGCTCAAATGGGCAAGCTGAATCGGGATACGCAGTTGGAAGAAGGCGTTATGGCCGACGGCAGCAAAACCATTTTTATGGGGGGAACGAACGAAGACCTGCCCGCTCTGTTGAATGTATTGAATGGCGAACATATCATGCGCTTTTTCGATGAGTTTATTGGGGAACAATCGTTAACGTATCATTACAAATGGCTGCGGGCCGTAGGCAAAGGGGATTTCACCGGAGCGCACTACGATATTGTGTATATGGGCAGAGGCACACAGAATGTCTACACCGTATGGTCGCCACTTGGAGATGTATCTTATGAAATGGGTGGACTGGCTATTTGCCTAGGTTCTCACCGTTTCGAGAAATTAAAGCAATCCTACGGATCCAAAGATGCAGATCGGGATGGAGTCGGTCATTATACCGATGATCCGCTTGTCATCACAGAGAAGTTTGGCGGCAAGTGGGCAACAACGGAATTTCAAGCTGGGGATGTATTGATATTCGGTATGTTTTTAATGCACTGCTCGCTTGAAAATACGACTAACCAGTACCGGATTAGTGTTGATGCGAGATATCAATCGGCCAGTGAGCAGGTTGATGAGAGATGGAGCGGGAAAAAGCCGAAGGGTCATCATAAATAAAATGCGAAGAGGCTGTCTCAAAGTCAGAAATGACTTAAGAGATAGCCTCTTATTTATGCCTTGGCGTCATTGGAATTGGATGACGATAGAGTCCGTAATCTCTTCATATCCAATTTGTTTATAAACATAATTTGACGTGGGGTTGCTTTGATCTGCGTATAAGCTTGCGGTTTGAAAGCCACGATCCAGCAGCATTTGCGTAAATGCAGCCACACAATCAGAAGCATATCCTTTTTTTCTATGATTGCTAGGTGTGTAGACATAGGTTATGGTGATATTGTGCCTCGTAGGGCGAGTGGCATAGGCCATGGAAACCAGCTCGCCACTTACTTCCCATGCAACTAAATTTCCTTTATTAATCAGAAAGGTGGCCTTGTTAGACGCTTCTTCTAAACTAAGAGGTTGTTTCGTTTCCAGGCAGAACTGATAGACCCACTCTTTTATTAACGGATGGTCGCTATCAACCACTTGCCGAAGGTTCCCATTCGTATGCCGTGTATGATTAACCTTCTCTAGCTTATAAATGGTTTGTTCCATGAGGATACGGGAAGGTGTACCCTTAGCTTGGGCTATATACATGGCAAGTTCGATGGTTATTTTCTTTTCACCAATAAAGCCTGGGATGGTTTGAATGGTTTGCGCTAGCTTCCCTCCAAGATCGTGTATGTCCTGTGAGGAGAGAGCAGCGGGTTTTGATAAAATAATTTGTTTTGGATGTGTTTGAAACAAGACAAGTGCTATGTTGTCATTATTCCTTACAGCAGCCATCAAAAGGGGAGTTAGGTCTTGCTCGCTCAAAGATTGCAAAACACCTAATAATAAATTGTTGGCGGCTTCATCTTGTTCTAAGAAAGAGATCACGTCTTGTTTGAATGCGGTCAGACTCTCATACTTGTCAATACGTATCAATGGTTCCATCCCCTTTCGAAATATCAGCGATTACGAATAAAAGGTTAATACATCCTTAGATCCTACATATACTCAAGTAATATTTTGTAAAAAGCGGGTCGTTATTGACCTATCCGAAGGTGAGGCTGTCTCCATGCAAAAGATGTTGGAATCTGATGCGGATCTTTTTATCGCAGCTTTATCTCAATCGACGGTTTCCGTGCTGCAGACCGATGCTGAGGGTGTTTACTGTGAAGTAGACCGCGGAATTATTGAAAAATTTACGAACAAATCGGTCCGCTTAAGCACGATAATGGATGAAATTTGCTACTACTACCGAGATGATGGGACCATTTTCCGGGTGGAAACGACAGAAATAGAGGGATAGCTTTCGAATAATTTAATGTTAGGCGAAAAAATCCACAATATCAATAGGTAAATAGGAGAGTGACTATACATTGGGTAAATGGAAAGCGGGAACAGTCGGCTTCGTATGTGGCGCCTTATTCTTCTCAGGGCTTACTTACGCGGCGACTGATGCTGTGGGGATAGACGTTTATTTTCGCAAATTGCAGTATTATTTCGATGGGGAGAGCAAGCAGCCTCCGAAGGATTTACAGGGGTTTATTTACAAAGATACAACTTATGTACCGCTAAGATTCCTGTCTGAATCGTTAGGGAAACCGGTAAGCTGGGATGATGCAACAAGCTCTATCTATGTTGGGGACAAGCCCGTTCAGAATCAAGCGCCAGGAACGTCAGCGTTGCAAGTATTTCCTAAAGACAACCCATGGAATACCGATATTTCCAGCTACCCTGTTCATCAGAAATCGGCGCAGTTTCTCGCCTCCATTGGCTTGAATACGAGTCTGCATGCTGATTTCGGCACGATGTGGGAAGGTGCCCCTATCGGTATTCCATATACGATTGTGGGTGGTGATCAGCCGAAGGTCAATGTGACGTTCACCGACTATGGCGACGAGAGCGATCCTGGTCCCTACCCAATCCCACTGAATGCGCCTATCGAGGGCGGGCCTAACAGCGACGGCGACCGTCATGTGGTCGTTGTGGATAAAGACAATCAATACCTGTATGAATTGTTTAACGCACACCCGACTGCTGGTGGCTGGGAAGCATCGAACGGGGCCAAATGGGATTTGAAATCGAACGCTTTGCGGACAAAATACTGGACATCTGCTGACGCAGCCGGTCTGCCGATTTTCCCGGGTCTTGTCCGTTATGATGAAGCATCTGCTGGGGAAATCAACCATGCTCTGCGATTCACTGTTCGCAAAACACAAAAGGGATTCATCGCTCCAGCCACCCATTATGCTTCGAGCAGTACGGACGCTAATCTTCCTCCTATGGGGCTAAGAATGAGGTTGAAGGATGATTTTGACATTTCCGGCTACTCGCCAACGAATCAAGCCATCCTTCGTGCCATGAAGAAATATGGCATGATCGTTGCGGATAACGGCAGTGATCTTTATGTCAGCGGTGCGCCTGATCCGAAATGGGATGACGATGACTTGCAGAAGCTGAGCAAACTGAAAGGCAGCGACTTTGAGGTCGTGGATACGGGTCCGATCGAAAAATAGGATTAAATAGATGATAAAAACAGCCGCTCAAAGTTACCTTTGAACGGCTGTTTTTGGTTTGCTGCTTATTTCAACACTTTCATCATAGCGGAGATAACGCCCAAATGGTTAGCTTCATGCATGACACTGGAGTTGATTAGCTGTTCAATGGTTGCAGCTTTCAGCATATTCTCTTTGACTGGCACTTCCAGTTTATCGTGCAAGGACTCGCGAATTTGAGCCGGTTGTTCTTTCAGCTGTGCGATGATATCGTCCCATGCAGGCGGTTCTTCTTGCCAATCCGCAGGCCTTGTGCCATTGCCAAAAAAGGAGATATAGTTGTTCGGTACTAACGAAGCTTGTTCGGAAAGAGTGAATACAAGGCGATCCGTCACCGCAAGTACGTGACCGATCTGCCAATGAACGCTATTGTTAAACCCTTCTGGCACGACATTTCTTAGGTCTTCAGGACATCCTTCCACTAGTTTTAGCAACCGATTGCGGTACTTGTCCAATGCTCCGAATAAAAAGGTATCTCTCATTATCATCAATCCTCCTGTAATTATGAATGAAAAGGTCTCGACTACCATTGTACCATCTTGTTCCATGATCTACATACAAATCAGCTATCCCGCAGCAGCTTTCGGACATATTCCTTAGGCGTGCAGCTATTATAGCGTTTAAACAGCTCATAAAAATGAGCCATATTCTCGATCCCCACAGTCACGGCTATATCGGTGACAATGTCGGTTTTGGTAATGAGCAGCTGCTCGGCTTTGCGAATCCGCTGCCGGTTCACATAATCGGTGAATGAGACACCAACGCATTTTTTGAAAAATTTAGAGAAATACGTATAGCTCATGCCAGCGCTCCGGCTAACTTCTTCCATGTCAATTTTTTCTCCCAAATGAGCTTCTACATAATCGAGGATAGGCCTCATGACAGTCGCATCCACGAAACCGAAAGGCTGCAGCAGCTCGCGCCGGTCATGGCGCAGCAGCGTTAGCAGCAAGTGCTTGATATGCATGCTCATGGCAATTTCATAGCCTTTCGTTTTGGCCATCATTTCGGCATGAATATCGACAATGATTCGGCCGATTTCCTGTTTGGAGCGCTCATTCTCAAGGAACATGTAGTTCAAATCTTCAAGCGGCCGCACCATTTCGGAGAAATGCCGATAATACATCATCATCGCAGGATCAAAATAGGGCTGAAGATCGACGTGAAGCACGATGTAGACGAGCGGTTCGTCTTCCGGCTTATAACTGTGATGAAGCTGGGAAGAGCCGATAAGCACGACTTCTCCCGGCGAGAGGTGATAGAGATTGTCCGGTGTACGAATGTCAAGCTTTCCTTCTTGTACAATAATCAGTTCAACCTCTTTATGATAGTGCCATGGCTGCTCATGCTGATGACTCTTCGGACTTGTATTGGTGAACTGCCAGACCTTCATGCATAGGTGTTCATTCTGATAATGAATGGGTTCTTTGAACGTTTCCATAAGTAATATCACCTAGTCCATTACTGCAAATTTGGATATAAACAAGACAAACCGTGTCATTTTTGAAAAGCGCTGGAATCGGTATGATTGCTTTAATTAGTATACAACAATTGAAAGGGCGAGTGAGAGATGAAAGTGGCAGTGGTCGGCTGTGGCGGTATGGGACAGTGGCATGCGATGAGTTATGCGAAGATGCCCGGTGTAGAACTGGTTGGCGTATGTGATATTCAAGTTGAGTATGCGGAAGTAGCTGCAAAAAAAGTGGGAACGACAGCGTTCACGACTTTTGAGGAGATGCTTTCGGCTGTTGATTTTGAGGTTGTCAGTATAGCCGTTCCTACCTACTTGCATAAAGAGGTTGTTTTTCAAGCCGCAAAAGCAGGAAAACATGTTATCTGTGAGAAACCGGTGGCGCTCCATTTGGAAGATGCCAAAGAAATGATCGCATGCTGTGAGGAAAATGAGGTCCGCCTATTCATCGGACATGTTGTACGCTTTTTCCCTGAATATGCGCAGATGAAGCAGCAGATGGATTCGGGTCGAATCGGCAGAGTTGGTGTTGCGAATGCCCGGCGTGTAGGAGGCCATCCAGGAGAAGCCAAATCCTGGTTTATGGACGCAGACAAAAGCGGAGGTGTAATCGTCGATTTGATGATACACGACATCGATTTCATGCGTTGGACGCTAGGCGAGGTCAAGTCGGTTTATGGGATGAACAAATGTGATGGGACGATGGATTATGCGCTCGTTACGCTGGTTTTTGAAAGCGGCGCAGTGGCTAATCTGGAAGCATTCTGGGGCTATCCGGGATCCTTCCGCTATGCGGCGGAGTTCGCAGGCTCCGAGGGACTTGTTCGCACCGATAGTTTGAATGCACAATCACTGCAAATACGCAAGTCAGCTCCTCCAGAGAGCGGAGGGAAAGTTGTTGAAATTCCACAAAGCCCGAGCTTCTTCGATCCGTATTATAGGGAGCTTGAACATTTTCTGACTTGCATCCGCGAGGGCAGCGATCCGATCGTAACCGCGCAAGATGCTTGCGAAGCATTAAGAATCGCCAAAGCAGCGCTTGAATCCATTCAGACTGGCAAAGCTGTACGGCTGTAAATGGGCCAAACATAACGGGAGGGACATATCATGAGTTCGTTGAAAATAGGCATGATTAGCTTCGCGCATGGTCATGCATTCAGTTATTTGAATAGTTTGCTAGAGCTGCCTGATGTCCAAATTGTTGGGATTGCTGATGATGTGAAAAGCCGGGTTGAGGGTATCACGGAGCGACACGGAGTGCCGTATTACGCCGATTACCGCGATTTGCTCGCACAAGATGTTGATGCCGTAGTCATTTGCTCGGAGAACGTTCATCACGCCAAGCTTGTGATCGACGCAGCGAATGCGAAGAAGCATGTGCTTTGCGAGAAGCCGCTCGGCACGACAATGGAAGAGATGGAGCAAATGATTGCTGCCTGCAAAGAGAACGGCGTGCAACTAATGACAGCTTTTCCCTGCCGTTACTTGGCGGCTGTGGTGCGGGCGAAAGAAGCCATCGAGCGTGGCGATATCGGTGACATCGTCGCGATCAAAGGGACGAATCACGGAGGCAACCCTGGCGGATGGTTCATCGACAAAAGCTTATCCGGAGGCGGGGCTGTGCTGGATCACACCGTGCACGTGATGGACCTCATGAACTGGTTCCTGCAGTCGGAAGTGAAGGAAGTATACGCTTATGCGGCTACGCTTTTCAGAGAAGAGCTGGAAGTGGAAGATGCCGGCATGCTGCACATCAAGTTCGACAACGGCGTATTCGCGGTACTGGATACGAGCTGGTCGCGCCCCAAATCGTTCCCGACATGGGGAGATGTGACGATGGAGATTGTGGGCACTCAGGGGGTCATCTCAGTGGACGGGTTCGCGCAGAAAAATGACCTGTTCAGCGATGCAGTGGGTAAAGGGCAATATACCTTCTGGGGAGATGATATGGACGCTTATATGATTCGTGACTTCGTCAAGGCGCTGCTCCAAGGCGAGCCGGTGCCAGTCACGGGTGAAGATGGTTTAAAGGCGGCGCAAGTAGCGCTTGCTGCCTATGAGTCTGCCAAACTTGGGCAGCCTGTCGCGATGTAGGATGTAAGCCCGTTTCATTTAGTCTTTTGGACTAGATGAGCGGGCTTTTTTTTGTTGCTATCGCTCGAGCACTTTCTCCCTTGCCAGAGGGAGGGGAACTACAGGGCGCTATTTCATTGAAATAGGCTCTTTTTCGCGAGGAGGGGAACTGTGGTCTGCTATTTGTCCGTTTTCCTTAGAGAAAACAGTTAGACGGTCAAATAAGGCACTGTAGTTCCGCTCGAATGCGGAAACGGGCTGAATTTGCTCGAATAGCGGCCTGTAGTTCCTCTAGGGTATATCGTTGACCAACTTAGGTGAATTCTATAGAAATCGCTCGTTTTTACACACCTGATTATAGAAATCCAATACACTTGATGTGTAGAAGAGATGGATATTAGAGCTATGATAGAAAAGAGTAGTCAAGCACTTTTATCACTCTACTTATAAATCTACTTATTGGGGGAATGGGTATGGAGTTTGAGCGAATCCGGTTTGGGTTAATTACCGATATTCATCATGATTTGATGTACAAAGCAAGTGATCGTCTTCAAGCCTTTATAGACGAGTCGATCAAAGAAAATGTGGATTTTATAGTCCAGTTAGGCGATTTCTGTTTTCCAATTCCTGAAAACGAACCATTTCTTGGCACATGGCAACAGTTTCATGGGCCGAATTATCATGTGCTGGGCAATCATGATATGGATATATGTGATAAAGAGATTATGATGAGTTTCCTCGGTATGAAATCCAATTATTATTCATTCGACTGCGGGGACTACCATTTCGTTGTTCTGGATGCCAACTATTTCCTCGTTGGCGATCAATACATGGATTATGCGTTTAGCAATTATTCTAAACATGGAAAATCCGTCGGCAATATGACGAACGAGCAACTAGAGTGGTTGAGGAAGGATTTGTCCCAAACAGACAAACATACGATTTTGTTCAGCCATCAAAGTTTGGAAGAGACATATGTCGGATCTAATGTCGGTATTTATAACAGCGACAAACTTCGCGAGATTCTGCGAGAAGCCAATCAGGCTGCAGGTTTTCATAAAGTAATTGCATGTATGAATGGCCATAATCATCTTGATGGCGTCAAAGTGATCGATGATATTTATTTCATACATATGAATAGTATCTCTTATCATTATTTGGGAGCTCAGTTCAATACGGTTCGGTATTCCGAGGAAATTACGGCCAAACACCCGATTCTCAGACAATCTGTTCCCTATGAAGAACCCCTTTATGCCATAATCACACTGGAGCCCGGGCTCTTGACGATAAAAGGTAAAGAAACAACGTATGTCGGCCCTGATCCACTTGAAATCGGACACAATAATGCCAATGCGGGTCATGTGGTTTCAGCCAAAATATCAAGCAGGAAGTTGAAGTTTTAAATGAAAGAAGAGGATATACGGCGTTTACTCTCAAAATGTGGGGGAAACGTCGTATTTTTTGTTTAGCATTTACTAGCGTACACGCCTCAATTCTTTTTTTTGGACCCCCAAAATGATCATTTTAAAAACGGTTTACCCTAATTACTATTATATTAATACATTTGAAAATACTTACAGGGTCGTTTCTATAGAAATCGCTCGTTTTTACCTACCGAATTATAGAAAACCAATATACTTGTTGTTTAGAAATGATAGGTATAGGGCTATGATGAGGTCACACCAAAGACAACCTGCTAAACACAGGCCAGCGAGGGTAAATACGAAACGAGGAGTGTTTTACATGGAGAGAGTACCTGCAACTTTAAGAGCCAGAGGAGGCCCTACGGCGCATAAACTTCCTGCTTTTTGGAAGAAGCTTAGACAGTCGCATCAGTTACTATTTTTAGCATTACCTGCTTGCATCTTTGTTTTTGTTTTCCACTACATTCCCTTATACGGACTCATCGTCGCTTTTAAAAATTACAATTATAGGGACGGTATCCTCCATAGTCCATGGAACGGTTTTGAAAACTTCAAATTCATTTTTACTTCCAGCGATGCTTGGGTCATTACCCGAAATACACTGCTCTACAACACGGCTTTCATTTTTTCTACTTTAATTGTTTCGGTTATTCTTGCACTTCTATTGAATCAAGTCTCGAAAAAGTTTATCAAATTCCATCAAACGGCGTTATTTTTCCCTTATTTTATCTCGTTCGTAATTGTGAGTTATGTATGCCTTGCTTTCCTGGATATGAGTCACGGGTTTCTAAACACGATATTGTCCTGGTTCGGTAAGGAGCCTGTTCTTTGGTACAACGAGCCTCAATACTGGCCTTACATCTTAATGTCGGTGAATTTATGGAAAAATGCTGGTTATTACGCCATTATCTATTACACGGCCATTATCTCTATTGACTCTGAGTATTTTGAAGCGGCAGAGATAGATGGCGCAAACATCTGGCAGCAAATATGGGCAATTACCCTTCCTTTGCTGAAACCTTTGATGATTCTGCTTGTGCTGCTACAAGTAAGTCGTATTTTCTTCGGGAACTTCGACCTGTTTTATAACGTTACGATGAACTCAACCCTGCTATATCCAACAACGGATATCATTGATACGTTTGTGTTTAGAGCTCTGAGGGTAAATGGGGATATTGGTATGGCATCGGCTGCCGGTTTCTATCAATCTATTGTTGGTCTCATCATTATCCTGTTTACAAATTTCATCATTCGTAGGGTTAGTAAAGAAAACGCCCTGTTCTAAGGAGGTTCTTCTCAATGATAATCAAATCGCGTATTAGTCTTCTCATGATCCATATTGCATTATTGTTATCGTCGATTGCCTGCATCATTCCAATTGTGCTTGTTCTCACGGCGTCATTTACAAAAGAAAGTACGATCCTTACAGAAGGGTATTCACTTTTTCCGAGCGAGATCACGTTGGAAGCGTATCAATTCATTTTTGAAAATCCAAAACAAATTATTAATTCCTATGTGGTCACGATCTTTGTAACAGTGAGCGGCACTTTGCTGAGCATTATGATAACAGCGATGGTTGCTTATGTGATATGTAGAAAAGATTTCTTTTTGGCAAATAAAATTTCATTTTTCATCTTTTTTACGCTCCTGTTCAGCGGTGGTTTAGTGCCGTGGTACATTCTTGTCTCGCGGATTTTACATTTAAAAGATTCACCGTTAGCTCTTATTCTGCCGTATGTTGTAACCCCTTTCTTAGTCTTATTAATGAAAGGATTTATGTCAACTATTCCATTCGCATTAATCGAATCAGCAAAAATGGATGGAGCAAGCGAATATCGCGTATTTTTCTCCATTATTATACCTATTAGCAAATCCGGGTTAGCGACAATAGCTTTGTTTTCAGTCCTCATTTATTGGAACGATTATTGGCTAAGTTTATTGTTTATTGACACTGGCAAGTATGTCAGTCTGCAACTTCTGCTTTATCGGATCATGTCTAACATTGATTTTTTAAACAGCGCTCTGGCTGTTGCGAATACATCTTCTGTCGTTTTGCCAAGTCAATCGGCTCGATTTGCGCTGGCGGTCGTTGCTGCAGGTCCTATGTTATTCATTTTTCCTTTCTTTCAACGATTTTTTGTTAAAGGAATTACAGTCGGTTCCATTAAAGGCTAGACGCTTAACGTTGGTTTGACACCGTAAGGTTTCAAATAATATTAAATTGTATGATTCAGGGGAGGACAAACACATGAAAATGAAGAGCACGAGGAAAGTAGCAGGAAGCGTATTGTCGATCGTATGCGCAGTATCCTTAATTAGCGGATGCAGCAGTGGAAAAACGGGAGAGCCAACCGCAACGGTTTCACCGGCGGAGAGTACGAAAAGCGGGGCAGAGTCGCCTACACCGGCTAAACTAGATCCTGTAAATCTGACTCTTTATAGAGTCGGAACACCGCAGCCAGATGAGAAAGCGGTTGTCGATGCTATGAACAAGATTACCAAAGAAAAAATCAATACGACCATCACATTGAACACCATTGACTGGGGCAACTACGACGACAAAATGAAAGTAATTATTTCGGCAGGCGAGGATTGGGATTTAACGTACACGGCTTCATGGACAAATAATTTTTATAACAATGTTGCGAAGGGAGCGTTCTTGCCGTTAGACGATCTTCTTAATAAATACGGTACGCATATCAAAGAAACGATTCCTGCCCAATTTTTTGATGGGGCGCGCGTGAACGGCAAGCTATATGGGATAACAAGCTATCAAATTATGGCAACTATGAAAGGGTTTTCAATTAAAAAGGATTTAGCCGATAAGTACAAGCTTGATAAAACAAAAATCAAATCATTGCGTGATTTGGAACCATATCTGGAAAATGTGAAGCAAAATGAGCTTGGTATTGTGCCTACGACGAGCGGCGCACCGGTTTCCACAGAGCTTCTTTCCAGAATGGATACCGGCCTTATGTATGACACCGTTACAGGTGATACAGCCAATCCTCTTGTGATTAATGTAAAAAATAATGATTTTAAAATTAAGAACTTGTATGAACTTCCAGAAACGTTGGAATTGGCCAAAATGAATCGCGATTGGTACAACAAAGGATACATCCGCAAAGACGCAGCTACGATCAAAGATTATAAAGCAGAGCAAAAAACAGGGAAATATGGGATGTTTGCAGCAGGAGCAGTGAAGCCTGGCAATGAAGGCGATACAAAAGGATGGGCAGGATACGAAGTAACCGATGTTCAGTTCAGTCCATCTTACGTTTCCAACACGAGTTTAATTTCATCATTGACAGCGATTAACCAAAACTCAAAAAATCCTGAACGTGCAATGATGTATCTGGATCTATTGTTCGCTGACAAAGAATTATATCAGTTATTGTGTGTAGGCATTGAAGGCAAGCATTACAAGAAAGTGGACGATAGAACTATTGAAGCTTTGCCAAATGGCGGATATAATCCGGGGACAGACTGGGAAGTGGGCAGTCAATTTAATATGTTCCTTCGTCCAGGACAGCCTAAAGATGTGTGGGAGCAAACGAATAAAGTGAACAAAGAAGCGATTGTTTCCCCTTTAATCGGCTTTGTTTTGAATCGTGATCCCATTAAAACCGAGATGGCCCAGATCGATGCAATTATTAAACAGTACAACAGCGTAACAAACTCGCTGCTGAATTTTGGAACTGCTGAACCGGAGAAGGTCATAGCTGAAATTAACGATAAACTTAAGAAAGCAGGCTTGGATAAAGTTACGGCAGAAGCTCAAAAACAACTGGATGAATGGCGCAAGGTAAATAAAAAATAAGAACCAAATGACCGCTCATAGCTTCTTTAAGCTATTGAGCGGTTAATTTTCCATATAGTTGATTATTCTTTTCAATTTATTCAGTTTGCTATATTATGGATTTATAAGAGAGATATTGGGGGGAGTGCTCGTGAGCCAGATAAAACTGCCTCGATCTATGTTTATTCGTATGTTTACGTCATTTACATTTGTATTTATCTGTATCTTACTGGCTCTTTCCTATATTTTATACGTTAATTTTCAAAAAATTGGCGTGAACCTAGTATCTAGCGCTAATACGAATGCGCTTTCACAAGTCAGCTACAGTGCCACTTATTTGAACGAAGCGTCGAAAACGTTCGCCATTTCTTTGCTGACCAATGATCGTGTACAGTCGGTAATGTATAGTGCGAATAACGATTATAAGGATATTCAAGAGGCACTGGTAGATGTAAGCAAGTTGAAAAACGCGAATCAATTCGTACATTCCGTCTATGTGTTTAATGGAACGAGCAATCAATTTTATTCGACTTGGCTTCAATCCATCAATACCAAGGACTCCTTTTTTGATCAAGACTTAGTTTCTATCATTGATCAGAAGAAACAGGTAACAAGAGGAAAATTCCACCCTGTATTGAGAAAAATCCCGGTCTTTATTTCTGCCGATGGGAAAGATATTGACAGCAACCAGAAGATGAGTGTCTTGACTTATATTTTCTACGAATATGAGGATACAGCAGACCGCGTAAAGGGCGCCATTATTGTTAACGTAAAAGTAGATTACTTGAAGGATTTAATTCAATCGCTTTCCTCCAGTGGGAAAAATCAAGGAAGTACATGGATACTTGGAGAAAATGAACAACAGATTCTTGGCAACATGGAGCAGTTATCGGCGGAGGAGAAAACGGCAGTTCTCAAACCCATCCAAGAAAGCTACAAGGCGAAAGAAGCTTTTTTTACAACAACGATTCAAGGAAAGAAACATCTGATCACTTATGTAACATCCGATACTTTGAAATGGAAATTTATTCACATAGCACCTTATTCCATTATTTTTCATGATATGGAGCGGCTTGGCTGGATTACGCTTGCCTTTTGTTTAGGGATTTTGATTCCTGGGATATTCATCGTATTCTATGTATCCAAAAGGTTGTATTCTCCTATTCGCGGTTTGGTTGGTAAAGTCTCTGTATTGCCTCGTTCTCCATCTTTGGTCGACAATAAAGATGATATTGGCTATTTAAGTGATGTCATTTCGATGGCCATTCAACAGAACGAAGTATCCATTGGCGATAAAAAGACTGCTTTTTTCACTCGAAAATTAGAGTTCATGCGAAGGCTGGTCAGCCAATCGTTGGATGATGACCCCGCTGATCTGCAATCACGTCTTGATCATTATCAAATAGGTTTGTTGGCTGATAAGCGCCATTTTGCCGTTATTTTCATGATTGACCGTTATGAGCAATTTATAAGAACTTACAGTGCCGCAGATCAACAACTCTTTCGTTATGCGATTGGGAATGCCGCGGAAGAAATAGCGTCGCGTTCTACGAATAATTGTGCGGTAGATTTGGGAGATGAAGTTGTCCTTATCTTGGAAGCTTGCGACGAATCCTATGATAAACAGCTGCGCGATATTAGCCTTATCGTTGCGGAACTTCAAAACTGGGTCCAAAACAATCTCAAACTTTCGATGACAGGCGTGATCGGGTATTCGGTGAAACAACTTCAGGATATATCCATTTCTTATCAAGAAGCGGTTCAGTTTAGCAAGTACAGATTCATTTTTGGACAAGGATCGATCATCTCGTCGGACGAATTAAAACATATGAAGACGGATGACTTCCGGCCGCCGCTCCAAATGGAAAAAACATTTGACGAACTACTTGTTTATGGAAAGTATGAGGAAGCGATTCAAGTCTATGAACAGATTGTTGCCTATTTGAATCATTATTCCTACGATATTGTTATTAGTTATTTATATTATTTGGCATTTAATATCTATAAGCGAATCAAAGAAATTGAATTGAATGGATCAACCACGTTTAACATTCAATATAGTACTTTTGTTCGTATGATTAGTAGAATGGAAACTATAGGGGAAATTAATGCTGAGTTCCACGTGCTTATTCGTCAAATAGCCGAAAGTATGGTGGATTCCAAGGTGAACAGAAACCAGCAGATCGTAAGTAAAGTCATTGGAATCATAGAATCCAACTATATGGATAAATCGTTGTGTCAGGATAGTATAGCTTTGCTCTTGAACCTTTCCAAATATCACTTGGGTAAAATATTTCGCAATGTTCATGGTAGAGCCATTGCTGAATGGTTAATGGATTATCGATTGAGCATTGCAGCCGAACTTATAACAAAGCCAAATACCAACGTGGCTGAGATTTTGGATAGAATCGGTTGGGAGAATCAAAATTATTTCTATAAAATGTTTAAGACGAAGTATGGCGTCACCACGTCAGAATACAAGCTGCGGAATTCGACAAGTGAAAACAAATTATTTGATAACGGATATCCATCATGAATAAGAGTAAGCCGCCGATACTAACAAATTGGCGGTTTTTTCGCTTATAACAAAAGAATTTGCTGATAGTTTTATAGAAATCACTTGTTTTTAACGTTTACACGAAATTATAAATGCTATATGTTGGGGCTGGGAGGTGAATGTAAGGGCTTACATTAAGAGTGGTTAGTTGGATATGTATCGGGATACCCAAGATAAAATCAAGGAGGATATGTTATGCAGAAAGTAAAAGCAGGTTTAATAAGCATGCTAGTCAGTTCTCTTCTTGTAACAAGCTTAGTTTCAGTAGGGACATCTAATCAAGCTTATGCAAATGTAGGAAGTACGGCACTGCCTGTCCAGAAATCAGGCAATTGGGATGATTTGAAAATCAATTGGACAACGCCTGCCAGCGGGACAGATTTTACCGGAACGCCTGTCGGGAATGGTTACTTCGGCGCGAAAGTTTCAGGCGGTGTTGCGACTGAAATTCTTCAACTTAATGATAAGACGTTCCATTCCGGTGAACCTTTCAATCATACAAATCCAAGTCGTATAACAGCTTTGAATGCTACAAGAAGTTTACTTGCTCAAGCGGATACAGCCACATCAGTAACCTATCGCGAGGAGAAATTAAAGCAAGCGGATACGGCCGCCAAAGGGATGTGGGGATCGGTGCAAATGTCTAGGTTCCTGCCAATTGGCAAAATCGTCCTGGATGTGCCGAACACAGCAGGATATACGAATTACAATCGGGAGCTTCATCTGGATAAAGCTACTGTGACAACCAAGTATAAAGTAGGAAGCACGACATATACACGTGAAGTATTTGCCAGCTACGCTGATCGCGTTATGGTTGTCCGAATGACCAATGACGGCGGCCAGCCCATGAGTATGACGGCCAAGATGACACTGCCGGCGGAAATGAACACACACGGAACAGTTTCTTCATCGGGTAATGAAATCCAGATGACAGGAACAGCCCCGTACAATGAGGACGCAAACACGTGGGCAAACGGGAGAGGCATGACGTTCGATGCTCGTCTTCGTGCCAGAACAACGGGAGGAACGGTAACAGCAACCGGAGGGAATTTAAACATTTCAGGTGCATCGGTCATTGAACTACTGTATGCCGATGTGACAAGTTACAAAGATCCGTTTACCAATCCAAATCCAAGCCAAGGCGGCATTAATCCCACGCCAATCGTAACGGGGATTATGAACGCGGCGTTTGCCAAAACCTATAGCCAGCTTCTAAGTGCCCACCAGTCTGATTATCGGAGCTTGTTTCGCAGGTTATGGACGGAAGTTGACGGGAACGCAGGCGTTGCCAGAGCTAATGTCATCACCTATCAGTACGCCCGTTACGTTTCCATTTGCACTTCCAGAGCAAATACATTTGACCGACCGCACAACCAGCAGGGAATGTGGAATTACAACTGGAAGCCAAGCTCGTGGGGAGCACATTTTTTTAATGAAAATGTAGAGAAGATGTATGCATTGATAGAGACAGGGAATCTTGCTGAAAATGGCGACCCGCTATGGAAGTATATTGAAAACTTGGCTGTAAACGGGGCGAAAAACGCGCAAGCTGATTTCGGCTTTGACGGGTGGTTTGTACCTCATTCATCCGATGTTTGGGCAAAATCAGAACTTAGTGCAGAGGACAATGAATGGGCAATTTGGCCTACGGGCGGCATGTGGCTCATGTTTAATGTGTATGACCATTATCGGTTCACACAGGACAAGTCCTTTCTTCAAGATACAGCTTTCCCTCTTATGAAGGGTTCCGCAGAATTTGCATTGGATTTACTTGTTGCTAATAAGGATGGCTATCTCGTTACATCGCCTTCTACTTCTCCCGAAGCGAAGTATGTATTGTCGGATGGAACCAAGATTGCTGTCAGTCAAGGTTCGACGATCGACATGACGGTCATTCGGGAATTGTTTGAAAATGTACTGGAAGCAGGAAGTATATTGGAGTCAGATTCTCCTGCAGATGTTGATTTGCTGAATCGAATTCGGACCGCCTTGCCGAAGTTGCTACCCTATCAAATTGGTAACAACGGTGAAATCAAGGAATGGAATAATGACTACGTTAACTCTCAACTCGACCACCGTCATGCCTCCCATTTAATTGGCGTTGGTTTTCTTGACCAGATCACGAAAAGAGCCACTCCTGATTTATTTCAAGCAGCTAATGTTTCGCTAACCATGCGCGGTTCGGGTGGATATCACCCGGATGACTCGTTCATGTGGGCACGGCTTAACGATGGGGATAAATCCGCTTCCCGAGCAACCATTTATCCAAGAGATAGTTCGGTGAATGAATGGCAATTAAAAAACGCGTATTATCCAGAACTCTTTGTGCAAAGTCATACCGGGGAAATTGAACTTCTCCCATCGCTGCCCTCAGCTTGGACGAGTGGCGAAATAACGGGTGTGAAAGCAAGAGGCGGATATGAACTCAGCATGAAATGGGCGAGCGGGCAGCTCGTATCTGCTCAAATCGACTCCCCGAGCGGTACGGTACCTGTGATCCGGTACGGCAACCAACTTCTGAATCCGTTTACAGATTCGCGGATTACATTCGTACGTGGAACTAGTCAATCTGCATTGAACCAAATCGAAGCAGAGAACTATGACAGCCATTCAGGCATCCAGCTTGAGAGCGCCTCAGATAAAGGCACGGGTTATGATCTAACCTCGATTGATAATAACGACTACACGGTTTACAACAATGTTGATTTCGGAAGTGGCGCAGCTTCATTCTCCGCCAGAGTTGCGGGCAATGGCCCCGGAGGTACCATCGAGATTCGTTTCGGGAGTCCTACAG
>NZ_WTUZ01000017.1 GCF_009882985.1 Paenibacillus silvestris
CGATACATAGATTATTACAATCACAAACGTATCAAATCAAAACTAAAAGGCATGAGCCCGGTACAGTACCGAGCTCATGCCCAACAGGTTGCATAAAACATTTGTCTAACTTTAAGGGGTCACTTCAGTGTCCGGCTGCCGCGTTATTTCTATTTAGCTCTATTGTGTCCCGGATAACAAGCTTACTTCGACATCTCCTTGATTGCGGATGTACTACGCTGGAAAGAAAAATTCGGCAGCTTTAGTAGACCAGCGACCAGCAATAATAGGCATCCGTTGATGACAAACACGATGGGAATTGACAATTGGGTTGCGAGAAAGCCTCCAATTAGCGGACCCAGTAGCAGGCCCATTTGATTGGCCGACTGATTGAGGCTGAACGCACGGCTGCGAAAGCCCGGTTCCGTATGGGTAGCAATGAAAGCATTAAGCGCCGGGAATACGGCTGCGAAAAAGAGGCCGTAAACAAATCGCAGCGTTCCGAAACCGATCAGATCGTGAAACAATATTTGCAGTAAATTCCCGATCCCTCCGCCGATAAGACCGATGAACAGCACCTTTTCGTAGCCCACTTTTATGCCGATTTTGCCCCAGCGAGGTGCTGCAATCAAAGTAGCGACTCCTACCGCAGAGAAAATGATCCCCGCATGAAGTGATGCGGACGACTGACTGGAACCCAGCTTCAGCACATAGATCGTTAACAGCGGCTCCAAAATCATGATCGAGGTCGATGTAATAAAAACAATGAACAGCGCGGATACAAGCGTTCGATTGGCCGCCGCTTCCTTAAGGTCATTAAGAACTGCGGACCGCTTCGCTTCTGATTTAACGAAAGAAGGTTCCTTTACCCAAACCCATGCGATAACGAAGGCAATTAGCACCATCACGCCCGCCAGCAAAAAGGTTTCACGCGTGCCGATGAGGTGGCTTACTACCCCTCCCAGAAGTGGACCTAATATGGAAGCAGCTGCGCTGGAAGTGGAGATAATTCCGAGTGCATAACCGACGTGCTTCTCTGGCGTATTGGTTGCTACCAAAGCGATGGCTGACGGGATATATCCCGCGAGCAATCCTTCCATAATTCTAACGAGTATAAGCTCGTATGGATTTTGCACGATGAAGTATAGAAAATACGCGATCGACAGACAAATCGCGGCGCGAAGCATCATAGGCTTCCGGCCATACTTATCGGCCATGGATCCCCAGAACGGAGCGATTAAAGCTGCAGCAAGAAATGTAATGGCGAATACAACACCCGTCCATAATTCGAGATGGCTTTGTACACCGAGATCATTCTGCAAAAAGAGAGACATAAACGGGATCGATACCGTATAGGCCATACTAACAAGGAAAGTCCCTACCCACAGTACGAAAAGATTACGTTTCCAAGAATTATCTCCCAAGGAAGCACTCCCTTTTCTTCATTTGACTCCTATCATACCATTGATATGACATGGCTTTTGATAAAACGTTTTTTTGGGGTTGATAAAATGTTGTAATGAATGCTACGCTTGCGAGATCTTTTGCTCATAAAAAAACTGATATCTAAATCCTTTTCTTATTGGATTACTTTGTGCTACAAACCCTCTACTATTTTAATAGCGCGAATTATCATTTCAGAAGTGATAGGAAAGTTCATATTCCCCATTGTGCTTTCTGGAAGAAGCGATATCCTCGAAATTTCATTCAATTCTTCCTGAGATAGTTCGCGATTGATACCAAGCTGATTTAGCTTAAGTGGCAGCCCGATCAATCTGTAAAAATCACAAAGTTCCTTAATCTCTTCCTGCGGGCGATCTTCAAGAACTAATTGAACGAGGATTCCGTAAGCTACTTTTTCTCCATGATAAGCTTTGTGTGTTTCCGGGATGACCGTTAGACCGTTATGAATGGCATGTGCCGCCGCAGAACGGCAATTATCCTCCCCGAGTCCACCGACCATTCCGCTGAATAGTAGGTTTGCATCGATAACACGCTGCAACGCTTCGCTCGATATGCCTCTTTCGGCATCCTTCACTGCTTGTTCGCTATATTCTATTAATGTGTCATAACAGAGTTTAGCCATTTGCAGCCCGCCAAGTGTTGCTAGATTTTGCTTTTTCCCGGATGCGGACATTGGTGCCTCGATCCATTTCGCAAGTGTATCTGCGATTCCAGCTGCCAAGAAACGAACTGGAGCTTTGGCAATAACCTCGGTGTCGACTAGACAAAGCAGCGTTCCGCGTACAAAAACGGGAAAATTAATGTAAACGCCTTCTTCCGTATACATAATCGATAAATTAGCCACAGCTGCGCATGTTGCAGCAAGTGTTGGTATGGCAACAAAGGGCTTATTAAGCTCATTCGCAAGAGCTTTAGCGGTATCCATCACTTTCCCGCCACCGACACCACAAATCAATTCAGTTTCTGTTGGTGTGAGATTTTTCAATTGGGAAACTTCCTCGTATGAGCACTCCCCTCGATATGTATGTACATCGTAATGAATACCAGTTTCATCTAAACTCTCTGTTAATTGATGACCGCAGCTATTCCACGAATTTGTTCCTGTAACGATAAAGACGGATTTGCCATACTTGGCGATCCACTCTCCTGCTTTACGCATGATTCCCGCTTCCTGAATATAGGCATTCGGCGACCCCAGCACAAAATGTACACCATCCATAGGTAACACTCTCCTATATTAATTTCTTAATCATTTCACACTCGGTAAATTTTAATTCAGTGATGTAATTGAATCGACTTCGAGCTTGACGGTTGCGTAGTACTTTAAATTGCCGGAGAAGACACATTCCAATGAAAAAGGTATCCCTTTACTAGGATTGTCTGCATCGGTAATCACTTCAAGAGGGACTGTTCCCATCACTTGACCCTTGCGATCCGTGAAAGTGATTCTTCCTTTCACTTGATGTGCTCCCTTCGCATCAAGCTCAAACTGCCCATTGATAATGCTGAATTCTCCATCCTGTCTCACACTCACATTTCCAATTCGAAATTTGGGCTGCTCAGGATCGACGATGTCCATTGGTGCAGAAGCATCAAGTTCAGGGGTCTTTTTATCGTTCAGCCTAACAATCTGTACCGTTGAGTAAACATATCTTTGATCCAAGCTGCCATCCACCAATAAATCAACAGAGTTCTTCTCAGCACCGTTTAGCTCAACGCGACCTGTTCTAGAGGCGGCGACTTGCTCACCTTTTTCATTATACCAATTGAACTTGAAATCGACAGTCGTAGCTTCCTTGACTTCACGCCACTTCGGTCCAAGCTTTACGTCTACAGAGATATGTGTCAGCTTAGGATCTTTTTCATCTATGTGCCTATAGCCAAAGTTTACCTCCAGAATGTGGCGTGCATCTACCGCCTCCGCCTCGTACAGCTTAAACCAGACAGGCCCTAGCCAGGAATCGATTTGATGCCAATTTCTCCATACTTCTTTAACCTCAACAGATTGCGCTGATAGACTGGAACCTGTTTCCAAACCATAAGGATGTCGCATCAGTGGTGTGAGATTTAACAATTCCACTTCCTCCTGAACTTCTCTTATCCCTTCTAAAAAAGGATATATAGGACGAATCCATTTGTCCCCAGATCTCGTTTCTATTAAATAATGATGATCCCATTTTGCTTTCGTGGTCACAATTTGAGGCGCCAATTGCCCGCCTGTTGGCTCTGACAGCTGAGGATCATTATAAAGTGATTCGATCCCACTGAGATCGAGCTTCTTTACGAATGGCTGCGGATTCCCCAGCAGAGAACGGTTAGGAGCAATCCATCGATCACCAAGCCATGTGGAGACTAAGTAAAGTGGTCTTTTGTAGCCTTCCCCATGTCCCCATCGAGCCTCTCGCGTCTCTAGAATTTTCAACGTCTGTGGCCCCAGCACCCCTATCTCCTTCAGTTGATCACCGTAAACAGAAGTATTCTCCAGTAAAGTGATCGTATCCTCACCTGGATGAGGAAGCTCTAAACTAGCCTCCGCCCGACACCGGTCATCCAACATAACGAAACTGCAAACTAATAGCATCACAGCAATCCATCGATTTCTCATGATCTTTGCCTCCATCTCGAAATTCCTTCTAAGTCTTTAGACTATGGAAATCAAGAGAAGTTGTCATTATTTCCCAAAAAAGTTGTTCAATGCTGACAGCCTTTGGCAATGGAGTTGAAGACGGATGGCTTAATTTACATCCCCTTGCCCTATGTATGCGTGAGCTTCACTTCATCCAAAGCTCTCTGTGCCAATCCGTTAACCACGATGTCGTCCATCGGCGGATTATGCAGTCCTGCCCGCACGTCGCGGTACATCCGCTCCAATGGCAAACTGCGTGACAAACTCGCAGCACCGACGATACGCATCGCAATATCTACAATCGAGATAGCTTGATTCGTGGCCACATGTTTGGCCAAGCCCAGCTCCGGCTTTAGCGCTTTGCGCCGCTCAGGCTCCCTGTCCCAGCGATCGGCAACTGAGTAAAGCACCGTACGCGCCGTTACAAGCGCGATTTCCATTTCGCCGATTTGACGTCGAATATTCGGTAACTCAGCGATCGGTGTGGTCAAGCTGTTTGGTCGATACTGCTGCGCGAAGTTAATCGCAAAGCTCCTAGCCGCATGCGCAATCCCGATATAACAAGCGGGAATATGCAATAGCCAGCCTCCTTCATCGGGCCTGCGCTCCTCGCGTGGTGCTCCCGAACGATGAACAAGCTGATCATCTGGGACGAAGACGTCTTCAAGTACCACATCGTGGCTCCCCGTAGCGCGCATACCAAGTGTGTTCCATGTTTCTTCTACACGTACGCCAGATCCGGAACGCACAAAAAACTCCCCGGTTTCCTCCGTGCCCTCAATCGCCGCCGAAACCGTAAAACATGTGAGTATCGGACTCAGCGTACTGTAAGTTTTGCGTCCACTCAGCAGCCATCCGCCCTCTGTGGCAACGGCCTTCGTTTCCGGTCTTCCCCCCCGACTCGGGCTCCCTGTTGCCCGCTCCGTCGCAAAATGATTAATCAACGCACCTGTTTCCACTGTCTCACGGCAAAAACGTGCGTACAATGATTCCGGCCAAGCATTCGTATAGCGCAGCTGATGCAGCAAACCAACGCTCCAGCCCACCGCAAGCGCTGTAGAACCATCGCCTCGCGCGAGTCGTTCCTGGGCAAGTACCAATTCGTATAGCGACGCTTCCTCTCCGCCGTAAGCTCGCGGCACTGTCAACTTCAAGTAGCCTGCTTCACGAAGATCCGCGAAATTAGCGAACGGAAAGCTTCCCTCTGTATCGTGATGCGCCGAACGATCTGCGAAACGAGCGGCTAATCGATCAGAACGTTGCGCAATCTCTGCCTCTCGTTCATTACGAACATATATATCTGTTCCTATGCTATCAGTCATTTCTTTCTCTCCTCTGCGTGTAAATATAGTAAAATACTCTGAATTAAATCGAGAATGCTACCACTATACTCTAAAAAAAAAGATATCCATATATTCTGCCCGCTTTTTTCCGGACTCATGTTGTCTTTTTTACACTATCAAACCGAAGCCGTAAAGATTATATTCGTGAAGTGATTGTACTATCCTGCCAATTTCCTCAGTTAACATAAAGAAGGCAAACCTACATCTTTTTAAGAATGTAGGTTTGCCTTGTAGATTCCTTTTGTTCCGTTAATTTGAGTTCTATTACATTCCTGGATAACGTCCACCGAAAGCTTCTGGGCTAATAGCATCAATATGTGCCAGATCTTCGGAAGTAAGTTCAATATCGACGGCAGCAATATTTTCTTCAAGATACTTGCGGCGTTTTGTTCCCGGAATCGGCAATGCGCCTTTTGCTATTGTCCAAGCTATTGCCAGTTGAACCATGGAGCAGTTCTTTTCTTTGGCGATTTCGTTTAGTTTATCGACGATATCAACGTTTTTCTGGAAATTCTCCCCTTGGAAACGCGGTAGATTTCTGCGAATATCATCAGCTTTCAAATCCTCGAATTTACGAAGTTCACCAGTAATAAAGCCTCTGCTTAGAGGGCTATACGCCACAAACGTGATTCCCAGTTCGTTGACTGTAGGAATGATTTCTTCTTCAACATCACGGCTCCAAAGAGAGTATTCCGTTTGTAGAGCGGTGATTGGATGTACGGCATGCGCCTTGCGAATGTTCGGAGCATCTGCTTCGGATAAACCAAGATAACGTACCTTACCAGCCTTAACGAGGTCAGCCATTGCCCCCACTGTCTCTTCAATGGGTACATTCGGATCAACGCGGTGCTGGTAGTAAAGATCAATATAATCAAGATTAAGGCGACGGAGGCTCTCATCAATTGCTTTCTTAACATAATCCGGATGCCCACCGATGAACTCCCAGTTCGGCCCAAAAGTGAACTTCGTTGCAACAATCGCTTGTTCCCTGCGACCCTTGAGCGCTTTGCCGAGAAGTTCCTCATTATGTCCATTTCCATACGTATCGGCGGTATCTAGCAGTGTCACACCAAGATCCAGCGCGCGATGAATGGTCTTGATGGATTCTTCATCATCAATCGTGCCATAAATACCAGGTGACATCCCCATCAAGCCTAAGCCGATAGAAGAAACGTCAAGTCCAGTATGACCAAGCTTTCTTGTTTTCATTGTAGATAACCTCTCTTTCGTTAAATAGCCTTCGCTGAGCATCATAACACATCAAACTAACAAGGTAAACAAAAAATGCATTTTATGTCTACTTTGTAATTGATGTATGATGTTTTACGCATAACAGGTATAATAGATGCGAGGGGGTAATGTTTTGAACACAGATAAAAAACAAGAGATCCGAGCTAAGCTCGTTATGAAATTGATTCCCTATTTGCGAAAGAATGGACTTCAATCCATACGGATGGAGGAAATCGCCAAAGTAATGGAGGTTAGCAGGGCGACTTTATACAAGTATTTCTCGACGAAAGAAGAAATAATCGGTTTCATCGTAGCCGGTTTTATTGAATATATGAATGAACTAACCAACTCCCACTTTGATACGGATCAAAGTTTCGGTACCCGATTTCAGTTAATATTCGAGCAGTCCGTTTCACTTGTCGAATATTTCACGGATATCTTTATAAAGGAACTCGAAACCAGTTATCCCGAATGGTACGATCGATTTAATGAAGGCATGAAGAAGCGAGAACAGTATCTATTGGCTTTCTACGCAGAAGGCATTCAAAAAGGGATTTTCAATCCAATTAGCGGCAGGTTGCTTATCGCACAAGATGAAATTCTTCGTGGTATGTTCAACGTGAAATACCTCATGACGAATCAATTAACAGTTCAGCAGATATTGACTGATTATTATCAATTAAAGAAAATTCAGCTGTTTAAGCCTGATAAGCTAACGGTAATTGACGATGCCGTCATTGAACAGAGAATTGCCTATTTGACTCAAAAGATCACCAAAAATCTGTATTAACGACAAAACAAACAAAAGAGGCTCCTAGAGCCTCTTTTGTTTGTTCCTGCCAAGTTTAGCCGTTCGAGCTTACTACCAGATAGCACCCAGAGCTCATTCATGTTGGGACATTACATTTATTAAGAATTAAAAGCATAGAATGCTGATAGGTCTTTTGACGGTGTAACGGTGTAACGGTGTAACTCTAATCACCTAGTCAAGTAATATATAGCTCATAAATCAATAATTACAATTGGAGGAGTAATAAATGGGAAAGCGCAAGAGAAATTCATCTGTAGTGGTGTCCCGAACAAAAGCAGCGAAAAAAGTAAAAATTAGTTCCACGCCTAATGCTTCAATTAGAGAAGGAGCCTCTGGATCTTACAGTAACAGCGCAATTGCAATGATGCCGCCCGGTCAACCGGTCCCTGCATCGAAACAGGAACAAGCCCTTGCTATTAAAATTACGAGGGCGATGCTCTCCGGTCCACGGCACATCACCAAAGATGCAACCGTTGCAGAAATGTGTGAAGATGGGAGACTACTCATCCTACGCCAAGGCAGCAACAATTGGATATGCTTTCCTGGGGATGAGAATCAGATCGGCAATCCCCCAATGTGCGCCGATCCGATGGGACTGCAATGGATGATGGATCTCTTGGCCAAGAAACCGAGACCCACGAATACAACGCCAGGCCTCATCTACATGCTGTGCGGAGCCACGCAGCATAGCAACACCGATCCGTTCGATACGACAAGCCCGGCAATACCGATTGGTCCGCACTGGATGATCATTTGGCCTTTCGACGCCATGAAGTCCGGACTGCCCAGTACAGTCAGAGATGCAGGTGCCTGGGTGATGTTCGATGGCACACCTTACGCATATCTGCACATCTGCGGCACACCTTGGGTCGGCAATGTGTACAATGAGAAGAACCCGGGCGATCAGATCCCAATCTGGACCATGGAATATGGCTTACGATCATAGCCTTATATAAAAACTATACTCCGTTTCGTACAACAGGCAGCCAGTAACGCCGGCTGCCTGTTGATTTTGTCCAGCATCCATCAAATAACACCAAATTTAGTAAGGGCATCGTATATGCCATCTTCACTTGCTTTTTTGGTAACGAAATCTGCTTTTTGCTTAAGATGTTCCTCACCGTTGCCCATGGCAATACCGAGGCCTACGTACTCCAACATATCTAAATCATTGCTGCCGTCACCGAAAGCGATAGAATTGCTAGCGGCAATGTTGTAATAATCCAATACTTTTTTGATTGCGTCCGATTTAGAGACCACTTGTTTCTCAAGAATGTTTATTACATAACTATGGAAACGAACAAACCGCAGATGCGGAAAGTTTTTAATAAACTTTTGAGCTTCACTCTTATCAGCGTACAAACACATACAGTAAATCTCTTCAAAGAGTGTGTCTAATTTTTTGGGATAATAGTTAAGACCTAGGGTCTCTAATAGTGCCCTTCTAACTCGTGTTTCCTCTACTCCTATTCCGTTCATTGCAATCGTATCAGTAAAATAGGACAGACTGTGACCATTTAACTCCGCAAAACTTGAGAGTTCGTGAACCGTTTTTGCGGAAATCGCTGACTTATAAATAACATTATTTTTTGCTTTGATAAGTGCTCCATTTGCTGATATTAAAGTATCAATGCCGAGTGCAATTAGTTCATGACACAAATTATGTGGCCTCCCCGTTGCAACAACGACCCTAACACCTCTATCTCGAAGCCTTGTAATAGCCAATTTTGTGCTTTCAGGTATTCTTCTATCCACTTCACTTAATAGGGTCCCGTCAACATCAAAAAACACGATCTCGTACACTGAATTATCCTCCCCATTACTTTAAATCCGAAATCACATTGTTGTTTAATTATATGTCATATGAACCAGTTACATAAGTGCTGTGAGAGGATCAGGCAATCATTTGGGAGGAATGGGATAACGATCGTTTTGTCATTTGTTGCATAATAAGGTTATTCCCCATTAACAAAGGAGCATATCGACAATGAAATATGTGAAACTTGGAAATACTGGCTTGGATGTGTCCCAGCTTTGCCTTGGCTGTATGAGTTTTGGAGTAGCAGAGCGGTGGCATCATCCATGGATACTTGATGAGGAGCGTAGTCGTCCTATTATAAAAAAAGCCCTCGAAGTAGGTATTAATTTTTTCGATACGGCAAATGTGTATGCAGATGGAACCAGTGAGGAAATTATTGGGCGAGCTCTAAAGGATTATGCCAGTCGAGATGAAATTGTTCTTGCAACAAAAGTGCACGGACGTATGCAACAAGGTCCGAATGGCGCAGGACTCTCTCGAAAGGCAATCATTAGTGAGATTGATAAGAGCCTCAAAAGACTGGGTACCGATTACGTAAATCTTTATCAAATCCACCGCTGGGATTACACCACTCCTATTGAAGAAACGATGGAAGCTTTGCATGATGTTGTGAAGGCTGGTAAGGCCAGATATATTGGGGCTTCTGCGATGTATGCCTGGCAATTTCTTAAAGCGATACATGTAGCCGAGAAACATGGATGGACCCGGTTTGTATCGATGCAGAATCATTTAAATCTCATCTATCGTGAAGAGGAGCGGGAGATGATGCCACTGTGCAAGGAAGAAAAAATCGGGGTCATTCCGTATAGCCCGCTTGCATCAGGAAGATTGTTGCGTGATTGCTCGGAAACAACACTGCGTTCAGAAACGGATTATATGCAAAAAAAGAAATACGACGCTACAGCCGATATCGACCAATTGGTCGTTGAGCGAGTTGCTGCCATTGCAGATAAGCACGGTATTCCCCGAATCCATATTGCGCTAGCTTGGTTGCTTCAGAAAGAATCGGTCTCTGCTCCAATAATCGGGGCTACGAATGTCGATCAGCTCCAAGAAGCCATTGGGGCGCTGTCGTTCACGCTATCACCTGAAGAAATTGTGTCACTGGAGGAGCTTTATGTCCCCCATCACGTAGTTGGTGCGGTTTAATAAGGTAATGATTGCAAAAAGCAGAAACAGGCTGCCAGCACATCGGCAGCCTGTTCAGATCAATTCAAAGCTGAATAATCAATTCTTCGATCTTTGAAGTAATACGCCTTATCGTGATCAGAAACTTCTCGCAGCACCTTACATGGATTCCCCACAGCGATTACGTTAGATGGAAGATCTTTGGTCACAATGCTTCCTGCTCCGATAATGGTATTTTCACCAATCGTAACATCTGGAAGCAAAATGGCACCAGCGCCTAACCAGCAATTTCTCCCAATCGTAACAGGCGCATTATATTGATATCCTTTTTCTCGCAGCTCAGGTAGAATCGGATGCCCTGCAGTGGCCACCGTAACATTCGGCCCAAACATGGTATAATCTCCAACATAGATGTGCGTATCGTCAACCAACGTTAGATTAAAATTTGCATAAATGTTTTTGCCAAAATGAACATGCTTGCCACCCCAGTTGGAATGAAACGGAGGTTCGATATAACACCCCTCGCCAATCTCAGCAAACATTTCTTTCATTAATGCTATTCTTTTTTCATAATCCAGCGGGCGTGTATGGTTAAAATCATATAGCCGATTAAGACAAAGCGTTTGTTCCTTTGCCAGTTCTTCATTACCAGGCAAATACAAACTGCCGTTGTGAAGTTTTTCTTTAATGCTCATTTTCACACTTCATGCCGATCATGTCGACAACCTCCATTAGTTGTTCTTACTAAACTATAGTTTCTCGGAGCTTAGGATCAATGGATAGCATGGTTAATTTAGAACCTGCCCGATTTAAATATCGAAAATAGCAGCCAGAGACTCATTAATGATGCCAATACGAATCCAACTTCGATGGTTGGCACGTTCAGCAAGAAATAATGCTTCCGGCCAACAATCGAAGAACCTATGATGAGTCCCATCATGATGAGGCTGAAAGATAAGAGAACGATGCCGAACGTGATTCTATTGCCAATGCGATCTAGCTTGCGCAGGAAATCGTAGGCATCAGGGACGCTTATATTCATATGCAGCTTCCCTTTTTTCATCAGTGAAAAGAACTCTCGGGACTGTCTTGGAAAATCAATTAGCAAGTGCCCATAATCCGTGACATCTTTGAGTAAACTTGATGTCAGATTTTTCGGGCGTAGTCGTTCCAACAGTAGTTGGAGACCGAATGGTTCTGCTATTTTTACGATACTGATCGTAGGATCTAGCTTTGTGACAACCCCTTCAATCGTTATAAACGTTTTTCCTAATAAGATGAAATCCGCCGGAATGCGAATATGGTACTTGTACGCCACCTCGAACAGATCGTTGACGACTCCCCCCAAGCTTACACGACTAAGAGGCACTCTGAAATATCGCTCTCTAAGCTCCTCAATATCAAAACGCAGCTCCGCCATATCGAGTTCCTCGTCAATAAGCCCGATCCGATAGATCGCCTTAATCACTCCATCGGTGTTCTGACGCATAAGAGCAATAATCAGTGAGGAAAAATGAAATTTTGACTCCACCGTGAGTCGGCCTACCATGCCAAAATCAAGTAAAGCGATAACTTCGCCCGGCTGTATGACGATGTTCCCAGGATGTGGATCTGCATGAAACAAACCTTCAACGAATATCTGATGAAACAAGGCTTGAATGAGCCGATTGGCAATTCGGGCTCGGTCGTACCCATATGCGTTGAGTTGATCCTCTTGGTACAGTCGAACCCCTTCGATATACTGCATCGTCATAACTTTTTTCGAGCTGTAATCGCTATAAATCAGCGGCACATAGATATGGGCGACATCCTTGAACTGCTCAGCTATCTTCTCCGCATTCCTAGCTTCTTTGGTATAATCCAGCTCATTTAAGAGCGATTTACCAAATTCCGCAATGAGGACCTCCATTTGAATCCGCCGCGCCCATGCAAAGCGTCGCTCGGCTATCGCAGCCAAGTCCGCTAGAATCTCGAGATCGATCCGGATTGATTCTGCAGCTTGAGGTCGTTGGATTTTGATAGCCACACGTTCTCCGGTGTGGAGCACACCAAGGTGCACTTGCCCGATGGATGCCGCGGCATGTGACTGCTCCTCGAAGCGCTCATAAACCGTCGCGATACTTTGTCCTAGTTCAGCCTCAACGATTTCCTCTACCTGTTTGTACGGGATGGGCTTCACATCATCCTGAAGTTTCTCCAACTCCTTAACAATGTCTTCCGGCAGGAGATCACTTCGGGTGCTGGCGATCTGTCCCAATTTAATGAAGGTTGGTCCGAGCTCTTCAACGACATCCCTAATTCGCAGTCCAATCGATTTACGGTCTGTATCGTCATCCACCTGAAATCTTCGAATTGGAATACGAAGACGCTGCAGCAGATCTGACTCTTCTACCAAGAAGCCGAAACCATGGCGAACCAAAGCAATAACAATATCGCGGTATCGTTGTAACTGCCGTATCCTTTTCCTCATAATCGACTATGCCTGCAGCTTGTGTTCCATTTGGTCGATGCGCTGATCTAGCCGTTTAATATCTTCCTCTGTCGCCAGGTGTAATTCAACCAGCATCTTCTGTAGCTGTACGCGTACGATTTCTTTAAGAGCGTCCTGCTGCTCCTCCCCCTTCTTGATCAACTTTGCCACCAGCGCCTTCGACTCTTCAGGGGCAACTTCTCCCTTTGCCACAAGCTCCTTGACGTAGTTTTCCAGTTTTTCTTTGGTCGCAATCGTAATTCCCAGACCGAGCGAAACTGCATTCTTGATCAAATCACTCATCTCTAACACTCCTCTACAAACAATAATTAGGCATTATGATTTCCAATAGGTGCCAATGGTATGTACGCGGAGCAGAAATCAATGATAAAATGATGAATTGTTATTTTTGATGAGGCCTAGTATCGTTAACAAGCGGCCGCTTATCCGTGCAATGTTTTCCCGAGAAGAAAAAAAGGTTGCCCTACAGATCAACTTTTTGACCTTAAGTGACAACCTTTTCTAGATTAAATTAGTTTGGGTAGACTATCTTTCCGCCAGGAAAACTCTCGTTATTAATGCACGCCGCCGGATGCGCTGATTCTTTCACCCGTTAGCCAAGCGGCGTCATCTGAGGCAAGGAAAACCACGGTCGGGGTTATATCTTCCGGTTTCCCAAAACGGCCACCCAGCGGCGTAGCCGCAGCAAGAGCCTTTCCAGCCTCACTGGTGACGAAACCGGCGTTGCCCTCCGTATCCGTAAAGCCTGGAGCAACAGTATTGACGCGAATATTCCGCGGAGCGAGCTCCTTCGCGAGTGCCAGCGTCATCGTATCTACCGCACCTTTACTCGAAGCGTAAAGCATAGTAGTCGGAACCGGGTTTTTAGTCGCAATCGTGCCGATATTGATAATGCTTCCGCCTTCTGTAGGGAAATGTTTCAATGCTTGCTGCGTGGTCAGAATTGGTCCAAGCACGTTAATGTTATACTGGCGGTGGAACAACTCCTCCGTCACTTCCTCTAATGGCTGGAATTCGAAGATGCCGGCATTGTTGACCAGGATGTTCGGCGTACCAAGTGCACTTTTCGTCTCCTCGAACAGTCGTTCAACGTCCGCGGCTTTGGACATATCGCCCTGAACTGCGATTGCTCTGCCCCCTCTTTCGGTAATTTCTGTTACAACACGATCCGCCCCTTGTCTGCTGGAGGAATAATTAACGACAACGGCCGCACCGGCCTCTGCCAATCCTTTTGCTATGCCAGCACCGATTCCCTTCGACGCGCCTGTTACTATTGCCACTTTACCTGTTAAATTTGCCATGATATATATTCCCCTTTTCATAATTAAAATAATATATTTTTTGAACTTTTCTGTTATTAAAATGATGCCTAATTATCCAGTAATACGAGTTGTTCCTCGTAAAATGCAAGATTATTGTGTTAATACTCTTTTATATGTGGATAAGATTCCGGCATGCAATCCTTCATGGTACAGGTTGTAACGCAGAGATTGCTCAGGAGTTACCATAAGGAGTCCCGTGGAAGTATTAATCGCGTCTACACTTTCGTTCAAGCGATCCATTGGATACTGCTTGCGGATTCTATCTAGTTGTTCTGTCAATAGGATTTTCAGCTCTGGCAATGTCGGTTTTGGAAGGGAATCAGGGTAATCCAACGGTCCCTTACCTGATCCAAACCGTTCAACAAACCCTTCCGGCAGATTCATCGCAAGTTTCAGCTGCGACAGCGTCAAGTGCTCTGTAACGAAATAGATATGACCAAGTTGCCAACGGATATTATTGCGGCAACCAGGGGGAATACGATCTATGAGTTCCTCAGTCAGGCCTTCCATTGCTAATAGAGTTTGTGCTCTAATTATGCCCATGTCTTCGAAAATCGTTGTTTTCATTGTATCGCTCCATTATGTTTATTAACTATCTATTTTAATTCACAACGGACTGCATGTAGCTTTCTTAAGCACGTTTTGGATATTATTGCGATTTGTGATATGTCTGAAATCCGATTTTGCCGCGACAACCTAATTAGGTTATCACATACGACCATAATACCCCGTTACATACTTTGAATTGATTAGCTTCATCTTGGGTAACCTACGTCTCCTTCTACCGCAGTACCTCAAGTCTGCCGTATTCATGCAATCGTGTGGCCTTCATTGAATCTCTATATATCTTGCTTTCTCCTTACATGCAGATGAGTTATACTTACCTGAGCAGTGTTCCACATAAAAGGATCACTGTTCCGTTTATGATTATACGGAGCACCGCTCCAGTTGTCAAGGAGGGAAAATATGCGAGCCGATGCGAAGAAAAACTATGAACACATACTGGCAGTCGCAAGCGTAGTTGTAACCCAACATGGCGCCGATGCATCCATGCGTGATATCGCTCGTAGGGCTGGCGTCGGGCTAGGCACATTGTATCGTCACTTCCCGACCAGAGAGGCGCTGCTAGATACATTGCTCCGCGCAGGCTTCGATGAGCTCACGGCAAAGGCATGTGAGCTCGAAACTGCGAGTTCACCAGATGATGCACTTGTGTCGTGGCTACATGACGTCGTTACATTCACGGGTAACTATCAAGGGGTTGTGGCAGCAATGATTGCAGCCATCGAGGATACCGATTCCGCACTCCATGCTTCGTGCGTCACATTGCGAACGGCAGGCGCTCGGCTTCTCACTCGCACTCAGGCTGCGGGACTTGCGCGTAGCGACATGAATGGTGATGACTTGTTCTCGCTAGCTGCTGCTCTCGCTTGGCTAGGTGACCAGCCCTCATCCGCACCACGAGCTGAGCGTCTCTTCCGTATTATCGCGAGTGCGATCATAACGAATAGACCAAGCAATCTATCGCTCCCCGCCGATTTTCAGATGAATCAGAATCCATAGAAGTACATCCCAAGTCCGCTCCCGCCGCTAGGTGGGGGCTATTTGACGTCGACCATTTGCGACGACTTCTAAACATATTGTCATTTATTGGCGGATAATTTTAACAATGGACAACAAGAAGCCGGCATCTTTTGAAGATACCGGCCTTTAAATTATTTTAAAAATAATTAATCAAATTTAGATTTCAATCATCTCGACTATCTCCCACTCACACATTTCTCCCATCCCGATGAAATCATGTAGACTTAACGCAGGACTCGCTCGATGATGAAGCCGATCGCATCATTTAAATCTAACGGATGACGCAGAATAATACTTAGCCACAAAACGGCACCTATAGTTGTGATTGAAAGGAAAACTGTAGTCTCTTTACCGTTATATCTGCCGAATTTTCGCATCGCATATCCGACTCCGATAGTTAGGGCATAGACGGCGACCAAAATCGTCATGCAGATCCGTCCTTCTTCATCCGACGCCCGTTATTTCTCCATTTGGCCGAGACGATGAAGAGGATGGGAAGGAGTACGGCGAATAAGAAGTAGTATTCGAACAAATATTTTTTTATCCAATCGAGATTCTCGACGTTATTCATAAACAGCATCGAATACGCAGATATGACCCAAATCATCGGATAAATCACGCTGGTTCGCTTCTCAATTTTGAGCAGCTGGCAGACTCCCAAAACTGCGCAATAGAATAGTATGCACAGTTTAATAAATACTACCAGCACAATATTCACAGCAAGAATCGCTTCCAAATGCTCGATGAAACCGGTAAATCTCATTTCGCGGAACATCGAAAAGATTGGGTAAACCAATTGTTGGCCGCGATACACACCAAGAACCCCAATCGAAATAAAGACGCAAGCGGTCAACATTGCGCCTGCGACAGCAATTCCCGAAATAAACGAGATATTCACTTTCCTCTGCACGAATGGAATAAGCATCAAGAACGCCACCGTCTCCATAAAGGGAAACGCCAGTACGAATCGGGTTTGAATTACGACATCACTCAGCTGAAAAGGGTAGGCGACGTGAAAATAACGCCACTTCCACTCCCGTAGCATGATGGCAATCGGAACCCAGAATGCTGAATAAAGGTAAGGCACCAATAGTTCGTTCACCAAAGCAATTGATTCGATCCCCTTCGACACGGCATACGCACTGACGAGCAATATCATGATATGGAATATAGAAATTGGTGTGAGTGGCATGAGGTTAATATGCATGAAATCGCCAAGATTGTGTGTTACCCAGGATGCGATCTGGATGAAAAAGACGATATATAGTAAAGAGACGAGACCACCGGCCCACTTGCCGAATGCCTGCAAGGCGATCTCGATGAGTGTCTTTCCTGGATACAGCTTTGCAAGGTACAAGTAGCCGAAAGCAAGCACCAGTCCATACAAGGTCGCCCAAATGACGACAATCCAACCATATTGTTTTGCACTCGCGATGATCGGGCCGGGAAGTAAAATAAACGCAGTACCGATGACATAGATTTGCGTCAACAAGTGAAACTGCCACGCGCTCAGCCGGACGGAATCCATATGCGCTTTACCCCTCCTTGCCTTCCATGGTATAGGGATCCCTCTTGTTGCCGGTCGTCGTAACGTCAGATGTGACCGAGAAATTTACTGACGTCCCCCGCCATGAATCCGAAGTAGCACCTTCATCCTGCAAGCCCAATAGATCCCAGTTCTTTAGTCTTCCCAACTCAAGCATCTTCTCTGCTTTGTCCGCTACGACGTTATTAAACGCCTTTTCGATCATATGTACGTTATGCAACGTTAATTTGCTATCTTGTTGGTTGTTCAATATGCGGAGATCAGCATGAATAAGGATGTTGAGACGATTGGCCGATCGATCCCATTTCCGTTTCACTTGGACATTATTCGTCTCTACGTCGACGTAACTTCCGCCTACTTTAACCGTTTCTGTGAATTTACGATATCTCGTATTCAAGATGTGATAATAGTATTTATTCTGACTGTCCAAGCGTCCTTCCATGCGTCCTTTGAAGAACACCGCGCTGTCATCAAAAAAGGATGGCGCTTGTTTGCTGGCGTCAATCTGCTCCAATCTCTCAGTAGTTTCCGCCGGTTTACCGCGGTAGTGGATCATCGGTATAAGTGTCGGCAATTGGAATTCCATACCTGTCACGACGTCTTTGACACGGATTGGCTCTACGCCCCCCGCAAAGGACCCCCGCGAAAGAACGCGAACAAGCGAAGTGGCATGGCGACCGGGCATCTTTTCAAGTGTCGTAAAGCTGTTCATTACAGTCTGTAGAGGGGAATCCGTCACAAACAGATAAGCGTTCATGCGCCATTCCGGAGTCGTTTCCAAGTAGTTGAGAATATCAATGATTCCATGACGGGCCACCTCTTCGGATAAGATATAGCAATGCAAATGTGAGGTGAAAAGCAAACGCGGCATCATCGTGCTCGATTTTTGAATAAACCGGCCCAGGCTATATTCCTTAAAACGATACGTGTATACCGATGCTTTAGATCCACCACCTTGCCTCGAGGAGAGGGCCGGTGGGTTGATCACTTGGTAATAAGCAATATACATGCCAGTCGATGGTTCCCGGTCGATGCCGATTGAGGTGACAATTGCCAGTTCATTGATTTCCTTCTTGTCCCAGCAACCTGAACAGAAAAGTAATGCGACTAGTAAGCTCAAGAGCCATAATTTTCGCAATGTTCGCCCCCCTATTTCTTCCTAGAGAACATCTGAGGTTTTCGATTCATCCAGAACCGAGGTACACGCAGGATAGTGTCTTTGAAGTCAGACAGTATCAAAGGCGCTATGGGAGACATGTACTTCACACCGAAAGAACGCAATGAGACTAGATGGATCAAAACAAACAGTGTTCCGCACAGAATACCGTATAATCCCATAAAGCCGGCCAGGAACATGAACACGAATTGTAGGACCCGCTGGGCAATACCAAAGCCGTAAACTGGCGACACGAAATTGGAGATTGCCGTTATTGAAACTACGATTACCATAGCCGCTGAAACGAGTCCTGCTTCGACCGTTGTCATGCCAAGTACTAGCGCACCGACGATGGAGATCGATTGACCTGCAATCCGAGGCATCCGCAAACCGGCTTCACGTAAAATCTCGAAAGTAACCATCATAATCATTGCTTCCAGGAACGCCGGGAAAGGTACAGCTTCCCTTTGCGCAGCTAGGTTAATCAAGAGCGAAGTCGGTAGTAACTCCTGATGAAATGTGACCACTGCTATATATAAAGGAGGGATAAAGATCGAGAGCATAAAAGCGAACATTCGCAACCATCGCGATAGTGTAGCGATATCCGGCCTTTGGTAATAATCTTCTGGTGAAGAGAAGAGTTGAAAAAAAGTCACTGGACCTATCAATGCAATCGGAGTGCCGTCGGTGAGAAGCGCTACTTGCCCATCCAACAGTTTGCCAGTCACCGCGTCCGGCCGTTCTGTCCCGATGAGTTGCGGGAACGGTGAAAACGTCTTGTCTTGAATCCAATCTTCCAAATAAGAACTTTCCAGAATGCTGTCAGCATGGATGGATTGCAGTCGACGACGGAATTCTTCTACGACTTCAATGGGGGCTACGTCGGGCAAATAGGTCAAATAGACTGTGGTTTGTGTTTTAGTTCCTATGGTCATTTGTTCAAAAACTAAATGTTCACTTTTGAGCCGTTTACGGATGAGCGCCACGTTCCGACCGATGTCCTCGACGAAACCTTCCCGTGGTCCGCGTACTGTGGCTTCCGACTGTGGCTCGGTTATACTGCGATAGTCACTACGTTTGACGTCAAAGCTTAGGAAATGGTTAACGTGCGTTGGTATCAGCAGGCACTGGCCCTCCAGCAGCAGGCGCACACCCTCATCGGCATCAGTCCATTCCTTGTTTTGGACAAAGGGAATGTGGCGATGAAACCAATCCAGATCGTTCAGATCGTATTCCTCTTCCTCTTCGATTGGAACAGCGGCAAGCATGGGTTTAACGACAAACTCATCAACGAGAGCCGATTCCACAATCGAGGATAGATAGAGGCAAGTGAATGACGAAGATCCACGGAAAGGGAACGGCCGAATAACGAAGTCAATAGCCCCCTTCATACGATTTTGGATTTGATCCTGCATCGGCTCGGTAACGGATAGTTTATGCACTGTTGCCCCCCCATCATTGAGTTATTGTTTACAACCATTAGTAAAATATACCAATGAAGCTAGCCCAGCTCTTATTCCAGTTTTAGTTATTGTGTATAAACATTAGAAAAATATACCACTGAAGCGAGCCCATATCGTATTAGCGCTACGGATCCAAGTCACCAATGCAAAAGCAAAAGGGTACAAATTCCTTGAAATAGAGAATCTCAAGAATTTGTACCCTTTGCATTGAGATGGTAGGTTCCTTCCCACCTCTTATCAAGGTATTATTTAAATTTGCGCAGCTCCCTGAGTCCATTTCGTAATTCATCCACAAAGAGCATCGGCTGTTCCCACGCCGCGAAGTGTCCTCCTTTGTCGAGGTTATTGAAATAAATAAGATTCGGATACGCCTTTTGTGTCCAGTTCTTCGGAGCTTCATAGACCTCGTCGGGAAATACGCTCACAGCAACGGGAAGTTTGACACCCTTAATGCCAAAGAACGGATATTTATTCTCCCAGTATAGGCGAGCTGCAGAAATAGGCGTATTGGTTAACCAGTAGAGCGTAATGTTGTCGAGAACATCGTCTCGTGAAAGGCCTCCAGGTTGTCCATTAAATGCCTGTGAGATCAGCGAAAGGCTTTTCGCGTCATGGTCCAGCATGAATGCCGCCAAACCTACAGGTGAATCCGCGAGTCCCATAAGCGTCTGCGGGCGAGTTCCCATAATCTGCGCGTATGCAACACGCTTGTAGAAGAAGTCCAGCTGCTCGCATGCGCGTTTTTCATCACCTGTAAGACCAGGCGGACAACCCTTCCCAGCCTGAATAGCCTTCTCGAGATCGGACGGAACTACAAAGGGCAAGTTAGTGTGAATGCCGATTAGTCCACTAGGCTGTTGGACACCCATTACGTCTGCAATAATGGCTCCCCAGTCGCCGCCTTGCGCCACATACTTCTTGTACCCGAGACGAGTCATCAGCTCTCCATAAGCACGAGCAATGCGGTCAGGGCCCCATCCGGTCGTGGTCGGCTTGCCCGAAAACCCATAACCAGGCATTGACGGAATAACGACATCGAAGGCGTCCGATGCCTTCCCACCATAGGCTGTGGGATTGGTCAATGGGTCGATTAGCTTCAGCTTCTCGACAATCGAGCCGGGCCAGCCGTGCATAAGGATGACTGGCAGCGCATCTTTATGCTTCGATCGAACGTGAATAAAGTGAATGTCCTCTCCATCGATATTAGTGACGTACATCGGCAAAGCGTTCAACTTGGCCTCAAATTTTCGCCAGTCGTAATTGTTCGCCCAATAATGTGCTAGGTTTTTCATCGTTGCAAGCTGCGTGCCTTGCGCTTGATCCAACACCGTTTCTTTGTCCGGCCATCTAGTCGCAAGTATACGCCTCCGCAAATCGGTAAGCTCCGACTCCGGAATATGTACCTGAAACGGTCGAATGGCTTTCGACTCTATTTTGGATTCAAGCGGAACTCTATATGAATTAGCGCTAGTTTTCTGTGCAATCGTGCCGAATGTTGTCAATTCCAAGGATAAGACCACAATCATAGTCAAACGAAACCAGAACTTACGGCTAGATAAATTCAATTGCAATAACTCTCCTTTCTTAAAGTACAAAGGATCAAATACACCATAACTTCTACGCCAATGGCATCTTCCTCTTATCCACCGCGCCATTTAGCTCTTCGATTTCGTAGTTCTTGAAGCTTTGCCCATACTTGTTGGTAGATCTGACCTGTGCTGCTTCCGCGTTTACAAGTTTTTCACTTGGTACAAGCATTCTTAGCAGACCCACGAACCCCCGAATTGTAAGTAAGGTGAAACTGATGCACGCAAAAGTATGCAGGATCGTCCATGACTTCCACTCAAATAACTTCGTTTTCTTTTCTAGCGCCCACTGCAGCACCGTCATCGGCACGCTGAAAAATAAACTTCGGATCAAAAGTTCTGCAGGCTTGCTGTTGTAGCTCATTCTTACCCATACCACACTCAGCAGCGGGTAAAACAATAAGTCGAATAAGATGTTCGTTTCAAACGTCTTGGAAAAAGGTCTCACTGGATAAGAAATCATCTTTCTTTTAATAAAAAATGAATCCATGAGTGTACAAATCACACCTTTTGCAAAAAATACGGTTAAGAGCATAAGCAAGTTTTTTCGTTTCAAAACATACGGGGTTGAGGCCACGGAAACCAGAAGCAGCACCCTTAGCAGCAGTTTTTCCAACATAATTTCCTCCTCGATAGGAAAATCTCTTACCCATATTGTGCTTTCAAATGCTTTCATATATGAAGGATGATATTTCCTGCTTTCAATTATTTTCCTAACATAAAAAGCCGTATTGACAAGGTTTTGTCAGTACGGCTTACTTTTTAAATGACGGAGTGAAAGCAAAATCTTCTGGAAGAAAATACTTTAATTCTCGTCCGGATATGTGGGAATGCTTCAATCATAGCTGCGTTTTTCGACGGTAACCCTCATCTAGGATTTGTTTTAAACCCTCAGCTCTTTTATTCATATATGTGGTCCAAAATAACCTTCCTTTTTCAGCAAGTTCTTCCTGTGAATATTTTCCCACCTCAAATTTCCCCCA
Organism: Paenibacillus silvestris; assembly: GCF_009882985.1. GTDB lineage: Bacteria > Bacillota > Bacilli > Paenibacillales > NBRC-103111 > Paenibacillus_E > Paenibacillus_E silvestris. The sequence continues at coordinate 22,532 of NZ_WTUZ01000017.1, forward strand.
ACAACCATCTTGAGTTAGTTTATCCCAACCTATGTAATCCGCATAAAGACGGTTTTCCAGTGGTACGTCTGATCCCATTGAGCATGATTTAACCAGTTCAGGACAAAGCCACATTGCCGTGCAAACAGACAATAATCCACCGTGTATTTCGTTTAAGCCTTGTAAACCTGACGTTTTAAGTGCTTCTTCCCAAGCGATATGATTGTTATGATTTGCTGTGATTAAGATAATTTGAGGGTACTTGTAATTAATATGTTTGACGAAAGCCCCCTCCCAATAAGAGCCTCCATGTCCACTGCAGACCAAGAACTTTTTGAAACCTTGTTTGATCAGGTTAGTAATGACTTCTTCCAACAAGGATGTTAATATATTGGGGCTTACAGTAACAGTTCCCTTGAAATTGGCATGCTCCTCGGAGGTATTAAACGGAATTGTAGGTAAAATGTAAGCATTTAATTCTCTTCCATAAGTTTCAGCGAATAGCTCTGCGATAAGCGTATCTAAATGCATGGGTAAGTACGGTCCGAACTGTTCCGTTGCTCCTACCGATAGAATAACTGTATCAATGCCGCTATTTGAAATTTCCGTTGTTGTGTTCTTAAAACTTAGCATAATAACACTCCCTAAATACGTACAGTTTTTCATACCATAACAAACTATATTACTCGCATGGTGTTGACAAATAAGCCTACTAATTGCTTAAGATCCCTTTAAAAGCGTAAAGCTAGCTTTTTTGTTCAAGTAGCCAACTATACAGCTCTTGATTGCTCAATGCTGCACGCATTATGTCATGTCCTTGATCTGGATATATAGTAAGTCTAGCTCTCCCTTGATGTTGCTCTATAGCGTTTATCATGTTTGTCATGTGTTCTACTGGTACTATATTATCTTTCGCCCCATGAAATGCCCAAATTGATGTGTTTTGGAGTTGCTCTGCTTTTGAAATTTGGCCGCCTGAACTAAGGGGCACAATTGCAGCAAACTTTTTTGGATGATGGATAGCTAAATCCCAAACTCCATATCCTCCCATACTATATCCAATCAAATATATACGTTTTCGATCTACGCGATGATCAGCTACAACCTCGTCTATCAGAGCTGTAACCGCATCACGCTCCATATTCCAATAAGACTCATATGGACATTGAGGAACTACAACTATGAAAGGTAGTGATAATTCACCCTCGTTCATTATTTCAAGTAGTCCATAATTCGATAATTGGGATATGTCTTCACCCCTCATATCCATTCCATGTAAAAAAATAATGAGTCCCCACTCACAATTTAAGTCTGCATATCCCTCTGGATGAGAAATGAGATAATCAATCTGTACTTTTTTTGTAATTTCCACGCATAGCTTACTAGGTTGTATTGTCATTCATATATTCCTTTCATTTAGTAAACGTTTCTCTAACGCCTAACATTGGGAATGAAACCACGCTTAATTACATGCTTTTTCATATTTGCATCATAGACTTGTGAAATCCAAGTCAATATAAGGAATATCATTTTCTAAATTATTAATATAAAAAGTTAGTGCTTCCTTATTCCAATCACTCCAATTATCAAAGTTATCCATATCAGCACTGCGGTGTATAAGACCAATAACGATAGCTTGTCTTAAATTAATAAATAAAGGAATGGCATCTATTGCACTACGACTTAGTGTATTTTCTTTAGAGTATCCTTGAAAAAAATTCGAGAAAAATCGTTTTGTTATTGTCTTTCGTTTATTCACATCTGTAATAATAAATGGTATTGGAGTTTCATGAAATATCGATGTTGCAATTTCAGAAGCAAACCAACTGTACTCGCATTGATCAAAGTCAATGATGCTCGGGTGATCTTCATGATTCAGGTAATTTCCCGGACTAATGTCTCCATGAATAAGCCCAAACGAATCTCTGTCTCTGGATAATGATTGAATTTGACTTATTATCAACTCAAGTTTGTGTTGGAGCATCTCATTAGGTACATAATTTTGAAATTTTGTAACAGCTGCATTGTCAGTCCAATCGTATCTTTTTTGAATAGGTGAAAACTCTTTTGATAACTTATGCATTTTTCCAGTAAACCTACCAATTCGTTCATAAAAGATATCACTTTCGACGCAAATTTCAGCCCTTCTGCCGGGAGCGAACTCAAAAACAGTTGCAATAAAACAGTTATCAACTAGTTCAATAACTTCAACATATTCACCTCGATTAGAAAGTAAGGCTTTAGATACAGTCATTCCGGAATCGGCTAGATAAGAAATAAACTCGATCTCAGCAAGCGTCATATCCTTACTCCTGTGTGAGCTATGAGCAATCCTTAATATCACATTTTTTGATTCACGCTTCCCTAAAAACACAAAATTTTGAAAACCGTCAAGTTTTATAGTATCTGCAAAGTTAATTCCAAATCGGCTCGCAGCCTCTAAAAAAATTTCTTTTTTAAATTTGTCTTTAATAGAACTTTCGATATAAATCTCCTCCAATTAAAAGCAGCGATTAGAATCCACATTTTTTAATTCCCTTATTAAAAATAATAAGTAATTAATAATAAATTGGTAGATAATAATTGATTATTGTTAAATTATCCCTTTCTCCGTTAGTCCGTTGCTACGCCCTTTCCTCTCGAATGGGATGAAACTGCTAGCCAACCAATAATGTAGCTCGATGCATTTGATGAGGAAAACAATACTCCACCAAGTAAGTTTGACCCCGGTGAACCATCATTCTCTCGTACACAAAACGCTATACCTCGATTAACATTTTTCTCTAAAGCTTTCATAAAACTTGGGTCATCCACCATTGGACCAAAAAGGTATTCTACCTCAGTCTCTAGTTTCAACCATCCCATTATGTTTTCATTTGTTGCGTTTACGACATTCGTCATTCAGCTTCCCCCCAAGAATCAATTACCTCCTAAACTTACCGCAGTATACTGTCCGTTAACGAATTGAAGGTCTACCAAGTGGTAGACCTTCAGATATTTCCCCTAGTGTAGTCCGATGGAGCTTAACAAAACATCTTCCTTGAGGAGGCTAAAAATGGTAATACTCTTTTCACCTTCGTTATCACATTGATTAAGTATATACACATAATGTTCTTTCGTCTCATCCATGCTAATTCTCTTACATCTGTAAACCTGTTTACCATGCTCAGANCATTCCATCCCTGGTATTATCAATGGTCCAAGTGACTTCCCTGCCGTTTGAATGAACATCATGTATAGAGTAACCACCGTCGATAATCGGTGGAATGAGCATGAGATAGTCACCTTTTCCTTCTTTATGGCGCTGAACCATCTCATTTAAACGGTCTACATCCAACATATTGAAATTGTGAAGGATTATGCTTTTTCTGTCTGTTGCAAAATTTAAAACTAAGATCATTACCAACACTCCGATAATACCTAGTAGTATTCCAATAGTTACCTTTATTCGAATAATGAATAGACCCCATTTCCTAACACATTAGATGTACGCAAACTCTATCTCGTAATGTATTTTTAACAAGCTACCCCTTAGCCCAATCGTTTTTACTAAGCTTGTAATAATTGTATCTTTCGTTATTTAATTCGATAACACCTTGATAAATGAACCCGCTTTTTTGTATCACCCTATTGGAAGGTACGTTCGGTATTAGAGCAATTGCATTAATCACTTCAACGTTTGTATTCTCAAATAAATACTTCGTTAACCCTTCTGTAGCTTGCGTGGTATAACCTTTACCTCTATGATCCTTTGAGATTGCAAACATGATCTCTCGGTTTGGAGTCGGCAATTCCTCTTTTATACCTGTACAGCACCAACCAATAAATTCTCCCGAAGCTTTCAATATGATACCTAACCGAAGTCGAAGTTCACCTATGACCCCACCTTTAGATACGGCATTTATAAATTGTTTGTTTCCAGGTATTTCATAATTCTTTAACCACTCTTCCCTCTGTTCTCTAGATACGTTCCAACCAGGCAGATAGTCATAAATTTCAGGTTGCATTGTTAGAGAGTGAAATTCATCCAAATCATCAAGTAAGTACTCTCTAAGGTAGACATCCTTACAATCAATACCAAAGATATTCTTTTCGCTCAATGTTTCCACCCCATTTTCTGGTGTTACCCATCATCTGATGTATGGTCTTACATTCGTGTTTTTTCATTAAGATTCAATATAAAGGTATAAATAGATTCTTCCATTATTTTTCTTTACTACATTCACTGAACTTAGATCTAGATCTCGAAGATCGTGCCCCCAGATGCCATATTTACCGTTGGTTTCATTCCTGTTTTTAAGTTTACTTCTCTCTATTTCTGGAATTGTTTTAATGCTGGATGTTTCTTCTTCTTCTTGATACACAGTATGATAAATTTTACTAATCTCATTGATTAAGTCTGATCTTACTATTCTAGAATTTTTTATTTCAAAAACTTTCGGCTTTTTTAATGGGTAGTTTACGACCACATGAATGCTATTATAATTTAAAACAACTTCGCTCTTTTTTCTCAATCGTGTCAATTCATCTTCTGGTGATTCTAAACTGATCCAAGGGATTATTCCGTTAGGGAAAACATGCAAATCATCTTTTTTCGCTTTGACCTCGAATGTAATCTCTTTTAATAATTCTCCTTTATTTTCGTCGAGTTCATCAGAAATACTTATGTAAGAACCACTTAATATAGCTTTAAAATTCTTAAAGTATTCAAATAATTTCATTAGGTTCTTCTCCTATTTTTTCTTCTTTAGTACCATAATCAAACCGGAATATTCAACCTGACAATTGAACTCTCACTCTGAGATAACTTAAAATCTAAAACTCTGGCATTGATCAAAAACTCTTTTGCTGGAATGCGCCTTTCACAACCTTCTATGTTTAAAAAGCTAACCTTTCGTGTAAATCCCCCAAATACAGTTTGAAAATTCTCCAGCTGCAAAGAGAATTACTTCGCCATTATCTTTTTGAACTGACCAAACGGTAAAATACTTCTTAACTTTATATATCGGGTCTATCACGGTAGCTATCTCACTCGTGTATTCCCATTTTTTCTTAAAGATATCTATCCCATTTAGCAAAAATGATTCATTAGCGGTACTTCCGATAAAGACCCAATCCATTGGTGCCCTCCTCAAATTGTTCTAAGTGCAAAAGATTTAACTTCATTTCCATCTCGTAACAAAAGGATATATTCATCCTCAGCCGGTCCCTTCCCTAAACGGAAAGTAACCGTTCCAATTTTTTGTATCGTGACCGATGTGATTTGTTGAATTTCATCAACATTGAATTCACAGCTCTTGCAGAAAAAAATATATTTTGCTACCAGTCCACCATTTAATGTCCAGTAATACCCCTTCATGTAAAACATGCTAATAATAAAGAACACCACGAAGAAGATTAAAATAGGTTTGTTGATGCCAATCATTACATGAACAATTATCAAGAAAATTAGAAACACAAACGGATATATGATAAGAATCTTCTTGAAACTAAATTCCAACTTGGAATCCCTCAACCTCATTCGTTCAGTCCCTATTCCAAATCTATGCAATATCCATATGTTACCACATTTATTCGCTGAAGTTGCCCTAAATTAGAACAGGCTGCCGATTATTCCGGCAGCCTGTTCTAATTGTTAAAAAGCTTAACTATCCCTAAACCCCACTCTATTACGCAATTACTCCAATATCTTCATCGCAACTGCTGTTAAATCATCGATGTCTATTAAACCGTCTTTACTCACGTCACCGGCTTTAAATTGATTCCAGTCACTGTCCGTCGACTTTTTGCCATACCCCGCTGCTACAATCGCCAAATCTCCGATGGTTACTTTAACGTCACCGTTAACATCTGTGGAAATTCTGGATGATTCGAAGGCGGTAATGGCCAATGTTAAGTTGGTCACTGCTTGATCGATCTGCTGTTGAGTTACCAATGCTTGATTGACAACCGTTTGGGCTTGATTAATCACCGTCTGCAGTATAGCCTTCGATCCGGCTACATATTGACCATCGGCCTTGCCTTCTACTGCGGCATTAACTTTGGATTGCGCTAAGCTAATTAATGTCTGAAGAGCAGCCGTATCGACTGGTTGATTCTGTACGTTGAACGAGAAGGAGGATCCCGGTACATGTAATTCCTGACCCATACTGTTGGCAATGATTACATTCCCAACTGCCACTTCAGCTTTAACTGGACCAGCGTTAGGTTTGGCAACGAATGTAAAACTTACGAAATTGCCATTGGGCGGAGTCACTTGGTCTTTAACAAGCGCAGCTGTCAGGAATCTGATATTCCCCGGCGATAGCTCTTTCGACTCAATAACTTCTAAACCTTCCGTCAGTGCTTTTGCTTTTACGAACGTCAGTACATTAGGATCGAACTGTATCGTCAGATCTTGCGCATATACTTCTTGATAAACGCTTTCGGACACTGCACTGATATTGAAGTTTAAATCAAATGGTGTACCTGGTACAACGGAAGCCGGACCGGTTAAAGAAGCTGCTGCCGTTTCAGTCCCTGCTTCGTAAACAGCGATGGAATCCAAGTAAGTCGTCATAACTTGACCTGTAGTATCCTCACTCAGAATGACTACGTCAAGGAAAGCGATCGTGCCATCATTCTTTGTGGGATCGTAAACAAATTCCAAGGATTGCTCAGCACTAGTAGCTTTATTCTTGTAGGTGACGGTTATCTTCTTAGCTGTCTTATCCACAAGTACGGTTACCGTATACCAGGCGAGTTTATCGCTGAATGTAGTATTTTTAACACTGGTATAATTATTTTTTGGACGGTTGAGTTGCGTGTACGCTCCCAGATTGGTGTTGTGCCTGTTTGTTAGTGCAACCAATATGTCGCCGTTGCCGTCCAATAAACGCAGTTCGGCACTTTTGGCAGCACTATTGTTTCTTGGCGGAGCGGGATACCAGTCAAATACGACCATCATTTTGTCATTATCGACAGGTTTAGGTAATGCCTTCCGCATGGCAAGGTTAACTACGTTATTCGCATAAAGCTGAAACTTTTTGTTAGTGTTCCCGTCTATATCGACATTATCGACCTGCGCGAAGATATGTCCCGGTTCCGTTCTATCAAATCCCCAGAGCGAGTCGTCCTCAAAGTCGGTATAATAAAGTCCTTTATAGCCCTCAACTGGAGGTACGGCACGGGAGAGATGGTCCATTGCCTGCTGCAGATTGTTCCTGGCTGCATAAACCGTATTCTGAGTGGCACCAGTATTAGCCATGACTGCATTAGCTGCGCTCAGAGCCTTTGTAAAACTATCCCAGTTCTCTGAATTGTAATCGCTTTCGTCGAATGAACTAGCCGTCGAGACTAACTCTTTAAGCGTCGTTTTGTTGATGCCCGAGCCATTCGCCACATTTCTAGCGCTGATGGTCAGCAATTCTTTATAGTCGCTTCCTACATTTTGTGTATCCAGCAGCGATATAAAGCCGGCAAGCGCACTGCTGAAGTTAGCGGCGTTAGTATCAAGATAGTTATGAAGCGCAGTAACAGCGGTAGCTGTAATATCGCCCGCACCCTTTCCGCTATTAACAAGTTGCTTCAGCGAATCAATATTGCCCTGTTCGTCTGTGGTCAACATGATGGTATCATACATAACCGAACCGCGGTAGAATGGCGGTGGATTCGTGTCAATAATAAGGTCTCTCGACTTATTCGTAATGGTTATCGTGTTTGTGCCATTTGTAAGCAAGCTCGCGTCAAATATGATATCCTCGCTGAGGTAGCGTCCGCTGCGGTTCGCACTGCGATATATGGTCTGGTCGTTTTTACCTACATAATTCAGCACTTTAACAACGGTTCCGTTGACCTTTATTTCCAGTATGGGCTGATTAGACACCGCCGCAAAGGCGATACGCAGGTGTGCGTCACCCGTATATGCTTTAGTTGAATTAAAATCAATCTTCCATGCACCGGTTTCGGCCCATGGACCGGTGCCGGGCCATGCTCCAAAAGCGTTTGCAGTCGATGTCCATATATTGGGACTGGAGCCGACGGTTTCGGTTTTTACCTGAGCGTAATACCAATCTTTTGTAACACTGGTGTTCACGTTATAGGTTAAGTTCGCAGGTGCGTCGCGCATAAGAGAGTAGTTTCTCTTTTCGTCGCTGCCTCGGAAGCCTACCGTGGAATGGCTGGCCTTGCCGATTTGGAACAAATAGTTGTTGTCTATCGTAGGAGACCAGGATAAGGTTCCGAGTTCTTTTTTTATTCCTCCATCCGAAGCTGTAATATTTACGCCTTCATGCTCAAGCTGCCCTATTATGGAACCGTGCTGTGGGAACACATACAATGTATAGTCTCCAGGTCGCACATTAGGAATACTGAAATTACCGTCCGCGTCGGCGTAAGCATAGAAGTAATATCCATTGACCTGGCGAATTACTTCTACACCTGGCTCGGAAAGGATCACCATGGCGCCTCCCAAGTCCCTGCCGTCAGAAGTTTCGAGCTTACCTGTAACGGTTGCTCTCTCGTCCGCCTTAGGATACAGTCCCGGTGTATTAGAAGTATCGGTTACGAAATTATAAGGCCACTTCGCTTTTTCCTCAGCCGCTTGCCTCTTAGCGTCGGCAATAAGGTCGCCACCGTCAACGGATGCTGCATCATTAAAATAAATCAGCCAAGGGCCGTGAATCTTCTGCCAGCCGTTAGGCGGGTCCATATTAGCGCCCCCCATGTGGCCGCCTGTAAAGTAGTTAAGGATCAATGCGTCATCTCCGTGTACCAGCAATTCCTGTTTTAACGGACCGCCTGAGAAGTACTCAGAGCTGGCGTTAATCATCCAGGCACCGTAATTGTCGCCATAATGGCCTACAAGGGGATTCTCTGCGTGATAACCTACAAAATCGTATTTGGAGTAAATAGTGTCTGAATTAGGATCCTTCCATGTGGTATCCTGAACTACCGGCTTCCAGAGCGGTATCTCTTGGTTCATTTCGCTATTATAGCCATTGGGAAGGAGATCGTGTTTAAAACCATACAGCGTTCGAACTTCCGCAGCTCCGCCCCTTTGTTCCGGTGTTGACAATATGACATAGTCATATAGACCATTGACACCCCTGCGCATGACAAAATGACGCTCCGCTTTGAACCTTTGAGTGGCAGTCGTATAGGCATATGTCAAAGCGATATGTACCTCGTCCGCCGTATCGAGAACATCTGTCACTTTTGTTACGGTAAAACTGTCTATGTTATTAGTAATCGTGAACGGATAACTAGGCGCCGATAGTGATGCACTTCCGTTGATTTTAACATTGCTTATTTGTCCGTTAGTAGTCGATATATCCATTGATAATGTACCGTTGCTTAACCTCCAAGTGTTGGCAATGCCTGGACTTTTATTCAGCACGACATCATTACTCAAAACAGTCGCAACCGTTTCATCAGCCTCTCCATCTGCCGCCAATGCCGAAAGCTGAACGAGGGCAAATGATAAAATAAGCGCCAATAGTAGTGCGAAAGACAGCTTCAACTTAACCATATTTTCTATCCTCCCAAAACTTTAATATACTGCAAGATCTCTCAGCTCAGCGATATGTGGGTGTACAGACTCATTAAAACGGGAGGCTGCCCTTGAAATACCTGCATTGGCCTGGAACTCCATCGTGTAAACGTTTCCAATTCATTCTAGTATTCAACAAACGTTTTCCCTTCGAGCTCACCACAGAAAAACTAGAAAAGCGACAATCGAAGCCATCTCGACCTTGGCCTCTATTTTCCAAAGCCTCCTCCTCCTCCTCTGATTCAATAATCAAACGAATGGCTCATACCTCTACACTTAACGATACGTTATGTATCGATGTAAAGCTAGTTTAAAAAACATAGCTTTTTGTTCAAAAATCAGTGGTGCCGCTAGAAAAGGGCCGATAACTCTGCCCCTCCTCCTTTTAGACGGAGCATAAAAATAAAAAACAGCGAGAGTCATGGACTAGGAATATAGTCCTTGACTCTCGCTGTTTTCTTAAGCTGTTCCTGACTATTAATCATTACTTATTTATTACCGAGTTTCTCCGCCAAACCGACTAGAAGTCCTTCACTTCCGCGAATGTAGCAGAGCCGGTACGAGTCCTGGTACTGAACCACTTCACCAACGAGCTGAGCACCATGCTTAATGAGTCTGGCTACCATTTCGTCAAGGTCTTCAACGGCGAACATAGCGCGTAGATAACCCAGGGCATTTACAGGAGCAGTTCGGTGATCTGATATCGTAGGCGGTGTGAGAAATCGTGAAAGTTCAATTCGGCTGTGGCCATCTGGGGTAACCATCATCGCAATTTCTACAGACTGTGAACCTAGCCCAGTTACGCGACCAGCCCATTCACCTTCGACAGTAGCTCGTCCTTCGAGCTTCAAGCCAATCTCCTCGAAGAAAGCAATAGCGTCATCAAGAGATTCTACAACGATGCCAACATTGTCCATTCTTAGTAAATTATTTTTCTCCATAGTTTCATCTCCTTATATGTTCAGATTACTTACCTGACCATCTTCAGATTTATTCTATCAACAATTACTGATTTCTTCCAAACAGTTAAAAAAAAGAAACCCGCTTTTTAGCGCGGATTTCTCTATTTGAAGTTCACTTATACAGCCATTCTTCTAACTATTAACCTAAATGTATACCGATCGAAGCATTATCTTCAGGCGTTCCAAGCCAATAGCCATATGCAATCGCTACTTTAACAAAATGTTGTAATACTTCTAGCGCAGGCGGGCCTGGTGGAACAGTATCAGCGGGACGACCAATTTCATTAAAAAATTCACCCATTTTCACTGTCGATACTACCAGTAGTTTTACTGTCTCGCTAGAGGAATTTCTCCAAGCGTGCTTTACATGTCCTGGAATATCAACTGTTTCACCAGCCCTAACGGTTTTCCAGCTGTCTTCCGTGAAAGCTTCAAGCTCCCCTGAGAGAACTACAAAAGTCTCACGGTCATCATGACTATGCACAGGAACGATAACACCTGCTGGAACTTCAGCTTTCATAAGGGAATAATCTTTATTTACCGTTAAATCAGTAACGAGTTGAATACGTGGACCCATAACATCTAATACGTTTGACATCTATTTTTCCTCCTGATTTATAATGTTATTCAATGATTGCAGCAACAGCGGCTAGTAGACAATCTCTCCTTGTCTGCTCCCCTAGTATAGAGCTAACCGTTCATTCTATTCTGTAATCTATCTTACAGGAAACTAAGTTCTGTCTATCTCGAATCAGTTGTTACTTCACGTTTAAATTATGTAAGTTTTAATCGTTCTTCCGCCATCTCTAGCTGAACCATGATTGATTTTCTACCAGTAATAATAACGCCTTCATTGGAAAATTCTTGTAAAATAAGTGACACTGATTCTCTAGTAGCACCAATCATGTTTGCCAGTTCCTGATGGGTTAGGGGAATTTCTATTCTTTGGTACCCATTTTCTTCTACGCCGAACTTTTTAGCTAGTTTAGTCAGAAAAAAAAGAACTTTACCGCGAAGATCACTTAACGCCAGACGCTCCAATACTTCGTCCCTGTCTCGTAATCGATTACTGAGCTCCTCTAACAGCTTTAAAGCGAGTTCTGGACGCATGCTCAAAAAGTGGTCGAATTTTTCTTGATTAATAGAACAAATAGTTGTATCCACCATGGCTTCCATATAATTACCATTCGTTCCAAATGAGTATGATTTGCTTTCGCCATACATCCCACCTGTCCCTAGTATACCTACGGTATATTGCTTTCCATCAGCATTTGTTTTGAACAATCGAAGTCTTCCTTCAACAACAATAGACAAACCTTTACTATTAACTTCTGGTGTTTGAATTAGAGTACCTTTTGGGATAGACGTGAAATTTGTACTGGGCGCCATTTGATCAATGTGCTCTAAATCTTCCATTGGCAGAGTTTCAAATAATTTGAACTCCGACAAACTCCATGGTTTTTTAGTGTCCTTCATTAAGCATCTCCTTCATTCTAATCTAAACAGAAGACCACTAAATTAAAGTATCCCCTGTTTTTAGATTAGCATTAGAACATTTTTACTAAGTAACACAAACTAATCATTCCTACGATTTGAGGGCAACCTAAAATTGTCTATACATTTACTTTAAGGAGATCATTGACATGAACAAATCCAGAGCATTAGAGATAGCCGCATCCCCAGAAATGGCGCATGTGACTTATAATGAAATTCCAATTTACATTCAAACGGTTGATGAAAAAAATGATACGGCCATGGTCTACACGCTCGATCAGCCAGAACTTGAGCAAGAAGTACCTCTAATCAATTTAATTGAGCACTAAAAAAAGAGGATCCCCTCAGTCAACTTTATGACCTTTGGGGCATCCTCTACTTGACCTACCTAGTTAAATGGTTTCACCTAGCAAGTTGTTTCATTTCATGTAGCGATATTCAAGAAGATTCTTCAAATTTGAAATTTTCTGCAGCATCTTCTCCCCGACATTGGTTTCTCTCACGAGCTTCCGCTCCAGTTCTTTGTCCACCAGCCTTTTTACAGACAAGACATCCGTTCCGTTACATAACACATCTTCTTTGGAATTAAATTTCTGATGAGCAACGAGCTGCATCCCAAAGGAATTATACAACAAGGTATATCCAGCGATGCCTGTTGTAGATTGATAGGCTTTGGAAAAACCACCGTCAATAACAACCAATTTCCCGTTAGCTTTAACGGGGTTTTCTCCACGAATTTCTTTAACTGGCGTATGGCCGTTAATGATATGTCCATGATCTGGATTCATATCAAATTCCAGCAGGATTTTCCTGCAGATCTCCTCATTTTCACGCAAATGGTAATAAGGGTTCTTTCTCTCTTTATAGGCATCTTTATCTTGGATAAAGTATCGTTCAAAGGTGGTCATTTCCCTCTTTCCAAAGAGCGAGGAACATTCCCCTGTCCAGATGTACCATACCATATCCGTAGCAAGATCATCCGTCTCTTCCGGATGCGCAAAGGCGTAACGTAAATAGTATTCAAAAACATCGAGCAGCTTACGGCCCGAATACACTTTGTCTTCAATCTGCATTTCTTCCATGTTTCCTTCTTCATCTAAAGGAATACAGCCGTGAAATAACAAATTCCCGTTGTATTTCAGATAAAGGCAGCCTTGTTTCATAAAAAAATTCATGTGTCGAGCCAGCTTTTCGGAATGCTGAACGGAGAACAGCAGCTTTTCCATTACCTGCTGTTCTTCTTCCAGCAATTCTTCAGGCCGCTGCGGATTTACGGTTGAAAAACAAATGTTTTCCAACGGGTACGTTTTTTCGCCGATCTTGATTTCAGTTTTGTCGTAATCGATTTGCTCAAGCAAAAGTCTTTCAGACATATTAAAGTATGGACGTCTCTTGATAATAGGGATTTCAAGCTTAAACTGGATCATTGTAATGGCTTGATGAATTTTGGTAATCTGCAGGATTTCCTCTTCCGAACCGTTATGGTCGGTCTGCAGTTTCGGTCTAAAGGCCGGATTGTCCTCATAATATTTCTCCGCTAAGTTCAGCAGTGGGCGAAGATTGATTCCATATACGTCTTCGATGATGTCTAGATTGTCGTATCTGGCACAGATGCGGATAATATTCGCAAGGCAGACCAGAGAACCCGCATAGGCGCCTATCCACAGGACATCGTGGTTCCCCCACTGAATATCTACAGAATGGTAGTTGATTAGCGTGTCCATGATTTTATCGGGCTCAGGCCCGCGGTCATAGATATCTCCAACCACATGAAGATGGTCAACCACCAAACGCTGGGTCGTGTAAGCAAGGCCGGTAATGAGCTTGTCCGCTTGGCCTAAGGAAATAATTTGTCGGTATATTTCCTCATAATAAGGGTCCTTATTGTTGGTGGAATCCGTCTTGTATAGAAGCTCTTCTACAATATATACAAACTGCTCTGGAAGAGCTTTACGCAATTTCGAGCGCGTATATTTGGAAGAGGCAAAGGAAATGAGCTTAAGCATTTGTTCAATCGTTTGTCTGTACCATTGATTCAAGGCTTGTTTATTGCACAGGTCACCTTTGACCAGCTGTATTTTTTCTTCCGGATAATAAACTAACACCGTGAAATCAGTGATTTCATGTTCCGTCCAAACCTCACGGAACAAAGCTTTGATCTTCTCTTTTACGGTACCCGAGCCATTTCTTAGTACATGCTGAAAAGCCTGGAACTCCCCATGCAAATCACTGACAAAATGTTCAGTTCCCTTGGGAAGATTGGAGATCGCTTCAAGGTTGATGATTGCTGTCACAACTTGTTCTTCCGTATCATATCTCTGGGCCAATAAATCTAGAAACTGCTCGTCCAAACAGATGTCCCCCTTCAAGGAAATAGGGTGATGCATAAGAGTTACTTACAGCTATTATAACTAAAACTTCCCAGTCTATCCCATTAATTCAATAAACAAAGTAAGATCTGCATCAGAACCATGCACCCCCCGACCACAAAAAAAGCCCGCATCTGTAATCACGGGCTCCACTGTCATCTATATTACGAGATCGAAGCTTCGTATATGGACCGAATAGATCGAGTCAATATCTCGTTAAACTGCTCATCCGTCTGTTGATCAGACAAGCCTTCAGCCAATGCGCGTGAGAAGCTGGCAATCAAGCCATGACTCCGGGCCAGCCTTTCGTTGGCTTCTTCCCGTTCATATCCCCCAGATAGTGCGACGACCCTTGCGACGTGTGACTCGTCCATCAGATCATGGTAGAAATCGTCCTCGGTTGGGATCGAGAGCTTCAGCATAACAGTCACATCGGGTGCAAGAGCGGACAGCTGCTTGAAGATTTCGTCCTTTAAGATCTTTTCCGATTCCCCCTTGTCCAAGCTGTTAATGTCGACTTCAGGCTCGATGATGGGAACAAGTCCTGCGGACCAAATTTGCTTACCGAGTTCAAACTGCTGCTCCACTACTTTGCGAATCCCTTGCGGATTAGGCTCGTGAATGACCGAACGCATCTTAGTTCCAAAGATGTTACGCTCGACCGCTCGCCGGAGCAATCCGTCCAAATCGGGAATCGGCTTTAGTATTTGCACGCCGTCCTCTGAATCTGCCAATCCCTTATCGATCTTCAAAAAAGGCACGATGCCTTTCTTCTCCCATAAGTAGTCAGCCGTGAACAGCCCATCGATCTTCCGGTCCATGGTGTTCTCGAACAGAATGGCTCCTAGAATGTATTCCGCATCAAACGAAGGACTCTGGATAATGCGTGTCCTCATTTCATGCACGAGCGTAAACATCTCCTCTTCGCCAGAATAACGGTTCGCCTCAATACCGTACTGCTGCAGTGCCTTCGGCGTACTCCCTCCACTTTGGTCCAACGCTGCTATGAACCCTTGCCCCGTGCGAATTCGTTCCAACTGTTTCCTGTTCATATACGGAGTTCCTCCTTGAAATGCTTTTTTCTTATATTGTACCTCATTACGGTCAATATTAAAAAAAAATGAGTGGTGCCCATTGGACAAAAAAACTGCACCTTCAAATGTTAGACGCTGTCTAACATTTGGGGTGCAGTTCATCCTCTTAGCGAAATTACAAGCAAGCGGAATTCTTATTTACTCCAAAATAAGGATAGAGGGACGTTTAGTCATAAAAGGAATCAAGTTCTTAACATCTTCAGAAACCGCTTGTCCTTCCGGGCTTGCCATCGCTGCATGCAGATCTTCGCTGTTCATAAATTCAACCTCCACGACCAAGTACGGCTCATTGTCCGTATGCTGGGCGCCAACGACGCGATGCACGGATGCCCCGGTTAACTTCGGGAGTTTTTTTGCAAGCGGAATATGAACGCCAAAGTAATGTTTCTCGAAATTTTCGATATCTTTAGGTTTTTCGTGGATGATAATCATTTTGCTCATGAGTTCGTACCCTTTCTAGTCGTGTAATAACCTTCCTGATAGGCTATTACGTTGTGTTGGAATGTGTCTGTATTTTCGAAGTAATCGGCAGTCTGTTTACGTTATTCATGTATCGTTTTTTATAAATCTCTCAGGATCAAAAGAACTTCGTTACGCCTAGAATCACGTTGACTATCACTCCGAAGTGAGCGATGTCCAACAAAACCCCAATTCGGCGGACCGCAGCGCGGGTTTCATCCGTTACTTTTTGATCTTTCTCTATGGCCAATTTGATATGAGCGGTGACTTTGTTCAGAAGTGGATTAATGAAGCCAAACCCAAACACCATGAGCGCAATCATGATATACACTTTAAGAGATAGCCAGCTCCAATGAACGAACCAACTGAATGATCCTTGAGCGTTAATTAATATCATCGCTAGACCGGACAAGATGAGCAAGGCGGTTACAACTTTAAAGTAAGGCACCGCTTTAAGCATAATTTGTACCATGCGGGCTTCATAGTTCGTTCCCTTCGCATAATCGACTGCTCTCAAGACGAAGAAACGCTCGTAAATCGCACCGCCTACCCAGGCGCAAACCGCCATTAAGTGTATTAACAATAATATGTTCATTCTCTATTTCCTCCATGCCTTTCAAAAAAGGGCTAGCAAGCATCAAGTGACAGATGCCCGACCCATTCGTTATGTGAATGCTAGATTGTTGGTTTATACTCATTTCTCATAACGAATACCCGTATATGTATGCCGCTTCGTTCCCGTCACTTTTACAAATTCAGCTTCAACTGTGTTGAAGTGAAGATTTAAGTACCATTTTACTATTGCCCTGGTTTCCTCCAATCCGATACTGTTTTGCAATATAAAGCTTCAATCAAAAGTCCGACCTACATGTCTTATATAGCGGAAGCCTTTCTTAGTAAGCAATAACCACATGAATGTAGTTTATAAGTCAATTAAATAAAACACCAATTACAAAATAATAAAACTAACATAAATGAATTTATGTTAGTTTTTATTGGGTAAGCACTCGTGTCCTTGGACATGTCGCTGCATACGATTCTAGTTATCATTTAATCTTTTTGTATGTTGAAAACCTGATCAATCATCCAACCTATAGCTTTATTCAAATCAATGGGTCGATGAATCTTTAGGCTGACCCAGAGTGCGAGACCAATACAAGTAATAACGACAAAAATCCATTTTTCATGTCGGGGAGATTGTATTCTTCTCATAATCAAGAATCCCCCTATGATAAACACGGAAAATATCCCTAAAAGTAGGATCATGCGATTTGCTTCTCTCTTTTTCCCATTTTACGCAACCAGGATACCGCAATCAACAGAAACGGAAAGCCGATTGCGAACGGTACATAATAAATAAACAAATAAGTATGAACCCAAGCCGCGTTTTCGGAGACATTTGAGAACAATGTAGCATAACCGGAAATCACCCAGGCCAGCGGATAGGCTACTAATGCACGATTTTGAACTGAAAATAACTGACAGATGGCTGTAACGGTAAAATAATAGATGAGGCTAAGTTTCACATAGACAACTAAGATGGTGTTCACGGAAAGAACCGATTCGAGATGCTCCAAAAAACTAGAAAACTCCATTTCCCGAAAGACAACATACTCCGGGTATAGAAGATGGGATGACCGATAGACACCTAGTATTCCTATTATAAATAATACAGAAATGGCAATTTGAAGGCCTGCGAAAACAGTTCCACCTAAAAAAGCGGTCTTGAGCTTCTGCCGTATCAAAGGGAAGATCATCATGAAGGAGATCGTCTCCATAAAAGGAAAGCCAAGTGCATACTTTGTTTTCGCTACCGTTGGCCACAACGGAAAGTCGTAAGGTGGAATCGCAAAGTTCCTCCAATCCCATTCCTTTAACATAATCGTGAATGGCACCCAAAATGTAATGCAAATGAAAGGTACAACAAGAATGCTGACCAGTGCAATTGTGCGGATCCCTTTCACGACAGCATACGCGCAGACGAATAGAGCAACAATGTGAAAAACGGTTTCAGGCGTTCTCGGCATTAGGGTGACGTGCATGAAGTCGCTTATGTTCCGAGTGACCCAAGAAGTGATCTGGAGAAATAGGATGATGTAGCAAAGCGATATGAATCCACCAACATACTTCCCCATGACTTTTCGGGATATTTCTACGAGTGATAGTCCCGGATGCTGGCTTGATAGGTAAATCCATATGGCCCCGATTGCCACCCCGAACACTGTACTCCATAATTGAACGATCCAGCCATACTGCTTCGTATCCATAATGGTTGCAGTCGGCAGCAAGAGAAAAGTTGTTCCCACCACGTAGCATGTTGTCATAAAAAACATTTGAATCGTACTAATTGATGTTTTCTCCAATGGAAGTCCCCTACTCATATGGTGTAATCAAGTTACCCTTAGTTATGACTTTCGAATGAACTTCAAAGTCCACAGTGATATCTTCCCATTTCCCATAGCCTCGTCTTGTATCCCCTATCCCAAGCAAATCCCAATGGTGATCCTGAGAGTACTGGACAAAATTATCGCCTGTTTCTTTATAATACTCATTGAAAGCAGTTGAAATTTCGTTGATATTCTTTAGCGTTAATTTTCTTTTTTGGTTATTGTATGTGATTCCTAGCTCCGTATAGATGCGAATAACCATCGTATTGCTGGACTTCCATTTCCGATCGATTCGGATATTATTCATCTCCAAATTAACGCTCTCGCCATGTAAAGTGATCACTTCATTACTACGACGTGAAAACCCATTTAAGGCATAAAACAATTTACTCATTTCGTTATCCAGCTTTCCTACCATTTTCGCATGCAGAAAGACGGCTCCTCCTGTAACTCCGAAAATATCCTCGCCAGCACTGATATTTTCTAACCGCTCCGATCTTGCAGCAGGTTGCTTCCCAAAATAACGAACGATAGGAATAATATTTGGCCTACTAAACGGAATGTTTAAAATGATATCTTTTATTCTGATTGGATACACGCCCATATCCCAGCTTTTTGCTTGTAAATCGAGTATCCTACGGATACTCCTTCCTGGTATTCGGTCAAGAAGTGTAACTGAATTTGTTACCCTCGATAATGATTCGTCTGTAATGGCGAAGTAAACGTTCGTTCGACGATCAGGGAAATTATCCAAGAAGTTAGATAACTCCATTAATCCGTGTCTAGCTTCTCTTTCCGTGGAGATGTAACACTGCAGATGTGATGTATATAGCTTTCTTGACATCCGCCCGATGGTTCTCTCCGTTATTAGCCCTGGGTTGAGTGCTTCGAATTTATACGTATATACCGCAGCTTTAGTCGGACCGCTATTTCGAGCCGCAAGCGAAGTTGGATTCAGAACTTGAAAATAGGCATAGAATTCTCCACGATCATCCCGATCTATCCCTATCATGTCCACAAGTGCCAAATGGTTAATTTCCTTCATATCCCAACATCCTGGACAGATTATTAATACACTGAATATCAATATGAATCGTTTGATCATGACTTCTCAGCCTCATCTTTTTTCGTTTTTCTTACTCCCTTTCATTAACTGTCTAGGAACACGAATCAGCGAATCTCGCCAATCGGATTTTCGAATAGGAGCCAGTGGCGTGAAGAAAGGAACACCGAACGGTTCAAGAGAGATGACATGAAGCAAGAGAAAAAATACAGCACTCACAAGTCCGTAAAACCCCAAAAAACTAGCTGAAATCATAAAAACAAATTGGATAATTCGCTGTGCGATTCCAAATCCATACGTC
This sequence comes from Paenibacillus silvestris, assembly GCF_009882985.1. GTDB lineage: Bacteria > Bacillota > Bacilli > Paenibacillales > NBRC-103111 > Paenibacillus_E > Paenibacillus_E silvestris. Next base: position 42,169 of record NZ_WTUZ01000017.1, read on the forward strand.
GGCGCCACAAAATTTGCAATGGCCGTTATAGATACAACGATAATCATCGCAGCTGATACAATTCCAGCTTCGACAGCTGCTTGACCAAGCACCAGGGCGCCTACAATGGAAATCGCTTGACCTGCAATACGAGGCATACGCAGACCTGCTTCACGAATTATTTCAAAGGCAAACAACATGAGAAATGCTTCAATCGCTCCTGGAAAAGGAACCCCCTCCCTTTGCGCGGCAAGGTTAGAAAGCATCACTCCAGGAAGCAGATCTTGATGAAAGCTGGCCACGGAAATATACAAGGCAGGTGTAAAAATCGAGATAATAAATGCAGACATGCGGAGCCACCGCAATAATGTGGCGATATCTGCCCGCTGATAATAGTCCTCTGGTGCAGAGAATAATTGAAAGAACGTAATCGGTCCTGCTAAAACGATGGGAGTGCCGTCCGTTATAATAGCTACCTGTCCCTCTAATAATTTCGCTACGATTGCATCCGGTCTCTCGGAGGCAATAAATTGGGGAAACGGGGTCAAAGTATTGTCCTGAATAAACTCCTCAATATAAGAACTCTCTAGAATGCTGTCTGTTTGAATCGCTTTCAACCTTATCCTAAATTCATCTACGACTCCCTGAGCTGCGATTCCGCGAATGAACAATAGGCATACCGACGTATTGCTTTCCGTTCCGATGATCATTTTCTCAATGGCGAGTTTCCCATTCTTCACACGCTTCCGTATTAGCGATACATTCCGAGACCAATCCTCCACGAAGCCTTCTCTAGGTCCCCTGACTACAGACTCCATTTCGGGTTCTGTAATGCTGCGCTGCTCCTGTTTACGAATATTTATAGACACGCCTTCCCCTACATTCGGAAGGACTATACATTTGCCTTCTAACATTTCTTGCATACAGGCATTCAACCCATGTACTGGCTTTACTTCTAATTGAGCGAAAGTGTTTAATAACCATTGAGCAACAGAATCTTGATTTTCAGGCAAGGCATGTCGTTGCGATAATATATTACAAAACACGAGTTCTTCCATTTGTTCCTTATTGATTAATGTCGTTAAATAAAGACAAGAGAGTTCTAATTTTTCACCAACGGTGAAGGATTTTATCATAAGATCGGGTGGATCTGAGAGTTCCATTTTTATTTTTTCAGGTAATTCTGAATGTAGAGTTTCCACTGCATATCCTCCTTGATTAAAACTTCCCCAATTTTTGGAGAAATTATTCTCGTAAGGAGACGTCCGACTGTCGGTATCCAGTAGGATTCCAACTTCTTCATTGATCTTTTATTTCAGGATGCATCTATTACATCTTAGGATGATAATCTTACATGTTAGTTTAAAGCGCTTCCATTCGAGCGAAACCTTGTTATAATGACCTTACTACCATGAAGAGAAACTTAATTTCATGGTGAATCCAATGTTGGATTAACAATAGTGGAGGAGGATAACACAATGACTCAATCCATTGAACGTGAAAAGTCGCGGAGAATTACAGCTAACATCTTCAAAGGTTCAGTTGGAAATCTCATCGAATGGTACGACTGGTATGTCTATACGGCTTTTGCAGTGTACTTCTCGTCCCAGTTCTTTCCCAAGGGAAGTCCGACCAGCCAACTATTAAACACAGCAGCGATCTTCGCAGTTGGTTTTTTAATGCGTCCAATAGGGAGCTTGCTTCTTGGCCGCTACGCGGATCGCCATGGCCGGCGTGCAGCACTAACGCTTTCCATTACTGTCATGGCCAGTGGTTCCCTCATTATTGCTTTCACCCCGAGTTATGGCAGCATTGGCGTCCTGGCTCCTATTATTCTGGTTTTAGCTCGTCTCCTCCAAGGGCTGTCGCTTGGTGGAGAGTATGGAACCTCAGCAACATACTTATCCGAAATGGCCAGTAGTGGCCGCCGCGGCTTCTACTCGAGCTTCCAGTATGTCACACTAATTGCTGGTCAGCTGGTGGCATTAGGAGTTCAAATCATCCTACAGCTAATGCTCAGTGAACCTGATATGAAGTCTTGGGGCTGGCGTATTCCCTTTGTCATTGGTGCTCTAGGAGCTTTAGCTGTACTATGGCTCCGGCGCTCGATGGACGAATCGGAGCAATTCTCGAAGATGGATTCCAAAAGCCGGTCTAGAGCTGGAACGGTTCGCGCCCTGATGAAATACCCCAAGGCGGTGCTTACAGTAATTGGACTAACCTTAGGTGGGACGGTCGCCTTCTATACTTACACGACCTATTTACAGAAGTACATGGTAAATACGGTAGGACTCAATAAGGAAGTCGTCTCTTGGATCAACTTTATTGCCCTGCTCGTATTTGTCGGACTTCAGCCACTTGCTGGCATGCTGTCTGACCGGATCGGACGACGCCCGTTATTAATCTGGTTCGGGATTCTCGGAACGTTGCTTACCGTGCCATTGTTTATGATCCTGGAGAATACAAAGAATCCTATCGGTGCTTTTTTTCTCATGCTGGCGGGTCTCATTATTGTCACAGGTTATACTTCTATCAATGCGATCGTTAAAGCCGAACTCTTCCCGACTGAAGTCCGTGCTCTTGGAGTAGGTTTTCCTTATGGCGTCACCGTCGCGGTATTCGGTGGGACTGCAGAATTCATTGCATTATTGTTCAAGAGCATTGGGTCAGAGTCGCTTTTCTACTTTTATGTAGCTGTCTGTATTGCTATTAGTTTCATCGTCTACTGGCGGATGGGTGAATCTTCAAAAGTCTCTCAAATCGAAGCCGAGAACGACTCAATAATAAAGAGAAAATAATTAAATTTTTCGTTTGAAATATCAATCGAGTTGCAAGAGTTTTGTCTAATTCTTAAAAATGAAAAGCAAAAAAAGTAAAAAATCCCCTTGCAAGATGAGGTGTCTTAGTTCATGAATCCATGAACCTAGACACTACCCAGCTTAAGGGGATTTTTAACTATTCTATCTATATTTAATGTTTGAATGGTTGCGTCTAGGCAGTAGCTTCGACTTCCTCATGCACGGTTTTGATTTGAATCATAACCGTATTCGGATCCGTCAGCACTTCAATACCATCCTTGAAAATCAGGTCGGAAACGATAAGTTTGTCGCCAACATCAAGGCCACTAATATCCACTTCCATCGAAGTAGGCAAATTACCTGGCATACAACGAACCTCTACTTCATACATTTCAATTTGCAGAACCCCGCCAGATTTAATGCCAATGGCCTCTCCAGAAAACTGAATGGTCACTTTGCTGTCCATGATTTCAGACATATTTACATGATGAAAGTCGATATGCAGCAGATTGCCAGACATAGCATCCCTTTGAACGCTCTGAACGACGACTGGAATTACTTTTTCATCGGATGTATTTCCTTGCAGAATAGCTCGCGGATTTTTTCTCAAAATATCCAGCATTTCTTTTTCATTTACTTCTACTGATAAAGTATCTTTACCAATCCCATATAACACAGCTGGGATGCGTCCCTGTTTTCTTGCTTGATTGATTTGAGACTTTGTTTCACCAGTGCGCTTGTTCAATTGAATAAATTTACTCATTTGTTTGTTTCCCGCTCTCTTTGACCATAAATTCTTGTCAAAGCGATTATAACATGACCATAAAATCTAGTCAAATTTTGATGGAACGCACTCGTTACTATTCATACTCCATAAATGGATCAGGGATCTCAATCTGATAAGCCTCTGCATCACTAACGCCAACAGAAAGTACGGCTCGCCCATTGCTCAGCCGTATAAGCCCACCGCTAAAAATAACATCTTCAAGATCATGCCGTTTGCCAGGACCTCTTGGAAAATCACTTCTAACTGCAATAATTTTCATTGGTGTCTTCTCACAGGTCTCGGGGTTTAGCGAAAAGACCATGGAATAATAATGTTTGTTTCCCACTGTATCAAAGCAGGCTACATGTCCCAGAACACCTACATGACCATTCCCCAGTAAATGGGCTTCGTTCGCACCGCCCCATTCTTCAGAGACAAATTGTTCTCGTAGAATTTCCGCATTAATGAAAGTTTGCTCATTGAGCTCCTCCAGCGAGTTAATGATTGTAAACCCGATTTGCCCTCTCCCACCACGTTCTCCCTGTGGTCTAGTAAAGACACCAACTCTACCATCGTTAAGTTCAATTAGACGAATATCCTTCATCGTACCAGGTCCAGATGAGAAGTGACATAATGAATCAATTTGAAAACCACGATAAAATTGGGTTACCCACGACACAATTTTACTCGGATTATCAGCAGCCGTGATGACTTCAACTCCGCCAACTATCAATTCACCTTTGATAATGGTCATACATGGATCTTGCAAGTTATAGGTGTGTGTATGTATTCGGGGACTCCAAACCTGGTTTTTGCACGTAAAAAAGAAGACTTGAGAGAACTCACTATCCCGTTCCTCAACTCTTCCTAGGATAACTTCCTCCCCGTCGTACTGAAATGGGGCCGTTATATTGTAGACATCGCGATTTCCGACCCCAGAGAAGGTTAGTTTCTGCACTTTTGTTAATCTAGGGTTAGCAAAAAAGGTTTCCAGAAGCTGTTTACAGCTCTCTGTTGTTCTCGATTTCCTTGTCATTGCTGTCCTCCTGATAATGCATCGATGTATCTATCTTCCAATCACTTTCTACATCCATTTCGATGCCAATGAGCTGTCCAGGTTGGACATTAAAATACAGACAAAGCTTTAGTAATAAATCCCTAGGATACTGTACCATCTCATCCTTATACATACGCCGAACGGAATCAAAATGATAGTTAATCTCTTTAGCGAGCTTACGAATAGATAATTTGGGATCGTGATTTTCCATAACTTCTTTTAGTTTACTGCGTATGACTGTCACACATACACCTCCATCTTTAATATATAGGGTAAGCAAGGGTGAGTCAATAAATTGACAAGAAAAAATGGTCATGTTATAGTGATAGCAGGAAATAATTTTTGAATTTTCTGAAAATAAAATACCCCATTCCCAAAAAGAATTAAAGATCTATCTTTATATTCTTTTTTTTGTGTTCCAGAAATCGCGATCCAACATGGAGGCTCATTATATGAAGTATACAAACAGCAATCGGAATATCGTTTTTTTAAGTACTAGCCTGCCGAGAGAATGCGGTATAGCTACGTTTACACAAGATTTATTAGATGAACTACAGCACATCAAAGGTTTTAACAAGCCTAGTATCATTGCAATCAATAACAAGGAAACTTACAACTATGAAGACCAAGTGATAAGGGAAATTGATCAACACAAACTGTCGGATTATATAGAAACAGCCGATTATCTTAACACATCAGATGTTGATCTCCTCGTTATTCAGCATGAATTCGGTATTTACGGCGGAGTAAGCGGTGAATATTTGATTCCATTCGTCGAGAGATTGGCTATACCTTTTGTCGTCATTTTTCATACTGTGTTAACAACACCATCTACCAAGCAGCGGCACATCATGAATCGAGTTGCAGAGCTAAGTGTTAAAGCTGTCACGATGGCGCAATCTACAGTAACCGATTTAACCTCCATTTATGGCGTTGATGCCGCCAAAATCTCATTCATTCACCATGGTGTGCCCCATGTCCAAACCGGATCGAGATCAGAGCTTAAAGAGCAATATGGCTTTGCAGATCGGAAAATTTTATCCACCTTTGGCTTTTTAAGCCCAGGCAAAGGAATTGAATACAGCATTGAGGCCATGCGCGGAGTGGTCGAACAGCATCCGGATTCTCTCTACATGGTTTGGGGGAAAACACATCCGGTCGTTAAACAAGAAACGGGCGAAGTATACAGACAAAAATTGATGGATCTTGTGGACGAATTTGATTTAACGCGTAACGTTCGCTTCGTCGACAAGCTTCTAACGCAGGATGAAGTTATTCAATCCTTAGTCATGTCAGACATTTATTTGACTCCTTATTTAGGAAAGGATCAAGCTGTTAGCGGAACGTTGGCGTACGGAGTCGGTTATGGAAGGGTTATTGTCTCTACACCTTACCGATATGCCGAGGAAATGCTGGCGAATGGCAGAGGCTTACTGGCTAATTTCCGCGATTCAGTCTCCTTGGAAGCTTGCATCCTTCTATTACTGAATAATCCTGCTAGAATAACGGAAATGGAAAATCGTACGCTCGAACTGGGAAAAACCATGCTTTGGAACGAAATTGCCAAAACGTATGCCGACATCTTTCAAGAAATAATACAAGATTCAGAGTCAACTACAATAAAACACTTAGGAGTGATTTAATGCAAGTGCAAACGAAACTGCAGTTTAAGGCCGAATACATGCGTACGTTAACGGATGATACAGGCATTTTTCAACATACTAAGTTTGGAGTACCTGATCGGTCGAAAGGATATACGACGGATGATAACGCACGAGCATTAATAGCAGCCGTTTTATTGTACAGTAAGCAAAGAGATTCCATCTCATTAGATCTCATTTATACTTATGTTTCCTTTATCCACCATGCACAGAATACCGATGGATACTTTAGAAACTTCATGGATTACAATCGTTCATTTACAGAGGATAGTGGCTCTGAGGATTGTCAAGGACGCACACTTTGGGCATTAGGATTCGCGATCGCCCATGCTTCTTGTCTGCCTGATAATGTACTTAATACCTGCCGATATTTAATCAATCAGGCATTACCGCATATTGAGCAGCTAGGTTCTCCCCGTGCTGGAGCCTATGCGATTATCGGTCTAAGTTATTTACTAGAAACCCCTGATGCCTTAACTTACTCCTTCCCCTATCTCCATATACCAAGTACCGCAGAAGAAAAAGCTTTTCTACCAAGAGCATTCATCATTGATGTGATTGAAAAAATAGCGGTCCGACTTCATAATCAATATGTTCACAATAAGGGTAACGATTGGAATTGGTTTGAAGATAGTCTTACCTACGGAAACTCCATGCTGCCATGGGCACTTTTAAAAGCGTCATATATCTCAAAAACAATTAGTTTAAAGGAAACTGCTAAGGAAAGCCTGGATTTTCTAGTATCCAAAACCTTTACTAAGGAAGGTTATTATAAGCCGATTGGCAGCCATGGCTGGCAGTTGCGAGGTGATCCGGCCGCTCTCTACGACGAACAGCCCATTGAGGCCTGTGAAATGCTACTTGCTTGTAAAGAGGCCGCAATTGTGCTCCATGATCCCGCTTATTTGAAGATAGCAGCCTTATGCTATGAATGGTATTTAGGCCATAATTCATTAAACCTCTCTCTCATTGACCCTCAAACCGGAGCTTGTTACGATGGCATCCATGCCACAGGGCTGAACCTTAATCAAGGTTCTGAGAGTATTATTTCCTTCTCCATTGCCCATTTAGTGATGCATCATGAATAAATTTGCTACCATCCTCGCTGGTGGGGGCGGAACTCGCTTCTGGCCGCTCTCTAGACAGGAGATTCCTAAGCAGCTTCTAAACATTAGTGGAAATGACATTATGCTGAATGATACAATCGAACGATTCAAAGGCATTATCCCACAAGAAAATACCGTTATTGTTACGAACCGCTCTCAAGCAGTTCTGCTCGAGAGCATTATGCATAGCAGTGTTTCGAAAAGCAACATTTTGATCGAGCCCGTTGCCAGAAACACAGCTGCAAGCATACTTTTCGCGGCGTTATCCATAGAAAAATCACACGGTAATTCCTTAATGGTCGTCTTGCCTTCTGATCATTATATTACCGATGAACAACAATTTCGGCTTACCTTAGACGAAGCCTGTACAGTTGCAATGAAGACAGACAAAATCGTTACCATTGGAATTAAGCCGACATTTCCATCGACCGGGTACGGTTATATCGCCTTTGATAAAGAACCTATTTCTTCAAATCCTGTTGCTGTATACGAAGTAGCTGAATTTGTAGAAAAACCGAACTTTCAGAAAGCGCAAGGCTATCTTTCATTAGGTAATTATTTATGGAATAGCGGAATATTCATTTGGAAAACTTCCGTCATTATTGATAATTTCAAGCGATACTTGCCTCGGCTGTATAAGACAATGCTGCCGATCAGCGATTATTTGGGCACAAATCAGGAAGAGGAAGTTATTAATAACATTTATCCCACGCTTCAAAATATTTCGATTGATTACGGAATCCTTGAGCGCTCGGATGAAGTCGTTGTTCTGTCTGGCCAATTTGGCTGGAATGATATCGGCAGCTGGGACGCGCTCGGCGCGATCTTCCCGCCGGATCCATCGGGAAATATTATTAAAGCCAATCATATGGGCATAGATACACGAAATTCAATCATATACGGAAATGGTAGGCTAATCACAACAATTGGTGTAGATGGCTTCATCATAGCGGATACTGGAGATGCACTTTTGATATGTCCCAAAGACAAAGCGCAATCTGTTAAGGATATCGTTGATCTATTGAAGGAAAAAGGAATGACTGAGTATATCTAACTCTTGAATTTAAAACCCTTACCACCGTGGTAAGGGTTTTTGTTAACATCTATTTCATATTGCTCTACCCTGGTTTCTTCTAAACACAACTTAGAATAAGTCTGTAACAGCCCCTTTGGATGCAGATGAAACTAATCTTGCGTATTTACTGAGAACACCTGTCGTAAATTTCAATTGTGGCTGAACCCATTCATTCTTACGCTTCGTAAACTCTTCTTCTGAAACTTCAAAGGAAATTTCTTGTGTTTCACTATCGATGGTAATGTTGTCTCCCTCTTGCAGAAATGCAATTGGTCCTCCTACTTGCGCTTCCGGCGCAACATGACCGACTACAAAACCATGTGAACCGCCTGAAAATCTACCATCCGTTATGAGCGCAACATCTCCACCAAACCCTTTCCCGACTATTAAAGCGGTAACTGAAAGCATTTCCGGCATGCCCGGTCCACCTTTCGGTCCGCAGTACCTAATAACTAGCACATCTCCTTTACGGATCTGGTTTTGTAAGATCGCTTCCGTAGCCTCGGCTTCGCTATCATATACGCGTGCAGGGCCAGTGAAGCGAGATTTTTTCATCCCAGACATTTTGGCAATTGCGCCCTCTGGAGCCAAATTGCCCTTGAGAACGACCAACGGTCCACTCGTTTTCAAAGGATTATTGAACGGACGTATGATGTCTTGATTCTCATGCAACGGTTCTGATGCTGCTAAATTCTCTGCTAACGTTTTACCAGTGATCGTCAAACATTCACCATGAAGAAGACCTTGTTCAAGAAGAAGCTTCATCACGCCGGGAACGCCGCCAATATCACTTAGATCCTGCATGACGTACCTTCCACTCGGCTTAAGATCTGCAATGTGTGGCACTTTTTCACGAATACGTTCGAAATCATCATAGGTTAAATCCACTTGAACAGAGTGTGCAATCGCAATTAAATGTAGGAAAGCGTTCGTTGAGCCCCCCAATGCCATTACAAGTGTAATCGCATTCTCAAATGCTTTCTTTGTCATAATATCACGCGGATAGATCCCCTTCTCAAGTAGCTCGAGTACCTGCTTACCGGCTTCTTCGCATTCCAGTGCTTTTAGCGGCGATACCGCTGATGTGGAGGATGATCCAGGAAGACTCATGCCTAAAGCTTCTGCAGCAGATGCCATTGTGTTAGCTGTATACATCCCTCCGCAAGCTCCGGCCCCAGGACAAGCGTTGCACTCAACCCTGTGAAGCTCCTCATCATTTATTTTACCATCATGATACAAACCTACTGCTTCGAAAGCACTAACAATGTCTACGTCTTTACCATCTAGCTTCCCAGGCTGAATTGTTCCGCCGTATACATATACCGCGGGTAAATTCATTCGCCCAATGGCCATTAAACATGCAGGAGTATTTTTATCGCATCCGCCAACAGCAACAAGCGCATCGAAGCGCTCTGCGTTCGTAACAATTTCAATGGAGTCTGCAATAACTTCACGACTTGGTAAGGAGTACAGCATCCCGTCATGTCCCATCGAAATTCCATCTGAAACCGTAATGGTGTTAAAAATCAGAGGAGCGCCACCATGAAGCTGAATGCCCTTTTTCGCTGCAAGCGCCAATGAATCAATATGCATGTTGCATGGGGTTACTTCACTCCACGTACTCGCTACACCAATCATCGGCTTCTTGAAATCCTCATCTTGAAAACCTACTGCCCTTAGCATAGCGCGATTAGGGACCCGATTGACTCCTTCACTTATAACTTTACTTCGAATTCTTAAATCTTTATGAGATGACATTCATATCGATCCTTTCACTATTAGATTAGGGCATACAGTTCATGCATAGGCTACAAGACCTTGCCATTTATTCCCTTTAATCGATAAGATTATAACCTCACATGCATGCAAACAGTCTATCCATTGAAAAACATTAAATTCACCATGGGATCATGGCATCGTTGCGGTAATATAAATTCAATCTGTGATTAACTCGGTCTAGTTTCCTATGTCGTGGGTATTACTACTATATACTTTTCGTCATCAAAAGAATCAGTTATCTGTCCGCCATTTTTGAGCATGATGTTAACTGTTGGAATATTGTTTTTGTATGGGAATAACTTTATTTGGTCATAACCAAACGAGATACATTTCTTTAATAATTCGCGAAATAGAATGTTCCCGTAACCCTTACCGCGGTGCAGTTCACTAATTGCATATCCCAAGTTACCAACACCTATGCTTTCTAAATACTTGCTAGACTTGTGTCTAATTCTTCCTATGCCAATAGGCTCGTCATCAATAAATAAGAAGAAAGTTGTCTGAGGAATCCAACTTTCAGGTAGATGATTTCCTTTTGAATAATCGTCTTCCCTTTGAAGCCACAGAAGATACTCTTTGTACGACATTTCAAATACGGGATTATAAAAGCCATTTTCGTTATTCCTAATGGTTTGTAGCATGTCATACTTTTCCTTACAATCGTTTAGAGATAATTGTTGAACTTCAATTTTCATACCTAATCTCCATTTCAAGGTTTCATTTTAATTTCTATATGTATCTAATAATGATGAAGGAAATAGTATAAAAATGGAAGTTATAATTTAGTTATGAATTGAACTATGCCCGTTAGCGTGATTTAGCAAAAGGGGTGGCTAGCCTCCGTCTTCTTGCACCACCGTACGTACAAGTCTTCACAATAAATAACGGGACAGTTCAGATTGAATCCTGAACTGTCCCGTTTCTCTTTGTTTAAAATTATGATATGAAGTTCAAAGGTTATTTGGATTGCTGAAGAATTGGAGGCCCAATAATCAGTGTGTCATTCTGCTCCGCCAGTCGCCCAATTTCCTCAAGTGAATGTCTGCTGATCTCGGGGAAGAAATCGTCAATACCGCCGGGTGCGAAGGTGAAAAGGATACGCCCCATTTCGGATCCGACGTTAGCCCACGCATGAGGTACGCCACGAGGAACCACGACGCTCGTTCCGGGAGTAGCCTCAAATTCCTCCTCTCCGCATTGGAAACGGAAAGTACCTTCAAGAATCTCGAAAACCTCTTCACGTTCCTTATGAATATGCTTCGGTGGGCCAATCAAAGCAGGTACGCGCGCTTCGATGACAGTTATCGCTCCCCCAACTTGATTGCTGTGGATGCGGATGGCCATTTGTTCGCCTGGCATCGTGTCGAACCATTCGAGATCCTTCGCGAAAGTAACGGCTGCCCCGGTTACGGCTTTATTTGTATGCTCCATTTTATATTCTCCTTTAGTCCATCCGTTTTTTTCTACAAGCATGAGATATTCTAATAAATGCTAGTCACGAGCGTTCTGCTGCCTTCGCATTTTCTTTTTATATTGCAAACTTTAAACCTATCAATTGTTCACTAAGGCTCCAGAGTCGATCGGCTGCCTCGGGATCTACCGCATATGACATCACGCCGGAGTCCGTTAATGTTGAATTGTTATCCAACTGAAATTCGGACTCAGCGTCCTGTCCAAGAACTACGATATCGCAGTTCTCGCAATAGACGCCACCCATATTTTCAAGCTGTGGGTTCGTCGCACACCATACGCTGGTTGCAGCCCCTTGCCCTACCGTCTTGAGGTTCTTCGTCGGGTCGAGGACTGGCTGCCCGTTCTCATCAATGACGCCAGCGGCAAGCAGCTCCTCCTGCGAAAGATGTTTTTCAAGACCGGTGCCAACGATGCTGCCCGGATGAAGGGAAAAGGCGCGCACGCCATCGGCCTGACCACGTTTGTCTAGCGCAACCGCGAAGAGAATGTTGGCTGTCTTCGACTGGCCATAGGCTCCCCAGCGATCATAGTCACGTCGTTCGAAGTTAGGGTCATCAAACACGACAGGTGAAAAATGATGTCCCCAGGACGAAACTGAAACCACCCGCGCACCAGTCGCCTTACGCAATGCAGGCCAAAGCCGGGCGACAAGCTGGAAATGGCCAAGATGATTCGTCGCGAATTGCGATTCATAGCCTCTCGAATCGCGTGACAGAGGAGATGCCATAATGCCTGCACTGTTTACTAGCATGTGTAGCGGCTGGCCAGAGGCAAGAAAATTCTCTGCAAAGGCATCGATCGAGGTAGGATCAAGCAAGTCCATCACTTCAATTTCAATGCCTTCGATGTCCGCAAGTGCGGTCTCGGCTTTGTTGCGATCACGTGTCGGAACTATGACTTTGGCGCCAGCTGAACGCAGCACACGCACAGTCTCGAGACCGAGTCCGGAATAACCTCCGGTGACGATGGCAATTTTGCCGGAAAGATCAATACCTTTAATAACATCTGCAGCTGTCACAGAAGCTCCAAAGCCAGAGCCAATTGGTGTTTGTTTTGTTGTCATTTAACTTCTCCTTCAAAGGTTAGTATATTAAATGTCTTGTCTCGCGTTTGCTACCTATTTATTGGATCAGAACCTCAATGTCCACTCAATATATTTACAACCCTTGCTTAACTTTTTTTGTTTTATGCTGTGATCATCACTCCAGGGCTCCTCGTTTGATATTTAGACGTTTAATGTAAAATGTCTATGTGTCTACAATAAACAACTAGACAAAGTTTGTAAAGTGTATAATTATTACATAAATAAAAACGGCAGCTGATCCCTGATCAGCTGCCGCGGTATTTATAAAGTTATGAATGTAATAAAATCTGTTGGCTGCCATTGTTTAATGAAAGTGAATATCATCTCATGTACGCGCACCGGATTTTGATGTTAGTTTTGTTCTTGCTCGCAGCTCAAAAGGTTATGCAATAGACTCGAAATAGGAACGGGAGAGTCCACTTGTTGTGACGTTTTTTTGAAGATACCCACATCCTTCAACGGGATCTTGTTCTGTGTGAAGAGATGAGATTCTTTATCGACAACCATTTGTCCATATCTCTTATAGATAGGAGCATTAAAGAGAGTTTGAGTTAGCATATCAATCACAGCTTTGGGATCGCCCCCGTTCTTCTCGACCATCGTGAGGGCTTCTCTAATTGTATAGACAGCTGAAGCAATCATGAAGTTTCCAACAAGTTTAACTTGATTTGCCGCCCCTACTTCCTCACCAAAGTCGTATATATTCAATCCTCCCATCGCCTCCAGAATTGGTCGAATGCGTTCTTTGGCCTTCTGCGCTCCTGCCATTGGGATAGAGAGTTCACGGCCGACTGCTGCCTGTGGCACTCCGAAGATCGGAGCTTCCACCAGGATACTGCCATGCTCTCCGTGAAGAACTGCAAGCTTCCTTGATGTATCCGGCGATAACGTACTCATAGAAATATGAATACCTTCGGATCCCAACTGCTCTAAGAAGCCATCGCTCTTGACGATGCTTTCCACAGATTCATCGTCCCATAATATCGTGACGACAATTCCTCCAGCCGTTACAGCATCAACTGGCCGGGACGCCAGACAGGCCCCTTGAGCAACTAGTGGTGCGGCTTTACTTGCAGTTCGATTGTACACCGTGAGATCATAACCAGTATTTAAGAGATTGCTAGCCATAGGTAACCCTAAATTGCCAAGTCCGATGAATCCGATGGTTTCTTTCATAACTTTAACCTCTCCTATTAAAGATTATTGACAAACATAACGTTAACGTCATGTTTGTCATAAAAAAAATTAGTGCTGCTCTCTTTCCTTAAACCATTGCTCGAAGCGTTCGATATTGGCCTTTATATCAGCACGAAATTGCTGTAACCCCTCGATCTTCTGGTCAGCCTCTGCGAGATGCTGCCGCAGGATAGTGAGGACTTTCTGTTTAGGTTGTACACCACTTTGGTCATAGAAATAGAGATCAATAATGTCTCTTATTTCCTCTAGGCTGAGTCCAAGCTTCTTTAATTGGTCAATTTTTCGCAGGCGAGCAACCGTTTCTTCTGTATAGTAGTGTTGGCCGTTGCCTTCTCTCTCTCCAGATGGGATCAGTCCTATACTCTCATAATATCGAACCGTGCGGTGAGTTACCCCGGCTCGTTGGGTTAAATCACCTATGCGCATGCTTTCTTTCATAACTCGCTCCTAAACATAACGTTAACGTCGTGTTCATAGAATATCATCCTAAATTGAGATTGTAAAGAAGCGACTAGCCCGAGATCATGTTCATTGCTTCAATTTCTGTCGACAAATTGATGCTACCCTTAGTGACCTCTTTGGCTGTCGATCACATTTATTTGGAGAGTTCCAGGATTGACCCAAGTCGCAAAAGATCTTCGCTAACAGTCCAAAGCTTTTCGGCCGCTGATTGGTCGATGGCCCATTCACGTACACCAGTCATAAGCTTGCTGTCCGGAGGAACAATAGCCGCGATGTCACAGTTCTCACAGTAAACTCCGCCTTTTCCCTCTAACAGCGGACTCACTGCACACCAAATAGTCGTGGCAGCGCCTTGCTCGACGGTTTTGAAGCCTGCCGGAGAAATGAATTCACCATTTTCTCCCCTTCGTACACCCCAAGCAGCTAATTCCTCATCAGTCATGTGACGAGTCAAACCGGTGAGAATAGCACCGGGATTGACGGCAAACCCGCGAATCCCATGTTCTTTGCCTCGTTTATCAAGTTCGACCGCGAAGAGTGAGCATGCAGTCTTCGATTCTCCGTAGGAGATGTCCTTGTTATACGGCCTCTTAGTGAAATTCAAATCGCTGAAATCGATAGGCCCTACCATGTGACTAATCGATGAAAGTGTAATTACTCGGGAATTTCCGGATTTTATTAATGCTTCCCATAGCCTAGTCGTCAGTTGAAAATGCCCTAAATAATTCGTCGCGAACTGGGTATCGAATCCGCGATCGTCTTTAATCACCTGCGGGTTTGCAACACCTGCGTTATTTATAAGGATATCAAGCGCTTGGTCAGACTTCAAAAACTCGGCGGCGAACTGATCAACGGATTTAGGATAGGCCAGGTCGAGCTGAATAATCCTGACGTTTTTCATTGCCGAAAGCTTGTCTTGTGCCTTATTAATATCACGTGCACCAACGATGACGGTGGCTCCTGCATTGGACAGAACTCGCGTTGTTTCTAATCCGATACCTCCGTGCCCCCCTGTTACTATCGCAACTTTTCCTCGGAGGTCGCGGCCACCAAGTGCTTCTTGGGCGGTTGTTTGAGACCCGAATGCCGAATCTAAAGGTTTTTGGGCTGATGTCATGGTAATAAGTCTCCTTATTTATGGTTTTGATATAAAAATCCGCCGACCACCCTAACAGCCCGATCCAGATAAATTGGCTCATATTTAAACAAGCCCATCGAGCGGGTTCAAAATTGTTGCCAGAAACTCGCTTGAGCTTCGTTAAATGATAGAAGACTTGCTCAGAATTATTCTTACCACTTAGATGATGAGTGATTCGTCTTAAGATGAAACAAAGGCTGCCAGCTATTGGCAGTCCATCGAAAATCACAAACATTATCATCAAAATGTATAGGGAATTGCAACGAACAAATTATGCTATATTGTAAATCTCATCTGTAATGTTACATATTCATTCGCACTGGAGGTGATCATCGGTGATCCCTATATGTTTATAACATAAATCACGGTTTCTGATTTCATAGATGAAAAATATTTAACAGGGAGATGTTTGACATTGGGTATTACGAATCGAAATCCATGGTTTGCTATTATTGCAATTGCATTAGGTGCTTTCTCAATTTCTCTTACTGAGTTTTTGCCAGTTGGTCTACTTTTTGAAATTAGCCGAAGCTTTGATGTTTCGGAAGGTACTGCCGGAATTACAGTGACGTCCACTTCTATCCTAGCGGCCATTGCGGGCCCTATTGCTACGATCACTATCGGACGTCTGGATCGGCGGATCGTGTTTCTCGGACTGTCATTGCTGCTTATTCTATCTGGGGTACTTTCGATGATTACAACCCATTTCTTCATGCTAGTCATTGCGCGAATCATCCTTGGGATAAGTGTTGGAGGATTCTGGGCTGTGTCTCTGCCTGCTCAAGCAAAGTTAGTTCCGCAAGAGAAAGTAGCAAAAGCAATCTCGATTGTTCTAGGAGGATTTGGGATTGGCACGGTTTTAAGTGTTCCATTAGCGTCTTTTATAGCCGCACATTTTGATTTGAGAATCGCTTTCACGATAGGATGCATACTTGGGATTGCTGTTTTTATCATCCAACTCATTCTGCTTCCGAGAATTCCGATGGAACAAGGGGTGCTTGGTAAGGATTACTTGAAGCTGCTAAAGATGAAGGAAGTTAGAGCGGTATTTGTCATTGCGATTCTCTTTGTGGGTGGTCAATTTGCAGCATACACGTATATCACACCCTTTTTCCAGCAAGTGACTGGAATGGGCCCGAATCTGCTCAGTGCAATACTACTAGTCTACGGGATTGTTTCCTTCATAAGCAATTTTGCCGCTGGCTTCATAGCCGGACGCAGCATCAAGGGATTGATAGTGTTAACAGTAGTGTTAACCCTTCTTCCATTACTGGGTATTTCACTGTTTGGACATAACGTTGTTATTTCAATCATTGCTTTCATTATTTGGGCTATCGCCTGGGGAATGGCTCCTTTGGGCCTGCAGCTATTGGTTCTTTCAAAAGCCCGGAATGCTGTAGAAGCAATAACTCCGGTCTATGTAGGTATTTATCAGTTGGCTGTCAGCTTGGGAGCTTTAATAGGCGGTTTGGCAGTTGATATGACCAATGTAACCGGCGCGATGTGGCTGGGAGCGTTCTCGTTCGCTTCGCTACTCATCCTTCTTACGGTTACATGGAGAGTCAATAGCCGTAACCTAGTCAGTCAAGCAGAATAACGCAATAAATGTTGAAGGCGATCGCGCTTATATCCCTTAGGGAAACGCGATCGCCTTTATTAATGTTTAGGCGCTTACTGCTTGATTTGGGTGAGTAGATAAAATATCTACGAATTCTTGAAGGGATGACGATACCCGTTTGTTTTTGTGCAGAATAATTTGTGTATAAAAAGATGGAAGAAGCTCATCCTTCAAAGTAAAGAACGATAACTGATTCTTGGCAATCTGTTCTTGAACCGCGATCAATGGGACCAAAGCAAGCCCCATGCCATACATGACACACTGTTTAACGCACTCAATGCTGCCCATCTCCGTAACAATTTGATAAGAAATATCGTGCTCATCCAGTATTCTTTCCAGCGCTGTGCGGTATGCACAATCTTTCTCGGTCAGTATGAAGGAACTGTTCTGCAATACCGAAATATGAAGATTTCTCTCCCCACTCAATGGATGTTCCGGCTGGCAAACAATGACAAGCTTTTCCTCACGAATTTGTATCGTTTTCAGCTCTGGATCAGAAAAATAAGGACTGAGAATGAGACCCATATCGAGTTCATTCTGCTTCATCTTCCGGATCACATCAAGCTCGTTACTAGGATAAAATGATAGGTTTCGATCCATATATTTTCTATGATAAGCTTGATAATAGGGGGGCAAAAAATAAGTCGATAAGGCTTCTATTGCTCCTATTGCAGGGTTTGTTTCTGGCTCCTTGTTGAAATGCTCTTCCGCGTCGAAGTAAGCATTGACGATCGAATCCGCGAACTGAAGCAGTTGCAAACCGGATTCGGTCAGTTTAAATTTATTGGTCCGATCAAATAACTTTAAATTGTAATGTTTCTCTAACGTTTGAATTTGAATACTGACCGTTGATTGCGCATATCCAAGACGCTCAGCAGCTCGTGTTAAGCTTTGACAGCGTGAAACTTCACGAAAAGTAATAAAATATTGGATGTCCAATGGAATCCTCCATTCTAGTATCAATTTTTATTAGTGGACTTGTTACTACATTATCGTGTTATTCTATACATTTTCAGTATATCAGAAAACTCACCTTGTCCCTATCGTTCGTTCGACATCTCTATCTTCCCAATCTATTGACTTTGAGAAATGACAAGAGTATGTTCCGAAAAATAAAAAAAGCCGCCATAATGGCGGATATTTATAGTATATCCAGTTTCTTCGGATTCTCGCTCTTTCGTCTCAACAAAATCTTAAAGCGACTAACCGCTCTTCCAGTAGCAAACGCAGCTCATCAGGAATCCGCTTATATTCGACCCCTTTCCCCAAAAACAACAGCCAATCCGCATAATAAGCAAGCGTCTCAGCATCGGTCACATCCAACTGAACATTGAAAACCCCGCTCGACTGAAACATCCCGGTTAAGGACAGAATGATCCCAGGCGGGTGCATTCGCTTAAAGCGCTGAATCCCAACTGTATCTAGTTTCACAACAAGATTGGATTCACGTGCACGAAGCAGTTTCATGTTTAAGATCTCTAGTTCAGTCCACTTCATCTCCTGCTCAGAAATTACCGAATCCCGCAGCATCGCAACAGGTAAATAACGAAACTCATCCGTATCAAAATCATAAACCTCGACAAGCCACTGAGCGTTCGAGTTAAATATATGCAGCAAAAAAACGTCCAGCAACTGCGGCCAGCCAAGACTCAGTTCATAAGTCACGCGCAAATGTTTATCCCGCACAGCAAGCGAAATCAGCTGGTTCAGCTCCGCAGGCGCCGCATCGTCGAGCTCCAAGAGATTTGGATTCGCTGGGTTGGTATTTTCGAAAAGCAAGATATTATTCAGCTCGATCAGCTCGTCTTGCTGCGTTTGCGACGCAATGCCGATTAGTTTTTCAGTGATGGATCGACGATTTTGCAGATAAGGTAGCTGCGAATTCTTCGAGGCGATAAAACTGATAAAAATCGCCTTCAACTCTTCTGGCGTGAAGCGGGCGGCGGGCAGATATTGATTTTTCATAACAAAATAACCGCCACCTCGTCCAGGCTCGGACGTCAATGGAAAGCCCATCTCCTGAATCTCGTTGATGTCACGGATCGCCGTCGCTCGGGAAATCTTGAACTCTCTCTGAATCTCAGCAATCGTAAAATGCGCGCGGTTGTTGATGTACCGCATGATCAGGTTCACTCGTTCTGTTTTTTTCATGATTTTATTATAACAAAAATGTAGCAGAAAATGTCAGCAATGACCGATTACAAGTTGAATTTTCATTTTTCAATAAACAGTATCATTTTTTGATACATTTGGCTTATAGAATCAGTCTTGTAAAGAATATATCCCACAAAGGAGAATACAAATGACAAACTACTCTATCAAAACAATCTCAGAAAACTACAAAATGACTGCTTTCGGTGTTTCATTTGATGACTACAACGACTGGGGAGGTAATGCGGCAAAAACGGCAGAGAAAAAAGCTGAAATCACTGAAAACGGCAAGCTTGCTGAACTTCTGGCTCTCGCTGACGAGCAAGAATATCAAATCAACTACATCCTCGACGGCAAGCCATGGCGCGGCTTCGGCGTAATGGGAGAGTTCAACGTGGAAGGCACGGTCGTACTTGATTTCCTCGCTGGCGATTACATTGTCGTGCCTGGGACTGGCGCTGATCAAAACCGCCTTGCTGACGAAATTACAGGCAAGGTCTTCGGAGGCCTGATGCAAGAAATTACAGATTACAAATATGTTGGTCCTGGTAATTCAACGTTCGTTAAAGCAAATGAATCAGGTGAATGCTACGGCGAAATGTGGCTTCGTGCAGATAAAGTCGCAAACTAATCCTTATCCCATTTGACTAAATCTAAAAACCAGAAGTTATACTACTTAAAAGGAGCATTCAAATGACAAATTATACGCTTGAACACAAAAAATCATTCACATTAACGGCTTATGGATTCTCGATCCAATCGAATTTTCAAGACATGCCAGCTATGCAAAAAGAGAAAAACGAGTTTTGGGACAAACTCAAGTCAGATGGGCGTTTTACTAAGCTTAAAGACGCTGCAAAAGATGATCGTGAATGGTCAGTCAATGAGGTTTATCAAGGAAAACCGTGGAATTATTTCGCAGTAGAAGCTGGTAAATCAGTGACTGACGCAACGCGCTTTATCGAGTTTCCAGATAGCGAGTACATCGTGGTCGCAGGAAATGGTGATAAGGAAACTTTATTTGATCAGCTGACTTACCGTGCTTTTGGTGAAGTCTTATCCCAAATCACTGATTATGCTTACATCGGAGGTCCAAATGCCACTTATCGTAAAGATAATGGCGACGGCACTTTCTACGGTGAATTTTGGGTACCAGTGGTAAAAAAATAAGGATTCTATAGTAGAACAGGCAGCCGTCATTAAGTCGGCTGCCTGTTTCTTTCGTATTTTAACCTTCCACTTGGATGTGAATGAGCTATTTATTTTCATAATGTACGAAGACGTAGTTCAAAAAAATACTGAACAATTGGATGCTTTAACTTCATCTTCTCGGTCATGTTTAGAATTCGTTTTTTTCCAACTCGTCTGTCAACCAGAGCTAGAATATTCAATAAGATATCATTACTCTCTATGCTTTCCTCTATAGAAGTGGATAAAAACTTAGTAGCAATCACGCTAAAATTGGATTTACTTAATGATGCTTGGGCTGACATAAGCTCCTTTGCATGCTCCGATATTTTTCTACTTCTTGCTATTACTTTTAAACGATCCTCTGGAACACTCCCTTTGGTATCTTTTCTGACCGCTTCAATTTCATCATTGCTGATAGGAATCTGAATATCTGAATCATTCTTAATTTCTAACTCCGTCTGATACCATCTGATTAAGGAATCACTCATATTGAATACTTTCTTTTTATCTGCCGCCATATAACAAAGTCCTGCTTTATCGGGTAAATAGCGGTAGCTGGTTGAAAGGTATTCGACCCTTCCATGTAGCGCAGGACTGAGAAAACTCTCCAGCTGTTGTTTCAATTTGCTCCAGGCCATTTCATCCTCCTATGATGTTTCCCCGATTACGAAGTAGTTCTTTTGACATCCCGGATCAGCACCTTCCAAATAATATACTATTTCAATAAAGAATAAGCCACTTCTTAACTCAAATTATCGCAAGAAAACGTGAGAATAAATGCTTAATTTGTGTGAAAACATATGTAGTGGTAAAACTGCTGCTGGATTTGAAGAATGATTGCACTCAAGAAGATATGAATGTGAGGAGAAATGACAATGGATATTTCCAAACAAGTTGCCCTTGTAACAGGTGCTAATCGAGGTCTAGGTCGTCATCTTGCACAAGAACTGCTTTCAAGAGGAGCTAAGGTTTATGCAGGTGCCAGAACTCCCGAATCCATAGATCTTCCGGGGGTGACCCCTCTACGACTAGATATTACGAACGAAAAGTCAGTTGCTGCCGCAGCCGAGATTGCTAGTGATGTAACTTTACTCATAAATAACGCAGGTTCAAGTACTGGTGCCGATCTTTTGGACGGTGATATGGACAGTATTCATCTGGAGATGAACACGCATTTCTTTGGCACACTATCGATGATACGAGCTTTTGCTCCCATTCTAGAGAAAAACGGCGGTGGAGCAATCCTCAATATTTTATCAGTTCTTTCTTGGTTCAGCATGGGTGGTGCTAGCGCGTACTCAGCGGGTAAATCCGCTCAATGGAGCTTGACGAATTCGTTCCGATTGACCCTGGCTCCAAAGAAAATCCATGTTTCCGGTCTGCATGTAGGATTTATGGATACTGATATGACCGCAAATATTCAAGCCCCAAAAGTGAACCCAGCTGAAATTGCGAAGCTTGCCATCGATGGCATTGAAACGGGCAGCTATGAAATTGTGGTTGATGAAACTAGTAGAAAACTACTGCAGAAATTGTCAGGTGGTGTACACGCGGTATACCCTCAATTGTTTACTAAATAATCGCCGTGGAACACAAAAGCAAGCATTTGCCAATTGACATTTGCTTGCTTTTTACATTGGGACTATAAGAATAAATTTGCAATTTATCAACCACTGGTCTTTTTATCTAGGGAGATTGAGTTGCCAAGAAACTCCGAAGCGGTCATTTAACCAACCAAATTTTCTACTGAACCCATAATCATTTAGCGGCATAAGTGCTTTTCCACCTTCACTGAGCTTCTCATACAGAATATCAAGTTCTTCTTCCGTACTACAAGTAAGGAAAATTGAAAAAGATGGAGTGAAAGCGAACTGATGTTTGACAGAACTGTCAAAACACATAACTCCTTTCACTATAACTCATCTTTTATGTATGTATCTTCTTCTACTTTTATTTGACTTGCTCATCGGCCGTAGGCCCATAGAAGCCGGGCACCGGAATATCAAGAAGCCGCAAATAAACCCCAAGTTGCGCACGGTGGTGGACCATATGGCTTAATCCGAAGGTACGAAGCGCAATACCCCGAGGTTGGCGTAGGATAATATGGTCGCCATTCCGCAAAGTCCACTCCTCGCTAAGCGTCTTCTCGTCGCATCCGGCTAACAGTTTTTCAAGCTTGACGATATTCGCGTCGAATTCCCCCAGCATGTCTTCGCGTCTTTCCAAAGCTTCCCTCCTAAGAGGCACGGTTGAAAGATCGAATTCCGGGTATTGAAAAATCGCAATTTGCCAATTCAGCAGGTTGATAAGGTGCGTAGCCAACTCACCCAACGTCATAGATTTCACGTGCGGCTTCCAGGACATATGCTCTTCGGGCAAGCACTCCAAGATGCGGCGCGTGGTGGTCAGTTCATGCATGGCGTCTCCGACAATCAGTTGTTTCACCATAGATTTCCACTCCTCCTAATGTAAATGTACTCCATTATATACTACCATATATTGTTAGTGTTCCTGTCTGGAAGATTTACGCCTGGTCAAACCCCAGGCTATTTAAATGACAAGGCCCGCATCCTATTGGACGCGACCCTTTTTATATGACAGGAAGAAATGATTGTGCGCCCATTGTCGCGAGCATCGCGGACGACTCTATCCAACAGCTGTTTACCCAGTTGACGACCACGGAAGCGCGGATCCACGTAGGTATGATCGATCACCCAAGCTCCGGTATTTTGAATCATTCGCTCGTGCTCCATTACCCTTCTAACCATTTACCAGAGATATAAATCGTTCCCTTTAAGCTTGAAAATAGCTTCCATGAAATAGTAATCGCCATAAATTATCGCATGATGATGGTTCGCCGAGTGATAGGATCCTGAACCGTATTTAATGATACAATCATCATTCGTTGTCCAATCACTTCTAGTGCTATCCAGTGTTCGTAGCAGTTTTAACGCCGCTTCCAGATACAAATTCTTTTCATGCTCGCCTACGACTTTCGCAATTTCTATCAGACCGCAAGCCGCAATCGCTGCAGCTGTATCATCCTCACGCTTCGGTTCTTTGGGCTGTCTGAAATCAACCGGAATCACACCATCGGCAGGAATGTTCGCGATAAAATAATTCGCTATCCGCTTCGCAGTTTGCAGGTAGTCATCCTTGTGCGTATGCATATAGCTCATCATGTATCCATACAACGCCCAGGTCTGCCCCCTCGTCCAAGATGACCCTTCTTCGTAGCCTTGACCCCCATACGTCCGTACAATGCCGCCATCAAAAGGGTCGAATTCTACGATGTGATTGACAGACCCATCTTGGCGAACAAATGCTGTCATCCCCGTATCGGCATGCTTCATCGCGATTTGTTTGAATCGGGGGTCGCCAGTTTCTTCCGAGGCCCAGTACAACAATGGAATATTAAACATGCAATCAATAATGGCCCATCCGCGGGTATCCGTATGATCTATATCGTTCCAAGCGCGTATAAACCCGCCTGCCAAATTAAATCGACCAGCTAGTAAATTAGCGGCATGCAGCGCCCTTTTGCGCGACTCTGGATTCTGCGTCACTTTATAATTCGCAACACTGGTTGGCAGCCACATAAATCCAACATCATGATGCAAGCCGTAAAACTCTTCAAAGCAACGATCTAATTCTTTTTCGGAAATTTGCGCAATTTCTCTATATTTCTCGTTGCCGGTTTCATGGTACATCAGCCACATCATGCCGCCCCAAAAGCCGTTCGTCCACCAATTAATTTCATCGGTTACCGTACCAGAAGGATTATCCACGATCCGGTTGTCATGTGTACCATTAATGGTCGTGAAGGGAATTTTATATTTCGATTTTTCACTTACCCAGTCCATTTTTGTTGAAATTTTATCAATGACTTCGTTTAACCAAACTTGATCTTGACCTGTTAACATATGTTTCATGCCCACTTTCTACCGTATAATATCAACCTTTTGTCGCTCCCGCTGCGACTCCTTTAATGAAATATTTTTGCAGCGCGATAAAAGCAATGAGAACTGGTACGATAGACATGGCCGTACCCGCAAACACCATATCCCACCTGGACGCATATTCACCTACAAAACCAAATATCTCAACTATCATCGTTTTGGGCTTATCAGATGGAAGTACTAGACTTGGCATTAAGAAGTCATTCCAAATACCGAGACCTTGAAGCACCACCATACTAGCTGTACATGGCCCTAAAAGTGGGAATACAATTCTCCAAAATATGCCGTACTTGGAGCAGCCATCGATTTCTGCTGCTTCTTCAATCTCACGGGGAATCCCTTTTAAGAAACTGGTATACAATAGGCATCCAAAACCAACGGAACCAGATACATAGATGAGAATGGGAGACCCCAAACTACCATATAAACCTAGTAATTTCATCTCCTTGAACAAAGGAATCATATACACTTGGAATGGAATCATCATTCCAGCTAAAAAGTAAACATAAACAAGATAGGTCCACATCTTATTCGCTCGTTCGATTGCATATGCTGCCATTGGGATGATCCCAATCATGCCTACAATTGAAACGAAAGTTAATAAAATACTGTTCAACATAGCACGAGGAAAATCAGTTTTTGTTAATAAGTACTTAAAGCTTTCAACATAGATGCTGGTTGGAAATGCGATCGCATCCCGCAAGATCTCTCCATTGCTTTTGAAGGCCGAGATGAGTGTAAAATAAATAGGGAAAAAGAAAATGACTGCGATGATGAACGTGACTGCAAAGAGGAGTAGATCTAGCCCGTTCAGTTTTTTGTTAATTTGCATGTTACATCTGAACCTCCCTATTGCGTAGTACCTTAATTTGAATAACCGATAATAGGAGGATTAGAAGGAATAGGACAAGCGATAGTGCCGTTCCATAACCCTGTCTGAGTTCACCAAAACCTACTTTATAGATGATGTAAGTCAATGTCTCTGTTGAAAATCCAGGACCACCATCGGTCATAACGGCAATTTGATCGAATATTTTCAAAGATCCAATCATCGATAGCATCATACAAACCGTAAAGGCTCCTGCAAGAAGAGGGAAAGTGATATGCCTGAATTGCATCCAGCGGTTCGCGCCATCCATACTTGCCGCTTCGCTCAACTCTGGCGGGATCCCTTGCAGACCAGCTAAATAAATGATCATATAGTAGCCAGATGCCTTCCATATCGTAAATATGATGATAGAAATGAGTGCATAATTTGGATTTCCAAGCCAATCAAGCTTTAAAGATGTTAATTTTAACTTATCAAGAATTTGCGTAAGCACACCGAAGTTATAGTTCAAAATAATGGTCCATACGAAGCCCAGCACGATACCGCTTAGCAAAACTGGTAAATAAAACACGCTTCTAAATAGGTTTCTAAGCCATTTCACTTGATCAACTAACATCGCAAGAGCTAAAGCAACTGCATTTTCTAAGACGACCAATACGATGGAAAGAATGAGTGTATTTTTAAGGGCGTTATGTACGCGATCACTATGCCACATTTCTACAAAATTATCGAAACCAATGTAACGGATTTCATTACTTATGCCATCCCAAGAAGTAAAACTAAGATACACACTACCGAAAGTAGGAACAATAACGAACATGGTGTATAAAATAAAAGCTGGTAACAAAAACAATACAGTATAGGAAATCCACGTCTTCTTTTTCTTCACTTGTTGTAGGGTAGTTGCCATTCTCTCACGCTCCGACCGACTTAGAAGGAGAACCTCCGCTGTGGGCAGAGGTTCCTCCATCGAAAGCCGCATTTTATTTGTTCATTGCTTTAATAGCAGCATCCCATTCCGCATCCGCTTTTTTCATATAATCTACGCTGAAATCACCTTTAACTAACCAGTCTTGCGCCAATTTATAAAACCAGTTGCGCCAAGTTGGCGGCATTTGGTCATCACCCCAGAAACTATTAATCTGCAGCGTTTTAACGACTTTAGGATCTGCCATCATGGTAAGAACTTCTTGCAGTTGCGGACTTGCTTCATACGTAATTTTCTCTTTCGTAGATGGAATTGCACTTGCTATTTTCAAATAGTTCGCATACTGATTTTTGCTGAAGAAAAATGTGATGAACTCACTGATTGCCGCTGTTTTCTCAGGATCCTTTATCGCATTCGCTGAGAATGACCAACCGGATGGCTGTGCAAGACCGACAACATTGACGACACCATTTTGATCAGGAACTGGGTACCAGCCGAAATCAAACTTCGGATCTGCTTGTGCGATCTGTGGGAACATCCAAGGACCAGAATAAAGACTTGCCGCTTTACCCGTTACTAACATCGATGCTGTTTGGTTATCAGCAGTACTCATAAATCCTTTGTCTACATATCCCTTGGTGAAAAGTTCTGTAAATAAGGTCATCGCTTTCATCGGACCTGCGTCTGTGAAGCTTGCTTTACCTGCTGAACGTTTGGAATTCCAGTGTGGGTCTTGAGCAAGCATTTCGTCCATAAAGAATTTATTGATCCAGAAGCCCCAATGGAAAATATCTTTACCGCCTACAACGATTGGTGAAATCCCTTTTGCTTTCAGCTTCTCTTGTGCGGCAATAAAGTCAGCATACGTTTTGGGCTCTTCTGTGATGCCCGCATCCGCATAAGCTTTTTTGCTATAAATAATACCTTGTGGTGCCGGCAAAGAAATTGGTGCATTGTAAACCTTACCGTTTACTTGAGGTACTGTGTCGAACAAGCTTTGCAAATCTTTAGGTAATTCAGCGATTTTACCGCTATCTGCAAACAATTGTGTATCACGCATTTCAATTAAATCCGGGAATTCCCCAACGGCATCCTTCGTTTTTATGAAATCTAGATATGAAGCCGTTGTAGTTTCACTCAGATCTTTAATTTTGATATGAGGATTAGCTTTGGTAAACGCTGTTATGGAATCGGCGACTGCTTGTTTCGTTGCTGGATCACCTGTCGCATAAATAACACTGAATGTTACATCTTTCTTCGAAGCCGCAGTTGCTGCCGTTGTGCCAGCCGGTGCAGTGCTCGAAGTTGAAGTAGTGGTATCACTGCTGTTACCGCAGCCAGCCACAATGAGTGCTAAAGCTGTCGATCCAACGAGTACTTTAGAAAAAGTTTTAACCATGATTGAAAGTAACCTCCCTTTAATATGTAGCTGTTTATGAACAGCGCGAGCTGTGTGTTTTTGACGCATCAAGTACTGTTCTGTTTCTTGATTTAAGACTAACATACGCCCAAATCGTTTAGAATGAAGTTTTTTAAGTTCGATATGCATGAATTTAAGAAAGTGAAACGGAATTCAAACGCTTACACCAACATGGAAAAACAGCCCCACTACGCTTCGAATCGAAGCTAAAGCAGAAGCTGTCTCCAGGAAAACCAAAAGTTTCGTCACTTTACCCTTTGATTTGGCTCTTATATTCTTGCGGAAGCTTGCCATAGCTTTTCTTGAACATGTCACTGAATTGCCGTGGATTATGATACCCGACCTGCTCAGCAATTTCGTAAACGAGCAAATCCGTTTGCAAGAGCAGACGAACGGCGTTTTTCATCCGAATATTCGTAACGTACTGCTTGAAATTCTCATGCATGTGCTTCTTAAAAAAGCTGCTAAAATAATAGGGATTCATAAACACTTGGGAAGCCATGCTTTCCAGCGTTATATTTTCACTATAGTGCTCCTCAATATATTCCTTAATCATCTTCATTTGTTGTGCTTCACGGCTGCCGCCTGCGGTGTTTACTTGATCCAGTATGTCCATAATGCGGGCCGTTATGAATGCGATAAGATCACTAAAACGGTAAAATTGATGCATCTGTTGTTGCCAGTTTTTCCGTTGCTCAGCAGAAACCTGAAGGTCGAGCCCAACAGAGGACATCTCCTCCATTAACTCCTTTAATAAAGCATATACGAATAATACGGCTGATTCTTTGCGACCATTCGCGTTGGTTGCAGCGTGCTCAAAGAAGCTTTCCAAAAGTACGAGTGCCTGCTGCTTTTCCTTGGCAATGACCGCTTTCATTACAGCCTGTTTGGCATCTGCCAAAATCTGTTCTGAGCTGTCAGGCCGCTTGTTCTGAGACCAGGACAAGATCGCCCCTTCCTTTTCAAAATAGCTATAGCTCATCGTCTCCACGGCTGAAAGATAGGATTTCCTGATGTCCTGAAGGCTGATGACCGGCATACCTATACAGATCGTCATATGAATTTTCAGATACAATAAAACCTTATCCCGCATTTCGCTCGCAAGTCGCTGCAAATCATCTTCTACAACCATGTGGTTCACAATAACGCATAAATTTTCACCTTTTCGAATGACGAGACCGTTGCCGTATAGTTGGATCAGCTCTGTCAACAAATTGGATACAGCAAACACAAGCAGACGCTTCTCATGCTCCCCCCACCTGCCATCCTGGAGTTGTACATGCTCAAGCTCTGCACACAGCACGCTGAAACATGTGCCCGGAAATGGTGTGTTCAAAGCTTGCAGCTTACGCTGTGCCTCATCCCACCGAATATCCCCTTGGGTAAGCCTGTCGAATAACTCCTCGAGCTGCGTCTTTTTATCTTTTTGTTCATAAACAGCCAGCTTGCCTTTCGAGGATTGTTCTTCATTCGCTTCCTGCAACTGCGTCATCGCTTTGCCTACAGCCTCGAGCAGCAGTCGCTTTTCAATCGGTTTCACCAAATAATCGACCGCGCCGAAGGCAAGCGCATCTTTCGCATAGGAAAACTCTTGGTA
Source organism: Paenibacillus silvestris (assembly GCF_009882985.1). Taxonomy (GTDB): domain Bacteria; phylum Bacillota; class Bacilli; order Paenibacillales; family NBRC-103111; genus Paenibacillus_E; species Paenibacillus_E silvestris. The sequence goes on from NZ_WTUZ01000017.1 coordinate 71,437, forward strand.
GGCGCTGATGAAAACAATTTTCGTACGCAGCTGCCGTCTTTGTACTTCTTTTATGACATCGATACCCGAGCCGTCTGGCATACTTATATCCGTGATGACAAGATCAGGCTGAGTGTCTTCAATTTGCTCCATCAAGCTTCTGCCTGTCATCGCCTCACCCACGATTACAATCCCTAGCTCTTCCCACGGAATGAGCTTTTTTAACCCTTTGATAATGATCGGTTCATCATCAGCTAGAATGGCTTTCAACACGGATATTCACCTCTTTCGTTAAAGGAATGACAAGACGAACGGTAGTCCCAATATGTTGACTGCTATTGATCTCAACGCCATAATCTTGCCCATACAGCGCCACAATGCGCTCATGAACATTAATTAACCCAATACTGCTCCCCGTATCCAGCGCGCTGCCCACAGCCAGCTTCTGACGAACAAGTTCAAGCGTCTCCTCGCTCATCCCAATACCGTCATCATCCACTGTGATACTTAACAGGTTGTCTGGCAGCTTTTCAATCGAAATACGAATTGTACCTTTCCCTGACTTTGGCATAATACCATGATATATGGCATTTTCGACGATGGGCTGCAGCGAGAGCTTCGGAATAGCGCAATCCATCAAATCCGCATCGAACCGGAAATCAAGGCTTAATCTATGCTCGCCATACCTGATGACCATTAAGTGGAAATATTTCTCCAGATTTTCTTTCTCAGCCCGGATTCCAACGGTTTCTTCGCCGTAATCGAGTACATACTTAAGCTGATGGGATAACGACAGAATCATGTCTCCCACTTCATTAGCATCATCAGCAACAGCACTCATCCGAATCACTTCGAGGGTATTATACAAATAATGCGGTCTGATCTGACTTTTTAGTGTGTTCAGCTCCGCTTGCTTCTGCTTAATCTGTGCAACATACACAACGTCAATATATTCTTTCAAACGTCCAACCATTTTATTAAAACCATGCGACAGAAGCCCTAGTTCATCCGCTGTCCTGACGGTCACTTGTGTATTGAAATTGCCTGACTCCACTTTTGCCATTTCTCGCGTAATACTGCGAATCGGTTTAGAGAAGCGGTTAGAGAACCAAACTGCTACCACAATTAAAGAAATCATACACAAGCCTATGACGATTGTAATTGTCCGAATGAGCTGCTCTACTTTGAGAAAAAGTTCTTTTTTATAGAACTCACCGACAATTTGAATGCTATTCTCAGCTGTTTCCTGCTGCAGATGCAAGAAGTCTTCCGATGTATTCGCATGATAAACAGTGCCAATGTGCTCTGTCTGGTTGCTGTACAGGATAATTCCTAGTTTATCAACAACGTAAACGGTATCCTTTTTATTCAGAACCATTTGCTTAAATATTTCATTAAATACACCTAAACCTACGTCCATATAGAACGTCCCGACAATTTCGCCTTCGACCTTAGATGACCCCAAGACATCTGTTAAATTACGGCTAAACGTCATGACTTGATCCGTCGTCCCCATATAATAATCTTGCTTATGCGTTGAAAAAAAGCCGAGACCATTACGATTAAGCTTCATTTGCTCCTTCCACTCAACCCTCGGGAATTGATATTGGTAATCCAGAGCAACATTGTTCTTGGTCATGCTTTGGAAAGTCCCGTCCGGCTGAACAAAAAAGACATTTTGCAAGTTACGTTCGGTATATAAAATCGTTTGTAAAAAATCATTGATCGTCGTCGTTAAACGGTAATCCTTTTCCTTATTTTGTGCAGCAATGGCTTGCCCTAATTGCCCGTACTGCCCACCAACACCGTAAGAGTACATGAGTTTAGAGATACTGTTGTACTTAACAAACATATCGTCCACATTTCGGCTCGCAAACAGCAGCATCTGCTCATAGTTGTTCGTCGCATAACGCTCCATAAAGCCACTGAACGTCTGCAATGAAATATAACTGAGAATAAGCAGCGGAATGAGACCTACCGATATGAAAGAAAGTGTAAATTTGGAAAAAATGCTTTTGTGCAAACGAAAAGGGTTCGATGCCATTAGTGAACCGCCTCATTCTGTGAATTTAGAATACGTCTATTTTAACAGAATTCGCACGTTATACTACCGTTGTAATTTAATGTGGATGTGTGCTTTTTTAAGACATTTAGGAATGAAACGAAATTTCCTCTTTCAACAATAGCGGCAACGAAGAAAATACCGTCAGAGCACGAATGCCCTGACGGTTAATAAGCCCACAACTTAATGCAGCAGCGCCTTCAACTCGCTATTTAATTCTAGCACGCGCAGAAGAATTGTTAGCACTTCAGCCCGTGTCGCCACTTTTGCCGGAGAGAAGCTACCTTCCGAAACGCCTTCGATAATCCCCATCTGCGCCGCAGCATTAATCTGCTCTTTGTTCCACGCGCCGTCGATGTCAGTGAATCCAGCGTTAGTAGTTGCCGGCTTCAAGTTTGCCAGCTTCGCTATGATCGCGATGATCTCTGAGCGCGTAATCTCTTGGTCCGGTCTGAACGTACCGTCACCGTACCCACTAATAATACCAGTTCCCGCCAAGGCATTGATGGCTGCAGAAGCCCAGTGCTGTTTCACATCAGACAGGGGTGCCGGCGTGCTAGTGGTTAAACCGAACAGTTTCGCAATGACAGTCGCGAACTCTGCGCGAGTCATGCTCGCATCTGGTCGGAACGAACCATCGGCGTAGCCTTGAATAACGCCTAGCTTCGTAAACACGCTCACGGTATCCAGTGCCCAATGCTTGCTCGTGTCATTGAACGCCGGCACGCCGCCGTCCTGCTGCGCAAGTTTCACCTTGATAAGCTCTACCAGCGTTTTCTCGTCTATGATTCGGGAAAAAGTAGTTTCCGCTTTAATCTCAGGCTCCTTCTCCGGAGTCGTCTCTGTCTCAGGTTCCCTACTCGGTGGCGCCGCTGTGTCCGGCGAATTCGGTGTATCCGAGCCGTTACTTTGGTGCGATTGCACCGTCACCGTTTTCGTACCTACGACTTGCGAACCGTCCGTCGCTGTCGCTTTAATCGTCACGGTGCCTGCACTTCTTGCCAGGAACACACCTGTCACCGGATCAATGCTCGCCTGACCGTCCACAGAAGTGACAGACCAGCTTACCGCTGGATTGGTCGCTTCAACCGGGCTAACCAAAGCCACCATTTGCAATGTATCGCCCACATAGACAGCATTAGTCACACTAGAAATCTGTATACTGTTTACCAACACATCCGGCACTTCGATCGGCGCTTCATTCACATCAATGACACTGCCATGGAACCTAACTTCCGCCATATTGCCGAACCAAGAGGCGGAATTATATAACCGGATATATCGGTAAGGCGTCGTGTTGCTGATCTTAAAACTTTGCCATTCAGAGGTAGAAGCAGCTCCTGACGTCAAATTCGTCCAAGTCGCATTATCGTTCGAGCCCTGCACCACCATGCCTTTGATTCTGGCTACTTGATCTTGTCTAGCCATAATTTCAACCATTGACAATAAAGCCCGGAAGTCTTGTTTATAATCAAATGTCACATAACCCCCGGCACCATTCGAGCCGTTACGGAAATCGGAAGACGTACTGGCATTCGCATCAAATAAGTAGTTCGTCTGTTTGAGCGTTTCCGCCGTATTGCCTGGCCTGCCAGTTGTGGTGGTCGGATCAATCAAATACGTAATTCCTGTCACATTGTTCAGTAGCCTCGAATCGTCCACAAGAAACAGCTTGCTGTTGTCCGTTGTCAAGAAAACCGTATCTCCATCGCTGCCATCCTGTTGCTTGAAGTTGATGGCGAACTTCACGGTGCCAGTCGGCATCACCGCATTCGAAGCAAGTGTAGCCGTCCAGTTCACGTTGTCCGTAGAGCTTATAGCAGCGTCTAGTCCGCCTATTTTCACAGTCACCTGAGATATCGGCTCTTTCGCTTTCCAAGACAAGTTGATCGTGTTGCCTGGCACAATCCGGTTCATAAATGCCTGCGGTGAGCTCAGGCTAACCGATTCTATTTGGCTAACCGTTTCATACCGCTCTCCGTACATTCTGAATTCGGCGACTTCCAGCATATTCGTCGGTGTCGTCGTCGTGCTTGGCGGCGGCTGAATCACCTGCATTTTAATAAAACGGAACTTCGTATTCTTGTACGCCTCTTTCACGTTCAACCTTTGCAGATCCTCCGAATTGTTCGTCAATCCGTCAGTTAACCGCGTCCATGTCTCACCATCATTGGAGCCAAATAACGTCAGTCCCGAGATCCTCTCCGGAAAGCTTCTTCTCGCCTGAATCTCGAAAGCGCTTGCTGCCACTTTGAAACTCGAACCAAAATCAATGGTATGATACAAATCCCCTGCCAATTGGTACACCGAGAAAGTGTTATCGTTATTATCGATCAGATCAGTAATCGAAGTGCCGAAAGTGGAAGTGACCATTTTGGTGTAATCAAGACTGCCATCACTTAGATGAGGCGTTAACAGCTGAAGACCGACCACCGCACTCCGCAATGTTTGCAGCTTCAGATAAAATTCAGCATCCGTCGCTGTCCCGATTTGTGCCATTGCGTTATTGTAAGCATTCTGATACGTTTCTAGTGACGTCGCCACATAACCCGCAACAGGATTGTAAGCTATAATCGCCGCATCCACCGCACTTTGACGATCATTCGTCACGACAAGCTCAAGCTCCTTCGTTGACACTGAGGTTCCATCACTCGCAACTACGATTACCGTGCTGTTCCCCGCTGTTCCCGGTGTCCACGTAAACGCGCCGCTGCTTGTATCCAGCTTGGCACCCGCTGGCGCGTTCATCATCTCATATGTCACCGTATCCGCCGGATTGCTGTCAGTCGCAGAGAAATCCAGCGAGATAGGCATCCCTATTGAGGCGATAATTGTAGCCGCCGACTTGCCGCTTTTGAACGATGGTGCAGATAGCTGCGTTCCCGCCTTCACGTTAAAATGATCGAGGTCCACAGTCGTGCCGTCACCTTTTACCGTCATGTACATGATGCTGTATACGCTGTCAACTTGACTATAGGTGACTTGACTAATGCCCATATCATAGAGCATATAGCGCCATTCCCCGTTCGTATTAGGAAGTGTTACGTTATAAAATGGCGCCGAATTCCTCTCTTTGCTGAGATCTAATGTAGCTATACCGTTCGTCCGAAACTTAATCCCGATGATCCGGGACGTCGAGCGATCAGCGTACGAGAAGTTCAGTGGAGCAATCGTACTCCCTTCCGACGTTGCTGTCACTTCTACATAGGAAGTCGTGCCTTCTTGCTTCGTTTCCGAGTGATGGTCGAAGGACGTGTACCGATCCTCCAGTTCAACGATCGTATCGCTGGTCATCTCCTTTGGCAGATAAGTCGCCCCTTCGGCTTCCGCCGCCTTTGGTGTATAGATCCAGAAATCACCTCCGCCATCCGGGCTTTCCCAAGCCTGACTAAGTGTACCCTGATAATAATAATTGGATGGAATGCGTTTCGTGAAGGCTTCATAGAAGTACGGTGCCGCCTCTGCGACATTAATCCCTTTTACATACGTGTAGTAGTAATAAATATCCCAAAACTGCGTCGACGTCATTCGCCCTCGATAGGAGTCAGAAATAACACGATAAATACCTTGCGTAACGCCGTTTTCATCTATTTTATAAGGAACCGGTGTCCATGGCGTTTCGTACCCCAGCATATATTGCCAGAAGTAATTGGCTGTTTTTAGAATCCGATGATCCAAAAAATCAAAACAATCCACCGCATTCGCCGCTGTCGATACTGTACCGTCTACTGGATCTACCTTGGTACCCTGAGCATTTAATAACCGCGCCAAAATTGCTGCATTTGTCAAATCACCGCCGCCATGCGCCTGATCCCTTCCCATTTCTACGTGCTGGATAACCGGTTCTTCCAAATGCTCACCTGTCACTGCGTTCGTATCAACAGAACGGAACAACTGCTTGATCGAACCGTTTATGCCTTGATCTGCTGCAGTTTTATTCACGGTGAACCATTCAATCCCTTCATTGTAACGCGCCCGGTTATCGGTAAAAATATACCCCGACATCGCCCCGAGCAGTGGATAGGTATGTTGGTTCATAAAATAGTTGTTACCATGCAAAAACGTTTCCGTTACTGGCACGATTAAATTGTTCGTGAAATCGTCCGTATCCTTCGCCGTCCACTGCAAGGCAGGTGTTTGCGTGCTCGAATAGCGTAAAATTTCGGCCGCCGTGACCATCCGGTTGAGCGGAATACCCATATGAATATGAGAGTCGGTAAAGTACGTATACTTCGTAGGGTCCATTTGCTCCCAAATCCGGATAATCTGCATCGCATTGGCCCTATATACCTCGTCACCAGTGATATAGAACATGAGCGCTTGTGTATACGCTTTCAATCCATCTGCAACAAACGCGCCCTTCCCGTTGACCTCAACGGATGCCGGTTTAGATGGATCCGTTGGCATTGCGTTACTCGAAGTGACCGTCGTCGATGCGTTGGACGACACCGTCATTGCTTTGTAATACGAATACCAAGGCTCCTTCTGGTCGATAACCTGCTGCCTCATATTATCTAATATCTGCTTTGTCAAACCAACACCGGGATGAGTAAATCCATTGCTGCCTGTCGTTTCCATAATTGTGACCGTATCCGTTGCTGTCGGCACCACAGCTGCATGCGCTGAAACTGGCACAAAATAGGCCAAGATGATGACCGCCAAGAAGGCAGCCATCATCCTTGTGCCTGTGCCAACCCGCTGCCGTTGAATTGCGCTTCTAAACTTCATTTCGAACCTCCTCATATTTGCGATAATGGGTAACCTTGCGAACCTCGCCCTCATTATAAACAAGTTACCTCCTTTTGGGAGTGCGGAAATTTAAGACGTGAGTGCACTTTTTAAAGCGATGTGGAAGAACCGTCTTGCGCTTGCTTTATTGGCACGTAAATGAAACAAAAAAAGAGCTCAATTGCAGTAATGATTGCAATTGAGCTCTTTTATTTTCGTAGATAGGCACGTTACAAAATCATTTCTCTCGAAGCAGCAAAAGTTGTATCGAGCTTCGAAGCAGCGCTAGCATTCCTTCATGAAGCAAGCCCTCTATGTTATGAGCTGGCGTTAGACAGACCACTTTTCCGCTACCATAAGCGTGTGTCCAGCCACCAATGGAGTCACCGTCTACAGAATGTGATCTAAGAAAAACGGTAGTATGCTCCTCATCACAATGAACGAAATAATGTTCATCCATAATGTCTAGCGATATTTCTCGGGATTGATCCGAAGGTAATGTGCCTTGATAACTGACCATTTGATGCTTCGATGGGTGAAATTCAAAATATCCTCGCAGCATTTGGACAAGTGCAGATTCCGGCGGATAGGAAGCTAACCCTGAGTGCCAGGCAAGCAAACCACCGCCCCCTTCAACATAACGGGATATCGCTACCGAAACTTCTTCGGTTAACCAATGCTTTACGTCCGCATCATTTGGGTTTAGTCTATCTTCTTTGAACAAGATTACAGCAGCAGGCGCCTCATCTAAACGTTGAACTAAATCTTGAGCAGAAATGTACGCTAGCTGATATTGACCGCCTTCTGTAAGAGGTTCCAGCGCCAGGTTCAGAGCTGTTTGGATAGGTTTTTCAGCATGATAATAATCCCCAACGATTGCATAGATGGTTTTCATCCGTTGTATTCCTCCATAATCTGCAGCGTGCTAGATTGGCATCGGTTCACCTTTATAATTGATGAAAAAGTGATCTGGATCGATCTCCTTTTTCATTTCCAGAATATCCATGATCCCCGTTGCGCTTTCCACTGGATCACCGGGCGCCTTATCACCGCCCATATCCGTCTTGATCCAACCGGGATGAAGTGCGAAGACACGTATTTCTCTGCCCTTTACATATTTTTTGAGCTGCTTAGAGAACATGTTGATGGCTGTTTTCGAGATTGCATAAGGATAATCACCGCCATATGCATTAGACAAGCTGCCAGCTTCTGAAGAAATGTTGATGACAGCCCGCGAACTGCCACTGGGCATCAACGGTAGTAGATGCTTAATGATCCTCATCGGTCCAAACAAATTAATCTCAAAGCTCTGAGCAACGTCCTCCATCTGCAGTTCTTCAATAGAAACGCCTCTGCCCAGCAGTATGCCGGCATTATTAATGATGGCATCTACCGACTGCCCTTTCGCAGTTAGCGAATTGGCTAAGCGATCAACCGTCTCTTCGCGGCATACATCTAGCTCTACCGCCTCAATCTGACCAGGAAATCGATTTATCAAGTCCAGCAATTTCCCATCAGGATTTTCGGACCGAATTCCAGCAATAATCTCGTGTCCTCTTTGTGCAGCTTCTGCTGTCAGTTCATATCCAAGCCCACGGTTGGCACCGGTTATAACTATTTTCATACATGGCCCCCTGACTGCGGCATGACAGGAGTATCCGTTGGAGCGCCAAGCTCCTGAAGGCCAAGCGTAACTCCGAGTTTAGCTATTGTATCAAAATAACTGTATCTCCCTTTGCCATATTCCCCCTTATGGGTTTGCGGGAATCCTTTACTTTCCACGAAATCGATATGCTGCTCAAAGCCGGGAATCGTGAACGTAATAAAATGAACACCCTGCCCATATTGCTGCTTAAATTCGTTCCAAGGCCCTGGTTCATCATAGGCCTCCAGCAGTTCTACAGTTACTGGGCCCATTTGCATATTGGCGATCTTGACTCTACCCGGTATGAAAGTTCCCCGATACCACGTATATCCGCTCTCTGAATGCTGCGGAACATGGTTCAGATCAGGAATGCGAATGACGGGCTTCTCACTACCAAACAATTCACAAAAGTGTTGACTCGCCTCTTCAATGTTGTCTACGATAATGCCGATTTTCATCAATTGATTATTTTCAATATGATCCATGTTTGATGCTCCTCGTAATCATTATTTCTTATCGTTTTCCAATAGCTCAACAATAACTTTTAAGGTGTCAAACGTATCGATATAGGCGTATCTTCCACCGGTATACTCCCCTTTTTGCAGAAGAGGCATTTGATTACGTTCCAGTGTTGTGACTTTATCTCTCATTCCTTCAATCTTAAAGGCAATATGATGCGGACCTTCGCCGTGCTCATCCAAATATTCACGCCAAGTGCTAGGCTTCTCATCTGGCTCAATTAACTCCAATTGCAGCGAGCCCATATTGAAGAAGGCCAACTTTGCTCTGGCTTCCGAAGGCTCTCCTCTATACTCGGTCTGTGCCACATCTCTTGCACCAGTAAGGGACCAGCCTGGATTATTCACTCCAAAGAAGTCAGCATACGCCTGAGATGTTTTTTCAATATCATGAACTAAAATACCGATTTGCGTAATAAAATTAGTACCCAACAAGTTCTTTTCCATTTTTTTTAGCTCCTTTTATTTGCTTTTATTAGCCCTTTACAGAGCCTAGCAGCATACCTTGATTGAAATATTTTTGTAGAAAGGGATATACAACGAGCAGTGGAATTGCGGTGAATACAACCGCAGCCATGCGAACTGCCGGACTAAATTCAAGCCCTTCTTGTGTTGCTCCCATATTTTCACTTGGCTGTATCAGCATTTGACGAAGAAATACTTGGAGTGGCATTTTGTCAGCAGAAGTTAAATAAAGAATAGAGTTAAAATAGGAATTCCAATAATCAACCGTGTAAAAGAGCGTGAAGGTTGCTAAAACCGGCATCGAAAGTGGAAGCACTATTTTCCAAAGCAACTTGAATTCCGAACACCCGTCCATGCGTGCAGATTCTTCAATTTCACTTGGGAAGTTCTGAAATGAGCTGCGAATGACAATGAGATTGAATGGAACAATAGCACCTGTCAAAAACAAAGACCAGTAAGAATCAAGCAGGTTCAAACCTTTTACAAGCAGATATAGCGGTATAATGCCACCACTGAACAGCATCGTAAACAGAACCATGAAATTTAGCACCTTGCGACCCTTTAACCATGATTTGGATAACCCATAGGCCATCAAAGTTGTGAGCACCATACTGATCGTCGTACCAACTACGGCAATAAAGACAGAGTTTTTAAAGGATGTCAGGAAGTTTTTATTTTCCATCAAGTAAGCATATGCATTTAATGTCCAAACTTTGGGTATTAGGAAAAAGCCTCGTGTTAAAATTTCCTGTTTGGTCGCAAAGGATGCAAAAACAACATACATAAATGGGATCAGTACGATAATTAAGACGAGAACCAGTAGCGAATAGACCACGGTTTGGTGTAGAGGATCTCTGCCTCTAAAATCATGCGACTTCATTTCAATAGACCCCTTCCTCCCCGATTTTCTTGGCTACACGGTTCACAATTAAGATTAAACTTAACCCAATAAAAGATTTGAACAAGCCTACTGTCGTGGTATAGCTAAAGTCTCCCTGTAAGATGCCCACGCGGTATACGTAGGTATCAAAGACGTCAGATAATTGCAGGTTAGTTGGATTCTGCATCAGAAGGATGTGTTCGAAACTGGTATCCATTAAGTATCCTACTCGCAGAATGAATAAGATAATGATGGTTGTTCGTAATCCTGGCAGCGTAATATGCCACAATTGTCTCCATCTATCGGCGCCGTCGACGACTGCCGCTTCGTATAGAGTTGGATCTATGGATGCTAATGCCGCAAAGAAAATGACAGCACTCCAACCCGCTTCCTTCCAAATGCTTTGCGAAACGTAGAGGAACCGGAAATAATCACTATCCGTTAATAAAGCAATTGGCGGAAAATCCCAGTTTACCAGTAGCTTGTTAATCCCCCCTTCTTGCACGGAGAACAAGAGAATGGTGAGACTTACGACGATAACCCAGGACAAAAAGTGAGGCACATAAATAACGGTCTGCACAAGCTTTCGAAACCATTTCAATCGAACTTCATTAATAAGTAAGGCTAATACAATCGGTGCTGGAAAAAACAAAACTAAATTCATGCAGCTTAGCAACAATGTGTTTTGCAGAAGCTTCAGAAAGTCTTGTTCTCCGAATAGTTTTCGAAAATTATCCAAACCTACCCAATCACTCTTAAGAAATCCTTCAAAAGGATCAAATTGTTGGAAAGCAATGACGATTCCCGCCATCGGCATATATTTAAAAATAATAAAATAAATCAGCCCCGGAAGTATCATTAGGTAAAGCGGAATTCCCCTCTTCCAAGTACGGAGAGCGCTTCTGCGCTCAGTCGCTATCAATGATTGTGTTAACGGCTCTTTCCCTTTTAGACTGATCGCTTTCATAAAAGCACTTTCCTTTCTACGAGCATGAGGTTCTTCTCTTATTTGCTAAGCTTATATTGTTCATTCATTTCCTCTATTATTTTGTTGCCACCGTCTTTCTTCCAAGCATCAACGGCTGCATCGATGGCATCAAGAGGTTTCTGTCCCATAATAATGGCCACCATCTCACCCATCAGCTTCTGATCCAAAGTAGCCCCGGATTTGGTATACGTTTCAGAGAATAGTCCAGCACCTTTGTCCTTAACCAGATATTTCTTATTTTCATCAAATAAGGCTTGAACCTTCTTCGGCTTTTCTTGATCCTCCCATGGTCTGACCGTATTTAGCGGATCAAATCGATGGAAAAACCAGAAGTTAATCAGCATAGGACGGTCCGCTTCGAAGGCAGGGAGAACCTCATACTTATCACCGGTTTTTTTGTAGTGAATACCTTCAACTCCGTAAGTAATAAGGTTATGTCCCTCGTCTGTGACCATATAATCCATCAACGCCATAATGCGTTCCTGCTTCTTCTTATCGATTTTGGCATTAATGACCACTTTATTCGTTGTCGCGTAGGTTGTATTCCCTTGAAGTCCAGTAGGACCCTTCGGAGGTGCTAACTGAAGTACTTCGGCTGTTGGCACAACCTTCTGGAGATTCGGCAAGCCAGTATCATAAATATTCGTCGCAGGAATATCTGTAAAACCAACCTTATTAGACTCAAATTTAAAATCAGGATCCTGTTGTTTATTAATGGCAAAATCCTTATCCAAAAGTCCATCGGCATACATTTTATGTGTAAATGCTAAGAAGTCCTTTAATTCCTTCGTTTGTGCCTGCCACGGAATAATTCCCCCGTCCGACTCCTTCCACCCATTGGCTAAGCCGAAAGCGAAGCGTAGAGGATCTGCCCCTCGCGTAAAGCTTCTGTTATTGGCTATGGCAAAGGAGTATCCCATGGTGTCATCCTTCCCGTTGCCATCAGGATCATTTTTCGTAAACGCTTTGGCCACTTCATAAAATTCATCAAGCGTTGTTGGTGGCTTTAAGTTCAGCTTTGTTAACCAATCCTTGCGGATCATCATCGTTTCCCGGTACTCCGGATTCCAATTGGGCAAAGCATAGGTTTTGCCTTTTGGATTTCCAATCGCAAGTGTCTCAGCATCCATCGTTTTCACCAGGTTCGGATACTTACTGAGCATAGGCGCTATATCGAGAAAGACGCCTTTATCACGCCATTTAAGAAACTCGGGGCTGTTAATACGAAATACATCAGGAAATGTATTGGAAGCAGCCATCACACCCAATTTTTCCGAGAAATTATCGGCAGGGATCCATTGGATTTTCAAATCAATATTGAGTTTCTTATTTAATTCGTCGATAACTGGATGTTTATCTGACCAAGCGCCGCCTTCATAAGCGATTGACATCATATTAATGCTTATTTTTTCATTTTGCGTATCTGCGGTGTTTGATGCTGCCGGCGTTCCCGAGGCTTTCTTCTCGCCTTCGCTTGTTGAACAACCTGCCATTAAGCTAGCTGAGATAGCAATTACTGCTGAAGACTTTATCCATTTTCTCAAGTCGATGTTCCCCCTTAATGAATGTGAATCTTACCTCTTTAACATAAAGCAATTAGTAAGCGATTACATTATCAGATCTTACGATTTCATAACCAATCATAAACACTTCTTCTGATTCCTGTTCTAATCTTCTTTAGGACTATGAGAAACATACAATCTATTCAAGATAAATGGGGATACGGATAGAAATGACGGTTCCCCTTCCGGTGAAGGAAGTTAACTTAACGCCATAATCACTTCCATACTGTAAAACAAGTCTCGCATGAACATTAGCAATGCCAAGGGATTCCTGCTGAGCTTCGTCCTGGTCTAATGAAGCTGAAATTCCTTCTAGCTGATCTTGAATACGTTCAAGCTCATTCTCTTCTATTCCCGGACCGTTGTCTGCCACCTCAATGACAAGATCCGAACCGTCATTGTAGGCACTAATAATCACAACGCCAGCGCCACCTCTCGGTTCAATCGCATATTTGACGGCGTTTTCCACGAGGGGCTGTAGAATAAACTTCACCACCCGACAACTGATAAACTTATCATTAACTAAGAATCGACTTTGAAAATGTTTAGGAAAACGAACATGAATGATTTCCAAATACTTGCGCAGCTGCTTTAGCTCATCTTCAAGCTTAACCTCCATATCCGTAAATTTGGCTGTGTATCTGTACACGTCTGATAAGTTGCGTGCCATTTTTTCAATTACCGGTACTTTCTCTAGATAGGCCATACTCGAAATAATACCTAGGGTGTTGTACAGCAAATGAGGATTTATTTGATTTTGTAAAGCTTTAATCATCGCCTCCTTTTGTTTAAGCAAAGCTTGCATTTCTTTTATTTTCAGTCTTGAATTCGTAATCATTAGTTCATCTAAACGCTTTACCATGACATTAAAGCTATGGAACAGTTGTTGCAGCTCATCCTGTCCAGGCACGGGTTCAGTCTGTACACTTAGATTTCCCCTGGATACTTGTCTCATCAGGCCGCTTAGGTTCAGAATCGGATTGACGAAACGATTCGTTAATATCGGTACAATCCATACCACAAGTAAAGTAATAATGCCGAGCACCCATAGCATGGAGATTCTTGCTGAGCTTAATCCCACAGCAACTTCGGCGAAAGGGACTAGCGAAACAATTCGCCAACCAGTTACGGATGATCGAGAGCTGCCGATTAAGTAATCAATTCCTCGAAACTTTTGAATGGACGTTTTTGTGTCCTTTGGAATTCTCAAAGCGGCGAGGTCCGTCTGAGACTGGGGAAGACCATTCCACTCTTCATTCGGGTGATAGACGATGGAATCATTGTCAGATACAATGAAGAAGGTCCCCGAGCCTCCCAATTTTGAGACCTTAAACGATCGATCAATTTCCTCTAAGGAAATATCAACCGCGAGCGTCCCAATCAGATCAATCGTTTCTTTATTGTAGATAGGAAGCAGTACCGACATGACTGGCCTTCCATATGCACCTTCATATTTAGCGATATGGGTAGGCAGAATGACAACATTTGATGTAGCAGCAACACCATACCAAGGCTCGTCTACAAAACGGTCGAGCTTACCGAAGTATTGTGCCATAGATACAATTTGATTAGATTTCGATATGAGAAACATGCCCTGTATTTCCGAATAATTCAGCGCGAGGTATCTTCTCATTTCCTTCTCAACGTTCTGTATGTCAGCATTCGTATAGCTTTCACTAGTGAGCCATTCCTGAACAACATCATTCTGGATCAATGAATGTGTAGATTGTTTTAGTTGCTGATAATAATAATCCAAGTGATAATTTAACCGTGCTGTTGCTTCATTGGAGATGGAAAAAAACTCCTTCTCAGCCGCTTTACTGTAGTAATAATTGGAAAGAAGGCCTAAGAGTAAAACCGAGAACACGCTTACACTAAGAAAAGCCAGCACCATTTTCTTTTTTATCGATAGTTTACGAATCGAATTGTAAGCGATCATAGGCCTAATCGCTTTCTATATTCCACAGGAGTTAAGCTTACGATTTGCTTGAAAGTTCGATTAAAGTAAGGCAAAGAAGAGTACCCGACCATATCAGCTATTTCATAAATTTTTAAATCAGGTTCTTGCAAAAGTTCTTTGGCTTTGGTAACGCGCACCATATTCAGATAGTTTAAACAGGTTTGACCCGTTGTCTTCTTGAAAAGCATACTAAAATGAGAGACGCTCATATGAGCAAGATCTGCCATCTGGGCTAGAGAGAAATTTTCAAAGTAATGAAGCTCGATATACTCACTTACTCGTTTGATTGAGGACTTCACATTCTGATTCGTATATTGGGGGGAAATAAGCAGCCATTCCTCCATCAGCCCGGTAAAATGCTTAAGGATTCCTGCTTCATCTTCTGCAGTAAGTAATTTAATGGGGTGCTTAGGATTAACTGCCTGAAGTAAACCGTTTAATTTGGATGACAATATAGCCAGCATGCTTTTGCGCATACCTGGAGTGGTTACACGAAGCTTCAGAATAGAGGCTAATAACGATTTTAATTCCGTAAAAAGGGTCGTATTACTCAACTCGGATAAATGTTCTACGAAATATTGAATACGCAGCACTCCTTCGTGAATTTCCGACATCCCTTCCAGTTTTTTGATCGATCTTTGCAGGGCTGCGTGCAATTCCTCTTCATCTACTGGTTTCAGCAAATATTCCGTTATACCGTAACGCATGACTTGTTTTGCATATTGAAAGTTGTCATAACCACTTACAATGATAGTAACCAAGGGCAGCTGCGCCTCATAAATTTGCTCACTTAACCAAATGCCATTTTTGTGGGGCATCATAATATCTGTAATGACAATACTAGGCCAGTGCTCCCGTATGAAATCCCAAGCTTCTTCACCGCTACTAACCTCACCTGCCACACTAAAATGGGGGTTAAGCCTATCCACCATTTCGGCGATTGCATCACGAATCCATAGCTCATCTTCTGCTACTAGTACCTGAAACATAATCAACCTCCTATGTATTGTTCACAATGATATTCAGAAACTCACTTAATATTAGCTCGAGTGAATTAAAAATATTGTCGTATGAAGTCGAAAATTAAAATAACGAGGCTACCTTTATAAACTGCTTTCTTTTCATCGCCCAATCAACCTTCATCCATCATCCATATGATTACATATCACAATGATTATGGAAAGGAAGACATTCATGGGTTCTACTTTTTTGCAAGCGTTTAAGCTGAAAGCTCGAATTTGGCGGAGTATGCTGGGGAGACCAGGAGTAACTGGTATTGGTGTCGGCTTCGCTGACCCGAACAAACGTGCCAAAGGTGCAGCTATTATTTTATATACCGATAAAAAAATGTCTGCGGCAACAAAGTCCGGTTTGTATGAAATAACGGGTAAATGGAGCAAAGCATCATCCGTGCCTTTTCGAGTCATTATGACCGGACAATTCAAGGAATCTTCCGCCTCTCCAACTCAAACGGGGCCTCGCGAGAGATGGCGTCCCATCCCTGGAGGTGTCGGTGTAGGAACTACGGTGCCAAGATCTGCTGGTGGAACCGGTGGGCTAATCGTCATTAAAAATAATACCCTTTTTATTTTGAGCAACGCTCACGTGCTGATTCCGGATAACACAACGGAGTTCCATAATACGATTCAGCCTGCTCCGGCAGATGGCGGTCGAACAGCCGATCAAATCGGTAGAGCTTTTCAATTCGTGCCACGAAGGACGACAAGCGCAAATTTTCAAGATTCCGCCATTGCTGTCGCGAACTCAAACAATTTGCTGAATCCAAGGTATTTGATTAACGAAAGCGGATCTCTGATCACAGTCCCCGGTCATTTGCTTTCTTACCGGGTAGGAATGACGTTCAAAAAAATGGGTAAAACAAGCGGCTTCGGAAGAGGTGTCGTAGAAGCGATCGGCGTGGAACGAATGGTGACAGGCAATCTAGGTACGCTGCTTTACCGCGACCAAACGGTTGTACGATTTACAGAAAATCGTTCCCGCCCGGGAGATTCAGGTTCCGTATGGCTCAACGACAGCTCGGATCGACTGAATAATTATGCGGCTGCCGTCCATTTTGCCAGCCCTACCGACGGGAGCAGATCCGTCTGTTATCCGATAGAAAGAGCGATGAGAACCTATGGCACATTGGTCGCTATTCCTGCAGGTACAGCCCGATTCAAAGCCGGAGCCGTCGGTGGACGCGCACCGAGAAATAACTATACTTATGTTCGTCCACTTACAGTGAAACAATTGTCCCTCACTCCTGTCTTTAACGTTAGAAGGAAGAAATGAAAAAGATGACTTCTGTAATGAACAGGAGTCATCTTTTCATCTTGAACCCAAACCCAATATATGGTAGAGTACATTATTATTCTCAAAACACAAAATGATAGATTCATTTTTAGCTTACTAAATAGTGAAGGAGATCCATGATAATGCTGAACATTCGCCAAATTCAACCCTATGAACTTGCAGCATTTGCCGCAATTGGCAATCATGCTGAGGAAGCAGTTCTGGTTCAGAGCTATTTGGAAAAAATGATTGGACTCGGTTCTATACGCCTGGAGTGGTGCTATGTCATAGAAGAAGACGGTCACCTGTGTGGACGCATCGCCTTCTGGACTATGCCAAAAGTAGGGAAACCGTTAGCGATGGTTTTGCTGGAGTTACCATGGGATCAAGAGAATTATATCTCCTTCGGTACTACGTTACTTGAGAAAACCCTACCAATTATGAAGACGTATGGTGCTGTGAACATCGAACACGTGTTGGACACCCCTCCCGTTAACCCACAGTTTCAGCGACATGCTGAGAAACGGATGAATTTTCTTTCTCACTTGGGATTTCATGAAATTCGGGAAACCAAACGCTTTGAATGGCAGGTAGACCCTATATCCGCAACCGCTTCCACTCGTTCGTTATCGTTCCTTCCATTGTCAGAAGCTGGAGAGGATGCTTTTGTCGAGGCCATCATGAAGGTTTCCGCGCTAACGCTGGATCAACGAATTAATGATGAGCGCAATGAAGTAGGAGCAAGACAGCATGCTTCCGAGTTGTTTGAAGAACTGAAGGAGATGGAGTATGAACCAGACTGGTGGCAGCTTGCGTATGATGCAGCTGGACAGCTTGTAGGCTTTGTTATGCCGGCCAAAGCCCCCGCCTTCTCGACGATTGCCTATATCGGCGTCGTCCCAGAGCAGCGAGGGAAAGGTTATATCGATTCTCTCCTCAATCAAGGCACTTCCCTATTACTTGCGGCGGGTGAATCTTTGATTCGTGCAGATACAGATGTTAGTAATTTTCCGATGGCCCAAGCATTTTTACGGTCCGGGTACAAACAGTTTTCAACACGTAAAGAGTACAGCTTGAAGCTTGATGATCATTAGTAGATTTGCATTGAGAAGGCTGCCGACAAATGAGCGTCGGCAGCCCTCTTATGTTTTGTTTGGTTAAACAGCCCCAATTTCAGGCCACGCGAGTTCGATGCCATTCGCCGTCAGTAAAGCTTGAAGTTCTTTGAGCTTTACTGCGTCAGCGCGAACCATACTTGGGGTCATCCCTTCGTTCAAACAGAAAGCAGCTGTATAGCCTGCGGACTCCCCGATATTCCATTCAACGGGATGCAGTCTGTAGCAACCATTGGTAATATGGGTTGTTCCTATATTTTTGCAGGCAGCTAGCAAGTTCGTAACCTGTTTGGGAATCAGACTCCCTAATGGAATTTGAAAAGGCAACGATGAAATATCGAGGAAATTCCGTCCGCTCATACTCGGATGCAAGTCGATCCGGTAACATCCGATGCCTACGCTGTCCGGGAACTCTACCGCTCCTTGATCACCTCGTATGGCTGTGCTTACATGCTGTTCCATAATCGTGAACTCCGCTTTGATCCTACGCGATTCCCGTATATACGGCGCTTGGGCCATGCCATCAGCAGTCCCAACGACGTCCGGACGCAGCCTCAGCCCCGGATAGCCTACTCCCCCGTCAGGCCGAGGAGCTTCTGTCTGCAGCCAGTATAACAAAGAAAAGCTCAGTTGTTTCGCTTGATGAAGATGCTTTTCGGCCAACTGTTCTGGTACATCGTAAACATTGCCAAGAAAGTAATCATTCTGCGCCCAATTGACTAACGAAATATCTGACGAATATGTCCCAGCTGCGAAATTCGCTCTATCCACTATCCGGCGATAGATAAACAAAGGATATTTATCCGTACCGGGAAATAACGTTTCTTCTGTTGGTTCCAGCGTCTTCGGATCGGGCGAAACCCAATTCAACTGCGGATTCGGCCAAAATGGTGCTTGAAAAGAGCGCCAGAACTCGTAATCCTTGGGTTTATCAATGACATGATTCTCACCTTCGTTGTAATCCATTGCAAAGCAATAAGTAAAAGCCTGTATATCATGAGGATCAGGGGGACCCTCCAAGGCATGAGGTTCATTAGTTTCTGATTTTGATTCTGCCCCTATTACGTATTCGACATCCGCAAGTGGCAAGACATCCCCGCATTCTGTTGCATCAAGAAAATAAGAGGCGTAAACAGTCAGCTTTTCTCCGTTTTCGCGTTTGATAGTAACTGCTTGAATCTCGTTTCCATGTCTATGCGCCTTTACGATTTTACTACGTGTGTGGATGGTAAGTTTCCTGCTGTTAATGAACGGAGCGAGCATTTGCTGCAATACGGCATGTGTTACGCGTGGTTCAGCGCATAGCCGGCTTACCCCACCATTTCCTGGATTCAAATAATAGGCCGAGCGCCCATACTCTGATAGCGGATAGTGTTCATGGTAGTATTCTCTGACCTCGTCGCGGAACTTGCGGTAGCTTCGCGTACAGCCGAATTGCTCAATCCATTTATGCTCGTCAGGCGGCACTGCCTGGCTCGTCAACTGACCGCCAATCCAGTCGTATTCATCGGTCATGTACACATTTTTCCCCATCCTACACGCGGCTAGAGCTGCAGCGCACCCTCCTACTCCTCCGCCTATAATTGCAACATCTGTGTGCAGATCTCTTTGCAAATTCACCATTCACCAATTACCTCCTTCATCCACATTAGTAAATTAAAGCCTATTCAATAGACGAAAGGCATCTTGTGAAAGTTGCAAAATTATAGTCAAATGAAAAAGCCTCGGAGATTTTCCCCCGAGGCTTTCGTCTTACTGCTTTATATCTGCTTCCTGTTGACTAGCTAGGTAATTGGCTAGTTGCTCGAACGTGCCTTCGAACCCTTGGCCAACCATTGGTGCCATCGCGTCGAATGCTTCCTGTTCCTCTGTAGAAGCATTGATCGGTCCGCCTTGCAGTGTCAAAACCGTCGTTCCCTCGTTTTCTTCGAGCGTTAATATATTCAGAATCTCAAGCGGCCAATTCGGATTGAACGGAGCGCGAACGATGTTTCCTTCTTCATCGGAAAAAGATTGAACCCATACCAGTCTCTCTGGCGCTTGTACTTCCTGGTAAACAAACTTGCCCCACATGGCATGCTGCCCATCTGGAGACTTCTGACAACCAAGGAACATACCACCTGGACGGACATCCATCTTTGCCACTTCAAGCGAGAAACCCTTGGGTCCCCACCAATTGCCAAAATGCGTCGGATCAGTCCACACCTTAAATACCAGTTCTCGAGGGGCATTAAATTCACGTTTTAGTAAAAGTCCTTGATGGTTGCTCATTAGATTTCCTCCTTGGGATTCAGGGACGAACCTGATCTTTTCAAATGATTGAGATAATCGGAAAGACGGTCAAAACGTTCTTCCCACATACCGCGAAACGATTCGAGCCATTCATCCATTTCCATCAAAGGTTCCGTACGCAGTCGGTAGATCCGCCGGTTGGCGTCCGCTCGTACTTCGACAAGACCTGCTTCACTTAAGATTTTCAAATGTTTGGATACCTGGGGCTGACGAAGGCACAACCGATCCGCAATCTCCCCGACCGTAAGTGGACCTACGCGCAACAGTTCGATCATCTGTAATCGGTTGGGTTCCGCGAGCGCGTTCAAAGTTGTTGTATTCATAGGCCCCTCCCGATGATTACTTTTACAGTGTGCTGGAAGCTTGCTTCAAAAGGCCGGACAGCAGAGCAAGATCTGGCGTGTCGCCTTCCCGCAATTTGATCCACTTCCGTTCGGCGGGCCCTTCGAAACCTTTCGGAAAGTCGATGCCGTTTGCATTCATGATCATGAATGCAATGGCGTCCTTTGAAGGTGAAATAACCGCTGCATAATGTCCATTTTTCAGAAAATGTGGTTTCTTGTATTGAATGCGTTCTTCAGCTTCCAGAATCGTCTCATGAATCATGTCCCTTAGGGTCGAACTGATACCACCCTGCCATTCTGGCAGATTTTCAATGTAAGTCGTAACTTCCTGATTCATTTTCTTTCCTCCTATTTGAATGGATCATTGCTTATAAAGAAATATACCATTTATGGAATATTCCCGTCAAGGAATATTTAATCCGAACTGAACTACTCCCGCCCGCAACAAAAAGAGGCTGTTCTAATAATAGAACAGCCTCTTTCACCGGACATCAACCTATTCTTTTGGCAACAATTTCTTCACTCATTTGCTCAATAATCGCTGCAACACTTCTTGCACCAAGATCCCCTTCACCCCGTTTTCTTACAGACACACTTTCTGAATTTTTCTCGTTCTCACCGAGAACGAGCATATACGGAATTTTTTCGAGCTGGGCTTCACGAATTTTATACCCGAGTTTTTCATTCCTCACATCTACTTCGACACGAATCCCAGCTCTTTCAAGCGATTTTTTCACTTGAAAGGCATAGTCTAGATAGTTCTCCGAAACTGGCAATAATTTTGCCTGGACTGGCGCAAGCCATAGCGGGAAAGATCCTGCAAAATGTTCAGTTAAAATGCCGATAAAGCGCTCAATCGATCCATAAAGAGCACGATGTATCACGACAGGGCGGTGCTTCTGATTATCCTCTCCGATGTAAGAAAGATCAAATTTTTCAGGCATCTGAAAATCCAGTTGAATCGTCCCACACTGCCAGTTCCGTTTAAGTGCATCCAAAATGTGGAAATCGATCTTAGGTCCATAAAATGCACCATCGCCTTCATTGACATCATAACGAATACCGAGTTTGTCCAAGACATTTCTCAATGACTGTTCGGCCAGGTTCCATAGTTCCTCTGAACCCATCGAATCTTCTGGCCGAGTGGATAACTCGACTTTGTATTCGAAACCAAGAACTTGATATACGTGGTCAATCAGGGAAATGACACGGCTAATTTCATCCTCAATTTGTTCGGGTAATACGAAAAGGTGTGCATCGTCCTGGCAGAATGTACGGACCCGCATCATCCCATTAAGCGCTCCTGAAAGCTCGTGGCGGTGCACTTGGCCAAATTCGGAAATACGGATAGGTAATTCCCGATAGGAATGTAAGCTATTTTTAAAAATAAGCATGTGTCCTGGGCAGTTCATTGGTTTAAGCGCATACTTTGTTTCGTCCACATTGGTGAAGTACATGTTATCCTTGTAATGATCCCAATGTCCCGATTGCTCCCAAACCCGATTATTCATCATAAGTGGTGAACGCACTTCATCGTAGTCGCGCTGTCTCTGTAACTCACGCGCAAAGTTCTCAAGCTCAGTACGAATGGCCATCCCTTTCGGAAGAAAGAATGGCATTCCTGGCGCTTCTTCAGAGAACATGAACAATTCAAGCTCTTTGCCAAGTTTGCGGTGATCACGCTTCTTGGCCTCTTCAAGAACATGCAAATGTTCTTCAAGCTGCGCCTTTTTCGGGAATGAAGTCCCATAAATACGCTGCAACACCTTATTATTGGAATCTCCACGCCAGTAGGCTCCCGCCACGTTCATCAACTTAAACGCCTTTATACGGCCAGTAGACGGAAGATGCGGTCCTCGACACAGGTCGAAAAACTCACCCTGATCATAAATGGTAATGACGGCGTCATCTGCTAGATCTCTAATAAGCTCTAATTTTAACGGATCTTCGAGCGCTTCGAATGTCTTAATTGCTTCTGTACGGCTGACAACGCGGCGGATAATCGGCAAGTTCTCTTGAATAACGTTTTCCATCTCTTTTTCAATAGCAACAAGATCATCTATAGACAGTGGTTTTTCTATGTCGATATCATAATAAAATCCATCTTCGATAACCGGTCCAATTCCGAGCTTTACTGCTTTATCCCCATATATGCGTTTAATTGCTTGAGCCATTACATGTGCTGTACTGTGTCTGTATATCTCAAGGCCCTCTTTACTTTCAAGAGTAACAACTTCAATATGACTATTAGGCTCTATCGGTTGATTAAGATCAACGAGTTTGCCATTGAGCTTTCCAGCTACTGCGTTTTTCTTCAAACCAGTACGAATAGATACTGCCACTTGTTCGATTGTCGTGCCTGCGGGATACCTCCTAATTGTTCCGTCTGGCAGTGTTACATTGATCTCCATGATTTAACCTCCATTTCTCTTTTTCTATATGTTTGAACGCAAAAAAACGCATCTCTTCCACAAAGGGACGAGTGCGTTCAGCTCGTGGTTCCACCCTAATTTGACCTACATGTACGTTCTTTGGCTATTCACCAAATTAGCAGATGCAGGGTCCTTATTAGTATCCGGTATCGAGGATAAGACGGTGACGCTTACTGCCGCGAAAAGCAGATCGACGGGTTCAACGACACGGCTACAAAGGGGTAATTTCGCAACCGGTTACTGGAGAAGCTTTCAGCCTAAACTTCTCTCTCTGGACAGTTCGTGAAGGAAATCATGTCTTTGGTCAATGCCTTATATGTGCTTACTGGTATAATGTTACCTAATAGTGTTCATGAAAGTCAAAGGAAAGAATTATTATATAAGACTATAAAACAATCCACGGAAACCTGATTACGGCCAAATTTTAACCATCGGTACTTCAACGTTTTCCGGTTTGAATGAAGTGGTCAAAGAAAGTGCGAAGTGGGTTTTTCTCGCCAGTTGGTGACTGGAATCGTTCCTGAATAGCGCGAAAATCAGTATTGTCACTGATTTGGTCAATTCCACCTAACCTAAAGGCAGCAAGTTTGCGTAGTGATGAATCCTGTATCTTAGAAATCAATGCTTC
The DNA here is from genome assembly GCF_009882985.1 of Paenibacillus silvestris. GTDB lineage: Bacteria > Bacillota > Bacilli > Paenibacillales > NBRC-103111 > Paenibacillus_E > Paenibacillus_E silvestris. Next base: position 95,327 of record NZ_WTUZ01000017.1, read on the forward strand.
TGCAAAACGATTGCCATCGATTACCGAAAACGGTCGATCGAAGAAGAACTTTACCTTCGCTTCAATGGGTTCGGTCACTTGCAGTTCGTTATGCTTCTGTGCGACGATTTGATACGTTGTCGATAGTGCTTGCTCTCGCTCTTGCCACTCTTTTGCATCTTGTGCTGCTTTTAGATAAGGCAATAACTCGTTTGCACAAGTAAGTTGTCGGAAAGCGCTGCCAAACCATTTGGGATAAGGGGCATAGCGTCGTTCCATTAGGAAGCAAAGACTCATGACGTCCCTAATGAGTCGAGAAGCAATAAGACCTGCTCCCAGTTCATCCCCCACGAAACCTGCTCGGGGCATCAGATGCTCTTCCTGTGCGATACGGTTCCATATTGAAGCCATCAGAAAAAGCCATACGTCCTGCGGATAATAACGCAAGTGATCCCGAACGACTGTCAGCTCACCGATATCATCCCGGAAGACGGTTCCACTTGTAAGTTCTGCCAACGTCTGAGAAGGGATAGTCAGCCAATCAAGCGGATCCAATCCCTCGAGTAATCTAACGGGAGAGAGTCCCAATCGTCTGCCGTAATAAATGCTAACTGTGGTAACAAGCGTTTGATCGACTTTAAGCGAAAAACCATTAAACGTTGAAGGGGCAGCCATAAGGAGTGCTTCAATAATCGCATCACTTAGAGAAACGTCATCTTCTCGCAGGAATATCTGCACACGCGGCCCCCAATCGTGGTCGCGTGACATGGGTGTATCGAAACCCAGAACTTCACTACCTGGGCCAACAATCGCTGATGCATACGATAATGCGGGCATGGCAGTCGAAAGACGAGGTACAATATAGTCTTCATAAAACTTTTGACTTAACTGAATTCCAGTAACATGGTCGCTCACGATTTGAATCTCCTCTCAGCAAGTGGTTTCCAGAAAATGTATGAATCCGACCGCATCACGTACGATTAGCGTAATGGCTCGCCGTAAAACACATGAAAATGAAGATGTCGTCATCTAGATTAGTCCATCACATATTTCTTTATATTTTGTATATTTGATTAGTGTTTCCATTTCATTCATCACTCGTGCTTTACCCTTTTCGTTTGTCCACCAATTATCTGGTCTTGTATTGATATCAAGTGCACCACATAAACTATATTCAATCCACTCCGGCATAAACGTTTTCATCGAAAGCAAACAACGCCTTAAATGAAAGAAATTTGTAACCAGAATTATTCGATTAATATTTTTTAGTCCAAATAATTTATCAATCATGTTCCTAGAGTAGATAACGTTTTCTTTCGTATTCCTAGAATTTGTTTCTATAATTATATCTGATTCTTTAACTCCTAGTTTAATCGCTGCTTCTTTCATAACAACCGATTCAGGAATCACTGATTGACCTCCTGACATTAAAATCTTGTTTGCCCTGTTAGAATGATATAATTCTACTGCTTTTGGAACCCTATATTTTGAAGCAGTTAAACTACCAAAAACAAGAATAATATCACCAGTTAACCCATCATCATTTAGATTCTCAAAAATGACTTTATTGATGGTTTCGAGTTCTAAAGTTTCAAAGTCTAGCTGTGAAATAAACATTACAGTTCCTCCTTAGAGATTTAACTATCATGCCTTGTTATAGTAATATATTAAACTCGAACACCAATTGTTCCCATACAACTTAGACTTCATCTATCTAAAATGGTTGCGTGCTGTGTTAACGAATGCTGTCGTTACTTCAATCTATAAGAAAAAGGAGCTGCCTAAGGCTGCTCCTCAACTAGTTAAATATTCATTAATCTGTTTAAGGTGATGAGAATCATGGTCTACAAATATTTTCAAATACTCATCAATTGTAAATTGACGTTCCCCTGTACCAATTGTGAACTCTGCATTGTTTTCGAGTTCAGATGTCTTTTGAATTAATAGCTGTCTATTCAGGACAAATTCATCTATTAAAGAACAAGTTGTACTATAAACGCTTATGTATTCAATGCCTTCTTTATTATGCGAGTCGTGATCTGGGAAGGCACTCAATTGGGCACCGCCAATCATGAATGGCACATGATGCTCTAAAATAAACTTATCCCAATAATATAGATGGCCTATAATTTCTCTAACAGACCATTTGCCTTCACTAATCGGTTCGAGAAATTGTCGTTCATCAATCGCTTTAAGTTTCACTATTTCTTTTATCATTTTTTCATAATCCAAATCTGATTTATTCCCCATATTAAACCTCCGTTCTTTTTCGTTAATGTTAATTATATCCACATTTAATAAACCTGTAAAGAACGTATGTTCTTATTTCGAATAATACTTCCCTTATCCTAATAAAAAAGGAGCAGTTGCCGCGGCAGCACACTGCTCCTGAATCGCTGAACTAACGTTAGTTTAATGCCTATCCCATTTCGAGTAATAGTGATTTAAAGCAATGTTAAAGCCTCGCGAACGTGATGTAATCGACTTGGGCAGGCTCTGCCGAATCAATCCGAAGTGCCCGGTTGATCTGTCCTCTGTGATATTGACCATGTAAGATGACCTGCAATAATATATCTCGAACAGATGTTCGGAACTGAACCCCGCTCTGGTTCGAATAGTCGATCATCTCGTCCAACTCGGATTCCTTGAGCCCTTCGATATAGACGCGATATTGCTCGGCGTTTTCTTCGAACATCGTACGGACGGCTGTCAGGTCTTCCGCTTCCTCCCACAATGCATAATGTTCGGTACCCTTGCCCAGCAATCGGGATAGCCAGACTATTTCCGCAACCGCGACGTGCCGAACTAGCTTCAGAAGGTCCTTGTTCTTCGTCGCACTCTTCTCGAGCGCGTCCAAGATGCGTCCGTCCGCCCAGTACAGATGATTCATCATGCTTTTGATCGTCTTCATTTCGGATTCCTCCTCCTCTTCGTCCCACCGCTTACTTAAACCCACTATGTTCCATCACATTTTATCGATGTTGTTCATATCTATTCAATCGGGTCAATTTCTGTAGCTGGATAACCTCTTCCTCCCTTAGGGGAGGGGCCTCTGCGCCGTCGATGTTCTGCATGAATTGGTTTAGAGAGCTAGCTCCTGGAATAGTCACAGCAACCGCAGGATGCGATAGAGCATAGCGAATTGCAAGCTGACTTAGATTACGACCATTTGAATCTGCGAAATTCTGCAATTTAGAATGAAGGGTGCCCAGTGATTCCCCTGTGTAATCAAGGTATCCTTCCTGGAGTCGTTGTCCACCATTCGACGACAGTATTCCTCTAGCCACTGGACCACGAGCTATCATACTGATTGAATGCTCGGTTAGCCAAGGCAGTACCGCTTCCTCCGGCCGTCGATCTAATAAACTATATTGACTCATGACGCTAACAATCGATGATCGGCTTGAATATTCACGAATGACATTAGGTCGAATCGAGGATATACCATAATAGCGAATGACTCCCTCTCGCTTCAACTGTTCAAAAGCTTCGATCGTCTCGTCGATCGGATCTTCAAGCGTACCTCCATGCAATTGATATAAATCAATGTAATCCGTACGCAGTCGTTTCAAACTTTCTTTAACCGCGGAGAGTATGTATGCCTTGGAGGCATCCCATATCCAGCCCTCTTTGCCTGGGATTCGTCTATTCCCTACTTTTGTGGCTATTATGAGATCCTCACGATTACGTTCATGAATCGCTGCACCTACGATTTCTTCGTTAAGACCTGCATCGTACAAATCTGCCGTATCCAGAAAATTGACCCCACGTTCCAATGCTGCATGAATTATAGGGATTGCAACCTGTTGATCTGTGCCTAACGACATGCAGCCTAATCCTACTTCGCCTACCATGAGCTCTGAAGTACCTAATCTGTTTCGTTTCATCCTATGTCCCCCTCTCCAATACAGTTCTAATACAAAGCAATTAATTTAGATGGATCAATATTATTAAATTCTAAATCAATTGAGATTACATATACAAGCTTTTTGCCCTCATAAATAATCCGACTGTCGTGTAAACAATGTTTTGATGAATAATTACATAAGTTTCCAACCAAAATAACAGCAAATCGGATGACGGGAACGAATAGCCATGCCTAATAATCAATTGAAGCCAATCTCAATGAAGGATTTCCTCGTGGCTTGCCAGCAGTCAAGTGACTTCGTTACGATAGAACTCTCTTATATGATTGCTCCGCAAACAACCTTTAAATTTTCCTACTATAAAACGTTAATCGATAAAGAGATGTTGAACCTATCCATTCGATCGCTTCAACAGTTAGATCCTTCTCACTCCTTAGCAACAATTGAAGAAATCGTGTCACATATTCCAATTGAAGGAACTTATAGTACCGATCAGAATGAAACAACTCAATCAAGTGTGTTAAAGGGTCTTGTACTGATACACAGTGATGAAGTTCCGGATAGGTATGCACTTATTCCAATTACAAATCATGATGGTATTCGTACAAGCAATGATGCGGATGAGGAATTTAGCGTCGTTGGACCAAAGGTTGGCTTCGTCGAAGATATGGATATTAACCTGAAACTTATCCGCCTGCAGCTAAATACTCCTGATTTAATTATTAAAGAAACTACAGTTGGGACCATTTCAAAGACCAAGGTATCTCTGCTGTACCTTAAAAATGCTGCAAATCAAGAAAATGTAGCCAAAATAGAAAAACGTATCCGCGCATTAAATTTTGATGTTGTTTTTGATACAACTCAGTTGGATCAATTAATTGCGGATAATTCATTAACTCCATTTCCACTTTTTATAACAACTGAGCGTAGGGATCGGGTCGTATATTCGCTTGTATTGGGTCAAGTAGCGGTGATCTGTGATGGCTCGCCTTACTTTATTACCGGACCGACGAATCTGTTTGACTTTTTTCTGTCTCCGGAAGACTACTATACACCATGGCTGCTTGCATCATTTTTTCGCTTAATTAGAATTTTCGGTGTTGCGTTCTCTCTTCTTGCCACTGCTATGTATGTAGCGATTATCACTTTTCATTATGATATTATTCCTAAGGAACTGCTTGGGCGATTGATTTATTCTAGGCAAAGCGTCCCCTTCCCGCCAATCATTGAAGCACTATTCTTAGAAATTACTGTAGAATTTCTGAGGGAAGCAGGGGCTCGCCTTCCGAGTCGGATCGGTCAGACACTCGGAATTGTAGGAGGCATTATATTAGGTCAAGCTGCAGTTGAAGCATCATTAACGAGTAATGTGTTAATTATTATTATATCTTTGTCGGCTCTTGCTTCATTTGTTACGCCAATCTATAAAATGTCTAATGCTATTCGATTTTTAAGGTATCCAATCATTATTCTTGCCGCCATTTGGGGTAGTCTCGGAATTGCACTTGGCATTTGCTTCTTGTTTGTACATTTGACTCAACTCCGTTCGTTGGGATATCCCTATTCGGCTCCTTTCTTCCCATTGCACACGAACGATCTTAATGACAGTGTAGTCCGTTCCTCATATACACGGATCAATTCAAGACCAAGCTATCTCAAGCCTGTGACAAGTATTCGTTATCAACCTAAAAAGGCAAAGGTAAAACTTGATTTTGATGAGGAGTGACTTTCGTTGGGTTTCTATAAAAAGTGGCGTAATTCTTTGCTTTACTTGGCTTTGAGCTTCCTCCTTGCGTCATGCAGCGATGGACAAGTCATCAATCAAATTGAACTCGTTCAAACTGCTGGCTTTGATTTGGATAACCAGAAGGTTTTAACCAGTGCCCTTATTGGAGAATATAAGGAGAAGGAAAAAACAAATATCAAATTGTTAAGAGCCACATCCGATAACAGCTATAACATGATCCAGCTTCTGAATCTCAAGTCTTATTATCCAATTAAATACGGGCAAATGAGAATGATGCTCTTCGGAGAAAATTATGCAACGCACAATATTGGTCCAATACTGAAGTATCTCTCTCAAGATGTATCCATTTCAGGTAACCTTAATCTAGCAGTATCAAGAAATAAAGCATCTGAATTGTTATCGGCCACAATTTCAGCACATGATCCATTGTTTTTAATGAAAATGATCACACAAAACTCAGATACGGCGAACTTGCCACACACCGATCTGCAAACCACACTGTACAATTTTTTTGATGAAGGAAGAGATACTTATTTGCCACTGCTCTCTTGGGATGCGAATAAAAAACCACAGGTAGATGGCATCGCTCTATTTAAGGATGGTAAGAACGGCAAACTCATCTCACAACACGGAAACCAAGACGCTCTTTGGCTCAAAATGCTTGTTGAAAACAGTAAAAACGGCACCTTCATGTTTCCCTTGGAAAATGCAAAAAGCGAAAATGAAAAGTTCGCTTTAGTGCAAGTCATGGAGTCTAAGACGAACTTCATATCTAAACCTGCCAACGCTGTTTCACAGCGATTACACGTTTTAGAAATTCATATTAATACGAAGCTACAAGTAAAAGGTACACTACTAGATACAGAGAACAATCAATTACAAGCCAAGCTCGAAACATACATATCCGAAGAAATAAAACACTTCATCCAACCTTGCCTCAGTGCCAATGTTGATCCAGTTGGGTTCGGCAGCTTCTTCCGGAGTAAAACCCGAGGCTGGAATGCCTCCGAATTTTACGAAGCATATCCTTCCATGAAGACCAATGTAACCACGAAAGTGCAACTTGTTAAGGCTGGCATACAAAAATGACAAGAACGGAGATAAAATTACGTGAAAGGAGTCGTCAGCGATAAATTTTCAGTTTCACCCATCCATTTATTGTTCCTAATGTATGTAAGTTTAGTGAGTACTGGGACAATGAGCTTCCAACATGATATCACTTTTGGCGCTGGCCATGATGCTTGGTTCGCTGTCATTCTAGCTGCTCTCTTTATCGCTTTGCTGGTCTGGATGATGTATTTTATTATTTATCGACAGAAGCAGGAACAAGCCAACCTAGTCTCTATTAACAACCGATATTTCGGAAAAATATTGGGAACTGTCATCAATGTTATCATGGTTATGTTCTTCATATTTGGCTCATTTGTTACCTTCAGGAATTACCTCCAAATCATCCATATATGGGTATTCCCACAAACGCCTATTTGGCCTATTGGATTATGCATTTTGTTTATCGTGTACTACGCCATTTCCGGAGGGTTTCAATCCATCGCAGGGTTGTGCATGGGGGGAACAATCAGTATTTTTATTTTTATATTGCCTCAGATATTCATTGCAGCCTTTTCTCGCCTTCATCCGGATAATTTTTTTCCGATTTTTGATCATTCCATCACACAAATCGTCCAATCATCCAGACAAATGACACATGAATTTGCTAGATGCGAAACACTATTGGTTATCTACCCCTTCATCAGAAATCCAAATAAAGCAAGACCATGGGCTTTCTGGGCAGTTTTGGTTAGTGGCCTCTTATACTTAACGTTATCTTGTATAGGTATCATGTATTTCAGTCAAGGTCAGCTCCAACAAATTTCTTGGCCAACCTTAAGCTTGTATTCGACACTTGACTATCCGATTATGCAGCGAATGGAAACCTTGCTCATTACCGTATGGATCGTTAAGATCTTGGCCATTATCTCATTAGGATTGTGGGCAGCTTGTCACTGTATGAAACAGACGACACGAATGAAGCAGCGAACAAGTCTAAAAGTGTTTATAGGGCTTATTATCATTGTATTTTTCCTTATTAGGGATGACGAGCATGTTCAAATGAGTTTTGATTTATACGCGAAATTTGGTGAATATATGATGTTTCTCTACATCCCCTTACTATTTGTGATCTCTTTATTTATAAAAAGACCAGAATTGTCAGCCGATAAATTGAATTAGAATTTGATTAAATCGGTCACGTTCTTCCAAGAAAGTACCATGACCACTGTAATGAAATGGAACTAATTGTGAATGTTTGATAAGCTTATTTGTTTCCTGACCATTGGTGAACGGGACGATCTTATCATGGATTCCGTGAATAATTAGTGTAGGTACGACTATTTTACCAAGATCACTTTGCACATTCTCATCCCTTAGTGTAGCCATAATAGCCGCAGTCGACCAGCCGGCTGCTTGTAAGCCAAGCTGAAAAAACCAGTCCGACATTGGTTTCGTTATATACTGAAAGAAAAAGAGATCAGTTAACCCTTGCAACATTTTAGGACGATCATTGTTGGTTTCTGTAATGAATTTATTTGCTAAATCGGCAGGAACACTACTTGGAGACGCTGCATCGATAAGCACAAGTTTAGAAACTCCGTAATTCTGATGACGAGCCAAATATCGAATCGAGATCGCGCCCCCTGTGGAGTGTCCTGCTAATATGATATTTTTGAGCTGAAAAGCCTCAATGACAACTCGAATATCATCAGCTAGTCTATCATAGTTGTATCCCCTGAATGGTTTATCCGAATTACCGAATCCTCTCCAGTCAATCCCGATGCATCGATATCCCATTGCCGGAAGAACATTATATTGATATTCAAACTGCTTATGGTTAAGAGGCCAACCATGAATAAACAGAATTGTCTTATTTCCTTCCGGGTTTATATCTTCTACAAATATGTTTACACCTGGTTCAACAGTAACAAAATATCCCACGCGAACCCCTCCGATTAATGAAATGCGTTATCCAAAATAAGATACTCACCTAGGGGTACTTAGGTGAAAGACTTTTATTTCATTACTGATTTACAGACCATTAACGCGGTGAAGGACTACCATGAGCGGCAGCCCTTCAGATGTTTAACTATAAGGAACGAGGATATTGACTGAGATTATGTAAAAGGTTTTTATCTATCGGAATATTCAATTGCTTTAACGCTAACAACACAGCACCTGCTACGGGAGAGAACGCGGGTTTAATTAGCGTATACTTCTTGTTATTACCATGACTCATTTGGGAAGCAAGCCTCGATTGGAAATAGTCACTATTAACAACACTGCCTACCAAAGAAACGTTGACTTCTGTATTAGAGAAATAGGATGCGAGCATTTCTACGCCAGTCATTATTTGATGGATCGCCCGGTCACAAACGAATTTAGCTAACTTGCTATTTTGAACAGCAGCTTGGGTGATTAAGGGTGCAATGAGAGCAAACTTTCTATTTCGTTCTCTCTGATCTGTAACAAAGCCCTGTAGCGCGAGTTGAGATAACTCTTGGACAGAGGAAAGTTCCCAAAACATTAAGATTTCACTGACTAAATCATAATCGCTATCATCTATGTTGCCTGCAAGTAGTTCGAATGTGGCGTCATAAGCAAGAAATCTAGCTGCACTTGCTGCATAATGATGTAAATCGTAATTCCTTATCTGCTGTCTATCTTCGTTTATTGCATAAATAATAGACCCTGTTCCTGCAATCACCACAATTCCCGGCTCTGTAAGAAGCGCTCCGCTGTGAGCGACAACTGCATCGTTGACATGTTGCTTCAAGCAATCCAATCCCTCTACTTCTGTCAATGGGAGTACCCATTCTAGATCAGTATTTGAATCGAAACCAGCAATTCCTGCAGTTACTGCCTGCACTTGCTTCACGTTTCTGCCCGCCTGTTGCAATGATTCTTCCATTGCCCGATGTACATTTTCCCGCGCTTGTAAATCTTTATGTATGGAAGATGCACCTTTCTCAACATAGGATAACACATTTCCTGCGAGGTCTACCGCCATTACCCGCGTGTGAGTGCCGCCACCATCAATTCCTATAACAATGCCATTCGTTTTCTGGACTATGATCTATCACTCCTCGTACTCAGTGAGTTGATTTACCTCTAAACATGTAAGATGTTTACATTCGATAAACCATTCCAAAACCCTGCACATTCTTAAATTGACTACTGGGAGATAAAAGCACTGAGACCAAGTGCAGCGGCGGTTGTTAGTACGATGCTCCAGAAGACGATCCCAATCGTCATCCAAATAAATAGTTTACGCGGTTCAGCACCAAACGAAATTCCAATCGCGGCACCGAGCGGCGCACCGGTAAGGAGCGGTGATAAAAAGCCGAGCCCGGGAATACCGTATTTGTCCCATATTCCGCTCATTCGGCCACCTCTACCGCCGGCTTTGCTTTGAAATCGCTTGATAAGCCAGTTCCTAAGGGAAGTTCCGAAGAAAATAATGATCATCGCACTTAATATCGATCCTATTGCACTTAGAAATCCAATTGTTACCGGATGAAGATTTAACGTGAAGCCAAGCGGAATAGCTGCCCATAGTTCCAATAACCCGGCTCCTATGACAGAAGCCCATGAAAGTAAACTATTCATTATTTTATACCCTATCCTTTCCTCCTGATTTGATTTCGCAGGTATTCGTCTTTACAATAATAGTAATTCTTACGTATCAGTAACAACTATGTTTCGCTTTATCAAATAAAAAAGTTTTCGACTACAAAACCGATGACCCCTTTTAAAGGTTTCTGGAATTAACAAATAAATGGTGTGCTGATTAGCACACCATTAGCTTGGATTCAAAAGCGGCAGTAAGCCCGCTACTATCATTAGCGTTTATTTACTTCGCTTTGGCGGATGATCTCGTCAACGACGTGCTCGATCGGTGCGGTGGCGTCAATAATATTGCCATTTCTCGGAATATCTTCTTTCGTTTGGTGCAAGCGCGCAATGAATTCCCGTTCCGCTTTCTTCCCGCCCCACTCATTTTCAGGTCGCAGTTCAAGCCGCCGATTCAATGTATCAAGGTCAACCTCGAGAACAAACACGCCGTCAAATAGATCTATAAATTTTGAAAAGTTCCTAGAACCACCGCAGAAAAATGTTGCCGCTTCATTCTGGCTCGCAACCAAAGCTTTTACTTTATCTACATCCCAGATGTGGTTCTCGTGCGTGGCGCTGTCCGTGCATGTACCTGTTTCTGGATCTCCTTGATAAGCCAATTCACGATCACCATGAAGGGCATGGTAGCCACGCCGCTGCAATTCTGTGCAGACCGAAGTTTTGCCAGTGCCGGAAACGCCTTCAATCAGATAATTTCTAATGCCCATGGCTAGACCCTCCAGTCAACTCTTCAATGAAATTAGGAACTGCATGATGGTGTGGCCTCGTCGTTTTTGTACTCCAAAATATCACCTGGCTGACAATCCAACGTTTTACATATGGCTTCTAATGTTGAAAAGCGAACCGCCTTCGCTTTCCCATTTTTCAGAATGGAAAGATTCGCCATAGTAATTCCAACTCTCTCCGAAAGTTCTGTTACGCTCATTTTCCTTTTTGCCAACATCACATCAACATTGATGATAATCGCCATGAGATTCACCTCAGATCGTTAACTCATTTTCTGATTTAATATGAATAGCTTCTTGTAAAAGTCTTTGGAGAACAGCTGCAAAAACGGCGATCACGATCGAGGAGAAAATAATAATCCATCCGATGGGTATGAAACTTGGAGGGTCAACTCCTTCTGCCATTAGATAGTAAAGTGGCATACCTAGCAGGTACAAGGTACTGATTGTGATGGCACAGTATTTAATGCTCTGTAAGGCCTTTACCGATAATTCTGAGAACGCTTGGTTCTTATCAATATAGCTTAAAAGTTTAAAAGCTTGATACAGAGCGAAGTAAAAAGGGATCGCTGCTGCGTACATATCGATTAAAACGAGAGATTTCATATAAGCAATATTCAGATACACCTCTCCAGCAAAATTCCCGATCTTAGGCACCAAAAAAATGCACAATGCAAGAATTGGGACTCCTAAAAAAATCACAGCAAACTTTAAAAAAAGTGTCGTAATTTGTTTCATGAAAAGCACCTCACTGATTAAATAATAAAATGACTTTACCACATAATATATCGTTATACAATAAATAAATATTGTTTTTTATTATATTATTATTGTTATTTCCCATTTCGCATATTTCTCAATATAAAAAAATGCTCTTCCGTTTTCCCGATGGGAAGCGAAAGAGCCTAGATGGTTATAGTTATAGGAGATGCTATTAAGAGAGCTTAACGATGGTCAGCGCAGCGCCGGCTGCACCGTTAGTCAGTGTTGCGGCACCGAGTAATCCAAAGAATTGGAGCGTGATTGTGCTACCTGCAGTAAGAGACAATACGACCATGTTGTTAAACTCGGAAATAGAGAGTACAGGTGCAATTATAGAAGGTGTAGATGGTGTTCCGTTAATTAACAATCGCGTACTGAGCAACAATGCAGCTGTTAAATTTGCTTGATATGAAATCATATAGCTTCCGGCAGACGGTACCGTAAACGTATCGTTAGCACCGTTGACAGTAATTCCGCCACTAAGCAGTTGATTGTCCGGGAGTGAAACGTTAGTTCCTCCAAGGAGAACGGCGATGATGTCGCCGCCAGTATTCGCGGCAAAGCTGTTAATGTTCGTGAAAACCGGACCTGTTGCTCCGGTAGAACCCGTAGCTCCCGTGTCACCAGTCACGCCCGTTGCTCCCGTTGCACCTGCTACGCCTGTACTTCCAGTTGCTCCTGTTGCACCGGCAGCTCCTGTTGCACCAACTGCTCCTGTATCACCAGTCGCGCCTGTGGCTCCCGTTGCACCTGCTACGCCTG
>NZ_WTUZ01000018.1:0-29665 GCF_009882985.1 Paenibacillus silvestris
CTAAGCACCGAAGTGCTCCGCTCGACTTGCATGTATTAGGCACGCCGCCAGCGTTCGTCCTGAGCCAGGATCAAACTCTCCATTGTAGAAAAGCTTAATTGTACTCATTGACTTGCTAGCGAGATTAAAATAATCTCTATTTTTGAACGATTTCTCGTCCGTGCTTACTCACTCGTTGTTCAGTTTTCAAAGATCAATTTCTTTCATTCATCTTCGCCATCTGTTTAGCGGCGACTTTTTAAATATACCACATTCGCCCATAACATTGCAAGTCTTTTTTTCTAATAACATTTTGAGTTATTTGCTGTCCGACTTGCTTGTCCTTATTTTTAAGGGGCGAGATATAAAATAACACATAAGAAGAGGGTAAGTCAAGAACGTACCCCCTATTTTTTTTGAGCTTGATAGTTGCGGTTTCTTGCATATTTCGAAATTTCTTTGGGAGTCGCTAAACGAGCATACATCCTGAAGATAACTTTATATCTGGATTCTATGGCCCCTTTAATTTCTTGATCGATTCTTTTGTCGTTTAAATCAAATAGCATTTCATCTAATTCTTTGCGCAGTACATAATCTAATTCTCTGCATTCCCGATCATTGAACAAGAATCCGAGCATACATCCATCCAAACCCCTCTCGACTGTAGAGATCAATGGCACTAACAGTAGAATCGAAAGAAGCGGCCAACTACAACCTTCGTTTGCCCGCCACCCTACTGCTTTACTGTTATGCTCAGATTTTGCCATTTTTATGACAGGCTTCTGAAAATATTTTACAGATGCACCAACCAGTAGGTTAGTGTACTCTCAATGATTGCCGCGAGCAGCAAAAGAACGACGATGATAACAATAAGAGGTTTGGTTAAGGTTAGTACTTTTTTAAGTTCTGCACTGGCCGTTCTATTAGCAACAGGAACAAATATCTGCGCAGCACTTTTCCAAACCAACATGCCTAATTTAAGCCCATAAGCGCAGGCTAGCAGGATAACGGGTATTTCGATGATTCCATGCGGAAGAATACCTTTGAGTACAATTGACAAGGTGCTTTCATGCGTTTGCAGAGATAACACATAACCTAGAATCATACCATTTGCTACTAACATGAAGAGCGGCAATATGCCTAAAGGTAGTCCCAAAAAGATAATGGCCACAGATTTGACGGCATTATTCAGGAAAATGATAAAGAAAAACCACATCTGTGGATTATCTTTATTGCTGAGCGATTGGCTAAGCGACTTAAGCCCTTCTAGCTGATCTTTCAGAAAGTGTGAAAATTGCTCAGAGTTAGCCCACCCTAAGTAAAAACTTACACCAAACACTAAAACTACGACAATGAAGTAGTGCTTCATTTCTTTAAAATGCTGCAATAACGGTTTAAATGTCATTCTGATTTCCTCCAATTTCGGAAGCATAAGTACTGTGTACGAGCATACATTATTTATTAAAGAGTATACAAGCCTTACCGTTTGTAGGGCATAAGGAGGTACAGGCTGTTAATGAACTATTTCTTTGTACTAAATGCTAGAAAATTGAAACAATATGTATTTATTGCTCTTGCCATCGTATTCGCCGCAGCTATTGTCTATTCGGAGCAAAGCAACGTGTCTGTCTTTTCTAATGCTGAGCCTTCGGCGATTTATAGCGTGCAGACAGAGAAAAAGGTTATTGCGCTAACCTTCGATATTTCCTGGGGAGAGAAACGAGCAGAACCGATTCTGAACATTCTTAAGGATAAAGGGGTAAAAGACGCAACCTTCTTCCTCTCCTCGCCTTGGAGTAAAAGTCATCCAGAGATCGTGGAGCAAATCAAGAAAGATGGATTCGAAATCGGTAGTCACGGAAACAAACATGATAATTACAGCACTCTTAGCGACGAAGAAATACGCAAACAAATATCGACAGCGCATGGTATATTGACGGAATTAATCGGAAAAGAGCCCAACCTCATCCGGATGCCCAACGGGGATTTCGACAAGCGTGTGCTCCGAATCGCTAATGATTTAGGTTATTCCGTTATTCAATGGGATACGGATTCCCAGGACTGGCTCAACAAAGGTGTCGATACGATTATTAGCCGCGTTATTACTAAGGCACATCCTGGAGATATTGTTTTACTGCATGCTAGTGATTCTTCCCAACAAACCCATGAGGCCTTACCCGTTATCATCGATCAATTGAGAGCTAAAGGTTATGAATTCGTCACGGTTAGCGCATTAATTAAACAAACTGAAGTTCAAACAACCCCAGTCGAAGACAGAACGATGAAACAACTCAATTAATCTCTACAAAAAAAGAGCTAATTTAATTAGCTCTTTTTGTTTTCTAATATTTTATGTAAAATCAGAATTTGCCATGCATTACAAACCATAAGTGGAGCTAACATGAAGAAGCTGGAGGCTGCATTGTCTAATTTTAGCGCGGGAACAGCTTCAAGCACGGATACTGCGCACATAAAGAACAAAGTTGGAATAAAGGCGTTTCGATTCGTTAATTTGACTTTCCAGTAAGCAACCCCGAGCGAAATGATCAGTATGATTAGCGGCAATACGGAGTAACTTAATACAGAACTACTTCCTTCAAAGTTCGTCACTCTGAGATACACAAGGTCAATCAATACAACAATGACAATCGTAAGTTGTAAAAGGTCCCACACGGTCTTGGATTTAATAATCCCCGCGGCAATAAATCTGACAATCAGATAGGCGAAAAAGCCCATTTGACTTAGGACGCTAATCGTCGCTCCCCCAAGCAGCATATTTACCACATTAAAGCCTACGGCTGACAGCCCCATCACAGAAAATTCTTTGTCGGTAAATTGTAGACTTAACCCAATTCCTATAGATACAATCATCCCTAATAATAGTGTTGTCCAAAATAAATGAAACCATTTGCGAAGCGTCACGTGCATTCCCTCCATCATAGACTCTAATTGTTAATTGTACCAACGATTGAGATAAAAAGCCAATGATTTGCCCTTATAATCTATCCCTAACCACGCATACTAACATTACTAAGCTAGGGAAGGGAGCTTTTTCTCATGATAATAAGAAGGTTAAGCCCGATGATGGTTCTGCCGCTCATTACTATCGCTTTACTTCTTTCTTCGTGTGGGACTGATAAATCATCGCAAGGTCAATCACAAGCAGGTACGTATAAAGAACAAAAGACAATGATCCTCGATATTCTAAAGTCAGAAGACGGTAAGAAAGCAATCAGCGCGGCAAATCGCAGCATAATGAATGGTGATGTAGGAACGACAGGCATAGCCGGTCAATCTCAAATCAAACTACTTTCCGCCAACGAATCCTTGCAATTGCAAATGGCTGTAAAAGATGTCCTAACAGCAAAAGAAAATAATATGTTCCTCACCGATATGATGAAGGATCCGAAATTTGCAGGAGATTTTGCAAAAGCTATCCAAAAAGAAACGAAACAAATGTTCAAAGAATTGTTAAAAGATCCAGAATATCAAAAATCACTTGTCGATGTGATGAAAAATCCTGACTACGAGAAAATGATGCTCGATGTCATGAAAACGGCAGCCTATCGCCAGCAGATGATGACCGTGATGGAGGAGTCGATTCAGAGCCCTCTTTTCCGCGCACATATGGTTGATTTACTTAAATCCGCTATTGCACAACAGAGCAAGCCTGAAGAAATGCCTACAGCAAAAGAAGCTAAAAAGAAAGATGACAGTGGCGGGGATAGCAAAGATAAGGGCAGTGGAGACGAGAAACAGAAGGATGAGAAGAGCGATTCCGGAGATTCGGATAAGAAGAAAAAGGAATCCGGTTCATCTGATTCGCAGTAAGATGACAAAAAGGGCTAACGGAGACGATTCTCCGCAAGCCCTTTTTATTACTTTTCTAATTTCGCAATGATGTTCGCGGCCATATCCAGATAGATCTGACCAGTTTTAGAGTCTTGCTTATATACCGATGGTGAGTAATCAATTTCTGAAATATGATTATCAGGAGCTCCTAGTGGTATCTGCGCTAATAATTCACTGTGCAGATCATCCGCCAACCTAGCCCCTCCACCTTTTCCAAATACATAATCTTTGCTGCCGCAATCTTTGCACTCATAGTAGGACATATTCTCAACAATCCCTAGTACCTCATGGTTCGTTTGAATCGCCATTGCGCCTGCTCTAGCCGCTACAAAAGCCGCCGTAGCATGTGGTGTAGTAACGATCACTTCTTTACTTTGAGGAATTAGCTGATGCACATCAAGTGCAACATCCCCTGTACCTGGAGGAAGATCAAGAAGGATATATTCAACATCCCCCCAATTCACTTCGTTGAAGAAATTACGCAGCATCTTGCCAAGCATCGGTCCACGCCAAATAACTGGCGCATTATCTTGAACAAAGAACCCCATAGAAATAACTTTGACACCGAATTTCTCTACCGGCAGGATGACATTATCGACAATCTTAGGCTGTTCTTCAATGCCCATCATATCCGGGATGCTGAAGCCGTAAATATCCGCATCGATGATACCTACCTTTTTCCCTTGGCGGGCCAAGGCAACAGCTAAATTAACGGTCACTGTGGACTTACCAACGCCACCCTTACCACTTGCTACAGCGATAAATTGCACCTTGGAAGCCTCACCCAATATTGGCTGATCAATAGGGGGTTGTACGGGTTTAGTCTCCTTAGGCACATCTGAAGTACTAGAGGTTGGTTTATACAGCTCTTCAATCTGATTTCGCTCATAATCCGTCATCAATCTAAACCGAATATGTACCTGTGCTGCCCCTAGCTTCTCTATAGCTTCACGAGTAAAGTTCTTCGCTGTCTCTTTGAAAGCTTCATCTTCTGTTGCAACAATCAAGCTTAGCGAGACACTCTCTTCTTTTATTAAAATATCCCGAACCAAGTTCAGCTCGACAACACTTTTGTTATATCGAGGCTCTTGCAGAGGTTTCAAAGCTTCTAATAGCTGCTCTTTATTTATCATAGCCACTCACCTTTTTTAAGAGATCGTAATTATATTAGTGGCCTTTATTATAACACATTATGACTCAGATCCCACTTTCTCACCGGCATAAAATCTTAGAACACCCTGATAAATGGCTGCCGCGACCATTCTTTGATATTTCTCATCAGCAAGCAGTCTTGCTTCATCCGGATTAGATAGAAAACCTACTTCTATAAGTGCACTAGGGATCTTTAATGTCTTTAAGAGGTAAACGGTTTTGTCAGCTGGCTTGGCAATACGATCCGTGTTCTCCAAATTTCTTTTTAGTTCAAGCTGAATTAGTGTAGCTAGATTGGAGTTATTGGGATTATTCGTATAGTAGAACGTTTGTGCCCCTTTCCATCTGGGAGAAGGAATACTATTTAAATGAACACTCAGAAACATATCTGCATTTTTCTCATTTATCATATCCGCGCGATTGTGAAGATCTTCTGTTTTTCTTTTGCTGTACCCTTTCGTACCTGGATCGGCAAGATCTGTATCCGTTTCTCTGGTCATTACAACGAGCGCCCCTGCTTGTTGTAAGTAGTCACGTAATTGCAAAGTAATGGCCAAATTGATATCTTTCTCAATCACGCCCTCTTTACTCGAAGCTCCACCGTCTGGGCCACCATGACCGGCATCTAGAGCAATGGTTTTACCTGATAACGGTAAAGTCCAATCTGACCACGTTTTCGTCGCCGGAAGCTCATAAGCATAGATAAAGACCACGAGTGCTACCAGTAAAGTCGAAAGTACTAGCTTGAGGCTACTGTGAAAAGTCAGCCAGACGACCAACCGCTTCTTTCTTTTGCGCATAAAAAATCCACCTCTGTTCCCCATAGACTCTGTATCATCTATATGGGACAGGGTGGACAAATATACCTTGCTTATACTTGATAATCAGGATCTCTAAGCCCTTCTATCAAAACTTGAGCAACCTCTGGACGAGTAAACTCTGGTGGCGGGCATTGACCATCTCTGAGAAGGCCGCGTACTTTTGTGCCAGAGAGATGCATGTGATGTGACTTATCATGAGGACATGTTTTGCTAGAGGCCATGTTTCCGCATTTGGTACAGAAGAAGCTGTGCTCAAAAAATAAAGGAATGATCCCTATTTCATCTGCTGTAAAATCACTGAAAATCTCTTGTGCTTCATACGTACCGTAGTAGTCGCCTACGCCCGCGTGGTCGCGTCCTACGATGAAATGAGTACATCCATAGTTTCTACGTACTATAGCGTGCAGAATCGCCTCACGGGGCCCTGCGTAACGCATAGCTGCCGGATAAACACCGAGGAACCTACGATCCTCCGGATAGTAGTTATCAAGTAGAACAAGGTAGCTTTTCATGCGGACATCAGCGGAAATATCATCGGATTTGGTTTCACCAACAAGCGGGTTGAGAAAGAGAGCATCCACGATCTCCATGGCTGATTTTTGAATGTATTCATGCGCGCGATGCACCGGATTACGGGTTTGGAAGCCTACAACCGTTTTCCAGCCCTTCTCAGCAAAAATACGACGCGTTTCTGATGGATCAAAGTAGAATTCTTCGAACTTCTTCGGCTTAGGACGGCTCAGCATCTGAATCGATCCACCGATATTGGTAGAAGAACGTGAGAATAACTTATCTACACCTGGGTGCGCCATATCATTAGTTTTAAAAACTTTAACTGCTTCATTCGCATGGTCAACATTGTAGATGCTAGTCGTTTCTAAAATGGCATAAGCTACACCATCTTCTTCGCCAACAAGCAACACTTGCTCACCAAGTGTAATTGATGCTGCAACTTCCGGGGGAATAGACAGTGTAATTGGAATACTCCAAACCGTACCGTCTGCTAGGCGCATAGTTTCTACAACTGTTTTGTAATTTGCTTCATCAAGAAAACCGATTAGTGGGGAGAATGCACCTACTGCAATAAGATCAAGGTCAGAAATGGTCCATGAGTTTACACGAATTTGTTTCAAGGATGCAGCATGTTTGAGCAGTTCATCTCTTTGCTCTGCCGATACCAAGCGGTTAATTAATTCGCCACCATGTGGTTTGATCCCCGTCATTGACGTAGTCCCCCCATCAATAAACTATTCTTATTTGTGGAGTCCGCACTCCGTTTTCTCGATACTTGCCCAACGCCCTGCGCGCGGATCTTCACCTTCAGCTACTTGGCGTGTGCAATGCGTGCAGCCGATGCTTGGATAGTTACGGTCATGTAGCGGATTATATATTACATTATTCTCACGAATGTAATTCCATACATCTTCTGACGTCCAGTCAGCCAATGGGTTAAACTTAATTAGACCAAATTTCACGTCATATTCTACTTTTTTAGCATTGGCACGAGTCGGAGCTTGATCGCGGCGGATCCCGGTAATCCAAGCGTCATAGTTTCCAAGAATATCTGTGAGCGGATCGACTTTCCGAATATTGCAGCAGTGATTAGCATCGCTTTTCCAAAGCTCATCGCCAAATTTCTCCGCCTGTTCTTCAAGAGTAAGTTTCGGCAGCACTTGAACAAACTTAGTACCGTAATGTTGCTCTAGACGATCTCTAGTTTCATAAGTTTCTGGAAAATGGACATTCGTGTCCAAGTAGAAAATATCTACGTTTGGATTAATTTTTTGCAGCATATCAACAAGCACAACGTCTTCAGCGCCAAAACTACATGCGAGTGTTAAACGAGGGAATGTTTCGACAGCTAACTTCAAAACGGCTTCCGCAGACTGATTCTCATATTCTTCAGCAGCTTTCGTAACAAAGGCTTCTTTTTCGAAAAGATTCATTGGTATATGACCTCCATCATTTAATTCCGAGTGTTATTGTATGATTTATACTCAATTATAGCTTAGTTAATCCTCCTGTCAATGACTTTTTGCCATTTTGGTATTAACTTAACCGGTTTTGTACATTTAAATTAAATTCATGTCGCACTCGAGAGATAAATGAGAATACTTTTCAACGAAAACGATAAAACCCATATATAGATAAAAAAAACCTCTCCAGCATATAGCCAGAAAGGTTTCTTTGTAGCGCCGAGGCGCAAGATCTTAACGTTTGGAGAATTGAGGAGCGCGACGAGCGGCTTTCAATCCATATTTTTTACGTTCTTTCATACGGGAATCACGAGTTAGGAATCCAGCTTTTTTCAAAGAACCACGGTACTCAGGATCAGCTTTCAACAAAGCGCGGGAGATACCGTGACGGATTGCTCCAGCTTGTCCGCTGATTCCACCACCATTTGCAAGAACCAAAACATCGTATTTACCGACTGTTTCTGTTAATGCCAATGGTTGTTTAACGATAAGTTTCAAAGTTTCTAGACCGAAATACTCATCTAGATCACGTTTGTTGATAATGATGCGTCCTTCACCCGGTACAAGGCGCACACGCGCTACCGAATGTTTACGACGACCCGTTCCATAATATTGAACTTGTGCCACGAAACGTTCCTCCTTATATTAACCGCGAAGATTCCAAACTTCTGGTTGTTGTGCTAGATGTGGGTGTTCTGCTCCACCGTAAACTTTAAGCTTAGTTTTCAAGCTGTCGCCAAGACGGTTCTTAGGAAGCATACCGTGTACGGCAAATTCGATCATACGATCAGGTTTGCTGTTAAGCAAGTCCTGAGCGGAAGTCACTTTCAAACCACCTTGGTACAAAGAGTGACGGTAGTACATTTTATTTTGCATTTTTTTACCAGTAAGCTTAATTTGGGAAGCATTGATAACAACTACGAAATCACCAGTATCTACGTGTGGAGTAAACTCCGGTTTGTGCTTACCGCGGATAATGCTAGCAACTTCACTTGCAAGACGGCCAAGTGTTTGGCCTGCAGCGTCAACAATGTACCATTTACGCTCTACTTCATTTGGCTTCGCCATATATGTCGTGCGCATGCTGAATCCTCCTAAAAATATATCTCAATTACATAATTATTATAGTTAACTTACATATACGATGGATGGTTGTAGCAGTTAAGGATCAGGGGCTGTGGGGTAGCCGATCACGAAACGCCAAGTTATATTTTACACGAAACCTAGTGAAGAAGCAAGTCATGTTTCAACTTTTTTAATAGTCAACTTTCCATAACATTAAGCCCATCGCTTCGGCAGTAGGTCCTGCTTCAGCCCGGTTTCTGGCTTCGAGAATGCGCTGCATATCGCTGCTTGGTCTCTTACCTTCACCTATTTGAATTAGGGTCCCTACAATGATTCTAACCATGTTATACAGGAAACCGTTCCCGCTAACAATGATCCGAATCCTCTCAATCTGACCCCCGCCGGTCAACTCATCGGTTTCAAGCACCATACGAGCCTCGTAGAGGGTTCTCACTTTAACTTCCTTATCCGTTCTCACCGTGCAAAACGAAGTGAAATCATGCTCTCCTAGCAAGCAAGGGAGCGCCTCTCTAATGGCTTCCACATTTAAATGCGTAGGGTGATGGTATTCATAATTGCGGTGAAAGACATCAGGGAAGCGCACCGCGCGAATCGTATAACAGTATGTCTTGCGTTTCGCAGCTTTGCGGGAGTGAAAAGAAAGGGGAACCTCCTCCGCTGTATGAGCGACGATGTCCTTGGGCAGTCTAGCGTTTAATGCTAAACACCACCGTTCCACAGGTATCTTGGAGTTCGTGGTAAAATTAATAACTTGCGCCTTTGCGTGAACACCCGCGTCCGTGCGCCCAGATGAAGCCACTTTCACTTGCTCACCAGTCAACAGATATACAGCCTCTTCTAACCGTTGCTGGATTGTATCCGCCTTAGGTTGAATCTGAAAGCCTGAATATGCTGTACCATCATAACTTATGGTAAACCGTAGATTTCTCAAGGCTTGTTCCTCCATGAGTCATCCTTCCTACCCCTATAGATCAGGTAAAAGACTGCAAAAAAAGGGCTTCACCAGAATCTATGATTCCGTCCACCCTTTCCCATCCGTCTTATGCGCGATCTACTAGCTCTAGGTATACCATTGGTGCTGCGTCACCGCGGCGTGGTCCCAGTTTAAGGATACGCGTGTATCCACCTGGACGCTCGGAGTAACGAGTAGCCAAATCGGAGAAAAGTTTTTGAATCGCATCTTGATTTTCGTTAGCAGCTTCTCTACGAACAAAAGCAGCAACCTGACGGCGTGCATGAAGATCTCCGCGTTTCGCAAGAGTGATTAACTTCTCAGCGATGGAACGAATTTCTTTTGCTTTTGCTTCTGTAGTTTGAATACGTTCATGTATGAACAAATCTGTAACCAGATCACGGAATAATGCTTTACGATTACTGGAATCGCGGTTCAACTTCCTGTAGTTCATTGAATTAACCTCCTTCTGACAAGACTATTCCTCGGTACGAAGCCCCAAACCAAGCTCTTCGAGCTTTTCTTGAACTTCTTCAAGAGATTTGCGACCTAAGTTCCGAACTTTCATCATGTCTTCTTCTGTTTTGGTAATTAGCTCTTGTACGGTGTTAATCCCTGCACGCTTGAGGCAATTGTAAGAACGAACAGATAGATCCAGTTCTTCGATAGTCATCTCTAGAACTTTCTCTTTCTTATCTTCTTCTTTCTCCACCATAATCTCAGCATCTTTCGCTTCATCCGTCAAACCGACGAACAAGTTCAGATGTTCAGTTAAGATTTTGGCGCCCAAGCTTACTGCTTCTTCTGGTCGAATACTTCCATCGGTCCACACTTCGAGGGTCAACTTATCATAGTTCGTCACTTGGCCGACGCGAGTATTCTCGATACTGTAATTTACTCGGGTAATAGGCGTGTAGATCGAATCAATTGGAATCACACCAATTGGTTGCTCTTCATGCTTATTTTTGTCCGATTGGACGTAACCGCGTCCTCTGCCCGCATGAATCCTCATGTGAAGACGCGCATCCGGAGATAAGGTAGCAATATGCAGATCCGGGTTAAGAATCTCCACATCGCTATCACCGCGAATATCTGCCGCAGTAATATTACCTTCTCCTTCTGCATCAATTTCAAGCACTTTCTCCTCGTCGGAGTGAATTTTCAACGAAAGTCCTTTAAGGTTAAGGATAATTTCCGTTACATCCTCAAGCACGCCAGGAATCGTTGAAAACTCATGCAAAACGCCATCGATTTGGACAGAGGTTACTGCAGCCCCGGGTAAAGAGGACAGTAAGATACGACGTAGTGAGTTACCTAATGTTGTACCATAGCCACGCTCCAAAGGCTCTATGATAAATCTTCCATAAGCGCCGTCTTCACTTAAAGCTACAGTTTCTATTTTTGGCTTTTCGATTTCGATCATGAAATGTACCCTCCATTCAATACGTCGTTTCCCTCTGGATACTTCGCTTCAAAATTTCATAGTATGCCTATCCTTCAAACCATTATTCACGTTTTTAAGATAATTATACTACAAAGTAATCCTGAATTATACGCGACGACGTTTTGGAGGACGGCAGCCATTGTGAGGAACCGGAGTCACGTCTTTAATCAGGTTTACTTCAAGGCCTGCTGCTTGCAAAGAGCGGATTGCTGCTTCGCGGCCAGCGCCTGGACCTTTAACCATAACTTCAACAGTTTTCAAACCGTGTTCCATAGCTGCTTTAGCTGCTTTTTCAGCTGCCATTTGTGCCGCAAAAGGAGTACTTTTACGGGAACCTTTGAATCCAAGATTTCCTGAAGATGCCCAGGAAATTGCGTTGCCATGAGGATCCGTGATCGTTACGATCGTATTGTTAAATGTTGAACGGATATGTGCTACTCCGGTCTCAATATTTTTACGGTCACGACGTTTCGTACGGACTACTTTTTTAGGTTTTGCCATTAGCTCTAACCCCCTTTATTATTTCTTCTTATTAGCTACCGTACGACGAGGACCTTTACGTGTACGAGCATTAGTTTTAGTACGTTGACCACGAACAGGAAGACCACGGCGGTGACGAAGACCACGGTAGGATCCGATTTCGATTAGACGTTTGATGTTTAGGGAAATCTCACGGCGAAGGTCGCCTTCTACTTTAAGGGTTTTGTCAATTACATCACGGATTTTGCTCACTTCATCTTCAGTCAGGTCGCGAACGCGAGTACTGCCGTCAATACCTGTTGAAGCAATGATTTTCTGAGCAGTTGTAGTGCCGATACCGAAAATGTAAGTCAACGCGATTACTACTCGTTTGTCACGAGGTAAGTCAACTCCAGCTAAACGTGCCATCTACAGATTGCACCTCCTTTTAACCTTGTTTTTGTTTGTGCTTAGGTGTTTCACAAATTACCATAACATTACCTTTACGGCGGATAACTTTGCATTTCTCGCAAATCGGTTTAACCGATGGTCTAACTTTCATTTTTAAGCCCTCCTTTTCATCGTAAGCAACCATGTTGCGTTTTCTGTTCGAAAACTTGCTTCGTAAGCATACGCCTTGAGAGAGTAACTTACATGTAAGCCAAACATTTATTTAAAACGGTAGGTTATACGGCCTCTCGTTAAATCATAAGGCGATAATTCTACGGTAACCTTGTCACCAGGCAAAATACGAATAAAGTGCATTCTAATTTTACCGGATACATGGGCTAGGATTTTATGACCATTTTCCAATTCAACCTTAAACATTGCATTCGGAAGAGGTTCAATCACTGTACCTTCTACTTCAATTACATCTTCTTTGGCCACAGTCATTCTCCTTTCTCTTGTGCTTCGTCTTGCATAAGTTCAACGAATTTGGTAATTGCGAAGCGCAACTTTCCATTAGTAACACGACCTGTTTCCCTAATGCTTGACTCCACTTCACTACTAATCGTTTCTTGTATTTGAAGATGATTCAGGTTCTTCTTCTTCGGCTGATCAAATTTACGATGCACACCGTCTGCAAGCCAGACAAAGCGTTCATCCACAATTCCAATCACGACCGCATATTCTCCGGGATCTCTGCCGCGAAGCACCTTTACGATTTGACCCACCTTCGGAATCAACCTATCCACTCAATATCACCTACGATCTAGGCAAGGTTAATATTTCATAACCAGCTGCCGTAATAGCAACCGTATGTTCAAAATGAGCGCATAACGTACGATCCGCAGTGACGACAGTCCAATCGTCTTCGAGTGTTTGGACAAATCTTTCGCCAACGACCACCATGGGTTCAATAGCTAGGACCATGCCTGGTTTGAGACGAGGACCCTTGTCAGGTACACCGTAATTCGGAATTTGTGGTTCTTCGTGAAGATCCGTTCCGATACCGTGACCGACATACTCTATAACCACGGAGAAGCCTGCGTCTTCAATACAAGTTTGGATTGCATGCGACAACGTGTAGAGTCTAGCATCCGGTTTAGCTTCTGCTATGCCTCGATACAGTGATTGTTCCGTTACAGCTAACAGACGTTTGGCTGTTTCTGAAATCTCACCGACAGGATAAGTCCAAGCAGAATCTCCATGATAACCTTTATACTGAGCGCCGATATCAATTGAGATGATATCACCCTCAACCAGCTTTCTTGGACCAGGAATACCATGAACTAATTCTTCGTTGACTGAAGCACATATGCTTCCAGGAAAACCATTATAGCCTTTGAAAGATGGAATCGCTCCCTGACTGCGAATGTATTCCTCTGCGATCTGATCAAGTTCTTTCGTTGTAATGTTCGGACGAATTGCCCTTGCCAATAAGCGGTGCGTCTCGGCTACGATCCGACCAGCTTCTCGCATTAGGTCTAGTTCAACCTCGGACTTACAAATGATCATTACGCTAGACCTCGTAGCAGTGAACTAATTTGTTCGGTTACCGCATGAATGTCTTGTTCCCCGTTAACCTCACGCAATAATTCCCTCTTTTGGTAGTAATCCAGTAGCGGAGCGGTTTTGTTGATGTACTCATCTAAACGCGTTCCGACTTTCTCTTCCGTATCATCAGATCGTTGGTACAACTCACCTGAACATTTATCGCATACGCCTTCTTGCTTTGGTGGGTTGAAGATTACATGATACGTAGCACCACAGGATTTACAAATTCTTCGGCCGGTTAGTCGTGCGAGCAAAAAGCTGCGATCAACGGAAAGATTGATAACTATCTCAATCTTCTTGCCTAAGGAATCTACAATTTCAGCCAAAGCATCTGCCTGAGCAACAGTTCTCGGGAACCCGTCAAGCAGGAAACCTTTATCGCAGTCCGGTTGAGCAAGACGTTCTCTCACAATACCGTTCGTGATTTCATCAGGAACAAGAAGCCCCTTATCCACATAACCTTTGGCTTCAACACCAAGTGGTGTTCCTTGGCTCATCGCCAAGCGAAATGCATCTCCAGTTGAAATATGAGGAATTTGAAATTCACTTACGATCTTTTCAGCTTGCGTACCTTTGCCTGCACCAGGAGGCCCCATAAAAATTACGTTCAACTTTAAAACCTCCCATCGCACTCGGCATTACGAACAGCACAATAGGTGCCGATGTCGCAAAACTTGCCCCATCAGAACCTATTTGCTATTTATTGATAAACCCTTTGTAATGCCGTTTAATCAATTGGCTCTCGATTTGTTTCATCGTTTCAAGACCAACGCCTACTACGATAAGTAAAGATGTACCACCAATCCGAACCGAACTTGGCAAGCCTGCAAGACCTCCGAAAAGCATTGGGAGAATTGAGATTGCTGAGAGAAACAAAGCTCCAGAAAGAGTAATTCTAGTCATTACACGAGTCAGATAAACAGAAGTTGTTTTACCAGGTCTGATCCCCGGTATGTAGCCACCATTTTTCTTCATCTGATCAGCCATTTGAACTGGATTAATTTGTACGAAGGTATAAAAGTATGTGAATCCAACAATCAACAGTACATATAAGACAATCGCTAATGGAGCAGTTTGGTTAATACTCAAGTTGTTAATAATCCATTCTGCAACGACATTACCTCTCCAATAACTTGCAATGGTTGGAGGAAACATTAATAGCGAAAGTGCAAAGATAACTGGGATTACACCAGCAGCATTCACTTTAAGTGGAATGTGCGTAGTTTGACCACCATACATTTTACGACCAACTACACGCTTAGCATATTGTACAGGGATCTTACGAACCCCTTGCTGTACAAAGATGACACCAGCGATAATCAGCACAACAACGATAGCAATAATGATCAGTTTCACGATATTCAGGAACAAAGCTCCTTCGGTCGCAAACAGTGATTTGTAGATTTGCTGTATGCTTGTAGGAATCGCCGCGACGATACCTGCAAAGATGATAATGGAAATACCGTTGCCAATCCCAAATTCAGTGATTTGCTCTCCGAGCCACATCAAGAAAGCTGTACCAGCAGTCAGAACGATAGCGATCAAAGCAAATGTTGCGAAACCTGGATCAATTACGAGGCCGCTATATAAGCGATTGAACCCGATTGATAGACCAAAAGCTTGCACAATACCTAAAACGATCGTACCGTACCGAGTAACTTGCGTCATCTTCTTTCTACCAACGTCCCCTTCTTTTGCCCATTGCGCAAAGCGTGGAACTACATCCATGGACAAAAGCTGAACGATGATAGACGCTGTGATGTAAGGCATAATTCCCATCGCGAAGATGGAGAATTGGAAGAGCGCACCGCCGGAAAACGTATTAAGCAAGCCAAAGACATCGCTTTGATTCGCTTGGTCTTGAAGTTTAAGAACATCTGTATTTATGTTAGGCACAGGGATAAACGCACCTAAACGATAGACGATTAACAAGATGAGTGTAAATACAATCCTTCTACGTAAATCCTCTACCTTGAAGATGTTGGCTATGGTACTGAACATTAAATCACCTCGGTTTGACCGCCGGCAGCTTGGATTTTCTCAATCGCTGATTGAGAGAACTTATTCGCTTTAACGGTTAATTTTACTGTGATTTCACCGTTTCCTAAAATCTTGATGCCATCTTTAGGAGCTTTTACAATACCAGACTCCATCAAAACTTCTGGAGTAACTTCAGTACCAGCTGCGAAATTGTTCAAATCTTCAAGGTTCACGATTGCGTACTCCGTACGGAAACGGTTCGTGAAACCACGTTTAGGTAAACGACGGTATAACGGGTTTTGTCCACCCTCGAATCCAGGACGAACGCCTCCACCGGAACGTGCGTTTTGACCTTTGTGTCCGCGAGTTGATGTTTTACCCATACCACTACTTGTTCCACGTCCAACACGTTTACGAGTTTTACGAGCACCAGTAGTAGAACTTAGTTCATGTAACTTCATCGTTGTACACCTCCTCTAGATCTATATATCGTGCAATTATGCTTCGATTTCTTTAACTTCTACCAAATGGCTAACTTGATTAACCATACCTCTGATAGCAGCGTTATCTTGATGAAGAACAGTTTGGTGCAGCTTGCGCAGACCAAGAGTTTTCACAGTAACACGTTGCGTTTCAGGGCGGCCAATCAGGCTGCGTTTTAGGGTAATTTGTAATTGTTTCGCCATGTTTACCCCTCCTAACCTAGTAACTCTTGAACAGTTTTGCCACGAAGCTTTGCAACTTCTTCCGCTTTTTTCAAGCGGCTTAAGCCTTCAAGCGTTGCGTTAACCATGTTCATAGAGTTCGATGAACCCAGGGATTTTGTCAAAATATCGCCGATACCAGCAAGTTCAAGTACTGCACGAACTGGTCCGCCTGCGATAACTCCTGTACCTTGGGAAGCTGGTTTAAGCAGAACGCGTCCTGCACCAAACTTACCAGTTACAAGATGAGGAATCGAAGTGCCTACGATTGGAACATGAATCAAGTTCTTTTTCGCATCTTCAATACCTTTACGGATTGCATCAGGAACTTCGGAAGCTTTACCGATTCCTGCGCCAACCCAGCCATTGCCATCGCCAACGACAACAAGTGCGCTGAAGCTGAAACGACGTCCGCCTTTTACTACTTTAGCTACGCGATTAATATTAACGACTTTTTCTGTTAGCTCTAAAGTATTAGGATCTACACGCAAGTCTTTTACCTCCTTATATATGTTTTTCCTAGAATTCTAGTCCAGCTTCACGAGCTGCGTCGGCCAATGCTTGAACACGTCCATGATAAAGGTATCCACCGCGGTCAAAAACCACTTGGTTAAAACCTTTTTCTTTCGCGCGTTGAGCGATTAATGCACCAACTTTACGAGCAGCTTCTACGTTACCACCGTTACCAATATCACTTTTCAGATCTTTATCTTGAGTTGATGCTGCAACGATTGTTACACCCGTTGTATCATCGATCAATTGAGCATACATGTGTTTGGAAGAACGGAAAATATTTAAGCGCGGACGAACAGTTGTACCTTCAATTTTCTTACGAACACGAAGGTGTCTTTTCAAACGAGCTTTGTTTTTATCGCTTTTAGTAATCATCTATACTTACACTCCTTTCATCATCTTATGATGCGAGGCTTATGCTTACGTAGCAAGTTCTCTCGAGAGAACTTTTAGCTATTACTCGCGATCTTACGATCTTATTTCTTCTTACCAGCTTTACCTTCTTTACGAAGGATGCGCTCGCCTTCATACTTGATCCCTTTACCTTTATACGGCTCAGGCTCACGTACGGAACGAACTTTAGCTGCCATAGCACCAACGCGTTCTTTATCAATTCCGCGAACGATAATTTTTGTATTCGAAGGAACTTCGAACTCAATACCGCTCTCTGGAGTGATTTCAACTGGATGGGAGTACCCAACGTTGAGAACCAATTTGTCACCGCTTTTGTTAGCACGGTAACCTACGCCTACTAGATCCAAAGATTTCGCAAAGCCTTCCGTTACGCCACTTACCATGTTGGCAACAACACTACGTGTTGTACCATGCAAAGCACGGTGGAGTTTGTTATCGGAAGGACGCTCAACGGAAATCTCGTTTTCTAGAACACTTACTTTCATATCTTTATGAAGTTCACGGGACAAAGAACCTTTAGGGCCTTTAACCGTGATTTGAGTATTCTCTAGTGTTACATTTACACCACTTGGAATGGTGATTGGTTTACGACCAATACGAGACATGTTTGCACCTCCATTCAATTACAATTGTATTACCAAACGTAGCAGATAACCTCTCCGCCAGCTTTGGATTGACGAGCATCTTTATCCGTCATAACTCCTTTAGATGTGGAGATGATGGCAATCCCTAATCCGCCCAATACACGAGGGACTTCTTGTGATTTTGTATAAACGCGTAGACCTGGTTTACTAATTCTTTTCAAACCAGAGATAACACGCTCATTGTTTGAACCATATTTCAGGAACAAACGGATGATACCTTGTTTGCTATCTTCAACGTACTCAGCATCACGGATAAATCCTTCTTTTTTAAGGATTTCAGCGATTTCCCTCTTCACTTTTGACGCGGGAATTTCAACTGTTTCATGACGTACGATATTCGCATTACGAATGCGAGTTAGCATATCTGCAATTGGATCTGACATGACCATTTTGTGTAAACCTCCTTCCCGAAAATAGGGTGATTACCAGCTTGCTTTTTTAACGCCTGGAATCTGACCTTTATGTGCTAATTCGCGGAAACAAATCCGACAAATTTTGAACTTGCGAAGCACTGAATGCGGACGTCCGCAGCGCTCACAACGTGTGTATGCTTGCACTTTAAACTTCGGGGTACGTTGTTGTTTGACTTTCATCGAAGTTTTTGCCACTTAATATAACACCTCCTGATAGGTACGACCTGGAACCTATTTAACGAAAGGCGCTCCGAGTTGTGTTAAAAGCTCGCGAGCTTCCTCGTCGGACTTAGCCGTTGTTACGATAACGATATCCATACCACGCACTTTATCAACCTTATCATACTCAATTTCAGGGAAAATGAGTTGTTCTTTCAAACCAAGCGTGTAGTTTCCACGGCCATCAAAAGCCTTGTTGGAAATACCGCGGAAGTCACGTACACGTGGAAGTGATACGTTGAAAAGTTTATCCAAGAAATGATACATGCGCTCGCCGCGAAGTGTAACCTTCACACCGATTGGCATGTTCTCACGAAGTTTGAAACCCGCGATTGCTTTTTTGGATTTAGTTACAACTGGTTTTTGACCAGCGATTTTTTGAAGATCTTCTACTGCAGTGTCAAGTACTTTGGAGTTCGATACAGCCTCACCAACACCCATGTTGATAACGATTTTCTCGACTTTAGGAACTTGCATAACTGTTGAGTAGTTAAACTTTTGGATTAACGCTGGAGTAATTTCGTTCAAATAACGATCTTTCAGTCTTACTGCCATGACTCATTGGCCTCCTTTCCATGCTTGTTTGTATTAATCGATAACTTCGCCGGATTTTTTCGCGATACGAACTTTCGTTCCGTTATCCAATACTTTGTATCCTACGCGAGTAGGTTTGCCGCTCTTAGGATCAATCAGCATCACGTTAGAAACGTGGATTGCAGCTTCTTGATTCAAGATACCGCCTTGTGGGTTTTGTTGGGATGGTTTCGCATGTTTCTTAACCATGTTTACACCTTCAACCAGTACACGGTTTTGACGAGGATAAGCAGCGATTACACGGCCCTTCTTACCTTTGTCTTTACCAGTGATTACAAAAACCGTATCGTCTTTTTTCACGTGCAGTTTATTGTTATGAGATTCTAATCTCTTTTTAGTTCTTGGCATTAGCTTCTACACCTCCTGAGGTTTCCCGTTAGGAAAACAAACATCGTAACTGTTCTTAGATAACTTCTGGAGCCAAGGATACGATCTTCATGAAGTCTCTGTCACGAAGTTCGCGCGCTACTGGTCCAAAGATACGTGTGCCGCGTGGGCTTTTATCTTCTTTCACGATAACAGCTGCATTCTCATCGAATGAGATATATGAACCGTCTTTACGACGAGCTCCGCTCTTCGTACGAACGATAACTGCTTTAACAACGTCACCTTTTTTGACAACGCCACCTGGTGTTGCTTCTTTTACTGAACAGACGATCAAATCACCAATGTGACCAACGCGACGACCAGTACCACCCAAAACGCGGATACACATTAATTGTTTCGCACCTGAGTTGTCAGCGACAGCCAAACGAGTAAATGGTTGAATCATCGTAGTCCCTCCTTTCGAGGTTCATGTCTATAATATTAGATAACAACAGCAACTTCAATTACTTCAACCAATCTCCAAGATTTATCTTTGGACAAAGGTCTAGTTTCACTGATTTTCACAGTGTCACCAATTTTAGCTTGGTTGTTTTCATCATGTGCTTTAAACTTTTTCGTATGCTTGATTCTCTTGTGATAGAGATCATGTTTTTTGTAAGTTTCAACAGCAACAACAATGGTTTTATCCATTTTATCGCTGACAACTTTACCGATCAGGACTTTACGATCGTTACGTTCAGCCATCTAAGGAACCCTCCCTTCTAGATTTGGTTACCCAATCCCCAATTCTCTTTCACGCAAAATAGTCTTGGCACGAGCGATCTCTTTACGCAAATCACGAATTTGAGTCGGGTTGTCCAATTGACCAGTAGCTAGTTGAAAACGGAGGTTAAAGAGTTCTTCTTTAAAACCATTAACTTTTTGCTCAATTTCAGCAGTGGTTAAGTTCCGGAATTCACTACCCTTCATTTGCTTCACCGCCTACTTCTTCTCTTTTCACGAATTTCGTTTTGATTGGAAGCTTGTGAGCAGCAAGACGCATCGCTTCACGAGCGACCTCTTCACTAACACCAGCAAGTTCAAACAAAATTTTACCCGGTTTTACTACAGCAACCCATTTCTCAACGTTACCTTTACCACTACCCATACGAACTTCAAGCGGTTTTTGTGTAACTGGTTTAGCTGGGAAGATTTTAATCCAAACTTTACCGCCACGTTTGATATAACGTGTCATGGCAATACGTGCTGCTTCGATTTGACGGTTGGAGACCCAAGCCGGTTCTACCGCTTGCAGACCATATTCGCCAAAAGCTACTTCCGTACCGCCTTTAGCGCGACCCTTCATGCTACCGCGGTGTTCTTTACGGTGTTTTACACGTTTAGGTACTAACATGATTTAAATTCCTCCTTCCGGCTGAGCCTTTTTCTTAGCTGGCGGAAGTACTTCTCCACGATAAATCCATACTTTTACACCGATACGTCCATAAGTAGTGGCTGCTTCAGCAGTACCATAGTCGATATCCGCACGAAGCGTATGAAGTGGAACAGTTCCTTCGCTATATCCTTCCGTACGAGCAATCTCAGCACCGCCAAGACGTCCGCTAGTTGCTACTTTAATACCTTTAGCGCCAGATCTCATTGTTCTTTGCATAGCTTGTTTCATCGCACGACGGAAAGAAACACGACGTTCCAATTGAAGTGCAACTGCTTCAGCTACTAGAATAGCATCAAGGTCAGGGCTTTTGATTTCAGAAATGTTGATGTGAACTTTTTTATTGGACATAGCAGCGATGTAGTTGCGAATAACTTCAACTTCAGCTCCGCCTTTACCAATAACCATTCCTGGTTTTGCAGTATGAATCGTAACGTTCACACGGTTAGCCGCGCGCTCGATATCGAATCGGGAAACTGCGGAATCTTTAAGTTTATTCTTCAAGTATTCGCGGATTTTGACATCTTCAAGCAACAGAGTTCCGAAATCTTTCTCTGCGAACCATTTGGACTCCCAATCACGAATAATACCAATTCTAAAGCCTACCGGGTTTACTTTCTGACCCACACGTTATCCCTCCTTATTTTTCAGATACCACGATTGTAATGTGGCTGGTACGTTTTTTGATCGCGCTAGCACGGCCCATTGCACGTTGTTGGAACCTTTTCATTGTTGGTCCTTGGTTAACAAACGTCTCAGAAACCACTAGGTTATTAGGATCTAATGAGTAGTTATGCTCTGCATTGGCAATTGCGGAGTTTAGAAGTTTCTCCAAGATTGGAGAAGCTGCTTTAGGCGTATGACGCAGAATTGCGATCGCTTCACCTACCGCTTTTCCCCGAATCAAGTCAACAACTAGCTTTGCTTTACGAGGAGCAATCCGAGCGTGGTTCAATATTGCTTTAGCTTGCATGGTAGTACCTCCTCTCGGTTAAAAATTGAAATTAGCGTTTACCGGTTTTCTTATCGTCATCGTGACCTTTGTAAGTACGTGTTGGAGCAAATTCACCGAGCTTATGTCCAACCATATCTTCAGTTACGTATACAGGCACGTGTTTTCTTCCATCGTACACTCCGAAAGTGTGACCAACGAATTGCGGGTAAATTGTAGAACGACGGGACCACGTTTTGATAACCAGTTTTTTACTGGATGTGTTCAAGTCTTCTACTTTTTTCAGTAAGTATCCATCAATAAATGGACCTTTCTTTAAGCTGCGACCCATGGGTGTTCCTCCCTTCCTTGAACCTTAAGAGAATTCGTATATCCTAGATTACTTCGTACGACGACGTACAATGTATTTATCGGATGCTTTACCTTTTTTACGAGTTTTGAAGCCAAGCGTCGGTTTACCCCATGGAGACATAGGTGATTTACGTCCGATTGGTGCGCGTCCTTCACCACCACCGTGTGGGTGATCATTCGGGTTCATTACGACCCCACGAACTTGTGGACGATTGCCTTTCCAACGATTACGTCCTGCTTTACCGATTTTCACGAGTTCGTGATCTTCGTTACCAACAGAACCGATTGTTGCGCGGCAAACTTTAAGGACTTTACGAACTTCACCAGATGAAAGGCGGATAGTTACGTAAGTTTCTTCTTTACCAAGCAATTGAGCTTCTGTTCCAGCTGCACGTACTAACTGTGCACCTTTACCAGGTTTCAACTCAATGTTGTGGATAACTGTACCAACTGGAATGTTTTCCAATGGAAGAGCGTTACCTACTTTGATGTCGGATTGCGGTCCAGATACGATGCGATCGTCCACTTTAAGACCTTTAGGAGCGATGATGTATCTTTTCTCGCCATCTGCATAATGGATCAATGCGATGTTCGCGGAACGGTTAGGATCGTACTCAACTGTAGCAACGCGTCCTGGTATTCCATCTTTATTACGTTTGAAATCGATGATACGGTATTTACGTTTGTGTCCACCACCATGGTGACGAACCGTAATTTTACCTTGGTTATTACGACCAGCATGCTTGAACAGAGGAGCAAGCAACGATTTCTCCGGTGTTGATGTTGTGATTTCTTCAAAAGTAGAAACCGACATCGCACGTCGAGCTGGTGAGGTTGGTTTATATTTTTTAATTGGCACTCTGATTTCCTCCTAACTTTAAGAAATGGGTTATACCGATTCAAAGAATTCCAATTCTTTGCTTTCTGCGCTTAGGGACACGATAGCTTTTTTCCAAATGGAAGTGTAGCCGGAGTGTCTGCCATAACGTTTAGGCTTAGCTGGCATTCTCAATGTGTTTACATTTGTAACTTTTACTTTGAAGATTGCTTCGATAGCTTGTTTAATTTCTGTTTTGTTAGCGCGAAGATCCACTTCGAAAACATACTTTTTATTAGCCATTAGGTCGCTTGTACGCTCAGTGATGATCGGGCGCTTGATAATGTCGCGTGGATTTTTCATTGTGCAAGCACCTCCTCAACTTTCTGTACAGCTTCCTGCGTAATGATCAATTTGTCATATAACATGACATCACGAACATTTACACCATTAGCAGCAACGAATTTCACACCTGGGATGTTACGAGCGGACAAAGCAACGTTGGAGTCGTTATCAACACCTACAACCAATACTTTGCGATCAACTTTCAGGTTGTTCAAGATTGCTACAAATTCTTTCGTCTTAGGAGCATTCAATTGAAGCTGATCCAATACGATCAAGTTGTTATCAAGAACTTTCGAGGACAAAGCGGATTTAATCGCTAAACGACGAACTTTTCTTGGCAATTTGAAACCATAGCTACGAGGAGTTGGTCCGAATACGGTACCGCCGCCTTTCCACTGTGGAGCACGAATACTACCTTGACGAGCACGGCCTGTTCCTTTTTGTTTCCAAGGTTTACGACCACCGCCGCGAACTTCCGAACGACCTTTTGTTTTGTGAGTTCCTTGACGCACAGCTGCTTGTTGCAAAAGAACAGCTTCGTGAATCGCATGAACGTGAGGCTCAATTCCGAAAACAACGTCAGACAGTTCAACTTCTCCTACCTGAGCACCTGTTACATTATATAAAGCTACTTTTGGCATCTGTCTTCCTCCTTTCTTACTTTTTAACAGCAGACTTCACGCTAACGTAGCTGTTTTTAGGACCCGGAATGGAACCTTTAACTAGCAATACATTACGCTCAGCATCTACTTTAATGATTTGCAAATTTTGCAAAGTTACTGTTTCGTTACCCATGTGCCCTGGCAATTTCTTACCTTTAGGAACTCGGTTTGCTTGAATGGAACCCATCGAACCTGGTCCGCGGTGATAACGTGATCCGTGTGCCATAGGGCCCGTGGATTGGTTATGTCTTTTGATGTTACCTTGGAAACCTTTACCTTTGGAAGTACCCGTTACATCAACGAATTCGCCCTCTGTGAACAGATCTGCTTTCAGTTCTTGACCAACTTCATAGTCACCCAACTGAATGCCACGAATTTCTTTAACGTAGCGCTTAGGCGTTGCCCCTGCTTTTTTCGCATGGCCAAGCTCTGGTTTAATGATTCTGCTAGCTTTAACATCATCAAAACCGATTTGGATCGACTCATAACCGTCGTTGTCCACATCTTTCTTTTGCAGTACCACACATGGTCCCGCTTGAATGACAGTTACCGGAACTACATTACCCTCCGGAGTAAACAACTGTGTCATCCCAAGTTTTTTTCCTAAGATACCTTTCATCGTTGACACCTCATTTCCTTCCTAAACGTTCATTCTATAGTTGTTTTACAGTTTGATCTCGATGTCAACGCCAGACGGTAAGTCTAGACGCATCAGAGCATCAACTGTTTGTGGTGTTGGATTCACAATATCGATAAGACGCTTATGCGTACGCATTTCGAATTGCTCACGCGAATCCTTGTACTTGTGCACCGCACGAAGAATCGTGATGATTTGCTTCTCTGTCGGAAGCGGAATCGGACCGGATACACCTGCACCGGAACGCTTGGCAGTTTCCACGATTTTCTCAGCTGATTGATCAATGATTCTGTGATCATAAGCTTTCAAACGGATACGAATTTTTTGCTTTGCCATATAAGTCCCTCCTTCTATCGCCCAATTTAGTATCGGACATACTCCGCGAAAATTCTCCAACATCCTTCCCCATGGCAAAGGGGCCAGGTGTGTCGGCAACCTTTCGCATCATCGCAACGTCACAGACCAACGTTTTATATTATATAAAATTTAAAAACGAAATGCAAGCTTATTTTAGGCATTCGCATAAAAAAAACACCCACCGCCTAAACGATGAGTGTTTCTTCTATATAAAGGGATTACTTTTGAATTGTAGCAACCGCGCCCGCACCAACAGTACGTCCGCCTTCACGAATCGCGAAACGAGTTCCTTCTTCGATTGCGATTGGGTTGATCAGTTCAACTGTAACTGTGATGTTATCACCTGGCATAACCATTTCAGTACCTTCTGGAAGGTTGATGATACCTGTTACGTCAGTTGTACGGAAGTAGAACTGTGGACGGTAACCAGTGAAGAAAGGTTTGTGACGGCCACCCTCTTCTTTAGTTAGTACGTAGATTTGAGCTGTGAAGTTCGTGTGTGGTTTAACAGAACCTGGTTTCGCAAGTACTTGTCCACGCTCGATATCTTTACGGTCAACACCACGAAGAAGGGCACCGATGTTGTCACCAGCTTGAGCGGAGTCAAGCAATTTGCGGAACATCTCAACGCCTGTTACTACGCATTTGCGAGTTTCTTCAGCGATACCAACGATTTCAACTTCTTCTTGAACTTTAACAGTTCCACGCTCAACACGACCTGTAGCAACTGTTCCACGACCAGTGATTGAGAATACATCCTCAACAGGCATAAGGAACGGTTTGTCAGTTTGACGCTCAGGAGTTGGGATATAAGTGTCAACTTGTTCAAACAACTCAACAATTTTATCAGCCCATGCGCCATCTGGGTTTTGAAGAGCTTCACGAGCAGCTCCGCGGATGATTGGAGTATCATCGCCTGGGAACTCGTATTCGTTAAGAAGGTCGCGAACTTCCATCTCAACCAATTCAAGCAACTCTTCGTCTTCAACCATGTCACATTTGTTAAGGAATACTACGATGTAAGGTACGCCTACTTGACGGGAAAGAAGGATGTGCTCACGCGTTTGCGGCATTGGGCCGTCAGCTGCGGATACAACCAGGATCGCTCCGTCCATTTGAGCAGCACCAGTGATCATGTTTTTAACATAGTCAGCATGTCCTGGGCAGTCTACGTGTGCGTAGTGACGGTTAGGAGTTTCGTACTCAACGTGAGCTGTGGAGATTGTGATACCGCGCTCGCGCTCTTCTGGTGCTTTATCGATTTGGTCGAAAGCTACTGCAGCTCCACCGTATCTTTTGGACAATACAGTTGTGATAGCAGCTGTCAAAGTTGTTTTACCATGGTCAACGTGACCGATAGTACCGATGTTAACATGCGGTTTGTTACGTTCAAATTTAGCCTTTGCCATTTTAAACGATTCCTCCTTAGAGTGACTATTAGTTTTATATTAAGCGCCTTTGCCTTTTGCAATAATTTCTTCTGCAATGGACTTAGGTACTTCTTCATAATGTGAAAGTTCCATGGAGTAAACACCACGGCCTTGTGTTCTTGAACGAAGTGTTGTGGAATATCCAAACATTTCAGACAAAGGCACCTTAGCACGGATGATTTGTGCGCCATGACGGTTATCCATACCTTCGATACGTCCACGACGGGAGTTAAGGTCACCCATAACATCGCCCATGTACTCTTCTGGTACAGTAACTTCAACCTTCATGATTGGCTCAAGAAGAACCGGTTTACATTTTTCTTTCGCAGCTTTAAGTGCCATGGAACCCGCGATTTTGAACGCCATTTCATTGGAGTCAACATCATGGTAAGATCCATCAACAACTGTAGCTTTGATATCCACAAGCGGGAATCCTGCGATTACACCGTTTTTCATGGACTCTTCGATACCAGATTGAATAGGTGCGATATATTCTCTTGGAATAGATCCGCCCACTACTTTGCTCTCGAAAATGAAACCTGTACCAGCTTCTTGAGGTTCAAACTCAACCCAACAATGTCCGTATTGACCACGGCCACCGGATTGACGTACGAATTTACCCTCAACTTTAGCTGCTGCGCGGAACGTTTCACGATAAGCAACTTGTGGTTTACCTACATTGGTTTCTACTTTGAACTCGCGAAGCATACGGTCAACGAGGATCTCAAGGTGAAGCTCACCCATACCAGCGATGATCGTTTGTCCTGTTTCTTCGTCTGTGGAAGCACGGAAAGTAGGATCTTCTTCAGCAAGCTTTTGCAATGCGATACCCATTTTGTCTTGGTCGGCTTTCGTCTTCGGTTCAACAGCAAGCTGGATAACCGGTTCAGGGAAGACCATTTTCTCAAGAATAACTGGGTTTTTCTCATCACAAAGTGTATCACCAGTCGTTGTATCTTTCAATCCAACGGCCGCGGCGATGTCACCAGCGTATACAATGCTGATCTCTTGACGGCTGTTCGCATGCATTTGCAGGATACGACCAACGCGCTCACGTTTGCCTTTCGTTGCGTTAACAACGTAGGAACCGGAGTTCAAGGTACCAGAGTAAACACGGAAGAACGTAAGACGACCAACGAAAGGATCTGTCATGATTTTGAATGCAAGCGCTGAGAAAGGTTGATCATCAGCAGACTTACGAACCACTTCAGTACCATCGTCAAGTACACCTTTAATGTCAGGTACATCAAGTGGTGATGGAAGGTAGTTAATAACTGCATCCAGCATCAATTGAACACCTTTGTTTCTGTAAGAAGATCCTACGATAACTGGGAAGATTTTCACTTCACAGACACCTTTACGTAGAGCTCCTTTGATCTCGTCGACAGTTAGTTCTTCACCTTCGAGATATTTCATTGTAAGCTCTTCATCAAGCTCAGCAACTTTCTCGATCAGTTCCAAACGAAGTTCTGCAACTTGATCTTTGAACTCAGCAGGAATTTCAACTTTCTCGATATCCTTGCCAAGATCGTCTTTGTACATATACGCCACTTCATCAACTAGGTCGATGATGCCTTTGAAATCACTTTCAGCACCGATCGGAAGTTGAATAGCAACAGCATTTGCACCAAGTTTTTGACGCATGGATTCAACAACTTGCAGGAAGTCTGCACCGATGATATCCATTTTGTTTACGTAAGCAATACGAGGAACGTTGTATTTATCAGCTTGTCTCCAAACTGTTTCGGATTGAGGCTCAACGCCCTCTTTCGCACTAAATACACCAACTGCTCCATCCAACACACGAAGGGAACGCTCTACCTCAACGGTAAAGTCAACGTGTCCCGGGGTATCGATGATATTGATGCGGTGACCTTCCCATTGCGCAGTTGTAGCGGCGGAAGTAATCGTGATTCCGCGCTCTTGCTCTTGCTCCATCCAGTCCATCGTCGCTGCACCTTCGTGCACCTCACCGATTTTGTGAACTTTACCAGTATAGTACAGAATGCGCTCTGTTGTTGTCGTTTTACCAGCATCAATATGAGCCATGATCCCGATATTACGTGTGTTTTTTAAGGAGAACTCTCTAGCCATAGGTCGTTATGTCTCCTTTCTTTAATCAGTTTTTTTATTCTACCAACGATAATGAGCGAATGCTTTATTAGCTTCAGCCATTTTGTGTGTATCTTCACGTTTCTTAACGGAAGAACCTGTGCTGTTGCTAGCATCGATAATTTCGTAAGCTAATCTTTCTTCCATCGTCTTCTCACCGCGTAGGCGGGAGTAGTTTACCAACCAACGCAAACCTAATGTCGAACGACGATCAGGTCTTACTTCGATAGGTACTTGATAGTTTGCTCCACCAACACGGCGAGCTTTAACTTCTAGTACTGGCATGATGTTTTTGATAGCAGTTTCAAACACTTCCATCGGCTCTTTACCTGTACGATCTTTCACGAGGTTAAAAGCGTTGTAAAGAATAGTTTGTGCTGTCCCTCTTTTTCCATCAACCATAATACGATTGATAAGACGAGTAACAAGTTTGCTATTATAAATTGGATCTGGCAATACGTCTCTGCGAGTAACTGGACCTTTACGAGGCATAGTTATCCCCCTTTCTCATAAGAATCATCCCTGATTATTATTTCTTATTTTTTAACTTTCGGACGTTTAGTACCGTATTTGGAACGGGATTGCTTA
Source organism: Paenibacillus silvestris (assembly GCF_009882985.1). Taxonomy (GTDB): domain Bacteria; phylum Bacillota; class Bacilli; order Paenibacillales; family NBRC-103111; genus Paenibacillus_E; species Paenibacillus_E silvestris. The sequence goes on from NZ_WTUZ01000018.1 coordinate 29,211, forward strand.
CGGTTGTTAACACCGGAAGTATCCAGCGCGCCACGCACGATGTGATAACGTACCCCTGGAAGATCTTTAATTCTACCTCCACGGATCAATACAACACTGTGCTCTTGCAGGTTGTGACCGATACCTGGAATGTATGCTGTCACCTCTACACGGTTCGTTAAACGAACACGAGCATATTTACGAAGTGCGGAGTTAGGCTTCTTAGGAGTCATAGTACCTACACGCGTGCAGACACCACGTTTTTGAGGTGCACTCAAATCCGTTGCTTCTCTTTTCAAAGCGTTAAAACCTTTTTGCAAAGCTGGTGATTTAGACTTATCCACCTTCGCTTGACGACCTTTACGTACTAGTTGGTTAATTGTTGGCATATCGCCACCTCCTCCCTACATTCATAACATGATAAATTTCTTGCAAGCCCACAGATCCAGGCGAGTCATAAATGAGCAAAGAGAAAG
>NZ_WTUZ01000018.1:29690-60170 GCF_009882985.1 Paenibacillus silvestris
TACCTAGCATCTTCATAGAATCTACGTAGGTTATTGGCACACCCTTTTGATTACAGAGAGCTACCAGCTTTATCGTCAATCGCGGATCTGCATCTTTAGAAACAAAAACTTCAACAGCCCTGTCTTGCTCGACCGTTTTAGTGACTTTCTTCGTCCCTACACTTATATTCTTCGCCTGTTTGACTTTATCATAAGACATAAGGCACCCCCTCCAGAGAAAGGAAAGAATATCAACTTAGGCACACTACGATATATTAGCATTTTGATGTTCAGGTGTCAAGGAAGAACTTTATATCTTTTGCATAATCATAGATTCGTAAAAAACCAAGAGGGACAGCACTATGGCCATCCCTCTTAGATAAATAGTCGTTATTCAACGGCTACTGTTTCTTTTTCGAGATCCTCATCTTGCACGAGCACTTCGTTAGGGTCCGTAATACGGATGTTCCGGTAACGAGGCATACCCGTTCCTGCAGGAATGAGTTTACCGATAATAACGTTCTCTTTCAGACCAAGCAATTGGTCGACCTTACCTTTGATTGCTGCATCCGTCAAGACACGCGTTGTTTCTTGGAATGATGCTGCAGACAAGAAGGAATCAGTCTCTAGAGACGCTTTGGTGATACCGAGCAAGATAGGTCTTGCAACGGCTGGCTCATTACCGGCGAACAATGCTACTTTGTTAGCTGCTTCATATTCATGAATGTCTACGAAGGAACCTGGAAGAAGCGTTGTATCTCCAGCATCGACGATACGGATTTTCCGTAACATTTGACGAACCATAACTTCAATATGCTTATCGTTAATTTCTACCCCTTGGTTACGGTAAACACGTTGAACCTCTTGCAGAATGTAGTTCTGCACGCCGCGGATACCTTTGATGCGCAGCATTTCTTTCGGATCGATAGATCCGTCTGTCAGCTCATCTCCAGCTTCAACTTGTTGGTTCAGGGATACACGCACACGGGATCCGTAAGGAACTGCATATACTTTGGATTCCGCTTCACCTTGGACTTCAATTTCACGACGATCTTTGGCTTCACGGATTTCTTTGACCACACCATCGATCTCAGAAATAATCGCTTGACCTTTCGGATTCCGAGCTTCGAAAAGCTCTTGAATACGCGGCAAACCTTGCGTAATATCGTCTCCGGCAACACCACCGGTATGGAACGTACGCATTGTCAACTGTGTTCCTGGCTCTCCGATGGATTGAGCGGCAATAATACCTACTGCCTCACCAATCTCAACAAATTGACCAGTTGCCAAGTTGCGACCATAACATTTCTTACAAACGCCATGATCTGTGCGGCAGCTTAGTACGGAACGAATTTGCAGTTTTTCGATACCTGCTTCAATAATCGTGTCTGCAATTCCGGATTCGATGAGTTCATTGCGTTGAACAATGACTTCACCTGTTTTTGGATGACGAAGCGTTTCATAAGCATAGCGTCCTTCAATACGGTCATAGAGATCTTCAATTACCTCTTTACCATCTTGAATTTTGCTTACCATGAACCCTTTATCTGTTCCGCAATCGTCCTCACGAACGATAACATCTTGTGCAACGTCTACGAGACGACGAGTCAAGTATCCTGAATCCGCTGTACGAAGTGCTGTATCGGCAAGACCTTTACGCGCTCCGTGCGTGGAAATAAAGTACTCCAAGATTGTCAGACCTTCACGGAAGTTCGATTTAATTGGCAACTCCATAATCTTACCGGATGGATTCGCCATCAAACCACGCATACCGCCAAGCTGTGTAATCTGTGATTTGTTACCCCGTGCTTTGGATTCAACCATCATGCTAATGGAGTTGTATTTATCAAGGGATTTCATCAGAATATCTGTGATTTCGTCCTTCGCTTTACTCCAGATCGCAATAACGCGGTCATAACGCTCTTCATCCGTAATCAAACCACGGCGGTATTGGTTCGTAACTACGCGTACTTTCTCTTCACACTCTTTAAGAATGGCTACTTTTTCAGTAGGAACGACAACGTCAGAAACGGCTACAGTAATACCTGCTTTAGTGGAATACGTAAATCCAAGCTCTTTAATTTTATCAAGAATCATGGACGTTTGCGTTGTGTGATATTTACGGAAACACTCAGCAATAATCGATCCAAGATACTCTTTACCTACCGCTTTGTTCTCATCACGTTCCAACATGATAGCTTTTAGATCTGCACCTTTTTCAAATACAAAATGCGAATCTGGAATGCCGTTCAGGAGGTTCGTTTTGGTCGGCTCATTAATGAAAGGGAAATCAGCTGGATAAATTTCATTCATAATGATTTTACCAATTGTTGTGATCAACATTGCGTTTTGTTGTTTTTCTGTGAAACTTGTTTTATTCAAAGCTCTAGCTGGGATAGCAACACGAGCGTGAAGTGCCATTTTGCCCGATTGGTAGGAAGAAACTGCTTCATGGACAGTTCTAATAATAGAACCTGCGCCTTTAGCAAATTTATTATCCGTCGTTAAATAGAAACTTCCCAGAACCATATCCTGTGAAGGCGTAACAACCGGCTTACCGTCTTTCGGATTCAAAATGTTACCAGATGCCAGCATCAATAACCGAGCTTCAGCTTGCGCTTCTGAGGACAATGGTACGTGAACGGCCATTTGGTCACCGTCGAAGTCAGCGTTGTAAGCTGTACATACGAGCGGATGAAGTTTAATAGCGCGACCTTCAACCAGAATCGGTTCAAAAGCTTGAATACCTAATCTATGCAACGTAGGGGCACGGTTCAGCAGAACCGGGTGCTCCTTGATAACTTCTTCTAGCACATCCCACACATCAGGGCTTACACGCTCAACCTTACGTTTTGCGCTCTTAATGTTATGGGCCAAACCTTTATTCACAAGCTCTTTCATAACGAAAGGCTTGAACAATTCAAGCGCCATTTCCTTCGGAAGACCACATTGGTACATCTTCAGGTTAGGTCCTACTACGATAACGGAACGACCAGAGTAGTCAACACGTTTACCGAGCAAGTTTTGACGGAAACGCCCTTGTTTACCTTTCAGCATATGGCTGAGGGATTTCAATGGACGGTTACCAGGACCTGTGACAGGACGGCCGCGGCGACCATTGTCGATAAGAGCATCTACTGCTTCTTGCAGCATACGCTTCTCATTCTGAACGATGATGTCCGGTGCCCCTAGGTCAAGCAATCTTTTGAGACGGTTGTTACGGTTGATAACTCGGCGATACAGATCATTCAAGTCGGAAGTCGCGAAGCGTCCACCGTCAAGCTGTACCATCGGACGAAGCTCCGGCGGGATGACAGGAAGTACATCTAGAATCATCCAACCTGGAAGGTTCTTCGAGTTACGGAAAGCTTCCATAACTTCCAAACGCTTGATCGCACGATTACGACGTTGACCTTGCGCTGTTTTCAATTCTTCTTTGAGTGTATCAACTTCACGTTCGATATCGATATCGATCAGAAGCTTTTTAACAGCTTCAGCACCCATACCGGCTTGGAACGCATAGCCATATTTCTCACGGTAGCTGCGGTATTCTTTTTCGGAAAGCAGCTGTTTTTTCTCCAAAGGTGTGTCCCCTGGATCAGTTACCACGTAGGAAGCGAAATAGATGATTTCCTCCAAAGATCTTGGAGACATATCTAACGCAAGGCCCATGCGGCTTGGGATGCCTTTAAAGTACCAGATATGGGATACAGGAGCAGCAAGCTCAATGTGACCCATACGCTCACGACGTACTTTTTGGCGAGTTACTTCAACACCACAGCGGTCACAAACTACGCCCTTATAACGGACGCGTTTGTATTTACCGCAATGACATTCCCAATCTTTAGTTGGCCCGAAGATCTTTTCACAGAAAAGACCTTCTTTCTCAGGCTTTAAGGTTCTGTAGTTAATGGTTTCCGGCTTCTTTACTTCCCCACGGGACCAAGAGCGAATTTTATCGGGTGATGCCAAACCGATTTTCATAAACTCGAAGTTGTTAACGTCCATCAAGGAGCAACCCTCCTTTAAGAATTTAAACCCACTATGCAGTGAATCGATCTCGATCTATTGTGGCGTTCTTTATTCGTTGACTCCTAATTCAGAGCCCTCTAAATTTAGGTTTAATTTATCGCTAGTGACTTCGTCGTCATCATCAGCTTCTCGCATTTCGATCTCTTCTTCGTCGCCGGAAAGGATTTTGACATCCATACCTAAGCTTTGAAGCTCTTTGATCAAAACTTTGAATGATTCCGGAACACCCGGTTCTGGAACATTCTCGCCTTTAACGATGGACTCGTACGTTTTCACACGACCTACGACGTCATCAGACTTAACAGTAAGAATCTCTTGCAGTGTATAGGCAGCACCGTAAGCCTCAAGCGCCCATACCTCCATCTCCCCGAAACGTTGTCCACCAAACTGCGCTTTACCACCCAGTGGTTGCTGAGTAACAAGTGAGTAAGGTCCTGTGGAACGGGCATGGATTTTGTCATCAACCATGTGTGCCAATTTGATCATGTACATGACGCCAACTGTAACTTCGCGTTCAAACGATTCCCCTGTACGACCATCGTACAGAATCGTCTTGCCGCTACGCTGCATGCCGGCTTCTTCCATAGCATCAAATACGTCATACTCACGCGCTCCATCGAATACAGGCGTTGCTGCGTGGATACCAAGGTACTTGGAAGCCATACCTAAGTGAACTTCAAGTACTTGACCGATGTTCATCCGAGAAGGAACCCCTAGTGGATTCAGTACAACCTCAACTGGCGTACCATCTGGTAGGAAAGGCATATCTTCTTCAGGGAGAATACGTGCTACTACCCCTTTGTTACCATGACGTCCCGCCATTTTGTCGCCTTCGGAAATTTTCCGTTTTTGCGCAATATAGACACGTACGAGTTGGTTAACGCCTGGAGGCAGCTCATCGCCGTTCTCACGAGTAAATACTTTAACATCAACAACAATACCATCTGTACCATGCGGTACTCGAAGGGATGTATCACGAACTTCACGAGCTTTCTCTCCGAAGATTGCATGCAGCAATCTTTCTTCCGCAGTAAGTTCAGTCACACCTTTCGGTGTTACTTTACCGACGAGGATATCGCCAGCGCCGATCTCAGCACCCACACGGATGATTCCGCGCTCGTCAAGATTTTTCAGTGCGTCTTCCCCAACGTTCGGGATGTCACGCGTAATTTCTTCAGGTCCAAGCTTCGTATCACGTGCTTCTGACTCGTATTCCTCGATGTGAATGGATGTGTAGACATCTTCTTTCACAAGCTTTTGACTTAACAAGATCGCATCCTCATAGTTGTACCCTTCCCAAGTCATGAAGGCTACGACAACGTTACGACCCAAAGCCAATTCGCCTTGTTCTGTCGATGGTCCATCAGCAAGAATATCTCCTGCTTTAATCAGTTGACCCTTTTTCACAATCGGGCGTTGATTGATGCACGTACCTTGGTTGGAACGCATAAATTTGTGAAGCTTATATTTGACGATATTACCGCTGACTAATTTGCCGTCTACCATTTCTTGGCGGCGCAGCCAAATTTCGTTCGCAGCAGCTTTCTCAATAATTCCATCAAATTTGGAGACAATACATACTCCCGAGTCCTTAGCGACTTTGTGCTCCATACCAGTACCTACTAGAGGTGCTTTTGGAATCAAAAGAGGCACCGCTTGACGCTGCATGTTGGAACCCATCAACGCACGGTTGGAGTCATCGTTTTCAAGGAACGGAATTAAAGCTGTCGCTACGGAAACAACTTGCTTCGGAGAAACGTCCATGTAGTCGACACGTTCAACCGGCAGCGTTAAGTTATCATCTTTGTAACGAACGATAATTGCTGAATCAACAAATTTGTTGTCTTCTGTCAATTCGGCGTTTGCTTGCGCGATAACATAATTATCTTCTTCATCCGCAGTCAGGTAAGCGATTTGGTCAGTAATCGTTCCGGTCTTCGGATCTACCCAACGGTAAGGAGCTTCAATGAAGCCATACTCATTAATACGGGCAAAAGTAGACAGCGAGTTGATCAAACCAATGTTCGGTCCCTCTGGAGTCTCAATTGGACACATACGGCCATAGTGAGAGTGATGCACGTCACGAACTTCCATCCCTGCGCGCTCTCTCGTCAAACCGCCGGGTCCGAGTGCAGATAGACGTCTTTTGTGCGTCAACTCAGCAAGCGGGTTCGTTTGGTCCATAAACTGAGATAGCTGGGAACTACCGAAGAACTCTTTGATCGACGCGATAACTGGTCGAATGTTGATCAAAGCTTGTGGCGTGATGACATTCGCATCTTGAATAGACATACGTTCACGAACAACACGTTCCATACGGGATAAACCGATACGGAATTGGTTTTGCAGCAATTCACCAACAGAACGAAGTCTACGGTTACCTAAGTGGTCAATATCATCCGTATTCCCGATGCCATGCAGCAAGTTGATGAAATAGTTAATGGATGAAATGATATCGGCAGGCGTGATGTTTTTAACTTGTTTGTCGATAACCCCATTAGAGATTACTTTAACAACCTTGCCTTCTTCTGTCGGTGAGTACACATTAATGCACTGAACAGGGATTGTATCCGCGCCAGTTACACCTTTTGGAATCGTAAACTCTTTGTAGCCTGCTCCTTTTTCGATAAAAGGAAGGATTTCGTCTAACACACGACGATCCAGCAATTGTCCTGCTTCCGCGATGATTTCTCCCGTTTCGGAATCTACCAAAGTTTCAGCCAGACGTTGATTGAACAATCTATTTTTAATGTGTAATTTCTTGTTGATTTTGTAACGACCTACGTTAGCCAAATCATAACGCTTCGGATCAAAGAAACGAGCAACGATCAAGCTTCTTGCATTATCAAGCGTAGGTGGCTCACCCGGACGAAGACGCTCATAGATTTCAATTAACGCTTTTTCCGTAGAATCCGTGTTATCTTTATCGAGCGTATTACGGATATATTCATTATCACCGAGCAAATCCAAAATCTCTGCATCCGTGCCGAATCCTAATGAACGAAGCAATACCGTAACTGGAATTTTGCGCGTGCGATCGATACGAACATAGATAATATCCTTCGCATCTGTCTCAAGCTCCAACCAAGCCCCACGGTTCGGAATGACCGTCGCCGTGTAAGTTTTTTTGCCGTTTTTATCCACTTTCGTGCTATAATAAACACTGGGGGAACGAACGAGCTGGGAGACGATTACACGCTCCGCACCGTTAATAATGAACGTTCCCGTATCGGTCATAATAGGGAAATCCCCCATGAACACTTCTTGTTCCTTGACCTCTCCGGTTTCCTTATTAATCAAACGGACTTTGACTCTTAACGGCGCCGCATAGGTTACGTCGCGTTCTTTGGATTCATCAACAGAATACTTAGGATCTCCTAAGCTATAGTCAATAAACTCCAGTACTAGGTTACCTGTGAAATCTTGAATCGGAGAGATATCCTGAAACATCTCACGTAATCCTTCTTCCAAAAACCACTCATACGATTTTTGCTGGATTTCAATCAGGTTTGGAATGCCCAGCACCTCATTAATTCGTGCATAAGTCCTGCGTTTACGTCGTCCAAATTGAACAAGATGTCCCGCCAACTTTCATTCACCCCTCAACTCTACTCAATAAATAAAAAGAAGAAGAAAAACTTCGACCGACGTACACTCAGGACGCCTCCGTTATTGGAGCCCGTCCGAATTAAGCGACTGTATGGATGAAGATTTTTCCCTGTAATCAATAAGACTTTCCAAATATTTCTTCCCATCCTGTTAGAGTATCCTAAAATTCAAACATTATACGTTATAAGTTCAAATTTTATTCATCCTGGAGGAAAAAAAGTACTTGACATTTTTGTTAACTAAAGACATGTGTCCCATCTTAATACTGACATTTTTTAATAATACCACATATGAAAAGTCAAGTCAAACTAATTTCCTCGGTTGTGAGAAAACCTCTATCGAGGTCATTCCAGGATAATTGACCGTACTCAACAGCTCATTCAAACTCATTTTGTTGCCTTGAGTATTTTGTAGCCTTTATCCTTGGATACTTCAACAACTTCACTATATAGAGACTCAAGTTTTTTCATCGCTGAAGGCGCACCTTGTTTTTTCTGAATGACAACCCAAATCGAACCGCCATCAACCAAACAATCATAGGCATCTGTAAAAATGCGATGCACAACTTCTTTACCGGCACGAATCGGAGGATTAGTGAGCACAACGTCAAAACGTTGCTCTTTCACTTGCTCCAAAAGATCGCTCTGTAGAATCGACACATTGGCAATCCCATTGCGCCGCGCATTTTCTGCGCTTAATTCAATGGCCCGTTCATTAATGTCGACCATTGTCACATGCCCCTTCGGACACATGACAGCTGCTGATAAGCCAATCGGACCATAACCACAGCCGACATCAAGTACCTTCGCATCCTCTTTCAACTGCATCGTTTCAATCAAGTGCTTGCTTCCATAATCCACACCTTTTTTCGAAAAGACGCCAGCATCCGTCAAGAATGTGTACTTTTTGCCACGCAGTTCCTCTTGCGCTACATTGACATCATGTTTAACCGTAGGGCGCTGCGTATAATAATGCTCTGACACGTTAAGATTCCCTCCTCATTTTTACCAATAGGAAAATCAAATAACTGCGAGCGTTCCTAAGGCTTTCCTAAGGGTAAAAGCTTAGGTAAAAAAACCTCTTGAAGGCAAGCTTCAAGAGGTTTCCTGAAATGAAATTACTTAACTTCTACAGATGCGCCAGCTTCAGTAAGCTTAGCTTTAACAGCTTCTGCTTCTTCTGCGCTAACTTTTTCTTTAACTGCTTTTGGAGCTCCGTCAACTAGGTCTTTCGCTTCTTTCAGGCCAAGACCTGTGATTTCGCGAACTACTTTAATTACGTTGATTTTGGAAGCACCAGCGCTAGTCAAGATAACATCAAACTCAGTTTGAGCTTCTTCAACTGCTACTGCTGCGCCACCGCCAGCTGCTACTGGAGCTGCTGCTGTTACGCCAAACTCTTCTTCAATTGCTTTAACCAGGTCGTTCAATTCCAAGATTGTCATGCCTTTGATTGCTTCTAGGATCGTTGCATTTGTGCTCATGGTTAAACCTCCATTATCATTAATAAATTAGTTTGTTGTTGTAAATCGATTCGTACACTGAAATTAAGCTTGACCTTCAGCTTCTTGTTTCTCAGCAACTGCTTTAACAGCAAGTGCAAAGTTACGAACTGGAGCTTGAAGAACGCTAAGCAACATGGAGAGCAAACCATCTCTGGATGGAAGTTCAGCAAGTGCTTTGATTTGATCGTATCCAACTACGCGGCCTTCGACCACGCCACCTTTTACGCTCAATTGATCATTCTTTTTCGCAAATTCAGTCAAGATTTTCGCCGGAGCAACTAGATCGTCTTTGCTGAAAGCAATAGCGGTTGGACCTGTTAGGTACTCATCCAATCCTAATTCAGCATTTGCCGATGCGCGTCTAGCCAACGAGTTCTTGAGAACTACGAATTCAATACCAGCTTCGCGCAAAGTTTTACGTAGTTGTGTTACTTGAGCTACGTTCAAACCGCGGTAGTCAGCGATGATTGTAGAAGCACTAGCTTTGAACTTTTCAGTTACTTCAGCTACTGCCTGTTCTTTTGCTGCAAGAATTTTCGCGTTTGCCATAGTACACCTCACTTCTTATGCATTTATGTTTCAATATTACAAACAGTAGGAGCATCAGCATTCCTTATAACAATAAGAAATGCCTTCGTAGACGCTACGAAGGCATGATGTGTTCACTTTTTCCCTGATCTACAAAGAAATCGCTATATATATCATAACACCTCGGTAGGAAATTAAGCACGCGGCACCTACTGTCTACGGTTTGCATATTCATTTTTATGACCTTTGATAGAGTATCACGCCCAGCAACCGAAGTCAACTGGAAGCTATTACTTATCTGAAGGAGCTTACGTTAACTCGAACACTTGGTCCCATTGTGGAGGATACAGCAATGTTTTTCAGGTAAACACCTTTAGCAGCTGCTGGTTTCGCTCTTACAAGCGCATCAACCAATGCTTTGAAGTTTTCGTTCAACTTGTCTGCATCGAAAGATACTTTACCAAGTGGAGCATGAATTTGTCCCGCTTTATCAAGACGGTACTCGATTTTACCTGCTTTGATCTCCTGAACAGCTTTCGTCACGTCGAAAGTAACTGTTCCTGCTTTAGGGTTTGGCATTAAACCTTTACCCCCGAGGATACGACCCAGTTTACCAACTTCGCTCATCATGTCTGGAGTAGCTACGCAAACGTCGAACTCGAACCAACCTTGTTGGATTTTGTTGATCATGTCAGCATCACCAACAAAATCTGCACCAGCTGCTTCAGCTTCTTTCGCTTTCTCGCCTTTAGCAAATACAAGTACACGTTTTGTTTTACCAGTACCGTGTGGAAGTACTACTACACCACGAACAGCCTGATCTTGTTTTCTTGGGTCTACACCCAGACGAACTGCAACATCTACAGTTTCATCAAATTTAGCAGGAGCTGTTTTCTTAACAAGCTCGATTGCTTCTGACGGATCGTACAAAGTTTCAGCATTAACAAGCTGAGATACTTCGCGGTATTTCTTACCGTGTTTAGGCATAATTTAAATCCTCCTTAGTGGTATTAGCGGATAATCCTCCCACCGAGCGACCTCAAAGTTTTCCGAGAAAACTTCTACATAAACCATGGTTTATACAGCCGCATTCCTTGCGGAATTAATCTTCGATGACGATTCCCATGCTGCGAGCTGTACCTTCAACCATACGCATTGCAGCCTCAACGGATGCAGCATTCAGGTCAGGCATTTTTTGTTCTGCGATTTCGCGAACTTTTGCACGTTTCACAGTTGCAACTTTCTTTTTGTTTGGTTCACCGGATCCTTTTTCGATACCAGCAACGACGCGAAGAAGAACTGCAGCCGGAGGCGTTTTAGTGATGAATGTAAAGGAACGATCCTCGAATACTGTGATTTCAACTGGAATAATTAGGCCAACTTGATCAGCAGTACGAGCGTTAAACTCTTTACAGAAAGCCATGATGTTCACACCTGCTTGACCCAATGCTGGACCGATCGGTGGTGCTGGATTTGCTTTCGCAGCTTGAACTTGAAGCTTCACGATTTTAATAACCTTTTTTGCCATGATAGACACCTCCTGTTTATAATATAGATCCCACTAACGAAGGTCTATCCCGAGGAATAGACCTGGTAGAAACCCTTGGTTGTCTTGTGTTATAGCTTTTCCACTTGGTCGAAATCGAGCTCAAGCGGGGTCTCTCTACCAAACATGTTGACATGCACCTTAAGTTTACCCTTGTCAGCCACAATTTCCTCAACAGATCCGACAAAGTTTGCGAAAGGTCCCACCTTGACGCGTACGGTCTCTTTGAGTTCGAAGTCGATTTTCTCCTTCGGCTCTTCCATTCCCATATGCTTCAAAATAGATTCAACTTCCTCAGGTAATAATGCAGTCGGTTTAGAGCCGGATCCCGTAGAACCTACGAATCCAGTAACTCCTGGCGTATTACGTACTACGTACCAAGAGTCATCCGTTTGAATCATTTCTACGAGGACATACCCTGGATAAACTTTACGCATGACGACTTTCTTCTTGCCGTCTTTGTTCACCAGTTCCTCTTCCATAGGCACAAGCACACGGAAGATCTTGTCCGTCATTTCCATGGATTCAACACGTTTCTCCAGGTTGGCTTTCACTTTGTTCTCATACCCTGAATAGGTATGTACGACGTACCATCTTTTTTCCATGAATAAATTCACCTATAGTCCTGTTTATTTAAAAACAAGGCGCAGCAACTCAGAAATTCCAAGATCCAGCACAAAAAAATAAATAGCAACAAAAGCTACAGTACCCAACACAACAAGCGTATAGGTAGTCATCTCTTTGCGACTTGGCCACTTGACCTTTTTGAGTTCTGTCCAACTGTCGGTGAAGAAGGAAAAAGTGGATCCGAAGCTTTGTCTCATTCTAGCCAAGAGCCCCACAAACTACACCTCCAAAGAACTACCTAGTCTCGCGATGAGCAGTATGTTCATTGCAAAATTTGCAATATTTCTTCAACTCAATACGGTCGGGATTGTTGCGCTTATTTTTAGTGGATGCATAGTTTCTTTGTTTGCAATTTGTGCACGCTAATGTGATGATGACCCGCATGATGTACACCTCCTACAGACACGTTCTAATTAAAGCCCTTCGAAGCGCGTCAAAAAGAAAGCGACTTTTAGGGCTACCTGAAATACTTTATCACAACCCGTTACAGAGTGTCAAGGCAGAAGTCTCACATTTGCAAGAGTAATATCAGTATAGACGCTCCGGCCATATAATAAACCTCATACAAAGAAAAGGCCCGCACGGCCAAGACCAAGCAAGGCAGCACGGGCATATTCTACAAATCTCTGACTTCTAAATAGCGTTCAAGCTTACGTTTCACACGTTGAAGAGCATTATCAATAGACTTAACATGACGATCAAGATCCACTGCTATCTCTTGGTAGGATCTACCATCGAGATAGAGCATAAGGACCCTACGCTCCAAGTCGCTCAATATCTCTCCCATTTTATCTTCAAGTCCCGTAAATTCTTCTTGATTAATCACAAGCTCCTCAGGATCTGTGACCCTGGAACCGCTGATGACGTCAAGCAGCGTACGATCAGAATCTTCATCATAGATAGGCTTGTCCAGTGACACGTAGGAATTAAGAGGAATGTGTTTCTGACGTGTTGCTGTCTTAATCGCCGTGATGATCTGTCGGGTAATGCACAGTTCAGCAAAGGCTTTGAAAGAAGCAAGCTTGTCTCCTCGGAAGTCGCGGATAGATTTATATAAACCTATCATTCCTTCCTGCACAATATCTTCTCGGTCTGCACCTATCAAAAAATAAGAACGTGCTTTGGCACGCACAAAATTCTTATATTTGTTGATAAGATATTCCAACGCTTCACTACTGCCTTCACGGACTGCCTCGACAATGTCTTCATCTGGCTTGAGGTCATAATCATACATTCTCAGTTCTTTGAGGTCGACACTCACCAACAATCCCTCCGGCCTGCAGGACTACCCAGATTCACATTAAAAGTTTAGGTTAAGTATACATGATGAAATCTCACACCGTCAACGGGGAAGCCCTCCATTTCTAGCATTTGGAGGATTACTCCCCTCTTCGCCATCGTTCGAACTGCGCCTTCAACTCATTGCTCAGTTTACCTTCAAACGGATTGCGCTTCGCTGTCGTTTCTGGTTCAATGCGTTCTCGAACTTCTTTGCGATTCTGTTTGATTTTGATGAGAAGTTCACCAGCCGGCAACCGAAGAGCTCCTTTACCGAAAATAACGTGCTGCTCAATCATATCGGAGGTGGCCACGTAGATTTGTTTACGTCTTCCCATCAGATTCGTAACCAATCGTTCGATCCTTTCATCTGCGGTTTCCTTCTCTTTGGTGTAGAGGACGTTCAACTTGCTCTGTACATACTTCTTCCCAAGTCCAGGTACCATGTAAGCATCAAAAACCAGATATACCTTCATGCCAGAATAAGACTGGTACTCAGCCAGCATGTGAATTAACTTATCGCGAGCACCTTCCAAATCGGTATCCTTGAGCTTACTCAGTTCAGGCCATGCCCCTATGATATTGTAGCCGTCTACGATTAGAAACTCTTCCATCTGCTTTAGCTCTTATTTCGTTGGCGAACCACTTCGTACATCAAGACTCCCGCGGCAACTGAGGCATTCAGAGAGTTCACATTTCCGGCCATTGGCAGTTTAACTAAGAAGTCACATCTCTCTTTAATTAACCTGCCGACACCTTTGCCCTCATTGCCAATGACAAGAGCTATCGGCATACTGAAATTCGCTTTATATACATCTTGTGCTGCAGTTACATCCGTCCCCGCGACCCAGACTCCTTGCTCTTTGAGCTGTTCAATCGTCTGCGAGATATTCGTTACTCGAGCAACAGGGACATACTCAACCGCTCCTGCAGATGTCTTGGAAACTGTTGCCGTTAGCCCTACAGAGCGTCTTTTGGGGATAATGACACCGTGAACGCCCGTGCAATCCGCTGTTCGCAGGATGGAGCCCAAGTTGTGAGGATCTTCAATTTCGTCAAGAATAAGGATAAAAGGATCCTGTCCAAGCGCCTTAGCTTTAGCAAGAATATCTTCCACCTCTACATACTCATAGGCTGCTACTTGCGCTATAACCCCTTGGTGCTGAAGTCCTTCCACCATTTGATCAAGCTTACGCTTGTCCGTAAATTGTACAAGAATCCCTAGATTTTTGGCCTCCGCTACAATCGGACCTGCGAATTGCTTTTGCGCATTCTCTGCTATCCAAATTTTATTGATTGTTCGACCGGCACGAATTGCCTCCATAACGGAGTGTTTCCCGCCAATATATTCCTCATCCATCTCTTGCTTCCTCCTAAAAATTCCTCGTTTAACATAACTTACTTCCACATTTGGTTACGCTTTATTCTTATGAGCAAGCACGAAATCCAATATTTCTTTCAATCGCTCAAAGGACTGCTTGTAATACAAATATCCGATTAAGCACTCAAACGCGGTACTGTGCCGGTATTCTAGCACATCCGCGTTCTTGGCTGTCGTTCCTGATTTGGCATTACGTCCACGCTTTACCATGTCAATCTCTTCTTCCGTCAGCATCGGCATCAGCGCATCCAAAAGCTTGGATTGCGCCTTCGCCGATACATAGCCGGTGGATGCTTTGTGCAAATGATTGGGTCGATGATTTCCGCCAGAAATCACATATTGCCGAATGTAGACCTCATAAACGGCATCGCCAATATAAGCGAGTACAAGCGGATTCAGCAAATGAGGGCTCTTGGAAGGCGGAAAAACGAACAGATTTGCAGCATCTGTAAAAGTTTCACTCATTTGCGGCGCCAACGAATTCCCTGTGGTGTATCCTCAAGGAATATCCCTTTCTCTGTGAGCAGATCACGGATTTCATCCGCACGTGCCCAGTTCTTCGACTTCCTTGCTTCCGTCCGGTCGACAATCAGCTGTTCAATTTCTTCGTCCAACAATTCGTCGGCTTGTTTCGACAAAATTCCCAATGTTTGATCAAATGCTTGCAACTGATCTAGGAACATATGCAAAGCGGCAGCATTCACCCGCTCCTGCTGCAAGTACAGGTTCGCTTCTGCAACGAGATCGAACACAGCCGTGATCGCATCTGGGGTATTAAAGTCGTCGTTCATCTTCTCGACGAACTGACTGGCAGTCGCCGCTATACGCTCCGTAAGAGCAGCCTCAATTTCGCCTGTTCCTGAAGCTGTAACCAGACGGTGCTTCAGGTTGTCATGTGCATTTTGTATGCGTTCCAAAGCATTAGCCGCTTGCTTAAGGCTCTCATCGCTGAAGTTCAGCGGATTGCGATAGTGAGCGGACAACATGAAGAAACGGAAAACTTCCGGTTTGATTTGCTTGACAAGATCGCGGATGAGAATACCATTACCCAGCGATTTGGACATTTTTTCATTATCAATGTTAAGGAAGGCATTGTGCAACCAGTAATTGGCCATTGGATGGCCAGTCACTGCTTCGGTTTGCGCAATCTCGCACTCATGATGCGGGAACGTCAAATCTTGCCCGCCGCCGTGAATATCAATCGTTTCACCCAGGTATTTGCGCACCATCGCGGAGCACTCGATATGCCAGCCTGGACGGCCTTGGCCCCAAGGACTATCCCAATAAATCTCGCCTGGTTTCGCCGCTTTCCAAAGAACAAAGTCCTGCGGATTCTCTTTGCGATCATCCACTTCAATGCGGATTCCGTATTGGAGTTCTTCCAGATTTTGATGGGAAAGCTTGCCGTATTCAGCGAATTTGGTTGTTCGGTAATAGACGTCGCCGCGTGCTTCATAAGCGAAGTCTTTGTCAACTAAAGCAGCGATGAAATCGATGATTTCCTGAATATTTTCCGTCACGCGTGGATTCATAGTCGCATCGTGCACACCCAGTGTTTGGATATCTTCCAAGAAGGCGGCAATAAAAGTTTCTGCCAGCTCCGGAACGGTTACAGCCATTTCCTCGGCTTTACGAATCATTTTATCATCCACATCGGTAAAGTTTGTAATATAAGTGACTTCATAGTTCTGAGACTCCAAAAAGCGTCGTACGACATCAAAGAAAATGACCGGTCTGCCATTACCAATATGGATATAGTTATATACGGTTGGGCCGCACACATACATCTTCACTTTACCCGGTTCAAGGGGTACAAATTCTTCCTTCTTGCGTGTTAGCGTATTATACATTCTGAGCGTCATGTTCTCTCGCTCCTCCATTCTTAACCCGTTCTAGTTCTAACTGTCTTCGTAACTCATTAATTTGCTGCTGCATTTCCTGGAATATATCAACAATGGGATCCGGTAAATTGCCGTGGTCCAACCGATTCACACGCACACCATCCCGCTTCACAAGCTTAGCCGGCATAGTTACAACGGTGCTGTTCGAAGGAACCTCGTGAATGACCACCGCATTGGAGCCAATCCGTGAATTCTCGCCAACTAGGAAGGAGCCCAAAATCTTGGCACCTGATCCAATAACTACATTATTACCAATAGTTGGATGTCTCTTACCTTTTTCTTTCCCTGTCCCGCCCAGAGTTACCCCTTGATACAAAATAACATCGTCGCCAATTTCGCAGGTTTCCCCGATGACGACACCCATCCCATGGTCAATAAACAATCTTTTGCCGATCGTGGCACCTGGATGAATCTCGATGCCTGTCATGAAACGGCTCCACTGGGAAACAACACGGGCAACAGTGAACATCTTCCTTTTATAAAACCAATGACCAATTCGATGTGCCCATATCGCGTGAAGGCCAGAGTACGTAAACACAACTTCAAACCAGCTGCGCGCAGCAGGGTCGTTGTCGAATACGGCTGAAATATCAGATCTGATCGTTTGCCACATGCTCTCACCTTCTTTTGTAGGAAATCATATGCCTGCGTATAATAAAAAGCCCCCGCAGCCATATGGCTGCAGAGGCGTGATTAATCGCGGTTCCACTCTGCTTGGTGACTCGGAAGTCTCCCAACTCAAAACCCGTAACGTGGGCACTTCGGCTGCGCCTACCCTACTCTGAATCCGAGTATTCGGCGCGGCAGCTCCCAGGTGCATTTCCGGTTAAAGGGAATGGATAACTCACAGCCAAAGCCTGACGGCTCCGATTATCCTCTCTGATAAATCCCTAAATAAACGTACTCTCCTGATCATTGCAATCCTTATTGAACTAAGTATAGCGAAAAGAACTCGGTATTACAATAAGTTCTGCAGTCGTGCAGCGACTTTTTCTTTTCCAAGTAGGTAAAGCGACACATTTAGGTCAGGTCCATGCACTTGCCCTGTCAATGCAGAACGAATCGACATAAACAATTGCTTCCCTTTATAACCTGTATCCTTCTGAACTTGTTTCAACAAAGCAGGGATAGCCTCAACGGTGAAAGACTCTGCTTGCTCAACTTGCCCCAAGAAGCTGGTCAATACGACGGGCACATGCTCTTCTTTCAAAATAGCTGCTGCTTCCTCGTCGATAACAAGCTCTTCCTTGAAGAAGATGCTGGACAATTCGACAATTTCCGCCGCGAAGCGCATTCTCTCTTGGTTAAGGCCTATAAGAGCGGTCACCCACGCCTGACCCGCTTCATCCAACTGAGGCTCGATGTATCCAGCCTTTTGGAGATGCGGCACACAAAGGTCGACAACGCGCGAAAGCGGGGCTTTTTTCAAATAGGCGTTGTTCATCCAGTTTAATTTATCCATATCAAACACAGCTGGACTCTTCGATACACGATCGAGGTCAAACTGGGCAATCAATTCTTCCTTCGTAAACATCTCTTCTTCGCCGCCAGGAGACCATCCAAGTAGAGCAATGAAATTCACAACAGCTTCCGGTAAATAACCTAACTCCCGGTACTGCTCGATGAACTGGATAATAGACTCATCCCGCTTACTCATTTTCTTCCGGTCCTGATTAAGAATAAGCGCCAGGTGCGCGAATTCGGGAACAGGCATACCGAGAGCTTCGTACATCAGAATTTGTCTAGGCGTGTTGGACAGATGCTCTTCTCCGCGAATAACCAAATTGATTTTCATCATGTGGTCATCGACGATAACAGCAAAGTTATACGTAGGAATCCCGTCAGGGCGCGCGATAATAAAGTCACCGATTCCATTAGATTCGAACTCAACGTGCTCGCGAACCTTATCTTCGAAGCCAATGATCCGGTCTGCCGGCACAAGGAAGCGAGTTGAAGGCTTACGGCCCTCCGCTTCAAAAGCGGCAATTTGCTCAGGCGTCAAGTGACGGCACTTCCCGGAGTAACCGCCCATCTCACCGCGTGCTTCCTGCTCTGCCCGCTCCTGCTCTAAATCTGCTTCCGAACAGTAGCAAGGATAGGCATGACCGCTCTGAAGAAGCTGATTGAGGTGAGTCTGATAAATATCGAGTCTCTCCATCTGACGATAAGGACCGTACGGACCTCCGATATCTACGCTCTCATCCCACTCTAATCCCAGCCATCTTAGGCCATTCAATTGATCCTCGATGCCGGACTCTTTATGACGGGTTTGATCCGTATCTTCAAATCGCACAACGAATGCTCCGCCATGGCGACGCGCCAATAAATAATCAAAAAGTGCTGTACGAGCTCCGCCTATATGTAAATGTCCCGTTGGACTTGGTGCATAGCGCACGCGTAAAGGTTGGTTCATGACTGTACCCTCTCTCCCCAATAATACCTGCTATTCTAGCACATCTCGAATTAAACAAACAACCGATTGCGCCGCAATTCCTTCGCCTCGGCCTGTGAAACCTAGCTGCTCGGTCGTTGTAGCTTTCACATTGACTTGATCTGGCTTCGCTTCTAAGGCATCGGCAATAATTTCAACCATCTGCGGGATGTACGGCGCCATCTTAGGCTTCTGGGCAATAATCGTGGAATCGGTATTCCCCAGACGATATCCCTTATCTTTGGCAAGCTGCCATACGTGTTTCAACAGCACCAAGCTGTCCGCATCCTTGAATTCCGCAGCTGTATCCGGGAAGTGCTTCCCGATATCTCCTAGGCCCAGAGCACCCAGAATCGCATCGCTAACTGCATGCAGGAGCACATCCGCATCGGAGTGGCCGAGCAGCCCCTTTTCATAAGGAATCGTCACGCCTCCAATAATGCACTTGCGGCCTTCAACCAACTGATGAACATCAAATCCTTGTCCTACGCGAATCATTGTTGTTCCTCTCCCCTTACGTTCTGTAGTATCCATTCTGCCCATGGCAAATCTTCCGGTGTTGTTATCTTAATATTATAATAGTCCCCTTCAACAACGTGCACCGTTGTTCCTATACGCTCCACCAGCATAGCGTCATCTGTCCCCATAAAATCATCCTGAAGGGCACGCTGATGCGCCTCCCGTAATAGAGAAAGCCGAAAAGCTTGCGGGGTTTGGATGGCCCACAAGCTTCGTCTATCTGGTGTAGATTGTATTCGCTTTGCGGAATCTACGACCTTGATCGTATCTTTCACGGGGACCGCCAGAACGGCCGCGTCCTGCTCTTTTGCCTTAGACAGGCAATCGAACACATGTTCCCTACTGACGAAAGGACGAACACCGTCATGGACAAGCACCCAATCGGTATCCTGTTCTAGGGCTTCAAGACCCCGTCTGACGGAATCCTGACGCTCCGCCCCGCCTGCCAGCACATGAGTGACCTTGGAAAGCGCAAAGCTCTGTACATAGCCTGTACAACGCTCTACGTCATTTCCGCCAACAACTAGAATGATTTCATTCACTTCATGTATGTTTTGAAATAATTGCAACGTATGTACCAGAATTGGCTTCTGTCCCAGTTGTAAATATTGTTTACTTTCCGCCGTTCCCATGCGCGAGCCCTTGCCCGCTGCCACGATGATAACCCCTAGCTTCCCCATAAGCCTAAGTCCTCCAACTCAACTGAGCGCTTTCTATTCGAAAGCTTTCTGCGTAAGCATAGACCCAAGGCAAGTGCTATGTTACATCTCCCTATCATACTGGTTTTATTGCGCTTTTTCCAATAATTTTGGTTTCGCGAAAATCATCCGGCCCGCCGAAGTTTGCAGCACACTCGTTACCATCACTTCCAGCGTCATTCCAATGAATTCACGTCCACCTTCCACCACAATCATCGTGCCATCGTCAAGATAAGCGACACCTTGTCCATGTTCTTTGCCATCTTTAATGACCTGAACAATAATTTCTTCACCCGGCAGAACAACAGGCTTCACGGCATTCGCCAAATCATTAATGTTAAGCACCGAAACACCTTGCAGTTCACAGACTTTATTCAGGTTAAAATCGTTCGTAATCACTTTTCCTTGCAGCACCTTCGCCAAACGAACCAATTTGCTGTCTACTTCGGATATCTCTTCGAAATCGCCTTCATAAATCAGCACTTTCACTTCGAGTTCCTTTTGGATTTTGTTCAAAATATCAAGTCCGCGCCGACCGCGGTTCCGCTTGAGCAGATCCGATGAGTCCGCAATATGCTGCAGCTCCTCCAGGACAAACTCCGGTATAACGAGCGTGCCTTCGATAAACCCTGTTTTGCAAATATCCGCAATGCGCCCGTCAATAATAACACTGGTATCGAGAATCTTATGTTCCTCGTAGGGACGGTGTGTCTGCTTCTCTGGAGCGACGACCCGACTCATCGCAATAATCTGAACGAGCTCTTCCCGCTTGCTGTAACCAATGCGAAACCCCATAACGGCTAGAACCCCTGAGACGATGAAGGGTAAAATAGGGCTGGCCCACTTCACCTGATCAAGCACAGGGAACACCAGTACGGATACTAGCAATCCAATTACTAGTCCTAATGTACCTGAGAGCAGATCGGACACAGGAATGTCCGCAACATTTCTTTCCCCTTTGACAAGCAGCTTCATCCCCTTGCCTGCAACCCATGCTGAAAGAATGAACATAACTAGCGCGCATAAACTATTGATGGCTATTGCTTTTCCTGAATCATTCATAAAACCTGTTGTACTAAGAATGGCTTCACTCCATCCAAAACCTAAACTACCACCCATGATGGCCAAAATGAACTGTACCCATTTCCTCATCATAGATTCACCCCCTGCATCAACATATTAATATAGCTTCATTACAATTATGTTCCAATTTATCCATCGTTAATCACTTCTTCAGATGTAAAATTGAAATATTAAGGGGCTTCCATTATAATGAAATTGGAAGTTACCAACACACCCGAGGTGGATGGAATGAGCTCCTTGACTTTAAAGCAGTTTCAAGATCAAGTATCCGAATTGTTGCTCCGTCACCGAAGTCTGCTTGACGTCTTATCCAAATTTCAACAGTCTGGTGCAGCTGCTAACCGTTCCGTGGTGAAATCTATTACGGAATGTGGATGTATTCAGGTCAATGCAGCTAAGCAAGAGTACCATCCAGAGATGACTTTGAATGAGGCTAAGGATGTGCTGGGCACTCATGTATCCGGTCACCTGTGTGAACAATGCATCGAGGTTGTTAGCAGTGAACTGGGCAGGAATTTGTTCTACATGTCCGCGCTAAGCAACATTCTTGATGTTAACCTGGAGCAAGTCGTTGAGAATGAATCCAAGAAATGTACAACACTAGGACTCTTCAACATGTCATGAACATGAAGATGAACAAACAAAAAAGCATTTATTTTCTCTGAGATGATCAGAAGAAAATAAATGCTTTTTATTTTAGAAAATTGTTCGTTAAACGTCGGACTTAACGGAATTCGAATCGTCTACACCGCGTCTTTTGTTCTTTCTGCGGAGACGGATGAAGAATCCATCAACGTTTTTTTTTAAGCCATAAAGCGCGTACAATAGAAGAGGTACGAAGATCATTTTGGAAATGGACTCAGGCCATTTAATTGCAATCAAAACAGCTACAGCAACGATAACGGGTGTAATCCAGATTGCTGCTTTAGGAATACCCGCTTTCTTGAAGTTCGGGTACTTCACTGTACTTACCATCAAGTAAGACAACATAATTGTACTTACTAGAAGTACATAGACGTTAATTTCGTTTACAAACAACGCTAATGTACAAAGCACGCCACCTGCAGCTGGAATCGGCAAGCCGATGAAATAGCCAGGTGTACCAGCAACAACATTGAAGCGAGCTAAACGAAGTGCACCACAAATGGGGAAGATCGCCGTGACGATCCAAGCAAATGCCGGACTGATCACACTCGGATCATTAAAAGCTACTACATACATGATAAAAGCAGGTGCCACACCGAAAGAAATAACGTCGGACAGCGAGTCTAGCTCTTTACCAAATTCACTCTGTGCATTCAGTGCCCTTGCTACACGGCCGTCAAGACCATCAAGCAGCATGGCAACAATGACAAGTACAGCTGCGATACCATGCTCACCACTGAAAGCGAGAATGATCGACAGAACACCTAGGAATAAGTTCCCTACTGTAAAAAGACTGGGAATTGATTTCGTTAACATATTTTTTTGTCCACCTCTGGATTTACTATGCCCTAAACTTGACTTTATAAAACCTCAACAATAGATACTTTATGATTGTATCCACTTTAAATATGTCTGTCAATGAACACTTGTTCTTGAATTCTTTTGAGGCCCTCTTTAATCGCGCGCGCCCTCACTTCTCCGATTCCGTCAACTTCATCCAATTCTTCAATGGTTGCCATCATCATGTGCGGCAAGTAGCCAAATTTCTCTACAAGATTCGCAATAATGATCGAGGGAAGCCGCGGTATTTTCCCAAGAACCCTGAATCCTCGCGGGGAAACTGGTTCTTCAACAATTGAATTTGTGTGCGGATAGCCGAGTAATCGAATGATTTGGTGCGGTTCAAGCAATTCGTCCGAAGATAAGCGCTTCAAGCCAGCTTGCATTTCTTTGACTCGGTCTTCGGATAATTCCCTTACATAATCTTTTACGAGCAAACGCGCTTCAAGTTCCGCATTGCCAACAAGTTCTTCCAACTGCATGCTAATTAAACGACCCTCGTTCCCCAACTCGTTAATATAACGGTTGATTTCGGCCTTGATGCGCAGCACCATTTCGAAACGAGCAATGACATTAGTGACATCGTGCAGCGTAACTAGCTCCTCAAACTCCGATGCACTCAGGTTCGTAAGCGACTGATCCAAAACAACTTTGTACCGTTCCAACGTTTGGATGGCTTGATTAGCTTTCGTTAAGATAACGCCTATATCTTTGAGCGCATAGCGCAAGTTGCCTTGATAAAGGGTGATGACGTTGCGTCGCTGTGAAATCGAAACAACCAGCTTATTCGTTTGTTTCGCAACACGTTCCGCTGTCCGATGACGGATTCCTGTTTCCGACGAAGAAATCGAAGAATCCGGGATTAATTGCGTATTTGCATAGAGAATACGTTTGATATCTTCGCTGAGGATGATCGCTCCATCCATTTTGGCCAGCTCATATAAATAATTGGGTGAAAAATCACAATCGATAGAAAAACCGCCGTCGACGATTTCCCTTACTTCCGTGCTATATCCAACAACAATAAGTCCGCCTGTTTTGGCGCGTAACACATTCTCCAAACCGTCACGGAACGGTGTGCCAGGGGCTACCATTTGCAGCAATTGGCTCATGACGTCTCGCTTTATCTCATCTTTACTCATATTGTCCTCCTGAAGGCTTGCAGGTTGAATGATTCAAGAGTTACTCCAGTGCCGCTTTCAATGCTTCCGACACCGTGTTCACCCCAATAATCTCCATACCGGGCGGATGCGTCCACCCCTTCAAACTTTTCTCTGGCATAATAACTCTGCGGAAACCTAACTTCTCCGCTTCCTTCACCCGTTGATCAATCCGAGACACACCGCGGACTTCTCCTGTCAACCCAATCTCCCCGAACACGACGTCAAAAGGTCTCGTTGCGTGATCCCGGAAGCTGGATGCGATACTAATCGCAATGGCTAAATCTACAGCAGGCTCATCAAGCTTGATACCGCCAGCCACGTTCAAGTAGGCATCTTGATTCTGAAGGAACATCCCCATCCGTTTCTCTAGAACGGCAATGATCAAAGAAAGTCGGTTATGATCGACACCAGTCGCCATTCTTCTGGGAGACGGGAAATTCGTCGAAGAAACCAACGCCTGAATTTCTACCAGAACCGGCCGCGTTCCTTCCATACTCGCAACCACGGTAGAACCAGCAACACCGAGCGGCCTTTCGGACAGGAACAGTTCGGAAGGGTTGCTTACTTCGACAAGTCCTGCTTCTTGCATCTCAAAAATGCCGATTTCATTCGTAGACCCGAATCGATTCTTGACTGCGCGGAGCACGCGGTAGGAATGATGCCGCTCTCCTTCAAAGTAAAGGACACAATCGACCATGTGTTCCAGCATCCTAGGTCCCGCAATTGCGCCTTCCTTCGTCACGTGGCCGACAAGGACCGTTGCAATACCTTTCCCCTTAGCTATTCTCATAAAGTGACCCGTGCATTCCCGAACTTGCGAAACGGTTCCTGGGGCCGATGTAATGGTAGGATGGTAGACGGTCTGAATGGAGTCAATCACCAAGAAATCCGGTTCAATTTCTTGAATGGCTTCCTCAATGAGCTCCAAGTTCGTTTCACAAAGAACATAGAGCAGCGGAGATGATGCGTTCAGTCGGTCCGCACGAAGTTTCGTCTGCTTAATAGACTCTTCCCCCGATATATAGAGCACCTTCTGCTGTGCTTGCGTCAGCTCGTAAGAAGTTTGGAGCAGTAATGTTGATTTCCCGATTCCCGGATCCCCACCTACGAGAATCAAAGATCCAGGCACAATACCTCCGCCTAAGACGCGATTCAGTTCTTTATTGCTGGTCACAACCCTAGGCTCTGGGCTACTTTCTATATGTATGATGGGGGTCGGTTTTTCTTTCGTGCGAGGGGCAGAAGAATTCATACCCTTTGTACGTACAACCGTTTCGACTTCTTCCACCATCGTGTTCCAAGATTGACAACCTGGGCACTTGCCCATCCATTTTGGCGATTCATAACCGCATTCTTGACAGCAAAATTTTGTTTTCTGTTTACTCATGACGTAAGTGACTCCTTAGATGTTTCAATTCAATATTTGGCTATCCTTACCAATAAAGTTTACCATTTTTACGAAGCCCATGAAAGGTCATATGAAAATAAAAAGCATTTTACTACACCCAGAACCGGATGCAGCAAAATGCTTCTTTGCTTGCTTTATTTAGCGGCTACGCCTTCGCCCTTCAGGACAACCAGCTCGCCCTCATTCTCATCAATCGTTAAGGAGTCGCCCTTAGCAATATTGCCTCTGAGAAGTTCCTCAGATAGACGATCCTCAATATGCTTCTGGATCGCTCTGCGAAGTGGTCTTGCACCGTAAGTTGGGTCGTATCCTTCTTTGGCTAAGAATGCCTTAGCTTTGTCTGTCAGCAAGAAATCAACTTCTTGTTCTTTCAGACGTTTGCGAAGATCATCCGCCATCAAAGTGACGATTTCAGCGATATGCTTCTCATCCAAGGAGTGGAAGACGATGATTTCGTCGATCCGGTTAAGGAACTCAGGACGGAAACTTTTCTTGAGCTCGCCCATCACTTTATCTTTCATGTTGGTATAATCTCTACCCGCATCGAGAGCAGCTGTGAAGCCAAGTGAGGAGTTTTTCTTAATCATATCCGCGCCTACATTGGAAGTCATAATGATTAGTGTGTTGCGGAAATCGACCGTACGTCCTTTGGAATCTGTCAATCGACCGTCTTCCAACACTTGCAGCAGAATATTAAATACTTCTGGATGTGCTTTCTCGATCTCATCGAGCAATACAACCGAGTATGGTTTACGACGAACTTTCTCTGTCAGTTGTCCGCCTTCTTCATAGCCCACATACCCTGGAGGCGCTCCAACCAGACGAGAAGTCGAATGCTTCTCCATGTATTCAGACATGTCGATCCGGACTACTGCGTTATCGTCACCGAATAGAGATTCAGCTAATGCGCGCGCTAACTCGGTTTTACCTACACCAGTAGGTCCCAAGAAGATGAAGGAGCCCATTGGACGCTTCGGATCTTTCAGGCCTGCTCTAGCACGGCGAATCGCGCGGCTGACGGCTTTAACTGCTTCTTCTTGTCCGATGACACGTTCATGAAGAATATCTTCCATTTTGAGCAGACGATCTGTTTCTTCTTCCGCCAACTTGCTAACAGGAATTCCTGTCCAACTTGCTACGATTTGAGCGATATCATCTGGTGTTACTTCTGTATCCAAACGACCTTGTTTTTCTTTCCACTCGTTCTTGGTCGTATCCAGTTCTTCGCGAAGCTTCTGTTCAGTGTCGCGAAGTCCAGCCGCTTTCTCGAACTCCTGGCTTTGAACCGCGGCATCCTTCTCCTTACGGATATCCTCCAGCTTATTCTCAAGCTGTTTCAATGAAGGCGGTATTGTGTAAGAACGCAGTCTTACTTTGGAACTGGCCTCATCAATCAAGTCAATTGCTTTATCTGGTAAGAAACGGTCCGTAATGTAACGATCTGACAGTTTAACGGCCTCTTGAATAGCAGCATCCGTAATTTTCACACGGTGATGAGCTTCATAGCGGTCGCGCAGTCCGTATAGAATTTGGATAGCTTCCTCAGGGGATGGCTGATCCACCGTAATGGGTTGGAAACGGCGCTCAAGCGCAGCATCCTTTTCGATGTATTTGCGATATTCATCAAGCGTCGTAGCACCAATACACTGCAACTCGCCTCTAGCTAAGGCCGGCTTCAAGATGTTGGAGGCATCAATCGCACCCTCAGCACCACCAGCGCCGATCAAAGTATGAAGCTCGTCAATGAAGAGCACGATGTTACCAGCTTGACGAATTTCGTCCATGATTTTTTTGAGACGATCCTCAAACTCACCGCGATATTTGGTACCTGCTACCACAGACCCCATATCGAGCGTCATAACCCTTTTGTCTTTCAACGTTTCCGGAATTTCATTGTTAATGATTTTCTGAGCGAGGCCTTCGGCAATTGCCGTTTTACCAACCCCTGGCTCACCAATCAACACCGGATTGTTTTTCGTTCTGCGGCTTAACACTTGAATCACACGCTCGATCTCTTTGCTACGGCCGATTACGGGATCTAGATGACCCTCTTTGGCATAGGCAGTCAGATCTCTCGCTAATCCATCTAGCGTAGGTGTGTTAACATTCTGAGTGTTGCCGTGGCTTGGAGACACGGTCTCGCTGCTGCCTAACAATTGAAGAACTTGCTGGCGAGCTTTGTTCAAAGAAACACCAAGATTGTTAAGGACTCTCGCGGCAACGCCTTCACCTTCACGAATTAGTCCGAGTAAAATATGTTCAGTCCCCACATACGTGTGACCTAATTTTCTTGCCTCATCCATGGACAACTCAATAACCTTTTTAGCTCTAGGTGTATACGCAATGTTGGTAGGCTGCTCTTGTCCTCTGCCGATTAGGGATTCGACTTCATCTTGAATTTTTTCAAGACCTAAGCCCAGAGCAACAAGCGCTTTAGCGGCGATGCCTTCCCCTTCACGAATAAGACCCAGCAAAATGTGCTCAGTACCAATATTGTTATGCCCTAAGCGAACTGCTTCCTCTTGAGCCAAAGAAAGCACCTTTTGCGCACGTTCTGTAAATCTGCCAAACATCATAGAGAACACCTCCAAAAGTAGTATATCTATGGAAAACCTAAAGGATGAATCTTATCTGACTATACCCTGCCGAATTTCTCTCGAATCAGCTCAGCCCGTCGCATATCACGCTCATCGGCGCTCAGCTTCTCGCCAGCATATTGCTGAAGAAAGCCAGGCTGCGTCATGACCAGCAGTTCATTCAAAACATGAGAAGAAACATTATTGATAATCCCCAGGTCTATGCCTAATCGCACATCCGACAGGCGCTGCGCAGCCTCCTTAGAGTCCATAATTCCTGCGTAAGACAGAATACCAAGTGAGCGATTCACGCGATCAATGATACGCATTCTAGACTCTTGCATCAGCTTATGCCTTGCAGCACGCTCATGCTCAATAATTTGTCTTGCAACGCTGTGTAAATTATCAATAATCTCGTCTTCGGATTGTCCTAGCGTAATCTGATTCGAAATTTGGAACAGATTACCTAATGCTTCGCTGCCTTCCCCATATAATCCTCTAACCGTCAATCCAACTTGTGTAACAGCGGATAAAATCCGATTGATTTGTTGGCTGAGAACCAAAGCGGGTAAGTGCATCATCACCGAAGCGCGAATGCCGGTTCCGACGTTCGTAGGGCAGCTTGTTAGGTAGCCCCTCTTTTCATCATAGCCGTAATCCAGCTGGGTTTCAAAAATATCATCAATTTGGTTCGCCAAGTCCCAAACTTCTTTGATTTGGAAGCCTGGGCATAAGCATTGTATGCGAAGATGATCCTCTTCATTGATCATAATGCTGATGGATTCATTTTCGCTTAAAATAACGGCACCATTTCTGGATTCGTTAGCTAAGTTAGGACTAATCAAATGCTTCTCAACAAGAACCATTCGCTCAAGCTCGTTAAGGTCAGATAGCGGAATAAGCGAAAAGTTACTGATCGTCTCCAGCTCATCATTCTCCAGCACGCCGGATAACTGATCGAGTACTTCTTGTGATTGTTGATTGGTAGCTAGCATTGGGTAAGGGTAGTCTCTAAGGTTGCGCGCAATGCGGATTCGACTGCTGATGACAATATCCGATTCCGGCCCCTCTCCCTTCATCCATTCGCTCAATGCATCTCCTGTAAACCGCTGTAGTGTCACTGGATTCACACCTTCCTTACAAAATCACAATCCGGCAATTTTCTTCTCTATCTCGCGAATTTGGTCCCTAATCTTCGCCGCTTGTTCGAATTCTTCTGCTTCAATGCAGGTCATCATATCTTTCTTAAGCGTATGGATTTCCCGCTTACATTGGATAATGCCACCGCTTCGTTTGGGAACTTTCCCCACATGTACGGTGTTCCCGTGCACTCTTTTGAACAGAGGATCTAACTTTTCTGAAAAGCTTTGATAACAGGACCCGCATCCAAAACGGCCTAGTTTGCTAAACTGCGAATATGTTAACCCACAGTTCTCACAACGAATCGCTTGGGACTTCGCGGCGGATAGAGAGGAAGGTTCGAAATCAAGTAATCCTGATAAAAGATTATGAATCGAAAAACCGCCAGATGTTCCAGGAATCATTTCACCCTTCTCGCGGGCGCAATTCTCACAAATGTGGAACTCGTTCTTGTCTCCATTCACAATCTTGGTAAAATGAAGAGTCGCCGGTCGTTTTCCGCATTCCTGACAAATCATTTCATATGCCTCCTCATCTGCTAAGCAAGGATATCAGCATCGCTTTAAGGATCTTAGCTCGAATTTCATCGCGCAGCGGGAGCTTGAAGGTCAACACATCTCTGGATATCGCTGCCCGAATCAAATTGGCTTCTCGTGTCGAAATATAGTGGCCTTCCAGCAGCTGGTAAATGAGTCCTTCAGAAGCGACTTGATCTATGTGTGTATGAATCGTTCGAAAAATATGATCCAATATCGATCCATGGCTCTTAAGCTCAATCTTCTGGATACGAATGTACCCGCCACCGCCACGCTTACTCTCCACGAGGTAACCCTTTTCCAGCGTAAACCTTGTACTAATCACATAATTGATTTGGGAAGGCACACACTGGAATTGATCCGCCAGATCGTTTCGTTGAATCTCGATGGCTCCTTCAGAGCTTTGTAGAAGGACGTGCTTTAAATACTGCTCAATAATTTCTGATACGTTACGCATCAATTCATCCTCCCAGACTGCTAGAAGTAAATTGACTTTGATTGACTTTGACTTTCTTTGACCTTAACTAGATTATAATCATTTCCTTTCTTTTTGACAAGTGCTGCCGCTAAACATTGCCGTATATAAGAAAACTGAGCATTTCACAGCTTACTCTCAGTATTTACAAAAATACCCCTGCTTAACGTAAGGGGCTGTTCCTTTTTTTGGTGCGCTGATGCTGCGGCGTGAAGCTTCGTTCTCTCCGAGATATATTAACTGCAAAAAGTGCAGGTAATTGTTGTTCCCACCGTCTGTGTAACTAGTTTAGATGTAAAAGGTACAGCAAATTTCTAACAAGGCGGACGATTTCGGTGTTTTCGCTTAATTTTCATGTAGGAAATACAGGTAATCCTTCAATTTGGGGGATGTGCTGCAATTTTACTGTACTTTTTACAGTTGCGCATTGTGAGAGGCGGGTGACGAGGAATATACAAAAAAACCTTACGAGGATTTCTCCTTGTAAGGTTCTTCATAGTGCTTGGCAACGTTCTACTCTCCCAGAACCCTGCGGTTCAAGTACCATCGACGCTGGAGGGCTTAACGGTCGTGTTCGAGAT
>NZ_WTUZ01000019.1:0-34142 GCF_009882985.1 Paenibacillus silvestris
CGAAGTGCTCCGCTCGACTTGCATGTATTAGGCACGCCGCCAGCGTTCGTCCTGAGCCAGGATCAAACTCTCCATTGTAGAAAAGCTTAATTGTACTCATTGACTTGCTAGCGAGATTATTCATCTCATTTATAGTCGATTACTCGACTGTGCTTACTCACTCGTTGTTCAGTTTTCAAAGATCAAGGTTTCTTGTCCTATCCGCTCTCTTTCGAAAGCCGGAAGACCAATATACCATACTGAGTTTTTGTTTGCAACTTATTTTTTAAGTTGTTTTCTATCTTTCATCCGTCGACCTCAGCGGCAACTTTTATAAGATACCACAGACGCCACAGACAATGCAAGTACTTTCGACAAAAAATTTCGAGGCACCTTGCGATGCCCCGAAATGGTTCTATTATTCTCCTTGGCGCTCGCGCATAAGCGGGAACAACAGTACGTCACGAATAGATGGGGCATTGGTCAATAGCATAACCAAACGGTCAATTCCTATTCCTAAACCACCAGTTGGCGGCATTCCGTACTCCAGTGCACGGATGAAGTCCTCGTCCATCTCATGAGCTTCATCATTCCCTTGCTCCTTCTCACGAAGTTGAGCTTCAAAGCGCTCTCTTTGATCGATAGGATCGTTAAGCTCAGTGAATGCATTCGCATGCTCACGAGCAACGATAAAGAGCTCGAAACGATCTGTGAAGCGCGGATCTTCCGGGTTCTTTTTGGCAAGCGGTGAAATTTCTAAAGGATGTCCATAAATAAAGGTTGGCTGTATCAGCGTCTCTTCTACAAACGTCTCAAAGAATTGGTTCAAGATATGGCCAAAAGTCATATGCGGTTCTACCTGCACGTTATGCTCTTTGGCTAAGCGATGAGCTTCCTCGTTCGTCATTTGAACACCGAAATCTACACCTTTAACTTCTTTAACCGCATCGACCATGGAGACACGTCTCCAGCCAACAGCTAAATCAACTACATGATCTCCGTAAGGAATCGATGTAGTACCAAGAACCTCTTGAGCGATATGCGCAATAAGCTCCTCAGTAAGCTTCATAATGTCTTTGTAGTCAGCATAAGCCTCGTACAGCTCAATCATTGTAAACTCTGGATTATGACGCGTGGAGATACCTTCATTCCGGTATACACGACCGATTTCGTAAACTTTCTCTAGTCCGCCAACGATCAGACGCTTCAAATGAAGCTCAATCGCGATACGCATATGAAGTTGCATATCCAAAGCATTGTGATGCGTATTAAACGGACGAGCTGATGCGCCCCCCGCTACAGAATGAAGAGTTGGTGTTTCCACCTCTAAATAACCCAAGGAGTCCAAGTAACGGCGCATAGACTGAATAATGCGGGAACGCAAAATAAATGTCTGTTGCACATCTTGATTCATAATCAAATCAACATAACGTTGACGATAGCGCAGCTCTACATCGCTAAGACCGTGAAATTTGTCCGGAAGCGGTAGCAAGGACTTGGTCAATACCTCAAGGGATTTGACCTTAATGGAAGTTTCTCCTGTTTTCGTTTTGAAAACGACACCTTGAACCCCAACCATGTCACCCAGATCTAAAAGATCGAAGGCTTTGTACTTGTTCGCATCCAACGCATCTTCACGTACGTAGATTTGAATTTTCCCTGTAATGTCTTGGATATGGGCGAAACTCGCTTTACCCATGCCTCTTTTTTGCATAATACGTCCAGCAATACTAACCTCGTGATGCTCTTCATCCAGCTCTTCCTTCGTTTTGTCCTGGTAAGCTGTTAAGATATCGAGCGTTGTATGCGTTCTAACGTATTTGCTCCCGAAAGGGTCAACGCCCAGACCGCGAAGCTCGTCCAATTTGTTACGGCGAATGACGAGCAATTCGTTTAATTCCACTTCCTGGCTCATGTTTTCATCTCCTACATATTTTAGTAAAGGGTGCTAGAACCGGAAAAAAGCTTCCGTAAGGAAGCTTTCCAGACAATTTGCCTATGCTGAGCAAAGGTAAACTGCAACGGGGCTGCGGCTGCACGCTACTTTTTAATATCAACAATTTGATACTGAATGACGCCAGCTGGAACGTTAACATCAACGGTTGCGCCCTTTTGCTTGCCAAGAATTGCTTTGCCCACCGGGCTTTCATTAGAAATCTTATTCTGTAGTGGATCAGACTCCGCACTACCTACGATATTGTATTCAACCAAATCACCGAATTCCAAATCCTTCAGTGTAACAATAGATCCTACACTTACCGTGTTGATATCAACATCGTCGTTATTAATAATCCGCGCATTGCGCAGCATTTTTTCTAAAGTAATAATTCTGCCTTCAATAAAGGCTTGTTCGTTCTTCGCATCTTCGTACTCGGAGTTCTCACTGATATCGCCATAACCGATGGCAACCTTGATTCTCTCCGCAACTTCGCGGCGCTTCACGGATTTAAGATGTTCAAGCTCGTCCTCGAGCCTTCTCAAACCTTCTGGTGTAAGAATGACCTCTTTTTCAGCCATTACCAACTGATCTCCCGTCATGTGAAAGATTTTCATATCGTTGAATCGATGCTTCCTGCTAGGAGTTAGGTCTTTATAGAGCTGATTCAAGTAGTATGAATTCACGGTTATAAAAATTAGGAACTTACTCGTTTGTCTTTCAATATATGCAGGAACACATTAATATTGACTGATTATATTGCAACCGTTTCAAAATGTCAATCTCAACCATAGCTGCATGATTTAATGCAGTACGGGAGATTCTTCTTGGCTGTGTGACGACGATTGTGCACCTAGGTGTTCAACGTAATCATTCAGCGTCCGAACCATTTCATCACGCTTCAAAGTCTCCATAATGACGTCCTTCACACGAGCGCCTCCCGTCAAACCTTTGAGGTACCAAGCCATATGTTTACGCATCTCTTTTACTGCAACAGCCTCACCTTTAAGTGCTATGAGTCGATCCATGTGCAGGATTGCGATGCGAATTTTTTCTTCCGGTGTCGGTTCCGGAGGCAGCTCCCCATTGGCCAAATATTGAACCGTACGGTAGAGCATCCACGGATTGCCTAATGCACCGCGACCGATCATGACGCCATCCACGCCCGTTTGGTCGAGCATGCGTTTGGCATCCTCAGGCGTTACCACATCTCCATTCCCAATAACAGGAATCGACAATGCCTGCTTCACTTCCCGGATTATGTTCCAATCCGCTTTCCCCGTGTAGAGTTGCTCACGCGTACGTCCATGAACACTAACTGCACTACCGCCGCCTCTTTCGACAGCCTTTGCATTTTCGACAGCGAAGATGTGATCAGAATCCCAGCCGATCCGCATTTTCACAGTAACAGGTTTGTTAACCGCCTTAACGACGGTCTCAATCATTTGCTCAATTCTATCTGGTTGGAGCAGCCAGCGTGCACCAGCATCACATTTAGTGATTTTGGGAACCGGGCAACCCATATTAATATCAATGATATCAGCGTTGGTATGCTGATCTACGATTTTGGCTGCTTGCACGAGTGTCTCTGTGTCGCCGCCGAAAATTTGTAGACTGAGCGGTTTCTCGCGATCATCTACATACAGCATTTCCATCGAACGGGTATTCCCGTGAACGATAGCTTTATCACTTACCATCTCCGCACATACCAGCCCTGTGCCAAACTCTTTGGCAATCAGACGGAATGCAGGATTACAAACGCCTGCCATTGGGGCAAGCACAACTTTATTGGGAGCTTCGACATTACCTATTTTCAGCACCGAAGATTCACCTCTCTTATCTCGCACCTACTGCGACTAATTCGTCCGGCTCTATATCAAGCACTTGCGAGATTTTGTTAATGATTTTCGTATCCGGCTTACGTGTTCCTCTTTCAATTGCGCCCAAAATGGCGATCGATACGCCGAGCAAATCTGCTAATTCATTCTGGGTATACCCTTTTAATTTACGAAAAGCGCGTATGCGCTGAGCTACTGAGCTTTTTTCCATAACACAACGCCTTCCTTTCCTTCCAGTTTCTCCAAATTCGCAGAGATGAATTCAAAAGCAGCATCTTGCCGCTCGTAGAGAACCTCTGAGAGAGGGACTAATACAAAAGCCCGCTCATGCATCCGCGGATGCGGAATGATCAAGTCGGGGGTCGTAAGCTGCTTGTCGCCGTACAGAAGCAAATCCAGATCGATCGTTCTCGGACCCCAGCGCACGTCGCGCTTTCTCCCCAATCGATTCTCAATGTCCAGCAGTTTGGATAACAAATCTTCTGCAGGAATAACCGTTTGAATCTGAACGACCATATTAAGAAATGCAGACTGGTCTACATAACCGACCGGCTCGGTTTCGTAAATACTGGACAAGCCAGTAACGACAATACCGGGTTCCTGATTCAGCGCTGTAATCGCATCCTGCAAATATTGTTCGCGATTATTTATATTGGATCCTAATGCGACGTAAGCTGCAATGCTTCGTTCTCGTTCTTCGGCTGTCATGACGTTGCCCGCTTTCGGTTAATCTCTACAGTAACGCCGTCAAAAATAACGGCAAAGGGCGGATGCGGCTTGATGACGCGAACCGTCACTTCATTGATACTAGTATAAGTATGAAGAAGCTCTGATGCAATGTTTTCCGCTAAAGCTTCAATTAATTGGAAAGTGCGTCCTTCGACAATTTCTTTCACTTTGAAGAAAACTTCGCCGTAATTCACCGTATCGTCGAGATGATCCGACTGACCGGGTTTGTGAAGTGGAAGCATGAGCTCTACGTCCACATAGAAACGTTGACCCAATTTATTCTCTTCCGGAAATACACCATGATTACCAAAAAACTGCATGCGGGACAGTGTGATTTTGTCCATATATGTAACCTCCTTCTTTATGAGCGAATAATGGCATCCGTCATGACGGCCGCCCGCTTGGTCGCTAGTACATCATGCACACGAACGATACCGCAGCCCTGTGCGATTCCTAACACGACAGTTGAAAGCGATCCTTCCAACCGCTCTGCAGGTGGCAGATTTAGAGTCATGCCGATCACGCTTTTGCGCGATGTACCCAAGAGAACTGGATACCCAAGATCAACAAGGGGACGCAGTTGGTTCATTAGTTGCAAGTTCTGTTCGTACGACTTAGCAAAACCGATGCCAGGGTCCAAAATAATCCGTTCGTCGCGAACACCAGCGTCTCGCGCTTGATTCACATATAGCTGAAGATCGCTCAGCACCTCTGGTAGAAAATCCTTATATTCCGTGTTCAACCGATTATGGGTAATAATGAAGGGACAATCATAGCTCGCTGCTACGTCAGCCATTCGAGAATCGGCCTGCCCGCCCCATACATCGTTGATGATGTGTGCACCCGCCGCCAAAGCTTGCTTGGCAACTTCAGCTTTATACGTATCTATAGAAATTGGAACATTAATTTCGCGGCTTAGCGCCTCAATGACAGGGATTACCCGGCGAAGCTCTTCTTCCTCAGTCACCTCTGCAGATCCCGGACGGGTAGACTCGCCTCCTATGTCAATGATGTCTGCACCATCCTCAACCATCTGCTGAGCTCTGTGTATCGCGTCTTCCACTGTGACATAAGATCCTCCGTCCGAAAAGGAGTCCGGCGTTACGTTCAATATGCCCATGATGATCGTTCGATCACCGATGGGCAGCTCATGTCCTTTGCAGGATAACACTTTCATCTGCTGTTCACTTCCTGTGTGTTTATCTATTTATCGATATATCAATTTTCGTTATATTTTCGAATCAGCTCACGGGTTATTGGACCGACTGTTCCTGTGCCAACGGAGACCGCTTGTCCACTAGGTGTATATAGAA
Source organism: Paenibacillus silvestris (assembly GCF_009882985.1). Lineage (GTDB taxonomy): Bacteria > Bacillota > Bacilli > Paenibacillales > NBRC-103111 > Paenibacillus_E > Paenibacillus_E silvestris. The sequence goes on from NZ_WTUZ01000019.1 coordinate 5,796, forward strand.
TTGTGACTGGAACTATTTCTTGAATAGAATTAACCAGAAACACCTCATCAGCCTCCGCCAAATCTTCCCAACGATATAAACCATCTTGCGTAGCTATCTGCCCCTGCTCGGCAATCCGTAGTACATGCGCTCTAGTGATTCCAGCCAAAATGCCTGTATCCAGTGATGGTGTGTAACAAGTACCATCCTTGATGAAAAAGATATTGCTGACAATGCCTTCAGCCACATATCCCTCTTCACTCATCATCAGACCCTCTGCGCCCGTGGCCCAAGGGTATTGGGCTAGCTCTCTTTTGGCCAACATATTGTTCATATAGTGAAAGGACTTGAATCGGTACAAGCCCTCCGGTGTGTTTCGAGGCAGCTTCAGCAGTTGTAAGGCTTTGCCCTCTTCGTAGATCTTCGTATCCCTAGGTGGGAGAGCTTTGATATAGACAATTTCGGTAGGCTGCCCGTAGTCCCCCGAAGGAAGACCTAGCGCTTCTACTCCAGCTGATACGGAAAAACGAATATAAGCATCCTGGAGCTCGTTCGCAGCAAGCAGTTCATTGACTAGCTTCTGTACGCGGTCAAGATCAGGTTCATACCCAATACCCAGTTCCTTGCACCCCTCAGCAAGGCGATTCATATGTTCAACGAGGAGAAAAGGAACCTTGTTATAGGTACGGAAGGTCTCAAAGAGACCGATTCCGTAAAGAAAACCGTGATCATAAACCGAGACCACGGCCTGTTGTTCATCTATAAGCTTGCCATTGATGCTAATGATCATAAATTATGCTCCTGCTTTAGCCGTTCGGCGAAGAAAATTACGCAGCATTTGGTGCCCATGCTCCGTGATAATGGATTCTGGGTGAAACTGAACGCCCTCAATCGGATATTCCTTATGACGCAGGGCCATGATTTCCCCTTCAGCGGTACGCGCACTAACTTCCAAGCAATCCGGCAGTGTCTCTGCTTTGACAATCAAGGAATGGTAACGTGTTGCGATAAAGGGAGATGGCAACCCTTCAAATAGCGTTTGGCCATCATGAAAAATTTCTGAAGTCTTGCCGTGCATTAAGCGCTCAGCGCGAATGACGTCGCCGCCAAAAGCTTGTCCGATGGACTGATGTCCCAGACAAACGCCGAAAATGGGGATTTTACCCTTGAAATGGTCAATCAGTGATAGGCTAATACCGGCTTCATTCGGCGTGCAAGGACCCGGAGAGATTAAGATATGGTCCGGCGCTAAGGCCTCCACACCCGCTAAATCAATTTCGTCGTTGCGACGAACGATGACTTCTTCCCCAATTTCCCCCAAGTATTGTACGAGGTTGTACGTAAACGAATCATAATTATCAATCACTAAAATCATTCTAAGCTCCCCTTTCGTCAGCCCTGCTCAGGCTTAAGCTCGGCTCATGCTCCGCTCGCTATATTCGATTGCTTTCCACATCGCTTTGGCTTTATTCAAGGATTCGATATACTCACGCTCAGGAATAGAATCAATTACGATCCCTGCTCCTGCTTGAATATGCCCCATACCTTCTGCCGCCACTAGCGTGCGTATAATAATATTAAATTCCATATTGCCATTATAGTCAATCCACCCCATAGACCCCGTGTACGGGCCGCGGCGGACCGGTTCTAATTCTTCGATGATTTCCATCGTCCGAATCTTCGGCGCGCCTGTGATTGTCCCTCCTGGGAACGTAGCTGCAATGACATCATACGCATCTCTACCTTCCGCCAGCTCGCCAACCACTTCGGAGACGATATGCATGACATGGGAATAGTACTCGATAACCATGAAGTCTTTGACCCGGACGGAGCCGTACTTCGAAATACGGCCAAGGTCGTTGCGCTCGAGATCGACCAGCATGACGTGCTCGGCGCGCTCTTTTTCGTTGTCGATGAGCTCGCCAGCCAGGCGCAGGTCATCCTGTTCGTCCTTGCCGCGCGGGCGCGTGCCAGCGATAGGACGCGTCCGCAGGACGCCGTCCTCCAGCTGCACGAGCAGCTCCGGCGAGCCGGAGACGAGGGCGAAGCCTGCGAAGCGCAGCAAGCCCATGTAAGGCGAGGGATTGACGATGCGCAGCGCCTCGTAGATCTCTTCCGGCGTCGTGTTCAACCGCCGGCTCTGTCTCACTGACAAGTTGACTTGGAACACGTCACCTTGAGAGATGTAGGCTTGGATGCGCTGCACCGCCGCCATGTAGTCGGCTTTGCCGAACGCAGGCTCGATGCCTGCGATGCTCTCTACATCGATGTGCAGCTGCTCGCGCGCGATCGATGTCCCTTCCGGGCCGCTGATCTGCGAGCCCGCCGCGCCGTTACCGCAGATGGCCTGCCAGCGACGGAGCATGGCCTCTGCCTGGGCTTGCGCCTGCACGTACAGCTGCTGCAGATACGCGTCATCCGCAGCCAGGTCGGCCTGCAGGGGCATGTGCACTGTGAGGTATAGGCTCTTCTCAAGGTGATCCACAGCCCATACTTGATCATACATGGCGAAGCTGTAATCTGGAATTGGCAGATCATCCGCCGCTTGTGTTGGTAGCTTCTCGATGGTTCGAACTACATCGTAACTCCAGTAGCCGACGCATCCGCCTAAAAACTTAGGACCGCCTTCTACTTTGGGACTCTGATAGGAGGACATCCATTCTTTCACGATGGAAAGCGGTTCGCCTTTCACGCGGGTTACATGACCGGACAAGGTTATTTCGGCTTCCAAACCTTTTCCATGTACAGTCGAGAATGGTTGTAAGCCGAGGAACGTGTATCGTCCTCCCTTCCCGCTCTCCAGCACGAAGGAATCCGGCGCCGCTTCCTTCCAGGCTGCTTCCCATGAGAAGATGCGATCTTCGTCCAGTTCAAACTTAACGACGTAAGGCAACATGGTATACGCGGAGGACCAACTGCGCCATTGCTCTATAGTTGTTACTATCATAATTGCCCTCCTTCCAATAATATCCGAGGATTAGTTGTCCATTAGTATACTCCAACCTATCACAGAAAAAAAGCCCCAGCTGCGGGAGCTGGGGCTTGTTGAGTCGAAAATCAATGTTATTGCTCTTCGAATTGGTAAAGCGGCGTTGACAGGTAACGTTCACCATTACTTGGGATGATCGCAACAACGCGTTTGCCAGCTCCAAGTTCTTTGGCAACTTTCAAAGCTGCAAAAATTGCTGCGCCTGAGGAAATACCGCCAAGAATACCTTCTTCTTTGGCTACACGACGGGAAGTTTCGAACGCATCTTCGTTCTCCACCGTAATGATTTCATCGTAAATGCTTGTGTTCAAAATACCAGGAACGAAACCTGCACCGATACCTTGAATTTTGTGAGGACCTGGCTTGCCGCCGGAAAGAACCGGTGATGCTGCAGGCTCAATAGCATAAATTTTGATGTCAGGGAAATTTTCTTTCAATACGCCGCCAGCGCCAGAAATCGTACCACCTGTACCGATACCGGAAATGAAAGCATCCAATTTACCATCGTGACCTTTGATCGCTTCCACGATTTCTGGACCTGTCGTTTCACGGTGAACTTTCACGTTGGCTGGGTTTTCAAATTGTTGCGGGATGAAATAGGAAGGATTCTCCGCTTTCAGCTCTTCCGCACGTTTGATCGCACCCTTCATTCCTTCTGCTCCCGGTGTAAGAACAAGTTGCGCACCGTAAGCACGAAGCAGGTTGCGTCTCTCTAGAGACATCGTTTCTGGCATAACCAGAATCGCTTTATATCCTTTTGCTGCTGCAACTAGTGCAATTCCGATTCCCGTGTTACCGCTAGTTGGCTCAACAATGGTATCACCAGGCTTAAGCTTGCCTTCTTGCTCAGCTACTTCGATCATGGAGATGGCAATACGGTCTTTAACGCTGGCACCAGGATTCTGATACTCTAATTTAACATAAACCTCTGCGCTTCCTTCCGGAACGACACGGTTCAAACGAACAAGCGGTGTATCTCCAATCAAATCCGTAATGCTTTGTACTAATCTTGCCATTGCTAGTTCCCCTCCAGATTGAGTATAAGATGATTTCCGAGTTAATTAGTCGGTATTATACATTTAATCTTATCAATGCGCCCACTAGTTGTCAACCACATTTTCACCATGAGCTACTTAAAATCCGGATCAATGATCGCCACTTTCCACTTCGAACGAAGCTGTGAAACATAATCCTTAAGCGGCGGCGCTTCCTGCAGTGCCAGCTCTCTGCGTACATTTTCACGAATAAACGCTTGATCCGGATTTTCTTTGTCACGCTTGTTCTTCAGCTTCACTACGGCAAAACCTTGCGTTAACGGAACTGGCTTGCTGACTTCTCCAGCCTTCAGCAATTTCGCTGCCTCCAGAACAGGTGCTGCCACAAAAGGGTCATCCCCCTCAATCCAGCCGAGGTCCCCTCCTGTGTTATTGGTTGCATCATCTAGGGAACGATCTCTGGCCAGGATTTCGAAGCTTTCGCCTTTCCCCAGTGCCGTAATCACCTTGTTCGCCTGATCCTTGGTAGATACAATAATCTGCTGGATGTTGTACTCGGTTTCCTGCCTAAATTCATCAGGGTGCGCTTGGACATAAGATTCCACCTGAGCATCCGTTATTTGAATATGGCTGGTCGCGAGTTTCTCCAAAAGCAGTTTGTTCGTGACATCCTCTTTGATTTCTTGCTGGGAGAGCCCCAACTGATTCTGCATAGAGGCATAAAATTGTTCTTCGCTCTCATAACCTTGCTGCATCCGCTTCAACTCACGTGCAATCTCCGCGTCTGCAATCGTAGTCCCCGTCTCGTTTCCTTCCAGACGTATCACTTCACGATCCAACAGTTGACCTAACAGTTCTGCACCATAATGACGTTCCAGCGCTGTTTGAAGCTCTTGCCGCGTAATTTCTCGACTTCCAATTTTGGCTACGACCTGCTCATTGTTCTGCTCGCCTTGCTGCTCAGGATCCGCTGGGTGACTCGATTCTGATTGGTTCATAGTATGGGTGATCAGCAAGGATGCGAGCACGAGATTACATACAGCCATCAGAATGATGACTCCCCACAATCGCTTTACGTTCTGCATCCTGACTCCCTCTTCATTTCCATAATGCTGCTGATCTACAGATCAATCATCCGTTGCAACTCTTCTTCATCGAAACGATATGCTTCATTACAGAAATGACACACAACTTCGGCGAATCCTTCGTCATCGAGAATTTCTTGAAGCTCCGCTTTCCCCAGAGAAATCAGTGTTGTTTCAATTCTTTCCCGATCGCATTTGCAGCGGAACATGACGTCCATCTGATCAAGTGATTGAAAAGAAGGTAATACGGTTTGCAAAATCTCTTCTAGATTTAATCCGCCGCCGAGCATGCTTGTAAAGGAAGGGATACGTGAGAGTATTTCCTCAATTTCACCGATTTCTTGGTCGGTCAATCCAGGAAGCAATTGAATAACGAATCCGCCTGCTGCGAGGATGGAATGATCGGTATTCACCAAAACACCAAGGGCTACAGCTGAAGGCGTCTGCTCTGATTTCGCAAAATAGTATGTGAAATCTTCAGCTAGTTCTCCGCTAACTATTGGCGTGCTGCCTTTGTAAGGTTCTTTGAGTCCTAGATCTTTGGTTATGTACAAAAAGCCGTCTGTTCCCACCGCAGCGGCAACATCGAGCTTGCCATTCGCTTTGAGAGGAGGGTCAACTAGTGGATTATCCACATAACCGCGCACCTCGCCTTTGGCATTGGCATCAACCACAATCTGCCCGATTGGACCATCTCCTTTGACTTGGATAATGAGATGCTCCTCACCCTTGAGCATAGCTCCCAGAAGAAGACCGGCTGCTGCGGTTCTTCCTAAGGCCGCTGTGGCTGTAGGTGTCGTCTGGTGTCTTCGGCTAAGTTCATCTGTGAGGTCGGTGGTTTGTACCGCAAAGGCACGAACTCTCCCCTGCAGGGCCGTTCCTCGAATTAAATAATCGCCCATGTTACGTCCTTTCCTTAAACAGCTTATGCATTTCTCTCATAAATCATTTGTAAACCTTGCAGTGTCAGCAGAGGATTTACGATCTGAATCGTACGGGACTCACTGGAGATCAATTCTGCAAGGCCCCCCGTTGCTATGACGGTAGGATTTACATTAAACTCCTGTTTTACACGTTCTACAATCCCATCAACTTGACCAACATAACCGTAAATAATACCAGCCTGCATAGCAGCTACCGTATTCTTGCCAACTACGCTCTTCGGCTTAACAAGCTCAATGCGCGGAAGTTTGGCCGCCTTTTGATATAACGCCTCTGTTGAGATACCGATTCCCGGCGCAATCGCACATCCCACTAGCTGCTGGGCTGGATCGATATAGTCATAGGTTGTTGCTGTTCCGAAATCAACAATGATACAAGGAGCTCCATACAGTTCAAGAGCCGCAACGGCATTCACAATGCGATCCGCTCCCACTTCTTTGGGATTATCTACCCGTACATTCAGTCCTGTTTTAATGCCGGGACCGACGGTAAATGGCGTCCTTTTTAAATAATGCTTACAAAGGTTTTCCATCACACCAACGAGTGGAGGAACGACAGAAGAGACAATAACTCCTTCAACTTCACTGAATTTAATCCCTGAGTGTTGAAAGAGACTGTGCAACTGCATGCCATACTCATCAACGGTAGCCGAACGATTCGTACTCACTCGCCAATGGTGCAGGAGTGTGCGCTCTTGGTAAAGGCCAAGCACGATATTGGTATTCCCCACATCGATTACAAGAATCATAACGCTGTCCCCTTCCGCTCATTAAGGTCAAGTGAAATATCCAGCGCTTCAACCGAGTAGGTTAACCGTCCAACCGAGATCACATCTACGCCCGATTCAGCCATAGCTTTAATGGTCTGCAGCGTTACAGATCCTGACCCCTCTACTACAATATGCGGAGCTTTGCTTTTAATTATGGAAACTGCTTCCTTCATTTTCACTGGTGCCATATTATCCAGCATGATGATGTCGGCTTGGACCGATAGCGCTTCATGTAGTTGATCAAAATCTTCGACCTCTACCTCAATTTTCATCGTGTGGGGGATCTGCTTCCTGGCCGCTTGCACAGCCTGTGTGATGCCTCCAGAGCCCTTAATGTGATTATCTTTAATCATAACAGCATCATAAAGACCGAAACGGTGGTTGTGACCTCCACCTACGCGAACGGCATATTTCTCAAGAAGCCGGTGACCCGGTGTCGTCTTTCTTGTGTCAACGAGTCTAGTTGGCAAACCTTCCAGAGCATTCACATACTCCCGTGTTCTAGTCGCTATACCGGACAACCTTTGCATGAGGTTAAGACTCAAACGTTCGCCAAGCAGGATGCTCCGCGTGTTGCCTTCCACTTCAGCTATAATCGTCCCTTTAGTAACAGACGTTCCTTCCGCTACTTTTGTTTCAAAAAGAAGAGATGAATCGACGACAGCGAAAACTTCGCGCGCGATTGGCAACCCACAGATGATTCCATCTTCTTTGACGTGGATAATCCCTTTGGACGCATGGTCCAAAGGGATCGTTGTCAGAGTCGTGACATCACCGGTGCCAATATCTTCTTCTAGCCAAAGCCGAATCTGTTTACGAATAAGTTCCATATTTAAATCCAGCATATTAAATCCACTCCTCTATGCTATCTTCCCCGCGCTTAAAAACAATATGCTTCTTCCACGTATGATCATCCCGCTCAGGGAAATCTTCGCGATAATGACCGCCGCGGCTTTCCTCGCGCGCCAAAGCCGCTGTTGTCGTAAGCAAAGCACAGTTCAGCAAATTAGCAAACTCATAATCTTCACGTTTTGTCATCAAAGAATCAAAGATGGAAAGCTGCCTGGACAGTTCATCATGGCCTTTCTGCAACCCTTTCGCTGAACGCTTCAACCCCGCGTAGCGCAGCATGACTTTCTGCAGCTTCAGCTTCTTCTCAACTACAGCTTGATTCGGAATTTCCGTTCTTGGGGCTTCTGATTCGGCGCGGATCTGAATGTCGCCTTCTAGAGCGGGCAGCTCTTGAATACGTTCTATGATCCTTCTCCCGAATACGATAGCTTCCGACAACGAGTTACTCGCCAACCGGTTAGCACCATGTACACCCGTAGAAGACACTTCTCCGCATGCGAAAAGTCGGCGGACATGTGTTTCACCGTGCAGATCCGTCTTCACGCCACCCATCATATAGTGAGCGGCAGGAGCAACCGGGATCCAGTCTGTACTCATATCCAAACCATAATTTAAGCAATACTCATAAATCGTTGGAAACCGGTGTTTAATTAGCTCCTCAGATTCATGTGTAATATCTATGTATACAAAAGTCGATTTGCAATTCTCCATCTCGTCAACGATTGCGCGGGCTACAACATCCCTAGGTGCTAACTCAAGCTGCGGATGGTATCTATCCATAAAGCGCTCACCTTTGATGTTGCGCAGGTAAGCCCCTTCTCCGCGTACCGCTTCGGAGATCAGAAAGCGCGGAGCGCCAGGGTAGCACAGCGCCGTTGGGTGGAATTGAACGAATTCCACATCTTGAATTTGCGCGCCGGCGCGATAAGCAATCGCGATGCCGTCGGCCGTCGCGATATCGGGATTGGTGGTGTAGCGGAATAGCTGCCCCGCACCACCAGAGCAGAGGATCGTGGCGTTGCCGCGAACAAACACTCGCTGGCCGCCCGGTTTCTGCACGAGCGCGCCGTAGCACTCGCCATCCTGCGTGATCAGGTCGATCACGAAGTGGTCGTCCCAGATCTCGATGTTCGGATCTTGCTTCGTGCGCTCCGAAAGGGCTCGTACAATTTCAGCGCCCGTAGCGTCTCCATGCGCATGCAAGATGCGTCGCTGGCTGTGAGCCCCTTCCTTCGTCAAAGCGAACTCTCCATTCTCCAGATCGAACTGAGTTCCCATTTGAATCAAATCCTGTACGCCGTTAGGTCCTTCATGGACAAGAACGTCAACAGCCTCTGGTGAGCAGAGGCCAGCGCCGGCGATCAAAGTATCCTGCATATGATATTCAGGTGAATCCTCGTCGGAAATAACAGCTGCAATCCCGCCTTGTGCATAACGCGTATTGCTATCGAGGAGAGATTTCTTCGTAATCATCAGAACTTTCTTATTTTCACTAGCGCGCAGAGCCGTAAACAATCCTGCAATACCTGCGCCAATCACAATCACATCTGTATGTACATGAGGAATGGAATTTAAGTCTACATCTACGAGGTATCTAGGAATCATGCCGCTCACCCGTTCTTCACCATTAATTCTCGCAAAGAAACAGAATCCGGAATAAAGTGAGATTCTGTTTCTTCACGAGGGCAAACTAACAAAAATGATTTGATGCGTTCTTTCAACTATACAAGAGAGCAGCGCATGCTACTTTACTTGTAACATGCGCTCTAAGGACAATCTTGCTTTATCAGCTACATCTTCGGGTACGTAAATCTCTGGTTGCATAGTCTCCAGACATTTCACAATTTTCTTTAGATTGTTTACTTTCATATTAGGACAAACCAGGTATTTGGTTGCAAAATGGAATTGTTTGTCCGGGCTATCCAAGCGCAATTGGTAACCTGTCCCGTCTTCCGTCCCAACAATAAACTCTTTGCAGTCTGACTCTTTGCAATATTTAATAATCGCTGTCGTGCTTCCCACGAAATCGCCCAATTTCACGACTTCTGGTCGGCACTCTGGATGTACAACAAATTGCGCATTCGGATACTGCGCTTTCATTTCTTCTACATCTTTGACAGTCAGCATATCATGCGTGTTGCAATAGCCTTCCCAGATGATCACTTTTTTGCTTGTGAATTTTGATACATAGTCGCCCAAATTTTTATCCGGTACCCAGATGATCTCATCCGAATCGACGGAATTAATAACGTTTATGGCATTTGCAGATGTACAACAAATATCGGTTTCTGATTTGACATCAGCTGACGTGTTGATGTAAGCAACGACCTTAGCTTTAGGATGCTGCCGCTTCAAAGCACGAAGACCCTCAACATTGACCATATCTGCCATTGGACAACCTGCGCGTTCATCCGGAATAATCACGGTTTTGTTCGGCGCCAAAATTTTTGCGCTTTCTCCCATGAAGTGGACCCCGCAGAAAACAATAACATCTGCATCTGTTTGTGCCGCTTTTTGCGCTAACAAAAAGGAATCCCCCCGGAAATCGGCAACTTCTTGAACTTCGTCACGCTGATAATAATGAGCAAGAATAATAGCATTCCGTTCTTTCTTCAATTGAAGCAACCGCTCTTTCAATTCTCGGTTCTGCTCCGCTTTGCGCTCCAGTGCTAATGCTTCCATGGATGCTTCCTCCCCTATCTGGGATGTAAAGTGTACTTCTTAGCTATCTAAAAGTAGTATAATCTAAGCTCGTTAAAATTAGAGATTTACAACTAATTTACACATTCCAGCATCCCCTGTCAATGCGTAAAAAAGCCGAAATAAGCAGAAAATCCGGGTACACGTGACGTGTACACCGGATTTACGAGTTGCCATTGCTTGTTACTCTTCGGATTGATCCGAATTCGGATCTTTATCTTTTTCGAATCCTAACTTGTTGCTGTCATTCTCTTTGCTTTGCGGCTGGATGTTCACTTTAACGTCTTCGTCAATCCCACCAGCACTCAGCTTGCCTTTTTCCAGAAGCTCAATAATTTCATCCTTATCGAGTGTTTCTTTCTCAAGCAGCGTTTTGGCTACGAGATGCATCTGATCGGCATGCTCCGTAAGAATGGCGCGTGCGCGGTCATAACAAGTACGAATAAAGCTTTGCATCTCTTGGTCAATCTCATAGGCGATTGCATCACTATAGTTTTGTTCATGACCGATGTCGCGGCCCAAGAACACTTGACCTTGAGAGCTTCCGAACTGCATCGGTCCAAGCTTATCGCTCATACCGTATTCCATAATCATGCGGCGGACGATGCCTGTAGCTTTCTGGAAGTCACTGTACGCCCCAGTGCCGATCTCACCGATAAATAGTTCTTCGGCAACACGACCACCAAGAAGTCCAGTAATTTTATCCAACAGCTCGTTTTTCGTCTGCATCATGCGGTCTTCGCCTTCTTTAGGCAACATCATCACGTAACCGCCAGCGCGTCCGCGCGGAACGATCGTAACTTTGTGCACCATATCTGCATTTTCCGCATGATAACCAATAATTGCGTGTCCGGCTTCATGATAAGCAACAATGCGTTTCTCAGTCTCGCTGATGATTCGGCTTTTCTTTTGTGTACCTACAATGATACGGTCAAAAGCTTCCTCGACCTCAGCCATCGAAATATCTTTACGGTTACGACGAGCAGCAATTAGAGCTGCTTCATTCAATAGATTCTCTAGATCAGCGCCTGTGAATCCAGTTGTGTAACGGGACAATGCATCCAGCTTCACATCTTTGGCAAGCGGTTTATTGCGCGCATGTACTTTCAGTACAGCTTCGCGGCCTTTAATATCCGGACGGTCAACCGTGATTTGACGGTCGAAACGACCTGGACGCAATAAGGCTGGGTCAAGAATATCAGGGCGGTTCGTTGCAGCAACGATAATGATACCTTCGTTAGCGCCGAACCCGTCCATCTCAACAAGCAACTGATTGAGGGTTTGCTCACGCTCGTCATGTCCGCCGCCTAAGCCAGCGCCACGTTGACGACCGACGGCGTCGATCTCATCAATGAAAATGATACAAGGCGAGTTCTTTTTCGCGTTCTCAAACAAATCACGAACACGGGATGCGCCGACACCGACGAACATCTCTACGAAGTCAGAACCGGAAATACTGAAGAACGGAACGCCTGCTTCACCGGCAACTGCCCGTGCAAGCAATGTTTTACCTGTTCCCGGAGGACCATTGAGCAGGACCCCTTTAGGGATTCTAGCACCAACCGCTGCGAATTTCCTTGGATCTTTGAGAAATTCAACAACTTCGATTAATTCTTGCTTTTCTTCATCAGCACCGGCCACATCTTCAAATGTGACACGTTTCTTCTCCTCATTATATAAGCGGGCACGGCTTTTGCCGAAGTTCATCACTTTGCCGCCGCCACCCTGAGCTTGGTTCAGCAGGAAGAAAAACAAGATGAAGATAATGACGAATGGGATGATAGAGGTTAGGAAGCTAATCCATACGCTATCCCGCTCCATTGTCTCATACGTTTCTGATGGAACACCATTTGCTTCAATCAGTTGAACGACCAACGGCTCATACGGAGCATGAGTTTCGAAACTCTTCTTATCCGCACCGCTTGGAGGGTTAATATACTTACCTTTAATCAAATACGTGTATCCATCGAACTTCAATGTTACGGATTCCACATTTTTGTTAACCACCGCTTGGCGGAATTTATCGTAAGTAATTAATTCCTTTTGTTCGTTTTGGGTACTGATGAAATGGACGATACCTACTGTTACCAAAAATATAAGTAAATAAAAACCGGTATTCCGGATAATTCGATTCATCCCAAGCCTCCTCTCGAACGGCACACTTTTATTATTTTACCATATCCCGGTAAAGCACTACAACATAACCGCATTGAAGAAGCCCGGAGATATGACATTAAGTTGAGTAAATCTCTGGTTTCAATATGCCGATAAATGGAAGGTTACGGTATTTCTCTGCATAATCCAGACCATATCCGACAACGAACTCATCTGGAAGCACATAACCTGCGTAATCAGGTTCGAGTTCAACGGTTCTGCGTGCCGGTTTATTAAACAGCGCAACGACCGAGATCGTCTTCGCATTGCGTCGCTCTAGCACATCAATCAGATAACTCAGCGTTAAACCGCTATCGATAATGTCCTCCACGATAAGAATGTGCCGTCCTTCTACGGGAACATCAAGATCTTTGATAATCTTAACGACACCGGATGACTTCGTGGATTGACCATAGCTCGAAACGGCCATGAAGTCGAGTTCCAATGGCACTGTAATTTGCTTCACAAGGTCAGCCATGAAAATAAAAGCTCCCTTAAGCACGCAAATGACCAATGGATTCTTGCCTTCGTAATCTTTGGAGAGTTGCTCTCCTAATTCTTTAATCTTCCCTTGAATCTGTTCTTCACTGTAAAGAACGTCTTGAATGTCGCTGTACAAGGATGAACCCCCTAGTTTATATTATGAATCCTTATAAATTTACATTCTAGAAGAACGAAATTTACGCATGTTACTTCAGCACGAGCTTCAGATGAAGCACACGTTCTGTATCGGGACCGACAAGAGCGTGCTTAGACCTACGAAAGCCGGCAATCCAGAGGATTTGTCCGGAAGCATCGACCAGTAACGGGATGACCTCACGCCGACTTATCGGCATTTTGGCATCAATGAACATATCTTTTACCTTTTTGGACCCGTTTAAACCATACGGTTCCAATCGATCTCCTGACCTGCGGCTTCGAAGTACAAGCGGCAGTTGAAGTTGATCCAGATCCAAAAATACATCCGTTGCGGATGAGACCATAGCAGTTGTCTCTAATGAATTGATAGGCATCCAAGAGCATAGCAGCTTGGCTTCTATTTCCGGCAGGTTCAGCACATCAGTATCGGATCCGATCGCGTAAGCATAGGGCTTCGGCGAAGGAGCAAATGTCTGAAATTGAATGGCTTCATATTCTCTCACAATATAAAGGGCATCATCTACCTGCAGTACTTGATTAGAAACCTGATCCTGCAAGATCAGCTCGCGGATACTTTCAATCCGGTTAAATTCCAGCCGGTCCATTCCCAAACAAAGACAGTTTAATATTAATTTAATCAAACGCCTTTGTAAAGCAACGTGAAGTCCGCCAAAATCACTTCTCTCCAGCCGGCACGTCGCTTCCTGAAAAGTCACTATCCGGCGTAAAACCTGTTCGGTCTCTCCAGCCAAATAATCATCCTCAGCGCGCATCATATCCGTCAATCGATTCAGTGACTCGGGAAGGTGTTCATTGTACTGCTTCAGCATCGGCATAACATCCAGCCGAATTTGATTACGAAAGTACTTCCGCAGCTCATTGCTGCTGTCTTTACAATAAGTAATATGATGCTGAGCGCAATAATTCACAATATCTGCTTTGTATATACGTAGGAAAGGACGAATCAGTTCCACTTTTTTTTCGCGCCTGCGTTCCGGCATGCCGACAAGCCCAGATGGGCCTGTTCCTCTGAGGATTCTCATCATAACTGTTTCCGCTTGATCATCGGCATGATGCGCTAATGCAATTCGCTGAGCCCCGTAATCGGCAGCAACTTGATGAAGGAATTCATACCGTTTCTCACGCGCGGCTGCTTGTCCATTCAATGATGTTTCCTCTATATAAGCCGGCACATCGATAACGCCTATTTCACAAGGGAGATTCAGTTCTTTGGCTAGCTCCTTGACAAAAGAGGCCTCCGCATCCGATTCTGCACCCCTGAACTGATGATTCACATGAGCTACTACTAACTTCCAGTTGAAACTGGTCGTAAGTGCAAAAAGGACATGAAGCAACGCCACAGAATCAGGTCCACCTGAAACCGCAACGACGACGACATCTCCCGAATCCGCCAACTTCTCTTCTGTCACTCGCTGCCGCACCTTGGCGACAAGATCGATTTCCATTCTGTCTTCCTTTCCGACTTGCCCGTTCCCCTAGTAATTATTAATTCAACCAATACACATAAACAGTAGCAGCAAAAATAAAAATGGAGGCGGCGAAGCAAATTTTCAGCCATGGCATTTTCAGAGCGGGCTGTGTAAGCTTTTTGCCCGAGATCAGCTTTTTCCAATAGTTAAAGGCTTCTTGCGACGTAGTAAATTCGCCTTTCAAAGCTTTATGTAGAAATGGCGCGATCTGGGCTGCCACTGAATTTTCTCGCATAATGGCCGTAAGTTGATCCACATCTCTGTTCTGAGGGAGCATTTTGTTCATAGCTGAGAAGCGTTTGCGCTGATCGAGCGATTTTAAAAGTAAAATAGCAAATGAAAATAAATCATAGCTCTCTTCCGCAACCCGCTCCCCCATATTCCAGTAGCCGCGGTCGTACACTTCTGTTAGTTGCTTAATCGCTCTGCCCTTCGGTGTCACCCCGCCAAAATCAATGAGGTCCACGTCGCCATACTTGGATACGATCATGTTCTCAATTTTCAAATCTCCAAACACATAACCGCTCTTATGGATCTCCGTCAGCTTTCGAAGCAGGTTTGAGCCAATAACATAGATCCAATCCTGCCCGCGCTTATGTATAAATTGAGAGATCATCATTCCATCGATATACCGCATGACATAGAAAGATATATCTTTCCCGCGAACCTTCATATCATCTGCATCAATTAAGAAATTCTTAAAGGAAGTATCTGTGAGCGATATGGCGAGCAGCGAATTAATCTCCGATTGGTGATCAACCGTTTCATGTCCTGCTTTTAAAGCAAATCTTGCCGTTCCTCTTCGTACGAGAACCACAACACCGTTAGAGCCAGCACCTAATAAACGTTCGACCACATAACTGCGGCCGTTCCATTTGCCTTGGATCTCTGCCCCTGGACGGAAAGCTTCCTCATACCACGTAGTCACTCAGCATCCCATCCTCGGTTGTTGGTGCGACAGGTTTCTCCGTCACGAACTGCAGCGTCTGCAGGAGCGCCGGACCTGTCGGAGTCGTACCCTTCATGTTTATTTTATAGAACATCTTGTCTAAATTTGCAAGCTGATTCGTCCAGTTGAGGTCCATCTCCAGCTCTTGGTCTCTCGTTTTGGTTGACGGAAAGTGAAATACGGCTAATTCGCTCTTGCCACTGCGGGCTCTAAGACTTAGCAGAAGATCATGAATAGCTTCTCTCACTGCTGCAAGCTTAGGCTTCATACTAGCACTAGCATCTATTAAAAGCGCTACGCGAAGAGAAGTAGTTTCGCTCATGGAGTCGATCACCTGCACGACCTCAGCTCGCTTCTCTGGCGGCAACTGTTCTAGTTGATTAATCCCTAGAATACTTTGCAATTCTTTGCCTACCGCATGCTGGATCGTGGTCGTTACGGTTTTGCGCGTCATCATCTGCACCGTTTGGGACAATTGGACCGAATCGACAATCCGACTCATCCCTCCGCCTGCTGCGGCAATCTCACGAATCTCCTCCGTGCCTAGCATGCCTAGCTCCCCTTGGTCGACCACACCTATGACATTTACAGTTACGCCCTCTGTATGCGCTTGTGCAGCCGCTATGACTGGACTCACACCAACATTCGAACAACCATCTGTGATTAACAAAATTTGTTTCATCATGACATTTGCCTCCCTAGCATAAGGAAAATTTGCTCTCTAGCAGTTTATCTCCTAGTTTTTCCATTTTTGAGAGGCTCTAATCATCCTGAATTGTAAAGAAAAGAAGCAGGATGCCCCATGGGGTATCCTGCTTCTTTTGTCATTACCAGAGCGGCTCAGGTATCAGCTTGGTTAATGTTTCTGAGCCATCTTCATTACGTTTGTATTCATGCGTATTGGCGCTTTCCTCTACTTGCTCGAAGCCCCAATAAGACGGGGAGACGTCAGGGAAAGACTGACTGGCATTTTTCAGTGGACCGCGGTGCAAGAGACGATTAATCATCGTAACGGCTTCTGCACGAATCATAGCTTGTCCTGGTTGGAAAGAGCCGTTTGGATATCCGTTAATGATGTGATAACGGTAAATTTCCTCGATCTCATTCTTCGCCCAGTGCGTAGAAATATCACTGAAATGAAGATTGTTTGAAGCATCTGCTTTCAAGTTCAGGTAACGGGCTATAACGGCCGATAGCTCGGCACGCGTAATCGCCTTATCCGGGCGGAAGGAACGATCCTCGTACCCACCAAATAAACCAGCTCTCGTAGCAGCCTCAATGTACTCACTGCCCCAATAAACGACTGGTACATCTGGGTAGAGCACCTCCCCTTTCACTGTACTGCGCAGATTCATAATCCTTGCGAAAATCGCCGCCACTTCCGCACGGGTAATATTGCGCAGCGGCTTAAATTCCAGATCAGGGTATCCCATGATATATCTCGTGTGTTTGCTATCCTCATAACGATTCGAGAACAACATCACTTGAAGAGTAGACTTATCGTCTTCCAGGTGTACGAGTGTCGTCTTGCTAGAAATCGACGCTTCGTTCGTTACATTTTGTTCCGCTTTAGGAAGAGCGCTGGACAACACTTTCACTTTGTAAGTCAGCGACCCTTTTCCATTCGCTGCCAAGTCACCGATTGTCCACGTGATCGTATTTCCGTTCACGGATCCGCCTGCTACGTCAGCAACCGTCGTGTAGGTAGGAATTTGTGCAGTAACGAGAACTCCCTGCGCTAATGTACCTGTTTTGTTGCTGTATTCAACAGTAAACGTGATTTCTTGGTCTTCCCCGTAATTGGCTTTATCCGAAAATAAATGTACAGATAAGTCTGTTTGACCAGGCAGAACAACACTGCCACCTAAGTTGCCACTGTCGGATGACTCTGGCTGCATCTGCAAATCGTGTCTAACGATTGCATACTCGACGGATATCGTCGGACTGACATATGTCACATACCCCGGTTTCGTCACGCGCACATAGTAATCCGAAGTCGAGAAGACCATATACGCGTAATCCCCAGCAGCATCTGTGTTCTGCGGGTTCTTATTTTCGTTTGGCTGGAAGCCTGCGAGAATAGGAAGGGGTACCAAGGTGTGCTTGATTTTCCCACCGGTTGCGTTCCTAGGTGTATCAGCATAGTACAGCTCAACATGCGCACCTTCGATTACAGCACCTGTAGCAGCATCCGTTACCTTGCCATAAGGGTCAATTAGCTCAAGCGCAATGTTCAGTTCGCCATCGCTGCTGATCTTCAGCTTCGACAGCTCCCCTTGCGCGTTTTCATTCAGAACAATGAATGCGCCCGGCTCTACTTCGTAGCTAATTTCCACTTTGTATTCTCCTTGCGTCAGACCATTCATACTGAACGTTCCGTTCGCTTGAAGTGGAGCGTTTGAAATTTCATGATTCGAGTTATCAAGCAATCGAACCCTCATCTTGCTCGTCATATTCGTCGGGAATACGCCGACACTCTGATCGTCGTTGCCCAGCGCAATAAGCCCGCTGGCCCCTTTAGTAGGCCTAAATTCTTCATGTCCCGCTCCAGAAACCGCACCTGCCGTTATCGTTTGTGTGTAGGTGATAAGCTGGGTGTGTCCGCCGATTTGAACAGGTTTCGTAATTTGCATTTGATAATCGACGCCTCCGCGAGGGATCGCGATCTTGTAATAACCTTGGTACGTATCTTTCGTAACCGTATAAGCTTCGCCGGTAAAGTCAATGTCGGGGTTCGCATCAAAATTCGCTGTAATGACAACATGAGCTCCGTTAACCGGCGTTACAACGCCATCGATCATCTCGGTTACAGTCCCTACGATACTTGCCGGTTCAAAGGTCATGATAATTTGCGCTTTGGCATGCAGATCGCGCGGGCTATCGTCAGCAATAGCCTGAATCGGGAACCGCTCGGAGATGATCCCCTCGATGACAGCGGACTTGAACGTTACCTTTGCTTCACCTTTTTCATTCGTGATAGCCGTTGAGCCACCCACGAAAGTGCCCACAGGAGCACTGAAGTTCACATGAACATTCGAAAGCGGTTGACCTGTTTGATCCAATACGACAGCCGTTAAAATAGTAGTGGACTGCCCATCGCCAACGATGCTGCTAGGATCAGCTTTTAAGACTAAACGATATTGGCTGAGCTCAGCATCTACGATAACTTGGTTGCTTCCAACTGTGCTAGGTATAGCGTAGAATGTCTTGCTTGCCTCTGCATAATTCTCAGCTTGCACCACGATGCTGTAGCGTGCTGCCGGACGTTGTCCGAAATTATATCCACCACTTGCATCTGTTGTTGTTTTCGCGATTTCTACATGACTAGCATCTTCGTTGTATAAGGTAACGATAGCGCCAGCAATTGGCCGTTGGTCACCAGCATCTGTAATGGTACCAATAATTTCAATCGCATTCTTCACCGTAAAACCATTATTGCCGCCAAATGCGCCTGCAGGTGCATCTGTCTGGATATCATGACCGCCGATTGCCGCATCATACCCTATAAAGGTTAATTTGAACGACTCTGAAGTAAGATTACCCAGAATATCGTCTGGTAACCGTGTCAGCACGTTTTTCCATTCTTTATGACCATCTGTGATGAATGTATCCGGGTTCGTCAGCACGAATTGAATGACTTCGGAATGTGAGCCATGGAGATAGACAGCTTCCACTCGTTGCACATCGTTGGAGCTAACGGCCGAAAGCTTCAAAGGATCGCCTGGTGCAAGCACCGGCTCTGTCCATGGCGAACGCGGCTGGCTGCCTGCCCATCCGTCAAGCGGGTCCCCAACAACGTAAAGCTTATCTTGAATGCTCTCTTGGTTTCCGCTCCCGATGGCTGATGCCTTCAAACCGATCAGATGCGGATGATCGTTGTCATAAGGTGTTCCTTCCGGAACATGAACGACAAGCTGCAGCGCCTGCTGCTGTCCGGCATTCAACGTGAAGCCTGGAACGCCGCCTTGATTCACATCCGGAGAAATGAACGTCCATTTCCACTGCCCTTGATCGAATGCCCATGTAGCTACCACTTGGCCATTAACGACCACATCCGTAGCAAATGGCGTGTTCACTTCAAGCTTGAAGAGATCTACACCGGCTCCCGTATTCGTAACTATGTGCGGGAACGTTGCCGCTTGTGCGGCCTTCACGGTTTGATCCGGAGCTGTATTCAACGTGTGCTGTCCAAGTACAACCGCGTTGATTAAGTTCGAGCTCAGCTCCTCATACTGCTTCCCGCCCTTCGAAGGGAGAGAGTAATATTCGTTCAAGGTATAGCGAACGCCATAAACCGAGCTAACCACGGTTGCGTTATCCGCTTGTACTTTAAATTGTAATTCACTACTGCTGCCGGGCTGAATCGGCATGCTTTCCCAAGTCAAGTCATAAGTAGATCCGCTTACTGTAGCTCTAGGATCTGCCCAACTGATATGAACACCTGTTGGAAGCTGGATTGCCGTGAACGGGTTAAACGCGGTGCTCTGCCCGTTATTCGTCAGTTTCATGGTGAAGAGAAGCTCTTCACTCGCCGTGTCGAACGGAATGGAACCGTCTGGACGGGCCGGCTTGACGCTGCTTAACAGTAGGGAGATGTCCGGTTGCACGACGTTCACAGACAGCATCCCGGCCGATATTGTTCGAGGGGCGCCTGCCGTATCCGCTGTCTGATAGTCAAGCTTCGGTGTGAACTGAGCGAAATAAGCGCCAGTTGGTCCATCCGTTTTCAATCTTGTAACAATTTGATACTGCGCGGATGGAACCGTCGGACTGGCATCCCCTGTGATTTGACTGAGAGGATACTTATTTCCAACTTTCGGAATATCAGTAATCGAGCTGCCATCGACCTTACCTACCGAAATGATTTCCTGTTGAACAAGCCCTGACAACGAATCAAGATTTACATGATACGAGGTCGTATTGAGCGGCTGATCTACGCTAAGGAGATAGGTCACTTCATCCCCAGGGCGCACCGTAGTCGTGCTGTTGTTCGTCGATTCCTTGATCGAAGCCGATACCGTCAACACATCTACAGAAAGTACCTGCGGCAAGGAAACTACAGGGGTGTAAATGGCTACCGGTGTGGTCTCCCGGGACTCGTATCCGGTTATTTTACCGTTAATCGTAATACCTGTCGTCCCTGGCACGACTTCTGGCTTCGTAGTGACAATGAAGGTCACTTTCTTCTTACCGCTTACAGCAAGATCGGAGAGTGCAGACCATGTAAGTGTGTCACCACCGCTAAGGGAGCCGCTGTCGGAGATCGAACCTGGCTTCACGTTCAGTTCGCTTGGCAGCTTGACTTCTACCGAAGGCTTGTAGGCTGTCGCGTTCCCAACGTTATTCAGTTCAAACTCAACTGTAATCTCAGTGTTGGTCTTGGAAAACTTCGTATCGGCAATCGCTACCGGATCAATCGTTAATTTCGGCTGCATAATCGCAATGCTCGTTACGGCATCAGCCGTTTGCGCTGGATCGGAGCCGCTTTGCTTATGCCATTTGGCCACTGCCGTAGTTTTGTACGGAACTACTTCACCTGAAGCGAAAACACCTGCTTTTGCTTGCACTTGAAAAGTGTATGTGAGGACTTTAACCCCTGTTGAGGCGTCAGTCTCTGAATTATTTAAAACTTTGGTAAGCTTGTTTCCTGCAACCGTAAAATTGCCAGGATTCGTTATGCTAAAGTTACTTCCAAGGGAGTCGACTACATCTTCGACGACAACGTCGTACGCTATCGTCCCATCAGGAATAGTCACTTCAACTTGATAGTCGACGGTATCTCCTGGACGAATCTTAGAGATATCGCCGCTGCTAGTCGCTGTAATGACATTCGTAATCGTGACTCGTGGAACCTCAACCGTAGCTAAGCCCGCCACATAGTCATATTTGGCACCGCCAGCAGGCAGACTGTAGTAGTCTCCAGTGGAAGCTTGAATGCTTTGCGTTGATCCTGACCCCTTGACGTTGTCAAGACGGGCAGTGAATGTGTAGGTTTGCTCGTCATTATTAGCAAGCACTAGCACTTCCGGGAACGTCCTTGTAAGCCCGGTGGCCGTCCCGTCACCAGACTCGTAACTAAATCCTGCTGGCAGAGTTACTGTCGGTGTAAAGTTATAGGCCGGATTCAGCCCCTTGTTCTTTACCGTGACGGTATAGGCTTTGGTGTCGCCCGCTTTCATTGATGTTGTACTAGGCGTTAAGTTAATCTCCAGCTGCGGCGCTTTAATGGTCACCGTAGGCTTTTCCGTGTTCTGAACGGATAAGCTTTTGTTTGAACCAGATGCTTCTGCGTTCCATCTGAAGGTAGCGCCGGACGATTCACTTACCGATGTACCGGCATTAATCTTCTTCACATTGGCTTTAACATAATACGTGTATGTCGCGCCCGGTACCTCTGCCATTCCAGCAAATTTAATGTAGCCCGCTGTTGACGTATCGACAGTTAGCGCTCCCGTCCCCGTATCTGTTTCCGAATCATAACCCGTGTACGTTGCTAAATAAGCTTCATTGCTTGGTATTTCAATTTCAACCGACGGTGAATAAGCCACATTATTGGTCGGGACTTTCACTTCCACCTTGTAAACGACCCAGTCGCCAGGTTTCAAGGAAGTTTTCGTACCCGAAGTATCTTCAACCGTCTTCATAATCGTCGGTCCGGCCGCTGTCAGCGTGGTCGTCGTTATCTCTTGCCCACTATAAGGACGATTGATAACTCCAGCTGATGTATTATTTTGCCCATAGTAGGTCCAGGTCGCATCTTTAAGCACAATATCTCTACTCGCGCCGATTGGATCAGTTAGCTTTGCTGTGTACGTCAACGTCACCGAATTGGCTGCGCCTGGTTGTATGGAAGGAATTTCATTGAATTTGATCAACGTGTCTGTCTGTGTATAGTCTGGACTAACCGGCAAGTTCTGCAAGCCATCCGCTAACTTATCTGTCAGCTTGACATGGTAGGCCGGTGTATATCCATTGTTCGTTAGTTTAATTGTAACTAGAACCGATTCATTTCCGTGAAGATCCGTCGTTTTGCTCACTGTGCGCGTTATGCTCACATCAGGTTCTACATAAGCTAATTCAACTTCCTTACGTTTGCTTTCAACAATACCTTCTGAATTTTCATAGGTAAGAACAACTAGGTTTTTAGCACCTTTGTCCTTTTTGACGTAACTGGTATCGTCTTGAATCCGCACTTTTACCTCAGTGTCAAGTTGGCTAATCTGACCCTCGACTAGATCCGTATCGCCAAAATCCCACACCAGGGCATGCATAGCTTCTTCGTATGTAGGCGTTATTTCGTTAATTTGATAACTGTTAAGTGGGCCTTCCAACAACGTGCCGAGAGGTAGATAGTCATATAGCTTGACATTGTGTTGTTTCGCCTGCAGTCCCACAGCGTCGTAAGCCACTCTAAAACTAGCCGTGTCACCTACGGTTACCGCCTGCTTCAGCTCGTTAACCGGCTGGCCCCCCACGATGGTTCCATCATTCACTTTAACGATTTTCTCACTCACACTAGGCGTCGTCACGTGAACTTCGGTTGAATCGGAATCGGTGACCGCCCCAGACGAATCGGATGCACCGCTTACCTCTGCCTTATTGACCAGAACGTCCGCTGCTACTACATTGCTTCCACCGGATTTAGCAACCTTCCAAGTCGATCGAACGGTGGCTTCATATGTAATCGTGTACTCACGATCCGCAGCCCTTGTGTAGTCCATATCGCCTAGCGTCCACGTTAAAACTGTAGTTCCATTTCCTGAACCCGTTTTCGTGAGATCTGGAGATATTGTTCCATTGGTTGCATTTCGGACTAAGACCGAACCATCGACGAAGTCCTGCCCATCACCCAGCGTATCTTTCACGGTAATCCCTGTTACAGGTACGTACTCGTTTACTTTGACACGCAGCGTGTATACAAGCCTGTCATTGTATCCGACATCACTTCCTGCTGAAGAACCTGCTTTCTTCTGAACACCTTTATAAATTACGATATCTCGCGCTGTAATCTTATGGGTTACAGACCCCGAATAGGGTTGACCATCCACGATAGCACTATAGTCAAACTTATCATCCTTCTGTGTGCCATGCTGCATTATATGATTGCCTGCATCCGTATTCAAAAAGGCTGCCTGATAACTAAACGTTTTCTTACCTTTTCCGTCCTCACCTGCCACAGTAAGTGCTGGAAGCGTCCAGTTCGCGGTGCGTTCGCCATTGCTAACCGATTGTGTCGGCGTTCCGGTTTGACCTTCAAAACCATAAAGCTCTATTGCCGCATCCGTTTTCTCTTCAAACAATGTAAATGATGTAGAGGACCGTGCATTGTTAACCATTTCGATCTTGTAAGGAAGTTCTCCCCACTCTGAGCCTCCCGCTGGGGGTGTAGCATCAGGGCCCGCTCCCTTCACATTCTTCACATTATCGATAATACGAATGGAAAAAGGTGTGACCTTGATTGCTTTGCTCCATGTCTTGGTAGGCAGCGCAGCGTCATAGTATACGTTACGGGCATCTCTGCTCGCAAAAAGTCGAACCGTTGGCGTCAGAAAAGTTCCAAACGGAACCAGACCACTGCTATTTGCTTTCCTATAGTTATTGGAAACTTTGATTTTCACAGGGAAATCGAAGCTTTCCCCGGCAGCGATATCTTTGATATCTTTCCAGAAAGCCGTAATGGTTCCTGTACCGCTATCCGTTACTACCGTACTCGGACTCATATCCGATGCCAGTTCAAGGCCGTCCGGCAGTATCACTTCAACGCCAACGTTGAAGGCCATTTCTCCTGGAGCTTTATTATGGGCATGGACCAGAATTTCCGTATCGCGCCCTAGTACAGCTTCCGTTAATTCTTTCTTTTGTTGTCCATCCAGATCATTAGGATCTGCATCGTACCCGGTTACACTGAACTCATCGAGTTTATTTCCATCAAATGCATTGGTCGGTGCAGCCTGCACCGCACCAAGCATACCGCCAATTAACTGGATGACCAGCATTAGCGACATCAGGATTGCTACTTTCTTCCGATAACGCAGCATGATTTACCTCCACTTTAATTGTTGTTGCAATCGAAACACCATTTAAACGTTTTATTAATACTCGAACGACTTCACTGAACTCCATGAAATGGGCACCATGCCATAATCAGCAGGCAGATTTTCCTCTACTCATACAACCATTCTCCATATCTCACCCCATTTTCTTTAACTGTAAATAATCTATTTATAGTTAACCATGATTATAGTCCTATTGGCAATAACTTTATAGGCCTTATTTCCTAATAAATGTGAAAAACATGTCAGAATTTAGCGGGATAAAACAAAAAAAGCCCTAACAGCGAATGAGCTGTTAAGGCTTTGTATCAACTTTAATGTTTACGCCATCTTCTCCGTAAGAGGAAGCCTAGAAGAATGAGCGCCACACCGGCTATTTTCACAGCCGTGTGACTGGATTCACCGGTCACTGGGAGTGTCTCCTGCTGCTGTCCTTCTGCCGTCGTCGTTGGCTCTGGACTGACCGAAGGCGCAGGCCCGTTTGATGGAACAGGCGTTGGGCTCGGCGTAAGACCAGGACTTGGGCTTGAACTAGGTCCTGGGCTTGGTGAACTGGACGGAGTAGGTGACACACTTGGCTTCGGTGATGTTGAAGCACTCGGAGTCGGATCTGGATCATTCGTTGATGTATCGTTATCTGGCGGGTTAGTTGGCGTGCTGGTTGGTGGATTAGACGGCGTGCTGGTTGGCGGGTCGGTAGCCTTGGTATTGGTTACAGTTATCAAATAATTCTCACCCGAATTTAAAGAAACGGGGTATTCCTTAGCAGCATCTAGAGCATACCCAGCAGGCGCTGCACTCTCCTTCACAACATAATTGCCCTTCAACAGGCCGGTGAAATTAGCAATTCCATTTTCATTCGTGGTCACTGTACCAATCCGATCCAATGTCCTGTCAGTCTTGCGGTACAAGTCAAAGGTTGCTCCTTTGAGCAATACGGTGTTATTCGACGCATCCACCTTTTTGACAGTGAGCGAACCCCTTACTCCACTGCCTGTGCCGGAACCGCTCGAAACGCCAACAATAACATTTTGCTCGGTTTCTGTTGTGATTGTCGTTACATTTTTACCACTCAAGCTAACTTTATTGGAAACAGTATCCTTATCATTAGCCACGATGAGTGATTGGTACTCCAAAATGTAGGCGGAATTGATAGGGTTCACAAACTGCAGCCGGAATGTTTGTTTACCGCTCGTATCCGTATTGACAACTAGTGTATAGTCGACTTCCTTGGTTAACTCTACCCCTTTAGTGACATTTCCACTTGTATCTACGATCGTTTTAAATAGATGGAACGTATCAAGCAGCAGCAGTTGATTTACCGTAGGGGTATCTATTAATGCAGCGTCACTCAAAGTTGATTGTCCCTGGTTAATCGTGATCGTCCAATTAATTTTGTCACCGTTTTGCAAACCTTTCTTGCTGACGTACTCGCCTCCATGTGGAATGTTAACGGATGCTGTTAGATCCTTCGACACGGGTTTATCCGCATCGAATAGTTTGGCCGTATTGTTCACTGTACTTTGGTTAATAAGCAAGCCAAGGCCACTCGTTTTAAAAACGACATAATACGGCTCTGAAATCGGCTGCTTAAATGCCAGAATGAGCTTATTGTTAGCATCTACATGGTAGTCATAGCTGAGACGGTCTACAATCGACCCTATCGTGGTTACGCCATTCGCTAGGACTTTCATCCTGTAGACGTTAAAAGTAATGGAACCGTCGGAGCTCTCAACCAACTTTTGATTTGATTCTAAAAGATCCTCGAGCACGGCCGCTTCAAGTGGTTTACTGTTGTAATTAAACCCAATATTCCATGTGATTTGTTTTGAATTTAGATCATACGTTCCATTTTTAAACCCGTTGTTCTTCACTTCATCCTTAGGTACGAACGTTGTCGTGACTGTTTTGGTATACGCGACCTCAGAACGATAAGTCCAGTCTAATTTAACCCTATTAGGAAATTCAGTTGTGCTGTTCTCAGATTGTATCCAATCCAGATTAAACTCTGCTTTGTAGGTAATTAAGGTAGGTTTGGTGAGCGTATTTGCAAAAGTAATTTTGAAGCCTTCACCTGGGGATACTGGACCATCCACTGTATACTCTGTTGCATCTAGTATAGTATCACCATGTTTAATAACCAATGTACCAGGAATGAAGTGGAGTCCTTTGTTCGGAAACGTATCCGCCACAACGACGTTTCTCAGTTCCTGGCTATCCTCGTTAATCTTGATATTCCACACAACCGTATGAGCTCCATAGTCTACGGCACCAAAAGTCTTGGCAAGGACCCCTTGAATAATTGGTCGTGT
Organism: Paenibacillus silvestris; assembly: GCF_009882985.1. Classification (GTDB taxonomy): domain Bacteria; phylum Bacillota; class Bacilli; order Paenibacillales; family NBRC-103111; genus Paenibacillus_E; species Paenibacillus_E silvestris. Next base: position 32,704 of record NZ_WTUZ01000019.1, read on the forward strand.
GATCGTTTTAACTGTTCCGCTCCCACTAGTAACTTGGTTGGAAATAGTAGCATTATTAATAACGGGGCTGCTTGCCTTCGTCTTATAAATGATTTTATAAGCCGACGTAATATCGTGATTAAACTCCAGTTTGAACCCATTTTTGGAAGGTTGCGATAATGTCGTCAGTGTATATTCTGTAGCAGGCAATTCGACTCCCAACGTTTCATCGCCAGAGGAATTGAACGTTACAGGGTACACATGCATAGAATCAGACACCAATGCTTGGGTGTCATTGAATAAGTCAGCTAATGTTGCTTGCTCCTTCGCAATCGTCACTTCGTTATAGTTATACTTGATTGTCCATCCAATGGTCTGGGTACTAGGATTGTATTCTGAATCAGGTGAAATCTTATCAAGCGGGATTCCATGCTTGACTTCAACCGTTGCAGAAGCCTCGACAGCGGTTTTATTACTTCCTGATAACGTTGCTGTATTCACAAAAGGCCCTTTAGATTGATCATTAATTGACGTCGTGTATTGAATACGGTAGGCAGAAAGAATAGGGCTGTTTGTAAAATGTATGGAAAGATCACGCCCATCTGTACTCATCGTATACTTGCTGCTATCCACCAATCCCCCTTGCACCATTGTACCGTCCAACTTCACATCCAAATCGTAAACAGCAACAGTTAATGGAACATCCAACCCCGAAGGAATAGGGTCTGTTACGACCGCTTGCGATATGGAGTCCATCGACTTGTTCACATCAACGGTCCAGTCAATCTGCTTCGCATTAAAACCGTTAGCCATACCAGCTTTACTTATGGTAGAGGGAACATCCGGCCTGAAAACGAGCGTAAATACCTGTTCTCCCGAATGGATAGGGATCGTAATAATTTGTGTTGTGCTTCCAGTTATTCGACTTTTATTAAACAGGGTATTGATCGAGAGGGTCCCTCTCACATTATCATGGCTTTCAATAAAATTATTAAATGTAATGATGACTTGTCTGCTGTCCTTGTTTACCTGAAAAGTTCCAACTTGATCGTCACCAGTAGTTAAAGTCCCGCCCACGTTATTAAATAACAAGAATTGCTCTGGCAGCATAAACGTATAGGTGTCGCCTGCGCGGTAACTATGACCATCCGGCAAAGACCAGGTATAGTCCAGCTTTACTTTAGCGCCCTGATCGTATACGTTTCCCGTCACGATTTGTCCCGCGCTGTCGTAAACAACCATCGTCACACTTTCCAAAATGTTATCGGAGATTTCAGTAGCACTTGCTTTGGTTGAAACGCCGACGGCATACAAGCACTGCATGAAGACTAATAAAATGACGAGTAGCAGCTTCAATTCCTTCTTCAACATGTTCATAATTCCCTCCATTCCTATGAGTGTGTAGACCAAAGAAAAATTTCAACTCACCTTGATACAAAATGTATCAGAAAATGCAGCAC
>NZ_WTUZ01000019.1:34166-76097 GCF_009882985.1 Paenibacillus silvestris
ATTTTCCCTTTGATAATTAAACGGTGCGTCGGATTATCCATCGGGTCACATGTTATTAAAGTTATTTCCTTCTCTTTACCGTTGCTCTTTAGGACTGATATGTCCGTAGGAAGGACGTACTGCTTATCCTCCACAATGTATTTGAACTGTTTGCTCCCTGTCTCGACTTGAATGATGTCACCTAGATCAACTTCATCTAATCGGTTGAAATTCTTCCCGTAGGTCAGATTTCTATGACCAGCTATCGCATAGTTGCCTACTTCACCTGGTTTCCCCGTATTGACTATACTTGCAACAGAAACTTTCAAATTCTTCACAGTTGCGTCCGTCAGGATCGGGAGTTTCAAATTGATTTTATCAATCCGCAGCACACCTTCTACATTCTTCGGGAGCGGTGTCGGTTTGGGTGCAGCTTGTATATCCAAAGTCTGTGCCGCCTTTACACTAGGCAGATTAGTTGACGGATTGGCAGCGGCCGAATCGACTGACTCTACAGAGTCCAGTGGATCTATAGTGCCCAAACTGCTAATTGCCCCGACTTTTCCTAAAATATTATCAACACTCTCAGATTGTGCAATCTCACTCTCCTCCGTTGAGATTTGATCCATGACCTGCAAACTTTCCTGCCATTGATTCATAATCTTCTGCTGCTGATAACTCTCGTATCGGTCATTCAAGGCTGGGTATAGAAAAATTAAGGCCCCGAGAACGATACATGCGAGAGAAAGCACTTTCCTGAACATGCCATACCGCCTTTCTCATGAATCCTGTAATACTCTTATTTTCCCACACCAAAACCGCAACAGCAAATGAGCTGTTACGGCTTCATTTTTGAGAGGCTAACTGACCGTTTTCGGACGTTCCATGCGCGTAATCCCCGGCCAACGGAATGTCGCCCACTCCGGCTGCCGCTTCTCTACGCGAGCGACAACGACAGTCATGTCATCTTGAATTTCGCCATGATGATGGCGGAAAATTCGCTCCAACAAACAATCCGCGAACTCTTGCGGCAAGGTCGTATCGATTTCCTGGATCATGCGCTTCATCCACATCTCCTTATTCACCGCGTGGCCTGGGGCATCATAGATCCCGTCAGTCATCATGACGAGGATATCCCCTGACTGGAGAGGAATCGACACCAGATCCACATCGATCTCGCTCAGAATCCCCACGGGAAGATTATTCGCGGAGATCGAAATCACCTCATTCCCACGCTTAATAAAGCTCGGTATGGAGCCAATCTTCATGAACGTCGTGTTTGCGTTATACATGTCAATCAAGGCCATATCCACCGTCGCATACATTTCGTCGGAGGATCGGAGCATGAGCACCGAGTTCAGCGACTTGATTGCCAGCTTCTCATCCATCCCAGACTGCAGCAGCTGCTGCAGGATGCTAAGGGCGGTCTGACTCTCGGCCCGCGCCCGCTCGCCATTGCCCATGCCGTCGCTAAGCGCAACGGCATACTTGCCATTGCCCAGCTCCACCGTGGAGAAGCTGTCGCCCGAGAAGAGGTCGCCCCCTTTGGCTGCGCCGGCGACCCCGGTCTCTACCTCGAATTCCTTCGCAGAGCCGAATACAACCGTGCTGTAGCCCTCGCCGCGTTCATGCATCTCCTCACGCATCACGGCGACGTTCTCGCCGATGATTTCGCTCAGCAGCGGCGCAATGATTTTCCGGCATTCATCGAAGCCTTTCGTGTATTGATGAATAATTTCGATTTCAATGTTTCCTTCATCCAAGGAAATAATATCGATCGTATGAATAGATAAGCCCAGCTCCTCCAGCGCATTACGGATTTGCTCTTCCTGAAGGAATAACTCCTGCCCTTCCCGTTTAATTTCCTTCGCCAGGTCCTCCATCACCTGCGAAACGCCTGACAGCTGATCTGCCACCAGATGGCGGCTGTCCATAATTTGTTTTTTCCAGTGCAAATCATTCTTATATAAACTATATTGCTGCTTCATCACATCTAGCACTTGATCTGTCCGATTACACACCTTCTTCCACTCCGCAGGTATTTGCTTCTTCGTCATATTCTCCTTCGTCTCAATATGGGTCATCATATCCGTCATATACGTATACGTTTGATAAAATTTCTGATCCCAGCACTGGCTCTTTTTCCAGCAGGATTCACAGGTTTTCTGTGCGACGGCATTCATGAAATGCCCCACTTCCTCCTCCTTGCGGCTTACCGCATCATCCGTAGTTAATTGCTTAAAGCTGCGCGATAGCTGGCGAAACACTTCCGAGAACTGTTCCACACGGCTCGCCGTCACATCGCGAACCCGCTTCGCATAGTCCTGCTGTGATTTGAGATTCTCCTGCGTGCCCGGAACATATTTGGCCAGCGTGAGAATCAAACTCCGAGGCGTAAGAAGGAACAGCGTAACAGCTGCAAGTGATTCCCAAGCGGAATTAATCATATCGGCACTTGAACCTATATAGAACGATAGAATCGAAGATCCCAGCAGCATGCCGAAGGCAACAGCGAGCCGATTCCCTTCCTTGAGAAGTCCCGCTAACATCCCGGAGAAGGCGAGCAAGCTCATTTGATAGACGGCGTTGCTATTCGCAAGACTTAAGATTAGCCCTGTGATGACGCCAACCGAAGCCCCAAAAGGTGCTCCGCCTACCAATGCAAATAACAGAATTAAATATCGGGAGAGCACGTGCTCCACCGTGACAGGCCCCATTACCCAGCTCACCGTCCCTGTCATAACGGATGCCAGTAAAATAATTAAACAAATGATTTCCTCGTGTTTCAAATGATAGTTTTTACGGGTAAGTGTGAAGACAGGAATAGCTTGTATGAAAATTAATGTCAGCACTAGACTGAGCAGCGCTTCTACAGACAGCATCATTAAGGAATACCAGCTTAAGTTCGAAACGACCAGTTCCGCAAAAAGCTGGACCAAGAAGGTTGAGCTGAATACGAGTAGCGGCGCTAAGGATAGATCTGACCGTTCAAACTTCTCGAACGCTTTTTGGATGAGCAGGAAGACGATAATCTCAGTTACGAGATACCCCGTATTCGAATTCAGAGATAATAAGCTCCCAGCAAATGCCGCAATCCCTACCCAGTGCAGAATGTCTCTCCTCGTAAAATAAATAACCGCGATAAAGGCCAAAGCAAATGGAGATAGCTGTTCCAGGATCATTGCACGTCCAAGTAGGAAAGCCATAACGATGAGAAGAAAAGTCCACTTCTTAGCCACAAAAGCTTGAACAAAACGATTTTCCACTGCAGCACTGTGAGCACCTGTTTTCGCTCTTTGCCATATTCCTGACCATCCGCCACTTATCGTCGCACCTAGGCTTCTTCTTTGCATGCTTTGAACACCATCCATTCTTCCCTTATTTGTTTCTCTAGTATAGAGACAATCTAGCAGAAAGTTTGTCAGAATGAGTTGATAGATTCAAAGAAATTTCCGACAAGCCGCGCCGGCCGTGTCATTAGCCTCTAGCCCTTGCCGTGCCTCACTTTATTCTCGTGAAAGCGTATCCAAAAGTCTGATCCTCCCGAACTTTCGCCACGCAGATGGGGGAGATACCCGTAACTCCATGTCGATTGGAATTGACCATACGATGAATTGTAATAATTAAAATAAAAAAACCACATCCGCCTAAGCGCAATGTGGTTCTATTATAAGCATCTATTAGTCTCTTCTTCCGCCTCGGCCACCGCGTTTGGACTCGGTGTTCTTCTTCAGAGACGAAATCCGCTCTTCACTATCTTTAAGGAAACGAGATACTTTATCTTCGAACGAGAACGGTCTAGCTCCGCCTTGCTGCTTGTTAAAGCCGCCGCGACCGCCACCACCGCCGCCGCCACGATTGAAGCCGCCGCCGCCTGGACGACCACCGCCTTGACCACCGCTTGGAGGACCACTGCGTTCTCCGCCACTACTTGGACGACCACCTTGGAAGCCGCCTGGACGATCTCCGCTCGGGCGTCCTTGATAGCTGCTGCCACCTGTACGTTCAGGACGAGCTGGTCTTTCCTCAACTGGCTTGTCAACCGTTTGCTTGATCGACAGTCCGATCTTGCCATCCTTGTCCACGTTAATCACTTTGACCAATACTTTGTCTTCCAGCTTTAAATGGTCATTAACGTCTTTCACATAATTGTCCGCGATCTCCGAAATGTGAACAAGACCGGTAACTCCTTCAGCAAGCTCGACGAATGCTCCAAAGTGAGTAATCCCCGTCACTCTACCCTCTAACTTGGTGCCAACTTCAATTGCCATAAAGTAAAATGTTCCTCCCTTAAAATGTTGAAAACACTGGCTACGCCGATTATAACCGATGCAGAAACCACGGTCAACACGGCATTCGCCCCTTCTTCAGTCCTTTTATTGCTTCGAGACACTAAGAGGCGTCTCTCCCGTTTTGCTATAGTGAAAATCCCGGCGAATAATTTGATCTAAGTATTCGTCATTATGCAGCCTACTGATTTCCTTCTGAGTCTGCTCCTTGACCTTCTTCGCATCAACGAGCTGTTGCTCCATATTCGCCACGGCATTTCTCTTCTCGTGAAGCTTAGCGAACTGCCCCCAAATATTAACAGCAGCCCAACTCATAAAACAAAGGACAAAGATCATCAGAAAACGCAGTCTTCGCTTTGAGCCTACACTACTGCTGCGCTTGTTTGGTGCGGTTGCTTGAGCCTGCATGTATAGGAATTCCTCCTACTTTGAGAATAACCTGCGATACAACGTTACGATCTTACCCGTCAGCTTCTTGAGCCAATCAGGGATCACGAAATATTTATGCACAGGCCGAGTCATCCAGAGGAGTAATCTCCACAAAGGATAAAGCAATTGTAGCACAATTCTGTAAAGGAATATAGCTACAGCTAGCAAAAAGCCCAAAATTATCACCGTTAGACGATATAAGCCAATGATCGGTTTAATGATGAGAATTTCGACGGTTTTTGCAATAAACTTGTAAATCGCAATAACAACTCGTATGAGCAGCAGCGTAAGATGAACCACAATTTGGCTGAGGAAGGCGAAATAAAAGCAAATACCAATCCCGATCCCCAGAAAAATAAACATACGAACTTGTCCTTCATTGCTGTAAATGAGCAAGCGGAACACGAGGATTGTCGCCACAATCCAGTACACAGTATCAACGAGCGGAATCGTCCACCGCGGCAGCTTGAGCTTACCGGAAAGCACACGAAACACATCAAACATCGCACTAATGGCGACCCCGCTCAAAAACATCATGAAAATCGTATGGAATTGAACGTTCAGGGTCACTTGAATAATTTACCAAGGAACCCCTTGGATTTCTCCTGGGTATTTCCATCCACATACGATAATTCTTGAATAAGTCCTTCGATGGCGACTAACCCTTGCTCCAAGCTCAAATTCTTAATGTGCAAATTCTGCCCCTTAATCATCAGGTAGCCCATTTCCGTTTCAAGGAGGAACTCTTCGCTGTCAAAGCTCTCTACGTTCAAAACTCCGGAGATCTCCAAGAGCTTGCGATTCAGCATTTTAATTTCTTGCCGTTTGTTCGTATTTTTAACGGGTTCCATCATGGCCTGTACCCCTCCTTCATCTATCATTACGATATGGGAGGATGTCCTATTTTAGAACACAAAAAAAAGCCCAAGATCCCTCATCCGGGAATCCTGGACTATTTGGTGTTTTGGGTGTGTTACTCGAACTGATAAGCTTCTTCCTTGACCAGCGTGTACATCTTCGCAGCATCCTCTTTACGGGTCGACTCCGATAAGAGTTCTACGCGAATTGTCACCTTTTTCTGACCAAATTGAATAGCTAATTCGTCGCCGACTTTCACTTGCGTACTCGCCTTGGCATCTCTGCCGTTAATCCAGACGCGCCCTTGATCGGACACATCCTTCGCTACGGTTCGGCGCTTAATCAGTCGAGATACTTTTAGAAACTTGTCGATTCGCATTATTTTACAGCGTCTTTAAGCTTGTTGCCCGCTTTGAAAGCTGGAACGTTGGATTCCGCGATCACGATTGGGTTGCCTGTTTGTGGGTTGCGGCCTGTACGACCGGAACGTTTACGAGTTTCGAAAGTTCCGAAACCGATTAATTGAACTTTATCTCCGGATGAAAGAGCGTCTGTAACTTCACCAAGGAATCCGTTAAGTACAACTTCTACGTCTTTCTTAGTTAGCCCGCTTTTTTCTGCAATGTTGTTGATCAAATCTGTTTTGTTCATGTGATTTGTTACCTCCCAAAAATAGTTGAAGATCATGTCTTCTATGTACCAAAGCCGCAAAGCTGAGAGGACTTTGAACGATGTTCAAATATCCCTACTAGTAAATTTCCATATTCAACCTTACACCAAACTTAGTATTCTTCTTTTTTCGTCAAATTCCTTCTATTACTAGCGAAGTTTTGTAACTTTTTTTGCTTCCTGCCAATAATTTTCCATCTCTGATAACCCAGTTTGTTCAAAAGAAAGCCCTTTTAAACATAGCTGATCTTCTATATATGAAAATCTTTGAATAAATTTGCGATTTGTGTGCGCAATAGCTTCTTCCGGATCAATTTTGAGGAATCTAGCAACATTTACGATAGAAAAAAGCACGTCCCCGAGCTCCTCAAGACGATCTTGGGCCGCCTCTTCCGACTGATTATCAATAGCTTCGCGAAGCTCTCCCAGCTCTTCCTCCAGCTTCTGAAGCACCTCGTGCAGCTCAGACCAATCAAAGCCAACGGTAGCCGCTTTCTTCTGCAGCTTCAATGCCTTCATGAGCCCTGGCAATTCACGTGGAATGCCGTCCAGGACAGATTGCTTCGTCACGTCGATGCCTTTCTTCCGCTTCTCCTCAGCCTTCATCGCATTCCAGTTCACAAGTGCCTCATCGGCATCCTCTGCTTTGTTGTCTCCGAATACGTGCGGATGGCGACGAATGAGTTTCTCGTTCAACGTAGCAATTACGTCATAAACAGTGAACGTCCCAATCTCCTCTTCCATCTGCGCATGGAGCATAACTTGCAGCAGCAGGTCTCCGAGCTCTTCGCACATGTGCTCAGGATCATCTTCATCGATCGTTTCCAGCACTTCGTAAGCTTCTTCGATGAGATTTTTGCGAAGACTGGCATGCGTCTGTTCGCGATCCCAAGGACAGCCCTCTGGGCTCCGAAGAACTTGCACGATTTCGTGCAAACGGCCAAAAGTGCGATAGCGGACCTCGTCCTGCTCGCTCTTAGGCACCCAAACCAGCGATAGATTCCCGTAGCCCTTCACATGATCCAGCTCATGCAGCGGCACTTCGATAATCTGCTCAGCACCCGCCACACCTAGGGAGTGACCCACAACAACGCGGTATTCATCCGGGTAGGTCTCCATGAGGGAAATCTTGAGGTCTGACGCCGTATAGGTATCGTAGACCTGCCCAACAATTGTATGCATCTGAGGATTAAGCGCATAGCGGCTAAGACTCGTAGCATCAAGCAGCTGAAAGCCATCAATCGGATCAAAGCCGAAGCGTAAGAAAGCCTGATCTAGAAAGCTTTCTCCCCCCATCACTTGCAGCGAGATCCCTTCTTCTGGACACCTCATCTTCAAGAGTTGTACCGTATATTCCGCCACCATGGGGTGACCTGGCACAGCGTAGATGACCTCGGCGGATGCGTTTTTGGCAGATTGAATAAGCGCTTCTGCAATAGATTCATATACCCCTTCAAAACTTTGATGAGCCATATAGTTGGAATCGAAGGTTTGGTAAGGGATTTGATTGCTGTCCAGCATGCGAACCATGGGATGGTCCTCTGTACGCAAATAAAGCGCAGTTTGTGACTTTGCTGCATTTTGGAGCTTTTTCCAGATACCGAGGGTGAGCTGGTCTTCTTCTCCCGTTCCGAGTCCGACGACTGTAATTTGAGCTTGAGTTGACATGGGGTAGCACCTCCTGAAATATGTATGGGACCCGAGTTGGATCCAGATAGCCGGCCTAGAGTTCTCTACTTCACGAGAGAGTGATAGCTGGGAAGTCTTTGGGCGCTTTTACTGCAGAAAGTGCAGGTAAATGCCAAAAGACTTCCCTCATGTGCAGGTCTTACTGCAAAAAGTGCAGATAATTTTAAACCAATCAGCCGATATGGCTGCTTTTAAGGGAATTTCCTGTATAAAATGCAGGTTAAGCCCGGGATCAGCTGCTGGTATGCTAATTTACTGTACATTGTGCAGGAAATTGTATGCTGCAAAACGTACAGAGTAACGGCAATGGCTGCCGTGTGGGCAGCCGCACCAGCAGCTGTGGAAAAACCTACTGGCCGGCCGAACGGCCAGCCGGCCAGATGCGAGCCAGGACCGGCGCCAGCTTCCGGTCCAGCTCCGGCATCAGCCGCAGCTCCTCGCGGCTGATGCTGCCGCTGCGCAGCAGCGCAAGCCCGTAGACGGCCGCGCCGCCGGCTACCCCAACCAATGCGATTGCGCTCGCGCTCAATCGCTCAGGCAAGTGCCATGCCGCCACAGCGGGCATGGCTAGCAGTTCCAGCGCTGCGAGGCAGACGCCCATCGCCACCACGCCCAGCGTGGGTGCGATGACGTACGGCCGCAGCGCGAAGCGCGCCCCGGTGCTGCGGCGCAGCTGCACCAGATTCAGCCCCGCCGCAGCGGCGTAGGCGATCACCGCGCTGAGCGCGGCGCCGTCGATGCCCCAGCGGGGCATGAGCACGACGTTGCCGAGTGCTTTCAGCACGATGGCAACGAGCAAGGCTTGCGCCGGCGTGTGAATCGCGCCGGCCCCCTGCAGCACGCTGGCGGAGACAGCGTTCAGCGTGCTGAAAAGGGCCGTGAATGCCAGCACGGCCATCGTCAGGCTGGCCTCACCGTTTTTGTATAACATGATATTGATCGGCACCGCGGCAAAAGCGAGTCCAAAGGACGCGCCGAGTCCTATAAGCCAAGAAAGCCGGATGGACATCTCCGCCCGAGAGCGCATCACATCGGTCAACCCTCTCGCCTTCGCATCCGCCATGGCAGGAACGAGGACAGCCGACATGGATGAGGCCACCATAACAACAAGCTGGACAAGCGGCAAGCCGCGATTATACAAACCGAACTGCCGCATAGCTTCAAGCTCGCTCCCTTGCGAAGCTTCCAACAATCGCGGCATGGTGAACGTATCCACCAATGTCAATAGCGGCACTACGATTGCACCTAAGCAAACAGGTATCGCATAGGCTGCAATTCGCCTCATCCACAGCCAAGTGGACAGAGGCTTAACTTCAGTCTTCTTCCCACTACCCGGCTCCTCCGAATACTTCAAATCCCGTATTGCTTTTCGCCAATATACATACATCACGACTAATCCTGCGGCTGCGCCAGTAACAGAGCCAAAAGTCGCTCCTGCCGCAATCCACTCTTCATCATAAGCAAGAGCCGCCAAATAAAGCAGCAGAGCAACCATTGTAATAACCCGAATCAACTGCTCAATCACTTGTGAGACAGCGGTTGGCAGCATGTTTTGATACCCTTGGAAATAACCGCGCAAAACAGCTAATGTCGGAGCTAATAGCAGTGCAAAAGAAACACTACGAATCGCCTTTTCCGTCTGCTGAATGCCAATCCATCCAGCGATCTCACCCGCTCCAAGGTAGAGTAGTACAAATAAACAGATACCACTGCCTAGCAGCACCACTCCGGATATACGGGCAATGCGTTTAGCCTCCCAATGTTCGCCGTCGATAACACTTTCCGCCACAAACTTGGAGACAGCGATAGGAAAACCTGCCGTAGCCGCAAATAAAATCAAAATATAAAGCGGATAAACCGCATTATAAATGCCAAAAGCGGCATCTCCCGCTACATTTTGCAGCGGTATTTTTTGCAATGTTCCGAGTAATTTCGAGAGTACAGCCGCAGCCCCAAGAACAGCAGCCCCTTTCAGCAGCTTGGCCGTGCCCTGTTTTCCGACATTCTGCTGGAGCTCTTCGCGTTCCATGTGATGCCCCTTGCCGGTCTCCCCCATCCTAGTTCTCCTCTACCTGATGTGATACATATAAACGTATTATAACGAAATAGCTCTTTGCAGACAAAAAAAGCTTCTCTTACAGATGAACATCACCTCAGTAAGGAAGCCTTTGTGTATTATGTTTGTATCTATTGTTCCATCTGTTTCGCCAGAAAACCAGCGGCTGTTTCTACCATCTTCACTTCCATGTTGCCCATTTTCACACTCTCATCTTTCGAGATCAAAATTACGGAGCCAATTGGATCGCCACCAGCTACGATCGGAGCAGCCACGAAAGAAGAGAACGTTTCATTCATATCTTTAATAATCTCAAATTGCCCGGAGCTGCTCTCCAAAAGCGGTTTACGATTTTCCATGCAGGATTCAATAATGGACCCCACTGATTTCTCCAAGTAATCCTTTTTGGATCCACCAGCCATAGCAATAATCGTGTCTCGGTCTGAAATCATCGCAATATGATTAGTACTCTCAAACAACGACTCAGCGTACTCCTTAGCAAAATCACCAAGCTCACCAATAGGCGAATATTTCTTCAGAATCACTTCACCATCGCGATCAACGAAAATTTCCAAAGGGTCACCTTCGCGAATTCGCAGTGTGCGTCGTATTTCTTTGGGAATAACAACTCTCCCTAAATCATCTATCCGACGGACAATTCCAGTTGCTTTCATACCTCTAGATGCCTCACTTTCCGCTCAAGAATTAGATACGACAGGAGCATGAAATCTTGTATGCTAGATCGGGTTTTGGTGGGAACTTGAATTCTATCCATAGTATTCTTCACTTCCCAATCTTCTATGCAGTCGCTTCTGCTAAGGAATTTTTCTTTATGTAGCTTTGCATTGCACCCTGCTGTGATTATGTTGTCCAAAAATAACAAATAAAAACAGGATGTCCATATTCGGACATCCTGGTAAGTTCTTACTTTGCCGCCGGGCTTGCTGCTGGGCTCGCTGCTGGACTTGCAGCAGGGCTTGCCGCTGGAGCTGCTTCCGGTTTAGGCAGATTATTCGTTTCGATCAAGTTCGGGTATTCTTTCTCTGCGAACTCAGAAAGGGATTTCTCCGCAAGCTGAGATTTAATTTGTGTTTTAAGGGTATCATCCAGTTGTTTCGTGCTTCTGGATTCTACTTTCATAACATGGTATCCAAAAGAGGATTCCACTGGATCGGAAATTTTGTTCAAAGGAAGTGTGCTTGCTGCTTCTTTAAATTCAGGTACCCATTGATTGATGTCTGCATCTTTATACGTACCGCCAGCATCTTTGGAACCTGGATCATCGGAATATTCTTTCGCTAGAGCCGCGAAATCTCCGCCACTATCCAATTTACCTTTTACTTCTTTCGCTCTTGCCAATGCCTCATCCTTCGTGCGCAGATCTTTCTGAGTAGCTGCATCCTTCAAGGAAATCAGAATGTGGCTAACTGTCGCGACATCAAATGCATGTGCGGCTGCTTGCTCGTTATAGGAATCTTGAACAGCTTTGTCTGTAATTTTGCTTTCCATGCTGCCCATCGTGTAGAAGCTCATTTTCATCAAAGATTCGATATCCTTCAGCTCGATACCGTTGTCTTTCAACTGCTTGTCCATTCCGCCTTCTTGTTTACCGAAGTAATCCGTAATAGCTTTCATTTGCTCCGTCACTTGTTTGTCAGCATCCGCTTTTACTTTGTCATCAGCTTTCGCGGACAACACGCGGAAAGTAACCATTTGCTTCAACATATCTTGTTGAAACCCTGGGTCTGTCATGAACTGCGCCAATTGCGGCGAGAACATTTTGTTCACATTGATGAAAGAGTCAAATTCGCCGCGAGTGATTTTGCCGCCCTCTTTGTAAGTAGCGATCACGTCAGCCGGATTCCCAGTTGCCGTTGCTGCTGCGGATGGGGAAGGTGAAGTCGTTGCTGCACCCTCTCCCTCCTTTTTGCTTCCACAAGCACTAAGTACAGAAAATGCAAGAAGCAATGCCACCATGCCTAATATCCATTTTTTAGAAAAAAGTCGTTTGCTAGTATGATTTGGCAACATCCTTTAATTCCCCTTTCGTTTTCAGAACATCCTTATATTGTACCAAGAACTTCTCCACCAACTCGATGGAGGCTTCTGGCTTCATACCTTTACAGCGAATAACAATATGCAACTGCGGGTCTGCATTGAGCTTGATTCGCCCATCAAAGCCTTTGGACAAATTGAGCAGTTTCTGACCATCCAGCCTGCCATTTTGGTCAATATGCACTTTGATTACGTAATCATCCCCTTTTTGGCTGATCGTTTCAATTCGGTACTCCGCGCCGTATGCTTTCAGGCGAGCCACTGACAGCAAGTTAAACACAGCCTGCGGCAGATCTCCGAACCGATCCACGAGCTCATCATGCAGGTCTGCCGCTTCTTCCAACGTGCGAATCGCGGCCACTTTTTTGTAAATTTCGATCTTTTGCATGCTGTCGTAGATGTAGTCGGATGGCAGGTAAGCATCCAATTGTATATCGATGGAAGTGTTCCATTCCGGTTCCGGCACGGCCGCTTCCCCATCTATTTCTAGTTTCAGCTTTGCAATTTCTTCGGCTAACATTTGTGAGTAGAGGTCGAATCCTACAGAAGCAATGAAGCCATGCTGTTCGGCACCCAGCAAGTTCCCTGCACCGCGAATCGACAAATCCCTCATCGCAATTTTAAAGCCTGAGCCAAGTTCTGTAAACTCTTTAATCGCTTGCAGTCGTTTCTCTGCCACTTCCGTGAGCACTTTATCCCTCTGATACGTGAAATAAGCATACGCTACGCGATTCGATCGCCCTACGCGCCCACGCAGCTGGTACAGCTGGGAAAGCCCCATTTTATCCGCATCATGAACAATGAGCGTATTCACATTCGGGATATCGACCCCCGTCTCGATAATGCTCGTACTGACGAGCACGTCGTATTCCCCGTCAAGGAAATCGAGAATCGTTTTCTCCAGCTCCTGCTCGCCCATCTGACCATGAGCAACCGTGACACGGGCATCCGGAATCATCATCGAGATTTGATCAGCCATCTGCGTAATCCCTTGAACACGGTTGTACAGATAATAAACTTGACCTTCACGCGCCAACTCCCGCTCAATGGCTTCCCGAACCAGTGTCGGTCCATATTCGACCACATAGGTCTGGACAGGGAAACGATTCTCCGGCGGTGTTTCAATAACGGACAAGTCCCGAACGCCGAGCATAGACATATGCAGCGTTCTTGGAATCGGCGTTGCCGTTAGTGTCAGCACGTCGACGTTCGTCTTAAGCCGCTTCAGCTTCTCTTTGTGGGACACACCAAACCGCTGCTCCTCATCAACAATCAGCAAGCCTAGATCCTTGAACTGCACGTCCTGCGACAGCAGTCTGTGCGTTCCAATGACAACGTCAACTGTCCCTTTTTTGACACCCTTCATGACTTCCGTCTGCTCTTTCTTCGAGCGGAAGCGGCTGAGCACCTTCACATTAAACGGATAGCCTGAGAAGCGCTCACGGAATGTCTCATAGTGCTGCTGCGCCAAAATCGTGGTCGGAACCAAGACAGCGACCTGCTTCCCGTCAATTGCCGCCTTAAAGGCTGCACGAACGGCAACTTCCGTCTTCCCGTAACCAACGTCGCCGCAAAGCAAGCGATCCATTGGACGCAATTTCTCCATGTCGTTCTTAATTTCTTCGATTGCACGAAGCTGATCCCGTGTTTCATCGTAAGGGAACATGGCTTCGAACTCGTTCTGATAGGAACTGTCTTTGCTAAATCCATAACCTGTCGTAGCCTGTCGTTCAGCGTAAAGCTTGATCAACTCATCGGCAATATCCTTAACGGATGCCCTTGCCTTGCTCTTCACTCTTGCCCAGTCGGCTCCGCCAAGCTTATAAACCTTCGGTTCTTTCTCTTCGGAACCTACATATTTCTGAATCAGATCGATCTGGTCAATCGGCACAGACAGCTTATCGCCGCCGGCATACATGATATGCAGATAATCTTTATGAATACCGCCCACTTCGAGCGTACCTATACCGACGTATTTACCAATACCATGGTTCACATGAACAACGTAGTCGCCAATTTTAAGCTCTTGATAGCTTTTGATCCGCTCAGCGTTCTCGAGCTTCTTCTCGACCTTACGAGCTTTGCGCTGCTTCTGTGTGAAAATCTCGCCTTCTGTAATAACAACCAAGTGAATGGAAGGCAATTCAAATCCTGTTTGCAGATTGCCATCTACAATCTCAGGCACATCAATCTGATAGTCGTTCAGGACACGCCTTACCCGTTCAGCCCGTTCTTCGCCGTTCGCGAGGAGAATGACGTTGGCCCCGTTTTTCTTCCACCGCTCCATCTCCGCTTTAAGCAAATTCATTTGCCCGTGGAAATTTTGCATAACGCGACTGACGAAGTTCACGATATTTTGCGGTTGAATCCCAACGACCTGACGCAGAAATAAAGACAAATATAACGTTGGAAACGGCCTGCGGTGCAGCAGTGTTTCGTAAGATTTGGACAGCACAAAAGCCGGCAAGCTCTTCCCCTCTGTCAGCGCATGCATCATCCACTCTGCCTCGTCGCGTTCGAGCTGCTTCGCGGTCTCCAGCAAACGAGCCGGTTCGTCGATAATCAGCACTGCATCCTTAGGCATGTAGTCTATGAGGGTCTGTCTTTCCGTATATAAAAGAGAAATATATTTATAAATGCCTGGGAACGTCTGCCCTTCACGGAGCAGCTCAATATCATGTCCGATCCCTTCGAGCAGCTTGTCTTTGGCTGTCCGGTCGGTCATTTTCTCCAGCTGAGCTTGCAGCAGCTCATACGCATGCTGCGCTGCAGATTGTAATCGCTTTCTATCCGCTTGAATCTCACGGCAGGGAGGAATCGTGATCGACTCTAATTTATCTATTGACCGCTGGTCACTTACATCGAAAGTACGAATAGAGTCCACATCAACGTCAAAAAGTTCAATTCGGATCGCATTCTCCGACGTCAGCGGAAACAAATCCAAAATGCCCCCGCGAACACTCATCTCCCCTTTGGTCTCAACCCGCTCCACGCGTTCGTAGCCCAAATTGGATAACGTGCTGAGGAGCTCATCCAGTTGAACGGTATCCCCAACCTTAACGGTTATTCGGGACTCCTCGAAAACTTGCTTAACCGGTAATAATCTGCGCACGCCTGCGAATGGAGCAATCACAATGCCACGGTATCCACCAGCCAGCTTAGTGAGTACGTCAATGCGCTGTGCCAACATCTCCGGACTGGATGCTGCTTCTTCCGCTGTCAGAAGCTCTTGCGAAGGATAGAGCAGAACATCATCTGATGATAGGCATTCTAGCAGATCTTCCGCTATTTTTTGAGCGGCAAACATATTATGAGTAACAATGAATAGCGGGCGCGTTAGCTCTCGCGCAAGAGTTGCAATCATCACTTGCTTGGAGGAACCGGTAAGTCCGGCAACGAGCTGCTCTTTCATCTCGGACCTGATGCCTGACACGATCGTTTGAAAGTCGGTATCCGCAGAAAAAGCCTGAATTAAAGCTTGCAAACAAGTACACTCCTCTCACAAAAAGAAGCCTTGGCACACTTGCCTCGGCTATTAACTCTTCATCTTCATCAAATTAATTCAGCGAAAACATCATGTTACTGCAATGGACTTGCCAGCAAAGACAGCTCTGGATTAGCCTCCAGCGCCTCGCGGCAGTAATCGCAAACAACTCTAACCGTAACATCACCATTCGTGTTATACGATATTATATCTCTACGCTCATCAGGGGTCAAGAAATGGAAGCCCAGTTGTTGCTCCGTTATTGCTTGATTAATTTCCCCGACAAAGGTATGACAATGTCTGCAAATGTACTTAATCATATATGTATGCCTCCTTCGACGATTCGATTACATCCTAGTATGACCATTCTCCGGAGAAATTAGCCGAATGTACCATTGTCATTTTCGAATAAGGACCATGCATATTATGTTTTTAAGACAAGCGGTTCTTGCTTATTTATTAAATTTGCCCATCGTCTTCTCAAAAGGCTCATCCAAGCTCGACACCATCGCATCGCAGATCAGATCCAGCACCCCATCCAGCGACTTCATCTCTTCCTTAGAAAAGTTCGCCAAGACATAATCGGCAATATTATAGCCAGGGGCAGGTCGATTCACGCCAACGCGAATGCGATTGAAATTTTGAGTTCCGGCATGCTGAATTATGGACTTAATCCCATTGTGGCCGCCCGCACTCCCTTGATAACGAAGCCTGATCTGGCCGAAAGGCGTATCCATATCATCATATATAATGACGATATCCTCCACCTTCAGTTTATAAAAGTCCAAGATTGCTCTCATCGACTCACCTGACAGATTCATATACGTCATCGGCTTCAATAGAAATACTTTCGTGCCGTTCACGTTCCCCTCTCCCAGATGTCCCTTACCCTTATTCTGAAAAGAGTTTATCCCCCATTTGGCGGCAAAACGATCTATGGCCATGAACCCAACATTATGTCGATTCATCTCATATTGCTTTCCCGGGTTACCCAGTCCGATAAAACATTTCATTTTCTTCCAGTTCCTCCTAGCCATTTACTAAAAAAAATCCTTGGCGTAACCTGCATCTTAAGGTTATTGTTTACCTATATGTTACTAAAATGAACCATCAAATCCATAACTGCGGGTGAATCAGCGAATATGTATCTAAACGGTCAACAACTTACAAGCGATCATCATTTTCAAGATCATATAGATGCCGGTATTCCCGTCCAAGTATACTATCAAAACCTACATAAGGATATAGGCTATATTGAATTTTACAGCCCTCATTTTATAAAAATCAATAATACGTTTTATAACAGAAATACGCATTTTGTTGTCTCCCGACCTGGGTATTAACGGAAGAAAGAGGAAAAACAAAGGATACCCTTTGCACAGCGGCGCGGGTACCCTTCCTTAATTCTATACGGTCTGCTCTTCTTTCGCTTCTTCACTAGCCTCGCTCGGCTTATCCTCTTTGCCTTGAGCAACAACTTCCTCAGGAGCCTCTTTCTGAGGCGCCAGAATCGTGAGAACAAGCTCACCCGGATCAGACTTCACTTCAATTGTTCCTGGCACGCTAAGTTCACTGACCAGCATATTCTCTCCGATGCCTACTTTGGAGATGTCTACGGTGATAGACGCCGGTATCTGGTTCGGTAAGCAGCGGATTTCCAGCTCATGCAATTGAATCTGCAGAATGCCGCCTTCCTTCGCCCCCACAGCATCCCCAACGAACTCCAGCGTGACTACCGTTCTGACCGGCTCATCCATATTGATTTGATGGAAATCAACATGGAGCAGCTCCCGATTCAGCGGGTTACGCTGTATTTCATTAATCATAACCGGCTGCTTGCCGCCGCCATCCGGCATCTCAAGTTCAATAACGGCGTGCGGGCTTTTGCGGAGCAGCGCCACCAATTCCTTCTGATCGACGGTTATGACCGTAGCAGCCACCTTTTTGCCATACACGACCGCAGGCACCTTGCCTTTTACACGCAGTTGTTTGATATCGTTTTTCGTTGTGTCCTTGCGGGCTTCCGCTTTCAGTGACAATGCCATAAGAAAAAGAACCTCCTAAGAATTTTGCTCAGCACACTTACTTTCGTAAACGACGCCAAGTGGGTAACAGCTAGTTTATAGCGTACCCAACCTTAAGAGATTCCATCCAAAATCACCCTTGTCAGGGAGATTTAACGTTTTCCTATTCCTTTGTTGCTTTGTTTTCTTTCTTCGCCTTCATCCGGCCTTTGATTTTATCGGCATAGCCCGGTTTGTTCGTTTGTCTTTCCCTCGCAATAGCCAGATCCCCATCGTTCACAGCATGTGTAATCGTAGAACCTGCCACAACGTAAGCGCCATTGCCGATTTTCACAGGTGCAATCAAATTCACATTACTACCCACGAACGCATCGTTCCCGATTTCCGTTAAATTCTTGTTGAAGCCATCGTAGTTCACCGTAATCGCGCCGCAGCCAATGTTCACATTTGTACCGACAATCGCGTCACCTACATAGCTTAAGTGGGATACTTTCGAACCGTCGCCAAGCTTCGCATTCTTGATTTCGACGAAATCGCCAATCTTCACTTGCTTCCCGATGTCCGCTCCAGGCCTCAAATACGCAAAAGGCCCTACACTAGCTTCATTATCCACATAAGCCTCTTGCAGAACAGATTGCTTAATCGTAACGTCATCTTTCACCACAGAATCGATAATCTCAGTTTGGGGTCCGATCGTACACTGCTCGCCAATGATTGTTTTCCCGCGCAAAATTGTACCTGGCAGCAGGACAGTGTCCGCTCCGATCACAACATCCCTCTCGATATACGTGTTCGCAGGATCAACGATCGTAACCCCGTTCAGCATATGTTCACGGTTAATGCGCACTTTGAACAAGCGTTCTGCTTCAGCAAGCGCAACTCGATCGTTGACACCGATAGATTCCGCAGCATCCGCCATGCAGTAACCTTGCACAGTTTCCCCTGCACTTGTCATAATACCGACGACATCTGTCAGGTAGTATTCGTTCTGAGCATTGTTGTTTGTGACAGAGCCCAGTGCCTTGAAGAGTTTCCGGTTATCGAAAATATAAGTGCCTGTATTAATCTCCTGAACAGCCGCTTCCTCGCTGTTGCAGTCTTTCTGTTCAACTATTCGCGCAACTCTGCCATCTTCACCGCGAATGACTCGGCCATAGCCTTGCGGCTCATCGAGCTTCGCTGTCAGGATCGTAGCCGACGCACCTGAACGCTGATGAAGTTCAATCGTATTCTTAAGCGTTACATCCGAAATCAGTGGCGTATCTCCGCAAATGACAACCGTCATTCCGTCTTCATCGCCAAGCAAATCCTTGGCTTGCAGTACCGCATGACCAGTCCCGCACTGCTTCTCCTGCAGGGCGTACTCAACTTGATCTCCAAGATAGCTCTGTACCGCTTCTGCCCCGAATCCCACGATAACCATCGTTCTTGTTACATCTATTTGCTTAAGCGTGTCTACGACATGCCCCACCATCGGTTTGCCTGCAACGGGATGAAGCACCTTATACAGCTTCGATTTCATTCGTTTACCTTGTCCTGCCGCTAACACAATCGCCATGAGCTTCAAAGACTATCCAACCCCTTTATTATAAATAGCTTTATGGTTTATGCCTAAATAATCTAGTTATCAGTTCTTTACCAAATATAGCATCAAAGCCACCCAAAAGAAAAGAGAGCCCATAAGGGCTCTCTCAATTAATATACGTTATGCACCCTCTTCAATAACCTCTTCTTCTACCGCTGCACGGTCGTATTCAGCTAAAACGGCAGCCTGAATTTTCTCACGGGTAGTAGAAGAAATTGGATGAGCGATATCTCGGAACTCCCCATCCGGCGTTCGTTTGCTTGGCATCGCCACGAACATACCGTTATTCCCATCGATAACACGTATGTCGTGTACTACGAACTCATTATCGATAGTTATGGAAGCAATTGCCTTCATCCTCCCCTCGGAGTTGACCCGGCGGAGCCTTACATCTGTAATTTGCACTTGTGTTCACCACCTTTTTCCATCTCTGAGACTTGGGTGTAATATTCCACATCGTTGTGCAAATTCCTTCTTATTTTTTTGAAATTTTCGATAATTTTATACAATCTTAATGTTACTGTTAAATTTCGACAGGAATCACAGCAATTAACTCTATTTCGACAAAAACATCACGTGGCAATCTTGCCACTTCGACAGTCGATCTAGCCGGTTTGTGATCTCCAAAGTAGGTGCCATAAATCTCATTCAGCTCAGCGAATTGATTCATGTCCTTCAAGAAAACAGTTGCTTTCACAACTTGGCCAAAAGATGTGCCCGCTGCTTCCAACACGCCTTTCAAATTAGCGAACACTTGATGTGCTTGCTCCTTAATGCCGCCCTCTACGATTTGCCCATCCAAACCGAGCGGGATTTGTCCCGAAGTAAACAGCAAGTTTCCGAGCTTAACGGCTTGCGAGTAAGGTCCGATAGCAGCAGGCGCTGCCGTTGTTGAGATGAATTCCATCGTTTTATGCGTCTCCTTTTTTACTATCAAAATAATTACCTGGTTCTACCGTGATTTGCTTGGTCTTGGAATCTACGCCAAACAATCGGGCCAGCGATACGTATTGATCTACTAAACGCTCTTCCACTTCAACAGATTCCATGAAGACGCCAACCCCTTGGACTGAGGCCTTGAATTCCGCCAGCAAATCCATCATGCCGTGAATGGTTCCGCCAACATGCATGAAATCGTCGATGATAAGCACCTTGGATTCTTCTTTCAGTGCGCGTCTTGCGAGCGACATGGTCTGAATACGCTTGTTCGAGCCCGAAACATAGTTAATGCTTACGGCCGAACCTTCTGTTACCCGGCTATCCCTGCGAACGATAACAACGGGTAAATTCATATAAGTAGCCGTCGCGTACGCGAGCGGAATACCTTTCGTTTCCACGGTCATAATCACATCGATATCACGCCCTGCGAACGCAGAGGCAAACGTTTTGCCAATTTCATTTAAATACTGGGGCTGCCCCATGATATCAGACATATATAAGTAACCGCCAGGCAGGATCCGTTCAGGTTGCTGCAACTGCAAGCAGAGCTGATCTATAAACTTCAATGAAGTTTCCTTAGGTACCTTCGGTGAAAACTTCACACCACCGGCTGCGCCCGCAAGCGTTTGCAGTTCGCCGAGTCCTTCTTCTTCAAAAACTTCTTTAATAATCGCCAAATCCTCACTAATCGAGGATTTCGCTGAGTTGTAACGCTCGGCAAAAGTCGTTAAAGGAATTAACGAATGGGGGCGAAATAACAAGTATTGCGTCATTTCTACCAGCCTAGCGCTCCTTTTCAGCTTTTTCATCGCACTACCCCCCAAAAATCCGAATAATATAAAGAAAATATACCACTTTTATACGTATTTATTCAAGCTTCACATGAAAATTAACTTGACATAAATGTGACATGATACTAACACGAAAGAAAACACTCCCCGGAGGGTGAATATTTCCACAAAAAAGCGCCGCCTAGGCATGCACCTGACGGCTTTATTGCTGTTGCTTTATGCAACAATCAGACAACAAGACAACAAGAGAACGGGAAACCCAGGAATCTTCCAAGAGGAGTTAAGCGCTGCCCCTACATCAATCCCGTTAAAAAAGAGCCCCCTCAGGGCCCCCTGCACACAATTCCACATGCTAGGTCAACATCCGCACCGCATAAACATCCTTACAAAACCCTCGAAGGCCATTGTAAATACGAGGCACCTTCGCTTCCTTGGAGACAAGCCCGAACACCGTTGGCCCGCTTCCGGACATTAACACGCCATCTGCGCCTAGACGCTGCATGCATTCTTTCAATTGTCTAACCTCGGGGTAGAGATCCAGCGTCACTTCCTCCAGCACGTTGCCGAGGTTTCCGCAGAGCTGATCAAACTGCTTCTCGCGAATCGCCTTCAGCACGTTCGCTGTTGAAGGGTGATTCTTAATCTCACGGGCGTTCAGCTTGCCGTAGATCTCCGATGTGGACACATTGATGGGAGGCTTGGCCAAAACAACCCAACATTGCGGCGGCGAGACAATCGGCTCTAGCTTTTCTCCGCGTCCTCTGGCGACAGCCGTCCCTCCCGTTACACAAAAAGGCACATCCGAGCCAAGCTCAGCGCCAAGCACTTGCAGCTCCTCCATAGGGATGTTTAAATTCCAAAGTCGATTCAAACCCCTAAGCGTTGCTGCTGCGTCACTGCTGCCCCCTGCAAGTCCTGCAGCCACGGGGATCTTTTTGTCCAAGTGAATGTACACGCCTTGTTTAACGTCATAGCGATCCTTAATAAGCCGCGCAGCCTGAAAGGCTAAGTTCTTCTCATCCAACGGAATATAGCCCGCTTGACTGGAAATAATGATCGTATCTCGTGAAAGCTCCTGCATTTCAATGCGATCGGCCAAGTCAACCATCGTCATGACCATCTCTACTTCATGATAACCATCTGGTCTTTTATGTAAAACATCTAAGGATAAATTAATTTTAGCCGGTGCTTTCTCAAAAATCTTCATCAGGATCACCTTCTTTTGCTCGTTTGCCGTTAAAATATTATAACAAAAGCGCAAAAAAAAAGCTAAAGCATTCGCTTTAGCTGTAGTAGGGGCGCCTTTCTCCTTGCACCGTCTGATGGGACGCTGTTGGCAGGGGATTCCATCCTGCTTGCGACTGCCCATTTGGTGTAGATGAGGCGTACATGTTTTGGGAATTAGCAGACGTGTAGGAAGGTGTAAAGGTCGCCGTTTGCTGTCCAAAGGGTTGTTGCGTCTGTACAACCCGTTGATTCTGCATAGGTGCTTGGGTGTAGCTAGGCTGTGTATAGCTTGGCTGAGTGTAGCTATTCTGACCGTAGGATGTTTGGGTAGGGGACGGCGCAGAGGCTGCATACTGCTTCGCCAACTGTTCCTCCGCAATCTGAATTGCCCGTTTTACCATATTCCCTGCATCTTTGGTACGAATCCCTTCCCAACCCTCACGCTGGACGACATCATAAAACCCTAGATCCTTCGCTAACTCATTTTTAAAGCTTTCGGACATAACTCCTCTTCTGCGACTCATAATAAAACCTCCTTTTCCTGAGCTTAGATGAGCTTTGGTTGAACCAAGCTGGCAACGTAAGCGTAAAGTAAGGTTAGTATGCCCAGTCGCACCAGGTCCATTCAAATGCAAAAACAGACCCTAGGGTCTGCTCATTATAGAAACTTATTAAGCTTAATGTTGGATATAGGTGATACGAACCTGACCATCATCATTACATACCGTAACCTCAACAGATTCGGTAAGAATGTCGGCGTAGCTGTATGACACTCGTTTAAAGGCGTGTGATTCTTGGTCAAGCTTCACGATAAACACAGAAGGGTAGGTTTCTTCTAAAACACCGGAACGTTCGACTGTCTTTCGACGGCCACCATTCGCTCTCAACATGATCTTCTGCCCGACGTGGGGCTCCAAACTGCGTTTGATTTCCAACAGCGCATTTTTTGCCATTGTCAACTACCACCTCTTTCCTTGTTAATTATAACCCATCCTGACAAGCATGTCAAACAGGGTCAAATATTATATCAGCACCATAATCCAGTTGTCAACGGCATTTTCACCTATTTACCGAATTCCCCATTGTACAGGTTGTCTCCAAAGTTCGCAAATTATTCACACTTTTCCAATAAAAAAAGAACACTCCCCTGCCGCCCCCTCCGGAGAGTGAAGCAGTAGGCAAGTGTCCTTGTAAAAAAACCATGTACAAGCAGGGATTTACGCATGCTCATCTGTGTGCTGAATACCGGGAACACCCATTCGATAGCTCCCTCTAGTCTCTACACCACCCAGCCCATCAAGACCCGTCACCGTCAAATCCATAATATCTAACATCGATATCGTGTCCTTCACGGAGGTGTAAGATAACTTAGCGGCGATGCACAGCGGGTCTAGCGCATGGATGAGTATGCGCGCAGGCGAACTCGCGAAATTAGCCCCAGCCCGAAGCAATGCCTCAAAATGAGACTGGCAAGCTCCAGCTACAACAATCATCGCATCGCGATTGCGTTCATACTGCCGTGCTACTTGAACGGCGTTAACGAAGTTCTGTGAATTCTTATAGCTAGACAAACCGCCAGGTCCAGCAGCTTTACGATGCTTAAGTATTCCGTCATGCCCCGTGATGACGACAATATCCGGCTTAATTTGCGGAAGCAGCCGGTGGAGCGCATCGGCCATCTGAGCCTCGGGAATATAGAAACCCTCAGCGGGCACGCGAAGTTCTCCGTAGAGCTGCATGCTTTTGCGCAGATAGGTTGGATCTCCATCCAAGTGCAGCACTTTACCCGGGACTTCAAAGTATCCCGCGTTCACTTTCTGATTATGGCCAACCGAGTGTTGATTCTTCTCTTGGAGCTGCACTTGGGCAACCGCCAGCCTTCGCAGTGATTCGCGAAATTCGGGCGAACTCGACCTGGGATGGTCCATCGACTCTGTCGGGTTCGTCAGGGTTAAGTCTACTAAAGGCGCATCCGCAAGCAGTCGGTAATCGACGCCGCGCAAGACAGCCTTCAGTTGATCGATACGTTCAATCTTAAACATGACGTCGCCGCCATAGGATTTACGGGTTACAAAATCACCTTGCCTCATCGCACAAATCCCCTCCATGGGTTATCCTATGGCGGGGCTGGGCATTTGGTGCGGGTTATTTACAGCCGTGCGCGCTAAGCGCAGTCGACAAGCGCGCGAATTCTTCCATACTGAGCGTCTCACCGCGGCGCGAAGGCTCGATGTTGATGCTATGGAGCAGAGCTTCCAGCTCCGGTTTGTTTTCTTTGGTAAAGAACCGCGCAGCCAGGTTGTTGTACAAGGTTTTGCGCCGCTGGACGAAGGACGCCTGGACGACAGTGAAGAAGAAGTCCACGTCCGCCACCTCGACCGGCGGGGTTTTGCGCACACGCAGCCGTATAACGGCAGAGTCCACGTTCGGCTGCGGCACAAAGACGGTGCGTGGCACGATCGTGACAAGCTCCGGCTCGCAGTGGAACTGAACGGCAATGCTGAGGCTGCCGTAATCTTTGGTGCCCGGGCGAGCCGCCATGCGGTCGGCCACCTCTTTTTGAATCATCACGACGATGTTCTCCAAGGGAAGCTTCTCTTCGAGAAGCTTCATAATAATCGGCGTCGTGATGTAGTACGGCAGATTGGCGACGACACTGACGCCATCAAGCCCGTCAAAGTGCTGCCGGAACAATTCCGGCAGGTCGGTCTTCAATATATCGCCATGCACGACACTCGCATGCGGATAAGGCTCCAGCGTCTCGCCCAGGATAGGCAGGAGGCGCTGATCGATCTCCACGGCCAAGACGCGCCCTGCGAGCTTGGCCAGCTGCTGGGTGAGTGCCCCGATGCCAGGGCCGACTTCCAGCGCGCCCTTGTTAGGCCCAAGCTCAGCGGCCGAAACAATCTTGCCCAGGATGTTCTGGTCAATCAGGAAGTTCTGACCCAAGCTCTTTTTGAGCACGAGATTATGCTTTTTAATAATTTGTTTCGTCTTACTGGGTGTTGCGACATCTTCCGCTGTTACAATCACTTCATTGCCGGGTATAGTCATTTTGTAGCCCTCATTTATCTATAGGTTCTGAATTCCACTATTTTACGCTAGACCTTCGGTGCCAGATGCTCCAAGGCTGCCTCAAATTCCTCACGCGAGATCTGGAACATCGCACATCGCTTATAAAATTGCTTGCCATTGCAGTAGCCGATGCCAAGCGCATTGCCAACAACGAGTCGGCGGGAAGCCGCCTCTGGGTGAACGATCAGCCCCGCGGCCATAAGATCCTCCATGGTAAGCTGTGACACAGCCCCGTCGTACTCTGTCCGCAGGTTCTGGAGCGCCTCCCGGACAATCTCCGGCGCTGCGTTCTCCACACCAATGTCGCCTTTATACTCAGCCTGCTGCTGCGTAATAAAGGCATGCTTGCAGCCTGGCACCTTGGCTGCCACAATCTTCCGTATCCGCTCACCTGCGTGATCCGGATCCGTAAATATAATGACGCCTCTGCGCTGCTGTGCGAGGGCTATTCGCTTCAATACGGCTTGCCCGATGGCAGAGCCGCCTGTCTCTATCGTATCCGCCTCGACGGCTCGGCGAATCGCTGCCGTGTCGTCCTTGCCTTCAACGACAATGACTTCCTTAATCATAATCAGTTCCCTTCCCAGTACGCAGAAAAAGAAGAGGGGTTCCCTCTTCTTTCGCCCAGGCTGCTTGCCTGGCAACGTATATTGACATTGTTCCCGCTGAAACAGACGTTTACACGTTAATTTTCAGACGGCTTTTTCGGTCCTACAACATAGACCGTGTAACCTTGCTTCGTTCCGAATTTATTGGCATAGCCATGATCTTCAAAGTAAACATCGATCATTTGGCCTTTCACACCGCTACCGATATCCTCAGCACGACGGAAGCCAACGCCCTCAATGTAAACCCACCAACCCAGTGGGATAACTTTCGGATCAACCGCAATCGTTCTGCCTTCAGTAACCGTAGTTCCTGTATACGTCTTACCGTACCCAGGAGTACCCTCGGATTTCCCTGTCGAATCGGCTCCCGCTGAATAAGCCGTGAGCTTCACATTCTTAAGGATTTGTTTATACCCGAATGTCACGCCATTCTTAGAAACCTCATCCACACTAGGGGATGATGACGATAGAACAACGACGGGATTCTTCGTGCCAACGGACACTACTTTTTTAACGCTTTGTTCCTGTACTTCTTGACCTACAACAGCTTCCGCGACTAGCACGCCATCTTCATAAGTCTTTTCTTTCTTTTTCAGAAGTACGCCCTCTTTACCTTCTTGAACGACCTGCTCTTTACCTTTAAGCAGCGATGCATCACTTTTCTTCTCCGTGTCGAATGCAATCGACTCTGTTACTTCTTCCGTCTCTTTTTTGACACGGACGATTTTGATTTCATCGCCTGTGCTCAAAGAGGATGTCGGTTCGGGAGTCAGCTTATCGTGCTCCCCAAGTGCAATATGTAAACGTTGCAATGCACTTTCAACCGTTCTTGCAGTTGTGTAAACAGTGGTGGTCTTTCCATCAGCAGTCAATTGAATTGGAGAAGCGTGTTCGATGACGAATTTGTCCCCGCCCTTGATTGTAGCAGTAGGGTCTGCAGATATTTCATCGTGTTCACCAATCGTTATGGCTTGTTCATCCAGTAGGCGTTGCAGGACCCATTGCTTCGTGTGCACAACGGTTTCTTGTCCATTCACAACCACGGATACGCTCTTGGTAGCCGTACCGTACAACAACACCAAAAACATGAAAGTCATTGCGATTGAGATTATAGCCAGGCTTAAAATCAAACGCAAGTTTTCATGCTTCCATCGCAATGCGAAGGACATGCTGGATGATCGTTTTACATGGGTCTCGCTAAAAGAGATACTGCCCACTTCTTCGGTCCTCCTTCAAAGCCTCGCCGCCAGGTTACAGCATGATTAAATTTGACGCGACTAAGGTTTTTAATTTAACTTAACGTGTCGTCCATCGGCAGCTGCTTAGAAACGGCTGCGTTCTGGTCGTCCCACCCCGCTTTGCTATTCATCATCCTATGAATTCCGGGCTGTGATTCATCGTCCGAAACAGTTAAAGGTCCTTATGGGGACAAAAAGCCAGCAAGAAGAGGACTCTTCTCGCTGGCTTAGTTTGCATAGTAAAAATACACAAATAGCACGAACGACAATCGTTACCTCTCTTACGCTTACGAGGTTAGCTGACGGATTCGGACGTGAGAGTCGCCCTACTCAGACGTAAACTTCCGTTAACGTCCAAGATTCACCCCTGTTACTCACTCTGTTTACTTCGTCAGCGATACCGCTTTATAAGTTAACAGTGGTTCCCCCGTTCCCATAATTGGAACTCAGCGAATGGAAAAATGGCAAATTGGTTATTAAGTTATTATGAAAAGTATATTACGCTGTTAATCTCTGGCTGTAAAGGGATTAACACCTACTAAAAAGGGCTAAATCAATTAAAAATAGCTTATTTTCGAAATAAAACCACTTTTTATCTACATTTATCTCACTATAACGTACGAATACTAAGTTTCTTCGTGTTTTCACTCTTAAACTAGGCTTCTAAACTAAATTTGTTTATAATTATCAGGTATGAAACCAATGTATAAATTCCAATAATTAGATATTTAGGGAGGCACTGAGATGGGTCCCATATTACAAGTCGACTCTTTATTCGGGGGATATTTACCAAATAAGCCCGTTCTTCACGACCTCACATTTTCAATCCGTCAGGGTGAAATGATGGGATTGATCGGACTGAATGGCGCAGGAAAAAGTACGACCATCAAGAACATCCTTGGACTGCTTCAACCACAAAGGGGTTCAATTAAAATTAACGGTTTGACCTTAGCCGAAGATCCGCTGCCTTACCGTGCCACTTATGCTTATGTACCCGAAAGTCCAGAGCTATATGAAGAGCTGACTATTCGTGAACACCTGGAGTTAACCGCCATGGCTTACGGCTTAACGAAGGATGACTATCTCTCCCGCTCGCAAGCGCTGCTCGAACAGTTTCACATGCAGGACAAGCTCAATTCCTTCGCAAGCCATTTATCCAAAGGGATGAAGCAAAAGGTTATGATCATGAATGCATTCCTAATCGAACCTTCTCTTTACATCATTGATGAACCTTTTCTCGGACTCGATCCGTTAGCCATCCGCTCCTTGTTGGAGTTAATGGTCAAAATGAAGAGAAGCGGCGCGTCATTCCTCATATCTTCGCATATTTTGTCTACGATTGAGAAATATTGCGATAATTATGTCGTCCTGCACAAAGGGCACATGGTCGCCCAAGGTGATTTAGTCGAATTACGTCATCAAACAGGACTCCAGCAAGCGTCACTGGACGACATCTTTTATAAGCTTGTTAAAGGAGAACTGGTATGAAGGCGATGGACATGGATACCCGTGCCCTATGGCAGAAGAGATTTGAACATTATATGAAGGAATCCATGGGCTATCTGCAGTACGCAGCGCGCAGTAACTTTTTTGGCTTCCTGTTATTTCTTGTCATCCTTTCTTCCTATTATTATGCAAAAATACTACAGCGCCTTCCGACAGATTATCCTTATCTGTGGATCGTCCTTTTGCTGCTTGTACCTTTATTATCCTCAAGCCCTATTCGGACACTAGCCAGAAGCGCAGACCGTATGTTCTTACTGCGCATTGAACATCAAATGGGTCCTTATTTCCGTGGCGGCTTTAAGTACAGCTTAGTGCTGCAAGCCTTTTGGACATTTCTTGGATGGGTCGTATTATGGCCCTTATATCATCACTGTCTCGGTCATGACGAACAGCATTTCTTGTGGATGCTTGCATTGCTTCTATTAATGAAGGTAGCCAACTTATTGGCTAGTTGGCAAGAAAGTCGATTCACCCATGAGCGTGCGAGAAAGGCTTCCATAAGCTTCCGCTGGATAGCAACAGCCGCCGTGATTTCCCTGCAATTCCTTACAAGCGTTCTCTGGGCAAGCGGGGCTGCTCTGGTACTAACATTGGCTTGGTTAACAGCTGCGCATTATGTATCCAAGTACTACATCGGGTGGGATTATTTAATTGCGAAGGAAAGGCAGCATCAGGCACGGCTTTATGGCTTTTTCAACTGGTTCGTGGATGTTCCGCAATTGGGAACGCGAATAGCCCGCCGAAGCTGGATCAGCGGGGTCACTAGATTTATTCCTTTTAAACAAGACGGAACCTATTTGTACATATATATGAAAACATTTCTACGTACGGAGCTATTCGCGATTGTCATGCGTATTTCCTTGCTCGGCACGTTAGCCATCGCCGTTTCAAGCAGCAGCACAGCACGTCTTCTCATCTTCTTTATTGCTTTAATCATTTCGATGGTTCAACTCACGCCGCTAGAGCGTTCACACCGCTATACCTTTTGGCTGGAGATGTACCCGCTCAACCGTCAGTTGAAAGCCGGCTCCTTAGCCTTCATTATTTGGTCAGCCTTACTGCTAGAATTATGTATGCTTTCGGTTCCATTATTGATTCGATCTTCACCTATTTACCTTCTTGTACCGCTCATTGGCTTCCTCTTTATCTCACTCGGCTGTGGAGTCTTGCTCCGACGAAAATTTGCCAAGAACGCTTTACTTGAGACCTAACAAAGCGATAGCGTTGTTTGTCGTTATTTCTGCAAGCTCTTCCAGACTCAAGCCCTTAATTTCCGCGGCCGTTTCGGCTACCAACCGTACATAAGCTGATTCGTTGCGCTTGCCGCGGAAAGGGTGCGGGGTCAGGTAAGGAGCATCCGTCTCAATTAACAAGCGGTCCAATGGAACCTGCGCCAGCACTTCCTTGGGCTGCCTTGCATTTTTGAAAGTAACAGGCCCTCCAAAAGAAATATGGAAATTCATATCCAGACACTGCTTGGCCGTCTCCCAACTCCCCGAGAAACAATGCATGATTCCCCCGACTTCAGCAGCCTTTTCTTCTTTTAGAATGGTCAAAATATCCTGATGTGCATCTCGGTTATGAATCACTATTGGCATTTGAAGCTTGCGCGCTAACCTAATTTGCTCACGAAAGACCCGCTGTTGTACATCCTTAGGCGACTTATCCCAATAGTAATCCAGTCCGATCTCACCGATAGCTACCACTTTCTCATGTTGACACAACGATTCAATCCATTCCAAATCCCCTGGCTTCATATCAATTGCGTCCACTGGGTGCCAACCTACGGTTGAATAGATGAAATCATACTTTTCGGCAAGTGCTATTGAACTAGGAATCGTCTCCCGATTAAATCCAACATTGACCATTCTTGTAACACCCGCATCTCGAGCGCGTTGAATGACCTCGTCTTGATCTTCCTGAAATTGCTCTGCATTTAAATGTGTATGTGAGTCTGTTAACATGTTCTTCTCCTTATTTCCTCTTATGTATTTATTCCTGCTCGCCGAGCATCTCCCATAATTCCGGATACGCAGAAGCATTCAGGCGCTCCAGCAGCTCCTCGGGGTAATAGACGTGATGCTTACCCATCTGAAAGCCGCTAATAGACTGAACAATCTCCGATCGATGGGTGATTTCGGTTAACGTTTCCTTATGATCCAAAAGCAGAATTGGCAAATTATCCTCCGTCTCGCCAGGTCTGTAAACATCATAGGATTGATTCGATGGAAAATCAATTTCCATGTAGTAGATCGGATCGAGGCCAACCTCCGCCATTACCTTCTCCATAAGCTGAATCACACGCTGATTCGACTCATCAAAGGTGCTGTATTTATACAGTTTGCGATCCAAAAATCGCTTACACATATCAGCAAGAATTGGATCCTTCTCACTCATCCAGAACGTTAACATCGCCTGCATCACAGACTCGTCCAGAAGCAAATAATCTTCAAGCGAGATCTTATTCTGAATCAAGTGCAGGATTGGATCTGTCATAAAGCCAAACGTGTAGTTATCTTCATATAAATGTTTAGCGCGAGCAAAAATTTTGTGCAGTAGAATTTCCGCACTCCGTGTCACCGGATGGAAATAGACCTGCCAGTACATCTGATAGCGCGACATTAGGTAATCTTCTACAGCGTGCATACCGCTTTCTTTAACCACAATATGCCCACGATAGGGCCGAATAACACGGAGTATCCGTTCTAGATCGAACGTCCCGTAATTAACACCAGTGAAATACGCATCTCTCAATAAGTAATCCATACGATCGGCATCTAATTGGGACGACACGAGGCTTACAACAATTTCTTCATTGTAGGATTTGCAAATGACACCCGCCACTTTTTTGGGAAAATCAGGCGATACCCGGCTCAATACCTTATTGACCTCCGTATCCCCAAGCACGATTTTGCATGACCAATCCTCGTGTCGCGTTCCGAAAGCCTTCTCAATCGAATGGGAGAAAGGCCCATGCCCCAAGTCGTGCAACAACGCCGCACAAAGGCAAATTAAACGCTCTTCCTTTGGCCAATCTTCATACTGATTGCGTTCGAATTGGGAAATAATTTTGCGCGTAATCTCGTACACACCAAGTGAATGCGAGAACCGGCTGTGCTCGGCACCATGAAAAGTTAAATAAGAGGTTCCTAATTGCCGAATACGACGCAGCCGCTGGAACTCCCGCGTATTGATTAAATCCCAGATCGTATTATCCTGTACGTAAATATATTTATGGACTGGATCTTTAAAAACCTTCTCTTCCTTCATTCAATCACGACCTCTCTTTATTAAAATTCTACATCTTTTCGACATTTCACACCATCAAGTCGACACAAGTGTCGTATATTGTCGAATAATCTAATACCATTTTTTCATTGTTTAAGCGCTTGTAAATGAATTGCCTAATTCCACCTTTTCTCACATCAAATAGTAATATATTATTTACAAATCCTTATTCCACTTGGTTTTTTCCATCTTTTCAGATGTGATAAAATTTTAAAAAATGTTTGTCATATCGCCCAAACTAGCGAAAATATGGTTGACTATTTTGGGAATGGTTGGTATCATAAGTTTAAGAGATATGTCGAAACATGACGATATTGATAAAATTTTTATAAAATCGAAAGGGGTTTATATATATGATGAAATCTACGGGCATTGTAAGAAAAGTTGACGAATTGGGGCGTGTCGTTATTCCAATTGAACTTCGTCGTACACTAGGTATTGGCGAGAAAGATGCTCTTGAAATTTACGTAGATGGCGAGCGTATCATGCTTAAGAAATATGAGCCCGCTTGTATCTTCTGTGGCAACGCTGAAGGCGTCTCTTACTTCAAGGGAAAAATTGTTTGTCATATTTGTTTAGCAGAAATGCCAACACCTGTGACAAAATAAGAAAAATAGTATATAATAGAAGTAGCACTTATCCTATTGGTAATTCTAACCTTTTTCATATCTCCTCTAATCTCTAATTTGATGGCTTCGGCCACGGATTAGAGATCTTTTTTTGTCTAGACTTTCCAGCAGCGCGGAGCCTTGCTCTGGCCCTTGTACTTGACCCTATTCCTGACCCTTACGCTGAACCTTGCCCTTGCCCTTACCCTTACCCTGACCCTTGCCCCCAACCTTGTCTCCGCCCTCGCCTTGTGGGGGAACTACAGGACGTTATTTGCGCAGAAACACCCTTTTTCGTCAGTGAAAGGGAACTGGGATCCTCTATTTCATGGTTTCAGGTTGAACTTCTGTTCATTCCGACAGAATAAGGTCCTGTAGTTCCCCCACAGCTGCTAAATATCAGTCTTTTGCTAAAATAGCGGCTTGTAGTTCCTATAATGAGGTAATGGTATTTGAGCAGGCAGTTGGCAGTTGGCAGTTGGCAGTTGGCAGTTGGCAGTTGGCAGTTGGCAGTTGGCAGTTGGCAGTTGGCAGTTGGCAGTTGGCAGTTGGCAGTTGGCAGTTGGTAGGTGGTAGGTGGTAGGTGGTCATCGACAGTCAGCAGGCAGTCAGCAGGAAGGCAAGTCAGCCTGCCGGCAGCCTTGCTAAACCGACCAAGCCCTACACCCGCGCGCTTAACGCTCAAGCAATGCGTTATACACATCCCGCTTGGATAGTCCACGATCGCTCGCAACCTGCTTCATCGCTTCTTTCCGGTCGCTGCCCTGCCGTTCATAGTGCTCGACATGCTCGCCGAGCGACATCGCCTCCCACCAACCGTCGGCGGCTTCCTTCGCCGCCTCGGCCGATGCGCCTTCGGCGATTACGCAGTACTCCCCCTGCGGCGGATACTGCGTGAGGTGCTCGAGGCACTCTGCAATCGTGCCCCGCAGAAACTCCTCATACCGCTTCGTCAACTCGCGGGCGAGACAAACCCGGCGCTCCGGCCCCCACACTTCCGCCATGCGGGTAAGTGTTTTCTCCACGCGGTGCGGCGATTCATAGAACAGCAGCGTGTCCTGCACGTGCTGCAGCCCTTCAAGCACCTTCGTCTGATCCTTTTTCTCCCGGGGGAGAAACCCGACGAAGGAGAAACGCTCTGTCGGCAGGCCTGATGCAATCAGCGCCGACAGGGCCGCATTCGCGCCGGGGACAGGAACCACCGGCACGCCCTGCTCCACGGCCATCCTCACCAGGTCATAACCTGGATCGGAGATGGCCGGCAGTCCCGCATCGCTGACTAGCGCGATGCTCTGCCCTTCAAGCAGCAAGCGGACGAGTTCGGGGCCGCTTGCCTGCTTGTTGTGTTCGTGATAGCTGACGATTCGCGTAGCGATCTCGAAGTGCGTCAGCAGCTTGCGGGATTGCCGCGTATCTTCAGCGGCAATCAGGTTCACTTCCTTCAGGATGCGAATCGCCCGGAAGGTCATATCTTCGAGGTTGCCGATCGGTGTGGCAACCAGGTAGAGCGTACCCGAGGTGTTCCCTTCCTCGCGATAACTTTTTTGCACATTTAAGCCCACTGTTTGTCCCTCTTCACCTTAGTCATATGCTTCCATATACGCTAATATTTATTTTTATGAAAACTCCAAGGAAGCTCTGCCCCCATAATAAATGTCCTTCAATTCTTTACAATACTCCTGGTTCTCGTCATAAACGATAAGCGGAGGCAGGGTACGAATTTCTGGTTTACCATCCTTCATTCCCTCAATCAACACCATCATCGCTTCTTCCCCAGCACGTGCATGCACATAGCGAATTCTTTTCGGCTCCAAGCGGTATTGCCTCATCAAACTGATGATATCAACTAAGCGCGTTGCCCTGTGAACCATGGCCACTTTACCGCCCGCTTTCACCAGCTTCGCACACGCTGCAATCACATCCTCCAACTTACAGTGGATTTCATGACGTGCAGCTGCAAAATGCTCATTCACGTTCTGCTCCCCACTCGGGACAGGAAGATAGGGGGGATTCACGGTTACAGCATCGAATTGACCATGTCCCAGAGTTTCATGAATGGTCTTTAGATCGCCTTGTATCATATGTAACCTTTCGCCCAAATCATTCAGCAAAGCATTGCGAACCGCCATATCCGCAAGTCGCTCTTGAATTTCGACACCCCAGATGTCTGCCTTAGTTCGGGTAGAAAGGAGCAGCGGCACAACACCGTTGCCTGTGCACAAATCAATAACTCGGCCCTTCGGCGGCAAACTGCAAAATCGGCCAAGCAGGACAGCGTCCATCGAAAAGCTGAACACTTCCTCGCTTTGAATAATTTTCAAATCATACGTTAGTAAATCATCAATTCTTTCGGTCGGTCGTAATGGAACCATACGCAGTTCTTCATTTCCTTTCTAGTTCTCGCTCATCTATGGAAAAAAACCGTAAGGCATGAACCCCTACGGTCAAACACACTTATTTATTTAAAAAGGATAAGCAAAACAAACAATCTCCCTCGGTCCGAAGGTGTCCATAATACACATTGCATATGTGAAATCCTTCATTGTACAAGCGGGTCAAATTATCATATCCGGCTCCAGGTAACGAAACCGTTTCCTCTGCCTCTCCGACAGGCTGTTCAACAGTCGTCTCCTCTTGTCGAATCAGCTTGCGCAGTTGCTGATTTTCTATGCTTAGTCTCTTATTTTCTTCGATGAGTATAATGATTTGTTTCTTTAAGGCACCCAACTCGGCATAAGTGGCACCCATTCGTTCTTCGATCCCATCTATTTGTCCAAAAATGTCTTGTTTATCCACGCTTTCACCTCTAGTGCCATGCATGCTTACTGGCCAGCGCCTCCTTGGATCCTTTGCCGCTACTCTTGTTCAACTACATCATCGAAAGGTAAATCAAGTGCTTTACCAAGGTCGAATAATTGAACCTTCGCGGTACGCTCACTGATATTTAACCCTAGTACCTTACCATTACCAAAAGAAGTGATCACATGCCTACCAACAGTTGGCAGAGAGTCCTTCGCACTTTCATAATTATCATGTTCGTACTTCAAGCAGCACATTAATCGGCCGCACAAACCCGAAATCTTCGTTGGATTAAGGGATAAGTTCTGATCCTTGGCCATCTTGATGGATACCGGTTCAAAATCACCTAAAAACGACGAACAGCATAGAATCCGCCCACACGGACCAATACCGCCTAACATTTTCGCTTCGTCCCGCACACCAATTTGACGCAGTTCGATTCTCGTCCGGAAAATGCTCGCCAAATCTTTCACGAGTTCCCGGAAATCAACGCGCCCCTCGGCTGTAAAATAGAAAATAATTTTATTGCGGTCAAAGGTATACTCTACGTCCACAAGCTTCATCTTAAGACTATGATCTCTAATTTTGTCGTGGCACGTTTGGAATGCATCCTTGGCTGCTTTTTTATTCTCTTCAACCAAATCTGCATCCGAATCATCCGCGATGCGAATGACCTTTTTAAGTGGAAGAACGACATCATTTTCTTTGACGATCTTCTTACCCACTACAACTTTGCCGTATTCTACACCGCGAGCGGTTTCAACAATAACGGCACTTTCTTGCTCAATCGGCAAGTCGATTGGATCAAAATAATATATTTTACCCGCTTTTTTGAAGCGGACGCCTACAACAGAATACATCTTACACCCCCTGCATCTCCACGAGCATTTTCTCTATAACCAGCTGAGAGTTGGCGTTGAAGCGCAGTCGCTTTTGTAATTCTACGGCTTGCTCCATCATACGCACCCAGACTGAGACATCCCGACTGAACGCTAGGGAGCTCATCCAGTCTAGCTGGTCATTATATACAAGCCTGTCTCTGCGCTCAAGACGCAGTTGCACCATATCTTTAAACCAGAGAATCAACAAGTCGAAAAGGCTCGACATGTGTTCCGCAAGTTCTGTTTTCACAATTCGTTGCTGAACCGTAATCATAGAAGTAGGAAAACGTGTGAGCGTCTCCTTCGCTAATTGTAACATTACGGTTCTCATTTCTGCAAACCAATTCGCTCCGATCAGCTCTCTGGCCGCCTGTAATCCTGCCGTTAAATGGGCAGCGGGCTGCACAAGAGCAGCCGGAAAACCCTCTTCCAGCAGCGTTAACACCATCTGCTCACGCGCCATTGGAATGAATTGAATCCACTGGGCCCGTGACTGAATCGTTGGTAATAAGGCGTTTCCATTCTCTGTGATAAGAATAGCAACGACCTTAGAAGTCGGTTCTTCTAAGAATTTCAAAAGACTATTTGCTGCCTGGACGGTCATTTTCTCTGCATGATGCAGAATATATATTTTCGTGCCGGAAGCAGTTGCGCGATAAGCAAACTCCTTCTGAAGCTCCCGAATTTGCTCAATTTTGATCGAGGCCCCATCAGGTGCAACGATATGCAGATCGGGGTGATTGCTGTGCTCCACCTTGCGGCATTCCAAACACTCACCACAGGCGTCATCCGTTCCGTGTTGACAATAAATCGCTTTCGCTAATGCTATCGCCATTTCGGAACGCCCTGTCCCAACAGGCCCGCTAAATATATAGGCGTGAGACAGTTTGTCTTGTCGCAGCCCGTTCTGCAGAAGTTGCTTTGCCGCCGCTTGCCCCGGTATGGTTTGGAAGGACATTCGTTGTGGCACCACCCTAAAATAACAAGTTAATCAACATACCTCGGATTTCTCCGATTTTTTGCAAAATCTCAATGCGCCCCTGCTCGCTCTCCAGCAATTCATCTGCTAAAGAGAGGAGCTCCTGGTCAATTTCCTCCAAAAGCTTATATCGCTTCGAACGGCCACGACGATCCCAGCCCTTCGTATCTCGTAAATTAACACCTCGGCGAGCCGTTTCCTCCAAGAATTGCCTGATCAGCAATTTATACTGGAGAAGCTCTCTCACGGTCATCGCCCGTGACAGACGGTCGCCTTGCAGCGTAATCTGCTGCACCATTTTGGACAATTGCTCCTGCGTAAATTTCTCATCCTGCTGCTGCATAATGTCAGAGAAATTCCGGGGGGCCATCTGTGGCGGCGGTACGTTCTCATTCACTTTGACGTTCTTACCAATGGGCTGCCACCCCGGATTAATTTTCAAGACGCATCCATCCTTATTAAGGTCATCTATAATTTAGTAATGCTCGAAGCGCTCTACCGGTAATACGAATACCGCGGCTCCACCCACTTGTACTTCCACTGGGAATGGAATATAAGAATCTGTCGTTCCTCCCATTGGAGAAACCGGTGTAACAAGCTGTTCCCGAATTTTGCAATTGGCACGAATGACCTGCATAACCTCTTGCACTCTCTCAT
The DNA here is from genome assembly GCF_009882985.1 of Paenibacillus silvestris. Taxonomy (GTDB): domain Bacteria; phylum Bacillota; class Bacilli; order Paenibacillales; family NBRC-103111; genus Paenibacillus_E; species Paenibacillus_E silvestris. The sequence continues at coordinate 71,880 of NZ_WTUZ01000019.1, forward strand.
CTTCCGTACCGATCATGAAAGTCGTATTTCCTGCGCGTAGAAAACCGCCTGTACTTGCCAGCTTCGTAGCGCGAAAACCCTCTTTAATTAACGCATTGGAGAGACGGTTACTGTCCTTATCTTGTACAACAGCTACGACTAGTTTCATAGGGGTTGCCTCCTCTTATTATAAACTAAGAATGGATTTTCTGCTTCTCACGGAAAAATGTTCCTAAGCAAAATGTTCCTCAAGCAAACGGTTACACTGACTCCAAATATCTTCTGCAATCTCCTCTACACTGCGGTTAGCGTTAATTACTCTTACCCGCTCAGGATGATCGGATGCGATCTGGTGGAATCCTTCCCTTACTCGGCCGTGGTAATCCACGTGCTTCTGTTCAATTCGGTCCAACTGCTCCGCAGCGGTTGTTGCGCCGGATGCTCTTTGATGCAAGCGGGCCATACTGACTTCTACAGGAACATCCAGAATGAATGTTCGAGTTGCTTGCAGGCCTGAGCTCGCATAGCGTGAAATAGCTTTGACCTGCTCAACATCGAGCCCTAGACCATATCCCTGATAAGCAACGCTTGCATCAATGAACCGATCGCATAGAACAATGCGGCCAGCCTCCAGTGCCGGTAAAATCAACTGGTGCACATGCTGCGCTCGAGATGCTGCGTATAGCAGCACTTCCGCCTGATCGACCATTTCTTCATTCACAGGATCAAGAATAATACTGCGAATCTTATCGCTGATTGCTGTTCCCCCTGGTTCCCTTGTCACCAGAACATCATGTCCTAATTTCTTAAGCTCTTCACCTAATTTCTTGAGCTGTGTCGTTTTTCCAGAACCGTCTGGTCCTTCAAAAGTAATGAATATTCCGTCCACTCTTCCTCCTGCGTGCTGCTTTACCAGTCCATATAATAGTTTATGTGTATACCTTTAACTTGTGTGTCTGACCGAATTCCGTACCTTGAAACTTGATTCCATTTGCTGCTAATTGTAGTAAAGCCTCAGCCACGGTATCCGTAATAACTTCACCCGGGTATAGATAAGGAATTCCTGGTGGATACGGGATTACCATATCCGCAGAACGCTTGCCAACCGCATCCTCCACGCTTACCTGACGATAAGTTCCCACTTCCCGCCCTTCTCTTGAGATTTCTCTCAGATCAAAAACAATTGGTGAAGAGATTTGTGTGTAGTAGGGTAATTTAAGTATATTCGAGATAGGCGCATGAAGTTCCTTCTTTTGTGCTGGAACGTCCAAACAAATGTTGGCTAACACACCTATAACCTTGTCTAAATCCTTTTGACTCGAAGCCGGTGAGAAGACAAGCAGCACATGACGACCATCCGACATTTCTACGTAAATGCCTTGCTCCTCTAATCTCTCCTTGAGCTCCGCTGCACTTAGAGTTTGTGTCACATCACATATAGTCACTTTAAAGGGATCTGCTGTCTCATATGCCTCACTTTGTGATGCCGGAAACTCCCTAGGAAAGTAATGAAACCTATTCATTTGGTCCACTTTGTATCTGAATTCTTTAACCAGCGTAATTCCTTCTGACAGCCAAGCTTCCCCTTCTGTATGCATTCTTTTTCTCGCCAAATCTAAAGATGCCATAATAGGGTACGAGGGACTTGAGCTCTGCAACATTCCCAAAAGCCGGCGAATCGCCTCACGGTTGATACGCGGCCCCTTCAAGTGAAGCATGGCCCCCATCGTCATTGCGGTAAGCATCTTGTGCGTAGATTGAACGACTGCGTCCGCTCCCTGCGATAGCGCCGAGGTTGGTACCTCCGGATGAAATCCGTAGTGAGCGCCATGAGCCTCATCCACCAAAAGCATCTTGCCCTGGGCATGCATCAGCTCTGCGTAAGGGGCTAAGTGTACGCCCATGCCATAATAGTTCGGATTGGTCATAAATAAAGCCTTAGCCTCCGGATATTGTTGCAATGCTTGTTTCACAGCATCTATATGTACGCTTGTCGCAAGCCTGGTTTCCGGATCAACGGAAGGTGCAATGAACACAGCTTTCGCTCCAGCCAACATCAATCCGTGAATAACCGATTTATGTACATTTCTTTGAACAAGAATGACATCACCTCTTTCACAGACGGCCGAAATCATAGCGATATTCCCAACCGTACTGCCTCCAATGAGGAAATGTGTTTCGTCTGCCCCAAAGCAGGCTGCCGCTAACTGTTCCGCCTCCATAATTACACCCTCTGGGTGATGTAGATCATCTAGGCCTGTTATTTCCGTATAATCGATAGACATTATATGTTCCAAAAAGGGGGCACCCTCGGCCAGTAACCCCTGACCCGATTTGTGGCCTGGCACATGCAGACTAACTGGATTTTGTGCTTGATGAGCTACCATTGCCTCGTATAGCGGCGCTTTGAACTTATTCTCTGGATTTTGATTGCTGTTCATGCGAATAGGACTCCTTGAACTTTCTACTTAATACCCTTATAGTAGTGGATTGAAGCAGAAAAAACAAAAAAGCTTCCAGACAGAAGCTTCTCCCATTTAGTTCATATATTGTTTTGAGTTCCCCATATAGAAAGCTTTTCTCATCTGACTTACGTAGAATGGGTACTTCTGATCGCTCACATTCGTTTTGACGATTTCACCACTGCATTCATCACAAATGAAAGCTGTAATAATATGAATGCCGCCATTTCGCTGCTGTTCACAGATCATGCATATCCCAATTCGGTTCTCCTCCATATGATCACCCCATGTACTTTTACTACTAGTATATCCGAATCTCGATTCTCCTAAACTAGCTAAACGCTCATATCTTGGAAGGAATATGCCGATATTACCTCTATATCAGGTTAACCGGCTTACGGAGGTCATCATCATGTCAACCAAACAGGAACCAATTCTCTCCAAACAATCTACTATTTATAGTTATACTTTAGTGAAGCGCATTTATCATTCTTTGTTTAAAAAGATTCTCTACTTCCTGATTCTTGTTTTGGCCTTATTCTTCAAATTTGACCCCACCAACTGGCTTCCTCTGTTAGTTAGCTATCCGCTCCTTCTTGTATTCCATACACTGCTCGTTCGGGCTTACTTCCAATTCACCATTGGGATGGCCATGAGAGGCTGGTCTTATCGATGGGGTGTATTCTGGTGCGGTTCGCTGCCGGACGGGCATGCATCCATTCGACTAGTTGGCAAAGTACAGCTCCACCTATTCTGGATTGGCCTCTCCCTCATTACAGTCTTGTATCCTTGGATCCCGACTCCGTGGTTGATTTATTTCATGATCTTTCACATTTGGATGCTGATGCCGCGGTTGTGGATGCTGTTCCGATTCCGTCCTTATCGCAAAGCTGGCTTAATGAAAATCTCCGAGAAAGAGACTTCTTGTTATTTGCAATAGAAAGCTAGCTTGATCAGCTAGTCCCCGTGATAACTGTAAAAAGTGCAGGTAATTCGGTCGCTTAGAAGCTATTCAGCAAACATTGATGTAAAAGGTGCAGGTAATTTCGGTGGAACGATGTATTCTGGTCGTTTCTAGTGGATTTACCTGCACTTTGTGCATGTAATGGGTTGAAACTGGTCCGGGGATGCTGATTTTGATGTACTTTCTGCAGCTGAGTAACTCCTCCCTTTGATTATCAGAATTGTGGGGGGCTATATGCATCTTGAGCTAAGTGGGAACTACGTTCCGCTATTCCTGACAAAAGCGAGCCATCTACCTCTTTAGGGAATCTACGATCCGCTAATCTGTTTATTTTGGCTAAAAACCTGCCTTTTAGGCGATATAAGACCTTGTAGTTCCGCTTAAGCTCTGAAGGAGGCAAATCAGATCAGATAACGGCCTACAGTTCTCTTATGTTACCTTGAAATTGCCGGATGACATACAAAAAAGCCTTTCTGAGATTTCTCTCAAAAAGGCTTTTCCTCTGTGCTTGGCAACGTTCTACTCTCCCAGAACCCTGCGGTTCAAGTACCATCGACGCTGGAGGGCTTAACGGTCGTGTTCGAGATGGGAACGCGTGGATCCCCTCCGCCATCATCACCAAACAGTCAAAGCGTGGTTTGCGCCTTGAAAACTAGATACGAAACGTGCGTAAAGTAATAACTTCTTAGGTTTCAAGCAGAGAGACTTTTGACTTCGTCAAAAGATCCCTATATTAGGTTAAGCCCTCGACCGATTAGTATTCGTCAGCTGCATACGTTACCGCACTTCCACCTCGAACCTATCAACCTCGTC
>NZ_WTUZ01000002.1:0-266 GCF_009882985.1 Paenibacillus silvestris
GCAGCTGACGAATACTAATCGGTCGAGGGCTTAACCTAATATAGGGATCTTTTGACGAAGTCAAAAGTCTCTCTGCTTGAAACCTATAGTTGTTACTTTACGCAAGTTTCGTATCTAGTTTTCAAGGCGCAAACCACGTTTTGACTGTTTGGTGATGATGGCGGAGGGGACCCACGCGTTCCCATCTCGAACACGACCGTTAAGCCCTCCAGCGTCGATGGTACTTGAACCGCAGGGTTCTGGGAGAGTAGAACGTTGCCAAGCAC
>NZ_WTUZ01000002.1:271-126259 GCF_009882985.1 Paenibacillus silvestris
CAGCTGAGACTCCCCAGCAGCACAACTGTAAAAAGTACAGTAAAAGTAGCACTGCTACCTGCATTTTGATCGATTACCTGCATTTCCTACAGCTAAATTAAGCTAAAACGTCAGAATCGACTGAATTACTTGAGATTAGCTGTACTTTTTACATTTGAGCTAGCAAGCGGAGGATGGGGAGGATAATTACTTGCACCTTTTGCAGCAAGTCTGGATGAATGAAAGATATTAGGTGATGCAAGTGTGTCTGTTAATAAGGTGAGGACCCAAAGAAACCAAACATTGTTTGTCATTTTAACAAAAGTGCAGATAGAATCAAATAAATCATTTAAACTTATATTACAATAAGGCGAAGTTTGCTTTGATGCAGCCCATGTAAGTACATAGATAGATGCTGAAGTTGCAACAAGAGAGAGGAGTGATGCGTGTGGGAAATACCTATGTTCAGATTGGGATGGCGATGCTGCGTACGGGGATTTTGGGATATGGCGGTGGGCCATCGATAGTCCCGCTAGTTCGCTATGAGGCAGTGACGCGCTTTCAGTGGATGAAGGATGAAGAGTTCATGGAGGTGCTGGCGATAGCGAATACACTGCCAGGGCCCATTGCAACGAAGTTAGCAGGGTATCTGGGTTACCGGCTTAAAGGAACAAGTGGAGCCGCAGTTGGGGTACTAGCACACATTGTGCCTACTTGTGTCGCGATGGTTGGGTTGTATTCGTTTATTCAATTTTTTAGTACGTCACATGTGATCAAAGGGATGATCGCGGCTGTTGTACCCATCGTGGCAGTAATGCTGGGTGTCATGGCGTATGAGTTTGGGGAGAAAGCCATTAAGGGATTAGGCTGGGTAGCAGGTATTACTTTTTTCGTAATCTCCTTCTTACTGCTGCAGACTTTTTCTGTGCATCCGGCGATTGTCATTTTCCTCTTTCTCCTATACGGTTCCTTCCATCATAAGCTCAAGGATAAGTGGAAGAAGAAACAACTTGGGTCAGGTGAGGACGCATGATGGAATGGTGGCATTTACTTGTTAGTTTTTTTCTGGCTAATGTGTTTGGATACGGGGGAGGACCATCCTCGATACCCTTGATGTATCAGGAGATTGTAACGAACCATGCTTGGATGACTAGCAGTGAGTTCTCTAACATGCTGGCGCTGGGAAATGCACTGCCGGGACCGATCGCAACGAAAATTGCCGCTTATGTTGGATTTCAACTCGGCGGGTGGATCGGGGTATTGATCGCTGTGGCAGCAACGGTGGTTCCGTCGATTATCGCACTAATCATTTTACTGAATATGCTGCAGAAATATAAGCAATCTCCTGTGATCAAAGGGATGACGCTGCTTGTGCAGCCCGTGATCGCAATCATGATGGTGCTGGTAACATGGAGCAGCATGGTGGAGTCTACTAAGGCAATCGGATATCTACAGTTTATTGGCATCGCGGCAGTGGCCTTCTATCTCATTCAAAAGAGAAAGATTCATCCTGCTTTTGTGATTGTGGCCGGCTTTGTATACGGCGGCATATTTCTTTCCTAAATAGCGATTAGCTAAGGAGCAGCTTCAAAACGTCTGTAGAGACGCTTTGCGGCTGCTCTTTTTTGCATTCGCGTTAAGTAAGTTGACTCGATTTTGGCGGCTAGCACAAAGTGAGATAGATTTTTCGTGAGCGGCGCTAATAAGATGTGATGTTAATTGACGTGGATTTCACCTGAACAGTATAGTGAGGAAAATGGATAGTGGTAAGAAGCAGCAGCAGATCCTTCGTGGGGAGATGCTGTTTTGAGCATATACGGTTATAAGAGGAGGCGCGCGGTTGAAGAAAGAGGAGCAGTATTCCGTTGAGATGATCCAGATTGTGAAGCAATTCGGCTCCGTGGTCGCGAACGATGAGGTGAATTTTCGGGCAAAGGCCGGAGAAATCCATGCGCTGCTCGGGGAAAATGGTGCCGGCAAAAGCACGATGATGTGTATGCTTTCAGGAGTGTACCGACCCACACATGGCGAAATTCACTTGCACGGTGAGAAAGTGCGTATTCGCTCACCTAAGGATGCTATGCGGCTTGGAATCGGCATGGTGTTTCAGAACTTCAGGCTCGTGCAGACGTTAACGGCCACGGAGAATATTGTACTCGGGGAAGCTTCCTCATTCTGGAGAGGACCGCGTTGGTTAGCTCGGAAGTCGGAGGAGATTGAGGCGATTTCCAAACATTTCGGGCTGCCGTTTCCAGTAGACCGGCCGATCTGGCAGTTATCCGTTGGCGAACAGCAGCGGGTAGAGATTGTCAAGACACTGTACCGCGGCGCTGACTTCATTATTTTGGACGAACCGACATCGGTCCTGACGCCAGGCGAAGTCGAGCAGCTGTTCGAAACGCTGAACCGCATGAAGCAGGAAGGCAAGACCGTCATTATGACCACACATAAGCTGAAAGAGGTGATGTTCGCTTCGGATCATATTTCCGTAATGCGCAAAGGAAAGATGATTGCAACAATGGCGAAATCGGAGACGAGCGAACGCGATTTGGCGCAGCTAATGGTCGGGCAAGAAAGCAATAATGACCGAACTGTTGTAAGGGAGAAGCCAGCGGGCAGTCCTATGCTGGTGGTGAGCGGTTTGAACGTTTACGCCGATCATGGGCGTAAAGTGCTGGATGGGCTTCATTTCGATGTGAAGGCAGGGGAGATTGTCGGTATAGCCGGTGTCTCTGGCAACGGGCAAAAAGAACTCGCGGAAGTGCTAACAGGACTTCGCACATGGAAAGACGGTGACATCCGATTCGATGGCAACCCGCTGCGCAATGGCTCCGTACGGGGAGCGATCGAGCAGGGCATAGCTCATGTGCCGGAAAATCGGATGAAGAGCGGACTCGCCGGAAGTTTGGGTGCCGTCGATAACTTGCTCTTCAAATCGTATCGCTCCCCTGAACGCTCACGCTTCGGGCTGCTTCGCACAGAGAACAATCGGAAATGGTCGCAGAAGCTTGTTGCGCTTTTTGATGTGAAGACGCCTGGAATTGATGCGCCTGTGCGTTACTTGTCGGGAGGCAATCAACAGAAGCTGCTCCTCGCTAGAGAGGTTGACCTTGAACCGAAGCTGATGGTAGCCATGCATCCAACGCAAGGGCTCGATGTCGGAGCGACTGCCGGCGTGCATGATCTGATAGAGGATTTGCGGAACAAGGGGCGCTCTGTGCTGCTCATATCCGAGGACTTGGATGAGGTGCTGCAGCTATCGGATCGGATTATGGTCATGTATGGCGGGCGCATCGTGGGCAATATTCCCCGAGAGGAAGCGAACCGCGAATATATCGGTATGCTGATGGCAGGGTCAGTGGAGGAGGACGCAGGATGAGTGAACAACAAGCGGCTGGAACCATTCGGGTGGAAACCAAAGTCGTCAAACGGGAATCGGGCTTACGCCTGCCGTATCGGTTTGAGATTGACCCAGCGGGTCGTGAAAGTCCATGGTGGATTACCGTTGTATCCATCGTTTTGGCGCTGGTGGCCTGCGGTATTTTTATCTCATTGAACGGTATGAACCCAATTACTGTGTATGCCAAAATGCTGACAGGCGCCTTTGGTTCTTCCTTTGGCCTGACGGAGACGTTGGTTAAAGCGATTCCACTGCTGCTGTGCGGCTTGGGGGTATCCATTGCGTACCGGATTTCCGTATGGAATATCGGGGCGGAAGGGCAGTTTCTGGCTGGTGCGATGGCGGCGACGGCGATAACGATCTATTTTCCACATCTGCCTATATACCTATCAATTCCTTGTATGGTGGTGGCAAGCATCGCGGCGGGGGGACTTTGGGGCTTGTTGACGGCGATTCCGAGGACTTATTTTCAAGTCAATGAACTGATTACTTCACTGATGCTGAATTATGTGGCACTGCTCGCCTTGAATTATGCAGTATTCGGTCCATGGAAAGATCCGAAGGGCTTCAACTTCCCAGGCTCGCCCATGTTCACTGCGGCGCAATCCCTACCTACTTTTGGCGCTTCGCGGCTGCATATGGGCATCATTTTTGCCATAATCGGTGTGCTGCTTTATGCGTTCATCATCCGTTATACACGTTGGGGTTATGAACTTCGACTTATTGGAGCGAACGCAGAAGCGGCGCGTAATGCTGGTATTCGGATTTCCAGGCATGTGTTGATCGTGATGGTCATTAGCGGAGGGTTGGCTGGGCTTGCTGGCATGGGGGAGGTATCGGGTGTGGCGCATCGTCTGATGTATGGTATTTCTCCGGGGTATGGGTATACGGCTATTATTGTGGCGTGGCTGGCGAAGCTGAATCCGGTTAGTCTGGTGGTTTCGTCGGTCCTTTTTGGCGGGCTGATTGTTGGGGGATATAGTGTACAAACGATTGGCCTCCCGTCTTCGATTTCGTCGATGATTCAAGGGGCTATCCTGTTTTTCCTGATTGCAGGCGGTATGGCGGGGAAATTGCGGATGCGTCGTAACCGTTAAATCGTCGAATAGTTTGCAACAACAGTGGACGGAAGAGAGGGGCTGAAAAGCGGTGGAGATCATTACGCAATTAATTGTTTCGGCCATTTCATCGGGAACCCCGCTGTTACTGGCCGTACTAGGCGGGATTCTAATCGAGAGGTCCGGTATCACCCAATTAGGAGCAGAAGGGTTGATGCTGATGGGGGCGGTAACCTCTTGTCTCCTGTACATACATACTGGGAATTTAGCTTTGACTATTCTCTGTGTACTAGTTGTGAGTGGACTGCTGGGTCTGCTGCATGGGGTGCTTTGTGTCTCGCTGCATGCCAATCAAGTGGTTTGTGGGCTGGCGATGACGATTTTCGGTACTGGTCTTAGCGCATACCTGGGCAAGCCAGTGAGCGGGCAGCCGCTGACTGGAGCGGTGCCGAAGCTTCATTTGGCGTGGCTGGAGAATGTGCCTTTTATAGGGAAGATTTTTGCCCATATGGACTTGTTTACTTGGTTTAGTTTCGTGCTGGTGCTGGTGATGCATCTGTTCATCCATCGGACTTCATGGGGGCTGCATCTGAGAGCTGTTGGGGATAATCCTGCAACCGCAGATGTCATGGGCATACCCGTTGTCGCGATTCGCTACGGCTGCATGATCATTGGTTCTATGCTGATTGGTCTAGGAGGAGCAGATTTGCTCCTTGTGTACACGCCGACTTGGAATGAAGGGATGACGTCCGGGCGCGGATGGATTGCCGTGGCGCTTATTATTTTTGCCAGATGGAACCCGATTCGGGCTTTGGTGTGTGCGTACTTCTTTGGTGTTCTGGATATTCTGGGGTTCCGTGTGCAGCTGATTGGGAGCCATATTCCTTCGTATTTTCTGAAAATGATTCCCTATATCGTGACCATTCTCGTTCTTATGTTCCTCGGGTGGCGTAACCGCAATAAACCTTCGGGCGCACCGGAAGCGCTGGGTGTTCCCTATATTAGGGAGCAAAGGTTTTAGGCGAAAATGTGGAGGGCAGCAGATGAATGAGCCAGCATATCGAGTTGGTTTGCGGTTGCCGCGCATGCTGGCTATTGGAAGTAAACCAAAAAAAGTATCCCCGTGAGGGTGATACTTTTTTTGGCTGTTGTGAGAGCGGAGGTAGAGGGCTACAGCTATAACGGAGCATGAAAGCTATAGCGTTACTTTTTCTTTAGTGAACGGCGCACTATCGTTTTTTTCATATATCTAATTCTAGTCGCTATCGCTCTATTGAGCTTTCTGACCATTTGCAGATTATTTCCGGTTTTCCTGCGTGCTGCTGAAGTATTTTGCAATACAATTTTACTTTGTCTGGCTGTTACGCACTGAGCAGAGTTAATGAATGGGTTCCTTGCAGGAAGAACGGGAAACATGAGATTCTGGGGGTTATTGTTGTGCGCACTCCCAGGGTTCGAAGGGTCATTAATCGTAAAGCTGTTTGGATTAGAATTCAGAAAACGGCCGAATAAGCAATGTCCAGCTTCATGTGGAAGCGCGTACGTATTTAGAGCCCCATCACTCATCACAATATGTCCATACAGTCCATAATCAGTGGTGCTGCGGAAAAATTTAAATCTAGGTCCTCCTATACCAACGACGGTACCAGAACTAGTCAGAAATTCCCCGCTAACATAAACAACATATAACGCTGTTGCGTTGTTTGTCTGCCTCTTCGTCGAATCAATCAGAGCAACAAGCCTTGGATCTTCTAGACTATTCACGGATCGGCTGTTTATGGTCGTAGTTGAGATGAAGCGACCGGCAGCAACAAAGTTCATACTACAGATTACGCCTGGGAAAAAGCCACTTCCCCATGCTTCGTTGGAACGGGCAATATCTGCAGCAAGTCTTGCTTGACGCTGCTGAGGAGTACTGCCCGACGCTACACCACTAGTGAATATGCCGATTACAGGAACTGTAAAGGCCATTTCTATCACCACTCTCAATAGTATTAAAGTTACTAATATAGGGAATGAAAAATAGATTCGTTTGGCTTGGACGAATCGATTATGTCAAGATCATCAATTATTTCGTCAAAAAAAGAAGCCGTTAGGGAAGAACGCCTTGTCCCTAGCGGCTTTTTTGCAATTTCACAAAAAAAGTTTCAGATGTTATGAAACTTTACAAACTTCTTTCATATAAATTGACCCATGGGGATGACGCATTTACAATGAAACAAATCTTGAACAAGAATGGTTAACATTTACATCGTTATCGAGGTGATGGGTAGTGGCACTAACGCTTCAGGAAGTGAATGAACTAACACTGGAAAGGTTCGTCGAGGCCTTCGGACCTTTGTTTGAGCACTCCCCTTGGGTGGCAGAGCGGGCGTGGAGCTCTAGGCCTTATATAGCAAAACAGGATCTGATCAGCAGTCTAGAAAGGGAAGTGTGGCGCGCAGATCGGGAAGAGCAGTTGGCTCTGCTGCGAGCTCACCCTGATCTAGGAACTCGCGTTCGCATGACGGATCATTCCGTCAATGAGCAGGCCGGAGCAGGCCTTAACCAGCTATCACCTGAAGAATATGAGCAGTTTCTTCAGCTTAACAAAGCGTATACGGACGCTTTTCAGTTCCCGTTCATCATGGCCGTCAAAGGTCAGACCAAGGAGACGATTCGTGAAGCGCTAAGCTACCGCATTCATCGCGAGGTGAAGGAGGAAATGGGCAAGGCTTTACAGGAGGTTTGCAAAATCGGGCGGTTCCGCCTAGAGGCCGTACTAGTAGACGAAGCGGAGGGGATAGCGATGAAGAACGGGTCTGAGAGAATCATGTACTACGGGAAAGGTGACGTATGGGTGTACAGGTCCTACGCAAAGCCGCTAACCAATCTTACGTTAATACCTGAGTCTAGTTTTGTGGGACGAGACAATATCCTTTTTGGGATGAATATCAAGGTGGCGGTTAGCGGAGAGAAGTTTTTCACTTCTTTTACAGAAGGGGATAACACGCTGGTCGTGGCTACGGACTCCATGAAAAACTTCATCCTGCGCAAAGCTGGAGAATATGAAGGTGCAACGGCTGAAGGATTCCTCGCATTCGCAAGCCGGAAGCTGCTAGAGACTTATCCTCAGATGACAGGTGTGAAAATGACAGCTGATCAAGTGGCTTTTGATGTTTTGCCGGTACCGGGAGCCCAAGGCTTCGAGAATGGGAATCTGGTATACCGATATTCACAAAATGAGCACCCGACAGCCAAGGTAGAGATTACGCGGACGGATGATGGCATCGCTATTCTGGAGCATGAAGGCGGTATAGCGGATTTGAAGCTAATCAAGGTGAAGGGTAGTTCATTCGCAGGTTTTGTGCGAGATGAGTATACAACACTGCCGGAATCTTATGACCGCCCGCTCTTTATTTTCCTGGATATCGCTTGGAGCTATGAAGAGGTGGAGGATGCGCTGGACTCGGATCTGGGACGTTATGTGGCTGCTGAGCAAATTCGGGACATCGCACATACGGTCTTTCATGAGCAGCACTCGCCATCGATTCAGAATCTCATCTACCGTATCGGACAACGCGCGTTACTTCGGTTTCCACAGTTAAAAGAGGTTCGGTTCGAATCGAATAACCGTACATGGGAAACGATCCTGGAACAGGCAACGACAGGTGAAGGAAAGGTGTTCACCGAGCCGAGACCGCCGTATGGTTTTCAAGGTTTTTCGATGACAAAACGTGATCTGGAGGGCCTATAAGTGATGAGCACCGGATTAACAACGCACGTTCTGGATATTAGCCAAGGCAGACCCGCCAAAGCTGTACGTATAGAGCTGTACCGACTTCAGGAAGGAAGGGCAGAGCTTCTTCGAGCGGAAGTCACGAATGCAGATGGCCGGTTACAGGGACCGATGCTAAGTGGGGAAGATTTTGCAGCTGGAACCTATGAGTTAGTTTTCCATGTCGGTGATTATTTCAGGGAGACGGGAGTCCATCTATCCGATCCTCCTTTTCTGGATCAAGTACCAATCCGGTTCGGCGTTGCGGCAGCAGATAGCCATTATCATGTCCCTCTCTTGATTGCACCATGGGGGTATAACACATATAGAGGAAGCTAGTAGAAACGGGGCTATATCTATGTCCGAGGGAGGATTTCGCATGGATGATAAACAGTTTGACCTCGTGATTCGCAAAGGTACCGTTGTTCTCATAGATGCCGTGCGGCAGGTGGATATAGGTATTCTGGACGGCAAGATTGCTGCGCTAGGTGAAAACCTCAACTACTCGGGGCAAACGCCTGTTTATGAGGCGGAGCACTTGCATATTCTGCCCGGCATGATAGATGCTCACGTTCATTTCAACGAACCTTCGCTTGGTCACTGGGAGGGGTTCGCCACAGGCTCGGCAGCTCTCGCAGCAGGCGGATGTACAACATTTATCGATATGCCGCTTAATGGCGTACCTCCAACGGTAAGGCTTAGCGCTCTGGAACAAAAGCTGGCCGCAGCCAAAGGACACTCCGTGGTCGATTATGCCCTGTGGGGAGGATTGGTTCCCGGCAATATAGGGAATCTGCAGGAGCTGGCAGAAGCCGGGGTCATTGGCTTCAAGGCTTTCATGTCTTGTCCTGGCGGAGAAGGAGAAGATATTTTCGCTGAGGTGGACGACGTAACCCTCTATAGAGGGATGAAGGAGATCGCCCGCTTAGGGCTTGTGCTCGCTCTGCATGCTGAAAGCGAAGAGATCGTATCGAGGCGATCCGCTAAGGCTCAAGCGGAAGGCAGACGCGGAGCGCTGGACTTCGTCGCGACGAGGCCGATTGCTGCGGAGCTGGAAGCGGTGAACCGCGCGCTGTGCTACGCCGAGCAGACGGGCTGCCGGCTGCACTTCGTGCATATCTCCAGCGCGGAAGGGGTGCAGGCCATCACGGAGGCGAAGGCCAAGGGGCTGGACGTCACGGTGGAAACGTGTCCGCATTATTTGGCACTGACCAGCGCCGACCTGGAGCAGCTGGGACCTGTCGCGAAGTGCGCGCCTCCACTGCGCACGGCGGAAGATCAAGACCGGCTGTGGGCGGAGCTAATAGCCGGGCGGCTCGATATTCTCGCTTCGGACCATTCCCCATGCCCAACGTCCATGAAGCAGGGGGATTTCTTCGAAGCGTGGGGCGGCATCTCCGGGGCGCAGAGCTCCATGGAGCTAATGCTGGATGAGGGGCATCTTCGCAAGAATGTGCCGCTGCCTGATCTGTCGAGGATGCTTTCGCTTGAGCCTGCCAAGCGGTTTGGCCTGTATCCTCGCAAGGGGGTTATTGCTGTCGGCGCAGATGCCGACTTCGCGCTGGTTGATATGAGCAGGGGCTATACCCTGCAGGCGAATGATTTGCTTTACCGCCACAAGCATAGTCCCTATGTGGGGCGGACGTTCGAGTGCCGTGTGCAGGCGACATTCTGTCGCGGGAGCAAGGTGTATGAGCTTGGAGAAGGCGCTGCGGAGAAGGCTGAGGGTGCGTGGATACGTCCCATAATGATCGTTGGAGGTGAGGTCGGTGGCTAAAAAAGTACCGAATTCACACGATCTGCTGTCCCAATTCGGAGAGCGGATGCTCGAGGAGCTGGAGGAGCTTTCTTCCTATGGAGCTGATGCAGAAGGAGGAGTGACTAGGCTCCTTTATACAGATCCATGGCTTCAGGCGCAGCGAGTGGTTATTAGCAAAATGCAGCAACTAGGGCTGGAAGCTAATTTCGATGCGGTTGGTAATGTATTTGGTACATTGCCAGGCAGTCAGCCAGAAACGAAGCCGATACTGACCGGATCGCACATCGATACGGTCAAGAACGGCGGCAAATACGATGGCGCATTCGGCGTCGTCGCCTCGATGATGGCACTCGGTTATTTAAAAGCAGCTTATGGGACGCCGAAGCGGACATTAGAAGCTGTTTCGTTCTGTGAAGAAGAGGGAAGTCGTTTCCCGCTGGCCTACTGGGGCTCAGGGCATGTCACAGGTACAAGATCTTTGCTGCTTGCGACTGAGATTGCCGATCAAGACGGCGTTACGTTGCTTGAGGCGATGCGGCAAGCTGGCTTTGATGCCACAGCGAATGGGCAGCCGTATCCGGCAAAACGCGAATTCATTGGCGGCTATATTGAGATTCATATCGAGCAAGGTTCTATTTTAACCTACAAAAAGAAACAAATTGGCATTGTAACGGCCATCGTTGGCCAAATTAGACTGACTGTGCAGGTATCAGGAAGCTCCAATCATGCGGGAACAACGCCAATGAGGATGCGCAAGGATGCGCTTGCTGGAGCGGCAGAAATGGTGGCAATAACGGAGCAGATGGCCCTTGAGGCAGGGGAACCGCTTGTTGCTACTGTGGGACGTTTGGAAGTGAAGCGGGGAACCTCCAATGTGGTGCCGGGAGAAGTGGAGTTCACACTGGATATTAGGCATACTGACGAGCCGGAGATGCGTACATTTTGTGTAAGATTGCTAACAAAGCTCGAAGAAATCGCACTGCGAAGAGGGCTTACTATAGAAACGGTTCAAAATTTACATGCTTCACCAGTTGCTATGCAGGAAGGACTTTCGAATGCCATTGAGGCTGCTTGTGAGGCTGCCGGAATTCAGAATATGCGGCTGCCGAGCGGTGCAGGGCACGATGCTCAGCTGTTCGGACCCCTTTGTCCGTCGGCGATGATTTTCGTACCAAGTGTTGGCGGCATAAGCCACAGTCCTGAGGAATTTACGGAAGCGGCTGATCTCATTGCTGGATTCCACACACTGGTTCACGTTTTGCATCAATATGGTTATGGGGGGAAAGCAGATGAAAGGCTATAAGGACTTGTCACCCTCACTAAGAACCATTATGACGCCCGGACCTGTAGAGGTCGATCCACGGGTACTTCGTGCCATGTCATATCCCATTCTGGGGCAGTTCGATCCAGAATTCACAGAACTTATGAATGAAACGATGGAAATGCTTCGCGAGGTGTTTCAAACAAGCAATCACTGGGCTTTTCCAGTAGATGGCACATCGCGTTCTGGTATTGAAGCTGTACTTGTAAGTGTCATTGAACCTGGAGATAAGGTGCTTGTACCCATATATGGACGTTTCGGTCATCTGCTTGTGGAAATCTCTGAACGCTGCGGCGCAGAGGTTCTCATGTTGGAGCGGGAGTGGGGTTCTGTGTTCGACACACAGGAGATCATTGACGCGATCCAAAGGGAGAAACCGAGCATTGTAGCGATGGTTCACGGTGAAACGTCTACAGGCTGCATCCAGCCAATGGATGGCATTGGCGCAGCATGCCGGGAAGCTGATGCGCTGCTTGTCGTGGATGCGGTAGCAACAATCGGAGGTGTCCCGGTACAGACGGATGCTTGGCAGCTTGATGCTGTCATTGGCGGGACGCAGAAATGTCTGTCTGTTCCGGCCGGGATGTCGCCGATCACTTATAATGATCGTGTCGAAGCCAAGGTGTTACGGCGCAAAACGATTGAACGGGGGCTGCGCGAGAAAGGGGCGGCAGTTTCTGGCTTAAAGCCTGTGGCGAGCAATTATTTTGACTTGGGCATGCTGCAGGAGTACTGGAGCCCGAAGAGGCTCAATCATCACACGGAAGCGACATCCATGCTCTATGCGTTGCGCGAAGGGCTGCGCCTAGTCCTGCAGGAGGGACTGGAGGAACGTTACCTTCGGCATCAGCGTCATGAAGCTGCACTGGTCGCCGGGCTGCAAGCCATGGGGCTTACGCTATACGGGAACCCGGCCTGCAAGCTGCCAGTCGTAACCTGCATCCGTATTCCGGAAGGGATTGACGGCGAGTCCGTGCGTGCCATGCTGCTGAATACGTTCGGGATCGAGATTGCCAGCTCTTTCGGGCCGCTAAAAGGTCAAATTTGGCGAATCGGTACGATGGGCTTTAGTTGTAATCAAAAGAACGTGCTGCACGTACTTGGTGCTCTGGAGGCTGTTCTCCTCTGGCATAAAGTCGATGTGAATGTTGGTGCAGCGCTGCAAGCAGCTCTAAATCTATATGCTCGCAAGGAGGAGGAACAGCCATGTTAAACATCATGCCGCGAGCGGAACGTGCCATGGTTGCTACGCCTCATTATTTGGCAAGCAGCGTGGGGAGCGCGATTTTGCAGCAGGGAGGCAATGCTTATGACAGTGCGATTGCGATTAGCGCGACTCTAGGTGTTGTTTATCCGCACATGACGGGCATTGGCGGGGATGCTTTCTTCCTGATGTATGATGCAGCCACAGGTACTTATACGGGCTTCAACGGAAGCGGAAAGTCTGCAGCATTAGCGAATCCTGATGTCTACAAGACTAAAGGCTTGCAAGCGATTCCGCAGAGAGGGATTCTGAGCGCGATCACTGTGCCCGGCATGGTGGATGCTTGGTGGCAGGTGTGGGAGAAATACGGCAGATTGCCGTGGGAGAAGCTGTTGGAGCCTGCAATTGCCTATGCAGAAAAGGGATTTCCGATTTCGCGTAATTTACGCTTCTGGATGCAGAAGGATGAAGCATGGATTCGGTCCTCTAAGCAGCTTAGCTCGCTTTATATGCCTGGTGGTGAGCTTTTGAAGGAAGGGGAGCGACTGGTTCAGAAAGAGATGGCTGAGACGCTGCGCCAGATTGGGCGGGATGGCCGAATGGCTTTTTACAAGGGTGCCGTCATGAAGGCTGTTGTGGAAAGTATGCAGAAGGATGGCGGATTGCTGCAGGAGGAGGATTTCACGAGTTATGCCGGAGAATGGGTGAAGCCGATCTCCAGCACGTATCGTGGATATGACATTTATCAAATGCCGCCGAACTCGCAAGGATTCACAGCGCTAATGATGATGAATATGCTGGAAAATATAGAGGTAAATGCGGTTCCCAGGACTTCAGCGAACTTTTATCATATCATGTCAGAAATTATTAAGAAGGCGTTTAAAGACCGTGATCTGTATTTGACAGATCCGAACTTTCGAGAGATTCCGCTGGAGCGTCTGCTGTCCAAGGCTTATGCCAAGGAGCTCTGGCAGGCGATACAAGATAAGCCTTATAAGGTAAGTGAGCATCTGTCTCCAGCCATCGGCCAAGATACAGCTTATGCAGCTGTGGTTGACGAAGCAGGCAACTCGGTTTCCTTCATTCAAAGCTTGTATTTCGACTTTGGCGCTGCGTATGTGCCGGGGAATACGGGAATGATTATGCAAAATCGGGGATCATTTTTCTCGCTGGACCCTGCATGTGCCAATGTGTTGGAGCCGAAAAAAAGGTCCTTCCATACGTTGATGCCGGCTATTGTCAGCAAGGCAGGTAAGCCATATATGCTATATGGCACGCAAGGCGGGGAAGGGCAGCCGCAGACGCAGCTTTCCATCCTGACTGGTGTGCTGGACTATGGACTGTCGATACAAGAAGCGATAGCACTGCCTCGTTGGGTTTACGGGCGTACGTGGGGGGAAGACGGAGATGCTTTGAAGCTGGAGCATCGTCTCGATGATGACGTGTATGCCCGTCTCCAAAGCTGGGGGCACCATGTTGAGCCAGTGAATGCATGGGATGGCCTTATGGGTCAAGCGCAGGGGATTGTCATTGATGAGAGGGGCTTCATGAGCGGAGCTGCGGACCCGCGTGGTGACGGCTTAGCGATCGGCTGGTAACACGATTATGCTTAGTAAAGCGAGGTGTGGTGAGATGGAAGCCTACGACATTTTACAAGTGGTAGAGCATTGTGAGCAGTCAGCTGTGCTGGCCACGGTCATTCATGTGGAAGGGCATGCCTATCGTAAGCAAGGAGCTATGATGCTGCTGCTCTTGGATGGCAGCTTGTACGGGAGCATCTCCCCGGGCTGTCTGGAAGCTGATCTATCCGGCTATGTGCCCCTAGTCGAGGCCTCACAGAAGCCGCAAATGATTGAGTATGACATGCGGCCAGCCGATGATTTCGGTTGGGGGGAAACGATTGGGTGCGGCGGATTCATTCGCATTCTGCTGGAGCCAGTGACAGGTGAGCTGCTTGTTCACCTTCTAACGGCCAAAGCGGCCATGGATCGAGGAGAAGTTGTACAACTTACACGCTTATTTATGGAGGGGTATTCCAATACGCAGTATATGTTGTGTGAGATAGATAAGGCTGCTGCTGCTTCTGTTGCTGACCACAATTCGCTCTCCAATGCTTATGTCTACACTTTCAAGCCTAAGCCTAGAGTCATTGTGTTTGGAGCTAATCAAGATGCTATTCCGCTTGCAGGGCTCGCTGTAAGCAGCGGATTTCGCGTAGTGGTCGCAGATTGGCGCGATTCTTACTGCACGGAAGAACGGTTTCCCGGTGCGGAGACGGTGGTTGCTTTTCCAGGAGAGCTGGTTGAAAAGTTAAGATTGAGCTCAGATGACTACGTGGTAGTTATGAGTCATCAGTTCGATAAAGATGCCGAATTCGTGAGGGGAGCCATGAAATTGAGGCTGCGCTACCTTGGTATTATGGGCTCGCGTTCGCGATCCGAGAGGCTGCTGGATGGCATGGAGCGACCTGAATGGGTGCATTATCCTGTTGGCTTGCACATTGGCTCAGAAGGTCCTGTCGAGAATGCTATCAGCATTGTAGCAGAATTGATAAGTATAAGGCGTGGTGTACGCGCAAATGTAGAATGGAGCTCCTCCGTTATGTCGGGAGATATCCAAGGGTGCCGCCCATGGTGAATGCCAGGAAGCGAAAGGTCATTGGCGTCTATCTGGCAGCCGGCAGCTCTAAGCGAATGGGCACATCGAAGATGTCCTTAGAACTGGCGGAAGGTGTTCCGTTAGGTAGCGTTGCTCTCCAGCAAGCGTTGAATTCGGAGCTGGGCAGTGTGGTTGTTGTCGTGCGCGAAGGCGACTCCCTGGATTGGCTTCCGGAATCTGGTAGGCTGCAGGGACGCTGTCAGATTGCGGTCTGTCCAGATGCAGAAAGCGGTATGGCGCATTCCCTGCGCACAGGCATTCAGGCGGCCAAGAAGCTGGGAGCAGAGGGGATCATGGTTCTGCTGGCTGATCAACCATTCATCGATGGGGGCATGTTGTTAGACCTCACGAATGCGTTCGATGAGGGTGCAGGGGAGGATTATATCGCGAGCGGGGATAAGGGCCAGCCGAAACCTCCACTCATTATGGGACCTAGCATGTGGCAGGCTGCAGCGTCGCTCGAAGGGGATGTCGGGGCGCGATCCCTGTTTCGCTCGACTTTGTATCGGGGACAAATCATTGAGGTAAACGAATTGCCATTCATGGACATAGACACTGCAGACCGATATGAGGAGGCAAAAAAGCTATTTGCTGACCACTTCATGTCAATTTAAATAACATAAATGTAGCCAAAAGTGCATTATTACTAATGATGCGCTATTTTTTTATACAAAAACACAAAATGGTGTTAAGTTAGTTGACTCTGTTTTTGGAAATTGTTTATAGTTGATCTAATTTAACTACGGATAATTTGTGAAAACAGCGGTTCAGTTTACGCTGAGGAGGTTTTGTTCATGTCAGTTCCTTTGTACCAGCTGCCAGAGCAGCAGCCTTCGGTGTGGCAGCCGACGAGTGTTGAGGAAGCCATGCAATTAAAACAACAATGGGGAGACAACTCCGTGTTGATCTCAGGCGGCACATGGCTTCGGACACGATGGGAAAATGGTCTTTCGCCAACCCCGCAGCACTTGATCAGTTTGGGGAGCATTCCAGCTCTTTCGGGTTTAACCATTGACACTGTAGGTCATGTTCATATAGGTCCAGCTTGTTGTTTGTCTGATTTGATGGAAAATGAGCTGATAAGGCAGCGATGCGGACTCTTGGTGCAAGCTTGTTCTGAAATTGCAGCGCCTTCTGTACGAAATTTAGCTTCGATCGGAGGCAATGTGGTAACCCGTACGGGTGATCTCATCCCAGTTCTCCTTGTTATGGATGCTCAGGTGGGGTGGTCCGATGGGCAGAAAGAGCGCATGCTGCCGCTAGAAGAGTGGCTGGAGAGCAAGCATTTCACCTCCTATGAAATGATGACGAAGATTGTGGTGCGAGCTTCAGAGCAGGACATGGGCAAGTCTCATGCGTTTTATTTGAAGGTGGGACGCAGGGAGGCCTTTACCCCATCCGTCGTAACGGTAGCAGGCAGTTTAAGGATGGATGCGGACGGAACGATCGTGGCTATCGCTTTAAGTGCAGGCGGAGGAAGTGCAATCCCGGCGAGGTTTACGGAGCTTGAGGACGCGGTCACAGGGAAGCTTTTATCCAAAGAGGTCCTGCAAACTTTGCACAAGGGAGTGTCTGAAGGGTTCGAGGCTGTAGCTGATGATTACGCAGGTGTTGATTACCGGAAGATAACGGCGGCGAATCTCATCGTTTCCGAGTGTTATAAAGCTTGGCGAAAAGGGGGCGGAGCCTATGCTCCTAGGTCGTGATACGTATGCGAAAAAGTGGATCATTCGTCCCGATGGTGAAGAGAAGGTCACGGGGAGGCTCCAATACCTCACGGATTTGACAGCACCGGGTATGCTGCATGGGAAAGTGCTGCGAAGCAAGTACCCGCACGCGTGGATACTCTCTATAGATACGAGCAAGGCCAAAGCGACCGCGGGCGTTCGCGCCGTTATTACAGCTGAGGATGTGCCGGGCATGAACTTGTTCGGCATTGCCTTTCCCCATCAGCCTGTCCTGTGCCAAGAACGTGTTCGTTATATTGGTGATGCTGTGGCGGCTGTAGCAGCGGATACAGAGGAAATCGCCGAGTATGCACTTAGTTTAATAGAAGTTGTCTATGAGCCGCTGCCTGTTGTAGACAATCCAGAAACGGCGCTGGACGAAGGGACTGTGCTCCTTCATCCGGATGGCAACCTGCTGCATCGCACGCATTTGAAGCAAGGTGAGGCGGAGACTGCTTTTGCAGAGTGTGCGCACATTGTAGAGGAGACCTATTACACTCCGAGGCAGATGCACACGTACATGGAAACGGAGGGCGGTCTCTTCATTCCGGGTAAAGACGGCCGACTGACGGTATACTCGCCAACGCAGCACGGCTATAAGGATCGGATGCAGTTAGCCCGTATTCTCGCTATGGAAGAAGAGCAGATTCGGGTAGTCTCTAGTCCCATTGGAGGATCATTCGGCGGGAAGGATGAGCTGAATGTGCAGCCATTCGGTGCCTTGCTTGCGCTAATGACTGGAGCGCCAATCAAAATGCACAATTCTCGGAGGGAATCGGTCATTGCCGGGATCAAGAGGCATCCGATGCGGATCACCATGAAGACGGGAACAGATGCAAGTGGACATCTCATCGC
This sequence comes from Paenibacillus silvestris, assembly GCF_009882985.1. Classification (GTDB taxonomy): domain Bacteria; phylum Bacillota; class Bacilli; order Paenibacillales; family NBRC-103111; genus Paenibacillus_E; species Paenibacillus_E silvestris. The sequence goes on from NZ_WTUZ01000002.1 coordinate 17,990, forward strand.
ACATCAGGTCAGCATCCTAGCAGATACAGGTGCTTACGCAACGCTCGGTTGTGAGGTGCTGAACTTTGCAACTGAACATGCTATAGGGCCTTATACGATTCCTCATATAGATGTAAAAGGGACTAGTGTTTATACGAATAACGGCGTATCCGGGGAGTTTCGGGGCTTTGGCGGCAATCAGGTGATTTTTGCCGTGGAGAGTCAGATCGAGCGTCTGGCCGAGAAGCTCGGGATGGATGCTTGGGAGCTGCGCAAGCTGAATCTGCGTGCACCGAGCGATCCCGGGCCGATGGGGCAAGAGATTGTGCCGACCGAAGGTGCTAGCCAGGTCTGGCACAAAGCGCAGGAATCGCCGCTCTGGGCGAAGCGTGGCAAGTCGCACGCGAGCGCGCAGGAACCGTGGCTGCGCCGAGGCGTCGGCGCTTCGATGGTGATGCACGGGGCCGGCCTCGGCCTCGGCATCCCGGATCACTCCGGCGGACGCATCGAGCTCACGCCGGAGGGCAAGATCCAGGCCTCCTTCGGCTTCGAGGAGTTCGGGCAAGGGCTTTACGCAGCACTCACGCTGATGCTGCAGGACTGCTTCGGCTGCGCCGCCGATGACATCCGTATCGTCATCGGCGATACCGATCGCGTGCCGATCAGCGGCTCGAGCACGGCGTCCCGCGCCACCACGATGATGTGGCGCGCTCTGCAGCGGCTGAAGCCGCCGTTCGTGCAGGCGCTGCTGGAGCAGGCTGCTGAGCTGGGCGGCTTCGCGCCGGAGGAGCTGACAACCGGCGTAGGCGGACTCCATCGCAGTGGCGATGGGGCGGGGCGGCCGGTTGTGACGTATGCGCAGTTGGCGGCAGCTGCCGATCAGGCAGCGAAGCCGATCCTGGCGCAGACCGTGTTTGACTACCCGACGACACCGGCGGGGCAGGTCGGAGCGCATTACTTGTACTCCTACGCCGCAGCCGTCGTGGAGGTGGAAGTGAACATGCTGACAGGGCGGGTGAGGGTAATTCAAACCGATCACGTTATTGCTGCAGGGCCTGTCATTAATCCGATGGGTTTCCTCGGTCAAATCGAGGGAGGAAGCGTAATGGCCTTGGGCTTCACATTAACGGAGGACGCTGCTATGCAGATGAGCTCCTATGTGAGGCATAATTTGGACACTTATCTGATTCCAACTTTTCGAGATAGTCCTCAGTCGATTCGTGTGGAAGCGATTGAAGAATTACCCGAGGGCGATACATTTGGCCCGCGTGGGGTAGGCGAAATCGGCAGCGTCGGATTGGCGCCGGCGATTACGGCAGCAGTTCGGCAAGCAACGGGCATATGGGTGAACCGGCTGCCGATTTCACCAGAACACATCGTGCAGTCCATCGATTGGTTAGAAGGGGTGGAGGCCATTGATTAATACAACGTATGTACTGGAGTGCTCCATTAACGGGAAGGAAATTGCGATTCCGGTTCCTGCTTCCAAGCGGATGTCAGATATTTTAAGAGACGACCTGCGATTAACCGGAACCAAAGTGTCTTGTGAGATTGGACGATGCGGCGCCTGTATGGTGCTGCTTGATGGAAAGCCGGTAAATGCGTGTCTATTAATGGCTTATCAAGCGGCAGGCAAGCAGGTGACCACGATTGAAGGGATATCTGGAGGGGAAACGCTGCATCCTGTTCAACAAGCCATGTTAGAGGAAGGAGGGCTGCAGTGCGGTTATTGTACCGCAGGGATGGTTGTTACGTTAACGGCCTTGTGGGCCAAAAATCCCGCCCCGACGAGAGCGGAGGCCGAGCAAGCGCTGTGCGGCAATTTATGCCGGTGCACCGGTTATGAAGGGATTTTCAGAGCAGTAGAACGATGTGGTTTGTCGATAAAAAGAGAGGGGTAGAAGCCATAATGCCAAAAAAATGGATGTTGTCCTTAACTGCTATCTTCCTAATGATCCTATCCGCTTGCTCCAGTTCACCTACATCAACGACGAGCACCACGACAGCACCAGCAAGCTCCCCTGCGGCAGCTTCGACGGCAAGCACGGCCCCTGCAACAACCGAGAAAAAACTTCCTAGAGTCGCCTTCGTTTATATTGGTGTACCCGGTGACGGAGGCTGGACTTATGAGCATGATCAAGGCCGCTTGATGATGGAGAAAGAGCTGGGCATCAAAGCGACTACGGTTGAAAATATTCCTGAGGGCCCAGATGCGGAGCGGGTTTTCGAAGAGTTGGCTCAGAAAAACGATATCATTTTCGGAACCTCTTTCGGCTATATGGATCCGATGTATAACGTGGCGCAGAAGCATCCGAATGTGAAATTCCTGCATGCCACAGGCTACAAAACATTGCCTAACATGGGCACGTACATGGGACGCGAGTATCAGAGCGCCTATCTTGTCGGCATGGCCGCCGGCAAAATGACCAAAAACAATCATATGGGCTATGTCGGCGCATTCCCGATTCCAGAGGTCATTTATACCATTAATGCTTTCACTTTAGGAGCGCAAAGCGTAAATCCGAACGTAGACGTCTCCGTCGTTTGGAGTAATACCTGGTTCGACCCGGCAACGGAGAAACAGGCGGCTATTTCACTTTTGGACAAAGGCGTTGATGTGCTGGCTGCCTACCAAGATTCGCCTGCGGGGATTCAAGCGGCTGCTGAGCGCAAGGTCTGGGGGATCGGCAACGATTCCGACATGGGTCGGTTCGCACCGGAAACTTACATTTCCAACCCGAAATGGAATTGGGGCCCCTACTATGTGAAGGCTGTAAAAAGCGTCATGGATGGCACTTGGAAATCAGAAGCTTACTTCGGCAGCATGAAGGAAGGCATCACGGAAATCGCACCGCTTGGCAAAAATGTGCCGGCTGACGTGAAGGAGCTTGTCGAGAAGAAAAAGCAGGAGATCTTGGCAGGAACCTTCGATGTGTTCCAAGGCCCGATTGTCGATCAGGACGGCAAAGTCCGATATGAGCAGGGGAAAAAGATGACCGATGAAGAAATCCTGGGTACAACTTGGTTTGTTAAGGGCATTAAAGGTGTCATTCCGAAATAATGAGGAAAGGTTGTGTAGGGGACGATGACGATACAAGATAAGACTCTTCTTGATGAATGGCATCCGGTATTGTTGTCGTCGACGCTGACGGATCGACCGGTTCCTGTTGTTGTGCTGGGGGAGAAAGTGGCTGTTTTCCGCACCTCTGACGGCGTTCACGCCTTCAAAGACTTGTGCATTCATCGGGGTGTGCCGCTCTCACTCGGCAAAGTTAAGGGGAATGAACTCGTCTGCGCCTATCATGGCTGGTCATTTAGCAGCTGCGGGTCGTGCACGCGAATTCCTTCGCTGCCTGCTAATCGGGCTATTCCCTTGAAGGCAAAAGCTTTTGTCTACACCTGTGTGGAAGCGCATGGATTTGTCTGGGTTTGCTTGGGGACGCCGGCAGGCCCGCTGCCAAGGGTGAGTGCTTATATCCCGGAAGGCTTCAAAGAAGTATGGATGGGGCCGTATACCCTGCAAGCCGCAGGGCCTCGCATTATTGAGAATTTCCTCGACGTATCCCACCTTATGTTTGTTCATGAGGGTCATCTGGGCGATAGTGATTATGCTGAAATTGGCGATTATCAGGTACATGAGGAGAACGGTGTCCTCACCTCGGAGGAAATCGTCGTCTACCAACCCGATCCCGATGGGACGGGGCGTGGGGTACATAGCCGTTACGTGTATGAAGTGTATGGCCCGCTGAGTGTTGCTTTTACCAAAAGAGATCGGGATACGGATCATATCTTCCGTTTGTTCCTCATGGTGCTCCCGGAATCCGAGCAGCGCAGCCAGGCTTTCATGCTTAAGCAGCGGAATTATGCGTATGAGGAGCCGGATGAGACGTTCATCCAGTTTCAGGAGATGTTGATCGAGCAGGATCGTGAAATGGTCGAAAATCAGAAGCCGGAGCTGCTGCCGCTTGATCTTCAGGCGGAGCTGCATTTGAGCACGGACCGATTAAGTATTGCTTATCGCAAGCGGCTTCGGGAATTGGGTGTGACGTTTGGGACGGCGTAGTTTGTAGTTGTGATATGAGTGGGGCTATCGAAGGGGCTGGGAGGCCTTTTTGGTAGTCTTTTTTGCATGGTGAGCCGCGGATATGGGAACTGTGGTTCTTTATTTTTGCGATTTAGAGTTGTTTGGACGCCAAGGGGAACTATGATCCGTTATATGAGCGAGATTGGGCGAAATGAGGGTGAATTTGAGGGAATAAGGGAATGTAGTTCCGTTTGTACAGTGATTTGTGTGATACTTGCTGAAATAGCGGACTCTAGTTCCTTTTAACATGATCTTTATCTATGTTGATTCACTTTGTGGGTTCGGAAAGTCCATCAATGAGGATTTCTCGCCGTATTAGTTCATTCAAGAGAAGTTCTATGAATTCTTCTTCGAGCTCTAATTCTATCGCTTCCAAATAAGCCTTAATTAAACTATCAAGGCTTAGTGAGTGTAAGTACATCTTCCTACCTCTTTCATGTTGTCATCGTTTTCTTCCATTTTTAATTAATGTCATCCTTCGGGAATGGCGCAGCCATGTGTAGTAACTTCGTAGATCGCGCAGCTCTATACTTTCGCTCATTTTCCCGAGGAAAGTAATCACGATCATTTTGTGCAAGGGGTCTCCTAGTAGATCTGTCTCTGTCTCATCGACGACAAATTGAGCGACAAAAAGCAAATCATCGTCTATCACATAGACATCTTCTTCGTTCCTGTAATAAGAAGCGATGCTGCCGCTCTTTAGCTTTTCCCACAGTAAAGCATAAATTTCATCGAGTTGGGTCGATTCGTTACCAAGGCGAGTGCGATATCGGCTGTGCGCATGGTGGGTAATGATGATGTCGACGACTTTTTTATCGGCGAGTTTGATATAGAAGGGGTCGTAGGTACTCCATCGATTCATTGTTTTATCTCTCATACCTAGATCTCCTCTCAACTCTGAATAAGATGATTATATGAATTTCCATATATATACTAATTATCATATAATTTGTTTCACTTCTTCACATCGCAAATGTATAGGGATTGTATGCAAACTTTTTGCGCGAAGATGTAAAATATGTGCGTGAAAATGCAAAAAAGATTGCATAACAGCTAAATGCTGGTTATACAATCCTTTTTGTTTTTGGTAAAATAAGGTTGGTGAAATTACCACCAGTTACAGATCGGCTCTGTTTGTTTCTTTTCTTTAATTGTAAAGGTTTTCATTACCGCCGCCGTTTCCTCTTTAGAAATACCAGCTAATAGAGGAGTTGAAACTTGATTTAGCTCGATATTTTTAAGCATGTGTACGACATCGTGCAGTTTCGGGGCTAACTGAATGTTCAGCATATTAGGACTCCCTTCATATATCTTAGTAATTGCTAGATATATTGTATCAAATAGTTGGAGGTATGTGGAAGATGAGAAAAAGTAAAATGTATATATTTGTCGTAAGTATTTTAGTCCTAGTATTTTTACAATTATGGTGTTCTTCGGTGACATTCCATCATCCTTATGTTGGTATATATATATCATTAAATAACCAAGAGCAATGGGAAGTGGTTGAGTCTCACCCTGAGAGTGCAAGCGCGAAGTTAGGTATTGCGGTAGGGGATATTGTTAAACTAATTGACGGGTTACCTCCAGAAGAATCACAGTTTGTCGTGAAATGGGGAGCTATCGAACAGGCAGATACATTGCTTATTTCGAAAAATGGGCTGGATAGCGAGTATCGTGTGGAGAGCAGCACAACGATCTATGATATGATCCCGCTGGTTGAAGAGTTTGTCTGCCTATTTCTAGCGGGCATTCTCTTATTGAAATTACGTCGCTCACAGTCAGCAAGGTTGCTTGCCGCGGTATTTTTAACGATGGCTGTTATTTATATGAGCCTTGGTGCCTCGATACGAGGAGATCTAGTTGGAAAACTATTAATAGCGAACTTTATGACAATATTGCCTGTTGTGTTTTTACATTTTATTGTCGTGTTTTTTATTGAAAAGGGAGAAGTACAATTATCTACTCGATTCATTAAGTACTTGTACGCCATTTTGTTAGCCGGGGTTATGCTAAGAGTGCTATATTTTTTCCCATCGATGCAAAAGTTGTATCGTTTGGACGGTTCCATAACATTAGGGGTATTCATTATTGGCTTCTTAATTAATATAAGTGTAATAGCCTTTATGTATTTTAAAGTGCGGAAACAACACAGTTATTTATCAAGCATAGTGAAAAGTGTGTGTTTCTCGCTATTTATTTCTATTTTCCCGATCATCTGCTTATCTTTTTTACCTAAAATTTTTCTGGGAATTTGGGTTATTGATGGGATTTACACAAGCTGGATCATTATGTTATTTCCCATTTCTTTTATTTACTTAATTGCTTCCAATCAACTTTATGATATTGGTCTTGTCGTTCGTCGGTTTTTATTCGCGGGTCTTATGGCAATCATACCTGTTAGTTTATTTACGGGGGCGTATGCCTTTCTATTTAGCAATGAAGTGAACGAGAAGCAGATTTTATTTGTTTTCATAGGATCGACAATACTGGTTTCCCTATTGCTCTATGCAGCTGAATATTGGACAACTCGCCTAGAACCTTTTCTTTTCCCTAAGAAGCATGTTTTGCAACAAGCATTAAAGAAGATCTCTAAAAGCCTAGGTGCTATCTCAACTCTTAGAGAGTTGAAAGATATTATCCTTGTAGACATTGTGAACACGATGCAAGTTTCAGGAGGTGCGATTGTTTTTCTGCATAGGGATGAGATAGAAATTATTACGCAAGGTGAAATTGATGATGTAGAAATCGAACAGCTAGTGAAGGGGTCAACCTTACTTAATCATCCTGACTACACAAGTATAGAGATGTCGGGGCATGAGGCATACACAGGCTATTTGATCATGACGCGCAAAAAAACCAACACATTCATCTCAAAAGAAGAGAAGCAGTGGCTCGAACTCATTACTTCATATTTGGAAATCAGCTTGGAGAATGTGCACTTAATTCGCAAGCTAACGGTTAATTTACAGCAGTTTGCAGCTCAACTTCCGAATGAGGGGGTAGCGCAAGATATCCAATGGTTTCGCAAAGTGATGTTTGAGCTTCAAGAAGAAGAAAGGATTCGTATTGCGACGGATTTGCATGATACGACGATGCAGGATTTATTTTTCCTTAAAAGGAGAATTTCCTCCATTGCTGATAATGGTACTTTGACAAAGACTGATCAAGATCAGTTAAATAATATGAATAATTTCGTTGATATGATTAATGCAAGTTTGCGTCAGAGCTGCTTCGAGCTTAATCCGCATTTATTGAGAGAAGTCGGGTTGATTCAGACTTTACAAATGTATATTGAGAAGGAGGCATACACGACTTCATTCGAACTTTCCATTGAAATCAGTCCTGCTTCTAGTATTGAAAGTAGAGATTTGCAGACAAAACGTCATATATTCCGTATTGTTCAGGAGCTATTAAATAATGCAAAGAAGCATTCACAGGCAGAAAGAGTCAGATTTGTAGTTGAAGAAGCTAATGAGCAATTTTATTTACACTATGAAGATGATGGCGTTGGCTTTAATGAGCTTAATGAAGGAGTACAAAAGGAAATCGGGGCATCAGGCATGGGGATCGAACAAATAAAAAGTAGGGTTATACATATGGATGGTAAGATGGATCTGAATACGCTGAAAGGGAAGGGCATGACGTTTAAAATGTGGATTCCGGTTGAGGAGGTCAGTTCTGTATGAGCGATGTTGTCAAAACATTAGTTGTCGATGACCATCCTTTATTCGCTAGGGCAACGAAAGCTTTGTTGGAACAAATGGATCGGATCGAAGTCACCAGGGTTGTCAGTAATGCGAAACAGTGTTTGGAACAAGTTGCACTTCTACAGCCTGGACTTGTGTTTCTTGATTATCAACTGCCTGATCAAAGCGGAATGGAAGTAGCAGCGGAAATCAAACGCAAATATCCACACATTCATATTGTTATATTTACGGGGATTGAATTGAGCAGTATTTTCAATAAACTAATTGATGCGAAAGTAAGCGGCATTCTGTCTAAAGAGTCAAATGAACGGACGATTATTAACATGGTGAATTGTATTTTGGATGGTCAAACCATGCTGCCATTATCTTTTTTTCATCAGATGCAGTTGAACGTTGATACGGATGTGACAGAAGATTTTTCTTTGCAGGATGAAGAGGTAAATATGTTGAATATGCTCATGAAGGGTGCGACTCACGAACAAATTGCAGATCAAATTTATATGAGTAAGCGCACAGTAGATAATTATTTACGAAAAATTTACGATAAATTAGGTGTGAAGTCCAGATCGGAAGCGCTGCAAAAGTTTATAAAAAGCAAGTATTACGATTAAGTGCAGCAAATCATTGACACCTAAAGAACATGTACTCTACTATAAACATAAAGTAAGAGGCAGTGGCATTCTGCTCTCTGCATAAACATGTAAATAATCTTATGAAGACCGGGAAGGCATTAGCCTTTTCCGGTCTTCTGTGCGGTTTAGACGAAGTTTCCATTCTTTAACATAAGAGACAGAAGCGAGGCGAATGGAGCATGAAGCAAAGCGTCAAAGAACATATGATTCGATTGGTGGACGAGTACATTGAAGTGAAGGGTTTAAATGAGCTTTTGAAATCATTCATTGCCGATAAAGAGAAAGAGAATGGAGCGTGGGCGAAGGTTACGCTTTGCACGCATTATATGTTGGGTGGAGATTCTCCGCATATTGAGCGCTACGCGGCACTCGTGGAGTTGGCCAACTTAATCTTGGATATTGTGGATGATCTGCAAGATCAGGATCAAGAGGACAAGCCGTGGATGCAATGCTCGCAAGCGGAGGCATTGAATGCCGTTCTGGCGCTGCTAATGGGATTCTTTGGCGAGTTGGGGCATCTGCAAGTGAAGTCGGAATGGTTAGTCGAGGTGACGAGGATCATTGCGCGTTCGATTAACGGCCAGCATAAGGATGTGGTGAATGCTGCGGAGACGGCCCAGCATTATCTGGAGATGACGCAGGAGAAATCCGGCTCTCTCTTTCGCTTGGCGTGTTTCATGGGATATATGACGGTGGATACTCCGCGGGAGACGATCGAGCAGCTTCATGAGTTGGCCGATTGTATCGGGCTGATTCATCAGATTCAGAATGATATGCGAGACATCGTTCGCATTGATGTGAAGAATGATTTGTACGCCAAGAAGCGTACGCTGCCTATCTTGTATCTGCTATCCATTGAGGATGAAAGGTTTACTACATTAAAGGAGTATTACGATGAGGAAATTACATCGGATGTTCTTCTGCAGGAGAAGGAAACGTTTATTCAAATGATTACGGACTCTGGATGCTTAGAGTATGGACGAGTGGTACAGTCGGTATGCGTTCAGAAAGCGGAGGAGATCTACGAGAAACTGCAAGCCGTTTCTCCTTGGAAGGAAAGGTTCCGGGAGGTAACGTACGGCAGTTTTACCGAGGAAGGATAAAGCTGCCGAACAGGAAGGAGTTTGGCCCGCCGCTTGCTGGATTGGCTCAGAATAGATAGGAAAAGCCGGTAGACTCGATCGCGTGTGCGATTGGGTTTATCGGCTTTTTTGTAAGGTCTGAACTGGAAAAACTCCTGTTAAATTGGTTCAATATACCCGTTTCTGTGTTAATTCGTGTTATTAACGGGAGGAATTCCATGTAAAGCTGCTGACACCGGGTCGTGCGTCGAAATAGCGTTAGTTTTTCCTGGTATTCAGTAAGCTCGTAGAGCGCGGTGGTGGTAGTGGGCGAGACAGGAGGACAGGACAGGATGCATGTCCAGTTGTGAAGTGAAAATTTATTGTATTGAAGTCGTTGACAATCATTATCATTTAAAATAAAATAAATACTATATTATAATAATTATAAAAAAGAAATTATTATCACTGTGAGGAGGACGTTGTACATGAGTCAGAACCCCAATTACTTAACGACTAATCAAGGCGCACCGGTAGGCGACAATCAGAATTCCAGAACAGCAGGCCAGCATGGCCCTACACTTCTGGAGGACTACCATCTACTTGAGAAAATTGCACATTTCGACCGAGAGCGCATTCCGGAGCGTGTCGTGCATGCGCGCGGAGCGGGAGCATTCGGCACATTTAAGGTTGAGCAGGCGATGAACCGATACACCAAAGCGGCTTTCCTCGGTGAAGCGGGGAAAGAAACACCGGTATTCGTTCGCTTTTCGACCGTTATTCACGGTCAGAGCTCACCGGAAACGGCGCGTGATCCGCGGGGCTTCGCGGTCAAATTTTATACGGAAGCAGGCAATTACGATTTGGTTGGCAACAATCTTCCCGTCTTCTTTATCCGCGATGCGATGAAGTTCCCAGATATGGTGCATTCCCTGAAGCCAGCGCCTGATACGAATGTGCAGACACCGGACCGCTACTGGGATTTCATGTCGCTCACGCCGGAGTCCACGCATATGCTGACCTGGGTCTTTTCGGATTACGGCACACCGGCTAACTATCGGGAGATGAATGGGTTTGGCGTTCATGCTTTCAAATGGATTAACGCCTTTGGCAACTACGTGTATGTGAAATATCACTGGAAGCCGCATCAAGGTGTACGTAATTTGTCCAAAGCGGAAGCGTCTGTCGTGCAAGGAGAAGATTTCAGCCATGCTACGAGAGATTTGTATGATGCCATTGCTAGCGGCAATTTCCCGAAATGGGATCTGCATGTACAGCTGCTCCAGCCTGAGGATCTGGAAGCGTATGATTTCGATCCGCTGGATCCGACGAAAGTCTGGCCGGAAGACATCATTCCTCTGCACAAAGTAGGGACGATGACGCTGAATCGCAATCCGCAGAACTTTTTCGCTGAGGTTGAGCAAGCCGCCTTCGCTCCGAGTGTACTAGTTGCAGGAATTGAGCCATCCGAGGACAAGCTGCTGCAAGGACGCCTGTTTTCCTATCCTGACACGCAAAGACATAGGCTTGGTGCCAACTACCTGCAAATTCCGGTAAATTGCCCGTATGCGGCTGTAAGTAATAATCAGCGAGACGGAGCTATGCAAATGAAGCCGCAACCCGGCAGTGTGAACTACGAGCCGACCCGTCATGCCGATGCTCCCAAGGAGGCGCCGGAGTACCGAGATAGCTCCATGCCGCTCCAAGGCCAGGCAGCCCGGCAAAAAATCGCCAAAACGAATGATTTCGCCCAAGCCGGAGATACATTCCGCAGCTTCAGCGAGCAGGAGCAGGCGAATTTCATCTCCAATCTGGTCGGCGACCTTTCTTCGGTTCATGAGAAATCGAAGCTGCTAGCTATCTGCAATTTCTATCGCGCTGATGCTACACTAGGCGAAGCCCTTGCTGCTGGCCTCCATGTAGATATTTCCGGTTATTTGCAGCATTTGAACCGATAAGGGAGCACGCGTGCGCCTATAATCCATAGACTATACAATGAAAAATCGCAGAGGAGGTTTCCATGATGGCAAAGCATGATCTGAACCAAGCGCTGCAGCGGATGCGCGCCAAAAACATCCCACTAACCCCGCAGCGGTACGCGTTATTGGAGTTTTTATACGAGCAGGGCAGTTACACAACGGTCAAAGAAATTTGTGAAGCGTTACTCGTCAAATATCCGACGATCAACGCAATGACGGTGAACAGCTCGCTGCATGTGTTCAAGCAGCTGGGTTTGGTGAAAGAACTTTCCGTGATCGGAAGCTCCATGCGGTATGAAGCCGCGTTAAGTTCATAAGTAGGAACAGCTAAAATAAGCGCCCCACTCACTACCTGAAGCTCTCTCACAGCTTCGTGTAGTTGATGGGGCGCTTTTGCATCTCGTTGATGGATCAAACATTAATTTGTATTAGTTATCTTATTTATTTGATCTTGTGTGATCTCAACATCCCATTTTGTGTAATTTGAAAAGTTAGTTAATGTTTGCTTTTCAGATGTCCCCTCGGATGTAAATGTAAGTGAGTTAGGCACGATAATACTAACCTCATAGCTGCCGGCTGCGACGGGACTTCCATTTTGATCTCGTAGATTCCACGCTGGAATAGATGCTTGATACCACGACATGCTAGGGATTTTATTTTGAAGACTAGCGAGTTTGTAACTCTTAATCAGTTCTTTCTTATCGCCAATTACTTTATTAATTTGATATTCGATGGAAAGAGGTTCAATGAAAATGTCTTTATCACTTTGATTTTTGAATTGCAGGTGCGAGATCAGAGCATGCTTGTTCAGGTCAATGGCAGGTGGTCCGAATGAAATGCCAGCAACATTTTGCAGCATACCATCCATAAAATAGTCTAGTTGTGTAAGTCCCCAGGAGTCTTTAAGCACAACCTCATAGGCAATTGGTGTTTCCTTGGAATAGATGGATGTTGAAAACTTCCGAGTTTCCCCAACATTCAGTGCTGCAGCTCCATCGATGTTTATTTCGGCATTTGAGCCAATTATTTTCTTGTTGGCGTCTAAGGCGTGGAGTTCGATGATTTTACCCTCCAGACTCTTATTCGTAGTTATCAGGCCTGATAATGAAAAAGTATGACCTCCAGTAGGGTTACTTTCGATGTTACGAATTGAAATTATTTTTTCATTATCAGGAATGACAAAGTTATCGTCGTTTAAATAAATATCGATGAGATTTGTGCCGTCGCTGGAGTCTGAAGGAGTTGAATAATTAACTTGTGCATGCAATGTTTCTGAAAATAATCGCAGAGGAATATAGGCTTTATTATTAAAATTAATGACAGGATCATCCTTGCTGAAGGAAACTTCGTTCGTCATTCCATTATTGTGAAAGGTCACTTTGCTCGGAAATAGAAAAGCTTGTAAACCATCTGATGCAAACGCAACTGAACATGCCGATATTCCAACGCCAACGATAACTCCAGAGATGAATTTTTTCATCAGGATCACTCCCTTGTAGTTTATAAAAAGGTGAAGCGCCCCAGCAACCACAAAGAGAAATTCTCACGTAGTCAACTGGGGCGCTTCGCTATGTTATTTAGCCGCTGCAAAATCAGACAGCGGAATCGGAAACTCTAGAATGCCGAGCGCATAAGGGGCATATTCGTAAAGCCCGAAGTAAACGACGACGGTGTCATCTTTTAAATAAAAGCCCTGATCATTACGAATAGATTCGAACGGCTCAATAAGCTCATAATCTTTCGCATTCAACTGCTTCTTAATCTCTTGATTGATAATCGTCTTGTAGTTAGCATTGTTCGAAGTTACCTGCTGAAGATTCAGCTCATTCCCCGTGTCCAGATCGAACGTATGGGCATCCCAGGAATAGAACCCGTGCGCACCGCCTGAAAATGTGTAAACGATAAAATAGAGACTTAGCTTATGGTCCTGATTATAAGTAACTTGATAGTTCACATCGAACGTGTTCGGAAAATCAGGTGCTGTACCGCTGTTCTGCTCGGTAAGATCGGATAGCTGCTGGATGGCCGCGGCTTTATATTTGGCTATCTCATTCTGGATGAATGTATTAATCTTCGCACTCGCAGCCGAATTCACCCAACCCTCGATCTGCGGATACTGCAGACTGATGCTCCGATTATCGGTCTTCGTCTGCTCCTCGGACTTGTTCGTCAGCTTAAGTTCATTTTCCTTAATTTTAGCTATACTCACGACATGGCTTTCATCGTTATAACCGATCTTATAGCCCATCTGCTCCAGAAGCAGACGAAGCGGCAGATAGGTAGTTCCATCGATAATAACAGGAGGCAGAGGCGCGAAGAAGGTATGACCATTCAGCGAGTATTGCGTGCTTTGGTTTTGCATGCTCATGGTCTTGTTAGGCCCGCTGACGGTGACAGTTTTGGTCGCTGCATCCCAAGAAGTCGTCAAGCCTAGCTGCTGGCTAAGAAAAGCGAGGCCGACATAGGTGTCGCCATCCTTCGATTTGCCGCCCGGAACGCTCACCAGTTGATCGCCAATCTGAATAGGAATCGTTGCGAGCTGTACGCTGAAATCAATGCTACCCGATTGTGCATACACGCTTGCCTGCTGAGGGAGAAGAGCTGGACTTGCAGCGACTAGCAGGGCTGTAGCCATTGCGATTTTTGCTGTGAACATCTTCTTTTTCATTTGAACTCTCTCCTTTTCAAATCATCTATATCATTAGACGACATTTGTACGGAAAAGTTTGTGGGATTCTTCGGATTTGTCGAAAATAATAGGAGCATGACCTACTTCATTTTACCCTATTTCCGTACATGTCTAACATAGAAGGGAGGGTTGAAAACAGAATGTAGAATCAAACAGGTGTTTTTTGGTAAAAAAACGTCCAAAAACGAACTATTCAAAAGATTTACCCGAAAATCGTTCGTTTTTTGAAATTGACATGACACGTTAGTTGGTAGTAAACTAGGGAAGCGGGAAATGAAGCCGCACTAATTGAAAATGTCGAATCAACTCGTATAAAATCAGGGATAAGGCCTGAAAGTTTCTACCCAAAAACCATGAATTTTTGGACTACGAGGAAGCGAATGAGGGGAACCATAGGAAGATGATGGTCTTTTTGCATTCGGTTCTTTTGCTGTCCAGCGGATAGAATCATGTATTCTAGCTCTGGGCATTTTTTGGGTTTAAGGGTTTTACCATATTTACCATACAATAGAGAGTGGGTTAGTGATGACGGTACGTGTTGGTGTCATAATGGGAAGCCAGTCGGATTGGGAAACGATGAAGCACGCATGCGACATGTTGGAAGAGCTCGGAGTGCCTTATGAGAAAAAGGTGGTTTCCGCGCACAGAACGCCAGATCTGATGTTCGAATATGCAGCCGCAGCAGCAGGCCGCGGCATTCAAGTCATTATCGCCGGAGCAGGCGGAGCGGCGCATCTACCAGGAATGGTAGCAGCCAAAACGGAGCTTCCGGTTATTGGTGTTCCAGTCAAAACGTCGACGCTGAACGGTCTCGATTCCTTGCTTTCGATCGTGCAGATGCCAGGTGGCATTCCAGTTGCCACGGTGGCGATCGGGCACGCAGGCGCAACGAATGCAGGCCTTCTGGCTGCGCAAATCCTGGGCGCTTTCGAGCCTGAGCTGCAAGCGAAGGTCAGAGCCCGCCGCGAGCGCATTGCGCAAACGGTGATGGAAAGCAGTGACCTGTTATGACAGAGGCAACAGGTGGTAAGGTCATCAAGCCCGGCGGTACAATCGGTGTCTTGGGCGGCGGGCAATTAGGCCGCATGCTGGCCTTGGCTGGTCGCAATATGGGGTATCGCTTCGTAACGCTCGATCCCACAGAGGATGCTCCTTGCGGACAAGTCGCAGATGAACAGATTCTTGCGAACTTCGACGATGTCGAAGCGGCGCGGAAGCTTGCAGCGTTATCCGATGTGATCACTTACGAATTCGAGAACGTTGATGCTCATGTAACTAGCATACTTATGAATGAGTCCTATGTTCCCCAAGGAAGCGAGCTTTTATATACGACTCAGCACCGTCTTCGCGAGAAGAGAGCCATTGAGGCCGCAGGTGTTCCGGTTGCCCCTTATGCGGAAATCAAGAGCGCCGCAGAACTGAAAGACGCGGTCATCAAGTTCGGCACACCTTGTGTGCTCAAAACAGCAACCGGCGGTTACGACGGCAAAGGCCAATGGGTCATCCGCTCTTTAGATGAAGTAGAGGAAGCCTACGAAACGCTCAGCCGGGCCAAAACCGAGCTCGTTCTCGAACAATTCATTCATTTTGACAAAGAATTATCCGTTATTGCAGCAAGAAGTCCTCGCGGTGAAGTGAAGGCATTCCCTGCAGCGGAAAACATACATGTACATAACATCCTGCATCAATCCATCGTGCCTGCCCGCATTCCAGCGGATGTGCAGCAGGAGGCTGAGAAGCTGGCGACGCAAATCGCTGAATCACTTGGCGTGATTGGATTGATCGCCGTAGAGTTGTTCCTTACCAAGGACGGTCAGCTCTACGTGAATGAACTTGCACCCCGTCCGCACAATTCCGGTCATTACACGATGGAAGCGTGCCGTACGTCGCAGTTCGAGCAGCATGTTCGAGCTATATGCAACTTGCCGTTAGGCTCGACGGAGCTTTTATCCCCAGTGGTTATGGTGAATCTGCTTGGCGAGCATATCGAACCGCTTAACGGGAAGGTCGACCAGCCTGGTTTCTTGGAGGCTGCGGACTTAGGTGTTAGTGCCAAGGTTCATCTCTACGGGAAAAAGGAAGCAAAAGAGAAACGCAAGATGGGACACATTAATTTGCTAACAAGTGATGTAGAGCAAGCATTGACTTGGATAGAACGCACACGCATTTGGGAAAGTAAGTAAATGATAATTATTGGAGGAACGGCAAAATGATCGAACGTTATACACGCCCCGAAATGGCGAGCATCTGGACTGAGCAAAACAAGTTTCAAGCATGGCTCGAAGTTGAAATTCTATCCTGCGAGGCTTGGGCTGAGCTAGGCGTAATCCCGAAAGAAGATGTGAAAGTGCTGCGCGAGAACGCAAGCTTCAACATCGACCGCATCTACGAAATCGAGCAAGAAACACGTCATGACGTTATTGCTTTCACAAGAGCGGTATCCGAGACACTGGGGCCTGAGCGCAAATGGGTTCACTACGGTTTAACTTCAACAGACGTTGTAGATACGGCACTTGGTTACTTGCTGAGACAAGCCAACGAGATTTTGGACAAAGATATTCAGAACTTCATAGAGATCCTTCGCAATAAAGCGATTGAACATAAAGATACAGCCATGATGGGCAGAACGCATGGCGTGCATGCCGAGCCGACGACGTTTGGACTCAAAATGGCCCTATGGTACGAGGAAATGAAGCGTAACCTGGAGCGTTTCCGTTTTGCCGCTGATGGCGTACAATTCGGTAAAATCTCTGGCGCAGTTGGCACATACGCGAATATTGATCCGTTCGTAGAGCAATACGTGTGCGAGAAGCTAGGCACGAAAGCAGCTCCAATCTCCACGCAAACGCTGCAGCGTGACCGTCATGCCGAGTACATGGCTACTCTGGCGCTCGTTGCTACGTCTCTGGATAAATTTGCGACAGAAATTCGCGCCCTGCAAAAGAGTGAGTTCCGCGAGGTGGAAGAGCCGTTTGCCAAAGGTCAAAAAGGTTCCTCCGCGATGCCGCACAAACGCAATCCTATTGGTTGCGAGAGCATTTCCGGTCTATCCCGTGTAATCCGCGGGCATATGGTTTCCGCGTACGAGAACGTGACGCTTTGGCATGAACGCGACATTTCGCATTCTTCCGTTGAGCGTATCATCCTGCCGGATGCCACGCAGCTTCTGAACTACATGCTGAACCGTCTGGGTAACATCATCAAAAACTTGACGGTGTTCCCTGAGAACATGAAGCGCAATATGCGCAGCACGTACGATGTGCCTTTCTCTGGCCGCGTCATGACGAAGCTGATCGACAAAGGTTTCTCCCGTGAGCAAGCCTACGATACAGTTCAGCCTAGAGCGATGCAAGCGTGGGAAGAGCAGCGTTCTTTCCGTGAAATCGTTGAAAGCGCGTCTGTGATCACGGAAGCTTTGAGCCCGGCTGAAATTGCGGATTGTTTTGATCCGAGCTGGCATTTGAAACATGTTGCTACAATCTTTGACCGTTTGGGTCTGAAATAGAAGGCAATTTGGGAGAGAAAGGATGGGTTGTCTGTGACAGGTAAAATCCTTGATTCAGCAGTTGAACTCGTAAAGGCGCCTCTTTTTCACAAAGGTAAAGTACGCGAGCTGTATGATTTGGGTGAAAATTTCCTGATCGTCGTTACGGATCGGATTTCAGCTTTTGACTACATTTTGAAGCCAGGCGTTCCTGATAAAGGCTACGTGCTTAACGCGCTTAGCAAGTACTGGTTTGATATTACGAGCGGATATATGAAGAATCATATCGTTCACACGGATGTCGAGCTGCTTCAAGACATTATTCCGGATGCGGAAGCGAGAGAGCTTCTGAAAGAACGTATTATTGTGGCGAAAAAAGCGGAGCGCATCTCCATCGAGTGTGTCGTTCGCGGATATATCACAGGCAACGGCTGGAGACAGTACGAGAAAACCGGCGAGATCAACGGCCGTAAGCTGCCTGAAGGATTGCGCAAGAACCAACGTCTGCAGGACCCTATTTTCACCCCAGCAGCGAAAAATGATGTGGGTCACGACGAGGATATCTCCCTTGAACAAATGATTGAGCTAGTTGGCGAAGAGCTGACATACGCACTGCAAGAGCGCAGCATTATGCTCTATTCGTTAGCTCATTCCATTTGTGAGCGTAAAGGCATTATTTTAGCAGATACGAAGTTTGAATTCGGCTTTTATGCGGGTGAACTGATTATTATTGATGAAATTTTCACGCCGGATTCCTCACGTTATTGGTCGGAAGATAAATATGCCTTGGATATCGAGATTGATTCCATGGACAAAGAGCCTGTTCGTACGTACTTGGCGGGTTCTGGTTGGGACAAAAACAGTAAGCCGGATGAGCTTCCAGCGTCTGTCGTGGAAGAGACTGCGAACCGATATAAAGAGATTTTGCACCGTTTAGTTGATTCAGAAAATTAGAGCAAGCACATACGAGGAGGAGAATAGAAATGAAAGCAACGGTCTACGTAACGATTAAGCAGAACGTATTGGACGTTCAAGGAACAGCGGTACAAGGAGCGCTTCATTCCATGGGTTTTGACGAAGTTGGGAAAGTACGTATTGGGAAATACTTGGAGCTTGAACTAGGCACGACTGACAAAGCAGAAGCAGAAGCACGCGTGAAAGCCATGTGCGAGAAGCTGCTTGCGAACACAGTTATTGAAGACTACCGCTACGAGTTGGCGTAACAGAGACCAGGAGAGGGAGGAAACGTCATGAATTTTGCGGTTCTTGTATTTCCGGGATCTAACTGTGACATCGACTGTTTCAAAGCAGTTGAGGACACGATCGGACAACCGGTTGATTATGTATGGCATACGGCGGACGATCTGTCCAAATATGATTGCATCCTTGTACCAGGCGGATTCTCTTATGGGGATTACCTGCGTTGCGGAGCGATTGCGCAATTCACGAACGTGATGAAAGCTGTGGCTAAAGCGGCGGAAGAAGGCAAGTACATTCTAGGTATTTGTAACGGATTCCAAGTTTTGACGGAAGCGAAATTGCTGCCAGGCGCGTTGCTGCGCAACAGCGGCATGAAGTTCCGCTGCCACGACACGATTCTGAAAGTGGAAAACAACACAACAGCTTTCACACGCGATTACGCAGAAGGCGAACTTATCAATATTCCAATCGCACACGGCGAAGGCAACTACTACTGTGATGAGGCTACTTTGAAAGAATTGCAAGAAAACAATCAAATCGTTTTCCGTTATGAAGCAGGGGCTAACCCGAACGGATCGGTGGATGATATTGCAGGAATTAGCAATAAGGCAGGCAATGTTGTAGGTATGATGCCCCATCCGGAGCGCGCTATTCATGAGATTCTGGGCTCCGCTGACGGTAAGAAAATGTTCACATCTATTCTAAGTGCTTGGAGGGAAAAACATGACGCAGCAGCTATCCGCTAAGGAACCAACAGCCGAACAAATCGTGGAACAGAAAATTTACAAGCAGATGGGTGTAACGGACGAAGAGTTTGCCAAAATTTGCGGCTTCCTTGGACGTAATCCTAACTATGTGGAGATCGGCGTATTTAGCGTGATGTGGTCCGAGCATTGTTCGTACAAGAATTCTAAACCGGTTCTTCGCAAATTCCCAGTGACAGGACCTCGCGTTCTAATGGGACCTGGCGAAGGCGCTGGGATCGTAGATATCGGGGACAACCAAGCGGTTGTTTTCAAAATTGAAAGTCATAACCACCCTTCCGCTATCGAGCCTTACCAAGGTGCGGCAACAGGTGTGGGCGGTATTATTCGTGATATTTTCTCCATGGGCGCACGCCCAGTGGCTTTATTGAACTCACTACGTTTCGGCAAGCTGCAAAATGACCGCGTGAAATACCTGTTCGAGCACGTTGTATCTGGTATCGCTGGTTACGGTAACTGTATCGGGATTCCGACAGTTGGCGGCGAAGTGATGTTCGACGAGAGCTACGAAGGTAATCCACTCGTTAATGCGATGTGCGTGGGTCTTATCGACCACGACAAAATTCAGCGCGGTGTTGCCAAAGGTGTAGGCAACCCAGTCTTCTACGTGGGTCCGGCAACGGGCCGTGACGGTATCCACGGTGCGACATTCGCATCCGAGGAGCTGACGGCTGAGTCCGAAGCGAAGCGCCCAGCGGTACAAGTGGGCGATCCATTCATGGAGAAGCTCGTACTGGAAGCGTGCTTAGAGTTAATCGATTCCGGCATCGTGCTCGGAATTCAAGATATGGGCGCTGCAGGTCTTACCTGCTCCAGCGCTGAGATGGCAAGTAAAGCCGGCAACGGCATGGAGCTTTACCTGGATGAAGTTCCGCAGCGCGAAGAAGGCATGACAGCCTATGAAATGATGCTGTCCGAGTCGCAAGAGCGTATGCTTTTCGTTGTTGAGCCGAAGCATGAGGCGCAAGCTAAGGGCATCTTCGAGCGCTGGGGTCTGCACTGCGCGAAAGTCGGCAAGGTAACCGACGACGGTTACCTCAAGCTGATTCACCACGGTGAAGTCGTGGCGAACATGCCTGTAGGCGCACTCGTCGACGAGTGCCCGGTTTACAATAAGCCGAGCAAGGTTCCGGCTTATTATGAAGCAAGCGCAGCGATCGACACAACGCGTTACCCAGAGGTAACGAAGCTGACGGATGCGCTGAAATCCGTACTCGCGTCCCCGACGGTAGCGAGCAAAGAATGGGTTTACAACCAGTATGACCACATGGTTCGTACGGATACAGCTGTGCGTCCGGGTTCGGATGCAGCGGTAGTGACCATTCGCGGAACGCGCAAAGGTCTTGCGATGACAACCGACTGCAACGGACGTTATGTGTACTTGGATCCGGAAGTGGGCGGACGGATTGCTGTTTCTGAAGCAGCGCGTAACGTAGTCTGCTCCGGTGCTGAGCCGCTTGCAGTTACGGATAACTTGAACTTCGGAAGTCCGGACAAGCCTGAGATCTTCTGGCAGCTGGAGAAATCCACAGACGGTATGGCGGAAGCTTGCCGCTTCTTGGATACGCCGGTTATCGGCGGTAACGTTTCTCTATATAACGAGAATGCCAAAGGCGCAATCTACCCAACTCCTGTTATCGGGATGGTAGGTCTGGTGCATGACATCGACCACATCACGACACAAAGCTTCAAAAAAGAAGGCGACATCATCGTCCTGCTTGGCGAGACGAAAGCAGAACTCGGCGGCAGCGAATTCCAATATGTGATTCATGGCGTAACCGAAGGACGTCCTCCGGAGCTGGTTTTAGCGACAGAGAAACGCCTTCAAAACACCGTGCTTAAAGCGATCCAAGAAGGTCTTGTCGCTTCTGCACATGACTTGTCCGAAGGCGGCTTGGCTGTTGCTTTGGCTGAAAGCTGCATCAGCGGCCGCGTAGGCGCTGAAGTGAACGTAGCTTCTGAGCTTCGCCCTGATTTCGCATTGTTCAGCGAATCCCAATCCCGTATTTTGCTAAGTGCTTCCCCGGACAAAGCGGACGCTCTTAAACACTGGATTGCTTCGCAAGGCGTGCCTTACCAAGAAATCGGAACCGTTACGGGTACAGAACTAACCGTCAAAATCAACAACGAACAGCGTCTCCAGTCTCCTGTTAACGAGCTGGCGAAAGTCTGGAAGGATGCGATTCCATGTCTAATGGCATAAAACAATCCAAGGCCCTAAAGCTGCCTGCGGCTCCCCTGGTTAATCTGGGGGATCAGCAGCACGAGCTTTGGACAGGGGAGTACTTCAACGAAGGTGTAGGCGGCCATGGCGGATTGTTTGATAAGCTGAATGAAGAGTGCGGGGTTTTCGGGGTGTATGGTCATTCCGAAGCTTCCTCTCTCTGTTATTATGGCCTTCATGCTTTGCAGCACCGTGGACAGGAAAGCGCTGGTATTTGTACGGTAGAAGATGGCAAGTTTAACTACTATCGTGGCATGGGGCTTGCCAAAGAGGTATTTACGAATGAGAATTTGTCACCTCTGACAGGTTCCACTGCGATTGCACACGTAAGGTATTCCACAGCAGGCGAAAGCAAGCTGGCGAATGCGCAGCCGCTCGTGTTCAAATATCGGGAGGGCGACCTGGCGATAGCGACAAACGGCAACCTGGATAATGCGAACATTATCAAGCGTGAGCTTGAGCGTAAGGGTTCGATTTTCCAAACTACAAGCGACACCGAAGTTCTAGCGCATCTGATTGCCCGTTCTGAGCATGATGATATCGTAGATGCGGTCAAAGATGCTTTGACGCAAGTTATCGGCGGTTTCGCTTTCTTGATTATCACCAAAGACAAACTGATTGCTGCACTCGATCCGAACGGCTTGCGCCCCTTCATGATCGGACGTCTCGGCGATTCGTACTTGTTCGCTTCCGAGTCCTGCGCTTTCGATGCAGTGGGAGCTACGTATTTCCGTGATGTTCAGCCAGGCGAACTCATCGTGCTGGATCGGGACGGTTTCCGTTCCGAGCAGTTCACGGAGAGCGGCCGACGCGCGATTTGTGCGATGGAATATATCTACTTTGCTCGTCCAGACAGCGACATCGATACTGTGAACATTCACTCCGCCCGCAAGCGGATGGGTAAGAAGCTGGCGATGGAAGCTTTCGTAGATGCTGATGTGGTGACAGGGGTGCCGGATTCAAGTATCTCTGCGGCGATTGGTTTTGCTGAACAAACGGGTATCCCTTATGAGCTGGGGCTGATCAAGAACCGCTACACGGGCCGGACGTTCATCATTCCAAGCCAGGAGCTTCGTGAGCAAGGTGTCAAAATGAAGCTGAGCGCCGTTCGCAAGGTGGTCGAAGGCAAACGTGTTGTGATGATCGATGATTCCATCGTTCGTGGAACAACGTCCCTTCGCATTGTTAATTTGCTTAGGGAAGCTGGCGCTACGGAAGTGCATGTGCGGATTTCTTCGCCGCCTTTCATGAATCCATGCTACTACGGCATTGATACACCGGATCGGAAAGAGCTGATTGCTGCGATGAACTCGATCGAGGAAATTCGCAAAGCGATTAACGCGGATTCCCTGCATTTTCTAACCAAAGATGGGCTGCTCGATTCCATTGGTCAAGGATCGGCTGGTTCCGAAAGTGGGTACTGTACAGCTTGCTTCGATAATACGTACCCAACGGAGATTGTGGATGTTACGAAGATTGGCTGTGCTTGCGATTAACGAAGAGGGGAAGGCCTTCGGGCCTCCTGATCTACATAGACAAATATAAGGAGTGGTTGCGAAGTGTCGGATGCTTACAAAAAGGCCGGAGTCGATATCGCGGCAGGTAACGAAGCAGTAGAACGGATGAAAAAACACGTCAAACGGACCTTCCGTCCTGAAGTGTTAACTGACCTCGGTGGCTTCGGCGGGCTGTTCAGCTTGAACAAAGACAAGTATGAGGAGCCTGTGCTCGTATCTGGTACAGATGGCGTGGGCACGAAGCTGAAGATTGCTTTTGCAATGGATAAGCATGATACGATTGGGATCGACGCGGTTGCCATGTGCGTGAACGATATTATTGTTCAGGGCGCTGAGCCGTTGTTCTTCCTCGACTATCTCGCTTGTGACAAAGTAGTTCCAGAGAAAATTGAGGCTATTATCAAAGGGATCGCTGACGGTTGTGCGCAGTCTGGCTGCTCACTCATCGGTGGCGAAACGGCGGAAATGCCTGGCATGTATGCACAAGGGGAGTATGACATTGCCGGCTTTACGGTTGGAATCGTCGACAAGAAAAAGATCATCGATGGTACAACAATCCGTCCTGGAGACGTAGTGTTAGGTCTGGCTTCAAGCGGTGTGCACAGTAACGGGTTCTCTCTTGTGCGCAGGCTTTTGCTGGAAGAGAAAGGGTACACGCTTCAAGGTCATGTGGAAGAACTGGGCGATAAGCTTGGCAACGTGCTGCTAGAGCCAACTAAGCTTTATGTGAAGCCGATTCTGGCGATGCTGGAAGACGTAGCAATCAAAGGCATGGCGCATATTACAGGCGGAGGCTTTATCGAAAATATTCCGCGTGTTCTGCCTGACGGCGTGAACGTGGATATCCAATACGGCTCATGGCCGATCCTGCCGATCTTCTCTTTGATGCAGCGTGAGGGGGGCATAACGAACAACGATATGTTCCGCACGTTCAACATGGGGATCGGAATGGTTATTATCGTCCATGCAGATGATGCGGACAAAGCGGTTGCCGCAGCAGAAGCGCAAGGCGAGAAAGTTTACCGTCTAGGCGTTGTTACTGAAGGTGAGCGTGTCGTAACATTCCAAGGAGCTGAGGTGTAATGCAGCCTTATCGCGTAGCGATTTTTGCTTCGGGCAGCGGTACGAATTTCCAAGCCATTGTGGATCAGGTACAGAAGGGGAAGCTTGATGTCAGCATCGAGCTTCTTGTCTGTGATCGTCCTGAAGCATACGTGGTGGAGCGCGCAACAGAAGCGAAAGTGCCTGTATTCGCGTTCCGTCCCAAAGAATATGCCAATCGAGAGGCTTATGAAGCTCTTATTCTAAAGGAATTGCAAGAACGGCAAGTTGATCTCATCGTGATGGCCGGTTATATGCGCATCATCACGAATGTGCTGGTTGAACCGTTTTTTGGCCGGATGATCAACGTGCATCCATCGCTGCTGCCGTCCTTCCCGGGCGTGCGTGCGATTGAGCAGGCCGTTGAATACGGCGTGAAGCAAACAGGCGTCACCGTGCACTTCGTGGATGGCGGGCTGGACTCTGGCCCGATCATTGCGCAGCGTGCCGTGGAGATCCACGAGCACGAGACGGCAGAATCGCTCGCAGAGCGGATTCATGCGGCTGAGCACGTGCTGCTGCCACAGGTAATTCGCTGGCTGCGCGAGGGCCGCGTGAGCATGGATGGCCGCAGGGTGGGTATTAAGCTGTAAGGTGTTTTACAACGTTAAATAAATTCATTTTCTGGGAGGAAGAACCGTGGCAATCAAAAGAGCACTGATCAGCGTGTCCGATAAAACGGGGATCGTTGAGTTCGCAAGCGAGCTGGCGAAGCTGGGCGTTGAGATCATTTCTACTGGCGGTACGCAAAGTTTGTTGAAGGATAAAGGGGTGCCGGTTATCGGTATTTCCGAGGTTACAGGCTTCCCTGAGATCATGGATGGCCGCGTCAAAACGCTGCATCCAGCTGTTCACAGCGGACTTCTGGCAGTTCGTGACAACGAAGAGCATCAAGCGAGCATGAAGAAGCTTGGCCTGGATTATATTGATCTGGTTGTCGTGAATTTGTATCCTTTCGCTGAGACAATTGCGAAGCCGAACGTCTCTTACGAAGACGCGATCGAGAACATCGATATCGGCGGACCGACGATGCTTCGTTCAGCGGCCAAAAACCATGCGTTCGTATCCGTGGTTGTCGATGCAGCTGACTATGCCAAGGTGCTTGAAGAAGTACAAGAGACTGGCGATACATCACTTGAAACGCGCAAACAACTTGCGGCCAAAGTGTTCCGTCACACAGGCTCTTACGATGCTTTGATTGCAGACTATTTGTCCAAGCAAATGGGCGAGCCTTACCCAGAGCGTTACACAGTCACTTACGAGAAAATGCAAGATCTTCGCTACGGAGAAAACCCGCATCAAAGCGCGGCGTTCTACCGCAAGCCGAATGCGGCTGCAGGCAACATTACTACAGCTGAACAGCTTCATGGCAAAGAGCTTTCCTACAATAATATTAATGACGCTAATACAGCGCTCCAAATCGTTAAGGAATTCAGCGAGCCTGCCGTTGTTGCAGTTAAGCATATGAATCCTTGTGGTGTAGGTATCGGCAGTAACGTGCTTGAAGCTTACCAAAAAGCGTACGCAGCTGACCCTACGTCCATCTTCGGTGGCATCGTTGCAGCTAACCGTGCGGTTGACGAAGCAACAGCGCAATTGCTGCATGAGATTTTCCTGGAAATCGTCATTGCGCCTGATTTTACACCGGAAGCGCTAGATATCCTCTCCAAAAAGAAAAATATCCGTCTACTGAAAGTAGTCGGCTTAGATACCGTTGCTGGCCGCAAGGCAGAGCCAGTCGTTACAACCGTTGAGGGCGGCATGCTCGTGCAAGATAGCGACGCTTACCAACTGACAGAAGCAGATCTGAAAGTCGTATCTGAGCGTCAGCCGACGGAAGAAGAGATGAAACAGCTGCTTTTCGCATGGAAAGTAGTTAAGCACGTTAAATCTAATGCCATTGTACTTGTCGCTGATGACATGACGGTCGGCGTAGGCGCTGGTCAAATGAATCGTGTAGGAGCAGCGAAAATTGCGATTGAGCAAGCTGGGGACAAGTCGAAAGGCGCTGTGCTATCCTCCGATGCTTTCTTCCCAATGGGCGACACACTGGAAATGGCTGCGAAAGCAGGCATCACAGCGGTTATCCAACCAGGTGGATCTATCAAAGATGAAGAGTCCATTCGCGTTGCGAACGAGCACGGAATCGCAATGGTCATGACGGGCGTTCGTCACTTCAAACACTAAAAATAACTGAGAATGCTCACGATTCGAGTGCGGAACGTGGGCATTCCCCATGAAAGGGACTGGTGACAAGAAGATGCGTGTATTAGTTATTGGACGAGGCGGGCGCGAGCATGCCATTGTATGGGCACTGAGCAAAAGCCCGAAAATCAGCAAGCTTTTCTGTGCACCGGGGAACGGCGGTATTGCAGGATTGGCGGAATGTGTGCCGATTACGGAGCTTCAATTCGAAGAGATCAGCACGTTTGCGAAAGAGCAGGCCATTGATTTGGTTATGGTAGCTCCTGACGATCCGCTGGCAGCAGGTCTTGTGGATCACTTGGAATCCAAAGGGATCGAGGCTTTCGGACCTCGCGCGAATGCAGCGATCATCGAAGGAAGCAAAGTATTTATGAAGGAGCTCCTGAAAAAATACAACATTCCTACGGCGGCGTACGAGACTTTTGACGCATATGAGCCGGCTCTTACTTACTTGCGTACGCAAAAAGCGCCAATCGTTATCAAAGCTGACGGACTAGCGGCTGGTAAAGGCGTGACTGTTGCGCAAACGATGGAAGAAGCGGAAGCGGCGCTTCGCGATATTATGGTGGATCAAGTGTTTGGCAAATCCGGTGCTAGCGTGGTTATTGAGGAGTTTCTAACGGGGCAAGAGATGTCACTGCTTGCTTTCGTGGATGGCTCGACGGTTCGTCTGATGGTTCCATCTCAGGATCATAAGCCAGTTTATGATGATGACAAAGGACCGAATACAGGCGGAATGGGTACGTATTCACCGCTGCCGCATATCCCTGAGTCTATTGTGCAGGAAGCACTTGCGAACATTGTACAGCCGACTGCTGATGCAATGGTTCAGGAAGGCCGACCGTTCAAGGGCGTGCTTTATGCGGGTCTGATTTTGACCCCGAACGGTGTGAAGACAATCGAGTTCAACGCACGTTTCGGAGATCCAGAGACGCAGGTTATTTTACCTCGCCTCAAAACCGATCTACTTGATATTTTCCTTGCGATCAACAACGGAACGTTGGCTGAGCAGCAAATTGAGTGGAGTGAAGAGGCAGCGGTTTGTGTAATCGTCGCTTCCGGCGGTTATCCAGGACCTTATCCGAAAGGTTTGCCGATTACAGGGCTTGAGAACGTGCAGGATTCCTTAGTGTTCCACGCAGGAACAGCTTTGGAGAATGGACAGATCGTGACGAATGGCGGACGCGTTCTGGGCATCACAGGTATCGGTAAAGACATTATCGAAGCTCGTCAGAAAGCTTATGCGGATGCGGACCGGATTCATTTTGAAGGGAAGCACTACCGGACGGATATTGCGATGAAAGCTTTGAAATAGAACTTTGAAATAGAACTTTGAAATAGAACAAGGAAAAAGAACAATGAAAAAACACAGTGTCTTTCTTGCGGGAAAGGGCTGTGTTTTTGCTTTTATACTACTTATCTTTCCCGCCGCGGATGTACTTGTCTTTGTTTTTGAATTCGTACCAGATGGCTAGGAGTACGCCGACGATGAGCGCTAGCGAAATCCAGTTATCCACGATAAAGTGCCAGAGGGTATTCATGCGATTGCCTCCTTGGATGTGCCTTTCAGATAGTTTTGGCTGCTGCTGCGCGTTTCATGCATGGTTAATGAACAGATAGGGGAGAACGGTGTGATGAATGTGGTAAAAAGGGCGATGCAGCTAGTGCTGGTCTTGCTGGTTGGCTTGGTCGCTGCTTGCGGCGGCGAGCAGGTTGGTGTAGGGCAAGCGAATAGCTTGCCGGCGGTGGCGGTTGCGCCGACGCCGGAGTCGCCGGCGGCAGTGGTGCAGCCGGTGCAAGTGCCGGCACCAGCGGTGCTGGAGCAGGGGTCAGAGCCAGCACCAGTGGAATCGCAGGCTGTGGCGCGCAGGCTGGTGATGCTGGACCCGGGGCATCAACGTCACGGCAACAACGCGCCCGAGGCCGTAGGCCCGGATACGCGTGAGACAAAACCAAAGGTCAGCTCCGGCACCGTCGGCGTCCGTACGAAGAAACCGGAATATGTGCTGAACCTGGAGGTTTCGCAGTTAATCAAGGCCGAGCTGATGAAGCGAGGCATCGAAGTTGCGATGACCCGCGAGTCGCACGAGGTCGATATTTCCAATAAGCAGCGCGCGGATATGGCTAATGAGGCCAGCGCAGCGCTGGCTGTGCGCATCCATGCGGATGGGGATAGCTCGCCGAAAACCAGCGGGTTTTCGGTTTTGTATCCTTCGGCTAGCGTAGCTTCGCTAAAGCCAATTGCAGCAGACAGCCGGCAAGCTGCCGGTTTCATTGCCGAGCAGCTAAAGGCTGTGACAGGGACGCCAGGCAGAGGGCTGTCGGCGCGCAGCGACTTGTCCGGTTTTAACTGGTCCAAGGTGCCAGTCGTGTTGGTCGAGCTCGGTTTCATGACCAACCCCGAAGAAGATGAGCGGCTGTCGGAAGCCGAGTATCAGCAAAAGCTCGCTGTCGGCATTGCTGATGGTCTTGAACAGTTTTTGAGCGCTCGATGATTGGCTGTCAGATAGACGTCTAGCCATTGAGCTACCAGCTGCCTGCCACCGCGCCGCCTTCTACCCGCCGCCCAGCTTCCCAACGTCAGTCGTCGCGCGGCCACTCACGGCCATTCGCCGCCGCCGCCCAGCCACTCACCATAACTCGTCGCCCGGCCGATCACCCCCATTTACCGAAGCTGCCCAGCCACTCACCGCCACCCACCGCCCACTACCAGCCCACCAGCCAGGGTTTCATTGGAGTAAATCCAACGCAAAGAGGGATATGGTAGTTGAAATCTTGATTTGATTGGATGAAATCCAATAGGGTGAGCCTTTTGAGGCTCTAATTGGCGAAATTCCTTGGTTACATTGGATTCTGTCCAACGAAAAGTAAGAATGTAGCCTCAAAATCGTTCATTCATTGGATTTCATCCAACGACCCTTGAAAATAGAAGACAAACTTCCTGAGCAAATCAAATCCGGAGGATGATGTTGCTGGGTTTTATTTCTCAACAGTAGAGAATACTGTAGAATATTGGTAAAATATTTCCAAACCGGACGAAGGGGTGATTGGTCATGCTGCCAGCCTTTTTTATTGCGCATGGTACACCGAATTTGGCGATGGAGCAGCATGCTTACACGGAGTTTTTGCACAAACTGGCGAAGAGCATACCGCAGCCCAAAGCGGTCGTTGTATTCAGTGCTTATTGGGAGAGTCCTGTGCAGGCGATTAGCTCAGCGATTCATCCGGAGATGATCTATCCTGTTTCGGGAGTATCAGAAAAGGTTTATAGCATTAAGTACCCAGTTAGAGGCGATTTGACGCTGAGTTTGCACATTCAGCAGCTGCTTCAAGAGGAAGGCATCCGCTGTGAACTGGATGATGAGCGGGGATTGGATCATGGGGTATGGGCGCCCCTGTACATGATGTACCCGGATGCGCAGATTCCCGTGGTGGAGCTCTCGGTGAATCCGAGGTTGACGCCGGAGGAGCATTACCGCATTGGTGCGGCGCTTGGGCCTTTGCGAGAGGAGGATGTCCTCATCCTCGGAAGTGGTGGCACCGTGCACAATTTGCGCCGGTTGGATCGAAATAATCCGGTGCCTCAGCTGTGGGCAGTTGAATTCGATGAGTGGCTGGCGGAGCAGCTCGAAACGTGGAATCTTGAGGCGCTCGTGCGGTACGACGAAAGAGCGCCTCATGCGGCTGTGGCGGTGCCGACGCCGCAGCATTTTGCGCCTTTGCTGCTGGCACTGGGTGCCGCAGATGGCGCACGTCGGGCGAAGCTGCTGCATCACAGCTTCCAGATGGGCACGCTCAGCCTATGCTGCTGGATGTTCGGCGGCTTGAAAAAGCCGCAGCGATTCCTGGATTAAGCGCCGCCGGCGCTAGTCGAGGAATCGCTCTTTGAACTCTGGCTTCGGCAGCATGCAGTGCTCAGCCTTGCCGAACCAGCGATAGCGGTTCCGCGCGATGAAGGCATAGCCTAGATTTCGCAGCGGAGGCGGAATGACAATGGCCGCGTACGCTAGCGGGTAAGCGCCGCGCAGCCGCCGGGCAATGCGCAGCGCCGCCGTCGAGCGCGTATAGGCGCGCCCGTCCTCAATCAGCACAATGGTGCTGATGTTGTCCGTGGGCAGCCGGTGCTGCTCCAGCAGCTTGTGCCCGGCAGCCGACTGCAAGGACGCGAAGCGGAAATGGCCCTTCGGGTCGTTCCGCAGGATGAACTGCACAGCTCCGCTGCATAAATTACAGACGCCGTCGAACAGAATGACGGCTTTGTCATCAGTCGGCTTAGTCATGGGGGATGCCTCCTTTGATGGATGTCGGCTTTCTGATGGCCGCATGGTCAGCTAGATTCTCGCTAGCGGACTTCAAGTCCAAGCGAATCATGTAAAAAGTACAGCAAATTTGCTCAAGATGGTATGCTGATAAGAAATACCTGCATTTTGTACATGTAAATCAGCCGAATTGGTCTGAAATGCCCCAGAATCGCGAAAAGAGATGTATGTTTTGCATCTTTTCCTCCAAATTGGGGGGAAGCACCAAAATTTACTGTACTTTTTACATGATGTTAGCCCGCAGCTTGGAGTCAGCACATCTTTCTTGCTTTTTAGCCCGCAGCTTGGAGTCAGCACATCTTTCTTGCTTTTTAGCCCGCCACCACATCGTTCCCCTCTACTATACCTAATTATCGAGGGAAGCGCACCCAGCCACAGCCAATCCGCTCCACGACTCAAAAAGTCTTCTATTTCTCTCTTGCCTAGCATATACATTTCATAGAACAATAGATGAAGAGAAGAGGTGCCTATTGATGAAATCATTGTCCCTATCCCGCCGCAAAAGATCGCTCAGCGCCTGGCTCGTCCTCGGCTGCTCTGTCCTAACCCTTGTCGGATGCAGCGATACGCCTGTTTCCCTGCCAACGACAACGCCAGACACCGCAGCGGCAACACCATCTGCTTCTACGCCAGCCACGAAGCCTGCAGCCACAGCTGTAGAAACGGAGCTGCCCTACAAATTCCCGCTGACCGGACTTCCTTCCGCCAAAGAAGTGAAGACCCGTCCTTTCATGGTCATGGTCGAAAATGCCCCCCAAGCGAGGCCACAAACTGGCCTTGATCAGGCTGACATCGTCTACGAAATTCTCGCAGAAGGCGAGATTACTAGATTCGTCTCCGTGTTCCAAAGCCACGAGGCCACAACGATCGGTCCCGTGCGCAGCATTCGGCCTTATTTTGTAGAGATCGGCGATGCACTGGATGCGGTTATCGTTCACGCGGGCTGGAGCCAGGAAGCGATGGACATGATGGCAGGCCGCAAGCTGTCGCATCTCGATGAGGTCTACGGCGATGGCGCTTATTACTGGCGCTCGACGGACCGCAAGGCTCCGCACAATCTCTATACCTCTGTGGATAAAATGAAGAAGGGCGCTGAAGCGCGCAAATTCCGCTCCGAGTGGAATGGACCACTGCTCACTTTTGCCAAGGATGATGGCCAAAGTAAGCTCACTGGCGCTGCCGTGCATTATATTCTGATTCCTTATATACAAGGATATTTCGCTTCCTATGAATACAATGCTGGGGAAGGCGTGTACATGCGCAGCATGGAGGGCAAACCGCATCTCGATAAAGAGAGCGGAAAGCAGCTCCAAGCCAAAAACCTGCTCGTGCTGGAGAGCAAGCACAAAATCGTAGACAAGGAAGGGCGCCGTGAGGTAGACGTGTTTGGCCCCGGAAAAGGCGTCATCCTGCAAGAGGGCAAATCCCAGCAGATTACTTGGGAACGCAAAAATGGCATGTTGCGGGCCTATTCGGAAGATGGCAAAGAAGTTCCTCTGCTGCCGGGCAATACGTGGGTGCAGATCGTGCCGGAGGGAACGGCTCTTAAGATGGAGTAAACCAGCAGATTTAACAATCTCTTAACATTCCAATAATCATGCTAATACATTGATCCCCTATGATTAAAAGTCATGGGGGGGAATATCATGAACAAATTTCAACGTAAAGTTTCAGTACCCATTTATACGGTATTTATTTTGCTGCTATTTGGCATATTCGGAATAAGCTATACAATCTGGGGGAACCAAAGCGCTAGAGGAACTAAGGTTGGAGCTGCAGAAGCAGTCTCAGAAGCGACGGTTGGGGTTACGAAGGTCGTCTGGTGGCACGCGATGAGCGGCGAGAATGGCAAAGTGGTGGACAAGCTCGTGTCTGCCTTCAATGCATCGCATAAAGATATTACGGTTGAAGCCGTCTACCAGGGGTCCTATTATGATAGCCTGACCAAGTTGAAAGCGTCCATCGGTTCAACCATCGCTCCTACAATGGCACAGGTGTACGACATTGGAACCCGATTTATGATCGATTCGAGGGCTATTACGCCGATCCAGCAATTTATTGATCGGGAGAAGTACGACACTTCCCAAATGGATGAGGCTATTATTAATTACTATACCGTGGATAGCACGTTGTTTTCGATGCCTTTTAATGCATCCAATCCAATCTTGTACTATAACAAAGATTTGTTCAAGGCAGCTGGGCTGAATCCTGATCAACCTCCCGTGTTGTATGAGGATCTCAAGAAAGCAGCCACAAAGCTGACAAAAGGCGGCGTAACAGGCGCTTATTTTGGTACACACAGCTGGTATATGGAACAGTTTGTTGCGAATCAAGGCGCAGAGCTGGTTGATAACGGCAATGGACGCGATGGGCTGGCCACTGCTTGGCAGTTGAATGGTACAGATGGCGTCAAGGCGCTTGCATGGTGGAAGGAACTCGTGGATAACAACGTAGCCATCTACTCGGCAGGTAAAGGGGATACCTCGAAGAAAGCTTTCGCTGAGGGTAAGGTAGCTATGATTTTCGATACAACGGCGGCACTACGTGATATTCTGGGTTCGGTTGAAGGCAAGTTCGAAGTCGGAACGGGCTTTTTCCCAAAAGCATCCGAGACGGCAAGTGGCGGTGTGGGGGTTGGAGGCGGCAGCAACTGGATCATGAACAGTAAGTCCGGGGAAGAGCAGCAGGCTGCTTGGACATTCATGAAGTATTTGTCAGAGCCGGAACAACAAGCGATTTTTCACGTGAATACGGGTTATTTTCCAATTACGAAGAAAACGTATGAGCTGCCGATTGTGCAGGAGAACATGAAGAAATATCCGCAGTTCAAGACAGCGATCGATCAGCATAACGCTTCGAAGTTAAATAAAGCGACGCTGGGCGGCGTGCTAGGTGTCTACCCCGACGCAAGGAAGCTTACGGAGGAAGCCGTCAATCAGGCTCTGAGCGGCCAGCAATCGCCGCAGGCAGCACTTGATAGGGCAGCTGCGGAAATTAACGCCAAAATAGCAGCCTATAATCATATATTGAAATAAACGCAAAAAGCATCCCTATTGGGGATGCTTTTTTACTTATAGCTTTGTTTTCCGATATTCGCCGGGGGATGAGCCTGTCCGGTTTTTGAACATCCGGTTAAATGAAGAGATGTTCCGATAACCCACTTGGATGCTGATTTCTTGAATGTTCAAATCGGTCGCGTGCAGCAATTCCTTCGCATTGCTCACTCTTCGATCATGCAAATGCTCCATGAAATTGGCACCTGTCTTCTCTTTGATATACGTCGAGAGGTACGAGGTACTCAAACTCAGTTGATCGGCCAGCACATCGAGCGAGAGATCCTCAGCAAACTGTTCGTTAATCACACGCAGGACATGGTCAACAATGGGATCGTTGGCTTCCTTTTTCTCACGGATGATCTGAGTCACGGCACGGAAATAAGCCTGGAAGGTTATCTGGTACTCTTCGAGCGTACAGCACTCATCTAGTTGAAGCAGGAGGGGCTTGAGCTGCCATAAGGACTCTGTTTGAACTTTGTAATACTCCAGCACCATCTTGGCTTTGTCAGTCACAGCAAGCGTCATATGTCTAAAAACATCAACAGACGCTTCTTTGTGGTTAAGCTCCTGCAGCCAGGGGAGGATCAGATCCAGCGTTTCCTGCTCCTTGCCTGCCTTCAGTACGGCAGTTAGATCCTGCTCCTGAGCAAGCGTTAAGACATAAGTAGAGCGATCCGAGCGAAACTCGGTTATCGTTTGTGTTTCATTCAGCAATCTAGCCTGCATGGCCATTTCATTCACTTGGCGGTAGGCATATCCGAACTGGATCGAATGCTCAAATGCCGAACTTACGGCCGCCGTCACTAAACAGTAGCGCTTATCTTGATCGAGAATCTGCTTCAACGGCTCTAGCATAGCTAGGATACGATCCCTTTCATTGCCGGGAAAAACAGATAGAAACTGATGATGCTCGATCTGAAAGGTATGGGACTCAGGAATGGTCTCTTCCGCGAATTGTTTGAGGTGCGCACCAATCGACTGTGAGATTTGCTCCTTGCTCAGCGGGGCTTCTACAAAAGCGGGCGCTCGAAAGCGAAGCTCATAGAGAACGATGGTATAGGTTTCCTCGGTACCCTGAATGTGCGGCCATTCACCAGATTCCATATTGATATTTTTCAATTTATTGATGAAATGATAGTTGGTTAGCTCGGACTGCTGATCCTTCAGCTCCTGCTGAATTTGACCTTTCTCCTTCAGCAGCTGGCGTACAGGATGATTAATCCGTTTGCTGAAAAAGATCGAGACAACGAAGGCGATGAAGATTGAAATGCCTAGCAGGATGATCACGATATTATCTAAACGAAGGATTTTGGCTGCAATATCTGGGTTGGTAACCCGCATGATGAAATGCAGGTTGTCTTCATTTTGATAATCGACGTAATAGATCCCGCTTTCTAGTAAGTACACACGCTCAGCGGGTGGGGATGACAATAGTGACTCTGGCAGCGTACTACCACTGCGATTGGTCTGATAAATAAGGTCTTGTCCCGGCCCCATAATGGTCAAATCCAGATTGGGATTCTCTTTAAGTATCGCGTCCCGCAAACGGTCTGCGTCGATCATGGCGATCAACATATTATCAGCCAGTGTAGGCTTGATGGAATAAGGAATCAATGTTTTGGCCGCTGGATCAGCGGCTGAAGCTCCAAAGGCTGTGGCAGGATGAAGCACGAAATTGTCCGTACGTTGAAACTGCGACTGCCAATAAGAAAGCGGATATGGCTTGCTGGCATACAGATTTGCAAACAATTCTTCGTTCGTCCCTGGACCAAATTTATTAATAGCCAGATTCGCAGAACGAAACAATAGGATCATATTATCCAGATAAAGATCCGAATCACCTACGATGCTTTGGATATCCAGAACAATGGGACGAGTAGTAAGCGTCTCGGCATCTTTCTTAAGCGTCACTTGATTGTTAAGGGCAATGACATCTTTATCTGTGAATTGCTTGAAAAGGGCCTCCCTGATTTTATCTAACTGAAACTGATAACGTTCCGCCACTTTCTGCAAAGTGAGGTGATTCTGTTCGATCATCTCGCTGCGAAGGTGGCTTTTTAGCATCCAGAAGATGAGTAGGCTAAAGGAGGAGAAAATCAGAATCAGAACGATGAAGCTGGTTAATACAGACCGAAATAGTGATTTATTCAATGAAAAAATAGTCATAAGTCGCAGGCCCCTTTGATCGTTACGCTGTTGACTTCCGGCGATTTATATACCTTTAATTGTAGACCATTATCCTTGTTAAGGGTATGGGCTTTTTTTTGGAAGCTTTGCACTTTTACGGATTCGGCGGTTCATAAAAGCTTAAAAAACCAATCGAAACAATAGAGAAGGATCGAAAATCATGTGTATAGGCAAGGGAGCGCCCGCTGGATATGATGGGCAGGTAACGAATGAGGCTCATGGGGAGGAGAGGCAGTTAAGGTTCGGATGAGCAAGATCAGTTGATGAATGAGAGGATAGGAACGAAATGAAACACATGCGTAATAGAACCGTGACCAACATCTATAAGAGCTTTTTGGCTTGTGCTTTAGCGGTAATCGTATGTATGACCTTAGCCGGCTCAGCGGGAGCTCATGCGTCTTCGGCAGGGTATTCCGATATCAAGGTTGGTGCGGATACGATACAATACCACCTGTCGATTCTGGAGAGCGACTTTGTTCATATTTTCCCGGATAAACCGGATGGAGGCGACAAGATCAGCGATAAACAATTGTCGAGTTCCATTGAGGCTCTAACGAAGGTTGTTGATGACGGTCTTATCGTTACG
Source organism: Paenibacillus silvestris (assembly GCF_009882985.1). GTDB lineage: Bacteria > Bacillota > Bacilli > Paenibacillales > NBRC-103111 > Paenibacillus_E > Paenibacillus_E silvestris. The sequence goes on from NZ_WTUZ01000002.1 coordinate 54,764, forward strand.
GGAGATGGGAAAATTGGAGCAGGGGTTATTACTGCAGTCAAGCATGAGAAACGAGCCACGATGGAAATGATCGGCATGGATATCCGATATAAATTTGCTGCTCCTGTGAAGCAATATCTGATGCAGTACAATTTCTTCTGGTACAGCGGGATCGATGTGAACCATAGCAACTATGCCACGATTCAGGTCGGTGGACAAACCATCCAGCAGGTACTAGGCAGTCAAAATTATATTGTGCAGATTCAAGGTCCGGGAGCAGCTGCGGGGAATCCTTCAGCAGTGGCAGCACCTGCAGCCCTTGATGCGAAGCCAGCCGTGAATATGGTGGCGACTTCTTGGGTGAGTACGCTCAAGACGTACGTCCTCATGGGGATGGAGCACATCTGGTCGGGGCTTGATCACATGCTGTTCGTACTTGGCCTTCTGCTAGCTGCTGAGCAAAGGGTATGGAAAATAGTGCGATTGATTACAGCCTTTACAATAGGTCACTGCATTACGCTAGTCCTATCTTCTCTGGAGGTCGCTTATCTCTCACCAAAGATTGTTGAACCCTTAATTGCACTTAGCATTCTGTATATTGCTGTAGAGAATATATGGAAGCGAAAAGAAAGTGCGCGTGTGATCGTTACATTGTTGTTTGGCCTTGTGCACGGATTCGGATTTGCCGAGGTGCTGCGAGGAACGTTGTCTGGACATATGGCCCTTCCTTTATTTTCATTCAACCTGGGTGTAGAAATTGGACAGCTTGTGGTCGTAGCCATTGTGATTCCATTGCTTCTGTGGATGAAACGTTTGCCGGTGCAAATCAAATGGAATCAATACGCTTCTGGGATCATTGGGGTGTTCGGGCTTTACTGGTTGATTGAGCGCATTATTAGCCAATAAAATTAGTTGTGATGAGGGGACGTTATCAAGTTGGTTAAAAAGAGTTTTAAACGATTGATATCCGGCGCGACCATAGCCGGTATGATGTTCAGCATGTTGACTCCGATGGGGGCAAATGCCGTAGAGAACGAAGCGCAAATCAGCGCGGTCGATTATTCGAAATTACCTAAGCTGATGATTACGGAGCTTGTTCCGGATACTGCGAATCTCAGCAGTGCAGATGCTTATGAATTTATTGAAGTTTATAACAATACGAACAAAACTTTGGACTTCAAAGATTACAATCTAGTGTATCGATATCCCGGCACGAGCACCGTTTGGGGATCCTATCAGAATGGGAATCCAGATGGGAGCATGAAAATTCCTGCACAATCTTCCATCGTCCTATGGGTGATGAACACGGATAAAGGGATTAATTTAAACCTGAAAGCTGCTGATTTTAATCAGAACTTTCATACGAGTCTGCAAGAAAATGTGAACCTTTTCCGTGTTGACGGCGGTGGAGGCATGCACAACAGCAACCCGAGAGATTTGGTCATTCAAGAGAAAGACGGCACGGATATCTCTGTTGCCAGCTATCAAAACGATGAGCAAACGAAACCGGAAAAAGGGATTTTCTATCGCTTTGCAGCGGACGGATCGAAGAACATGGTGATGTATGGCTCGGGTGCCGACTCGGAAGCGGCCGCTGCCACACCTGGGAGTGTCGACCCTACTCAGGTTCCGCCTGTTCCGCTTTACTTCTCTGATCCTCCTGTCATCAGCCACACGCCGGTTACCCAAGCTGATCAGAAGAACAATTTGATCCTGCAAGCTCAAGTTGCTAATACGGAACAGAATGAAACGGTATCTGCTGCCGTGTATTATCAGTTGGCATCCCAATCGAACTATGAATCCGTACCAATGACGGTGACGGGCAGTAATCAATATCAAGCTGTCATTACTAAGGACAAGCTAACTGAAAGCCAATTGAATTACTACATTCAAGCAAATGACGGTTTCAGCACGGTGAGATCGAACGTTTACAACGTAAATATTACGCTTGATCAATCCGACTATTCAAAAGTTCCACCGCTCATGGTGACCGAAGTCGTACCGGATTCCACGAATGTGGGCTCTGCGGACGGTTATGAATTCATTGAAGTTTATAACAATACGGATAAAACGATTAATTTCAAAGACTATAAAGTCGTCTACCGTTACACGGATTCAGGTCCAGATGCAGACGTTCCATGGCCTGCGGACAAAGAAGATATGCTGATTCCTTCGAAGGGCACACTCGTCTTCTGGATCATCAACAACCAGAATGCAAACTCAACGGCAGCAGACTTCAATGCCAACTACGGAACGAACCTTGTAGAAGGCACTAACCTTGTACGCGTGCACAGCGATGGGATGGCGAACGCCTCTAACCGTGGTCTTGTGATCGCTACAAATACAGGCATTGAGCTTTCCACAGCTTATTACATCAACGGCGATTCTAAGGCTAATAAAGGGATTCTGTATAAATATCCTTCTGACGGCAGCAAAACGATGATCAAATACAGCTCGACCGTTGCAGCAGCAACACCGGGTTCTGTCGATCAAGTTCAAGTTCCGCCTCAGACCGTGAAGGTTACTGCGGATACCCTTAAGCCTACGCTCAAGGATTTGACCAAAGAGAGTACAATTGATCAAGCCTTGGATCTCGAAATTATCGGAGAGGCTAAGGACGAAACATCGCTCAAAACCGTAGCCCTCTACTATAAAACGGACAAGCAGTCCCAATACAACAAGAGGTACCTGAAAGAAAGCTTCGCGGATACGTTGTACCATTATATGATTTATTCGCCTGAACTTATCGGAAACTCTTATCTGGATTATTATTTCACTGCTTCCGACGGCACGAATGAGACCATTACACAAACGAAGCGTGTGCAAATTCAAGGTGGTTCGGACCACTCCAACCTACGTTTGAACGTGAAAGATGGTGACATCGTCTCGCAAACGAAAGTGTTGAAAGGAACAGGTGAAGGCGTTAATCCGGACAGCCTGAAACTAGCTATCGATGGCGCCGAGCAAACGCAATCGACTTATCATGCCGTGGAGCATGATGCCTTCTTCGCTTTTGAAGTGATGGGTGTCAACTACTATTTCAAAAATGGGATTACCCAAGGGCAGGAAATTCTTTCGATTTTCCAAGACCCGATTAACAGCTACAAAACACTATCCATCCCACTAAAAGCCGATAGGCTCAAAGAGGGCAGCAATGCGTTCCAGATCCGTGCTGGTTCCAAGGCTTCACCGTTCGACGACCGGCCAGCAGAGAATAAAGACAATTTCGAAGTGAAGAATGTACGCCTCGTTTTCGCTGACGGTACGGTCGTCTATGACCCGAAATATAGCGATCCTAACAAGGTAATTAAAATCGGGGATTCTTCCGGTCTGTCACCGGTGATTGATTTTAACTTCAACATTCCATCTACGCAATTGGCTTCCAAAGCACATGATTGGAACACGACTTTAACAAGTGATGGCGATCATCAAGTTACGGTTAGTGAGACGACATACGGTTCGGTTACTTCCAACATTAAGGTGGATAATACAGCTCCTGTTGTGGTGCCTTCTATTGAGGAGAAAATGTACCGTGGCAATTTCACGATCGATGCGAACGTAACGGATGCATTGGCCGGTGTAGACAAGGTTGAAGCTACATTAGACGAGCAACCGATTACGCTGCCGATGGCTACTTCATCTGCTCAACTGCCGAGTGGAAAGCATGTTTTTAATGTTAAAGCAACGGATAAAGTTGGTAATGTGAAGGAAGTAACTGTTAATTTCGAAGTGCCCAATGAAATGCCGGATATGCCAGTACAAATTGGTCCGGGTCAAGGAGCGTTTGGTTTAGAAAACTCAGCTTCACTTAGCGTAAAAGTAAGCGATCCGATGAATGATGACTTGAAAGTCACGTTCAATCAAGGATTCAAATACGATGCAAGCACACAGGGAACGTTCAAGGGCTATCGCGGCGCTGCAGATACAGAGCCTCCGAAGCAAGAGAAGCCTGCAACTGAAGCGGCTATGACGCCTGAAGATTATAGCAAAATTAGCAGCGTTGACGGCAACTATCTCACCGATGACGCTGTCGAGAAATTCCCGTATCAACGTTTTGAGATTGCGTTAGACCCTGCGGTTCAAAAAACGGATGAAGTGGTCGTCGACTGGAAAGGGAAATCCCTGGAAGGCCGTAAAGTTTCCTTGTACGCATGGAGTCCAAGTAAGCTGGAATGGAGTCAACTGAAAACCGTTATCGCGGGCAGTGCGGATTTCGAGCTGAAAGCGAGCGTCCTGGCGGGTGATTATGCCAATAACGGGAAAATTCAAGTGATGGTACAGGATGAGATTGCCACCGTTACACAGAATCAAGCCGCTGATAGCGACTATGATTTCTCCTTCGTGTGGATGTCCGATACCCAGTATTACTCCAAGAGCTATCCGTATATCTACCAAAAAATGGTGAAATGGATCTCCGATCACAAAGAAGACAACAAAATTAAATACGTCATTCATACCGGCGACATCGTCGATAATGCTGATCAAGAGTATCAATGGGTTGAAGCCGATAAAGATATGAAAGTTTTGGAAGCGGCAGGAATCCCTTACGGGGTGCTTGCAGGTAACCATGACGTAGGCCACCAAGACAATGATTACAGTTATTACAGCAAGTGGTTCGGTGAGGATCGTTTCAAAAGCCAGCCTACTTACGGCGAATCTTATGATAACAACCGCGGTCACTATGACTTAGTTTCCTCGAACGGTAATGATTTCATCATCGTTTACATGGGTTGGGGTTATGGAGATAAAGAGATTGATTGGATCAACGAAGTGTTGAAAAAGTATCCGAACCGCAAAGCGATTCTGAACTTCCATGAATTCATGCTTGTTTCCAATAACCGTGCACCAATGGCAGAAAAAGTTTTCGAACGTGTTATTAAGCCGAATAAGAACGTAATTGCTGCTCTATCTGGTCACTACCACGACGCTGAGCTGAAAGTCGATCCGATCGACGATAACAACGATGGCGTTCCAGATCGCAATGTGTATCAAATGTTGGCAGACTACCAAGGCGCGCCTGAAGGTGGACTAGGGTATATGCGATTGATGCAATTTGATCTGGCGCATGGCAAAATCAACATGAAGACTTACTCACCGCATTTGGATGATTACAACTTCTATGATCCGGCAGAATATCCTGGGAAAGATGAGTTCAGCCTGGATCTGAATCTGGATGCTGTAATCAAACGCGTAGCTACGGATTATATCGGAGTGAACGTGTATACGAACAAAACGATCGGAAGCGTGGCGAGTGTGAAAAGCGGGGACACTGCCTCAGTAACATGGCCGAACCTTGCTCTAAATATGACCTATCAATGGTACGCTCTCGCAGAAGATCAATATGGTGGATCGAGACAATCTGATATTTGGAAATTCAACACTAGCCATCAAGAAGAGTCAAGCAGTGGCGGTGGTGGCGCGCCAGCGTTGCCTTCGGAAGCAACGATTCCAGTGGACGGTGGTGCAGTAACTTTGGAAGGCGCTAAGATTGTCATTCCAAAAGGTGCGATACCAAGCGACATTAAGGTTACAGTAGCTAAAATTTCCGATGCAGCTTCGCTGCCAGTAGACCCATCATCTAAGCTGATTAGTGATGTGTTCGAAATTAAGAAAGATAAAGATGGTACATTCAGTAAAGCTATCGAAATCACCTTGCCTTATGATAAAAGCAAAGTGGATCTAGAAAAGTCAGACGTAAGCTTGTACTGGTTTAATGAAACAACCAAAGCTTGGGTCCAACTAGATAACATTGCCGTTGATAAAGTGAACGGTACCGTAACTGGTTCGGTCACTCATTTTACGAAATTTGCTGTTATCTCTAACCCGAAACAAGAAACAAAACCTGATGCTGGTGCCATTAAGTTGACTGATATCAAAGGACACTGGGCAGAAAATAACATTCTAGAACTAGTTAAAGCGGGTTCCATTAACGGCTATGAAGATGGCACATTTAAACCGGAAAACCGCATCACACGAGCTGAATTCGTTTCAATCGTTGTGAAATTCCTGAAATTAAACGAGCAAGGCAGCAGCAATAAGTTCGCTGATGCAGCGAATCACTGGGCGAAGAACGCAATTGCCACAGCTGCAGCGCAAGGCATTGTTACAGGCTACACAGATACAACTTTTGGTCCGGATGATTTCATTACCCGTGAGCAAATGGCAGAAATCATGGTTCGTGCCGCTCATTTGGACAAAGTGGCAGGCAATACGAGCTTCACCGATAGTGCTGCAATCTCTGATTGGGCACAAGCGGCAGTAGCTACGTTAACCTCCAAAGGGTTCATGAACGGTTATGAGGATGGTACATTGAAACCGCAAGGATTAACAACTCGCGCGGAAGCATCTACCCTTATTCTAAGAACACTGAAAAAGTAATAATGAAAAGGCTCCTTCGTCTTAAAAGACGGGGAGCCTTTTTTTCGTCACAGGGTCTCGCGGAGAGAAAGGGAACTGCAGGGCGCTATTTTGTCCAAAACAGCGTTTTTAACAGGGAAGGGGAACTGTGGTCCGTTATTCATCCATGCTGGACGGATTGTTGGACGCAGGAGCAGAGATAAGATCCTGTAGTTCCCCTTTGCGCTGTGAAACTCCACATTTCGCCTTAATAAAGGAACGGAGTTCCCTTACGATAAGATTATCTGCGTTTACGCTTAGCTGTTCCGGATTTGGAACCGCCTTTGCGTCTGCGGGCTGGACCGGATTTCTTCCGGCGTTTGCGCTTCGGTTTGAACACTTCAATAGAATCTCCCGAGGCTACTTTCCCTTTGCCCAAGGCCCCGAAGATCGTTTTCACCATTGGAGCCATTTGCTGAAAGCTGGACATGAACTTCTGAACCTTGCCCATCGTGCCGAGGATGCCGTCGATGCCGCCCATCCGCTCAACGAAGCCGGAGATTTGCTTCATGTTGAGGCCGCTCAGCGGGTTAGAGCTGCCGCCTGCAGCGGCGCCACCACCACCGCCTCCTCCGAGGAGGTTGCTGAGGAAGTTACCGCCACCGCCACCTCCTGTGGCACCAGCATTGCCGCCGCCGCCGAAGAAGCCGCCACCACCACCGGCATTACCACCGCCACCGCCGAGTAGTCCACCACCACCGGCATTACCGCCACCGCCGCCGCCAAAAAATCCACCGCCACCGCCGGTATTACCGCCGAATAGATCGCCGCCTCCTTGGAAAGGAGTAGGGAAGCCTCCGCCTTGAGAGAAATCCGAGAATGGATTGCCGCCGCCTAAGCCTGGGTACTGGCCGAATGCGCGATCATCACCAAGTTGTGGGGGTAAAGTTGTGATGCTTCTTGTATGCACTTCAGGACGCTTACCGCCATTACCAATGATTTGTCTAGGGTTATTCACTGGGATTCACGATCCTTTTTATCAGATTTGTCTCCTACAGGATATGTCACTTGCCTAGCATTGGTATGGACGAATGTCACGGGTCCTAGATATTTGTCACAATTCATCCCATTAACGCATAGAAATTTTAACGTTTCGCAATCCTAAAGGGAGGATTTAAAGCGGGCGTGTCGAATGTTACTCTGGAGCTTACTATAATAAGCTAACATGCTTTTCTACCAGGAGTTGATAACGTATGCAATTAAAAAAATTGAATGATAAAGCAATAGACCAACTTTTTGAGGCCATACTGACCCTTAAGGATATAGAGGAGTGCTACGTCTTTTTTGATGACCTATGCACTGTGAACGAGATTCAATCGCTTTCCCAGCGTCTAGAGGTTGCTCGTATGCTGCGCAAAGGGTGCACGTACAATCAGATCGAAGCGGAAACAGGTGCATCTACAGCTACGATTTCCAGAGTTAAGCGCTGCTTGAACTACGGCAATGACGGCTATGTACTGACATTAGATCGTTTAGGACGTTAATTATTCGTATTATAAAAGAATTCAAGATCCTGCATTACCAAGTGTAATGCGGGATTTTTGCTGTTTATTGAGGGCTCAATTGACATGTGGGAACACATTCGTTAGCATAGGATTGTAGCCATGGATAGAACGGGTGGGGAGAACATAATGAGTAAGGTTGGTGTCCTGGTTATAAGCCATGGATCAAGGGATAAAGGCTGGGTTGACCTCGTTGACGAAGCCGTAACTGCGGTTCATTTGCCGGCAGACGTTCCTATTTATGCCTCATATCTGGAGCTGGTGGAAGGTCGGTTGATTCAAGACGGTATTACTAGCTTAGAGGAGCAAGGTGTAACGGATATCATCGTCGTTCCGCTGTTCGTGTCCTCTGGAAGTACACATATTGATGAAATCAGCTACGCCTTAGGAGTCATCGAGCAGCCGCTGCTGGAGACTGACATGAAGCCTTTTGATATCAAAGCACGGATTCATTGTACATCGCCGATTGATGACGATCCTGTTATTGCTGAGATTATTTATGCCAAAATCAAGGAACTGTCCGACTCGCCAACGCAGGAAATCCTTCTGCTGATTGGGCACGGAAGTCAAGAAGAGGGCTTTCATCAGAAGTGGCTTCAAGGCTTAGAGCAGTTAGCAGAGCGTTTGAAAGCTCTAGGCGGCTATGACGAGGCGGATGCTGCTATGCTGTTGCCGGATCAAGTGCATGCGAAAATGACAGAGTGGGCGGATAAGAAGCCTGGACATACTGTTATTGTGGCGCCGCTTTTTCTGAGTGAGGGCTATTTCACGAGTCAAGTAGTCCCTTCCCGTTTGAAGGGATTTGCATATAAATATAATGGACGGGCGCTGTTGCCAAGTCCGCTAATTTCCAAGTGGATGGAGAAGCAGATTGCTTCCGCAAATTCGAGACGGTGAACAGGTGATGAGACACAATGGTCAAAAGAGCAAGACTGATCTATAACCCGACTTCTGGACGGGAAGAAATGAAGAAACGCCTGCCAGAAATCCTTCAGCGCCTAGAGCGCGGCGGCTTCGAAACATCCGCTCACGCGACGATCGGTGAAGGGGACGCCACACTTGCCGCGGCCGAGGCCGTGAATCGTGGCTTTGATCTCATTATCGCCGCAGGCGGAGACGGTACCTTGTGCGAAGTCGTGAACGGGATGGCCGAGAAAGAGGGGCGGCCGCCGCTGGGCATTTTGCCGCTGGGGACGACCAACGATTTTGCCCGCGCACTCGGCATTCCCAAGAATCTGGAGCAGGCATGCGACCTGATCATCCAGCAGTATACGACCGACATTGATGTAGGCAAAATCAACAACCGCTACTTCATTAATATCGCTGGCGGAGGCTCGATGACGGAGTTAACGTACGAAGTCCCGAGTAAACTCAAAACCATGATCGGTCAGTTGGCCTATTATATGAAGGGACTCGAAAAGCTGCCTAGGCTCAAGCCTATCGAGCTGTACGTCAAAGCTGGCGATCTCGAGTTTCACGATGAAGTCATGATGTTCCTTGTTGGCAACACGAACTCCGTCGGCGGCTTCGAGAAGCTCGTTCCGGAAGCCAGAATGAATGACGGGTTGTTTGACGTTTTGATACTGCGCAAGTGTAATCTTGCGGAGTTTATTAGAGTGGTCACACTCGCGCTGCGCGGGGAGCATTTAAGTGACCCGAATCTGATTTATTTTCAGACGAATCATATCGAAATTAATTCTCCGGACTACGTCCAGTTGAACCTGGATGGCGAATTCGGCGGCACGCTGCCCTGCGTCATGACGAATCTGAAGAGTCACCTCCAGATCATCGTCGATGAGTCGGGTCAGTCCATTTATAAGAAGACGCTGATTGAGACGTTGACGACGCCGTTTCATTTGAAGGAACGGCAAAGTGATGAGGAGCAAGAGGGGAATCATCCGCATCAGCCTAGGGAGTAACGGCGCGGAATTTTGGAGATACAGGGAAAGAAGACTTGGCGATACAGGGATAGAAGAGATAAGTGAGGGTATTATGAGCGTAAAAGATAAAAGGACTGCGAAGTCCAACCGTGTAGGAACTGCGGATAGAGGAGCGGGGAATTCTGCAGGGCAAAGAGCAGGTAAACCTACGGGACAAAGAGTAAGGAATACTGCGGAACAAAGAGCAAGGAATTCTGCGCCTAAAGCGGCGCCGGCCTGGATGGCGGATCTGCCGGTGCAGATCGGGCAGCAATACGAGGCTGAGATCATTGGGATCAGCCATGATGGGGAAGGGGTGGGCCGTGTGAACGGCTTTACCCTTTTTGTCGCTGGTGCGCTGCCTGGTGAGCGTGCTCTGGTGCGGGTGGAGCATCTGAAGAAGCAATATGGGCATGCGCGGCTTGTTGAATTGATGGAAGAGAGTGCGGAACGTGTTATGCCGGTTTGCGGTATATATGAGGAGTGCGGCGGCTGTCAACTGCAGCACCTCAGTTATGAGGCGCAGCTTCGTGTGAAGCGGCAGCAGGTGGTGGATAATTTGCAGCGGATTGGGAAGCTGGAAGTGCAATCAACTTCCTCCTCCTCCGAATCTTCATCGGATAAGGGGATAGAAGGGATAGTTGTCCATCCCACTCTTGGGATGTCCGATCCGTGGCGGTACCGGAACAAGGCGCAGGTTCCTTTTGGGGAAGAGCGCGGCGGCCTCATTGGTGGATTCTATGCGCAAGGAAGTCATCGCATCATTGATATGGAGGAGTGCCTGATCCAACACGAAGCGAACGACGAGGTCGTTGCCCGAGTGAAGGAGATTGGTGCTCGGCTGGGCATTCGTGCTTATGATGAAGAGCGTAATGCCGGACTGCTGCGCCATGTCGTCGTCAAAGTCGGCTTCCGCACGGGCGAGATCATGGTGGTCTTGGTGACCAATGGCAGCACGATTCCGCGTGTGGACGAGTGGATTGATGGTATTAGGGCTGCGCTGCCTTCAGTGAAGAGCATTTGTCATAACATTAATGTGAAGCAGACGAATGTTATTTTTGGGGATGAGACTCGTGTCCTGTGGGGCAGCGAGGTCATCTATGACTATATCGGCGATGTGAAATTTGCCATTTCCGCGCGATCCTTCTTTCAAGTGAACCCCGTCCAGACGGAAGTCTTGTACGGGAAGGCCTTGGAGTACGCCGGGTTGACCGGCGATGAAGTGGTTGTCGATGCCTATTGCGGCATCGGGACGATCTCCCTGTTCCTGGCGCAGCGCGCGGGACAGGTCTATGGCGTTGAGATCGTCGAAGAGGCGATCGCGGATGCACGGAAGAATGCCGAGTTAAACGGCATGACGAACGTGCATTTCGAAGCGGGCCCAGCGGAAGTGGTCCTCCCCGAGTGGACACGTCAGGGCATTCGCCCGGACGTGATCGTGGTGGACCCGCCCCGCAAGGGCTGCGACGCCGCGCTGCTCGCGACGATCTTAGAGCTGCAGCCGCGCCGCGTCGTCTATGTGTCGTGCAGCGCATCGACACTGGCTCGCGACTTGCGCGTGCTGGTTGATGGGGGCTACGGCGTCGCGGAGGTGACGCCGGTGGATATGTTTCCGCATACGGTGCATGTGGAGTCGGTGGCTTTATTGAAAAAATAACCACGTAATAATTCATCTTTAAGCAAGTAAAATATATTAGGATTGATAATGATGAAAAAACTTATAACTAAATTAAATGTTTCAAGAAAAATGGAGTCAATCAGAAATAAAGCAACTTGCGGACTGGATGAGAAAAATAAGAGCTTATATGAACAATATTTTACAAACTATAAGACTGCGCGTCTTATGTCTAGCATGATGAGAAGTGTGAATTTAGATGAGATAAGAATCTTAGATCCAGGAGCGGGTATAGGAATATTAACTACAGCTTTAATTGCTAAAATTTGTTCAAAAAAAGTCTTGCCAAAAAAAATAACAGTTTTTTTATATGAAATAGATAACACATTGGAACAATTTTTATATGAGTCTATGGAAATTTGTACCTCAATATGTAATGAAGTAAATGTTGGATTCGAATTTAATATAATATTAGAAGATTTCATAAGTGTTCTTGATAATGAACAAAATAAATTTAATATAATTATAATGAATCCACCTTATAAAAAAATTTCAAGGAATTCAGAAATAAATAAAAGGTTATCTAAGAATGGAATTAATGTAACGAATTATTATGCTGCTTTCATGGCAATTGCTAAAGGAATGTTACAACCGAAGGGCCAATTAATCGGGATTACACCTCGTAGTTTTTGTAATGGGAGATATTACACTGAGTTTAGATTAGATTTCTTATCTGAAATGAGATTTACATGGATTCACTTATATAATTCAAGAAATTCAGTTTTCTCTGAAGATGGTGTATTACAAGAAACGATAGTTTTTCATTGTTATAAAGATGATAGTAAAACTCGCTACATTAGAATAACCTCCAGTGAGAGCGAAAACTTAAGTAAAATAAGGTCGGCAAAAATTCCATATTTTAAAGTTATCTCTCCGGAAGACCCACAAAAGAATATATATATTACAAGGAATGATTTAGAGCAAAAAAATAGAGAGAAAATCGAATATTTGTCTAATACTCTTGAGGATATAGGTATCAGCGTTTCTACTGGAAAAGTTGTTGATTTTAGAGAGCCGCCCGATTGTTTGTCCAAGAAGAACCATTTTAATGGGATTCCCATAATATATCCAGATCATTTCACTAATATGTCGATAGTTTGGCCGCGTCTTAATATTAAAAAGTATAATTATATTAAAATTAATGATAAAAATATTAATCGTATATTACCTTCAGGTAACTATGTCCTGATCAAGAGATTAACATCAAAAGAAGAAAAAAGACGGTTGGTTTCCGCGGTCTATGAAGGTCAGAAATTCAGTGAAGAGGGAGTTGCTTTTGAGAATAAATTAAATTATTTTCATGTAAATAAGAAAGGATTACAGATCACTTTAGCTAGAGGGTTAAGCTTATATTTAAATAGTTCATATGCGGACAACTATTTCCGTTTATTTAGTGGAACAACTCAAGTAAATGTTAATGATTTAAAAAATTTTAAATATCCAAGTTTAGAGCAACTGCTAAATATCGGATCGGAATATAGCGGTGAAATAGATCAAAGTGAAATAGATATGATTATAAAAAAATATTGTTTTTTTTAAAAACATAGATTCTACTAGAATCTTGTTTTTTTTATTGTTATATAATATATAATTGAGAGAAATATCCAATATCGAGGTGAGTAAATGGGGAAAATACCTTTTTTTGTATCTGCAAGAGCTGCTAGATTAATAGGTAGAGAGAATGTTAGTAATGCAGAAGGAGCAATTATTGAATTAGTGAAAAATTGCTATGATGCAGATGCTAATAATGCAATTATTTTTATTGAAAATACGTATACTCATACTCCCGAAGAATTAAATATAACCGAATATAATAATTTGTATAAAGGATTTAAGAGTCTGTCAAATTATTACATAAAATCGGATGATGAAACATTCATTTTGAGTGAAAAGTCTCAGAAAAATACTGACCTTCAAAAATACTTATTTAGTTTGAATAATGTGTATATTCTTGATGATGGTAGCGGAATGAGTGATGAAACAATAAGGTCAGCTTGGATGACTATTGGCACAGATAACAAATCAATAAATTATCAAAGTGAGATGGGTAGAGTTAGAACAGGAGCTAAGGGGATAGGAAGATTCGCATTAGATAGACTAGGTCAATCCGCTGTAATGTGGACAATGGAGAAAAAGTCGAATGATGGTTTTAAATGGTTAGTAAACTGGGGAGATTTTGAAAAGCAAGACACAGTTATAGGAGATGTATACGCTGATATAGATATCTTCAAAAAAGAAGAGTTTAAAAATATCGTAGATGAAGAGCTATTTAGCAAAATAGATTTTTCTAAAGTCGATCCAACTGTGAAAAAGAATTTGTTAGATAGTAAATTCAATAAAGGAACTTTACTTAAGATTTCAGGGTTAAGAGATTCATGGAACGATAGGAATATAAATAAAGTTTATTCTAGCTTGGATTCACTTATTCCGCCTAAAGAAGAGAAGATATATGACATATACTTATTCGCCAAAAATTCTAAAGAAAAGTATGGTGCAGTGAGTTCGTCTGTATGTGATGACTTTGACTATAAAGTCGAAGCAAGCATTGATGAAAAAGAAATTGTTAAAATAAGAGTTACGCGTGATGAGCTAGATCTTAGCAAACTTGATTTTGATTTATTTAATGATGAGGAATTTAAAGCTTTTCCGTTTGATAAAGAAACTTTTCTTAAAAAAACTTTCGAACAACACTTCTCTATAAAAGAGCTTATTCCTAAATATGAGAAAGAAGATCTAATTGATTTAACTAAATTTTCATTCTCCTTTTACTTTATGAAGAGAGATTATGAGGAAGAAAGTAAATTCGGATACAAAACATTTAATGTTTCAAAAAGGAAAAGTTGGCTAGATAGGTATGGTGGTATAAAAATCTTTAGAGATTATTTTCGAGTTAGACCATACGGAGAGAATAACTCTATTTCCTATGATTGGTTAAAGTTAGGGGAGAGATTTAGGCGTAATCCTGCAGGTATTGGTAATGAGAAAAGTCCATGGCATGTTGGTCCCAATCAAATCTCAGGTAATATTTCAATATCGAGGCTTCATAATGTATTCGAAGATAAATCGAATCGTGAAGGATTACAAGAAACAGAGAGTTTTGAATTATTACAAGAGTTAATAAGAAGTATAATTAACTATTTTGAAAGAGATAGACAGAAGACTATGAGAGCTATAAAAAAACTCATGGATGCAAAAGATGAGAAAGAAATTGTACGCCAAGAGGGTAAAAAAATAGCGCAAAAAAATTTGTCGGATGAGAGTAATAAAGATACACAAATAGATATTGAGGATTACAATATTGAAGAAAAATTACAAAAGCTTACAAATGATAATTTAATTCTATCTAAATCATTGCTCACTTATGATGAAGTAATAGAGGAAAAGGAAAATGAGCTGAAATTAATCAGAGCTCTAGCTGGAACGGGGATAGCATTAACTTCATTAGCTCATGAAATAAAGCATCTTAGTGCGCCACTTGTGACTAGGAATACATACCTAAAGAAACTGATATCTAAAGGAAATGTTAATGAAACTCTTAACTTTGTAGAAATGATGATAGAAAAAGATAAAGCACTGAAGGGTTGGCTTGATATATCATTAAACATTGTGTCAAAGGATAAAAGAAAGAGAAAGAACATCAATTTTGTAGAAACCCTTAATAGAATACTTGAAGGTTGGAGTCCATTATTAGCAGAGAAACAGATAGTAGTAAATCTAATTAATAATGTTGACGATGAAGCAATAATGCGTGCTTTTGTAATAGATTTAGAAAGTATTTTTAATAATCTTATTATAAACTCTATATTTGCGCTATTAAGTAAAGAGCAACAGGGGGATAGAAAAATAGATATTGCTGTGACACAACTCGAAAGTGAAGGTATGCTTGAAGTCATATATACCGATTCAGGACCTGGACTTTCAAAAAGTATATCTAATAAAGACATTATTTTCGAACCCTTTTTTACTACACGTGAAGATGGTACTGGTCTAGGTATGTGGATACTAAAGTCTACAATTCAAGAGTATGAAGGTTCTGTTAAAGTTTTGGACTCTAATTTAGGATTTAAAATAAGACTATTGCTACCAATTAACATGTAGGAGAGTTTATTATGTTTAAAGTTGGATTAATTGAGGACGATTTAATGATCCGTGAATTAATAATTGATAAAATGAGTCGTAAATATGAAGAAGATTCTCTTGAAATAAAGGTAATTGAATTTTCTGGTATAACAATAAACCAGATTATTGACTATATTTTTGAAGAAAAGCTTGATGCTGTAGTTGTTGACCATAATTTGAATGGGAGCATTGCAAGAGTAGATTACGACGGTACAGATATTGCATTAGCTCTAGAACAGATGCTTTATTTTTATCCGATATTTATTTTAACCTCATATGATGTAGATGCTGAAAAAAGTGATTATTCAGATGTAAATAAAATTTACAAAAAAGACAAATATATAGAAGATGAAACAGGCGAATTCGTCGACAATATTAATACGAAAATAATTAATCAGATTAAACATTATAAAAACAGATTAAACTTATATGAAGTAGAATTACTTGAACTCTCGAGGGTTGAACAAGCACGAAAACTAAGTAATGCAGAAAAGGATCAGCTTCTATTGATTGATCACCTGTTAGAGACTAGTGTTTGTGGAAGACATGTTACTCCGCTAAACTTAAAGAGAAAAGATCAGGAGTTAGAATTAATAATGAAATTAGCAAAATCATTTATGCAAAATACAGAGAGTGATTCATAGTGATGACAATGAGTAAAATCAAATTTAGAGTTAATGATCCAAAAAAAAGAGAACTTCCATATGCCCCAGAAAGGTCGTATAAATCCTACAGGTCTGAGTTGATGGAAGATTTTCAAGGTAGATGTGGTTATTGCAATTCATATTTTGGAATAATAAAAAAAGATTATCATATTGATCATTTTGTACCTCAGAGGATTATTTTAAAATCCCGAACTCATAATCATCTTTTAAATGACTACAAGAACCTTGTGCTGTCTTGCCCAACATGTAATGGAAGTAAGTCAGGGAAATGGCCTTCAGAAGATCCAGATAAATCTATTGTTTCTGAACAAGGTTTTGTTGATCCATCAGATCAGAGCTATAGCGATATGTTCTTTCGTGATAATAATGGAAGAATCCATCCTAATGAGTCTAATTTAGCAAATTATATACATAAAGAACTAAAGTTGTATCTTAGAAAACATCAAATTGTCTGGTCTATAGAAAATGTGATTTCTATTCTTAAATCAAAAGAATTAAATGATGAAAATGAAATGTTAACTTTGTTATTGTCATTGCTTACGGAACATTTTGAAATAGACAAATTCAATTAAGGTTCTTAACTCTATGCGGAACTGAATATCCACTGTTTTCTAAAAAGTCCAAAACTGAAGAGATTTGGATATGCCCTCCTCCCTCACTTTCTATCCGCACAAGATATTCTAAAGTTGGATCTAAAGGAATACTTATTTTGATTTGTTCTAAGTGTGAATCTTTAGCTGAGTCAGTCATATAAGCCCTCATTTTTAAATTTTAAGTTACATGTATTTTATTCCAAATAATAAGTGATTATACAAATGTGATTTTATTAAATAGACCGTTTCATGACGGTCTATTTTTATAAACATAAAATCTTCAAACTGAAGGTGTAACATGGGAATATCCATAGACATTAAAAATAGTTTTATTCATAAACAAAAATCTTATAAAATAGTGCTCATACTAGCACTCTTAATAGAGATGAAAACCACTGATCAAAGTGAAGTTCCATTACAGCAAATAAAACAACGCTTCCTCTCACTCCTACAGGAGAGAGAATCAAACGGCCTTCCAGTCGATCAACCACCAGAAAAGGCCGGAACAAGCTGGAATAGCATGACCGTTACTAACGTACAGTCAGTAATCACAACCCCAATCGCAGCACTTTCCTCCATCTTGGAGCAAACGAGCGATTCCATAGCTTTCAAGAAAGAACTATACGAGTCGTGGTCTGACGATGTATTAAGTGAACTTTATCACTACGCCCAAACTGAACTGGAGAACTATTATAATCAGCAGAACCAGAGTACTTTATCATTAAAGGAAGCACTATCCGATATTTTATCCACCTACCTAGTTGCAAAAAGGGAAACCTTTGCGGCACATAGATTAGGTAATTTAGTACGTCAATTAATCCCCACTGAACTCAGGAAACTCCCGTTCATGCACCCAGATCTAAAAATCCAAGGATCAGTCGGCCAAGGCAACTGGGCAACGATCCCGTGGATCGCCATCATGGATAAGCGAATCACCGAGACAACACGTCAGGGTGAGTATCTGGTCTATCTTTTCGCGGAAGATATGAAATCTGTGTACCTCACGTTCATGCAAGGAGTAACTATCCCTGTCGAAGCAAAAGGGAAACAAGCAGCCTACCAATACTTCAAACAAAAAGTCCAAGAGATCCGCGACCTACTCCCACTTGAGGGAATGACCAAAGATGATGCCATTTACTTAACATCTGGCGGTCTAGGTCAAGATTATCAAGTATCTACCATCGCGTATTATCGGTACGATATTGATCTTCTGCCAGAGGATGAGCAGCTAATCTCTGATCTTAATAATGCTGTTACCAACTACAACGAGTATGTAAATAAGAGCATCAACTCCAATGAAGAACCAGAACGACTAGTAAGCTTTAACTACACGATAAGCCATCTGTATGCTGGGCAAGGTATTATCCATTACCTATATCACAACGGACCAGAATCGGTCACATTAGATGAACTAATCTCAAACCAAGGCTCAATTCTTCTCTCTGGGGATGATGTCAAGCATCCAAAAGAGCGAATCCGTCATTTAGGAAGAGCTCTACAGGACTTGGGTTTACTTAATATAAATGAGAATAACTTCTCATTAACTGATTTAGGAAAAGAATATGGCAACCATTTTAACGAGAATAAATGGAAACTTAGCAATCCACAAGTTAGGCTAATCCGAGATCAGCTAAGTCGCACTGGAAACCAAACGCCACTTGTAAGAAGCATCAATAAGGCTATAGAGATCTGCCAGCAACTAGGTACTTTCGCATTAGATCAGTTCGTACCGATCTTTATTGATGTTCTCGGCATGCAGCAAACTTGGGGCGAAGTCACCCAGAAGCAACGCTCTATTTTCATGCTCAACTGGGTAGAGATCCTAAAATTCATTTCAAAATCTGGTCAGATGTACATGTACACCGAGTGGGAGGAGACACCTCTTGTGGATTCATTAACTGTGAGTGAGCGAGTAGCCACTATCAAAAATTTCATAGCGAGCAAAGGGTTCATGTATCCAGACCATTGGATCGAAAACTTTTTCCTGTCCCTAAAAGCAAAGCCATTCGTTATACTGGCGGGTGTATCCGGCACGGGGAAAACGAAGTTAGTCAAGCTATTCGCTGAGGCAGTGGGAGCAAGGGCAAGTAATGGCCAATTCTCATTAATTCCAGTCAGACCGGATTGGAGTGATCCTTCAGACCTTTTGGGATATAAAGATTTGTCAGGTGTATTTCGCCCAGGGAAGTTAACGGAAGTGTTGGTTGAGGCCTCGAAGCCAGCCAATCAACATAAGCCTTATTTTATATGCTTAGATGAAATGAATTTGGCCAGGGTTGAACATTATTTCAGCGATTTGCTGAGTGTGCTTGAGACGCAAGAGTGGCACAACCAACGGATTGTGACAACGGCACTCATACATAGAGACTCGTTACAAAGTGAGGCAGATAAGCAACTGTACGGCAACCTCTATCTGCCAGACAATGTGTACATCATCGGAACGGTGAATATGGATGAGACGACGCATCCTTTTAGCAAAAAGGTATTGGACCGCGCCAACACCATCGAGTTCAATTATATTGAGCTTGGTCAATATCCATCTGTTGAGGAAGCAAGTAATACCGAGGTGGCTACTGTTCCTCCTAACTCAGTGTTGCGAAGCGAATATTTGCAGCTTGTCGATGTGTATCGAGACTATAAGCTACTGACGGAAGAGACAACAGAGTTGCTGGTGAAAATAAATAGCATTTTGGAGCAGATTCACTCTCATGTTGGATTCAGGATTAGGGATGCAGTGTGTTTCTATATGATCTATAATGAACGGTTTGCTTTGCTGAGTAAGGAAGCAGCTTTTGATATGCAGTTGTTACAGAAGATTCTGCCTCGCATTCAAGGAAGTAACTTGTCGGTGAAAAAGGCATTACTTCAACTCATGCAGGTTGCACAGGAGCGCAGTTTGCCTATCGCGGAGTATATGGAGGATGCCTCTAAACTGTACCTTTCATACGAAGCATTGGCAGCCTCCAAATATCCACAAAGTGCAAGGAAAATCGCCTTCATGCTACGGAGGTTAGAAGAAGATGGCTTCACTTCATACTGGCTCTCCTAATCAAAGCAGAGAATTGCTGCGGATCGAGACGAATTTGTTTAATCTCTACATTCAGGGGAAACCATTTCACCCAACTGTGGAGACTCTGAATCTTCATCGGGATGAAAGTGAGACCTGGGTGGATGCACATTTTCATGCTGCTACGCTGAAAGATGCGCTTACCATTGAGACAATTTCACTATTTTCACATGAACATGCGGATCTAAGAAATTGGAACTTAGGTGATGCGTGCGCGCCGACGTTTTACGAAACACAAGCTTACGAGCTAGTAATCGAAAAGAAAGCAGATATCTCCCTAACTTTTTATCATGATAACATTCATGTGAGACAGGCCGTTAAGCCGCTTGGGAAGATGATCTTGTCTGGGATTCTTAATTTTCAAAATGAGGTCGGCCACTCAGAACTTGAACTTCGATTGAACGGAGAGGCTGTTTTTCGTCTGCAGTTGGAGATTTTTCCATCCAAAATTGACTATAAAAACGACTACCAGATGATTCTTAATGACGTTAATGAACAGATATATAATTTATCTTTTGACTTTCTTCGCAAGACCTATAACATGACAGGATTAAAAGAGACGAATCATCAGAGTTTAACAGAGTATTTTACAATTCTTCAGCATATTTTTACGCTGCTTGTTCAGGCCGTTGAGCGAATTAAGTTGTCACCTCATTCCAAGCTTCAGAGAGAGAACCGACTTGTAGATGCCGCACGTGTAAAAAGAGCCGGAAAAGAGAACATCGCTTTTCTAGCCAAGCGTCCACATCTTATAGCGAAAGATTCGGTGAATGGGGTTATTGAGGTGGGAGGGCAGCGTTTTACGCCAACGCATTTGCTGGAGAGCAGACGCCATGTTGATTACGATACGGCTGAGAATCGTTTTGTAAGATGGGTACTTGCTCGCGTTAACCAGAAGTTGAAGGATATCAAAATCCGTCTAGCTGAAAAGGGACGTACCAAAGACCCGGAGCTTATGAACAAGCTCAATCGGATGCAAAGTCAGGTGCAGCGGTCATTGCAGCATGATTTTTTGCAAGTTGGTGAGATGCGGCAGTTTTCGATTTCGTTGGTTTTGCAAATGGCATCGGGTTACCGAGAGGTGTATCGCTATTATTTAATGCTGTTAAAAGGTTTGTCGATCCAGAATGATCTGTTCCGTCTATCGATGAAGGATTTGGCTCAGCTCTATGAGTATTGGTGCTTTTTGAAAATTCATCATCTTTTAAGCAAAAAGTATGAACTGCTCAAACAGGATATCATCCGTATCAATCGGAGTGGTTTATTCGTAACATTGGACAAGTCGCAGCAGGCGAAAATGGTGTATAAAAACCCAGTGAATGGGGAGATTTTTACACTGTTTTATAATGCCCTTCCGAAGGGTGATCGGAGCCAGACACTAGCGCAGCGGCCAGATAACGTACTGACTTTGAAGAAGAATGATGCCGCGGCGGAATATAAGTATATTTTTGATGCGAAGTACAGGATTAATCCTGCCTATGAGGGGACGCCTTATTTTCAGAAGTACCAGACGCCTGGCCCGGAAGAGGATGATATTAATACGATGCATCGCTATCGGGATGCGATTGTGTATTCAGAGGGGCAGGGTAAAGAGTACGAGCGGAGCATGTTTGGAGCCTATGTACTATTTCCCTATCATGACGAGGATCGGTTCGTGGATCACAAGTTTTATAAAAGTGTGGAGTTCATTAACATTGGGGCCTTTCCGTTCTTGCCGAATTCCACTAGTTTGATGGAAAAGTTTTTGGACGAGATCATTATGGATAGTCCGGAGAAGGCTTATGAGCGGACAACGCGGCCGCGGGGGACGAAGGAGTATTATGGGAACAAGTTGTCTGGGAAAAATGTGTTGGTTGGGGCTTTGAGTAAACAGTCTCAGTTGGACGCTGCTTTGGACCATGGTTTCTACCATACACCACTTCGTAATATAACCGATCATAAGGTGCTGACGAGATTGGAATTCGTCGCTTTGTATCAGTCGATTCGTTTGTTTGGTTCGGAGGATGCGGGTATATCTTGGTATGGAAGAGTGAAGGATTGGAAGGTTGTTCCACGCTCCACGATAACAGAGATTCCTTCTAACAGGGGCGCTACGGACGAGCTTTATGTGAAGTTTGAGGTAGAAGAATGGGTGAAAAAGAAGAAGGCAATTATTCCCGCGGGGCATGGAATTTATAGGATTTTGTATACGACGGATTATATGCTTAACAGGGCGAATGAGGTTTCGGAGCTGCGTTTGGAAACGGAAGAAGAGTTGAGCGAGTGGAGAGAAAAGCGGCGTGCGGGTAAGGTTCGCGTGACGCTGGATCGGGAGCATTTGGATTTGGGTAGTGCGGTTTTGGGGATTGAATTGAATTAGAGGAAGGAATCTACAAACATGAATAGTGAACTAGGACAACTGATGAATCAAGCTTTACTTTATCCCGTGGTATTTATCGCTGTAAGCATTGCGTTATTTTCACTAATAGGAGTTTTTATTTATTATCGAATACTTGCTAAATGGATACCAGAAAAACTTGCATCTATGATTTGGTTTATAGGCGCTGTTTTTATTTTGATTAAATGTACAGACAACTACGCTGAAATACAAAACATGACTAAAAGCTGGACTGTAGCCAACATTATCATTGGGTTTATAGGTCTGATTGTCTTGATTAGTATAAGTGTAGTCTTGATACCTAAAAAGAAGAGAAGCAAAGGAAAGAAATCCGTAAATAACTCTAGTAGCTCCAATAATACGCAACGACCACGGATGGCACAAAATAGATCAGATGATGAAATCTTGCATAGTTCATTTGATCGCTTATCTGGCGCAGAGTTCGAACGGTTGCTTGCGCTATACTTTCGTGATCAAGGCTACAAGGTTCATGAAGTAGGTGTGGGAGGTAAGGATGGTGGAGTGGATCTTGTAATTATTGACCAACGTGGAGAGAAAACAGCCGTGCAAGCAAAATGCTATGCTGAGCATAACAATGTAGGTGTACAGATCGTCCGAGAGTTAGTTGGGGCTAAGCGGAATCATGATTGCATCCTTTCCCTACTAATCACTACATCAGATCTAACGGATCCGGCTAAGAAAGAGGCGGAACAATTCAAAGTTGATTATTGGCATGGAGCGTTGGTAGAACAGAAACTAAAAGCATGGGGTAAATGGCAGCCAACCAATAAAAAGCAGAAAGCGCAACCCGTAAAACAGATAGCACGAGAGGAAATACAAAGTGCTCAAGCACAAGCTTCTTCTTCGAAAGAAACGATTTGTTCTTGTGGTGCCCCTATGGTTATGAGAAAAGGCAGAGAGGGTAAGCAGTTTTTTGGTTGTTCTACATTTCCTAAATGTAGGCATACGAAATCAGTATAAATTGGAACCCTAGGAGCTCAACGCTGCTAGGGTTCTTTTGATTGTTCTTTAACTTAATTTAATTATTCATCAACCTCAACCATATCAATAATCTCCCGAATATCCTGCAGCTCTAAAGCCTCCGCGATCCTCACAATATGACTGAAATTAATATTCTCCCGTTTCCCATTCGCTAGCTCACTTAGGGCGGCATGTCGCACGTCGGAGAGCCTAGACAACTCACGCAAGGAGATTTTGTGCGTTTTAGTAAGTTCAGATATTTTAACGATTACCTTTTTTGCCATGGTTAGATCACCTTTCGAGCAATCATGTTTTGTTATTGACTATACGCAATAACGTACCATATAATATTTTTATAACTGGTACGCAAATACGTAATAATGGAGGTGGAGGCTATGCATCAAATCCAAACCAAATACGAACAAGTCCTACAAGAAGAAACCGTCCTTATTCAAAGAATCGGCCTCTGCAAAGAGTTCATCGACATCATATTAGAGTATACCTCCCAAAAAGCCGATTCTATACACATCCTCACGGCAGAAGACATCGTCACTGCGGTGCATACCATCGGGCAGGATTTGGATACTGAGCTGCTTCATCTAAGGCTGGAGAAAGGGATACTGGAGAACAAGCTAAGAGGCCTAAGGTCACAGCAAGAATAGGCATTAGTCTTAAAATCATGCTTCCCTCAGGCACATCATGCTGCCCAGTACTCCCGGTTTTTAAAGCGGTTTTGAAGGATTTTATTAAATTTTAACAAAATAAAAGGAAAATTATTCCTTGTGACGAAGTCAGTAGACTTGGTGTTGAATTTATCAAGCGAAGATTGAGTTAGTTTCTTTTGAGACTACAGTAAAGAGGAAAGGTGTGAATCGAAGTGCCAGAGAAGAATAGTCATCTGACTACGCCGGACCCGATAGTAATGAACAAAGATGTATGCGAAAGTATTGTGTATGATTTTTTAAAAGAGAAGGGTTTTCAGTTTAAAGCGGTAGATTCAAGAAATGATGCAGATTTATGTGCTCTGAAATCCGGGTATAAGCTGCTAGTGGAGACACGCGGCAACCAGGCAAAGGCTCACAATGCGGATACGGTATTTGATTCTGCCCAATTATCTATTCATTTAGCAGAACAAGTTCAAGTTCTTTTGAAATTATTCGATCCCGAAAGATCAATTTTAGTATTGGCAAATCCGGATATTCCTCGCATACAGAAACAAGTCGCTAGCATATATAAGGCATTAGAGCATTTGAAAATTGTCTGCTTTTGGGTTCAACCAAACGGAACTATTAGAGTTCAATATCCAACAATTCTAAGTGAGTACATGAGGCTCTTAGATTTGTCATGAAGGGAGCGAAATATGCCGAAAGCGAGGGTCTACAAAGAACAAGTTGTTGCAGAAATGAGAAGATTGAAATTAGAGCAACGGATTGTTCTGCTAAGAACACGGACCAAAATCATATTCAGTAAAGATGATGTTATGCTAGGCACCGTTATCATGACTAATCCGGGGTCTTTCAAGATGGGGAGGCATCTCCAATGGGATGACTTTTCAAAGGGAAAAGGGAATCAAGATATTATTCAAGGTATAGGCACACCCGATACGACTATGCAAAATTTGATAGAGGTCATTCTTAAAGCATTTGAGCCCAATTATCCGAAGGGGTATCTCTCTGTTTTGAATATTACAGCTCTTGTTGAACCAGATGGAGAGAAGATTGTGTCATATCATGGGAAAATGTTAGAGGAGCTTCAAAGGCTTGGTAATGATACCTCGATCTTGTATGACAGTGAAGTTTATCACAAGGATATGTTTCAACAGCATTGTGAGTACTCCCCATTTATCATGATGGGGTTTTTAAATGATATTTTTCATGGTGAAGTCCTTCGTATCAGGGAATGGAGTAAACATTACGAGAGTAAATTGGTTTTTGCATTGGATAAACAAGGGAGATTAGTGCATCCTTTTTGTTGGCGGTTAAAGCCTGAATATAAAGAACAAGCTATAAAACGTTTGAAGGCAGTATTGCAAAATGGGAGCGGGTAGCCAGCTGATTTGTGAGTTACACGGCACGATTCATGTGGTCCGATGCAATAGCAGTTGTAAAATAGGAGGTGCCGTGGCACCTCCTTCTTTATTGAGAATTTAAATTATAAATAATGCAATGAAGCATGTCGTAGTATTAACCCACTAATCAACCAAAAATATTTGTTACGATTTATCTTTTTTTCCAAATATGATAAGATGATATAACTTGTCGTTCTTTATTAAGAACAAAAATACACCCAATGGAGACAACGCGATGCAACTACTCATCTTCTTTATAGCAGTACTTTTATGCATGCTATTAACACCAATTGCGAGAGTCACAGCACTGAGACTAAATATTATTGATTCCCCTAATACGAAATTGAAAACTCACAAGGCACCTGTTCCCTATTTAGGCGGAGTGGCGATTTTCGCTGCGATAGGAATTTCTATGGCGCTTTTCATGGTGGACTCAAACATCTTCTTAAACTCCCAACAGCGTGGTTTATTGTTTAGCACCTTAATAATCTTGGTCGTAGGCTTAATTGACGACATCAAAGGAATCAGACCCGTTATCAAACTCAGCTTACAATTGTTTGCGGCTTACATCGCATGGTTTCATGGGATAAGTTTCATGTTGTTTGATCAATGGTATTTGAATATGGCAATTACGTTGATTTGGATCGCAGCCATGTCAAATGCTATCAATTTGATAGATATTATGGACGGTCTCGCCGCTGGCGTTGCTGGTATATGTGCGTTGTTTGTTGCTCTATTGCTTCACCTTTCTGGAGATCTATTCAGTAGTACATTAATGTTTGTTCTAGCCGGTTCGTGCCTAGCATTTCTTATTTTTAATTTTAAGCCTGCAAGGATCTACATGGGGGATACCGGAAGTTTGCTGCTAGGTTTCTTACTTGCTTGTACGGTAGCACAATGGGCTAGTGGTCAACAATCCGGCCAGCATCTCATTGTACCTATTTTGATTCTCGGAGTTCCGCTATTTGAACTTTTTTTCGTATCGATACTTAGGATGAAAGCTGGGAAGTCCCCGCTTATGGGAAGTCAGGATCATTTCGCCTTAAGGCTTATTAGGATGGGGTTTTCGGTTAAAAGAACGGTCCTTCTAACCTATGCCTGCTCTGTCGCTTTTGGGGCTATTGCTTTTCTAGCTTTATTTTTTCATCGCTTTACTTACGTTCTTGTGGCGCTTACTTTAACGGTTGTGTTCTTCCTAGCACGCAGATTGAGCCAGGTAAAATAAATAAAGCTTAACTTGAGGAGTCGAACTGGATGGCTAAAATTATGCTCATCGTTCCATATGCCAAGTATTACTTGAACTTTTACTGGGATCTTATAGAGTCCTTAGTGCAAGATGGGCATAGTGTGACGGCGGTGGCACCAGATACGGGAGTGGAAAGTGCTTTGGCTTCTATAGGTGTGAGGTTTATTCAAACCCCGATAAAGAATACAGGGCTAAATCCGTTTTACGATATACGCAGCGTTTTCTATTTGACCCGAATTTTACGGAGCGAGCGTCCGGATATCATTTGCTGCTACTCCATCAAGCCTATACTTTATGGCTCTTTGGCCGCTCGAATTACTAGAAGCAAAAGGTTATATGTGACTGTTACAGGGTTAGGCTATTTGTTTACAGGACGAACATGGAAGCAGCGGTTGCTGTTACCTTTTGTCACAACCTTTTATCGTTTTGCTTTTCAGCATTGTGAAGGGGCTTTTTTCGAGAACCCGGATGATTTGCGGTTATTTAAACAGCTTGGCTTGATCAAACAGGACAATACGACAATTATTAATGGCTCGGGTGTTAATCTTGATAAATTTACAATGAAAGCAACTCGCCCGGCTCAGGCCGAAGTACCCTTAACTTTTATACTCATAGCAAGGATGATTAAGGACAAAGGAATTTACGAATACGTCGAGGCGGCGAGGATTTTGAAGACCAAGTATCCTGATGTACATATGTGCCTCTTAGGACCCTTTGACTCGAATCCGAGCTCGATCAACAAATCTCAAGTCACGAAATGGATGGAAGAAGGCGCCGTCAGTTATCTGGGGGAGGCCGTGGATGTACGTCCTTACTTAAGGAATTCCAATATTTTTGTTTTACCGTCATATCGCGAAGGCACACCCAAATCCACCCTAGAAGCGATGGCAATGGGACTGCCTATTATAACGACGGATGTACCTGGTTGCCGAGAGACGGTCATTCAAGGATTTAACGGGCTGATCGTCCCGGTGAAGAATGGGGGAGCGCTCGCCGCAGCGATGGAACGTTTTATCCTGAACCCACAAATGGCAGAAGTCATGGGAGCAAACAGTAGAGAGTTGGCGGCGTCTAAGTATGATGTTCGTAAGGTAATCGGGCAAGTGCGGGGTACTATACAGATTTAGTAGAAAAGGGGAAGAACATGTCCATTTACATCATCGGAGCTGGGGTTACCGGATTGTCATTCGCGTCGGCAATAGGAGGCGGGACTGTGCTGGAGAGGGCTCCAGAGTTAGGAGGGAAAGCTTCCTCGTATTCTGTTCATACATCCGTCGGCAAATTCACTTTCGATATAGGGGGACACTGGTTTCATCTTCAGAATGCGCCCAAAGTCATGCAATTACTGGAGGGCCTTCCTCTTAAGAAACATGTACGCCGAGCATTCGTATATTGGGATGAGGAGTGGTTTGATTTCCCGATCCAGCAGAGTTACAGAACACATCCCGACAGTCGTCTGGTCGATCAAATTGAGCACGAACTAGCTGCCGTTGAGAACGAAGCTGCAATTAGGAGTCATAACTACCTGAATTATTCGGACATGCTGCTCAATTCCTATGGACCAACCTTATTTGAGCATTTCTTTAGAGATTATAACGTGAAAATGTATGGCGTACCGAATCTCTCCCAGATCCAAATCGGCAAATATGAAAAGGTCAGAAATGTTCGCACGAACCAGAGCATAGAGGGTTATAATCATTACTTTTACTATCCGCAAGGTAATTTAGGGGCATCGGAGATTCCTAAGCACTTGGCCAAAAATAAGCAAATCCGATATAATTCCCACGTACAATCGATAAATTTGAATAAAAGAACCATGACCATAAATAATCAGGTCTCGTCTTGGGAAACAATTGTTTCGACTATTCCACTGCCTAAATTGATAGATACCATCGCCGATGTCGATAGTGAGATTGCTCATTTATCCCAGGAATTGCAATCGAGTAGAGGGTTAATTATCAATATGGGCGTTAAAAGAAATCCGATGCATGCCAACAAAAGCTGGATTTATATATCCGATCTGAAGTATCGTTTTTACAGAATCGGTTTCTATAGTAATGTTGAATCCGAAATGGCGCCTAGTGGCTATAGCTCCATGTATGTAGAATGCTCGCCGCTGTATTTTAAGAACCAGCATGAGGCTTTGAACTTAGTGCCGGAAGTCATAAATGACCTGATTGAGATCGGTATTATTGAGGATAAACGGGATATCATGACCTTAAAGCCAATCTATTTGGAGCATAATTACTGTTTGCCGGATATTGAGGTCACTACTCACATTCAAAACTACTTGCGGCAACATGGCATCTACAGTATTGGCAGGTACGGAAGCTGGCATTGGTCTAGTCAGCACGAGGATATGCAGCAGGCGATTAGTCTGGCTGAGGAGTTGGGCGCATATCAAATTCTGGGAATTTATTAGGGTTACAACGAATCTCGACTGAAGCTCTGTCCTAAATAAATGCTGACTGAAAAGTAATGGATCTATAATTAAAAAGAAACGACTAGTACCCAAAGGGGAACTAGTCGTTTCTTTTGGTATCAATTCATCAAACCCCTCTTGCATAGCAAGTTGTATTTATTATGATATCAATGCAGTTTCTAGTTTGGATTTAATGGTATAATGTACCAATTGGGATGGTGAGGTTAGTTATGAAAATCAAATTGATCATTAAAAAGGCGGCCAAGGACATTGAAATTCAAATTCAATAATAATCCTGTATGGTTTAATATAGTCATTGCTCTAACTGTAATCATTCAGATCATTGGATTGTATCATGTACAAAACCAATACTATCGAAGCTTAGGCCAATTTACTATGGCTATTTTTTGTATTTCTTACTCGATTAAAGAAAGAAAAACCAATCTATTTTATGCTTTGTTTTTTTGTATCATCGCTATTGTCTTTCTTTATTTATCATGGAGTACTCTACAACTTCCACAAAAATAAAGATGCAAGAAAGAGAGGTTTGAGAGATGAGCTATTCATTTTCATTAATAACAGCTTTAATGCAAGTAATTTCCTTGTTAATAGCCGTATTGCTGATCGTTGCGTTGATTAGTGGCATAAGGTACTTTAGCTGGAAGAAGAAACATGATGTTGAAATGGCAACGAAGCTTGATAAGGTTATAGAATTGCTTGGTAAGGATGCCTGTTGACCTGTATCGTGTAATAGGTCTCTACATATCAAAACCCAGCCTTCATGAGGGCTGGGCTCTTTGTCTATGCGCGGCACCGGTATCTATCACTTTTAATTGTCCTGCTACGCTTATATTTTCAAACAAGTGCATATATAGTTATATCCCTCCATATTAAACCCTCTTTTTCTATTATGTAGCAGTATCATCACTAATTTAACAATTGATTATTAAATTTGGATAAAGGCAGAGGGGAATTCCTCCTTCTGGCGAAGTCATTAGACTTAGGGGTAAAAAGTCTGAAGTACTGCTCGGTTAATACCAGATAAAGGGTTACATATGAAGGTTAGAAAAGTCGTACTGATTAGCCCAAACTATATATAATTCCAACAGACAATATTGCCCGACCTTACGGCAGAAAGGGAATCGCAATGAGAATATATTTTACCGTAAAAAGCGTCGGCAAAAGAAAGCCCTTCTTAACAAAGAAGGAATACATCCTCTCCTCCGCACCAAGTACTCTCAGAGAGTTGATTACCGAAATCGTCGCTCATCACGTACGAGAATACAAGGAGCGAGCGGAGGAAAGCCAGCTCATAGCATTTCTATCAGAAGAAGAAATTAGCACGAAAGCGACCCAAGGG
Source organism: Paenibacillus silvestris (assembly GCF_009882985.1). Lineage (GTDB taxonomy): Bacteria > Bacillota > Bacilli > Paenibacillales > NBRC-103111 > Paenibacillus_E > Paenibacillus_E silvestris. Next base: position 85,133 of record NZ_WTUZ01000002.1, read on the forward strand.
AAAGTAGGTTTTGGCTCCAAGTATGATGATAGGCAGGCGAACGAAGAAGCATCCATTCAAACGGCTCTTTTAGCTTTCGAGGACGGGTTGTACCGGGTGTTCCTGCATGAAGAAGAGGTGTCGGAACTGAGTTCCAAGATTGACTTTCAGGATGGGGATGACATCACGTTTATTAAATTTACGATGCTATCTGGAAGACTATGGTGATGGAGGGGATTTAGTTGTTATCTATTCAAAGGGAAGATGAAGAAGCCAAGCAACTGGAACAAATAATAGTTGAGAAATTGGACAAGGAGCCTAGAGAAAGGCGTTTGAACTATCAAGAGATCGGTGCACTTCTCGATCATATTCATGCGCAAAGAGCAGGCGATGCTTATTTTGCCCCTTTCATTTCTATCCTCCAACAAAAGGCCGGTGACTATCCCGCTGAGATCATGCGCTACTTATCCACACATATTACTGAGTACCCCTACAGCGTTGGGTATTATCGCAGGCCATTTCGTACGAAGAACCCTCGTGTTCATGTGGAAAATATGGTTCGCAAGCTATTTGCCCTCTACGATCTCACTAGGACCAACTTCTCGCTTATAGAGTACCTCACGACACAAGTCAACCAAATTGATAGTTCGATGGTTTCCTATATACTTGCTTATGAACTAGATCATAACAATCGTGAAGTGTTCGATGCGCTTAAGGAGATTATATTTGGAGATAACAATACGGCCCTGCTGAATCGGGCTATGATACGTGGCATTTTCGTCAGTCATCAAGAAGAGGCCCATCAAATGCTTGGCCAGATGCTGATCGCCGCGAGACTGCAGGAGGGTTTGCGCCAAAGTATCGTTGAGTCCATGGATGAGGGCACGATTGAGGCTTTTATCTATTTCCTGAAAATTATTATCGACAATGACTTCATCCGGTATAGTTCGGTGATTCGAGCACTGGATATATGGACAGGACTTGCACTTGAAGCGGCTAATACTAGGGTCGTCAAGCAATGCATCGAGTATGCTCATACCAGCTTGAACGATGAGGATCTGTGCCAGGAGTGGTCGGAGAGTAAGGATGTCCATAAGCTGTATTTCTCCCTCTGGGCTACGGCTGTCAGAGAAGAGGGGAGTCTACATGACCTAATCCGGCACATTATGGAAAATGGGGCTACCCACCAACAAATCGCAGCTCAATACTTCTTGTCACAAAGTCAGAATGATGAGGTTCGTTTTTTCCTTTCCGTTCCCTATATAGCTCAATCCGATTTGGAGCTGCAGTCGCTTGTCATTACCAATTATGTGTATAAGTGGTCAAGCATATGGAGAGGTCATCTGGATTATGACGCTATCAAGAATAAGCCAATCGTCGAACGAGTCGCCATGTTAGAGGGGAAAGAGGAGAGGGTCAGGCAATTCGAGCTATTTAAAATCATGCTGATCCAAATGCCGAAACTTGAGGTGGCAGAAAAGTCGAGGGTTTTTGAATGGATGGGATACTCTCACTCCACGGATGCAATCGCGAATAAGATGCTTTATCTCGCGGCTTATGATCTGGATGCTGATATGATCGCTCAGATGATTAGCCTTAAAGATCGGGTCAGTCCCGACCTTCGTGGTGCTCTGATTCGCTCCTTTACGAGCGATGTAACCAACTCTGTGCAAAGACAATATTTGTTTGATTCCTTATCGGACAAGAGTGTATCCAATCGAGAAGCGGCGTTAACTAGAGTTGGCGAAATGAAGCTTACACCGCTGGATGCTGAGATGATTCATGGGCTTTTGAAATTAAAGACTGGAGCCCTTCGGCAAAGCGCAATCATAATTCTTCTTAAGCAGGAGTTGGAGCAGCTTGACCATTCCATCGAAACGCTACTCGATAGCCCAGCTGAGCTGCAGCGTCTAGGCGCATTGGAAATGCTCTGTGTGTTGAAGGAGGATGACGAGCGAGCTGACCAATTTGAGCGGGTAAAGGCTCATATTGCCTCTATCAAGGAGCCTTCGGATAAAGAGCGTACGCTGATCGATCGTTTGCTGCTGAAGGAGCAGAAGGGTCTCCATAACGGATTCGGTTTATTCGACCCCAATAGGGAGCAGGAACTCTACAAGCTACCGGACTATCCAGATGTTCGCGTAAAAGACTTTTTTGATATGCCGTTTGATAAGGTCAAAGCATTTCTACAAGGTTTATCTGATTTGGTCCATAAACATCGGGAATTTGAATATGTCGTGGAAAGGTATGCTGGCAGTAAGGAGAATAATCTGCTGGGAGCAAGGTTGTATCGCCTGAATGGGTATCAGAAGCAAGAGCATGAAAAGACACATCTGGAAGGATATCCGCTTGCAGAAGTATGGGAGCGTTACTTAGAAGATAACGCGTGTATACCTCGAGAACTTGCTCAGATCACTTTTTATTTTGCAACAGAAGGCCTTTATAAGTACTTTACAAGTAAATTGGAGAGCTGGGAGATAAGTCGCTATAAGTCATTGGAAGGGTGGGGGAAGGACTTCTTATCGGAATTGTATCCGATGGATACAATCCTTGCTTTCTATAAATTTATTGAGGACCTGCCATACCTCCAACAAGTTCGGCAAATCCTTTTTGCCTACTTCCATGATAGTGATACGGAAGAACGGTTCTCTATGTCCAGCAAAATTTTAAATAAAATCTTCACCGCTTTACTGAAAATGGAGTTAGAGGAAAACTCCCATGCGTGGTCTATCCTTTCATCACCATGGAGCTCTTGGTCAGGCAGTCTTATTTATGATGATCATTCGTTCATTGAGTATTTCGCTATGATGCTGAATCTCGATAGGCTTACTCTTTATGATAATTTTCACCCAGAGCTACACGAGTTTGTTAGAGCACATAATTTAGGACTCATTCATGATGATGAACTTTATGAAGAACTCATGACCCGAAATCGAAGAAGTCAACAGCGTATTAGAACGATCACCGAGAAAAGGGTGGATTTCGTGAATCAACATCCCTCGATCCAGCGGTTTAAGGAGAAAGTCCTCTCCGTGATCCTCGAATTGGAACTGAATCGTGGTGAATTACCAACGGATGTATCAGACCTAGCGATGGGAATCACTTATTATGAGGGAATCGAATATTTCATTGCGATTCTATCTGCCCTTGATCAGGATACGTTTGTGCGCGGATATATTTATGGCAGTCGGACTAAGAAGGAAGCACTTAGCTATCTCCTTCGCGTCTGTCATCCGAAAGAAGGCGACGATGCCCGGAAGCTGGCAGAAATGCTGAAAGGGAAGCGTATCTCGGAGAAGCGGCTGCTAGAGGCAGCGATGTACGCCCCGCAATGGATCGAGCTTGTATCCGAGCATTTGGAGTGGAATGGACTGCGAAGCGCCGCGTGGTACTTCCATGCCCATGTGAATGACAGCTTCTCGGCAGAAAAAGAAACGATAGTCGCCCACTATTCACCGATCTCGCCAGTTGAATTCAACGATGGTGCATTAGATATCCGTTGGTTCATGGAAGCTTATCAGGAATTGGGCGAGCAACGATTCGACGTGCTGTATCAATGTGCCAAGTATATTTCGGCAGGGGCCAATCACCGCAGATCACAGCTATTCGCGGATGCTGTTCTTGGCAAGTTGGACCTGAACGAAATCCGGGGTTCTGTGGAGGCTAAGCGGAATAAAGACCATTTACTATGTTACAGCTTAATTCCAATCGGCCAAGATCAAGACCGGGATGTGCTCGGCAGATATGAGTATATTCAACAATTTCTCAAAGAGAGTAAGAAATTCGGTGCGCAACGTAGTGCAAGCGAAGCAAAAGCAGCAGCTATTGCCCTCGATAATTTATCCCGCAACGCAGGGTACCAAGATGTAATTCGGCTCAAATGGGATATGGAAGCGCGCAAAATGGAAGAGATCCTTCATCTTCTCGAACCGATGGCGATTGAGGATATTGAGGTGAAGCTCGTTATCGACGATTCAGGTCGCGCTGACATGGAGGTGGTTAAGCAAGGTAAGATACTGAAATCTTTGCCGTCCAAGTACAGCAAGCACCCGTATATTGTTTCTTTAAAAGAAAGCATCGCTAGTTTAAGGGATCAATATAAACGGGCGAAGAGCGAGTTCGAGAAATGTATGGAATCGGAAAGCACTTTTACCTATACAGAGCTTATGAATTTAATGAAGAATCCTACGATTGCTCCGCTTCTTCGCACACTTGTCTTTAAAGCTGGTGACAGATTCGGGTTCTATGAAAACGGTCAATTAGTCAGTGTTGATGACGATGAAACCTATGCTTTGTCCACAGAGGATATCCTTTGCATTGCGCACCCCCTCCATCTGTACAAAAGTGCGGAATGGAGCCTGTACCAGAAGTTCCTTTTTGATAAACAAGTGAAGCAGCCTTTCAAACAAGTATTTAGAGAACTGTATTTGCCAAACAAAGATGAGCTCGACAGCGGTACTGTTTCGAAACGCTACGCTGGCCATCAGATTCAGCCGAAGCGGGCAGCTGCTCTATTGAAAACGCGTCTTTGGACTGTTAGTTATGAAGAGGGATTGCAGAAGGTCTATCATAAGGAGAATATCATTGCTCAGGTGTATGCCTTAGCGGACTGGTTCTCTCCTTCTGATATCGAGGCGCCTACGCTTGAGACTGTATCGTTTATAGATCGCAAGACATATAAGCCGCTTGAACTTAGCAGTATTCCTGGCATTATCTTCTCGGAAATTATGCGAGATGTGGATTTGGTCGTGAGTACAGCGCACGCTGGAGGTGTTGATCCTGAGGCGAGCCTAACAACGATTGAACTTCGAAAAGCAATTGTCACTGAATCTTTGAGGCTTATGAAGATTACGAATGTACGTCTAGAAGGGAACTTTGCCCGAATTGCAGGTACTCTTGGCGAATACGGAGTTCACCTTGGAAGCGGTACGGTGCAGAAGCAGGCTGCTGGTACTCTGTATATACTACCAGTGCATTCCCAGCATCGCGGCAAGTTATTCCTACCGTTTATGGATGAAGACCCCAAGACATCAGAGATCCTGTCCAAAATCGTCATTCTAGCGCAAGATACGAAAATCAAAGATCCACATATTCTAGACCAGCTTAATGGGATACAGCACGTTTAAGAAACCGCGGAGCGGGTTAAACATTACTCGCTCTTTTGTGTTGCGCAGGTTCATATACAACCATTATTTAAGCTTATTAATTATCGGTAAGGAAGTGCACATATGTCGAAACTGTTTTATTATTTTGCAGGACTGTTTTTTATAATCTCTCTTTTCACTATGAATCCAGGGAATATCAGAGCAGAAGATGCTCCTATTCGCGTGGTTCTTGATGCATATCGAGTAGAGTTTAGTGCTCCTCCTGTTATTGAAAACGAGTCTACGCTTGTTCCATTTAGGCCTATTTTTGAAAGGATGGGTCTAGAAATAACTTGGGATGCAGCTACTCGCACGATAACAGGTCACAAACCAGACATTGATATCGAATTACAAATTGACAACCCTATCGCAAAAGTGAATGGCAAATTGATCATGTTATCCGCGGCACCGAAGATAAGAGATGGTAACACTTTTGTTCCCTTGCGTTTTATTTCAGAGGCTGTTGGAGCTAAGGTAGAGTGGGATGAGGTTCAACGAACTGTAGTAATCTATAGCAAGAAAGAGTATACCAGTATGGATAATAAGTTTCGCTTTACTGCTTATGGTCTGTGGGGAAACATGGCTGGAATTGATCAAATGAAACCCGAAGTGGATGAGAGGGTTCAGGATTTCAGTACCGTTGAGGATATGGAGAACATCCAGATAGCTATGCGATATTTCAACTTCACCATGTTGTTTATCTCTACTGAGCAAAAGGTGAACGAGACGAAGGACATGAGTTTGATTCAATACTTGGACCGTGCTAAGCAAAAGGGAGCTATTACAAAAGAGGATATTATTGATGAAAAACAAATGAAATTGTTTGGATTCGACGCTTTCCAATTAACTTATGTAAATAATCGTGATTGGGACAAAAGAATTGATACTTTAATTATATTCAAATCGGGATCACAATTTTATAGCATTAGAAATTCTTCCTATGAAGTTACATATAAAAGTTCAATTCAGGATTTTCAAGGTTTACTGGGGAGCATGAGGTTTAACGATAAGGAATAAAATGTTGACGGCAACGAATTTAATATGTTTGTAAGTAAAAAAGCCTTAGAGAGTATTCTCTGAGGCTTTTTAGCCTGGCTTAAGGTTTTAACAAAAATTCGGATAACCCCGCAGTCGCTCTTTTCACATTCACACAACACCAAACCTCCACATATAAAAATAGGTGAATCACACTTACTTCATTATGAGGAGAAGCTCATGATCTTAATCGAAGGTACCAGCTATATAACCTTTGGAGAAGGAACGCTGACAGAGTTAGAACTGGCTATTTTTAAAAAGAAGCAAACCAGCCCCTATGAGTATCAGTATGACTCGATTCATGCTCTGCTCTTTGAGCTGCACATGCGAATGCAGATTATGAAATCTGCGAAAGCGCTGAGTAGAGCAGGTGTCTATTTTGCGGGGTTCGAAAGAACGCTATGCAACCCGTCCTATTGGCACTTAACGGATGAAGGCAGGTTCCAGCTGAAAAGTGGAGTGGCTCCGCAGGATGCGATAAGGGATATATTCACAAATGGCGGTTCTTACGGCTTCGAATGTTCCATGGCTGTCATCGTTGTTTTGTATCACGCATTATTACAATCGATAGATCCCGGTCAATTCGACCTATTATTTGCGGATCTCTTATTATTTGATTGGGATTCCAATAGCAAATTGAACCTCATCGACCGGACCCATACCGAGGAGGCTGTGATGGGGGATGTGCTTTATTTTGAAAATCCCGACGTTGAACAGCTGCTGCCTTGGTGGAAAGGGGAGAACGTTGTGTTGCTGGAAAACGACCTGTTTTATGGACATGGTCATGGCCTCGGTATTGCTTCTGGGGAGGAAGTCATTAATGTCCTAAATAAATATAGAATCCCTGGCAGCATGAAATCCGCATTTCTGACGGATCGTTATGTTCATCCTGATTTCTCCTGCTTCTCAGAGTATCAGCGTCCTTCAAAAGAGAGACCCATTACGGCGAGAATAGGTGATTGGATTCATGTCCGCAAAGTTGGATATCTAATAAATTAGGATGAATGAGCCCAATTTCTATAGACATATACCCTAATTGAGAAACCATGCATAGGATGACGTATTGACATATGCCTATCTCAGGAGGGACCAAGAAGATGCCAAAAGACAGCAGATCAACAGAGGATAGCTTACCTATCTATCATGTCGGAACAAGAACGGAGAAACTCCATCCCGTTCAAAAAGCGCAACCGGTTCTACCAGCTCAACCCGTGCAACCGGTGCAGCCCGTACAACCAGTTCAACAAGCACAGCCTGTGCAACCAGTTCAACCCGTGCAACCCGTGCAGCCAGCTCCGAAATGGACGGGAGATAACCTGCCTATCTATCAGCAACCTATCGTAGCACCCGTAGTTCATTCTCCAGCGCAGCCGCATCATACGCATACTCAAGCTCAGGCTCAGGCTCATTACGTTCAGCCTCATCAAGTTTATCATCCGCAGCATCATTATGCTCATCACCCGCACCATGTCTATCATCCTATGCATCATGTTCCTTACCACCCGATGCATCATTATGTTGCCTATGTTCCACATCCTTATCATGCTTATCTGCACCATCATCCGATGCACCACCAACAGCACCACCACCAACAACACCATGGTCAGCACACTCAACACACTGGGCAGCATCATAATACGGGGCAAAATCAACAACACTATACGCCTACACAATCCAATTAGTGCGGGCATGAAATACCAAATAAACCCTGAGGCGCTAAGCTTCCAGGGTTTTTTCCATTCACGAACCGCTTACTCCGACAATATTCGAGGGAAATGATAGAAAAATAGACAAATTTACTTTCTTCCACTTTGCATAAAAGCTAGGATCTGATAGTATATAAGAAATACCCGATGGATTTAGTAAGAATTAAAAGGAGGCACCTTTCCATGCAAAAACTGATGCTTGATTCCATACAAGAAATGACGCATCTGGATCAACTCGAAGCTGAAGCGATTTATATTATCCGAGAAGTAGCCGCGGAATGCGAAAACCCTGTGATGCTGTATTCGATCGGGAAGGATAGTTCCGTGATGCTGCATTTGGCGCTGAAGGCTTTCTATCCCGAGAAGCCGCCATTTCCTTTCATGCATATCGATACAACATGGAAATTCAAAGAGATGATCGAATTCCGCGACCGCAAAGCCAAAGAATTCGGAATCAAGATGATCGTTCACTCCAATCAAGAGGGAATTGATCAAGGAATTAACCCATTTGATCACGGTTCCGCGTACACAGATATTATGAAAACCCAAGCTCTGAAAGAGGGATTGGACAAGTACGGGTTTACGGCAGCATTTGGCGGCGGAAGACGTGACGAGGAGAAGTCGCGCGCGAAGGAGCGGATTTTCTCATTCCGGAATAAGAATCATGCCTGGGATCCGAAGAACCAACGGCCGGAAATGTGGAAGCTTTTTAACACAAGAATTAATAAAGGCGAAAGCATTCGTGTCTTCCCAATATCCAACTGGACGGAAAAAGATATTTGGCAATACATTCGCAGAGAAAACATTGATATTGTGCCTCTCTATTTTGCACAGGAAAGACCCGTTCTTGAACGCGATGGCCATCTCATCATGGTCGATGATGATCGCTTGAAACTCGAACCTCATGAGAAAATTGAAATGAAGAAGATGCGATTCCGCACACTAGGCTGCTATCCTCTTACTGGCGGAGCCGAGTCGGAAGCGGATACGCTGGATGCCATCATCGAGGAAACGCTTGGCGCTGTTTCATCCGAACGAACCACTAGGGTTATTGACCAAGAAGCGGCTGGAAGTATGGAACGACGCAAACGGGAGGGTTATTTCTAAAATGAAAAGTCTGCTTAAATTTATTACATGCGGAAGTGTAGACGACGGAAAATCCACCTTAATTGGACATATGTTATATGAAGCCAAGCTTCTATTCGCTGACCAGGAGAGAGCTCTAGAGCTAGACAGCAGACTTGGCAGTCGCGGCGGCAAAATTGACTATTCCTTGCTGCTTGATGGGTTGCTGGCTGAGCGTGAACAAGGAATAACGATTGATGTGGCCTATCGGTATTTTACGACGGATCACCGTTCATTCATTGTAGCGGACACGCCGGGGCACGAAGAGTATACACGTAATATGGCAGTAGGCGCATCCTTTGCGGATCTTGCGGTGATTCTTGTGGACGCTACCAAAGGAATCATTACCCAAACGAAGCGCCATACCCGAATTTGCGCACTTATGGGCATTAAACATCTAGTCTTAGCTGTGAACAAAATGGATTTAGTTCATTTTGAACAAAAGATTTTTGAAGAGATTAAAGATGCGTTCTTCCAAACAGCTGGTGAATTTCATTTCCAAAGCATAGAGGTTATTCCTGTTTCTGCGACAGAAGGGGATAACATTACGAAACGATCAGAACATACCCCTTGGTATGAGGGCCTTCCTTTATTATCTTACTTAGAAAATGTGGATGTTCTTGAAACGAATGACGCGAAAGCGTTCATGATGCCAATTCAGCGTGTATGCCGACCGGACCATACGTTCCGCGGTTTCCAGGGCCAGATTGAGGCTGGACGTATCGCAGTCGATGATGAGTTGACCATTCTGCCAAGTCGTGAGAAAGCGAAAGTCAAACGCATCTTAGTGACAGATCAAGATAGAGAATCGGCCTATGCTGGACAACCCGTAACCATACAATTGGATCGGGAAGTCGACGTTTCACGCGGCTGTGTATTCACGAAAGATGATCAAATTAAAGAAGCTGATCGCTTTACCGCGACCATTCTTTGGATGGATGATTCCGTACTGACCCCTGGTAAGAATTATTTGGTCAAAGTAGGAACGAAAGTCCTGCCTGGTACCGTGACGGCAATTACGCATAAGATCGATATTAATACAGGAAATACCGTTCCAGCCGATCAAATTGTCAAAAATGAAGTGGCGAAATGCGAGTTTTCTTTATCGGACGACATCGTTTTTGATTCTTTTGAACAGTATAAAAGCATTGGTGGATTCATTCTGATCGATCGTGTCACGAACATGACCTCCGCTTGCGGAGTGATTGACCAAGCTCTGCAAAGCTCCGACAGCGTTGTACGTTTAGATGCGGAAGTCACTAGAAACGTACGTGCTGAGCAAAAAGGACAAAGTCCGTTAACCCTTTGGTTGACTGGTTCAGTTGCGGATAATTTAGCTGTAGCGAAGGATGTCGAGAAACGTTTGGTATCGACAGGCTACCATACAATGTTGCTCGAGAATAGCCAAGGCGAATCGTCGCGGCGTATAGTCGAGGTTGCCAAATTGATGAACGATGCGGGACTTATTGCCGTGGTATCGAATGATTCCACTGGCGATAATGATCGAGAAGCTGCGCGAGACATCATTGGTAAAGAGTTTATGGAAGTTGAGATCGATACAAGCAAGCATTCGATTGAAGTGGTTGCGAGTGATGTTGTGAAGCAGGTTATGCGGTATTTGATTCATTAGAAGTAAACATTAAAATCGAAAAAGTATCCCTACATCTCTGATGTAGAGATACTTTTTTTGTTTTCGCGGCTTGGGGTTTGTTTGTTGCGATAAGCACCGCGTAATTTCGAAATTATTGTCATTTTTTATTGTCGATTATTGGGTAATGAATTATTAATTTTTTACAAAGTTAGAGGATAATTGGTGGATGTAACGAACTCATTAGCAATTGACATAGCAATCAAGTCTGCTTATTCAGGGAGGAAACGCACAAAATTTAATCTTGAAGGGAGATGCAGTCTCGCAATTATAAGATAAGCTGGATAATTTGTAGTAAATAATTTATAAAAATAACTTTAGAACAATGTTGTCGGAGTTCAAAGTAGGAGGATCATTTTTCATGCATTCTAGAACGTACAAGAGGTTATTAAATAAAAGAATATCTATAGTCCTATTGGCTATCTTGTTGGTTCTTTCATCTGCTTTACTCCCTGAGATAAAAAGTAAAGCTTACGCCGAAGCATCTCCGTCAAGCACTACGCTGCAGAAACCGATCCGGGAATGGATAATGGATGAAGCGAAAGGATATATCTATGCTGTCTCTAGTGAGGCTAACAGTTTACTTTTTATTCGAATGAGTGATCTTCAGATAGAGAAGCAAGTCACGCTTACTGCACCTTCAGATTTAGTACAATCTGGCGGAAAGCTTTATGTTGCTTTGTCAGGAACAACGGCCATTGCTATTGTAGATATTGCGCGAAAGGAAGTAACTGGCTCGATAACAACGTCCATAAAGCCTTACGATCTGGCTATCGACGGTGATAAGCTGTTTTATGCAGAGCTCCACAGTTGGTCTAGTGTAGCGGCATACAATTTAACAACGCAAACAGAGACAGTGCTGAATGGGGCGATTAACGGTGAATTTAGTGATCCTGATCTAGCCATTGATACAGCAAACCATATTTTATTTGTTGGTGAGTCGGGATCGAGTGGTTCCAATCTTTATTCATACAGCAGTTCTACTTTGCAACCACTTTCAAGAACTACGTATGACAAAAACTACGGATTTGGTTATCCTGACAGAAAAGTAATTGTTGATGGCAATCAGGTTTTTTATGCGGGCTACCGATTTAAGAATACTGATTTAGCCTCTATTCAAGGTACTTATCAAGATGACGCGATGTATGTTAAAGGCAACGCGGTGTTTACCAGCCATGCTTTTAATTCCGGAAATGCCGCACCAGACCATAGCTACGTGTATGATCGAGAAGGATTTACTCAAATTGCAGAACTTCCTGTGGCATCACGAAAAATTTTAATGGATAGTAAGAATCATATTTACTCGTATACGGGATCTGATGCGTGGAGCTCTAACATTCCAAATGTTATACAGATCATTAATGTGAATCTGGTGCCCTCCACTCCTCCTATATCATGGCAAACTGTCGGTCAAAAGCTGACTCTGGATAAATCGGTGACCGATCTCGTATACAGCAATGATGGTGAGAGCCTGTTTGCCATTTCCTCAGCTAGCAATCAGTTGATGAGAATTCGAGCAAGTGATATGACCGTTCAAGAAACCAGAACCATAGGATCTAACCCTAATTCGATATTTATTGATCATGACGAGCTATATATTAGTAATGCATCAGCCACACAAATACTAAGAGTAGATACACTTGGGGGAACAAGTGTCAACGGAACTGTCTTTTCATGGGATGTCGGCAGCTTTGTCAGCCAAGTTGTATATGGCAATCAAAAGCTGATCTACACGGCATCAAATATGAGTGTTTTTGGTTATCCGGGGATTCAAGTCCTTGATACTGCAACTGGAACTAAGGCTAATTACGCTGAAAACCTTAATCAAGGTCGTATGGTCCTTAGTCTAGATGACAATGCCTTATACTTCGGAGAAAAGCCGAAGTATTCCACAAGTACGGCTTTTAAGTTTAATCTAACTAATTTTTCACAGCAAGCCGTTTCCCAAGTATACAGCAACGCAGTAGGCGAGATCACAATGAGCGGAAATGATCTATACTATGCGAGTAATCTTTTGAATAAAAATACACTTGTTCAGATTCCGGCATGGAAGAGTTATTTCGGAGCTGCAATTATTGCGGCTAAAGGAGCTAATGTTTTTGCACAGGACACCGTTTGGGATCGGGATTCGTATACCATGCAATACCATCTGCCATTCATCGCGAAAAATGTGCTGACACTGCCAAGCGGTCAAATTGTTATGCTTTCTGAAGATGGGAAAACCATACAGAAGTTCAATTCTATGCAGGCACTTCACGATAGCGCACCAGAATTTAATCCACCAGCGCTTCAAGTGTACGATGTTTATTTTAATGATAACGACGCTACAGCTGGGGAGATAAGCGGAAACATTAGTTGGTACACCCCTTTGAGCACCTTAGTAACCAGTTATACCGTTTATTTCTTAGATCAAAATAAGAATAAAATCGGTAATAAGGTGGCTGAAATTCCCTATACGGTAAGCAATTATTACAACAACAGCCTTCCTGAAACGAGTATACCTTCGGGAGCAATGTATTTAGGCGTTTATGCAAAGAATGCGATAGGAGAAAGCTCTTCCGCCGCTACTAGTGCATTCTGGGATTATGTTTCCCCTCCAACTGGAGGTGGAGGTGGAGGTTCCTATTACGAGTATACATTCGAAGATCAAGAACCTACACGGGGAAGAATCCATCCATTGGTAAAATGGATAACAGCAATTGAAACTTACTATACTGGCTACCAGTTAAGTTTTACTGACGCTTCAGGAAAGATGCTTGGTAATCCCTATAGCGTTCCCAAGCATGAAACGCCTAGTTTAACTTATCAAGTTGATATTGCTGAAAATGTAGTGCCGGTTGGAGCCATTTATATCGATCTGCGACCAAAGGAATTGTCCGGGGCTATAAGTAAAGAGTTGTACCGTATGCAAATTTTCGACAATACTACGAGCAGCCCTATTATTGTAGGAACGAATTCGACGATCCCAGCTCCCAACCTTGGGATCATTAGTTACCTAGACAACGACAATGATCTGTCTCGTGGAAATTTTGGGGGCTCAATTAGTTGGTCTGATTTTTCTTCAGATGGAGTTGCAACAAGCTATGATCTCTATTTTGTCGATAGAAATAATGCAAAACTTCAATCCATTGCTGAAGTTACTAAAAACAAGCTTATTCGTCCAGGCCAATGGTCTGATAATCCGACTTATGAAATCACTTTTTCTAAAGGCACTACGATTCCGGCTGGTACCGAGAGGATCGGAGTTTTCGGCAAAAATAATCAAGGTGAAGGGACAAATGGATATTATTTTGGATTTTGGGATAGCATTGACTACGATCCTGGTAGTTATTATTTTGAAGACCAGGATACTCATATTAAGAATGTTAAAGGAGTATTACATTGGGTTCCTAAGGTTGATGAGTCGAGCATAAAAGAATATGTTGTTAGATTCATAGATTCAAGAATGGAGGCAATCGGCAGCCCGTTTGCGCAAATCAGTAAAGGGCAGCAGCAATATAATGTATCCATTCAAGATACACAAATTCCAGCAGATGCGCTGAGCCTGAGACTGTCGGCAGTCAATTCAGCAAATGATGAAATAATATTGGCAACTTATAATTTGGTGAATAACATAGCAGATGAGCCTGTTTCTACTTTGCCCACAGATAATCAACTTCCTGTCGAGTCAATATACCAGTTGGATAGTGATGGAGACGTAGGGGAAGTAGGAGGCCTCTTAAACTTCTCTGCAAATAGTAGCCTCAATACGTTGCATTACGAGGTTTACTTCGTCAATGATCAACTGAAAATGCTTAAACCTATTGTGAGTGTGCCAGTAAATTCAAATAGATACTATCAGACCAATATTCCAATGAATACACAGATTCCGTTAGGTGCGACTAAGATAGCCGTTTATGCGGTTTCTGCGACTGGGATTAGCCCTGCTAGAACGACTAGCTTATATGATTGGCATTATGGACGTTCGTTGACACCCAATCAAATTCAAATTACTAATAATAAGTCCGGCACCGCCGATACGATTACGGTCTCGAGTTTAAGTCCTGGTGATATCGTTCGAGTGTACCGCAATTCAAACTCTGCTAATTCATTCTTAAGGCAAGTAATTGCTGGTAATGAGACTTCAGTTAACTTTAGCATTCCGCAGTTGGGAACAGAGGCTGGAAGTCTTTACTTCTCAGTACAACAAGCCGTCAATATACCAAGCTTGAAGATTGAAAAAACGTATAATGCCGAGCCTGTACCTAGTGGTGGAGGAGGAGGAGGTGGAGGAGGCAGTGGTGGCAGCAAAAGCCTTCCAAAGCCTGATGCTAACGGTAAGATGACGTATGATGTTCAGCCAGCTCATATAGATATGCTGATTGATCTTTCTAATTCTGCGAAGTCACAGCTTGTTTTGGATGCGACAACTGACCAACACATTGACATCACGACAGTTAGTTTCGATGCTGACATTGTTAAAATAGCTGCCGACAAAGGTAAGCCAATTGTTGTCAAGACAAACGATGTTCAACTGACCTTCCCTGTGAATGCTTTGGTTGTTAAGGACATGAGTAACATCATGGAACTTAAGATTTGGAGTGGGGAGTTCTCGGCGTTGAGTAACTTCCATACAGTCTCTCCACTGGTAGAGTTCACATTAACAGAGCAGGATAAAGCTATCACTGATTTTAATAGTCCAGTTGAAGTTGTATTCCACTATGATCCGTCCAAAGTAAAAGATACTAGCAAATTAGGTGTTTATTGGTTAGATAAGGCGACTAATACTTGGACTTACGTTGGTGGTACAGTGAATGGGGATGGTACGATCACCGCATCGCTGCCACACTTCTCCAAGTACGCAGTTCTTGAGAAAAATGCACAATCATTGACCACTTTTGCTGATATTCAAGGTCATTGGGCGCAAGCGGATATTGAGCAGCTGGTCAGCAAGCAAATCGTTGACGGCATGGATGCGAACTCGTTCCAACCGAACAGCAACATGACTCGTGCACAGTTTGTTACGATTCTTAAAAAAGCAATGAATCTGCCGGTTCAAACAGCTACTAAATCGTTTGCAGACGTTGCTGATGATTCGTGGTATAGGGATGCTGTATTTGCTGCTTATGCTGCGAATATTACAGGTGGCACAAGCGATAGCACATTTGCTCCAGAAGATAATGTTACGCGTGAACAGTTGGCTGTCATGATAGTGGGCGCGTACCTGAACGCTACGGGTAAGCAACTGAGTGATCTCGCTGCAGCTGAATCGCTCAACTACGCTGATGCAAGTAGCATCAGCGATTGGGCTAAGCAATACGTTGCAGTTGCTACATCTCTCGGATTGCTGAACGGTATGGATGTCACTCATTTCGCACCGTCTCAAAATAGCACACGGGCACAGGTCGCTACTGTTGTAGTGCGTATGCTGAAACAAATTAGCGGCGTGAAATAAGTTTTATTGCAAATAAACTCTACATCAATGATGTAGAGTTATTTGCGTATTTCCATTCCAGCTCAAGGACATATACTTGGGTAAAATGGAAAAATTACGCAACGTCGTAATACTTTCACCATGTTCGTTATTTGGAGAATAAGCGAAGATAGAACCTGTAAGGCTTACACTGTTTCTTATCCGGGCGGTCGTAACGAGGCGAGGATATCGAGATATCCCGCAGTGCCGTGCATCGTATGTTACGGTATCCTGTACGATTGTTTCGGTGAGAAACCACCATTTGGGGTTCGATTCCCCAATCGCATAATGAGCGATTTTGGTAAAATACTCGACTTCCCATCGAGCGATGAAATCTCTAGTAGACCTGTTAGTGGGAATCCTCAGTCTGGATTTAATTAGGCACTGAGAAAGCAGCTTTGCGGCCTGTGGATGCCGATTCGAAAACAAAGTACTTGGCCACGTTATGGCAAGGTGAGTGAG
Source organism: Paenibacillus silvestris (assembly GCF_009882985.1). Lineage (GTDB taxonomy): Bacteria > Bacillota > Bacilli > Paenibacillales > NBRC-103111 > Paenibacillus_E > Paenibacillus_E silvestris. Next base: position 101,684 of record NZ_WTUZ01000002.1, read on the forward strand.
TGCGGGATGAAAGGGAGAACGCATCGCCATCAGAAAGTTTCGTACGCAGGTACCGATTTTCCAATCTTAAGCGGGCTCCGCTTCTTAATCAGGAGGCTTCCCTAATAAAGGTCACAACACCCCACAAAGTTTCAATGAAATGAGGATATATATATGTTAAAGAAAATTATTGTTAAAGCTGATGAAAGAGGATTACTGTTCAAGAGAGGCAGTTATGTGAAGCACTTGCAACCAGGTGTTTATCGACTTGCACCATTTTCAGATGATGAAATTGTGTTGATGAATGTCACCAAACCATTCGTCGTGCAAGGGAAGGATCTAAATTTATTTCTTCAGGACGAACGGTTGCTTGAGGAGATTACTGTTATTAATGTTCAGGATCATGAGTACGTTCTTCATTATGAGGATGGAAAGTTCGTATCGCTTATGACAGCCGGTAAATACGCTTTCTGGAATGTGATGAAACAGCATGACTTCACGCGAGTCGATATTCGCCAACCAGAGGTTGGTGTAGAAATAGATAGAGCTATATTTGCGAAAGTTGCAGGTTATCTTTATGTTTCGGAAGTGGCCAGCCACGAGACAGGGGTGCTTTTTTATAACAACGTCATGCAGAAGGAACTTGCCCCAGGAAAATACTACTTCTGGAAGGGGCCGGTGATCGCAACGATAAAAACCGTGGATTTACGGCAGCAACAGCTGGATATGACCGGTCAGGAAATGATGACGGAGGATAAGGTAACGCTGCGCTTAAATTTCGTCTGTCAGTACAAGATTATCAATCCGCTGCGTGCACTGGAAATCAAAGCTTTTGAAGATCAGGTGTATATTCTATTGCAGCTTATTCTGCGTGAATACGTCGGGACGTTGAAGCTTGATGACTTGTTGCGGATGAAGCAAGAAATTGCGACATTTGTACTGTCGCGTCTGAACGAAAAAAGTGAGGATTACGGGGTCAAATTCTTTGCTGCCGGTGTAAAGGATATTATTCTACCTGGAGATATTAAAGAGATACTTAATACAGTGCTGTTAGCAGAGAAGAAAGCTCAAGCAAATCTGATAACCCGTCGTGAGGAAACCGCTTCTACTCGAAGTCTGCTTAACACAGCTAAGTTGATGGACGAGAATCAGACCCTATTTCGCTTGAAGGAGCTTGAATTTCTTGAGAAAATTTGTGAGAAAATCGGGACGATTTCGCTCACTGGCAGAGACAACCTGCTGGAACAGCTGAATTCTCTTCTTGGAGGAGCTAAATAATAACGTAACGCGGCTAATCGGCAGGTTCGAATAGAGAATCCCTACGTCATTGTGATGTAGGGATTTTTTCATTAAATAAACCAAACCATTATTATCCATATTTTAATCATCAAGACAACCCCCAACCAAATACATATAAGGGCATAGCATTATTTGGAGCTGAAACGCCTTGGCTTTGTTCGGGGAGGTGGAGTGGGAGAAAGCAAACATTCCAAAGGGGGGCAGAGTCTTTACATGATTAAATAATTACATATAAATGCGAATGAGATTGCAAATAGGGAAGCCTTTTTATCGATCCAAGTTGGTGAATATGAAGGAGGTTTACACATGGAATGGTATTCGAAGGTGCTGAAGAATTACGTAGGATTTTCAGGCAGGGCGCAGCGTAAGGAGTACTGGATGTTTGTGCTTTTCAATCTGATCATCTCCATCATCCTTGCCATATTGGAATCCCTGCTCGGGATTACAAATGTTTTAACCGGCCTCTACTCTTTAGCCGTCTTATTGCCATCCTTGGCCGTTGCATTCCGGAGACTCCATGATACGGGGAGAAGTGCTTGGTGGATACTGATTGGTTTAATTCCACTTATCGGTGCGATTATTCTTATTGTATTTTACTGCCAAGATAGTGATCCTAATGAAAATCAGCATGGGCCTAATCCTAAGCAATAAGTAGGAATAGCGCAAAAGCTAACCCCCATCCTAAGTAGGTGGGGGCTTTTTGGCATTTGTTTATTACCTGCACATTAAGAAATTGCTATAGTTAATTTATTTCTGTAAACTAAGGAAGAATAAGCTGACGGTTGATAATGTTGAATGGGGACGCGACGTGATGGAGCATATTATCAAAATGTTTTCGAATTTAACTGTAAGGCGTTTTTCTATCCTTATCCTTATTGTTCTATTAGTAATCGCTTTAAGGGACATGCTTAATCTAGTGCTCTTAACATTTTTAATGGCATTCCTTATGAGCAGTATTCAAAATTTTCTGACTAGAAGGCTTAGTAGATACATTAAGGTTAATAGTAAAGTCATTCTCATTTTGCTATATCTAATTATGATTACTGTATTCGTTGTTTCAATTATTAATTACTTACCGAAGGTATTTGTTCAAATCTTGCAATTAAAAGAAATTCTGGTCGGGCTAACGAATTTGCCCGTACCTCAAGATGAAGCTTCTCGGTATCTATATAAAACTTTAAAGGATTTAAACTTACAAGCCTATGTTAAGCAAGGATTTGAATATATTCTTAGAATTAGCAATTGGGGAACCACTTTTATTTTAGCAATGATCTTAAGTTTCTTCTTCATCCTGGAGAGGAAAAGAATCGTTGCCTTTACTTCCAGATTAAGAGAAAGTAAAATTTCTTGGCTATACAAAGAATTGGAATATTTCGGTCAGAAGTTCGTCTTATCTTTTGGCAAAGTTATCGAAGCACAACTCCTAATCGCCCTTTTTAATACGGTGTTTACAGTGATTGGTCTTTGGATACTTGGCTTTCCTTATCTTTTTGCGCTAGGCATTATGATTTTCCTGCTTAGTTTAATTCCCGTAGCGGGCTTTCTTATTTCTTTACTTCCTTTAGGCATCATTGCCTTTAATTTAGGCGGATATCTGATGGTGATCTATGTGATCTCTATGATCATGGTGCTTCACTTCCTGGAAGGGTATTTCTTAAATCCCAAACTGATGTCTTCCAAAATGAATCTTCCGATGTTCTACACGTTCATTATTCTGATTTTCTCTGAGCATTATCTGGGTACATGGGGTTTAATCGTAGGTATTCCTATCTTTATTTTCTTGTTGGATATTATCGATGTAGATACAGCCAAAAAAGTGGACTGATCCTGTGACTATGACATAAACGACCCAAAGACACCCTCACAGGTGTCTTTTTTCATTTCTCCACATCCCCTTACTTACGCCAACGTTACTAACTGACAACTTTTTCAGTTCTTATGCAGCTTTTCCTTTGCCTGTATAATAACAAGTGTAAGTAAAACAGTGGATGGAGGACTGAAGATGAACAATAGAACTCTTGGAAAAACGGGACTGCAGATATCAGAAATCGGATACGGCGCATGGGGAATCGGTAAAACGGCTTGGATCGGCGCTTCCGATGAGGAATCCATTCAAGCACTGAATCGTTCGATTGAGCTGGGCTTGAATTTTATTGATACAGCTTTGGGCTATGGCGATGGCCACAGTGAACGACTTGTCGGGCAAGTGGTGAAAGCCCACGATAAGCCGATTTATGTGGCAACCAAAATCCCTCCAAAAAATAGACAATGGCCAGCACGTGATGGCGTGCCTGTGGAAGAGACTTTCACGGCAGAGCATGTTATTGCGAGCACAGAGCAAAGCTTACGCAATCTCGGCCTAGAGACGATTGATGTGCAGCAGTTCCACGTCTGGTCGGACGAGTGGGTAGGTCAAGGAGACTGGCTGGAAGGGATCCGCAAGCTGAAAGAGCAAGGTAAAATCCAGCATTTCGGCATCTCGATCAACGATCATCAACCGAACAATGCGCTCAAGCTGATTGAAACGGGGCTCGTGGATACGGTGCAGGTTATTTATAACATTTTCGATCAAAGTCCGGAAGATCAATTGCTTCCTGCCTGTGCAGAGCACAATGTTGGCGTTATTGTCAGAGTTTCGCTGGATGAAGGCGGTCTGACGGGGCGCATTACACCGGACACGACGTTTAGCGAAGGTGATTTCCGCAATAGCTATTTCCGAGGCGATCGCAAGCAGCAGGTGTATGACCGCGTTCAGCAAATAACGGCTGATTTGGATATTTCGGTCGAGCAAATGCCGGAAATTGCACTGCGCTATGTGTTGAGCCATCCTGCGGTATCAACGGTCATTCCGGGCATGCGCTCCGTACGAAACGTGGAGTCTAATATGCGTGTTGGTGACGGCCAGGGCCTGACCAAGGAACAACTTGAGAAGCTGAAGGCGCATCGCTGGATTCGGGATTTTTATAGAGGCTGATTAGACCTAAGGAGGATGACGGATTCATGGAGAAAAAACGGATCATTGTAACTGGCGGCAGCGGCAAAGCGGGTCAGTGGATTTTAAAGCATTTTGTAGAAAATAATTATGATGTCATTAATTTAGATGTGAAGGCTCCAGCTGAGCCGATCTGCCGGACGATTATTACGGACCTTAATGATTTGGGGCAGGTACATAATGCACTTTCGCAATTCAGTACTGGCAGTCGGAAAGAGGTTGCGGGAATTGTGCATTTTGCTGCTATCCCTCAAGCTTACACGCATACCAATGAGGTCTGTTTCCGCAATAATGTGATGAGCACATACAATATTCTGGAGGCGGCGGCCAACTTGGGCGTCAAGAAGGTTGTGCTCGCGTCGAGTGAGTCGTCGTATGGGATCTGTTTTGCCAGCGAGTTCTTCGAGCCTCAGTATATTCCGATCGATGAAGAGCATCCACAATTGCCGGAGGACAGCTACGGCTTGTCCAAGGTGGTGAACGAAGTCACTGCTCAGGCGTTCAATCGACGTACCGGCATGCAGGTGGTCAGTTTCCGCTTAGGCAACATTCTTGTTCCGGAGAGCTATGAGCAGCTAAAAGCTAATTTCGATAATACGGACGCACGTTTGCGTATTCTGTGGTCTTACATCGACGCAAGGGACGTAGCTTCTGCTTGTCTCAAAGCAATTGAGGTCGATGGACTTGGCGCTGAAGCGCTAATCATTGCAGCAGATGATAGCTCGTCGGATCGGTTAACTCGGGATTTAGTGGCGAAGTACCTTCCCGGTGTGAAAGAAATTCGCTCCTCGCTTGAGGGAAGAGCTTCTCTCATTTCCAACGCGAAGGCGAAAAGATTGTTGGGCTGGGAACCACAGATTAAGATAATGGAGCAGTGATGAGTGCGGCCAATCCTTTGGGATTGGTCGTTTTTTTATTAGCCGGAGCAGGCTGCAGGTGTTAGTTTGTGTGGGGATGATTTCAAGCAAGCACCGTTTTAAGCACCGCGGACTGTGATATAATGGTAATAATAGAGGTGCAGGAGGGGTTTTATGAACTTCGATAATATTGATCGTTTGAAAAAAGAATTGGATGAACTCAGACCTCTGCCTGCGGCTGCTTTGAGAAATTTGGATGAGGTTTACCGAATCGAGTGGACGTATAACTCTAATGCAATTGAAGGTAATACACTGACTCTTCTGGAAACTAAACTTGTTCTTGAAGAAGGATTAACCATAGGCGGTAAAAAGTTACGGGAGCACTTTGAGGTTGTTAACCATTCAGAGGCGATATATTATGTGCAAGATGTTGTACATAGGAATATAGAATTGACTGAGTATGTCGTTAAATCTATTCATCAATTAGTGCTTAAAAATATTGAAGATGAGAACGCTGGCCGATATCGGATGATTAACGTTTTAATATCAGGCTCACAGCATGTCCCTCCGCACTTTACCGTGCTTTCCAGTAAGATGGAGCACCTAATGGAGTGGTACAATGATCATAAAGATACTATACATCCCGTTGAACTAGCTGCAGAGTTTCACTTCCGATTTGTTTATATTCATCCTTTTTCTGATGGTAATGGACGTACAGCGAGACTACTAATGAATTTAATTTTAATGAAATTCGGATTTCCTCCTGCCATAGTGAAAGCAGCAAATAACGATCGTTTAAAATACTATGAGACTTTAGAAATAGCTAGCATAAATACAAATCTACAACCATTCGTGCAATTAATTGCTGGGTGTGTAGAAGAGAGCTTGCAGAGATACATTGGTGCGGTCAAATGACCTAAAAAGGAGAACCCATGAAAGAAAAAATCTCATACACATCTATCGATGAGTACATCGCTGCCTTTCCACCAGAGATTCAGGAGATCCTCCAGAAGTTAAGAGAAGTGATCAAAGAGTCAGCCCCAGACGCCAAAGAAAGGATCAGTTATGCGATGCCTACATTTGAGCAGCATGGGAATTTGGTGCATTTTGCAGCTTTTAAAAATCATATCGGATTTTACCCTGCACCGGATGGAATTAATCAATTTCAAGATGAGGTAGCAGAGTACCATGCGTCAAAAGGAACTTTGCAATTTCCACTTGGAAAGCCGATACCTTATGAGTTGATCAGCCGGATTGTGAAGTATAGGGTTGCTCGGAATTTGGAAAAGGCGAAGAGTGGGAAAAAGAAGTGAATGGTTTTATTAGTTTAAAATAAATAATTCATGTATTGAACTAAGAAGTCGCACAGGGATGTGCGGCTTTATTTAGTTTGTACTAATATTAATCAAAATTTTATGAATTTAGACAAAAAACTACAATTAAATTCGTTTTGATTTAGTATACTTCAATAGAATGTGATGCCCAAATGGAAGTGAGGATAACGAGATAATATAGATTTGAACTATTTTTCCTAAGATAAATTAAGAGGAGTGTTAAGAGTATGTCGCATAGATTAGTACTATTTATTAGTAAGGTTTCATTGTTTGTTATCATGGGACTAATGATTTTTCCGATTATTTCAAACGCTTTAAACGTATATGTTCCCTCTTCAATTACATATAATCCTGCTACAGGAAGAGTTACTGGAACAGTGTATTCCTACGAATCGCAAATTCGTGTTGACTTTCGAAATCGATTCGGTGGTCTGTTAAACACGGTTGGAACATACTCACCAGATAGTGTCGTGAATGGTTACGAGCCTACTATGAAAATTAACCAGTTTAATATTGATGCTATAACGGGTACAAATTATAACCCACAAACTATTAACATTGAAACAAAAACTTACAATGATTTTGATAAAATCTCAGAAGCATCAGGTATATATAGCTACTTTGGTGAAAGTGGCATATTAAAAAATTTTGTAATAGGTTTACCTGAAACCATGTATACGGGTGTCAACAATGTTCCATTCACACAATATATAGGAGGCAGTACAGCTTATTACGGAAATCCATTTCAAAAAGAAGGATATACCTACATGGGAGGTTTTGATATTAAACCCTGCCAAATAACTTCCTCTAACCCCGCTATTGCTAGTATTAGTGATTATGGTCAAATTACAACGAGAGCTCCTGGAAGTACGATAATTACAGCCGTGTGTAATGGGATCAGTCGTTCTCAAGATATTAAGGTCATGGAAGGATCATACAAAGGCTTGACCATGCCGTTTCCATTCGACGTATACGTGAAAGGGTATGATAACAACTATTTCATGGTCAACGCTTATGATCAAAATGGAGTTCCCCAAGATGTAACTCAATATGCTTCTTATTCGTATTCGAAGAACTCGATTCTTAGCATTGATCCGGCTAATCATAAAGCTATTGCTACGGCTGAGGGCTATACAGTAATAACAGCTACTTATAAGGATTTAACCGCTTCTACACCCGTTATGGTGGTTGGAAACAGTGATCCTAATATTGCTTATACCGCTTACTCAACGAATACTCAGGCCACATTGATGAATAAAAACTTCGATGCAGGAACGACTATTCGTCCTGAACTATTAGCGTATAAGCTTGATAAACAGGCGTATACAGATGTTACAAGTGAAGCAATTTTTGTTTTGGAAGATGATAATAAAGGAGTTGTTAACCGAGATCACTCCATCACGTTAACTACTTCAGGACCAATAACAATCATTGCAATTTATAAGAATCATTATGAAAAGTTATATGTAAATCCACTTAAACTCACTTCTGTTAAGTTCAGTGCGGATCGGTACACCGTAAATGCAGGTGAGAACCTTGACACCGTTCTACTGGCAACTTATTCGGATATGACAAAAAAAGATGTTACAAATGCTGCACACTACACCACATCAAATCCTAATGTGGTAAAAATTAATCAGAATGGTGTCATAACAGGGAATAAGCCTGGTATTGCTCAAATCGCAGCTGTCTACCTTTCGAATGATGGAGGATTTTATACAAATACTGAAGTGGAAGTTCGTCCGGCTCCAGGGCCAGTTGATACCGTGTCTCCAGAATGGCCAGCTAACACGACTACAAGTGCGACAGACATCACTTCAAGCAGCGCTACCTTACATTGGACTGCAGGAACTGATAACGTTGGTATCACAGGTTATAAGTTGTACACAGTAAGCAATAGTACGTATAGTGAGTTGGTTTCAATATCAGGCACGACAACTCGCTATAATTTAACTAAATTAAGTTCGAATACGGATTACAGGTATGCGCTTAAGGCTGTTGATGCAGCAGGAAATACAAGCGAATATAGTCCATTTATAGATATCCATACCTCTGCCAGTGTAGGCGGTGGAGGTGGCGGCGGCGGAGGCCCAACAGGCCCAACCGAATCCTTCAAGTGGGAAATCGTCAACAAAAATGGCGCAATCCGTGTCACTTCGAGCATCACGCCAGATCAGCTTAAGAAGCTAGTAGAAGATCAAACCAAATCAGGTAACAATGAAATTCCTATCGATTTAAAGACAAGTGCTGATGGCTACGACTTCCAGATGAATGCTGGCCAAATCAATGAGATTACGAATAAGCAAGAAGACGCTATTTTAGTTTTCAATACAACCGTAGGGACAGCGAGAATCCCTTTTGATGTGTTGCAAGAAGCATTGAAAGCTAACGGCGGAAAAGACTGGATGAATCTTAGAATTAGCGTTGATAAGCTCCCACTAGCTGACCAACAGAATCTGCAGAAAATGATTGCTTCAAATGGGGGAGAGAGCGTAGGTCAAGCTCTATCCTATGAACTTTCGCTTCTGAACGACAGCAATAGCCTGATTACTACCATTGATTCCTTTTCTGAATTTGTTGGGCATGTGATTCTTTTGCCAAAAGATTTCAAATTAAACCCTGGTGAGAAGTTAAACGGAGCTGTATGGGATCCTGCATCGAGAACGTTGATTTCCGTGCCCATGACCGTGACTTTGGATAAGGACGGTAAGCCGGCATCCGCAACACTTTGGAAGAAAGGGAACTCCATCTATACGGTTTATAAATCGCAAAAGCAGTTCGCCGATGTAAAAGAGGACTATTTTGCCAAAGATGACATTGAGACTTTAGCGGCTAGCAACGTGATTCAAGGCTTTGAAGATGGGTCCTTCCGCGCTGACGCGAGTGTAACCCGTGCGGAGTTTGCGACACTTTTAGTTAGAGGCTTGGGTATGAAGATAGTTAGTAGCATAGATAAAGGATTTTCAGACGTGAGCGATGCAGATTGGTTTAGTCAAGCAGTCTATACGGCAGTAGGCGCGGGTCTCATTAGTGGGTATGAGGATGAAACCTTCCGTCCAGCGCAAAGTATTACGCATCAAGAAGCGATTACGATGATTAGCAATGCGCTGAAATTCATTAATGCTGCTACGAAATTAAATGATTCAGAGCGAGCTCGATATGCACAGCGCATGAGTGAATTGTCTTTGCAGGTTGATGAGTGGGCAAGCGATGCTGTCGCTATGGCTCTGAAACGTAATATTTTGAATGCAAGCAATGGATTCTCTTTTGAAAAGGATGCCAAGACTACGCGTGGGCAGACCGCTCTATTGATTAATAAGCTGCTTCAGAATGCGGCTTGGCCAAAGTAATGAACATATTTGTCTCATTCATCGCATATCCATTAACAAAAGCATAAAACAGGCAAAGGTGCCTCAGGTCCAAGAACGTCGAGCGTTCTCCGAACCGAGGCATCTTTTTGCTTTCATCACTGAAGCGAAGAGGTGAAAGGGGTGGCCCCTCACGTAAACGCACAACCGATACGCGCCGTACCGCTCGCCGTCCGGATCATCCCGAACGTCGACGCCGGGCTCGCGCAGCAGCTAGAGCTGAAGCCGGGCATCCGCAGCCTCGGCCTACTTACTTCTTCCATCGACGATGTAGGTTACACCGCAATCGATGAAGCAACGAAGAACGCAGCGGTAGAGGTAGTGTATGCCCGCTCGTTCTATGCAGGATCAGGACATGCGTCGGGGCCGCTGTCCGGCGAATTTATCGGCATCATCGGCGGCGCCTCGCCGGACGAAGTGCGAAGCGGGCTGGATGCCGCTATCCAAGTGATGCAGACCGGCGCTTGCTTCTACGCGCTGAATGCCGACGCCACACATGCGTATTATGCGCATGTCATTTCCCGCACGGGTTCGTACCTCTCCAAGGAAGCGGGAGTCCAAGAAGGAGAACCGCTTGCTTACTTAATCGCTCCTCCGTTAGAAGCCATCTACAGCCTGGATGCGGCACTTAAAGCCGCTGATGTGCGCTTGTGCAAATTCTACGGCCCTCCGACGGAGACGAATTTTGCGGGAGGATTACTGACAGGCAGCCAATCGGCTTGTGCGGCAGCGGCAGAAGCTTTTGCGGAGGCCGTTCAAACTATCGCTAGAGATCCGAAAAAAATAGGCTAGCAGGAGGCAGGTGTCTGAAATGATGGAACAAAAGCTAGCCTTGGGCATGATCGAAACCTACGGCTTGCCGGCATTGATTGCCGCCGCCGATGCTGCAGCGAAAACGGCGGATGTGAAGGTCACGATGTACGAGAAAGTGGATGCCGGCATCGTAACGGTTTATATCTGGGGCGATGTGGCAGCAGTCAAAGCGGCTGTAGACGCTGGCGCAGAAGAAGCGAAGCGGGTGGGTAAGCTGCTCGGCGTACAAGTGATTCCGCGTCCTGATCCTTCCGTCTACAAGATGCTGCAGAGTGCCCAAGAGAAGGAGCAAGCCGTACGATCAGCACCAGAAGCACCCAAGCAGGAAGCGCCCCCTGCCACCAAGAACTGGAGCAAAATGACGGTCGCCCAGCTCAGAGAGCTCGCCCAAAGCATGCCAAAGTTCCCTCTGGCCGGACGAGATATTCAGCTGGTTAGCAAAGCGGAGCTTGTCCGACTCTTCACGGAGCTGCCCTCTGAAGGAGGAGGTCCGCCGACATGAAGCTGGACAGCGATTTGCAAGCCATACAGGAGGTCCGCAACTGCCTTCAAGAAGCGAAGGCAGCTCAGAAGCTTCTGGAAAAAATGACGCAGCCACAAATCGATGCGATCGTATTCGCCATGGCGGAAGCGGCGGAGCAGCACGCTGAGCGGCTCGGCGCTATGGCTGTCCACGAGACGGGCTTCGGGAAAGTCGCCGATAAAAAGGCGAAGAATTTGTTCGTCGCGCGGGACATTTATGCAGCGATAAAGGACATGCAAACGGTTGGAATCATCCGCAAGGACAACGCCAAGCAGGTCTGGGAAATCGCCCAGCCCGTCGGAACCATTGCAGCAATCATTCCCTCAACGAACCCGACTTCTACGGTGCTGTTCAAATGCCTGATCGCGCTGAAAGCACGCAACGCGATTGTGATCTCCCCGCACCCGTCAGCGCTTCGCTGCTCGCAAGAGTCAGCCGCCGTCATGCGGGTTGCGGCAGAGAGTGCGGGAGCCCCGCCGGGGCTCATTCATTGCCTCTCGCATCCTTCTTTGGAGGCTAGCGGGGAGCTCATGCGGCACCAGCTGACGGATCTCATCTTGGCTACAGGCGGAACCGCCATGGTGAAGGCCGCCTACAGCTCCGGCAAACCCGCCTATGGTGTCGGGCCTGGCAATGTGCCAGTGTACATCCACCAGAGTGCTAACATCCCAAATACGGTGAGCCACATTTTGCAGAGTAAAACCTTCGACTACGGCACGATCTGCGCTTCAGAGCAAGCACTTGTGGTGGATCAATCTATCAAACCACGCCTAATTCAAGAATTACAGCGACAAGGCGCCTATTTCCTCAACGAGCAGGATAAACAAAAGGTCTCCTCTCTCCTCACCGTAGCGAAGGGAATGAATCCGCAAGTAGTCGGCCGATCACCGCAGGCCATTGCGAGCAAAGCGGGTATCACCGTCCCGGATAGTGCGCAAATTTTGATCGCGGAAGAGTCGGAGGTCGGGCACAACTACCCTTTTTCCATGGAGAAGCTATGTCCAGTCCTTGCCTTATACACGGTGAACGACTGGCAGGAAGGCTGCCAAACTTGCATTGAGCTGTTAACACTCGGCGGCTTAGGCCATACGCTCGGCATTCATGCTGAGGATCAATCGGTTATCGAAGCTTTCGGACTGGAAAAGCCGGCATCACGCATTGTCGTCAACACGGGAACAACGTTCGGCGGTATTGGTGCTACGACTGGGATTTTCCCCTCCATGACACTCGGGTGTGGAACTTTCGGTAATAACATTACATCGGATAATATTGGGCCGCAGCATTTGCTGAACATCAAGCGGGTTGCTTTTGGTATTAAAGAAATGCCCGTGCCTAAGGAGCCTGTGACGACGAATACTGACCCTAACCATGTCGCGAGCCAAGTGGCGGATAGCCTAATCAAAGCGAATCAGCTCGGCATTACGCGCGAGGAAGTGGCTCAGATCATCAGAAAGGTCCTTACCGATATGCAATTGTCTTAATCCAAGGAGGAGAGCGCAATGGCAGGTGAATTGGCCGCATTAGGTTTAGTGGAAACGAGAGGTTTGGTAGGTTCAATTGAAGCAGCGGATGCGATGGTGAAGGCGGCGAATGTCAGATTGGTGGGGAAAGTGCATGTAGGCGGCGGGCTGGTGACCGTGATGGTCAGGGGAGATGTTGGTGCCGTCAAAGCAGCCACGGATGCAGGGGCAGCAGCTGCGGAGAAGGTGGGAGAGCTGGTTTCGGTGCATGTGATTCCCCGTCCGCACTCAGACATTGAGTTCATTCTTCCTAAGCTTGAAGGGTAAAATATGGCTCTCATTACGGAAACGTATCTGCGCGCACAACTGATCAAAGGGTTGGCCAACCCTTTCCCAGTCACAGAGGGGGATAAGCTGACCCCGGCAGCCGCCGATTTCCTGAAGGAGCGCGGAATTCCTTTGCTGCGTGTGGCACCCGTACCATCCGGACCTTCGTCTATGCAGTTCATCCCTGTTGGAGTATCCAATAGGCACGTGCACCTCGCACCAGATCACATCGAGGCGCTGTTCGGCAAGGGTTACAAGCTGACGCCATTGCGCGAACTCTCCCAGAAGGGGCAATTTGCTGCTCGTGAAACCGTGACACTCAAAGGTCCGCACGGCAGCCTTTCTAACGTCCGCATTCTTGGCCCTTCACGTGGCGTGACGCAAGTGGAGATTTCGCGCACAGACGGATTCGAGCTTGGCGTTCATCCGCCGATTCGTCTCTCCGGCGATCTTGCAGGCACACCAGGAATTACCCTGGTGGGGACTGTAGGAACGGTCGTTTTATCCCAAGGGCTGATTATAGCCAAAAATCACGTGCATGCATCCCCGGATGAAGCCCAGTCTATGCGCCTGAATCACGGGGACCACATTTTGCTGCAAGCGATGGGGGAGCGGCCGCTTATTTTTGCCGATGTGATCGTGAGGGTGAGCCCGAAGTATTCACTGGATTTCCATATTGATCGAGATGAGGCGAATGCAGCTCATGTAAGTACAGGCGATACGGTTCAGATCATCCATAAGAATGCTGAAGGGAGGCTGCGCTAGGTGGAGATCAAGCAAATGGTCGAGGCGATCGTTCGTGAGATGTTGAGCCAGCAGGTTAAAAGGCCGAAGGTGCTCTACCTGTTTTATGACAGCACCTCGCATGAGGCCTTCACTGATCATTTTATAGCATTAAATATTCACGGCATTGACCATGATCTAATGTTCCTGGACGGCGAAGCCTCCTGCTGGCTCGGCAAGCACAAGATTGAATGCGGAGGAAGAGGCCGTACAATTGCCTCTGATGAGTTCGCTCCCGCCCCCATTGAGGTGCCGCTTGCGTACGAAGGCGTCGTGATTCCAGAAATCGATCTGGATAATGCGGCCAGAGCAGCCCTTGGTATGAAAGGGACGATCGTCTCGGAGATCATTTTTTCTACGCTGGTTCAAAATAAATTTGTCCTCATCGGTGAGGATATCTCAGGATTGAAAAAGGCGGACCGCCGGACGCTCCAAGCGCTGACACTGCCAACCGCGTATCGCAATCTTTTTGATTATTACAAAATGGAGCTCCAAATGTACGGCGTCGAGTTCGCCCCCACCAAAGAACTTGCCGAAAAAGTCGTGGGCAAAATTCGTAATGAAAAAGCTGAGGCTGATCTCAAAGCCGAGCTTGAGCCTTCCCTACCTGGGAAATCTGAAATTTCTGCGCAACCAACATCAGCCCTCGTCTACGAAGGAAAGCTAATCTCCGCAGAATGGGTCACACGGGAGATCCGAAATCTTTCATTCCGCTCCCTGCAAATTAGCAGCCAAACAATCATCTCCGCACTAGCGCACGACATGCTGAAGGATAGAGGCATCACAATCGAATATATAGCCGAAAGGTGAGGTCTTATGTTTTACGGTAAAGTCATTGGCAGTGTATGGGCTACGCAAAAGGAAACAGGTATGGATAACTTAAAGCTGCTCGTGATCCAGCCGATGGATTTCAATGGCAACGAAGCGGGCACGCCGATAATTGCCGCAGACCGCATTGGAGCAGGTGTTGGCGAACGTGTGATCGTCTCCCGAGGCAGTCCAGCCCGAACCTTGTTTACGGATAAAATGGTACCCATCGATGCCATGATCGTCGGCATTGTCGATAGCTTCGAGGTCACGAAGGAAGCCGAGGAGGAAGCATGGAAGAGCAGAAGATGAGAGTGATTCAGGAATATGTCCCTGGCAAGCAGCTGACACTGGCTCATGTCATTGCCAATCCAGATCCGGTTTTGTATACGAAGCTCGGCATCGAGGAGCGCAGTGCGATTGGGATTCTCACGCTGACTCCAACGGAGACGGCTATCATCGCAGCGGACATTGCAACCAAAGCAGCTGACGTAGGCATCGGCTATTTGGACCGATTCACAGGCTCACTGGTGCTCACGGGAGAAGTAGCTGCCGTGGAGATGGCGATTGCTGCTGTGAATGTGTTTTTGCTGGAGAAGTTGAAATTTTCGACAGCACCGATCACGAGGTCATAACGCTATGAAAAAAGTGATGATCATCGGTGCCGTCGGCGCAGGCAAATCAACGCTGATCAAAGCCTTATTCGGGGAGTCCCAGCCCGCATCCAAAACGCAAAGCCTCATCTACCGTGACTGGGTCATCGATACTCCTGGCGAATACAGCGAGAACCCGCTGTATTATCGCTCATTAATGGCGACCTCGCACGAGGCCGCAGCCGTTCTGCTGGTTCAGGATGCAACGCGGGGCAGGAATTATTTCCCTCCTGGATTTGAACAAGGCTTTGCTGTACCAGCTTTAGGGGCTGTCACCAAAATTGATCACCCCCAGGCAGATATCGATCATGCCATCGAACTTCTGAGGCAGGCGTTGCCGGAAGGCGAAATCTTTCTAACGTCCGCTGCTTCGAACGAGGGTATCACCCAGCTAAAAGATAGGCTTATGCAAATCGTACGCTCTTGATCCTAAAGTGAAGAGGGATTGCACCATGGCGTCCATTATGGAATTGTGCAGCAAGTATACGCTTTTGAGCAAAGAAGATGTCCAAACCATTCAAGAGATGGCAGTTCATCTCCAACTATTTGCCGATGTATCGGAATCCGACGTCTTTATAGACTGTCCGCTCCCTGACCAAAGTACGGCGCTCGTCGTGGCTGAGGCACATCCCTCCAGAGGCTCCTCTTTATACAAAACGTCAGTCGTAGGTCAGTATGCTTTTGTGCAAAATGAGCCCGCCGTCATGTTCTGCCTGCTTTCCGGCCAATCCGTGATCGGCTCACGGGGTATTTCGCAGGAGCAGATTGCCATTCAGCAAAATGTCGTGCCGATTCGCTCCAGAAGCGGCCAAGTTATCGGCGCACTCATCATGGAGAAAGACATTTCCGAGAAACTTGAGCAGGAGAAGAATGTGACTCGATTAATGGAGACAACGGAACAGCTAAGCGAAACGCTGCTTAGTGTGGCCATGTCGCAGGGGAGCATGCAGTCGCTGATGCATGAAGGCGTCATTGTTTTTGATGATAGGGAGCGGGTCACTTACACGAATCCGCGTGCGCTCGACATGCTGAAGGAAATCGGTCACACGACTGAGGCAACTAACGATTCCTCAATAACCCAGTTGTTTTATGGGAAATTGACGGTGCTTGGCCGCTCAGGCCTCATCCAGCAGGAACTGCAGATCGGATCTATAACCTTCGAGCTCAAGGCCATGTCCATTTACCGGGAGCAGCGGGAGGTAGGCGGGATTATTTTGCTGCGCGATATTTCGGATATGAAAGAGAAGGAGAAGCAGCTGATCATCAAATCGGCGGTCATCAAGGAAATCCATCATCGTGTGAAAAATAATTTGCAAACCGTATCCAGCTTGCTCCGCCTGCAGATGCGCAGAACGAAACACGAAGAGGTCGAGAGGGTGTATCGCGACAGCATCAACCGCATTAATTCAATCGCTGTCATTCATGAAATGCTTGCATTCGAAGGACTGGAGACGATCCATTTTAACGAGGTCGTTGACCGTATTATGAAGAACATCATTTCCTCCTCGTCCAAACCGGATCAGACAATCGTCCCGACGATTTCTGGGGATGAGCTCATTTTACAGTCCGATGCGGCCACGACGCTTGCGCTTGTTGTTAATGAACTTGTGCAGAACTGTGTGCTGCATGCTTTTGGAGAGAGGCGTACTGGGCATATTGAAGTTTCTCTGCAGCATCAAGACGCCTTCGCTCGGGTTCGGGTGTCAGATAACGGCATTGGCTTCAAAGCGGCGAATCATTCGGAGCGGAAAGGGCATCTGGGCTTGAAAATTACAGAGACACTAGTGGAAGAAAATCTCGGCGGCGTTCTCCATATCATGACGGATGAGCGAGGGACTGAAGTACAGCTTACCTTTCCGATAGCGAGAATGCAGTCTAAGGAGGACGAATCGCCATGAGAAATGCCATCGTCGTCGTCGATGATGATCCCATCATTCGCATGGATATCCGTGAAATGCTGGAGGAGGGCGGTTATTTCGTTGCAGGCGAAGCCAAAAATGGCGAGGAAGCGATTGAGCTTATCGCTCGCGTGAAGCCAGATTTGGCCATTATGGATATCAAAATGCCCATCATGAACGGCATCAAAGCCTCTCATATTATCCGCAAGCTGCAGCAGGATACCTCAGTGCTGCTCCTGACTGCTTACAGTCAGAAGGAGCTCGTGAAGGATGCGCGCGAGGCGGGTGTGGCTGCTTTTCTGGTCAAACCGGTGTCGGAGGAAGATCTGCTGCCAGCTGTTGAGATTGCTTTGAGCCAGAAGGAGAAGATGGACTCGCTGAAGCAGGATATCAAACTTCTCAAGCAATCCATTGAGGAACGCAAAAGCATCGAAAAAGCGAAAGGCCTCGTCATGCAGAGGCACACCCTGAGCGAAGAGGAGGCCTATGCCAGAATGCGCGAAGTGAGCATGGCGGCCCGCATCCCGCTTGCGAGGCTGGCAGATCATATTCTGCGGGATGGGGCCGAGGCCTTGGCAGGCGCGGGTGAACGGAAATATGGCTGACCAATGGATGACGAGTGTCGGCCTCGATATTGGAACAAGCACGACGAAGCTGGTGATTTCCCGGCTGAAAATCGTGCGCTCCTCTGGCGTGCTCAGCCTGCCGCGCTTTCAGATTGCGGAGCGGGAGCTGCTGTACGCAAGCCCGATTTACAGCACTCCGCTGCTGAGCAGCGATGAGATCCACACGGAGCGTATTTGGGCCATCGTGGCTCAGGAGTACGAGCAGGCTGGTATCCGGCCAGCGGATATCAAATCCGGCGCCGTCATCATAACGGGCGAGACGGCGAACAAAACCAACGCGCAGCACATCCTCCACCTGCTCGCGCAGCGAGCGGGAGATTTCGTCGTCGCGACAGCTGGCGCGGATCTCGAAGGGCTGCTCGCTGGCAAAGGCGCCGGCGCAGAGCAGCGCTCCTTGCAGCTTCGAGGCGCGGTCGCCAACATTGATATCGGCGGCGGGACGGCGAATGCGGCGATTTTTCATCGAGGCAAGCTGCTCGGCACGGTGGCCTTTCATGTCGGCGGCAGGCTGATCCGGATCGATTCGACCGGCACGATCCTTGAGGTGTCGCCGTCGATACGCCCTTGGCTGCAGAGCGCTGGCTACACCGTTCAGCCGGGCGACAGGCTGAGCCTGCCGCAGCTGAACGAGATCTGCAGGGCCATGTGCCGCTGCATCATGGACTATTTAAGCGGCCGCGATTCATGCGCGGAGTTAGCGGCTCTAATGATCGGACCACCGCTAGCCGCCATCCCTTCTATAGAAGAGTGGATGGTCTCCGGCGGCATAGGTCAGCTTATGACGCAGATGCCGCCTCAGAGTTTGACTGACGCGGCGCTGCACCAAGATATCGGCCCGCTGCTCGCTCGCGCCTGGAAAGAACTGGCCGCTGAGTACCCCGTGCGCCAGATCCAAGCGGATCAGACGGTTAGAGCGACCGTCATCGGCGCTGGGATGCAGAGCACGGAGATCAGCGGCGCTACGGTGCATTTGGATGCATCGCTGCTGCCGATTCGCAACCTGCCCGTGCTCAAGCTTGAGCTTTCGCCGCAGCTGCTAGTCCAAGGCGGTGGGCTTGCAGAGCAGTTTGATACCCTCATGAGAAGTGGCGGAAGCTTATTCTCTCTAGATCGTTCGCCTCCGTTTGGCCTTGCGTTATCAGGAACGCACCACCTAACCTATCCAACCCTTCAATACATAGCCGATCAGCTGTACGCGAGTTTTACTCATCATTTTCCTCATAGCGAAGCTATGGTCGTCATTTGTGAAACGGATGTTGCCAAGGCGCTCGGCCAATCCCTCTCAAGACGCTGCGCTCAGCGCCTGAAAGTCATTTGCATCGATCAGATCCGTGTGGAGCACGGGGATTATATCGATTTGGGTGAGCCGATCTCCGGCATCATGATTCCCGTAGTGGTCAAAACATTAGCCTTCCAAGCTAAAGGCAGAGGGGAGGAGAGCCATCTATGAATTTGAAAACGACACTGCTCGGCACGACCTTTCAATTCAAGGATTTGAAGGAAGTGATGGCCAAAGCGAATGAAGAGAAGTCCGGCGACCAGCTCGCGGGCATTTCCGCGCAGGATGCGAAGGAAAGAATCGCCGCCAAAGAAGTGCTTGCCGATTTGACGCTGGCGGATATTCGCAACCATCCTCTGCTGTCTCCAGAAACCGATGAAGTTTCACGGATTATCGAGGATGCTTTGAATGAGAAAATCTATGCCGAGGTGCGGAATTGGACGGTGGCTGAGCTGCGAGAGCATTTGCTGCGGCAGGAGACAGGGAATCAGGAAATCCGCCGGATTTCCCGGGGGCTAACGAGTGAGATGGTGGCCGCAGCTGCTAAACTGATGACGAATCTGGATCTGGTGCAGGCTGCCTCCAAGATGGAAGTGACGAGCCATTGCAACATCACCATCGGTCAAAAAGGCGTACTAGCCGGAAGGGCTCAGCCCAATCATCCTACAGACAATATTCAGGGCATTAAGGCGGCCCTTTTTGAAGCATTAAGCTACGGGATCGGCGATGCGGTGATTGGCATCAATCCCGTTATTGATTCGGCCGATAGCGTGAAGCACATTTTGCAGATGACCAAAGAGGTCATGGAGAAATGGCAGATCCCTACGCAGAACTGCGTTTTGGCGCATATCAAGACGCAGATGCGCGCTATTCGTCAGGGCGCGCCTGCGGACATGGTGTTCCAAAGCTTGGCGGGATCGGAAGAGGGCAATAAAGCTTTCGGCATCGACGTCGCGCTGCTGGATGAAGCGGATGAGCTCATCATGCGGGAGGGCACGGGGACGGGACCGAATCTGTGGTATTTTGAAACCGGCCAGGGCTCTGAGTTATCCGCGGAAGCGCATCACGGTATCGATCAGGTCACGCTGGAGTCGCGCTGTTACGGGCTTGCCCGAAAATATAAGCCGTTTATCGTCAATACGGTGGTTGGTTTCATTGGGCCTGAGTATTTATATGACAGCAAACAGGTTATTCGCGCCGGGCTGGAAGACCATTTCATGGGCAAGCTTCAGGGGCTGCCGATGGGGGTGGATGTTTGCTACACCAACCACATGAAGGCGGATCAGAATGACATGGACAATTTGGCTGTGCTGCTTTCCGCTGCAGGCGTCAATTATTTGATCGGTGTAGCCATGGCCGACGACTGTATGCTCAACTATCAGTCGACCAGCTATCACGATATCGCTACTTTGCGGGAATTAATGAGGCTGCGGCCGGCTCCGGCTTTTGAACAATGGCTGATTCGAATGGGCATTATGGAAAATGGCCGACTAACGCCACTTGCGGGAGACCCGAGTTTATTTATGTGAAGGAGGTGTACCGATGAACCATGCTGTCCCCATCGATGCGCTGGTTGATATGGTGATGGCAGAGCTAGAGAAGAAGCTATCCATTCCTGTATCCAAAGGGGAAGAGTCCCCGCCGTCTGATCCTCCAGATTTAACTGTTCCGGCAAACGAAGAGCCGCAGTCGCATGTGCCGAGTCCCAAATGGGAGGAGGGGATGAGCGAACTGCTGTCCAGCACACCATCGCGAATCGGCGTTTGGCGGGCGGGCACGAGGGCGCTGACCAAAGAGGTGCTGAAATTTCGCCGTGACCATGCAGCAGCTGTCGATTCCATCTATGGCCAAGCGAGTCCAGCGCTTTTGGACCAATTCGGTTTATTTGCCGTAGAAACGCGCTATGAGAACACGGAAAACTACTTAAAGCGCCCCGACATGGGACGTATTGTTACAGAGGAGGGAATCGCCCTTATTCAGCAAAAATGCAAGATGCAGCCACAGGTGCAGATCGTTGTGTCTGATGGGCTAAGCGCCAACGCAGTAGATGCGAATCTCGCCGATGTATATCCTTCGCTTCTTGACTCGCTAAGTGCTTATAAGTTATCCACAGGTACTCCGTTTTTTGTGCGAGGCGGCCGGGTGGCCGTGATGGATCATATTGGTGAAATCTTGCAGCCGGATGTACTCGTGCTTTTGATCGGAGAACGCCCTGGGCTTGTTTCGTCCAAATCTTTAAGTGCCTACATCTGTTACAGACCGCGGAAAGGCACGGTAGAGAGCGACCGCACAGTCATTTCCAATATTCATCGCGGGGGCACACCTCCACTGGAAGGCGGCGCGCATATCGGCACCCTCGTACAGAAAATGCTCGAACAAAAGACGAGCGGCGTTAACCTTGAAATCTGAATCTGAACAAGCAAGTCATTCGGTGAAGGAGGTGGGGCGGAATGGGACTGACGATTGGCATCGTCATTGTTGTGATCACGTGTTTGTTTGCAGGGTGGATCGTTAGTATCGCGAACAAGAGCATTCGGGAGTTCGATGAGAGCAAGCATGAAAGCTTCTTGGGGAAATGAATCGTGGCTGTACCAATCGTATGGAATGGATGAGGAGGAATTAAGATGAGCTTATCTTCCAATCATCAGGACAAAGACAAAAGTGATTTGAACAAGTTCGGTTATGCCCAGGAGCTGCTGCGCAGTATGGGTGGGTTTTCCAACTTTGCGATCTCATTCTCCATCATTTCCATTCTGACTGGCGCTGTATCTCTGTACGGTCACGGATTAACCTACGGCGGAGCGGGCATGATGGGCTTCGGCTGGCCAATCGTCGCGTTTTTTGTGATGTGTGTTGCGGCTGTCATGGCTGAGCTGGCCTCGGCCATTCCGACGGCAGGCGCTTTGTACCACTGGGCTGCGATCCTGAGAAACAAACGCTGGGGCTGGTACACCGCCTGGATCAACCTCATCGGCCAAATCGGCATCGTCGCCGGCATCGACTATTCCGTCGCGTTGTTCGCTGATCCTCTGATCGCTAGCGTCTTCGGTTATGAATCCAGCAATACAACGGTGTTGATTTGCTTCTCGGTCATTTTGCTTACGCATGGCATCCTCAATCACATCGGTATTCGGATCGTTGCGAAGCTCAACGACTTCTCCGCCTGGTACCACATCGCTGTGGTGGCGGTGCTGGTCCTGTCTCTGGCCTTTTTCACCAAAGGCAGCCTAAACCCGGTCTCGTACCTGTTCCAAGTAGGCGAAACCTTTTCCGATAAACCTTATATGTTTGCTTTTTTGATCGGACTTTTGCAGGCACAGTGGACCTTTACGGGCTATGACGCTTCGGCGCATACCATTGAAGAAACGATTAATCCGCGTGTGCGCGCGCCTTGGGGGATTTTCACATCCGTCGCGTATTCATTTGTTATTGGTTTCATCATGCTCGCCTTTGTCACCTTGTCCATCAAGGATGCTAGTGCGGCTGCTGGTTCCAGTAATGCGTTCATCTATGTGATCAGCGAAGCGCTTGGCGGTACGTTTGGTTCTGTCATTTTGTGGCTAGTCACCGCTGCGATGTGGTTCTGCGGACTTGCGTCCATCACCTCTTTTTCCCGCATGATGTATGCTTTCTCTAGGGATCAAGGGATGCCGTTAAGCACACAATGGGCGCAAATTTCCAAAAAATATCGGACCCCGGCCAAAGCCATCTGGCTGGCCATCATTCTCTCCTTCCTTCTTGCTTTCATCGACTATCTCATCAAAATGGTGAACCCCGATGCCACGTACACAACGATAGCGTTCTTAACAGCGGTTAGTGTTGTAGGTCTCTATGTCGCCTATGGCATTCCCATTTACCTGAAGCTCCGGGCCAAAGCCGAAGGAAGATTTCAAGATAAGCATCTCGGGCCTTGGAATCTCGGAAAATACAGCAATGTGATCTCGTTTGTCGCGCTGATCTGGATTCTCTTTATTTGCGTCATCATGGTCATCCCTCCGAACCAAATGGCCGGTTATGCCGTAGCGGGAATGCTCATTCTCTTGGTCATTATGGATTTGTCCTACTATAACAAGCACTTCCTTGGCCCGCAGGCTGCTCTTAACAAGTCTATGGAGGAGATTTTGCGCCGGGAAAAAGAGTTAGAATAGACTTCATCCTACTTGGTTTAGCCTTTGATAGATTTGGGCATCCTTTTACTAGAGTTGTAGATTCTAGTGAAGAGGTGCCTTTTTATATGCAGAAAAATTGGATTAACGCCATTCTTGCAGTTGCTATTATCGGCATTATCTTTGGCTGGGTTCGTCATGCAGATGCTCGCAGCGGGCAAGAAGCGCTTCAACTTTTGAACACTGTGAAACCGTACATGATGAATGAGCAGCAAATTGCTTTCAAATATACGGGCTATTACGGAACTTGCGATGGCAGCGACCTTAACATCCTCCATACCGGCCAAAAGCTCTCCCAAGCCTTCAATATTCCGCAAGCAGATCAATTAAGCGAGTCCAACTCCCATGCGGTGTATTCAGCACGTACGGAGATTGCTCCTGGTGCAGTCGCCACCTTAACAGTTGCAAGTCCAGCCGGATCCAATGGCTGCTATACCGTGCTGAAATTAGATGCATCTGAACAAGCAGATCAATATGAGCTTATGAATTGGCAAGAGCAAGCTGGCGATCAATTAAAGAAACTAGGCATCGAGGGACAATGGAATGTGATGGTGCAAAGCTATGTTAACGAGCAAGAGCAAGTACTGTCAGGGAAAAATAGTGCCAACGATTTGGCTCATGCAGTAGCGCAAGCTTTTAAAGGCACAATAGTAGAGAGTTATAGTGATTCAAAGACGATTAGCTTGTCTTTGGCTTCTGATGCGTTTCAAACTTCCATCCAAAGCGGAAACCAAACAGTGAATATGCAGCTTGCTCTGCATCAGGACTCAACGACAGGCAAGTGGCGGCTGACAGCAGGCACACCGATTATCACTATGGAGTACTAGTTCTCTATACATATATGAAATGCAAATAACGTTAAGGAGTGAAGAGATGTCAACGATTATGAAACCAGTCATTCCAAGTGTTATTGCCGAGTCCATTGAAAGGTTGCGACGAGAAGGATGGGCAGACGACGATTTCTTCAACTTTCCGAGGTATGATGATGAATTACCGGAGGCTCGCATTCTGTTTCATTTCTTTCGAAATAATCGCGTAACGTTCGCCGCGGCAATCGTCAACAGCTATACCGTATATGAGGGATAAAAGGTGACTGTAACACTTGCTCTAGGGGCAGGTGTTCTTTCGTTAAAAAAATGAAAAAAAATAGTTGCATTCCACTTGTTGGACATGTTATATTGTCATTCCGGCCGCAAGAATGCCGCGAAATAAGCAAGAAAATGCAGCTCGAAAAAAGAAATAAAAAAAGAGTTGCACAATGAAAAATAGTATGGTATATTACTTTTCGCTGCTTCGGTAACACGGCAGAGAACGAAAGTAAATTGATCTTTGAAAACTGAACAACGAGTGAGTAAGCACAGTCGAGTAATCGACTTAAAAGAGATGAATAATCTCGCTAGCAAGTCAATGAG
>NZ_WTUZ01000020.1 GCF_009882985.1 Paenibacillus silvestris
ATGTATTAGGCACGCCGCCAGCGTTCGTCCTGAGCCAGGATCAAACTCTCCATTGTAGAAAAGCTTAATTGTACTCATTGACTTGCTAGCGAGATTATTCATCTCTTTATAGTCGATTACTCGACTGTGTTTACTCACTCGTTGTTCAGTTTTCAAAGATCAATTTCTCTCTCATTCCGTCCCACTCTCGCGGCCGGAATTACAATATAGCATATTCAACCAGTCAGATGCAAGCTTTATTTTTACATGATTCGATAAAATTTTCAGCTCGTTTTGGCCGGAAAAACAATATACCATGGTGATCGTAATAATGCAACTCTATTCTACACTTTTTTAGGAATGGCCATGATTCAGCATATTTTCTACTAATTCCTGTTCGAAACGCTCTTTGAGAGCATCATTACTGGGTGCAATGGATAAACCAATTTCTTTAAACTCTCGGACCATATTCTGAATGCCTTCCAAGTTGCCGCTCTGCGCTAAATGATCTGTTTGTTCAATAACATGATAAGCGATGGCTTGGTACGCATCAGTGAAGCTCTGTTCCACATTGGCTGCAACTCTATAGTCAGCGTAATACCTTTTGAATGTCTCCATCAGTGTTTCGTTCATAATCATGCCACTCCTTTCAAGATAAAGAATAGTTTCCCACAAGAAAAGAAGTTTATACGGCACAAAAGCACAACAGCTCCCCGCTGTTAGAAGCAAGGAGCTGTCGTGTATATTCAACCTTTTTATATCTCTCTAATAACTCTCTATTTATTTCACATCAATAGTAGAAACAATTTGGTTTTGACCTTTAAGTTCTACAAGACGGCCTTGTGTAAATGAACCAACGTTACCAGTCAAAGTGACATTAGCTGCAACGTTATAAACCGTAGTTTGGTTAACACCATTGATGTTTTGAGTAATGGAAATCGTAGTAATTCTACCTTGTGAATCAACGGTTGTTCCGTTTAATGTACCAATAACGGACAAGTTTTGGTTAGCTTGCGCCAATTTAGTAACCTCGATGAAGACAACTTGATTATTGAAAGAACGAACTTTCACTTCATCGCCTACTTGAAGCGCAGAAGAAGCTACTTTCACACCATTACGCAAAATGAAAGCATCTGGGTGAAGAACATAGTTAGTTGTAACTCCTGCTTTCGTTACTGGAAGCACATTGTTATATACAACTGCGTTCACTGTTCCAGTAGAAGAGTTTTGGTCATCAGGCATTTGCTCGCCTGTACGATCCAATAGAGCTGCCAATTGTGCACGAGTCACGTTTTGACCTGGTCTGAATGTGTTATCTTCAAAGCCATCAACAAGACCTTTTTCGATTGCTACAGCAACATATCCAACGGATCCAGCAGGGATTTGTTTAGCATCTTTAAAAGTAAGTTGTGTGTTCATTTTCGCTTTAGCTTCGGACTCTAGTTTCAGAGCTTTCACTAGCAGCGTAGTTGCCCATAGGCGATCTGCTTCTTTAGAAGGTTCAACGGAGCTATCGTTTTCTGTGAATAGATCGTTTTCAAGTGCTACGGCCACGTATCCTACTGCCCATGCAGGGATTTTGTCCGCATCTTTGAAGTTTAGTTTGGTAGCCATTTCTGTGGCAGATTCGGCTTGCTCACGCAATCCCATCAATCTCACCGCTGCTGTAATCGCTTCAATACGGGAAACGGATTTATCTGGTTTGAACGTACCATCTTCGTATCCTTCAAAAACTTGTTTGGATGCCAAGCTAGCTATGTAACGCATCGCCCATTGAGCGCCTTTGAGATCATCAAAGTTAATGCGAATTTGAATGTTGCCTTTTACTCCATTTTTACCAATATTATAAGAGCTGTTATAGCTATTGTTATTATTGTTGTTGTTTCCTTTACCACGATCATCATGGTCATTTCCTTTGGCAAACGCTGCAGAAGCGCCTCCCATTACCATTGTTAGTACAAGTCCTGTTGCTACAGCTTTCTTCATTAGGTTCTTTTTCATTTCAAGTTCCCTCTCCCTTATTCATATGATTGGTATAAATAATGTGGAGCCTTCGCGAAGGGTTCCTGGTTATGATACAAGGATTCGCCCTTGAGGAAATGTTTTGGGGGGTGGAGCTGTAAAACTTTAAAACTAGCACATTGTCGAGTCTATTAAATCCCCCCTGAAACTGCTAAACTAAACGATATAAAACACTACCGCTAAAGGAGTGCACGCATGCGTTTACGTAATCCCAGAGTTCAACTCGTTATTGCTCTAGCCGTTGTTCTAATTGCATTGTCAGTCTATTCCTATAGCAAAATCGGGCTTAAACAAGCAAGTGTTGAACCAGCTGTTGTAACAGCGCCAACTAACACGCATCAAGATCCTCCCCCTGTTAGTGAAGCACCTGCGACGCCGGCAGCAGAAATTAAAAATACGTTACCATCAGAGCAGTATGACGTTGTTGTGATTGGCAGCGAGCTGGAAGGTCTTTACCTAGCAAGGGCAGCAGCAGACGAGGGTTTGAAGGTTAAAGTATTGGATCCTCATAAAGCTTTTGGGGGCCAAATCCTTCAGAGTCAAATGTTGTTTTTGGATGAAACACGCGACGATCAAGGTCATTTATTAGTGCAGGGCCGGGCTAAAGAATTATTCGACGGCTTCCGAAATGCTAAAATCCGTAAGCTTTCCGAGTTTTCAACCTATATGGATAAACTGGCTAAAGATATCCCTATCGAATCCGGCGTTGTTTTAAGTGAAATTGAGCAAATCAACACGCCAGACAGCATGCACAAAGTTGCTTCTATCGTTTACACGACGGACAAGAATGAAAAAAAGAAGATCACCGCCAGCTACTGGGTCGAAAATAGTGATTACGCCGCACTCATCTCACGGCTAGATGCCAAGAGATTGCCAGGACTTGAGAAGTTTTACGGGCAAAAGGATATCGAATACATGAGCGCCGGTATGATGATGAAGTTCAAGCATGTCGATTGGAAGAAGTTCAGTACAACTTTCAACGCACTAAAACCTGAAGAGAAATCTAAACAATTTGGCGGCGGTTCAGTCAACGACAGCTATGCAATCGGGCTAAGCGGTATGACAAAAGCCTATCATCCTTCCAATGACCGCGTATTTCTAAGAGGTTTGAATGCTGTAAATCAAAGAGACGGGGAAGTTTTGATCAACGCCCTTCTTGTGTATACCGTTGACCCATCCAAACCGGAATCCATCCAAGAGGCTGTTACGCTGGGCAACAAAGAGACGGCATCCATCCTGGGACATTTCCGCAAAACCTTACCGGGCTGGGAGCATGCTGAACTTGGGGAATTACCAACCTACCCTTATGTAAGGGAATATAATCACTACGAGATGGATTATGTCTTAAAACCTTCTGACCTGCTTTCTGGCACCATGTTCTGGGATAATGTCAGCATCGGCGGCTATCCACTAGATCTACAGGGCACTAGCGCCAACAAGTGGGGCATTGAGATGGGACGTCCAGATAAATACGGCATGCCGCTGCGCAGCTTTTTATTGAAAAATTACGACAATGTCATTGCCGCTGGGAAAAATGTTGGCTCCTCAGCAATTGCATACGGCAGCACAAGAATTCAACCAAATACAAGTCTGGCTGCAGAATCCATCGGAATTATTTTGGGTCAATTGCATGGCAAACAAAAGTTAAGAGAGATCATGCCCGAAGAAATGACCAAGTTGCAGCAGTACATAGCTGCTCACTATCAAATCAAGCTAACTGGGATAACGGGCACCAACAAAATCAGCGGTTGGAACGAAGATGAGATTAGAAAGCTTGATACAGGGGAAATTACTTATCCTAGCTACGTGAAAACACGCAAAAAAACAGCTGTGAAATAACCAAACCCGTGCATTCGTTCTTCGAGCGACTGTACGGGTTTTTTTTACGAAAATTTAATCTAAAAAGTAGTTGAAAAAACGAATCTGCCGCCATATAATAAGCAATATACTTAAGTTCACTTACAAACACTTATACGAGAGGAGTGAAAAAGCTTTGTTTCAAGAAGAAAGACTTATCTCCATCATCGAATACTTAAAATCAAATAAGCGCATTACGGTTGATTTAATCTGTGAGCTGTATGATGTTTCACGAGATACCGCTAGGCGTGACATGGTAAAGCTTGAAGAACAAGGCCGTATTGTGCGAACACGCGGCGGCGCCATCCTTCCCACACTGTACAAGGAAGTCGGCAATTATGAACAACGGCTCCAAGCAGAATCATCCTCCAAGCTAACCATTGGCAAAACAGCTGCCGGGCTCATTCAGGACGGCGACTATATCATGATGGATGCCTCCACAACAGTTCTACACGCTGCAACCGCCCTATCCTCCAAACATAATGTTGTGGTTACAAGCTCTATAGAAATTGCTGCTATTTTAACCCGTAAAGACGAAACAACGATCCATATTCTTGGCGGCGTGTTGGATAGTAAACACCATAGCGTATACGGCGCGAAAGCCATCGAGATGTTAAATGATTACCACGTCGATAAGCTCCTGATCGGGACCTGCGGAATTACAGAGGAAGGGCTGTCAGCCCCTAATGAAGAGGACAGTTATTTAGTTCGAGCGATGATCCAGCATGCTGACCAAGTCATCGTTTTGGCGGATCACTCTAAGTTCGGCAAGCGGCTATTCCATCGTGTGGTCGGTTTTGAAAGCATCGATATCCTCGTCACTGACCAAGCTTTAAGCCCGGAAATGAAGGAGAAATTACTGGCAAGTGAAGTTGAAATCGTATTGGCAGAAGGAGATGACTTAGATGATTAAGCTTATCGTAAGTGATTTGGATGGCACTTTGCTCGATCACAGCAAGAAAGTTAGCCCACGAGAACAGGCTGCTTTGAAAAAGGTAAAAGAAGCCGACATTCTGCTCTGCCTTGCATCAGGAAGAATGAATGTGGAGATGCAACAAGTTCTAGAGGAAATCGGTCATCGAGCATACTCCGTATCGCAAAACGGCGCATTCATCCATTTGGAGGATGGCTCCTTCCTAAAATCCCAGCTTTTTGAACCTGAATTAGCTTATCAAGCGTATCAATTGCTGCAAGATTTTGACGTCGTAAAGATTGTTTGTTCAGGTGAAGCCAATTACATTACACATTTGACCCCCGCTTCTGACGATGTTCAGTCCCGGACATTCCGTCCTTTTATTCTCAAAGAGGACATTCAGCAGTCGTTGAAAGCGGATCTTCCTATTTGTAAAATTTCTACATTCGGGGATATTCATATTCTGCTTACACTTAAGGCATTAATGGAGGAAAAACTGGGCGATCAAGTCGAACTGTTCATCTCCGACAAAGATTGCTTGGACATTATGCCGCGGCAAGTTTCTAAAGGCAACTCACTTCTTGCCCTCATAGCGCAATTGGGTCTAAAACCTGAGGAAATTGCCTGTATCGGTGACTCCTTCAATGATGTATCCATGTTCGGAATCACGCCGCATAGTTATGCAATGAAAGGCGCTCATCCAGAGGTCAAACAACAAGCAAACTATCATGTTGAGTCTGTTGCTGAAGCCGTTGAGCATGTATTTGCGTATAACGAAAAATATATGAGCGAACAAAAAGGAAGCACCATTCTATGAGAAGATTGTTGATTATGGGGTGCCTGTCCTATTTATTAACAGGCTGCACCCATGTTATTTTTGGGGCTGTATTACCCGAATTACTTGCCCATTATGGACGCAGCTACAGTGATGGCGGAATGCTGGTGTTCCTTGAATTCGGCGGATTCTTACTTGGCGTGCTCAGCATGCCCGCGTTCAGTCGCCGCTTTAGCCGGCGAAGCACCATCACCATGGCTTTCGGATTGCTTTTCTTGGCCATGATTACAATTGTCATGCTGCCTCCTTGGATTCTAGCCGTCAGCCTCACATTCATAGCCGGTATGGCTTTCGGACTCGTAGAAGCGAGCATTTCAACCTTCGTGTTAATGGCTGCCAAAGATAAACAAGCCTCAGCCTTCAGCACACTTGAAGTTTTCTTCGGACTTGGCGCATTGTTTATGCCGATTATTTCCAGTATTCTGATCGTCAATGGGTTATGGAAATATGGATTTATGCTGCTCGGATTAAGCGCCCTTGTAACTGGCCTCATCTGGTCGAAGCTTTCCTTAGGTGAGCATGACGAATTGTTAGCCCATAAAGCCGACAGAACGCAGCAGGAGATTAAGCCTCCAGCTCTGACAAGGAGTTCCTTAACCTTCCTTATCCTGTTCATGCTTGTTTTCTTCCTCTATGTAGGGATGGAAAATACAATCGTTAATTTCCTGCCTTCAATTTTTATCGATCAAATGCATACCACTAGCTCTGTATCCACTTTGGCGGTAACAGCGTATTGGATCGCCATGGTGGCAGGACGTCTATTTGCCGGCGTGCTTGCTGAAAAAATGACTTATTTCCGCTATTTGGCCGTCGCTTTTGGCGGCAGTTTGATAACCGTCTTTTTGTGGTTGTTCAGCACCCAGTTATGGAGCAGCTTCGCAATTGTTCTGCTGCTTGGCCTCTTCATGTCAGGGATGTTCGCTGTCGCTCTTATTTATGCCAATCAATTACTCCCAGGTCGCACGGAGCAAACAACAAGCACGCTTATCGCAGCGGGTGGTTTGGGTGGATCCGTCTTACCGCTCGGTGTAGGTTGGGGGATGGATAAGTTTCAAGTTGGCTTTTCGATTTGGTTTGTGCTCGCTGGCATGTGTGTGGTTTTCGGAGTTGTACTCTATTCCCGCAGGTGGAAGCTTCAGGCATCGACTTAAAAAGGGAAACTTGATTCTATCCTCACTGAGTGGATTGCTTATATGGGACGCCGATTTCTCCTGCTATTTTCCTTTAATTATGCCGATTTTGCCCAACTAACTGGAATTTCAGTGGCGCCTTAGTAAATCATCCTCGCAGAATCGGGTAACTGTGCTGAAAGTTGGCTGTACAGTGAATCGTACAACGAGATACAAAAATGAGCCTCTAGAATCACTTCTAGGGCTCATTTCCTTTTTAGAGAGATATTAAAACACTCCAATATTCTACTATTATCGCAGTGCCTTCAACTGAATGAGGACGGCTTTCTCTTCGAACCGTACATCCTTCACGCCTACAAGAAGCGGTAAGTGATCCTCAATCGAGAGCTCGATCGGAGCCAACTGAAGCCATTCTTTTGGGACTTGTATGCCTCTGACCCTCGTATTTTGATGCTGAATGACCACATTCGGCGGATCCCATGCTAGGCTAAAAAACAGCTGGGCACCGACTGGCACCTTGTCCTGCCACCTAATATTGACATCAGCCACGAGGTTACTTCCCTGTAATGTAAGCTTTGCCCCTTCGATTCGAACACCGTTAGGCAGATTTGGATGAGCGGATAGCTGCTTTTTCACAAGATTATTCAAATCTTGCTCTGTAATCTGAACCTCAAGCTTCCGTGTCTTAACAATGTCCGCGATTTTACTGGCAATTGAAATTTCTTGATAATTCAGGTCTAGAACCTCGGTAGGTTGGATGTGCCGGATGAACATCACCATGGCGGCCGCAAGGATAACGATAAGCACGATGAGAGAAATAAAACTTTTTTTCAGCACGTCTCAACACCTCGCAGAAGATAGATTCAGCAAGCCGTACAGTTGCAGCTGCAAATTACGGCTACTCTTTGTTCTGCTGCTTTTCTTTCAGCCAGCGAGGAGCGCCCTTGCTCTTGCGATCTCGCTCGCGTTGGGCTTTACTCACGGCCTTGCCCCCGGCGGCCGTGTGCTTCGGCGCTGCCGGCTTCGCCGGGCCAGCGCTGGATTCGCGCGCGTCCGTCGCCGGCGCGCTAGTGCGAACCGCGCCCGCAGGCGCGGCAGCATAGTGCGAGCCGGCGGAGCCGCTGCGCACAGGTGCTGCGTCCCGCGGGCGAGCAGCTTCACGGCGGCTGCGCATGGTAGCCGCACTGCGATCTTGGGCCGGATCGACGAGTCGGCCCTCGTACATCGCCTTCGGCTCGATCGTGATACCGAGCTGCTTCTCGAATTTTTCGAGAATGAACTGCTCCTTCGGTGTCACGATAGAAATGGTCGTGCCCTCGCGGCCCATCCGACCTGTCCTACCTACGCGGTGGAGATAGTACTCCGCGTTAGTGGCAGGATCCAAGTGGAACACATGCGTTACGCCTTCGATATCAAGCCCTCTCGCTGCCACATCGGTTGCGAGCAGCAGTTGGAATTTCCCTTCCCGGAAACTCCCCATGACTTTAGCCCTATCTTGTTTACTAGCTTCTCCGTACAAAGCCTCAATGGATAATCCCACATACTGCAGCTTAGCTACGACTTGAGCGATATCATCTGTGACATTGATAAATACAATTGCAGACTTCGGTTTAATTAAACGCACCAGTCTCCGAAGCGTATCCACCTTTTCGCGCTCTTGGCAAAGTACATACATGTGCTCCAGCGTTTCTGCCGTGCGCTGGCTCGCGTTGATTTTGATAATGACAGGCTCCTTCAACCATCTACCAGCCGCTTGTTCCGTGCTTTGTGGAATTGTCGCAGATACGAACACCTTCTGACTGGACTTCAGCATTCCTTTTAGAACAGACTCCACATCTTGCATAGAACCAAGTTCGAAGACTTGATCCACTTCATCAATGACTCCGACTTTCACATGATGCAAAGTCAGTTTCTTAATTTTCATAAGCTCAAGCAAGCGCCCTGGGGTTCCTACAACAATATGAGGGTGCAGTCGAAGCTTCTCGACTTGTCTGACCACAGCCGCTCCGCCAATCAAAGACTGCGAACGGATAGGGCCGTCAGCCGTTAATTTTTCAATTTCCTGCATAATTTGCATACCCAGTTCCCTGGTTGGAACAACAACTAGAACCTGCAGCTGTTTCTGCGTTGGATCAATTTGTTCTAGTGCCGGCAGCAAATACGCTAACGTTTTGCCCGTACCTGTCTGCGACTGAATAATGGCATCACTGCCTTGTTTCAAGACGGGAATGGCTTCGGCCTGAATCGGCGTTGGCTCACCAATACCTAATTCTTTCAATTTATCTAAATATGTTTGTGCGATTTGCAGCTGTTCAAAGCTTGTACTCAATGGACGTAAACCCCTTTTCTCATTCTACCTAATGATCTTATTATATGCCACGCAGTATATCGATACAAATCAGTACTTTGAAAAAGCTACCAATAGACTGCCTATTCTCCTCTATATAAGCAGAAATAAGAGTCCGCATGGACTCTTATTTCCCCGTTCCCCATTCTTCTAACAACTTCTGCTTGATGACATCTCTCGCCCGGAACAACCGCTGCCGAACAACACCCTCCGTAACCCCTAATTCAATCGCCATATCCTTGTAAGATAAGTTATGTATCCATTTCATTGCAATTATTTGACGGTAAGCTGGCGTGAGTTGATTAATATAAGATATGATGGCTTCCCGCATGAGCTTCAGCTCAACTTCTTGATCCAGGGAACCCAAATAATCCGAGGTGGGTGCTGTTTCCTTGATGCAGAGCATCAGTTCCGTTTCAAGTTCATCTCTGTTGCGCTTGTGCTTGCGAAGGTGATTCAGCGTTACATTTCGGGTCAGCTTTTTGACCCAGCTTTCATATTTATCAATATCCTGAAGCAGCGGCGCTTTCCGCACAGCCCGAAGAAAAGACTCTTGAATAATATCCTCCACGGCCGCATGATCCCTAAGGATAAAATAAATCATCGGATAGACGAGGAGATAGAACTCATGATATATCTGTTCCTGCACGCTCTTCTCTAAAGTGTAAAAATCACTGCTAAATAACAGTCTGAGCGACTTCGAAATAAACGCCCCCTAGCCAACCAGGTAAAAACATATCTGTTTCATACCCTTATTTTAGGGCAAAGCTAGGGAGTAAACAACAATAAAAACAAAGTAATATGGTAATAAAACCCACTTAGTGCTTATGTTGGTTTTTTTCGCGCAGCCAGGCAAAAACGTCATCAAGTGCCTTCTCATCTTCCTTACGAGGAAAGCGGTGCTCTAATCCTGTAAACAGCGCCATTGTGTAAGATTTACCTGCTTGTTCCAAAGCAGCAGCCAATTTCTTGGCGTGACTGATATCTACTTGCGAATCCAGAGTCCCATGGATGATATAGATGGGTGTGTCGATTTCGTGAACCCAATGCGCCGGCGAGCGATCCACGTAAGCTTCAATTTCTTTCTTCGGGTGTCCGACAACACGCTTTAGCATCCGCCGCAGGTCAACGCGCTGTTCATACGTGTCGAGCATGTCGCTCACACCGCTCCAAACAACAACTGGTCCTACCCCACTGCACTCTCTTGCTGCGCGCATCACCATTACGGCTCCGCGTGAAAACCCGATTAAAGATACAGGTCCTGGCTGCACTTCCTCTAAAGACTGAACCATAGGAATCGCGTGAAATAAATCATACCTGTCTTCCCCGCCGAAATCCTCTCGCCCTTCACCGCCTTCATTCCCTCTATAATAAGGAGCAAAGACGACATAACCACGCTTGGCCATTGATATAATTCGCCTTTTCCGAACCATACCGACGCGCTTAATGCCACCCCGACAATAAATCACAGCAGGCTGAGGACTTGTCCCTTCCGGAACGGCTAGCAGCCCCTTCACCTTCAACCCCTGACTTACATAAGTGAGAATAAATAAGGAAATATGCTTAACAAAGCACCGAATTTGCTCTCTGTCTATTAATTGACCATCCTGTAATTGTGCTATGGACATGGGTCCCCCTATTTTGACAGCTGTCAGATCATCAGATAAACTAGAAGTGTCTTACTATTTTCCATCCGAAGGGATGAAACTATGAATACAGATTTTGAGAAAGAATTCAACGCTCTTGTGTTAAAAACCGCAGAACTCATTACGGGAGATACGTCACCTGAAATGCTTGAGAAAATAAAAGTATGGGCATTTTTCAATCATGTTCATAAATCGCTCCCGGCACTTACTTCTCATTGGAATCAAACGCATCCCGAAAGCAAAGCAGAAGTGCGTCGTATTTTCGAAGAGATTCGTGATTTAAATCAAGCTCTGCAAGCCAAAAAGCCTGACACGAAGTAACTTCGCTCACGACGAAAAAAGCGGATTCCCAGTCCATTGACCGGGGTCCGCTTTATTTTTTATTTAAAATCCCCGATGCTAACCGATCGAACAGCCGCGGAAATAAGTGAAACAGCTTAATGCCAACGCCTGCTACAAAAGGGAGGTTCTTCTCTGGTATTTTTTTCTCTATGGCATGGATCAGCTCTTTCACAACTTTCTCCGGTTTGAGCATAAACCAAGCGACATTCTTAACATAGTTCCCGCTCGGATCTGCTTTATCGAAGAATGGCGTGGAAATTGGTCCAGGATTAATCGCCGTAACCGAAATCCCCGTTCGCATCAGCTCCTGACGCAAGCTGTTCGTGAAACCGAGCACAGCATGTTTCGTTGCCGAATAACCCGTAGATTTGGCTGAACCGATCTTCCCTGCCATCGAGGCAATGTTCACGATATGACCGTTTCCCGCCTTCAACATATGAGGCAATACAGCCTGCGTACAGCGGACAACCCCCATGTAGTTCACGTTCATCATATCTTCAAAATGTTCCAGCGGCGCCCCTGCAAACGACTCAAATATCCCGTATCCTGCATTGTTGATTAAAATGTCAATACGACCGAATTTCGCTATAATCTGGCTTACTACGTCATTTACTTGCTGCGTGTTCGTAACATCAAGTGGGTAGACAGCATGCTGGCCTTGAATGCCTGCCGCAATCGACTCAAGCTTGTCTGTGCTGCGAGCTGTCAAAATGGGAATCGCCCCCATCGCCGCAAACTGTTGTGCCATAACAGCGCCGATGCCGCTTGACGCTCCTGTAATCAAGACGATTTTGTTCGAAATGTTCAACGTCATTTCTCCCCATTCCCGTAAGTAAGTTACAAAAAAAAGAGAACCGCTTATCGCAGTACTCCATTTCTTCTTTCTTATGTATACAACATTATAATCCAATATTCATATTACGTAATTAACACTTGAATGTCCAGTTCCCCAATGCTTTCCATAATCAAAGGAATGGTTAGCGCCCTCTTCGGTACAAAACCAGCAGCTGTCGCTGATTGAACAAGCTTCGGAGGCGTGATATCTACCCTTACTCCTTGATTGAACAACATGGTGCTTGCATTCCCGCTAATCATATTACCAAGCTCAGAGATAGCGCTCTTGCCCATTTCGTCCATTTCCGTAATTACAAACCCGCCCATCATCGCGGATACCATCTTCAAAGCGACGTCCTCAGCCAAGCCGAATACAATATCGCCTTCCATTTGTCCGGTCATCCCGATCTGGATCCAAATATACTTTTCCACAAATTTGACGTCTTTGACGCCGAGCTGCCCTGTAGTTGGACGAATGTTAGCAACCTGCTCGATGACAATTCTAGCCGACTCCAAAAAAGGATTAATGTACTCCGCCTTCATAGCTCCGCTCCGATCTCATTTGTGAATAAGTTCCACGAAAAACGACCTTTTTCAACATTATACCTAAAATACTAGGACAAGTATACTGTATTTTTTCATAAAATAGTTCCTTATACTCACATACAGACACTCTTCCTGCCTTCATACTAAAATTGTCGAAACTGCATGTAAAGATCTTAATCAGCAGGAAACAGAGCAGGTTATCTGGAAGAATATATAAATATGTGTCGAATCCTGTTCTGATTACAGGGTGTTCGTCCTTTTAAAGGAGAGCTGGAAGACAACCATGATGAAACAGAAAACGACAATTAAACATTGCACGTTATATCAACTTACACTTGTCTATCATATTATCGCTCTGCTGCTAATCGGTGCGGACTTCTTTCTTATTCATCAGCTTCCCTATGTCAGCGAACACCATTCCATCCGGCTAACAATCGATATCGTCATTCTTGGCACGATCGTCGGACTCGCTTGGTACGTACTCAGAAGAGTCAAAAAAGGAGAAACGGCTATTCTGGAAACGGCAGAGCGGTACCAATCTCTATACGACAACCATCCGGACTCGATTATTTCTTTCAGCCTAGACGGTGAAGTGCTTTCTGCCAACCACGGGCTTGAAAGCCTGCTCGGTCTTGGACGCGAGAACTCCACCACTTCATTTATTCCAATGATCAGCCCGCCTGATTTGCTCAAAGCTTTGCACCACTTCCAAGTGGCGTCCGCTGGGATGCCGCAAAATTTCGAAGCTGCTTTTATTCATCAAAGCGGAATACCGATCTCTTCTAATGTAACGT
Source organism: Paenibacillus silvestris (assembly GCF_009882985.1). Taxonomy (GTDB): domain Bacteria; phylum Bacillota; class Bacilli; order Paenibacillales; family NBRC-103111; genus Paenibacillus_E; species Paenibacillus_E silvestris. The sequence continues at coordinate 13,246 of NZ_WTUZ01000020.1, forward strand.
TCGTCCCGACGAAAATCGATGATCAGGTCGTAGGCATTTACGCCATTCTCAAGGACCTTACAGAGGTTAAAGAACAGAAGAAAGTCATCGACAAACTCTATAAGCAAAATCAGCTCATCCTCAACTCTGTTTCAGAAGGCATTTATGGGATTGATATGAGCGGCCGTACGATCTTCTGGAATCAAGCTGCTGAAACAATCACTGGCTGGAAAGTGGATGAAATGCTCGGCAGGCAAATACATAATCTCATTCGGCCTGAGAAGAGCGATGGCACTCCTTTTTCACGCGAAGAAAGTCCCATTCTGAACACGATTCTGAATCGGGATGCCCCCATTATGAAAGAGGACTTGTTCTGGAGAAAGGATGGCACAGCTTTCCCTGTCGAGTTCATGTCGAGCCCCATCCTAGAGGAGAAAGGGCACATCCTAGGTACGGTTATTACATTTAAAGATATTACCGCATTAAAAAAGACCCAGGAGCTACTTATCAAGTCGGATAAACTTTCCGCTGTAGGACAACTAGCCGCTGGAGTGGCGCACGAAATCCGCAATCCATTGACAGCCTTGAAGGGATTCCTTCAATTATTAATGAAAACGAAAAGTGTCAAAGAACAATACTACATAGAAATTATGCAAAAAGAGCTGCAGCGCATTGAGTTTATCGTCAATGAGTTCCTGTTCGTCTCGAAGCCTCAAGCTACCAATTTTGATATTCGAACTGTAGACTCTATTGTGATGAGTACGATCGAGCTTCTCCAGCCTCAAGCGTTGCTCGATAACATTCAAATCGAAGCCGATATTGAGCCGGGTCTGCCCCCTGTCACATGTGACGAACGGCAAATTAAACAGGTTTTCATTAATATCTTGAAAAATGCGCTGGAGTCCATGGAAGAGGGTGGATTAATGCGTATCGAGGTCGCAGCTGACCCTGTTAAGCGAAACATTACCATCCGTTTCATTGATCAAGGGTGCGGTATTGCACCAGAACGGCTGCCTAAGCTGGGAGAACCTTTCTATAGTACCAAGGAAAAAGGCACTGGGCTTGGCCTTATGGTCTGTTACCGTATTATTGAGGCGCATGGCGGTATGATGGAAATTCAAAGTAAGCTGGAAGAAGGAACGACGGTTGAAATTATACTTCCCTCCACACAAGTCAAAATCACCGAAGGAGTTACTGCAACATGAACGGTTTTCTCATAGATCTGGATGGTACGCTATATCGGGGCCATGAACCGATTCCATATGCAGCTGCTTTCATTCAGTGGCTGCAGCAGCACGAATTGCCTTATTTATTGGTGACGAACAATTCGTCCCGTACACCTGAGCAGGTTGCCGAGCATCTCTTAGAGCTCGGCATTGAAGTGCCGGCGACGGCGGTCTATACCTCCTCGCAGGCCGCCGCCAAGTACTTGACCGAGCAGCGCGTGGGCAACCGCGTGCATATGGTCGGCGAAGCCGGACTGCGGATCGCCCTTGAGGCATCCGGCTTCGCTGTTGAAGGGACGACGCCTCCAGATTACGTCGTCCAAGGCATTGATCGCAGCTTCACCTATGCGAAGCTGACCGAAGCGGTCCGCCACCTGAAGGCTGGCGCGACCTATGTGTTAACCAATCCCGACCGCATGCTGCCGTCGGATGGAGGGCTTCTGCCAGGGGCTGGCTCCCTGGCTGCTTCGATCACCGCCGCCTCCGGCGTGGAGCCGGTGGTGATCGGGAAGCCTTCGCCGATCATCATGGCTTACGCCATAGAGCGGCTTGGTCTACCTGCCGCCGATGTCTGGGTCATCGGCGATAACGTGCATACCGACATCCGCGGAGGCGTGGTGTCGGGGTGTCGCACGGCGCTCGTGCTGACCGGCGTCGCAACGGCGGATAACGTGCACGAGCAGCTGGCGTCGGCGGGCGTGACGCCGGAGCTGGTCTGCGATGATTTGGCACATTTCATCGCGCAGTTTACTGAGCTTGGCGGGTTGTAAGCCGCTATGATTGAAAGCTCATCTTTCCCACCATCCACTCACGCTACTCACCATCCATCCAACTTTCATCTACCTGCCTCTAACAAATTTCAATAACCCTAGCGGGAATGCCGCTAGGGTTTTATTTTTGGGAACTACAGGCCTCTATTTGCATGAAAACCGGCTATTTCCTCTAGGTAGCGGAACTACAGGGCTTTATTCGGCTTCCATACCCGATTTTCAGGTGATTCCCGCAAAATAACGGACTGTAGTTCCCCTTGCATGTGGAATATGTGCCTTTCCTGCGAAATAGCGTACCATAGTTCCCTTTGCAGCCGTGCAGGAATGCTGGAAACAAAAAAAACCGCCGACCCACACTGCGTGTGGGTTGGTGGTTTCAAGTTTGCGGTTTCTTCCTCACACAATCAATCTAAATGCTCCCAGTCCACATCAGGAGGAGAGCCCTTCTCCTGCAAGCGGCCCTCTCGGGCATCCTTTTGCAGCTGCTCCAGCCATTTCAATTCACTGAATGAACGTTTATATGTGCCAACCAACATCTGTAAAACAACTCGAGGAACTACGTTGAGATGCTCTTCATACAGGCTTTTCATTTTGTTCATGATCATTTTCTGGGCCAATATTTTATTCTCTAAAGTATCGGCTATTTTGGACTGATCACCATGTACGGAAAATGGCAGAGCGACGTAGAGCGGGTGATAGTGCTTGATTTCTTCATGAAACTGCTCGATCAGCAGTTCTTGGAATTTAAGCTTCCCAGCCTCCGTAATTTGAAAGACAGTTTTCTCCGGACGGTTCGTATCACGCACGACTTCAAGTGCTTCCACGTGACCGTCTTTGCGCAGTTGATCCATGGCATAATAAAGCGAGCCGTCTTGCAGCTTCATATAATTATGCATGCCTCTTTCTTTCATTGTTTGCCGAATCTCATAAGTATGCCGATTAGCTTCCATCAACAAACCGAGTATGACGAGCTTCATCGACATAGCGGTTATCCTCCTAGTGTCCTACAGGTGCACTCCCTTTGACAGGAGCTTTCCCTACTTCTAGCTTCGCATTGCCCATAAGCAAGATGAACGCGAGTCCAATGACGGCTAAAACAATCGTTGTTTGAAAAACAACAGCAATCGAATCAGCAAGTGCAGTCAGCAGCTTATGCAGCACATCAACAGGAATATTCGCACGAACCTGAGGCTGCAGCAAGATGCGCGCATCATGAAACTTTTCAGCCATCGCCGGATCTTGTAGGGATTCTGTAATGTTATCTCTAAGTGAGTTTACCTGAATACTACCGAATACCGCAACTCCGATAGCCGAACCTACGGAACGGAAGAAGCCAACAAGCGAAGTTACCGTACCTCTGCGTCGGAAGTCTACTTTATGCAAAGCGGACATAGAAGTAATCGGGAAGCAAGCTCCGATACCAAGTCCCATAAGAATCATAAAAGTCGTGATGACCCAGCGCTTGGAATCGATGGAAATACCACCCATGAGCGATGTAGCCACAATCAATAGTGCTGCGGACACCAACATGACATTGCGGTAAGAGAATTTACCGATGAAACGTCCGCCTAACGCAGAGCTGACTACAACACCCAGCATCATCGGCGTGAGCGTAGAACCCGCACTTGTAGCAGAGCCTTCAAATACACCTTGAATAAATAAAGGAATGTAAGTACCTGCTGAAATCAGAACAGCACCGTAAGCGAAACTGACACCCATGCTTGCCGTGAAAAGGCGATTCTTGAACAAGTCGAGTGGAACGATCGGTTCAGCTGCGTATTTTTCAACCGTCAGGAAGACGGCTAAGAGAACAGCAAATCCTGCGAAAAGACTAATAATTTGCCAGGAAGCCCATGCATATTCTTTGCCACCTAGCTCAAGCGCAAACATCAGGGACACAATCGCTGCTGTCAGTAAAATTGTTCCGCTCCAGTCGATTTTGGCCTTACTGTGTTCCACAGAATCATGATAGGAAAAAATAATGAGTAATAACGCGACTACCCCAAGCGGCAGATTAATGAAGAAAATCCATTCCCACGTTACATGATCCGTGAAATAAGCGCCAATGATTGGACCGAGTACGCTCGATAGGCCAAATACGGCTCCGAAAAGCCCTTGCATTTTACCCCGCTTCTCAGGAGGAAAGATGTCAAAAATAATGGCAAATGTAATGGGCATCAAGGCACCGCCCCCGATACCTTGGATCGCGCGATACACGATCAGCTGAGTCATCGATGTGGCTGTTCCGCATAGGGCAGATCCGATCATGAAGACGATGATCCCTATGATGAAAAATAACTTACGACCGTACATATCCGAGAGCTTACCGAAAATAGGCATGGCTGCGACGTTAGCAATCAAATAGGCTGAGAAAACCCAGACGAACTGGTTGAATCCCCCTAGTTTGGACACAATGGTTGGCATCGCTGTAGAGACGATCGTCTGATCCAGTGAAGCCAGCAACAGTCCTAACATCAACCCGACAACTGTCCAGGTGGGGTTAGACTTACGTGTTAACGACATGAAATGAATCTCCTTTTATCATTCAATTTAATATATAATAATTATTATAATCAAATTTGAGTATATGGCAATAAAATTCGACAGGTTGTTGTCCGTGTTTTCCGGGAAACATTGCCGACCCCCTCCTTCCTATCATATAATAAGGTTAGAAAAGGTTTTTATGCCCTTTACAATTTCGATAAATTTTATTTGTAAATACAATTTGAATAGCAGGAGGTAATCCTATGAATATGAACCAGTTGGAAACGTTGCTCACGATTTCCAAGACGATGAGCTTCCGTAAAGCTGGCGAAATTCTCAACTTGACCCAACCTGCCGTTTCCGCGCAAATTAAGAGCCTAGAAGACGAATTCGGCACGATTCTCATCGATCGCAACCAGCCTGTCACGTTAACAGACAGCGGTAAGCTATTCCTGGAGCATGCTGAGAAAATGCTGCGGATCGCCAGTGACCTCAAGCAGCGCTTGTCAGATTTACACCAAACACCTCAAGGCCATATCCACATCGGCACGACGACCTCAATTGCCATGCAAATTTTACCGCGGGTGCTTTCTTATTTCCAAGACCAATTCCCTTTGATCAAAACGACTATTCACTCCATGACATCTTCGCAAATTATGACCTCTGTTGAGAATAGTCAAATCGATATCGGGATTACGTATTTATTTGAGAAAAATCAAGCCTTAGAAACTTCCGTGCTGTATTACGACAATTTCGAGCTCGTTGTATCGACGCAGCACCCGCTCAGCCGATTCGCCCACTTGTCCATTGAAAAGCTGCGCAATATTTCATTCATTATGCTCTCTCCAGAAACCGCTGGGAGACGATTCGTCGATCAAGTTTTCAAAAACTATGATGTCTCGCCGCATATTGTCATGGAGCTATCCAGCAGTGAAGAAGTGAAGCGCATGGTCGAGTTGAATCTTGGCGTCGCCATTATTTCCAAGCTGTCTGTAGCGGATGAGCTGCGGCACGGCACTTTGAAAATAGTGAAAGTAAATGAGTTGGATATTACCCATCCTGTAGGTGTAGTATATAAGTCGGGACGTTACTTAAATTCTGCTATGCAGCAGTTCCTTCGAGATTTAAAAGGTATGCCGGAAACCCAATTTCTCGGCTCAGAATAAACTAACAGGCTTAGGAGGTATTCTCGTATGAAATTCGACCTACATACCCATCACGATCGGTGCGGGCACGCCCAGGATAAAATTCGCGACTATATCGAAGCCGCCATTGCCGGCGGTCTACAGGCGATTGGAATCTCAGACCACTCTCCCTACTTCGGAAGTCCGGAAGATCACGCACAACCTTTAATCGCCATGGCCAAAAGCGAATTTCCCCGATACATCGAGGAAGTGCTTCAGCTTAAAAAAGAATACGAAGGTAAAATTGATGTACTGTTAGGCGTAGAATCCGACTATTTCCCTGAGCATGTTGATGTCTACCGTCAGGAGTACGCCAAATATCCGTTCGACTACATTATTGGTTCCGTGCACTTATCCGGCGGTGTCAGTATTTTCAATCGCAACAGGTGGAAAAATTTGAATGATATGCAGAAAATCGAGCATAAAGAAGAGTACTATCGTCTTATTGCAGAATCGGCTCGCTCCGGCATGTTCAACATCCTTGGACATATTGATGCTATGAAAGGCTTTTATCCAGCTTTCTCTGACATCCCGACACCAGCAGTCAACGAAACTTTGAAAGTCATTGGTGAGTCTGGTGTAGCCATCGAAATCAATACATCAGGTAAGACCAAAGATGTCGGAGGCTGGTACCCTTCGCACGCGATGTTAGAACAAGCCCTTCACTATGGCGTTGAGGTAACGTTCGGCTCTGATGCGCATATCCCAAGCCGCGTTGGCGATGACTGGGAAGATGTGAGCAAAACGCTGAAAGAGATTGGCTTCAAACATTGGGTTTACTTCAAAAATAAACAAAAACAAGTTGTCCCTCTATAAAAAAAGGCTGTCCCAAAAGTAGATTGTTCTACTCAGGGGCAGCCTCTTTCGTTTAAGTTTCTTTCATAAAACCAAGCTTGGGTTGCAAACACTCTTGTAATATGGCTTGCGTCTGATCAGCCGGCATGGGTCGGAAGAAGTAGTAGCCTTGAATTTGACTGCAACCATTGGCAACCAGGAAGCGAGCTTGTTCTTCTGTCTCAACGCCTTCAGCAATGATTTGCAGTTGAAAAGATTTGGCCACTGAAATGATCGCTTTGATCATAGCCCGATCCTTGTCATCGGTTTGTACGCCGCGGACAAACGATTGGTCCAGCTTAATTTTGGTAACGGGAAACCTTTTTAAATAGCTGAGTGAAGAATAATGCGTGCCGAAATCGTCAACGGAAATCGCAATTCCTAACTTACGCAAACGGCCGAGCGCCTCCAGCTGGTCATCCCGCATCGCGACATTTTCTGTGATTTCAATTTCCAGATACTTCGCCTCGAGGCCTGTTTCGTCCAAAATTTGAATCACTTTATCGACAAACCGATCATCGTTTAACTGCTTAACGGAGAGGTTAACAGATATCGTTAACGGTTCTTCCAATCTGTCATGCCAAGACTTCATCTGCAGACATGCTCCCCGCATCACCCACTCACCGATGGCGACGATGAATCCCATTTCTTCAGCAATCGGAATAAATTCTGAAGGGGAAATGTATCCCTTCAACGTATGATTCCAGCGCAGCAAGGCTTCAACACCTATGACTTTACCCAATAGACAATCAACCTGAGGTTGATAAACAATCTCGAGTTCGTTCCGTTCAATGGATTGACGAAGGTGGTTCTCCATTTCGAGCTTGGATACGGAATTCATCGCCATTTGCTTATCGAAGAAGCTGTAGGAGCTGCCGGTCTCTTTTTTGGCCATATACATCGCGATATCCGCATTCTTAAGCAGTGATTCCCATGTCAATCCGCCGTAAGGATATTGTACAATCCCTATGCTTGCATTGATGAAAAAAGCACGACCCGCAATCAGGCACGGCGGCTTCATGATCTCAATTAACTGCTCGCAAAAGCGCTGTACGTCCTGTTCATCCGGACAATCTTCGAGCAGAATCGCAAACTCATCCCCGCCGAATCTGGCGAATGTGTGACAGTGGAGCTCGGATTGCTGAATCCGGTTTACAACCTCACGCAGCATCAGATCACCCATATGATGACCATGCGAATCATTGACCATTTTAAAATTATCCAAGTCAAAAAACAGCACCGCCAGCGAAGTATGATTGATTTCGTTGTAGACGATCTGCTCCTTCAAAACCATTTGAAAATAGGCGCGATTATGAATCCCTGTCAGCACATCATGGTAGGCCAGATAAGACAGCATGTGTTCGGATTCCTGCAGCCTTTTGGTCGAATCCTGCAGTTCCTGCTGTCCAGCTACCAGTTCCTCATTCACCGCCGTCAAATGTTCATTGGCGAGCTGCAGCTCTTGCGTACGCTCATGAACAGACTTGCTTAACGTGTCCCGCTGCCTAACCATATAAAGAAAGAAGAGCAAACCAAGGACCAATATCGTAATGAATGAGGCTCGCGTCACTAAAATCTGCTGATTGATGCTCTGCGCCGCACTGCTTGGAGGAAGCGCCCCAAGCTCCCAACTATTATCCGCAAGCTCTATGACGGCCTTCGTGTGCTTTGCTTGGAAAACCGAGTCATCGCCAAAAAAGGCAGGTTGACCTGGGTTGCGGATGGCGAGTCTAGCATTTCTTGGATCCCCATTCTTCATGCCCGCTTCAGCAAGCAATTGATCCACATCAACTCCAACGGATACGAATCCCCAGAATTCCCCGTCTTGGTAAATCGCTTTGCGTGCTACTAAACCGTTCATCCCCTGCAGCAGCTTATACGGACCATCCATGGTCATTTTCTTCGTTTGAAGCGCATGTAAAATTTGCTGTTGTACATTCATCCTAGGGTCGTTCAACAAATCCCAATTCAGTATGCTTTCATTGCCCTTAAGTGGGAACACGTCTTTCACAATTCCTTTGGGCGCGATAATTAAATTAAGTGTTGAAGCCTGTGCTCCAAGATACAGAGAGGCAATGTAATTCAAAACCTCTTGGTTATCTTTGTTTTCCAAATAATTAGAACTGACATAGGCCTCTAAACTGACCATTAAGTTAAAATTGCGGTCAATCACGGATTGCAATACCAATGCCCTCGAGGATAATTGCGACTGTTCGGTCATTCTAAGTTCATTAAATAAGGAGTCTTTATACTTACTGAAAACAAACTCAGAGGAAGAGACCAATAGGATGAAAACTAGAGCTATTATTGTGTACTGCATTGTTTTCATGCAACTTTACTCCCGTCAACCCGAAACTTTTTGCGTCATAATTCGACATCATTCCTCTCTATTATTTCATCTGCGAACCACTAGATCAATCTTTTTATTCGAATGGCGCTACTTCCAAAATCAGGATATATCAAATAACTTGGAGCCGGAATAGGTCTTGCACTTTTCCCAGATAGTGTGAAACAATAGAGGCAAGTCACACCCTTGTGGGGGGATGTCCAATGAAGACTCATCTCGGAACACTCGGAAATCTGCGTCCTACGGTTAACTTTAGTAATTATTTTCAAGCTGCAGCCGGTACTTTTTGGGGACCACGGACGATTCCTGACTGCCAGCTCATCCTTCTGGTTGCTGGATCTGCCAGTTTCGAATTCGCAGGGAAATGCCTGAATTTACTGCCGGGGAATTGTCTGTTCTATGGCTCAGACACGCCGCATCGTTTGGCGATTTCATCAAGCGGTCCCTCGACGCTGGGCAGCATCCATTTCAGCTGGGACTCCGTCTCGAGTGAAGCTATTCATCCAGAACCGACCATCATTTTACATACGAGAGATCAGCTAGTAAGACCTGCCAAAACCTATACCGTTCATGTGGAAGGTCATGGAGACGTGGATATGTGGCATTTCTACGAGTTTACACAGCTGGAAAGCCTGTTCGCGCGAATTGCCAAGGAATTCGTCCATCAGGAGCCTGGCTATGGTTCGATTGCTCGCGGTTATCTCATTCAAATCCTTACGTCCTTGATACGCTACCAAATGGACAAACGGTTTCGCGCTGCAACCGAGCACAGCAAAATTGCAGCATCCATTGAGGCGATTCGGCAAGATGCGTCCCGCAATTGGTCGACGCCTGAGCTTGCTGCTATATGCGGCTACCATCCCACTTACTTCGCAGAGCTGTTCCGCGAAGCAACCGGCTATGCCCCGAAGCACTATTTGGTTCTGGAAAGAGTGAAACAAGCGCAGCTGCTCCTGCTGCACGAACCCACGATTGAAGCCGTTGCGATGAAATTAGGATATTCCAGCATTCATTATTTTTGCCGAAATTTCAAGGCTGTTACCGGGCTGACCCCAACGGAGTTTAAACAACGCAATGTCGAGCTTTAGATTTAGATGAAACCTGAACGATTGGAGATATGTTATGGACATTATTGAAATTCCTATCGCATTAATTGATGAAGACACGGACCAGCCCAGATATCAGTTCGATGAAGAAGCCCTTCAAGAACTCATGAAAAGTATTGAGGAAATTGGTTTGCTTTCACCGATTAAAGTAAGAACAACAGCTAACAACCGCTACAAAATCATTTATGGGAACCGCAGGTATAAAGCCAGTAAAATGCTCGGAAAGCCAACCATGTCCTGTATTGTGTCTACTGTGACAGATGAGATGGAAATCTATTTGGAGCAAATTGCGGAGAACTTGACGCGGGAAGGCTTTTCCCCGATTGAGGAAGCCGAGGCTTTTCATAAGCTGATGAACGATGCGAAATTCAGCTCTTCTATTAAATACCTCTCCAGTAAACTAGGTAAACCTGAATCTTACATCAAAAATAAATGTGATCTATTAAAATTCGGCAACAGTGTCAAAAAGCTGATCGTTAGCGGCACAGAAATTCGCAAGGACAAGCTGACAGAAGATCAACTGCTGCCAATTAAGGATTTGGCCATCGAGCATCGTGATCCACTTGCCTTGATTATTGCCAGAGACGAAATGCCGGTAAGCGACGTGAAAAAAATCGCCAAAATGTTCAAGGATAAAGAGATTTCGGAGAGCACCAAAGGGAAGCTCTTGTACAAATCGGGGAACGAATTGGTCGAAACGTGGTCTGTTTTTCAAAACAACCGCGCAGAACGGGCTAAACCTGCTCCTGCCAAGGCTCCAACTAAAGTGCAGAAAGCAGAAAAAGCCAGCACGGCAATCGATACGCCTCTGGCGGAGCACAACGGGCTATCCTTGCCAAGCAGCCCATCTCAACAAGATGAGACGGCGACAATAACGACAATGGCAATGGCCCCTATTCAAATTAAGCTGCAGCAGCTTCTCTCCGTTGTACAAGCTCCAAGTACGAGCGATTTGCAGAGCGAGGCTTCCAAGCTCGACGACAGCGACAAAGACAAGTTTCTGAGCGATGTCAGTACACTGGTCGAGCATTTGGAAAAGCAATTAGATGAATGGAAAAAAGTCAGAGAGCTTGCTCTTTCAAAATAGCTTCTTAGCATAACAGTGCCTCGGCAGACCACCGTACATCGGGCGGGAGAATTGCAGCGTTAATCCAGCTGATTCTAGATTTTGGCGGCTTACTACGTTGTCTGGGTGAACAGTTGCATAGAGATATAGCATATCCTTCTCCCGTGCGCGCTGTTCTCTGAAGGCGTGGAAACGCCGCTGCAGTCCTTGTCCTCTCGCTGATTCATGGACGATGGTGCCTTCCAGGGAAGCAACTCTAGGCAGCTCTGCCTCTGGTACGCCAAACTCACGTCCGAGATTACTGGCGCTTAACCCAGGGAACGCGATCACCGTATAAGCAACGAGTGTATCTCCCAGATAAGCGCCATACATCTCACCTTTTTGCTCAACATATTCGTACAGTGCTTCCAAACGATCCATGGAATATAGAGCGCTGGACGGCAGCCGTGAAACCACACCCACGAGCAGTTCTTGCACCTGTGGGACGTCCTGCTCCCCTAGTCGTCTTATGTCCAAAATGAGATGTCCCTCCTTCAAGTGTTCTTCTTTAATCCCCCATGGCAGACTTCTTTTGCAAGGCAACCCACATGGACTTGTTACGGAATTCGTCCTCAGAGCCCAGCTCACGTCCGAACCATGCAGGAGCTACAAATTGCTCAGCCGCTTCGATGCTCGGAAACTCGACCTCAACCACCGCTAAATCTACTTGCTTGTATTCGTCAATTTCAAAGTAAAGCCCCGCATGTTCAACCGTAGTACGAATCTTCTCTAACGGAATCAACCCCGTGTGATCCAACAACTGTTTATAGACAGTCTCAGAGATGTTGTACTCAATTTCTTCCCGAACCATTCCATGACCGGATTTGAACGTATGTGTAAAATGCGACTCGCCAGAGCTATCAACCAGCTGACGCACCCGAATTTCCTGATCCTCCGAAAAAGCTAAATACGTTTGATAAATGTACTGCTTGGATACTAGCTTAATTTCTTGCTTGTCCAACTCAGCTGCAGGAAATGCAGGCAATAAAAATTTTTTCTCAATTTCGGCACTCATAGGTAAAGCCCCTCTCCCAAACCAAATCTTATTTTAAACATCATTTTACCATAAAAATGCTTGCGCAACCTGACCGAGCTATTTATGCAAAGCTCTGAATCGAGCTGGGGAAACTTCATTCCATGCCCGAAACATTTTACCAAAATGAAACTCATCAGCAAAACCGCAAGCGACCGCGATCGCTTTCATAGGCTCTTCCGTTAGCAGCAGCAATGTTTTGGCTTTCTCATTACGAATTCGGTTCAAGTACTCCTTGGGGGATATACCGGTTTGCTGCATAAACATTTTCCGTAATTGAGACACAGAAATATGAAAATTCCGCGCCAGCTCCTCCATCTTGAGAGGACGGTTGTAGCAGGTTTCCATCCAAAACTTCGCTTGCTGATAAGCTTTCATATACGGGTCAGTCGATGCGTGCGTGTCTCTCATATAATGAAGCAATCTGGATAGCACATATTGAAACTCGGCTTGTCTTTCATGCGGATCAGTCCCTTGGATCGACCACATTTGCTTAAACTGTTCATGAATCCATACGGCCTGTTCCGGGGAATACAGTTTGATAAAAGGCAGGTCAAGCGTGTCTAGATACACTGGCTTTTGCCAGATCGCATGCTCGTAAGGCACATCAAAAGCATCAAATAAAAGCATTCGGATGTAGAGCGGTTGATCGGTGGAAGATGACATCGTCAGAGAAAAACCGGGTTTCAGATAGATCAGCGTCCCTGTCTTCACTTGGATGGGCTCTTCGTCAGGTGAATGCGAAAATTCCCCCTCCCCGCTCATGATCCAGTAAAGCGAATGAACATCCATCGTATTGCGAATATCCTTCCAGCCAGGTACGGGAAGCTTCTCATAAGTTAGACGAAGATGATAAATTCTGTGAGCTTTCGATTCCATATAGCCACCACCTGCAAAGCGATTTTGACAAATGATAAAATCCTTTATCCATAGATCATACCCATTCCTCCATGATACGCTTTACGAAACAGACATGAAAGGGGATTTTTCCTTTGATTCGTACTTTTGGACAACATATCCTTCGCAAAACTCGCACACTTGATGGTCTATGGGATTTTGTCACAGATCCAAGTAATTTAGGTACTACCGAAGAATGGTACAAGAAATTTCCTGCTGATTCCCGTAAGCTCGTTGTTCCTTCCTGTTGGAATAATGAATTAGGCTTATTCGAATATATTGGCGCCGCATGGTACCGCACCTATTTCGATACAACACAAGACAGCAACATTCGGTTGATCTTTGAGGGCATTCTTCATCATGCGGATATCTATGTAGATGGTCTGCATCTCGGGTATCATTTTGGAGGATATACACAGTTCAGCACGCTGCTTCCGCATTTGGCTCAAGGCCAGCATGAACTTATTATTCGCGTAGACAGCACGTTGGACTGGCAGACACTGCCGACCGATGTGGCCGATTGGTACTCTTACGGCGGTATTATCCGTTCCGTAGAGCTGCAAGAGCTGCCTGATGTCTACATTGATACGATGAAAATCGATTATCATCTCACAGGCGATCAAGCGGATATCAGCTTACAAGTCCAAGTCAACTCTTTGAGCAATACCGACAGCGAAGTCGAGGTTAATGCTTCTACAAATGGACTCGTTTTCCCGGCTGTAACCGTACAACTACTAGCAGGTCAATCCACACAATTGACCCTACGCGGAACCCTTGCTAACATCCGTAGATGGGATGTGGGCCAACCAGAACTATATACGTTCAAGGTACAAGCGGGTGAGGACGACCTTATTGACCGTACAGGATTTCGTACTGTTTCCGTCGACAATGGCCAGATCCTTTTGAACGGGAAAAAGCTCTATCTACAAGGGGTTAACCGGCACGAAGAGCATCCCGAGTGGGGCTTTGCTTTCCCTCCTAAGCTCATGCTGAAAGACCTCTCTATTCTGCAAGATCTAGGCTGCAACATTGTGCGCGGCTCGCATTATCCGCAAAGCCAGTTCTGGATGGATTTACTGGATGAACATGGCATGCTTTTGTGGAGCGAAATACCGATGTGGGGCTGTTTTATGAGTGTAGAAACACTGGCTAGCCCTCTCTTTGCAGAACGTGGCGTTAAGATGCTGGATGAAATGATTACCCGGGATTATCATCATCCTTCCATTATTTTCTGGGGAGCTCATAATGAAATTGATACACGCACGACGGAGGCGCTTGAGCTTACGAAAAAGTTTGTGGGTAAAATCCGCAGCATGGACGAAAGCCGTCTAGTCACCTACGCTACCATGCACCCCGTGGAAGATATCGTGCTGTCTTACTTCGATGTCATCGGCATCAATAAATATTACGGCTGGTATGAAGGCAACGTAAACGGATTCCGCGATATGCTGCAAAACTATTATCGCAATGCTGAAGCGCAAGGCGCTGGGGACAAGCCGCTGATCATGAGCGAGTTCGGGGCAGCCGGTATTTTCGGTGACGCAGGCTGGGAACCGCGCTTGTTCAGTGAAGACTATCAGGCTGATGTTGTGCAGCAGGCGCTGCAGATTTTCCGTGAGGATCCGCGCATCGTCGGAACACTGATTTGGCATTTCGCCGACATCCGCGTCGATGTGCGCAGTGATCGCCCTTATTTCCGCGATCGCGCGCGGAGCTTTAACAACAAAGGATTGCTGAATGAGTATCGCAAGCCTAAGCTGGCTTACCGGATCGTGAAGGAAATCTATCGTTCGAAGCGATAAATAAGAAGGGACCTGGCCTTGGCGGCTAGGTCCCTTTTTTGAGCGGTGCTGGCTCGGCGAGTTCGGCGAGATGAAGACGAAGTCATGAGCTGCGGGAGTGGCAGTGGTGATGGCTGTGATGGCTGTGATGGCAGTGGTGACAAAGGGAGACAAAGGGAGGCAAAGGGAACTACAGGGCGCTATTCGAGCAAAATAGCTGATTTCTGCATATGAGCGGAACTACAGGGTCTTATATCCCCTCGGATGACTGAATGTCAGCCGAATTCGATGAAATAGCGGAACGTAGTTCCCTCCGAGCGGCGACATAGCCATTTTTCGGCCAAATAGCGGACTGTAGTTCCTCTGCACTTAGAAAAACTCATCCATGAGTTGATAATAGTGGACTTTTGCTTCATCTAAGGCCGTGAGACCATAAGCATCAAGGAAAGTTTGCACATGCTCATTGCCAAAGTTGTACCCTATACTTCGGATCGCCAGGGCTATATCCTGATACCGATCTGCGATTCCCGCCCTGCCCCAATCAATAAAACCATGAACCCTTCCATCCTTGAGGATGATATTGGGTAAACAGTAATCCCCGTGCGTAAAAACCAAATCTTCGCTCTCCGGCTTCAAGTCCAGGAGCTCCTGCACCAAATTTTCCGCCGTGCGTCCTTCTCTTTGCTGGTCAAAATCCTCCTCGTCAACAAGCTGCTGCTCCACTCGTCTTCTGGCTTCCACCACTTTCGCATTCAGTGTTTTGTCAAAAGGGCAGCCCTCAACAGGTACTTCGTGTACAGCTCTAAGGCCAATGGCTAATTGCTGCATTAATTGCGGAAGCATGCTTTCGTAAGACTTATCCGAGGCGTTGATTCCCTCGATCTCTGTCATTAGCATGAATTCATTGGCGTCGTCTTGTCCGTAATAGACAACCTCTGGGACAGGTAGCCTCCCTTGCAGCCAGACTAACCGTTCTTTCTCCCAATAAAGGCTTTCAGCCGCGGTGAGGGATTGGATTTTTATGTATAAGTTCGATGAAGCACCCGACAATAAGTAGGTTTGAGATTGCGATAAACCGAGCGTTATTCTTTGCCATTCGTAACCTCTGAGCAGTTGGGACAATTCCGCTGGAAGCGTCATATCATGCATGCTGCTGTTCCCCCGTCGTGGATTTAGATGGCTTAAGAGTTCAACAAAGCTGTCTGGATCGATTTCATTAAAAGCGTATAATCAAAACTGTCAGGAGTAGTTGTGTCAATTTCTGCGATTGTACCGCCAAGCGTTAGCGGAGTAAGATGCCCTCGTAAAATTCTCTCCTTGTTTTCTTCCTGCTCAATCCATGCCAAGTCAGAGTGACCAGCATGGCGTTCTTTTGCCCCCATACGCGCAAGGAATCGTTCTAGAAGCACGTTCCCGTCCGCTCTACACAGGATCTGAAAAGGTTCGAATCCGTAAGCCTTCTGTAGGTTCATAAATTCGGCGCTCCTTAACTCAGGTCGGCCAAAAAAACCTTCAATGATCATAGATTGGCCCGCTGCTAACAAGGTGCTTGCCATGGAGTAGAGCATTGTAAATGCAGTAGGTGCCAATAATGGCGGGCAGCCTTGGCTCTCGCAATCTAACGCATCATATAGGGTCTCATATATGCCGTCCCGCGAGAATAATGGCATGCGCAGGTCTTGTTCAAGGCGCTTCGCTAGGGTTGTTTTGCCTGTACCCGGGAGGCCATTGACTATAATAACTAAGGGCTTTGACACGAACAGCACCTCCGATCCCTAAAAAAAGGGACCTAGCCAACGGGGCCAGGTCCAAAGTTTATATTAAAAAAGGGGGTCTTGTTTATTATAATACCCCACTTATATTAGAGGACTGTAACAGAAATATTCCAATTGTGTTACAAAATACTCACACAAACCCTGTTTCTTGCTTTTACCACAAAAATCGCCGGATTATTGCCCAGGAAATTCTGCTCTGATGTCATTGTATGGTAAAATAAGAAATTAATAACGTATTTGAACCTAGGAGTTTTGTTATGATTCGTTCACTAGCGGTTACAACCGATAATACGGTACATCACGATATCCCACTCCGCCAACTCAATGACGCCAACATAAAATGGTATTGGGTTGACTTTCACAATCCCAGCGAAGAGGAAGCATTGGAGTTAAAGGACCATTTTCATTTTCACCCATTGGCCATTGAAGACTGCTTCTATTTGCTGCAAAGACCGAAGATGGACCATTACGAAAATGTCCATTTCTTTGTCATGCACGCAATGAATGCTAAGACACTGGATGCGGAAGAAGTGGACATGTTTGTGGGAAGCAACTACATCGTCACGTTCCATCAACATGATTCCAGAGAAATTGAGGATGCCTGGTGCCGACTGTCCGAGCTAGAAAACTTGCGAAGCGAAGGCCATATTTATGCCGCTTACTTAGTGCTTGACAATTTGGTTGATCAGTATTTCCCAAGTGTGTATCAAATAGAGGATCAACTGAGCGAGATTGAGAACAATGTACACTCGGAGAGCATTGAGGTGCTCATGAATGATATTTTTGAAATCCGCTCCAAGCTGCTAAAAATACGCAGGACGATCGTACCTATGCGCGATCTTCTGTACAGGGTCATCAATACGGATCGAATTGAACAATTTCGAGCGCACATTGTATTCTTTACGGATATTCATGATCATTTGCTTAAACTTTCTGAGATGATTGAATCCAACCGGGATATGACGGCCGATATGCGCGACAGTTACATCTCCTTGAATTCCAATCGAATGAACAACATTATGAAAACATTGACGGTCATAACCACGATTTTCATGCCATTGACGTTCATTGCCGGACTATACGGGATGAATTTCGCCTATATGCCCGAATTGAAGTGGCACTGGGGCTATTTTGCTATTCTCATCTTCATGTTCGGCATAGGTCTTGGCATGTTCGCTTGGTTCTGGAAAAAGGGCTGGTTTAAGTAGCACTTTACTAGATCAACTCATAAATTAGAACCCCGAAAATAGTTATCAAAAGGAGTTAGTCTACGAGTGACCAAAATACTTATTGCCGATGATGACCGGCATATTCGCGAGCTGATGGGCCTTTTTCTGCAAAATGAAGGATTTGACATTATTGAAGCAGGAAATGGAGAAGAAGCTCTCTCGGTGCTGGAGGATACAGTCGTTGAACTTGTCATACTTGATATTATGATGCCACTGCTGGATGGCTGGGATTTATGCAAAGAAATCAGAAGCCGGGATCCTCATATCCTCCTGTTAATGGTGACAGCGAAAGGAGAATCCGCGCATAAAGTGAAAGGCTTCCAGCTCGGGACGGACGATTATCTGGCAAAACCATTTGATCCGGTAGAGCTCGTACTGCGAGTTAAAGCACTGTTGAAACGTTCCCGGATATTCTCCTCCAAGCTCATACACCTGGGTGAAATTGTGCTGAATCTCAACACTTACAAGGTCGTTCGCGGAAATGAGGAACATTCCCTCCCTTTAAAAGAGTTCGAATTGCTGTGTAAGCTAGCCAGTCATCCCGGCCAAATTTTCACACGGGAGCACCTTATCATTCAAATTTGGGGGACGGACTACGAAGGCGACGACAGGACCGTGGATGTGCACATCAAGAGGCTCCGACAGAGATTTGCCAGTGATATCAACCATTTCTATATTGAAACAACACGAGGTCTTGGATACAGACTTGTGGTTGTTGCACAATGAAGAGTTTATATGTTCGTGTGGTGCTCACCTTTTTAGCTGCAATCGTCATCGGCTTAATCTCATCCTTCATTATCGGAGTCGCCATCTTCCAAAAAGAGTTAAACGAAATAGGACAGAACGATATGATGAAGGTAAGCAATAATATTGTGGGGCTTTATCAACAAACGCAGCCTCAGGATCTGGAAGCTTTCATGGAGAAGACATCTCAGATAACCGCGTACCCGATTCAGGTTTTTACTACCTCTGGTGAAATCAAATTATTTTGGTCGGATAATAAAGGGCAAGTTGCTGCTATTGACCAAGCTCCCCTCCAACAGGTGCTGAAAGGCGGCACATATCGATCAGAAGTTAAAGCGGAAGGAGTCATGTATGTCGGGCTACCGTTTGTGTTCAAAGGTGAAAATTATGCTCTTTTTTTTACTGTCATCCACCAAAAATGAGAAGACTCTATATCGATTTCTAATTACTATTTTGCTGCTGGTACTCGTTATAGGAAGCTTGTGCATTCTAATTGCTGCGCGTTTCCTGGTAATGCCCCTTAAATTATTGACCAAAGCCACCAAACGACTTGCTAAGGGCGATTTCGATGTGAAATTAAAGCTTACGCGAAAAGATGAATTAGGGATTCTTGCCCGAAGCTTCAACGAGACGGCCCGTGAGCTTAAGCAGTTGGAAACGATGCGGCAGGATTTTGTTTCCAATGTTTCGCATGAAATTCAATCACCGTTAACTTCCATTTCGGGTTTTGCGAAAGCACTGAAGCTTGACCATCTGGTAACACCAGAGAATCGGAAGCGGTATTTGGATATCATTCTTATGGAAAGCGATAGACTGTCACGACTTAGCGATAATTTACTCAAGCTTGCTTCCCTCGAATCAACGCATCATCCTTTTGTCTTAAAAACGTTCAACCTCGATGAACAAATCCGACAGGCCGTTGTTTCTTGCGAACCGCTCTGGGCCGCCAAAAACATTCGAATCGACTTGACGCTGCCCATTGCCGCTAAGATCACAGCCGATTACGACCAGCTCAATCAAGTTTGGATTAACCTGCTTGGAAATAGTATCAAATTCACGCCTGATCATGGCACAATCCGGATTGAGCTTCTAACCAATAGCCATGTACATACCGTTTCCATCCAAGATTCAGGGATTGGAATTAAGCCTGAGGAATTGAGTCATATTTTCGTGCGCTTTTACAAAACGGATAAATCTCGTAACAGCCTGGGCAGCGGTCTAGGTCTCGCCATTGTGAAGCAAATTATTGTCAATCATCATGGAAACATTGAAGTAGAAAGCACAGTCGGACAAGGTGCAAAGTTCACCCTATGTATTCCAATCTCTCCGCCAAATAAGCTTTAATTGATTAGCCGGTACCTAGGGGTGCCGGTTTTTGTTATTCACGCTCCGTTCATATTTCTTTTCTAAGCTTTAGAAACATTCTAAGCTTCGTAGGAAGGAGATAACAAAATGATCACGATTGGAAATCTGTTTGGCTCACTCAAGTGGTTCACTGATTATGAATTACTATTACTTGCTATCAATTTCATTGTTTTAGTGTGGTACGCAATACCTATCCAAAAATATGTTAGGTGGTTTGATTTTCTGCCCAGCGCTGGCCTCCTTATCGCGATTGTAAGTGTGTTACAAGGCGATAAAACTATTCTGGCATTGTTACTCTACGCTGTGACCGCGGTAATTTTCTTATGTACAGTCAAGAAAGTATATAGACCGGTTCGTTGCATCCCTATGCCCAAGTACAGAATACTAAGGGTCGTTCTCTGTCTAATTGGTTTCTCCCCTCTTGTCCTATCCATGATGCTGGCAGGTGAGTCCCGTTTCAATCCGGTGAGTCAATTCAGCCATTTAAGCTATTCCCAAGCCTTTGTACGACTGAACGAGCGACTCTCCAGAGAATACCCCTTTGGGGAATGGAAAAAGGTCGACTGGGCGGCACTGAAAGATAAGTATGAACCCCTTTTTCAACAGGCAGAGCAGCAGAAGGATAAAGAATTATATGATAAGACGTTAAGATCGTATCTTTCTTCTTTTCGAGACGGGCATGTCAAAATCATGAATGAGAACTTGTACGATGACAATCAAATATTCAAACGAGAAGTTGGCGGTGGTGTTGGTTTAAGTACGATTCAATTAGATCAAAGCAAGGTAATGGTCAATTTGCTTATAGCAGGCAGTCCTGCTGAACAAAGCGGCATCGAGCTTGGGGCTGAGATCATTTCCTGGGATGGCAAGGAGGCGCGAGAAGCTTATCAGACTACCTCCTGGAGCGAAGCTCCCATGGCTACGGGGGGGTGACCAACTTGCTAATCAAGGAAGGTTCATGACAAGAACGTCCATTGGAAAAGACATTCAGGTAGCTTTTAAAAACAAAGGTGATAACGAAATTAAAAAAGTAACGCTAAAGGCGTATGACGACAATTACGAGACACTAAAAAAGACAAGAGTAAAGTTAACCAAAACGGATGCACCTGTGGAAGGCAAAGTTCTAAGCAACGGGTATGGCTATGTGAAAATGAGATACTTTCTTCCAAGTGCGACCATGACTCATCCAGAAAAAGTGTTCGAAAACCTGTTAAAAGAGTTTGAGGAAAAACAAATAAAAGGCCTGATTATTGATGTTCGGGACAATCCGGGGGGAGATGATGACCTCGTTGCTGCGATGGCAGGTTATTTGGTGAAAGAGCCGAAGTTTTATGAATATGTGAGTTATTACAATCATAGGACTGGTACATTTGAAATCAATCCTAATGAAACTCGTACAATTAAACCCTTAACGCCTTCCTATGACGGAAAGCTAGCTGTTCTGATTAATCAACGAACTGGAAGTTCCGGAGAAGGATTACCGCTTGCAGTCAAGGGCTTGCCCCATGCCCGAATTGTCGGATTTACATCAACAAATGGATCATTTGGAGTTGTATCAAGCCCTATCGTAGTTGAAATGCCGGAAGGTTACGTCCTGCAAATGCCAGACGGAAGATCGCTGAATCAAGAAAAAATGATTCAAGGCGATAGTAACGATAAGGGGTTAGGAGGAGCCATTCCCGATATCAAGATCCCTTTAAATGAGCAAACTTTCGAAGAGAAGTATGTTCGAGGACAAGATGTTGAGCTGAATTATGCGATTGAAGCTCTGCAAAATATGAAGGAATAGGAGTAATTTAGCCCGCATACCAAAACAGCGCAAACTCCGTCATCACAGAGGCGTGCCCCATTTGGCGCAGCATCGCAGTAATATTTCCCCGGTGATAGGTGCCATGATTGACCACTTGAAGGAGCATTTCCGCGCGGCTGGTATCACGCACCCCTGCATAAGGATTATCTAGCACAATCGTCTCCTCTAAGGATTCTTGCGCATCCAGAAATGCTTTGAACCTGTCTGCCAATTGGGCATACATGATTTCTATTTCCTCCATGCTCTTGGTTTCCGCATTAGCCGTCAATTGGCCCGAATCCGTCATGGCTTCCTTCATGCTTTTGCCCTGCATCATATCTAACCAACCGGAATCCACAACATAAATGTGAGCGATGGTCTTAGCCACTGTTGGAAAAACACTTTGAATCTCCTGTGTGTAAATGTCCTGGCCCAGTTTTTTCAAGTGATTCAGCATTGTTTGATTTGCCCATACATGGTAATCGTACATGTTCCGTATTTGCTCTGTCATAATAATCTCTCCCTTGGCTAAATGTCATCTCTCATTGTTACCTTAATCATACAGGAGATACCCTGACAGCGTGCTGTCAGTTGTGTTTGGTGAGGTCAAATTCACTTGCTAGTTATTTGGGCGCTATGCTCCATCATAGGTCAGCCCCTTTCGCGTTCGCAAATCTATGTATACCAAAATCGTTCAACGTTGAGCTCAAAATAGCGTTTCTCAGTGGATGCAGGTTAGGGGTGAATCTCACCTCGATACCCAGCTGCATGAGGCGATCCAAGAGGTTCGTAAGTGGTTCAACTTCTTCAGGAATGATGGTTTGAGGGGAAATGTAGTAACCGGCACAGGCATCAAATACTTGAAAGGTGTCGCTCGGCATTTTATATCGATATAGCGTTGTACGTTGTATGCGTTCGTACCAATCTGTTTCAACCGTCACGACAATATCGGAGGAGGTTAGGTTAAAAAACTTCTCATGATCCTCATCGGAGATCTCATTCGTTCTTGTATAGACAATACGGGGACAATTTCTTGGAAAATAGTAGGTAAAAGCGTGAACATCTTCAATCGCCCAGACGACGGGAGGCATATTATTATGATTTTCTTTCACTCTAGGCACAAACACACGAATTCCGCTTTCTTCACTAAAATGAAATAAGTTCATTGTTCGCTCCTTTTGTATAATGAAATTTCTCTCCGAATTGTTTTATTTTTCCACTACAGATTTTCGTGATAGACTAGGAAGTATCCTGCTTTCATGTCTCATATAGCCAGGCTGCGAATAACCAACATAGGATGAATTAGGGAAGGTGATGGCAAGATGTCCGGCATTAAACCCAACATGGATACCCGATCAGCAGAAGCTTTCTTGCAGCAGATTTTGAACAAGCCAGTTACCGATTTACAGCCGATTGAGCAAGGCGAAGTTAGCAAAGTGTTCAGCTATAGACAGCACGATGAGGAATTTATCATTCATTTTAACAGTGGCAGTGAAGGTTTTGTTAGAGAACGTTATGTGCATGAAACATTTTCGTCCCAAGGCCTGCCGATTCCTCGTGTTCTTGAGATTGGCCGTGTGAACGAAGATCTGTGCTTTTCCATTGCCGAAAAGGTACCGGGACGTACCATCATCTCCTATCCGGAAGCCGAAATCAAGCAGATTCTTCCCGATCTTATCCAGCATTTTAAAATAAAGAATGAAGTCCAGCTTGGCCGGGCCAAAGGGTATGGCTGGATTCAGCCCTCAGGAGACGGCACGCACGAGAGTTGGCCTGATTTCCTTGCTTCCTTCTTTCGGGAGGAGCAGACTGGCTTCTGGCATAACTGGTATGCGCTCTTTGAGGATACTTTCCTGGAAAAGGACGTTTATCAGCACTTATACGGCATCATGATAGAGTTATCGACCTATTCCACGCAGCAGCGATATCTTGTGCATGGCGATTTCCATCTGGGGAATATGCTGACGGACGGGCAGCGTGTCACGGGTATTGTTGACTGGGAGATGGCCTTCTATGGCGACTTCGTGTTCGATTTGGCGACGCAGCATCTCTGGACGCCGCAGTTGCAATTTCCAGAAATGGTGCGCAGCGCTTGGGCTAGCGAGGGGCGAGACATTCCGCATTTCGAGGAGCGTTTGAAGTGTGCGCTGCTATTCAAGGGCATAGACGGGCTTCGATTTTATGCTAAAAAAGGCGATCGGAACGCTTACGATAGTGTGAAGGCGGAGCTTTTGCGGTTGGTGGATTGAGTGCAAGAGAGTGTGTCCCAGGGTTGAATTCAAAAAAACGAGAAATGAAAGCGGTCAGTTCTCGCTTCGTTTCTCGTTTTTTTCCTTTCACCAAACGCGGCCCTGGCAATCAGGATAATTGCGTATCCACTATCCGCAGTTTATAATTAACGGGAAATACTCCAGTTATTTTAATCATATACCGACTTATATTGCTAATTAAATGGAAAAAATACCGCTAATTAGTCTTGAATACCCCACTTCACTAGCTCAACTATCCCATTAACAGGAGAAATTCCAGTTAATCAAACTTTAGCAGCCCTATTCCAATAAATAGCAGTAGTTTTTCCAGTTAATCTCATAAGAAGGGGCAGCTAACCTCGTATCTATCATAAACCCACTTTAATAATCGACAACTGTTTAGACTTCACAGTCCCGCGAATAAGATCATACCCCTCAAGCTGCTCCACATGCACCGGAAGATCATCCCACAGCTCCGCTATACTCGTGATTTCCGAGCTCGTACATGTCAACAAATCCCCAAGAATCTCCTCATCCGTGTCATTATAAACTGTATAAATAATACTCCTCCCATCATCGGCTGGAAAGGCATTACAATACAATCCACTCTGCAGAGTTGGATATAACGGGACAGGGCCCGAACTCTGGTAGTTGGCTTTATGCTCCCGCCAGATGGTCTTCCACTTCTTGATTGCCGCCTGCTGAAGCTTGTTATAGGGCAACCAACTGCCAAAAACATCCTGCCAAACCAGTATGCCAGTACCATTAAAGATAGCCCGCTTAATGAGCAAATCCTTGCGAATGCCAACATGCCAGCGTGAAATAATCGGCGAAAAATGCTCCGTCATCACATATCGGAAGATATCGGTCTCCGGCATTGATTCTTTATTCTTGAACTGGTTCCACGAACCGGTAATGATTTCAATTTGATGCTTCTTTTTCGGGCGCCCTTCGGAGCAGAAAACGAAGTCAGGTTTAATTTCGTGAACCGCATCGCGGAAACTATCGGGAACACTGTCCATCGTATCCAGGAATACGCCGTCGATATCCGTTTCTCTTACGATCTCCACGATACTCAGCGTGGATTGCTTCACAGACTCGTCAAAGCCAATATCCCACGGTTTAAAAGGCAAGAATACCTTTACGCCGCGCTGGTGAAATTGTTCCACCGTATTTTTCAATCCCGGCATGCCTCCAGGAAACTCCCCGAAAAACTCCCATTGATTTCTGCTGTCTACACCAAGGCGCGGATACTGATGCCATAATAGCACGGAATCATAGCCTCCGAATGCTTCACCTTGTTGAAGTAAACGTTCCACGTCAATCTGATTTTTTTCAAAATCATATACTTCTTTGCTGAAGATATACGTAAAATGCTGCAGAAACGTATCGTTGTACCATTTCAACTCCGGCCGCTCGTACTCTTTGAAAGAAATCGGCTTGCGGGCATTCTGCCTCCAGTTGTTGAAGAACTCCACCCACCCGCGCTCAATCGCCGAGAACTTGATTTCCATCACATCAGCCAGTGATGGATCAGGGCGAAGCAGCAAGCGGTGCTGCTTAAGCTCCGTAAGAGATGCCATTTGCTTTAATTCCATGTTGCGATTTTGCACCCAAATGAACCAATATTCATTTAAGTTAGGGAATTCCAAGCTAAAACCATGGAGCTGATTGGGATGGAAAATGCCAAGCGGCATCGTAAATTCAACGTGCATCTGCATGATGCTGCTGCCATCCCGCTTCGATTGAGGGTTAGACGGAAAATAGTAATGATTCGGATGCTCTTCGTCCAATCTAAGATTCGCCAGGAATGGCATGTGTAAGTAAACTTCCTTCGGCCCTGATTCATCCCACTTAGCGCTAAGCTGGATCAGGTATCGAATCGATTGATCCTCCAACTGATGAAGAAAAATAACTTTTGCCATCAGTTCATCCTGCCCGCATTGAATCGATAATGAAACGGATACTAGTTCTTCCGTTTGATCACCTCCCGACTCAATCCCGGTAATGAGCCACTGGCTGCAAGGGAGCATGTGCCCGCCTTCAAGCTCCATCGTGAACAATTCAGCTTCTTCCGATGTCAATTCAGCACGCTGATGGATCGCATTGTGAAACACTTGATGCAGCATCAGACGGCCATCATGCTTGATGGCAAATCCCATTTTGTCATTTTTAATCGTAATTATGTTCATAACCTTATCGCTCAGAATCATCGTGTCACCTCGTATACGCAGCGGAAACCAACGGTTTCGCAGCGGTTTAACCCTTCATTCAACAGTTGGAATTTCAGATGATAATCAGTCGGGTGTGGACCGCCTTCCGCATGCCAGGTATGCGGCGCCTTATAATAGGAGCCTCCCCTTAAAAAGGTGAATTTGTGCTGTTCATCGTTTACGGTGTCATCCATCCATTCCCAAGCATTGCCGGACAGGTCTACACAACCATAAGGGCTGCTGTTGGACGAAAAAGTATCGACCGGCATCGTATCGAAACCGGAAGAATGACACTTATCGGCGTTGTATTGATTGCCCCATGGCCACTTTAATTTCTGGTTGCCTCCCGCCGCAAGCTGCCATTCCGTCTCCTTCGGAAGTCTGCCGCCTTTCCATTTTGCATAAGCTCTTGCATCCTCTTGACTGACCCAAATAACCGGATGATTCTCCTTCCCCTGAGGAATACCGCTTTCTTGCCAATGTTTGATAAAATTGTGACTGTCCTCTGGATAATAGCCGCTCTCATCAAGAAACTGCTTGTATTGCTCATTGGTAACAGGGTATTTATCCATATAGAAAGCCTGCACCGTAACTAGAAATGGGCCGTGATCACACTGGCAATCCCCCTCCATGATGCGATGTTGAACACGATAAATGTACGATGTTTCTGGAATGAACACCCGATTGTCATCTTCCGTATGAAATGCCTGCGCTTCCATTGCCTTCACCTCTCTATTCATTGGTAAAAAGTGGGGCTCACGCCCCACCCTAGTCAGTTATTTATTTGATCGTTTTATTCGCGTATTCCGTCACTTCTTTACCGCCTGCTGCGTTCCAATCTTGAACAAACTTATCGAAATCTGCTGCGCTTTTCTTGCCAGTTACGAGATCAGCTGCAAACTCTTTGTACTTGGCCGTGGAAGCATCCCACTTGGAAGCAAGCTCAGCAGGAATGACAAAGGTATTGTCTTTCGTCGACATGGAAGCGAACATTTGCAGAGATTTGCTTGCCTGTTCAGAGAAATAAGGTGTTGCTGGATCAAACTCTTTATCCGGCTTGAAGTTCACTGTGGACTCTACAAAGTGCGGGAACCACGCTGCAAATTTATCCGTTAATTTGATTTTGTTGTTCACGATTTGGTATTCATCGCCCTCAACACCAAGCTTATCTAGCATTTGACCTTTCTGACCGGCCATATATTCCAGAACCGCAAAGGCCATATCTTTGTTCTTTGATGTCTTAGCGATAGCAAAGCCGCGGCTTTCCTTACTGATATCAACCGGGGTATAACCTTGTGCTTTGCCTTTTGCTGGCGGCAGTGTCATGACTTTGGCAGCTGCTCCATTTTGACTAACCGATTTATTGTTGTAGATGTCGATAACTTTGCCTTGAGTACCTGCCATGATAGCTGCTTGCCCATCATAAAAGGCTTTCTCTTTCGTATCCCATTTCTTGGTCAGGAACTCGGGATCCAGCAGGCCATCTTTGTACAATTTGGCGTAGAATAGAAGTTTATCTTTTTCAAACTGTGTTGTTTTGCCGAAGGCATATTTACCGTCATCACCTTTGATCCACGTGGATGTCAGACCAAAGGACTGACCGAACATAACGTCGAGCTCATCGAGTGTTCCAGCCGCCGTGTAGGCGTACTTCGCGCCGCTTTTCTCCTTCAACTCTTTGAAGAAGGCATAGTAATTATCACTTGTTGGATTGGACAGCAGGTCCTTGCCCGATGCGGTTTTATCAAACCAGTCTTGACGAACGACAGGCACAGCACTATTCAGAGGCGACAGCCATAACAGATATGGATAGTTCTTCATTCTCTCTTGGTTAAAAACGTTCATCGATGCCTTCACATTCGTCGACTTATCGATAAAAGGCGTCAAATCTTCGAGGATTTTTTGTGTCACGGCAAATTGGTAGTCGCCGCCTTGGAAGTAAATAAGATCAGGAATATTGCCGCTTTGCAGCAGCAAGCCCAGCTTCTCTGAGTAGGTCCCGCTTTGTACAGGGACTACTTTCAGCTTAATATTTTTGCCCTCCGCCTTCATTCCTTCTTCGATGCCTTTCATCAGCTTCTGAACACCAGGGTCATCTCCCATTAAATCTTTCGCCACAATGGAAAGTGTAACCGGCTCTTTCGTCGCATCCCCTGCTGTTGTTGCAGCTGGTGCAGACGTTGGAGCTGCCGAATTGCTCGGAGATTTGCTGCCGCCGCTGGAGCATGCGGTTGTTACAACCATTAAAGCCGTGACCACCATAAGAAGTGACTTTTTCATTCTATTTCCTCCCTTTTTTGTCTATCTATTATTCTGAAGCCGTCTTCCATTACTTCAATCGTTTCGTAGTAGTGCCTCTAGAAGAATGGGATACGGCACGAGAATCGAAAATGATATCCTTGTAGCCGCTTACATTTAAGATAAAGCGATTACATTATGATTTGGGTAATTGGATGACCCAATTACATGAGACGGATAGACTTCATCCGTTTTCGGCTATTTCAATTGAATATTTTGTTTGACTTGCTTCAAGTGGTACAGCAGCGTTTCTTTCGCTTTAAGTGGATCTCTCTCTTTAATAGCCTGGAAAATGTTAAAATGCTCTTTGTACACTTCACTTCTACGGCCAGGTATTTCCACTGTCTTCGTAGCCGTCCTTTTCAACAAATCCATGTTAAGATCGATGAGATTCACCAACACCACATTATGTGTTGCTTTGGCTATGGATAGATGAAAGGCTTGATCTGGAGAAACGGGATCATCCGATTCGCTGTCAATAGTGCCCCATTTTTCGAGAGCGCTTTCAATTTCTAGAATATCCTGATCGGATGCTCTTTGTGCTGCCAATTCCACGATGCCTGTTTCAAAAATCTCCCTAGCCTCAAGCAGCTCAATAATCGTAGCTCTCTCAATATTATCGAGGATTCTCGTTTTATCTTCCGCCTTGCTGAGGTTCTTGTTAAGAAATCGACCGCCACCTGGACGAGTCTCGATCAGCCCTTCTCGTTCCAGAATTCGGAACGCTTCACGCAAAGTCCCGCGGCTGATTCCGAAAGCTTGGGCAAGCTCTCTTTCCGTTGGCAAAACGTCTCCAGGAGCAAGGTTGCCTTCAAGGATCAGCTTTTCAATCTGCTCAATGACATCCTCATACACTCTGTGGTACTTAATTTTCTTTATTGTCATGATGAGTACCTTCCGTCTGGCAATATGCTGAGAATTGGATCATCCAATTACCCACACCTTTATAGTAGTAAGTAGCTCAGTTTGTGTCAACAGTTATTTTTACCAATGATAGCGTAGTCATACGGAGATAATAGATGGAAAAACTACCGTTATTCTGCGCTCTGCTGTCGCAGAGAATGAAATAACGGTAGTAACTCCAGCTATATCGCTGGTAGATGGACCAAATCGGCTAGATTCGGTGAAATTAGCTGTAGAAATTCCAGTTAAATCTGTAAAAGTAGACCATTAAAAGAAATTAGCAGGAGTAATCGGCGTTAGTTCAAGTTCATAGTAACCCGTCCCCTTAAATAAAACGAACCGAACCAAGAGCCGGTCTGCCACCACAGATGGCCTCCACCTGTTCAGGAAGAAAAGTCACACAGATCTTGTGCATCTTCTCCCAAGACGAGAGCACCTTGCCGTCTGCATGGCCAAACGACTGCCGTGCTAGTCGTACATTCGCCCAGCCAAGAACTCCCTCAACCTCACTCACCCATACGATCTGGCCCGCTTGATCCGGCCGATAGAAAACCGATACCTCCCACACGCCCGGAACGTCCGTAAACAGCCTGAGCTGCAGCTGCAAATGGTCTTTGTCCCCTTGTATAATCGGGTCGACCGGCTTATGCGTGACCAGGGCAAATTTCATGCCCGGTTCGTCCAAGGCAAGCGCCTTGCCTCCGGATGGATCGTCCACAAACACATAGCGGAAATCAGGATCAAATGGCTCCGTCCGCTGTTCCGGACAATGCCATCCATCGAGCCCGCGAGTGAAATCAGCCAACTCTAGCGTTAAAGGCACACCCGATGCAACTGCTCCCAGATAAATGGGAGAGAATCGCAGAGGGAAACTGCTCGTTTTCACGCCATCCGCATAGATGGCATCCACATAGACGAAACCGCTTATTGCAGGATCAATAATCGGTATCTCCACGCTGAAGTCGCTGGCCTCTGAACAGTCGAGTTCCTTCACATGCCAGTATCTCCCCGGCGGAAGCACCTCGCTCCAGTCATACCAAGACCAGCAAAAGCGGAGCTTTAGCGGAAGCGCGGACAGCCCCTCAGCGCCAAATTCGGAGGTCACCCGCAGTGCTCCCTCGCTAACAGAAACAACAGCGGACGGAGCTTGCCGCCAATGCCCCTCTCCCTTCACAAGCGCATCCATCCAACAGTCCAATGCAGCGCCTGCCCAGCCATCGAGATGATGATTCTGATTGGCAGCGAAATACAGCCCGCGCTTCGTCTTCGGAAGGTGCGCAGCTCCTTCGCAGATGGCATCCATCCAGCCCCAGTAATCATTCGTCGCCGACATGATCAGCATCGGCGACTGCTCCCGCTCGGCTAGCTTCAAACCGCTAAGCAGCCGCTCCCAATCGTAGGTGTCTTCCAATGTATGCGGCCTGCGAACGTTACGATTCAGCCGTCCTGGCGACATGTGCTTGCCGCAGCCATAGATAGGAGCCACTGCCTGCAAGCGGCTATCCCAGGCATTAAGCAGTCTGGTTACTGTGCCTCCTCGGGAAATGCCGAAAGCACCCATCCGCTCCGCGTCCACTTCAGGCAGCTGAGCCAGCCACGTTACCATTTTCTTCGCGTGGATGAGACGCGTGAACATGACCGATTGCAGCGGATCAAACTCTTCTTCCATGTCTTTGGTAGGCATGTCCGCCAAATCGGAATAATGCTCCTGTCCAGAAAGTTCCTCTTTCCAGTCATAGCTAAGCGCGACATACCCTTTGCTCATCCAATGCCGGACATGTTCCACATTTGCTGTCTGCGAACCTCCCCCGTGGATGTGCAGCATAGCAGGAAAAGGCGTTTCCCCATAAGGAACGCCTATCCAGAAATACGTTTTCACCCACTCACCCGGGATGAGTTCGGTCTCCATATACATAGCGGCATAGTCGCCGTATGGGTCTGACCTCCGCTCCACCGTACGAATACGGTGTTCACCTAAATGCTCAGCAGTTTTCAATAGCTCATGAAAACGGATTTCACCTAGGTTCATCATAGATCCGAAAGCTCCGATAAATACGGGATCGAATTCTGTGCGCCCATGCGGGTAACCGAAATCGAAGACGCAAGCTGCGCAATGTTGACCGCTTCATCGAGGGATTTGCCTGAAGCAATCATAGCGGCAAGCGTCCCGGAGAACGTGTCTCCAGCAGCCGTTGTATCTATGGCCTTCACTTTCCGACCTTCCATATACACATTTTCGGTGCCGTTATAGTACACAATGCCTTTTTCACCAAGTGTAATCAACGGGAAGCGAATCCCTTTGCCGCGTAAAATATCCAGCGCCGCGAAAGCATCCTCCGTAGTCTTCACTTCCACATTCGTATACAACCGGCACTCGATTTCATTCGGCGTGAAATAATCCACACCATCCAACATCTTGTCATCCAGTGGAATGGCAGGCGCCGGATTTAGGAAAATCGGCACCTTGCCTTTCGCAAGCTGAATGGTCGCATAGACGGTTTCCACCGGAATTTCCAGCTGCAGCATAATAGCTGAGGCCGAGAGCACTTCTTCTTTGTAGCTTTCAATATAACCAGGTTTAACTAGGTTATTGGCGCCGCCGTCTAGAATGATCGCATTATTCCCATCGCAAACCGTAATCGCGGCTACACCTGTCGAAACTTCAGGTTCAATTCCTACATAATCCGTTTTTACACCGAACCCTTTGAGGCTGCCGATCAACGATTGCCCAAAAATATCGTCGCCAACTTTCGCCATAAACCAGGTATCAGCGCCCATTTTTGCGCAAGCAACCGCCTGATTGGCTCCCTTGCCTCCGGCGGATAGGATAAATCCATCGCCCCGCATTGTTTCGCCCATTTCTGGAATACGGCTAGTCCGCATGACCATATCCATATTTGCACTGCCAATTACGATTATTTTCATAACGTTCCCCGCTCCACCTACAATTTCTAAATTTCCATAAATCTAATATGTCTGAAATAAGTTCTAGCTGCAGTTCTTGTGCTTACGCCAAACATCCCGTAGTTGAACGTATCGTCAGTGTGCTTCAAAACGTCTTGTCCGTCAATAGCGAAATTAATGGAATTCCCCTGCACCGTCACTTTGAAGTCGTAGTCTTTGCCAAGCTGCCACGGGAACTCTGCACTCGCTAGCTTCGTAAAGCCGAAGTTATTGATATACAGAGACACTTGATTAGCTCCATCAAATCCTACATGATAACCTCTCATTGCGCCTTGCGCACGAACTGCCACTAAGTGCGAATGTCCGCTTTGCGGGTTGAGCTCTACAGATACGGAGTAATCTTTGGCAAAGTAGTTACCTGTATAGGCTTCGCTTGGCTCCGCCGTCATAAGATACATTGCGCCTGCTTCTAAACTCCAAGCTCCATTGTTATGTGCAAATGGTGTAATACAGCCAAAATTGCTCAATTGCTTGTTGAAATCAATCGTGTAATCTGCGTTGCCGTAGATACGGAATTCATCAATGAAAATGCGTCCCAAGCTTTTCGGCTTGCGAGTCGAATAAGCCTCTAGCACGATACCGACTTCATCAATCAGCTCGCCTTCGGAATCCGGGATGACAAATTCAACATGAACCCACTCTTGATCAACGAGCTTCACATAACCTTGTACAAGCTCTTTTTTGCTATTGGATAAGCGCACATAAGGTGCGATGCCCATTGTTTCATTGCCGCCCCATTGATCCAAGAAGATTTGCATGGATACTTTTTGACCAGAGGATGCTTTAGGCGCAAATGTCGGTGAGTATCTTTCGTCACTGAAATCATCACGTGTGTAAAATGGTTTGTAGAATACTTTTGATTTTTCTCCACGAGTCATACGGTCAAACACAACTTCCAGCGAGCCTGTTCCCTTGAAGGACTTCTCCGTTGAATGTTTCGCCTGGCAGAAGAACGGATCCGAGATACGGATGTTATGTGTGGAACCCGGCAGCTCGAAGTCGAAATAAATATCGTGCTCTGTGAAGCTCTCTACAAGACCTTCTGGGCAAGGAACATTCGCCAAGCGATAGCCTAGAATTGCCAATTCTTTCGCGTAGGTTGGAATATCGAGAATATTCATAAAGCCCGAAATCCCTGACATTACGATGGAATCGTTGATCGGTTTACGATACTTATCTGCAATACCTTCGAGACCACAAGCTACACCCAGAACCGTACCAACGTTACCAGCATTGCAATCTGTGTCCCAACCACACATCGTGGCAATTTCAACCGTTTTGTTGAAGTCGCCTTGACCGTAAATCATGGACAGTACGCAGACGCCTGCATTAGGAATGATGTGGCATACGCCTGTATACTTGTCGTAACCCCAGTCTCTTTCAAGCATGTCACGGCATGCTCTGAAATCATTCGGATGTTGTGCGTGGAACTCAAGTACTGCTCGGGACACTTTGGCATAGATCGAGTCAACTGGAATTTGAGCCAAACCAGCTTCAATAATTTCATTGATGTCGCTTGTTTCGAATGCTTTGGAAATAGCTGCACAGAAGAATCTTGCGCCTAGCACACCTTCGCCGTCATGTGAAACGCGAGCTGCCGCCTCACCGAAATCAGCTGCTTTTTTCGGATTACCAGGGTTAACGAGACCCCATGTGTCGATGAAAATTTGACCGCCAATTTGTTCGGCGATAATAAGTCCATTTTGCTCAATCGATCCAGACTGAGGAGCTTCAATCCCTTTTTTCAAATTGATGTAGGCTGTATGCTCTGTACTTACGCCATATCCGCCCCACCAGAACATTCCGATACCCTCACGAGCATAGTTCAACCAAGCGCGAGCTACATCATTAGGCGTAATATCGCGGTCCTTGGCATCGTCATACAGTGCGCGCAAGAAGTAGAATGGACCGTTCGCATCGTCGTCCGCTGCGAAATTCTTAAACTCTTTGACATAGTCCGTAATGTCGCCATATGTGCTTTGTATTCTTTCATAAGTCCAAATCGTCGGTTCTACCGGAGCGCCTAGTCTTATGCCAATGTTCATACCTAAGTAACCAGAATAAATTTTTTCCAAATAATTAGAAGGAATCAACGATTACACCACCTTTTAAATAATAGAACGAATCTGTTGTTGTCTACGGTTGCTGAGTGCGATGTCTTGCTCGATAATGAATGAGGCAGCTTCAATAAATGCATGGCAGTGCTTCTCGATTTCTTGCTTATTAATCTGTTCAATAACAGCAATTTCAGCTTGTGGAATAGCCGCAACGCCGTGCATAGCTCCAAGAATGGCACCAGCCATAACACCAATAGAATCCGTGTCGCGACCAGAGCTCACTCCGTCTTTGACTGCCTCCAATAAATCCCCATCATGCAAAATAATGTAAGCCAGTGCTAGTGGGAGTTCCTCAATCGAGAACAATCGACTAGGGGTATAATGGTTAGAAGGAATGCCTACTTTATGAATGCTGCGGTTGACATCATCACCCATTGGCGAATATTTGCCCATTACAGCGTGCAGTTGCCCAACAACTTCAGCCCGGTTATGCTTGACTTTCTTCAAGGATCGAGCTGTATCACATAGATCTTGAATCGCCTGCTTGGTACCATCTTTCGCATAGGTTAAGGCTGTTTGAATGATATCTTCTACCGTCACATCAGGTTCAAATGCTTTCGCAACACAAGCTGCCAAAACACCCGCCGCTTCCAAGCCATAGCTGACTTGATGACCGGATGCAAAAAGAATCGCTTCATCATAAGCAGCCTTCGGATTGCAGGCATTCACAATGCCGATCGGTGAGATATACATAGCAGCACCGCAGTTAACCATATTGCCATACCCACCTTCGCGGGGTTCGCAATTGGCAAGCACATGACGGTTGAAAATATGCTTCTCTGGATAAAACAAGCGATCCATGACCATCGCTACTTTTCCCAGTTCGGGAATATATTTGGGACGAAACGAGATCTCTTTGACAAATTCATTCGCCAGATCGTAAGCATCCAAATGACGACGTTCAATGCCATATACATTCATAAGTGCAAGCGTCATGAGCGTATCATCCGTAACGATGCCTTCGCCCCTCATCCTGCCGAGCCTCTTGTCTTCCGGCCAATCCGCTTTCCACCATTTGGTCATCGTTGTTTCTACCCGACCATACTTTTCATGAATTTCATTAAACGTCATTTTCTCAACGACAGCGCCCATCGCATCGCCATAAGCTGTGCCGAAAACAACGCCTTTCACTCTATCAGCAAAAGTAACCATTTGACTTACTCCCTTCTACAGGGAGTGCAGGGTTGTTACACCCCACACTTTGCAGTTCATTTATTGGCTTCAAAGCCTGATTTATTTAATTGTTTTATTCGCATAATCCGTTACATCTTTACCGCCTGCAGCGTTCCAGGCTTGAACGAACTTATCGAAATCAGCGCCTGTTTTCTTGCCAGTTACGATATCAGCAGCGAACTCTTTGTAAACAGCCGTAGCTGCATCCCATTTCGCCGTCAAATCGGCAGGCATAATGAAGGTATTGTCTTTAGTCGAATTGCTCTCGAACAGTTTGAGCGATTTCGCTGCCGGTTCCGAGAAGTAAGGTGTAGTTGGATCAAACTCTTTGTCCGGCGTGAAGCTGATAACGGACTCGACAAAGTGCGGATACCAAGCAGCAAACTTATCTGTCAGTTTGATTTTGTTATCAACGACTTGATACTCGGAGCCTTCAAAACCAAGCTTATCCATCATTTGACCTTTTGGACTAGCCATGTATTCTAATACAGCAAAGGCCATATCTTTGTTTTTGGACGTTTTGGAAATCGCGAAACCACGGCTTTCTTTACTTGTATCAACCGGTGTGTAACCTTGGCCTTTCCCTTTTGCCGGCGGCAGTGGAACGACTTTCGCGCCTGCACCATTTTGCGCAGTTGATTTGGAGTTGTACAGGTCAATTACTTTACCTTGTGTACCCGCCATGATAGCGGCTTGACCGTCATAGAACGCTTTTTCTTTCGTATCCCATTTCTTCGTCAGGAACTCAGGATCAAGCAAGCCCTCTTTGTACATTTTAGCGTAGAATTCCAGTTTCTCTTTTTCAGACTGGGTTGTTTTGCCGAAAGTGAATTTACCGTCTGTACCTTTGAGCCAAGTTGTCGTTAATCCGAAGGCTTGCCCGAACATAGCGTCCAACTCATCGAGATTGCCTGCTGTTGTATAGGCATATTTCGCGCCGCTTTTTTCCTTTAACTCTTTGAAGAACGTGTAGTAGTTATCGATTGTTGGGTTTTCCAAAGCGGCTTTACCGGATGCTGTTTTGTCCATCAAGTCTTGACGCACGACAGGAATAGCACTGCTAACCGGTGACAACCATAGCAAGTAAGGGTAGTTCTTCATTCTTTCAATGTTATAAGGATTCATAGAAGCCTTAACATATTTGGATTTATCGATATATGGAGTCAGATCCTCCAAAATTTTCTGAGTCGTTGCGAATTGATAATCTCCACCTTGGAAGTAGATAAGATCAGGGATGTTACCGCTTTGTAAGAGTAAGCCCATTTTCTCGGAATACGTTCCGCTTTGCACAGGCGTAATTTGCAGCTTAACATTTTTGCCTTCTGCTTTCATGCCATCTTCGATACCTTTAACCAATTTCTGAACGTTAGGATCGTCTGGTGCAAAATCCTTGGCTAAAATGGAGACTGTCGTAACCGCCTGGCCATTTTGTGTTGCAGATGGTGCAGACGTGTTCGTTGATTTGTCCCCTCCGGAACTGCATGCTGTTGTAGTGACCAGAACGACTGCAGCCATTGCAAAAAGCGCTTTTTTCATTTGGATTGCCTCCCAAAATAATGTTTGAATACTATTCTTTTACGCCGCCTTCCATTACTCCTTTGGTATAATGCTTCAGAATAATGGGATATAGCATTAGAATCGGAACCATAGCAATGACAATCGTAGCCGCTTTCAAGGACGAGAAGTCCAGTTGTGCGATATGGTTGTTTTTCATCAAATCAGCCGCACCGACTAACGTCGTCGTATCTCCTTCAACAACGAATTGCCTGAGCAGTACTTGCAGCACGGTGTTGTCTCGGCTTGATAAGAAAATGCTCGATTTGAAGAATTCATTCCATCTAGCTACCGCATAGAACATGCCGATCGTCAGAAGCGGAATACGGGACAGCGGTAAGATAATCCGCATGAACACAGTCATGTGCCCAGCGCCATCGATTTTAGCAGCCTCAACGAGAGAGTCAGGAATTTCTTCAATAAACCGCATCATAATGATCAAATAAAAGACGTTAATCGTGCGGTAGAGGACCATCGCCCAAAGATTATCCAGCAAGTGCAGGTCTTTGATGACCATATATTCTTGCACGATACCTGGCTCAAAAATCATGATAATGATGAGGAAAATCATGATAGGCGTTTTGCCGACCAGATTTTTACGTGTCAATACGTAAGCTGTAATCGTTGTGAAGAAAATGCTGAACACCGTACCCACAATCGTAATAAATAAAGAGTTCATTAACGCTTTCCCGACAATCGGATTGCTGAGCACCACCTGGAAATTGATGAACGAGAAACCTTTTGGCAAAATGTCATAGCCATGCAGCATATGGACTTTGCTGGGGTTCGAGAAAGCTTTGGCGATCAAGTTCATAATCGGTACAAACATCGTCAGCGATAAGAGGACGAGTACGGCACCCAGCACTAATTTGGTGAACGAAAATTTTTGGACACTCATGCTTACTCCTCCTTACCATGCGCCTTTCGAGGTCAGTTTCTTGGATATGAAATGCGTGGAAAGCACCAGCACGACCCCAATCATACTTTTGAACAAATTAGCCGCTGTAGCGAACGAATACTGACCGTTGATCAAACCAACGCGATAAACATAAGTATCGATAATATCGATACGGCTATTGACGGAATCATTCGTGAAGTTCAACACTTGATCCAGCCCTGCATTCATAATAAATCCGACATTTAGAATAAAGATGGTCACCATTGGAATGTACAGATGAGGCAGAACAATTCGCGTTACAATGTGCCAGCGATTGGCTCCATCAACATGCGCCGCTTCGTACAAGCTTTGATTCACACCCATGATGGCTGCAAGGAAAATGATCGAATCCCAGCCGATATTCCGCCATGCTTCACTGGCAACAAGCACCCATCTAATTGCTGATTTATCTGTCAAGAAATCGTGCGGTTGAAACCCCAAGGCTTGAATAATCTCATTCACGACACCATTTGACTTGGATAAAAAGTCGAACCATACCCCGGCAATAACGACCCAGGAAAGAAAATGCGGCAAATACGAAATAACTTGAATCGATTTCCGGAACTTTCCGTTAATGAACTCGTTAAGGATGAGCGCGAAGATGATCGGAATTGGAAAAATAAGAAACATTTTCATCGCGCTGATAATGAGCGTATTTTTTAATACCTGCTCAAAAACTGGCGTGCTGAAGAGCTCCCGGAAATATTTAAATCCAACAAA
Source organism: Paenibacillus silvestris (assembly GCF_009882985.1). Taxonomy (GTDB): domain Bacteria; phylum Bacillota; class Bacilli; order Paenibacillales; family NBRC-103111; genus Paenibacillus_E; species Paenibacillus_E silvestris. Next base: position 52,022 of record NZ_WTUZ01000020.1, read on the forward strand.
AACGTTATCTCCGAGAATTTGATAATCGTAAAAGGCTAGCTTCATGCCGATAATCGGCCAGATGTGAAAAATGATAAAATAAGCGATTCCCGGCAAAAGCATCAAGTAGAGGACTTTGTCACTCCACATTTGTTTAACTTTCGAATGCGTTCTGATTTGAATCGACTCCTTTCCCATCATACGTCGACTTCCAATTCCATCAGTGGGGCATGCTGTTGAGCACCGTATACGTCACGATCTAAGAACGTGCCTGAAGAAACTTTCCGCGCGAACGTAATTTTGAAGCCGAGCGCTTGATCGAAAAAGACGATATGCATGATCTTATCTTGCTCAATGTTATAAAGCTTCGATACCAAATCCTTGTTAATGATGCCGGAATTCTTAATTTTGTAATAAATCTCCGAATCTGTGAAAAGGGCATCTACGGTAATTTCAAATGGTCCGCTGTTCTTACTTCTCAGTACTTTGGCTGCATCTACTAGCTTCATAATTACACCTCGATATATTCGTTACGGAACATCTCATTGCCATCCGCAACTTGCATCAAATGATAAACAGAGAATTCATACACAGCACCGAAAGGGATATCGCTTGGAGCAAAAGGGAACGCCAGATTGCCTGCTGTCGATTTCCTGCCCTCATAGCCGTAATGTAAGAATGTAGATCTGACAGAGCTGCAGATTGTGTTCGCCAGCTCCTGTGTCTTAGCAACAACTTCGAATACAACACCTAATTCGTGACCGGCCTTTTTTTGCGGCTCCAATTCACCGAGCACGCCATTAAGACCGTAATTAATGAAATTAATTTCATAATCCTCTTGCGGGACTTCGCTATAGTACTCCCAAACCTGCTGCTTGACCAAGTCTTCAACTTCTTCGATTCGTTCGATCAAAAGCGGGTCGCGGATACCTGCGACAACGAGTGTTCGGTAAGCCACTTTCATTGCGCCCTCAAGCTTGATTTTATACTCAGGGGATGGCAAGATTCGGCTGCCTCGTACTTCTACGCTATCGTCTCCCAATTCCTTGAACTCGCAGTGTTCAAGATCCAGAACAAGTCCAGGACCATGAAGCAGATAAGGATGATCCTTCTCATAAAACGTGTGTGCAGCTACGGAAACTGCCGTACATTTCCGTTTATCGTTCAGAGGTTTAACGATAAATGAATCTTTAGTCAGAATGCCCAGCATGCAATCTTTCGTTGTCCCTGGTTCTGCACAAAGTGCTGAGCATTCGAGAATTTTACCCAAATGATACGCAAGCGCTGTATCAAAACCATGATGCATCGCTACCGCGGCAAACGGTGAAGGATCGTAAGCGCGACCACAGATGATAATGTCAGCGCCTTCTTGAAGCGCTGCGATAATAGGTTCATGTCCCATTTGGGCGACAATACCGTTGGTAGCTTCCAATCTTTCCTTCGTAAGCGTCTTCACTGCAATGCCAAGTGGTTCACACTCGCCTGCTGCTAATTTAGCTTCCACGACCTCTTTAGGAATGTCCGCCCAGATTGTCGCGACTTTCAACCCTGTAATCTTGTTTTCTTCAAGAATTTCCATAATGATTGCTCGTGTCCATTCAACATGGACCTTGGCGCCGCTTCCTCCGGCAGATCCGATAATGACCGGAATCTTAGCCTCTGCACCAGCTACAATCATCAATTCCAAATCTTTCTTGCAAGCTTGCTTACTGACAATCGCCGTACCCGCTCCTAATTTATGAGGACCAGCATCCGTTGATCCGGCATCCACGACGATGGCATCAGGTTTATGCTCCATGCCTCTTATAAACGATGATTTCGGAAATCCGTAACCTAACATCCCGCAGGGCGCCAAAATTTTGAATTGTTCCATTGTTTTACTACCTCCACTGTCCATTATCCGATTCGATGGTTCATTCTTTTCTTTTTCTTCTCGTTGATTCGCGAGGAATGAGTTTGACATCGAATAGATGCGTTTGATCTTCGCTGTTGTCACCCTCGATTTTCTTAATAAGAAGCCGTGTTGACAGCATCCCCATATCATAAATCGATTGTGCGACCGTCGTAATTTCCGGCTCGACGATGACCGTTAGGTCGATCCCATCGAAACCGCACAACGCAACTTGATCAGGGACGCGCACGCCCATTCGCTGTAATTTCTTAAGTGCTCCAACAGCCATCGTATCGTTGCCGGCAAAAATTCCGTCAATATCAGGATGGCGTTTCATCAGGTTTTCAACCGCTTCCATTCCGCCGTCAACGCGGAAATAACCAGGTTCTACGAGGCTTGGCGAGTACCAAGGAAAATGTTTCACAGATTGCTCGTATCCCATGAACCGCTCTCTTCCGGTTACTGTGTCTTGTGGGCCGTAAATATGAGCAATTTTCGTGCAGCCCTCATCCAGCAAATGCTGTACAGCTTGCTGTGCCCCTTCCAAATGCTTGGAGCTTACAACCGTGCACGAGGTCTCGCGCGGCGCTCTATCCAGCATAATGAAAGGAATTTTCTCGTTATTCAAAGCATCAACATCATCAGAGCGAAGACTGTAGGAAGCAAACAAAATGCCGTCTACATACCGCTGTTTCAGGACCCTGATGTAGGTTTGCTCTTTGTCCGCTTGATTATCCGAATTACATAGGATGACTGTGTATCCATACATGCGGGCAACATCCTCAACAGCTCTGGCTAGCTCCGCAAAGAATGGGTTCGTGATGTCTGGGAATATTAAGGCAATGGTGCCTGTCTTTCTTCCAGCAAGCCCTCTAGCCATCGCGTTCGGCTCGTACTGAAGCGTCTTGATCGCTTGCTCTACTCGTAATTTTGTTTCTTCATTGACATATCCGTTTTTGTTCAAGAATCGGGAAATAGTCGCTACGGAAACGCCTGCCAACTTCGCTACATCTCTAATTGTTGCCACTGGTTACGACTCACTCCTACTAAAAAGCAAACCCGTACTCTCAGCAAAGAAATTCTTGCGTAGGGTACCGGTTACATGCTTCCGAAATTTTCCTTTATCTCGATAAATACTATTATTTACACATGACATATTAATTATTTATGTTACCTTGATAAACGATGTGTAACCGGTTACCTATTTCATGTTTTTTATTATATTCCTCATCTTTAAACGCTGTCAAGTCTAAAAACAGTTTTAACGACAAAAATCGACTTTGCTGTCGAGGCGGATATTCATACGAAATAGACATTGAAAGCATTGAATAATGAACTGGAATTTTCGGGAAATTACAGTGTATGGAGGGCAGATGAATGGGCTGTAACAGTTTGGGGAGAACGAGTAGATTGAGCTGGTACAGCTCGGGGGAGGGTTAGTGCTTTGGGCTGTAACAGTTTGGATAAAACGAGTGCGTTGATATGGTACAGGTTTGGTAAGAGCGAGCTCATTGGGATGTTACAACTGGGAGAGGACGAGTGCGTTGAGCTGGTACAGTTCGGTGTGCTGATACAGCTCTGGGAGCGAGTGCGGTGGGCTGGTACAGCTCCGGGGAGGCGATCGCTTTGAGCTGGTACAGTTTGGGGAACGTGAGCTCATTGAGCTGTAACAGTTTGAGGCGGCACATGTACATTGTGTTTTTAACTACTATCGTGCAATCTCCCCACGCTATGTTGTATTTTGTGCAACTTGAAAACGATTACCAAGCCCGGACTCATCACTTCATTGCACTTTATACAACCATTTGAACTAAAAAAACTGTTTTGGTCTCCATAGCCCCAAAATAGTTGTATTTTGTGCAACCTAGCGGCAATTTTGCATAGAAAATATATGAAAAGGTTGTATTAAATACAACATAGCCTTGGCGCATGCTTGCATACCCGAAGATCAGTTGCAGCTGCTCCAAAAAATCGGTAAACACAAAAAAACGAGCCCTACCATCGAAATTCGATGGTTAGGAACTCGTTCTTTAACGCGTTTTATTCGTTGCCAATATACGAAGCATATTCAGCAGCCGTCAGCAAACCCTCAAGTGCTTCCGCGCCGGAAACCTCGACCTCAACCATCCAGCCTTCGCCGAACGGTGCACTGTTTACCAGCTCTGGAGACCCTTCCAATGAACCGTTCACAGCTGTTACTTTGCCGGATACGGGCGAGAAAATATCGGAAACCGTCTTAACGGATTCCACACTGCCGATGCTTTCATTTGCGGTAATGGTTGTCCCAGCCTTAGGCAGCTCAACAAACACAATATCTCCCAATTGATCTTGGGCAAAATCAGTAATACCCACACGGACTACCGTGTCTGACAGCTTCTCTACCCACTCATGCTCTTTGGTGTATAACAAATTGGCTTGTACGTTACTCATCGGTTTACGCCCTCGCTTACCAGCAAATTTTGATTTTAGCTTAATCTAATGGGAACATTAAAGTCAAGGCGGACGAAGGTAAATTTTATGAAAAGTAACAATTGACAATTCACACCTCTGTGGGCAAAAATTAATACAATACTAAAAACTGAATATTGGCGAATGATGGTGCAGGGAGAGACCGCAGTGAAGTAACGCGGCGCCGAAGGAGTAAGCCCAATAGTGGTGAATCTCTCAGGCAAAAGGACTTGTACCGGACGCAACTCTGGAGAGCTTTGGATGAACGCGCAAGCGGGAATTCGGACACCAACGGGGAAACTTGATGGGCCGTACATAGGTCTAATCGGGGTAACTCTCAGGTAAAAAGGACAGGGCAAAAGGTATGTTTGTGTTGCATATCTTTTGCTCTTTTTTGCATTTTGGGCAAGATATGGGATGTACAAAATCGAAGGTGAGGTAAACACATGCTGAAACGAACACCGCTCTTCCCTGTTTATGCGGAGCATGGAGCGCGAGTTATTGATTTTGGAGGCTGGGAGCTGCCGGTGCAGTTCACGGGTATTCAAAAAGAGCACGATGCCGTCAGGCAGCAGGCTGGGCTTTTTGATGTGTCGCACATGGGAGAAGTCCGGGTTACCGGAGAAGACGCCCTCCCTTTCCTGCAAAAGATCACCACGAACGATGTGGCAAAGCTCGAAAACGGACAATGCCAATACAGCCTCATGTGTTACCCAGACGGTGGCGTCGTAGACGATTTGCTCGTTTATAAACTAGGCGACAACAACTACATGCTAGTAATTAACGCATCCAACATCGACAAAGATGTGGCATGGATGCAGCAGAATCTAACTGGACACACCGAGATCACCAACATTTCTGATGAAACCGCTATGCTCGCCGTGCAAGGTCCTCACGCTGAACAGATTTTAGCCAAATTGACAGACGCACCTATCCAGACTTTGAAAACATTTCGTTTCCTACCAGATGTGAAAGTAGCCGACATCAACGCCCTACTGTCCCGTACCGGTTATACCGGAGAAGACGGCTTTGAACTGTACGTCGATCAACATGATGCCGTTCAGTTGTGGAAGCTCCTGCTAGAGGCAGGTCAAGAATATGGTCTCGTACCGGCTGGCTTGGGCGCTCGTGATACGCTGCGTTTTGAAGCACGCCTTCCCCTTTACGGGCAAGAGCTCTCCAATGAAATCTCACCTCTGGAGGCTGGGCTGAACTATTTTGTGAAATTGGATAAAGGAGACTTCATCGGGCGTGATGTGATCGCTGAGCATAAAGCCAACGGTGCACCACGCAAGCTCGTCGGCATCGAAATGATTGACCGCGGCATTCCGCGCCCACATTATAAGGTTTTCACACTCGAGGGTACGCCTATCGGGGAAGTAACAACGGGCACACAGTCTCCTACTTTCAAAACAAATGTTGGCCTCGCTTTAATTGATTCCGCCTACAGTGCGCTGGGCACGGAAGTGAATGTGGAAATTCGCGGGGCACAGGTCAAAGCGAAAATCGTGGCCACCCCTTTTTATAAAAGAAAGCCGTAATCCGGAGAGGAGCAAGCCCCCATCATGAAGCACCGCTATTTGCCTATTACTGAGCAAGATCAGAAAGACATGCTGGAAACAATCGGCATCTCCTCCATGGAAGAGATGTTTCAAGATATTCCGCAAAAGGTTCGCTTCCAAGGCGAACTGAATGTCTCCAAGGCGCTGGATGAGCAAGGACTGCTGCGCTATATGCGCGGCTTGTCCAGCCGCAACGCCGACTTCGATAGCTACGCCAGCTTCCTCGGCGCTGGCATCTACGATCATCACCTTCCCGTGGTGATCAATCATGTCATCTCGCGTTCGGAGTTCTACACCGCGTACACGCCCTATCAGCCGGAGATCTCCCAAGGGGAGCTGCAGGCGATTTTTGAATTTCAGTCGTACATTTGTGAGCTCACCGGCATGGCCGTAGCGAACGCTTCGATGTACGACGGTGCCACGGCGCTGGCCGAAGCCGGCGCCCTGGCCAGTGGAGCGACGAAGCGCAGCCGTCTGCTTGTCTCCCGCGCGGTGCACCCGGAGGCGCGCGCCATCTTGCGCACGACCGCCCGCGGGCTGAACTTGGAAGTGGTCGAGATCAGCGTCACGCCAGAGGGCGTGACTGACTTCGATGACCTCGCTTCCAAGGCGGCCGACGCGGCCGCCGTCATCCTCCAATCGCCGAATTTCTTCGGCTGCTTGGAGGATATCGGCGCGGCGGAGCCGATCGCGCACGGCGCGGGCGCCTTGCTCGTCGTGAGCGCGAATCCGCTCACGCTCGGGCTGCTCGAAGCGCCGGGCAAGCTCGGCGCTGACATCGTTGTCGGCGACTGCCAGCCGCTCGGCATCCCAGCTGCGCTGGGCGGGCCGACGTGCGGCTACTTCGCCGTCGCCGAGAGCTGGATGCGCCGCATGCCTGGGCGCATCGTGGGCCAGACCGTCGACCGCGCCGGCAAGCGCGGCTTCGTCTTGACGCTCCAAGCGCGGGAGCAGCATATTCGGCGTGAGAAAGCCACGTCGAACATCTGCTCCAACCAAGCGCTTCTCGCGCTCTGCGCATCCGTGTACTTGTCCACGATGGGCAAGCAGGGCATTCAGGACGTTGGCAAGCTCAACGTCCACAAGGCTCATTACGCGGCGAATCGCCTCACCGCGTCCGGTAAGCTCTCGCTGCCGTTTGCCGGCAGCTTCTTCAATGAATTCGCCGTCAAGCTTCCGGACGGCACGAACGTGCAGGAGCTGAGCAGCAAGCTCCTGCAGCATAACATCATCGGCGGCTACGACCTTGGCCGCGATTACCCCGAGCTCGCCGGCCATATGCTAATTGCCGTCACTGAGCAAAGAACGCGCGAAGATATCGATGCCTTCGCAGATGCACTGGAGGAACTCGTATGACGATGAGCACCAGCGAAAACAACATAAATGTGAAAAATGACAGCAAAGCGCTCATTTTCGAAATGAGCCATCCGGGCCGTGTCGCCTATTCCCTGCCGGAATCCGATGTGCCGGAAGTGAACCTGAACGACGTCCTGCCTTCCAAATTCCAGCGCAAGAATGCGCCGGAGCTGCCGGAAGTGTACGAAGTTGATGTCATCCGCCACTATACCGCTCTCTCTCGCCGCAATTTCGGCGTGGACAACGGCTTTTACCCGCTTGGCTCGTGTACGATGAAGTACAACCCAAAAATTAATGAAGACGTAGCCCGCTTCCCAGGCTTCGCCAAAATACATCCCTACCAGCCGGAAGAGTCGCTGCAAGGTGCTTTGGAGCTGCTTTACAACCTCCAAAACGATCTTGAAGCCATCACAGGCATGGATCGCGTAACCCTGCAGCCCGCTGCTGGCGCACATGGGGAGTGGACCGGTCTCATGATGATTCGCTCCTACCATGAAAGCCGCGGCGAAAAGCGGACCAAAGTCATCTGCCCAGACTCCGCGCACGGCACGAATCCAGCCAGTGCTACGGTCGCAGGCTTCGAAACCATTACAATCAAATCCAACGAACGCGGCCTCGTGAATCTGGATGAGCTTCGCAAAGCCGTTGGCCCGGACACGGCCGCCCTGATGCTCACCAATCCCAACACACTCGGCTTGTTCGAGGAGCAGATCGTAGAGATCGCTGAGATTGTCCATGCCGCAGGCGGACTCCTCTACTACGACGGGGCTAACGCGAATGCCATTATGGGCATTACCCGCCCCGGCGACATGGGTTTCGACGTCGTGCATCTCAACCTGCACAAAACGATGAGCACCCCGCATGGCGGCGGCGGCCCTGGCGCCGGCCCTGTCGGCGTCAAAGAAAAGCTCATCCCGTTCCTGCCTACGCCGCTTGTGGCGCAGAAAGAGGACGGCAGCTTTTATTTCGACTATAGCTACCCGCAGTCGATCGGCCGCGTCAAAGGCTACTACGGCAATTTCGGCATCCTGGTCCGCGCCTACACCTACATCCGTACGCTCGGTCCAGAAGGCCTGCGCAAAGTATCCGAGTTTGCCGTGCTGAACGCCAACTATATGCTCGCAAGGCTGACGCCTTACTACGATGTGCCGCATCCCCGCTTCTGCAAGCACGAGTTCGTGCTGTCGGGCAACCGTCAGAAGAAGCTTGGCGTGCGCACTCTCGATATCGCCAAGCGATTGCTTGACTTCGGCTATCATCCGCCGACGATCTACTTCCCGATTAGCGTCGAAGAATGCATCATGATCGAGCCGACGGAAACGGAAAGCAAGCAAACGCTGGACGAATTCATCGACACGATGATCGCCATCGCCAAAGAGGCCGAAGAGAATCCGGATATCGTCAAAAATGCGCCATACACCACCGTGGTCAGCCGTATGGACGAAGCGCTTGCCGCTCGCAAGCCTGTCCTGAACTGCAGCTGCGGATAAAAAGATAGGGCTGCCGCAGAAGTCTTATGTTTCTTAGACTTCTACGGCAGCCCTTTTCACTTACTTATTGACTTCGTATAAATAGAAGACGAAGTCGCTTGATGCCCCCGCATGCCCGAGCTGACGAAGCATCGAGGAAATATTACCTCGGTGGTAGGTGCCATGATTCACGATATGCTGAATCAATTCTTGAATGCTGGCATTCAGCACGCCAAAAGTTGGATGCGGAAACTGCTTTTTCGCTTGCAGATCGTCTACACGATTCAGGAAAATGCGATACTCCTCGGCTTTTTCCCAATATACTGCTTGCAGCTCCTTCAGGCTTTTACCCGCTGTCTTAGCTTCAATCGTGCCTATCAGCTCTACAATCTGCTCATAGCTGTTCCCCATCATGCCTGACAACCAAACCGTATCCACCTGGTAAATATGTACGAGCCCTTTGTAAATCGTCGGAAACACATTGCAAAGCTCCTGATGCAGAACTTCCTCCGGCAATTCCGCTAGTCGTTCGAATACTCTTTTATTCGCCCAGACGTGATAATCATAGGTATTGATCGTTTGTTCTCTCATGCTTCATCATCCTCCTCAGAATGGAACTCTGTGTTAACTATGAGCTCATTGTACCTCGGCTTCACTGACAAAAACGGTCAGTCAATTGGCATCAACAAATAATGTTGATGTAAATTCAGCGTAATCTCCCGTAGCATCTTGATAAGCATTTGGGGTTCCTTAACTTGAATCGTGCCTCCATAACTGAGGAGTTGATATGGAAGATGAGTGTGGATGGCTTTCTCCTGGACTTGAAAATGGGCTTCATACTGCGAGCGCTCTACTAGCGCATGGGACAGGAACCAATGCCCGCACAGGTCGTCCAGCGCTTGCTCTCTCCCTGTGATTTTCACGGAGATCAACTCTCCCGGCTTATCAGAGTCTGGCAGGACACCTGCAAGGATGAACTGGCGTGCTGAGAAATCCGTCGGCCGCTCAAATGTCATGTCCGTTCTCGACATCTCCCGGATTCGGTCTACGCGAAAGCTGCGAATTTCTTTCCGCAGATGACAGTGCCCAACGACATACCATTTGCTTTTCCAGCAAACTAGTCCATAGGGATCCAGATGGCGAGTTTCTGCTACAGTACCATAGCCTTTTTGATAATGCATGCTTAGCGTGATCCGCTGTGCAACGGCGACCTCCACTTCTTGCAGGAAAGAAGCTTCGGCGGCATCTGCCTGCGGCGAAATGACATCCAGCCCCTGCTCATGAAGATGGATTTGCGCGAGCTGCGTTTGATTGGTGTATAACTTAAGTTTGGCAACAGCCTGATTCAGCTTCTCGCCGAACGGATATCCTGCCTCCAAGGCAAACGAGGCAGCGTGAATGAGCGCCTTCTGCTCGTCCAGATCGAATACGAGCGGCGCCTCATTAAACTGGCCGAGCAGTCGGTAGCCGCCATGGTGCCCGGAATCCGAAATGATCGGAACGCCGCTCGCGCATAACGCATCGATGTACCTGTACACCGTGCGGATGTGAATTTCAAGTTTCTCGGCTAATTGCTTTGCCGTTATTTGTTTATGTGATTTGATCAGCCATAGAATGGCTAGCATTTGGTCCGCTTTTGACATTCGGGGCTAGTCCTCCTGGGGATGGTTTCCATGTGGCTTTATCATAGCATTTCCCGGTCATTTAATCTGCTTCTGCTTGGAGCTGGCACTTGCTCCGCTTCCCTGCTCGGCTTAGTGGCTATCCGGCTGCCCAACGATGCTTCGTATATCTACGTTGCTTGATACAGCGCGATCAATATTACGTTTCATTGGACGATTTCCAATAAAATACGCGTTTAATCGCCTTTGCGCAGTCTTTCATTGGATGATTTCCAACGATGTCGGCTTAAATCGGCCATAGAAGCATCAATTCCAACCATCTCATTGGAATTGCTCCAATGAATCACGCTTTTAACCCACTCAAACGGCTTCCTCGTTGGATTTGCTCCAACTAAACTAGCTGCAAACCATTTACGACCGCCACTATGCGGAGCTCCTCCCAACCAACTAACCAAACAACCGATATACAAACCAACCAACACACAAACCAACTCAACCAAATAAAAAAGACCACCCTCAAGTAGAAAACTCTACTCGAAGACAGTCCCTTACAACACTCTTAAACAGACAGCCGCTCAACCAGCTGATGAGACGCCAGCACAAGATCCCCGCGAATCGTGCAAGCATTCGGGTCAGCCAAGCTGTCCAGGAAATGCTGAACGACGCTGGCAAAGCCCCTTCTTTCCAGCACCGTGTCCCAGCTTCCGAAGGAATGTATGCGCGGTGCGGCGCCTTTTTCATAGAAGACCGCTGACTCCAAATTCGTCACCTCGACCGAACGGCCGCTGCCGTGCAGCTCGACTTTTTCCAAATCCACGCCAGCAAGCCTAACCATGCTATAGCTGCCCTGCGATGAGCCGAAAGATAACGTTCCCGATGCGTGAAGCAGCTTTCCAACTTCATCCACTTGTTGATGATGTGAAGCCACTTCATAGGGACTCTCCCCCAGCCAGAGCAACAGATCTAACATATGAATCAAATCATCATACAACGTCTCTTTCGCGCCGTGGCCCTGCTGTTTAATCCGATGCTTCACGGCTGAACACCAATCGAAGCCGCCAGCTTCGCGAAGCCAGTCTCGCGCCTCGAGATAGAGCGGAGCAAATCTGCGATTAAAACCCGCTGCTAGCAGCACGCCTTTTCGTTCGGCGTAAGATGCCATTTCAACTGACTGTGCCCAGTCGTAGGACAAGGGCTTATCTACATACACAGCCACTCCCTGCTCCATGCATCTCATTGCAATTTCATAGTGGGTCGGTGTTGGACTGTGCACGAAAACAGCGTCCAGATCAAGCGCAAGAAGCTCTTCCAGCTTCGTCGTCCCGAACGGGATACGATACTTAGTCTTCATTCGTTCAACCGTTGCCGGTGTGGAGCTCACAATGCCCGCGATATCGACTTGCTCATTAACGGAAAGAAGAGGTAGATATACTTTTTGCGCGATATCCCCAAGCCCGATGATTCCGATTCTTTTTCTTGTCATTTTGGAAAGTCAGCTCCTTATTTGTTTCCCGAGTACCATGCGTCCTACAACTAATCCAAGTATCAGCAGCACAGCGCCAACCAGCGTCGAAACGCCATAAACCTGTACCCACATCGGGGCCTCTGCAATGAGTTCATACACTTTTCCGCCAACAATCGGTCCTAAAAATGCAGCAAAACCCGTAATCGCCGAGTACGTTGCAATGTACATGGGCCGTTCACTTTTTGGCGTGTCGCCTATAGTAAATGTAAAGACCATCTGATTAAACCCGCCGAGTCCAATGCCAAGCACAATATGAACCGCATAAAGCACGACAATCGCCGGGATCAAAGCTATCGCCCCCCACAAAAGACAAGCGATGGCAATGATCGGTAAAGACCATAACAGCAAGGTTTGTGCTGTATAACGTGCGTTTAGGTTCCCCCAAACATAGTAACTTGCCATCATGACTAACGTATGGACGACGGTTATGTAGGAGACTGTTTCATAGTTAATTTTCATGAGCTTTAGCATGACATAGGAAAATAGCGGCACGGTCAAACTTTGCACAAATAAAAACACAGCTAAAAAAATAATCGCTTTTAGAAAAGCGCGATCCTTCAATGGCTTCCCGATCATTCCAATCGGATTCGACTCCTTGGACGGCTCGAAGGGCGGATTCGGATACAAACAGTACGCCAATATATTGAGGAGCGCGCAAACGCCGACGATCATAAATAAATAGTTAAAACCCTGCCCACCAGGATATCGATCAAGAATTTGCCCACCTATAAAAAGAGCAAGAGAGCTTACTCCGCCTAGTATCGTATTGCGAAGCCCAAAATACCGCCCGCGAACTGGCCCCGGAACAGCATCGCTAATCAGCGAGGTCCACACGACACCCCCTGCAGCATTGCCTAAATGAGCCACCGTATACAGAATGATATACATCACAACCCACAAATCTTGCGGAAACAGAAACGGTATCAACCCCACCGAAGCCCATAGCAACCTGTGAGAGGAGCCGAAAATGAGCAGCATCCGCTTGCGGTTCCTGAACTTCTGCATGGCTACAGCCATTCCAATTTGGATAATGTTAACCACTGTTGTGATCGCGAGTATAAACCCAATCTCTGTCGAAGTCGCACCAAGGTACAATAAATAACCAGTTAAAAAAGGACCGCCCAATAGCTGAAAAATCACAACGGCCGGGAATCCCTCCAGCGTAGCGATGAGGAGACTTTTTCGGTAGTAGGACATTTTTTTCCTAGGATTCCAAAAGCTGTCCAGCATTTTCATAAGTATGATCGCCTCCATATTGTAAGGGTAAAGCCTATTGACTGATCTAATAGTTTACAAGGTATAGGGCGCTTATGGTAAAATGGGACAGAGTACCTAATCTATCATGTCAGGCGGGATCATCGACATACTATGAAACCAAACCATTTTGGTCTTATCACAAGCTCAATACTCTTTTTGACCTTTATTGTACTCTCTCTTGTGTTCCAGTCAACAACTTATTTGTACATCGCCAGTGTAGGCCCGCTTCTCATTGTTCCTTTCATCCCTGATATTCGTTCTGGCCAGTACATCAGGCCGAATCAAGCCAAAGGCGCCGTCCGACTCATTACAATGGAGAACAAGGACAAATCAGGATCTGATTTCCTAGTCATCTTGTTTGATCAAGGTTTTGTTAAATGGGACCATAAGCAGCTCTACTTTAATCTGGATGATGTAATGAAAGATGTCTATATCAAACCAGATCCATTCGCCGCCACGATGACGGTGCTCAAATATGACTTGTCCCTGCACCGCAGCAAAAAAGGCTGGGTCGGCATCTCCTTGGCCCAGCTTCAGCAGCGTATGAGTCAGCTCTCTTATACGACGAATGAGATCAATAGAATCATCATTCAAATGTCCGATGTGCACGAGCTGATGCAGAAAACAGTTTCACAGCCTGCTGCAGCCGGAAGAAGTGTCGGCGCTTAATCGACAAGCAAGGCTATTCCATTCTTCAAAGAAGAGGCTCTCCTCGGTCATTGTGACTTGGGAGAGCCTCTTTTTTATGGAACTGATTTTTGGCGATTAGCGGGATAAACTCCCGTTATTTCAAGCAATCTCGGATCACAAAACCAAATAACTGGAAAAACTCCCGTTAATTCGTCCCTTCGACCCTGCCTCCAAGCTCTAATTGTCCTCATTAACAGGAGAAATTCCATGTATTCACGCTTTTACTGTGTTTACTCTACTAAATAACGGTAGTATTTCCAGTTAATACAAACTGGTCGGTAGCGTCAAGTGGCGTTTTGATCGCCGCATAAATAAGCAGCTAATGTCCGGACCATAACGCCTGTTGCCCCTTTGGGCTCAATGCCTTTGGCTGACCACAACCAGGCGGTGCCGCCTGTATCCAGATGAATCCAAGGTGTTTCTTCGGCGAAGTATCCGATGAAAAGCCCTCCGGTAATAGCCCCCGCCCAGCGGTCTGCCGAGGCCTGATTCTTGATATCGGCTACATCGCTTTTCAGCATGTCGCGATATTCCGGGTAGTTCGGCAGCTGCCAGAGCTTCTCTCCCGCTTCTCCAGCCGCTTGAAGCAGCGGTTTCAGGAACTCATCATCGTTCGTCACAGCCCCTGTCGCCACATCGGCGAAGGAGATTAAGATAGCTCCTGTCAAAGTAGCTACATCAATCAGGCGGTTCGCTCCGAGCTTCTTCGCGTAGGTGATGCCCTCCGCCAAGATAATACGGCCTTCAGCGTCCGTATTCAGCACTTCTACGGAATGTCCGCTAAGCATCGTCACGATATCACCGGGACGATAAGCCGAGCCGGACGTCATATTTTCTGCTGACGGTATGACGACGACCAAGTTGACCTTCGGTTTCAGCTGCCCGACGACGTGAAGAGCTCCAAGCAGCGTTGCGGCACCGCCCATATCGCTGATCATCTCTTCCATGCCGTCGGGGCTTTTCATCGAGATGCCGCCGGTATCGAAGGTCACGCCCTTGCCGACGAGGCCCAGCACGTCGGCTGAGTCCGGATCACCCTTATACTGCAGGGTGATCATCCGTGGCGGGTTGACGCTGCCTGCGCCAACCGCGATCAGACCGCCCATCCCCCGGGCGGCGATCTCGTGCTCGTCCAGCACTTCGCAGCCGAAGCCGTAGTGCTGGGCAAGCTTCATGGCTTCCTCTGCGAGGGTAGCCGGGAGGAGCTTATTGGCCGGGAGGTTCGTGAGATCCCGGGCATAGTTCGTGCCCTCCGCAACCGCCTCAGCGGCTGCGATCGCAGACATCAGAAGCGCTGCATCCGCAGACGCTTCTGTGAGCAGTACCGCCTGGCGCAGCTCTGCGCGCGCCGGCTCGTTCTTGCGGTACACCGCGATGCGGTATGTACCGAGAAGCAGCCCTTCGGTCAGCGCCGTGACGGCGGACCGGCTGTCGATGCCGCTTGGCAGCTTCAGCGCCAAGCTTTCGAGCTTCAGCGCGAGTGCCTCGCGCGCTGCATGTACGGCGGCTGCTCGCAGCGTATCGCGTGATGTTGCGGGGCCGAGCCCCGCAACGAGCACGTACGCGTACGGCAGCAGCCCGTGGGTGGGCAGCGCCTCGAGCTCGCCTGAGGCGCCGGTGAAGATGCCCTTCGCGCGCATGCGCTGAAGGGCTTGGTCGAGCTGCGGCTCGCCGAGGACGGTGTCCTCGCGCAGCTCAGCTTCGCTTAGGCAGACGAGGATGGCGTCTGCCCCTTGCTCGTTATGCGTGAGTGACGTGAACACGCCTGTCGTAATTGCTGTGTTTTTTGAAAACATAATGTCGTTCTCCCTGTTAGCTTAATAGAAGGATGCTGCCTTCTGGATTACGGACTGCATAGGCAGGTGGTACGGGCATTTCTCTTCGCAAATCGGCTTCTCTTTGCACGGATCGTGGTCAGCACAGCCTACTATTCTATCCTTTTGTCTCTGGAAAAATCCCTCACCCTTGGGCAGCAAACCAAATTTCTCCCTGAATCTGCTCGCAATCATCACATCCGGAATGGCGACTTCGAGTGGGCAAGAGCAGTAATTGCAGCGTCTGCAATCGTGCTGACCCAGTTCAACAGCCAGTTGCTCGAGCTCTTGACGCTCTTCCGGTCCAACCTCCTGCTGTTGGGCAGCCAGGTTTTCCTGCACTTCCTTAACGCTGACCATCCCCGAGATGGTTACATGAACGTCCTGGCTGTACGGAAATCGGATGGCCCGGTCAACGGGCTGAATGAAGCCCCCTGATAATGGCTTCATCGCAACCTTCATCAAATCCATCTCAGTCGCTTTGGGAATAAGCTCCTCTAATGCAAAAGGCTGCGCTAAATTCAAATGAAATAAAATTTGATCGAATTGCCCTTTTGCGATCCATTTCGTCAGCAAATCCGGCCGATGTCCGGAAATTCCGATGAAGCGGACCTTGCCTTCTCGCTGAGCTTCCAGAGCCGCTTTGTAAGCGCCTTCGATATCCATTGCCTTTTTGAATTCCGTTACATAGTTTACATAGTGAATTTGGAGTAAATCCACATGGTCCGTTTTCATCCGTACCAAGCTTCGCTCAATCTCCGCCTTCGCCGTTTCATAATCTCGCGCCCCCGTCTTCGTCGCTAAGAAGTATTCGTCCCTGCGATGCGAGATGCATTCGCCGATAATCTCTTCACTGTTGCGGTAAGCTGCTGCGGTATCGATATAATTAATACCGTGATCCAAGGCATAGTTCAGTGCTTCTCTAGCTTGTTCCAGGGGTACATTTGGAAGATTCATTGCACCAAAGCCCAGTGATGATACGTTATAGCCGGATTTACCGAATCTCGAATATCTCAAGCTAATAGCTCCCTTCCATTCTGTTCGCGAGGATATGAATAATTGCACATGCAACTATTGTAATACAACTCTATCTTACTTTCCACGAGATCGTGCATGCTTAGGGAACTACAGGTCCCTATATCATTAAAAAGTAGCCAAATGGAAAGCCCATGGGAACTACAGGCCGCTATTCCTTAGGTTTGAGCAACAATTCGTCATAAATTGGCAAAATAGAGGATCATAGTTCCTCTCATTTTGTCCAAACGCCTAATTTGTAATAAATAGAGGATCATAGTTCCCCCTGTTGGGGTGTTGGGGTGTTGGGGTGTTGGGGTGTTGGGGTGTTGGGGTGTTGGGGTGTTGGGGTGTTGGGGTGTTGGGGTGTTGGGGTGTTGGGGTGTTGGGGTGTTGGGGTGTTGGGGTGTTGGGNCTTGAGTGGTTTGGTTAAGGTAGCTGGCGGGGGTGGCACGGTGGAGTTAGTTGGGGTAGCTAGTTGGTCGGGGTAGACATCTGATGTGGCTGGATGGAGTTGACTGGACTAGGGTGGATCGTTAGATGTAATTAGTTGGAGTAACTAGCTGGCTTGGGTTAATGGTTGGCGAAGTTGGCTGGGCTAGAATGGATCGTTAAACGTAGTTAGTCGAAATAACTAGCTAGTTGGAGTAAACGGTTGGAAGAGTTGGCTGGGCTTGGGTGGTTTGTTAGATGCAATTAGTTCGAGTATTAGTTGGAGTAACTAGTTAGTTGGGTAAACCTGCTCAATAAGTTAAGCTAGCTGGACCGGTAGACAGACGGTTGCACTCTGTCACCGCCCCCCACCGCAAACAAAAAAACCCCAAGCCACTCACCAGAGTGTCTCAGGGTTCCCATAACAGGAGTCGTCATTATGACTCCTCAATCGTTAATGCCCATCAATCCTTGCCATCGTTCTTCTGGCCCCAGTCCCGATTGCCCCAATTCCAATTGAAATTGTGGTCATTATCTGGCTTCGGGGTCGATGTTGGCTTCGCTGTAGGCTTAGCCGTTGGCTTCGCTGTCGGTTTTGCCGTCGGCTTGCTCGTGCTTGTTGGTTTAACGGTCGGCTTTACACTAGGCTTAGGTGGATTAGACGATGACCCATTTTTCGGATCATCGTCATTGTCGTCCTTACGTCCTGGCTTTGGTGTATTTTTGTTATCATCGTTGTCATCGTTGCCGTTGTTATCCCTACCACCATTGTCCCTGCCATTGTTATCTTTGCCGTTTTTATCATCGTTGTCGTTCTTGCCATTTTTGTCATTGTTATCATCACGACCGTTTTTGCCGTCCTGGCCGTTCTTGTTGTCATTACGATTGATTCTTGGCGTTGGTGTCGGCTTCACACTAGGCTTGCCAGTATTTTCGTTCTTACCAATTTTGGTATTGGTATTACTATTATTACTATTATTATTGCCATTGCCGTTCTTATCGTTCTTATCATTGCTAGCATTGCTTTTGCCTTTATCTCGGTCGTTTTGAATTTGCTGAATTCGCTCGCTCAATTTCCCGGACTTTTCATCGGCGACAAGCCTTTTTAGCGAGGACTTATCGATAGGCTTCGATGATGGCACCAGCTTCTCGATCCCGCCGTTTTCTTTGGCTAACTGATGGATGGAGACGCTTTTGATGTCATCCAGAGATACTTTCGCCCCATTGTCTACAGCATTGAGATAAATGGCATATTTCCCGGCGGATACACCGCTCGCCTTTGCTTCCTGTCTCACTTCTTGCGGTGCTGCGAACGCAGTCACTTCATAGTTTTTGACTTGCTCAGGATGTGCTTGCTCAATGTGTTTGCTGACCTGATTCTTCATCTTGGTGGCTATCGCCTCATCGTCCACCGCCGTTTTTTGTTCTACGACTGTAGATGAAATGATAATATCGCCTTCCCCTTTTGCAAGGGCTCCCTGCTCCGCTTTATCCAAGATGTCTGAGGTAACAGCTTCTAGCGACTTGCCCTTGTACACCAAGGTGCTGATTAACTCATCGCCGTCTGAATTTAATCCCTGAAGATCTTGAACAATCTCTTCATTATCAATACCAATTTCGACACTTGGATTGATATCAATGGTTACGTAAGCAACCACTTGACCACCTGGCACACTTCCCGTCAATGTGGATACTAAGACGAAGCACAAAACTATTGCGGCAGCCAACCCAGATAGAATCCCTATTTGCGGTACTCGGAAGCGCCTTATCGCAGGTGCAAATAGGATCTCTTCCCCTACTTCACAATTTCGTGTCCCCCTAGGGAGCTTCTCAAATCGACCCTCTGGACTCATGACGATAATGGAGCTGTCGCTTATTTCCATTACGATTCCCTTGTTCATGCGCTGTTCTTCCTTTCTTTATGCCGTCCTCATTCTCGAATATGTAAATAATCCCGCAAGTAAGGGTATGGACCGTTGTAAATGAGAGCAATGGCTATCAAATATTTACGGTTGCGCTCCAAGGTTTTTCTAGAAACCTGTACTTGCTCCAGCAGCTCTTTAATGGGTAGCTGCCGTTTCGTTAGAAGAGTCCGCATAAGTTCCGCATCCTGTGCCAGCGTCCGACCGATGCCGAAAAGCATCTGTCTGGAATCGTCATGTTTAGGAGAGGCTTCCGTCAATTCAGAGAAATCGATATCAAAATCACTTAGACAGCGGGTGAAATCCATGATTTCACTACGCCGTTCTTCAAGTCCTTTTTGCTTTTCATAAGCTTCTATTGCTTGATGAACCTCAATTGGATTGAGTAGGTTATCTTCATCATCTTCCTGATCGAATGAACTATAAGGAATCTGTCCTTTGAAACGTTGTTCTTTCCGCAAAAAATCAATTAATCTTCTTCGCATAACGGTTTCGGCAAACCCGAGGAAAGATCTCCCCATCACGGAAGAATATTGATTAATGGCTTCATTAAATGCCCCTAAAGCAATGCTGAATTCATCATCCCTGGCAGGATCTATGTATCTCTTGCAGAACCTGCTTGTCACTTTAGCTACATAGGGCTGATAGTCTGAAATAAATTGATTCCTAAGTCTTAGGTCTCCTGATTGAATTTGATGTATGGTAACCTCAAGGGAAGAGGCATAGGATTCACTTTGACCCTGGGATTCCTTTTTTCCAAGGAACCTTTTGAATAGTACCAGTAGCACCTTTCCACCTCACAGTATAGTATTTTCGTCCTTATGTATATCGATTCGGGGGGTACAGTATATGTAAAACAGAAATAAAAAGCAAATTTATTATAACATAGATGTCCAAACGAGCACCTACTGGGAAATAAAACCTTTGTAGACGATTTCAATTTAATCTAGAATCCTTTACAATTAAGGTAAGGAGGTGTTTCATTTGGAACAAGGTAATCAATTTGGCAAATTTCTAGAGACGCTGCGGGGCAAAATGTCCTTGCGCAAGGTTGCCAGCAAAAGCGGCCTATCTCATGCGTACATTCGAGACTTAGAACTCGGACGTAATCGTACCACGAATGACATCATCAAGCCATCCCCTGACACCTTAAGGAAGCTTTCGCAAGCTTATCAATATCCTTACACGGATCTTTTAATGAAAGCCGGGTATCTGGAAGAAGCGTCATCTTGGCAGACGCCTAACGAAATCCGTTTAGATAATGTCTGGTATGTGGAGTTCGGTACGAAATCGATCAAGTATGTTTCGCAAGATGGCATTGTGGAAGAAAACGTAGAATCACTCGTGGCTTTTACTAGTTTCATAGAAGCATTGATGGATCTTCAATTTGCAAAAATGGATATGCATCTGTTCGTTAACCTGAACAAAATAAAAAAGTATGCCCACTCAGAAGGCAAACTTTATTTTGATTCTTATGAAGATGCGCATTATGTCACGATCGCTGCCATGGCGCAGATGAAGTATCATCAAACACTCTTGGACTGCGTAGCTCGCAACACAGGTGTAGCTACCCAAACCGATGGCGATAGCCGTCACTTATCGTTGAAAGCTAAGCTCCTTACCTAGCATAACATAGATGAATAGAGCTGTTGCGATACCAAGCATTTGAATCGGCATCAGAGCGCTTAGCGCGCTGTCTGGATAGGAATGCCGATAGATAATTCCGATAATTACGACAATGATGAACAGGTAGAAACCTGCATTTTCTTTGGTTGGTAATATTCTTGTGTAATGCGTCAAGAACGTAAAGCCAAGCCGCAGCTTATGTATGCCTACAAGAATGCTGCATTTCACACATAAAGCGAGCAGCAGGATGATAACGAACTTATCAGGATCATTTTTCAGGTCAGCATAGGAAGTGAGCGGGGTCAGCTCCCATATTGCGAAGACCCCTGTAGAGACAATCACAGACAGAATATACCCAGATAGTGCGAGAATAACCGCAGGTATTGGATAGAATTTCCAAACAGATACTAGCAGCACACATATGATACTTATGTATAAAAGAGGCCTTTGGCCAAGGTATGTAGCCATCGTTCCAGCAAGGACAGCCAAAGCGATTGGCAGCCAGTGCGGCTTTATTTTTTGTCTGAATAGAACCAATGAGAATAGAATCATGGGAACAAAATCAAGACAGGTCAAGATAAATATCGCCCATGTAAACAAATACTACCCCTCATTTCTAAGCTTGCTCTTAAGAAATTACGTCACTTAACTCTACAACTAGAATTATACAGGATAATAGATCTTTTGCGTGCAATGTGGACTAAGTTGGCTGTTTCTGAGCATGAGCTGACAGAATGCATGGATGGTCTTAGAGAAATGGAGTGCGATGATCGTATGGGGCATCGTTTCACAGTTGCCATCGTGGAAGATAATTATTGGGTTGGTAAATTACTTGAAAGCTATTGTGAACAGTGCGGATTACAAGTCGTCTCGATCGCTACGGATGGCGAACAATTCATTCGGATGTATGACCAGCTTCTTCCGGATGTGCTGCTCGTTGATATTGGACTAGAAGGCAGCTTGGACGGCATTACTATGGTGCAGACCCTGCGAAGAGCCGGCTATCAGATGAAGGTCATCATGGTTAGCGGAACTACAAATATCGATCATATCCTCACGAGCTTTCATGACCTAGGATCTCTTTATTTCTTATCTAAGCCCGTGATGCTGCCTAAGTTTCAAGCAGCCATTCACAAAGCCGTTGCCGAAATTCAATTGGAACGCAGTCTTACGCAGCAAGTGTCACCACCAATGAAAACTACTTGGATCACCGTCAAAAATCAGAAATCACAGCTGCCCATCTCAGAGGAATCAATCCTTTTCGTAGAGAAAGAGGACAAGCGGTTATCCAGAATTCATCTGATGAATGGCGCACACATGGATTCCAGCACGAATTTATCAGATATTCTAGCTCAAAGTTCACCAATGATGTTCAGTCCCTTCAAGGGCTTTCTTGTCAATATGCGGCACGTTGTAAGTTATGTGAAGGAAAGCCGGTTTCCTACCTCCCGCAGGTTTCTTATTCACTTGAATCATACACTGGTAAAAATTCCTTTAAGCAGAAGTCTGCAAAAAGAGTTCGGGCGATTGCTCCAGGACATTCATGACCAAGTCTAATCTCATAATAAACAAAAAGCCGCTCCTTCTTCCGTTAGGAAAAAGACAGCGGCTTTTATTGTAATAACCTCTATACGGGCTTAGAGGTTTTTTTGTTTTTCAGCTTATCGCGGCGTACACTTAGCATTTTCAATCGTTTCATGAGCTGATCTTCCCATTCGGCATCCGCTAAGGATTTGGCCACCATGAGCAGATCCAGCGACATATCGATTTGGCTGCGCACAATATCCATAGGCTCTTCGCCTTCATGATTCACACAATTGTCATGCAGCAGATGGTCTTTCCCATCTACGTATTCCAGAAAGTCAACCTCAGCAGCCCCATCACCGTGGGCATATTCCGCCAATATCTCGTATTCGTTCTCTACCAGATAATGAACCTCAATGTGGTGACATACCGGGCAGAAGAGGATAGGCACATTATGAATTTGTGTACGGATGTGCTTCAATGTACCTTTTGTTCCAATCATACTAGCGCCACAACAAAAACTCATCGATATCACTCCCTTTAAGCTTTCCGTGAGGAAAACTTGCATCGTAGCATCATCTTTGTCACCCGGATTAATCCAATATATTCGCCTTAAAAGTGCGAAATTCCTTTTTTACGAGACATCTAGATTTTAGCAATCCACGCATATTTTTCTGTGGAAAAGCGAATGCTTTTACAAGAAAATGGTCATCGAACACGTGATTGCCAGAAAAGAGGAATAGCCTTGAAAGCTTCACCAATTTCGGAGCATGAGGTGCCTGGAAGATATTACAAGGACTTACTCCATCTTATGGTTGTAGGTACAAATTCGCTCTATGTCTATTGGGAAATATCTGATAGGCGCAGATGGCTGATGTCTCAGCATTTTGAATGTGACTTTGGCGTCATGCCATCCGTCATCCGATTGTACGATGTGACCCATATACACTTTAATGGACATAATGCCCATGCCTACTGGGATACAACCATGTTGCCCGAAACTACGCATTCGTACTTACATCAAGCCAAGGCTAATCGCAGCTATATAGTAGACGTAGGAACATACACGTTGGAGCATGAGTTTATCCCTTTACTTCGATCCAATTGTGTCGTAACCCCCAAAGATTCGGAAGAGAATTAGGGAGAACCGAGGTGACGATAAGTTTTGATTAATCGCATGAAATCGAAGCCAGAGATCAAGGGTTATTTCGCCCTCGTCCTGCATGCCCATCTGCCTTATTTCAGCTACCAAGGTCCGGACATGGCACTGGAAGAGCGTTGGTTTTTTGAAGCCATGACAGAAACGTATTTGCCATTATTGGACGTTATGCATCGACTCACACAAGATCAAATTGATTTCCGTTTGACTCTCTCCATCACTTCGACGCTTCTTTCCCTGCTTAGCGATCCGTTCTGGCAAGCGAACTATCGTGCTCGCCTCCAAGAGCATATGGCGTTAGCAGATAGCGAACAGGTTCGGTTACAACAGGATCCCGTTCTCCTTCCGGTTGCCAAACAGTACGCGCTGAGGCTCCATAAGCTCCAGAATCTGTACGAGAGCTATAACGAGAATGTCATTGTTGCCCTCAAACATTTTCAAACGTTAGGACACCTAGAAATCATAACTTCCGCTGCTACACATGCCTATCTGCCGCTCCTACAAACGGAAGAATCCCTTAGGGCACAGATTCTTACGGCTGTGAAAGACTTTGAGCGTTATTTCGACCACAAGCCCCGCGGGTTCTGGTTACCCGAATGCGGCTATACGCCAGGGATTGAGCGGATATTGAACGAAGCAGGCCTCCAATATGTCTTCACGGATGCCACTGCTGTGGCTTTCGCTTCCCCTCACCCCGTCCGGGAGCGGTTAGCACCGCTGATGACGTCGCCAGGTGGCGTGACGGCTTTCCCTTGCGATCTGGCATCTGTTCACCAGATTTGTTCGCCAGAGGACGGCTACTGCAGCGATTTTCTCTATCGAGATTACTACTCGGGTAACGGCTCAGACTTCAAATACGACCGCAATACAAGCAAAGGCCGACTCAAAATGCCTTATCATCCAGCACTCGCATTAGAAAAAGCGGAAGAGCATGCGGATGATTTTCTCAAGCATCGTCAAAAGCAGATCCAACAAGGACATCGCTGGCTGGATCGAAAACCGATCATCGTCTCCTCTTATCAAGCGGAGCTTTTTGGGCATTGGTGGTATGAAGGTCCCCACTTCCTAGAGCAGCTTTGCCGCAAGATGTTTCTCGATCAGATGGCGGTGAAAATGATAACGCCAAGCGAGTACCTTCATGAGTACCCAGCGGCCGGGATCAGCGAATTGAATCCTTCCAGCGCAGGACGTAACCACAACTCTGAAACATGGCTGCAAGCAAGCAATGACTGGATCTACCGCCATCTTCACGAAGCTGAAGGGCGGATGATTCAATTAGCTGCCAATCAGGAGCGTTATATTCGCTCTGACAAAGCGAACGCCGATACCTTCAAGCGGGCTTTGAATCAAGCCGCCAGAGAGCTCATGCTGGCTCAGAGCAGCGATTGGCCGTTCATGATGGACACAGCAACCTACGCTGACTATGCCAGCCGCCGGATCAAAAACCATCTCGGCCGCTTCCACCAGCTTTGCGATCAATTGGTTCATCATCAGATCGATGAGGACTTTCTTGCTGCTCTGGAGAAGCTAGACCATTGCCTTCCTGATGTCGAGCATCAAGTTTTCAGGAGCACCAGCCTCCTAGCGCCTGTTCCCATTATTCCAAGCAAAAGTGAATGGGAAACCTTACTGGAGGAAACCAAGCAGCATCCCAATGTGTTCATGCTTGCTTGGGAATATCCGCCCAAACAAGTCGGCGGTTTATCGAAAGCCGTCCACGAGCTATCCGAAACCCTTGCTTCCCGCGGGGAAATTGTCCATGTCATTACGACGTCCTATGATGGCGTACCTGCTTTTGAGATGAAAAATGGCGTTTATGTCCATCGATTGCCTGTCCAACATTCCGGAGATACATCCTTTTACCACTGGACTTTCGAAATGAATCTCGCCATGACGGACCATCTGGTCAAATGGAAAGAAAATGGCGGCCGCATTGATCTTTTACATGCACATGATTGGATGGTTTTTCACACCGCAAGAGAAATAAAAAAGAGTTATGACATTCCGCTTATAGCGACGATACACGCAACGGAATGGGGAAGGAATCAAGGGCATTTAGATTCCGACTTGCAGCGCAAAATTCATCAGTTAGAGTGGAAGCTGACTTATGAGGCTAACGCCGTCTTTGTTTGCAGCTCCTATATGAAAGAGGAAGTTGTCCGAATATTCAATTTGCCTAAGGATAAAGTCGCTGTTCATCCGAATGGTATTCAGATCCCTCCTTCGACCAGTAAAGAAACAAGGAAACGTCCTCCTTATATAACGAAGCAGGATAAAGTGATTTTCTATATTGGCAGGCTCGTATACGAAAAGGGAGTTCACACGCTACTCCATGCTATGCCAGGCATCCTGTCACATGTGCCGCAAGCTAAGCTCATCATAGCTGGGTCAGGACCAATGGAACATGAACTTCGCTCGTTAGCAGCCCATTTGGGAGATCGCGTTTTATTTACAGGCTTCATAGATGATAACTACCGTGTCCAGCTCTACCAATATGCCAATGTTTGTGTCATTCCGAGCTTGTACGAGCCATTCGGAATCGTTGCCTTGGAGGCTATGGCCAGTCGGCGGCCGCTCGTCATCTCGGATACAGGCGGTTTAGCTGAAATCATCCGACATGGCGTGGATGGCTATAAAGCTTTGCCAGGACACGTCGATTCGCTCTCATGGCATATTACCGAAATGCTGCTGCATCCCAAGCTAGCCGCCAAAATGGCCGACAGCGCCTACCAGCTGCTCCAGAACAACTACCAATGGAGTCATATTGCTGCGCAGATTCAGGAGGATTACCGCAAACTGACCAACCATCTTTCCCACATTCCAGTTACAGCAAAAAGTTGAGCAATTGCAAATCGTTCAATGAGCAAATGCTTACGAAGCAAGTTTTCTCACGAAAACTCAAGCAAATGCTTACGAAGCAAGTTTTCTCACGAAAACTCTAAGGAGGATCCCACTATGAAGGCTGTTATTATGGCTGGAGGCAAAGGCACACGGCTTCGCCCCCTGACTTGCCATCTTCCCAAACCCATGGTGCCTCTCCTGGGAAGACCGTGCATGGCCTATATTATTGAGCTGCTTCACAAACACGGCATCCAAGACATTGCCGTCACGATGCAGTATAAACCTGAAGTGATTCGCGACTATTTTGGCGATGGCGAAGCGTTCAACGTCAATCTCCACTATTTTGAAGAGTTGAGTCCCCTGGGTACAGCCGGAAGCGTCAAGCAGGCGCACGAATTTCTAGACGATACCTTCGTAGTCATTAGCGGCGATGCTTTAACCGATTTCGATTTGGAGCAAGCGCTCGCCTTTCACAAAGAAAAACAAGCCAAAGCTACGCTGCTGCTGACCCGTGTCCCTCATCCACTGGAATATGGCGTGGTCATGACCGATCAGAATGGCTTGATTACCCGCTTCTTGGAGAAACCAAGCTGGGGAGAAGTATTTAGCGATACAGTTAATACGGGCATCTACATCATGGAGCCAGAGCTGCTAGAGCGCGTGCCGCTAGGGCAGGAATTTGATTTTAGTCAGCAGCTATTCCCGGCATTACTGCAAGAAAGCAGAGAACTCTACGGCTACGTAAGCGCCGGATATTGGATGGACATCGGCAACTTGCAGCAGT
This sequence comes from Paenibacillus silvestris, assembly GCF_009882985.1. Taxonomy (GTDB): domain Bacteria; phylum Bacillota; class Bacilli; order Paenibacillales; family NBRC-103111; genus Paenibacillus_E; species Paenibacillus_E silvestris. The sequence continues at coordinate 78,937 of NZ_WTUZ01000020.1, forward strand.
ATCGGCAAACCCAGTTTGATATGCTCGATGGAAAGGTGCAGCTCCATATCCATGGCACCCAAATTCGGCCTCGCGTGTACATCGCGGATGACGTAGAGACTAGCAGCACAGCGCGCGTCATTGGACCCGCTTTTATCGGTAAAGGGAGCAAGCTTGAGGATGGGGTCGAACTCGGAGAATACTGCATCGTCGGGGAAAATAACCGGCTTTCCAAGGGCAGCAAGCTCACGCGCAGCGTACTTTGGGACCATAATCACATCGCCGCCAACAACGAATTAGCCGGTTCAACGCTAACTAGCCGCATTGTTTGCAAAGAGGCCTCCTATCTTGGAGAAGGCTCGGTCGTTGGCAACCATGTCATCATTGGGGAAAAAAGCCGGATCGAACCTCATGTGAAAATATGGCCGCACAAACAAATTCGCGATAAATCCCGCCTTCATACTTCTCATATCTGGGGGGAGCATGCTGCCAAAACGTTATTCAAAACCCGCGGAGTAAGCGGCCTTCCCAATCTTGAAATAACGCCTGAGATGACCGCCAAATTCGGGACAGCTTATGGAGCAACCCTTGCTGCAGGCAAAACACTCACGGTAAGCTGCGCCCCGCATACCTTCACTCGTTTGCTAAAGCGTGCTTTGACGGCAAGTCTGCAATCGGTCGGCACGCATGTCATTGATTTGGGGGATTGCTTGGCTCCAGCCGCTTCGTTTGCTATTCGACACCTGGGTGCCGCAGGAGGCATCCACTTGGATTGGTCAGGCAATGAGAACGAGCGGTGTCTGCTTGCCTGCATGGATGCCGAAGGACTGCCGATTACAAGATCAGCCGAACGCAAAGTGGAAAACAGCTTTTGGCAAGAAGATTATGGACGGGCAGCTATGAATCAGCTTGGCAGCTATAAAGATGAAACCCATTGGTTTCAAACCTATATCCGAACTTTGTCCGAAGAAATTGCAGATGAAGGAGAAGGCCTGCCTTTACCCGCCATGAAGATCGTCATTGAGGCCAGCCCTTGGCTGCAGCCTTATCTAGTGCCATTTTTCGAGAAATTGGGGATAGAAGCGATTCATGTGACCACGGTTAATAACCAGGAACCACTCCCTCTCTTCACGTCGCTAGCCGGGGCCAATCTTGGCTTGCGACTCTTGGACGATGGTCGTACCTTGCATATGGTGACGGAAAAAGGGGAGCTTGTCGATTCGGATTTGCAAACTGTTTTCTTGTATCTGTGCTACCTGCACAGCCGGCCAGGAGCAACCATCGGTGCACCCGTCAGCGCACCTGAGCTCCTGGAGAGTATGGCGGAGGGGCTGGGCGCGACAATTGTTCGTACGAAGGAATGGGAACGGGCCATTCTGGAGGCCACAGAGCAAGCGCGGATGCATCCGTTGTTCGACTCGCTTTTCGCCACTGGACTTGCCGTTCTTCATCTAGGCAGAACCGGCTTGCCGCTTTCTGAGCTTCTTGCTCTAATTCCGACCTTCTACCTGCACCGCGAGCAAATCGATTGTCCTTGGGATGCCAAAGGTGAAGTGATGCGAAGTATGATGAACAAGGCGAAGGATACCTCTGTTGATTTGGTGGACGGGATCAAATTCTATCACGAAAATGGTTGGATTTTGCTGCTGCCTGATAGTGAAGACCCTGTATTCAGGCTTGTCGCCCAGTCCCAGAACCCGACGATTGCCGAAGAGCTTGTCCATTCCTATCGAGACCACATTCTAAATGTGTTGCAATAAGCATAATATATGACAGATATATCCATAAGCGGGTGATCCGAAGTCTTAAGATGAAGGGGAGAGCGGCGTGAATATGATTCCAAGCGTTTCCAGGCAGATCGCTTTTGTGCAGTATGACGATCAATCCTCCAGTATGACGGTTCAATATCATACCGGTTTCAAGGCATCTTATACGAATATTAATCAGGATGATTATCTGTTGATTCTGAGTTCTGTCAATCGATATGACTCTTTAATGCGGCTTACGGAAACCCGGTACATGGAAGGTCAACCTCCAATCAAGTAAAGCACATACAGGAGATCTCCCCCTTCTTGAAAGGAGGAGATTTTTCGTTTCCAAGGCACGTATGCTACAATGTTGTCCGAAAGGTCAATGCCATTTATTTCCCATTATGACCTAAGAAAAGGTGAGTCTGATTCCTACCCAAGCTTTCTCTGCCCATCAAAATGACAGGGACACACTCCACTTGCTGGTGCAGTCATGGGCTACTCTTTTTGCCTACTGGCAGCTTTCTGCCAGAAAAAAAAGGATGGTGCAGGATCACTTCGAAGCGGACTGGCTCCTGCTTCAGCCGACACTGCGATTTTATGAAACTATTGTCGAACAAGCTGTCAGCGCTCCTCTTTCGGATACCATTTCTGAACTCCCTCTTCCAGAAGGAGGCTGCTGTTTCCTGAACGGTTTTCTACCCGGACGGCTTTATTTCGCAGAACTCGGCATTAAGAATGAACAGGGACAATTTCTCCTGCTTCTGCGTTCTAATACGATTCAGACTCCCCATATACATACGAATCAAGAATTTCCTTCAAACGATGTAACACTGGATAACCAAGTTACTTACCGGCCAACTGCCGTTTCCATTCAACGAATGGCTTCAATAGCTCATGAGCATTTCTCAGCCTACTCCGTGTACTTACCCAAGTACACAAACCCAGCAGATTCGGAATTCGGAGGCGATCTCGATTGAGCACAAACGTACACGGTTATGTTGCTTTGCTCCTGCATGCCCATATCCCTTACGTGCGTCATAATGAAGATGAAGTTACGTTAGAGGAACGTTGGTTTTTCGAAGCGGTTGTGGACAGCTATCTGCCTATGATTGAAATGATGGATCGGCTGCTTGAGGAAGGCGTTCCCTTTGGGCTGACTTTATCCCTATCTCCGCCGCTGCTAGCTATGCTCGAAGATACCCGCTTACAGAAACGGCTTCGTAAGCATCTAGCCTCCCTATGCGAGCTCTCACAGCGCGAAGTGATTCGTTTATGGGGTCATGCCGACTTCGGCCCCACCGCTAGACTTTACGCCGATCATTATCATCGGCTGCTTGCTTTGTACGATCGCCTGCGAGGCGATCTGATCGGTAAATTCCGCAGCCTAAGAAGCTCAGGCTGCTTAGAACTAATAACGTGCGCAGCAACGCATGCCTTCTTGCCTCTGGTCAAGAATGACGCTGCGCTGCGCGCCCAGCTTGAGGCCGCCGTCCAGGAATTCAGGCGGCATTTCGGGTCCGCTCCAGCAGGCATCTGGCTGCCGGAGTGCGGCTATACGCCAGCTGTGGAGCCCCACCTCAAAGCGCTGGGGCTGCGCTATTTCGTTGTTGATGCCCATGCCTTTGCTGCGTCTGGGGCATCAACCAGCTTTCCCCTGCTCACGCCCAGTGGCGCGTGCGCTTACGCTCGGGACCTCGAAGCCGGCGCGCAAGTATGGAGCGCCGAAAGCGGTTACCCGAGCGACCCCGACTATCGCGAATATTACCGCGATATCGGCTTTGACCTCGGCGCTAATGGCGGCGCCGAGTGGGAGTACTTGAAGCCCTATGTGCTGCCAGACGGCGCACGCATCCATACGGGCTTCAAGTACCACCGCGTCACCGGCCATGGTGACGCCAAAGCGCCCTACCACCCGGCGCGGGCCGCGCAGAAAGCTCAGCAGCACGCTGAGCATTTCGTCGCCAGCCGGGTGGCGCAGCTGCGCAGCCTCGAAGCGGCGGCGCAGCCTCCGGTCATCGTATGTCCATACGATGCCGAGCTGTTCGGGCACTGGTGGCACGAAGGCCACCAGTGGCTGGAGGCCGTGCTGCGCGGCCTTGCCGCTGCGCGCTGCGAGACGGCGACATTAGGCGGCTACGCTGCCGCCAATGCGCCGACCAAGGCGGCCACGCTGCCGACGTGCAGCTGGGGCCGTGGCGGCTTCGCCGAGGTCTGGCTGCAGCCGCGCAGCCAGTGGGTGCATCCGCTGCTGCACGCGGCGGAGGATCGCCTGGTGCTTGCTGCGCAGAAGCACCGCAAACCAGAGCTGCTCAGCGGTCTGCAGATCCGCGCGCTGAATCAAGCCGCGCGAGAGCTGATGCTCGCGCAAAGCAGCGACTGGACCTTCATCCTGGACGCTGAAACCGTAACCAGCTATGCCGTGAAACGAATCGAGACGCACATCGCTTCTTTCCATAAATTGTTAGATACATTTGACGAGGATAAAGTTGAAATCACCGACAGGGCGCTTTCCGAGCTTGTGTTGTCATTGGAGCGGAAATCTCCTTTTTTGCCCGACGTTCATTACCGTCTTTACCAATCGTCTTCATCAATCAGCTTTATTTGTGATGCCGCCCAGCGTTCATTCAATGCCCCTTCGCAGCCTGAAGCTCTAAGCCCTCTGCGTGTTCTGATGCTTGCTTGGGAATATCCGCCACGTGTCATCGGAGGTCTTGCCAGAGCCGTTCGTGACCTATCTGTACAGCTTGCTGCAAGCGGTCAGGAGATTCATGTCATCACATGCCTAGCTCCCGATTGCTCGTCCTACGAGCTGCTCGATGGTGTGCATGTTCATCGCGTAGACGTATTTTCTTCCGCAGAGCCGCTTCATTTCCTTGATTGGGTGTTTCAAATGAACTTGGCCTTCACGGATACTGCCCAGCGCTTATCCGCTCAGGGACTGCAATTCGATCTCATTCATGCTCATGATTGGCTCGTCTACTACACTGCCAAAGAGTGTAAACAAATGCTGCACCTACCTCTGCTCGCCACGATTCACGCGACCGAGTCGGGACGTAATCTGGGCAAGCTCGATACACCAGCTCAAAAGCGCATTCATGCACTAGAACATAAGTTAGCGCACGAAGCTGATCACCTTGTGGTCTGCAGTTCTTATATGCTGCAAGAAATTATGCACCTTTTTCATACCCCTTTTCATAAAATGACCCATATCCCTAATGGGGTTATGCCCTTCCGGGCTCCTGATGCTAACGAATTGACCGCTAACCCGGCGCTTTCTCAGCTGCTTTCTGCACCGAGTGGAGACGATTCTCGCCGCATTGTTGCTTTCCTCGGAAGGCTTGTCTATGAAAAAGGCGTGCACATCCTCATTAGTGCTATGCAGCACGTTCACAAAGAATTTCCTAATGCTCATTTGGTTATTGCCGGAACGGGGCCAGAACTTGAAGCGCTACAACTCTTGGCTGCCCCTCTAGGTCTTCGTGTCACCTTTACTGGTTTCCTAGATGAAACTGACAAAAGCCTGCTAATGCATCACGCTGAGCTCTGTGTATTTCCTAGCCTCTATGAGCCCTTCGGCCTTGTTGCTTTGGAAGCGATGGCTAGCGGTACGCCGCTTATCGTTTCGGATACAGGCGGTTTATCGGACATCGTCGACCAAGGTATTAACGGATATAAGGTTCCTCCATCAGATGCTAATCTGCTTGCCCTGCAAATTGTTCAGCATTTACAGAATCCCGCTGCTGCTTCTGAACTCGCTGCCAAAGCTTTGGCCAAAATCAACGACAGCTTCGATTGGGAGCAAATCGGTGCTATAACGCTTGCTGTGTACACGAAATTAATCGCTCACGAGCAGCCATCAGGTATAATCCCGCATCAAAAGGAAATAATCAAATAATATGGGCAACTATGCCAAATGAAAGCGTGTCCAGTCGAAATAATCAGAATTTTTTCAAAGAATCATTGATTCCTTGGTAATTATTAGGTAACCTATTGGCAGGCCTTGTGCTAGCGACGTTCTATCTGGAGCATCATTTGAACTTACTGAACAATCAAACAAAAGAGTGGGGAAGTGATTGTATTGCCTAGACATCTGGTCATCGGAAACGGAAAATTTCTTATTAATCTCGATCAGCATTCCTATATGCGAGATCTGTACTATCCTTTCGTAGGCCAGCTTAATCATATTGGCGGTTATCAATGCCGTGTCGGTATTTGGGTGGATGGTGACTTTGCCTGGCTGAATTCCCCCGAGTGGCAGTTCCAGCTTGGTTATGTGGAGGATTCTCTTGTTACTGAAGTAAGAGCAACGCATCCTGGTCTTGGCATCACCTTACTCATGAATGACGGGGTTCATCAGCGTGAAGATATTTATCTGAAACGCATCCAAATTACGAATCACAAACATACCGTTCGCGAAGTGAGGATGTTCTTCAATCAGGACTTGCTCATTAATGAGACTGAGGTTGGCGATACTGCTGCCTTCTACCCTCTAACGAATACGGTATTCCATTATAAAAAAGACAGATATTTCATGTTCAACGGCAGCACCGGAACAGAAGGCATTTATCAATACTCTACAGGTGTCAAAAGATTCTATAACGCCGAAGGCACGTGGCGTGATGCGGAAGACGGGCATCTGATGGGCAATGCCATTGCGCAAGGGTCTGTCGATAGTACGATCTCCTTCCGGCTTTTCGTGCCTCCTAATGCCGACCAGACGCTCTACTACTGGATGGGCGCCGGCAAAACGCTCGAGGAAGTCAAGAAGCTTGACGCTTATGTGAAAGACAGCCACCCAGGTAAGCTGCTGGATCGTGTGACGGTTTACTGGCAGCGCTGGGCGAATAAGATCGATAGGGATTACGGGGATCTGAATGCCGATGTGCAGCGCCTCTTCAAACAAAGCTTGCTGCTTGTTAGGACGCAAACCGATGTGAACGGCGCCATTATCGCCGCGAACGATTCGGACATCATGCAGAGCAACCGTGATCATTACAGCTACATGTGGCCTAGGGATGGCGCCTTAATTGCCTACTCCATGTCCATGGCCGGCTACCAAGGGATGATTATTCCTTTCTTCAACTTCTGTGCGAACGTGCTGTCTCCTGAAGGTTACCTGCATCATAAATATAATCCGGACGGCACCGTAGGCTCCAGTTGGCATCCTTATATTCATTCCGGACGTGTCCAGCTTCCTATCCAAGAGGATGAAACAGCCCTTGTGCTCTTCGCTCTCTGGGCTGATTTCCAGAAAAATGGAAGCCTGGAGTTTGCGCAGTCTCTGTATCGCAATTTGATTCGCAGAGCTGCCAGATTCATGTCCACTTATATTGATCAGGAATTGAACCTGCCGAAGCCGAGTTATGATCTGTGGGAAGAGCGTTATGGAATTTACACATTTACCGCTTCAGCTGTGTATGGCGGACTTATCGCGGCTTCCAACTTCAGCAACCTCTTCGGGGACGAAGAGCGCAGCAACCGCTATAAGCATACAGCGGAGAAAATAAAAGCCGGTATCCTCAAGCATTTGTGGGATGAGAATGAAGGCCGATTCGTTCGCGGTTTGTACATGGAGGACGGCGAATGGGTCAAAGATATGACGCTCGAAAGCTCAGTTTACGGTATTTTTGAATTCGGAGTGCTGCCTGCGGATGACGAACGTGTAGTAGGTACGATGAAAGCGAATAAAGAAGGTCTTAGAATCAAAACAGAAGTCGGTGGCATTGCCCGCTATCATCATGATTATTACTTCCAACGCTCCACCGATATCGAAAATGTACCAGGAAATCCTTGGATCATCTGTACGCTCTGGATCGCTGAGTGGGAAATTGAATACGCCAAAACACTCGCTGATCTCGAAGCCCCTCGCCAAACGTTAGAATGGGTCGTCAAACACGCTATGGAAAGCGGCGTTCTATCGGAGCAATTGGATCCTTTCACAGGTGATCCGGTCTCTGTCGCCCCGCTTACCTGGTCGCATGCCACTTATGTGCTTGCCGTAGTGAAGTACCTGAACAAATACAAACAGCTGTCTAAGCAGTAAGATATGTAGAACCGCAGGGTTAACACTTTGTTTGAATAAAGTGTTAACCTTGCGGTTTTTTGTTGAGACCTTCGCTGGGGGGCGGTGGTCCATTGGACGGAATCCAATATAATGGCTCTGCAGACGAGTAAAACCTCTCTCTCATTGGACAGAATCCAGTGAGACGAGCTTTTTTAGTGCCATTAGGGATGATATTAAGCCTCTTCATTGGATTTCATCCAGTGAGAGGGGCTTTTAAGGTTCTGAATTTGGCTTTACATTGGAAAACATCCAATCAGCTATGTTGGCAGATGGCCCTGCAATGTCAAAAACCGCAAACCCTGTATTAGCGGACATGCGGTTTTTGACGTTGGGGTCTGCGGTCTGCGGTCTGCGGTCTGCGGTCTGCGGTCTGCGGTCTGCGGTCTGCGGTCTGCGCTCTGCACTCTGCACTCTGCGCCCGTTCCCTCACTCAAATGAATAACTCGACGCATACGTCTGCGCATCCCACAGCTGCTCCAGCTCCGAAGGCTCGCTGCACGCTACTCTGAACAGCCACCCTTTATCATAGGGTGACTCAATCAGCATCATCGTAGCCCGCTCCAGCAGCAGGTTAACAGCAATGACTTCACCGGATAACGGTGCAAGCAAATCATGCTCGCTTTCGGCGGTCTCCAAGGAGCCAGCATAACTGCCTCGCCCTAGCACCGCTCCACGTTCCGGGAGTTCAATGAATAGAACCATCCCCCACGCAAGCAGGCCGATTTCTGTCAGGCCGATGATGGCCTCATTCCCCTCTTTACGTATCCAATAATGATCTCTTGTATATTGCAGATGCGTAGGTACGGTCACGTTCATTCTCCTTCAAGTAGAAAAGCTCCCCTCGCCGCATTCGCATGCCAGCTAAGAGGAGCTTGTCTATGTATGAAAAGCTTATTTTACGACAAGGTTTTTGTCGCCTGGTTTCCAGTTCATTGGGCACAATCCGCCGGATTGAAGCGCTTGAAGCACACGAAGTGTTTCTTCTACGCTGCGGCCTACATCGTTGTGGTTAACAACTTCGTATTTCAATTCGCCTTCTGGATCGATGATGAAAAGACCGCGAAGTGCGATACCTTCTTCTTCGATTAGAACGCCGTAGTCACGTGCTACGGATTTCGTGATGTCAGCAGCAAGTGGGAATTCCAATTTGCCAAGACCGTTATCGTTCACAGGTGTATTGATCCATGCTTTGTGTGTGTGGATGCTGTCGATGGAAACGCCAAGAATTTCAGTGTCCAATTCTTTGAATTGAGCAGCAGCATAGCTAAGCGCTGTAATTTCTGTTGGACATACGAATGTGAAGTCCAATGGGTAGAAGAACAATACTAACCATTTGCCTTTGTAATCAGACAAAGATACTTTACCAAACGCTGTACCATCACCTGTAGCTGTCTCCATTGTAAAATCAGGAGCTTGTTTACCAACTAAACGCTCTGCCATGTGTATAATTCCTCCTCAAATCTATCTTCTTCTCGTTTAAAATGGTATCATCCGAATAGATGAAAGTCAATAATTAGAGTGCATACTATGTAATAATTACTTTAAAATATGAAAGGTCCTTGAACAACCTAATTCCGCTTCCTTCTCCCTGCCTTTTACCCCTCAATCAGCTCGATTTCATCCATCACGGAGTCTCAACTAGCTGACTAAAGCTATACAACTAATATTCCCAGCATACAAAAAAAGAGCTTGCTCGCTACGCACAGCATGCTTAGCGGACAAGCTCATATTCTTATTTGCGCATTGCGTCTACAATCAGTTGGCCCATAGCCAATGTTCCGATTGCTTTGCTCTTATCGACTGCGATGTCGCCTGTGCGGTTGCCAGCATCAAGCACTTCTTTCACAGCGCGTTCGATGGAATCTGCTGCATCGTGGTAGCCGAATGTCAGACGGAACATCAACGCTACGGATAGAATTGTTGCGATTGGGTTGGAAATGCCTTGGCCAGCGATATCAGGCGCAGAACCGTGTACCGGCTCATACAAGCCGAAGCTGCCTTCGCCAAGTGAAGCGGATGCCAGCATTCCGATGGAACCTGTCAACATAGCAGCTTCATCGCTCAAGATGTCGCCGAACATGTTCTCAGTCACGATGACGTCGAAGGAAGACGGACGACGCAGCAATTGCATTGCGCAGTTGTCTACAAGCACGTGCTCAAGTTCAACATCCGGGTAGTCAACCGCAATACGGTTAACGGTTTCGCGCCATAGGCGGGAAGTTTCCAGAACGTTTGCTTTATCAACGGAAGCAAGCTTTTTGCGGCGTGTGCGCGCAATTTCAAACGCTTGACGAGCAATACGCTCGATTTCGGAAACGTTGTAGGCACATGTGTCTACAGCTTCTTGACCGTTCGCTGTTTCACGACGGAATTTCTCACCGAAGTAGATACCGCCTGTCAATTCACGAACAACGATCAGATCCGTACCTTCAAGTACTTCTGGTTTCAATGTGGAAGCTTCTTTCAAGCAATCAAAGATGAAAGCTGGACGAATGTTAGAGAACAAACCAAGCGCTTTACGAATACCCAGAAGACCTGTCTCCGGACGAGTTTCTTTCGGGTTGTTATCCCATTTTGGTCCGCCAACAGCACCTAGAAGAACAGCATCTGCGGATTGACAAACTTTCAATGTTTCTTCCGGAAGCGGTGTACCTGTCTCGTCAATGGCAATTCCACCGAACAAGGCGTGCTCTGTTTCAAACTTATAACCGAAAAGCTCTTCGGTACGTTTCAATACTTTTTCCGCTTCTGCAACGACTTCTGGACCAATGCCGTCTCCAGCGATTACAGCAATTTTTTTAACATCTGCCATGACTGTCATTCACTCCTTAGAATAGTAAAGCTGCTTGGTAAGCATCTCTATCGACTATATGATGCTCTCATTGTAACATAAGATAACCCTTTTCCTTAGATATAAAAGCTATTGCTTTAATAGGTTCCTCCTATAACAACAAATAAGGCTCTTTTTCAAAGTTGGATGTTGACACCGCCTCAAGTAGTAACTATAATTGTTACAACAGTGGTCAGAGTTAAACGAGGCTCAATCCGCTATGGGGCATAGACTGGCACAAACGACTTATGATAAGTAGGAGCTCTATTCTGAGAGCTTTTATTTTACACCTAAGTTGTAACAATTATTATTACAAATTTCAGCAAGATAACACATTATTTTTAGGAGGATTAGATCAATGAAAATTTTAGTCACAGGCGCAACAGGGAAATTAGGAACAAGAGTTGTAGACACACTGCTGAAAACAGTACCGGCAAGCCAACTGGCTGTGAGTGTCCGTAATCCAGAGAAAGCCGAAGGATTGCGCGCTCGCGGCGTAGACGTTCGTCTCGGGGATTTTGATCGTCCAGAAACTTTGCAAACCGCTTTTGCAGGTATCGATCGCTTATTAATGATTTCGGCAGATGGAGACACGGAAACAAGAATTCGGCAGCACACCAATGCTGTAGCAGCTGCCGAGCAAGCTGGAGTTAAATTCATAGCTTATACCAGCTTAGCTAATGCAAGTGACAGCACGATTTTCCTTGCACCCGTACACCGTACAACAGAAGAAATCATCGTCAAAACGGGCATTCCTTATACTTTTTTACGCAACAACTGGTACCTGGAGAATGAGCTTTCAAGCATTCAAGGTGTGATCGCAGGAGCTCCATGGGTGACCTCTGCAGGCTCTGGTAAGGTGGGTTGGGCGCTGCAACAAGAATACGCAGAAGCCGCAGCGGCTGTATTGGTTGGAGATGGACACGAGAATAAAATCTATGAGCTATCCGGCGAGCTGCTCACTCAAAATGAACTAGCATCCGCACTTGGTGAAGTGTTAGGCAAGGAAGTTCTTGTGCAGCAGGTTGATGATGCCGCTTATGCTGACATTTTGAAGGGTGTAGGTGTGCCCGACTTCGTTGTCCCCATCCTTTCAGCTATTCAGCAAGGCATTCGGGAAGGTACATTGGAGGTCGTAAGCGACGATTTCGAGAAGCTGCTCGGCCGCCCGGCTACGCCAATCCGTGAAGCCCTGGCTCAAATTATTAACCCGTAATAACATCATTCACAGGATATAGATATAACAAAAGGACTATCTCAAAAGTAGAAATCTCTACTCTCGGGACAGTCCTTTCTTTTTATACGCTTTGTAGGTAAGATTCCATAGCTTTCGCTAGCTTCTGCATGCCAAGAATTGTGTTCTGGCGATCCGTGTGTGTGTAGTTCAGGCGCATCGTGTTGTACTGTGGATTCTCCGCATAAAATGTGGATCCCGGTACAAAAGCCACGCCTTCTTTTACCGCAATTTTCAGCAGATCTTCTGCGCGCATATTGTCCGGAAGTTCCACCCAGATGAACATGCCGCCCTTCGGCTCTTCCCACTTCAGACCAGGCCAATTCAATTCTTTCAAAAGACCTGACATGAATTTCATGCGATCCAGATACTGCTCACGAATTAGGGAGATATGTGCATCGAGATCGAAATGCTCAAGCAGATGGAACAGGGTTTGCTGATCAATCGTACTGGAGTGCAGATCCGCCGATTGCTTGAAACGGGCGATTTGGCGAATGACCGTCTCGTCCCCCATCACCCAGCCTGTCCGGAAAGCAGGCGCTACTGTTTTGGAGAAAGTGCTGGTGTACAGCACATTACCGCCTTCAGCTTTACCGCCAAGCGAGAAAATGGATGGGTACGTTTCATTTTCATCAAATTGAATTTCCCCATAGGGGTCATCCTCAAGAATCAGCACATCCGCTTCACGGCAAATGTTCAGCAAGCCTTGACGACGCTCTAAGCTCCAGGCACGACCTGCCGGATTCGAAAACGTCGGAATAACATACACGAGCTTCGGGTTATGCTCGGCAACTTTGGCCGCCAAATCTTCAAGAATCATGCCGTCGTTATCACTTTCAACGGAATAGATCTTGGCGCCTTTGGCTTGGAAAACTTGGATCGCCGCCAAATATGTCGGTCTTTCTACCAAGATGATATCGCCTTCATCAATCATTACGCGTGTCAACAAATCGATCGCTTGCTGGGAGCCAGTCGTTAACAGCATCTCGTCTGGTGTGACGTGCATGTTTTTGGCAGCCATACGTTTGCATAAGGACTCGCGCAGCGGCTTGTACCCTTCGGTTAATCCATATTGCAGCGCTGACTTCCCGCCGCCAACAACTCGTTTAAACGCATCGCTCACCGCGTCCAATGGGAAAAACTCTTCAGCAGGCAATCCGCCGGCAAACGAAATAATTGAGCTGCCTTGTGTCAGCTTAAGAATTTCTCTTACCGCCGAGGATGAGAAACCTTCCAGCGATTTAGAAAATCGATATTTCATAAATGGACGCATCCTTTCGCATTTGTAGAAAGCACCCCTCCTCTAGCTTGGAGGTGAGGTGCTTATCCAGTAGTCCCGTGGACTTAGAGTTTAAATCAACGTAACGTTGCTTCTATTGCTTGTTGGCGTTTTGCGTTTATCAATGAGTCTATTCACAGCGTCCAGATATGCCTTGGCGCTTGCTTCCAGAATATCTGTCGAGATGCCGCGTCCTTGAACGGACACGTCGTTCTGTTTCAGTACGACATGCACTTCCCCGAGCGCATCTTTCCCGTGAGAAACGGACTTGATGGAGTAGTCATCCAGCTCGACTTCTTCCTTCGTTGCTTTATCAATGGCATTGTAAATAGCATCAACAGAGCCGTTACCCACAGCACTTTCCGCCACTTCACTGCCATCTTGGAAACGAACATGCACGGTTGCTGTTGGTGTCATCTGATTGCCGTAGGCCACTTGAAGCGTGCCAAGCGCGAAAATTTCCGGTGTTTCGATCAACTTCTCTTCGATCAGCGCACGGATATCTTCGTCTTCCACCTGCTTCTTGCGGTCGGCCAAATCTTTGAACTTACCGAACGCCACGTTCACTTGCTCGTCTGAGAGGTCATAACCAAGATCGATCAACTTCTCACGGAACGCATGGCGGCCGGAGTGTTTACCCATCACGAGCTTACTTTCCTTGACACCGATGGTCTCAGGGGAAATAATCTCGTAGGTCGTTTTCTCTTTGAGCATCCCATCCTGATGGATGCCGGACTCATGAGCGAACGCGTTAGCGCCGACGATCGCTTTGTTGCCTGGCACCACCATGCCGGTCAGCTTGCTGACCAAACGGCTGGTGCGGTAGATCTCGTTCAGTACAAGCGATGTTTTCGCTTGGTAGAAGTCCTGGCGTGTCTCCAGCGCCAGCACGACTTCCTCGATCGAGGTGTTCCCTGCTCGCTCGCCAATACCGTTGATGGTGCCTTCGATTTGATCGGCACCATTCAGAACAGCCGCTAGCGCGTTAGCTGTCGCCATGCCAAGATCGTCATGGCAGTGCGCGCTCAGCTGGATTTTCTCAATGCCTGGCACGGTGTCCTTCAGCATTTTGAAAATATTCCCGTAGTCGTACGGTGTCATATAACCGACCGTATCGGGAATATTCACGACCGAAGCGCCGGCGCGGATCGCCATTGCTGTTACTTCTGCGATGAAATCAAGCTCCGTACGCCCGGCATCCTCAAGTGAAAACTCGATTTTGCTGAAATACTTCTTCGCATATTTAATCGCAGACTCCGCTGTCTCCAGCACTTGGTGCTTCTCCATCTTCAGCTTATGCTTCCGGTGGATAGGGGATGTCGCCAGGAACAAATGAATACATGGGTCCTGAGCGCCCTGCAGCGCTTCACGGACAGCCTCGATGTCCGTCTCCTTCGAACGGGACAGACCGATTACAGAGGCGTTCTTAACAGCTCTCGCTACGGCATTAACGCCTGCCAAGTCACCAGGTGATGCAGCTGGGAAACCAGCCTCCATCCGATCGACACCCAGCTTCTCAAGTTGAAGCGCGATTTCGACCTTCTCCTGTGTGTTCAGGTTCACGCCTGGCGATTGTTCTCCGTCTCTGAGCGTTGTATCAAAGATGTAGATTTTGCGCACCATGGTCACCTCCTAAAAGATTCCTTGTAAATGAGTTACAACCTTACCCTAACTGCTGACCGTTCCGTTCTTCAGTATTTGTCTCCGATCGTTTCTTGAAACCGTGTCCCTTGATTTGAATAAAACAAAAAGTCGGGACACGTTTTCAAATACGAACGCTACGCTTCTCCGACAAACACTGAGCCCTCCACTGGGCATTTCAGGGAAGGTTCCAAAAATTTACAATTAAATTTTTACTCGTCTAAATAGTATTCACAGGGAGTGACTGGGAAATTCTCCGCAATCACTCCCTGTGGGATGAATAACTATATGATTCAATTATGCATTAAATTACTTTTTGATCCAGTGCATCATTTCGCGTAGTTCTGCACCAACAACCTCGATTGGGTGCTGAGCTTCGTTACGGCGAGTTGCGTTCATGAACGCGAAGTTGGATTGGTTTTCCAAGATGAAGTCGCGAGCGAATTTACCTTGTTGGATATCTGTAAGAACTGCTTTCATTTCTTTCTTCGTTTCAGCTGTGATGATGCGAGGTCCTGTTACATAATCACCATACTCCGCTGTGTTGGAGATGGAGCTGCGCATGGAGGAGATTCCGCCTTCATACATCATGTCAACGATCAATTTCAACTCGTGCAAGCACTCGAAGTAAGCCATTTCAGGTGCATAACCAGCTTCAACCAATGTTTCGAAACCTGCTTTAACCAGTTCAGATGCACCGCCACAAAGAACAGCTTGCTCACCGAACAAATCAGTTTCTGTTTCTTCACGGAAGGAAGTTTCGATAACCCCTGCGCGTGTACAGCCAATACCTTTTGCATAAGCAAGTCCGATTGCTTTTGCGTTGCCCGTAGCGTCTTTCTCGATTGCGATCAAGCCAGGAACGCCGAAGCCTTCAACATAAGTACGACGTACCATGTGACCTGGGGATTTAGGAGCAACCAAGAATACATCTGTACCTTCAGGAGCTACGATTTGACCAAAGTGGATGTTAAATCCGTGGGAGAACATCAAAGCTGCGCCTTTTTTCATGTTCGGTTGAATGGACTCACGGAATACGCGAGCTTGCGTTTCATCCGGCATCAAGATTTGAATAACATCAGCGCGTGCTGCTGCTTCTTCAACGGATACAACTTCGAAACCATCATTTTTTGCTGCGTTCCATGAACGGCCTTCACGAAGACCGATAATTACGTTCAAACCGCTGTCACGCAAGTTTTGGGCTTGTGCGTGCCCTTGGGAACCATAACCAACAACTGCAATCGTTTTGCCTTTAAGTACCGCTAAGTCTGCATCTTTTTCGTAGTAAGTAGTAACTGCCATTTCGTATAAATCCTCCTTTGATATGATGAATCCGTATTGTCTACCCCTTGAGTGGGTGTTTCAACGATGAACGACTAGCCTTTTAAAGCGCTAAAGAGTCTATCGCTCAAAGCCCCACTCAAGGAGGCTTTCCCTACTTTTTCACATGACTAACTATTATTTAATTTATTTAACTGAGCCCCGTATCATGGCCGTTGCTCCCGTACGGGATAGCTCACGGATACCATATGGACGAAGCAATTCTACCATAGCATCTATTTTATCTGAATCTCCGACAACTTGCACGATAATTGAAGCTGGACCAATATCGACAACCGCGGCACGGAATGTTTCGACAATTCCGAGAATTTCAGGACGCATGATCGGTTCAGCATTTACTTTAATAAGTGCTAATTCTCTAGCTACCATCGGGTTGGAGCTCAAATCGACGACTTTGATGACGTCAATCAGCTTGTACAGCTGTTTGGAAATTTGCTCCAATGTGCTGTCATCGCCTGTTGTTACAATAACCATCCGGGAAAGTCCGAGTTCTTCGGACTCCCCTACAGTAATACTTTCAATATTGAAGCCTCTGCGTCCGAACAAACCAGATACTCGCTGCAGAACACCAGGCTGATTGTTTACGAGTACGGAAACTGTATGTTTAGTTGTCGTCATCATTCCGAATCCCCCATTAACATGTCGCTAATTGTATCGCCTGCTTTAACCATCGGGAACACGTTCTCTCCTTTTGGTACGACGAAATCAATCAAGACCGGTCCAGGTGTATCAAGCGCTTCCTGCCAAGCTTTTCTTGCTTCTTCCTTCGTCGTAGCACGCAAGCCTTTTACGCCGTAAGCTTCAGCGAGCTTCACGAAATCCGGGCTGCCAGCCAAATCGATATGGCTGTAGCGGTTATCATAAATGATCTCCTGCCATTGACGAACCATGCCGAGCACTTGGTTATTCAAAATAACAATTTTCACCGGAATGTTGTTAATCGCACAGATCGCAAGCTCTTGCGCACACATTTGTACGCCGCCGTCGCCATTGATGGAAACAACCAATTTATCCGGGTTCCCCATTTGCGCGCCGATCGCGGAAGGGAAACCAAAGCCCATCGTACCAAGTCCACCGGACGTTACCAGGGAGCGAGGGTTTTTGAACTTGTAGAACTGAGCAGCCCACATCTGGTGCTGACCAACGTCTGTTGTAACGATCGCTTCGCCTTTCGTTGTTTCACTGATCATTTCAACAACGTATTGTGGCTTCAATTCTGTTTCTGTATCACCGTATTTAAGCGGGAATTTCTCTTTGTTAGCTTGAACCTCAGCAATCCATGCTTCGCTTTTCGCAGGCTTAGCTTTAAGATTGGCTAAAGCCAGAACTGCTTTCACATCCCCAACACACGGGATATCCGTTTTCACGTTCTTACCGATTTCCGCAGGATCTACATCGATATGCGCGATTGTTTTCACCTTCGGGGCAAAACCGTTCAAGTTCATTGTCACACGGTCATCGAATCTCGAGCCGATGGAGATCAAGAGGTCCGCGTTCTGAATGGCTGTGTTCGCCGTGTACGTTCCATGCATCCCCGGCATACCGAGCCATAGCTCGTGCGCACTTGGGAAACCGCTAAGTCCGAGCAATGTTGTTGCTACTGGAATTTGCGTAGCATTAACGAACTCGATCAGCTCTTTGGAAGCGTCTGAGTAGACAACACCACCACCAGCGATGATCACTGGACGTTCTGCTTCTTCGATGGCTTTCAGCAATTTGTCGACTTGCAGCTTGTTAGGCTGAACAGTCGGGTTATAGCCGCGGATGTTTACATCCGATACCGGCTTAAATATCGTTTTATGAGCGGAGACATCCTTTGGTATGTCAATGAGAACCGGACCTTTTCGACCTGAGTTCGCAATATGGAACGCTTCATGAATGATGCGCGGCAGATCTTCTACATCACGAACCAAATAACTGTGTTTCGTAATCGGCATCGTAATCCCCGTGATATCTGCCTCTTGGAAAGCATCCGTACCGATAAAGTTCGTTGCAACGTTCCCTGTAATAACGACGAGTGGAACAGAATCCATATAAGCGGTAGCTATCCCAGTGACGAGATTCGTAGCCCCCGGTCCTGATGTAGCGATACATACGCCAACTTTGCCTGTGGAACGTGCATATCCATCGGCAGCATGAATGGCTCCTTGCTCATGTCTTGTCAGTAGGTGGTTAAAATCGGAAAAGCCATGCATAGCATCGTAGATGTACAAAACAGCGCCGCCCGGATATCCAAAGACGCAGTCCACACCCTCCAGCAATAAGCTTCTTAGCAAAATCTCAGAGCCTGTGATCAGGTCCGGCTTCATCAGCTTGTCAATCAGTTCTTCTTTTGACCTCTTTGGTTCAGTTTGAACATTCATTGTGATCCTCCTCTCAAAAAGTAAGTCCATGTTATACATCGAGCTTTCTTAGACAATAAGAAAAACCCCTGTTCATCCCGCGCACGTACGTAACGTGTTAAACGGGACGAAAGGGGTTTAAGCTTCCGTGGTACCACCCAAATTTGCTACATGCCTCACAGCATACAGCCTTAGCAGGTATGTTCCTATAGAACAATACCCTCAGCACTATAACGTGTGCTTTTCCGATTCTCCCTAGTGCTTATATACAGTGCTATAAGTCTTCAGGAAAACAGCTCCGAGGTGACTTCGTACGTAAGGGATTAAGGCGATGGTTTCAGCAAGTCCAACGCTCTCTGCGCATAAGTGCCCTTATGACTTCTTCCTCTTCATAGCCGATTTATTCGTGAACACCATCCGTTAAGATGATATTAGAGATTATTATATGCATCCCCAGAGCATTAGTCAATAGCATATCGAATAAAACACACGAAAGTGAGGGAATATACTACCAATTCAGGAAATGAGGGCTTCGCTGATGACATCTTCTCAGAAATCCGCTCTCCCTTTATCAACGGATTTGCCTACGAATATTTCGATGATGAAAGAAGCTTTTGGTGATTCTCCGGATATCATTACTCGCTTGCTCGATGTGCAGGTTAGTCAGGATCACCTTTCCGTTGCTTTAATCTACATAGATGGGCTTGTCCATTCAGAATCCATACATAAACACCTCATTGAACCCTTATTAAATGTTCAAGCGACTGAGCAGACAAGCGAGCAATATTGCGGAGTTCACGAAATCCTGCAGCAAACCATATCTGTTGGCGAGCTATTTGGAGCCAAATATGACATTGAGCTGATGGGTGCCATTTTAGAGGGCAGCACAGTCATTTTAATCGATGGATTCGACGAGGCCTTTATCGCTTGCACGAACGGTTGGGAGAAGCGAGCGATTGAAGAACCGCAATCACAAACCGTGATTCGGGGACCGAAGGAAAGCTTCACGGAGGACATTCGAACGAACTTGACCCTGCTGCGTAGAAAAATCAAGTCGCCTGATCTTCGCTTTGAGAGCATGAAGATTGGTCGTTACACCCGAACTGAGATCATTATCACCTACCTGCAAGGCGTCGCGAATGAGAACGTACTGAATGAAGCACGCAGACGGCTTAAACTCATTGATACGGACAGCATCCTGGAGAGCGCTTATATCGAGGAATTCATCGAGGATAAAGGCTATACACCTTTTCCCACCATGCTGAACACCGAACGGCCTGACACAGCAGCAGCGGGTTTGCTTGAAGGGCAGATTGTCATTATGGTCGACGGAACGCCATTCGCTTTAATGGCTCCGGTGACGTTCTTTAAGTTCCTGCAATCAAGTGAGGACTACTACCAGCGGTATGATATCGCCTCTTTCGTGCGTCTTATCCGGTACGCCTCATTTTTCGTCTCGATGCTGCTTCCTTCTCTCTATATCGCGATTACCACTTTCCATCAAGAGATGCTGCCTACAACACTGCTCATCAGCCTCGCTGCTCAGCGTGAAGGAGTACCTTTCCCTGCGCTTGTGGAGGCATTCCTGATGGAGATCACGTTCGAGGTGCTGCGAGAAGCAGGGGTGAGGATGCCCCGGGTCGTCGGACCTGCCATCTCCATTGTGGGTGCGCTTGTTCTCGGACAAGCTGCCGTGCAAGCCGGGCTCGTATCCGCAGCGATGGTTATCGTTGTGTCTTTTACCGCGATCTCCAACTTCGTCACGCCCGCGATTAACTTGGCTGTAGCAGCAAGATTAATCCGCTTCATGCTCATGCTTTTGGCGGGCTTCCTTGGACTGTTTGGGATTTTATTCGGCTGTATGTTCATCCTTATTCACATGTGTTCAATTAAATCATTCGGCCTGCCTTATATGGCGCCAATATCTCCGTTTATTCCGTCCAATGTGAAGGATATCTTCATCCGGCTTCCATGGTGGAAATTGGTCACAAGGCCGTTAGTGCTGACCAAGAACGTGTATAGACAGCGTCCTATGCCTAAAAATCCAAAGAAAAAATAACTGCACGCGGAGGAGACTGGATGCATGCGAACCAAGCGCCGAGTGGTAGTGACAAGCCTAATCTCTTTCGTTATTTGCTGCTTGTGCACGAGCTGTTGGGATCGAACCGAACTTAATAAGATCGCCATCACCTCAGCAACCGCCGTCGATTGGGAGAACGATCACTGGAAAGTCTCTTATCAAGTCGTCATTCCCCAATCCATCTCCAACGCGGGCGGAATGGCGACTCAGCAAGCCCCTGTATTGGTGTTCTCTACGAACGGAGACTCCATCCAATCTGCCGTTCAAAGGGCCAGTTTAGAGATGCCTCGTACGATGTTCTTCGCTCATAACCGCGTCGTCGTCATTGGAGAAAGCGCAGCTCGCAAAGGCATTTCTCCCATTATCGACGTTTATTTAAGAAGCGCGAGTTCCCGAGAAACCGTAAGCTTGCTCGTGAGCAGAGACGAAGGAAGGAAAATTCTAGAGCAAATTTTACCACTCGAGAAAATCCCCGGCGCAGCCTTGAGAAACATGGTGCTCAATGAGGACAAAACCGATGGCAACCTCAAACAAGTCATGTTGTATCAACTTGCGATGAGAATGGCTAGTGATTCTGGTTATTCAACCATACCTGAAGTATTCATTTCAGGCGAAGGTGCCGAATCGACTTCGATTGAAAATTTAAAAAGCACGAATTTTGATACCAAGCTCAAAATGGGGCGCATCGGAGTTTTTCACAAAGATCAGCTTGTTGGTTGGATGACTGGACATGAAGGTTACGGCCTCAGTTGGATTAAAGGAGAAATCAGCCAATCTATCCTATTTTTTGGATGCACAGAGAAAGATGATCAGTCTCGCTCCGCTATACGTATTACCAAAGCTTCAACCAAGCTGACCCCTGTTAATATCCAAGGCAAGTGGGTCATCAAAGCTGCGGTAAAAGCCAATGGACAACTTCTTGAAAACGGATGTACGATTGACGCCTCAAAACCAGAAGGAACCCGTGAAATGGAGAGGCTCATCGGAAACACCATCTCGAGACTTATGCTAACTTCCTTGCATAAAGCTCAAAGCATGAAAGCCGATATACTTGGATTTGCAGGCCTCATCCATCGGAAGGATCCGAAAGCCTGGGAGCAGCTAAAACCAGATTGGGAAACGTATTTTGCTCACATGCAGATGGAGTCTTCTTTCCAAATCGAGATTGCGAATATCGGTATGAACAGTAAATCCGTGAAGCAGCTTATTGAGAGTGAAAGCAAGTAAAGGCATTCGGAAGAAGGAGTCTAGCCGCATGGAACGAATCAGCAACTACCAAATTGCCGTTATGATTATTCTATTCCAAATCGGCAGCACGCCTTTATTTGCCATTGGCAGCAAAGCAAAGCAGGATTCATGGGTTGCTATGATCGTCGCGGCAATCATCGGCTTAGTTCTGCTTCGGATGTTCCTCTATATCCAAAGCATTGCGCCTGATCAGTCTCTTATCGTCTTAATGCGTATCTGTTTTGGCAAAATAGCAGGCGGCCTGCTAAGCTGCTGCTTTCTTATATACTTTGCTTATGAATCCATGAGAAACGTACGAGACTTCGGCGAAATCACGAACGTCACGTTGCTCACGCGAACGCCAAAATTTGTCGTTATGCTGCTGGTCATCGTGCTGGCCGCATATATGATTATTATGGGCATTGAAACCTTTTGTCGCGTTGCTGAAAGTTTAATACTGCCCGTGCTTTTCAGCTATGGCGTCCTCTGTCTTCTCATCTTCGGTTCTAAATTAGTCAATATTGAACGGATTCAACCTATCATGGAAAAGGGCTTTAAACCAATCCTCCAGGCGGCCTTTCCCGATCTCGTCTCTTTTCCATTCGGCCAAATGGTCGTCTTTCTGATGTTCTGGCACCTCATGTCAGATAGCAAGAAACTGAAACGCATCAGTGTTCTCACCTATCTTGGGGTTGCGGTATTCCTTGTAGGGATGAATATGATTAACGTACTCGTTCTGGGTCCCTCCTTGATTGGCAACAGCACTTTGCCCTTTCTGCAGACCGTGCAGTTAATTCAGGTTGCCGATATTTTTGAACGGCTGGATGTCTTCGTGACCTTGCTGCTTTTTCTAGGCTTATTCGTAAAACTAGCCGCGTTCTTCTGGGCAGCCGCTTATGGGTTTTCTCAGCTTACGGGCTGCAGAGCCAAGCTTTCTATATGCTTTGTTGGCGCTGTGATTTTCGCTTCTTCGTTTCTTGAACCTAACTACACCTATCACATCTGGTTAGGTCTAGCGGTGAGCGTTAAGCTGTTCCCTATCTTTCAAATTCTGCTTCCCCTCGCTATGTTCGTCGCCATATTACTCCGTAAACTGAAAAAGAATCCGCCCTCGGAAGATACACAAGCCTAGGAAAATAAAAAAAGCTTGCCCCCTTGCGGGGACAAGCTTCCTGAACGCGAAGCGCAGCTTACGCGTTTACTTTTGCTTTTGCAGCTGTTGCCAAATCGTTGAACGCTTTAGCATCGTTTACAGCCAAATCAGCCAAGATTTTGCGGTTGATGTCGA
Source organism: Paenibacillus silvestris (assembly GCF_009882985.1). Classification (GTDB taxonomy): domain Bacteria; phylum Bacillota; class Bacilli; order Paenibacillales; family NBRC-103111; genus Paenibacillus_E; species Paenibacillus_E silvestris. Next base: position 101,993 of record NZ_WTUZ01000020.1, read on the forward strand.
TACCAGCCAATTTAAGGCCGTGCATCAATTTGCTGTAGCTCAAGCCGTTTTGACGAGCGCCTGCATTGATACGAGTGATCCACAGTCTGCGGAAATTACGTTTCGTTTGGCGACGGTCACGGTAAGCATACACTAAAGATTTCATTACTTGCTCTTTAGCTGTTTTAAATAAACGGTGTTTGGAACCGAAATAACCTTTTGCCAATTTCAAAATTTTCTTACGACGGTGAGCGCGAATAAATCCGCCCTTGACTCTTGCCATTGTTAACTACCTCCTGGGATGTATAAATAATGTTCGAATGCTAAAAAATTAACCTTTGATTAGTGTCAGTTGTTGTTGCAAACGACGTACATCGCCAGGAGCCATAACTGGGTTCGTGGACAAAACGCGTTTTTGCTTCGATGATTTACCGGAAAGCAAGTGGTTCTTACCTTGTTTGTATCTCATCACTTTGCCTGTGCCAGTAATTTTGAAACGGCCTTTCAGGCTGCTGTGTGTTTTCATTTTCGGCATGGTGTTGTTCCTCCTAATTTAGTATACCGCCTAGGTGGTTGCCTTCGGCGTTAAGATCATGATCATGCTTCTTCCCTCAAGCTTAGGAGCACGCTCCTGTGAGGAAATGTCGGCTGTTTCAGTAGCCAGACGTTCAAGCACTCTGCGACCAATCTCCGAGTGCGCTATTTCGCGACCGCGGAACCTGACGCTGGCTTTCACTTTATCGCCTTCGCCAAGGAATTTAACCGCATTGCGAAGCTTCGTTTGGAAGTCATGCTCATCGATTGTCGCGCTTAAGCGAATCTCTTTGATATCCACGATCTTCTGGTTCTTACGAGCTTCTTTTTCTTTCTTCTGTGTTTCATAACGGAATTTACCGTAATCCATGATGCGGCATACCGGCGGCTTCGCCGTTGGTGCCACATTCACCAAATCCAAGTTCGCGTCCTGTGCGATTTGAAGAGCTTCGCGAATCGGCGTAATGCCGAGTTGTTCTCCGTCCGCCCCGATCAGGCGTACTTCCTTCACACGAATCTCATCATTAATCATATGGTCTTTGCTAATAGTGTTCCACCTCCAGAAAGTATGTACCTCATTCCAATATAAAAAAGATGCGGGCCCGCAAAGGCCCACATCTTCATCAATAACAGGTTTAAGCAACCTATTGAGCATTCATGATGATTCATTCAAACCAGCCAACATTCTTGTCGGTCAGGTGAGAAGCGGGCGCCTCTGCTTTTACTTGAAGTATAATATCATCTCGGTAAAGAAAAGTCAACTAACTTGTTTACTTTTCATTTCATCCAGGCGAATGACGCGCGTATGCTCTGTGTGGCTCCATTGCTTGTTGTTTTGCGTGAAGAAAGCAAAGAACGTAATCGGCCACCAAGATATCATAAACACTGGATATAAAATTAAATATTTATAAACTTTGCGTGGCGCCTTCTCAATGATCATAGAGATTGGCAGCAGCACGAAAATAGCAAAACTCACTGAGTTAAAGAAAACGGGATTGATGTCGGCAAGCATCGGTGTTTCCGACCAGCCCGGCGTTACGGATTTGATCCACAACAGCACGGTAATAATCGCTCCGAAGAAAAAGTTATATACGTTAGCGGAGTAAATCGCCGCGTCAATCTTCGTCCAGCTGCCTTCTTTGATACCTTGCCACAATAGCGGGAAGAAGTAACGCTTAGCCACGTCAAAGTGCCCTTGCATCCAGCGCAGACGCTGTTTGGCAGATGCTTTGAACGTAAGCGGCTTCTCATCATAAACAAACGCTTCGTAGTTGTAAGTCGGTCTAATTCCCATCTTGATGCAGCGCATCGAGAACTCCAAGTCCTCAACCAAGCTGGTAGCTCCCCATCCAATCTGCTTTAACAGCTTGGACTCAAAACACATGCCCGTTCCGCCCAAATAGTTGGCAAGGCCCAAGTTCGTGCGGGGCATCTGCCAGAAACGGTTTGCAAAGTAGTACGAAATCGCGTAAGAACCGGTAACCCAAGAATCATTAGGATTCTTGCTATCTAAGTAAGCCTGAATCACTCTGGAGCCAGAGCAAAGATCATTGTTCATGTGAAGCAGGTAGTCCGGGCTAGCGAGGTTGTCGGCATCGAACATAACAACCGCGTCATATTGACGCTCGCGCTTCCAAAGCTCCTTCAGCATCCATTCAATCGCATAACCCTTGCCTCTTAAGTTCGGGTTATGACGCTCCATAGCATAAACGCCATGACTGCGTGTAATTTCAGCTGTGTTATCCGTACAGTTATCACAAATCACGAAGATGTCATAGAGCTCTTTTGGGTAATCCAAAGCCTTCAGATTCTCGATCAATGCGCCAACGACTTGCTCCTCGTTATGAGCTGCAACCAGGACAGCAAACGATTTCTGCGGTGCAAATTTCTGTTTATTCCTTGGACGGTACCATCCGAAGAAAGTTAAAAAAAACTGATACGCACCGACGAGCGCCAAGCCAATCTGAAACGTAAGCACAATCTTGTCAAGCATGAAGCAAAGTCCCCCTTTTTGTTTATGCACACAAGCTATCTTTTTATACGCATAGTGCGCAATTATGTACAGGTGAATTAACCGTTCTTGATTTTCCTCTCTTTCCCCCTATTTGTCAAAGTCTACAAAAACCGAAAAATAGCCGGTTCTCTGACATTTAAGCGGAACGGACACATACTTTACCGCATGTGCTTGAAATCAGATCGTTAAAGTCCTGTTTTCAACGTTTTTCATTTTATTGTGTACAAAAAGTTCACCATTTAGACCAACCAGCAACCCCTCATGTGTTTCGGGTTTATTATAATTCACCCGAGCTTCCCCTGACAACTTTTGCCGGGTCCGATCTAACAGCGCCTCCAACAACCAAGTTCTGGGGTATCCTTCATAACATTCGCTGGACTTTCACGCAGAGAGTCCGTCATTCGGAAATCTCATTCATGAGAACCATATCTTACCCAGACTTACAGCATAACGGACTCCACAACATCGATGCCATACGACCTAAGCACTGACTTTCTTTCGGGCATTTTCAACCTGAACCGCGCTGTGTCGACACCTAATTCGGAAAATCCTGAATTGAAAGGGTTTACAAAAACAACGTTCTAGGCACAATGGATCGGGATATCTCTTCGACATTTAGGGTAAAATAAAAGGAATACTCTACCATTATTTCCATCAATCCTTCTTTTTACCCGATCCTAAAAATGTAAACGTAAATTTCTAAAAATTTATTGCTGCGTTAATCTCCCTTTAATAAATGTTCTTTATAATTTGAAATAGCAGATATCTCAAGTTTCGAAGGAGGCTACTACTCATGAGCAGAGTCGTGAACTGGCTTCAGCATCATGAAACACGCATGTTCCACTTTGTGAATCAACGTATACAGCACTTCTTCCTCGATCATTTCTTTTCTAGAATTACGCATTTAGGAGGAGCTACGGCGACGATCGTTATTTCGCTTTGCTGCGCGTTATTTGGGCAAGGAGCTCTGCGTACCGCTGGCATTCAAGCTCTCATCGCCTTAACGATCAGTCACATACCGGTTGCTATCATTAAAAAGAAATATCCGCGGCTCCGGCCTTATCTCGTGCTTCCCCAAACGATTACGTATAAAAATCCATTAACGGATCATTCCTTTCCGTCCGGACATACAACCGCTATTTTCTCAATCGTCATTCCGTTTATGGCGGCCATGCCAGTTCTTGGACTCATCCTTTTACCACTAGCTTTGATTGTTGGTCTATCACGTATCTACTTAGGGCTGCATTATCCTTCCGATTGTTTCGTTGGTATCTTGATCGGTACGGCAGCATCTCTAACAACTGTAGCTTTATGGGGGTAAAATGAATGGATGCTGCGCAGGGTAAAAAGCGAGTTCTCATCCTCTCCGAAGGCTTCGGAGCAGGTCATACGCAAGCAGCTTATGCGCTCGCTGTAAGCTTAGAAAAGCGATGCACGACGATTGAAACACGTGTACTAGAACTGGGATCTTTCCTGCATCCGACCATTGCGCCTTGGATTATCCAAGCTTACAAAAAGACACTAACCACAAGTCCCAAGCTTTACGGTCGGTTATACCGCTCTCAGTACAAGAAATCGTTAAACCGGTTGACGCAATTAGCGCTGCACCGCATTTTTTACGCTCAGACTGCGGAGATTATCCAGAACTGGGCTCCTCAAGCCATCGTCTGCACGCACCCTTTTCCCAGCGTCGTTGTTTCACGGCTCAAAAGAGCCGGCCTTGCCATTCCGCTATGCACCGTCATCACGGATTATGATGTACACGGAACATGGGTCAGTAGTGAAGTGAACAAATATATGGTCTCAACTGAGGATGTCAAAAATAAACTGCTTGGTCGAGGAATCCCCGCGGCTCAAGTCGAAATCACAGGAATTCCTGTCCATCCCAGCTTCCGAGTAGCGCACGATAAAGCGGTCATTCGACAACAATTCCACTTGGCCGCGATGCCTACAGTGCTCGTAATGGGCGGGGGTTGGGGCCTAATCGGGGGCGATTCACTCAGCGAGCATCTCGTTGCCTGGAGGGACCGCGTGCAGTTCATATTTTGCCTAGGAAATAATGCCAAAATATTAACGAAGCTCGCCGCGGACGAACGTTATCAGCATCCGAACATCCGCCTGCTTGGATTTACACCAGACATTGATAAATTAATGGAAATTTCGGATTTACTGGTTACCAAGCCAGGTGGCATGACCTGTTCAGAAGGCCTCGCGAAATCCATTCCAATGCTGTTCTATGATCCGATTCCCGGACAAGAGGAAGAGAACGTACTCTATTTTACCGAACAAGGCTTCGGAGAACCCATCCGATCCGCTGATACCATCTCGAACTGGCTGGCGATGCTCGTTAGCCGTTATACAGATGTCCAGGCCAGACGTATTTGGAATTACCGCCAACGAATGAATACGCCTTCAGCGGATTGTTCAGAGGTTATTCTCCAAGTGATGGGGTAAACCACCCGTTTAACGCAAAAAAAAGGCTTCCTCTTCTGTAAGCAGAAGTAGGGGAGCCTTTTTTTATATACTTATTCAGCTTTCGCCTTGCTCAATTGGTCGAGATGAGCAGCAAGTGCGTCCTGACCAATCACAACTTCACAGCGGTGAATGTTCATACCCTTTGTGGCGAATTTCGTTTCGTATTCCGTCATAACATGATCCGGGTGAAACCCTTCTGCATGCAGATTCAAAGAAATATTACGCATTCTTAAGCCCATGTCGGCAAAAGAATTCAGCGAGAACTCAAAGAGCGATTGGGAATCGGTTTTCAAGTGAATCTCACCGTTTGCGTTCAGAATTTGCTGATATTTGGCAACAAAACCCGGATGTGTCAAACGTCTGCGGGCATGCTTTTTCTTCGGCCATGGATCACTGAAATTCAGATAAACCCGCTCCAGCTCTCCTTCAGCAAAAGCTTCTTCAATATGTTCAATATTGAACAGCATCAGCTTCAAATTCGGAATGTTCGCCGCTGATTCTGACTCTTCCTCCGTATTAATCTCATGAGCAAGCTTCGCTTTCTCACTTGCTTTGCGAATCAATTCATCATACATATCGACGCCGATGAAATTAATATCAGGGTATTTCTTACTCATCTCACTGATGAAACGCCCTTTCCCCATCCCAAGCTCCGCATGAATAGGGTTATTGTTACCAAATAACTCAGCCCACTTGCCTTTATAATCTTTGGCATTCAGAACAACGAGTTCCTTCTGACGTTCTATATCTTCTCGAATTCCTTTTCTTCCCCGTAACCGCATCTATTATTTGCCTCCTACACGTACAAGCTATCGAATACAAATCATAGACCATTCTTGGGAAAAAATCAAAGGGAATTAGACTTCCAGTTCATGATATTGAATGGTTTGGGAGCTTGCTGGGAACAACTTACGATCTAAGGAGCGATGCACCTTTTGTCTGGCTTCCTTGGCTACATTCGGATCTGCCACAAATTTCACACTGCTGCTCAACGCCTGAGCTTCCCTCACAGTAAGCTCAACGGTCAAGGTATCTGTCGATAAGTTCGTAGGAATCATGATGATTTCACCTGCTTTCTTTTGAGCTTTTACCTTAGTTTTGGTTTGGAAGGATATTTTTATGAATGGAAGATCATGAGGGGCAAGACCGATCACCCAAATTTTAACGGGAAATAGTCCTGCTAATTTGTTCTTTCTACGCTGGTTTCATGCAATTAGATGGAATTTATCCAGCTAAACCCTCAAGCTTCCCCTAAAATGAGTAGTGAGCCCCCGAAATAGCTGTACAATTTCCAGTTATTTCTGCGGAGCCCCGCCGTATACCAGTTTTAACTGTAGAAATTCCAGTTAATCCGCCAACAAACAGGGTGGTAACCTTCACTTACATCAAGAAAAACGCCTCCCACTAGGAAGGCGCTCATTTGGTTACTTGTAACTCTCATCTCTATGTCTATTGCCACCTCTTAATCCCGCCAAACCTATTAGCCCTACTAAGCCAAGCCAGCCCCAGTTCATACTGTTGTTGTCGGAAGCTGTTGTCGCATAGGCGCGATATGAAGACGTATCATAATTGCCGCGATTGGTTCCTGCCGAGCTCGCTGTGCCTGTCGTGCTCATTCGGTCCATAAGATTGTTGCCATAACCGTTAATTTGGCCTAATACGCCGGTACCCGTGCCGTCACTTTTTCCCGTATACGTATTAGTCGTCGTTCCATCATGTCTGTGCATGCCATCATACCTGTTGGGATTCGTTGTTGGAGCAACCGAACCTGTAATAGGAGTTGTAACTCCATTATACGAATTCGTATTGGTCATCGTCCCCGTTCCATTCAGCAAGCCTGTCCCGGCGCTAGTCCCCGTCGTAGCGTCGTAAGTGCTGCCCGTATAACCCGATGTTGTCGTAGTCCCCGTCCCCATTGTCCCCGAAGTACCCGTGTGAGTGTTCATCGTCGGTGTACTCATATTTGCGTGCGCCCCAACTGCCCCAAAGCTCAATGCTGTCGTTAAAGCTACCGCCAATGTCACTGTACGAAACTTTTTCACTTCTTCATTTCCCCTCTCGGCATATGATCGTCATGCAAAGTTATCATGCTCCGATAAGCCCTCTTTTAACGGGGAAGTTGGTGGAAAGGCAGGGGTCGCTTTCATGTTTATTTTTCGCTACAATAGGGTGGAAGGAAAGGAGTTCTAATCTGATGTCTACAATCATACAAGAATCGCCCCAACTCTGGGGGGATAAACGTTTCCATACATGGAATTATGAAATGCGCGAGGCGTTCGGCGGCAAAGTATTTAAAGTCATGCTGGATGCTGGCTTCACTTGTCCCAATCGCGATGGCAATATTGCAACAGGCGGTTGCACGTTCTGCAGTGCAAGAGGCTCTGGCGATTTCGCTGGAAGCCGCCGCGACGATCTCGTTACACAATTTAACAAGATCAGAGATCTTCAGCATCAAAAATGGCCGGAAGCTCAGTATATCGGCTACTTTCAAGCCTATACGAACACTTATGCACCTGTGGAGCAGCTGCGCGAGTATTATGAAGTCATTCTGCAGCAGCCAGGCGTAGTAGGCTTATCCATTGCAACGCGGCCCGACTGCTTGCCGGATGATGTTATTGAATATTTGGCTGAGCTGAACCAACGAACCTATCTATGGGTGGAAATGGGCCTCCAGACCGTTCATGAATCAACGTCGCAGCTTATCAATCGCGCACATGACACTCAGTGCTATTTGGATGCCGTGGCCAAGCTCAGGAAGCATAATATTCGCACTTGTGCGCACATTATTTACGGATTGCCGGGGGAAACCCATGAAATGATGCTGGACACTGGCAGAGCAGTCGCTCAAATGGATGTACAGGGCATCAAAATTCATTTACTTCATTTAATGCGTAAAACACCTATGGTGAAACAATATGAAGCTGGACTGCTCGAATTTCTTGAAAAAGACGAGTATGTGAAGCTCATTGTCGATACATTGGAGTTTCTTCCACCGGAAATGATCGTTCACCGGCTAACTGGAGATGCTCCGCGTGATTTGCTGATCGGTCCCATGTGGAGTCTCAAAAAGTGGGAAGTGCTGAATAGCTTCGATAAGCTGCTATCAGAAAGAAATACATGGCAAGGCAAGTATTGGAAAGGTAAGGCTAACAAATAATAGCCGCTAGGATCAAACCCATTTCGATTTTGAACCGTTTCCTATTATATAATGAGAACTTATATGAAGGAGATGGACACGATGAAGAAAAGGGTTGGAGCAGCTTTAGTTGGATTGATGCTAGTCATGTCAGCATGCGGAGCGGCGCCCGAAACAGCGGCGCCGGTTTCTGTATCGCCGTCGCCATCCGCGGCGGCAAGTGCCACGCCTGCCCCTGCGGCGCAGACGGCGACACCAACAGCCGCGGCTACGCCAGCGGCAGCCACAACAGCGCCGGCCACGCCAGTGCCGGCGGCAAGCAGCACGCCGCAGCCAAGCGCAGCGGCTGCGACACCTAGCGCAGCAGCGGCAACCGCTGCGCCCGTGGTATCGGCTACGGCGAAGCCGACGCCGGTGCCTACACCAACGCCCGCGCCTGCGAGCGCGGCGCCTACCCCATCCGAGAAGCCGCAGGCTACGGATGCCGGTGTTACGACAGCGGCGCAGGCGCAAGCGCTGTTCAAGGACAACTGCATGGCCTGCCACGGGGCTGGCCTTGAAGGAGACTTCGGGCCGAACCTGACGAAGGTTGGTTCGCGTAAAACCAAAGATGAGATTGTGCAGCAAATCAACAAGGGCAGTGGCGATATGCCACCTTTCCAAAAAGCGTTAAAGGCCGAAGAGATCGAAACGCTGGCCGCCTGGCTGGCCGCCAAAAAATAACTGTCGCTCACAAGCACAATCAGCATGGAGGCTTTCTTCGTATGGGTTTTGTTTCTGTTTTGGGCTTTGCTCATCAACTAATCGGCCAGCGCGTTCAACCAGGCGATGCCGCCATTGACGCGACACTCGGCAACGGCGTAGACACCGTCTTCCTTGCGAAGCTGGTGGGCCGCCGCGGCCGCGTATACGGCTTTGATATCCAGCAGCAAGCGCTGGATCAAACGAAGATGCGTCTGGAGAAGGAACTCCCAGACGCATCTTCTTCTGTGCACATGAGCTTATGCAGCCATGCGCTCATGGAAGCGGCAGTGCCGGAAGACCGCCATGGCAAGGTAGCTGCGGTCACTTTCAACCTCGGCTATCTGCCTGGCGCCGATCCGGCAACAATCACGAAGCAGGAATCAACCCTTCCTGCTCTGGAAGCGGCTCTCCGCCTGCTCCGCAAAGGCGGCATTGTGACCATCGTACTATACAGCGGGCACGATGGCGGCTCCGAAGAAGCCGCTGCCGTTGAGGCTTGGGCAGCGCAGCTCCCGCTCGCAGCCTATCAGGTGCTGCGCTATCAATTTATGAATACTAGTGCGCATGCCCCCTATCTCTTAGCCCTAGAAAAAAGATAGTCCCATGGTATAATGCTAGATAGGCAGTAGATTTCATGTATACTGCCTATTAAATACATAGAGAGAAAGTAGGGATAGTAGTGAAATCATACCCGCTTCAATTTCAACCTGAAATGAAAGAACGTGTCTGGGGAGGCAGAGCCCTGGAGAAGTTTGGATTTCAGCTGCCGGAAGGCGCGATTGGCGAAGGCTGGATGATCGGCGATCACCCGAACGGAACTACGAAAGTGATTAACGGAGAGCTCGAAGGTCTCGGTCTGGACGAAATCCGTGAAAAATACGGTAAAACGTTATTCGGTACCAAAGGCTTTTCCGAAAAAAACGGACGTTTTCCACTCCTGATTAAACTTTTGGATTGTGAAGACGATCTGTCCGTTCAAGTTCACCCCAATGATCACTATCACAATTTGGCCGCGGGAGAACTAGGTAAAACCGAAATGTGGTACATCCTAGATGCTAAACCTGGCGCCAAAATTATATATGGCATGAAGGAAGGCGTTACGCGCGAAAGCTTAGCACAAGCTATTAGCGAGAATCGTATTTTGGACTGCCTGCAGGAAGTTCCTGTAGAAGCCGGCGATTCCTTCTATATCCCTGCCGGTACTGTACATGCGCTAGGCGCAGGAGTATTGGTCGCAGAAATTCAACAAAACTCCGATACGACTTACCGTCTGTACGACTACAACCGACCTGGATTGGATGGTAAACCGCGCGATCTTCATATTGAAGATTCCCTGAATGTAATTGCCTATGAAGGTTCAGGCTCTACACGCATGAAAACGAACCTAAGCGAAACCAGCACATGGTTGACGCTGGCCGAGTCTCCTTTTTTCATCGTCGAAAAAGGTTTAGTAGGGCCTAAGTGGGAGCTTAGCACATTGCCTGAAAGCTTCGTAATCCTCGTTATTGCTGAAGGAAATGGACAGCTTCACTGGGAAGATGGCAGCATCTCCACCAAGCCAGGCGATTGCTTCCTGCTTCCAGCTGATCTAGGCAGCTATGCGCTTGAAGGCAGCATGACCGTTATTCGCAGCTACTTGCCTTAACACCTCGCCGTTGCGGCATACAAAAAGCGCTCCAACCAACATCCAAGCGATGTGGTGGAGCGCTTTTCATTTATGATTCTCCGTCTATTCTTCAGACAAGGAGCTTTCTTTTAATATAACGTCATGCGCGCCGCCCTCGACTAGGCTGGTTGCTGAAACAAGAGCAATTCTCGCTTTGCTTTTCAGCTCATCCAAGGTTAGTGATCCGCAGTTACACATGGTGGATTTAATTTTGCCCAGTGTCTTGTCCAAGTTCTCCTGCAGGCTTCCCGCATAAGGCACGTAGGAATCAACGCCTTCTTCGAATAGAAGCTTGCTTTTGCCGCCAGTGTCATAACGCTGCCAGTTGCGAGCACGATTGGAGCCTTCGCCCCAGTACTCTTTCACGAAGTTGTTGCCAACTTTCAGCTTTCTGGTTGGACTTTCATCGAAACGGGCGAAATATCTGCCCAGCATCACGAAATCCGCACCCATAGCTAAGGCTAGCGTAACATGGTAGTCATGCACAATACCACCATCAGAACAGATTGGAATGTATGTCCCTGTTTCTCTGAAATACTCATCTCTGGCTTCAACGACTTCCATGATGGAGGAAGCTTGGCCGCGACCAATCCCTTTTTGTTCCCGCGTGATACAAATCGAACCGCCGCCGATTCCTACTTTCACGAAATCCGCACCAGACTCCACGAGGTACAGGAAGCCCTCACGGTCAACAACGTTACCAGCTCCGATTTTCACATTGAAATTTTCTTTCACATACTGAACCGTTTCGCGCTGATATTCGCTGTAGCCGTCAGAGGAATCGATGACTAGAACGTCTACTCCCGCTTCAACGAGAGCAGGAACTCTTTCTTTATAATCCTTGGTATTGATTCCTGCACCAACAATATAGCTTTTGTTCGTATCAAGAAGCTCCATCGGATTTTCTTTATGCTCATCGTAATCCTTGCGGAAAACCAGCGTATCCAGATTTAATTGCTCATCGACAATCGGCAAGCAGTTAAGCTTGTGATCCCAAATTAAATTGTTCGCTTCCGAAAGGGAAATACCCGATTTTCCATAAATCAGTTTTTCAAAAGGTGTCATGAACTCGCGAATCGGACGATCCAGCGGATCACGGCTTTTCCGGTAATCGCGACCTGTTACAATACCTAGCAGCACGCCATTCGCTGTACCGTCGTCAGTAATCGCTACTGTGGAGTGGCCAGTCTCTTCTTTCAAAGCCAGCACATCGCTTAATGTATGATCAGGTGTCAAGTTAGAACGGCTTACGACGAAACCAGCTTTGTACCCTTTCACTTTCCGTACCATCTGTGCTTCTTCTTCAATCGACTGCGAGCCAAAAATAAACGAAATCCCGCCACAACGCGCCAAAGCAATCGCCATTCCATGGTCGGATACGGCTTGCATGACAGCAGATGAAAACGGGATATTAAGCGAGATGGCAGGCTCCTCGCCTTTATTGAATTTGACAAGCGGTGTTTTGAGCTTCACATTTGCCGGTGTACAGGACTTCGTTGTAAGGTTAGGAATTAACAGAAATTCACTGAACGTGCGAGATGGTTCTAGGTAATACGTAGCCACTTTACATTTCCTCCTCATCGATCCATAGGTAAATTTTTTCAATCTTATCATTGAACCTCACCTGTGGTCAATGGTTTTTTCAGGAAACCCTTGAATTACCTCTCCCAGATCTGTGGTTCAGCCTCTCCGCTCCTATATTCCATATACGAAGGCGTTATGTCCAGGACGACGAAGTTAGGATCCTGTGGGCCGTCAAACCACTTTGCCATTTCGTCCGACCACAATTTTTCACGCAGCGCATTATCCTTGTTTATCGTCGCTGTTGCTTGAATCTGCAAAATATCAGAGGACTTTTTCCCGTCATACCCGACTAGAATGTGAACATTGGGATTATCCTTCACCTCGTCCACTTTATCTGTCTTCCGACTCGTGGCCAGATACAGGGTCAGCCCCTCATGATGCAGCGCCATATAGCGGACTTTAGGTTTGGCTCCTTCAACCGTAGCAAACGAGCAAATTTTATTTGCGTCCAGCACTTTTTCAATTTGCTCTTCCAGTTTATTCTTCGTTTCGATCATGCAGATAATCCCCTTTCATATTAGGTGCTAGTTAGTAAGCAGCCTGTGAGTCAACTCCCCTAGATTACCCTGAAAAGGCACGTTTTTATGCGAAAAGCCCCACGCCCATCATCGTAACGACGGGTGTGGGGCTTTCTTTTATACAGTTGCAGTCTGGTGCATCGGCATGCTGTAGCAGCTAGCTGTAAGCTGGGCATCCGGCGGGAAATGAACGATAAGCAGCTCTTGGCTGGAATTATCAATCTCACCTGTTTGCAGATAAGTCTGCAAAGCGAAAGGCAGCACTTCAAGCATCGCATGCTTGTGCAGATCTTTCTCATTGATACGAAGAAGATGGAAGTCGCCGCTTGCAAGCTCTGGCTGCTCAGCCAAAAGCTTGAGGAAAGCGTTCTGCTCGGACTTCTCCAGTGTGAAATCCCACCAGATTTTACGCGGCTTATACTTATGCCCCAAGAAATAATCGAGCTTCATGAGACCTTCGATAACAGCCATATTCTTGGCTTCACGCTGAAGGAGGAACTCGCGCAAACGGGTAAACAGATCCTCGAGCTGATGCCCGATTTTCTGCCAGCCGCGGCCTTCCCAGAAGTCACCAAACTCTTGGAAGAAATCGAATGCCGATGCGAATTCATGAGCAATCAAGTATTTGACGGTATGGTCCATTCGGTGCGCATTCCAATATTTCTCGAGCACATCCTCAACCCGCTTGATGCGAATCAAATCTGTAAAAGGGAGGATGTCATTCCCGAGAATCTCATATGGGGCATGATCCATATACACGTAGCCGTACTTATGCGCGTCTTTGCGCATCCCGGTGCCTCGCAGCATTTTGAGGAAACCAAGCTGCAGCTCCTCGGGTCCTAGCTCAAATACATCATTAAACGTCTTACGGAATGAATGATAGTCTTCTTCCGGCAGACCCGCGATTAGATCGAGATGCTGATCGATTTTGAAACTATTTTTCACCTTGGAGACAGTTCGGCTCAGCTTCATGAAGTTCTGCCTGCGCTGCACGAGCTCATTCGTGGTGTCATTCGTCGACTGTACGCCGATTTCAAAGCGGAACGTGCCCGGTGGTGCATTTTCAGCCAAATAATCAAGAACCTCCGGCCGCATAATGTCCGCCGTAATCTCGAATTGGAACACGACTCCGCGGTGATTGGCAATCAGAAACTCAAAAATCTCCATCGCATAGTCACGCTTGATATTAAATGTCCGGTCAACGAACTTGATCAACTTCGCGCCAGAATCAATTAAATACAGAAGGTCCGACTTCGTCCGTTCCATATCAAAGTAGCGTACGCCGACTTCAATACTGGAGAGACAGAACTGGCAAGAGAACGGGCAGCCGCGGCTCGTTTCGAAATACACAACGCGATTAGCCAAGCTTGGCAAGTCTTCGGTAAACCGGTGCGGAGACGGGATATCGTCGAGCTTGAGCTTCGGTCTGCCCGGCATTAGCACGACTTCTTCGCCTTTGCGGTATGCAAGGCCATACACGAAGTGGTATTTGCGTGTTGTCGAAATTTCCGTCAGCAACTGGTGGAAAGTCTCTTCGCCTTCGCCCATAACGATAAAGTCAACTTCTGGAATACGTTCCATCCAGTATTCGGTATCGTAGGAAACTTCAGGACCACCGAGCACAATGAGAATCTCGGGCCTGATCTTCTTAATCATTTTAATAATATGAATCGTCTCTTCAATGTTCCAAATGTAACAGGAAAAGCCCAGCACGTCCGGAGCCTTCTGGTACAGGTCGGAGACAACGTTCATCACTGGGTCTTTGATCGTATATTCGGTAATTTCAACATCAAAATCCTTCTCGCAGAACGCTTTCAAATAGCGCAGTGCCAAGGATGTATGAATGAATTTGGCATTCAGTGTCGTTACTAGTACTTTCATTGTAAAAAGACCTCGTTCTATTCTCGTTTTTCGTACTCTCTAATTCTACACGAAAACCGAGGAAATACAAAGGAGCGAAGAATGGCGCGCTTCGTAAGTTACAGTACCATATCATCATCCAGCTGCGGATTTTCATAGGGAAACTGTAGATAGGAAGCTTCTTGGATCGCATTTTTCCATCTTTCGGCGTGGGAGTGGAGCTGCTGCTCGACATCTTGAATTCTCTGCTGCAGATCACTGCTGCTGTCAGCCGTTCCACTTTGCAACGCCTGCTGCAGGGATGTGCGTTCTTCGAACCACTGCGTTAACTGGTATAAAAGCATAGGGAATTCCACCTTTTCTCAAGATTGAGTAAGTATAAGTATTCCCGATGCGTGGGTGGGGCATACCGCCGTGTTCTATCTCAGTACTCTTTTTCACGCAATACCCAATTTCCACCTCAGCTGCCAATAACAAATTCCAATAACCAAGCAGCAGATCCTCCTAAGCCTTTCTTAGGGAACTGTGGTCCCCTATTCTGGAGAATACAACGTTTTCCTCTTAATAGGGGGAACTATAGTGTCTTATTTCCCGCCCATGACATGTTTTTCACGTAAAACTGGTAAAATAGAAGACTCTAGTTCCCTTCACAGGCGGAAACCGTGTTTTTTCTGAGAAATAGCGTACTGTAGTTCCCCAGAAGCAGTGTGGTGAGCTACTTTCCAACACAAACTACGAAAGCAAAGCCCCGTCCTGCACTAGCACAGCTTGCAGTTCGGCAATATCGATCTCGCCCGGCAGTACGCCGTGCTTAACAGCAAGACCAGCAGCAGAGCCGGCCGCTTGCCCCGTTGCCATGCAGCTCGGCGTCAGGCGCGTCGTGGCTAACGCCTCGTGCGTCGTCGAGATGCAGCGCCCTGCGGTAAGCAGATTCTCGATTTTTTGCGGAAGCAGGCAGCGATATGGAATGTCATAAGCCCCATCGCCCTCAACCCAGGCAGCGGTCACGCCCTTGCCGGAAGGATCATGGATGTCGATGGGATACCCGCTCCGAGCGATGACATCCTCAAAATGGCGGCCTTGCACGACATCGTCCACCTGCAAAGCATACTGGCCATCGATGCGCCGCGTTTCGCGAATGCCGATCTGGGCGCCGACGGATGAAATCGACGCCTTCTCGAAGCCAGGCAGATTATTCTTCATGAATTCCGCCACCATCAACACCTGCTTGCGCCCAAGCTCTTCCGCTTCGGTCAAATCCTCCACATTGGTGCCGTCCAGCCCTTGCACACGCGTAGTATTGACCAGTACTTCGTCGTCTTCAGGTCCAGTAAAAAAGAGCACCTGATCGCGATTGATCGGCAAATTCGCTTCTTTCCAGTGCTTGAAGTATCCCAGAACACCGGAAAGCGGCAGCTCAGCCAACTCGGAGAACGGCGTTTTTTTATAAAACTCATCGGGATGGTCGATCATGTATTGTTTCACGCCCGCCAAATCCACACCGCGCATGCGGAATTTCATCGTCATTGGCTGTGTCAGCTTATCCCCGTCACGGCCCTGCAGGCACGGTGCTCCTGACAAGTACGCTAGATCAGCATCGCCTGTCGTGTCGATAAAAACTTTGCCGCGCACATCCATTCTCCCGGATTTGGACGTGAGCTGTACCGATTGAATGCGGTTATCTACCGTTTCTACCTGATCGACGAAGCTGTGAAAAATCAGCTTAACCCCTGCTTCCTTGAGCATATCCACGGCCAACACTTTGTAAATCTCAGGATGATAAGGCGTTATCGTGTTCACGAAACCAACGGTATCTCGGAGATGCCCCGGCGAGGCATTCATCGCCATAAGTCGATCGATAATCTCCTGCGCAAGCCCTTTAATCACCTGCTTGCCGTCCGTCGTATGAAAGGTCATCCATGGATAGACTAGCGCAGCCGTCGACATCCCGCCAATAAATCCATACTTCTCGATCAAAACCGTCTTAGCCCCGCTCCGCCCTGCTGCAATAGCCGCATTAACACCCGCTGGACCGCCGCCAACAACAACGATATCCGCTTCTATGATTTTATTCATATCAATCTCTCCCTTGTATAAAGTTCAGGCCACTATCTCGCTTTTCCCAAGTATAGTTGAAATTTTACTTTCAATTTAGTTTAAAATTAGTTTAAAATTACTACATACTTGTACAAGGGGACTACGGAACTTATGCGCAAAAGAATAACGCTCCACGATCTCGCAGCTCAGCTTGGCCTAACGATTCAAACAGTGTCCAAGGCACTTCGCGGATTACCTGGTATGTCTGAACAAACACGAAGTGAAGTGTTTAAGCTTGCCCGCGAGCTTGGGTATATGACCAAAGATCAGAAGCAAACGCTGCAGCTTGACCATATCTCGCCATATCCCGTTGTTCAGCGCAGATTCGTGCTCGTTCAAAACAAGCAGTCTTTGAATTTCAATCGTTTGCTGCTGCAAGGTCTCCATGAGAGGTTCATGGAATTCGGACATACCGTCCAGCCGCTGCTCATTCCACCGGATCTGAAGCCCTCACACTTTGAAAGCTGGGCGGAAGATCAGGAACTGCTCTATGCGGAGGGAGTGTTCATCGCACCGCGTATGAATCATGATCTACTGGAGCAGAAGCTGCTGGAGCTGCCGCTGCCGCGGATTTTGCTCAATTTCCCTCCGCCAGAATCTAGAGTGGACAGCGTCATTTGGGATGTTTACGAAGCGATGTTCCAGGCCGTACGCAGGTTAGTCCGCATGGGACATCGGACGATTCTGTACGTGGGAGATACGCGAGATCAGAGAGGTTTTGTTATTCGATGGCAAGCATTTTGCGAAGCAATGAAGGAAGCTGGTCATGCCGTCGATGCGCGGGAGCACGCGACCAATCGAGACGGCACAGACAATTGGCTGCACGATGTCGAGCAGCTCTATGAACTGCGCAAGCCGACGGCCGTTATTTGCGGCATCGACGAAGAGGCTGCGCCCGTGTACTATACGCTGCGCCGAATGGGCGCGCTAATTCCGCAGCAATGCTCATTCATCGCGCTGCTCAATGAGCAAACCGACACGCTCCCTTTGTGCTCACGCCCGCAGCTGCCCATCAGGGAATCAGGTTATCGCGCCGCAGACCGGATGCTCTGGCGGATCGCTAACCCCCATCTCCCATTTGAACACGTGCGACTGCAAGGGGAATTTTTCACGGGAAGCACACTATCTGTGCATAAGTCAAAGTGATATCAGTCCAATAAAAAAGAGGGCAGCCCTACTTAGCTCCCTCTTACTCTTCTTCGCTTGTATAATAGTTGGCGAGCTTTCTAAATTCAGCTGCTTTCATTAAATTCCCCCTCTTTTTCTCCTGCTCAGACATCCATGCCGAAAGAACGCCCAGCCTGAATTCTGCTCTTGCTTTCATTTCAATGAACCATTGGTCAAAAATACCTGGCATAATTTCCTTCTGACGCATGAGACGAAATAATCGTTTGCAGCTCTCATACATTTCCATTTCGTTATCTTCGTGATGCAAGGTCTGTTTGATATACTCGAAAAAATCAAGAAGATCACACTCGATCTTGCCCTGCAGATACAAATGCTTACGATCCGTTTTCAAAATTGAATTCTGATCTTCCTCGTAGGTGAGTAACTTTTTCAAATAGTTCAGGTACACCTTTAAATTTCTCAAGGCAATAGGTAAAGGTAGGGCAGGAAATATCGCATCACACAGATCTTCTCTGGTGCAAGAAGGGCGTAACACCAAGTAGACCAAAATATTTTGGGCATACCGTTTGTTCCAGCCATTCAATATCTCTTGCCCGTTCAAGGTTACTCGAAAGCCAGATAAAAGTTCCACTTTCATGACGGGCTCGTTGTTCTTCCTAATTGGGAGCAGGGTTTGCAAGAAAGAATCCCACATGTGTTGGACAGAGCTTGCAATTTCCGACTGTTTCACGCTTTTAGCTGCAGCAGGACTATTCATCTTCCTCTTGATAAATGCTTTGATCCACTGCACGGTTACATCAGGCTGATCAATAAACAGCGCATTCCCGGCATTGGGAACGACATAAAACGTAGCATCCGGAATAAGCACCGCCGTCATATTTTGGAAAGAAGAAGGATAAACTGTATCACATTCCCCAGCAAGCAGCAGGGTGGGACTTTGAATCTGTGATAATTCACTTATAGGCCGCTGCTCGATCTGCAACTGAAATAGTTTAGTATAATTTTCAACGGGCACGTCTGCATACATGTTGTACAAACGCTGAGCCTCCTCGTGTCGAAACGGATAGACCGTTAAGGATGGGAGAAGGAAATGTTCGAGGATGTAGGTCATGCCGTATTTTTCAATCAAAGCCATATAGTTCTTAATGACGGTGCTCCCATTCATCTCTGGAAATAGCACATTAATCGAAATAAGGATGAGGCACTTGACTAACTTCGGGTATCTGGCAGTGAAAAAAATGGCCAAGGACCCTCCAAAACTATGGCCTATCAGGTGAAACTTCTGCAGATTCAAATGCTGGATCAGCGCATAAATATCATCAACAAACAGGTCCCATGAGATCTCGCCTAAGGTTGGTTCACTTGATCCGCATCCACGCAAATCAACAAGGAGAAGATGATAGTCCTCTTTTAACCCGTCAATTAAATGTCCCCATCGTGAGGAGTCAAAACCGTTTCCATGGAAAAAAACAATCGTTTCTTCGGAGTCGCGCGTGGAAGTAATACATTCATAGTAGAGGCTAACGCCATTGACTTGCGCAAAAGACACCGATGCACCACCATTCCATTCTATGTTAGGTTATATCATATAAGGAACGGGACATTTAAACAATATGACTGGCTGTACAAAAATCTTTGGAGGTTTCAACCTTTCCATACGAAAAGGCGCAATCCGAAGAGTGCACCTGCCAAATCTATAACATTAATTTGCAATGCGCAGTGGCATTTTGACAATCACCATGGCGTTGGCAATAGTAACTCGGTAACCTAGATTCACAGCCTCAGAAATCATCATGACAACATGCGCTTGATGCAAAGTGGTTGCGGGAAAAAACCTTTGGTAAACGGTTAGAACATCCTCATACACCAGCTCCAAGATTTCAAACGGCGGCAACACCGCGTTATAGTACTCATCAACGAAGGCATCGCTTTCTATGAATACATCATCTGTAGGCAGCTTGTACCCTCTGGCCTCCAGAACAATTTTGGCAATCCGATTGCCTTTAACCGCCGCATAACAAATAATGTTGTCTCTCAGAAGCTGAGTTTCTTCCTGATTCAAAACGCGTAAATGCGGTGCTGAACCCGTCAGGAAAACCTCCCACATGGTCTCCAGCATAACCTGCATATTCTGCAATAAGGTGTCCGCATTGTCGTCGATCCCCACTTTAGAATTGCACAAGATCGTTTCACGGTTATCATTTAGTCTACTATTCACAGTTGCCATATAAGAATCTAGTTTGGCTTGATTCCGCTTCATTGCTGCTATCTCTTGGGCAACAACGCCTTTTTCCATCTGCTCCTTCATGGCCTCTATGAATGATTTCTGTTTCCCTACGTACCATAAATAACGGCCTGTACCCTGCTCAAAAGAACCTTCAATCCAAACAACAGGCTGAGCATCGATCGTATCAAACCCGAAGTCAGTTGTATGCAGCAACGGGAACATCTCAACCGTTTTTTTATTTCGGTCAAAAAATGCGATATAATGGTTCGTCACTGCAAGAAAACCCTGACTAGCGCCAGGGTCGCATGCATCTATGAGGAAATGCGGTGTTTCGCTGGTTTGCTCCCGAATATACGTGATTGCTCTCGTTCTATACATAAACGTCCTATACAAAAATTGAATCCCTTGCAAGAAGATCCTTCGTGCTTGCCGGAACGTTGACAAATCGGTCGATTTTCCCATTTTGAAAAGTACCCGCCTTCCATCTATGTAAGGAGCATAATCCCTATTGATATGTTCTTACTATACGCTTTCGGCGGTTACACAAAAGTTACAGGAAACCTAAAATTCCGTACCAACGTTTCTATTGTTTTTATGAACATGATATATTGTTAGACATACACGATTAGATCGGCGTGCGTATTTATTGAAAAGGAGGCCCTTTTTATGCCCAAAAAGCAAAGCAAGCATCAAAGCCCTAACAAAAATCCAAATCACAACCCCAAGCTTAAAATGAGCAAGAGCCAAACGCATAAACCTGTTTCAATCAAGGCCGTCACGGAGGCGAACGCTCGCCAGTATACGGTTAAGGAGGCAACCGAGCTGCTGCCTTTCTTATTGGAGAAGCTTTCCGGCGCAGGCCGAAATTCTGTGAAAGCCACACTGGCCCGGGGTCAGGTTTCGGTAAATGGAAAAGCCGTCACAGCTTACAATCACCCCCTGCTGCCGGAGCAAACAGTAACGATTAGCAAAGAGAAGATCGTGGAGAATATCCCACTCGCTGGGATGTCCATTTTGCACGAAGATGAGGATGTTATCGTTATTCAAAAGGACACTGGGCTGCTATCGATCGCGACCAATCCAGAGGAAAATCAAATTACCGCCTACCGACAGCTGACGGCACATGTGCGTAATCATGATCCGAAAGCGCGGATTTTCGTTGTGCATAGACTGGATCGGGATACGTCAGGTGTCATGATGTTCGCCAAAAACGAAAAGGCTCAGCAGCACCTGCAAAACACCTGGCAGGATAGCGTGAAAGAGCGTACATACGTAGCTCTGGTAGAAGGATTGGTCAAAAAACCAGAGGGCACGATTTCTTCCTGGCTGAAGGAGCATGCCAAATCTCTTAAAATGTACTCCACCCCTTATCCGAATGACGGTCAGCACGCAGTAACACATTACAAAACGTTGCAAGCAAACCGGAGCTTCTCCTTGCTCGAAGTTAATCTGGAAACAGGACGTAAGAATCAAATCCGCGTCCACATGCAGGACATCGGACACCCTGTCGTCGGCGATAAGAAATATGGTTCGAAAACGAAGGAAATTGGCCGTCTGGGACTTCATGCGCGTGTACTTGCCTTTGTGCATCCGACAACGGGGGAGCTGCTGCGTTTTGAGACGAACATTCCGAAGTTGTTCATGAACCCTTTCCGTGAGCTGCCCGCAAAAAAATAAGCAATTAGGAGACTTCACAAAATGCGAATTGTTGTGCTTGACGGTTATACGTTAAATCCCGGCGATTTGAGTTGGGATGGTTTACACGCTATTGGAGAGGTTACTGTCTATGAGCGCACCGCTGAATCACAGATTGTCGATCGCGCGACTGACGCTGACATCGTGTTAACGAACAAGACCCCGCTTTCTGCTGCTACCTTGCAGCAGTTGCCGAAGCTTCGCTACATTGGCGTCCTTGCAACGGGCTATAACATCATTGACTTACAAGCCGCTAAGGAGCACAGCATTCTTGTGACCAATGTTCCTGCTTACAGCATGCAATCTGTTCCTCAGTTGGTTTTTGCTTTACTGCTGGAATTTTGCCATCGGGTACAACAGCATAGTGATAGTGTTGTAAAAGGAGATTGGTCGAGCTCGATCGACTTCTGCTACACGGTATCTCCCCTTATGGAGCTTAGCGGCAAAACAATCGGACTTATCGGCTTAGGCCAAATCGGCAAACAAACAGCACTCATCGCCAAAGCCATGGGCATGAACGTAGTGGCAACAGGCAGCGGCAGACGCACACCTGAGCCTGTCGAAGGCCTTACTTGGGTGCCGCTGGAAGAGCTGCTGCAGCACTCCGATGTCGTCTCTCTTCACTGCCCGCTGACCCCTGAGACCAAAGAGCTCATTAATGCAGAGCGAATTGCACTTATGAAGCCTACGGCTATTCTCATAAATACGGCAAGAGGCGGTCTTCTGAATGAAGCCGATGTTGCGGAGGCCTTGAACCAAGGGCGTCTGGCTGGCGCCGGGCTCGACGTGTTGACCGTAGAGCCTCCAACGTCGGATAACCCCCTGCTGCATGCGCGCAATGTGCTTATTACGCCGCATATTGCTTGGGCGACTCAGGAAGCTCGTGCTAGGCTGATGACGATTGCTGTTGGTAATGTGCGTGCCTTTCTTGATGGGCAGGCACGGAATTTGATTGGGTGAATCAAAGGATAGGAAAAGAGGGCCGAGATTCCAACGTTGTTGGAATTTCGACCCTCTTTTTGGTTATGGTGCTCCCAGCGTGTCCCGAGGGAACTACAGGGCGTTATTTGGCGTGAATAGTGGGAAATAGCTGACTTCGTGGAACTACAGGGTGCTATTTCCGTTCTCGCCGCTGATTCTCTCCGAGAATCGAGAGAATAGCGGACTCCAGTTCCCTTCGCTGCCGGGAAAAGACGGTTTAACCCAAAATAGGGGACTGTAGTTCCCCCTATTTGGTTCCGAGGGTGGTTCAGGGTAGCACTTGGGCGAGGCAAAGCTACAGCAAGGCTGAGATTGGCATTGCACAGCAGAATCTACTTCAGCAGTGCCGCATAATCCATCTGCGGCACAATGCCTGCCTCTGCTGCGCGCTGAAGCAAGGTCAACACAGCGCCATAGCCGTCATCGCCAAGATTAGCGGTGAACTCGTTCACGTACAGGTTGATGTGCGCCTGAGCGACCTGCGGGTCCATCTCCTGCGCGTGCTGCATCACATAGTCGCGCGAAGCTTCCGGATGCGCCCACGCGTACTCTACAGAGGCGCGGGCCCAGCCCGCAAGCGCCTCAAGATCCATCGTGCGCCGCGCTACAATGGCGCCGAGCGGGATCGGCAAGTTGGTATCTTCTTCCCACCAACTGCCCAAATCTTTGAGAAGCGCTAACCCGTACGACGGGTAAGTAAAGCGCGCTTCATGAATCACTAGGCCGGCATCAATTCGGCCGTCCCGTACGGCAGGCATGATCTCGTGGAACGGCATGACCACGATTTCACCGACGCCGCCGGGAACGTTCTGTTCCGCCCACAGGCGGAACAGCAAGTACGCGGTCGAGCGCTCGCTTGGCACGGCGACCCGGCGGCCGCTAAGCTGTGCCGGGTCAGGATCTGCTGCGCCGGACTGCGTCAGCACGAGCGGGCCGCAGCCTCTGCCCAAGGCGCCGCCGCAGGGCAGCAGCGCGTACTCCTCCAGCACCCATGGGAGTGCGGCGTATGAGATTTTGAGCACGTCGGGGCCAGTGCCTTCGGCAGCCAGCTTGTTCGTTATGTCGATGTCGGCATATAAGACATCCAGCTCTGGAGCGCCAGGGATTAAGCCGTGCGCCCAAGCATGGAAGACAAAAGTATCATTGGGACAAGGTGAATACGCAATTTTCATTTTTAAAGCACCTCCGCTAAGACTGAACTTGCTGCTTCTAAAGCTTGTAGAGCATCGCCGATGCGCCAGGCATCGCGGTCACGTGGACCGACCGCGTTGGAAATCGCGCGGATTTCAATCACAGGCACACCGCGCATTGCGGCGGCCGTGGCAATGCCGAAGCCTTCCATGGCTTCGGCAGCAGCTCCGGGCACGCGCGCCGCTAGCTGAGCTGCGGTAGCCGCCGTCCCGGTGGCTGTCGCTACCGTGAGCACCGGCGCAGTGCGCGCGCTAAGGCCGGCGGCCGTGAGCGCCGCCGTCAATCGCTCGGCCGTACCCGCTGCAACGCTGATGCGCGTTGTGCCGAAGCCGAGCTCATCGAGGGAGCTGAAGCCGTCGAGCAGCTCCACGCCAAGATCCGCGGCGATGATTTCGCTCGCGACCACAAGGGATCCGATCTCCGCTTGTCCGGGAAATCCGCCGGCAATACCACATATAACAACCAAATCATAGTGTGCTGCGGCAAGCACCATTGCGCCATTAACAGCCGCTGCAGCAAGACCTACGCCGGCCAAAGCAAATTCAAACCTGCTGTCATGACCAAGCCCCCGCTGCACAGCATCTCTTTCAGGCGCTACTGCCGTCATAATAAGTACACGCATTATTAGGCCAATCCCCTTTTTAATCAACAACCATGATAACTACTTTATAGATTATTTTACATGACTAGGACCAAATAAGAAACTTTTGAACACTTCCGCGACAGCCGTCTTGACTTCGATAACTAATTTAATTATTATCTAATTAGATGATTGATAAATTAGTTTTGATTAGGAAGGTGCGCCTGCCATGCAGTTAGATAAAATTATCACCTACCACAAAGCGCTGTCCGACGCGACGCGTATACGCATGCTCATTTTGCTAAGAGACGGGGAACTGAACGGTCAAGTGCTTGCCGAGAAATTAGGCGTTACACCCGCTACAATCACCCATCATGCTGCCAAACTTCGCGAAGCCAGCCTCATTCACGAACGCAGAGACAAGAATACGATTTACTTCGCATTAAACGAATATTTTATTCGCAGCAACGCCAGCGCGACAGCTGACCTCATTTTCAAAAATCAGAAAGGAGAATCAGCATCCATGCAAACAGAAGACACACGCCAGAACTTGAAGCAGTCCATTATTCGCAATTTTTTCACGCAAGACGGTAAGCTCAAACATATCCCTTCTCAACTTAAAAAGAAGCTAATCGTACTGGGGCATCTCATCGATCAGCTCGAAAAAGGACGCACGTATACGGAGAAAGAGCTTAACGAGTGGATTAAGCAGTTCCATCCCGATTTCGCAACGATTCGCCGGGAGTTTATTATGCATCAGTTTATGTTCAGGGAAAACGAGATCTATGAGATGAATCCGCCCGAAATGTGGGCCAAATGGGAAACCTTATCTTGATCGGCTCCGCATCGTAACGTCATATGGACACGTCCCCAAATAAAATGACGAATATGGACATTCATCCATACGCCATCTAGATGAATGACATATAGTAATTTTATGAAGGGAGGGATAGACATGAGTTGCGGATGCGGAACAACCTACAATGGAGCTGCTGTAGTCCTCGTTTTATTCATCCTCTTGGTTATCGTTCTAAGTACCTTCGGATTTGGTTGGTAATGACTTATGAAAGCGGCTGGGACGATGAATTCGTCTCGGCCGCTTACTTTTTTGTGAGCTTTTACGTTATAATGGAAGCCTGTATCACTCTTATTACCTACTCAGGATGGAGACGAGGAATTGTGGCTACTCCGATTTTAACCATTGTAGTTCC
Organism: Paenibacillus silvestris; assembly: GCF_009882985.1. Taxonomy (GTDB): domain Bacteria; phylum Bacillota; class Bacilli; order Paenibacillales; family NBRC-103111; genus Paenibacillus_E; species Paenibacillus_E silvestris. The sequence goes on from NZ_WTUZ01000020.1 coordinate 127,613, forward strand.
TTGCTATAACGAAGAAGAAGTCCTTCCGGAAACGGTATTCCGGCTCAGCGGCGTAATCGACGCCCTCATCACAGATCATCTAATCGCAAGCACGAGCACCATGCTCTTGGTTGATGATGGCAGCAAGGACGCAACGTGGTCGCTTATCGAGCGCTTTCACGCCTCAAACTCCTTTGTTACCGGGCTAAAACTGGCCCGAAATGCAGGTCATCAAAGCGCTTTGCTTTCCGGTCTCATGCACGCCAAAGCTTATTCTGATTGTGTTGTATCCATCGATGCAGATCTTCAGGATGATACGGACGTTATCCGAGAATTTGTCCTCAAATTCCGGGAAGGCTACGATATCGTGTACGGTATTCGGCAGGATCGATCGGCAGATACTTTCTTCAAGCGGGCAACTGCGCAAGGCTTTTATAAGCTAATGACTTCCCTTGGGGTGAAAATACATTACAATCACGCAGATTTTCGCTTAATGAGCAAGCGTACTCTTGATAATTTGGAGAAATTCCAAGAGGTTAATTTATTCCTGCGTGGCATGGTGCCGCTTCTTGGCTTCCCGTCTGCTCAGGTGTACTACGACCGTAAAGAGCGTTTCGCTGGAGAATCGAAATATCCACTGCGCAAAATGCTAGCCTTCGCTTTCGACGGCATCACGTCTTTCAGTGTAACACCGATCCGTTTCGTCACATTAATGGGCTTCGTCCTGTTCCTTCTCAGTGTCGTTGCTGGCTTATATGCCATTATCGGCAAACTGCTGGGAGCCAATGTGACGGGCTGGACTTCACTGGTCTTGTCGGTATGGTTCATTGGCGGTGTGCAGCTGCTAGCGCTTGGTCTAATCGGTGAATACATAGGAAAAATATATAAAGAAGTGAAGCAGAGACCGCTTTTTGTCATTGAGAAGGTGTTGAAAGGGAGCGCTCAGGAACAGGATGAATTACAGGTAAATTCGCCATCCATCCCTACTGCTTCGAACCGGCGTTAACATGATGCAACAACGATTATTGAGATTGTTATCAGGCAGCTTCTTACGATTTCTACTTGTCGGTGTATTCAATACGCTCGTTGGTCTTTCGGCCAGCTTCGCTTTCTTCAATTTGCTGCACTTGAACTATTGGCTCTCGACATTCGCGGGAAATACGCTAGGGGCTATCGTCAGCTACACGCTTAATCGAACATTTACGTTCCGTTCGAATGCCAGTGTGGGCAGCAGTTGGTGGAAATTTGCGATCGTTATATTAAGTTGTTATGGCTTGTCATATAGCTGCGGTCTGCTGCTTTCTGAAGCCGCAGGCGCACTGTGGCCTGACTTGCAGGCAAACTGGCTGCACAATGCCGCTATTTTAGTTGGAAATGGCTTGTATACCATTGGAAATTATTTGGGACATAAATATTTTACATTTCGGGCTAATGGTCCCACGACCAGAGGGGTATCCTAATCACCAAGAGGTGATGCCTAATGGCACGTAGAAGAAGCAACCGGGCCATCGTGCCCGGATCCGAACATGGACTCGGAATTCTTAAAGCGCAAGTCATGCGAAATCAAGGTTATCATGTGAATCCAGAACGGCCTGATTTGGTCAAATATGAGGTCGCTCGAACATTGGGTGTTCCCCTGCAGCAAGGTTACAACGGCCAATTAAGCTCGGAAGACGCGGGCAGGATCGGCGGTCCAATTGGCGGGGCAATGGTGAAGGAGCTCGTTCGTATGGCGCAGCAGAAATTAGCGGAGCAGCGGCCTCCGCAATGATCCGCTTCCCAAGAGTGCCATAATCCGCCGCGGCTGTACATAAACTAATAGCAAGCTGCTTGCAGCGCTATTTTCTATGCAAAAGTCAGGTGATGATGGTCGATGAATCCTCCAGGCAACCGTCCGCCTAAGCCCGATTGGAAAGGGCTCACGGCGCAAGCCGGCGATGTGCTGGGCCCTGAATTCTGGCAGGACATTGCCAGTATCATCCCGTTAACCGGGCCAAGAATCGATATGTATGAAACACCGCAGGAGCTCGTTGTTGTCGCGGAGGTTCCCGGGTTGTCCGCACCCGAGCAGATTCAGCTTTCTTTCCGTGATCAATCGCTGTTAATCCGAGGACATCTAGTTAGGCCTTATCAAGTGCTTGATGAGCAAATGAGGCTGTCCGAGCGTTTCTTCGGGGCCTTCGAGCGTACCATTCGTTTACCCGGAAGAGCTTTGACCGAACAAATGCGGGCGCAGTATCATAACGGTCTGCTTATCATCCGCATTCCTTTGGCACCACCCGATGGGGAGAAAGTTATTCCTATTCAGTTCACATAACGTTCAGCCACCCTAAGCTTGCCGGAGACACCGTCACCTGCCTGCAATAGGATCAAGGCTGGGCGTTATTTGTCTTGCGATTTTGGAAAAGAGAAATGAATCTTCGTTTGTCCCCATATAGTTAAAAGAGAACATTCGGTAAAAACGAATTTGGAGGGGATTATTGTGGTACGCATCCAATTTCAATCCATTCATATCGACAGCCTCGCGGCATCTTCCAGTGTGAACAAGGGAACGAATCGGATTGTCGGCAGGCGGCATTCCGCGAAGACCAACCAGGGACTCGGAGAAGTCAGTGGCGAGGGCAATGTTGTAATTGGCGGCAAGCATGTCGTTAACGATGGGGACCTCTTTGATTTCAAACCATTTATCCGAAAGAGCTGAGAAACAACCATGTGGTTTCAAAAGAAAAAATCGCCGCCTCCCAAACCGCAAGGAGCGAGTACTGTGGCACCATCTCAAGTCGGAGCAGCTGCTCCCAGTAGACATGAGCCCGCCTCTGTCGCTACTTCTACTTCCCTTACCGTTCAGCAATTAGAAAAGCGTCTGAAAAAATTAGAAGACGAGTTATCAAACCTGACCGCCAAACATCCGCAGATTCATATAGATACCCTGCATGTTCATCAGCCTGTCTTGGAAAATCTGACCTTTCGTTTGGATCACTTGGATATCAAAGAGCTGAGTGGCTCTTTAAATTTGGGGAACAACTTCGGGGCCAAGCCGAATGAGAAAAAAGGCCCTCTCGATGAGGCTTTTCAGCGTACTCAAGTGTCAAAAGAGCCGCCTGTTGCCGCTTCACGGCCCACCCCCACTAAATCTAAGGGAGAGTCCCCCGCGCAGGCGGAGTCCGGCAACGACGGCGCAGCGTCATCGACAGAGCGAACTTCCACTGGCTACAAATACACGCCGCCGCAATCCAAAACGAAATGAGGTGTTTCCCCTTGTCATCCTTCATGTCACCGACTTTTATTATCGGCTCGATCCGAATCGGATCGGTGGAAAGTGCTTCTTGTATCAATATGGGCAACAATTGGCCCACCGATTTCCAGAGCAATCAGAAGACTGTACAAGGCTTTGGCGAAGTAGAAGGCGACCACAATCAGTTGGTTGGAACACGCTCCATGCTCAACGACTCCGACTTCCTCGATATGCTCAATATCGGTGATAATGAAACACCTGACTGGCTCCAGGAGATGATAACTGCGCAGGCGGAAGCCTCCGGCTTCACCCCAGCAACAGGAGCCAAAAAGCCGGAAGAGGCCGTTAGCACGCCGCAAACGCCGGATTGAAGACGCGTTGAAGCTGCCTTTTAGACACGGCCAATAACGAGATCCCCTTTGGTGTAAGGTGCGTCGATAATGTCATTGTCGTGAACCGTATTAACATTACTCACGACATAATTGTTCTCGCCGCTGACCTCGCCAAGACCGGAATTCGACTTACCGCTTGTTGTCCAGTACACTTGTGTATTCGTCCCGATAAAAATACCGGAACCATCCGATATCGCATTCACATGAATAGAGTCAAACTGAATGAGCGGCGGGTCTAGAGGAATGACGGGAAGAGCTGCTCTCTGCATACGACTCACCTCACTCCATTAAGCTTGATTCGTGACTGCCGGTTTGAAATCCTGATCATTGATTGGAGCATCAATAAAGTCATTATCATAGATGAAATTCACAATATTGGCGGAGATCGAATTGCCGATGAACTCACCGGTTCCGTAATTGTTCTTACTGTGCGAATCCCAGCTCGACTGTGCGTTCTCACCGATCCCGATGGTGGCATTGGTGTTCTGATTGTTGATATTGATCATGTTAAAAACGATAGAACTCGGCATACTGCTCACTCCTATCAAGGTTGACAAGGCTATGGGATGAATCCTGTATGCTAGCCTATTCATTCGTCAACCAATTGGTGTACGATTCTCATAAACGCAAAAAAAGGGCTGCACCGTTTCGGCACAGCCCCTTCCTTCTACCTTCCTACCAGAAGCCTCCAAAGCCTCCAAAGCCAGGGCCGAAGCCACCGCCAAAGCCACCGAAACCAGGGCCAAAGCCTCCTCCAAAGCCTGGGCCAAAGCCACCATAACCAAAGCCGCCACCGAATCCAAATGGTGCAGTACCAATTGCTAACAGGTCAAACAGTACCAAAGGGATAATCGCTTTAACTTGAACTTTTTTACCTTTTTGTGGAGAAACGATCAACGTGTTTCCACTGATTCTTACCAATTTACCGGACACGCTTGTTCCGTCTTTCTTAAGAGCCACAATTTGTTTGCCGACCAATTTACGAACATCTGATTTACGAATTTGGGATGCCACGAACGTCCACCTCCTTTTAGCCACCAGGGATACATTGCTCTACAGTGTACTCCTGTGTAGGTAACATCGCTTGGATAGCTGTCCACCCATTCGGAAAAATAGTCATTCGTCTATAAAAAAATGCCGCTTTTCCAGGTCATACGCCTAGAAAAACAGCATTTTATCAATAAGTGCTTATCCTTTACGAATCTTTCCAAGCTCTGTTGTTATAGCATCGATCTCGCTGATACTGAATCTATCCTTACTTGCGACAATGTCGTACAAGTCTTTCAGATCTTCATACACTTCCTCTTTCACGTTAGAGGCCTTAATCGAGCCCCCCGTAGCCATGCGTAGCTTCTTCTTTATTTCTTCAAACATAAATTCCACATTTTCTTCCGACCAATTATTTAAATCCATGTTAGACCCTCATCCTTCCCAGCTGTTCTTTTCCCTATATTAATGCACATGAGTGCTAATGTAAAATACAAGCTTCGCGCACGGCAAAAAAAAGAAGAAAGACCATCGTCTCTCTTCCTTAACTAGTTATATGGCATTGGTGATCGGCAAATGCGGTCCCACCATTTTGACAAGCGGGCGCTGCTGCTCATGAGAATCTAGGTCCAAGCTTACACAAATAAGACGAATGTGCTCATCTGCCAGCCTGCGGGCTTCTTCATAAGTAATTTTAAACTGGATGCAATACGATATAAGGCCGTGTAGAGACATAAACAAATTCCAAGGAAGAGTAAATCTTTTGCTTTCGAAGCCAGGCTGGTCCGTTACAACCTGACGAACGACGATGGAGAACATTTCGAGGCATTGCGCTTGTTCAGTACGGGAATACTGCTGCAGTTCAGGTTCATTCAGCATGAACATCATTTCATAGTGGTTCGGATTAGTAAGGCCAAACCAGACGAATTCCATCATTAACTTTTGAAGCAAATTCACGCTAAATCCATGTTCACGTACGATCATCTCCCGTTGACGCTGCATCAGCAGGGAAAAATCGTCTTTAATTAACGCGTAAAATAGTTCGGCTTTCTCTGTAAAATGGTAATATAACGCCCCATGACTGTACCCCATTGCTTTTGCGATGCTGCGCATCGTTAAAGCGCGATAGCCGAAAGTAGCGAATAAATCCCGCGCCTCGGTAAGTATTCGTTCTCTGCTAAGCTCTTGCGCGACTGCTTTCCTAGCCATTCCAATCCCTCCGCATCCTTAGCCTATTTAATTTTGTTTAGTCTTGAACCTGCCTATCCGGGCAGGTTCTTGTGAACGACGTACTCGTTCTCTCCAGCGATAATCATACCTTGACCTTGCGTAAAATCTGTTGCCCAGTTGATAAATGCATCCGCAGCTCCTGCTAAAGGAAAACAATTTACTGTTACTTTATCAGTAAAATCGATATCCCCGAGAAGCATTCCCTGATTTCTCAGTTCATTCTCAATTTTGCCATACCACGTATAATCAACCTCAATCATCACCCTCTGATGATTCACTTTGTAAACGGGTTGTGCAGCTTCAATGCCCACCACGGCTCCATCCGTATAAGCCCGAATGAGTCCGCCCGCGCCGAGCATGATACCGCCGTAATAACGAGTTACGACGATTGCAATATTCTTGAGCCCTTGATGCTTAATTACTTCCAGAATCGGCTTTCCTGCCGTGCCGCTCGGTTCTCCGTCATCAGACTGCTTCTGAATCTGGTCCCTGTCTCCGACGACATATGCACTACAGTTATGGGTAGCCGTCTTGTGTTCCTTCTTGATCGCTTCTATAAACTGGGCAGCCTCTTCTTCTGACTCCACAGGTTTGGCATGACCGATGAAACGCGACTTCTTGATGATGATTTCCGACGATCCGTACGATTGGATTGTTTTGAAATTTGCTAGCATAGCCGACCTTTCTTGGTAGAAGGAAACAACTGTTTCATTACATTCTACACACTAGTTTTGACTTCGACAATATTGTAAGAAAATTTACCACATAAATAATGGTAATTTTCCACGAAAAAAACGATCTATCCGGTTGGATGGATCGTTTTTGTTCCTTACCTGCGTAAATTACTTCTCTAAACGTGCTTCCAGCTCCGCTTTTTCTTTCTCGTAACCCGGTTTGCCCAGGAGTGCAAACATATTCTTTTTGTAAGCTTCAACGCCTGGTTGGTCAAAAGGATTCACACCCATCAGATAACCGCTGATCCCGCAAGCTTTTTCAAAGAAATATACCATATACCCGAAGGAGTAAGGCGTCATGTCCGGCAGCGTAACGATTAGGTTCGGTACGTGTCCGTCCGTGTGAGCGAGCATCGTGCCTTGGAAGGCTTTTTTGTTCACGAAATCCATCGTTTTCCCGCTCAGGAAGTTAAGTCCGTCCAAATCATCAGCATCTGTACCGATCGTAATATGATCAGCCACTTGATCTACTTGAATCACCGTTTCAAACAAGATCCGGTTGCCGTCTTGAACGAATTGGCCCATGGAGTGAAGATCCGTAGAGAAGTCTACAGAAGCCGGGTAAATACCTTTGTAGTCTTTCCCTTCGCTTTCGCCGAACAGTTGCTTCCACCACTCGGAAACAAAGTGTAGAGATGGCTCATAGTTAACGAGAATTTCGATTGTTTTGCCTTTGCGATAAAGCGCGTTACGAACAGCCGCATATTGGTATGCCTGGTTCTCGCTAAGCTTCGGATTCGCGTACTCACGCTGAGCATCCGCAGCACCTTTCATGATCGCTTCTACATCAATACCAGCTGTCGCGATTGGCAGCAAGCCAACTGCAGTCAGAACGGAATACCGTCCGCCCACATCATCAGGGATTACGAAAGATTCGTAGCCTTCTTCATTGGCTAGTGTTTTCAAAGCGCCTCTAGCTTGATCCGTTGTTGCATAGATCCGTTTGCGAGCGGCTTCCTTACCATATTTCTTCTCGAGCAATTCACGGAAAATACGGAAAGCAATCGCTGGCTCTGTCGTCGTGCCGGATTTCGAAATCACGTTCACGGAGAAATCTTTGCCTTCCAATAATTGAAGAAGGTGCGTTACATATGTAGAGGAGATGTTATTTCCAACGAAATAAATCTCAGGTGTTTTTCTTTTATCTTTAGGCAAAATGTTATAGAACGAATGGGACAGCATTTCTAGCGCAGCGCGCGCTCCCAAATATGAACCGCCGATTCCGATAACAACAAGCGCTTCAGAGTCGGATTGAATTTGTGTTGCCGCCGCTTGAATGCGAGCAAATTCCTCACGGTCATACTTCTCAGGCAGTTCCACCCATCCTAAATAATCAGAGCCGGCACCTGTTTTGTTATGCAGCTGATCATGCGCCAGTTCTACCTGCCCAGACAAATAATCAACCTCATGTTGGGATAAAAAGGACAATGCCTTGCTGTAGTCAAATTGTAGCTTAGAGCTCAATATGCTCGCCTCCATCTCTATTTTTTTCCTTTTCCTAGCATACTTATTTGCTTGTACAAAAGCAAGTAAAGAAGGCATTCACAGGTTAGATTTCCCATGATAAAATGATTCCAGAGGTGAATGATCATGAAACGTATCGGCTTTATCGGACTTGGCACAATGGGCAAACCCATGGCTGCTAACCTTATTCAAAAAGGTTTTATGGTAACCGTTTATAACCGTACTCCTGAAAAAGCGGACGAGTTGGCTCGTCTTGGCGCTGAAGTAGCTTCAACACCTGCCGATGCTGCCCGTCATTCGGATGTACTGTTCACCATGCTTAGCAACGATGCCGCTTTGTTAGATATATTTTACAGCGAAGAAGGCGTTCTAAGCGGTATTCATCCCGCTCTAACGATTATTGATTCCAGCACCGTTTCTCCACAAACCAGCCAAAAGCTGGCCGAGGAACTTGCAGCCCATTTCGTCGACTTCCTCGACGCGCCTGTTACAGGCAGTAAGCCTGCTGCCGAAGAAGGCTCGCTTGCGTTCATGGTCGGCGGTAGTCAGGAAGTGTTTGAAGAACATGAGCAGTTGTTCCTTGCCATGGGCCGTAAAGCTCTTTACCTAGGTCCCTCCGGCTCCGGTTCCTATGCTAAACTTGCCAATAACACCATGGTGGGCATTAACTTGCTTGGTTTTGCCGAAGGCTTGTCTATCGCATCCAAAGCAGGGGTTAACCTGGAGAAGTTTCTAGAAATCGTCCGCTCTGGCGGCGCCAACAGCAAAATAGTCGACCTCAAAGGCGATAAAATATTGAACCGCGATTTCAGCAATCAATTCTCCTTGAAGCTGATGCTCAAGGATCTCTTGCTTGCTCAGGGGCTGGCGAGTAATTTCCAATTGCCAGTTCCCCTGCTGCAAACAACGGCAGGCTTATTCCAAATGGGATTAAGCAAAGGCCTTGGCGATGAGGATTTGAGCTCTATCATCCAATGCTACGAAGACTGGATGGGGCAACAAATCGCTAGACCTAGCGTGCCTGCTGTTGCCGCTCAAGAGAAGCCGGCATCGCCGCTTTCTGGCCGTGAACGCCGCCGGAACACGCGTGTGAAGCTGGACATCAACTTGAAGTTGTCCATCTACCAATGGGAGCAGGAAGGTTCCTTCTCCGGCCAAAACATCGATGGCACACTCTTCGACCTATCGGAGAGCGGACTGCAAATCACAACCGCTGCACCACTTGCGCCGGACATGTTCATCGTCATCCACTTCCCGCAGGAAGCAGAACTCCCGCCAATCACCGCTCGTGTGATTCGGATCGTGACGGATGGCGATAAGTTCCGCTATGGTTGTATGCTATCCGGTTTGCCGCCTTATGTGCGGATTAAGCTGGAGAAGTATATTGATGAGCATATTGAGAATGCTTTGTAGGGGTTAGTGGAAGTAATTGAAGATATGAAGATATGAAGAGTTGAATACACATGAAAATATAAATACAAGGATACATGTACCTCGTTGATGCGTGAAGAACACCGTCTTTCCTAAATGGAGAGACGGTTTATTTTGTTTGGAGGGGATTGGGTTGAGCTTTGAAGTAGAGTATGAAGCTTAAATAAACTCCCATAAAGGGAAACGCTCAGGTGAACGGATGCGTAGATTGCTAGAAGGACATGGACATGCGGAAACATTATTTTTGCGGCAGGTCTGGTGGACAGCTATCGGACACTTTCGTCAACTGCATCCCGAATATGAAGTAAAAGATTTTCAGGACGGCACTCGTTTCATCGATTTCGCCTATCTTCGGCCGCCGTACCGAGTCGCCATTGAAATTGATGGCTTCGGTCCTCATGCCAGAGACATTGACCGCTCCCGCTTTGGAGACAATCTCATGCGTCAAAACCAACTTGTCCTGGACGGATGGAAAGTGCTCCGCTTTTCTTACGATGACATTACTCACAAGCAGCGACGCTGTCAGAAAATGATCTTGCACTTTATGGGACGTTGGTATGGAGATGAACAATCACCTTCCTTGTCACTCGCTAATCGGGAAAAGGAAATCGTTCGCCTAGCAGCCAGCTCCATGTCCCCTCTTAAGCCTCGTGATGTGGCGGAGCAACTTGGCATTCGCGTCGAGCATGCTCGCAGATGGCTGCATTCACTGCACCAGAAGGGGATTATTCGACCTGCCAGCGGGCAGAAACGGGTTCGTTCTTATGTATGGGATGCTGCTGGAAAGAACTTTTTTCTGTAGGGGATGATGAAATTTGCAAGTAGCTGCCCGAATATCAAATGGAATAAGAGTCTTTGGAGACTCCTATTCCATGTCAATTTTGGCTTTGAGCAGTGTAAGAGTCTCTAGGGACTCTTATCTTCTAATGATTGCACCCTTAACGGGTATTTTTTCGCGAATAAGAGTCTTTGAAGACTTCTATTTTTGTACATATTAGCTTAAATGCAAGAATAAGAGTCGGTAGAGACTTTTATTCCTGCATGCTACTCACTGTTGCCCGGATGCTTTTCTGAGTTCATTAGCCAAGCGGTGAAACTCAGCTCTAGCTTCCATATCTTCCGTGCTTGACCAAGCCGCAGATAGGAATGTGATTATTTTATTCGCATCATCAGTACTCATAATATACTCCCCTTTCTCTTCAATTTGATCGAATCTCGTAAGGTCACTCCCTTCAATAATACGAATTAGTTTATCCGCATACAGCGGATCGGTTGCGTATCCTGCGTGCTGCAACTTTTGGCAGGCCAACCGGTAGTCCAGCTCGTTCAATACGTTGGCATACCTGTAGTTTTGGGAAAGAAAATACGAATGATCGCGAATACTTTCGTACCAACTCTCGTAAACACAGAAGCCATCTACAATTTGCACCCATCTGCCGTTAATAAACTCCTGAGTAGCTAGCAGTTGCCCACTCCCCTTGATGCCAAACAAATTATTGCCTGGCGCATGACTTCCCCAACCGCTTTCTAAAATCGCTTGAGCCAGTGTCACACTTGCCAGAATGCCAAACTCCCGCATATTCGCCTGTGCAGCAGGTGCTACTCGCCCGATAAAACTCTCCTTATTCATAAACCTTCACTCTTGTTGCGAAGCACTTGAATCATCTGCTTCAAAAAGCTGGGTAATGGCAGCCCTAATCTACCGTAATTTTCAGTGATCGAGATAAACTCATTGGCCAAGTAAAAATAGATCGCCCCCGTCATCATGAGATTCGTGTTTAGTAGTAGGTCCATGCGGTGAGCCAGCATGATGACAAGCAGCATCATTCCTTTGCGGGTTAACCCCCAGAAGCCAACTTGGCTGTTCAGACCGCGCTGTTCCTTCATGGAAGCTGCAATGCCTGTGACATAATCAACAGCAATTGCCATCAAGAATAGGCCCATCAATTCACTTACCCCGCCGAAGGCATAGGTCACACACGCGCTAAGCGCGGCCAAAATCGAGCTGAACATGACTTGGTTCATCGGTTTCGCTCCTTTCTTTTGAGATGGGAGGAAAAGTGGTTGTGTTTTCAAAATATTTACCATGATATAGACGACACACCCTCCATGCTGTTTGTTGCAGTAACTGCTGTTTTTAGCTCCCAATACTTGTTGATGTTGGTCGTTTTGTGCATGAGACTGTCTGTGAACAGTGACTTAAATTGTTCAGTCGTATGCGGTTGAAGCATGTTGCTAGCTTTCCATATGATAGGTTCAGAGATTAGATCAGCCATGATTGCGTTGAGCATCGTGTTGAGATTCGTTTGCGCCTCGTAGTCGAAGTCGTAGGTGTGGTTTGCACCCAATACGTTGGAGGTGAAACCTGATAGTATAGCTGCGTTGCACGCTGTGTTGAGTTCGGCTGTTTTTGAGAGTTTAGCGCTCGCGACCTGGGACTCGGGCGTCGGCTGCATAGCTTCCCATGCGGTTTGTAATTCTTCTTCAGTTGGTTGCGTGGCTTCGAGGTTCCATTGGGCGATGTATGGCCCGCTGCCATCTGAATCGTCTTGGACGATGAAGTCGATTAGTGGTACGGCTTGTGGGTATAGGTGTGTGATGGCTTGAGTAATATTCAAGGTGTTCTCCTCTCCTTTAAGCGATTTGGGTAATATCCAGGGTTGTATTCGTGGCGATAACTGTGGCGCTTGAAGTTACTACATAAACCTCAACGTACGAGCCTGTTGCAAAATTAACCTGCGTAACAAAATTAAGCATAGGAGCTGAGCTGCTCGATCCATTATCAGCCCTTAATGTCTTGTACGCTACACCGTTTGCATAAACAAATATCGTACAACCTACACCTGTCCCCATACCTGAGCTGAAATTCAATGTGCCTGAGATAAGATAAGTTCCTGAGTTCTTCACCGTAAATCTGCTTAAACCATTATCATATTCAGACAAGTTATCTAAGTTTTCACTTTGATATAGAACTTTTGTAGCAATTCCCGCACTTATATTTTGAGCTGCCGTGTTTATAGCAGCTAATCTACTTCGGCTTGCATAGGTATTATCTCCCCAAGGATTAAGAACAGAATTAGTAGTAAGTGTACCAGTATTAACAGTATTAAAAGTTGTTGTTCCAATAGGATACGTTCCAAAAATAGAAACACTGGCCCCATTTGCAGATTCTGTGCCAATAATATTTCCCGAACCGATGTTACTCTGAGAATAAAGATTTGAAGAAAAACTAGATGTTATTGCGCCATATTTGTTGGAAAAAACACCGTTGCTAACTCTACCTAAACTTGAATCATAACGAACTGCGTAAATTGTGGAAGCCGTAACATCAGTTTTACAATAATCAAATACAATATGATTTGAATATTGGGCATGGAAATTGTTCAATGTCGTAGAAGTTGCCTTAAAACCAATAATAAAAATGGCCAAAGAGCATGATACGACGAAAAATCTGTTTACAACGTAACTGTCAGATACAACGTTGTTTGCTCCGTTGATAAGGAGTCTTCCTCGTCCGCAGAATCCCTTTAATTCAACGTCTTCTGCATATGTTCCAGCAGCTACGTTGACTGTTACCGTATGATTCACGATTTGAGGAATGTTATTAATAGCCACCATGATCGTCTTAAATGGCTTCCCAACGCTTCCATCGTTATTATCCGCACCGTTTACAGTATCAACATACAGCGTCATATTTGCCGTTGTCTTTTGTGGTACGTTGTATATCTGCCTAGCTAATAACTCGTTTGCAGCAATCCGCGCTTCATTGTCTGCTTGATTTGTACACAGTGCATTAACAACTGTTTTAAGGTTTCTTGCCAACTCAGACGTTACTGCTTGTACTGGCGCTGATATTAGGTATTGATCAAGTGCAAGATATGTGACTTCGTAGGTCGCGGTTGGGTCGAACATGGAACTTGCTATAGAAACCCTATCCAAACCATATGATGAATAATCAGAGTAGCGAAGCCAAGCTGTATCCAATCTCCCATTTTTATATACAGCCCAGATTCTTGATGCTCTATTTCTCAATTGTGAACTTGAGACACCAATATGATTAATAATGTAGTAGCCACCTGAAAATTTAGGATTCGCCTTCTCCCGCACAACCAACCCTTGCCCTAATTCAATCTGATTCAATCCCTCATGAAGCGACATGCCACTTTCAAATTGAACTTCTGCAAAAGTTGGTGTTGCTAATTGATAGGTAAGTTTGTAAGGTGTCCATCCTTTGCTTATAGCTGCGCTTGATTGAGTTGTGGGAAGAATATTCGATCCATTGCTTCCAGTAAATCCAAGAACGGGTATCCATACCTTTGCTCCATTTGATGTTGCCCCTGTATCTGTATATGGTGTTGTGCCATTAAGATGTGCCATCTTCCAACCATTAAAATACGCTTGTATCTCTGCTGTTGATGGTATATATGAGTCTCCCCAACCAGAATCAGCAGAAGAGACAGACAAGTAAACATTGTTAGAAGTAATTCCGAAAACATCAGCCACGTTTGCTGGTACGCCTATTAGGATTAACTTACCATCATACTTCATAATCTTGTTCGATGTTGCCACCGTGGTATCTACAGCATTTAAAATTGAAACATAAAATTGTTTGAACCCTGTCTCCTGCGTAGCAATACCGTAAGCCAAGCTTCCGTCCAGGACTATATCTTTAAATCGCTTCTCCTCAAAATACTTTCCATCACGCTTAAACAAAGTGTCATACACCGTACCATCTGTACTTGATGCTAGTTGTAAGTTAGGGAAGGCAATTGTTTCGTCGTTACGTGGTTTGAATGGTTTGGCTGTTGAGCCAAGATTGAGCATCGGTTTGTCGAATGTAAATGACCCAATAGATAAGGTATGATTATAAAAATGAACCCTCATAATGTAAGCATCCGAAGGTGTAGTAAAGGTTGTACTCGACGATGTAATTACGCCACTGTCTGGCTTAATAGAGGAATAAGTTGTACCGTATTTAAAGTACTCAACTAGCATTGTTTGACTCATAGTTAACAGCGACAATGTGTAGGTCTGGTTTGGTATGGCTACCACATCAACATAATTATCCTGATCTAACGCAGTAGTTGATAAAATCATCTTGTAGGGTTCAGTGATGGACGTTCCTGAGCTTAAAGATAGCCACTCATTAAACGGTGGCAACAAGTTCTCCCCAAACTTAATCAAATACGGCGCGGTTACGTGTTTTACATCGTCTACATAAGGGTATTTAGCTGCAATTTGAGATGCTGTCATTGCATCAATCGCGTTGTACTCGGTAAGCGTTCCAATTTCATATAAACGAACTTCATCGGCATAAGCATATTGAGTTGCAATACCTTCTACATTGAAATTTACACCCACATTTAACGCTGTAATACCATTAAGCTTTTTATAGGCCAGATTAAACTTACTTGAGTCAGAAACAATATTCGTTTTAGTAGTTGCAAACTGTCCTGAAATTGAGAAGCTACCACCGACTGAGGAATTACCATTTTTAATCATACCTAAGAGGATATAGTATTTCGATGGGTTTAAACTGACACCAACTGCTGTTAGCGCGCAACCAGCTGTAAAAGAAGCAGCTAATGTTACCTTAATGCCCTGTTTACCGTTTGTGAAATTTGTTGTGTCAGCAGCGTGAGTAGCCTGATAATCCCACCACCTACTCATATCCTCGCAATTCCCATCCCGCCCCAACAAATTAACAAGCGTCCGCCCCGTTATCCGCAAGTTCTCTAACGGTGCCGTCTGAGGCACATCAACCACCTGCAGCCCGTTCACCAAATTCACGGCGGTCGGAGCTACATCGGCTACTTGCGCCCCCAACTGCGCGTCAAGTCTATCCCAGTTATCATTCAACATGGTTGTGATATCAAAAGTATCATTCCCGTCCGTAGACGGGTTTTTCTTATAAAGTCCTAAATTCGTTGTCGTGCTTGGCATAGGCTTGCTCCCTCCTTATGAAACGGGAATAAATGGCGCGAAGTCGGTCATTTTCCTCGTTTGAATGTCCTTTATTGTCATCGTTTGGTGAAGCTGATTAAGCAAAAAGTACTTGTACTGGTAAACCACCTGCAGATGAGCCGGCTTAATCTCCTCAATGGCCGCCTGCAGGTCATCCAAGTTCGGGGGCGTACCCAGCGTGTCGACGAAGCGCACGGTGAACTGGTACAACGCCGGCTGCTGCGTGACCTCGACGGCTCCGCGCTCATACGCGCCGGCCACGCTTTGCAACAGCTCCACGGTGACGGTGCCGACACCACGCAGCTTCGCATGGATCACCGCCCGGCGCTGATCCTCAGGCTTGTCCGGCACCGGTGCGATGCCGAGCTCAGCCTCCCAAGCATCCAGCCCCCACGTTGCGGAGCTGACAAAGAATTGCTGCAGTGTCTCCTCCAGGGAGACACGCAAAAGATCCAGCTCCGTGCCCTGCGCTTGCAGGATAGAGTCCATGACGCGCGACGTTTCGTAATAGTCGGGCAAATAGCCCTTCATGCGCCTTCCGCTTAGGGAAGTGACGAGACTCATGTGAGTGTCACCTGCCCCAGGACGGCAACGCGACCGGCGCCTACCACAATATTGGCGCTTGTACCATTCACCTGCAGGTTACTGTAATCTTGCACACCCTGCGTATCAAGAAGCAGCGAACCGATACGCACATAGCGTACGGTCGGGTCGGAAGAGAACGCCAGTTCGGATAAATAGCTGCGGACAGCCACGGCGAAATCTTGTTTCACCTGATTGAGCGTTCTTGTGCCATTCAAGCTAAGATTGGCCTGCAGAGCGATGGCAATTTCAGAGGCAGATTCGACGGTAACGGCTGCGCCGATCGGTGCTTTGCCCACCAGAGGTGGAGCCGGATAAATATACTGCTGCACGGCGGCTACGGTGGAAGGAGAGGCGCTTCTTTTATCCGTACCGATAATGACAACTTTCACCGTGCCGGGGCCGTTCCAGAGCGGCTGCACCTGAGCAGCTCCAACGCCGGCAATATCGAGCGCCCAATTAAGATAGTCAGCTCGGTTGCCACTTGTACCTGGGGAGCGCACCTTGGCATAATAACGGTTCAGCAGCGAACTATCGTTCTCTGTATCCTCGCCACCCACCATTGGAGTGACATTGGTCACGCCTGTGATTCCGGTAAATGGCGCAACGACGAAGACGATTGATTCGCTAGGGACATTGCTGCCTAATCCTCCCAATACGGCCTGAGCACCCAATATCACGCTCCCCGAGCTGTCAATAACAGCGGCGTCCATCGTTTCAAAAAGCAACGAAGCCGTCCCCTGCATGGCATCCGCTATTGTGCCAATACGAGTACCTTGAGCAACCACTGTACCCGGTGAACCTGTAAACCTTACAGTACCGGTGGCCTTCACCGCAGCTTTGCGCATTACTCCATGTTCCGCACACCGCAGGTCCAGATAAGGACCGTATGTCGTTCCGGCGAACCCCCGTCGCAAGACTTCCTGCGATTGGATCGCTGCCAGCGCTAGCTCGATGGAGACCGGAGCCAACGCGTCCCACATATACGAACCTTCGGATTTATCCAAATCGGAAGGTAAGCCTCCCAGCATACGGCCACGAATTGCCTCCTCGGTTTGTTCGGTCAAATAATTCGGCAAAACAGTCATGTTAACTGATCACCACACTTCCTTGAATATTTTTCTTGTCGCCTCGCACATTCGTGATCTGGCATTGAAATGAACACTCACTCTGGTTCCACGTCCATGTAAAGTGATCAACACTTGCCGTACGCGGATCAACCATAAGAGTCTCCTTTGCAATTCGGGCTATTTCCATTTCATTGGCTGGCTTGGATAATTGCCTGACTATTAAATCATCGAACTCTTGTCCGTAGTCCCTAGAATACGCCAGATAGGTATAACGTTGGGTGAGCAGAGCTTTCTGACACCACTGCATCCAGGCCTCCGAGCCGCTGCACTGAGCTATTTTACCTGTCTGCGTCAACACGAATTCTCCTAGGTCATAATCGAACTTTGGACTACGCCCAAAGCCAACCGCTCCTCTTCTGCTGCCCGCTCCTGACAATGGCAATTCACTACTTCCTGTACCCGTGAGAGGAAATAAATTGGGCATCTACTTCACCACCTTGCATAAAATCACGGCATCGTTCCCATCATGCACAGGAATAGCCAGCACACGATCCCCCGCCTTCAAACCGGATTGAAACGCAATCCGCACATCATCAACTTCCGATTCAGAAAAAGTAAACGCACCTTCCCCTGTCACCGGAGCATTGCTACTACTCAAGCCCGTAACCGTACCACTAATTGTAAAAGCCGGCAGAAGCAGCTTTGCCATCCAATCCGCCACATAGTAATCAGAAATCTCATGTTTAAAGCGATCCAGTTTCAACCCGCCTGCTGTGATTGTCCCCAGCTCAGCGGGCATTCCTGCTACAGCCGAGCTCGCATGAACGGACATGCGGTTGTCCAATGCAGCCGCCAGCTTTTTATACGGATTCATTCATATAAAACCTCCTTCTAACCAACTCAGGGCTACCCAGTTCCAGTACCATTTTCCCAGGATCACCTAGCTCGTGCCTAACTGTCATAGCAATCAAGTCCATCCCGCTACCAGCCAAGTCGACCTTATCACCAGCACGAATTGTGTTAATATCGAGCGATGTTACGCTGATTGTTTCCTGTATGCCCGAAAGCATGGCTTTTGCCGCTTCTTTGGCTTCACTGATGGATTGATAGCTGCTGTCCTGCACAATTTTCTGCAGTGTACCCAGTTCAGCGTACTCGCCTTCTTCTATCACCAAAACTTGGGCTGCACTTTCATCTCCTGCATCTTTGGTCCCGAGTACTTTCACTTTAGTTACTGCACCTTCTAGCGTTCGCTTCTGCATAATGCTCATCACGTTTTCACTAGGCTCCAGCGACCATATAACAGGGTTAGTGCCGATTTCCACTAGCTCAAGCCCGTTTAGCGTCATACGTGGTCGGTACATCGGTCCGCCCTTCCGAGCGGTTTCTTTCAAATCTTTCATGATCATGTTGTAAATCGTCTCTGCACGATAAATCGACTTCGCTAGCTTAACTTTCGTATCCGGCAAGTCGCCAACACGGATATTCCACCCCGTTGCATAACGACGAATACGCTCGCTTGCTGTCATTCCTGCGGGAAATACAAATTCGTCCTCCGATTTAGCTAAATAAATGGTACGATCGTACATCGTTACGGTCAGACGATCAGCCCGTTCATAGCTATTCTCGCACTGCCAGACAATTGCAGGATGGAGTAAATCTATCTGCTCCGAACTACCGTAGGGGACGCCTACGACCCGTACATCTTGACCTGGTCTCATTCCTGGAAAGTCCGGCGTGACGACGATTGTCGCCTGTGCTCTATACGAGATTTCGTCTAGCGCTTCTTCAAGTGTTAACTCATAAATGAAATCTCGAAGCGCATATTGCCCGTTGAGCCAAATATCGTAAGACCCATCCGAACGTCTAGTAGTCATCCCGGCATCACCAACTCCTGCCCTGGTACAATCAGATCAGGATCGTCGCCGATAACCGTGCGATTCCCGTCATACAGTTCACGCCAGCGGCTGCCGGAGCCCAGCTTCATTTTCGCGATGGACCATAGAGAATCTCCCGACTGAACCTGATAAGTAGCAGAAATCAGCTTAATATCAGGCCTCGTCTGTCCAGCTGAATTGCCGCTACTCTCGTCAAGTGTTCTAATTCTGTAATCCTTCCATGTACGAAAAATGAGATCAAAATACACATCGCCAGGCTCCCCGCCCTTGAAGCTGCTATTGTGAGCAGACAGCATGACAAGGACGTTGACATCTGTACCAGTGATGATAAGCCGGAGCGGATCACTCCCCTCCATCCATGTATTCAGTTGATTCATCGCCGTTTGGGGATCAGGCAGGAGCTGATATTTGCAATAACTGGCATCATACACCGCAGGAAAAAAGGAGGAGAAAGCAATCTCCTTCACCTTTACACCCTGCGGAACATCCAATTCTCCGCCACGGATTATGGAGATAGTCTCAAAGCTCTTATCGCGTCGAATGTTAACTTCGGATGGATTCACAGGGAACCACAAGGAAACGTTATTCGGATCTTCTAATGTAAAATTCATTTCTTTAGTACCCATATGCTCCACCTCCGTTCTCCGCACGATTCTGAATGGCTGCACCAATCTGTAGAACAATCTGGTGACCAATGGTGAGCGCCAGCTCGTCCATGTCCACTTTCTCCTGCGGCATATTAACCGTAATTCCGTCCACGGAAATGTTGTAATTGTTCGCACGAACGCTCTCACTCACGCCAACACTAGCTGCAGATGATGACATCAAAACAGTCTCACGCCCTGCTGGCAGCAGCTCTGTTCGCGCCTCTTTCGGAGGTTCTTTCTCTTTCCCTGAGAACCATTTATTTACAATGAGTTCCCCTGCTTTATCCCCAAGCCATCCGCCGATGAACCCTCCAACAGCCGTACCAGCGCCAGGAACTATAGAGCCCGCAAATGCGCCCAGTGCAGCTCCTGCCACACCAGCACCTGCCTGAATGGCTGCGCCTACTTTATTGTCCGAGGTCAGAATGTCCAGTGCAGACAGCCCAATTCCTAGTGGTTTAAACACTTTACCAGTTGTTCTAAGCAGCTTGGAGGCTTGACTGAACTTGCCCAACCGATTAGACGTTCTGGGCGCTGCCGGATGCCCTTCTGCGCTCCCTTGAACGAGTTGACGACTTAGGTCTTGTCTACCGGTTCTCGTTCTAACTCTCGATTTATTCCTTCTGTCTGAACTCGCATTCGTTCGGTCACCAGCATGTGCTTTGGTCCTGGCTGCCGCCTTATTCTTCGACTTCGCGCCAGCCTTGTTCTTCGTCTTGGAACCCGATTTGGGTTTGGTCTTCGAGTCGGCATCGGATTTCGTACGTTTCCCGCCATTATCTTGGTATGGATCCTTGCATTTCTCTTTCTTACCGCCGTTTCCGGCAAACAATCCCTTTAAAATTTTGAGCCCTTGTGCGAAGCTTTTGAAACCCTCGCCAAAAGCCTTGAAGGCCTCACCAAGCAATTTCACAATTTCTGCCATGATCAAAAGTCGGTCAAGCCACTTATCCAGCTGCCCCTTCTGGGGAGGAGCGGCAATAATAACAGCGGCTGTTGCTGACGCTGACGCCGAAGCCTTCGCCTTTCCTTCCAAACTTCCTGAAAATTCGCCGCCTAGTCCTTGCAGCAACTCCCGCAGCTGCTTCGCCGTCCGAATGATTTGATCGTTGATCATTAGCTTCACATCAACCTTCGTATGTCCCAAGTCCGCTAGCTGCAACAGCATCCTGTCTATGACAAAAGAAAAATAATCCCGTCCCGCAATTGCAGGTCTTGCCGTTATCTGGCTCAGCTTTGTCCCGGCCTCAGCAGCTTTGTTAAATAAACCTGTCAACCGCTGCGAGGATGACCCTGTCCGGTCCACCAAACTGCGCAATCGTTCTTGCGCAGCCATGACCCGTGCCAGATTATTCACTGTCACTATTTCACTCATCGCTTCACCTCCTTGCGCGTTCACGCTCCCTCTCCAGCGCATGTTCATGCTCCAGCTCTAATTCCATACTGGCGAGCAGGAACTGCTGCTCTCCGCGAGGAAGTGTCCAGAAGACTCCGGGGCGCAGGTGATGACGCATCCATATAGCGTGGAGCATCGCCGGCAGCCCCCCGGAGGTAATTAGTTTTTTACTTCATCTAGCGTCGTATTAAATCCGCTCAGATCCAGCACTTCATCGCCAAGTGCAGACAGCTCGCCTGCGAGCAAGATGCGCTTAATCACTTCCTCACCGGAGCTGGCTTGGTACTTCGCAAGCAGCCGAGGGTCCCCCCAATTGGGGGAGACAGTGGCAGCGAAAATCAGAGCGACGTTGAACTGCTCTTCATCAAGCCGATCGGTTTGTACACCTCGGCGATCAGCTCGCTCCGTGCAGCGTTCGCGGAGCGTAAACACCTGCTTCCCGGTCAGTCCGCGCAGTAGAATGGGAACACCGAACCTAGCGATTGTCACCGTTTTCTCTGGGAGTTGATCGGCCTCAAGCAGCTTTTGCAGAATTTGTTCATCTGTTAACATCACGTCATTCCTCCTTGTTCAACTAGTTAAATAGCCCTGATAGGATCGTTAAGCGTATAGCCTTCAAATGTAAATGTTACTTCTTCCTTCACTTCCTCCGCTGCCGTCCAATTAGCCAACTGAAGCTTATCCAGCATAACGTTGTTTAGCGTAATCCGTTCGAAACCATAAGCGTCAGGATCATTCAACTTGGAGACAAGACTGAATTTATCAAATCCTCTGGCAATCATATCGCTCGTAACCTTGAAACCACTCAGTGTTCCCGTGCCTTTCATGGCACCCTTTTTATGCCGAACCCACGGGTCTCCTGCAAGCTGTAACTCTTTCTTCTGCATCTCCACATTTGCTTCCAAATGATTAAAATTGGTTTGCCATACACCACCGATAAATACCGAACCATACGTCCCTAAAATTACTCTGCTCGCATCTAAACTCATTATTCTTCCCCCTTAATGTACGATAAAAGTGCCAAAAATTTGTTCCATCACGTCTGTTAGCTGCGCATCCCACTTGATATATACTTGATCAGGCTCTGGTGTCAGTCCTGCGGTTTCTCCGTAATAAGCTGGGTTTAGATACACATCGAAGCCTGTCGTTTCAATGACGCCAGCTTGCGCCAATGTCTGCATATACTGCTTGGCCGATTCCACCAGAGCAAGACGCCCTTCCTCCGTGTTATTTACTTTTCCGATATACCCCTCTTCCGCTGTGCGCAAAAGATCCTGATTAATTGCGTCCATGACACGAATCGTACGAATTTTCTTCCAAGCTGCATTTTGACCTTGGCGCAAAGAAACGAGTGAATTCATTCCACGCAGTACTTTCACCTTCTGGCCGTCATGATACAGCAGGAAAACTCCGTTTTTCACTGAACTTTCCTGTTCGCTGCGCGTCCATCTCCGCGTTACATCGCTGAACGGTGCTGCCGCATAGGTCGTGGATTCGCTTAGTTTTTGGCCAGCGATCAGACCCGCTACATAAGCGGATACCCATGCCGAACTATAACTCGTGCCCGCTAGAATTGCTCCTGTCCCAACGTTGATAATCGCTTCATGATTAAACAAAGCACTGCGTGCCGCAGCGCGACTGGCTGCATCAGATGCGGTATCATCGGCAGCAGGGCCGCCGAGTACGGTTACGATGCCTTTACCCTCGGAGCGCAAACGACTTGTCCAAGCAGCAACCGATGCTTGAATGCCCGTATCCGTTACTCCATCCAGCGCAAGCACATGGAATTCCTGTGTCTCTAGTGTGCTCAGAGCATTCAGGTAATCCGCCGAGGCAATCCCGCTAATACCCGAGTTGCCGCCAGTAAACGCACTGCCTGATACGGCAGCTAGCGTACCATTGCCCGGAGCAAGAACAGTCGCAGTCAGCCAAGTATTGCCACTATCTTGATTAAGAGCATCCGCAGCAGCCTGAACGGAACTGCCTGGGAATGTAAATGTCTTCAGAACTGCGGAGCCTTCAAGCAGCTTCAAATCTTTTTTCGACGCATCCACGGCATTCGTCTGAATAATGACCGAGAAGCCATTACCTCGTGCACCTTCGTACTTAGCTTCTAATTTCAATACATTGGCAGAAGCCGAGTCTTTCAGCGTTAACGCTGCTTTGGCGGCTGTTGCATCCGCAATCCGGTAAGCTAGCACCTTCTTGGGCTTGCCGAGCAGTGCCAGCTTCAAAATCGCTTGCGCGGATGCCGAGCCGCTTTGATCACGACCGAAAGCATCATAGATACCCTGCTCACTCGTAATTTCAACAAACTGTTTCACAGCTCCCCAATTTGCTTTCACCGGTACGGCAACAATGCCTTGACTTCCAGGCAAGATCGCGCTTAACGCCGCCGCCTCAAAATTCATATAAAATCCCGGTAATACCGGACGATCTGTTCCACTCCAAGTTCCACCCGCCATTATTCCTGCACCTTCCTTTGTAAAAAGTTTTGAATTGCTTGATTGACGTATTGAATCGAAAACATCGTTTCGGAATCCCCTTGCAAGGCACCAACGAACACTTCTGGGGCACAATCAAAAAGCGCTTTTGAATTCGCCATTAGTTCTTCTTTGTCATACATCACGATTTCTTCCTCTGTAGTTCCGCTTGCTTGAGCTTTGCTCTGTCTCAAAATCAGTCACCTCATTCTTAAATTTTTGTTTCTGTGTGTACGCCAGCTATCAAAGGAGTTGCACCTTGCAATGCCCCGGCAGCACCTGTCAACGTCACTGTCAGCACGCCTGTGGACAAATCGCCTGAGCGAATCGCAGCTTGAGCATCCAGCACTGTTAACCATCTGCCGCCCAATCCTCCGAGTGGCAATTTGGCCTGCTCAGCTAAGCCAAGCATCAGCAGTTGCGCTGCCAGCTGGTATTCACTTGCCGACCTAGCGGCAATTTGGCCAATGAATTGCTTGGACAGCTGTTGAACGCCTCGCGAGGCTGCTGCGCTATGCCAACCCGTACACTGCCATGAGACTGCCGGTCGACAAGTTCCATTGAAACCGCGATAGACACGCCATTGCCCGCCAAGTGAAGTTTCCGTGAATTGGGAAATAGCTTCCAACCATGATTCGACGACAGGCTTGATTTGCTTAAAAAGGAAGACAGCTTTCATAGCGTATCTGCCTTCCCCATCCAAAGCCTGTACAGCTGGCAGCGATGTAATTTGTGCCGTAAACTGTCCGCCGTCCACCTGAATTGTGCCTTCCTCTGGCTCTAGCATCCGGCCAATGATGCGCCAGATTCTCTCCTGTGCACCCTCAGCGGTTGCGCTTCTGACCAGCAGGCTCAACTTGCGCCAACTGCCAGGCGCATCCAGCTTGAATTCGGCGCTGCCTCCGACATGGCAGATTGTAACTGCCTCGTCTGGATTCTGAGTTTCGCTATCCACGAACAGGTCTGTACCGAGCGTTCCCTCCTCTTTCGCTTGTAAAAACAACGCCAATTGTTTGGCCATGTTAGTCATTCATTCTCTCACCTCTCTTCGGTTATTTGTTTTGAATTTCAAAACATTTTTTTCTTTACAACAACCACTCCCTCTCTTCTACTCCCGTTAAGCCTTGCTTGTTGGCCTTAAGAGCTTAATCACTTCAATCTTCTTCAGCAGCATCACCGCCTTCTTGGTCTACACATCGATCTTACCATGCCTCCAATCCAGTGCATTGCCAACAAGCGGCCAAGAAACAACCACACTAGCCAAACGTTCGGACCACCTCTGCCCGCAGCATGTAAGCTAGCTTCTCCATTGCGCGTGCCTTCACCCTTCGATAGGTACGCTCGCTCAAATTCACCTCGTAACACAGCAAGTAGTCCAACATTCTCTCCTTCTGCAAATAACGTCTACGTATAATCTCTTCCTCTTGCTCGTCCAGCCGCGACAGCGCCTGCTCAACCTCAGCATGTAAGAGCGCTGCCTGCTCCTCTGACGCAGAAGCCACGCTATATCCAGCAGGTTCCTCCGCCACTTTTGGCGCAAATAGCCTTCCGCTATCTTTACGCACACCTCCAAGTGTTTGGTACAGACGGACCGTCTCAAGCAGACTCTCCACCTTCTTCCGTGTAGCCCGCTTGTCCACTTGATCTTGATCTATGTGTAATATTTGTTCCAACATCCTCATCATCTCCCAAAATTTGTCGTTTTGAAATTATAAACAAATCATACGCTAATCTTGTTTATAATTTCAATACAAAAGTTTTGAGAAACGAAAAATTACACTTGTTTTTTGTGCCTCAAACCATTTACAATAAGTAACAGGTGATGAATCGATGAAAGATATGGTCCAGTTCGGCCTTCGAATCCGGCAGCTGCGGAAGCAGAATCATTTTACCCTTAGAGAGCTTGGAGAGCGGTCCGGCGTTAGTTATTCGTTTATTAACTCCATAGAAAATAACCGCTTCAATCCATCTAGGGAAACGGTGATCGCGCTAGCTGACTCGCTTAATCGCGCTGACAAGGACGAGCTCTTGCTGCTTGCTGGCTTTGCGCCGACGGATGAAGAGTCACTGGATGCCCCTTCTGGACCCGGGGTTAGTAACATCGATGATCCTGAGGTCAGTCTATTCTTTAAGGACTTCCAAAGTGCGCCTAGGGAACGAAGGGACGAAATGCTTCGTTTCTGGCACTTCATCAAAGAGCAGCAGATCAACCGTACGCCGGATAGCGAGCAATAGTACATATGATATGAAGTTTAAGCCCAATGGGCTTTTCTTTATCCTTATAGAACGAACATATATTCTCATTTCAATCATATCGAGGTGTTTTCCCTGTTTACTCACTATCACACTACCCCTCTGGAACAATGGGTCGAAGCTTTATATGAACAGCATGAAATCACAAGGCCAGCTCAGCTTTCCATGACTCATTTGGCGGCTAAGCTGCGCATTTGGGTGTATACCATGGATATGAATAGTATGGCGATCGAAAATAACGGGCAGTTTAGCATTAACGTTGACCGTCGTCTCTCCCCTAAGGAGCAGTGGGAAGATTTCTTGCACGAGCTCTGCCATGTTCTCCGGCATTCCGGCAATCAGATGGCGATGCCTGACCGATATGTGAATTGGCAAGAGCAGGACGCATCCGCCTTCCAGCTCTACGCGGCCCTTCCACTCTCCATGCTGAAGACCCTTACGCTGCCCGAGAACAAAAATGAGATGATTGCGTATCTCTCAGAAGAATTCCAGGTCACTTTCCGACTTGCCAAAGCGCGGATTGATCAAATTGAAAGGCGTGTCCTACAGGGGTTTCTCGACTATGAATACCAACAAAATACACAAGGCCAGACTAGCAGGAAATACGATCCGTCCAATTGGTCCGAGGCAACCTGTTTGATTATGGAAAGGCTCGAATTTCTGAAATCCAAGGGGGTGCCTGCAAGTGGCAAAACTAACCGTCTTTTATGATTATCATGAAGAGGGCATCATGCCGATCCTCCTGTCGCTGCGTTTCCGGCCAAACGAGCTTGATTTTAGCAAAAATTCGCTATATGTGCCGCTGGGAGCACCGTTTCAACAGCTGAACATGGAGGATGTCAACGAACTCGATGTCGGCATCACTGTACTAATGGAGGATCTCATTGTCAATCCGGAACGCCCCCACGCTATAGGTATCTCCCTCTCAAGCTTAAAGATTCGACACGCTGCATACCTGGAAGAACTCTTCGATATCCAGCAGCTCTGGCTGCGGATGAATGACATCGAAGAAGTACTTCAGATGGATGTTCGCACCTTGTACCCTTGGAGTGACTCGCGCAAGCCCCCCAAATAAAAAAATCCCACACATCCATGAACAATGTTCATCAGATGTATGGGATATTAAGATCTATTCACTAATATAAGAGCAGATATAATCGCTAACTGTTTTCACTTCAAGCTTGAATTTTGCATTCGCCGGAACCGTGAACTCACCTTGTCCATTGATGCTGATCCATTCGCTGCTGCCTGGAAGAAGTACATTCAGCTCACCAGCTTGGATTTCCATGATTTCTTTCACATCTGTTCCGAATTCATACTCACCTGGAAGCAAAATGCCCAAAGTTTTTTTCGTGCCATCGGCAAATTGCACCGTGCGGCTTGTTACTTTACCATCAAAGTAAACATTAGCTTTCGTTAATACCGTTACATTTTCAAAGCTGGACATGATCAATAGTTCCCCCTCTAAAATGGCTATAAAATAAGGCCAAGCCCACGCGAGGTGGGCTATGGCTTTGTGACTAACGCGGCTATGTTTGTTCTACTTAAGTAGAGCTTTGACTCTAGCTACAACGTTCTCTGGTGAGAAGCCGTACTCTTTCAGAACCAAATCGCCAGGCGCGGATGCACCGAACGTGGAAATGCCCAAGATGGAACCTTCGTCGCCAACATAACGTTCCCAACCAAGCGGGAATGCCATCTCAACAGCTAGGCGCTTTTTGACATCTGGAAGAATTACGGAATCTTTGTATTCTTTGGACTGTTTCTCGAACAGTTCCAAGCTTGGCAAGCTGACAACGCGAACGTTGATACCTTCAGCTTGAAGCAGCTTTTGCGCCGCGACAGCCAATTGTACTTCGGAACCTGTTGCAAGAATTTGAGCATCTGGCTTCCCGTTTGCAGCATCGGAGACAACATATCCACCTTTGCTCAAGTTCGCTTTCGCGCCTTCAACCGCACCTTCAAGAATCGGCAGGTTCTGACGAGTCAAGACAAGGGCAACTGGGCCCGTTGCTTGGGAAATGGCATAACGCCATGCTTCGGACGTTTCGTTTCCGTCAGCTGGGCGAATAACCGTAATACCTGGAATAACACGAAGCGCAGGCAATTGCTCAATCGGCTCATGCGTCGGTCCATCTTCACCAACTGCGATACTATCATGTGTCAGTACGTAGATAACCGGAAGCTGCATCAGCGCCGCTAAACGGATGGACGCACGTAGGTAGTCGGAGAACACGAAGAATGTTGCACCGTATACTTTCACACCACTATGCAAAGCCATACCGTTCAGTGCTGTACCCATACCGAACTCACGAACACCAAACCATAAATTACGGCCAGCATAGTTGCTCGCGCTGTAATTGGATTCGCCTTTGATCATCGTATTATTGGAGCTCGCTAGATCCGCGGAACCACCAATCAACTGTGGAAGCAAAGGAGCAATCGCGTTAATCGCATTACCGGAAGCGACACGAGTTGCCATTGGCTTGTCCGATGTGCTGTACACGGGAAGGTTCGCATCCCAGCCTGCTGGCAGTTCGTTATTAACTGCTGCGCTGAACTGGTTACCCAATTCCGGATAAGCTTTAATGTAGTCATTCAGAAGCGTGCTCCAAGCTTGTTCAGCTGCAGCGCCTTCTTTACCAATTTCCGCATAGTGGGCACGAACTTCATCAGGAACCAAGAAGTCTGGTTCTTCTGGCCAGCCGTATGCTTGTTTCGTCAATTTCACTTCGTCGCCGCCAAGTGGGGATCCGTGAGGTCCGACGTGACCGCCTTTTCCACCTTTGTTCGGGCTACCGAAACCGATTGTCGTTTTCACTTCAATCAAAGTAGGACGAGTTGTATCAGCTTTCGCTTCAGCGATCGCTTTGGAGATTGCAGCAAGATCATTCTGTTCTTCTACGCGCAGCACTTGCCAGCCATAAGCTTCAAAACGTGCCTGAACGTTTTCGGAGAATGCCATATTCAGCTCGCCATCAAGCGAGATATCATTTGAATCGTAAAGCATAATCAATTTGCCCAATTTCAGGTGAGCAGCTAAGGATACCGCTTCAGAGGAAACGCCTTCCATCATGTCGCCATCACCACAAATCGCGTATGTATAATGGTCGATTACTGGGAAGTTCTCTTTGTTATATGTCTCTCTCAGGTGAGCTTCTGCCATAGCCATCCCTACTGCCATACCAATCCCTTGTCCAAGTGGACCTGTTGTTGCATCAACACCTGCTGTGTGGCCGTATTCTGGATGTCCTGGCGTTTTGCTTCCCCATTGGCGGAAGTTCTTGATCTCTTCAATCGGCAGATCATATCCACACAAGTGAAGCAGGCTGTATAGTAACATGGATCCGTGACCCGCAGAAAGTACGAAACGGTCACGATTGACCCATTTCGGATTAGCAGGGTTGTGCTTCATATGCTGTTTCCACAGCACGTACGCCATTGGAGCAGCCCCCATGACCATACCAGGGTGTCCTGATTTAGCTTTCTCAACGGCATCGATACCTAACGTACGAATCGTGTCAACTGCTAATTGTTCGATTGTTTTATTTGTTGCTGTCATTTCGAAAATTCCCTCCTATATGTCTCTACTTACCTAAGTCTTAACTTGTACATACAAGCGACTTTTCTCACTTGCATTATTGTACCATTTGCTTTGAGGCTTTGCCACAATAAACCGTTAAAACTCGTCGGAATTGCGCTCAATAGCAAAAAAGACTGTATCCTTATTGGATACAGCCTAGTTTTCCCATCAATTGAAAACAACAGTCTTATTATTATGAACAATAATGCGATCTTCCACATGCCAAGCAACTGCCCTGGCAAGAACAATGCGTTCAATATGGCGGCCGATTCGCTTCAAATCCTCTACATTATCACGGTGGCTAACCCGTTGAACGTCCTGTTCAATAATAGGTCCGCCATCTAATTCTTCCGTCACATAGTGCGCGGTAGCACCAATAATTTTCACGCCGCGGTTGTGCGCCTGGGCATACGGCTTACCGCCTACAAAGGCTGGCAAGAACGAATGATGAATATTAATGATGCGATTCGCGTAATGTTTGATGAAAGACGGCGAGACGATCTGCATGTAACGTGCCAATACAATAGCATCCACGTTGTCTCCCACTACTTCAAGCTGGCGGCGTTCCGCTTCAGCCTTTGTATCCGCTGTTACTGGAATATGGTAATACGGAATACCGAAAGGCTCTACCAGCGATTGCATGTCTGGATGATTAGAGATCACCATCGCAATATCAGCATTCAAATCGCCAGCGCGCCAATGCCAAAGAAGCTCAAGCAAAGCATGATCTTCCTTCGAGACGAAGATCGCGATGCGCTTCTTCTGACTAGCAAGTGACAAACTCCAGTCCATGGAGAACTTGTCAGCAACCGCAGAGAATGCCTCTTTCAATTGCTCAACGCGGGTTTCTAGCTGCTCCAAGTCGAACTCGATCCGGATGAAGAACATACCGCCTTCTGGATCCATCGTATACTGATCGGATTGTACGATGTTCGCGCCATATTCAAACAGAAATTGCGACACTGCCGCCACGATGCCCGGCTGATCCGGACAGGAGATCAACATTCTTGCTCTATTCGCCCATTCGCTCTCCCTGCGAGTCAGGCTGCTTGTATTTCCCCGTTCCATGTGAATCCCCCTAGTTGCTTTCTACTCCAAAGCTATCTGTCTTAAGCCTTCTTTAATATATCTTGACCAGCAAGCCAAACGATAAGACGTTGGTTAAGCTGCTCTTCACTTAGGTCGGACAACAATCTTTCTTCATGCAAAATATCATACAAGCGCTCTAGCGGCTCGCGGCCGTCTGCTTTTTTGGCTTTCGCATCGTTTTTCAAAATGTCCCAAGTTTTCAGCACGTAATCGCGGAAATGAATATCCTTTTTGCCAAACATATGGTCAATTCGCTCTACATGATCCAAGAATTCTTCGCCGAAGCGGCCTTTGAGGTTACCTGACAAGAGCGCAATCTCCGCTTCGTACATCGGACGCTGCGTTTTGTCTTCTTTTCCAATCCATGGCGTCTCTAGGATCATCGGTAAATGCTGCAGCTTCTCATGATTAGCAATATTATTCATCGCCTCAAAGCCAATCCAGCCTGAGCCCAGCGGCGCATGACGGTCTTTCGAAGCTCCGCGAGAATTTTTACTGTCGTTTAAGTGAATGACACCAAGCTTCTCTAAGCCAACGACTTTATCGAAATGATGCAGTACGCCATCCAAATCGTTAACGATATCATAACCAGCATCATGAATATGGCAGGTGTCCATACAAACTGTAAGTTTGTTGTTAAACTCCACACGCTCCATAATTTCCGCAATTTCCTCGAAGCTGCGGCCGATTTCGGTGCCTTTGCCAGCCATTGTTTCTAACGCAATATTCACATCTGTGTCCTTCACGCCGGCTAGTACTTCATTCAAACCTTCCGCGATTCGAGCAATGCCATACTCGGCATCCTTGTCCGTGTAGGCACCTGGGTGAAGAACAATATTACGCACACCGATGTATGCTGTCCGGCGAATCTCTTCTTGTAGGAAGCGAACAGCTAGTTCGAAGGTATCCTCTTTATAGGAGCCTAAGTTAATGATGTAAGGAGCATGAACAACAATTTCGTTCATTGCATGCTTGTCCATCAAAGCTTTGCCTTCTTCAATATATTGATCCTCAATCGGTTTGCGGCGCGTATTTTGTGGTGCGCCAGTGTATATCATAAATGTGGAAGAACCGTATGAAACTGCTTCTTCAGCTGCATTTAATAAGCCTTTATCTGAGAACGAAACGTGTGAGCCAATTTTGGGCATGATTCATTGCTCCTTTATTGAGTATCTATCTGCTACCCTCCTATTTTACTCGGATTGTCGCAAGAAATCTAGAAATAAGGTATAATTCTTATCATATATGACTGTTTGGTCGTGAGGTGACAAATAAATGGCTAACGATTTTTTCATGTGGTTCATTATTTTCTGGGTTTTTGTCCTGCTGTTCTTCATGTCTGTAGGCGGATTCTTCATGTTTCGCAAGTTCCTGAAGGTCCTCCCCAAAGAGGACGGAAAATCAAAGCTTGATTGGCAAAATCATTATGTCGACAACTCTCGTCATTTATGGACAGAAGACTCCAAAGCATTTCTGGATCAGCTGGTTTCTCCTGTGCCAACACCTTTTAGAGATATTGCTAAGCATTCCATCGCTGCTAGAATCGCACAAGTTGCTTTAGAGGCCAAAGCTAATGAAGTAACGAGAGATCATTGTATCGAAGGGTATATTCTGGCGACTCCGAAGCGTGATTACCGCAGCTTGACCAGCTTCCTTGAGAGGGAGCAGATCGACTATACCGCCTATAAACATTTGCTTCAGTAGAAATGAAGAAGCCACCCCTTTGAATCTAGGGATGGCTTTATTTATTAAGACAGCTGTCAAACGTACTCATTGTCATGCCTCCTGTGTAGCAAATAAAAATGCGGAGGCTTCATAACCCGAGTAACAAATCTGTGAATCCTCGGACAACTCAGCACTTAATTTCGCCAATCGCTCATTAGCGCAGTCCTTGCAGTGACACAGTGGGATGGTGGTCTTATAATACCCAGTTTTGAATATTTTCTCCGCATTGTTTCTGGACATCACAGATTCGCATTTCACGCAATACACCATATCTAAGTTAAACATAAATCTCTCCCCTTTACTGAATCGTACTGTCGTTTATTGTTACATTATGTATATATAAATGATTATAAGATACATTTCGTAACTTAACAAGGGGTTTCTTCCTATTAACACATATAATTGACAATTACGTCATCGTAATATCGGTCAGTATCATAGCTTTTAGTTAGCCTAGCGAATTCCTTATTATGTAAAGTTGCAAGTTGATTTATTTCATAAAGCAATTCGAATTCTACGTAATTATTCGGTTGAATTGCCGCTTTATACAAATAAATATCTTTGTTCTTACTCACAAGGTCAATGCAGCCCTCGCAATGGAACGTTCGATTCGCAACGATAAACTCAAAACCATAGATAATTTCGTTGTCGGTAGGTAAAATCAATGAGCTTTCGAAAGTAAATTGAGACTTCTCTAACTCCAAAATATCAATCATGGCATATTTCGTATGAATATTTCTCGCATACATTTGAACAATTGTTAATTTACCTTCTAAAGGGGAAGTAAGTGTTAATTTGCTTCTTTTTCCGATCGTCAAAGCCTTCACACCACCTTAATACATATTGTATCTAGTCAAATGAATCTTTGCTTTGTTATAATGGTTTTCTGGTATATTTGGTTAAACACAGTGGATATAATGGTAGAAAAATAAACAGTGAGGAATGATCAAGCTGAAGTATGGAGACCGCATTGCCCACTTACGTGAAAAGAGAGGACTAACCCAAGAAGAATTATCCATTAAAATTGGAATATCTAGGGCATCCCTTTCTCACTATGAAACAAGTCGCCGTGAGCCCGATTACGAAACCATTAATAAGATAGCGAATTTTTTTAATGTTTCCATCGACTATTTGCTTGGACGCACGAACCTTCAGCAAACTGTTCTTGATAACGATGTACGGGACTTTGTAGAAAATCTTGATTTAACAGATGAAAATATTTTGCAAAAGTTTTCATTGACCGTTGATGGCAGAAAGCTTTCACCTGATGAAGCAAAACGGTTTATTGCCTTTGTAAGGGCTGAGCGTTCGTTGGAGTAGTTGATTGTAAAGCACATTGTACGTTATGAGCCTGAAATTTCTGTTTGTCGATGCCAATATAGAGAAGAATCTGATGAATATCGATTGAAATCTTAAGTTCTTGATTCATATGCGGACCTACTCCCAACGCTCAGCTTTTCTTAAAAAGTAAAAAAACATGACGATATCTTTTGTGATACGATATGTATCCCATGCGAGACGGATCGGCGAGGATCGCCTATTTCTACTTATTTACACCGATATACTTCAATGTTACAGATGGGGCGGATTGATTAAACAAATCTCTAAGCACAGAGACATTTTTCGTTTTTAAATAGTAATGATAGCCATATGTTTTACGGAGTGTGTGCGTGCCGATATCTGTTAATCCTACCTGCTTCGCTGCTTGATTTAAAATGCGATAGACTCGAATTCTTTTGATAGGATTACCAGTTCGCTGTGACGGAAATAAGTAATTATCCTCGTCCATATATTGAATATACTCCTTGATGAATGCCTTAAGCTGTGCAGAGAGCTGGAACGTCTTGAGTTTACCCGTTTTCTCCTCCCGAACACTTACCACACTTCGATCCCTCACATCCTTTACTTTCAGTGAAAGAAGATCGCTGAGATGGAGTCCGGAATTAATCCCGATTGTGAAGAGAAGCCAGTCCCGAATCGATTGCTCTTTTAAAACCTCTTGTAATTGTTCAATTTTCTCTTGATCTCTTATCGGTTGAACAACTTGCATGGATAGCACCTCACATGACTATAATCAAAATTCACTGTATGTATCTATTTTTTGCTATTGCATATGAACTCAAATTATTATTAATCTATCAATCCTCCTAATTATTGTATGTTACATATTGTATCACAAATTTGATAAATGATCTATGCCTTTTCCTGTTCTCAAAACTCATTATCTACGGTATAATTCTTAATAAAGAACGTTTTCATGCTTTAACAAATCATGGAGGGAGGCCACGGACATTGTTAAAAGTTGCTAGGTTCCTATTTATCGTTCTCATTTTCAGTGCAATTACGTTTCCTGTATCAGCTTATGCTTCGGGTCATGAGTCAGGAAATTCTCAGAAAAATAATTTTCTATCACAACTTACTTCTTTGTTTAATCTGAGTAAATTATGGAGTTCAAGTTCAAACCAGAACAATAATAACAGTAGTAACAACAATAACAGCAATAATAACAGCAGCAATAACAATCATAACAATAATAACAATAACAATAACAATAACAATAACAATAACAACAATCATAATAATAATAACAATCATAATAACAATAATAATAATAATAATAATAACAATAACAATAATAATAATAATAATAATAATAATAATAATAACCACAACAACAACAATCACAACGACTGGGATGATATCGACTGGGACGACATTGATTGGGATGATAATGATTGTCTAGATTCATACGATATTTGGAAAAAGTGGTTCTGCTATTAACGAATAAAAGCTCCGTCAGCATCAGCTGGCGGAGCTTTTATTCGTTATGGCTGCTTTGCGTCTAAAACAAACACCGTAATTTCAGGCCGACAGTTGAACCTTATGGGAAACAATGTTGTTCCTATTCCACGATTTGTGTAAACGTGAAACTCACTTTTCTCGAAGGCATAAAGTCCTACCTGGTATTTTTGTCCTAGGTCCGGTGTAAACAGGCTCCCGTAAAAAGGAATCCGAATTTGTCCGCCATGACTATGCCCAGAGAGCTGCAAGTCAACAGAAAATTTCATAGCGGTATCAGCGAAATCCGGCTCGTGTGCAAGCAGAAGCACGAACTCATCTGCCTCTGTCCCCTTTAAGGCGAGAGGCAGATCTGGTTTACCATGGAACATTTCATCTATTCCGACTACCCATAAACGGCTATTTCCTCGTTCAATCGACTTGTTTGCATTAACTAGCACAGTAAAGCCGGAGCGCTCAAGCACACTCCTTACTCCACTGGGATCCAGACGCATATCATGATTGCCTAGAACCGCATATTTCCCTAATTTGGCTTGAAGCCGCGATAGAATGGGGATCACATCATCACTTAATTCACCATAGTTAGAATCAAATAAGTCTCCTGTAAAACAAATCAAATCAGGCTTTTGCCTCTGAACCAGCTTGACCACTCGAGCCAATTGTTCCAAGCTGTAATACTTGCCGAGATGTGTGTCACTGAATTGAACAATTCGTGTGCCTGCAAATGCTGCCGGGTATCGGCGGTACGCAAGTTGAATCGTTTTCAACTGAATCCAATAACGCTCTCCGAAAATGCCATATATACCGCTTGCTCCCGTAAGCATCGCCAGAGATCCAATAGCAGACATACTAAGCTTGAGAAACGTCCTGCGATCTATACGTCTATTGATCACTATATGTCCCCCTTCTTCACGAGTATCTCTAGGTCTAATTACGGAGGCTAATGCGGAATTTGTCGAGGTAAGTCACATAAGCGCCGATACAATTTGTATAATTTTAATATGAACGGGATTGATTTCACAGAAAAAACGTGCGATAATAAATTACCAGATACGATTTGTATCACAAAGAATGCTTTGGAGGGGTCACTTGTGAATCAGATGCATCAGACGAATTTGGAAGAACTTGACACGGAGTGGATAGATCTTATTATGAGTGCTCGTAAGATGGGTTTTACGATGGATGAAATTCGCGCATTCCTAAGAAGCCCTTTCCAAACGACTCAAAAGTCACAAAATTCAACTGAAAATGACCCTTGTATGTCCCCATAGAGCTGCAGGGTTATCTGGCTTATTCGTCGTTTGGTCGCTTCATTCTCCATTTGTTAAAATCCAGAAATTCACGAAACTGCTGCTTATCTACCCCAGATGTCATAGCTTCTTTAATAATGTCATACCATTCCTGATCGAGCTGAGGCCCATCCTGCGCTGTCTCATCCTGTTCATCAATTAATCTCTCGACGGGTACTTTTAATACAGCTGCAATCTTCTCAAGAAACTGAATAGAAGGATTCTTCTGAATATCCCGCTCCAAGCTGCTAATATATGATTTAGCAACCCCTGCACGTTCAGCAAGTTCTGTCAACGACAGACCCTTCTCTTTCCTCAATTGTTGAACACGTTTTCCAATCATTTCGTATCTTCCCTTATCTTAAAGTGATGGGTGCTCATGTAATTATATCAGAATTCCCTGCAAAGAACAAATATGTATCTTATTAAGAACAAAAAAAGCCCCAAGGGGGCTTTTAAGCCTTGCATGGATCATCTACTAGTTAGCCACACCATAACTCTTAGAAATAATAACGCTGAAAAAGAATCTAACATCACATCTTGAAGTGAAGCTGATCTTCCTGGTACATAAGCCTGATAACATTCATCTATAGCAGCAGTCAGTGTCGTGCAAATCCATGGTAACCAACTCGTTCGCCTTCGGAATGCCAGGTAGAAAAAAATACTTAGCATGCCAAACATAAGAACATGTGCAGCCTTACGGATAACGGCATTGGTTGCATAGGCATGCTGTTCATCGACACCTATTAGGTGCTGAACGATGACTTTGGTATGCTCACTTGTAAAAACCTGAAGAGAAGTGATTAGAAATAGGGCACCTAAGCCAACAGCTAGTAGGCACCACCAGATCATCATCTTCGCCCTAGTTAACTTTATCATTGTGCCATTTCATAAACTCTATCAAAATTTTCAGTTCATGTATGCGTTCCTTGGCAATGCCTGATTGTTTCAAGTCTGCAATAAAGTCCATCCATTCCTGATCCAGTTGATGATTGGTTCCCGTATCTTCGGTAATTTTCAGCAAGAGCTTAAGATCAACATTAAGAACCTCTGCGATTTTTTCTATGACATGAATCGAAGGGTTTTGTTTGAGATTTCTTTCGATATTGCTTAAATAGGATTTGGAAATACCTGTCCGCTCTGAAAGCTCAGACAACGTATACCCCCTTTGCTTACGAATACTTGAAATATTTTGACCGATCATGGTTATCATCACTCCACGGTGACACTTTTGGCAAGATTTCTTGGCTTGTCAACATCACAACCTCGATACACGGCTGCATAATAAGCAATTAATTGTAACGGAATAACTGAAACCAGCGGGGTAAGATGCTCATGAATAGCAGGCAGAACGATTTGATCGTTCTTTTCCTCCATCCCCTCCATGCTAATCATACAAACATGGGCACCGCGTGCTAGAACCTCCTGGACGTTGCTTCTAATATTTCCCTTGATAGGAGACTGGGTTAGGAGTGCAATAACAGGAGTTCCCTCTTCAATTAAGGCAATCGTCCCATGCTTCAGCTCTCCACCTGCAAAACCTTCCGCTTGGATATACGAAATCTCCTTAAGCTTTAACGCGCCTTCAAGACAGGCATAGTAATCAATGCTTCGTCCTATAAAAAAGCAGGTACGTGACGCGTTCAAATACTTCCAAACATTCTCCTCCATCATCTCCTTCTTGTTAATCATAATTTCCATGGCATTCGCGGCAAGACTTAACTCGTGGAAGGGGTTGATATCATGCTGGATCCCTTTTGCACGTGCACAATCGAATGCAAGTATCGCTAATACAGCAATTTGTGCTGTATAGGCTTTTGTTGATGCTACCGCGATCTCGGGTCCGGCATGTGTGAGTAATGTAAAATTCGCTTCACGCGATAAAGTGGAACCTGGTACATTGGTAATCGTCAATGAGGGATAGCCCAGCTGCTTAATGGCTACTAATACTCCTCTGCTATCCGCAGTTTCTCCACTTTGAGAAATGAAGATAAAGAGCGGATTCGTGGACAGGATGGGTCTGTTATACAAAAATTCACTCGCGATATGAGTTTCAACGGGGATCTCGGCTATTTTCTCAAGCAGCTGTTTACCAACCAATCCAGCATGATAACTTGTTCCGCAAGCAATGATATAGATACGATCCGCTTCTTTCACGCTGTCGCGAATGTTAGGATCGATGATCAAATCTCCATTACCATCTTGATATTTAGAAACGATTTTACGAATGACGAAGGGCTGTTCATCAATTTCTTTCAGCATATAATGGGGGTAGAGCCCTTTCTCGATATCGCTAGCATCAAGTTTTACTTGAAAAGGCCTCCTCTGAATGACTTCTCCGTTCAAATTCTTAATCATTTTTGAATGTTGGCGAAGAATAACCATCTCCTCATCCATTAATTCCACGAACTGATTCGTTAGCTGCAGCATCGCCATAGCATCACTTGCGATAACGTGGAAGTCTTGGCCTAATCCAATGAGCAAGGGGCTCTTATTTTTACCCACATAAATCGTATGGATGTCTTCGTTATCTACTAAAGCGACTGCGTAAGAACCTTTGATGGCCAAGAGCAATTGTCCAAAAGCTTCCTCAACCGCTAATCCGCTTTGCACCAATTTCTCCATCAGCTGCACAATAACTTCAGTGTCCGTGTCGCTTGAGAACGGTACTTCAGAAAGATCATGCTGCTTAATTTCTTCGAAATTCTCAATAACCCCATTATGTACAATTGTAAAACGGCCGCTGTTACTTTGGTGCGGATGCGCATTTCTGCGGCTAGGTTTGCCATGTGTTGCCCACCGGGTATGACCAATGCCAACTTGTGCTGTCTCTTGATGATCGATGACGTCGCTAAGTGCCGCGATCCGTCCCTGTTCTTTGTAAACATGTGTACCTCTTTCATTCAATAAAGCTATTCCGGAAGAATCGTACCCTCTGTATTCCAGTTTTTCTAATCCTTTAATTAAGATTGCTTTCGCGTCCTGATTACCGATATATCCTACAATTCCACACATTTTAAATCTCCTTTGAAATAAAATTCTTAATAAAGAACGATCGAGGAATAATTAACTATTCCTTGCATACATTATCTAACTCCCTCATAAGTTTTTACAAAGGGAGGGATTATGTCATGTATTCACTTTCGACGAGTGTATGGAAAAAGGCGCAGCGTACTTACCATAAGGTTCTGCATGCATACAATTCTATACTCTATAGAGACTGCCTTGACGTAGAAATGAAGGAAGCTTTGTTTGAAAAGATGCAGCATCATAGGCAGAAAATGCATGAAGGCGCTTAAACATGCAAGTATTAAACACTAATGCTTTTCGCCTTAATCAATGACTCCTGGATGCACTCGATAACTCGCATTTGATCGTCTTCCGACATGCTGGATCCGGATGGTAGACAAAGTCCCATTTTAAACAATTGCTCAGATATATTCTCGTTATCGCTATGAGGGTAGAACTTATCCCCTTCGAATAAAGGCTGCATATGTAGTGGCTTCCAAACTGGACGAGCCTCGATATTTTGTTCCGCTAATGCACTGAGTAGAGCCTCAACCGATATGCCAGCTTCCCTCTCGTCCAAAGTTAACGCTGTAAGCCAACGATTCGAACGCGTTTCCGGCAACTCAGGCATAAACGTGATGCCCGGAACATGGGCCAACTCTTGAACATACTTGTTGAAAATTGCTCTTCTAGCGCTAACTCTCTCTTCCAACACCTCTAACTGAGCTCTCCCGATCCCTGCCAATACATTACTCATCCGATAATTATAGCCCATCTGGCTATGTTGATAGTGTGCCGCATAGTCGCGTGCTTGAGTTGCCAGGAAACGAGCTTTATTCAGCTCCTCGCCCTCATTAGATACCAGCATCCCCCCGCCTGAAGTCGAAATAATCTTATTCCCATTAAAGGAATAGATGCCAAACTTGCCAAATGACCCGCTCGCTTTCCCTTTGTAGGTGGAGCCTAATGATTCAGCCGCATCCTCAATGATGGGGATATTAAACTTCTGACAAATCGCCACGATTTCGTCCATCTTTGCACTTTGACCATAGAGATTAACGACAATGACTGCTTTAGGCAATTTCTTATCCTGGATGGCATCATACAAGGCATGCTCTAACGCTTGAGGGGACATGTTCCAAGTTTCCGGCTCTGAATCAATAAAAACCGGTGAAGCCCCCAAATAAACAATTGGATTCGCACTTGCAACAAATGTGAGACTTGAACAAAAAACAATATCTCCAGATTTAACATCCAATAGTCGCAGCGCCAAATGGATGGCCGCCGTTCCCGAGCTGACTGCAGCCGCGTCGTTTACACCCACGTATGACGCAAGCTCTTTCTCAAAGGCATCGACATGCGGGCCTAGCGGAGCGATCCAATTCGTATCGAAAGCATCTTGAATATACGTCATTTCATTCCCGCTCATGTGCGGAGGGGAAAGATATATTCTCTTTTTATTCGTGAACACTTGTTAAGCCACTTCCTTTACATAGGTTCTTGAGACGAAAAAAAGCGCCTTGGGCGCTGTCAGGCAAACTTTCTGCTGCTGATAATTTTGGCTGGGGTTCCTACTGCTGTACTATTCGCCCTAATATCACTAATGACTGTGGCACCCGCTCCGATAATCGCCCATTCTCCGATGCTTCTCCCAGGAATGACGGTAGCTCCCGCTCCGATCATAGTTCCTTCTTTTACAATCACGGAGCCAGTAAGTGTAGCCTTAGGAGCAATGTGGACATAGTCTCCAATGTGATTGTCATGCTCCACGATTGCACCTGAGTTGATAATCACATGATCACCAACGACTGTATCTGCACTGACAATGGTATTAGCCATAATAACCGTCCCACTCCCAATAGCAGCGCTTGGACTGACAATCGCAGAATAGTGAACGAGTGAAATATAGTTCTCCTTGGCTAGGCCAAGCTTCGTCGCAATCGACTTGCGAACCGCGTTATTCCCTATCGCAATCACAAATTTAAGATGATTCATGCGATTCAATAAAAGAGGTGCGGAAGAAGTCGGTCCTATGTACAACTCATTATTTAGAGTTAACTCATCATACTTGTCATCCAATATGGCGATGATCTTCGCATCACTTTTTGAATGAATCAAGTCCCTTATGACCTTACTGTGGCCACCCTCACCAATAACGACTAAATCCAACCTGTACCAAACCTTTCATGATAGATTTGATCCGGAGAATTTCTCCATGGTCACATGATTGCCGTGGCTGATCCCATCCGACTTGATCACTTTAACAAAAGTTAAAGCTAGAATTTTGAAATCGAGGAGGATGCTTTGATTTTCCACATACCATACATCGAGCCTGAACTTCTCTTCCCAAGAGATTGCATTTCTACCGTTAACTTGAGCCCAACCCGTAATGCCAGGACGCACTTGATGGCGCTTGGCCTGCTCTTCCGTGTATAGTGTCAAATAATCCATTAACAATGGCCTCGGCCCTACTAAACTTAGGTCTCCCTTAATGACATTCACCAACTGGAGCAATTCATCAAGGCTATATTTTCTAAGAAATTCCCCAAAGGACGTTAATCTGATCGAGTCGGGCAATAAATTCCCTTCACTGTCCCTTGCATCTGTCATGGTTCGAAACTTATAAATATTAATAGGCTTGCCGTGCAATCCCGGCCTCAGCTGCGTGAAGATAATCGGAGATCCTAACTTTACTCTAACCAAAATGGCGACAATTCCGATAACCGGCGAAAAGAGTAGTAATAAAGGAATTGAGATTAGTAAATCGCAGAATCGCTTCATCAATGATCATGCTCCTAAAATCTTATTGTGGCATTACCTTAACGCCAGAATGATTTGTTGTTTTATTTCTTCTACTAATTCTTTTGCACTCATATGTTCTTCTTCGTTGCCAATTTTGTAGGCATTAATAAGGATCTCTTTTACCTGTTGTTGCGTTAACTCGGAAATATTCATGATTTGACCTCTCCTAAAATATTTCTAATGCTTTCTCTTCTACACGGTAACCATTCGGGTTATTTGATTGCCACCGCCATGCGTCTATACACATCTCTTCGATTCCTTTTTCTGCAATCCAGCCCAGTTCACGCTCTGCCTTGGATGCGTCCGCGTAACATATCCCAATGTCGCCTGGTCTCCGATCTGTAATCCGATACGGAATGTGTTTTCCAGTAACTCGTTCGAAGGCAGTGACCATTTCCAGCACACTGTATCCTCGTCCAGTTCCAAGATTGTACGCTTCTATTCCTGTAGTTGTGATCACTTTCTCTAACGCCTTCAAGTGTCCCCATGCCAAGTCGACCACATGAATATAGTCCCTTACCCCTGTGCCATCCAAGGTAGAATAGTCGTTGCCAAATACGCTTAGTTCCGCCAACCTCCCAACCGCCACTTGTGAAATAAAAGGCATTAAATTGTTAGGCCTACCATTCGGATCCTCTCCGATTAGTCCGCTCTTATGAGCTCCAATTGGATTAAAATAACGCAAAAGCGCAATGCTCCAATCTTTATTGGAGAGGTATAAATCATTCAAAATTTCTTCAATCATTAGTTTCGTTCGACCATAAGGATTGGTTGCACTTAGCGGTAAGTTTTCAGAGATAGGCACATGTTCCTGCATGCCATACACGGTTGCTGATGAACTGAATACGATTTTGTTCACCCCGTACTTCCTCATAACCTCACATAATATGAGTGTGCCCGTGATGTTATTCTGGTAATAAAAAAGAGGAATCTCAACGGATTCCCCAACTGCCTTAAGCCCGGCAAAATGAATGACGGCTTCAATTTTATTTTCTGCAAAAACACGATCCAGTTCTGTTTGATCTAAGAGGTCAACTTGATAGAATTTGAAGTCTCTACCCGTCAGTTCCCTTACTCGTCTTAAAGACTCTAGACTGCTGTTGCTTAAGTTATCAACCACGACAATTTCATGCCCTGCATGCAGTAATTCAACGCAGGTATGACTGCCGATATAGCCGGCTCCACCGGTTATGAGTATTGGCATGTACACTCATCCTCCAAAATTAATTCGTATAGGTCTCTATTCCATGAATCAAATTACTCCATAAACGGACATCCACTCCTCAATATTTTGTTGAATATCATAACCTGATTTAGAGAAGTTGCTCATGATTTGCTGATCGTCTGGTCTTATTTGCATGAAAGACTTCTCGATTTCTTTAATCCATATTTCAATATGTTCTTCTAAACTAATAAATGATATTAATCCTAAACCTAAATCGGTTGATCTTGATACTACATCTGAGGCAATACAGGGTGTACCCGAAGCTTGTGCTTCTAATGCAACAATACCAAAGCCCTCAAATAAAGAAGGAAATAAGAATACATCAAACGTTCGCATTAGGCTAGGGATATCCTGTCGCACTCCTACGAAACGTATATGT
The DNA here is from genome assembly GCF_009882985.1 of Paenibacillus silvestris. Lineage (GTDB taxonomy): Bacteria > Bacillota > Bacilli > Paenibacillales > NBRC-103111 > Paenibacillus_E > Paenibacillus_E silvestris. The sequence continues at coordinate 171,258 of NZ_WTUZ01000020.1, forward strand.
TCAAAGATCCCCAGTCGTCTAGCTTCATCCTTGACATCCTGTAAACAAGGACCATCACCCACTAAAATAGCCATTACATCTTTACCATCATCTAGCATCTGCTTTAAAATCATTAGCAGGAATTTTTGATTTTTTGATTGAGAAAACCTGCCAACGTGACCTAAAATTTTGGTATCAGACGCGATGTCTAACTCTTGTCTAATATTCGAGTTATCGCTTGTAGACTTAGTAAATTGGGATATATCTATACCGTTTTTTAAAAGAAGAAACTTATTTTTTTCAATCCATGACTCACCAAAAAGAAAACGCGCTGCATCTTTACTACACGCACAATAATCGGTTGCAGCATATTTAATTAAAGCTTGCAAAGTTTTCAACACAATCTTTCCCTTAAATCCACTTCCTTTTCCCCAATTATTACTATGAGAATGACAAATTCTTTTATGTATTCCAGCTCTTTTAGCTGCAAACGCGGCAAATCCAGTCTGATAATCAGTATGTGCATGCACAGCTGTGTAGTTCGTTTGTAACATGATCCTTTTTAATTCGTTTATGTATCCTAATGGTCCTAATTGCCCTAGACTCTTAATACGGAACACTCTACCACCAAGTAAATTAATTTCATCATCATAGTCGCATTTCTCATCTAGGTGAGAAACATAATCAAATTGAATTTTTGATCTGTCCAGGTTACGATGAACATTCATTAATAATGTTTCAGCTCCACCACGCTTCATAGCACTAACAATGTGCAGAACTCTTCGAGGGGTTGTTGACTTGTTCATATATACACCCTTTTTTCGGATATAATGAGTTAAAAAGATAAGTAATCACTAAGATAGTTTAGATTAAGACTTATAACATTTTCATAGTATGAATAAGCTAAATAACAAATCAATAGAACATAATAAATGAGTTTCTGCTCCCTTTTAACAAAAAGGTGTACAACCCAAGACAGAATTATGACATTATACAAACCAAAATAAATAATAAATCTTGCGAATATCCAGTTTTGAAGCGATATAATCATAAAAATTGAACCCAATAGGGCCATATTAACAATATAGTCACTTTTCGGAAATAGCTCTCTAAGCTTTTTCCTCCCAAAATATGCTACGAGAAGCGGAGCTGTTTGAACAACTACCCTAATAATATTAGCTCCACCTTCTTGGAAATCTTGATATTGACCGTAGTCGCCAACAGATTCAAATATCACACTAGATATTTGATTGTAACCAATCGCTGCAAATATAGCTGCTGCAAGTAATAACATTGTAGTCTTCGTCCAGGCTTTCCTTCTAACAATAAAATATATAGGAATTAATATTAAAGCACTTTGATGGATACTAGATGCTAATAATACTAGAAGCATATATCTTTTCCAATTACCCTCCATGAGGTACTTGGTACCAGCGAATAGAATAGCTCCGGCAAGAAATTGCCTCATTCCATTCATAGAGATGATGTACAGCCCTGATGTAATGTAAGTGTATATACTTAACTCGAAAAGTTTTGAATATCGGTATAGAACCATAACGATAAGAGCATTCGTAAGCAAAGCAGTGGTAAATATAAGAATCTGCGGATCGGGTGTAATTTTATTTAATAACAGTTGCAGGAAGATAAAACCCTTTTCTTTAGCTGATGAAATATGCTCCCAAGTGTATGTCGGAACATTTGTATAGGTGAGCTTATAGAAGTAGGTGTCACCAATATTCTTTCGGAGTCCCGATACTAAAATTAATAGGCAAGCCACAAAAAAGGCGATTATTTTATTAGGTTTTACCAAAGAACTACCCATTGTCGTAGACAAAGGAAATACCCTTGAAACTAATGATAAGGAATATACTAAGGCCAAATTAATCCATATTAGGGTCACTGGAATCTCCCTTCTCAATACTTTAACAATCTAGTTTTCCTTAAAATATACAGATAAAGAATGAATCCAATCGGGCTTGCCAAAATAGTCAAGCCTTTATACGGTGTTTCTCGTATAAACATTTGATTCTTTGAAATTAAGCTGCTTGAAACATAATGAATTGCTTGTTTGAATTTAAAAAAAAGATTTGCGTATGGCAGCTTCATCAATTCTTTGCGAAAGAATGCAAAGCCTTTAGGATTACTTCTGTACTGCTTAAACATATTCATAGAAGATCCGTCAGGCAGGTATTCAACATAGCAAAGAACCTCATTCATTAGAAGCATTTCATACTCTCGATCAAGCATATAGTATTTATAAGCTAAACCAACATACTTTTCACCGTGAAAGATGGGATATGGATATTTCTTAGTTAATTCACTTCGATAAACAAGCTTTTTATCACCGGTAACATTATGTCTATTGTAAAGTTCAAAAAGCGTTGAGCTCTTAAGGGACTCTGGCAGCTTAGAACCAATAATGCGTTTGTCTACATATGCATCCAAACCAATTATTCCACTTACACTGTCCCTCCCGTTTGCTCTCCAATAAGTGATTATTTTTTCTACAGCGTCATAAGGCATGTAGTCATCAGAATCGATACAAACATTCAGTTCTGTATCAATCAACTCATATGCTGTGTTATGGGCACCATGCATCCCTTGGTTTTCCTGCTTATGATACCTTATGGGGATTATGTTCTCGTTGATCCACCCCTCAACTAATTCCTTCGTTTGATCAGTAGAACCATCATCAATAATTAACCAAACAAACTCTTTGGAAGACTGACTTTTAAGACTTTCATAACAATTTCCAAGACAGTAAGCTCTATTGAAAGTAGGAGTAAAAACCGTTAGAAGATTCAAATCATTCACCTCGATTGTAGATAAAACTCTTGCGTCCATTTTGCAGAATGTCGAATATCATAGCCCTTTTGAAATAAAATCGAAGCTGATGTTTCCCTATGCCTATTTCTTGCAGCGATATCCCTAATTTTTTCCACCCATATCGCCTGATCGAATAATGAAGAATACTCAATTAAATGAACTCCTAGATCCACTTCTTTTGTAACAACATCTGAAATCACACAAGGAAGCCCCGCACCTTGTGCCTCAATTAATGTTACTGGCAAGCCCTCATAAATGGATGGGAATACAAATACATCGTATGCTTGGAGTAAACGATTAATATCATTTCGTACTCCCAGTAATTTCACTCTATTTTCTAAATTTAATTTTTTCACTTTCATTTCGATGTCAGAACGCAAAGGGCCGTCCCCAGCTAACACAAGGACGGAATTAGGAATTAATTTCGAAAATTCATAAAAGATATCTAAGAGAAAGGTATGATTTTTAGGATGACAAAATCTTCCTACATGTCCTACTACAACATCTTCCGTCTGAAGATTTAACTCCTCTCTTACCTGCTCTCTAACCTCTGATGAAAAGAGAAACTTTTCACATTCAATACCATTTTTTAATATATCAGCTTTATCAGCCTCTTTTTTAAAAAGCCATTTTGCCGCATTTTTGGAGCAAGCCAATAAATGCGTTGCATTAGAAATGATGCTTTTTCCTGCGTACATCTTATACATTCTTTTTAAAAAGCTACCTTCATTGTTTGTGCTATGGCTGTGAGCAATTCGTACAGGGACGCCTGCCCTCTTAGCTGATCGCAATACAAATCCGCTCATTTTATCCATGTGTGAGTGAACAATTTTATATTCGGAGTGGTCCAAAAAGAACTTATTTAATGCGTTGATGTAGGCAAAATGACCAACGTCTGAAACATAAGGAATGCGGTGAATTCTCCCGCCCATCTCAATGATTTCTGCATCGAACTCCCCTTCCTTACAGGTTAAAAAATCAAATTGGATCATAGTGCGATCTATGTTTCGATACAAGTTCATGATTAATACTTCTGCACCACCGCGGTTCATATTCACGACTGCATGTAATACTCTTACTGGACCGCCCATATGACCTTCTCCTCTTCTTCCATATACCTGGAATAAATTCTACTCTTCTCGTCAAGTATCTTATCAATAGCGTATTTTTTTTCAATGATGTTCCGCCCTGACGTTCCGAGCTTATTCTTCAAGTTATGATTGCTGGCCAGTAATTTTATCTTCTCCGACATTGTTTCTTTTTCATTCAATGCTATGATCCAACCATTTTCTTGATTATGTACTAGCTCTCTATGACCTCTATTGTCAGTAGCCACTATCGGAAGTCCACAAGCCATAGCCTCCATAATATTGACTGGCAATCCTTCTCTTAAACTTGATGCAAGGGCTATATCACAAAAGGGCAATATGTTATCAAGATCATGACGATACCCTAAAAAATCAACCTTGTCAGCTATGTCTAACTCTCTCGCAAGCTTTTGGCATTGCTCCAGCTGAGGACCAACTCCTGCTAGTAAAAGCCTTGCGTGAGGAACCACATCCTTAATTAGCGCAAATTCATTTAAGAGCATCTTTTGATTTTTATTATTGTTAAATTCGGCAGCGTAAAACATCAAGAAGTGTTCTGGGCTATAACCCTGTTTCATTCTTGATTCTCGTTTATAGTTATCATCAGCAGGTTTAAAACGTTCTGTATTGACACCTACTCCATGAACGTGTTCTATTCTTTTGGCTTTAAAACGATGATCGATGGCCAGTTTATAATCTTCCCCATTAATGGTTATAAGACAATCTGTATAGTGCGAAAGAACTTTTTCAAGTGGGTAATAGAGTAGCCAATTTAAAAAAGGAGCCCCCTTAAAAAAGTGAAATCCATGAGCTGTGTAGATTACTTTAGTTCCGTATTTTCTTGCGCTGCGTGCTGCTAAACGAGCAAGCAATCCGCCCATAGGGGTATGACAATGGATGATCTCATAGTTATTTGTATCTATAATAGATTTTAATTGAGAGTAAGCCTTCATATTTTTCAACGAATATGGTGACCTTTGAATGGGAATATCGAATTTCTCATCTACAAAGGGGAGTTCTATATTCCCACTTGCTGCAACATGAACTTCCCATCCTTGCTCCTTAAACCAACTCATATACGGTAAATGAAATGCTTTAAAATGATAATCAACCGTCGCACAAAATAGTACTTTTTTTTGCATCTTTTGCATCTTTCTTTCTCCATTAACACGGAAAGATATTTTTTATGATTGGTAATTAACAGCTTTATACAATTGAAATTAATTTTTTGGGAATTGAAATGACTTGACTATTTGCTAGATTTAGCAACTGAGATCTTAAGTTTTCTTTATCTAGTGTGGTATAGTTGGATATCATTTCTTTTATTTCTTCCATGTACAATTCTGATGTTTTCCCGATATAAATCTTAGGATAAACCTGTTTTTCATTGATTTCATCGCTATTTAACAACTCTTCAAAAAGCTTTTCCCCCGGTCTCATACCAGTAAATTCAATGCCTATTTCTTCTAGCGAGTTTCCTGATAGCTTTATCAGATTTTTAGCCAAATCAACAATTTTCACAGGTTCTCCCATATCAAGAACGAATATTTCCCCGCCTCTGGCTAAGGCACCTGCTTGAATCACTAATCTGGAGGCTTCTGGAATCGTCATAAAGTAGCGGATCATATCAGGATGAGTAACAGACACCGGACCACCTTTTACAATTTGCTGCTTAAATCGAGGAATGACGCTGCCACGACTCCCTAACACATTGCCGAAACGTACAGCCACGAACTTCGTGCTGCTGTTTCGATCCATATCCTGAATAACCATTTCAGCCATTCTTTTGGTGGCTCCCATGACGCTTGTTGGATTAACAGCTTTATCCGTGGAGATCATGACAAACGTATCTACCGCACTTTGGCTTGCTGCAATAGCTACATTCATCGTACCTATCACATTGTTCTTAAATGCCTCTTCAGGATTACGTTCCATTAGAGGTACATGCTTATGAGCAGCGGCGTGATAGACGACGTCCGGATGATATTTGTTCATGATCGAAATCATCTTCTTAACATCCTGGATATCAGCGATTTCCGTAATGAACTCAATGGAAGCAGCTTCGTACAAATCTTTTAATTCCATTTCAATGGAATAAATACTGTTTTCGCCATGTCCTAATAGAATTAGCATCTGAGGAGTAAACTTGGAGATTTGCCGGCAAATTTCAGATCCAATCGACCCACCAGCACCAGTCACCAACACCACTTTGTTCGTGATATATCCTGAAATACTCTCAATATCCAAATCAATTGGATCTCGGCCTAATAAGTCCTCTACCTGTACATCCATAAAGTGATTAACCGAGAGTTTTCCCGATACCAGGTCTTCTAACTTGGGGAGTGTTTGTGTCTTTGCGTTGGTTTTCGTACATTCCTGGAAGATATGGTTTAATTCCTTTTTACTTAGTGATGGAATAGCAATGATGATGTTATCAATATTCAGTTCTTTAACCGCTTGTTCGATACGCTCAATTCCCCCAATTACAGGAATCCCCAAGATATCAAGATTATGAATTTTTACATTGTCATCAATAAACCCTACAGGAAACATTTCAGCATCGTTATTTTTAAAAAGCTGCCTAACCAACATAGTCCCAGCTGATCCAGCACCAACAATCAAGGTTCTTTTCTTAACCACTGATTTCTTGATATATGTATTACGAATAATGCGCCAACAGAAGCGAGAGCCACCAATAAGAATCATATGCAGCATCCATGTCACCGCAAGCAACCGGAAATAAATATCATGAATGATCAACTGCTGAACACAAGCAACGGTAATTAACGAGTAGGTGGTAGCTTTCACAATAAAAATGAGTTCCCCAATGCTCGCATGTTCCCAAGCTTTCTTATATAGCTTATACACGAAAGAAAATACATGATGACTAACCAGCAAGGTAATGGAACTAACAACTAAGGGCAACGTGATAACGTCAAAATCTGCGCTTAATAAAAAACGACTGAAGAAAATGGAAGTGAAAACAATAAAAGAGTCAATGAAGACTAATAAAGATAATCTTTGCCTATACGACAAATGCATGCACCCTCTCATTAAAGTTCTTAAGTATAAGGCCTTTGTAAAAAGACCATATAATTAAATCCTTTAATCTTATTAGGGGCATCTAACCCCACCTCGCACCACACTTTTGACGACTCGCGTCTAAGGTCGATTCAACCCACAGCATGGCCGAGTGCCCCCGTTGATAACGGTTAGGAGGCATCACCGAAGGTTGTATGTTATTAAGAACGACGGGGTAAATTTTTTTGAATACAACGCTATGAATAACAATAAAATTCTCAATAAAGAACAACTATATACGTTCATTTTAGTTCTTTATAGAGAACATGTCAACATCGTTTTCAAATCCTCTTGCTTGCTACGCTCATTGATAAATCAAAATAGGCCACACTATGGTGGCCTCTGTGCTAGTATTCCTCTAGCTTATTAATCCATATGGCTTGAATTCTGCTAGCAAATCAACGTACTCCCATATTATGCTTCCATCTGTTGAAGTACCGCTGGTTTGCGAAGGTGGTACTTTACCGCTTTTACCTGCCACATTAGATTTATAAACTTTCCCGTTTGCAAATACATAGGTATTTATCGGATATGAAGTGTCCGCCGTCCATGCCGTATCCTCTGCTGTACCGGACACTGTAGCTACCCATCCAATATAACTGCCAGTAAGTGGAGTGGTGTTATAAATGATTTGGCCCCGTCTATAACTTCCAGAAGTGGGTGGACTAGCAAGTTTATAATACGGATCCACAATACCATCTATATAGTTGTTTAACTTTACATGATTTTGATGTTCTAGTAGTTCTATCTTGGCTATCTTTACTACATTATTGCTAAATAATATTTCAGTTAATGCTGACTTGGGATCGCTTGCATTTATTGCTTTCATAACTTTAGTCGACTTCATCATATTACCATCCATCATGAATGATTTAGCGACAAAAGTAGGCCACCAAAAATCAATTATTGTTCCCGTATTCGTTGGATTATAGTTAAACGTATTATGACTCAATACGACTTCACCACCCATATCTCTAAAAAGTAACGCTGTGCTTTCTTTACTGACAAAGTAGCTATCGCTAAAATCAAGTAATGCATTCTTCTTGTTTTGATCAATTGTTAGCAGTGTATATCCATCCCACTCAAATGAACAATTATTAAATTGGTATTCTGCTTGAGAATTATTTATCGTTGAGATTGGGCCTGAATTCTTAAACGTACAATCTGAATAATTCCCCGGAGGCAAACCAGTAACTATATTCTGATCGTGCTTAGTGTTTACGAAAGATACATGATTAAACTGCCATCCGTTCTTTGTTGCATTTGACACCCAAGTTAAACCGCTACCTTTTGCACCACTACCCTCAATAAAACAATTAGAAAGAGTTTGTGGTTCTGTAGAAAATAGTAACGTTGATCCTAGATTAGAAAATGTGCTATTGAAATCAATATCATTTATAAACCTGCAACTATCCACTTGAACACTATAAGGTTTTGTTCTACTAATATTTAAAGGACTGTTGTGGAAATAGCAATGACTAACCAGAGCTTCTCTACTACTTTGCGATAAAACTATTTTGGACCCATACATATGATTGTTTGAAAAAATAACTTCAGCTGCAATTAAACCACCGATATCCCTGAAATCATTTCCACTAACTATTGCACTGTCAACATTCTCATTGAGTGCAAATGTTCCGCTGCTAACAGCATTATTGTTTATGCTTATATGCCTTCCAGCTACAGCAATTATGTTGTATGTTGAGTTATCATGGATATTGTTATTTTCAATATAAATATATTGATTAAAATCATACATATCTTCAATATCGATTGCACCCTGTGGCGCCGTTCCTTTGATATGATGAATTTCGCACTCTTTAATGTACACGTATTTCGCACCAGTTACACTTATTCCAAGTCTTCTACAATCGTGTATATTATTTTTTTCGATATATACCTGCTTCGCAAATTCAACAACTTTTAAAGTTATTGAGCTTTGTCCAATAGGAGGAACTGTATTCTGATGGATAATAAATTTTGCATAACTAGCCCCTACCGGAACTTCGACTTCGTCGAAAAACTGTATATTTATTTTGGATGAATGAAATGTATTATCTTTTTTATAAAATACTAGATCATACAAATTGGAGATTATTCCTGCACCTAATCCTCCGTAACTCCCCCCATACAACCCAAAATAACCCCACTTTGCAATATTGGCTTGATTCAGATCTATTACTGTGGTATTTCTAATTCTCGTATCATCAACCACTGGTTTACCATCTGTTAAGCTAATTCCGCCTGACTCAAATTTACCGTCAAAATTATAACCTGGAATTTGACCATAAAGACTCCCTAAGGCAATACCATCACCTGTACAATTATATATCTCTAAACTATCAATAAATAAGAATCTAATATTTGAACCAACGAGCGGTGTATTACTTACTTTAATACCATGTCCTCCCTCATGAGTACCCGGTATAGTTGTATAATCATGCTCATTTCTATCGCCTTCTATTTTTCCATTGGTAATTCTACAGAACTGTTGATTTCTTTGTAATAAAATAATTGCGTAATTTAATGCCCCGTTTGCTTGCAACTTTAATGTCGAACCATTGAGATTAAAGGTCATAAAGCTTTGAGGTTCAATAGGATTATTTACATCTATTAAATATATTCCTTTTGGCAATGATACTTCTGTATAACCTTGATCAAACGAATATTTTAATGCATCATTTATCCCCTTACTTGTTTTCACAGCATCCGTTCCATCGTTCTTAATCCCCCAACGCGCTAAATCAATCATGTAAGTAGTTCCTGCATCTGCCATCTATTAAACACCTCCTTATCAAAGAATATTCAATAGTTAAGTAGATGGTTACAAAATACTTATATTTGGTCTTATGCCGCAGTATACTGACATTAAAAATTCAAAATCCATTTCATGCCTTCCCATGACTTTTTTTCCAATTTTAAGTGTACAATGATACCTGTATTTAAATAACTCACAAGGATGGTAAGCAAATGATTAAAAGGGTACTAATAGTTCTAACATTCTTCATACTTTCTTTTCAATCTTTACTTGTTGAAGCCGTTCCTCTAGACAATTCTACACAATCGGTAACAACGAGAACCTACAACTTAGAACTTTCACGTTGGAATATATCTAATGACGGAACGCATCCAATCGAAACAACTACCGGTATAAATAAAGCGTTGCAATGGTCCAGCGAGCAAGGATATCAAGTATTTAAAGTTCCTGCCGGTAAATATTTAATTAGCAAAGGAAGTAGTCCTAATGATCCGCAGGCTCAAATTAATATGGTTAGTAATATGACTTTCTTACTTGATGACTTAGCCATTATTCAAAAAGAAACGAATGGTTATGAGAAGTATCGAATCTTATACGTTGGCTATGGCGTTAATCAGGCAACAATTAAAGGCGGTACTTATCAAGGAGATAGAGATGCTCATAATTATAACAAGAAAGACGATGCAAGCAGCGTAGGGACTCACGAGTTTGGTAGCGGAATATTCGTAGAAGGAGCCTATAACTTAACTATTGATACTGTTAAAACAATTAACTTCACAGGTGATGGAATTACAATCGCAGGCTCAAATCCTGGAATCTCAGGTACCTACGGGAAAGACTATCTTTATGGCGATATTGATAGTTCAGGAAGATTTATTAATTCGACAACAAAGATTAGGCCTAAAACCGCAATGGACTTCTCAAATCCTAATTACAAGGGGAGAAAGTACTTTGCTTTTGAACAACCACAGGGCGTTGCGAGCAATAAATATGATGTCTATTTTTATAAAAACGATGGAACTTATTTATCTTCAGTGAAGCAAGTCCGATTTGGAATGGATCTCGTTCAGATTCCACAAGATGCCAAGAGCTTTTATCCAGTTTTTAGTTCTACTACTATCGCTAAGTTTTTTGTCAAATTGTTTAGCAACGATGTTTCTAGAAATGTGACCATTACTAATTCAGAGATAGCGTTTAATAGAAGGCAAGGAATTTCAATTGTCGGAGTAGATGGAATTATGATTAGTAATAACAAAATTCATGACATAAGCGGCACTGCGCCACAATTTGGAATTGATGCAGAAGCTGCAGGTTTTTACCCAAACAAGAACCTTACTATTAGTAATAATCACTTCTATAACAATAAAGGTGGAGACATTGTATTCGCTGATGGGGACACGGCTTCAATAAGCCATAACTTATTTGAGAGTAGTAAAGGAGTATATACTTATAACGCCTTTCCAAATACAGTTGTTAACAACAATACCTTCAACAATGGTGGACTTACAATGGGAGGTACTGGAACTGCGAATTTAAACACATTCACGAATGCCGAAGTTAATCTAAATGCAACAACTAATACATTAACCAATGCTACTTTCCTCAATAGTAATTTAAACTTGAATAATACGGACTCCTTTGGATCAAAAGTAGAAAATATAACTATGACCAATACGGATGTATCCGTTTCAACTTCTTTAAATATAGGGAGTCGTCCTGTTCACCTTTCGAATATTACCATTCAAGGACTAACCAAGCTTTCAACGCTAGGTGGAAAAGGAACAGATCAAAATATCTATGATAACTTCGATATTCAAGATTATAATGCGTTTAATGGTACTACCCTTCCTGCTGGAACCTATAATAATTGCAAATTCTCTTCGACAAATAACGAATCTGTAGGTTTAAGCATTAATCAATCCGGTAAATTTATTTTAAACAATTGCTCATTTAGTGCTTTAGGTAAGATATTTACAATGAATAGTTTATATGGGGAACCAGATATCACCTTTAATAATTCTAAATTTAATATTGCTAAAGATGTTGGTTACGCGGCCGCGATTTATGTGCAGGGAGCAAAACAGTTATCGCTGCTAAACAGTACACTAACCGCTAAAAATCTTACAATTAACAATACACCATATATTAAAATAGGATCATTAGGAGGTTCAACTAAACCAACACAAGTTAAATCCTTTACAATCAGGAATAGCACATTAATTGCTAATAAAGCACTATTTGGGATTGACTCAATAGAAGCAGGAACTGGGGCGCCAGCCTACACGATCTCAAACAATATCTTTAATGTAGCAAAATTAAAATTAAAAACGAACGATACGAAAGAAAAGAATCAAGAGTTATCCCTGTAGAATTGAAATAAAATTCCCCCACCAGCCAATACGGCCAGTGGGGGAATCTTTGTTTACCTATACAATTTGACTTTTATTTCATTAAATTGACCGCTATTTAAAGTTAACTTATTCTTATTTGTTGTTAGTCTTCTACCCAATAAAATTGATGGCTTCTCGACTAAGTAATACATGATTCCAGCGAAGACATAGGATGCGATGAACGAAATAATAAGTATTAACCAAGTTGGTATTTTTCCGTAAAATATATTGATTAAAGTTAGGAAGACTGGCAAATGGAAGAGATAAAGGCTGTAGGAGGTCTTTCCTATAAAATGTATTGGCTTAAAAAGTAGCAACCTCTTAATCATAGCTGTATTATTGCTATACACTATGAAGACTGAACCGCCTAAAGCAATAAACCAATCATTAATAATTGTTAGATGTGCATATACTACATTAGGTAAGAACCACCACGTGTACGTATAACAAAGAATTGCTGCAAGCAGTACAATTATCTTTATTATATTCGAGAAATTAGTATATAAATTCTTAAGGTACTCTCTATGTCTAGCTATTAGAGAACCAAGTATGAAGAATCCAACATAGTGTAAGGTAATCAGATAAGTTGGATTAGCATGGAAAACCTTAAAAACGAAATACCAAATAACAAAATAGAGGACCGTGCAAACCGGGGCTATTACTATACTTTTTTTCCAGTTGAGTTTGACTAAAAAATACATCAATAAGGGAAAAACGATTGATATCCTCATCTCGTGAATAAGCGACCATACAACAGGATTATACATTTGGCTTTGGAAGTCACCTACAAAGATAACATGATTTATTAATGACTCCATTGTAAAAGTATTTAGCCATGTATTATTTATGGCTTTATCTAACCCAACTAATGGCATTCGCGAAAACATACTCATTAGGATGATGGATAGCAATATTGACGCCAAATATGGGAAATAAATTCGGCATATTCTTTTTATCAAATAATCTTTATACTTCGGAGCTTTATCTTTGTAATAGGATAACGAAAGCACAAAGCCACTAAGCACAAAAAATAAGATTACCGCCTCATGCCCACCCCATAATGAATGCACGGGGGTATTCTTAAACTTCTCAAGAAAATAAGCTCCTGGAATAGCGAGGAATAAATGAGAAATAAGCACAGAAGAAGCTGCTAAACCCCTCAAAGAATCTAATTCATCAAATCGATTATTCACAAAAGACCCCCATGAGAAATGAATGTATTAACTTTTTCAACTTAATTAAATTGCTTTTTTAGTTTCATTATTAAATCGAAGTTTTGATCCTCTGAATGTATTATTTGTTAGCGCCTTGCCTAATTGAATTGATGGCCTTTCTATCAGGTGATACATGCCCACTGAGATAGTTAAACTAACAATTAATGTAAGAAGGAAAATACACCATAACGGAAGTATACTATGCAATGTTTGAACAGCTGTAAATAAAACTACAATATGTATCAAGTATAAGCTATATGATATTTTACCTAAGTAGTTAATCAGATAGTTCCTCAGCAGCCTAGAAAAAAGACTTGAATTCAGGGCAAAAACGATTAAAATAACAGCTCCGCCTGTTACTGCCCAAGAGTCAATAACCGTTCTGTAAAATGGCGAAATCCCTGGATATAGAAATAATTTAATTCCAAAAGAGGGATGGAAAAATAAATAGATGAAAAGGCCCATTACGAATAATATGATCTTAAACTTTTTGGTTAGAAGCATAAATTTATTTGTAATAGCAACTCTGTATTTAGCAAGTAATGCCCCTATTACAAACATAGCCGTGTAATTAATTGTAGCTACAAGTTCTGTTCCCGTATTAGCAGGATTCGATAGATGATAAATCATAATTCCAATCAAGCTAAATATTAGACTCATAGCTACTCCCTGTTTCCAGGTCATTTTGACTATCAGTAGCATTAAAAATGGAAATATGAGTGATATTCTCATTTCATGTAATAAAGACCATATAACAGGATTAATATTGCTAAGAAATGTTCCTATTAAGATAGCATGATTCCCTATCACTTCGGAGTTTATTGATGTTACCCAATATGAATTGAACCATCCACTATAGCTTTTTAATTGCCCATTATAAAAAAGCAATCTACAACCAACTGCAACAACTAGCATAAATAAGTACGGAAGATAAATCCGACAAACTCTTTTTACAACAAATGTAAAATAATTGGATTGTTTATTATTAAAATACGGTAAAGATAGCACAAATCCACTTAATACGAAGAATAACACAACCGATTCTCCACCAGAGATTAATAAACGAAATGGACTGTACTCAAAAAAAATTTTTAAAAACTTATCTCCGGGAACTATCAAATACATATGCGAAAAGACAACGAAGATTGCTGCAAAACCTCTTAATGAATCAAGCTCTTCAAACCGCGTTTTCATTAAACACCCCAATTAATATAATTTCGCAGGTACCGTGTTAGCTATCCAATCTATTAATTAGAGGCTCAACAGGAACATGTTTTTTTCTATTGCTTTTTTGCCCGAGAAATACGGTTGAAATAGGAGTCATCTTGATAAGTTCAACGAACCAATAAGAGACAATTAATGTTAGGAGTGTAGTAAGCACTATAAATAAAAGATTAGTGAACAATAGGGATGAGACAATAAGAACAACCTTGATAATCGCGACATGGATAAGATAAATACCAAAAGAATTTCGATAAATAGACGTTATATATTTGGGTTGATTTCGCAATGTCATACTTATTTTTACGATCAGTGCCATAGACGCAAAAGAATAGATCATGACAGTTAATCTGAAATAACCCATTAATTCCATTTGCTTTTCAATTCCAAAGCTTAGTAAGGTATCCATGATTAAAGCAATAGCAGACACTATGTAAATAGCAATAAAAATAGTTAATGACTTTGATTTTATAAATTCAAGTAACTTTGAATAATATTGTGCTGCATACACACCTAAGCAGAAGTAACTCATCCAAATAATAAATGTAGATTGCAGGATTGAGCTCGCGGATCCAACTAAATCTTTGGGTAAAACAGCCCCCACCACTAATATTTGATATCCAACATACATTAAAATATTAATAAGCAGTAAACTAATTACTGCCTTTTTACTTCTAGCTAGTTTGATAATCAATGGCAAGAAAATAAACATCTGGAACAGTAAAGGAATGTAATAAAGCTGGTAGAATGGTCCATTACCGGTTAAAAAAATCATAATAATGCCTTTATAATTACTAGAATAAGAGAGGAAAAAGATTAAGCCCAAACTAGTCCAAACTAGATATGGAACAATTAAATCTTTGATTTTCCCTTTAATTAATTGCAAATAGCTGTTCTTCATATAGCTTTGATATGCTAACACACCAGAAACAAATAAAAATGCCGGCACACAAAAGCGACTCAGTTGATTTATCACAATGCTTGAAATAAATGTGAATTGGTCCGCAGGCATTTTCGTCAAGGTAATGCTGGTCACATGAATAGCAATAACTGCTATTACAGCTATTGCTCTTATAAAATCTAATTCTGGAAATCTACTATTACTCTTTACTTCTAATGATGTCATGTCATTCACCCCCTGAGAATGAGAAACAATAAATAACTATAAATTTTTAAATTTCATACGTACTGAGCCAATTCGAACTTTCGATGATTCAACTAACTTCCCTACCAACCCTCTAAAATAAGCAAACTCTTCGTTCTTCCTAAATATCAAATAATAAACAACATTAATCAGTACAAGATTGATCAAGCAGTTCCCCATAAGCGCATAGATACTTTTCGTATCTTTCAAAGGCATTGTCACAAAGTAAGTAAGGGTTAGAGGAATACAAGCAATGAGCAGGTATTTGGCATACATTTTGAAATACTCAACTAAATGAACTTTGAAAATATACTTATAGACCATTTTGGGCTTTACCCAGAAAATAACGGTCACATTACTTAATAAGGTCCCTAAAAGTACACCAGGTAAGCCAATTAACTTAACCAAAATAATGGACGCACCTAAATTTATAGCCGCCTCCGCTAATGGTGCATATCGATCTTGAACGTAAATTCCCCCACCCTCTTTAAAGCGCTCAACAGATCCCCGCATCAAAAAGAAATAGAAGTTTATCACTAGCAAGATAATGCTCAGATGATCAAGTACTTGACCCTCGCCTAACCACAGCAACACGAATTGCTGAACTGTATTCAGTAATGAAATGCTTGCCAAAGAAACTAACCAGAAACTTAGGAAAAATAGCTTCCTATGCACTTTATATGCCGCACTCTTATCCTCTTCCACTAGCAAATTGCCAACACTAGCTGACACACCAGAAAGCGAGCTGGAAATTAGCCCTTGAGCGGCACCAAGTATCATACTATAGCTATTAAATATGCCTACTACCGTAAGATTGATAAACGCAGAAATGACAACATTACTTGTTCCTAAAACTAAAATACCGCCGATTTTATGCATGAATAGTGCTTTGACATTTTTAATTAGCGACGTTCTTTCTTCTGTATTTATTTTCCCTGCTGTCTGATTAATCCAAGGATATTTCTTCTTAATGTATAAGTTCATAAATAAGAAATACAGTAAACTAACTATGATTTGAATAATTAAAAACACATATAAACTCGGGTACACCTTCAACATTGCCAATTGTAATAAGGACATGACTAGTTTGCTTGCCGTAGTGCCTATTGCGACTTTATAGCCATCTTGCGCCACATTTAGGATACATATCTTATAAGAAAAAAAGTAACTTATTATCGTATTTATTAAAAATAATAGAAAATAAAGCTGTGCATCCAGAATGTTAATTTGATCTTTAATGAAAAATTGTAAAAAGAAAGAGACGATTACACCAAGTACTAAGATGATGACTCCAACAGCGTTATAGAATTTAGAGTAAAACTGCAAATACCCATTAACCTTTACCTGGTGGTTATCAGCAAAAGGTTTATATAAGGAATAAATGATGGCACTCCCGATACCAAGTTCAACAATGGAGAGTAAGCCAATGATATTGGTATACAATGAGGTCAGCCCTAATAATTCATTTCCTAGTGAATCTAAAAATACCTTCCTCACAATAAAAGATGGCAATAACCCTAGCATAAAGGTTAGTAAATTTACGATAACGTTAATACTTGCTTTACGGACTCTCATTCATAGCTCACCATCTTTAGTTATGACTCAATCATAGCGTACACTTTATTTATTTCATCTTCCGTACCGATGCTTTCTTTCCTTAGATTCCCGCGAATATGCTCTCTTAAGCTGCTGTCAGCTAGAACTTTACTTACACCAACAAACAGATCATCAGAGTTCATATTTACAATTAATCCGTTCACGCCATCCTTAATCTGACCATGAATAACAGTGAAGTTTGTGGCAACAACAGGTCTTTCCAGTATCTTGGCTTCTGCAATAGCTAAACCAAATCCCTCGAATCTCGATGGTTGGACATAAATATCACATTGTTTTAAATACACATACGGATTATGAAAAGTTCCCAAAAAAATGAATGTATCTTCTAACTCATATTTCCTAATCATTGCTAGCAAACTTTCCTTCAATTGCCCTTCACCAATTACATACCACTTGTGTTTAAACCCATGATTTTTCAATTTATAAGAAGCTTCAATTGCCATGTCGTAGCCTTTAGCATCTACCAATCTTCCAATGGTTAATATCCGTGCTCCATCATATTCATCTGTGAAACCACCTTGATCGTTAGCCATTGAAGTAACTAAATTCGGTGAGATAATATCATATACAACATTAGTTTTACCTTTGGCAATTGGCATTTCTTGAACGAATACCTCTTTGTTTAATTCCGATACAGCAGTAACATAGTCAAAAACTTCATAGTACTCGAGATCAAAGCTCTTATTGTACGGAGCAACTCTATAATCCGTATTAACCCAACAAATCTTTTTATTTGCAATGACCTTTTCAGCAACAAAGTAAGTTGGTGTCCCTTGACTGTAGGCTATTG
The DNA here is from genome assembly GCF_009882985.1 of Paenibacillus silvestris. Lineage (GTDB taxonomy): Bacteria > Bacillota > Bacilli > Paenibacillales > NBRC-103111 > Paenibacillus_E > Paenibacillus_E silvestris. The sequence continues at coordinate 189,366 of NZ_WTUZ01000020.1, forward strand.
CTACATCATATTTTTCTGTTAAATTATCGATTCCCTTAGATGTCCAGTCCCAGCTGATTTGTGCTCCATGCATCTTTTTAATTCTATATGGATTTCTCAGCGCAATTGACCCTCTAAATCTTAAATACAGCTCTTTGAACTTTCTATTAATAATTAGATTTTTAACTCCGTTCGTCTGTCCTTGCATATAAGCAGGCACATCTAATACATTAACTTCTTTAGGTAGAAGTGGGAGGTACAATCCATTCTGTGAAAACATAAGCAAATCCACTTGATATTTCTCATAATCAAATAAGGAAAGTAAAGATATTAAGCTTTTCTCAGCTCCCCCGCTGTGCAAGGAATCAATGACAAAAAGGATCTTTTTCATACATGAGTCCTCTCACTTTATTTCTGAATGGCAAGTACATCCTGCAAATATTTTTTTGAAAATCTAATTTTTTCGTGTAATATCGCATTGCTCTCTTTATAATCAATTACTGATAGTACCTTGTCTAAGTTGTATTTCTCGTCAACAAGCCTATCCTTTAACTGTAAATCGTCTAACAAATCTCTCATTCTTGTATTTATTGCTTCATTTCTGTTCACAATAACGAACATTTTCTCATAAAGAACGGAAAAAACAGCAGCATGAAACGAATTCGATATAACGAATTGTGCGTCTCTGACAAGAGATACAAAGGTCTCAGGCCCATCTAATGTAAAGTACTTATCCGCATATTTAAGCTTGCCTGAATAAATCGTGTAAATCTTATACCCCTTTTCCTTCGCAATTTCCAAAGCTATTTTCTTAATCAGGCTGCTGTTATCAAAATCGTATATGAGTATGTATTTTTCTTGGAATTCCTGTTTACACATGTCGTTCCAATCATTCTTGTCTAACAAGAACACGGGATCAACAACGTGATTGGCCTTCTGGATGTTCAACTTATTTAGGATTTCAACGCCACTCTTCTCTCTCACACCGATAGCATCTAGCTTCTCAACTCTTTGTTTGACAACAGGTTGATACTCGGAGGAAATGGTGTCTGTCGCGAAGCTTGCAGCATATGAGGCCTTTATCTTTTTATCTGGAACAAAATCTAAGTAGAACGCAGGATCCTTACCATTCTTATGTAAACAATTCCAAATTTGATCACTGCCACATATGTAGGCATCCGCGTAAGGAGTATTGTTCTTTAATTCCTCATTGGATTCATATCTGTTCTCTGTAATTCGTAAGTAATCATCTTTAAATTTATCAAATGCCCTTTTCCTAGCTCGTTCTCGCAATCTACCTGGTAATTTCAAGGTTAAATAAAGATACTTGGTGGCGAAGTTCTTCTCCCATCTAGGGTTACTTACGCTCCATAAATTATAATGATTACTTAAATAATCAGGTTTATAATCAATGATTTCTGCTTCATGACCGCTATTCTTCAGGTATTTCAATAACCCATAGGCCTGCAACGAAGCACCATGATTATAAACATCATGGCAAGTAATTGTACAAACCTTCATACTGTCACTTCCTTCATGACATAGTTCTGCTCTGATACATGCACTATGTTATATAGTTTATTCAATTCATCGTTATTGCTATAATCCGTTTGCGCGCACTTGTTAGCAAAGCTAGCTCTTAACTTACTATCCGCAAGCAATCGCTCTATCCCCGCTGCGATCCCTTCAACACTTAACTCACAAATCAAACCTTCTACTCCATCCTCAATCTGACTGCTCGCTGTTGTATAATTGGTAATCAAGATCGGCTTACCTAGTATTTTCGCTTCAGTTACCGTCACTGCTTTGCCTTCATACCTGGAGGGCTGGACGTACAAGTCGCATGCCTTAATATAAGGATATGGATTTACTTTCTTACCTAGTAACACGAAGCTTTCTTCTAAATGGTTATTGGCTATTAACTGTTTAAGTTCATCCTCGTAACCACCATACCCGACAATTAACCACTTTATTTGGGTTAGACCTTTATCATGTAACAGTCTCAATGCTTTGACAGCCATATCAAAACCTTTAACATAAGACAGTCTTCCAACAGATACGATGGTAAAGCTATCTTGATATCTTTCATTTGACGGGATTTCACTTTCCGCCATCTTTCGAATAAAGCTAGGTGAAGTAATATTCTCAATAAGCTTAATCTTATTTTGTAGGGAAGGGTATGTATTTAGAAATGCATCTGTACAGGCATCCGAGATGGAAGCTATAACATCGAATTTCTTCCAAACAACTAAATCAATGTTATTATCTATTTCTAGCTCGCTGTAGTCTGTATGGATCCAAGCTATTTTCTTAGCCGCGGATACCCTATTTGCCACAAGGTCATGAGGCCAGGCATAGCTAATGGCCAAATCGTAATTCTGCTTTAACCTAGGCAGCACATAGGAATTGTATTTAAGATCTAGCTGCATTTGAATATAACCAGAGCCCTCTTTTAATCGTCTAGCTCTAGCTTTCATAGATGCCATTGTTTTACTCAGTAATCTAATAAATAAGGCCAAGAAATGCCCTTCTTTTAGACAATCAATCATTGATTTTCTAAATACTGAGTATTTAGATATCTGTGGCAGTAGATTAACCTTCTCTGGTAGTAAGCTAAGGAAATCACCGGAATGATGACAGATAAATAAATCCACTTCATAGTTATCGTAATCGAAGCTTTCGAGCATGTTGATTAAGCTTCTTTCGATTCCGCCAATTTCCATGTCATAGACAGTAATCAGTATTTTATGCATATTGAATATAGCTCTTTTCCCTTTTAATTGGAATTGTCATTTCATAATCTCCCTTATCCGACAGCCTGTGTCTAAGGCAGCATAGTTCTTGATAAAGAACATCTGCTCATTCTCTATATTAGTTCTTTATAAAGAACATGTCAACCTTAATAACCTTCATTAGAGAACTTTTACACAGTCTTAATTCTTAACTAAGAACTAACCACTAATTGGTTACCCAACAAGTTGGAAAACTGTCCCTCACGTTCTGCAGCCAATTGATCGTAATCTCCTTGCTGAATAACGCTTCCCTGATCGAGAACAATCACTTGATCAGCATTTCGGATGGTTGATAAGCGGTGAGCGATAACGACCAGCGTTATTTTTCCTTTGAGCAAATCTAGTGCCTCTTGAATCCCTGCCTCATTCTCTGTATCCAAAGCACTCGTTGCCTCATCAAGCACTAGGATGGACGGCTTTCTCAAGATCGCTCTGGCGAGCACAAGCCGCTGCCGTTCTCCACCAGAGAACCGTACGCCCCGGTCACCGATGATTGTATCCAACCCCTGAGGGAGCTTCCTGACGAATTCATCAGCAGCCGAGAACTCCAGTGCTTCCCACATCTGCCCTTCAGATGCCTCTGGACTAATCATCAACAGATTCTCCCGAATACTTGCATGAAATAGGAAAGGATCCTGTGAAACATAGCTGATGGATTTACGTAAGGACAAGATCTTGTCGTCCTGAAGCGGCTCCCCATCAATCAATACCTGACCGACCTCGGGCTGCATAAGTCCCATAATGATATCGACTAGGGTACTTTTGCCGGAACCTGAACGACCCACAATTGCTGTCATCTGCAAGGCAGGGATATGGAGGTTAATGTCCGTTAGTGCATATGTAGGCTCGTTCCGATTGTAACGGAAGGACACATTCCGGCACTCGATGCCATATTTCACAGCTATCGGAGATATCGCTTGAGAATCCTGTTTATTCTCGGTATGAAACTCCTTAGCACTGGCAAATTCCTCTTGCAATTGCAGTAGTGAACGAAAGGCAGGAATGGAAGAAGCAATCTGCTCCATATTGGACTGTATGCTTGTAAAACGTGGCCACAGCCGGGAGAAAATCACAATAATCAACAAGAGCTGCTCCACTTTCGTGTGAAACAAGGTGACAGAGAGATAAATAAAGGAAGCAATTAATAACGCAGAGGCTGCTTTATAGAAAAATTGGGAAGCTGATCTTAGCTTTATATAATCAACCTGCTCATTCATTATTTTCTGAGTTAGGGAGTGAAACCAAGCTAGCCTGGATCCCTCCAGCGTATTGCTTTTAATGTCCTTCATGCCTCCAAGCTGATCCGTAATTCCAGCAAGAAAGCTTTGTGACAATTCGGAGGTTTGCCCACCAAGGGATTTCGCGCTTTTGATAAATCTACGAGAAAATAAGGTGAGGATGAAACCGAAGGCCAGAACAAAGAGCGTCATGACCGGAGATAGCCAGAAAGCTAAACCGATTTGAATCAATGTAAAGATGACAGAAGCAATGAGTTGAAGGATTAACGTTGTTCCGAATCCCACTCTGGTTAGCTCCGTAGTTAGAGAGTTAATGAGATCTGATTTTCTACGTTTTATAAAAAAGACCCAATTCGACTGCATTAAAGCTGTATACGTGTCCAATCGTAGGTGACGGAGAAACTTCTGCTGAATGGTTGCTTCTCTAATGGTGAGAAACCGCTGCAGCCAATTTTGACCAAGCATCAAGACAACAAACATCCCGAGAATAAGGGGCAATCCTAATGCCTTAGGAAAACTTTGCAGAAAGGTCAAGAGGCCCGCAATCGGAGATGCACCTGTATTTACGCTGGCAATGCCGCTAGCGCTTATGATAGGAAGCAGCAAAAATACACCCGCACCATCAAGTAAACTAATGACTACCATGCCAATGACACTAATAATTAGTTTATTACCTGAATAAGCATATAGCTTTTTTAAATAATGAATGATGTAGCCCATTGTGTTTCCCCCTATAGCCATGCCTGTTTCCGCGTTTTTCTCCAGATCCACAAGAAAGGTCTCAGAGGAAAGTATAAGAAATGGAGGCTCTTTGGCAACGGCATTATTTCCACATCCATTGGATAGGGATATAGAAAACTTAGTACATGCAGCAGCTTTAACTGAAAGGACATTAAATTGAACAAGTGGCGTTTATGATATCTCGCAACATCATCAGGCAAAGGTTCATTATGCAGGTGAATCATTTGTTTAATATAGAACAAAGTTTCCTGCGCTAATTGTTTAGCTCGTTTACTGGCGGCTAGTGAGCTAAATTCCATAGGCATAGGAGTTCCTAACAACTCAGAGGATAATAGAAGTGCTTGCCCTCCTACATGTTTTAGCTGATATTTTTTTAAAAGAAAGCCTAGTCTTCCCCAGCCGTGATGAATCCTTAGGATACGATCCATGTCCAGTAACCAGCGAAGCCTTGACCACCCATGACGTGCACCATGCGAAACAAGGAACATAAAGAGATCCTCATGACCCAGCATATACACAGGAGAACTTGTTAATGTGCTAAGCCTCTTCCTTGCCCATAATTCGTTGAAGGCTGGTTCAAATGAAGGGCCGGGATTCAGTTTCCAATGAATTTCAAGCTTAATTTTCTTCTGAGGATGGAAATAGGTCATGTGATGATGTCTCCATTTCCAGTCATTCAAAACCGTCGAGAAGTATTCATCTCTTACGTATCCGCCACTTTCCAGTAATTCATGTGTATGCTCCAAATCATCTATGGAAATAAGCACATCCAAATCACTGCAAGTTCGCTTGGATAGATCACCATACAAGTCTGCAGCGAGCGCTGGGCCTTTAAGTAGTAGGACCTTAATCTCATTGTCGGATAGTAATTTACAGAATTGCTCCATCTCTCCGCTTAAACGCAGCATATGAAACGTATTACGCTGATATTCATGGCGCAGCTCTTGAATCACGTAGGCAGGTACGAAACTATCCATCGTTTTCACTTGATTGAATATATAGGGATAGACACGATGATGCCGCGCTAGTTCCAAGAAGAGGTTCCAATCTGTGCCATAAAACTGCTCTTCGACGAGCGGAGTTTTGCTTCCCTCGCTTTCATTCTTCACGAGTAAGAGCAGCATTTTCAATTCATTCGGCAAGACTGCTAAATCCAAGTTCCAATCAGTTCCCATTCCCATCGTATAACTCCCTATCCCTTGCCGCTATGGATTCGTTTTGGCGAACTTGCCAACGACAGTAAATTTCTCCATTCCTTCTTTGCCTGTTACATAATAATGTCCGCTTCTCAGCCATGCATGTGCAATCATCTTCTTGGATTCATCTTTCGCTGTCCCCAAATACAGAGTGCTTTCAATCTGGCGCCGATTCAGCATTTTCATCCCTGCTATAGCCCTTACAAGACACTTACTGTCCCAGAGCGTGTACTTGCTCATAATGTCTATCGCACTGGATATTTGCCGCAGGATGATTCGATTCGTTTCCACTTGCGTTGTAGATGTTTCATGCATCGCCATTCCGAGCGAAGGAGCCACCTTGGTGAACGGGAGTTTCACTAAAATACGAGCCCAGCCCAAGTAAAACAAGGCCTCTACGAATAGAAGCATCGTTGGTAAATCTAGTGAAAGTATAGCTTTGACTCGATTCACAGCTCATCACCAATCTGGATAAGCTTCTGGTCCAACAGATGCTTCAGAAATGAAAAAACTTGTTCCTCACACTCGGATTGTTCGACCTCATATTCCGTCATGAGGGTACTCACGACTTCTCCTACTGAAACGGGCGCGGCAATAAGTTCCCATATACGGCCACCTATCTGGCCAAGGTTATAGTAGTTCCCGTTTGTAATGTTCATCATGACTTTGTCACCGTCCATATCACTAACGATGTTACCTTGTTCTTGTACAACCCCAGTCTGCAGTGTGAGATGTGGATTCTTAATCATTTACTATTCCCCCTCATGGACGGTTTCGAGTATTAAGGATGTGAGTTGCGGAGCTGTAAACCCTGTATTGGGTCGATGCAATTGATACATGAGTATGTGTTTGGATACCTTCACGGCGGTCTCAAAGTGCCAATCCAGAAGCTGCAGCTGCGCTAGGAGTGAACTTCGGAATGTCTGACAGAACAAGGTGCTGAGCCGTGATAATCCTTCAATAGGCAGCATAGCGACCTGATCATTATCCGTTGGTCTCAGTTCAAACACCCCTGCCAGCGGGATTGGTTCGGCTAAAAAATGATCGGATACTGGAACCAGAAACTTCGTCTCTCTCTGGAAGATCGATTGATAATTGCTTGACTCCATACCGAATTCCACTAGGCTTTCTTGCCAAAGCTTCTGCTGAGGGTAAGATGGCATAACCATCGGAATCCCAGCTTCCGTAAAAGTGACAGCAATGACATCATCGCTCAGCAATTGATATCCTTTGTTAATAAAAGCCGATGCCAGGGTCGACTTCCCTGCTCCTGAATGTCCGACAAAGGCATACGCCTTGCCGTCAATGGCAATAGCACTGCCATGGAGAGGGAGGATTTTCCTCTGCATAAGTAAAGCACCCATGCATGAACCGAGTAGAAATAACCGAATCTTAGCCTCGTCAGCTCCAGCTATTGGCGAGACTTGAATGGTGTCTCCGTTCTGTATGGCGAATATACCTGTATCCGCTACTTGAAACATAAAAAAGTTCTGTTTCACTACATAGATGTCATTCTGCCTGCCTGATTGATCCCACAAGTCCGTCAAATCTGTTATTTCAATAGCAACGTTTATCGGCTCATCAGGACTCATTGCTTGCGCTAACTCAGGCAGCAATACTTCGCTGGCTATGTACAACCCGAAAGCTTTATAAACGACCTTATTTATGGTTTCTATCATTATTCTCACTCCAAATGTTTCGAGTCTTGACGCACAATATTTTAATAAAAGCCCCTATACCTGTCACAGTATAAGGGCAATAGGTACCACTTTTCTAAGTTAGTAGTGATTAGCTATAGTGAACTGTTTCTGTTGGATCCGGTTGAACCGCATCAGGAAGATGAATTCCTGGTCCTGCCATTGTCATCTTTACATCAAGAACTTCTAATGTAGGAACTGCCCATTCTTTTTTCGTTAGATTTTGCATATATTCACCCCCTCTCATGCAAATTTTTTGATGAATCGCGAGAATATAAGGCCACGCATTAAGATTCGAAAATCGAATTGATACACATATTCAGGCTTAGCATCCCTAATTTTTGAGATAGCCCGCTTCAATTCTTGAACGTTTAAATACGGTGTAATCATTGGATCTTGTACGTACGCTTCAGCTTCCTGAATAAAGGCATCCCACGATGAAGCCATACGGTGTACGCCATCAGCACCTTGTACACCACGCGTTCGCTGATTCAACCTAATCTTATCGGGCAAGTAGTTGACAGTAGCCCTTCTGATTAAGGAACGATCTACACCATTTTGAACATATTGTTCCTCGGGTACGGATAAACAGAACCGAGCGACCCTTAAGTCATTCGTTGGATCACGTTCCCAAAGGGCGTAGCGCAAGGATAATTTGGTCCCGATTGTACCGTTCAAACTCCAATAATACAGCTGTTCGAATTGGGTTTTCCTAATCTCATAGGCACTTTGATTCGAGTAGTCCGTCCTATGGAAACCATGCTCTTGAATTTTGGAGTGAACATTAGTTTTCTGTGCGAACTGTGGGTTGATCAGGCTCGGAAATTCGACTTCCTTAGGCGTAAATAATTTCCCGATCAATGGGAAGGCTTTCTTTCCTACCAACGAAAGGACACGCTTCCTGCCACTCCCCATATTGATGCTATATTGCTTAGCCTCATGGTGAAGTTGGACCCATTTCATCTTCTTCATTAGCATAGCTTGATAATCTAGTGCCGGTCCCCACGATATGGTCCAATTTCCTCTTTGTCCATTAAGCAGAATTCCGATCTCTTGCTGGTGAGCCTTCTCATAAATTCCCTTAAGCCAGTAGGAGTTTTCAAAAAATTTGTAAGGCATCTCCATCGTATCCAGCCAATCATCAATTTCACTCAGAGGACTTAACCCTTGGAAGTCGAAATAGCTGTCGTTAATATTGCCTACATGCTGTACAGTGGAGCGAATATACGGTCTTTCATCGGCGAATCGACTTCGAGGTGTCCAATCCCCTTTGAAATCATCAACGGGAACATAACTGAACGTATGTAACCGTTTATTCTCATTTCTCAATGTCCTTGCAGCAAAGCTTGCAACAGACCCTGAGTCCAAACCTCCGCTTAGATGCGCACCTACTTGACGGTGTGTTCGCAGTCTCGCGGATACGGCTTGTTGAAAAACTTCGCGAAATGCCTCTTCATACTCCCCGTTGGACTTCAATAGCAACGGTTGCCCCATCGGCGAGCTGCAGTATCTAGTAAAGCTCACCTTGCCATTCACCACAGAAACGGAGTGTGATGGCGGTATTTGTTTAATATTTTCATACACGGTAGCTGAACCATCCATTGCATCTACCGTTAGAGGGATAGCTAGGAATTCAGCAACCCAATCTTCATTGAGCTTTTTGGGTATGTAAGGTAGAGCTAGCAGTGGCTGCATCAGGGTACAAAAGGTAATCCTGCTCTGGTCTTGATGAAAGTAGAGGGTTCGGCTTCCCGAGAAATCCCTGGCTCCAAAGAGCTTTTGTTTCCTCTCATCCCAAATCATAAAGGCAAAATCGCCAATCAAATGCTTCGGAGCATCCTCAGCCCATTTGTGATAGGCCAGTAAAATAAGTTCACTATCAGGTATCTCAGCTCTCCGACCTCGCTCTATTTGAAGTTTCTCAAATAATTCTTCTCGGTTATCTATAATCGCATCAGCCGTAATCGCTAATTTTCTATTCTGATCATAGTAGGGTAATTGTTCACCAATCGACTCTGGCGTGATCCACTGTGCATGACAGCCCAGGAAGATCTTCTCATGGTGCCATACCTGAACATCGTCAGCTGGATATTTCTCTAAATCGAACATCATGCGATGACCATGTTCGATATTTATGGGTTCTTGATCATAATGGAATATCCCGGCTATGGCACTCATTTTATACCCCGCAGTACGATTAATTAATTGGTATTTCACTGTTGTGACGTTCTTTTTAAAGAACGATCATATAAACTTGTGCCATCCCTAACTTGTTCGCTAAGCCCACAAACTTTTCATTTATTTGACCGCCTGTCGTTCTTTATCGAGAACAATTTCAGGATATCATCTTACTTCTTTACTGTCAACAGCTAACTAAAACTTTTTCATTTCACTCGAAAACATCATTTTTCCTAGATTACATATGTACGTAGCGAGTGCTGCCCATGAGTGTGCAAGAGAATCATAATTAAAAAACTTATTGTAAATTTTACCTACAAATTGCTTGTAATTTCGACTTTTGCTTCCCCCATACTCCCCATAAAAGTTGATTGTACGCCCAGAAGGCAATGGCAGTTCTTTGATCTCAGATACATGTGGAAAATAGCGATAGACGGTGAGCAACGTTCTTATCATTCTTCGCAGCGTTTTGTGTGATGCCGCATCCTCTAATAACCGAATATAATCAATCTGATCCTGCCGTGAATGGAGAACTTGGATAATGTCTATAAAATATTTGGGTGAATTCATATAATGACTCCAGCCGTGTAAACAAATCATGTAAAAGGAATGGTAAACAGACAGCTCCTTCACATAGTGGAAAGAGCCTACTTGCGACGCTTCTCCCCAGAATTCATCCATATTTAAATTCGAAGTTCTCTCGATTAATAGATCCCAATGAAGTTCAACCGTAAGCGGAACGGAACAGTTAGGCAATGATTTGGATAAGCTCCAGTGAAAATGTAACGCCGTGTGCTCTTGCTCGGTTGTATAACCAAGCGACTTCACACACTGAATGGCTCGCTCCAGATCAGGCTTCTGCACCAACACGTCGATATCGGTTGTCCCTCTAGCCCCTAGGTGACCAAAATAGGTTTCAGCAAAATAGACGCCTTTAAGCGGAATCACCGGAATCGCCCACTCTTCGAATTTCTTAAGCAGCTGTTCCGTTTGATTTTTAATAAAAAAATTAAGATATAACGTTTCGTTATAAGGTTGTTGTAACTGTTCTTGAAAAAAAGTCGGAACTTGAGACCATCTACCCTGCTGCTGGATTAAAAAATAAACCTGGGAAGCTATGCCAAAATACGCAATATCCTCAAGCGCTCTTTCATAAAAAGCAGCATCCAGAGGTAAAGAAGCCCGCGGATCATACAACGCGTGTATCAAAGGAATGACCGTCACTTGGAACTCCTTTCTCCGATTGCAACCGGTATAATCGACGATACAACCCATCCTGCCTAATGATCTCTTCATGGCGGCCCATTTGCACGATCTTCCCTGCATCCATGACGATAATAAGATCCGCATTTTGAATCGTGGATAGCCGATGCGCAATGACTATCGTGGTGCGATTATGAAGCAGCTTTTCCATCGACTTTTGCACATGATACTCCGTTTCACTATCCAGAGCTGATGTTCCCTCATCCAGCAATAGAATCGGCGCATCCTTTAATAAGGCACGTGCAATAGCCATACGCTGCCGTTGCCCACCAGAAAACTTGGAGCCTCTCTCCCCAATCTCGGTATCATACCCGCAAGGAAGAGATGTAATAAAGCTATGTATGCCCGCAACCGTCGCCGCCTGTATCATCTGGACATCCGTAATACCAGGTTTGGCTAGCTGCAGATTCTCTCTAACCGTACCGCTGAATAACACGGTTTCTTGGGAAACATGAGCAAATAAGCTCCTCTGTTCAGATACCGTAAGTGAAGCAGTCGAATGGCCGTTTATTGTAATCGTACCTACTTGCGGTAAGTAGAAGCCTTGAAGCAAATGAAACAAGGTTGTCTTTCCGGCCCCACTTAAACCAACAATAGCAACGACCTTCCCAGCCGGAATTTGCAAATTAAATTGATCAAAAACAGGCTTTTGCCCCTCATAGCTGAATGAAATATCTTGGAATTGAATGGATGACAACATAGGCTTGTAGGGGATCGCCTCCGGTAAACTGACGGATTCAAGCTCTATATCCAGGATTTTAAATATTCTTTCCATAGCGGAAACGGATTTCTGAAGGCCTGCCCATTGTCCAGCGAGCTCTGTCAGTGGATATACCAAATGGTTAACAAGGTTGATGAAGGTTAATAATGCACCTACGGTAAGGATACCGTCTGAGACGTAGTAGGAACCCAAACATAGGCTTATCAGAAAAGTGAAAGAAGCAGCCGCTTGACTCCCCACATAGAACCATCCGCGCAACTTGGCATTACGCAGCTCTAGCGCATACAGTTCTTGATTCCTACTTACATACTTGGCGAAAATGAACTTTTCCATTAGGAAAGAGCGGATAACGAACAATCCACTAAACGTTTCATTCAGCAGCACATTCATTTGCGCCACCAAATCTTGAATCAAGCGGTTATTTGTGCGAAGCATAACACCAAAAATAACGCCAGAAACCATCGCAACAGGCGCCACGAGCACGCATACGAGAGCCAGTTTCCAGCTGATTTGAAGCAAATAAATGAAAACAGCCACATAGATGAACGGCAATTTGATCAAATGAATCAGGCTGCTGCCAATAATCCCATCCAAATTATGAATATCATTGGTAAAATGAGCTAGCAGATCCCCAGAATGCTTATCATCGATATGCTTTCCTGGCAGCTGCATGATATGTTTGAAAACATCCGCCGAGAAATCCCTTTTTACCCCATTCGTTGCGATGGTCTCCCACAGAGTAGTCAAATAGGTCGATGTAATGCTTACAACAACAAGGAAACCCCCTAAGGGCACCAACCATTTCATACGTCCAAATTGACTATGAATGGCCGCATCCGTGAGATCGCCAAAGAACCATGAGAAGGCTAGCGTTAATGCGATATCTACGAATAGCAAGAGGAATAGCCCTATGTATGCCTTGCGATGCGCAATCATGTAGGGTTTCATAATAGAGTAAGTCGTGCGAACATCTTTTATTGTCAACATGTCAATCATATCCGCGACACTCCACTGAAAGTCTATGCTTGCAAGCTTTCTTTACGATTTAGGTAGAATCTTAATAATAGCGCAATCATTGGAAATGTTAGAATGGTTCGTCCCCAAACATAAGCAAATAGATCCGTTGCATGGATGATCCGCCTGTTACGCTCAATGCGCGTCAGCTTCCCAATCATTTGATCCAGTGAAATAGCTTCGTCGTGCTTTAAATTGGTGTCACCCTTACAAAGGTAATGTAACTGCTGATTCCTGGTAACCATCCGGCAAAATCGGTGCGCAACCAAGTTACCGCTTGATGTGCGGAATAGAAGGATATCGCCTTTCTTTATGCTCTCCTCCTTAGTGACGATGAAGCGGCAAATATCACCTTTTTGGATAAAAGGATACATACTTGTTCCCCGTGCCGGAAGTTCAATCCAGCCTCTTCTTCTCATCACACGAATAAGAAGTTGAAAAGATTCTTTATGAAACGGCATATTGGACCAAACCCCGCCCGATCATTTCTGTTAAAAATGCTTCTATATCCTCTTCGATGCTCTCGTCGACAGAGGCATATTCTTCCCGTACCGCTTCGCTTATGGAACTAACCGTCTGTGCTTCGCCGAGTAATGACCAGCAGTAGCCGCCTACTTCATTTAATTTCGTCAGAGTGAATTCATCTGTGTTCAAAATAATACATTCCGTATCCAGCTGAATTGACTCATAATCATTCATCCGAAGGTATTTGGTCATTAGGATATCAACTCCCAAAATGTCTCGTTTTTTTGAAAATGCAGCTCGGAAATTGAAACCGAAGTGACCACATGCTGCAGCAGTCGGAAGATCTTCCTCGTTTCATCCAAACTGTGAGACCAATAAAACACTTTGTTCATAAGAACAAGAAGGCTATTCGATTGGCTAAGTGGATCGATGTGATTATCCGTGGCCTGATGCAATACATAGATGTTTGTTAAAGGGCTTTTCTCACTAGCACCTGATCTGACCAGCTCACTTCGAAATGGAGAGTCGAACACGGTAATCTGACCAGGAACGATTTTAATAATAGTCGCCTCATCGGAAAGGAGTTCCCTCGGATGCGATAGCTTAGCCGCAGTAGACTTGCCAGCTCCCGAATGACCAGCAAACATGTAAGCTTTACCCTTATCTATCACGCATGATGAGTGAATCAACAGTCCCCACTGATGGTAAACCAGATAGGAACTGTATAGATTCATCAGCGCATGTTTTAACGCCAACTCATCATGTACAGCAATGTTAGAGTCATGATAATCCAAGCTAGTCTCGATCAAATAATCGGCCCTTTGGAAGGAAATCTTATCCGCATCTTTAGCAATTTCCACGTGATAGTCCTCAAAAGCAGTCCCATATCCCTCTTCAAGTTTAATGAAGAGATCCGGTAAAGGCTTGATTATGTTTACTACTGGAAAATTTCGCTCAATCCATTTCGTTATCTTATCGGAGTCGCACATGATTTGAATAAGATGCTCCCCAATTGTTGTGTGAATACGCGTCATGGTACATCCCCTTGGGAGTTTATTCATATTTGAGGTCAACGGCTTTTTGCCGTTAACCTCTTCGGAAAGTTCTACTTATGCTTGCCATTTCCATTGCCATTTTGTGGTCCGTTATACGGCGGGTTTGGATAATTGATGCCTCCGTTCCCTTTACCAGGGTGATTCTGATTACCATGACCTTTATTCCAGCTCTGAGCTGTCTCAAAGCGAACCGGTTGTTGACTTAGAACCATTGGACGCGTATACACTTTGGGTTCCTTCTTCGTTTCATCTTTCATCGACATTCGCTCTCCTATCGTTTCACGGTTTGGACAAGGCGTCTTGCTTCACCAAATGGCGTATCAATGATTTCATACATCCGAAGGTAAATCGTAGTTTCAAATCGATCCGAGTTAAACTCAATCGTTTGTACACCGCTAACCAACTTATTATCACCTGTAAAGGATAGCTCCTTTGAAGCCATAATTCTGTTGTTAGTATCGGCGAACTCCACCCTCATTTTTGAAAAGCTTTGATCCACGACGATTTCGTCCTGAAGTTTAATGCCAAAATCTAAGTTCATTTTATACGAATAAGGCATACTTCCCTGTCCCATCGTATAGTTGGTGCTCTTTGCCCAATCATTCAAAGTGACTTGGAATGGATAGAACGCTGCATCCTTATCGTCAGTCTCATCCATAACTTTTGTCTTAAAGGCTGCAAGTGGAAGGTTGTAGGGCTCTACGCTTTTCCCATCCGTAATTTCCATTGCCAGCTGCTCGCCGGTCTCCGCATTTGGAATAATAAATGAGTAATAGATGACATAACTAATATTCGGGATGAGTGTTTTCACCTGCGTATTTTGTCTTGTACCCTGATATTTATTTCCGCTAATGCTTGTTAGGACCGTCTGGAACTCGGGAACCTGCAAGGGACTCTCACTTTTATTGAGCAGCTTGAACTTGGCAACGGCTGCCTTAAACCCGCCTCCCGCGCTTTCATACACGCGAAGATCCACCATTGAAATACTGATATCTGGCCGAATTAGCTTCGTCAACGGATCAATCTGGATCGGTTTACTCCACTCATATTGTGACAATTGATTCATAAAGAACCTTACATTGTTAGCACCTGGCGGAGTGATCGTTAATCTACCGATTAAATATTCGGTATGTTTATTATCCTCGCCGACGAAGTCTTCTGGCGTCAGGACCGATAAACTTTTCAGATCCATCTTATTTCGGATTGGAATCGCATAATGGATGTAGTTCTCCTCACCCAGTTCAAGCGTGATTGGATCTTTCTCTATTCGCTTTCCGCTGTAAATCTTATTCTCTGATTTTCCATTTATCCGGAAATCAGGGATGACTGTCTTCTTATCCCCAGTATTCGTAACAAGCAATGTAACGATCGTCATGGGACCGTCTGGCGTATTCTGTTCAGCAAGACTGACCGGCTTGTACGTCAATGTGGTAGACAGTACTGGAAGCGTAAACTTATCTTCCCACGTCTTCATCGTTGAAGGATCGGTAAGGACGGCCTTTTCACCCTTCCATTCTATGTCTGAAATGGGCAGGGATATGATTTTCTTTTCTTGCTTGGGATAGACGAATTCATCCACATCATAGAAAGAAAGTTCAATTAATGAAAAGACATCATAACGCTCAATGACCGTCATATAACTGAGTTCTACCGTTTCTTTGGGTTGAATGTTCTTGGGATTAGCCTGACTTGGACGCAGGATATATTCCAAGCCATCTTGGGTCTTAGCACGAACTTCATACTCAGGCACACCTGTTAAGCGATCCCCATCGTTGTACAAACGTACAACTGTGCCGATTCTACCTCCTTCAGAGGTTGTTTCATTTAAAACACTTTTCACTTCTACCTTGATATCGCTTGTCAATGGATAGCTTTTCACCGTCGTTGTCGATGCATATTTTTCATCGGCTGCTACATGGAAGGCCGCTGATGGAATCACTAGTGAAACGGATAAAATGAACATAACCAACGTATGTTTCCAGTTTATTTTCAAGTCAAGTCACTCCAATTTTATTTATTGCTCTTCAATAGCCGTCATTTGAACTTTTTGTTTATCGCTTAATTGACTTGGACTCGTCTTTACGACCAGTTCTCCCTCTTTGAGACCCGAGAGCACTTCTTGATTAGGCTCATTCAATCTGCCTAATTGAATGCTGCGTTTCTCAACGGTATCTCCTGAAAGCACGAATACAAAAGCATTGTCACCTTCTTTGACAATACTATAGGAAGGAACTGTCACCACAATTTGATCCTTCTCTTCGGTTAATTGAAGCTTAAGCTTCGTCCCAGGTTTCAGAGCCAAATCTTTGTTCGGAACCTCGAGATTAATTTCATAGGCTTTCGTTTCCGGATCGATCACTTTGGAGAGATAACTGATAGCTCCCTTGTATTTCTCGCTCCCCCCTACGATGTAATAGGAGAGCTCAGCCTTATTACCAATTCGATTCGTTTCTGCTTCCGATAATTGGGCTTTAATTTTAATCGGGTCCAACCTTTGAATGACACCAACCTTAGCGCCAGGCTGCAGCGTCATCCCCGCTTCCATCGGCATCTCTGTCAATAAGCCGCTTACTGTGGCTTTCACTTCGAGGTTTTTCATAGATTGGTCAAGCTGCTGCAAGTTAACCTGAGCATTTCTGAGCTGTACATCCAATTCATCAGATACTTCCTGCGGTTCTACTGCACTTAGTTTCTGTTTAAGCTGATCCAGATCCATGCGTGCACTCATCATTTGAGTTTCCATCTGATATAATTGAGCTTTAGTAACCAGTCCAATATCATAATCGTTCTTCATTTTATTGTAATTTCGTGTTAAACCCGTCATGGCTAATTCCATCTTTTGAATGGCATTGCTCATGTCTAACTTCTGGTTTTGCGTTTCTTTTTTAGCTCTTGCTTTTGCTTTTTCTATGGCATCCTGAGCTGTTTGTACAGCAAGAGCCGCGGTTTCTCTCTGCGTCTGGAGATCACCAGACCTCAATCGAAGAATCACATCGCCTTCTTGAACCATATCTCCGCGCTTCTTCAAAATTTGATCAATATCCCCGGCTGCCTTCGATGTAATGCCGAATTGTGCTGATGATTGCGCTTCTGCCGCACGTTCTAGCGGATCACCAATTTTCTGTTTAATGACCTTGAATGCTTTAATGCTTTTCGGCGCTTGATCACTGTACATGGAATTGCTGTCTGAATTATTAACTGCCGTATCTGAGCACCCTGCCAATATGCCAATGCTTAAAGTCAAAATGCAAAGGGTTCTCACGACTTTTGGTTGCGACTTCCGCCGTTTTTTTCTCATTGGATATAAACTCTCTCCCCTTACTTTGATTTCCCGCAATGGTCAAAGATACGACGACGCATGATCGCTTTTAATTTCATTCATCACGACGCCAATTAGATTCACATTTGCAAGATGGAGCTCCTCTTTCACTTTCTTGGCAATACCACGTTTCACTTTCCCTGACTTGACGATGAGGAGTGTCCCATCGCACTTTGTTGCCATGATCTTGGCATCTGTGACCGTTAGAATGGAAGTGGTGTCTACAATAACCATGTCATATTCCGAACTAAGCTCTGCCAATAAGATATCCATTTGGTTGGACGCTAATAATCCAGAAGGATTTTGAGGTGTTGGACCCGATGTTACAATAGATAAATTTTCAATGTAGGACTCCCGGACTATTTCATTCACAGCACTCTGATTAACGAGATAACTAGTCAGCCCTCTTCCATTATCTTCACGAAAAGTAACATGAATGGATGGATTTCGCAGGTCTGCATCAACAAGAACCACTTTCTTGCCCGTTTGTGCGTATGCAACAGCCAGATTAATGGCCGTCGTGGTCTTCCCCTCACCTCTGCCTGAAGAAGTGACGGTAATTGTCTTGGCCTCACGACCGAAAACTGAACAGTCGATATTAAATCTTAATGATCTATAAGCTTCTGCTGCAGGAGAGTTGGGATTTCTTTGCATCATAATGGCAGAATCAGTGGCTTGTTTTGGCATATGCAATATCCTCCACTTTTTTCCTAGATTTATTTTTCTGCGTCGTCCTTAATGCCTTGGTCTTTACCTTCGGTATGTAAGCTAAGGTCGAGAGTTCAAAAGCTTCTCGCACATCCTCGTCCGTTTTCAAAGTATCATCCAAAGCATCCAACAGAAGAATGATACCAATTGTAACAGCGAGCGATGCCACGAAACTGAGGATGATATACTGATTTGATTTTTGATTCACAGGGATAGGATTGTCCTGAACTTTGGCTCTATTCAGGATGGTGATATTATCAACCTTCATAATTTTGGGGATCTCAGTTTGAAAGACATCTGACACCGCATTCGCGATCTTCACTGCTCTTTCGTGTGAAAAATGTCGAGCCGTAATCGACATGACTTGCGTTTCATTGAGGTTCGAGACATTCACAATCGTAATTAATTGATCGGTGGATACATTTAAGTCGGGGTATCGTTGAACAACTTTATCCATAATAGCTGGGGTTCTAATGATTTCTTTATACGTATTAATGAGGGCCATGTTAACGCCAATTGCTCCATAATCAATTTGCTCAGTGCCTAGTTGGTCCTGCTCGAATGTTTTATTGACAATTAGTTTGGTCGAAGCTTGATAAATCGGGACGTAATTGGCCGTCGTATACATGGCTGTAAGAAGCGTACAACCGAATACAATTAATACAATTAGCCACCAACGCTTCTTTATAATCATCAAGTATTCTTTTAAATTAATTTCCATGTTTCCCCTCCGTGAGAAGTCCTCTTTTTTAAAATCGAATGATACTATTTGTATCTTAATTCTATTACTACTTTAAGATACTTTTCGTATCATGTCAACCTAATAATCCTTTTTTAAGTTCCAAATTGTATCACTAAAAATGCCCATAAAAAAAAAGAAAAGCACCTCGAAAGGCCCCCTCTTTTTGTTTAATTCATGCCCACTGATTTCACTAAAGTCTTCTCATTCGTAAGCCCTGAAACCATTAACGCTTGCTGCAAAAGTAGCGCCAGCAACCGGCGCATCGACCCGATACCAATTTTACTCATAATATTCGCCAAATGAATCTTGACCGTTTTCTCGCTAATGCAACAGCTTTCGGCAATTTCCTTGTTGGTGTACCCGTGAGTTGCGATTAGGGAAAGAATTTCCGATTCTCGCTGTGTCAGTCCATAATTCGTGAAAAATTGTTGCAAAACTGTATTCTCTGCGTTTGAATTATGCATCATACAACAACTTCCTTTATATGAATGTGGCGTTCTCGGCTAAGATCTACAAATAACTCATCCACTTTCACAAGCGGATTTGTATCATCTGTAGGATTAATATAGACGACTTCTGCCCATCGACCATCCGTTAGTTTCACTTTCCTGCCAACTAAACTTCGAATCATATTCTTCAGCAACACGGATACGATGTGCGGATCCAACTCTCCAAAAAGGCCTGCCCGCATCTGTCGCACGACTTCATAGAATGGCATCATGTCTTGGTAAGGTCTATTCGAGGACATGGCATGGAACACATCGGCAACGGCAACAATACGGCTCAAGCGGTCAATTTGGCTTTCTTTCAAACCCATGGGATATCCACTTCCATCTGCTCGCTCATGGTGCTGCAAGGCAACAAGTGATACTCGGTAGTGAACTCCAACAGTTTCCCTAAGCATGTTATAGCCACGAATGGTATGCTGTTTCATTTCATTGAATTCTTCTTTGGTTAATTTCCCCGGCTTATGGAGAATGTCCTGCGATATTTTAATTTTCCCGACATCGTGCAAAGTAGCGGCAAGCGTCAACAGTGCTACCTCTTTGTCATCCATCTTAAGCCATTTTCCGATTAGTGTCGAAAGGATGCCTACTCCGACATTGTGCTGATGTGTGTACTCATCTTTGGCTTTCACAGCTTCAAGTAATTCAAATAAATCAGTGTGTTCGGCCGCTTGTTGTACGATAGGAATGAGTTGATTTCTAATTTCAAACAACGGAATCTTCTTCTCTGACTCCATTTGCTCGAAGAATTGTTTGGCGAACTGGGAAGCTTTCTGTACTAGAATTTCTGAAGAATCTTGGGAGTCGGTAACCTCTAGTTCTTGTTCCAATAGCTCTTGGGGATTTGTCGTAATAATATCCATGAAGTCAATACGATGCTGTCTGAATAAATCTAAATGTTCGGCCGTTAGAACCGTTAAGCTTGGCGCTAATACGAGTCCATAGCTCGTTGTTACATCGTATTTCAACATTTTCCCCGTAAGTTCTCTCAATTAACCCCGCCCCAATTATTTCAAAATATAACCAATTTCTATTATATACGACAAATTAGGATACAACCATGGGAGGTAAATCCCGTATTTCTCCTTTATTACTAGGATAAAAAGACTAGGTCATTCATAAATCAAAATATTATTAGGACTATTGGTATAGTTTGGCAAAATCACTCCTATTGACCAGTTCTAACCGTGACATTCGTCTATCCCCCTGCATATAGTAAGTATCGCCTAATCCGCTTTAACCTAAGGAGGACTTACATTCATGACTTCAAACAAAAAACAAGAGACTCGGAATTTGGAACGGGACAATGACGTATTGCAGCAGCCCGAAATTGCCCCTGCGTATGAAGAATCCTATCCTCAACCCGCGCCTTACGCATACGGCTATCCTGTGCCGCAAGCTTACGCTTGGGTACCTGTCTATGACACACGCATGCTTGGACTTCCTGGCTTCCCTGGTGTAGGCTTGCCCGGCACTGGAAACCTGACACCAGGTTTCCCTCAGCCCGGCTTATCTGGTTTCCCAGGGCAACCTGGTTTCCCAGGGCAACCTGGTTTCCCAGGGCAACCTGGTTTCCCAGGGCAGCCTGGTTTCCCAGGGCAGCCCGGTTTCCCAGGACAGCCCGGTTTCCCAGGACAGCCCGGTTTCCCAGGGCAGCCTGGTTTCCCAGGGCAGCCCGGTTTCCCGGGGCAGCCTGGTTTCCCAGGCTCCGGAGGGCCAGGTGGCAATGAGCAAGCACCCACATCGGCTCCACCTGCGTACACTCCGCAAAAGCCGCAATCTGTGGCTGGTTCTACATTCGCTGTAGATCCGGGCGGCATTAGACGCTGCATGTTCCGCTTCACCTATGTATGGCTAAGCAATGGCCAACAGTTCTGGTATTACCCGACTTTTGTCGGTCGTAATTCCATTGCCGGCTTCCGTTGGAATGGCTTCTCTTGGATGTTTTTCGGAATTGATTTACGTTTCATTGATTCCTTTACTTGCTAGTAGCCAAAGAAAAATAAATGCAGAAAGTCCGTCACACACATTACGTGGATGTCGGACTTTTTCGTATTAGACGGCAGCTGTGTAGATCGCCATCCCCGTTATGCCTGGATCACCTGTGATCCGCCGTATATCCATATTCAATACGCCGTCCTTCACACTGACACTGTAAGGACCGTATTTGGCCCAGTTATTTAGCGGTAGCAAACCGATTGGAGCCGTTGTCACCTGCACACCTTCAAGAGCTACATCAAAGGCGCATGCATTTACTTGATAACTTTCCATGGACCAAATATACACTTGATAACTGCCATTAGACAGCGTTTGAGCAACCGTAAAACTGGATTCTGAAGCGTACACTTTAGAATTAAGCATTACGCTTGAAGCGATGTCAACAGCAGGAACCGGAGTAATGGCTGGTGAATTTTCGTAAGTTTTTACTTGGGATGAATAAAAGACGAAAGCATGATCTCCTGCCAGCCATCCTTGTTCGTCGATCGTGACAGATGACCCACCAAAATTAATGCCACGAACAAAATTCGTATAAATGGCATCGGTTGTCACAGTAAGCGGTGGCGTAAAAGCAGAATTATTCCCCGCAGCATCTTTGGCTTTTACCAAGAAACGGTACGCCGTATTCGGCGTTAGACCAGTGACAGTAAAGCTGGTCATTGTTGTAGTTCCCGCTAAAGTTGTGTTATTTACATAAATTTCGTATCCCGTTACGCCAATATTATCTGTCGAAGCTGTCCATGCCAGTGTAACCGAGGTCATTGTCTTGGAAGACACCGCCAAGTTCGTCGGCATTGTCGGCGCTTGAATATCCGGAGCTGGCATCGTGACCTCACTTCGATTCAACGTTCTTGTTACGGAAGTCGTGTATAAGGCATTTCGCTGAGATGAGGTATTATAGTCATACAGATGATTCGCCCACACCATGAACCATGCCCATTTGGGTTGGTTAGTAAAGGCTGAGCTTGGGAATAATTGGCCGATCTCTGCAACGGCAACTGGTTTGCCACCTGATAGGGCCACGAGACCCTCATAATATTCCTGCTTAAAGGGTTCGCTGCCATACATATATAAATCCGTGCCTAAGATATCGCATTTGCTCGTCCCTACGAAATGTGTCAAGTAAGGGTTAATATCTGAACTCTTAGGCGCATTCGCATTCCAAACCCAAAGTAAGTTATTTAAGCCATGATAATTCGTAAACCGATCATACATAATGTCCCAGAGTACTCGATAGTTTTGCTTCTTCCCCCACCAGAACCAGCCACCATTCATCTCGTGGTACGGGCGCCAAAGAACAGGAATATTGGCATCTCTGAGCTGTTTCAAAAAGACCGCAACCTTATCATACTCCAAGATAAGCCAATTGTACTCCGCTGTACCTGGTGTACATACACGGTTGAATTCCGCATCTGTCGTACTCCTTTGCACATTGGACCACGTATAGGTAGTGAGCGGATAGTTCTGGTGCCACATCATAGTCACAATACCGCCACTTTGAACATATTTCTTCGCTGCATTCGTTACATTCTGTCTTTGAGTTGTGACCTGTGCAGCTGTCTGACTTGAAATAGGTCCCATTTCATACCCGGCAACTCCAGGGTAATCACCGTACAACTTGTTGATTTCATTGACGTAACCATTTGGGTCCTCCAGCCAGTTATGAATACCCGTTAATGTTTTGGAACCTGATATCGTATACAAGTAATTCAAAACATCAATCGTTTTCTGGCTAGCCTTTGAATTAATCGGAAGCATCCTCCTACTCACCTCGCAATGTTATGGTTTAATTGCATACTTTTTATATGAATCTAGCAGACTTCCTTCTGCCATAATCCTATACTATGCACCTTTAGCACTATTTGCTTAGGTAAACTGTAATAAATTGTAGAAAACACAAAAAAACCTCTACTATTTTGAGAGAATCTCTCTCGCATACTAGAGGAATGAACTATGAATACCATATTTTGTCAGTAATCGACAAATATAAATAGAACTTTTTAAGCATAAACTCCGCCGTGACTGACTGTCCTTACCCCTTGCTTGCGAGCTCCATTAACCAACCCTTCAGCTTAACGATCTCCGTACCCGCCAGCATCATAATGCCTACCCCATGGTTATCGTTCGTAACGGTAAGCAGATCTTTCTTGTAATAGTCGGCTGTAAAAGCGTACCTTGAGCCGCTGCAAACGCCATGCACATTCCCCTGTGCGTCAATAGCATACCGCGTCAGGCCATCCCAAGCTTTGAGCGCGGCCTGAATGTACTGCTGTGGCTCCTCGAACCAGCCGAAACGGACGCCTCTGGCAAACGAATACGCAAACATCGCCGTGCAAGAAGCTTCTTGGTACGCGTCCGGATCATTCAACACCTGATGCCACAATCCGCTCTCTGCTTGAAGCTCGGCATAACCCGCGCACAGCTCGCCAAAGAAGTGGATAAGCTCAGCGCGAAGCGCATGATCTGCCGGCAATGCCTCCAGCACCTCGGTGAGGGAGAATAAGGTCCATCCGTTGCCGCGTCCCCACGGAATTCTTGTCGGCATCCCGTATTTGAAATCAAATACGTGGGACATGAGGCGCTGCTCCGGCATAAACAAGTAGTTCCGGAACAATAGGAACTGCTTGGCCGCTTCATCAAGCGCTTCACGGTTTCCCGTTACCGCCGCATAACGGCACAGGAAAGGCGTGCTCATGTAGAGATCGTCGGCCCACATGGTATTCTCCGAATACTCATCCTGACACACGCGATAAAAGGCTCCGTCTTCCTTCCGCTCCAGCTGCTGCAGCATGAAGTTGGCAATCCTTTCAGCAATTGGCAGGTAACTCGAATGTTTATCTTCTTTATATGATTCCAGCATGGCAGATCCGAACGAGCCGCAGTTGTCGAGCATTTTCATCATGACCAACTGCTGATTAATAGCCGGGAACCCATACTGCTCGCGGTCCCAGAGCGAATACTCGAACATGTCGGTACAGCTTTGAACGTGCTCCTGCGCATACGTGAGAATATCCGGCCGCTCCAGTAAACGACCTGTTTGCAGCAGACCATAGACGGTCACCCCCAGCGGATAATCCCAGCGAGCAAAGTTGGTAACATTCCCGACGGTCCATTTGTTACTCAGCATGGCGTTCTCATAGTAGGGACGAATCCACGTCTCAGGGCGGTCTAAGCGCCAATACTGGTTCGCAAAAACGCGCTTCGTCGTGGCGATTTCGTTGGTATTCAGCTCCATATCGGCATCAAAGGGACCCAAATAGAGCCATGCCTCACCCGAACCATGCACATCAACAGGCGAATGGAACGGCACCTGTTCTCCGCCCGCGTGCGCATGCAGCGTAAAGCCCCACGAACGTGAAGCGGGTTCACACTCGCTGCGGACAACAACATCATGTTTGCCATAAGCAAGCGGCACTTCGACTTGGAAGCTGCCTTCCGTCTTCGTCGCTGCCACCTGATGGCCGTCTACCCAAACCGTCAGCGCCCCTGTTGTGGCCCCCTGTAGCACATAAGAGACCTTGCCGCTGCTGACAGCATCCAGCTGAGTCCAAGCATATGCCACCTTTCCGGGTTGCAGGCCGAACAAGCGCTCACAAACCTGCATGGCTAATTCCTCTTCGCTCCAATTGCATGCCGGCAACCAAGTGACGCCGTGCTCCTTCTCGGAAGAAAACGCTGCGGGCAGTGGGCTCCTCTCGTACAGATCAGAGTCGACAGGAACAGAGTAGACCCATCCTGCTTGCCCCACTCTTTCTGCAAAAGGAGAACGCACATTCAGGATTCTGACTTTAGCTTCGTCGGATCCGAATAAACATCCGAAGCCTGCTGGGGTCATTTTGGCTTTTATCAAGAGACGATTCCAGCCTTTTACGAAATTCAGGTTTAACTTGACGGTGGCATCAGGCTTCAGCTCATCCATAACGTTGGAACGATAGGAGAGTTCATCATTAAAATAAAACTGAATCGGGCCCAAGCAACGCATCAGTACGTCTAGATTCCGATCACTATCACTCCATACAAGCGAGTAAGCATAGGAAATTTGTCCCTGCCTTGCCTCTGGGAATCTATGGCGAAGATTGAGGTCGAATAAGCCCTCGTCATTTTGCAAAATGCCTGACCGATTGAACGCCCGAAAGGCGAACGGCACAGGAGGATTGGCCCCGATATACCGGTCAGCAAGCACTTTAAGCATGCGTTTCTCGTCACGACCTAAGCGCGACTGAATGCTCTCTTGCTCATTGAAATAGGTTGTCATCTCTCCACAATCCTTTCTACAGCAGCCGTACCGTGAAGGTTCGGTCGAATGGCGTCACTAGGTTCACGTGGACATATTGGCAGCCCGCCGGGTGCTGATCTTCTCGAAGTATAGGCAGCAAGTGTTCGAAAGCTCCTGTGGATATTTCAATGCGGTCTTCCTCCACTTGATAAGTCATAGACCCGCTTTTGAGGAAATATTTCCCGTCTCCTGCATCCTGCAAATCTTCCCCCTCTGCTGCTCCTTCATTGCCCAGAATAAAGGTCAGCTGCGTAAAGATGTCTTCACGCTCATCGGAATGAATGCGGATTGTCCAATCGGATTCATTGGGTCTGATCTCCACCTGCAGCTCATGCGTTTGCAAATGTGTCATCGGCCGATGCTGATGCGGCAGCAAATACCAAGGACTTACCGTGCCTTTCGCCGAAAGGGGAAGGTGCTGCTGCGGGATAGGTCCGTTGTAGCCTTTTTCCATAACGACTCCTAGTCGATAGACGCCATCTTCAGCGGTTAACTGATCGAATTTGACGATACCCGGAGAGAAGGACGTAGACAGCTTAATGCCCAGCAGCCTTACTTTCCCATGACGAAGCGAAAAGAAAGACGGTGTTTGCGGCATAATCGTT
This sequence comes from Paenibacillus silvestris, assembly GCF_009882985.1. Classification (GTDB taxonomy): domain Bacteria; phylum Bacillota; class Bacilli; order Paenibacillales; family NBRC-103111; genus Paenibacillus_E; species Paenibacillus_E silvestris. The sequence goes on from NZ_WTUZ01000020.1 coordinate 215,859, forward strand.
ATGCTCTTATCCTTCTCGCGAATGCGTACGACTGGCGCGCCGAATGCCAAATGCATGGAGCTGTGCTGAATTTTCAGATGATGGCCGACTGCATCAATTAAGCCCAAGTGCTCATTCATAGGGTGCAGCTGATTAAGGATGCAAGTATAGTGATCAGGCAGCTCAGCACGATCCAAATCACGGATAGTCTCCTCGATTTCTGGATAAAGCAGTACGTGAAGCAGAGCATTATTGTTTACGCCATCAGGACGTTTGACGAAAGCGGCCGCATAATCGCACATAGCAGCAAAAGCTGGATCCTTGTCATGTGCGGCCATCAGACGATAAATCGTATAGTAGGTAGCCATGTCGTAGGTTTGGCCGAAATCCTGCCGGCCTGAATAGTCGGTTACCACTTCCCCTGACGGATGGATCAGGTAGACCATCATGCGCAGATTTCGGCGCACGCTATCCAATAATTCGGGACGATGCAACAGGCGGGCGGTATGATACAGCGCAACATTGCTGACGGCATTGTAGATCCCGTTGCTCCGCTCGGTCCATTCGCCATCTGCCGTAATGTCCAAGCCTTCAGCCAGCCATTCATCCGCTCGCGCGAGGAGCTCCGGCCTCTTGAAAATATCATACAACTGGGCTAAAGCAGCCGTAAGCACCCAGCGATGATTCGGCGTATGACAGCCGCCTGTCAGCATGGCCGGTATCGTACGTTCAAGAAACAGCTTTAATTTGTCTGCTATCGGCTGTAAGGCCGCCCAATTATGACCAGCCAGCAGCTGATAAATCTGCGCTACGCCGCCAATCACGAATCCAGTGTCAGGCGGAGAGTTATAATTGGTTGAACCCAGCGAGATCGTCCCGTCCGCATGCTGCCTGTTTAGCATAAAAATGGCCGATAACTCCAAGGCAGCTGATATTGACTCGCTATGGTAGAATCTGGAGTCTGGATTCACCAAAGCCGTTGCCCATGCAGCGATATAAACCGGCGTACTATGATGGCTTGCGCGCGCAATGCCCGTCTCATCTATCACGCCGCCGTAATACTTGGATGCTGGATCGAGCACTTGTTTGTCTAGCGCAGATGCCGCCAGATCGTCGTTATTTGCCACTAATCGCTTATATATGAAGTCCATTTGTATCACCTATTGTCCTTTCCTAGCTGCTATTTTACTTGTAATAAGCCTGTGGCTCTCATCGATCTCATCCGGTTGACAGACTGCCTTCAACTCGTACACTTTAACCTCAGCCATGTCGATAGCCTCAAGAAAGTGATCAAAGTAATGTGGATCTTTACTATGCACATAGGGACACCAATGGTCGGAAAGCCCTAGTGTTTCATGAATATGCACACCATAAATGTAGCGCTTAACTTCCTCTAACTCTTTCAAATTATCGTACAAACCCATTCGATCCATCATCATAGCATGACCGATGTCATACCACAGACGAACAGGACTGCCCTCCAAATTGTCGCAAATCGTTTTGGCTTCCATCAGCGTCGGCATCTGATACGATCTCGATCGCGTTTCGATGCCAAGCGCAATTGCCCATCCTTTTTTCGCTGCATAATCACTTACTTCGTCCAAGCTATCTTGAATCCGTTTCGTATACCTAGGACTCAGCTGCTCGCGCCTTTCCATCATATTCTGCCACAGCGCTTGATACGCTGCCGACTCCCTCCCGTGATCCTGATACAGCTTCTTCAAATCCAGATCGATATTATAAGCAAATGGCACTTCACCAGGATGTACGACTACGGCTTTGGCGCCATATCGATTGGCATACGCCATGGACCGAATGAGCAGCTCCACCGAGCGCTTGCGCTTCTCTTCATCATCAAAACCCAGCATGACGGAATCGGTATCATAATCCTCATCGTTGATGAACGGAAATACATTATGTACACTCGAAATGCCAATTTCCCCTTTGTCGATCATCGGTTCAATGGTTCTCATCATCTCTTCGGTCACATTGTAATTCAGCTCTACATACCGGAAGCCCAGTCCCTTAATTTCCTCCACCATATCCCGGCCATTGGTATGTTTCTTACTATTCCAGCAGGTTGAAAACGAATATTCGCCTTTGTCGATCATGTCATGCCTCCTCTATGTTAGGAAAAAGGCCAGATCACCCTTCTCCATAAGTAGGGGATGAACTGGCCTTTCTACTTGGAGCTAAGCCCGTGGACAGCCGCGGCAAATTACTTGACTGCTTCCATTTGTTGCTTCGCGATAATCATCGCATCCTTCGCAAGGAAAGCTGTGTCTTTATTCTCTTGATACCATTTGTTCATGAAATCTTCGAGCTGTTGACCGCCTGCTTTCGCCCAAGCCGCTTGCGAATCTTTAATCGCTTGATCTGGTGTATATTTAGCGCCGCTAAGAATTGCTTTAACGAATAAGTCGCCTTTTTCCTTCAGAATCGTTGTGTTAATGACTTGAAGATCGGCACTATACACAGGCATGTGGTCACCTAAAGTAATCCCAGGATATTCTCTTTGCGGGTCAAAATAGAGCTTCTGAACTTCCTTATACATATCCATTCCCGCTTTTTGCGCTGGCACTTCCGCATTGAAACCATTGAGTACATACGTACATTTATCAACGCCCGATGAGAAGAACATCGTATAGTCATACGCGTAGCCTACTTCATTTTTAGACTTAGCAGGATCTATCGCTTGTGGACAACCATTCGGAGCTTGCTTCCAGTGGGTACCTTCGTCTCCATTGACAATCTTTTTAGCCGTCTCCGGCTTCATAATAAAATCAAGATAGCGGCCAACAGCTTCCGGGTCCTTCGCTTTGGCATTCACAACGGTCGTCATCTGAACCGGATTATCGATTGCGCCCGTAAATGTCCCTTGCGGAGACTTCGGATAACCTAATGGTGCCACGCCCGCTCCAGGTGCATTTTTCTGCAATGTCGTAAGGTCGTTCATGACAAAGTCATACCAGCCTCCCGTGAACTTCACGTAAATACCGATCTTTCCATTCAAAAAGTCCTGTTTCGCCTTAGCGCCGTCTTTATCGTTAATATAGTCTTTATCAATCAAACCTTCATCATAGAGACGCTTCTTGAAGGTAAGCGAAGCAAGTTCTTTGTCCCACGCACGGACCACTTTGCCATCCTTAAGATCCCAAGCTAGCAGCGAGCTAGATGAACTCTCACCGAACATCTCATTGATGGCTTGCTCGGAATATGTGCTCATATTGAGGCCATACGTATCCTTTTTCCCGTTACCATCGGGGTCTTGGTCTGCGAATGCTTTCGCGACATTCAATAATTCATCGGTTGTTGTCGGCATAGCCAGATTCAATTTCTTTAACCAATCTGTCCGAATGAGCAAAATATGAGCCGGAACCGCTTCTTTGACCTTACCGATCTCATACAGCTTGCCATCGGGTTTCGTCCCTGCTTTTTTCAATTGTGGATATTGCGTCAGCAGCTTCTGGTATTCAGGCATGTATTGTAAAATGTTATCAATAGGGAGCAGTTGCTTCTGATCATACAAGCTACCCCGAAAAGGAGTCGTGTACTCGTTGACGATATCCGGCGCAGAACCCGAGGCAAACAGAACATTCAGTTTCTTCGTTGAATCACTGCGCAGAATAGGAACATACTTCACGTTCACAGGTCCGTTCTGGTTAATCCATTTGCTCCAGCGATTCTCTTCATACGAACCCTCCGATGCAGGAACGGCACCGCGATCGTACATGGATACGGTCACATCTCCGCGCTTAGCCGGCTTCTCCTCCCCCGGTTTGCTGCTCGTCGTAGCTGCTGTTCCTTCTGTTTTATCACTGCTGCAACCAACCAACGTTGCTCCAAGTGCAACAACCCCTACGGTCATTCCAAGCCACAATCTCATGTTTTTCATGCGCATTTTCCCCCTGCAAAATTTTATAGTGAAGTTTTGTTAAACGGGAACACCAACGATATTAACCCTTAACGGATCCAAGCATTACGCCTTTGACAAAATACTTCTGCAAGAAAGGATAAATCACCAGCATAGGCACAACCATGACAACAACCCCCACAGCTTTCACCATCTCTGTAGCAACCGCAGCTTGCTCCTCACTATTCAGGGAAGGCGAGTTGAGCAGATCGTTTTTTTGCAGCATCGCTTGGACAACGACCGTTAAATTCATCATTTCGCTCTTGTTAATATACATCAGCACACTCATGAACGCGTTCCAATAATTAATGCCATAAAATAACGCTAGAGTGGCGAGCATCGGCATGGATAACGGCAATATGACTCGAATGAGCAGTGAGGTGTCACTGCATCCATCAATTCGCGCAGCTTCTTGCACTTCATAAGGAATGTTCTCAAAATAGCTTTTCATCAGCAGCATATTGTAAGTACTAATGAATCCTGTCAACCATAAGGACCAATAGGAATCGATGAGATGCATGTTTTTGACAACCAGATAAGTGGGAATTAAGCCACCAGCGAATAACATCGTGAATACCATGCCGAGAACTAGATAGCGACGAGCGAACAAATAGGATCTGGACAACGGATAAGCAGCTAAAATAGTGCCGAGCAAACTTAGTACCACGCCGACCACGGTAATGAATACGCTATTTTTGAACGCATTGAAAGCTGGGCTTGCGATGAAGAAAATTTTGTAGGCTGTGAACTGCAGGCCTATCGGCCAAAAGAAGACATGACCTGAGTCTACAGATGACCGATCACTCAGCGATAACGCTATGATATGAATAAACGGCAGGATGCAAGTTAAGGCAATACATGCAAGCAGCACGTAATTGATCGTATAGAAAAGCTTTTCTCCTCTAGTCGCTTTCAATACATGTCCTCCTCTCTAGAACAAAGCTTGATCAAATTTTTTGGCAATCTGATTGGCAATCAGCACAAGACTGCAGCTAATGACCGATTCGAAAAGTCCCATGGCCGTCGTTAAGCTGAATTGTGAGCTGCCCAGCCCTATTTTATAAATGTAAGTACTAATAACCTCCGACACGTCCGCAACAGCAGCGTTCTGTAAGTTATAAACCTGATCAAACCCAACCTCCATAATCTTCCCCATGGCTAATATCAGCAATAATATAATGGTGTGGCGAATGCCAGGAAGTGTTACGTGCCACATCTGACGCCACTTCGTAGCTCCGTCCATACAGGCTGATTCATACAGCGAAGGGTCAATGGTCGTAAGAGCGGCCAAGTAGATGATGGTACTGAAGCCCATTTCCTTCCAAATGCCTGAAGCAATGAAAATGCTTATCCATGAATTCGACTCGTATAGAAAGGTAATCGGCTCCAGATCGAATAGTTTGAGCACCTTATTGATGGAACCATAATCGGTTGCAAATAACGATAAGACGATACCTGATACAATGACCCAAGAGAAAAAATGCGGTAAATAAATGATCGTTTGCACCCATTTCTTGAACCACGACTTCCTGACCTCATTGAGCAAAATAGCCAAGAAAATGGGAACCGGGAATCCGAGTACCAGACTTAGAAAGCTCAGCCAAAAGGTGTTCCATATGATTTGGAGTGTACTCGCGCTAGAAAATAAAAGCCTAAAATTCTTCAGCCCCACCCACGGGCTATTCCATATGCCATCCGCAAAATTATAGGTTTTGAAAGCGATAACAAGTCCGCCCATAGGCCAATATTTGAATAACACATAATAAGCGATAACTGGAATTAGCATGATGAACAAAGGAATGTTTTGTTTTAATCGCCTGCTCCGGTTTAAAGAAGCTGTCTTGTGCAGGTGCATAGATGATGAAGTGACAGGAGGTTCTTCGATTCGACTGCTCATGCTTGCTCACTCCCTAATTCTTTGGTATGAATCCTATCATAGCGGGTTCATGTATCAAAACCCTTAAAAAATTATAGAAGATTCTATAAATTCATTAGGTAATGGATGGAAGCGATTTTTATATGAAAAAAATATTGTATAATGTCCTCAGCAACGTTATGGCTTGCAAACTATAAGCAAATTGGGGAATCTGAGATGCAAATCTGGCGACAACTACTCATAGGCATCAACCGCAGCTTCAGGATTAGATTAATTATTAGCCTGTCCGCCATCATTTTACTTGCCTTCGGAATTACCGGTTATTTGACTTATCAGTATAATCTGAAACTATTCGAAGAGGAAATCAGCAAGCAGTTTTCCCGCACGAATGAAGAGGCTTTGGCCAAAGTCGAAATGAAGGTTCAGGAGATTGTACGCGTCTCCCAGACCGTGGTCTTCAATCCGCAAATTGAAATGCTCATCAAACGAATCAATTCACAAGAGGATTCCGATGCCTTCAATCTCTACTATGATAAGAAACAAATTGAAGAGCAGATTTTCCAAATCAAATCCGACGCGCCTTACATTACTGGGATGTATCTGTATGATTTAAACGGAAATCCTTCTTATTTCAGCTACACGACTTCTGCGATCAAGAACTTGGATGACCCTACCTTTCAAACCATTCAATCAAAACTAAATGATACCTACGGGAATTTAGCCTGGATGAGCATGCCTCTGCCTAGCTCCATTGAGCCGAGTGGTTTCAGGCAAACGATTATTATCGCTAGGCTGATGAAAAATAGTGCCCTGCAGACCTACGGTGTTCTCGTGATGGCTGTGGATGAATCATTTTTTGCTGGCATATTAAAGGAATTAACCAAAGACGGCACAGGCGAAGTCTATTTGTACAACGAAAACAAGGAATTGCTGTATAGTAATTCCACGCATGAAACAGCTGAGAAAGCGCAGCTGCTAAGGGATATGAACGAAACCCGCGTGATGAACAATCATCTGTACGTACAGGGAGTATCCAAAGCGACCTCCTTCAAGCTTGTCAGCTCAACATCCCTTTCCGACATTCAACTTAAAAACAAAAATTTATCCAAACGCATTGTGTATACGGGCTTAATCAGTATTCTATTAACAAGTATTCTCATCGTCATCTCGACAGGCAAGCTCCTGAGACCGATCAAGGATCTGCTGCTTGGGCTGCGCAAAGTACGTTCCGGTGATTTCAGTGCCCGCATTGAAATCCGCACCAAGGATGAACTGGCCTATATGGGCGAGAGCTTCAATGCCATGGCCGAACAGGTCGGCAGGTTGATTACAGAAGTGTATCTCACACAGCTAAGCGAAAGAGAAGCCGAGCTCAAGGCGCTGCAGGTGCAGCTCAACCCACATTTCCTGCACAATATGTTTAATGAAATTTATTGGAAGCTGTATTTGCAAAATGAAAAGGACACCGCTGCCTTAATCGCTACCATTTCGGAAATGCTTAAATACTCCCTGATGCCCGTCCGGACACTGACAACCGTGAGGGAGGAATTCCAGCAAATTCGCAATTATGTGAAGCTGCAAACCGAATTATTCGAACCCGATCTGGAAACGATTATCCAAGCCGATGAGCAGGTGCAGGGCAGTGAGATGATGCGCTTCCTCCTCCAGCCTCTCGTAGAAAATGTATTCGTACATAGCTTTCGGAATAAGGTGTCCCACAAAGTCTTGCTTATTCGAGCTCGTCAGCATCCTGAGCATCTGGAAATTGAAGTGACCGATAATGGCTGCGGCATGGATGAATCTGCGATTGCCATTCTGCTCGGACCGAAGGGCACTTCGCTGCCACAGCGCTCAGATGGACGGGAACACCTTGGTGTTCGCAGTGTTGTTAGGCGGCTTGAGCTCGTTCACGGGCAGCCTTACCGCCTCGAAGTTGAAAGTGTTGTTAATAGCGGAACCACGATGCGCCTAATCCTGCCTAATCAACCAACAAGAAAGGAGCTGAGCCAGCATGTTGAAGGGTAACGTAGTGATTGTTGAAGACCAGCCTAACTTCCGTAAGGGCTTGATCAAAATGTTCGAAGAAGGACAGATTGGCTGGAACGTTGTCGGGGAGGCCAGCAATGGGCAAGATGCTCTGGCATTGGTCGATAAGGTCAAGCCTGACCTCGTGCTTACGGATATTCGCATGCCCGTCATGGACGGCATCGAATTTGTAGGGCATTTACGGAAACATTATCCGGACCTGCTGGTTATCATCCTTACAGGCTACAAAAATTTCGAATACGCCCAGGCAGCCGTCAGGCTCGGAGCACTCGATCTGCTTATCAAGCCTTGCACAGAGCAGGATGTCATGCAGGTTATGAATAAAGCCTCTGAGCGGTACTATGAGAAATACGCTCAGCAGCAGCATCTCCTTGCTCAGCGCATCTTGCAGCAGGATCAAGAGCTGCGTGCAGCTTTATTAAATCTGCCTTCGTCGTACGAGGCCATGAGGAACATGGATGAGCTTCTTCTGTCGAAGGAGTTATGGCTGCTTCAGCTCAGCAGCGAAGACTTGGCCCACAAAAACTACGGCAAATCGGACCTCAGCTTACTGCAATTTGCTTTCTCCAATATCGCCGAAGAGCTATTGAAGGGTTGTGGTATTCCTGCCAGGCTCCTCTTGGTCGAACACGATCGTTTCGTCGTGGTCGCGGGTAAGCCTGGGCCAGACGAAAGCTTCATCCAAGCTGTACAGGATGCTTCTTTAGAGTATTTGAACATGCGTGTGAGCGTTCAAGCTATGGGAGCTGCTCCCTCCTATAAGCAGCTTGCTGAATTTTATGAACAATTCAAGAGCAGTGGGACCTCTTCAGAGTCTGATGGCAGGCGGCTTGATAAAGAAGCGGGAACAGGCTCGGGCATGACGCTCTCCTTGAATCAAGCGAAAGTCAATGAGCTGGAGATGAAGCTCATGTCCGCTATCCTGATCGCACAGGAAAACGCGCTGCAGCAGCTTCTTAATCAGTTGCTTATCGATCTGTCCCATCAGTCGCCTGAAGATATGAAAATTCAAGCGCTAACGCTTTCGATTGCTATGCTGGGAACCATTCAAAAGCAGTTCGATCCTGACGGCAAAGAAGCGACAGCCCGCATACCGACCGACATGCCACAAGCGCATTGGACGGTGGAGGACGTCCTTCGCTGGGCAGATGCGCAGGTGAACAACTTCCTGTTTCTATTTAATAACTGGCAGGCGTCCAAAAGTGACAACGTCATCGAAAAAGCTACCAAATACATTGAGGAGCACTACAATGAGGAGTGCCGTTTGACGGATGTGGCCGCTCATCTTCACCTCAATTCCAGCTATTTCAGCGTGCTATTTAAGAAAGCAACCGGCGAAAGTTTTACCCGCTTCGTGACCCGCCTGCGCATGGATAAAGCAGCGCTATTGCTGCGAAACACGGATATGAAAATATTCGAGATCGCATGCGCCATTGGCTTCGACGAGCCGAATTATTTCACCAATGTATTCAAGCAGCAATTCCAGATGTCTCCCAAGGAGTATCGGAACTCTGATATTAAAATTGGAAAATGAATATAATTGAGGAGGACCTACATTTGATATAATAAAAGCCCAAATTCTCAAGCGCTTGAGAATTCGGGCTTTTTACATGTTCAATTAAATCCCTATAAAGTACTGGAACAGTTAATATATTAATGTCGAGCACACTAAAAAAAAACATCAAAAATTAACGAAATCCGTGACATAAACCGACATATATTGAATCCAACTTCGTTTATAATCTAAAAGATGAAGATTGCCAATTCTATACAAGAGTCGGGAGTGTTAACCGTTGGTCATCCAGATAATCAAACATATAGGCATCCCCTTTATTTGTTGCTTGACCATGGTATCATCCATAGCAATGGGGAATGCACCGAATATCACCGCAGTCATACTACTCGGCTGCGCGTTCTACCTCAGCATCGCCTTCGAGCGAAAGCTCCCTTTTTTAACCAACATCCAGTTTATACTCCTCGCGCTGTTTCATTGGTCCAGTCATTTGAATTGGTGTTTAATGCTGTATTATATTTTGATCGCCTTCTCCATTCAAAGCGGGCAGAAGTATGCCTTCACCATACAGAAAGCACTCATGTACATAGGTATATATACGATTATCCGTCTATCCTATGTACCCTTTACCACTTACAATCTCGTCGTTTCGATCTATGATATTGCAAGTGCCATTTTGTTCGTGCTGCTTTTACAATATGTGCTTAGATCTGAATCAGAAAAGAAACGTTTGCGCGAAGAAAATGATTATCTCACGACGCATGATCCGCTGACAGGACTGCTCAATTATGAGGGCTATGTAACCACCATTGAAAGCTTAATGATTAAACGCTACAATTTTGTTTTAGTTTTATTGGACTTCCAGGATTTCAAATCGGTAAATTACGAGAATATACACAATGGTAATGAAACATTGAATCAAATCGCGCTGTTGCTCGGCAGCATTTTCTATGATTCCTATGCCATGTCCCGTTACGCGGGAGATCGGTTTGCCCTCATTTTACCAGAGAAAGAGAACCTTATTTCTAACATTAGCGAATCCTTGGATTCGAATATTTTAGGCTTTCAAGTGACTTACAGCTTTGCTCAGCATCCTCTTGAGGCCTCAACAAAGGAAGAACTCATCTCTTTGGCCGAGGAGCGCTTGTTCCGAAGCAAACGCGAAATATGGCTTAAACGGGAGGAGCACCTATTCCGTTCCGAGAAAATGAAGATGATCGGCGAACTAGCGGCAGGGATGGCACATGAAATTCGCAACCCGCTTACAACGATCAAAGGCTTCATGCAAATCGCGACCAAAAGCCAATACAATATCCAGCCTTGGCATGAATTAATTATGAATGAAATTCGAAGAATGAATGAGCTGACTGCGGAATTCCTGCAATTCTCCAAACCGCATATCAGCAACATGAAGCCGGAATCTATCACGCAGTGTCTGGATCGCGTATTGTCATTAGCAGAATCGGATGCGCTTTATCGCGGGCATACCATCATTTTTGAAGATACAGAAGAAGCACTCTATATCTTCATCGATCGAGATAAAATTGTACAAGTCCTGCTTAATCTGATCCAAAATGCATTCGAAGCGATGACACATCCCGGCGATGTTCACGTGCGCATTAAACAGGAAAATGAACTCGCGATCATTGAAATCGAAGATTCTGGCGAAGGCATGTCCGAAAGTGAAATGGAGCAAATCTTCAATCCCTTCTATACCACCAAAGAAAATGGCACAGGTCTAGGTCTCTCCATTTGCCAAAAGATTGCCGTCGATCACGGCGGGGCGCTGGAAGTGAAAAGCGCGATTGGTCAAGGCTCCGTCTTTAGCTTTAAGCTTCCAACGGTTGAAGTCTAGCGGCCGGCTCCTTTTATAAGCACAACAAACAGCAGATCGGGAAGCTTCCCAGTCTGCTGTTTGTGCTATTCAATTTGCCTAACAATTTCCGTAAGAAACACGTTGTTTAAATCCTTTTATCGTCATACATTAGGTATCAGTAGTAGTCACAAAAATCCCCTTTGTAGGAGGAATAAGGAATGGCTGCAGAACCAAATAAACCTGTGTATTATGATGGAAGCGGTATCATTCAATTACCACCTGGGAAAACCGTTCCGGGGGACATCATTATTAAGCCTACAAATGTGAACAGTACGCCAGTCCCCATTCCTTATTTTCCTTATTTACCTTATAACACGGGTATGGACGATGCTGCCGCAAGAGACCGCCAGGGATAAGCCCTGGCGGTCCGTTTTTTTTACGCCATATTGTTCAGTTTGGCTCCTTTCACATAGATCGCTTCAAACTCCCCAGCTGTTAAAGGAGCTGCAAACAAATAACCTTGCACCTGATGGCAGCCATGACTTTTTAAATAAGCAAGTTGCTCCTCCGTTTCAACACCTTCGGCGATGACTTCTAACTTTAGACTGCGGCCCATGGCGATAATGGCCTCAATGAGTGAATGATCCGAATGAGGGCCGGAGATGCGCTGAACGAAGGACTTGTCAATTTTAAGTGAATTGATTGGAAATTTCTGCAAATAACTGATCGACGAATAGCCCGTGCCAAAATCATCCACAGCCAGCCTTACGCCCATGCGATTAAGGGTCCTCAGCTTCTCAAGCATACTGCTTCGATTAATTTCGATGCTTTCCGTCATTTCGAGTTCCAACCATTTAGGCTCCAATTGATACGTTTGCAGAATCTCATGAATCGAAGGAATGAACTGCTCATGGTGCAGCTGTACCGCCGATATGTTGACAGCCATCGAGACGGCACCTAATCCTGCGTCCTGCCATTTCTTCATTTGCTCTGCAGCCTTATGGAGCACCCAATGACCAATTTCAATAATTTGCCGGGATTCCTCGACAACCGGAATGAACGTCTGTGGTGAAATGCTTCCTAATTCCTCATTATGCCAGCGAAGCAACGCCTCCATTCCCACCAATTCGCACGTACACGCATCAAATTTAGGCTGATAAACTAAAGTTAACTCATCATTATCGATGGCGTGACGCAACTGCTGCTCAATCGCAACTCGCTGCGTAAACTTGGTTTTCATGTCTTTTCGGAAAAAGCGGTAATTGTTTGGCCCCTGCTCTTTCGCCGCATACATGGCCTGATCTGAATTTTTCAGTAAAATTTCTGATGATTGTCCATCCTGCGGATAGAGTGATATCCCTATATTGGTAGATACATAAAATTCTCTTCCGTCTACCTGCAACGGTATTTCCAATCTTTTCATGATATCGATGACATGATTCTCAGCAATCTCCCTGTCTCCATGCGGCAATAAGATAACAAATTCGTCCCCGCTAAGTCTTGAGGCTGAGCCATTCGCTGGCAGATTGCTTGATATTAACGCGGAGAATTGCTTCAGCACATGATCCCCAACAAGATGACCAAAGGAGTCGTTGATCCATTTAAACCGGTAAATATCCAGAAACAACACAGCCACAGTCTCCTGATTGTTATGAGCACGATTGAGGATATCTTCAATAAGCTGATTGAACTGGTTGCGATTCGGCAGACCCGTCAAATGATCATAGTAAGCCAACTTCTGAATGAGTTCCTCCGACTTACGGATCTCCGTCAAATCACGCAGATAGGCTGTATAAACAAGCTTTCCAGCATAAAATAGATTCGTTATGACGACCTCAGCTGGAAATTTCAGATGATTGGATCGGTAAGCCATGATTTCAAAGCGTTTACCAATGATGGAGTCAACCTTCTGCGTTAACTGTTTATACAAATCTGCTGCATCCTGCCCATCTTGATCGAATAGAAACAGGAGATCGAAGATCGTTAAATGAAGAGCTTCTTTCCTTGTGTAACCAAAAATCCCTTCGGCGGCTGGGTTGAATTCTATGATGCGACCCTGAGCTTTAAACATCAGAATACCATCAATAGCTGACTCTAAAATGGAAGCTTTGAGCGCAATTTGTTCGGCTAACCTTCTATCGGATGACAGGGAGCTAATAAAGCTAAAAGCGAAAATAAGGATGGTTCCGAAAGCAACATACATGGCGACTACGAAAAAGTCCATGCTCACGCCATTTCCACTTGCATGATGCGAGGCATCCTGCATGGTCATGATTGCCGCTGCCATACCCGTATAGTGCATTCCTGTGATGGCTATCCCCATAATTAAACCGCTGATGGCAATTCTTTGACTCCTTTTTATAAATAGATACAACGCAGTTATTGAAGCAAATATAGCAATAATAATGGACAGCATGAACGGTACAGGCTGATAACGAATCGTTACGTGCTGCAGGGCAGACATTCCGATATAATGCATGCCGCTAATAGCAAATCCCATCGTTGTTCCGCTTATGATGAGCTTCGTCCTGGTGAAGTTCCCTTGGAACGTGACGAACACCCCAATGAGCGCGCCAATGACGGCTACGATAATGGAAATACTTACAAGGGAGATGTCGTAAGTAACTCCTTCCGGCAATTCATAAGCCAGCATGGCGATAAAATGCATGGACCATATGCCTACCCCCATGACGATGGCACTGCAAATCATCCAGCTCTTCTGATACCAGCCCTCCGAAGATGACACTTTGCGCGCCAAATTAAGCGCTGTATAAGAGGCAAGCAAAGCAATGGTGAATGAAAGGAGAACTAGGACGAAATTATAACTTTCCGTTATCGGGTGATGCATATGTGATCCTCATTTCTTCATTACTGTTGGCAAGTTACTGTAGAGAAAATGTATGCTTCGTCTTCATCATGATCTCGTTCAGTGTATGGCTATGTTCTTCCAATTTGTCAGCTAAATCTGACGCTTTATTGATCAGCGTATCCTGTTCATCTGTTCGTTTACTCACTGATTTCACATTATCGGTTAGTTGGCTGGATAGTAAAGAAATTGCCTCCATCGAAGCGCTAAATTGCTGCGTGTTCGCTGACATTTGCTGTGATGTTCCGCTAATATCGCGCATTTGCGAAGCAACGGAATGGATCGAGCCCCTGATGCGTTCAAATGCGTGTCCAGCAGAGACAACAGCCTCATTGCCATGAGCGAAGGTACCAATGACTTGATCCATGGAATGAATGGAGGCTTGATTGTTCATTTGAATATCTTCAATTAGCTCTGCAATTTGCTTAGCGGACTCGCTCGTTTGCTCGGCTAATTTACGCACTTCTGTTGATACAATGGTAAATCCTTTACCGTGTTCTCCTGCGCGCGCCGCTTCGATGGCAGCGTTGAGGGCTAGCAAGTTCGTGCGTGAAGCTACATCTGTTATCAAATTGACGATTTGATTGATCTCTTGTGAGCGTTCTCCAAGCACTTTCACTTTCTCGGCCGTTGTATGAATGGCTTGATGCATAGATTGCATCTGCTGAACAGCCAACTGAATGGATTCATTTCCCTTCTCAGCCTCGTGCGCTGCATGGTCGGATAGCTCAGATGCGCTTGCCGAGTTTTCTGCAATGTGGCAAATATCTGTGAGCATTCCGCCTATCGCTTTCCGGCTAACTTCTACGCCGTTTTCTTGATCATTGGCAGCCTGCTCCACCTGATGCATCGTGTGAACGACCTCCATGGTCAAGCGATTAAGCTCGTTCGACTGAGCACTCAAACCGCTAGAATTCCGTTGAACCTCCTGAGAAGTATGTGCGAGGCTTTCGATAATTGATTTCACAGTTTGCTGCAGCTTTTGATTCTGTTCCTTCTCGAAACGCTGCGTGGCATGGCGGTTAGCGATAATTTGGTACATGACCGCGCCAATGAACAGAATGACGAAAACTAAATGAATGGCCACCATTGTAAACTCATACACTTTTGAACCGTAAACCAATTCAGGAAAAAAGAAGAAACCAAGCAGATGCTGGGCGGCAAAAAGAACCGTACTGCTCAGCAGCAAGGCAATGTTGTTATAATACATCAAGATAGCTAACACCATGAAAATAGAAAAGTGATACTCCACCATGCCTTTGCCCCCAGCAATAATCGACATGGAGCATAACGTTAAGGACAACGTATGAACAAGCGGGATCCAAGCATGTTCAGCGTGGAGACGAGACAGCACAGCTCCGGTGATAACAAGCGCGATGGGTGTCCAGAAAAACATTTGATCTAAAAAACCGTGTGAGAAAGCTGAATGCATGACTTCGTGTTCCATGAGCGAGTGATGAACAAAGCGGTTAATGGCATGGACCAACAAACTTAGGACGAGTGTCCCGATGACAATGAATTGCATAACACGGTTTTTCTCTTTCAAGCAAATTGCCTCCTTGGATGATGTTTGGACGAATAATAAAAAGACCATCCCGAATAAAGGATGATCTTGTATCCTTCCTACTCGGTAACCTGTCAACCATATCATACAAAAATGTATGTGTTAGGCCATGGCTTTGCGTCTCATTGTTTCCAATGATTTGCCTTTATCAATTAGTCAGTACTCGTACATGCTGTTTGTCTTAAATCTGATACTTATTATAGTGCGATAAATTTTAGTCTGTACATAGCAATTAATGTTGCATTATGTCGAAACAGATTAAAATATGCTAAGAAAAATAAAATGTCAACCGACCGAAAGCATCACTTGTGGCAAAATTTTATACATAGAGGCAGGAATAATTGCTTAGGGACTGGAATCCTCCTCGGCGGCAACCACTGTGGGAACTGGTGTTCTCCTCACCAACCCCATTCACAAAAATCCAGTGCACTGCTAAGGGAACTGGAGTCCGCTATTCCGTGGAAAACGAGCTATTTCCGCTCTGAGCGGAACTACAGTCGCTTATTCGGCCTCGATGGCAGGTTTTCCCGGTAAAATCGGCAAAATAGCGGACCGTAGTTCCCCCTACTGGTGGGAACAGCACATTTTCTGGGGAATAGCGTCCTGTAGTTCCCTCCCTCTAAACAAAATAAAAGGCCGCCCCTCTCATTGGGGCAGCCTCCTCTAGTCCTTAAACCAGTTCCACATCAATCAACTTAAACTGTGTCACGTCAACAATCCCACGGTTTGAAATCCGAATCTCAGGGATAACAGGCAGCGCTATCAATGAGAATGTCATAAACGGCGCGTTTAACGGACAGCCAATCTGTTTCCATGCTCCTTCCAGCTGAGCAACCTCTTCAACAACTTCAAGCAAAGACTTATCGGACATAAGGCCAGCAATCGTTAACGGTACTTGAGCCAGCACGCGGCCGTTCTCAACAACTATTGTGCCGCCTCCCAATTTAACTAGTTCATTAGCAGCGAGAGCCATATCCTTTTCATCAATGCCCATAACAATTAAATTGTGGCTGTCATGCGCTACAGTTGAAGCTACTGCGCCGGATTTCAATTGAAAGCCGCTTGAGAATCCAAGCGAAATTTCACCTGTGCCGCGGTGCCGCTCGATACAAGCTAGACGGACAACATCCTGCTGGATATCAGGCTGAATGATTCCTTGCTCGACACTTAGCGTAGCTGTCATCTTCGCTGTTCTTGCACTATTTTCAATCACCTGTATGACATTGACGCTCGTTCGCTCTTCTTTACCCCGACTCTTAAGCTGAAAGTCTTCTGCTGTGAGTTCTTCCTTCACATTCATGGAGCTGCGAATATGCGCAGGATACACGTAGGTAGGAAATTCTGCGACAAGCTTACCCTGATCAAAAATGACTTTCCCATCCGTAATGACCGTTACTGGTTCCACTTTTTGCAAATCATCGAGTAATAAAATGTCTGCGCACTTACCTGGAGTAATACTACCTAGATCTTTATCGAGGTTAAAATAGCGCGCCACATTAATGGTAACCATTTGAATCGCGGTGACAGGATCAACGCCCTCTTCAATGGCCCGGCGTACCACATGATTGAGATGCCCTTTCTCTACCAATGTTTGCGGGCTGACGTCATCCGTGACGAGGGAAATGTTAGACGTGTTCACTTTATCTTCGGTGACCACCTTGATGACCTCTTTGACATCGTGCCACGCGGAGCCTTCGCGAATCATCAGATGCATGCCCATGCGGACTTTGTGCAGCCCTTGCTCGCGCGTAACCGTTTCGTGATCGGAGGTCACGCCGGAAGCGATATAGGCTTGCAGCATACGGTCATCCTCGCTCGGGAAATGCCCCGTGACGGCCTTGCCGCTGTTAATTGTCGCTTCAATTTCGCCGCACATTTTGGGGTCCCCATAAACGACACCAGGGAAATTCATCACTTCACCAAGCCCGACCACATTATCCCACTGCAGTCCCTCTTCAATATCTTTCACTTCCAAGCTTGCACCCGCATCTTCCAAATCTGTCGTCGCAGGCACGCAGGACGGGAAGGTTGTGAATACTTTGAGCGGCAGTTGCTGCC
The DNA here is from genome assembly GCF_009882985.1 of Paenibacillus silvestris. Lineage (GTDB taxonomy): Bacteria > Bacillota > Bacilli > Paenibacillales > NBRC-103111 > Paenibacillus_E > Paenibacillus_E silvestris. Next base: position 233,490 of record NZ_WTUZ01000020.1, read on the forward strand.
CCTCTTCATGCATCAGCCTAACCCCTTCGGACCCAAACACATTGGCAATCTCATGCGGGTCCATGAAAATCCCAGTTGTCCCTTTGGGCAGCGCCGCCTTGGCAAACTCAGTGACATTAAGCATGGTACTTTCAACATGCATGTGACCGTCAAGGAATCCAGGAGCTATGTATTTTCCTGCTGCATCAATTACAACCGTTTGATCACCAATGGTGTGGTCTGCTTGCCCAACGAATGCCACACGTCCCTCTACCACGGCGACATCCATCTGCGCAATTAATTCCCCTGAATATACATTGACCAAGGTACCATTTTTAATGACAACATCAGCAAAAGCGCTGCCCATGGCGACTTTAGCCAGCTTCCCGCTCACTTCAACTAATTTATTTCTTTTATATTGAGTCATGTTCGTTATTCTCCCTATTATGAATTTCAACTTTTATTATAGCCGATTTAGAGGACAACCCAAAGCTGAGAAAACAATAAAAGACTACTCCTGCAAGGCTGCAGAAAATAGTCTTTGGTGAAATATATAGGTAAACAGTTGACGGGGATCTAAAACAAATGAATAGGCATCATGCTACCGCCGAAAATCATGTAAAACATACAGTAAGATTAACCCTTTTTACGAATTCTGACTCTATTCATGTAAAACATACATCAAATTTAGGGATCTGGCCCCGTTATAGGCACTCATCCATACTTTTGATGTAGAAAATGCATGATTATTAGTAAAAACCGCTTCTTACCGTAAATTTACTGTACTTTTTGCATCATCTTATCGTCCTACTGGTGAAAATCAACTAACAGGGGTCAGCCCCATATTTGTAACCAGCGACCCGCTCGAAAAAATCCACTCCACCAACCTGTCCGCCCTTGAGCACAAGCTCCAGACCGTCAAACGGAGGCTCATTCGCATAAGCCCGGCAAAGCGGTCCACCCGGGTCCAGCACAGAAATGCACTCTAACGCGTACACACCAAGCTCTCTCGTCACATACCCCGAGGTATCTCCTCCCGCTATCAAAACACGTGAAATACCGAGTTGGCTAACGAGCTCTTTTGTCAGCTCTCCCAGCGCATTGCCAAGCAGACGGCTGCTGTCTTCAGATCTAATCCCCTGAGCAGACATTACCTCTCGCATCCGTCCAATGCTTTCATCGTTTGGCCCCGTGGCCGAGTAAACAATGACGCTCCTGCCGCTCGTCAGCCATTGCCGCGCTTCTCGCAGTAAAGCAGCCTTTGCCGCTTCCCGCGTTCCAGGGCTAAGCAGCTCTTCCATTGGAACGCGAATGCCCACAAAACCGGCTCTTAGGGCTTGCCCGATCTGACCTTCCGTTACAGGCGAGCAGCTGCCTGAAACGACTAAGAGTGGCCCAGTCTGCGAAGCCCCAGCTTGTAAATCTCCTATATGGTCTTCAGCTTTCGCTTCTGCCTCTGCTTCCGTATCCGCACTCCCCGCATCTTTCCGCCAAACAGCTCCGAGTGCGTACTCTACGCCCGAAGATCCAATGACGAATAACCCATCATGCTCATCTGCTTCTTCCCAAATCATTCTTCCCGCCGCTTCCAATCGCTGCTCATCCAAGACGTCAAACAGCAGCAGATCCGGCTGCTCTTGACGAATAATCGTCTCTAAGCGCTCCCGCACCTCCGCATACGAACCCTCTAACGCCTTTATATCCAGCAACGATGACTTCATCGCAGTCTGCTGTGCCAGATGCCTCCGTAGATCCGCCTCCGCCATAGGCGTAACCGGATGCTGGGACATCGTCGGATGACGATCGAGCCGATGTACGGTTCCTCCAGCTCCGCCGGCCGCGAAATGGTTGCCGAACAGCGTATATCGGCCCAAATACGGGACTCCGACAAGCAGCGGAATGTACCGGCCGCCGAATACCTCGCGTCCGATTTCTGCCGCTTTGCCGATGCTGCCTGTGCCGGGTGAGGAATCGAAGGTCGAGCATATTTTATAATGCACGACTGCGGCCCCAGCCGCTTTAAGCGTCATAAAAATCGGACGCAGTTCCCGCTCCATCTCCTCGGGAGTTAAGGACCGGCCCACACCGGCAACGCCAAAGCAGTCGACGTCTTGAAACTGCTCCTGCAGCAGCTCAGGCGTCGGGGGCTCCAGAAACAGGACCGTTTTGAGTCCTGCCTGAAACAGCGATTCCAGCACGTCCGTAGAACCTGTGAAATCATCGCCGTAATAACAGAGCGGCCTCCTGGAGGCTCGCTTATTATGCTTTGCGGTTGGTCCAGAGGCTTGCCCCAAGGCAGGTTCAAGCTCTTTAGGGGTGTCATCCATCCACCTTCACCCCTTCCCGTATTTCTCGATCGCCCGCTGCAGAGAAGGATGCTGCGCCGCATAAACGTCCAGCGGTATTCCCTGAACCGCTGCTTCCCAGCCAAGCTTCATGCTCTCAAAGCCGGCAGCTGGGCCATCCGGATGAGCCAGCATGCCCCCACCGGCCAAATGCATCACATCTACCGTCCCTGTTGCGGCATAGGTAGCTGGAGCTGTCCCCGCCCACTGGGCGGAGGAAACGACAGGCATCGTTTGGTAGCCGCCGAGCAGTGGTGCCGTGCAAGCAGCAATGGATCGAACCACCGACTCGTTGGTCTCATAGAACTTACTATTTAAACCATTAACGTGCAGATGATCTGCCCCAGCTAATCGGCAAAGCTTCTGATAAGCCGTAAATTCAATTCCGAGCAGCGGCGAACGCGTCAGCATACCCCATTGATTGCGATGCCCATGAATGGGAACTTCGCTGAATTGATTCAAATACGTCAGCCCGGATAGTCCGATGCTGAGTATGCTGACCATCACGCAAGTGCCGCCCGCTTTGACAACCAGGTCATGGTTCTGGCGCAGTTCATCATGATCCCCTGTGATGTTAAAAGCATACATCAGCTTCTTGCCCGTAGCATCCGCAGCTCGCTCGACTGCCGCCATGACAGCCTTCACTTTGTCAGCTAATGGCGCATATGGCGGATTCGCATTCAATTCGTCGTCTTTGATGAAGTCCATACCCGCTCTCGCCAGCTTCTCCACCAGAGCCGACAATTCGCCCATCGATAACCCTACGCTGGGCTTCACAATCGTCCCAAGGATCGGCCGATCATACACACCCGTCAGCTTCCGCGTCCCCTCTATCCCGAATTTCGGTCCAGGGTACCGCAGCGTGAATGCTTCCGGCAGCTCCAAATCCAAGAGTCTAAGTCCTGACAATTCCTGAAGCTCATATAAATTGCCCGCAACAGCAGACATTAAATTCGGTATAGACGGTCCGAAATTATGAAGAGGAAACGATACCGTCACTCGTCCACGACGGTATTTGCCGTCATGACCCGGCGGTGTCTTCGCTCCCGGCAGAGAGGGAGTATCCGTATCCTCCAAGGGTTCGATACGCTCCACTCTTGCGCCATGCCGCTCTTTCACGGCATCCGTCTCTCCAGGGACAGCTGTGAACGTCCCCGTGGACTGCTCGCCAGCGATGGATGCGGCAGCCCTCTCCAACGAATACGCCGTTTCCACCAGATAGACGGCTGTTACACGATCTTGCTCCATATGGTTACTCTCCTTTCTCTATGCCACCCGCGCCTTAAGAGCCTGTCTTCGTTTCTTTGACTGCATCAAGAATAGCCTTCACATGCTCTACGCCGGATCTTGGGGACGAAAGCACAGGCTTGCCTGTCGCCTCTGCCAACGCCTGCTCCATGCGTGCCATGGAGCCTTGCGCCAGTACCAGTACATCGGCGGCATCTGTGGCCCGTTTTGCCGTTTCCAACAATAAACGGTCATGCTCCTCCGGCTTGCCGCTGATCAAAGCATCAAAGGCACCTTCCGCGAGCCCGCTCACAAGCTGCACCTCTTTGCCAGCTTCCTCTGCCTTACGCTGAATGAGCCGCAACGTTGGCTCCAAGGTAGATGGCAGCGTTGCCAGCACAGCAATACGCGCATAGCCGGCTACCGCTTTGGCAGCCATCCATTCATCGATTCTGACAATGGGGATGCCAATGGTCCCTACCGCCTCATCCGCCACATCACCTACGGAGGAGCATGTGTTCAGGATCACATCCGCACCGAGTTCTTCCGCGTGCCGATAATACTGCACCAAATGACGGGACACAACTTCTGGAATATGCCCCGCACGCACAACATCGCCAATCAGACTGTCATCGATAATATTCACGAGCCGGATATCCGGCAGCATCTCTTGAAATACCTTTTTCAAAGGATCAGCCAAGCCCTGACCTGTATAAATCGCTACAACGGTTTGCATCGAACTCCTCCTAGTCGCTTTCACTGCGAAAGCGGAATGTGTTTCTTCCTCTATTCTTACACTTACCAGACAAATTCCTTATCCAATCGACGATACTCCCCAGCCTTCATCGGAGCCTCCTCAAACACCTGACGCCCGCTGTACAAAGGTTTCTTCGTGCCTTTCGGCGTGATGTTGACAACATCATCCCCGCGCCACTCCGTCTCAAAGGTTTGACCTACCGCATTCTCCAACGTTTTGCGGAAGCTTAGCGGGAAGGTCACCGTAATTTTCTCACCTGCAACGGCAGAGCCAAGCAAGAGGAAGTGCTTGTTCACCCAACTGCTCGCTTCGCTGCCTTTACCTTCGATCACTTCCCCATTACGTTCGCGTACAAACTTGATTTTCGTGAAACCAGCCCACTCTGGGATTCGGATCTGCAGACGTGGAATATCTGTGTGAATATCGAGCACGACTTTACCCTCATGAGGCAGGTAGGAGCTGACATCCAGCCATTTGGAGCCGCGGTTCAAAAGGAAATTGACGCTGATCGCCCCTTTTTTCTCCGTGATCGTGTTACTCCAGCCCATGAAGAGCCCTCGTGTTCCTGAGCCTAAGCAGCAAATCTGCAAATCATTCGTATGACCGCGTCCTTCATTCACATCACAAACGAAATCATTAGGCGCCGAATAGCCTGCAAAAGAGCCCCGTGTCCGCTCCGCTACTTTATAGAAGCTTTTGTTCGCCGGAATGTCAGCCGATTTATCGTCAGCTTCCTCTACCCAATCCAGATCCAGCAGCTGTGACTCCGCCAGATGGTTGCGCAAGAATCGTTCCACGGTTCCCCAATATTCCACATAGCCGCTTTGTGCCAAGGTAATGCCCGTCGCGATTAAATCAACCAAGGAGCATGTTTCATGCTCATAAGCTTGCTCGTGCAGATCGCCTGGCGTCCAGCCGAAGTTCGTACATTTGGTCAGCGCCCAGTCGTAGGATTTCTTGACCCATGCAAGCATCGCCGCATCGCCTGTGAAGACACCGAACCTCGCAATAGCGTCAAGCGTGCCAATCCGCGTGTGGAAATGTCCGCTCCGATAAGCAAGCGAGTCGTTGAAGCTGCCATCTGGATTGAATACACCGCTGCGCTCCATAATTAATGCCGTAAAAAATTGACATAGTTCAAAAGCGTCCTGATTGCCCGTCAGCTCATGATATTTCAGCAAAGGCATGACCAATCGGCCGCAGAAGGCTGCCGGATCGGGCGCCAAACGCAGCTGAATCGCGTTGCTCGACGGCCAGCCGGTTTCTTTGTATTCCGAAGCCGGATAATACCAGACATCGCGCTCTTTAATCGCGATCCGCTTGAGTGCCGCCACGTGGCGGTCGGCTGCTTCTTTGACCTTCGGGTCCCCTGTTTCCATGAACCAAGTCGTCAAAGATAAAATAACCGCCCGTTGATCAATCAGGTTTGCATTTGGCTCCCAATTGCGAGTTGGATTAATCTGTCTGTAGCTCATCCCGTCTTCTTTGAAAAAAGACAGCAGATTCGCACGGTAACGCTCCTCGACCTCTTTGCCAAACTCTTCTCCCGACATATGGCGAGCAAGAATCAATCCATCGATCATACGTCCGTGTGAGGAACCATAGTCCCAGTCCCCGTGCGTCATGAAGGCAGGCTTGTGCATCAAATCTGCAGCAAAAAACGGAATATAGTTATGGTCGCGATCCGCCATGCCGATCATGGCATTGATGGCGTGTGCGGCGCGTTCTTCAAGCATAAGCGTATCGGGAATTAATGGTTTTGACATACCTGTTCTCTCCTTATTGGTCCGCTTGACCGATGGCTTTGCGGTATTCACCGATGGTCATGCCGATTTTTCTTTTGAAAATTTGGCTGAAATACCGGTAATCCTCATAACCCACCTTTTGCGCGACTTCATAGTTTTTGTATTTCGATTTATTCATGAGCTCTTTGGCCTTATGCAGACGGATATCGGTTAAATAATCGACGAAGTTCTTCCCGGTCATCTTTTTGAAAATCCGACTTAAATAGTCAGCATTTAAATAATAGCTGCTGGCGATTTGATGCAAGGAGAGAGACTGATCGTAATTGCTCTCCATCCATTTTTTCAGCTCACTCACGACCTTCTCTCCCTGTTTTTCCCCGGATTGCCCGTAGAAACAGAGCACAGCAGGCAGCAAGTCCTCTTTGAAAATCTTTTTCATGGCCTCCACATCATGGCGTTGGTGAATCAGCTCTGAGTACATCAGCGTGTTTTTGCCGCAAACTTCCTCTAGACGGACATCTTTCGCCTGAAGCTGCTTCTCCACCGCATGCAGGAGTAAATCTGCGCTCCACTGCAAATGCCCCACTGTCGTATCGTCGCTTACGAATGCCGCAAACAAGCGCTCAAATTCTTGTTCCACAGCCATCTTATTGCCGGATTGGAGCACCCATAAGAACGAGTTCTCTTTGTCCTGCGGATAAATACCAGATAAATGCACTGCATTGTTCTCTGCAGAAAGCAAAGCGTTCATCGCTGACAGCCGTTTTCCGGCTAAAGCCTTCTTCGCTTCGTTATACGCCTCGCCTAGCTTAGCAGCCTCTAGCTTCCTAGTGCTCATACCGAAGCTGAAGCTAACACTTCCAGCCTGCTTTAAGGCAGCAAGCACACTTGTGTGCACCCGGCCGAAATCCTTGGGCTCCAGCCGAGCTCCACAGAGGGCAATCGCAATCTCTCGGCTGCTATCCTGCAACGTCGTGAGCTCGTATTCCCATCGTCCCCCGAAAAGGAAGGGCTTCATGCGGCTTAATTGCTCATGAATAGCTGGCAGCAGACGAGCATGATCGCAATGCTCTTGAAAGGTATCCGTGTGGCCGAGCATCAGCGCGTATTCACCAGCTTGCCAGTTGGAAGGAACGGAGACTTCCTCCCCTTCTTCGGCATGCAGCAGCAGTTGCCGCAGCCAATCCTCCCCTTGGACGCGGGATGCTTTGCGCTTCTCCGCTTCGCGCCCATCGAGCTCCATGAGCGCCTTTTCTACGACCGCAGCAAGCTCTTCCTTTTTCACCGGCTTGAGCAAATAGTCAAAGGCTTTGTGGCGAATGGCTTCCTTCGTATATTCGAAATCCGAATACCCGCTAATCACAATCGTCAGCAAGTCCGGCAGTTCTCGGCACAACAGGCCAAGCAGCTGCTTACCATCGAGGCCAGGCATTCGCATATCCAGGAAGAGCAGGTCCGGCTTTTTGTCCAAAGCCATTTCATAGCCTTCTCCCCCGTCACTTGCTTCGCCAACAAGCTCCAAGCCCCATTCGTTCCAGGAAATAGACTGAATTAATCCTCTTCGTATCCACTTTTCATCGTCTACAATGATGACTCTCCGCATTTCCTGTACCTCCTCAAAGCTTTAGATTTCGTTTAACTCAGCCTTTCATAGAACCTGCCGTCAGTCCGTCAATAATGTACCTTTGCAGCAGTAAGTAAATGATTAGAATTGGTGAAATTACAAGCACCATGAAGGCAAAAACAACGCCCCAATTCGTGCTGTACATCGTTACAAAATTAAAGATTTGCAGGACAATCGTCCACTTCGTACTGTCTGTCATTAGATAGAAAGGTCCGAAGAAATCGTTCCAAACTGAAACCATGACGACAATGGATACGGTTACAAGCACCGTAAGCAGCAGCGGTAGAATCATCTGCCAATACAATCGGAAATAGCCGCAGCCTTCCAGCAGAGCCGCTTCATCCAACTCTCTCGGAATCGACTTCATGAAGCCCACGAGCAAAAACACAGCAAAAGGCAGCAGCACCGCCGTATAATACATAATCAGACTGAAATACGTCCCTTTAATATGAAGATCACCCAGCAGCTTAATTGTAGGCACAATGGAGACCGGAACAATCAGCCCCATAATGAACATGTAATAAGCTCCTTGCAGAAAGCGATCGTCTCTTCGCTGAATGATGAAGGCAGCCATCGAGGCAAACAAATTCACACAGACGACAACTAAGACGGAAATGAGAATACTATTTTTGAAACCACGCCAAATGTTTGCCTGCTGAAAGACTTCTTTATAATTGGTAAAATGCCATTCGGAAGGCAGCGATAAGCCGAATAGCGCCGATTCCCGGATACCTTTGAACGAATTGACCAGAATCATCAGAAAGGGAATCAGAATCAGACAGGCCAAGCCAATAGCGACGATTTCCAGAATCCAGAGTGTCCACTTTTTTCTCATCACATCTCGACCTCTCTCTTCTTCATCGCTATCAGTACGGGAACCCCAACAATGGTGACTAGAACGAATAAAACAACGTTAACCGCCGTCGCGTAACCGAATAAACCTGTGCTGAACATACCGCGAATATAGGTATAAAATACTTCTGTGGTATAACCTGGTCCACCTTCTGTGAGCACCATGACCATTTCGAACACCTTCATGGAGCCGATCATGGAGAGAAGGACGTTGACGGTAAGTGCCGGAGCTAACAGTGGGAATATGATGGAGCGAAAACGCTGCCAATATTGCGCCCCGTCCATGGATGAACTCTCAATTAGATCCTTCGGAATAAACTGCAGACCAGCCAGATACACGACCATCGAGAATCCGGCAACACGCCACAGGTCCGTCACAATAATTGAGAACAAGGCATACTTAGGATCATTCAACCAGTCTTGCATCATAAAATGAAGCCCGACCTTATCGAGTACGGTGTTCACAATGCCATGCTCAGGATGATAAATCGCTCGGAAAATATAGCCTATTACAATCGGCGCAATCACGTAAGGCAGAAAGAAGATCATGCGCAGCAGATTTCGCAGTTTAAGTGCTTCATTCAAAATTAAGGCTAACCCTAGTCCCAAAAAGTTCTGCATCAAAGTCACAACTGCCGCAAAAATCAACGTATTAATCAAAGCCGTTTTCAACCGGGGTTCTTTGAACAACTCGATATAGTTATCAAGCCCATTGAAGCGAATCTGCTCCGCATTAATATTCCAGTCCGTAAAGCTGTAATAAAACCCAATGATCGTTGGGGTGATGAAAAACAATAGAAATACGGCGAGAGCCGGGAATGAAAAATAAAGCGGGTATTTCATCTTTCCCATCTCGTCTCCCCTCCTTCATGTTAAAGTGTTCCGGCCGGAAGCAAGTTCCGACCGGACAGTCTTAGATCCGCTTATTTGAAGCCATCAAGCAGCTTGGCTTTGCCGTCTTTCTCATAGTTCGCAGAGAATTCTTTGAGCGCTTTGTCGACATCTCCGTCGATGAAGAACGTTTGCAATGTTTTTTGGAAATCAGCGAACGTTGGTGTCAGACGATTCTGCACGTTGATTTTCGCTTTATTCGCATCAATCAGATCCTTGACCGTTTGCTGCACAGGGTACAAGCTGCTCTTAGCGCCTTGGAAAATCGGGATGCCTGGGCTTGTTTGGTAGTACAGATCCACCATCTCCGGCGAAATCATAAATTTGACCAACTCAGCAGCCACATCAGCATTTTTCGCTTTCGTCGGGATCATCAATTGGTTCGGCGGCGTAATCATCGCTGTACCTGCATCCGCTGCGGAAGGGAATGGGAAGAAGCCAATTTTGCTCGTCACGAACTCTTTCCCGAATTTCTTCTCCAATTGCGGAATAATGCCGTCTAGCATGAAGGCCATACCGACTTTGCCTTCACCCATCAAATTTTGCAGCTCATCGAATGTGCCTGCCAGCGGATTGGACTGGATCAGTCCAAGATCCTTCAATTCCTTTTGTTTCGCGAAAAGGTCTTTGAGTGCCGGAATATCAGCCAGTTTGAGTGCATTCTTCTCTAGATTTTGAACGCCTGCATCCCCGATAGCCGGGTCTACATTCGATACCCAACCTGTGAAGTAGAACACTTGCGGCGGCCAGCCGTCTTTGACTCCCTCATAGAAAGGCGTGACGCCTGCGGCCTTGATTTTCTTAGCGCCCTCGATCATATCCGCATAATTCTTGGGAGGTTGAATGCCCGCTTTGGTGAATACATCTTTGTTATAATAGATGCCCATCATGCCCGTAGCGCCGAAAGGGACACCATATATTTTCTTGTTCGCATCAGCTTGAAACTCTTTCATCGTCGGGATAATACGATCCCATACAGCCTGATCTCCTGACCACTCGCGAAGCGTTTCAGAGGCTCTCAGCTTGACGTACTGCTTAGGTCCTGGCTGCATGAGGAAGAGATCCGGGAAGTCACCTGTAGAAAAGCGTGTTTTCATCATGTTGTCGAAGTCCCCGCCAGGCAGCGCCTGCAATTCGACTTTATTGCCTGTTTTCGTTTCGAACTCTTTAAATATTTTATTAAAAGGCGTGGCATCCACCGTATTGGCGATCGCAAACGTCAGTGTGACAGGATCCTTCTTCGCTGGTGCTGGTGTTGATGCGGCTGTTGTAGCCCCAGGCGTTGCAGCTGCCGGTGTGCTGCTTCCCGAGTTACCGCCACTAGTTCCACAAGCTGTTAATGCCATAACTGCCGCAATGGATGCAGACAGTGTTACCGTTTTCATTTTCCTCATTTCTGTACCCCTCCTTTAATGTTGCTTACAGAATTGATTATATTGCAACCGCTTACTTGTACCCCATGCACGATAACGACTTTCTATGTTGAATATTCCTACATCCTGCTTTCAACCAAGTTGATGGGCTAGTTTCAAGGTCACTTCCGTCCCTATCCCTTTTCTGCTTTCAATGCTGAATTGAAATTGCTCGCCGTAACGAATCGTATACCTGGCATAGACATTCTGGACGCCAATACCGCCGCTTGCCGCAGACAGCTTATATTCCTCCTGATAGAGCGGTTGTCTGAGCGACGTCAGAATCTGCTCCAGTCGTTTCTCCGAAATGCCGACACCATCGTCTTTGACTTGAATATACGTCCATTCCCCTTCCCTCCAGGCCTTGAGATGAATCGTTCCTTTTCCTCTTTTGCGTTCAATCCCGTGGAAAACCGCGTTTTCAACGAGTGGCTGCAGGGTCATTTTTAACATTGGAAAATTGTACAGCTCATCTTCGATGTCTACGCGATAGTCAATCTTGCCCTCGAAACGAATACTCTGAATATTGATATACGCATCAATCTGCACGAGCTCTTCCTGCAGCGTGACGACTTCGTCGGTATTTTTCGTGTTATAGCGGAACATATCAGCCAAAGATTGCGCCATCTGGCCAACCTCCTCCACGTCGTGGTAATCGGCCATCGCTTTAATACTATCTAGCGTGTTGTACAGAAAATGCGGATTAATCTGGGAATAGAGCATGGCCAGCTCCATCTGCTGCAGCTTAATTTGATAGACATACTTGGTTTCAATCTGCTTCTGCAATTCATCCTGCATGGCGTTGAAATTCATCGCGATTCGGCCAATTTCATCTTTCCTCTTGATATCCACCCGCACGGAGAAATCACCACGTTTAATGTGATTAACGGTTTTGTATAGATCCAGAATCGGATTCGTAATACTTCTTCCGAATAACAGCGATAGAATCGCAGTCACTAGAAAAGCGACCAAAGCTGTCCAGATGGCTGTCGTTTTGATGGAATCGAGCGAGCTGAATATTTCCTTTTTGGGCATGATGAGCACGGTTTTCCAATTGGAATATTGGGATCGGGTATACGAAATAAGCATGGTCTGATCACCGCTGCCTGTCCAAAACTTACCGCCATCCCCTTTGATTTCGGATAACGCCTGCGCATCCATATCAGCTGCATGCCCGTCTGCCGAATCGAATATCGGATTATTAATATCATTTAATATCAGAAAACGGCTATTCTTTGTCAGGTCAGCACGCTGGCCAATCCCTTTAAATAGACCGTAATTATAGTCGGCGCGCACCACAATGAATCCAGTCGGATTCGAGAAATCGCGAATAAGCAGCGAGGTTGAGTAAGCTGTAGAACTCTCCTCCTGCCCGCTGACGGAAGGGGAGCTGAAGAAATTCACAAGCCCGTCTTTGGCAATGGTTTGCTTAAACCACTCGGCATTCAGCACCTGACTTGGGCTGCCGAAGGAGGTATTGTCGGAGGAATTGAGCAGCTCTCCATCGCTGTAATAGATCTGAAAACGGATAAAGTCAGGAATCGGCGTAATGTTAAAGCTTTTCAAAAACAGATCCCCAAGCTTCTGGCGAAATAGAAATTTATTCTGGCTATCCATTGTCGGATAAGCATTAATGTTGTCAATATATTCCTGATTGTAATAGGGAGCGAGGAGCAGATTTCTTTTATTATGAAAATCATTATCCATGTTAAACTCGATCTGCCGGACGATTTGCGAGCTCGCGGTTTCTACGCGTTCCGCCATAGAATTGTAGGAGATATAGAATGAAGCGGTTCCAATTAAAGCAATGCAGAAGAGAATAATGACAAAATAGCTCAATAGCAGCATCGTACGAATTCTCGGAAATAGGGTCTCTAGTTTCTTCCTTAAGCCTTCCACCCAACGCATCTTGATGACCCGCCTTTCTTTCTATGCGAAAACAGCCGGAGCCAGATGGAAGGCAGCACGAACGCTCACCCTCTATCCGATCCCGGTCTGTATCTTAGGAACTCGCTTTTAGTTTAGCATAGAAACACTTTCAAACACATAACTTCCTGAACCTACCTTGTGCTCCGATGCAGCTGGACCTGGCAATTGAATGGTTGCCGTTGTATTGGCAGGGACATCCACTTGCAGATGGAAATCTCCTTCTTCGGATAAACGCCACTCTACCGTAATGCAGCCGTAGAGAGATTCATAGCTTGCCTTCACCCAGTTCAAGTTCCCGCCCGGTTTCGGTCTTATGATGACATGCTGAAAGCCAGGCGCCGCAGGATCTGCTTCGATGCCAGCCATGTACCGGAACATCCACTCGCCAACGGAGCCAAGGGAATAGTGATTGAAGGAATTCATTGACGGTGTCTGAAAGCCCTGCTCCTCCGTCCAGCCATCCCAGCGCTCCCAGATCGTAGTTGCACCGTGTTTGATCGAATACATCCAGGATGGGAATGCTTCTTGCGTCAGAAGCTTATAGGCAACATCCAAGCTGCCATTGTCCGTCAGTGCTGGCAATAAGTAGCCTACGCCCAGGAATCCCGTTGATAAGCGGTCACCACGCCCCTGAATGTCCGCCACAAGACGTTCACGCGCCTGCCTGCTCTGCTCTTCCGTCAGCAGCCCGAACTGCAGCGCTAATACGTAAACCGTCTGTGTATCACCGTGAATACGACCATCCTCAGCGACAAAGGCCTTGCGAAACGCCGCAGCGATATCGCCAAATAAGGCTTGATAGTGGGCAGCTTCGTCTACTCTGCCCAATACATCAGCAATTTGCGCAAGCAGCTTCGTGCTGTAGGCGAAATAAGCTGTTGCGAGCACTTCGTTCGGCGTGTCAGCCCCGATGGACAGCCAATCCGCGTAATTGGCGTACCCCGGGCGCACCAGCTCGTCGGTGGTGTTTTTCAAATAATGCACCCACTTGACCATCGCCTCGTAGTGCGTCTCAAGGACACGGACGTCGCCGTACATCAGATAGATCGTCCATGGGATAATGACACCGGCATCTCCCCAACCCGAGTTGTCCGGGGCGAACCAGTTCAACCGGGTATTCCAGTTTTTATGGCGAATCCACCCCGCATCTGGAGCAACATCGGTAAAAGCGCCTGAAGGCTGCTGGCAATCCACCATGTCCCACACATATTTGCTGAAAAATCGGGAGACGTCCATATTGTAAGCCGCTGTACGGGCAAAAATCTGCGCATCCCCTGTCCAGCCAAGCCGCTCATCCCGCTGCGGACAATCCGTCGGCACGGACAGGAAGTTCCCGCGCTGCCCCCATGTAATGTTAGAATACAGCTGGTTCACCATCGCGTCGGATGTCTCCAGCTTCCCCGTAACAGGTGTATCGGAATGGACAACTTTCCCTGTTATCGTATCCAGATCAGGTTCCCCCGGATAGCCAATCAATTCCACATATCGGAAGCCGTGGAACGTAAAGTGAGGCTCGTAGCTTTCCAGTTCCTCACCTTTTAGAATATAGTGATCCTGCTGGCAGGCCTCTCGCAAGTTATCCACATATAGTGTGCCATCCGGATTCAGAATCTCGGCATGACTTAATGTTATCATCGTTCCACGCTCGCCTTGAACATTCACAGCCGTCCAACCGACCATGTTTTGGCCCATATCATAGATATACGTGCCAGCCGCTGTCTTCTTCATGCTGATCGGTTTCATCGTCTTGGTAATGCGGATCGGCGGCTCAATCGCTGCCACGAGAAGTCCGTTATATCCTGAGCGCACATCTGGCGCTTCCCACGCTGAGTCCGCATAACCCGGCTTGTTCCATCCGGTCAATTCCTCTCTTGCATCGTAGGCTTCCCCTTTGATCATATCGGAGTATTGAATCGGCCCTCTGGTCGTCGTCCACGAACGGTCCGTTATCACTCTTTCCTTCGTACCATCTTCGTAATCCAAGCTTACCTGCATGAGGAAAAACGGTCTCTCCCCGTAAACTTTATCACCGAGAAATCCCACAGTCCCCGCGTACCAGCCATCTCCTAAAATAACACCCAACGTGTTATCGCCTGTCTTCAGTTTGTCTGTCACATCGACCGCCTGAACCTGTACACGCGTATTATAATCCGTCCATCCCGGGGCAAAACGATCGCCAATCCGCTCGCCATTCACATACAAATCATAGACGCCAAGTGCTGTAGCATAAGCAATGGCCCGCTTCACCTTTTTCTTGACCTCGAACGACTTCCGGAAAAATGGAGATGGCTGCATAAGGGCTCCCTGCTCGGATTTGCGTCCGATCCACTGCGCCTTCCATTCGCCTCGCGACAATATGCCCATCATCCAGAACGCTGTCTCACTCCATGCCGTGACTGCACCCGCTCCGTCCCAGACGCGCACTTTCCAATAATAGGCCCCTTCCGATTGAAGCGGCTGACCTTCATATTGCACATGCGTCGATGCGTTCGAGCTCACCTTGCCGCTATCCCACACATCCGCTTGATCACTCTCTAGCTTTTCCCTAGTAGAAGCAACCATAATGTGATAAGCGCTCTGCACCACTCCTTGGCTATCCGCCTGTAATTGCCAGAAAAGCCGCGGCTTCCGGACATCAAGACCAATCGGATTCAGCATATATTCGGTTTTACAAAGTCCAACTCGTGTCGTCATTAGGTAACCCTCCATTTATGGTGTTGTTGAAAGTGAGACAGGTCTTATACGGATCGTAAAATTCATCGGCTCAGCTTTAATCAAATAAGTGTCAAGCGTAGGGGCATAGCCGCAGCTATGATTGCCTAGGCCGCTTTGTCTCGCGTCCAATTTGACAATGGTTTGATCGACTCTCGTCAAATGATGAACATGTTTGGTAGTCGTCATATCTTCCGTCGTGTAGTGATGAACACTGGTGTCAAAGGTCGACTCTCCCGTGAACAGCAGCCCCACTCCCTCTTGATTCACGAGGGATGACCACCGTACATCCGATTTATTGCCATTCTCCTGCGGCTTAATATACGGCACGAACTGATCCTGGACCGATCCGCTGTATACGCCCAGCTTACCGCTCTCCTTGCGATCCGCATAACACTCATGCGGCCCACGGCCATACCATGCCAACTGGTTGAAGCTGTCAGGCATCACAAGCTCCACCCCGAACCTAGGGAGCGGTGGAAGCTCCTCTCTCGGGTCCATTTGCACAGCCAATGTGACTTCACCATCAGCAGCGATGGCATAGACCACGCGGGAATCACAAACGATCTTCCCGCCTCGCGGCCCAACGACCGATTCTACCGTGATTCTGCAGCCTCCGTCTTCCGTCCTGTCAATCCCAACCTCGCGCACATCGGTGACAAGTCGGTTATAGCCAGCTTTCACCCACTCTTTGGCAAGGTGGACATCGTTATCAACCGGAGCCCGCCACAGTTGGAGTTTAGGGCCTGCCGTCAATAAGGAAACCCCTTGGTGCATCCACGTTGTCATTGCGCCTTGATCCCTATTGAACGTCATATAGAAATCTTGGCCTGTAAGCGTGATTTGGCGGGAGCTTTCTCGGATCGACAATGGGCTTGACTCCTGAACAGCCTGACGCGGATCATGGATCTCGGCGATCGTTAACACCGGGATATCAGCCCAGGCAATTTCATGACCCTTTTCCGCCCAAATGACCGAATCACGCAGCACAAAGCGGATGTGAAGCCAGTATTCACCCTTGTTCTTCAGCCCATGTACGTCGATGGGGATGTGGATATCCTCAGAACATCCAGCAGGGGTATGCAGCCTCGCAAGCTCCCCTTTCTCCACCATGACACCGTCTCGCCACAAGCTCCATGATCCCTTCAAATGGGATAAGGACACAAAGTCATATCTATTCTGTACGCTCAGTTTGCCTAAGGCGACATCTATAACCTCGATTTTCACCGGCTCAATTGCTTTCTTGTACTCTAACAAGGATGCTTTGATTGCACGATCCGGGAAAAGCAGCCCATCCAGGCAGAAATGGCCGCTGTGCGGTTCTTCCCCAAAATCGCCGCCGTACGCATACCAGGCTTCATCTTCTCCTGCTTGCTGCTTAATGCCTTGATCCGCCCATTCCCAGATAAGACCTCCAAGCAGACGAGGATACGTGTAGATCGCCTCCCAATACTCCTGCAGATTCCCCACGGAGTTACCCATGGCATGCCCGAATTCACACATGAGATATGGCCGCTTATCGTCCTTGCAGCCTTCTTCAATAACCGTTTCCACCGCAGGATACATGGAGCTGACCACATCTACAACAGGTGCATCGTAAGCACGTTCATAATGAATGGGGCGAGTCGGGTCGGCCTCCCTGATCCAAGCCGCCATGGCATCGTGATTGGCCCCATAACCGGATTCATTGCCAAGCGACCACATGATAATGGAAGGGTGATTTTTGTCCCTTTCAACCATCCGTTTCGCCCGCTGGATGAACGCCTCTTCCCACTCAGGCAGCTGCGCCAGATGCCCCTCATTCCCATAGAAATGAAACCCGTGCGTCTCAAGATCCGTTTCGTCAATGACATACAAACCAAATCGATCACACAACTCCAACCATCTGGTATCATTCGGATAATGCGATAATCGCACCGAATTGATATTGTGCTGCTTCATCAAAGTAATATCGCGCAGCATCGATTCCATCGTTGTCACATAACCCAGCTCAGGATCGAATTCGTTACGATTAACGCCCTTAATAATAATCGGGCTGCCATTAACCAGCAGTTGTCCCTCCTCAATTCTAATGTCCCTGAAACCGACGTGTATTTTTTTGACCTCTATCATTTGCTGCTTTTTATCGTACATCGTGAGTAATAACGTATATAAGTAAGGCGACTCCGCCGTCCATAGACGGGGTGACAGCACCTCTTGAACTAGCTCCGCTACGGGTTCATCCTGCCGCACATGAAGGTAGCGATCACAGACAATATGACGCTCCCCGTCCAACAAAGTCATCCGAAGTTGAAAGAAATCCGATTTCAAGAATGGCGCATCCGTTACGCCGGACAACTGGGCTCGAACCTCTAAGCTCGCTTTCCCATAACCCTCATGCAGACGAGTCCTGACTCTAGCGTCCCTCACCGATACTTGGGGGGAAGACAGCAAGTAAACGTCGCGGAAAATCCCGCTCATCCTCCATTTATCCTGGCTCTCTAAATAACTGCCATCGCACCATTGATAAACTCGCACGGCAATCACATTCTGTCCCTCACGCAAGTAAGGGCTTACATAAAATTCAGAATGAAAGTGACTCCCTTGGCTGTAGCCGACGAAGTGCCCATTTATCCAAACGTGAAAGGCTGAATCCACGCCTTCAAAAACAAGATGCACCCGCTGCTGCTTCTCTGTTTCATGGAAATGAAACTGGGTTCTGTAGCAGCCAACCGGATTCTGATTCGGCACATAAGGCGGATTGATCGGGAAAGGATATGGGCAGCTGCTGTAATGGGGTCTCCCATACCCATGTAACTGCCAGTTGGACGGGACCGGTATGGTTGGCCAATCGCTCGATTCAAAGCTTTCCATATAGAAATCAGCAGGCACTTCAGCCACGGATTCCCCATACTGAAAAGCCCATTCACCATTCAGCGACTGCACAAAGGGCGAACGTTCTCTCTCGTTCGCGAGAGCCCCCTCCCAATCGCCAAATGGCATCAAATCCGCATGCGGCAGCTCTGTATTTCTCTCTAAAATGCTTAGATTTTGCCAATCTGGAACGTGATCTCCAGGCATCATGTTATTCGCCTCCATCGTGTATCCTTCTCAGCATAGTCGACGAATAGCCATAGTGACTATTCAAAAATCCGACCACTTTTGTTATGAAAACCGTGCTAAAACAAGTCGGGATTTTCTACAGTCCGATGCGCCTTGTCTATGTGATAATAAATTGACAAGATCATCCGATTGGCTAGGGAGTGATAGCGATATGGAAAGACGTGAATATGGCGAGACCGGCATGCAAGTCAGCGCTCTGGGATTCGGAGCTGCAGAGATCGGTTTTATCGGTGCGGAAGTTAAGGAAATTGCCTATTTATTAGAAAGTGCGCTGGATGAAGGACTCAATTTGATCGATACAGGTGAATGTTATGGGGATAGTGAAACATTGATTGGCCAGGCCGTCAAACATCGCCGGAATGATTACTACTTGTTCACGAAGTGCGGCCATGGGAAAGTGGCTGGTTACGACCGGCCGGACTGGGAGCCTTCGCTGCTGGAAGAGACGATTGACCGGAGCCTCGCACGCTTACAAACAGATTACCTTGATGTAGTGCATCTGCATAACTGCTCGGAAGCCATTCTCCGTCAAGGCGATGTGATCGATGTCCTCCTTAGAGCCAAAGAAAAAGGAAAGATTCGATTCGCGGGATACAGCGGAGATCATGCTGCCGCCAAATATGCCGTTCAATGCGGAGCCTTTCAGTCCCTGCAAACCTCCGTCAGTATCGCCGACCAAGAAGCTATCGAGCTGACGCTGCCAGAAGCGGGCCGGCGAGGTATTGGCGTTGTTGCCAAACGCCCTATTGCAAACGCAGTATGGATCGCCCCTGAGAACATTGCGAATGATCGGCATCAAGAGTACTGGAGCAGGCTCCAGCAGCTGGATTACGACTTCCTGCAGGTGGGTTCCAGTGATGCGATCGGACATGCACTGCGCTTCACTTTATCCGTACCCGGTGTGCATACAGCTATTGTAGGTACGGCCAAACAGGGCAGATGGCAGCAAAATGCGCAGTGGCTTGCGCAGGGAAATCTGACAGCGGACGAGTATGCAGCTATTCGCTTGCGATGGAAAGAGCGGGCGCAGCCGGATTGGCGCGGATTGGGCTGAACGGGACGAGCGCAGAGCCCGGCATTGGCTGAAGCGTAGGGACGTGCATTGAGGCGGGAGCGCAGAGCCGGGCATTGGCTGTAGAGCGGCGGTCACTGACTCCGGCCCCTTTAAATTAGCGGGAAATTCTCCCGTTATTCTCTTCGTCTGATCGCCCTAAACCCAAATAACTGGAAATCCTCCTGTTATTCTCTACACATTAGCATCATTTACGTTTCTAGCGCAGGATTAGATGGAGTTTTTCCAGTTAAGTACCCTAATTCCTATTTTAGGGAACAATTAGCGGGAGGAATTCCCTTTAAATCATTGAGAGCATCACTGTTACCATGATTCCCATACGCAACAAAACCTCCATTTTCCACTTTCATAAGTGAATTTGGAGGTTTTTCTCTACTGCCGATGCGATCAGCGGTGGTATGAAACCTATGGAAACCCGCTACTGCACCGCTATGATTTCCACTTGCTTTGGCGATACTCTGTCGGGGTAAAGCCCATATGCCGTTTGAACATTTTGGAGAAATGAACATAATCCGAAAATCCAACAGCTGCGCTAACTTCATACACTTTGTTAGCTGATTCAGAGAGCTGCTTGGCAGCTTGGTCCATTCTCAAGCGGATCAGATACTGGCTGAACGGAACGCCAAGCTCTGTTTTAAACATATGGCTGAAATTGGCCGGCTTTACTTCAAGCTGTTGAGCAATTTTCGTTAACGTAAGATCAGGATCGCCATAATGCTTGTCCACATAGGCAATTCCCGCTTGGATCACCTTGCCGTATCCCCAGTTTCTAGTTCCTCGAATTGTCTTCATGGCGGCATATATATGACCGATGAATGTATCGAAGTGATGCGTCATCTTATCGAAACCTCGTGGAAACGGTAATTCTTGCCCCGCAGCAGAGCGGAATTCATCTTCCAACAAAGCGATGTAACCTGTAAGTTTTCTCTCCATGTCATAGGTAGACAGCTTGTTCTTCATAAGCTCATGCTGCAACGAGTTCAACTCTTTCTCAATCTCCAGTTCCCGAAGATTCCATAAATCGTTAGCCAGCTGCTTGGCACTTGTTTTGAAGGACCATAGCTGTTCCTTATTATCATGAACAATACGTGCTTTCTCTAGCTGCAACTTCTCCCGTAAAGCATTTAACGTTGGCAGCAGGAGATCTTCATTAATCGGCTTCAATAAATAATCCGCTGCACCAGCACGCAGAGCCTGCTGAGCGTATTCAAACTCCCCATAACCGGAAACTACGATAACCGCAGATGAAATGCCTTCCTGCTTCAGAGCCAACATGAAGGTCAATCCGTCCATCACAGGCATACGAATATCCGTAATAATGATGTCCGGCACGTGCAGTCTTGCCAGTTCCAGGGCCTGCTGCCCATCTTCTGCTTCCCCTACGATCTTGAATCCTTCGGCTTCTGACTCCATCAGAGCAATCAGCCCCATTCTTACGATCGGTTCATCTTCGGCAACGACGACGGTCATCATACAGATTGCTCCTTCCGATAAGGCATTCTAATCTCGACAATTGTGCCAAAGCTCTCTGAGGCTACGATGGAAAGGCCGTAAGGCTCACCGAACTCCAGTCTCAGCCTGCTGTGGACATTCCACATGCCGATCCCTCCAAATGGAGCGCTCGCTTGCAGCATTTGTTCCTCCGACATGAAGGAGAAGGCTTGGTTGTACGTCTCAGCCAGATCTGGCGGCATCCCCCTGCCTTTGTCGATAATCAGAAGTTTTATACCAGCATCATCGAAGCTAGCTCGGAGACCAATATACGTAGGTTTAATCGAATAGTCCTCATAGCCATGAATGAAGGCATTCTCCACAATTGGCTGTACAGTGAGACGAAGTGTATGAATTTCCCTCAAACAATTCAGGTCCAAATCTACATCAACTTCCAGGCTCTGATAGCGTTCCTTCTGAATGTGAATATAGTTGAACATGTGCTGAATCTCTTCAGCAAGGGATACCGTGTCCTCTGGATTATCGATGCTGTAACGGAATATATCAGACAACCATACCGTCATCTGACTAATCGGTTTCACCTTAGCAATGATGGCGTAGGCATTGATAACTCCCAGCGTGTTATACAGAAAATGAGGATTAATTCTCGCTTGAAGCATCTGCAGTTTAGATTCTCTTTGATGAATAGCCATTTCTTTTTCCTTCTGATGAGAAGTATGAATCATATGAATCAGCCGATTCAAATCTTCTAACATCAGATTAAACCCTCTGTTCAAACTTCCGATTTCATCCTTACGCAGCGGAGCGCGTATACTCAGATCGCCCATCTCCACTTTTTTCATTAAATTCATTAAGTGCGAGAGCGCACGCGTGATGGATAGCGAAAAGCTGAGGATAGTCACAAAGGCCAGAACGATGAGCAGTAAGACAAAACCTAGGGTTAGATTTCGAAAATAAATCAAATCCTCCATCAGTTCCCGCAGTGGAACTTCCGATACAATCGTTAACCCTGTTGATGCTGAGCGGTTGTACACGACAATGGATTTGCTTGCTCCTACTCCGTTCGTAAAATAAGGTGTCTTTATGTTTTCGAAGCGGCTCTTATACCTATCAGGCAGTAGCTGCTGCCACTTTTGCGAATCAGGATGGTACAAGTACTTATCGTCTGTGTTCACGATGGAGATAATCCCTGTTTTACCAAGTTGAGCTTGGTTAATAATGTCGGTCGTTCGGTTCAAGGATAAATCAATGATTAGATAACCTGCTGTTACATACGTTTCATTATCGATGATTCTTCGAAAGAGCGTAATAACCTCCGTACCGTCACCCGTCATACTGATGCCCAAAATCCGAAAATTATCCTTGGAGTTGTCAGCGAATTCTTTTCTATACATGTCTACACGATCTGAGAAAGCTATATTGCTATAATAAGGACCTTTAAGTGAAATAATGGACAGTCCATAAATATCATCTCGATTATATACCATGTTAGGAATGAGGTCTGCTCGGATACGAGAGCTTAAATCGTAATAGTCATATTGATTATTAGAGTCAATTTTGACAAACTGCTGTACGAGAGGATGGGCAAGCAAAGGGAGCGTTGCCTTCTTAATGTCAGAGAAATAGACATCAAGGTTATAATTAATTTGACGCATAAGCTGTTGATTATTGTTAATGGCATTATCCTCGATGGTTTCCATGGAACGGTCGTACCAGAACTTGCCAAGGATTAAAAACGGCAAACAGAAGAATCCGAAGAAGAGCAGAACCAGCTTTAACTTAATCGTCATCGTCTTGATTCGCATTCGCATTCCCCTTTTTCTTCCGTCTGTGCTTCTAAGTTGTCTACTATAAAAATAACTTATTTTACGAAATCAAGATACCCTTATCTATTCTTTGACCGAGCCCAGCATAGCGCCTTTAACGAAATGCTTTTGAAGAAGCGGATATACGATTAGAATCGGCAAGGTAGCGACCAGTACAATGCCCGCTTTCATCATTTCTGGCGTAAACTGCGTACTCATTTGGAAATCACTCATTCCGGTATTGGCACCATTGTCTACAATGAGATTACGCAGCAGAACCTGAAGTGGATACAAGTCTCGCGAACGAATGTAAATCGTAGCTGAGAAATAGGAATTCCATTGGCTGACCGTATGAAATAAGGTGATGGTAGCGAGTACGGGCATCGATAATGGCAATACAATGCGAGCGTAAATGCTCAGTTCCCCACAACCATCCATTTTGGCTGCTTCAAACAATTCCCCGGGAAGTGCTTTAAAAAAAGTACGAATGATAAGTACATAGAATGCGCTCATAGCCCCAGGAATAATAAGTGACCATAGCGAATTAATCATCCCCAGCTGCTTGACTAGCAAGTAACTCGGAATCAACGGTACAGGAAAAACGAACGTAACGACAATCAGCTTCATGATGATTTGCCGCCCTGGCATCATTGGCCTCGTAAGCGTGTAGGCTAAGAGCGAACAAAGCAGCAGCGTCACAAGCGTTCCGATGACAGTAATATAAATGCTTACTCCCATGGCTTTCCAAATCTCATCTAACGCAAAAATAGATCCATAGACATCAAACTGCATGCCTTTGGGCCAAAGCCCTACCAATTTGGCATTCGCATATTCTGGGAGGCTTAGCGACACCGCCAATAAATGAATTAAAGGCGCAATCATGCTCAAACTGGTTACAACTAAGACAGCTATATTTACAACTGAAAACCATTGAAAGGAACGAGCGATTCTCAGGTCAATCCCCTCCTGTTTGTCTAATAAACACTTTCACCCGTCGTCTTTTTGCTTAATGTGTTAACCAAAGTCAACAGGATCAAGCCAATTACTGATTTAAACACTCCGATAGCGGTGGAATAACTATACTGACTGTCTAGTAAACCAACTCTATAAATATACGTGTCAAATACTTCACCAACATCCCGCACAAGCGGATTTAGGAACATTAGCATTTGCTCAATATTGGCATCTAATAGATTCCCTACTCTAAGAAGCAGTAGAACAATGATTGCCGGCATAAGCGATGGCAGCGTAATCGACCATATTTGCCGAATCCGACTAGCTCCATCTACCGTAGCAGCCTCATACAAGCTCGGATTAATTCCGGCAAGCGCAGCCAAATAGATGATAGTTCCCCATCCAATTTCTTTCCAAATGCTAATAGATATTATCGTTCCAAGGAACGTTGTGGAATTCCCCAAAAAGTCAAAGGGCCCGAGGCCAAAATGATGAAGCAGCTGATTCATCCAGCCCTTAGCATCAAGAAGATTAGTAAAGATCCCGCCTACAATGACCCATGAAAGGAAATGCGGTAAATACAGCATCGTCTGAAGTGGACGTTTCAACCACATAGCCCGTAATTCGTTCAACAATAAGGCTAGAATCAATGGTGCGGGAAAACCAAATATAATGGAGTAAAGCCCGAGTTTTAATGAGTTGCGCATAATAATCCAGAAATCATCATATCGGAACAACGTCAGAAAATGATCCAGCCCCACCCATTTGCTGTGAGTAAACCCTTGAAATAGATTGTAATTCTGAAAAGCAATGATATTGCCAACCAGAGGGATGTATTTGAAAGTGAAAAAGTAGACTAAACCGGGGATTGCCATGAGAATAAGCACCCAGGATTCTTTGAGTCGGATCTGTGCAAACAGGGCGTTCTCCCCCTTTGTTGAAATGATGTGGATCGAGCAACATGAGATCCAAGTCAGACCTACACTCGATCCACGCTTAGCTGGGTTCAATCATTATTTGTTATTAAACTTGTTATACCATTCTGTCGCTTCTTTAATAGCAGCATCGCCGCCTCGTTTCTTCCATTCAACCACGAAGTTGTCGAACGCGGAATCAAGCGGTTCACGTCCCGTAAGTACCTTAGCAAACATATCCAGGAATAGCGTGCCTTGGGCAGCGCCAATATTTAATTCCGGATGGCTTGCGAGTGACTCCAAGCGAGGCATGTATTTAGCTTCATTCGGGATAAGACTATCTTTGGACGTGGCATAACCCTTTGTGATTTTATCAGACTCGGGCAGAGCCTTAAGCACAAGTGGAGCTGCAAATCCAATTTCACGCGGGTTCAGAGAAACCTGATACATTTGGAAAGCATTCTTCTCAACATTGACCGGCTGATTAATATCGTACTTAATCTGTCCGTTTTCTTCCGAGAAGTTTTGCCCTTTTATGCCATACGCAAAAAATTGATCAGCGTCAGGACTGCTGTAAGCCCACTCCAGGTACTTAATGATGTTCTCTGGATTTTTGGTCTTGGCCGGAATCACCCATACGAAATAAATCTCATCCGATTGCAGCGCCATTCCCTTATCACCACGTGGGCCTTGTGGAGGTGCAATCATGCTAACAGAGGCCGTCGGTTGGTTAAGAAACGTTTTGGCTGCATTATCCTTGCCGTACCCAGCCAAGTATTGGTAAACAGCAGCGCCCCAAACACCAACTTCCCCTTTAGCAATGGAAGCATTCTGCTCATCTTCTTTTTTCACGAACAAATTGGGATTAATGTAGCCTTTATCATATAGCTGCTTATAGAAAGCGATCGCTTCCTTCATTCTTGGATCGATGATGTCAGGAACGAGTTGGCCATTCTTGAGACTCCACTTGTTCGTATGAACACCGAAGGCAGGTGTGAAAATATCCGTCCAAATAATATTGTTGAACATGCCTAAGCCATACTCATCATTGGGATCGCCGTTGCCGTTCATATCTTCTTTTTTAACCGCTTCGAAGAAGGCTAAGTACTCATCAAGCGTCTTAGGCGCATCCATTTTCAGCTTATCAAGCCAGTCCTGGCGGATGAAAATAGAACGATCCGCTGGTACCCCACGGGTAACTGGGATGCCATAAATTTTACCGTCCTTAGAAATACGAGGACTTTTCCAGAATTCTGCAGGTATTTTCTTTTTTAGTGTAGGCGCGTATTTATCAATGAGGGGACCGAGTTCGAGAAAAACACCTTGATCGACAGCACCGCTGTGAATGGTAGATACTACACTGTCTGTGCGGATCAAGTCGGCTAGATCACCAGATGCAAAGCGAAGGGATAACTGCTGGGCATAATCGCTATGTCCCAAGAAATCATACTTAACATTGAAACCTGATAAACGGTTCAGTTCTTTCTTGTAGATATCGTCTTCTTTGGCTTGTTTCGCATAGGCGAATTCGGAATGGGACAGAAGAATATGAATGGGCTCAGTGGCCGAAGTACTTGAAGTGGACGTTGCTTTAGGACCATTTGAAGAATTACCACAGCCGGCTAACATAACAACAGACATCAAAGCTCCAACCATCGTAATCGCGCTCCGTTTGCGAAAAATACCGGAGTTATTCGAAAGTGCTTTCAAATGAAGTAGCCCCTCTCTATAAACTTTATTATCATGGGCCCATGATAGTTTTCATTATATTGGCACTTACAAAAAATTCACATGTGTTTTTAGTCGGAATTATGTGTTTATTCAAAATACTTTATACATGAAAGGAGAGGGAGATGTTGTGGCGGGGGCACAATTTGGATAGGGCACCATAAATGCAAATCATGCAAAAAGTACAGCAAATTCGGCGGAAGCCAGCGATTTGGACTCATATCCTGCAAAAAGTACAGCTAAATTGCCGATTTCTGCATATGTCGGGTAAAAGGCAAGGAATAACCTACGGCAAAAGTGAGATTATTTGCTGTACTTTTTGCAGTAGCTCCCACGCCAGCGTTAAGCTTGTTTTGCGACGTTAACTTCTACCGGAGGCTCATTTCCCACATGTTAATACAAAAACAAAAAAATCTGAAATTCCTTAACTATCAAGGAATTTCAGATTTTTTCTTGGGATGCGGTCGGAGGGATTTGAACCCTCACGCCTTGTGAGCGCCACCCCCTCAAGATGGTGTGTCTGCCGTTCCACCACGACCGCATAAGAGGATAAAAATAACTGACCCGTAGGGGACTCGAACCCCTGTTACCTCCGTGAAAGGGAGGTGTCTTAACCACTTGACCAACGGGCCACGAAAGTCACTAAGCTTGTGCAGCCCATTTTGACGACAATTGTTATTATAAAGGATCATATCTCAATTGACAAGTGCAAAATCTGGATCGCTTCCGGACAAATATGGTATGCTGAAACCAATTCAACCTACCGAGGTGTTTGGTTTGTCATCCATGCTCATATATGAATCTACTCAAGCAACCGTCCACGAGGAAAAGGTTCGCATTCCAGCCCCGAATGAAGTCGTTTGGGTCCAAATGGAGAACCCCACACCGGAGGAAGTCAAGCATGTCCTTGGTGATCTATTCAAGTGCCACCCGCTCCTCGTCGAGGATGCCATCAAGCTAAACCAACGACCGAAGATGGATACGTATAAAAATCATATCTTCCTAACCTTTTTCGCGGTATCTGAGGAGTTGGAGCCCCAGGAAATTGCGATCGTGATCGGCTCTAATTTTGTTATTACCGTTTACAAAGATAAGCTTCCTTTCATCGATCAGCTCTTCCACATGTGCCAAGAAGTGCCTGAACGATTCAGTCATCCTGGCGCAATCCTGCATGCCATTCTGGATCGCTGTGTTGACGATTATACCGTCATCGTGGAACATCTGGACGATCGTCTGGACAGTATGGAACAGGCCGTGTATCAGAACCCTGCGATTCGCATTGCACAGGATATTTTCCAACTGAAAAGGATTATGCATCAGCTGCGCCGAGTCATTGTCGATGAACGAATTACTCTGGCGGCTATTGCTCACCACTCTTTCCCCTACACACGCGAAGAAGATGATGTCTACTTCCTGGATATTATGGACCATATCTCACGTGTCGTAGATTCTTTGGACATTTTTCGTGAATCGCTGACTGGGCTCCTTGAGCTTCAGATGAGCATGAAATCCGATCGCATGAACGAAATTATGAAAACACTGACGATTTTCAGTACGATTTTTCTGCCGCTTACCTTCATTGTTGGTGTCTACGGCATGAATTTCAAAATCATTCCCGAGCTAGGCTGGGACTATGGCTACTTGTACGTCTGGATTTTGATGATTGGCATCGGCTTCTTGATGTGGTACTTTTTTAAACGCAAACATTGGTTCTGACTATTAAGATCAACGGAGTCATACTTTGCCAATACGACTAGACATGCCTCCTCGACCCCTTAGCGGAACTGTGGGACGTTATTTGGGAGAATAGCAAGGGTTTGGGTGCCGGGAGGAACTGCAGGATCTTATTTCAGCAAAATGGTGCTATTTCACCCCATAAAGCCCGAAATAGCGTCCCACAGTTTCCTTCCACAAGCTATATGTCTAATTTCTGCTGATGTTCCTTTATCAGCTTGCGAAGCGAGGCACGAGACACGAGACATAAGACATGTAACCGGATAATCCCTACATGTTCGGCAAAAAAATAAGCCCAAACGGCGCAAACGCCATCTGAGCTTATTTCCAAAACCATACGGAGAGAGAGGGATTCGAACCCTCGCACCACTTACGCAGTCTAACCCCTTAGCAGAGGGTCCCCTTATAGCCACTTGGGTATCTCTCCAAAGATATGGCTCCCCGAACAGGACTCGAACCTGTGACAACTCGATTAACAGTCGAGTGCTCTACCAACTGAGCTATCAGGGAATGAATAACTTTTATTTTATTATGAAGACGTTGGTAAGTCAAGTGTATACGATTTCAATTTTCCCTTACACTTTCCGCAGGCATACTTGCGAACATCCACTTTTCTCTTTCGGAAATACTCCGTTTTGCAATTAACGCACTCCAGGCGGTATTTATACGCTCTTTTCTGACGTGCCTGAGGCAGCGATTGACAGAAGCGGGAACCTCCAACCTGCGCGAGCAGCGACTTAAAATCATGATCGCGGTGCTTATAACCTCTTTTTAATATATGTAAATGATAATGGCAAAGTTCATGTTTAATGATCTTCTCAATTTCATCACGGCCAAACGTCTCCCACTGCATCCAAGAGATTTCAATATCATGGGATTTGGTAAAATAGCGTCCTCCCGTCGACCGCAATCTTCGGTTAAAACGCGCTTGATGAACAAACGGCCTTCCGAACGACGCCAAAGAAATCTGCTCAATCCACTCCTGAAGTTCCTGATCCTCCATCCCCTACGCTCCTTAGAGTTTTCATTAGAAACTTAAATCGTAAGCAATGCTTAGACAAGTTCTCACTTGAATTTGTACCGTATGTACGGCTATACTGTCAAGTAGAAAAGAAAGATCGAAAGCTTTATACAGAGAGGATTTGAACAATCAAATGCCACAAATGCGATACGCCATTCTCAAGCTCGACCAGCAAGTAGAATTTGTTGCGATGCCATCTTCTTATTCCTATCAACTCACAGCACTGAATCAAAGATTGCACAAAGAATTAGATAAACTGACTGCAGATGATGTCCCTCAGCTTCCTAGAGTGATTGCAGAATGTGATGATTTGGAGCTAATCGGCACGACGTATACGCTTATCCAAGGACTAGAGTATATCAATCGTTTGGAACAATCCTTTGCCGGGATTCAGGAGAAAGCCTATCCGCTGGTTTCGCTGCTAACTGAAATCCGCGCCCTTCAAGCACAGCTCGAACAGTGGTACGAAGAGGAATTTGAAGCTTAATGTCATAAGGACCTGCACCCTACTCCCCTTTCCTTCATATGCTATAAGTACATGGCGAAGAAGGGGATGGGCATATGCCGCAATGGCTCTGTAATCAATTAATGCGGGCCTTCCAGAACAAAAACCGCAGACAAATCCGATTGCTGAATGATAGCTGGTACTTTTACCGCACCCGCCGCTCACAAGAGGAGTGGCCTGACACCCAATCGACGGACGGACCGGGCAAACGTAAATTCTGATAAAAGGGCTAGTACTTGTTTGAGACAGGTGCTGGCTTTTTTGCCATAACCGGTACATAGAAGCAGCAAGCATAAATGAAAAATATGTTGCATATTTGAAATGAGCCCACTATACTGTAAATAAATGTAATAGTCCGTCCGAGTGAAGCACACTCGATTCAGCAGAATAATCTGCGGGTCGGTGTGTTTTTTTGTTATCTAAACATGTATAAAGGGAGCTGAAGATCTATGGTTTTGCGTCGCAGAACGAAAAAAATTCAAGCAAACAACGTGTATTTGCTGCATGAAAGGAAATCATCTTATTCCGTACCTAACAACCCAACCTCTTATACACCATTTCTGTGGGAGTTAAGGAAGCAGGTTATTCTAGGCGTTGCGAGTCGCTGTAATGGCCTGATTCGCATCCAGGACATCGCTGCCGAATGTAATGTCCCTTATCGCGTAGCGGCCGAATGGCTGACCCGTTTAGTGCATGAAGACATGCTCATTGCGGTCGTTGGCCAACAAAACTCCGTTGTATATTCCATGAAGGAGGTGGGACAGCCTCCCAATGAGGATTAATTTCAATTTCTGATTGGAGAGGATGATGTGGACATTAACAAAGACATTAGAATGATGAGAGGATGATAGAGAAAAAATCAAAAAAAAAGCAGCCGGCAGCTCATCGCCGCCAACTGCTATCTAATTGCTTATTGCTGCGGCTTTTTCATGGTCAAGCCAACGCGACCTTTTTTCTGATCCACGTTCAGCACCCATACCTGAACGATGTCTCCAACGGAAACAACATCCATTGGATGTTTCACGAAGCCATTCTTGAGCTGGGAGATGTGCACCAGCCCATCGTTCTTAATGCCGATATCGACGAAAGCGCCGAAGTCGATAACATTGCGCACCGTGCCGGTCAATTCCATGCCCGGCACAAGGTCCTCCAGCTGAAGCACGTCCGTGCGGAAGATCGGCGCGGGGACTTCTTCCCGCGGATCCCGCCCAGGACGCTGCAGGCTGTCTAAGATGTCCCGCAGCGTCGGGACACCAACGCCCAGCTTCGGAGCCATCTCCTCCGGCTCCAGCGTTTGCAGCAGCGATAGAAGCTGCTGCGAGCCCAGTTGCGCCAGTTCTATGCGCAGCTCCTTGAACAGCCGATCCACCACGTCGTAAGACTCCGGATGGATCGGGGTGTTGTCCAGCGGGTTCCCGCCGCCGGGAATCCGCATGAACCCGACACACTGCTCGAAGGTTTTCGCGCCAAGGCGCGGAACCTTCGACAGCTCCTGTCGGGAATTGAACTTGCCGTGCTCCTCGCGATACTTGACGATGTTTTTGGCCAGCGTCGCGTTCACACCCGACACGTACGAGAGCAAAGACGGGGACGCCGTGTTCAGGTCCACGCCGACATGGTTCACGGCCGACTCTACGACGGCCTTCAAGTTCTCATCCAGACGCTTCTGCGAAACGTCATGCTGATACTGCCCGACGCCGATGGCCTTCGGCTCGATCTTAACAAGCTCCGCGAGCGGGTCTTGCAGCCTCCGCGCAATCGAGATCGCGCTGCGCTCGGCGACGTCGAGCTCAGGGAACTCCGTCTGCGCCAGCTTCGACGCGGAGTACACGCTCGCCCCCGCTTCGCTGACGATCAAGTACTTGAGCTTCTGCTCCTTGATCTCCGCAATCAGCTCCGCCACAAACTGCTCCGTTTCACGGGAAGCCGTTCCATTCCCAATGACGATCAGCTCGACGCCGTGCTTGCTGATCAATTGCTTGAACTTCGCCTTCGCTTCCGCCACCTTATTATTAGGAGGTGTTGGGTACGTCACGGCGATTTCAAGCATTTTCCCGGTGTCGTCGATGACAGCCAGCTTACAGCCTGTCCGGTAAGCGGGATCGACACCGAGCACTACGTGCCCTTTGACGGGTGCTTGGAGCAGCAGATTACGCAGATTTTCTGCGAAAATCTTAATCGCTTGCTCCTCGCCCATCTCTGTCATTTCCCCGCGCACTTCGCGCTCGATGGACGGTGCGATTAGACGCTTGTAAGCATCTTCGACAATCGCACGAAGCACATCTTGTACTATCGATTGTCCTTTAATAGTCTGCCTAGCTATATAATCATGAATTTTATCTACCGCAACGACCAAGTTAACCTTGAGAATTTCCTCGCGCTCTCCGCGATTGATAGCAAGGATACGGTGAGGTGGGAGACGTTTCACTGGCTCCTGATAAGCATAGTACATCTCATAGACGGACTCAGCCTTTGCATCTTTTGCTTCTGTATGTAAAATCCCTTGATCCTGTGTGTATCTACGCACCCAGGCTCTAATCTTAGCATCGTCTGCCATGTTCTCCGCTAAGATGTCCATCGCG
This sequence comes from Paenibacillus silvestris, assembly GCF_009882985.1. Classification (GTDB taxonomy): domain Bacteria; phylum Bacillota; class Bacilli; order Paenibacillales; family NBRC-103111; genus Paenibacillus_E; species Paenibacillus_E silvestris. Next base: position 265,832 of record NZ_WTUZ01000020.1, read on the forward strand.
CCTTGGATGGCGTCTGCAGCGCTTGCTACCTGCTTGTCCGCGTTTATGTATCGCTCCGCTTCTTGCTCCAGCGAGCCTTGTCTAGGCTGCTTCCAGATCCAATCGGCTAGCGGCTCTAGGCCACGCTCTTTGGCTACACTTGCTCTCGTTTTCCGTTTTTGACGATACGGTCTATAGAGATCTTCGATTTCTTGCAGCTTTGCAGCGCCTTCAATCGATTTGCGCAGATCACTCGTCAGCTTCCCCTGCTCATCGATCAAACGCACGACCTCCAGCTTGCGATCCTCAAGGTTGCGTAAATACTGCAAACGCTCCTCGATGTCTCGCAGCTGGTTTTCATCCAGCTCACCCGTCATTTCTTTCCGGTACCGCGCGATAAAAGGAATGGTATTCCCCTCATCCAGAAGTCCCATCGTCGTTTTCACTTTACCTGTGGGCAATTGCAGCTCAGCAGAAATCTGCTTTAAGATTCGCTCTTGGATCTCCGCTTTCTTTTCTTCCGAGAGGACGACTTTCTCCTTAGGCTCTTCCTCGTATTTGTTCTTAGCTCCCTTGCTTCCTGGCTGCTCTTCTGCTGTGCTTTCCACACCGGTGTTACCGGATGTTTCGCTTGCTGCGTGGAACCATTTGTTCATCATCGTTTCCAATATCATCACAGTCATTCCCCACTTCTACCTGGATTCAAGTATGTATGCAAACCAAAAAACGAGGGAACCACTTACCCCCGTCCGTTCCAGATCCTATTCAAAATTCTATCAGTCCCACACTAATTTGCAAAGCGTCGTCAACCTTTCGCATCGTCTCTTCATCCAAATGCGTAATTTTGTCCGTAAGCCGTTGCTTGTCAATCGTTCTGATTTGTTCGAGCAGAATGACCGAGTCTCGATCGAATCCATGCGTCTCCGCGTCGATTTCCACATGCGTGGGTAGCTTTGCCTTCTGGATTTGAGCTGTAATCGCTGCAACAATCACGGTTGGGCTAAAGCGGTTGCCGATATCATTTTGGATCACTAGAACAGGACGAACTCCTCCCTGCTCCGACCCTACTACCGGCGAAAGATCTGCGAAAAAAACATCGCCACGTTTCACAATCACTTCTTACACCCCGCTTACTAAGCGATCAAGCGTTCCGTCCGCTTCTTCCTCCGCTTGAAAAGCTTCAGATGCCATGCTGAGATTAATTTTCGCCATCTCCATATACCCACGCTGCATGGATTCGCGTAGACTGCGCTTTTTGCGTTCAATTAAATACAGCTTCATTGCCTGGCGAATAAATTCGCTGCGATTGGAGTTCTCCTTCTCGACAATACCGTCCACTTCTTGCAACAGATTGTCAGGCAAGCTAATCATGATCCTTTTCGTATTATGCGCATTGCTCACACTCTCGCACCCCCAGAAACGATACAAAGACAATATTACCAGTATGTCAACTTGAAAACCAAATTATACAATAGATATATGCACCCAGTATATCAAATATGTTACACCTATGGATATAAGATTCTTCACTACGTATTCGATAGCCTACTCTAAAATCCCTCTAAAGGAAGGAACATTTTTAAATGGTAAATTCATGAATTAGATGAGACCCAAGATCTAGTAACGATGACGCATCAGCGGATTAATGGCATCCACTCGCTCGCCGCCGCGCACATACACACGTGCGACCCGATGTGAAATCATGCAAATCACTTCGTAATTAACTGTATCTAGCTGATCAGCGATATCTTCAGCTGTAATTCGTTGTCCATCCTGCTCCCCGATCAGCACAACCTCATCGAGAGACTGGACATCCTTAACGTCGGACACGTTGATCATACATTGGTCCATACATATTCGACCGACTACCGGCACCCTTTTACCCCGAACCAGAACCTCAGCTTTACCCGAAAGCATTCGTGAATACCCATCCGCATACCCAATTGGCAGCGTGCCGATCTGCTCTTCGCCTTTTGTATGATAGATCGTTCCATAGCTGACTCCGGAGTCTGGCGGCAATGTTTTGAGATGGACAATACCCGTTTTGAGACTAAGCACAGGCTTCAACGCAATTTTCGTTTGATCCACATCCCTGGAAGGATATAGCCCATACATTGAAATACCGAGCCGAACCATCGAATACGTGAGACCAGGCAAATCAATAGCCGCTGCGCTGTTGCCCGCATGTATATATGGAAACTTTACACCTTTATCGGTAAAATAGCTCACAATCCGCTCAAAACGGCGATACTGCTCCAGCGTATAGCTTTTATCCACTTCATCCGCATTCGCGTAATGCGTGAATAACCCTTCAACCTCCACATTCGGCAGCGTCAACGCTTGCTCGATGAATGGAATTGCATCCGCTTCCGTATGCAAGCCAAGCCGACCCATGCCGGTATCCAGCTTAATGTGGATTTTCAGCTTCTTCTTCTGCTGCTGTGCCTGCAATTCCTTGAGGACATCATAACTATAGACCGCTATGGTAACATCAAGCTCTCGTGCCCGCTCGACTCCCTCTGGCGGCGTATAGCCGAGCACCAGAATAGGTGCAGTAATCCCTGCATTCCTTAGCTCCAGCGCTTCATCAAAAAACGCCACACCCAAGTAATCCACACCTGCGGCTAAAACCTCTTTGGATACTTCTACAGCCCCGTGTCCGTACGCATCCGCTTTAACGACTGCCATCTGCTTCATTCCTGCCGGCAGTATCTTCTGAAAACCTTCAATGTTGCTTCGCAGAGCATCTAACGAAATTTCAACCCACGTGGGACGATAAAAAGCATCCACCAGCGTTCACCTCTTTTTCCAAATGCAAAGGACAAGGGAAGGCCCGCTCCATGCGAGCAGCAGGACTCCCCCTCCAGTAATTCCGAACCCGTTAGGACCGATAAACCTATGTTAAACCGAGTCACGAAACACTGTCAACCGTCCTTTGGGCTTAAATAAGGCAAAATCGCGTCATATCCGAACGACGCTTTTCATGAGTATGTTTGTTCGCATGTCCATCTCCAACTGGAAATCGGCTGAAGGCTACTGCCCCTGTACATTTGCCGTACATCTTGCTCTTATGCGAAATATATGATTTTTCCTTGCGTTCATCTCACTATTGGCACACTTTTCCACATTAAATTTCTCTGATAATCGGTGCAAAAGCTGTATTCTGGATGTCAAGCTTAAGCTTTTCTGCATAAAAAATGACAAAAAGACCTGCTCCTAAGAGCAGATCTTTATTGATTACTTGCCGGATTGGCCTTCCGTTGCCATCGCCACTTTAATCATTTCATTCGTCGGCAAATCGCCTGTCGTTAATCTGAACTCTACGCCGTCATTCGTCCAAGTAAGAGTCTTCTTATCTTCCCCTGTGAGAACGCCAATCGTGAAGCCCAGATCCACAATATCACCTGGCTGCAAAGACACCGACTTCGCCTGAGGTCTAACCTCAACCATACTGAAGTTGTACTTCCCTTTGTATCTCAAAAGAACAGCCGCGTCTTCACCGAGCTTCATATCCGTAATATCCTGCTTCACGACATCCTTAGGCAGATAACTCGGCTCAATAATACCGATACTTTGCGGTTTGCTTGCAGCGGCATTTGGCTTCGTTGCATCCGTTTTTGTACCTGTGGAAGTTTGATCGGATTGCCCGCCTGTTGCGGACAAGTTTTTGTCCGTTACACTGGCCGCTGGATGATCAGCATCCGTGACCTTAACATCGGACATCGTCGGCAATGTCTGCATGTTCCAGCTCGTCATGTTGCGCTCCATTTGGAAGAAATCCTTATCAAACTTCGCATCGAACTCGAACTTCGTGAAATTCACCTGCACCATCACATTTTGGTTCGTATCCGAGACTTGAACCTGCGTTGGTGCCAGTGTCTTTTTATTCAGCCAAATTTTCTGGCGAGACAGCTGCTCATTCTGATAATTCGCCGCCACGTCGAACACGTACGTATCATTGTCCGTTGTAAACTGGCGATCCTTGTCCGCGATAATGCTTCTAGCTAGAGATTGGAACAAGTATACTTGTCCTTGATTCTCCGGCCAATCGCTTTGGAAACGGAAGCTTTTCTTCAGATGCGGCGTTAAAACAAACACGCCCTCTTCATTACGCAGCACAATTTGCGTTACATCCTTCGATGCATTGGTCAGCGAAATCCGGTAGAAATGCTCCGGCGAGAACGCCACCTCCACCTGATATTCCTGCGGCTGTGACCCCGTGTGCAAAATCATGCTGCCTGAAGCCTGATAGCTATCCGCTTTGCTGATCACATGATCCAAATCCTTTACGATAGATCCTGCATCTTTCTTGCCTATCCCGCATCCTGCGAGAACCAATGCTAAGCACATCACCACTGCTACCATCCATGTGACCCGGCGCATTCGATCATCCCCTCACTCATGATTAACATCAACATAGTACATGCATATGAGGGGACTTGGACGATTATGCAGCCAAGCTACCAGCTTGGACGGATTTAGGCAAAAAAAATAAGACTAGCTCCAGATTCGTCTAATCTTACTCATTTATCTCACTAATTTAAGTGTACGAATACTGGCTGCATGCTCCATCATCGTTACAGCAATTCCTGCAATTTGCTCACCTTGCTGCACTTGAACTTGTTTGATTTCCTGTAGAGTGTCGTCTACTTTTGAGATTCTGTTATCCAGATTACCCATACGATCTTCCATGCTGCCCATGCTGTTTTCCATACTACCCATGCGGTCTTCTAGATTACCCATGCGTCTGTCCATATTGTCAACTCTGTCTTTAATGGCTTTAACATCCGCGCCAATTTCATTAATTCTACCGAGCATGGCACTTAAAAACTCACGATCCGTCATTTCAGCCATCTAGAACTCCTCCAAACAATAAAACTTAAGTGCTTTAATTATAACCTAGGTGAAGAGCAAAAAGAATCCCTCAAAAAAATGAATTCACCTGTTTAATCAATTAAATTCAGCTCATCTTCAGGTTCTAGACATATTTATTTCACAGTCATCTGGCAAAATGTTCTATTGAAGAACTTTCCATGACCCGGAGGAATTGCATTGAATAACAACCAAAAAATCGCTCTCCAAGCCTCAAGAGGAACGGCAGCCTTCTTTGTCCTACTTTTCCACATTTCTGCCATGTCCTTTAAGTATTATAAATACGACTTCCTGGGCGTCAGTGCCATCGGGAGATCAGGCGGAGTAGATTTCTTTTTCTTATTAACTGGCTTCCTGCTCTTTCATACATATGGCCACAAAATCGGAACCCAAATGACCGTTCTCCCCTATCTAACTAATCGTCTTATACGTATCTATCCCTTTTACTGGCTAATTACTCTCGTAGTGCTGCCCGTATATTTCTTTGTCCCGAGCTTTGGATACGGTTTTGAGACTCATAAGGATACCATTATTAAATCGTTCCTGCTGCTCCCACAAACGCAAGGTCCTGTTCTGCCGGTGGCTTGGTCGTTAAGCTATTTTGTGCTATTTTACTTGGCTTTCAGCCTTCTCCTTGCTCTTGGGAGAAAGCCAGCACTTATTTTCGCTTCCATATGGATTGCCTTAACTTTATGCCATTTTCTGCGCATACCGCTGATAAGTGCCGATATCGACCGTCATTTCTATTTAAACTTTCTCTTCAGTGATGTGAATTTAGAGTTTATGACAGGCTGTTTATTGGCCAAATGGGCGGAGCAACATAAAAGTAAACATTACAAATGGTTGATTTCTATCGGAGTGTTTGGATTTTTACTTATATGGATCAATGACAAATTTCAATTTGCTCCTTATCACAATTACCTGCTGTACGTCATTCCAGCCATATTTGTTCTGCTAGGTGCTTCTTCTATACCTGAGCGGCTTCAGTTGCCACGGTGGGTTCTTGCTCTCAGCAAACTAGGGGATGCGTCTTACACGATTTTACTAACCCATCTGATATTTATCTCCATATTAATGAAATTAAGTGTGGCTACTCATCTCGTCGATTATTTGGGCCCTCTGCTCACAAATGTAATAATTGTTATGTGTGTAGTGCCGCTATGTCACATGTCGTACAGGTTAGCTGAGAAACCGCTTGTGGCTGGACTTCGCGACGTCATAAAGGTAAGTCCTTCCCGCTCCTCAAAACCTGCCTCCTAAACAAAAAAACTGCCTAAGGCTATAGCCCAAGCAGTCTTTTATATTTATTTTCACCACATATACACAATACCGGTAATAATACCTGCCCAGATCAGGGAACCGAACACCACACCAACAATCAAACCTTTGCCAATTGAAAAGCGTTCATCTTGGTAAGCGTCATCATGATCGATCATAAAAAAACCTCCCCGCACTATCAAGTATATGCCTAGTATGGGGAAGATGCTGACGAATCATGCGGTTGATGAGAAAAAATTTATTTAATACGCATTTTTATTAATAAAACCATTAATAATCGTTCGCCAAATAATTTTGATATCGAATAAAAAAGTCCAATTTTCAATGTAAAAAATATCGTGTTTGATCCGTTCTTCAATCGAGGTGTCTCCACGCAAGCCGTTGCTTTGCGCCCACCCCGTAATACCAGGGCGAATGTGATGCTTCACCATATACTTCGGAACCTCTTCCTTAAATTGTTCCACGAAGTAAGGACGTTCCGGCCTTGGACCCACTACACTCATATGCCCAAAAAGCACATTAAAAAACTGAGGCAGCTCATCCAAACTCGTTTTGCGGAGGAACGTTCCGACCTTGGTTCGCCGCGGGTCATTTTCAACCGTCCATTCCGTATTAGAAGCACTCTCTGACAAAACATTCATACTGCGAAACTTATACATCATAAATGTCCTACGGTTTAAACCAACTCGCTCTTGTTTGAAAATAATCGGCCCTTGAGAAGTTAACTTAATCGCAATAACAGATGCAACCATGACTGGCGCTGTAAGAATGATTGCGGTAAGAGAGAATATGATATCAAAAGCCCGCTTGAAAAGCCGATTCCGGAACTCATCCAGAGGAATATCACGCACATTAATGAGCGGCATCTCCGCAAAATTATCGAAATAAGGACGCGACGGTAAGAAGTCATAAAAGTCCGGAATGATCAGTGTTTTGACGCCGACCTTCTCACAAACATTGATAATGCTGCCAAACTTGTGGTGAGCATCTAACGGGAGAGCGATAATCACCTCGTCCACGATGCTTGAATTTAATATCGATTCAAGGTCATTAATTTTCCCTATGATCGGCTTATAATTCTGATAAGGAATTTCATGCTTTTCTTGATAATCATCAAGGAATCCCACAACCTCATACCCTAACTCTGGATGCTGTCTGAGCTTCGTATAAAACTGTCTACCGAGCGATCCCGCTCCAAGAATAAGAATGAATTGCTTATTATAGCCCTTCTGTCTTACTCGCTTCAGCGAAATTTTGATCATATAGCGATAAAAGCTAATGGCTAAGATATTGTTCACTAAGAAAAGCAACAAATAAGAACGCGAGACGTCTACTTCTTTTAAAATGAACAAAAGGCTTAATAGCAATAACAAACTGAAAATGTGTACTTGAATAATTTTAAATACCTCAAATGAAAACTGCTTCTTTCTTTTCGGCGTATAAAAATTAGTCATATAACTTATGAAGATCGCGATTAGCGCGTAACTGACACTCCACATCAAATAATGTTTAATCGGCAGCGGAGAATCGAAAGGAATCCAGCCACTTTTAAATTTCAGCCACCAGGAAAGTAAGAACACGAGCTGAATACAAAGAAAGTCGGCCAGTGCGTAAAGTTGGGTCAAAAAACCTTGACTCTGTCGAATCAATGTAAATCACCTCGTTGGTTTTAGTTTATTTCTTGCTAAAGATAGCCCGAACTTCAAGCCTACACCTATGTAAACCGCCATATTTGTCAGCCAGGAGTACTTCTGGCGATAGTGTTTATTATGAAATAAAATCATCGCACGATGAAACTCATAAATAATTTTGTAAGGCTTCCTTCGACTGCTCGCGCCCTTGTAATGGATAATTTGAGTCTTCGGGTAATAATAATTTACCCAACCTGCCTCTTTAATTCTATAACACCAATCTATATCCTCACCATACATAAAAAATTCCTCATCGAGCATCCCAACTTGTTCAATAGCCTCTCGGCGAATTAACATGAAGGCACCTACTAGGGAATCGATACCGTATTCCTCGTCGGGATTCAAGTATCCTAATTGGTATTGATTGAAGCGTGGGATTTTGGGAAAAAGCTTCGAAAACCCGAAGGCATAATAAAAGGACGCTGACGGCGTCGGGAAGCCACGCTTACATGCTTTGTCCAGCGAACCGTCTGGTAGTACGATTTTGCAGCCACTGGCGCCTACAATGGGGTTCTCGTCCATGAAACTTAGCATCGTTTCCAGCGTGTCTTGTTGGACGATGGTATCCGAGTTCAGGAGCAGCACGTATCTCCCTTTCGCGATACGAATACCTTGGTTGTTAGCCCTTGAGAAGCCTACGTTGTCCTTATTTGCGATGCAGATGACTTGCGGGAACTGCTCGTTAACGGACTTAATGATACCGTCTTTCGAGGCATTGTCGATTAAAATAATCTCGTATTTGTATGCTGTAACTGACGAAAATACTGATTTTATACAGGCTAGGGTTAGGTCATGTGTTTTGTAGTTAACGATGATTATTGATAAATCCAAGGGGAAACCTCACTTGTTGTAATTTCGATATATCCCTATTATAACATGCGTATATTAAAATAAGCCTAAAAAAATAAGACTAGCTTGTGCTAATCTTATTTTTCAAACCATTTATTCAGTTGGCTTGGTAATACTCTTTGTTTGCTGAGAATCGTATGTCTTTTCTTGCGGAGATCCGAAAACTTACGGAAGAAGTCAGCCCACGCAGCTAGCAACTTGGGTTCCCTTACAAGAGCATAAGCAAAACTAAGACATTCGTATATGAATAGAGGAGCAATGTGTTTACTCATATTGGAGACGGTATCGTTCTTCACCATCATTTTATAACGATTAATGTAGGACAATCTCCTGACAAAAAGCGGCTTACTGCTCCTACCGCCTTCTTTCCAACCTCGTTCATGGAATGCCACTGCAGAGGGCTCATACAGAGCCTTCCAACCAAGCAGCTGTGCTCTCCACGCAACATCTACATCTTCTTTATAAGCAAAAAAGTCTTCATCGAAAAATTCGCCATCTAAACTTATATCGTTGATCATCTTGCGAGAGTACATGGCCGCGGCACCTGAGACGCCGAATACCTCTTCAGCTTGCTCATATTGATCGCTTAGTTGATGTGCGCCCCGGTCAAATGCTCTTCGAGCCTTGTTGATGATAAGCCCTGTGCTGTCAATGCGCTTTGGATCGGCTTTGAAAAGCAGTTTCCCTGTGGTGCTGCCTGCACGAGGTGTGTTCTCTAATGCTTCTATTGTTTTAAGCACATAGTCTTTATCAAGAACTACGTCTGGGTTCAAAATCAGGCAATAGTCTGTGTCAGTCATTTTTATTGCTTGGTTGTGTCCGCCGGCGAAGCCGTTGTTCTTAGCGTTTTTTACAAGTTGAATCTTAGAGGTCCACTTTTGCAGCTTCTCAAGCGTGTTGTCTTTTGATGCATTATCTATAATAATGATTTGACTTATAGGATAAGATTGCATGATAACTGCATCTAGGCAGTCATCTATGTGTTCCGAGCTATTGTAGGTCACTATATGGATACTAACGGTGTACATTACTCACTCCAAGTTCCTCTAAGAAAGCTTGAAGTCCCTCACGCCATGGTCTCAAATCTTCAAATCCATTGGCCCGAATGGCCATATGCTCCATCGCCGAGAATCGCGGTCTCGGTGCAGGTCGAGGGAACTCTTCTGTAGAGCATGGAATTACATTTATCTGCTTCCCGCTTTCCTCGAAAATAGCGCTAGCAAAATCAAACCACGAACAAACTCCAGTGTTTGAAGCATGATATATACCATAACGCTCAGTTTGAACGAGCTGTTCCAAAAAGTTCGCAAGGTCAACCGTATAGGTTGGTGATCCAAACTGATCATTTACCACCTTTAAACTGTCGCGATCCTGAGCTAGCTTAAGCATGGTTTTCACAAAGTTTGCCCCATACACACCATATACCCATGATGTCCTTACGATAAAGTATTTTGTAGAAAGAGTTTGGACTAGTTGTTCGCCTGCCCTCTTCGACTTTCCATAAATACTTTGGGGACTCGTATTATCATATTCTCGATATGGTTTTGTACCAGTCCCATCAAAAACGTAGTCAGTGCTGATATAACAGAACTTAGCCCCGAATTTTTCAGCAGCAATAGCAAGATTCCTTGTCCCAAATGCATTGATTTTATATGCCAAGTCTTCTTCCGTTTCAGCTAGATCAACTGCTGTATATGCAGCACTATGAATAACAACATCCGGCTTGAGGGATTCCAGAATCTCAAGACATTGATGCTCATTTGTAATATCAAGCTGCTCTCTTCCTAAACCATGAACCTCATGATTAGTGCCTAAAATTTTTACGACATCTTGCCCTAATTGGCCATTAGCCCCTGACACTAAAATCTTCATCTCTAAACTCCTAGGCGTTCGCCGTACTGCTGAGCGAAATATTGTTGATACTCACCTGACTGAATTCGTTTCCACCAGTCCTGATTATCTAGGTACCAACGAATCGTTTCATGAATACCTGTCTCAAAATTATGCTTTGGCTCCCAACCTAGCTCTTTCGTTATCTTCGTTGCATCAATACCATATCGACGATCATGTCCAGGACGATCTTTAACATACTGAATTAATGACTCAGGTTTCCCTAATTCACGAAGAATCGTTTGTACGATTTGAATATTTGTTCGTTCGTTATTCCCACCGATGTTGTAAACTTCACCGTCAATACCTTTATGCAAAACGAGATCGATCGCACTGCAGTGGTCCTCTACATATAACCAATCGCGGATGTTAAGGCCATCTCCGTAAACAGGAAGAGACTTATCATTCAAGGCGTTAGCAATCATTAATGGGATTAACTTTTCTGGGAATTGGTAGGGTCCATAGTTATTAGAACAACGAGTAATGTTTACTGGAAGGCCAAATGTCTCATGATATGAACGCACTAGAAGATCCGAACCTGCTTTACTTGCGGAGTATGGACTATTAGGAGACAATGCCGTTTCTTCTGTGAAAAGACCTGTTTCTCCAAGAGTGCCGTAAACTTCATCCGTGGAAACATGGACGAATTTTTTAACGTCATATTTCCGAGCAGCTTCAAGTAATACTTGCGTACCGAGAACGTTTGTTTTCACGAAAACATCAGGTTCTAGAATGCTTCGATCCACATGTGATTCCGCGGCGCAATGAACAACAGTATCTACCCCTTTTTCGAATAGGCTATTCACAAGCGTCGAATCTGTGATGTCGCCTTTTACGAAGGTATAATTGCTGTTCTCTTGGATGGATCTGAGATTCTCCAGATTTCCTGCATAAGTTAATGCATCTAGATTAATAATTTGATAGCTAGGATAACGTTCTAACATATAATGAACGAAGTTGCTGCCGATGAACCCAGCTCCGCCGGTTACGAGTATTTTCATCCGTGTAAGACCCCCATCTTAAAAATTAATTTCCGCATCTCTAAGCAGCGGATGCTTTTGATCTTTATCAGAAAGGATTGGTTTAGAAGTAGGCCAGTCTATACCTATCGCTGGATCGCTCCAAAGTATGCCCTTATCATGTTCAGGAGAATAATACTCGTCCACTTTATAGAGCACTTGTGTATTGGGGACAATCGTACAAAAGCCGTGAGCAAATCCTTGTGGAACAAGCAGTTGGCGCTTGTTTGCTTCGCTTAAAATAACTCCAACCCACTGCCCAAATGTAGGTGAGTCTTTACGAATGTCTACAGCCACATCATAAATAGCTCCAGATGCTACTCGGACGAGCTTTGTTTGAGCTTTAGGATTAAGTTGATAGTGAAGCCCCCGTAAGACGCCGGTTTCCACCGATAATGAGTGATTATCCTGTATAAATTCATGTTTAATTCCAAGTTCATTAAACTTCGCACGACTGTAACTCTCCATAAAAAAACCCCGATTATCCCCATGGACATCGGGTTCTACAATAATTAATCCTTCTAACTTCGTGGAAATAATAATCACGTCGTGGCCACCTCTTATAATTTAAGTTTTCCAAACTCTTCGCCGAAAAACATATTTTTAGCCAACTCATTCGCTTTAGCTAGAGAAGCATGTGTACCGGCATCCGTCCACCAGCCTTGAAGGATATCATATGTTAGCTCGTTTTTTTCAATGTACGCGTTATTAACATCAGTTATTTCAAGTTCACCACGACCTGACGGCTTAAGGGTCTTAACAATATCGAAGACGGAGCTATCATACATGTAGATTCCTGTTACTGCAAAATTACTTTTTGGATGTTTTGGCTTTTCCTCAATCGAGATGATATTCTCTCCCTGCAATTCTGGCACACCATATCTTTGAGGATCTTGTACCTCTTGAATGAGAATCTTAGCGCCTTTGCGTTGAACCCTAAAGTTATTAACAAATGGAACTATACTCTCTTCAAATACATTATCTCCAAGGATCACGACCATTTGATCATCCACTACAAAGTGTTCAGCGAGATCTAACGCTTGAGCAATACCACCAGCTTCATCCTGAACTTTATAAGTAAAGGTTACCCCCATTTCTCGACCACTTCCTAGAAGGTTAACCACATCACCCATGTGATCTTTACCTGTAACGATTAGTATGTCGTTGATGTCGGCTTCCTTAAGCTTAGCAACTGAGTGAAAGATCATTGGGTACTTACCGACAGGGAGCAAATGTTTGTTTGTTACTTTTGTTAGAGGAAAGAGACGCGACCCAGTTCCTCCTGCGAGAATAATGCCTTTCATAATATATCTCCTAATTTGATGTTATTGGAAATGCATAACAAAAAAAGTATTTATCCATTTTTAGACTTTAACATATTTTGACTTGCTATTTTCTCTAATAGATTCTTTATCAAAGTTGTATTCTTCAACAAAATACATAGGTCTTTTTTTAGTCTCATTAAAAATTCTTCCTATATATTCGCCAATAATCCCCAAACTAAGCAGTTGTATTCCACCTAAAAACAAAATTATTATTACTAATGAAGGATATCCAGCTACAGGATCACCATAAATAACTGTTCTGATTAAAAGGAATATCATGTACAACATTGAAAAAATAAATGTACAAATTCCCAAAATAGAAGCTAATCTTAATGGTGCTATTGTAAAAGATGTAATTCCTTCAATTGCCAATTCAAATAATTTTAAATAGTTCCACTTAGTCTCTCCAGCGATTCGAGGATCCCGATCAAATAGTATTTCTTTTTTATTAAGTCCAATCCAACTAAATAAACCTTTAGTATATCTCTGGCTCTCTTTAATCGTTTTTAAAGCTTCTATTGCTCTCTTACTCAACAGACGAAAATCTCCAGTATCTACTTGAATGGGTACCCGTGTACTCTTTTGCAGAACTTTATAGTAAATATACGATGTGTATTTTTTAAAAAAGGTCTCGCCTCTACGGGATCGTCTTTTTGCATAAATATCATCATAACCTTTCTCCCATTCCTCAATCATTTGTTCTATTAATTCAGGAGGATCTTGCAAGTCAGCATCTAAAATTACAAGTGCGTCTCCAGTAGCATGATCAATACCTGCCGCCATTGCTATTTCTTTCCCAAAGTTTCTTGATAAATTAACATAAGAAACCTTCCCATCGTTTCTCGCAAGGCTTTTGATAATATCAAGTGAACTATCTTTGCTACCATCATTAACAAAAAGTAACTCAAATCTATAATTTAATCTGTTTATTACCTTTGTAAGTCGTTCATATAACATTATTAAAGATTCTTCTTCATTATAAACTGGAATCAGCACAGTAATTTTTTTATCTAACATTTTTGGAACTCCCCTTTAATCAACTGTTACTAACTTCTCTTTTGACATTTGGTTACCACTTTTCAATTGAATTTTTATAACACCTTTATTTTCAAACATGCTATTGGGAATTACAGCAGTTGCTACATTGTCATTTGATACTATTGTATCAAGCACAATATCATTAGCTACAATCTTAGTACCAATTGATATATTTAATCCTTTTACAGCAAGTGCTGAATTTCCGCTTTGCTGTTTATTAAAAGCTACTCCCGCAATAATTTTATTAGGATAAGTCTCCTCTATAATCAATTCTTGATTTATCTCTCTTCTTTCTATTTCTGTAACAAAGCCATTATCGTAGTCTAACACTATGTGGCTTTTTTGTTTATCTATATTCGTAGGATTCAATATTGTTTTAATAGTGGAATCATTAAATATAATATTATTCACAAAGCCAGGACCATAATAAAAAACATTATGAGAATCTTTGATGTTTTCAATATATATAGTAGCTCCTTTTTCGGGTTTTTTAATTTGATTTAGTTGAGCAATAGATATTCTATTATTGTCAGAAACACTCATCCAATACTCCCTAAAGCCGGATATTCCTTCTGAAAATGTTAATAAATAGCCACAAGATATTAACACTAAAATGAACGAAATTTTAAGAGATGATAATTTAAGTCTTGATACTATATAATTTAGTAAAATACCAAAAAATATACTCAGAAACATAGAAGGAATGTACAAATAAAGTACATGTTGCATATTTTTCATTGGAAGTACTGGTGCGAATGCAGCAGCAACTGCAAAGCATACTAAAATTAATGTATAATTTTTTTTCTTAATTAAACAATGCAAAGATATAAAAATCAAAAACATATAAACCGCTATAAGAGCTATCACTAATTTGTTGAATTTAGTAAATGTAAAATCCGCAGTGGAATAGTTTAAAAATAGAGTTAAATATTTTAATAAGCTCATAAATATATCAATAGGATTAAAAGAAAGATAATAAGGACTAGTTACATCCTCTGTCATATTATCTGCCGATGGTAAGTGATTCAATAACAAAAAATAACTGATCATAATCAAAAATAACACAATCAACAATTTGTGCTGTTTCATAGATCGAAGCATGACTTTCAAACTTAATTTATGAAGAATAGATAATTTCATGATTTCGTAAATCAACAAAATAATTGGTAATGTTAATGCCATTTCTTTTGTTCTCAGAGCTAAATAATATAATATAACTATAATTATTGTGTGAAACACTCTATATTGAACAATTAAATTTTTTAAAACATAGACATTAAGAACAAGTAAAATAAAAGTTGCACCTAACAAATCAAAGATCGCAGCTTCCCATTGAACTGCCATCAAACTCCTAGGAAAAATCCCAAATATCACAATAATAATTAAGGGAAGAAATATTGCTTTAACATTTAGTGCCTTTAATACATTTTTAATAAATGAAAATAATAACATGGTGTTAATTGTATGCAACAGTAGCAACCAAATATGATGTTTAATGTAATCCATACCAAAACTATCAAATAGTAATTTAATAAAAATTGTGCCTATTGGACGATCATTATATTTTGACTGAGGTATAAAGTTGAAAATATCAGAATAATCACTAAACTTCACGGTGTTAAGCCAACTATAATCATCAAATATAAACCCGTTTCTTACAGATACTATCCAATAATTAGATATAAAAGTTACTATTAAAATTAAAAAAAATATTATTTTTTCCCAATTCATTAATGTATTTTTATTCTTCATTCAATTATCCTCTTCTTATAGTTTGCATTTTTACCAAGAAACAAGAAACTTATTATGTTACTTCTAGCTAAAATTCTTTCTAGCAGCAATATGAATGCAATTGAAGAAATTGTGATAAAGTGCCAAAAATGATTATTAGCTCGAGGTGTTAATTCTTTTAAATATCCCAAATCTAACAGACCAAGTAAAAAGAATATGACGAACGTAATCCTAAATACCATAAAATGAAGAATTAATATTGCTAATGTTCTCCTGCCAATATAAACAAATATATTGCCCAAAAATTCAAATTTCTTAATTGCATTCGAAATTATATAAAGTAAGTAAATACCCGAGATTGAAGTAACGAAATTTACCACAGGTGAACTGAAACTTCTGGTGGGCCAATTCATTTGGGGATGTATAAATTGCCCAAACAAATACATTATTAATAAACTTGCAGGTATAGCAATCTTATGATTAATTTCTTTTTCAAAAATCTCTTTTTCCTTGAAAATAGAACCAAGAGTAAAATAAAAGCTTCCAACTAACATTAAGTCAAACATATAAGGTAGTATTATTCTATTTGAAAATAAAAGATATGCTAAATAATATAGTAATAACATAGTAAATAAGAGTATAGTAAACTTATATTTTATTAACTTAGAAAAATCATAAATTATTTTGGAAAGTATACTTGATAAAAATAAAACTATTAAAAACCATGTAGCGCCTGCAAAATCAACTGTACTGAGATGAAGAATAAATTGTTTAATTGCAGGAAAAAAAGAAATACTATCATTATAAAAAAATGAATCTACCTTAAAATATTTTAGAACCATTCTCACTAGAATAAAGAATATATTGATTGAAATATATGGTACTAATAGACCTTGGACCCTTTTATAAATAAATTTTGTTAATGTATATTTGTCATAGTTTGTTGTATATCCCGAAATAAAAAGAAAAGCTGGCATATGAAACAAATAAATAAATGGGGTCCACGGGGACCATGAGTGCCCTATAACCATACTAATAATTGCTATTCCTTTAAAGATATCTATCCATGCTATTCTTTTAGAATCCATTATCTTTCTCCTGCATCATATTTAAGCAACGTAATTAAATGTTATTCTATTCCTATTAAAACGTATGAAGTAAAAGTTCATCTGCTACAAAATCGATCCGCATTAACTTCTTTTAATGCAGTATTAAATTTATCAAGTACATTACACCAATCATATTTCTCAGCAATAAAATGACTTAACGCATTATTCTTTTCATTATTATACAAAAGTTCAAGACAATCTTTTATGGAACCCACATTGTATGGGTCGCAATAATTCGCATAATCACCGAAATATTCTTTAACTGGCGCGGTATTTGCGACACCAATATTACATCCTAACAACCCAGCTTCCAGAGAAGAAAGACCTGGTGTTTCAATATAACTTGGTTGTATATGACCATGTGCCTTTTTTAATATTTTAGGAATTTCTTGACGTTCTAAGTGGTTAAGAAAAATAATATTAGGTTTAGCAATTTTTTTTATATAACTTTCATATGCTTCATCATGTTTAGCGGCTTTGCCAATAATAATTAAAGGTATGCTTGTTTTATTCGCAGCTTTCACTAGACTTAATTGGTTTTTTCTTGGGCCTATTCCGCCAACACAACAAATAAATCTTTGTGGCAGAAATGAATATTTTTCTTCTTCATCTTGCAAAGAAGATAAAAGTTGGGCAGTTTCGATACCATTTTTAACTACCATTGACTTTTCTTGTAGATTATCAACTGAAAAATTATCTATTAAATGCTCAAGCTCAGCAATAGAATTTGGACATATTAGCGAACACTCGTTTAGTATCTCGTTAATCATGCTATTTTTTTTGTCAAAATTGATTTTTATATCTAATGATTTGATAAGCCAATCATATTTTCTAAGAAAATATCTACTCTTCAAATAAAAAATGAATCTTTTAGGAAATATATTTAGTAATATTTTTCTAAATGAAATTATATCAACCATTTTCAATTTGCTTAAATCCCAAAAAACCGGAAAAAAAATAAATGGAAGATTATTCTGCTTAGCAATTTGAGATTGTAGATAAGCTTCAAATGGTAACGTTAGATTGAATCCTATTGCAATATCATACAATGTAAAATCCATTTCGTAATTTTTAGCTATCACTACTCTATGATTTTTATTTCTTAAAAAATCAGCTATTGCCTTAATCTGAACAGTATCGCCACCTGGATTAATTTCTGAATCTAACCTATCAAAAAGTACAATTCTCTTGTTGCTCAAAGTAACTCCTCCACTCGAGACAACACTTTATTTAACCTTTTTTCCCAAGTATTCTCTTCTGCCTCTTTTATTAGACTCATTCTAAATAGTTCATTATTTTTTAGACTTTCAGCCTCAAGTAGTTTCTCATAGAATTCAATCTTATTATTACTTATTAAAACTGAAGATATTTTACTCACTTCAGGTAAATTTGAACTAACGACAGGCTTACCACCAGCTAAGTATTCAAATATTTTAACTGGAGAAGTATTCAAAGTAATCTCATTGATTTTGAATGGTAATACTGCTATGTCAAAGTAAGAAAGTAGCTGTGGAATATATTCATATGTAACTCTTGATCTGAATAAAACATTCCTGCAATTTCCAGCTAACTCCTGAACATATTTTTCCACATCAGGATAGACTTCACCAACGATTAGAAATGTCCAATCAGGTTTCATTTCAGCAGCATATCTAATTGTAGTAAAGTCAAACCAATTGGCAATTGCTCCATAATAACCGACAATAACTTTAGACTTTTGTCTTAACTCATCCAGATCTTCCCATACAGTTGTTTTAATATGCAAGAAGTCATCAATATTAACTCCATTTGGTACTAACAGAGATTTATAACCTAGTTGAAGTAAGTCTTTTGCAATTCCATTTGCAGTTGCAAGAATATAATCTGATTTCATTAAAGAAATTTCAAAATCGGTTTGGATTTCATTATAATTATCAAATGTATTAATATGATCAATACAATCATATATCTGAATAGAATTCGTATTATAAATATGTTCTTTGATATTGCTCCTCTGATGAGGCCAGTATTGCCAAATTAATATTTTTTCATTTCCTAGGGATTTCTTTAGAAATTCGCCATCAAATCCATCGTTATACAAATATAGGTTTTTCTCTATTTGAAATAATCCCCGAACACCCCAATCTGGGGCTCCTACAAAACTTGTATCAACTAAATAGATTACGGTGTATTCTAAGTTCGCAAATGCTCTCGCTAATTGTTGGGGTCTTTGAAATAAATAACCCCAAGGACATGATGGCGAAGGGAAAATTATTATCGGATTTTTTAATTTCCTTGCCAACATATTCTTCATTTGGGACTCTATCATTTTCTCATTAGGAAAGCGCAGGAGCTTGTTTCGGTAAACCTTAGGTAACCGATGCAACAATTTTCTTATTAAAGTTTTAGGATGGCGTATTAACCTAAATAATTTACCGAACTTCACTACTCTGCACTCCCTTTAATTCAAAATTCCGTTAATATCTTCACTGTTGAACATTGTTACTTGTTTATTGTATGTTTTTAATTTCATATAAGTTTCTGAATTAGAATATGATAATTCATCAAGAATGACACGATGCGCTTTCATTTGATCTAATAAAGTACTGCCACAGTATATAATCGCATCAAAGACAACACTTTCAAAAAAATCAATCCGATTTGTAAAATAAATATTAGGCCCATATTTTCGAATTCCTGAAATATTAGTGTTGTGATAACTAGTAACAAAATTCACTATTAATAGTTCGTCATCGCCACCAAGATGTTTCGTTATTTTTTTCGATCTTTTTTCATCGTTATTCCAAATGCCGTCTCCAACAATAAGTATATTCTTTTTGTTTTGTTCCTTAATGTATTTGCCTATTTCAGAACTATCATGTACACCTGAAAATATGCTGTCGGGGGGGTTAGGAAATGTCCAAGTCTTAGACCACTTTTGTTCAAAATAATTTTTATTAAATTCCCAAATTTCTCTATATTTCTTATCTTCAAGTTTTTTGAAACTCACACTACCATGATGATAAACAAATGCATCCTCTATAATAGCCAATTTATATCCATTATTCCTAACTCTTTCACAATAATCATCATCTTCAAACATCCCAATTTTATAATTACTATCCAAGTCACCAATTTTATTATAAACATCTCTTCTGAATGCCACACAGAAAAAACCTAATAAATTCGTATATCTAATTCTACCTTTGTATTGAGCATAGAATTCAGCTAACCATTCAGGATCCGCACCTGATAAAGAATCACCAACAAAAAAATCTAACATCTGATCATTACCAACAGAATTTGAAACAGGACCGGCTAAACCAATTTCCAAATTCTCTCTTAATGGCTTTATTAATTTTTGGATCCAACCTTGAGTGACGATAGTATCATTATTTAGTAAGATAATAAACTCACCAGTAGAATTCTTACATCCTAGTGCATTTCCTCCTGCAAATCCTAAATTGACTGAAGAATAAAGTACACTGACCCTGGGATCATTTACCCGAGACAATTGAGCCTTGGTTTCATCAGTAGAGGCATTATCAACTATAATCACTTCAAGATTTGGATAATCGTTATTTCCAAGTAAGCTTTGTAAACATTGTTTTGTATACGGCCAATTATTGTACGTAATAATAATAATGCTAACTTTCGGGAAAAACCTTTGATTAATCTCATCTTTGAATACCTCATATCTATTTAACCATGTATTTAAAGATGCAAATGTTTTCCTTTTATCAATCAAAGATTGATCGTTAGTTTTTAGTGAAACTTGTATTAGACTTTCAAATTCCTCATAATTAGATGCAAGACCTACAACATTCGATATCAATTCTAACTCCGGCAATTTAACTGAAACTACAGGCTTTCCGGCAGCAAGATACTCATATATTTTAACGGGGTTTGTAGCAAGAGTAAGATTATTTACAAGGAAAGGGATAATACAAACATCAAAACAATTTAAATATTGAGGTAATTGTGTGTAAGGTTTCTCACCAGTTAAAATTACATTTTTCAAGTTTGAAACCTCAGTAATATCGCACCCAAATGTATCTCCAATTAAAATAAAATTCCAATCAGCATTTCTTTTGGCTAGATATTCTATTAACTTAATATCAAACCAATCAGAAATAGCCCCATAGTATCCAATAATTGGACCTTTTAGTGTGGATAATTCTAGTGGGATCTGTTCAGTCTTAGAAGAAAAGTGTTCATACTCTCCTGCATTTCTAATAAGGATAGTATTACTATTTTTCAATATTGCTTTTTCAAATAGTTTAGATGATGATGTCACTACCATGTCAGATGAACGAATCAAAACTTCTTCTTTTGATAGCATACCTGCTGAGTTAGTAGAAAACCCTTCGTGTTCATCCATGCAGTCATAGATTATTTTATTATTTGTTAAAGTATGCGCTAAATCAGACCAAAATGGCAGATCTAAAATTGAAATAGTATTTGATATCTTAAATTTATTTTTAATATGATCAATTGACCAATTAAGATATTTTAAGTCAATTGGATCACCAATAACATCTCGATAAGCGTTTAGACGATTATTAGAACACAACTTAACTCCCCAAACATTATTGTGTAATTTTTTTATTGAGACCTGTTTTTCTACTTCTTCTCTTGTCAGATTAGGATTATTTAAATCTGCTGTATCAATTGAAAAATAAAACACGCGGTGGCCATTTTCCGCAAATTGAACGGAGATTTGTTGTGGTCTTTGCCATCTAAAGTCCCACTCGATTACTGGAAATCTAAAGACATCAAAATAATAGTAATCAATATTCAACATTTCGTTCTCATAATTGCTAACAGAGGACACTGGGAATAATTGATCTGCTTCATATTCTAGTTCCAAACTATCAATTTTCACTATATCCTTAACATTTTCAAAAGGATTAAACTTGGATAATTCCAAATCTTTAACTATAGGTTTTCCTGATATTTTATTATATATCCATTTAACAAATTTTCTTTTCTCACTCTTTTCACCCTTAATGAACTGTTCATTTAACCTTCTCAAAACACACATTACTTTCCAAGCTTTTGTATTTTGAGCTCGTTCGATATCTCTCGTTAGTTGAATTAAAGAATGAGTGTTTTGTTCATATGCGAGTTGTATCTTGTCAATAATATATTGCTTTGTTTTAAGCTCATTATTTCCCTTATCAACTTGATCAAACATTATTTTTCTTCCTCATTTCCAGATTAATTGTTAAACTTATGCATTTTTTATTTCATCTGTTTTAAGGATTCAATTTCTTTTTTTAAGCTTGCTACACTTTCATCTCTTAGTAATACTTCTTCCTGGAGCTTATTTATCCATTCATCCTTGTTTTGTATTTCTTCCTTTAGAAAAGATACACTATGGTCGCGTTTCTGAACTTCTTCAGTAAGGCTAGCTATCCAATTGTTTTTCTCTTCAATTTCTTTTTGCAGGAAAGTAATACTAATCTCACGTTTCTTCACTTCTTCAGTAAGCTTAGTAATCCATTCGTTTTTCTCTTCAATTTCATTTTTCAAGAAAGTAATACTGATCTCACGCTTCTCCACTTCTTCTTTTGATACATTTATCCATTTAGAGTTTGTATCATTTTCTTGTTTAATATAAGAGATTATTTCATTTCTCTTCTCAATCTCTGCTTTTAGTCTCGCTATAGCATCGGAGTAATAATTCTCAACATTTTTAGATGGTTGATAAATATCTAAATTTAACGAATCGTAAATATCAGAATCTTTATTAGCATAAATCAATAATACCTGCTGACCAGGCCAAAATTCTGCTTCTGTAGGAATCACTTTATGATATAAAAGTTTAAAGTTATTAATTGACAAACCAATATTTGAATAATCAAAAGTGAAAAAGTGTTCGTCAATTCTCACATACTCTTGAAAAGGGATTAATATTATTAGTAATTCTTTCGTCCATTTTGCCAAATAATGCATCCAAGCACTCGGATCTTCATAATGTTCCAAGCAATTTGAAGTGAAAATAATATCATACACTTTATTTTGATCTTCTAGCTTACCATCAATAAAAGAAATATTATTATAGTGGCTTTTTGCTTTTAAAATTGCTTCATGAGCAAAATCTAGACCATATAGTTCTGATGAGGACAATCTATTTGCCAATACGGCTGTTCCATCCCCTTCTGCACATCCCCAATCTAGTACGCTCAAACTGTTTTTTTTAATAACGTTTAAAATTTGAGAGGGAATAAGATCTAAAGCAAGATTCACGAAATATTTTGTTTGACTTCTTCCACCTTTTGAATCCCAATCGTTGACAAATCTCTCATTCCAATAATCTTGAGAGTTCAAATCAATATTTTTCATTTGGATTACTCCCTTAAATACACAATTTTTTGTTCTACTGGTACATTAAACATGCCAAATACTTGTTTCTTAGAAGAACTTTTAAAATATTTTGCACCTTCAATGTAATCATAATATTCGGGAATCGTATTACCTCTATTTTCTACAGCCACATTAATCACATATTCGCCATTTGTAAGATAATTCTCAAAAACAAATATTGTTTCTATATAACATTTATTTTTTGTGATAACTATATCATTTTCATATGTTGTAGAAACAATTAAATCAATACCTAGAGTATTTTTTATAGAAAAAGCTATGCTCAGATTCTTTAATTCTACACCATCTGGAACATATGTGATTACTTTTAATGAAATCTTTTCATTTAAGGTAAAAAAACTCGTAGGCTCATTTTTGCTATTAAAAAGTTCGACGTAATTTATTAAATTTGGATACTCTCCCCATCTACTTATTGGTTCAAATATAGTTTTAGGAATTTGTAAGATATCCGTCGAATTACTAGAGCCTTCATTTTCTTTAGTGACTGAATGATCCATGTTGATAAATTTGGTATACTCTGCAGTTACCTCCACAGTATCTCCGATCATTCTTACTTTACCAGTATCTAGCCAAATTGCTTTTGTACAAAAGTTTCTTATTAGGGTTATATCATGGCTAACAAATAATATAGTCACGCCATTTTGCCTAAGTTCGTTAAATTTATTGAAACATTTAGTTTGGAATTTAATATCACCTACAGCCAATGCCTCATCTACGATTAGAATATCTGGATCAACATTAATCGATAAAGCAAATGCAAGCCTTGCAAACATACCACTTGAGTAAAGTTTAACTGGCTGATTTATAAAATCTCCAATGTCTGCAAAGCTTAGGATTCCCTCAAGGCGTTGATCAATTTCTTTTTTATTCAATCCCTGGATTGTTCCATTCATATATATATTTTCAATGCCTGTATATTCCATATTAAAGCCTGCTCCAAGCTCTAGAATTGAGGAGATTTTCCCATTAACTTTACAATTTCCTGATGTTGCAGATAGAACGCCTGTAATAATTTTAAGTAAGGTAGACTTACCAGAACCATTTTTGCCCAACAACCCTACCGTCTCGCCTTTTTGAACGGAAAAACTAACATTATCTAAAGCAGTGAAAAGGTTGTGATACCTTTTTCCCGAGAAACTAAGAGATTCCTGTAAGCGGTCAATAGGTTTATTATATAATTTATAATTTTTAGTTACGTTAATCACTTTTATACTTTCTTCATTTTCATTCATATATATTTTTTATCTCCTTTTACAGTACATCCGCAAAATGTGATCTTAATTTTGAAAACAATATAATTCCAGCGCTAAGAAATACTAATACTACAACCCAAAAATATAATGTTAGAACTGGATGCTCCCAAAAATAAACATGGGTAAGAAAGGTTTCGCGATAACCATTGGCTATATAATACATAGGATTAAGCTTTAACAGGAATTGATACTGCTCAGGAATTTGTTGCATTGACCAAAAGATTGGGGTTAACCAAAAACCAAATTGTAACAACATACTAATAATTTGTCCTATATCTTTAATAAATACTATTAATGATGAAGAAATCAATCCAATACCAAGTACTAGTAAAAACAGAGCAATAAAGTAATAAAAGATCTGTAGGTATGCTAAATTAAAGCTAAAACCATAAATAAATAGCATGGCTAGTAAAACTATTATAAAAAACAGATGAATATAAGCAGCAGATATTACCTTAACAAGAGGGAGAATCCTTACATTAAAGACTATTTTTTTTACAAGATAACTACTCTCCACTATAGAATTTGTAGAATTAAAAACACTATCCGTAAAATATATCCATGGTATCATTCCAGATAAAAGCCAAATGACAAATGGAACATCACTTACAGAAGTAGATTTAAATCCAACTTGAAAAACAAACCAGTAAATTAATATCATTATGAAAGGTTGAATAAAAGCCCATATAATTCCCAAATATGATCCAGTAAATTTATTTTGAAAATCTTTTTTTGATAAATCCCAAACTAGTAATCTATTATTAAAAAGATCTTTGAAAAAAAACAAGATTTCTTTCATTAAATCACCCAAACCTTATTTTATTAAAATTCATTGTAAATTAAAAAGTGCATACGATTTACATTTGGAAACCCTCTTCCAGTATGCTAAAATAAAGTCGAACTTTAGCGAAGAAGGAGACTGTCTTAATGAGTGCCAGTAAGAATGCCTACGCGGCGTCGCGTGCAAAAGCGGGTGGAACGATAACAACAGAGAAAAGCTCTGTTATTTTTTGGATTTTGGTTGCATTTACGGGCTTATTCATGTTCTGGGCGCCGTTTCAGCGGGCGTTGTTCAATGGAGGAACGTATGATTTCGAGCGCTCGATCTACTCGGCTTCGGTATGGTCCTCTATCATCATGCTGCTGATTGCAATCCTTGCTTTTTTTGTCTTCAAGCTTAAGGAACACAAAGATGTAATGACGATTCTAGTATTCATTATGCCTCTTACTTATGTCATTTCTTTGTCGAACTCGGCCTCGCACTATTTGGCAACGAATATGGTCTACATCCAAATGCTGTATGCAACTTTCTTCATTTTAGGTGTATTTCTGACAAAAAACAAGCTTGGTACGTCGATTGTTGCTACTTTACTTATGATCTCAGGATATTTCATCGTTCTCTTCGGACTTTTGTACTGGTTGGGCAATGGAAGCTTTGCTGGACGCCTAGTTGGATGGTTCGCCTTGATGGATGTAGCCACACCAAATATGTATCGTGATGCGATCATGACAGACTCGAATGGTCTGCGTTTAACTTCCGTTTTCCAATACGCGAATACCTATGCGGCCTTCTTAATTACCTTATCGCTCGGAGCGTTGTTCTTCCTTGTGAAATCTCGCAAGTGGCAAACAATTCTACCGCATGCGTTCTTGTTGGTACCAATCCTTGTTTCATTCTGGCTGACGCTGTCTCGCGGTGCGATCGTAGTTATTCCAGTCGTTTTCTTGATTATGCTTTTCTTCTTTTCAATCAGCAGACAGATTCTAGCACTCCTTCAGTTTGGACTAGCTTTCCTAACGTCTATCCTAATTCTACAAAAAGTAACGGATATCGGAATCGGGTTACAGAAACAGCCTAGTGCTTCAGAATCATGGCACGGTTGGTCAATTCTGCTCATTGCTTCTGTAGTTTTCACTGTGCTAGCTATCGTTATTCAGCTCTTCGTAGCTCCATGGTTAGAGCGAGTCACAGCCCGATTTGATACTAAGAAATATGCTACTTTCATTCTACCTATAGCGGCTATCCTTATTGGTGTTCTAGGAGCCATCCTAATCCTAAACGACACTGGATTCAAAAACATTCTTCCTGACAATGTAAAAACGCGGGTCGAGAATATTAACTTCCAACAACACAGTGTTCTAGAGCGTGGAACGTTCTACAAAGACGCTGTTAAACTTTGGACCGATTATCCGATTATTGGTGCCGGTGGTGGTGCATGGGCTTCTTTATATGAGAAATATCAAAACAATCCATACACAAGCCGACAGGCTCATAACTTCGCCCTTCAATACTTGGTCGAGACGGGAGCACTTGGGTTCCTTGCCTTTGTAGGCTTCGTAATTGCTGTTATGGTGTTCTATATACGAAGCTACATCAGAAGTTCTCAGGAGAAACGAGATCTGCACTTCCTATTTTTCATTGTAACGATTTCTCTCTTGGTTCACAGTATGATTGACTTCGATTTGAGTTATGTGTACTTAGGCGCCATTCTATTTCTTGCTCTTGGCGGGCTGCTTAGTAACAGTTCTTCAGCACCGCTTCGTTTTAAAACGGATTCTGCTGTGATTCACAAATCATTCCCGGCGCTGCTGGCAATTTTGTCGATTGTGATGTTTTATATTTCTGTTCAACTCGTCTCAGCGAACGGTTCTTATAGACAAACGCTTGAGGTTATCAAAACAAGTCAAGATTATGGTCAAATTATTAAGCCGTTGGACAAAGCGATCTCTCTACATCCTGCTCATCCAGATTATTTATTAACAGGCCAAGTCAGCAGAATCGGCATTCTGCTTCAGGTCTATAATCAGATGCAGAAAGAAGATCCGAAAAAAGCAGAACCTTTTTTCACTCAAGCTCAAGATCTACTAAATCAATTATTGAAAAAAGAGCCGCATAACCGCATTGTGGCCATGCAGCAGCTTAATATGCTTCTGCTTAAAGGGAAACACGAAGATGCGCTAAACTGGTCTAATTCTCAAATTCCAAACTACCCTTGGTACACGGAAATGTATGAAAAAAGTATTTCTTTGAATATTGACCTTGCGAATCAAGCTAATACAAAGAATAACACGCAAGAGTACAATAAAAGACTGGATGATGCTCTTGCAACCTACAAAGAAGTTCTTGCTCGTGTTGACTCCCTGAAGAACTTGCCTAAGGAGCAAGCACAGGGCCGTGAATTTGCGGTTACACCAAATATGGCTTTGAATGTCGGGCAAATCGGCTACATGCGTGGAGATTATGCTGGTTCTGCTGCAACGATTCAACCCTATATCACGGACAAGCTAGATGATCAAACGAATCGTGTTCTGATCAGATGGTACTTGGCAGCCTTACAGAAACAAGGCAAGAATGATCAAGCTCTACAGGATAAATTAATTGCAAAAGATCCTGCTGAGCAGCAATACATTGCAGCAATTATTGGTACAAACTTTCCAAAATAGCAAAAAAGAAGAGGCTGTCTCAAAAGGTCTAACTAGACCTGAGAGATAGCCTCTTCTTTTGTGTATCATTTTTATTTCTCCACCCACTCCCGCCGGAGCGCAAACAACTCCCGCAGCTCACTCGTCGACATCTCGGTGACCCAGTTCTCACCGGAGCCGACAATTTGTTCGCTGAGGCCTTTTTTGCGTTCAATCATCTCATCGATACGCTCTTCGAGCGTACCCAACGTGATGAACTTGTGCACCTGCACATCGCGGCTCTGCCCGATGCGGAAGGCCCGGTCCGTGGCCTGGTTTTCCACGGCGGGGTTCCACCAGCGGTCGTAGTGGAAAACATGGTTGGCCGCGGTGAGGTTTAAACCAGTTCCTCCTGCTTTCAGCGAGAGGATGAAGATCCTGCAGCGCTCCGCCTCCGGGAGCGCGTCGTCCTGGAAGCGCGCGATCATCTCATCGCGCTTCGCCTTAGCCACAGCCCCGTGCAAAAACAGCACGGGTTCCCCCCGCTCCTGCGCGATAACGCGCTGCAGGAGGTGGCCCATCTCGACGAACTGAGTGAAGATGAGGCAGCCGCCTCCTTCGCTTCTTAGTTCGTCGATCATTTCAAGCAGGCGCTCCAGCTTCGCTGAGCGCACCGCCCTAGCGGAGGCTGCCCCAGCCCCCGCGCGATCTCCTTCCTTCAGGAACAAGGAAGGATGATCACAAATCTGCTTCAATTTCATCAAGGAAGCCAGAATCAGCCCTTTCTTTTCCATAACGGAGAGACTATCGATTCTTTCCATCAAAGTCTGCACGACGTTCTCGTAGAGTGCCCCCTGCTCCGTTGTCAAAGCTACATAAGCTTTGGACTCCACTTTTTCAGGCAGACTCAACTGAATCGCCGGATCCTTTTTGACCCGCCTCAGCAAGAATGGGCGGATCAATCGCTGAACGCGTGAAGTCAGTCCCGGAGCGCCGTCGGTGCTTTTTTCAATAGGTCCCACGTAATGATGAGTGAAATGGCGCAGCGTACCGAGATACCCTGGATTAATAAAGTCAAAAATCGACCAAAGCTCGGTCAACCGATTCTCCATAGGCGTACCCGTCAAGGCGATACGGTGGTGCGCATTCAGTCCGCGAATGGCTTGGGATTGTTTCGTATAAGCGTTTTTGATATTTTGGGCCTCGTCCAAGCAAAGCGTGTTCCAGGTCAAGCTCGATAATTCTTCCTCATCCAGCAGGGCAATGTTGTATGAGGTTATTACAAGGTCTGCGCCTGCCACAGAAGCTTCGAACGCATCCCCCTTGGTACGCTGTGCACCGTAATGGAGATGTATGTTAAGAGATGGCCCGAAGCGTTCAAGCTCTTTTTGCCAGTTGCCAAGCACCGAGGTTGGGCAAACAAGCAGCGAAGGAACTCTGCTCACACTAGATTTCAACTCTGCTTGGACTTGAGCTGTTGATTGCTCAGCATTCTTGGCAGCAGCTTTCACCGCCAGCAAATAAGCTATAAACTGCACCGTCTTCCCAAGTCCCATATCATCCGCCAGGCAACCACCTAGGCCAATCTCTCGTAGAAAAAGGAGCCACGACACCCCTTCCGCCTGATAAGGCCTTAGATCAGCTTCCAATCCATCAACCTGAACCAACGGCAGCGATTCTCGTTGATTGAGCTTCCTTAGCAAGGTCCTGAGCGAACCGTTTAGTTCAAGGTGGACCTTAAACTCTTCCTTCCGCTCATCGGTGGAAGAAACGATAGATGCCTGCTCCGATGAGTCCTCCGAAAACTGCATCTCCAGAACATCACGGAAGGAGAATCCCTTCCTCTTCTCCCTCTGCCGCATCGCGGCTTTCATCTGCTCTATGTCTGCAGGATTCAGCTGCACCCATCTGCCGCGAATATAGATCAGCCTTTTCTTCTGCTCGGTAATCTCAAGAAATTCTTCCTCAGATAGATCGACACCGCCCATTGCAACTCGCCAGTCATATTGGATAATGTGATCCATGCCAAACATCGGTTTACGCGAAGTTCCCACGGAGCTCCGCACCTTCGCTCGCAGCTGGGGCCGTGTACGGCTGAGCTCTCCCCACCACGAAGGCAGGAAAACGGAGATGCCAGCAGCCGCGAGCAGCAAGCTCGATTCCGTTAGAAACTCCCAGGCCTGGTCGTCCGATAACTGCTCTACGATTTTCCCCTGCTGAAACTCACTTTCAAGCTGTGGCAAAATACGCAGCATCCGATTCGTTTGATTCTGGATGCTAGCATCAATTCCATCCTGCCACGCCTCAGGAACTTTCCCCACCAGACTATTCCCTGTCGTACTGAATTCCACGAAATGATTGGCATCCTTACGATCCTGTGCGATAAATCTTAGGCGCCAGTCAGCTCCGTTATCTTTGGCCGTCGTCGTCCCGTCCACATAGGTTTCCGCATATGGCTCCACGAGCTGCACGCATATGCGGTAGGGTGTGCCTTCCTGCTTCCAGCCAATCGCCAGCAGCCAATCATCCTCCTGCATCCAGCTCACTTCGGCTGTTGGCCCTTCTTGCAGAAGAGCATTTCCCTCCGATAGGCGGTTCCACGCCTTAGCCATCTCCGATTCAGGCGCTTCTTTCACCATTTCCAAAGCTGCGCTATGAAACCAATCAAGCCAGAAGTCCTCTCCTTGCTGGCCACTGTATAGCTGTTCAAGCTCTCCCAGTCTCGTACCTGGCAGCTGCGGCTTCCACCCCATGCCGCCTTGGAGCCAATGCCTGAAAGAAGGCATGTACCAGCCGGCTTCCAGCGCCTCTTTAAACAGTGCAGCTCCTTTTTTCATCGCAAGCACATCTGTATCCCAGGATAATTTCCCATGCAATAAAGTGCGTGGTGCAGCCAAATAATTCAAGGCCATATAAGGTGTCACAACCAAGCACTCACCGTACCCGGTTCGAATGCTTTCGAGCTGTGTGCCATAAAAGGACCCTTCATGCCAAGCAAATAGCAGCTTTCGCAGCGCATAGCCTGGTACTTCATTGGCCTGTTCTGTCTCTCCATAGAAGGCGAAGCTCCCTGTGGGGAGCTTTTGCACTCGAATATGTATCTGTGACAAGCTGATCATAACAGTAGCTTTCCTTTCCGTAATTCCTCTTGAAATGCGCGGTACCGTGCATACTGTTTGATAAGCTGCACCAAATACACCTCAAATCTAGACGTTTGTTTCAGCTTTTTATAGGCAGCCGCCAGCTTTTTGAGGAGTTTGACTGCTTGTTTATACGATTCACGATTTTTAGCTTGAAGGATTTCTTCAATCGCATAATGATATAGCGGCAGCAGTGCGCGAACATCGGCTTTCTCAACCATTTTCAGCTCATTAGAATCGATATGAAGGGGAGATATGCTTAACAATAACATCAAATCCGCCCATACTTGATACTCCTCTTTCTCCAGCAAGAAACGAGAATAGTTGAGATAACTGCCCGGAAGAAGTTCCACCATGGCTTTCCTGTATTCTTCTTCAAGGCCAGGACTACTCGCTGCCGCCTCTTCCCACAAATCAAAATACTCGACTGCATGATAGATTACTTCCTTGCGGATCGCAGGACCAAGCCATCTGAGCCATTTCAACAATCGATCCCACTGCTCGTCCTTCTCAAAAGATCTCAGATACCCAAACCAATCTCCTGGATCAATTACATCAAGTCCAGTTAGGACGCGATCCCAAGCATTTTCGTCCTCACCAGACAAAATGTCAAAATGAGCTAACACCATAACAGCCGCTTCATGTTCAGTTTTACTTCTCCCTCTATCGCCTGCAATCTTCCTTAATCTTATAAGCTCGTCCGCTACTAATTGTTTATCATACAACAAACCTGACCACAGCAGTTTACTGATCTCAAACCATTTACCTCTGGAATCCCCTGCTACCTCCTTAGAAACCTGTACGGCCACGTATGCCGCGATCTCCT
Organism: Paenibacillus silvestris; assembly: GCF_009882985.1. Lineage (GTDB taxonomy): Bacteria > Bacillota > Bacilli > Paenibacillales > NBRC-103111 > Paenibacillus_E > Paenibacillus_E silvestris. Next base: position 297,603 of record NZ_WTUZ01000020.1, read on the forward strand.
TCAAATGCTCTGGGTACTTCCTCTGTGCATGTTCGATATCAATGTTACGTATAACGGTTGTCAGCTGTTCGTGGCTGTGCTTCGTAATTTTGGAGAAAAAGTAACCAGCATTATAAAAGAAGTCATACATACCTGACTTCGCATCAACCAAAGCATCGCACAGCTGAGTTAGGTACAGGACAACTTGGATATCATAGATCCCCCTAATCGTCAGCTCCCAATCGTCAGCAAACTGATTAAGTTGTCGCCATGCCCGCATATATAATTCCTCAACGCTAAAAGCGTTGTATACTTTTGCATTCGCATATTGCTTATCAAAATAGATGATCCATTCCGCGCACGTTCCTGTCTCCTTTGGAGTGCTAGCTGGTCCGCGCGCCGTCAGATCGAATTGTGGTTTAGCATCTAATTCATGCATGCCTGAACCTCCCTCACTCAAAAAAGCTATCTATTCATTATACAGGAAAAGGCGTCCATCGATAAAAAAACCCTAGCTGGAATCTTCGCAGATTCTCACTAGGGTGCCACCATTATTTGTCGCGCAGCATGCCTTGGTGCGGATGAGGGTGAGTACCGCAATACTCATCTGTCTCTTCATACGTACACACATGCTCATACACAGGTACACAATGATGTCTATTTACGATTTGGATAGGGTGAATAACTTGAACTTTTTGCGGGTGATAGAAATCCCTTACGATTCTTTCTGGACTTGTCATTATAGGGTCAGCTGGGGGACACTGAAATTGTTTTCCTTGGCTAGTTTGATTCGGTTGATACGCCATTGATTAAGTCAACTCCTCTTTAGGTTTGAGATAGTATACGTCTATGCCTAGTCCAAGGAATGTACCAATGCCTAGTTTCTCAATAATTAGGCTCTTTATTTACTGGTCAAGCAGGTAGATGTCCAAGCAGAGTGAAAAATGACAGGCTCCCTTACTTTTTCACCTAAAAGTCAGCGATACTTCACTGCAAATTTTCAGCAATTCTTCTCCCATTTCGACTTTATTTTTGTTACAATTGAGAGATCAGTCCTAATTGATCGAAATATCCGACCCCCTACATGCAGAAACCCTATACTTTAGAAGGAGAGGGAGTAAGATGAATACTACAACCCAAAGCAATTTCTCAGAAACTCGACATCTAACTTACTCTCACACTTTTGATTTTTCAGAAATGCATTTCAATCATAAGCTATGGTCTTACTTCCCTTATAAACAAATTGAGAACCGTCTGATCTCTTGGTCGGAAGCAGCTCAAGGCGACTATTTCCGTCAACCAACAAGTTGGGAGCTCCTAGACGGAGATCTGATTGTACAGCTTCCATCTTTACCAGATGGTTTTGTCCCCTTTTCTCAATTGCAGAATGAGCAACTAACCGATGAATCTAAAACGAAGCTTCTCATCCCCTTATGTAAAGCGCTTTCAATATTACACAATAAACAGTTTTATATGGGCTTTTTGTCGCCAGACATGCTATTTTTTCATCCCAAAACACTAGCTATTCTTATTGATGTCCAACCATTCCCCTCCGCCATTGAGTTTATCAATCACTTGCTGACCGACTATCCATACAGCTTATTTCCGCGCTATGCGCGAAGATTTCTTTTATCGCGAGTTGCCGATTTTGAATCTATTCACCTCTTGATGGAGTCGATGTACAACGGCCTTGTACCTGCTGCTTTGCAATCTCTCTCTGATCGGCTCCATGCTAAGCTTGAAACCTTTCTATTTGCTGACGAGATTGCCACAGTCCTACTTGACTATATGCATCTGCCAGCGGAACCACAGCCTGCTACGAATACCCAAATAAGCTCAAAATTGCTGCACCCGGCCGCTTCCCCTATTTCGCATGAACAGCAGGAGCGGTTCCGTGATTTTTTGAAATCGAATGAGGATCGACTGTTAGGTCTCATCTGCGAAGATGAGGCTATTCGTTTCGATTTATACGCGCAGCACATTAATGAGGTCATTGAAAAAGGGTATTACTTCAAAATCGTCTCGCAAGAACTGCCCTATTCCACACTGCGTGAAGTAGTCTCAAGAACGCTGCACAGAGCTTACGACATTCTGCCAGAGTCCATTACCATGCTGCGGAACCTTGCCCGGAAATTTGATCAACTGCTCAAGAAACATTACGAAGGCGACGACATCCTGTATCTGCTGACAGAGTGGCTCCATCAATTTCTCATGTCGGTTATTCCACTGTTTCCCATTCAGAACTTTGTGTTTACCTTTGAAAACTGCGAGCATTTTGATGAAGATTCCCAGCTCATTCTTCTCAATTTCTGGAGGGAACATGGCCATGAGATGAAGTGCCTGAATTTCATTTTCAGCGGAAGCCGTGTCCCTACTCAATTCGCAGAGGTACCTTTCCAAGTACTTAACATTCATCACTCGGACCCTGCCATTTATGAACAGTTGCTGGCTTCACAATTTGGACGAGCAGACGAAGCTTTAGTCAATCAGTTAAAAAACTGGCTGCACGAACATCAAATTAGCGCAAGCCACTGCCGCATTATTTTGGAGGAACTCACCCAGACCCACAGTATTCAAGTCACCTGTAACGGTTGGGAGCAAACAGCCAGATTTCAACTAGATCATGAGCACTTAAATCCCCTTCGCTTGATTGCGAAACGTATCGCCCTGCTGGATAAGAAGGACCTAGAGCTTATGAGGTTGTTGTGCTGCCTGCCTATGCCCGTCCATGCAATATCTCTATTTACCGCAAATCGTCTGGATACAGGCAATATTCTGCTTTCAGTGACTAGACTTGCCGAGTTTGGCCTTATGCATGTCAGCCGCAATGACAGTCTCTTTATTTCCAATGATATTAGCGGGCTGGTCCTGCAGCAGCTATCTGAGGACCAACTTGCGTCCTATTACCAAACAGCACTGAAATATCTGTACAGATACCGCCCATTTGCATTGCCTCAGCTAATCACGCTGTCATGTCAAGCAGGGGCATACAAGGTTGAATACTATTTGCTTTTAAAATATTACAGACAGATTCGCACACTGCTCTCCTACAGCCAAAAGGCCGAAATATTAGAGCGCATCAAATATTTATACGAGAAACTGGGGAGGCCCTACCTCATTTTCCTGGATCGGCTGCTTAGCCGCATGTACAATTTGCTGAACCAGTTCGCGCTATCTGAACAATTGGCTTTAACCATCTATGAACGAACAGGAACCATTTCAGATCGCTTTGGTTGGCTGTCTATACGAATCATTCAAAATAATATAGACGTTTATCAGCTGCGCGAGGAGCTCTTCCCTTTTATTTATGATGAGAAGCAGCCGCTTACGGATCGGGTACGCGCAGCATTTCTGCTTAATACGAGCAATCTTTGTTTTCCACTGCAGGATGAAGAAATGCATACCTTGCATAACTTCTATAGCGAAGTTGTTTATCCGAATCGCCATATGCTTGCGTTGCGCCATTTTGCAGAAATCACGAATTACTATACGATTAATATGTTAATCCATTTTCCAGAAGCAGAAGAATGGGCGCTGTCGATTGCAGCGAAGCTTGAACCGCTCCTCGATTCCTCACCGCATACCGATCTGATGCTGCGCCTTTATGACGTGTATTCGTATCAAAGCAACAATAAGATCATCAATACGTATGTCTATCGTGGAATTGAAGGCGCCAAACGTTCCGGATACACCATTAAAGAGCAAGTTGGCCATCTGAATGCGATGGAACTTTCCTTGAATCAAGGCGATATCGCCAGTTATTTGTACCATAAAGAACGCGTTCTGCAAGTCGACAAGCTGCGCCGCAAGGATTTGGCGGAGAGCTATTTGACCAATCAGCTCTTATTCGCTCTGGAGTGGGAGGATTGGGCGTTATTCCAGCAGTTAGAGACCAGCCTAATTGAGCAGCAAATTACCGATTGGGGCCAGTCTTTATTGGCCGTTTATCAGGGCTATGCTGCCTTTCGCCAGCATCAACCTATTCAAATTCCCTACACGCTTGAGAATGAAAACCATGTTGTTTTCCTAGAGGCACTACGCCAAACAAGATTGGGTAACACCCTATGTGCATGTCAGCTCTTTGAGCAATTTATTTCAAAAAATAATGCTGGCCTTTACGCTGGCTGGGCTTATCGGGAACTTCTGACTCTTCTACTCAAGCTGCATTCGGAGAGAGTAACCCAGTGGTTCGACCAATTTGAAGCTTACTTGAAAAGATACGCTTATGACGTCTTTTGGCCAGATTATTACAGACTTTCTGCGGAGAGGTCTATGGCCGAGGGCGATATCCAACAGGCTATGCTGTATTTGCGCCGGGCGTTAAACGGCTATCATATGATTCAAAAGGAAACCTGGCATCCCTATCTGACAGCCTCCATGGAAGAGGCGATTGCACCTGCGTATGCGCCAGCGGTTCCCGCAATTTTGCAGGATGAGTATGTCCAGAAAATGATGGCCGACCGCGAACAATGGCTGCTTCTTTCCTTAGATTTACAAATTATCATCGAGCTGAGCGAGCAAGTGACTGAAACGCTGGATCTGTCCACGACCATGCAGAGACTGACCAAGGCCTTGTTCGACTACTTTCCGGTCATTCAACTTTCAATTAATTACAAGCTGCTGCATTATAAGCAAAAGGTTTTCGTCACCGCCTCGGGATTGCGTGATCATGACGAATTGATTGCCTACCAGACGCGAAGAGAAGATCACTGCGTGCTCGTCTTCACCTTATTCCAGCGTGGCGATCAGGCGATCACCTTGCAGGTTCATGTCGATGGCATGACCAAAACCAAGCAGCAGCACATGGAACACTTCCTGTCCTTCATCAAACCGCATATCATCAACGTCCTTCTGCATCGCGAAATGGTCATTGATAATCTAACTGGCTTCTACCTGCGGGGTTATTTCATGGAGAAGCTGAGAGAAGAATTCGAGCTTGCCAGCCGCTATCACCTGGACCTCTCCGTCATCATGATCGATGTCGATAATTTCCGGAGAGTCAACGAATTCGGACATCCCGAAGGGGACAGAGTGCTGCGGGAAATCGCTGATATTTTCCGGTTCAATTTGAGGAAGAGCGACATTGCGGGCCGATATGGCGGCGAGGAGCTTATTCTTATTTTACCGAAAACGGACGGCAAAGAAGCCCTTAAGATTGCCCATCAGCTACGGGGCGAGATAGAGAGAGAGTTCGCCTACGGGCGCCCTTATACGATCACCGTCAGTGTGGGGGTCTCCTCCTTGGAGCTGTGCCAGCCTAGCTCCATTGAGCAGCTTATTGAGCAGGCGGATACTGCTGAGATTACGGCGAAGCGGACGGGGAAGAACAAGGTGATTGCGGCTTGGGAGTTGTGAGCGGGTGGTGCGGGTATTGTAGTGCAGAGATTGCAGTGCAGGGATTGCAGTGCAGGGATTGCAGTGCAGGGATTGCAGTGCAGAGATTGCAGTGCAGAGACTGCAGCACCATGTGGTGCAACGCGATGCTGGATAGAACGGTTTGGCCCGACGAGCCTAACGGACTGAGATGCCGCTATTCGCCACTTTTAGGCTCAATTTAGCATGTAACGGACTCAACAGCCGCTATTGGACTTGCGATGCCCATTTATGCTCCAATCATAAGCGAATAACGTCTCTCCTGTCTTTTAACTCCTGAAAAGCAGCCGAAAAGCAAAAATTGCGGCCAATGTGTCCGTTAAAAAATGATCGGCACTACAAATGAGTGTCGATCATAAAAAAAAGAGGCTCCTCAGATGAATCTGAGGAGCCTCTTCGAGCTAGCTTTGATGCAAAGGCTTGTCAGCCAATTACATCATGCCGCCCATTCCACCCATGCCGCCCATATCAGGCATGCCTGGTTTGTCTTTTTCTGGTTTATCAGCGATAACCGCTTCTGTTGTCAAGAACATAGCTGCTACGGAAGCTGCGTTTTGAAGAGCGGAACGCGTTACTTTCGCAGGGTCAACGATACCAGCTTCGAACATGTTTACCCATTGTCCAGTTGCTGCGTTGTAGCCGATGCCTACTTTTTCGTTTTTCAAGCGCTCAACGATAACGGAGCCTTCTTGACCAGCGTTAGCTGCGATTGTGCGAACTGGCTCTTCTAGGGAGCGCAGGATGATGTTAACACCTGTTTGCTCGTCACCAGTTGCTACTACTTTAGCTACTGCGTTGTATACGTTCACGAGAGCTGTACCACCACCGGAAACGATACCTTCTTCAACAGCTGCACGAGTCGCGTTCAAAGCATCTTCAATGCGAAGTTTGCGCTCTTTCAGTTCTGTTTCAGTCGCTGCGCCAACTTTGATTACCGCTACACCGCCGGAAAGTTTAGCCAAACGCTCTTGCAGTTTTTCTTTATCGAAATCGGAAGTTGTTTCTTCCAATTGTGAGCGAATTTGAGTTACACGTGCAGCGATGTCTTTGCTGTCGCCAGCACCGTCAACGATGATTGTGTTCTCTTTCGTTACACGGATTTGACGCGCGCTACCCAATTGCTCAGGACGCGTGGATTTCAGATCCAAACCAAGTTCTTCTGTAATCACTTGTCCACCAGTCAAAGCAGCGATATCGCCAAGCATAGCTTTACGACGGTCACCGAAACCAGGAGCTTTAACAGCTACGCAAGTGAATGTTCCACGAAGTCTGTTCACAACAAGCGTTGCTTGTGCTTCACCTTCAACATCTTCAGCGATGATCAGAAGTTGTTTACCGGATTGAACAACTTTTTCAAGAACAGGCAAGATTTCTTGGATGTTCGAGATTTTTTTGTCAGTGATCAGGATGTATGGGTTGTCAAGGACAGCTTCCATTTTATCCGTGTCAGTGATCATGTAAGGGGACGTGTAACCACGGTCGAATTGCATACCTTCTACAACTTCAAGCTCAGTCAAGAAACCTTTGGATTCTTCAACTGTGATAACGCCGTCTTTACCTACTTTTTCCATAGCTTCAGCGATAAGTTCGCCTACTTCTTCGTCAGCAGCAGAGATTGCCGCAACTTGTGCGATGGATTGTTTGCCTTCAATAGGCTTAGCGATGTTTTGAAGCTCTTCCACAGCTGCTTTAACAGCTTTCTCGATACCTTTGCGGATAACCATTGGGTTAGCGCCTGCAGTAACGTTTTTCAGACCTTCACGGATCATAGCTTGTGCAAGAACTGTAGCTGTTGTTGTACCGTCACCGGCAACATCATTTGTTTTGGTAGCAACTTCTTTAACAAGTTGAGCTCCCATGTTTTCGAAAGCATCTTCAAGCTCGATTTCTTTCGCGATAGTTACACCGTCATTTGTGATGAGCGGGCTACCGAATTTTTTCTCAAGTACAACGTTACGGCCTTTTGGACCTAGAGTTACTTTTACAGCGTTAGCCAAAGCATCTACCCCACGAAGCATCGCGCGGCGTGCGTCTTCACTGAACTTAATATCTTTTGCCATGAATAGGAAACCTCCTCTTATTTAAACGATACATAGTAAGTAATAAAACGGAAAACCTAAGTAAAACGTAGTGCCGATCTATATCCTGCTAAATTAGGCTAATACAGCGAGAATGTCGCTTTCGCGCAAGATCAACAGTTCGCGGCCTTCGTATTTCACTTCAGTTCCTGCGTATTTGGAGAAAATGATACGGTCGCCTTCGCTTACTTCAAGCGGAACACGAACGCCATCTTTCAACGCGCCTGCGCCTACGGCTACAACTTTACCTTCTTGTGGTTTTTCTTTCGCTGTATCTGGCAGCACGATACCACTTGCTGTAGTCTCCTCTTTCGCAACGGCTTCAATGATTACTCGATCACCTAACGGTCTGATCATGGAAAAATAGCCTCCTTTAGAAAATTGGTAATAGTGTTTTTCAAGGTTATTAGCACTCGAATGTGTTTAGTGCTAACAACAACTCTTATGATACTCATTCTGGGAGTAATTTGCAAGTCCTTTTACACATTTTTCGTACTTTCGAACACCCCCCTCATTCTACCCAAATGAAAAACAAATATTCCCTCTCTCAAAGAAAAACAGCCTGCACAAAAGTGACAGACTGTTTTCTTATTTGGCACCGAATTCCCGTTCCCATTCTGCATCCTTCAGCAGCTGCTTGCGGTAAATAAAGCCCGACATAAATACGCTAAATTCATATAAAACAATAAGCGGCAAAGCCACAAGGATCGCCGAAATGGCATCCGGAGGCGTAATCACAGTTGCTAAAATAACAAGCAGCATGTACGCATACCTTCTGAACTTATGCAGCCGTTTCGGATTAAGAAGCCTGATTTTCGTCAAAAACATAACAACAATCGGCATCTCAAACACAATGGCAAGTGGCAGAATGATGTTGAACATGAATGTAAAATATTCAGCCGCACCATACATCTCGGTGATATCGAGACTTTTGCTAATGGAAGAAGTAAAGTAGAAAGCCATCGGAAAAACAACCCAATAACCGAACGAAAGACCTGCTAGAAAAAGCACAAACGCATAAGGAATATAAATGATCGAAGCTTTCTGCTCCGTCTCGCGCAGTCCTGGCTTAACAAAAGCCCATATATGATAAAGCGTAACCGGCAAGGTAATAAGGATACCAACGGCTAAGCCAAAATTCATATACAGTCGCAAAGCGTCCCATGGGGAGAAAACATTCCAGCTAATCGAATCTGCCGGGGGGATATTTTTGAGGTATCGAATGATTGGCTTAGCAGAAATTAATCCACCCACCATCCCAATGACCAAGACCAGCAATATCCACATGATCCGTTTACGCAGCTCACCAAGGTGCTCTACGAGTGACATTTCTTCGTTCGTTGACATATTTCACCAACCTGATCTAGTGAATCGAGCCTGAAAGACTGAACCACTTGTTATGCTAAAAAGAAAAATGGACTAGTCCGGTAGACGCCGCGGAGAACTTGGTTGCACAGCCGCCGGTGCTGGTTTAGAGATTGCAGGCTGTGTGACGGATTCCTCCGCCAAGTCTGCCAAGTCAGGCCCAGGCGCGCTCGAAACAAATGCGACAGCTGACTTCTCTGCAGGCTGCTGCGCGGCTGCAGGCGCCGCTGGAGACACTGCCGACGGTGGTGCGTCAGCCTCGTCCATTGCTGGACCGCTCGCTGCAAACGCGACAGCTGGCGCTTGTTCCTCTGCCACAGGACTAGCCTCCGGAGGAGCTTGCTGAACCACCACAGGCGCAGGCGCAGAAGAGGCAGGTGCAGCTTTCGGCTCATCGTTCATGAGCTCATAGGCACCCTTCTTGAAATCCCTGATTGTGCGCCCCAGCACACGGCCAATCTCGGGCAGCTTGTTAGGCCCGAATAAAACTAACGCGACGACCGCGATCAATAATAACTCGGTAAAACCGATGTTTTGAAACATGTCTTTCATCTCCATCATGTATTGCTTTACGAACAAAAGTGATCAGCTGAAAACGACACGACACATTAACATGAAAATATCCCGCTAATTTGTCCTCAGATACTCGATTAACGGCATTAACTGGAATTCCTCCCGTTAACTTCACTCGAATCCTCTGAGAGCAGTCAAAACCATCAAATTAGCCCCAGAAATTCCCTCTATTTCTCCTAAACACCATGAAAAACGCCAATTAACTGGACTAATTCCAGTTAATTAACTAACTAACACTGATAAAACCCGCCATACCCCATCTCCGTAATGTCGCTGCGCACAATCGTCTCGCCTGCGCAAATACGCGGCAGCAGCACATCAAAGGACGTGTACGGGTCATGCATGACGCAACCCGGCAAGCCCATGATCGGCACATCGCCTAGATAGGCCATCATCAGCATCGAGCCCGGCAGCATCGGCGTGCCGTAGCTGACCACGCGGGCGCCGGCTTGCTTGATCGCGCCTGGCGTGCGGTCGTCCGGGTCCACGGACATGCCGCCCGTGACCAACACCAGATCCACGTTCTGCGCAAGCAGCGCGTGGATCTCACCAACAATCGCTTCGCTATCGTCTGTCGCGAAGCGTTGATCCACCACCTCGGAGCCGAGCTGCGCGAGCTTCTCCTTCACCACTGGGCCGAATTTATCCTTAATTCGGCCCTTGTACACCTCGCTGCCCGTCGTCACGACGCCAACGCGCAGCTTACGAAACGGCTTCACCTCAAGCAAGGTGAAGCCCTCCGCACGACGAGCGGCAGCAATACGCTCGACCTCTACAACCTTCGCTTCGTCAACAATCAGCGGGATCACCCGCGTGCCAACAAGCGAAGCGCCAGCCTCTACGACCACGCCGCTGCGAATGGTCGACATCACGACCTCGTCGATTGCGTTCACGTGATCGACGAAGGTTTTATCGATTCGGACTAAGCCGCGAATCGGTGATTTCACGTTCACTTTGCCCTCATGCGGCTCAGTGAATACGAGCTCGCTGCCCGCTATCGCTCTCGCCATCCGCTGCGCGGCTTCATCCTCATGCAGGTAGCCCGGCTGCAGCTCCATCACATAGATATGCTCTTTGCCAATGCTGAGCAGTGCAGGAATATCGGCCTCCGTCACCTGGTGACCTTTGCGGAATAAACGGCCCTTGAACTCGCCTGGCAAAATCTGCGTAAGATCATGAGGCAGAATCATCCCAATGGCATCCTCAACCTTCACTTCACGCAGCATAGATTCCTGTCTACTCACCCGTGGTCACCTTCTTTGCCTGTCAGAATGCCCAGCGCATGCGGGAGCTGATCGATGATCGCCATCAGATTCTCCTGCACGCCTTTGGGGCTGCCTGGCAAATTAATAATCAATGTGCGGCCGCGAATACCCGATACGGCTCTAGAAAGCATGGCTTTCTTCGTTTTTTGCATGGAAATCATCCGCATCGCTTCAGCAAAGCCCGGGGCAACCCGGTCAATGACATTCAGCGTTGCTTCCGGTGTCACATCTCGCGGAGCCAGACCTGTCCCTCCTGTTGTAAGGATCAGATCAGCCTGATAATAGTCCGTCATTTCTATTAATGAAGCCATAATTTCGTCCATCTCGTCCGGTACAACACGGTACTCGATGATCTCGCCTTGAATCTCTTCTTCAATGAGCTCGCGGATTACCTGAGCGCTGGTGTCTTCTCGTTCTCCTCGGTAACCGCGGTCACTGGCTGTCAAAATCGCAACTTTCCAGTGCATCCTTCGTCACCTCTCCCTTGTTAACTGAATGAGATAACCCCTACTACTGAATGATCGTCGACTTCATCTATGCGCAAACCCCAGTGGTCTTAGTCGCGTCTCACTCAACTATCTTCTCTGTGAAAATCCCCATTTTTACCGCCTGTTTTCGTGACTAGCATCGTGGAGCTAATGATCATATCCTTCTCTGCGGCTTTGCACATGTCATAGACGGTTAACGCGGCGGCAGATACGGCCGTTAAAGCCTCCATCTCCACGCCTGTTGGTCCCGTCGTCCGGACAGTTGCTTCTATGTAGAGTTCGTTGTTGCCATTATCAGCAAATTGAATGTCTATGCCCGATAAAGCGATCGGATGGCACATAGGAATCCAATCTGACGTTTTCTTAGCGGCCATGATGCCAGCCACCTGCGCGACAGCGAGGACGTCGCCTTTTTTCATTTTACCCTGTTTAATTAAGGCAAGTGTCTCACTTTTCATCAGTAAAGTCGAACGGGCTGTCGCTGTTCGCTTCGTTTCCGGTTTGTCCGAAATATCAACCATACGAGCTCGTCCCTGTTCGTTGAAATGCGTTAGCGGAGAGGAATCGGGCAAGTCACTCACCTCCCTTATTATGTTTCTGATCTAAAAACCATTTTGCTTTCGGTGACAATACCATCAACCCGGAAATCATGCCAGGAGGAGGGAACCGCAGGAATCAACTGCTTATCGAAAGCAGCAGCAACCGCAAAAGGTCTCTTCAGACCTCGAGCCGCAAAGAGCTGCATGAATCTGTCATAAAAACCGCCGCCATACCCAAGCCTTCCGAAATCCATGTCAAAGGCAAGCCCTGGCACCAAGATCATCGAAATTGTGGACAAATCGTGCTCGATCGGCACATGGCTATGAGGCTCTCTAATGCCCCATGCCCCGCTCTCCAAATCGTCGTAGGCATGTATGATATGCAAATTCATTGTTTTCGTATCTGCTACAACCTTCGGCACAAGCACACGAATTCCCTGCTGCCAGCACCATTCCATCAGAGGGGCAACGTCCAGCTCGGACCGGAATGGCATATAAGTCATTATCGTAGGCGGAATGGACGCTTCCTGCTGCTCCGTGCCAAGAAGTCTATCTGAACAGAGCTTCGTCATTCGCTCATGAATGCGCTGCTGCTTCTCTTCCCGTTCTTCTGCTGTAATGGACGAACGTAGTTCTTCCATTTCCTTACGTAGTTCAATTTTCCGTTCACGAATGTTCATACTGGCTCAGCCCTTCCCTAACAAGGAGTGGTTTCCCCCATTTTAACATAAACAAGGAAAAAAACTATACTCGTACTGCAGACCCCAACCTAAACCGCGCTATGACGGGAAAATGGTCCGAGAATATCGTCGGTACCGTCCAAGCTGAACCGGTGTTTGGCACATTTGTGAACACATAATCGATCCGTTGACCGCCTGCAAAAGTGCCCTGCGAGTCTTTCCCTAACGGGACGTCCACGAGTGGCATTTTGTTCATTTGGACTGGGAATGCATCCTCTTCCATATTAAAATCGCCGAGGGCGACGAGCGGTCCTTTCTTATCTGCCAAAAGCTCTGATATACGCGTGAGCTGAAGCTGCCGATCTTCCCCAGAAAGCCCCAAATGAGTCGTTGCAATATGGACTGGCTCGGAACCAATCAGCACGGTAGTCATTAGAAGGCTCCTACTTTCCAAACTTCCCGGAAGAAGCGCCCAGCTGCTGTCAGCGATCGGATAACGACTCAAAATAGCTATGCCATATTGACCTACCTTATAGGTTAGACTAGGACTATAAACCATATGCATGCCGAGCATTTCCGCAAGTTCTCTAGCTTGATCTACGAATCCGCTGCGCAGGCGATAACGGTCCACTTCTTGAAGGGCGATAATGTCGGCTTTTTCATGCCCCAGAAGCTCGGCAATCCTAATGATATCGACTTTGCCATCCATCCCTTCTCCGTGGTGCATATTAAAAGTCATGACGGTGAAAGAAGCAGGCGCTTCTAAATTAGCGGCAGGCATAACGGGAACATTGGATAATAGGCCTTTATCCCAGCTCTGAATTGGCAGCCCAAGCACAACAATAAGCAGCACAAATATACCTAAATACCTGGCAAGCCGCAAAGGCAAATCCGCCATCTCCCTATCCCCCTTCCTCTCTATGCAAAATTAAGCATACGACGTACTCACGCATGGTGTATACTAGTGAATTGATGGGATTATAGGTCGTTCGGATAAGGACTTCCACAGGTTCTTTCATTAATAAGCAGGAGGCAGCAGAAGATGTTATTACAAGTTTCTAACATTTCCAAAAGCTACGGGGTACGTTCTGTACTCTCCAATATAACGCTCCAAATCGAAGACAAGGAACGTATTGGCCTAGTCGGCGTGAACGGTGCCGGGAAGTCAACATTGCTCCAAATTATTGCCGGCGAAATGTCTTATGACAGCGGCGATCTCTTTAAAGCGAAAGAAACGAAAATCGGTTATTTAAAACAAAATAGCGGTCTGCAAACGGACAAGTCCATATGGAACGAGCTGCTCAGCGTGTTTAGCTCCTTGCTGGAGACAGAGCGAGAGCTGCGTGAGCTGGAAGCACAGATGGCAGACCCTTTACTTATTGAGGATGAAAAAAAGTACGAATCCACGATGAATCGTTACGCGGGACGCTCCGAATATTTCCGTGAGCAAGGTGGGTACGAAATCGAAGCCAAAATTCGCGGGATCCTTCACGGGATGGGCTTCGGCCAGTTTTCCCCTGACACTCTCGTTCAAACGCTAAGCGGTGGTCAGAAAACAAGATTAGCTCTGGCCAAAATGCTGCTCGAAGAGCCCGATCTGCTCATGCTGGATGAGCCTACGAACCATTTGGACATCCAGACGCTGACTTGGCTGGAAGGCTACTTGCGAGGTTATCCGGGTGCGATTCTGGTCGTCTCCCATGACCGCTTTTTCCTTGATGCCTTAGCCACGTCCATTTACGAAATTGAACGCCATGCTTCCAAACGGTACACGGGCAACTACTCCCGATTTATCGAAATCAAAGAAGCCAACTATGAGATTGAAATGAAGCAGTTCGAGAAGCAGCAGGGAGAAATCGCGAAGCTGGAGGATTTTGTACAGCGTAACATCGTGCGTGCTTCTACGACCAAAAGAGCGCAGAGCCGCCGCAAGCAGCTCGAGAAAATGGATCGTCTGGATAAGCCGATGGGTGATTTGAAGCGAGCTTCGTTTTCTTTTGAAATCGAACAATCTTCCGGTAAAGAAGTCCTTCAGGTTGATCATTTATCGCTTTCCTATGATGGGAAAAACCGCCTGCTCGACGGCGTCTCCTTCCAGCTGCGCCGCTCGGAAACGGCTGCTCTTATCGGTCCTAACGGGGTCGGCAAGTCGACGCTGCTGAAAACCTTAATTGGTCAGCACAAACAAGATGCAGGCACCTTCAAATGGGGAACAGGCGTCACAATTGGCTATTACGATCAAGAACAGACAGGCCTAACCCCATCCAACAGTGTGCTGGAGGAAGTGTGGAACACGTATCCGCATCTGGAAGAAGCCCGAATTCGCACCGTGCTCGGGAACTTTCTGTTCAGCGGCGAAGAGGTGTTCAAGAAAGTCTCTGCCTTAAGCGGCGGCGAAAAAGCACGCGTGGCTTTGGCCAAGCTGATGCTCCAAAAAGCGAATGTACTCATCCTGGATGAGCCTACCAACCATTTGGATCTATATAGTAAAGAAGTGCTGGAATCAGCGTTGATGGATTACGAGGGTACCCTCCTTTTCATCTCCCATGACCGTTACTTCCTGAATAAAATGGCTGAAAGCATGCTCGATTTGCAAAAAGACGGGCTCACGGCTTACCTCGGCAACTACGACGATTACCTGGAGAAAAAAGCGGAGCTTGCCGAAATGGAAGCCAAACGTCTCGCCAAAGAAGCGGAGAAAAAATCCGCCAGCAGCGTTGGCAAAAATGAACCCGTCATCAGCGGTGGCGGGTATGAAGCTGACAAGCTGGCTAAGCGCGAAGAACGCAGCCGCCAGCGCAAGCTGGAGCAGCTTGAGCTAGACATCGCGCGGTTGGAGGACGAAGTCTCCGGCCTAGAGGCGGAGCTCGCCGATCCTGATGTGTACAACAACTACGTCCTCGTTCAAGAGAAGACGGCTGAGGTCGATAAGCGGAAGAGTGCGCTTGCGGCTTGTTATGAGGAGTGGGAGATTTTGCTCGCTTGATTGATTAAAGGCTCTCCCGCGCTCAGGCTTCTGCTAGGAAGCTGCGTGAGAGGGCCTTTTGGGGCTGCTCAGCTAGTTATCTTGGGAGAAAGCTTGGGTTTCTCGCTCTGAGAAAGCCATAAAGGCCCTCTCGCGATCAGGCTTCTGCTAGGAAGCTGCGTGAGAGGACCTTTTGGGGCTGCTCAGCTAGTTATCTTGGGCGAATGCTTGGGTTTCTTGCTCTGAGAAAGCCATAAAGGCTCTCTCGCGCTCAGGCTTCTGCTAGGAAGCTGTGTGAGAGGGCCTTTTGGGGCTGTTCAGCTAGTTATCTTGGGCGAAAGCTTGGGTTTCTCGCTCTGAGAAAGCCATAAAGGCCCTCTCGCGCTTAGGCTTCTGCTAGGAAGCTGCGTGAGAGGGCCTTTTGGGGCTGCTCAGGAGCAGTTACCTCCTTCATTACACTTAATTAACGTTGTTAAACAACGTTAACATAGCTGACCCCTAAGTTCAGCGCCAATTAACGCTGAAAAACAGCTCTAACGGCGTCCGCACCGCCGCAAATTCAAGCCCACCATCGTTATAACGTTGCTTTTCAGCGTTAAAACGTTGGTGAATGCCTGGGACTTACCTTTAACGATGTTTAACATCGTTAAAGGTGCAAGGCCGCTGAACAAGCTGCGCCGCAAGTTAAGCACCCTGCTCGACTGCCAGCTCCCCTAGGCGCAGCAGCAGCAAAGGAACCGCGACGAAAACGATCATCGTCGCAGCGGCAACAATGCCGGAGTCATTCAGCAGCAGCGCTGCTATGGCTCCGATCATATTCGCCGAAAACCCGTACATCCAGTACGGGTTTTTGTGCTGCCACACGCGCAGACGGCCGCGAGGGCGCAGCACTAACACAGCCATCACGAAGAGGCTCGTGATGAGCACTTTGCTCCAGACGGATGCACGAAGCAAGTGCACGTTCATCCGCAGCTTCCGCACGATCAGATGTCCGATCTGATCGAACTGCCCGGCGCGCAGCGCGTGAAACGCGCGCCCGACATGGCTCTCCCGCGCGAACGCCGCGGGAGAATCGGCGCTGTTGAGCAGCCACAGCGCCCCAACCCCGAGCGCGAGCAGCGCTGCCAGCAGGGCAGAAGCCCTGCCAAGGCGCAGCTCGCGCCAGCGTTCGCCGGCGAAGCACTGCACGCCGGCTACGCCGAAGGCGACCGCGGCGCTCAGTGCGCCGCCCGCGTTCGCGCCAAGTGACGGTGCCGTCAGGCACACCGTCACGAGCAAGAACGCAGCGCAAGCGGCGAGCGCCGCCGTGCGCGAGGCCCGCGTGCCGCGAGCGGCATAACGGCGCTGCAGAGCCGCCGTTATGCCGAGGACGAGGGCGCCGATGAGGACGCCCATGTACTCGTTGCCGATGCCGTAGTAGCGTGCGCCGATCATCGGATCATAGCCAAGCACGGAGTATTTCATCGCGTACGCCCCTGTACAGGTGTCCAGCACGATGATTGCTGCCGTTCCCACACCTAACCAAATCATTGCCGTTGTTTCGCTGTATGCTGTCAGAATGAAGGCTAGGATTAGACTGCCTGCGACGAGGCTAACAACGAGCATGATGATTGCTCCATTGATCCCGAATTGAGTTGTTGCTGGCACTGCGATCCACCCCAATATCAACATAACAGCAGGTGCAGTCAAAAGTGACAGCAACAGTATTCGCAGAACACCTTGGGCCGGAACTACTTCTTTCCTTCCCCTCCTTTTTATCCACAAGGCATAGATCAAACTGATCAGGAGGACAATCATCTCAAAAGTAGCAAAAGGATACAGCAACGAGGGCCTGCTGCGATAAATCATCTGTATACTGCTCTGATCCCTTACGAGCTCATCTAGTGCATGACTCATCCCTGAAGCAGCTAGAGGGATTCCTATCAGCCCATTAGGGACTGGGATTTTGAACTCATTCAGCAGTGTACTTGTGAAATCCTGTGAAGTAACGATCCCCAGCCTGCGGGTAGATTCCGAAACAAGGATCCCTCCGCTACCGCTTGCCGTGTAATGAAGGAGTGGGGATAAGTACAATTTGCTTTTCGCCGCTTCTGCGTTGACCTCTGGCGAGAACATCCACAAGCTGTCTGTGCCCGGCTTCATCCCCTCCAATAATTGCCCCAACCATTGATCCATATCACGCAGCACTAATCCTTTGAGCTCATTGAATCGATCCTGATCGTAATGCGCTCTCTCACTGTACAATCTGTACAAATCACCTAATTCGATTACAGAGATGCTCAGCTGCTGCCTATTTTTCCACAACGAAGTTAGATGTGCATAATCGGTGCTCATACCGCCTGGTCTATCCACAACAGCCATAGCTGCATCGTCACCAAGTGTTCCTTTATCCACAAATCCATTGGAATCCATGAGCATTAGCGGAGCATAGCGACGTAGTTGCTTTTGTTCCAGGTGCATACCTCTTCCCAAATCACTGCTTCCCAGCACGGAACGATGAACACCGTAAGTTTTCAGCAAGTCTCCCATTGCACCGACGCCATAGGCTTGCTCCTTGTTAAGGCGCTTGAGCATAGCCAGCTCAGGAACAATTAGCGAGTTTTCCTCTAGAAGACTAGTCTGTCCTCCCCCCAATTGACCCGTATACCGGTTCATAAGCTCTGAAACGCGAACACCATGCCTGGACTCTCTTGCCTCAAAAGTGAGCGCCTCCACGATCCCAACAGCGGGCTCGCCTGCTCCCAAAGAAGCATATACATCCCGCATTGAACGGTTTGTTGTACGAATATTCATAGCGCCGACTGCACCGAATTGTGTTATGTGCTCAAAATGAGGCAGCGCCGACAATTGGTCGGGTCGAAGCTCCAGAAAAGAAAGACCGGGTATCGAAACCACGGTCACTTGTTTTGTTCTTTCCACTCTTTCCACTCTGCTCATGCTGTCATTTCGGTCAACCCCCTCAAATTTGTGGATGGTTGTGTCCTCATGAGCTCCTACCGTCCCCCAAATTGTGGACAACTGCCACACAAAACCTAAGATACCCACAATCCGCAGCATTTTTCTAATCTTCATGGGCAATCTCCTGCTGTTTTTGCTTTTAGCATTTTCATCCATAGGAGAAAGTATCCACTGCTTGATTGTTCCGAAAATTTAAAATGGGACTCCAATCACCTATTTTCCATGTACTTCGTGTTATCCACAAAAAAAAGAAGGGCGAAATCCGCCCTCCTAAAGCTTTTCTGCTGTTTTCCACAATCTTATCCACATTATCCACAAAAACTTGTGAAAAAGTTATTCGACAAATTCCGCCTTTACAATCATTGATCTATGGGGAAATTTTAAAGTTATGCACATTATCCACAGGGCATGTGTATAACTTTGTTCACAAGTCGTGTATATAACTAAGTTTTCTTACAATTCGGGTGAGTCCAATTCCTTAAGACGCCGTCGTCACTTCGGTGGAATCTGCGGGCTGACCTTGCATGCGAATAGCTTGGTTGCACGCTGAGATAAAAGCCTTGGCAACAGCAACAAGCACATCTTGATCGATCCCAGTATTCTTAAAGGTTTGACCCTCAACCGAGATCGTGACCTCTGCTTCACCGGTTGCTTTTTCACCTGTGGATAGGGAATGCAGTTCCAGATCGGCGAAATCCACCTCCATCGGAATGGCTTGACGCAGGCATTGAATGATTGCCTCGATTGGACCCTCACCTGTGCCTGAGTAGACATTCTCGACGCCTGTCTGGTTGTTTCGAACCGAGACAGAAGCTACACGATTGCGATCACTGCTGGAAACGACCTGCATATGCGTCAGCGTGAATGGCTCCATTTGCCCGTCAACTGTGGAACCAACAAGCTCCAGAAGTTGATCGTCGGTCACCATTTTCTGCTCATCCGCTTTCTCCTTGAACTTGATGTACAGGCTATCCAGCTCTTCTCCCGTCAACTCAATTCCAAATTGGCCTACGCGATGTTTCAGCGCATGTCTGCCGGAATGCTTACCCAGAATGATCATGGAGCGTGGGATACCCAGCTTTTCCGGGTCCATAATTTCGTAGGTATTGCGGTTTTTCAGCAAGCCATCCTGATGAATGCCCGCTTCATGCTGGAACGCATTTCTTCCAACAATCGGTTTGTTGTAAGCAATCGGGAAGCCCATGATGCGGCTGACCATTTTGGACGTGTTAAAAATTTCGCTGGACACAATTCCTGTTTCCACACCCATCGTTTGCTTACGCGTCTCTATCGCCATCACGAGTTCTTCAAGGGAACAGTTGCCTGCGCGCTCTCCTACGCCGTTCACCGTTACTTCCACGTGTGTGACGCCAGCCGCAATAGCTGCAAGGCTATTCGCTACGGCAAGGCCCAGGTCATTGTGGCAATGTGCACTGTATTCAACCGTGTCGCCGCCTCTTACACTTTGGCGCACTCTGCGGAACATCGCCCCGTATTCTTCTGGCAGCGCATAGCCGACTGTATCTGGAATGTTCAGAATGGTAGCACCTTCAGCGATGACGGCCTCCAGCACTTCGAACAAGAATTCGTCCCCGGTCCGCGTGGCATCCATCGGTGAGAATTCAATGTTGTTCACGAATTGTTTCGCATAAGCGACCATGGATCGCGCCATTTCAACGACCTGCTGACGCGATTTGCGAAGCTGGAAATCCAGATGGATGTCCGACGAGGACAGGAACATGTGAATGCGGCGCGATGCGGCATCTTGCGTAGCTTTGATAGCTGAATCAATATCCGCTTTCATCGCACGGGCAAATCCGCAAATTTCTACGCCTTGCAGCTCACGCGAAATCTGCTGCACCGCATGAAAGTCGCCGGGGCTCGAGATTGGAAAGCCAGGCTCGATCGTGTCTACGCCCATTTTGGCCAGCTGTCTCGCGATGCGAATCTTTTCTTCCGGATAAAGTGAAGCGCCCGGTGCTTGCTCACCGTCTCTAAGTGTTGTATCAAAAATGCGAATGCGGCGGTTTGTGTTATTTTCCATGGTTCAATTCCTCCTCGAATGTGAGCCAATCTTTGTTGGCTGTGGTTTGTTGTTGATGGTTTCTTATTGATGGTCTGTTGCTGATGATTTCTTAAAGTCAGGCGATGCTGTTAATTTACATAAGGGAACCTCTTTCCCCTATTCATAAGAAAAGATGAGGTTCAGCTCATGACGGGGAACTACAGGGCCTTATCCTCTCTCCTTGGGCTAAATTTCCACCTAAAAGGAAATAGCGGATCACAGTTCCCTCTCCTTGCTTTAGAGGCTATTTTCGTTGAAATAGCGCCCTGGAGTTCCCTTCCCCGCTGTCGATCAAAGCTGTTTCACTCGCCCCGGAGACGACAAAAAGACCCGTCATCTCCACATAAGAGACGACGGGTCTTCACCCAGCGCGGTACCACTCTTGTTGGCTTCGCTAACGAAGCCCACCTCAGACATAGCGGTTGCTATGTCACCTGATCACGGAGGTCATCCGTTCATCCCTAACAGCAGGTGAGACTGCCGATCAGGATGACCGCTTCCAAGCGAGTTCGGGGCGTTCACGGTCTGCGTCGCATCAACCCGCAGCTTTCTGTACCGTAGAAGTGAGCCCTTACTACTCTTGTTCATTGCGTTTGTTCTATATGTGAAAACCAAAAAGACCTGCCATCTCTATATAAGAGACGACAGGTCTGAACCTTCCGCGGTACCACTCTAATTGATCCGAGCTGTTACACTCGAAACCACTCATGTACCTGATCACGGGGGTCAACCGTCAAGACCTACTTGGGTGCTGGATCCTTGGCATCCTTATCAGTCTTACCGCTCCCGGGCGAGTTCTGGTCACGTTTCGTCTGTGCTTTCACCAAGCGCACAGCTCTCTGAGCGAAACTGAGGTTCCGTACTAATCCCGTTCGTTGCGTTTTTAAAGTATTGATTGTGATTATAATATGCGCATTTCACAAAGTCAATACAGTTATCTGAACATTTATTTTTTTCAGACTACCATTCTTCTAGCTTGAGCTGCGGCTCAGCTTTGAGTTCCATAGAGTCGAACTCCTGCTTGTCCCACTTGAGGAAAGCGGCTGCGCCTATCATCGCAGCGTTGTCCGTGCATAGAACGTGCGGAGGCACGAGCAGCGGCACGTTAAGCTCCTCGCAGCGCTCAGCAAGCGCGCTGCGCAGCCCTTTGTTCGCCGCAACACCACCCGCGAGCAAGAGCTGTTTGGCGCCGTATTCGCGTACGGCGCGGGCCGCTTTCTCGACAAGCACGTCGATGACGGATGCTTGGAAGCCCTTGGCGATTTGCGCGGTTTGGACGGCTTCGCCGCGCATTTTGCTTTGGTTGACGACGTTCAGCACAGCAGATTTCAAACCGCTGAAGCTGAAGTCGTAAGAGTCTGCCTCGAGCCACGAGCGCGGCAGCTTGATCTCGGAATCAGCTTCCTGTGCAAGCCGATCCACGTGAGGTCCGCCAGGGTAGGGCAGCCCCATGGCTCTGGCAATTTTGTCGTAGGCTTCGCCAGCCGCGTCGTCGCGTGTTCGCCCAATGATGCGGAACTTGCCTGGCTCCTCGAGAAGCACAAGCTCTGTATGCCCGCCGGACACGACAAGCGAAATAAGCGGATATTCCAGCTCATGCACGAGCTGATTCGCATAAATATGTCCAGCAATATGATGAACACCGATGAGAGGCAGATCCAGTGCGCAGGCAAGCGCTTTGCCTGCAACAACGCCAACTAGTAAGGCCCCAATCAGACCAGGGCCCTCTGTGACAGCAATGGCTGACAGCTCCTGAAGCGATACACACGCTTTTTCAACAGCTTCTTCGAGCATCCACGTAATCGACTCCACGTGCTTCCGGGAAGCCACCTCGGGGACTACGCCGCCATAACGCTGATGCGTCTCAATCTGGCTCGAAATCACATTCGAGCGAATGATTTTACCATTTTCGACAATCGCTACAGAGGTTTCATCACAGCTTGTCTCAATAGCCAAAATATAGACGGGTTTACTATGTTGATCAATTTTAGTCACGTTCTTCACCTGCCGAAAGCCTCAATCTCCGAGACTATCCTTTCTTCTCTTAGGCAAATCCGCCCACATAATTACCGCATCTTCACGATTATCGGTATAGTAGCCTCTGCGTACACCAACGGAGCGGAAGCCGACTTTTTCATACAAATTTTGCGCTACGTAATTCGAAGCCCGCACCTCAAGCGTCATGCGAATCGCCCCAAGAAAAGCGGCAGTTTTCATCAACTCACGCATGAGACGCTCGCCGAGCTTGCGGCCTCTGAAGGAGTCGCGGACGGCAATATTCGTTACATGCGCCTCTTCCATAATGAGCCACATGCCCCCGTATCCAGCGACCTCACCGCCTGAATCCATGATCATATAATGAGCGAACTGATTGTTCGTTAATTCATTTTCAAAAGCTCCTTTGGTCCATGGTGTCGTAAAGGCTTCCTGCTCGATTTCGCAGATAAAGGGAATGTCTTCCATCTGCATGGAGCGAAAAACCAACGTTTCTTCCGTCGTCTGCGGCTGATGTTGTTCCACGATCAATTCCCTCCCTTCTTCACCTGGATGCCTGCCAGCAAATTAGCTTCAGCCTCCGGAAGTCTTGTGTAGTTTGGTACAAACGTATGCACATCTGCTCTCTCGCCCCGAGCTAATCGCGGGTAAGCAAGCTGACCAACATACTGCGCTTCGATCCCATAGGAAAGCTGCTCCAAGCTCCCCTTCCAATCTTGCACAAATTGGGTGAGTTCTTCGCTAAAGCCCTCTATTTCACCTACAAAGAGAATCTTATCAGGTGCTTGTTCAGGCTCTGCACTTGCAGCCTGTGCGAGCAATTGCACCAGCCAAGGTCCGATGACACGAATGCCATCCGGCAGCACTTCATGCCAATCCGCTGCTAGCTCTTCTTGATCTGTCATCGGGGAAACACCCGAATAAGCGTAAACAGCTGTGAACGCCTGTTTGCGCCTTCCATCCAAGAGCGGCACGACCCACGTAAGTCCCTTATTGTTCTTGTCCTCCTGCTTCATCGCCCCGCCAAGCGCCATGGCTTCCAAGCTCGAAACACCGATTAGATCAAGACTTAGCGACCAAGCAAATGTTTTGGCAACAGAAACAGCAATACGCACCCCCGTATACGAACCGGGACCTTGGCCTACTGCAACAGATTGCAGGTCTTTCGGTTTGAGCTGCAATGAAGCTAACAAATCTTGAATGTGTGGAAGCAGTCCGATGGAGTGATTCCGTTCCGCGTATGAACTCACCTCGCCGAGCATCTTACCGTTCTCTAGAATCGCAACGGTCATGGCTGAAGATGAGGTATCGATGGCTAAGCATCGTCCTGTGTGATTAGTCGGGTCTGTCATTGTAAATGTCCGTTCTCCTTCATCTGCCTACACCAACTCACATACGGATCTCCGTATGGCGTCAGGTGAAACACTCTGGTTTGATCCCCTTGAAGGGATATCGTAATGGCAAGTCGCTCCGGCGGCAGAAGATCTTCAATGAGGCTTGACCACTCAATCAAGGTCACGCCACTTCCATAGAAGTAATCCTCCAGCCCCAGCTCGTCCGCCTCCTCTTGGGAAATGCGATACATATCCATATGGTAGAAAGGAATTTTAGCTCCCTCATATTCTTTGATAATTGTAAATGTAGGGGAATTGACGTATTCTTGAATGCCTATCGCCCTTGCAAAGCCTTGTGAAAATCTCGTTTTGCCTGCTCCCAAATCACCATCCAGCGTAAGAACGGAGCCAGGAACCAGATAGGCGGCCAACAATTTACCCAGTGAATCCGTGTCTTCCTCATGCTGGGAGTAGTACGTAAATGTGGATTGAGTCAGTGATCTCATCCCTTTCTTCCGATTGCGCTTGCTGCTCCTATTATAGACTTCGCTAGTAGGCAACAGCAACCTGAAATGAAAAAAAGCCCGCTCCGAATTGCATCGGGGCAGGCTTGCCATTTCCGTCAGTGAACCTCTTCCAACTCTTGAACCGTCACTAATCGGGAATCGGCCGGATTTTCTTCGGCATGAACCTTAACGAGCGCTTTGCTTGAGTCGACACTGTCGATCCAGACGGGAACGCCGTTAAGTTCAACCGTAATCTTTTCATCTGCGGCTAAAATTTCTTGAGCGCGATGAAGGTTCATGGCTCATCCAATACGGATTCTGGATGATCCATCGTATCCGTTGTCGTGGATTCGATTAATCCGTTATGCATGGTGACGTTGCCGCCTCCCAAGCCCTCATTAATCATACGGTCAATATCCATAAAATGATCTTCTTGACCCTGATCGTTCGTATCTTGGGATGCATTTGAATCCTGTGCCATCCTTGAATCCCTCCTTAGCATTAGCTTTGCCTATGACAAGCTGCTTAGCATTAAACTTGCCTCTTTAACGTACCCACTCAGGAGGCAAACCATTCTCTCAAAATACTTCCGTATAAAGGAAGGAAATCAAGAGAATACTAGTAAAATAAAGCTCATTTGGGGGAGGAATCAAGCGATGCATACGGTTTGGAAAGGCGCGATCTCTTTCGGACTCGTACATGTGCCTGTGAAAATGTTTTCGGCTACGGAAGATAAGGATATCTCCATGCGATATATACATAAAACCTGCATTACTCCGCTAGCATATGTGCGCAAATGCCAGACTTGCGACAAGGAAGTAGAGTGGGATGAAATTACGAAAGGCTATGAATACGAACCTGGGCGTTTCGTCCTTTTTGAGAAGGAAGAGTTGGAAACGATCTCAGGAGAAGCGAATAAAGAGATCAAAATTCTGGACTTCGTCAACTTGACAGATATCGACCCTGTTTACTTTCAAAAAACGTACTACTTAGGGCCCGGGGATACAGGTGCTGGCGCTTATAATTTGCTGCTTGACTCCATGCGCCAAACCGGCAAAATCGGCATCGCCAAAGTTTCCATCCGCTCCAAGAGCTCCCTGGCCGCTATTCGCGTCATCGAGAACTGCTTGGCGCTTGAGACCATTTTTTATCCCGACGAAATTCGGCCCATCTCACAAGTTCCTAATTTACCTGAGAAAGTGACTGTGAACGAGCGTGAGTTGGACATGGCAAAAATGCTGATTAGCCAATTATCTTCTCCTTTTGAACCTGAGAAGTATAAAGACGAATATCGCGGACGCCTGTTAGAAGCTATCGAGCACAAAATCGCAGGAGAAGAAGTACAAGCAGCGCCTGCCCTGCAAAAAACGAGCGTTATCGACCTTATGGCTGCTCTGCAAGCGAGCTTGGATGCCACCCAGTCATCCTCCGGTGACAGCAAAGTGACGCTGGAGTCTGATGCCACCGTTACGGAGGAAAAGAAACCGAAAGCCAAACCTCGTGCGAAGAAAGCGAAGGAGCCTATTGCGTAGAAAATTACTTAAAAGCCTGCCCGGTCCCTGTTAAACCGAGCAGGCTTTTTTGCGGCTTCCACTTAGACAACACACTAAATTTGTTTAAAGCTGCACTCCTCAGGAGATACAGAGACGATGGCTTGAATGCTAGGCTGGCGCAGATTTCTATCTCGCGTCCAGGCCATATAATTGATTTTGACCGTGATGAGGGGCTGGATCCAGATGGCTTCTTTGGACCTTTCAGGCGTATTGACAAACGGTCTTTTCTGCAGAACCATTTGATCCGTGACTTCGGTCAACGATCTCCAATCACTCTGTGTCAGCTTACCGGTTCCTGCATGACCTATGTACCACAGTCCCCCGGCATCGTCATAAAGTCCCAGCATAACAGCATTAACTAAATTCCCTCTCTTCGTTACCCCGCCTACGACTGCGACAAGATCATGGATAATTTTCTTCTTCATCCACCGCTTATCTTTGCCATGAAGTTGGTATTTGCTGTTTAAATCTTTGATCACGATACCTTCCATGTCATGCTGCTCCATAACCGCATATAGCGAGGCAGGGTCCGTATGATTGGGGACAAGCTGAATCATTTCGCTCGTTGAGACCACGCTGGATAGAAGCTGCTGTCTCTGCTGCAGAGGTTGATCCACTACCCATTGACCATCATGAAATAGAATGTCAAAAATCATATAGACGACAGGAACTGTTTTTAGAAGCTGCGGAATGTTCTTGGAGGTTCTCACACCGTCTCTTCGCATGATTTCATGAAAGGATGGCTTTCCGTCTTTGAGTGCAATAATTTCCCCGTCCAAAATGACTGATTTGGCTTTGCAGTAGGATGAAATATTGGCTATCTCCGGGTACTGCATCGTTCGGTCGTTTAATCGCCGGTTAATGAGACGGACTTCGCTGCCATCGAAATACGTGAGCATTCTAACGCCGTCCCACTTAATTTGCGCCACCCAATCGCTAGACTCTGGCAGCGCGTTTGTGCTAATCGGCTCGAAAGGAATTACAGGCGTTAGTTCCATACATTCCTCCATTGGTTTCATCGGTATTCTTCATTATTTCCATCCCTGGAAAAAGAAAAACCCATCAACCTTAGGCTGGTGGGTAGATTTGAAGAATTTCGAATGGGCACCTGAGTGGTGAGTGCTGGATCGCTTTAATTAACGCCGATTTCTCCAGCTATATTCTGCGATTGTTCCACTTTTCCCCAAGTAACTGGATTTTCTACCTCTAATTTCGCCGAATCTAGCAGATTTCGAGTTACTACCGACGATTTAGCTGGAGTTTCTACCGCTATCTCATTCCCTGCCGCCAAGCAGCGTAGATTAACGGTAGATTTTCCAGCTATTTCAGCTGTAGCTAGGGCTTGGAGTGGTAGGTTCGAATGTGGCTGCTAGGGCCGCTTCCTTTGTGGGGAGAGCGTGGCGGAAGTGGCTATAGTCGTGGCTTTGGCTATGACAATAGCTACAGCTGCGAAGCCGGCTGCCGCGCGGACTGATCCGCCGCCTTGCGAGGCTTGAACACGGATAGCGCGGCCAAGATCAGGCCAACAGCAGCCATCCCAACAAGCACAGAAAGGCTATGGCTAAGCGCTCCTTCACCATCGAAATACATGATGCTGCGCAGACCCGCCGCCGCATAGCGGAAAGGCGTCCACGAGTACAGCCAGTCAGCTGTTACTTGCGGCAACAGTTCCTGCGGCATGCCGATAACCGGCATCGAGAAGAAGAAAACCAGCACGAGCAGCAGCATCGATGGCAGTCCGATCCAGTTCAGCAGCGCTGTCTGCACGAAGAAAAATGTCGCCGCCATGAGCCAGAGGTACAGCCAGGTTGAACCAAGCTCGGCGAATGCCATGCCATACCAGGCATGGGCCATCCATAACATGAACGCCGAGGCGATTGTAACGATCACCACACCAGCTGTCAGCTGAGAGGTGATTGTGCCAGTAAGACTGCGTCTATCTTTGCCATGTTCCCGAGCGGTAAGGAACATGAACGCGGATGTCACCATGCAGGCCAGCCACAAAATTTGTACAAGCAAATTCGGCGCGCCGCCATTCGCATTATTCGAGCCAGAAGGATGCACGACTTGCTCCGTCACTTGAAACGGATGCAAGAGTGCGCTTGCCGCGGACACTGGCATCTGCTGCGTGCGCTCTCCGATCTGGCCAAGCAATTGTCCCGCCAGCTGCGAGCTTAGCGTGTTCGTTGCCTGCTGCAGAATCATCCGGACAGCCGACACAGCCTGCGTATTGGTCCCTTCGTTCAACACGATGCGGACAGT
Organism: Paenibacillus silvestris; assembly: GCF_009882985.1. Lineage (GTDB taxonomy): Bacteria > Bacillota > Bacilli > Paenibacillales > NBRC-103111 > Paenibacillus_E > Paenibacillus_E silvestris. Next base: position 325,581 of record NZ_WTUZ01000020.1, read on the forward strand.
CGCTGGCTTCGGAGACGGCGATTGCAACGAAGCGATCCCCGAGCTTAAGTCGGCTGGAAGCACCAAAGCGCCGTACACCTTCTGCTCGTCAAGCTGGGCCGCAAGATCCGCTTCCGAGCTGACCTCCACCCATTTTACCGGCAGTTCAGCGATGCCCTTCAACTTCTCTTTCACCATCTCGCCGACCGCTAATGTGCTGCCATCAGGCAGTTTAGCTGGCTGATCGAGGACGACGAGTGCCACGGGCAGATTTTGAGGTTTAGCGCTTAGCACAGAACCCATTAAAGCAAGCCCAAATACCATGATAACGACGAAAACGACCACGAAACCTATACGTGCAGTCTTCATTTTGAAAAAAGACATGGGAATGACCTCCTAATTTATAATCAACAGCTTGTTGAATAATAACCACTATGTTGATTATAATCAGGTTTAAGAAACGTTCAATACGCAATACTTCAATGAAATGTCGTGTAATGAACAGCTTCGGAAAACAGTGTCGATTATCGTGAAGAATAATTGGTTTCGAGGGGGAGATTCGGGCATGACCGAGAAGATAGACAGAAGAAAAGCAAAGACTAAACAAGCTCTTCGCGAAGCCTTTGTGGCGCTTATTAAAGAAAAGGGGCTTGAAACTATTACGGTCAGCGATCTAACACGCAAAGCAAATATTAACCGTGGCACATTTTATTTACACTATAGAGACGTGCTAGATTTGCGTGAGCACTTCAAAGCTGAAGTCCAGGAAGGACTGCTGCGCATCGTCGCACATTTGGAGCCAAGGGATATGTTTAACCAAGCTTTAGAGGGGAAAGTATACGATGGCCTTATTCGCCTATACGAATATTTTGATTCGCAGGCGGATTTCTTCGAGGTTATGCTCGGCCAGAATGGGGATTTGTCCTTCTCCGTATTAATGAAGGAAACCATCCATTCCCACATGTACCACAAGCTGATTGAGTCTCAAGTCCAAAACGTTCTGCTTGTGCCTGCCGACATCTTGATCGGCTACGTGTCTTCCGCCCATTTCGGCTTCATCTTGGAATGGATCCGACATGGCCGACAACAAACCCCGGCCGAGCTAGCCAAATATATGTGTACTATTATGTATCATGGCCCACTGCGGGCGCTAGGTTTCCTACCACCTAAGACGACTTAAAAAAAGAAACTATAGAGCACTATTTCGGCAAATTTGACGAGATAGCGATCTATAGCTTCTTTAATTAGCACTTTTGCGATTAACGAACAAAACTAAACCAAATGAGATCACAATGATCGCCCCCGCCCAGCACCACGCAAGCGTCTGGTTCCCTGATTCCACCGCAATATAGATGGCGGTAGGCAGCGTCTGCGTCTTATGCGGTATGTTCCCCGCAATCATGAGGGTTGCGCCGAATTCGCCCAACCCCCGGGCAAAACCTAAGATATAAGCGGCGGTTATCGAGCGCCACGCAAGCGGCAGGGTGATGTAACGCAGCACTTGCCACTCCTTCGCACCCGATGACCTTCCTGCATCCTCAATGTCTCTGCTAACAGAGGCAAACCCTGTTTTCATCGTTTGATACACGAGAGGGAAAGCTACCACGATCGAAGCGATAACGGCAGCGCCCCATGTAAAAATAATGGACTGATTAAACAGCATTTCCATCCCTGCGCCGATCCAACTCTTTTTGCCGAGAACGACCAGCAAGATGAAGCCGACAACGGTCGGCGGCAGCACCAATGGCAGCAGAATGGCCGTTTCGACGAAGGACTTCCCAGGGAAGCTTCGCCGCGACATTCTCCAGGCCGCCAGGCCGCCTAGGAGAAGGACGAATACACTGGAAACCGCCGCTACTTTCAGAGAAAGCAGGATTGGATCGAGGAATTCACGCCAAGTGATAGAATCGATCATTTCGGAATCGTGAAACCGTATTTCACAAAGACATCCTGCGCTTCTTTCGTCTGAAGGTAAGCATAGAAGTCAGCAGCCTCTTTGCTGTGCTTGGTTGCTTTGACAATACCTGCCGGATACTCGATTGGCGTGTAGGTTTTGGAATCGACACTTAGAGCTACTTTCACTTTTTGGGAAGTCAGTGCATCTGTCTTGTAGACGAAACCAGCTTCTGCATTTCCTGATTCTACATAGGTCAGCACTTGACGAACATCTTTGCCTTGTACGATTTTGGCTTGCAGCCCATCCCATAGCTTCGTTTGCGTAAGCGCCTCTTTGGCGTAGCTTCCAGCCGGAACTGTTTGCGGTTCACCAATCGCAACGTGTTTAATTCCCTCAGCTGTTAAATCTTCTACCTTCTGAACAGCCACTTTGCCATCAGCCGGTACGACAAGTACCAATTCATTAATTAGCAGGTTCTTTTGCTGTGCAGCATCAATTAACTGTTTATCAACAAGTGCCTTCATATTTTTGGTCGCCGCTGATAGGAATACATCGGCTGGAGCCCCTTGCTCAATTTGCTGCTGAAGCGCCCCAGAAGCACCAAAGTTAAAGTTAAGTTTAATTTGTTTGTTTTTACCTTCGTAGCTGGTTTGAATCTCTTTCAAGGCATCCGTTAAACTGGCAGCCGCAGAAATGGTCAATTCCACTTTCTCCGCCGGTGTTGATGCTGGTGTTGCTGACGGTGCAGCTTGCGTTGTTTGCGCAGTCGCTGCTGGTGTTGCTGTCGATGTTTCTTTGTTGCTGGCACAACCTGTGAACACGATTGAAGCAATAATTAGAAACATTAAAACATAACCAAACAATCCTTTTTTGAACAAAATAACCCCTCCGTTATAATTAATGTATCTATTTAAATATAAATAGCATGGTTTAGTATTATTCTATTATATAATCACTCTTTTTTCTAGAAGGGATTGCGATTGTCTTCCACCATAGATCCGCTTATGATAGAAGATAACGTAATAACCGAGAGCCACGGAGGGTAACCATGACAGCCGACATTTCCTATACCACGGAAGAAATCGCAAAACTTTTAAAAATCTCGAAACTAACGGTCTATGATCTCATTAAAAAAGGGGATCTCCCCGCCTATCGGGTAGGAAAACAAATGCGTATAGACGCCTCGGACTTAGAAGCTTATAAAACACGTGCCAAAGGCGATATGGTCACTACCCACAAAATGGACACCGTGGAATTGCCGCCGCTGACCACACCCACAGCCTCATCTCCGGCATCCAAAAATACGCTGGTCATCACCGGACAGGACGTCAGCTTGGACATTTTGGCCAAACATATCGAGAGAAAAATCCCTGGCAAATGGCCTCTGCGATCTTATGTCGGCAGCTTGGAAAGCTTAATCGCCATGTATAGAGGGGAAACTGATATCGTAAGCACACACCTCTTGGATGGCGATACAGGAGAATACAACATTCCTTATGTACGTAAAATACTGATCGGCTCCTCTTATGTTGTCATCAATCTCGTTTCAAGATCCGCAGGTCTCTATGTTCAGCAAGGAAACCCCAGTAAGATTCACGGCTGGGCTGACCTCAAACAGAAGGGCCTTCGGCTGATTAATCGTGAAAAGGGTTCTGGTGCCCGCGTTTTGCTCGATGAACAGCTTCGTCTGCATGGCGTTTCCTATCGGGATCTAATTGGTTATGAGCATGAGGAATCGAATCATATGGGCGTCGCAGGCAAAGTGGCACTCGGAGAAGGAGATTTTGGTGTGGGGATCGAGAAAGCGGCCTACATGGTCGGTGGCGTCGACTTCATTCCGCTCATTCAGGAGCGCGTTGATCTTGTTATGCTGAAGAAACCAGAGAATCTGGCATGGATTGAAAGTGTAAAAGAAGTGCTGCAATCTGAGGTTTTCCATAACGAACTACGCCCCATCCAAGGATATAATCTATCCCAGACAGGGCGCGTTCTATTTGAAACTTAATAGACATCTTTCGCATATCGCTTCGTAGACGACATTTCTTTCACATAGCTCTCCGTTTCACTTGCACTCATGCCGCTATGCTGCTGAATAATTTGTTTCAGCGTAGCATCAACCTCTTTGGCCATGGAAAGGGCATCCCCGCAAATATAGAAGTGCGCGCCGTCTTTCAGCCATGCCCACAACTCTGCCCCGTGCTCCAGCATACGATGCTGGACGTAAATTTTCTCCTCTTGGTCGCGGGAAAAAGCGGTATCCAGCCGGTGCAGCGTTCCTTCTTGCAGCATGATCTCCAGCTCCTCTTTGAAGTAGAAATCACACGCTGCGCGCTGTTCTCCGAAAATGAGCCAGTTCTTTCCTTTGGCCCCAGTCGCTTGGCGCTCCTGAAGAAATCCCCGGAAAGGCCCGATGCCAGTGCCCGGTCCGATCATGATCATCCCAGCGTCCGGATTGGCTGGCGGTCTGAAGTGAGGGGACTTTTGGATAAAGAGTCCAACCTCCCCTTCACCTTGGACACGATCTGCCAAGAAACCTGAACAAACGCCAGTCCGCGGTTTGCCTTCCATTTCGTAGCGAACCGTTGATACCGTGATGTGAACTTCATCAGGTTCCGCTTTGGGACTAGAGGAGATGGAATACAGCCGGGGCTGCAGTGGCTTCAACACTTGTAGGAGCTCCTCCGCAGAGACGGCTTTGACTATCGGATAAACTTCTAACACATCAAGCAATTGGCGACCCCAAAGCCATGTCTTCAATTCCGCTTTATTCGTCAACAAGCTGCCTAACGCTTCGTTATTCGCTCGCTCGTGAATGAACGCCAGGATGGCTGGAGTGACCCTGGCAATTTCAAAATGACGGCGAAGCGCCTCGGTTATTGTCATCTGACCTTTATCTTTGACAGTTACCTGTGTCGATGGATCTAACTTAACGGCCTCCAAAATATCAGCGACGATCTTAGGATCGTTGGTTGGCCATACGCCCAGAGCATCTCCTGCTTCGTAAGGCATCCCACTGCCCGTGAGATCAAAAACATAGTGGCGAGTTTCTTTCTCGGAACCCTCCCCGTTCAAAAGCCGGTTTAGAACAATCCGTGTCGTTAATGGATGATTGCGGTCATAAGAAACTTGAGATTCCTTGGTAACTGTAATGGGCTCACTTAACTTCGTCACAACGGTTTTCATCCATGCAGCAGCTTGCTCTTCGTAATCCGTATCACAATCAACCCGTCCGCTAAGGCGCTTAGCGCCCAATTGCTCCAGTCGCGCATCCAAATTGCGCCCAAAACCGCAAAAGAGATCATAATTGGAATCGCCGAAGGCCAGAACAGAATAGCGCAGCTCAGGCAAACGAGTCATCGCCTCTCCCTTTAGCACGTTCCAGAAGTTCTCGCCATTATCTGGCGGATCTCCAGCACCGAATGTGCTGACCAGGAAGAATACATAACGTTCCGCGTTCAAATCAGCCATCGAGTAGGCATTCATATTCATGAGACGCACGTTGTAGCCAGCTTCTTGCAATTGTTGAGCGCATTGGATGGCAGTACCTTCTGCATTTCCGGTTTGGGAAGCCCACAGTATCGTCACTGGCACCTTATCAGAATGCGTTGATTCAGCTACCTTCGTTTCATGCTGGGTTTCCGGTGCTACATCGGGTAACGCCACAGTCTCAGGAAGATACGTGCGCGAGAACATACCAGCTAACATGCCATCCAGCCAATATCGCTTGGATGCCTCCAAAGGCGCTGTAGGAGGCAGAACAGGAATACCAGGCACCGGACGCGAATCTCCTGCTCGGAGACTTGTCAAGAATCCGGAAAGATACATCTTCTCATGATTATCCAGCGTCATTGCCGGGGATGATTGAATGCCGAGCATCGTTGCGAGCGCATCTATAGGTGCCATTGTAGCCATTTTCACTTCCTCCTTCTGTTTAACTAGTGAAACAGCGCAATACTTCAGTTCCGGTTGATAAGAGATGCCATCAACCGCATCGCTTGTCACCTCGTTAATGGCGAGCTTCTCTCCGAACACATCATTCCAATGAAAAGGAGCGAAGCAATTCCCCGGCCTCACCCGATCGGTAATGACCGCAGGCAGGATAGCAAATCCGCGACGAGAGCGAATTTCAATTTTGTCTTGCTCTTTGACCCCAAGCAACTCCGCATCCTCCGGATGAATTTCGATGAATGGACCCGGATTGAGCTTATTCAGCGTCGGGACTTTCCCCGTTTTCGTCATGGTGTGCCACTGATGCTGCAAGCGGCCTGTATTCAATACGAAACTGAAATCGGCATCCGGCATTTCTGCAGGCGGCAGATAGGGACGAGCCAGAAAAATCCCTTTGCCGCTCTCCGTTGCAAAAACAATACGCGGACGCTTCCCGTCCTCAAGTTCCTTCAGATGCTGGCTGACTCCATCATTCAAATAACGAATGGGGTTGCGATCATTCTGACTGTCAGGTGCGGTCGGCCATTGTATCGGTTTTTGGCGCAGCCGCTCATACGAGGCACCCCGAATATCGTAGCCGGTCTTTGGATTCCAGGCTCGCTGAATCTCCTGATACACTTCCGCCGAGGACGCGTACGTGAACGCAGCAGAATACCCCATCTCGCATGCAACCTTGGCGATGATTTGCCAATCTGGCATCGCTTCGCCGGGCGGCTCAACAGCTTTCTCCATCAGCGTCAAATTCCGCTCTGAGTTGATCATAACGCCCTCGGCCTCTGCCCATAAGGCGCCGGGAAGCAGGATGTCCGCATAGGGATTCGTCTCTGTCTCATAGAAAGCATCCTGCGCGATGACAAGTTCGGCGGCCTCAAGGCCTGCAATCACCTTCTTGCGGTTAGGTACCGTAGCCACCGGATTCGTACAAATAATCCAGCAAGCTTTGATATCTCCGGCTTTCATGCTTTCGAACATCGACACAGTGCCTGTGCCTACTTCGGTCCTTAAGGTTCCCCTTGGTACTTCCCACATGTCTTCTATGAAGTCCCTGTCAGCCTGGGCCAGCACAGATCGCTGCCCTGGCAAGCCAGGTCCCATGTATCCCATCTCCCGGCCCCCCATGGCATTGGGTTGACCCGTAAGGGAGAAAGGTCCGCTTCCTGGACGGCATATTGCGCCTGTTGCCAGATGCAGGTTGCAGATCGCATTGGTATGCCAAGTTCCGTGGGTACTCTGGTTCAGCCCCATCGTCCAGCACGTCATCCATTCCGGCGACTCGCCAATCCATAAAGCGGCTTTGCGAATGTCCGCTTCGGGGATGCCTGTTAGTTCAGCTACTTTATCCGGTGTGTAGTCATCAAGGAAGGCCGGCATGTTCTCCCAGCCAGACGTGAATTCCGCTATAAAAGCCGGATCCGTATGGCCGTTCTTAACCAGCAAGTGCAGAAGACCGTTCAAAAGCGCAAGATCTGTCCCGGGCTTAATCTGCATATAAAGCCCCGCTTTATCTGCTGTCGCGTTACGGCGGGGGTCTACCACGATAAGCTTAGCTCCCGCTTTCACCCGATCCATCATGCGAAGAAAAAGAATAGGATGGCAATCAGCCATATTGGCGCCAATAACGAAAAACAAATCCGCGCGTTCCATATCCTGATACGATCCAGGAGGGCCATCTGCTCCAAGCGACAGCTTGTAGCCGCTGCCTGCGCTAGCCATGCATAAGCGAGAGTTGGATTCAATGTTATTCGTGCGGATATAGCCTTTGGCCAGCTTGTTAACCAAATATTGAGCTTCCAGCGACATTTGGCCTGACACATAGAAAGACATGGCGTCCGGACCGTACTTATCAACAATAGACCGCAACCGCTTCGCTGTTTCCTTGATGATGTCAGCCATCCCAGCTTTGACAGGCTCTTTCTTACGCCCGAGACGTTTATATGCGTACTCCATCCGCCCTGACTCTGCGATTGCTTGCGCGCATGTGTTGCCCTTGGTGCACAGACGGCCATAATTGGTCGGATGTTCTTTATCACCCGTCACTTTGAGCACTTTGTTGCCAGACACCTCAAGCACTATTCCGCAGCCAACACCGCAATAGGGGCAGACGCTTTTCACTTTATTTGTTGTCATGTTGGTTCACCAGCGCTAACGTGCAAGTTGCACGAGTTAAATTTTGTATACATGTAAGAAAAGTGACATGATCACGAACGAGTTATCTTTACTTATAACAAAATATATATCGTACTGCGATAAAAATCAAGTGTTTATGTTAATTTACATAACATTTAAACGCCTAATTTTCACAATATAAAACTATATAAAAATTAAATGTAATGTTATATAACATAAAATCATTCATCATCTTCAGGGAATTCCAAAAGCCCAATATTCTTTAACTCATTCATATGAATCTCCGAAAGATCCTCCAATATCCGCATGCCGGACTCCGACAATCGAATAAATATGCTTCGGCCATCATCCGGATTCGGCACCCGATACACCAATTGAAGCTGTTCACAGCGGTTAATCAACTCCACACAGGCGTGTGGCGTAACTTGCAAGCGTTCAGCCAGCTCCTTCGGCGTTGCGTAATCCCGCCCTGGGAACCCCATGATGGCTAGCATCAACTGATGATTCTGGGGTGTCAGCCCATGCGCTCTTGCCGCTGACTCACTGAAATGTATAAACTTTCGGATCTGATATCGAAATAAAGCTAATTGCTCGTAAACTGCCTTAGGTAATCGTTCGTTGGACATCATCTGCACCTCGGAAATAAGATACATCATTTTAACACACTACTTCGATAGAAAGGTACGGTTTGTCAGCCTTTATCCAATCTTTGATTTAAGCATTGACAAATCGTAGAGGAACTATGAAAATGTTGAAGAAATCCGAGTCGGGAGGAACACATGATTTATTTGGCCGTCTTTATTTTTTTACTTACGATTACCTTCGTCATCTGGCAGCCGCGGGGCCTAAATATTGGATACTCCGCTTCGGCAGGCGCTATATTGGCGCTGCTTTTTCAGGTTGTTTCCCTGCAGGATGTTGCCACTGTAACAGGGATCGTTTGGAATGCAACATTAGCTTTTGTCGGCATTATCTTAATCTCCCTAATCCTAGATAACATAGGGTTCTTTGAATGGGCTGCCCTCCATATGGCGCGTATGGCTAATGGCAACGGTAAACGCAAGTTCATCTACGTCATCCTGCTGGGAGCCGCCGTATCGGCTTTCTTCGCCAATGACGGTGCTGCGCTCATCTTGACGCCTATCGTGCTCGCCATGGTTCGGGCTTTGAAATTTCCGGATAAAATGATTCTCCCCTTCATCATGGCAAGCGGATTTATCGCGGATACAACTTCCATCCCATTCGTTGTCAGCAACTTGGTGAATATTGTTTCGGCTGATTTTTTCAATATTGACTTTACTACTTATGCAAGCCGTATGTTCGTCACTAGCCTTTTTTCATTAGGGGCAAGCCTGCTGGTGCTGTATTTGTATTTCAGAAAAGATATTCCTACGGATTATGAGGGGACTCATCTCAAGCAGCCATCAGCCGCCATTAAAGATCTTCGGCTTTTCCGATTGTCCTGGGTCATTCTAGGTGTCCTGCTAGCCGCCTATTTGGCCAGTGGATTCGTTAAGATCCCCGTTTCCTTCATTGTAGGAATCGCTGCGCTCGTTTTCATTCTGCTCGCCCGCAGCAGCAAAGTCATCCAAACGAAGCAGATCGTCAAAGACGCTCCGTGGGCTATCGTTATTTTTTCAATTGGCATGTATGTTGTGGTATATGGCTTAAAAAACGCCGGATTAACCGATGCGTTGGGAGAATTAATTGACGTTATTTCGGGGCATGGTCTGTTGGCCGCCACTATTGGCATGGGGTTCCTGTCAGCTATCCTCTCTTCGATTATGAATAATCTGCCGACCGTATTGATTGGCGCGCTAGCCATTCATGGCACGGAGACAGACGGTGTGATCCGAGAAGCTCTCATTTATGCCAATGTGATTGGCTCTGATTTGGGACCGAAAATGACACCGATCGGATCGCTGGCGACACTGCTCTGGCTCCATGTTCTTTCGAAAAAAGGAGTAACGATCACTTGGGGCACTTATTTTAGAATCGGCATCGTCCTTACAGTCCCTACTTTGCTCATTACATTGCTTGGTTTATATCTGTGGTTGAAGGTTATTACCTAGTGACCGCATGACGTTTGCATTTATGTCCACACTACAAGAATAAGCCTATCTGCTATTTGAGTAGTAAAAAAGGAGAATGTGGACTTTATGGGTAAGAAGCAATGGCCTTTGTACGTGATGATCGCCGTATTTGCCGTGTACTGGGTGTTTATGGCGGCCAGACCAACGGATCGCATGCAGTGGCTGATGGAAAATATCCTGCTTATTTCTGTCGTAGTTGTCCTTTTTTTCACCTATAAAAAATTTCGTTTCTCTCAGTTGTCCTATATGTTCATCTTTATCTTCTTGTGCTTTCATACTTACGGCGCTCATTATACCTATCAAGGTACCCCGTTCGACATTTGGCTGAAGACTGCTTTCCATACCCATCGAAGCTATTATGATCGGGTTGTGCATCTCCTGTTCGGGCTGCTCTGGGCCTATCCTGCCCGTGAATGGCTAACCCGCGCAGGCAAGATGCAAGGTTCGTGGTCCTATGCGATGCCGGTGGTGATCGTTTTCGGGTTCAGTGCCTTTTTCGAAATCATAGAAATGGGGGCTGCCTATGTGGCTGGTCAAGCTGGCGAGGAGTATGTCGGTAAACAAGGAGATATTTATGACGCCGAAAAAGATATGGGGCTCGGATTCGCAGGAGCACTTATTGCGATGGTGCTGCTGGGCTGGAAGCGCAAACTTGGAAAAACTAAGCTCGTCCATTGATGCAGGCAAACGCCTCCTCTACACTAACCGCGAGGTGCCCATAGCATGATAGAAACACCTATGACACAAACGACAGCTCCGGTCCAGTCGTAAAGGTCAGGTGTTTTTTTGTCGATCACCCATCCCCATAATACAGCAAGGATGATGAATACTCCGCCATAAGCTGCGTACACCCGCCCGAACGAGGGGAAGCTCTGCAAGGTTGGAATGATTCCGTATACAATGAGGATGATACTGCCTACGATACCGTACCACATAGGCTTGGACTCTCGCAGCCACAGCCAGACCAGATAGCCTCCGCCTATTTCAGCAAGTCCTGCAACAATAAATATGAAGATGGATAACAACATAATCTCATTCTCCTTACTGGGGAAGATTCCGCTGAGGCTAACCTTGGCATTTTAAGCCATCATCTGAAATTTGCCCCTTCTTGTCAAGATATTCTGAGTATCCGCGCAGAGGGAGCGGAACTACAGGTCGCTATTTTGTGCAAATACGGAGATTCCGCGGCAGAAGATGAACTACAGGGTCTTATTTCAGCGAAATAGGACCTCATTCCGTTCCAAATAGCAGAATAGGGGACCACAGATCCTCCCTTCTGGCTCAATGGGTTATTTCCCGCGAAATAACACCCTATAGTTCCCTCTGGCCTTGGCCTCGACACCCATGCACCAAAAAAAGAACACGCTGCACTGTGGACTAGTTCACTGCGCAGCGTGTTCGTTCAGTTTAGGAAGTGCCCAAGACCTTCTTCCCGCGAGGCGTCAGCCCATTGGAATCGGGTTCAAGTGTAACGCCGAAGGAGTCGATCTGGAAATCCTTGCCCTTCACCGGAATGCTGTAAGTCAGCACGCCAGTGCCTTTCTCATCAACGCGAAGCGTTCCGCAGTTATACCGCTTTCCGTTCCGATTGAACCAAACCTGGTACGCGGTGTCCCCTTTTGTCTCCTGCAGACCCTGCAAATTAATGACCACGTTGTGGACATCGCCGTTCTGAAGCACCCATGCCGTCCCTGAGGCTGCTGGCATTGTACTTTCCACAGATTTTAATTGAAACGTATGCATGATTTCCGCAGGCTCACTTAAACCCGGATTCGCTGAAAGCGCCGAATTCTTCGGTTGATTATTCCACCAAATGCCTACAGCCAGCCCTAAGATAATAGCGGCCGACAACCCATATATCCACTTAAACGAACGTTTCTTCTTGTATTGTATCGCCTTAAGCTTAGGAGGCACGATGGCATGCATGACTTGCTGTTTCAAGTCTGGCGGCAATTCCACTTCTTCCATCTCAAAAGGCAACGCCTGCCAAACATCCTGCAGGTCCCTTAATTCTTCGCGGCAGCTGGCACAAGTTCGTAGATGCCGCTCGAAAGCCGCGCGTTCTAGCTCTGTGCAATCGCCAGTCAAATAGTTGACCAAATAACTGCAATCGACAGTTTCATGTTCTTTCATAACGTCATCCCTCCCTTAGTGATGTCAGATGTTTACGAAGTATTTTTAAACATTGATGCAGACGGCTCTTGATCGTGCCAACCGGTTCGTTTGTTTGAGTAGCAATCTCGCTTAAGGAATAGCCTTGCCAGTACATCATATCAATCAATTGAATCTGACTCTCGGACAAATGTACATAAGCCTCGTGGATTTGCTCCCCAATCCATTTGCGTGAGATAACCGATTCGGGATCCGGCGCATCAGATACAAGGGATTGTTCCCAATCTCTAGGTTCAAATTGGACGACTTGCTCAAGTCTTCGTTTCTTCCTTAAATAATCAATCGTTATATTCCGCGTAACCGTAATGATCCAATTTACATATCCGCCTTTGCTTGCGTCATAGCCCTTCTCCGTCGTCCAGAGACGCGTAAAAACAAGCTGAACAATTTCTCTAGCCGCCTGTTCTTCCTTCAGAGATTTCAGCGCAAAGGAATACACAAGTTTGGCATAACGATCATAAAGTTCTTCGAGCGCAGGATGGTGCTTACCCAAGACCAACTTCATGAGTTCGGCATCCGTTCGATTTCGCATATTCGGCACACTCCGAGTCGAAATAAAGTTAATACTACTACCTTATCTCCGTCATGTTGTCTTGGCAATAGATTTATAGAAAAAGAAAACTCCGGCAGCGCTGAGCTTGCCAGCATGCCGGAGCGGGATATCTCGAATGAAAGCTGTCTTGTTATCTTGCTTCTGTTTTGGCCGGATCCAGAACGAACCAGACTTTGCCTACATTTTGTCCTGTCGTTTCACCAGGGAGATGATCTTTCACCCAGTAGTAAAGCGGCCAGCCTTTGTAAGTGTTTTGCTTTTTGCCGTCAGCTCGCGTAAGCACACCGAAATCACTTGCCGCAAGATCCGCCGAAACCGTCAGATTCTCGTCGTAGAAGATTGGCCAGTTTACCAAACAAGGACCTACGCAGGAATTAGGGTCAGCTTTATCTTTGGTAAATAAGTACAGCGCCATACCGTTTTGATCGACTAAGTAGGTACCTAGCGCTTCGGATTTACTTGTTTTTACAGAAGCATTCACAGCTTTGGTCCCACTGAATTTCGCAGGATCAATCACGTACCAGACATGACCAACGTCCTGTCCTGTTGTATCGCCCATCTTCTTGTCATCCACCCAGTAGTAAAGCGGGAATCCTTTGTAAGTCGTTTGCAGGCTGCCATCCGCGCGGACCAAGGTACCGAAATCGGCTGAGTTCACACCTGTAGGAGCAGAAATCGCATTCGAGTAGAAAAGCGGCCATTTCTCCAAGCATTTGCCTGAACAATTGCTTACGCCCTTCGTGTCTTTATCATAGTAATACAAAGCCTTGCCGTTAGCGTCTGTCAAATAATTGCCAAGATCAGGCTTCGTGCCAATGGCAATTCCGCCATTTGAAGGCTTAATAACGAACCAGACCTTGCCCACATTATCACCAATCGTGTCGCCCGCTTTTTGATCCTTAGTGAAGTAGTACAGCGGCCACCCTTTGTAAGTAAGTTGATCTTTGCCGTCAGCACGTGTGAAAACCCCGAAGTCTGCCGCACTGAACTCCGCTGGTACTGTGAAATTGTTGGCATTTGCGATCGGCCAGTTCGCCAAACAAGCATCAACGCAAGAATTAACATCAGCTACATCTTTGGTAAAATAGTATAAGGTCATTCCTTTGGTATCTGTTAAAAAGCTGCCTAAAGCATCGCTCGTCTTCAAGCTAAATGCCGGGGTTTCGAGCACACTAAGCTTACTCGCACTAATTTTACCTTTGTCGCTTAGGTCTGCCGCCAGCGTTTTGGTTGACCCTTTGATTGGCGTTTCTAACGCCTCGAGAGTAGCAGTCGCAATATGTAGGTTCTTGAATGACTTCACGCTAGCAATCTTGGACAAGCCGTTTTTGGCTGCAAAAGTAAGGACATCATCATACTGGAAATCAGTGCCTTGCCCGTAACCCAGGGATTCCAGCAAAACTTTGTAATACTGCTGTGCTGTGATGCTAGCCATAGGTTCGAATGTATCGACACCTGTTCCCTGCCAGCCTAGAGTTGGATTCGCTTTCAAATAGCCAAGAACCGCTTGATTCTCCTTGGAAACACCGCTAGCATCTTTAAAGTTCGCAGTCCCACTGAAGGCAAGCGCCTGGGATTCCAAACCTTTTAACCTTAAAGACATAACCGCCGCTTGCAGTCTTGTCGTCGATTTATTCAAATATTCCGCGGTCAAGCCGCTGCCGTCTCCTTGCAGAATGCCCAAATCGCCCGCAATATCCGTTTCGGATTTAACGTTCAGCGGTTCCGCCGCCGCGGCTGATAAAGCCGTAGCGCTTGCTGCTAAGCCCAATAATACAAGGGATGATACGATTACTTTTTTCATATTAACCATGCGCGATGACTCCTCCTTATTTTTGCTACTTAAGGTAACGAAGCATAGACAAGGGCGGTTTGCTTATTTTCAAAAAAAATTTAAAAACCCCCTTCACTGTCATCTGACAATGAAAGGGGCTATCTAGCAATGATTAGCGATTAGAAGAATTTCACACGATCTTCAAGAGGTTGAAACTCTTTGTCACCAGGAACAAAGGTTGGTTTGCCGAATGGCATTTGCGCAATCAGCTTCCACTCGCTTGGAAGATTCCATGTTTGCGCAACTTCGTCGTTAATCAGCGGGTTGTAATGCTGTAAGGATGCTCCAAGACCTTCTTGCTCAAGCGCCGTCCAGATGACGTGCTGCAGCATGCCTGAAGATTGGTTAGACCAGATTGGGAAGTTGTCTGCATAAGCAGCGAACTGAGCTTGAAGACCTTCAACAACAGTTTGATCCTCGAAGAATAGAACCGTGCCGGAACCATTGCTGAAACCGTTAATTCTTTCTTCTGTTGGCGCAAAGCTGCCTGCTGGTACAATTTTTCTCAACGTTTCTTTGGTAATGCTCCACAACTTATCGGATTGATCACCGAACAAGACAACAACTCTAGCACTTTGTGAGTTAAAAGCCGAAGGTGTATATTTCACAGCCTCATTTACAATCTCTTGGATACGCTCATTGGAAATGACAGCATCTTTACTTAGTCCATAGTACGTACGTCTGTCTTTTACAGCCTTCAAGAAAGCATCACTTTTTCCTACCGCGTTGTTACTCATATAAATTCTCCTCCGTTACATGTGGTTTTGTATGATTGCAAAAAAACAATGTAATAACAAATTAGCACTATCTTCCACTTCATATGTTACTTACTATTTGTTACTTACTTTTATTATTATGATTTATTCATAGACTTTTGTCAACCATTTTGAGCACGAAATGACCTTAAAAGTTTGAGAACTCGTCCTAGAGGGAATAATCAGACTAAACAAAGTGCAGGAGGGATATGCCCATGGCGGCCACAACCAAAGGGACACTGCTCGTGGAAGGCCATGAGCTGACAATCACCAATCCCAATAAGCTTCTATGGCCTGAAGCAGGCATAACCAAAGGAGATTATCTCTCCAAATTATCCGAGCTGGCTCCTTATCTGCTGCGTTACTGCAGCAACCGGCATTTAACAACTATCCGTTTCCCTAACGGGTATGACCAAAAGTCCTTTTACCAGAAAAACGCCCCCGATCCGGTGCCTAGCTTCGTGAAGCTGGCTCCCCTCGATGGCATTCAGTACGTTAATTTGGACTCCCTATCTACACTCCTTTGGCTGGGCAATCTTGCTTGCTTGGAGTTCCATCCCTCTTTCCATCATATCGGGGATACCCTGCCGGCAGAGTGGTTGATTGATATCGACCCCACTCTGGAGGAAGAGCCGCGCATTATGGAAGCCGCGCACATCATCGGAGAAGTGCTGGACTCCCTGCATATTCAATCTATTGCCAAAACCTCCGGCGCGACAGGCGTTCAAATTTACATTCCAATTCAACCTGGCTACACGTTCGAGCAGCTGCGGAAAATCGGTTATTTTATCGCTTCGTATGTCGTTAAAATTTATCCGAATCTGTTTACGATCGAACGCTTCAAGAAAAACCGCGGGGATAAAATCTACATCGACTACCTTCAGCATTGGTATGGGAAAACACTATCCGCTCCCTATACCCCCCGCGCCAAAAAAGACGCATCCGTCTCCACTCCCCTGTTATGGAAAGAGGTTGAACTGCGTCCTAGTCCTCGTGAATTCAATTTACATACGGTCCTTGACCGATTAAGGAAATACGGCGACTTGATTGAAGGGGTTCCCCTCCAAAATCTAGACGCAATTTTAGCTCGGCTAAGTTAGTTTAATTTAGTAGTACCAAATAGAGCTACTTTAAAATAAGGGAGATAATAGCCGAGCAATCACTTCTTTCCCCTTCTCCAGCCTTGATCTTTGTTCAAATTCGGTCAATTTCAGTTCCTCGCTATCTTTTAAATCTGTCCAAAAGTCTGCTTCTAGCCGATCAATTACGTCCCGATTAAACATAACAGCATTCAATTCAAAATTGCTGAAGAAGCTGCGCATATCCACATTTGCGGTTCCTACGGTAGCCATCATATGATCGACGATCATGACCTTGGCATGCATGAATCCCTTGCGATAGAGGTAGAACTGAACCCCAGCCTGCATAAGCTCCAGCAAATAGGAACGGGAAGCATATTGGACAATACGGGAATCTGCTTTGTAAGGAAGAATAATGCGGACATCCACACCGCTGAGAACGGCCGTTTTGAGCGCCATCGTAATGCTCGCATCGGGAATGAAATAGGGCGTCGTCATGTACACCCGCTTCTTGGCCGCGACAATCCCCGCAAAAAACATTTCCTGAATCGCATCCCAGTAGGCATCCGGGCCGCTTGAAATCACCTGAACCAAAGATGTCTTCGATTCATGATGCTCAGGAAACATCGAATTATCAGTCAATCGCTCCCCGCTTACGAACAGCCAATCGGTCATGAAAGTCGTCTGCAAATAATACACCGAGTCGCCATGCAGCTTAAGATGCGTATCCCGCCAGAAGCCAAGCTTGGGGTCACCCCCTAGATATTCATCCCCAATATTAATGCCTCCAACAAATCCAACCAGCCCATCGATAACGATGATCTTGCGGTGATTACGGTAATTTATTCGTTTATCGAAAAACGCAATCAGTGGTCTCAGAAAGGGATAGATCTCAATCCCCGCCTGTTTGAATTTATTTATGTACGCGTTCGAAAGCGAATAGGAACCAATTCCGTCATAAATGACTCGCACCTTCACCCCCTGCATCGCTTTGCGAATGAGCGCCTCTTGAAATCTATTTCCTATTGCATCATGCCGAATAGTATAAAATTCAAAATGAATATGCTTCTCTGCCCGCTCGATTGCCTCCAGCATCGATTCATAGGTGATATCCGCATTTCGCAGCACGTCCACCCGATTATTCGGTGAAATAGCCGAGCCCGGAATATTGTGAAGCAATCCGCACAAACGCGAATCCTCGAAGAGTTGATAGTGGGACTCCTCCATTCTCTCCAGATTATGACTGCCCATGCCTAACCATTGGTGTCTGGTTTCAGAACTTCTACGCCGCCCTTTGCGGCGAACCGTTTTGCGCTGGGTGTATTCCTTCGCTAAGAAATAGTACATGAGGAAGCCGATGATCGGAAAAATAAATAGAACGAATAACCAAGCCACCGTCTTGGAGGGTCGTTTGTACTCACCGATTAATATGGTCGCTGTTTGAAAAATGAAAAGAAGCAATACACAAACAACCCAAATCACGAGCTTCCCCCCTCTCCTTGGCGCGAAAAATTTCCTTCTATCTCCTTGTCACGTTAGCTTTTGCCATGGGCTTCCTCTCTATACTTATCTGTCTTCAAGTCCTCAACACAATAAAATTTTCCAACTTTCGTAATAAAATCCTTCATTTCGCAGAGAATAATAAACGCATTCTTATGATCATTCTGGCAGGAGGTGCCATTCGCATGGTCAAAACATCCAATCCATTGATGAAAAGCATCCTGCGCAAGCGCCCCTCAAACAAGCAGGGGGATTCCAGTGGCAGCGACGAGCAAAAGGGACTCGATGATTCACTGGATTATCAATTCATCGAAGAGTTGAAGAAAACATCGCTCTCTCTGCTACTTGATGATAATCATGCCTTCATCAAAGAAATTTTCCAGGACTGCTCCGATGTCGTCGTTCGCCAATTCGAAATTGAGCCGAACATTCCAGCACTTCTGTTATTCGTTGATGGCCTCACGAACACCCAACTGCTGAATGACACGATGAAATCGCTCATGCTGATTGGCGGCGGTGAAACGTCCATCCAGCGCATCGCAGACGTCATTCTGCCCGTCTCCCAAACACAGATCTCGGATAATTACGGAGACCTGCTCGTTTCCGTACTCGGCGGGGATGCCGCCCTGCTCGTCGAAGGAAACGCCAAGGCCATCCTGCTCGGCATCCGCGGAACAGAGAAGCGCTCCGTCGCAGAGCCGGAGACGGAAACCGTCGTGCGCGGACCGAAGGAGGGGTTCGTGGAGAGCATTCGCACGAACACCTCGATGATCCGCCGCAAGCTGAAGACGCCCAGACTGAAGATGAAGTCCATGTGCGTCGGCAAAGAGAGCAACACCAATCTCGTCATCTGTTACATGGATGACTTGGCGATGCCCTCCCTTGTTGAGGAGGTCGTCAAACGGCTCGAGCTCATCAAAATCGATGCTATTCTGGAGTCCGGCATGATTGAAGAGCTGATCCAAGACAATGCGTATTCCCCCTTTCCGCAGATGCAGTATACGGAGCGGCCTGACGTTGTGGCGGGGGCCTTGCTGCAAGGACGGGTGGCCATCCTCACGGACGGCACGCCGTTTGCGCTCATCGTTCCTTTTGTTTTTATCCAAACGATGCAAACAGCTGAGGACTACTATGAGCGGTTCCAAATTGGCTCTCTCCTAAGGATGCTTCGTTATGTTTTCGTTTTTTTATCGCTGACGACTCCCGCTTTGTACGTTGCGATAACGACGTTCCATCAAGAACTACTACCAACGACCTTGATGCTAAGCGTTGCTGCATCCAGAGAAGCCATTCCGTTTCCCGCTGCCGTTGAAGCTTTCATCATGGAGATTACGTTCGAAGCACTGCGTGAAGCCGGGATCCGTTTACCCAAAGCAGTGGGCTCTGCCGTTTCTATCTTAGGGGCACTCGTCGTCGGACAGGCTGCCGTGCAAGCCGGGATCGTTTCTGCGCCGATGGTTATCGTTGTCTCCATTACCGGGATTGCATCCTTCACGATCCCACGTTTTAACGGTGCTATCGCGATTCGCATGCTGCGTTTTCCCATTCTTTTGGCAGGAGCGCTATTCGGCTTCTATGGCATCTTCTTCTCGCTCATGATTCTAATTGGCCATATGGCGAATTTACGCTCCTTTGGCGTGCCCTACTTATCACCGATTGGACCTTTATCCTCCGGTGATATCAAAGACGTATTCGTTCGCGCCCCTTGGTGGCAGATGGAGAAACGTCCAGAATTCTTGCCCGTTCAAGATGCTCAGCGCATGGACGACAAGCTCAGTCAACAGATTAAACAGGACGGAGGCCTAGACGGAAGCTCTATCCAACATAAGCATCACTCCAGTGAGGAGGGCAATCAGAATGGTTCATCCTAGACGGCTATGCCAGCTCTTACTGCTCCCCCTCATCCTTGTCTGCCTGACAGGCTGCTGGGATCGAACTGAAACCAACGATATTGCGTTTGTTCTCACGTCTGCCGTCGATTTGGAGGATGACGGCAAATTTCGTGTCTCCTACATGCTGCCTCTCCCCGGTTCCATGGGTGGAGCAAGCGGCGGAGGCGGAGGCACCTCCGGTGGCAAGAGCTACTACATCGACTCCGATGTAGGCGCTACGTTTCACGAAGCCAACACAAGGCTGCAGATGCGCATGTCGCGTCGCTTGTTTCTCTCCCATCGGAGGACAATCGTTATTGGTGAGAAACTGGCCAAGAAAGGCATTGGTGCGATCTTTGATATCGTGCCGCGCTCACCAGAAAGCCGGATGACGTCCTTTCTTGTCGTTACAAAGGGCAAAGGCTATGACTTGTTGAACACCGAACCGAGATTCGAACGGTTCCCTGCCGAAGTGATTCGTGAACTGACGAAGTCCAGGCAGTCCCTGGGTACTTCCACCAAGGATGTTGGTATTACTTTGAGCTTCAACAGTGATCCAATCCTGACTTATTTGGAGCCAAAGGAATCGCAAGGCTCCAAGGACCCTTCCCATGAAATCCAAATGATTGGGTATGGACAATTTAAAGGCGACCGCTTGGTTGGTATTTATAAGAATCACGAGGCAGAAGGGCTCATGTGGCTGAGGAATCATGTCAAAGAATATCTGGTTACCTTCCCACCAGAGGAAGGTAACGACAACAAAATATCCATAGCAGTGGCGAAGGGACAAACACAAATCAAACCTAAGCTTCAACAAGACAAGGTCATCTTTGATATCCACATCGAAGCGAAAGGCTCAGTGAAAGAAGATCTATCGAATCTAGATCTGGCCAAAGCCGAGGTGATGCGGAAGGTTGAAAAGCAATTTGCAGAGCAAATCAGTAAATCCACCCAAGCGGCGATTAAGCAAATGAAAAAAGAAGGAACGGACTCCGCCCATCTCGGTTTGATCTTTTGGAGAAGCATGCC
Source organism: Paenibacillus silvestris (assembly GCF_009882985.1). Classification (GTDB taxonomy): domain Bacteria; phylum Bacillota; class Bacilli; order Paenibacillales; family NBRC-103111; genus Paenibacillus_E; species Paenibacillus_E silvestris. Next base: position 346,418 of record NZ_WTUZ01000020.1, read on the forward strand.
GAATGAGTGGAGCAAGGGAATACAAGCGAACTGGGAGGCTTATTTCAAAGATGCAGAATTCCGTATTCACGTCACTGCTTCCATTCAAGAAACCGGCCTGATCAACAAAAATGTTATCAACGAGGGGATGTAACCTGTGGATCGCATATTCATGTTATGTTTTCTGGTTACAATGGCAGGCTCACTGCTCATCGATCGCAGAATGCTGAGACAAGAGAAAGGCTCGATCAAGATTACCTATTGGCTTTTCACTTTTCTCACTTTAGGCCTCTTCTTCAGCAAGTACCTGCAATGGAAAATCCCCATGCCTACGCTTTTCTTTGTTCATACAGTTTCCCCATGGTTTGCAAGAATATTGGGCATCTAAGTGCTAAGGATTAAGGGAAAAAGGTGGTGTTCACCATAGATCGGAAACAAGTGATTAATCAGAGGCAACTCTCCTGGCTAGCTTCTTCTGTCATCACAAGCGGAGGGATTCTCACCCTTCAAAATGTGCTGATACGCGTCTCACAGATGGATGCTTGGTACAGTTATTTACCTTCTATTTTCTATGTCTTTGGGGTTGCCAGCTTTTTTGGTTACATCACAAAACATTATCCCCAAAAACATATTTTTGAAATTTCACAAGAGCTGCTGGGGCGTTTTGGCGGTGCAATCGTCAATCTGATTATGCTGTTTCATTTCTGGCAAATTGTGATGCGCGATATCTCCTCCGTCTCACGGTTTAGTACAACGCTCTTGCTACACAATACACCGCTTGAAATATTAACTTTACTACCTTGTCTGCTACTGATTTATTTTGGCAAAAGCAGCGTGGAAGTCATCGCCCGGGTGAATGATTTGTTCTACCCCCTCTTTGTTATTACGATTCTGAGCATGCCGCTATTGCTGTCTAACGAGTATTATTTCCAGCTTGTTACGCCCGCAATGACCATGCCGGTGCAGCACGTCGCCGCTAGCTCTTTGCTCACAATCGGCAGCGCAGGCGACATCTTCATTCTCGGGGCCTTTCTTCATATGATGAGCAATCCTAACCAAGTCAGGGCTTCCATCCGGCATGGATCCCTTCTCGGCATTTTCCTGCTTACCATAGCGATTTTCTCAGTTCTGGTCGTTCTTGGCCCCAGGATGCCGGGGAATTTCTTATATCCCGTGTACAATTTGGTTCAAATGATTCATGTCACCGACTTTCTTGATCGTGTCGATCTCATCATCTTGATGATCTGGTACCCAACGGTTGCTTGCAAGATGATTGCCATCTATATGGCGCTTCTCATAGGTATCTCCGCCATCCTGGATAAACGCAACTACCCGACCATTAACAAGCCGGTCGCACTATTCATGGTGATGGCAACGCTGTTGTCCTTCAAAAATACAACGGATCTGCTAGCATTCTCTAACTATAGCGCTCCAGTTTTCGCTCTTGCCTACCAGCCTTTGGTGATGGCTATTCTTTTGATAGCTGTCGCTAGGAAGAAACGCAAGACGGGCAATCAAACGGTTGCGCAGGATTCCTCATTTGATGGGCAGTCTTCTTCTGGCGTGAAGGCGTCTCAGAAAATTGGAAAGCTCAGTCAGAAGCTATCGTACAAGCACTGGCTTTGGGGAGGCAATGCGTTAATCCTCCTTGCTACCCTTTGCTTAATGGTAGGGCTTATGTTCAGTAAATACCATCCGGGCATCGGAACCGTCTGCGCCATCATTTTCGCCATCTGCATGCTGCTGACCTCACTCACGACTTATATGGAGGTGAGCCAACTGAAACAATTGGAGGCCGGCAAATGATACTGGAAATAAAAAACACCTGTTTTCACAGGTGCTTGCTCGTTTTAAATTCGTCTTAAACTGGAACTCCTTGGTTTAACCGACTTTTGGCCACTTTCAGGTAGCCATACATATTGAGAAATTCGCTTTCATTCGCGAAACGTAATTTAAGTGAACCTGCCGCTTCTTGGATGTAGGGTCTTAGGGCAGATGCGCCGCCGCCAATGACATAAAAGCATTGAATGTCAGGATATTTGCGCCAGCGTTTCTTGATCATTTCGATCATGCGCAAAGCCGCACGCCGGAAATGCTGATCAACGATCGGCCTAATGTCAACTTGACCTTCACCAAGCAATTGAATCGTGAAATCCCGTTGTTTAATCCGCTGCACGAGCTTGGCACGGCTTGGAAACACATAGCTGTAAGCATCTTCCACATCGCGAATGACGCTATCAAGATACGTAGCAATGCCAATTTGCTCGCCGTGGCTGAAATGATTGTCAATCGCCATCCTTTTAATAACAGGGAAATCAGTCGTCAGCGCGCCAATTTCACAAACACCTATACAGCCGTTGTAAATTTCTTCGTCCTTCACCTGCAGGCTATCGTGGGTGGCCAGATGGAAAATAGCTGCAGCGCCTTCAATCGAAACGGCAACCTTGCGAATGGATACTTTAATTTTCCGGTTATGAAATTGCGGCGTAGACAGAAACGTCACTTCATGCTCGCCAAGCAATCTTTGCTCGAACTGTTGATTGTACTTCGCAAATGAGCGAACGGGCAAACCTGTTCCGATTGTGTACTCGACTTCATCCATGGAGCCGTAGCCGCTGTTGATCGCTTGCGTGGCGAGACCTTGATAGGCCAGCGCAGTAAGCGCGACAATAAGGGATTGATCCGAAACCGCCTTATTATCGGTATCTTCAAGCTCCAGATTGTCTTCGTGCTCCAGCGCAAGCTGACCGACGAAGTAACGCTGATTTCTTTGGGAAAGAGAGGGACTGTAAATCATGACATCGAGCGCTTTCCAAGGGGAATCTTCTTCTTGTAAAATATGCCTTTCGTATCCCGGCGCAATAATGTTCGGAATGACCAAAGGTTCCCTGGAACCATCGAGAACCAGCTTAATGCTGTCGTTACCAATATCAATACCTGCTAGCTTAATCATGCGTGCCTCCACTCCAAATCTACTGTCTAACCTGTAATGACTAAGAAGATTCGATTATATACGACACTATTCCTTCCTACTTTCGACTCATTTTGACTAGGACCAGTAGGTACAAGGAAGGTTTTTATCGGATCGTGACGAATCTTGTTGTTAGATAAAGTTTACCAAATTCAACCACGACAAGGAGACAAATTAGCCTTTATGAAGCTCAAATGGAAACCCAAAAAACTGACGCTGGTGATCATACCAGATGCCAATCAATCGGTCGTCAGGTTTCGAGTACCCCATTTATTCGCTTATATCGCTGGGGCCAGCTTCTCACTGCTGCTCCTAATAACCCTCATTACGTATGCCCTGCACGCGCAAACCACGAAAAAGGCCAATGCGCTGCAAGCTAAACTTAGTGGAGCGAACCAGCAATGGAACGCCACCTTAACCTCGAAAGACAAAGCAATTGAACAACTGCAAAATGAAGTCATTCAACTGTCTCAGCAAGCGGAGCAGATGAAAACGCAAGTCGAAGAGATGAAAAAATTCGAGAATGATCTCAAGTCCATTGCTGGGCTCGATGCTAATGAAACCGGCAAAGCGGTTGCCAGCACAACAGTAAATAGCGACAACAAATCTACGGAGGAACAGACTCCCCCTATTGCAATCAGCGGAATAGGCGGAAGTCCTAACCCAGCTTCTCAGGAAGCTATTATGCACCTTGGCGAGCAGACATCTGCCTCTTTTACAGCGCTGAACAGCGAAGTGAAAGAACTGCAAACCAGTCTAACCGAAACGAAACAAAAGGTTGCCGACAAACAGCACCTGCTTGCCATAACGCCGACGCTGTACCCGACGAATATCAAGATCGTCACGTCGACGTTCGGCTATAGAACCGACCCCTTTACGCATCGCCCGAGCTTTCACTCCGGCATTGATTTCGGGGCCAGGGAGAATGATGCCGTCTACGCCACCGCTGATGGAAAGGTCGTCAGTACCGGAAAGGATATTTATCACGGCAATAACATCGTCATCGAGCATTCCAAGGGCCTACGCACTTGGTACATGCATTTAAATAAAATTCTTGTCAATAATGGAGACAATGTAGTCAAAGGTAGTACTATAGGCCTAGTCGGCTCCACAGGACGCAGCACTGGCCCCCACCTTCATTATGAAGTGCTCAAAAATGGGGAAAGCATTGATCCTAAACCATATCTCAAAGCGAATCGAAAGGATGACTAGACATCATGTTTAAATCCAAGAAAAATCTTATGAATCCAAATACGACAGATACGTTAATTGGAGAAGGGACCACCTTCGAAGGACGCATTAAATCCGAAGCTAGTATTCGTATTGAAGGTGGCATCACAGGGGATATCGAATGTGCCGGGGATGTTATCATCGGGGAGCGAGGCGTAGTGAAGTCCAATGTTTCCGCCAGAGATGTGATTCTGGCCGGGAATGTCCATGGCAATATCATCACCAAAGGCAAATTGACCATAACATCAACCGGCTCGCTTTATGGCAATATTAGCGCAGCTTCCTTCATTATTGAAGAAGGCGGGCAATTCCAAGGAAATAGCAAAATGGAGACCGCAACTGCTACAGCAGCACCTCAGCCAAAAAACGAGCTGGATAGCAATAATCCGCAAGCCCCCGCTGCAAATAGCGCTTATAAAGGAAATACCATTGCTATGTAAGGAAAACCCTCATCAAAGCTGCCCTAGGAGATGGGATAAGAGCATGGTATAATGGTTGGAAATTCATTTCTAACTGATGCAGGAGACAGGGCCTATGAAAGAACAAGCGATACTTTTTGATCTTGATGATACATTAGTGCATTGCAATAAATATTTTGATGTGGTTATTGACCAGTTCGTTGATCTCATGCTCACTTGGTTTTCCGGTCACGGGCTTGTTGCGCATGATATTAAACAAAAGCAGCTCCAAATTGATCTGGCCGGCATTCATATCCACGGCTTCATGCCCGAACGTTTCCCCAAGTCCTTTGTTGAAACGTATCAATGGTTTAGCGGGCATTTCAATCGGAAAATGAGCGCCAAAGAAGAATCATGGCTGATGCAATTAGGCCATACCGTATACGAATACACGGTCGAACCTTATCCACTCATGAACGAAACGCTCGATCAGCTGCAACAAGATGGCCATCGACTCTTTCTGTACACGGGCGGCGATGCTTCGATTCAAATGAAGAAGGTCAAGGACCTGAGCCTCGACACGTATTTTCATGACCGTATCTTCGTCACCACGCATAAGACCAAGGAATTCATGGAAACGATCATGCATGAGCAAGGTTTTGATCGCAAACATACGTGGATGATCGGAAACTCCGTCAAAACGGATGTGCTGCCTGCCCTCCATGCGGGTATCCACTCCATCCACATTCCAGTCGCGCAGGATTGGGCGTACAATACAGGAACGATTGATATCGCACCTCAAGGAGCTTTCTACCAACTGGATTCCTTACAGGAAGTTCCCACGACAATTCAATCGTATATCATGAAATAAATAACGCGTTAACGCAAAAAGCTGCCCCTAAAGTCATTAAATGACCAAGGGCCAGCTTTTTTTGTTTGGCCAGCCTTCTCAAATTAACGGGAAAAACTGACGCTATTTTTCAATTTACATGGAATAACGGGAGAACTTCCCGTTAAATCTGAATCAGCCTAGCTTACTTAAGCCGCCACATCGCGCCTGCGGAAGATTTCCCAGGAAAGCAGGTTGAACACCAGGAAGTAGACAATCAGGACGACAATTGAAAATCCAAGTGTCATTCCTTCTGCAAGCGGCTGCCCTTCCAAGTAAGGCGTAAGATCCGTATTGGCAAATAAGAAGTATTTGCCCCAGCTGTATCTCAAGAGCAGCATCGCAATAACCTGCCCTGCGAACATGATGAAAATGCTGAGACCGATGGCCAACGAGGAGCTGCGGAACACGGTAGAGATCATAAACGCAAGCGTCACAATCATCACAAGCTCAATTAGCTTCAAGCCATAGGTTGCGAGCGTGAATAGCAGCATACTCCCTTCATGCACTTGCCCCTTTGCATCTACCGTCAGATGCGGAAGCCCAAGGCTCTGAAAGCCATACAGGAATCCATTCACGATGAGAGCAGTGATAAACAATAGAATCAACAAGGTCGCAGCAAACAGGAGTGTTGTAATATATTTGGAACAAAGAATTTTGGCTCGGCTGGCTGGGCGAATAAGCAGCAGCTTAATCGTTCCCCAAGTGAACTCGCCGGCCACCATATCCCCGGCAATAATGACGGTAAACAGCGTCACTAGTATAATCATGCCAGAGGCCCGCAGCGCTCCGCCCCAAAGCGTATTATCCGTTGGTGGATAATTATGGTCCAGCATGTACTGCTGAAGCGCGATTTCTTCCTTCATCTGTTGTTTGAATTTTTCCGGAAGTTCAACGTTTTCCAGCTCTTTCTTATTATGCTCAATAGTCTCTGTCGCTCTAACCTTCCATTGATCGTTGCCATCATCAGCACCCGGATGTGAAACCAGCCCAGCCAAGACGACAATAACGATCAGCAGCAGCCCCAGTATCCACGTGCGCAGCCTGCGGTAAATTTTCATCTGTTCATTTTGGATTAAATTAAGCAATTGGATCACTCCCCGTCATTTCTAAGAATTGATCCTCCAGCGACTTCGTTGCCGTACGGATTCCGTAGACAGCAATTCCTGCCTCTACAAATCGTTTGTTCCACAGGGCGGTCTCTTCCTTATCGAGCATCAGGATTAGATCATCACCCTCTACCTCAGCCTTGACAGATTGTGCAGCAGCCAAAGCCAATGCTTGATCCGGCGACGACACTTCAAAAGCAACATGGAGCTTGCCGTCCGACCGGGTATACTCTTTGATCAGCCTGACATCTACCAGTTTCCCGTTCTGAATAATGGCAACCCGGTCGCACATAAGCTCCATCTCCGCCAATAGATGGCTGGATACAATGACCGATATGCCATCCTCGCGCGTCAACTTGCGCAAATGATCGCGCAGCTCGCGAATACCAGCTGGATCTAGGCCGTTCGTTGGCTCGTCCAAGATCAACACATCCGGCTTATGCAGCAAGGCCTGCGCAATACCGAGTCTTTGGCGCATGCCCAAAGAGTAGGTTTTCACCTTATCATGAATCCGGTTTTCCATGCCTACAAGCTCAATGACCTCATCAATACGGTCCGCCCCTATTCCCGGAAACATTCTGGCGTAATGCACCAAATTGTTATAGCCGCTCAGAAACTTATACATTTCCGGATTTTCAACAATAGCGCCAACATGGCGAATCGCTTGTTCAAAATGGGTCCGAATCGAATACCCGCCAATCCGGATATCCCCTTCCGTAATCGACATGAGCCCGACCATCATTCGGATCGTGGTTGTTTTACCAGCCCCGTTCGGGCCCAGAAATCCAAAAACTTCCCCCCGCGGGACGTCGAACGTTAATTGATCAATAATCGTCTTAGCGCCGATTCGTTTGGTAATCCGCTCGATCTGTACAATCGGCGATTGGTCTTGCGCTGCTGCTGCCATCTTTTATCGCTCCCTACCGCTATAAGTCATAAGAGTCATACAGAGGTGCTGCTGACAATATGACTGCGCTCACTATGGATTTTTCCAACAATTAGGTACAATGATCTTATACGATTTTAACTAGAAGGAGTTCCTCTATGATTCAAAGAAGACCTTGGCATGGTGTGGAGTGGTCGTTATTTATCGTTTTGACCGGCTCTGTGCTGCTTGGCCTGCTTTACGCGCTGCTCCATATGAATGAGAATGAGCACGGTAATATCTTTTTAACCATATTAGCCCTGCTTCTATCCTACGGTGTTCCTTTTTTATTCTGGAGACCTACCTACATTAACACAACGATGTACCCGATTTCCGTATTACTGACAGGGATTCCTCTACAAATCTATCTATCATGGATGCAAGAAGATGCCTACCTTACTATTAATTGCCCATTAATGGTCATTGGATTCCTCACAGATCGAAAAAATGCATGGTGGGCCGCTCCAATCTCACTAGTTGCGATGCCTGTTGCCTATTTCTTAATCCTTCATCGAGGTATGGGGATGGGTGTTAGCGAGTTATTCAGCATCATCCTGAATGCCGTGCTGTTTTTCGCCATCGGCCTCAGCTTGCAGAGAGTTGTAACCTCTAATGAGAAGACGGAAAAACTTTTAGCGGAAAATCAACGTCAATACTATTTAATCCATGAGCAAAATAATGCCTTAGAGCAGTACGCCAACCAAATCGAGCAGTTGACTCTGCTGGAAGAACGCAATCGGATGGCTCGCGAGCTGCACGATACCGTCGGGCATACGTTCACTTCCGTCATCATGGGCATGGATGCTGTTTCCTATTTAATTGAAGCTGCGCCTGACAAAGCCAAGGAAAAGCTAGACGTCCTGCGAACTGTCACCCGCAACGGCTTGGAAGAAGTACGACGAAGCATTCATCAAATGGTGCCCAAAGAAGGCGATATGCTGCTATCGCAACAATTAACAAGGCTGGCTAACGAGTTTGCCCTCCATACCGGCACTCAGATCCGGTTTACGACGGTTGGGGAGGAATTTGATATTCCTAAACAAACTAAGCTCTCGCTCATTCGCTGTTTGCAGGAGTCCTTGACGAATGCCAAACGGCATGGCCGTGCTACCTCTGTAGAAATCAAGCTCAATTATCAGGACGAAGGTGTCGGAATTCGTATCGAAGATGATGGCGTCGGTACCGAGCAGCTCAAAGTCGGCTTTGGAATTAATGCCATGCAGGAGCGGATCTTTGCGCTGCAAGGGACGTTACAGGTAAGCTCAGCCGTCGGTCAGGGGACGATTGTTGAGTGCTTCATTCCTGCTAAGCGTTTACCTTCTTTTTAAAACCTCTCTTTCAAGCTGTCAGCCTTGGATGATACAATATGGCTAACAACACAAGCAAGTTACGCTACTAGGAGGAGTCCCGTATGAACAATGTCCCACTGAAACTACTCCTGGTTGACGATCAGGATTTAATACGAGAAAGCCTCCACATTGTGCTGGGCATGGACCCGGACATTGACGTCGTGGGCTTAGCCGAGAACGGCCGTGTCGCCATCGAGCAGTGCGAAGAACATCTCCCTGATGTCGTCCTGATGGACATTCACATGCCTGTTATGGATGGGGTCGAGGCCACCCGGAAGATCAAGGAGACATGGCCGCAAATCCGTGTCATTATCCTGACTACCTTCCAGGAGATCACCTATGTCGTTGATGCCTTGGGAGCGGGAGCTGAAGGCTATCTGCTTAAGGCCATACATCCGAAGGATTTGGCCGCAGGTATCAAATGGGTGCATCAAGGCGGCACCCTCATCCCGCAGGATATCGCGAAAATGCTCGTCCAGCAAGCCAGAGGCGCTGCGGAGTCAACCGTTCGTGATACGGAGCTTTCGAGATCGGCGAGCGAAGAGCCGGCTCGCACGGACGCATATGGCCTGAGCGATCGCGAAGTGCAGGTGCTGCACTGCATCGCTGACGGGCTGAACAACCGGGAAATTGCCGAGAAGCTTTTCCTTTCCGAAGGCACAGTGAAAAATTACATTTCCAGCATTTACTCCAAAATGGACGTTCGTGACCGTGTGCAAGCTTCAAAGAAGGCGCATGAGGAAGGTATGCTTTAGGGCGAAGTTCATAAGGCTGTCCCATAAGCTCAAAAAAAGGGGTTCCCCTCGGTCATTTTGGTGACTTCCGGGAAACCCTTTGTTTGTTAAAAAGAAGCCGAGTACGAAAGCAGAATCTGGATCGGCTGCTGGAATTCAAACTTACTGCTCAAGCTGCCGCATACACTGCACGGCACCGTTCCTGGGTGTTCCACAGATTAAGGGAACTATACGGCCGCTATTTAGCCCAAATCGGCTATTTCAACCGTAATGCGGAACTACAGGGCCTTATTTGGCATCCGGCAGTTGCTGTTGAGCTTATATCCGCGAAATAGCGGAACACAGTTCCCATTTATCTGCCATATGGCTATCTTACTGATAAATAGCGGACCACTGTTCCTTGGAGCCTAGCCGCGTAGCTATTGACTACTCAAAAAGCTTTTCTAGAAAGCCCTTTTTCCTCTTGCGAATCTTCCGATAGCTTTTCACTCGGGAATAAGTAGGCTGCTCCTCCACCGATGTTGGACTTTCCGAATACAGCGTCAATGCAGTTGAAGGCTCTTCTTCTTCGATGACCTGCAGCGTGGTTCGTTCCTCATCCACTGGAGAGTCGAGTCTTCGAACAACCCGGTTAATAATCTGCTCATAGAGCTTATGTTCCATCTGATGATTCATTTGCCGAAGCAGCTGTTCATGCTGCTTGTTATGGAGCTCATATTGCTCATGAAGCTGAGATTGAAGATCGGCTACCTGCCGCGAAAGAAGGAGGACCACTTTTTGCAATAATAACAGATGTTGTGTCCCCATAGGTTCATCCGCGTCAAATTCTGGAGCGTCTTCGCCATTCTCGGCTAACAGCGCATACAGCTCCGCAGCCGTCATGAGATTCTCTTTCTTCATGGGCTTCCTCCATTACCGTTTCATGTCGCAGCAATCGTTCCACTGCTTATCCATCTTATTGTACATGAAGTTGCGGAAATGTTCACCTTTTTGATTTCCCATTGACTTCCAATCGTGCTTTCACTATTCTTGGCCTATAATCTACTCAAACTCTTAATTAAGCTGAAGGGGCCAATTCCTATGCAAATTGATGCACCACTCAAAAAGAAGCCACGCATGTTCGACCTATTCCTGCTTCCCTTTATCCAATCACGCTCCTTCCCTTATTTATGGCTAAGTCAACTCATTTCGATGCTTGGAGGATCTGTCACAACCGTTATTTTACCAATGGTCGTTTATTCGCTCACAGGGTCAACGACGATGATGGGCTTGGTCATGACTGCCTATATGCTGCCCTATGTCCTCATGCTCCCCCTCTCGGGATGGATTGTCGACCGTTATGATCGTGTGAGAATTATGATGCTTTCCGACATCGTCCGCTTCATCGTCATGTTGGCCATTGCGGTGCTTATTTTCACAGACAGCTTGTCTGTCCGCATGCTTTTCGGTTTGGTAAGCCTTTATGGCCTTATGGAAGGACTTTTTCACCCGGCTTATTCCGCAGTGCGAGCCACTGTGTTCACACCGGACATTCGCAATGCTGCCAATGCGCTGACACAAGTGAGCAATCAAGGGGTCAGGATCATTGGCCCTATCCTAGGCGGGCTCATCATATCCTCCATGTCTGCCAGCTATGGATTCGGATTGGATGCGCTCACCTATCTGATCTCCTATTTGTGTCTTTTAGTGTTAGTAAAAAAAGCATTCGTTTCGCGCCAAAACAAGCCTGAAACCTCAACAAGCAAGCTATCCTTTGCCTGGAAGCGTGAACTCCTTGAAGGTATTACCATTCTCAAAGGTCATCCCTGGCTTTGGATCACGATCCTTGCCTTCTGTTTCATTAATATTTGCTACACGGGCATTATTGTCATTCTCGTCCCTTGGCTGTTCAAGGTTCATCTAGGGCTCGATCCACTCGCTTATGGCGTAGGCATCACTTGCTCCGGCGCTGGAGCTATTACGGCAGCACTTCTCTTCGGGTCCAAACGGCACTGGCGTCACCGTGGTATACTCGCCTATGGCGCAGTGATCCTGAGTGGCGCAGCACTGCTGGCAATGACCTTCACAACGTCACCTGTTGCGCTCTCCTTGCTCATGGCCGTCCAAGGGTTTGGACTTATGATTTTCGGTCTCATCTGGGAGACCAGCCTTCAGGAATTAGTGCCCCCCGAAGCTTTCGGGCGGGTGGTCAGTTTGGATTTGTTAGGATCTTTTGCCTTGTTGCCGCTAAGCTATTTCCTTGTCGGCTGGATTGCTGATCAAATTGGCGGTGTGATTACTATCACGATATTCGCTTCAATAGGCCTGGCTATTGTCGCCAGTGTGCTTTGTGTGCCGGCGATTCGGCGGTTTCAATAGTCATCAGATAAATAAGTTAATCTCACTATAAAAAAGAGGCTTACTCAGTTCATCAAACAACTCTGAGCAGCCTCTTTTTATTTTGTTAGATTTTTTTAATTAATAAATTGTACATATTGCAAAAACCTTTTCAGCATGACAGCAGCTTGTGCGCGTGTTGCAGAATCTTGTGGAGCAAACCTTGATTCGGTCAACCCATTTACAATTTTAGCATGAATTGTTTGTCCGACGGCACCTTTTGCCCAATCACTAATCTCATTTCCATCTGTATACTTGGATAGATTATCTTGGGATATCGCCAATGCTGACCCCTTACCTGCGAATTGAATGGCTCTTGAAATCATAACCACCATTTGTTCTCTTGTTATAAGCTCATTTGGCTGGAATTGCCCACTTTCATTACCTTGTACTAGACCTTTCTTGGCAGCCGTACCTACTGCCCCTGCAAACCAATCACTGGCTTTCACATCATTATAAGCAGCCCCTGTATCATCAGGTATTAATCCTAGAGCTGAGACTAGCATAGATGCAAATTGAGCACGGGAAACATACTGGTTTGGTTCAAATGATTGATCATCTGTGCCTTGAAGAATGAATTTAGATGCTAGCTGATCAATATCATTTTGAGCCCAGTGCCCTTGAACATCTTGAAAGGATTTTTTCATTTCTACCAACGTGTAGATGCTGTTATGGGAAGATTTAATGGTCACTTCGGATTTCCCATTGACTTGACGAAAGACAGCAGGAATGAACACCATTTTACCTGTAGTAGGATCATAGGAAACGACCGTTGTATTTCCATCAACCACGTTTGGTGAAATAATAATTCGCTCAATGTACGTACCGCCAAAATCGTTTACCTCTACTTTAGATCCATTCTGTTTTTCTGCCGTTATATTGAATTCAATTGGATTTACCAGTAAAGGCTTTACATCCGGATTCACTCGCTTTAATACTTCGTAAGATTTCTCAGAAGCCTTTGTTATCGAAATCGTTAACTTTACGTCTTTCAAATCTCCTTGAAATTTCTCAGCAAGATGATTGAACACACTAACAGGAACATGATATGTTCCCGCATCCGTTTGAATGGAGAGAAGCACATTAGATTTTGAGGTAATAGCATCGTTAAGTTCAGACGCTGAAATCTCGATTTTTGCTCCATTATCAGTATCCGTTGCCCCTAGAGTTAATCTAGTATGTTTATTATCATTTTCTTTTAGTGCATCTATCGCTTTACGAACGGAGTCTGATTTAAACCGAATAATGGAAACTTCTTTCCCATCTACTCCGTTTTCTTTGGCAATCGTCATCGCTTCGGGTTTTAATTTAGCACCATCATCTGTAAGTTCGTATGTCTTGCTGTCATATCCGCCACCACCACCACCGCCAATAACAACAGGTGCTTGAACAATTGGGGGACTTTTAATCGTGATAGATTCAGATGCCTCATACATTTCATACATACCTGGAACACTTTCAGTAAAATAAGATACTTGATATTTTGAAGTTGCCAAACCAGCACTAAATCTTGACCCAGGCCAAGTCGGCAATTTGATTTCATTCGACTTACTTGTCGACGACATCCTCAAAACGTACTCTTCATCTGCTTTCAATTCTTTATCCAGCATAAAAGTAATGAGCCCTTTTTGGTAAAGGTTCCTAGCATGTATCCAATTGGTAATAGGTACAATCGAATTATCCGATTTTTTAATTAATTGTACATCAGATGCTTGAAGTTCAGCTTCTTGAATGGTAGTAGAATTGTTTTCTCCAAACTCAGTTGTATGCCAACGATCATACGGGAAATAAACCGTCAATTGATTTCCGAGGCTTCTGGAAGGAGTAAAACTTACTATATCTTCATTAGGGGCTAACCAATGACCTACTTCCTTATTATTAAAATGAAAAATAGGCGCAGATTTAAAATTCTTTTGCATAATCACATCAGATAAATTCACTAAGGAGAACTTACCCTCGTCTGGACTCGGGTACCCTAAATCTGTTTCATAATTGCTTAGTTTATATGTGTCTCCCACTGAATTCGTTACTTCAACGTGGTAATCCGCGCTAGGCAAGCTGAAATAGCACTCCAAATATTTATCAGAACCACCCGGATCCGTAGTAAAGATACTATAGCTCCCTAAATCTGATTTATCTGAGATTGCATGATCCTCATAGGCTAGGTTGTATACAATTTCACCGTCTCTATCCTTAACTACAAATTGCGTTCCTGCCGCAGGATATCCGTTAAGATAAATATTTCCGTGATAAACGTATCCATCTGGCCTATCGTCCGCTTCTAAAACTAGCTTTTCGCTAAGCGGAGTTTCATGGCCGAACACATCTACTAGGCTATACTGATATTCGGTAACTCCGCTGCCGAATATATATGAAGTTTTCCAAGAACCGGGCATACCATCCATCGAATATTGGTATGGATATCCATTTCTATATTCTTTAATCCCACTTATAGCCGGGGATTTCATCGGATCCCACTTAATTTCCCAAGAACCCTGATTAAATTCTGCATGTAGTCCAGTCAATGATCCAATTGTATAACTATTCCCGTATGTATAGACATTTCCAGAAACATTATTTAAAGTTGATACAATAGGTGTTGTAGGATTCTCGTATACGGAAGCAGTTACTGGTTTTAAACCAATCAAGGCATTGTTTGGCGTGCCATCCAAATTGTAATAGTAGGAGCCGTTGCCTCTATACTCCGAATTCATATTTTGGACAACTGATCTAGTTCCGTAAGTCTCATCATACATACTAACCGAAACAGACGGTTGATCGGAGTAGATATATCCATATACCTCACCAGAAACAGGATTAAACTGAAAGTTAAAGAAAGATGCCGCAGATGCTAGTAGCGGGGTAAATAAGTTTAACATTAATAGAAGTACGATTGTTGCAGATGCGCGACCCACCAAATTTTTATGTGAATTATCTTGCAATAACAAGTAACTCCCTCCTCTTATTGGATAAATGTAACAGCAAATCTAATAATAGTTGAAATCCCAATTTTCGACAATATTCGTCAACCGAGATTTAGGCGAAGATACAGGAACATATCATTAAATTTTCACTAAATTTCGATTGGAGAGGACAATACTAGATGTCTCGGCGGCAAAATGAATGGATCAGTGACTCCAATTGGACCTCAACACTATCTTTAGCCTTACTTACCCTTTTCCTGTTTCTTGCTTTCATGCAACATGGCTTATTGTTTAAGCCAGAATATTTAATCATAGGCAGCCTTCTTTATATTGGTGCTAGCCTGCTAATCATTCGCGGATTCATTCCCAAACAGCTTTTCTTTTACCTCCTAATCTCTTTCGTAGGCTGGACTTTTTTGACAACTTCGTATGCTATCAACCAGCAGGAAGCATTAAACACAGCATTTCGTTTTTCTCTAGCAATCCCATTTGTAATTCTAGCTTCACAACTTACGAACAAGCACAGACTACTACTTATTCGCATACTGATTTATCTATCTTCAGGCTGGATCGTAGTCGGATTATTGTTCAAACAATATCGGGATGGGCGTTTCGAAGGAACTTTGGGGTATGCCAACTCTTGGGGAATCTTGCTTCTTGCAGCACTTATTTTAAACTTTACAGTCTCTATGATAGACAATAAAAAAGCAGATAAATGGATAAGCCTCCTACTCATTGGTGGTGTACTGCTTACCGGATCCCGTACCGTTTTCGTGCTTATGTTAATCTTGATACCTTTGCAACTTCTGCTAGTAGGTAAAAATAGATGGTTATCAATGATGCCTCAAAAAAAAATCCTCTGGATAACTGTATACTTGGCTGCCTCACTCTCCATACTCTTTACTGCCGTACTCATTTCACATCAAACAGGCTCACTAGAGCGATTAACGAATATTAATCTTCAGGCTTCAGAGTGGACATCACGGCTTGGTTACTATCGAGACGCTTGGTCCATCATTATGGATTCTCCCCTGCTTGGATATGGTGGCGGAGCTTGGCACATTCTTCAATACCAATATCAAACGGCTGATTATACGGTCCGATATTTGCATAATTTCTGGTTAGAGACTTGGATTGATTCAGGGCTGCTAGGGTTGCTCCTTCTAAGTTCAATGGTAGTTACTTTTATTTGGATCAGCCTCTTAAAGTACAGAACAGCAACCGGACACACCAAAACTTGGATTGTTGGTTGTTTTCTTGCAGGCATTTGTCTCTTGTGCCACTCTACAATTGACTTTAGCTTCAGCTATTCCATGCTATTTGCACTTTGGACCATATTCCCTCTATTCTCAGAAAGATCACTTGAACCTACTAATCCGAAATTAAAAAATGTTAGCAATAGCTGGACAGTCCGAATTGCACTCTCCTTAAGTCTCCTCATAGCTGCGTACTTCAGCATCCGATTAGGTATTGCCGAATCTCTGATTATTAAATCCGATCAAATATCGCTTAATCAGAAAAATACAAAAGAAGCTATCGGATTACTACAGCAAAGTGAAAAGTATGCGTTTTTTCCAGCAGAGCAACATGAGAAGATCGCAAGACTACTAATAAATGAATATCTTAATCCTCCCCAGCAGGTTAATAATGCTTTAGCCATTGCGGAAGATGAAATTGGGAGAGCAATTGAACGCAATCCCGAAGATCCACAGGTACATCTTTTAAAATGTCAAATTGACTACGCTAAGGGCAACCGTACGGAAGCCTTGAAACAGTTATCTGCGATTAAAGATAAATACCCCTTTCACCATGGCATTCATGATCAGTTTGATAAATGGATGAATACTGGCAGATAAATGATGAAGCCATTTCAAATAGAAAAGCTGCTTGCCAAGTAAATTACTTACTTGCAAGCAGCTTTATTTACATCCTATGGCAAATTCGACGATCCCATCAAATAACGATCAACCTCACGAGCCACCGCGCGCCCCTCATTGATCGCCCAGACGACAAGACTTTGCCCGCGACGCATGTCACCAGCGGCAAAAACGCCGTCCACGCTCGTCGCAAATTTGCCGTACTCCGCTTTCGCATTGGAGCGCTCGTCTTTGGCGACGCCAAGCTGATCCAGCACCGTGTTCTCCGGTCCAGTGAAACCCATCGCGATCAGGACCAGCTGCGCTGGATACACTTTCTCGCTGCCGGGCACTTCCACAGGCACGAACGCGCCTTTCTCGTTCTTCTGCCACTCGATCAGCACCGTGTGCAGCTCCTTCAAGTTCCCGTGCTCATCCCCCACGAATTTCTTCGTGTTGATTAAGTACTGGCGTGGGTCCTCGCCCTGAACCGCAGCAGCTTCTTGTTGGCCGTAGTCTACTTTGAGCACCTTCGGCCACTCCGGCCAAGGATTGTTCGCCGGACGCGTCTCCGGAGACTTCGGCATGATCTCGAACTGCGTCACGCTTTTGCACTTGTGACGCAAAGAAGTGCCCACGCAGTCCGTCCCCGTATCACCGCCGCCGATGACGATCACGTCTTTGCCCTCGGCGGAGATAAACTCGCCGTCGGAATGCTCTGTATCCAGCAAGCTTTTCGTATTCTTGCTGAGGAATTCCATCGCCAGGTGAATACCGCCAAGCTCGCGGCCTTCAATCGGAAGGTCGCGTCCTTTGGTGGCTCCACCGCACAGCACGATGGCATCGAACTCTTCTTGAAGCTTCTCAATCGGATAGTTCACACCGACGTGCGCGGAGGTAATGAACGTGACGCCCTCGGCTTCAAGCAGGTCTACACGGCGCTGGACGTACTTTTTGTCCAGCTTCATGTTCGGGATGCCGTACATCAGCAGTCCGCCGACGCGGTCCGCGCGCTCGAACACCGTCACCCAGTGACCGGCCTTGTTCAGCTGCGCTGCGGCAGCGAGTCCGGAAGGACCCGAGCCTACAACGGCAACCTTTTTGCCTGTACGTACTTCAGGCGGCTCTGGCCTGATCCAGCCTTCAGTAAAGCCTTTATCAATAATGGCTTTCTCGATGCTTTTGATCGTAACTGGCGTGTCCTTAAGCCCCACTGTACAGGAGCCCTCACATGGCGCCGGGCATACACGACCCGTGAACTCCGGGAAATTATTCGTCTTGTGCAGACGATCCAGCGCTTCCCGCCATTGGCCACGATACACGAGATCATTCCATTCCGGAATGAGATTGTTAACGGGACAGCCAGCAGCCATGCCGCTAATCAAAGCTCCCGTGTGGCAAAATGGAATGCCGCAATCCATACATCTTGAACCTTGCGTCTGCAATTTATCATCCGTCAGCGGTGTCGCGAACTCTTTCCAATGGCCTATTCGGACCAGCGGAGCAGCCTCGGTTGCCACTTCACGGCGATGTTCTATAAAACCGGTTGGTTTACCCATGAACGTTTAATCCCTCCTAAGAGTTTTGCTTCAACAAAACTTACGCCGTAAGCCTCTGCTCTGATTCGTTAGTTCCCACCGACACGGGAAACATCCCGCATATTCGCCTCGAAAGCAACCATGATTGCCTCTTGCTGGCCAAGTCCGGATCGTTTCACCTTCTCGATGGCATCAAACATCCGCTTGTAGTCCTTCGGTATCACCTTCACGAACTTCCAAACGTATTCATCCCAGTGCTGAATGACGCGGTGGGCAACGCTGCTATCCGTAAATGTAGCATGATGCTGAATCATCGTTCTCAGTTCATTCATTTCAAAAGCTTCCTCGACTTGCTCAAGATGGATCATCTCTTTGTTCACCTTGTCGGCAAAATCACCCTTCTCATCGAGTACGTAAGCTATTCCGCCTGACATCCCTGCTGCGAAGTTACGGCCAGTCGAGCCTAGAACAACAACACGGCCGCCTGTCATATATTCACAGCCATGATCGCCGACGCCTTCGACAACTGCGCGCACACCGCTGTTTCTAACACAGAAACGCTCACCAGCAATGCCTCGAATATAAGCATCACCGTCTGTTGCTCCATAGAAAGCGGTATTTCCGATAATGACATTCTCTTCTGGGACAAAAGTGGACTGGGCAGGCGGGAAAATAACAATCTTGCCGCCGGATAACCCTTTGCCCACATAGTCATTCGCATCTCCTTCAAGGGAGAGCGTAATTCCCTTGGGCACAAAAGCGCCAAAGCTTTGCCCAGCTGAGCCGTTAAAGTGTAAGCGAATTGTATCGTGCGGCAAACCTTCCACACCATGACGGCGCGTCACTTCACTGCCCACGATCGTGCCGACCACCCGATTCGTATTGGCGATGTCCATGCTCACATGCACATGTTCCTTGCGCTCAATCGCGGGTTCGCAGATCTCAAGCAGCTTGCTAACGTCCAAAGAGCGATCCAAGCCGTGGTCTTGCGCCATTTGGCAGAATCGACCCACGTCCTCACCAACATCCGGCTGATGCAGAAGCGGCGATAAATCAACGCCTTTGGCTTTCCAATGCGCTACAGCTTGCTTAGACTCAAGCACATCTGTGCGGCCGACCATTTCCTCAATGGTGCGGAATCCAAGCTCAGCCATCAACTCACGCACATCCTGCGCGATGAAGGTCATGAAATTCACAACATGCTGCGGATCGCCGGCAAATTTCTTGCGAAGCTCCGGATTTTGCGTAGCTACCCCAACCGGACATGTGTCCAGATGGCACACGCGCATCATTACGCAGCCAATTGTAATCAGCGGAGTTGTCGCGAAGCCGAACTCCTCGGCACCGAGCAGCGCAGCTACTACAACGTCGCGCCCTGTCATCAGCTTGCCGTCCGTCTCGACGGTGATACGGCTGCGCAGGTTGTTGAGCACGAGCGTCTGATGCGTCTCCGCCAGACCCAGCTCCCACGGCAATCCCGCGTGGCGAATACTCGTCTGCGGCGACGCGCCCGTTCCTCCGTCGTAGCCGGAGATGAGGACCACGTCCGCTTTCCCTTTGGCTACGCCGGCAGCGATCGTGCCAACCCCAACCTCAGATACCAGCTTAACGCTGATTCGTGCACGAGGGTTGGCATTCTTGAGATCGTGGATCAGCTCTGCGAGATCCTCGATCGAATAAATATCGTGATGCGGCGGCGGCGAAATCAAGCCTACGCCTGGCGTAACACCGCGAACCTCAGCCACCCAAGGGTAAACCTTGGTGCCTGGGAGCTGGCCGCCCTCGCCGGGCTTCGCGCCCTGCGCCATCTTGATCTGAATCTCGTCGGCATTGACGAGATAATGGCTCGTGACGCCGAAGCGGCCGGACGCCACCTGCTTGATCGCGCTGCGGCGCAGGTCGCCGTTCGCATCCGGCGTGAAACGCTCCGGATGCTCGCCGCCCTCGCCGGTGTTGCTCTTGCCGCCGATGCGGTTCATTGCGATCGCGATCGTTTCATGCGCTTCTTTGGAGATGGAGCCGTAGGACATGGCTCCGGTCTTGAAGCGCTTGAAGATCGATTCGATCGGCTCCACCTCTTCGATCGGGATCGGCCCGCTGCCTGCCTTGAAGGCTAGCAGCCCGCGCAGTGCCATATATTTCTCATCCTCACGCTTGATGAGCTTCGTGAAGTTCTTGTACTGGGCGTAATTGTTCGTACGGACCGCTGATTGAAGAGCATGCACCGTTTCTGGTGTATACAGATGGTCTTCCCCATCCCTGCGCCACTGCAAATCCCCACCGGTATCGAGCACCTTATCGCGTCCCTCTTGCTCAGAGAAGGCACGCTTGTGACGAAGCACCGCTTCGGTAGCCACAACGTCGATACCTATCCCGCCAACCGGCGTATAGGTCCATGTGAAATACGCATCGATCAGTTCTTGGCTGAGACCGATCGCTTCGAAAATTTGCGCCCCACGATAACTTTGAATCGTGGAGATGCCCATTTTGGCCAAAACTTTCACAACGCCTTTGGTCACTGCCTTGATGTAGTTATAGGTGGCTTTCTCATGATCCATACCGACAAGCTGGTTGCGTCTGATCATATCATCCAACGTTTCCAAAGCCAGATACGGATTGATCGCACCTGCACCATAGCCAAGCAGCAAAGCAAAATGATGCACTTCGCGCGGTTCACCCGACTCAATTAGCAAGCTGACTTTGGTCCGTGTGCCTTGGCGAATCAAATGGTGATGCAGTCCTGACGTTGCCAGCAGCGCCGGAATGGGCGCCTTTTGGCTGTCAACACCGCGATCCGAAAGAATTAACAGGGACGCACCGTCCTCGATGGCCGTATCTGCGGCGGCATAAAGGGCTTGCATCGCGCTTTCCAAGCCTGCGGTACCTTGAGCGGCCTCGAAAAGCGTAGGCAGTGTTACTGTCTTAAAACCATCACGCTGAATATGACGCAGCTTCGCCAGTTCTTCATTAGAGAGGAACGGCGTTTTCAAACGAATCTGGCGGCAGCTCGCTGGCTCAGGGCTTATTAGATTGCGTTCTGGCCCAATCGTTGTGCCCTGCGCGGTGATAATCTCTTCGAAATTCGCATCAATCGGCGGATTCGTGACTTGCGCGAACAACTGTTTAAAGTAGTTGTACAGCAGCTGCGGCCGGTCGGACAGCACAGCCAAAGGCGCATCCGTGCCCATAGAGCCGATAGGGTCTACGCCTGTTTTGGCCATAGGCTCAAGAACCTTGCGCAGCTGCTCAAATGTATATCCAAAAGCTTGCTGACGCTGCAAGACCGTGTCGTGATCGGAACCTAGCACGATAGGCGCATCATCCAAATCCTCGAGCGAAACGAGATGCTCGTTCAACCAGTCGCGATAAGGCTGCTCGCTGGCAATGCCGCTCTTAATTTCTTCGTCGGCTACAATGCGGCCTGCTACGGTATCAACAAGCAGCATGCGCCCTGGTCTGAGGCGATCTTTGTACAAAATTCGTTCTGGTTCAATATCCAGGACACCAACTTCTGAGGCCAAAACGATCAAATCATCCGTAGTGACATAATAACGCGATGGGCGCAATCCGTTGCGATCAAGAATAGCGCCAATCTGGCTGCCGTCCGTGAAGGCAATTGCTGCCGGTCCATCCCATGGTTCCATGAGTGTGCTGTGGTATTCGTAGAACGCTTTTTTGGAGTCATCCATAGACTCATGCTTGGACCACGGCTCAGGCACCATCATCATCGCTGCATGTGGCAGTGAGCGTCCTGAAAGCATGAGGAATTCAAGTGTATTATCAAACATCTGTGAATCGGAGCCGTCCGTATCAATAATAGGAAGAATGCGTTTGAAGTCTTCGCCAAATAGTTCTGAATCGCACATCGCTTGACGTGCATACATCCAGTTCACATTTCCGCGCAAGGTGTTGATTTCACCATTATGAATGAGATAGCGATAGGGATGCGCACGCTCCCAGCTTGGGAATGTGTTCGTACTGAAACGGGAGTGAACGAGCGCAAGCGCTGACTCTACCTTCTCGTCCTGCAACTCTACGTAGTAAGCGTCGACCTGCTTGGGCGTCAACATCCCTTTATAAACGATTGTTCGGCTAGACAAGCTAGAATAGTAAAATTGCGCATCCTGCTGCGCTGCCTTGATAGCGTTTTCAGAAAGTTTACGTATGACATACAGCTTCCGTTCAAAATCGAGATTGCTCGCCACACCTGCGCTTTCTCCAATAAACACTTGACGTACGAAAGGTTCTGCCGACTGTGCGGATTCTCCAAGTGAGCTGTTATCCGTGGGAACAGTTCGCCAACCTAAGAATTGCTGATCTTCCTCGCTAACAATGCGCTCAATAATTTTCTCGCATGCTTGGCGTGCCTCCAGATCCTGAGGCAAATAGACCATACCTACACCATAGTGACCTGCTGCAGGAAGCTTGATGTTCTCCTCCGCACAAGCAATTTGGAGATACGCATCCGGGATTTGCATCAAAATTCCCGCTCCGTCGCCTGTGTTTTGCTCACTGCCTTGACCACCGCGATGATCTAAATTGCAAAGTACACGAAGCGCTTGCTTGACGATTTCATGCGATTTAATACCTTTAATATTGGCTACGAAGCCAATACCGCAGGCATCACGCTCGAACTGAGGATCGTACAATCCTTGCTTGGGGGGTAACCCGTTTTTGGTCATGTTGTGCAACCTTTCTTTTCTGGTTTTTGGACTCACTTTGTCCAATGTACGCTTTAAAGTATTACATGGTCGAAACATGGTGCCGCCTATTCCATCTGAATATATTGAATAATGCAAATTGATGAAATAGTCCCAATATTTTTTATATTATATTAACACCAGAAATAGTATAGTTCAATCTAAATGTAAAGGTTTTCATTTTAATATTTTTATAATATAGTCCTAAAAAAAGGAAGGACCGTTAGAGGACGGCCATTTACCTCCTTTTTCATTGGATTTGCAGCTTGTCGTGCCTGTTTAACGGTGCCTTTTCATTCGCTCATGATAGCAAACTTTCTATGTTTCATGCTATGATAGCTAATGCGCTGAAATGAAATATACATCCAGATTCCACAGCCTAGGAGGAACGCTGCTTTGAGTCTACAGCATACTTTTTCGACTGGGATGATTTGGGAGCCCCTTTATAAGTGGCACATACCAGCCCATCCGGTTGAAGTCCAGCTTTTCCGATCGCAGCCGGTTCGCCGTTTGAAGTTTTTGCATCACTTCGGAGCATCCGCGCTTTTCTCACCAATGACCCATTCACGGTTCGAGCACACCGTAGGTGTGTGGTCCTTGATGGCCCATTTTTGCCCGGACGAACCCTTGCTTCGCATTGCTGCACTTTTGCACGACATCGGCCATTTGCCCTTTTCGCATGCGGTGGAACGGACACTCGGTTACGACCACCACCAACATACAGAGCGATTGATCCTCAGCGGAACAGTTGCTGACATCCTGACTGAGCATGGGATCTCCCCAGCGGCGATCGTGTCTATTTTGAATCAGGACAGCCCACTAACGAATAAAACTTCCTTGATGGGTCTTGATCATCTGGACAGTTTCCTGCGGGATACTACCTATGCTGGGCAGCAGCTCATGCCGCCTTCTGATCTCGTCCGAAAGCTTCGCCTTCGCGGGAATTATATAGAAACAGATGAAGAAACGGCGGCGGCCCTCGTTCATGCAGTCGTGGAAGACCACCGTATTTTCCTAAGCCCACCCTTCCTTGCCATGGATGCGCTGCTCGCCAAAGCGGTTGCTCATCACTGCGAAGAGAACCCGGGTATGAAAGAACGGCTTCCATCCTTATTGGATCACGAGCTTATTCAGGAGCTGTTGCAAAGTGCAAACAAGGTAGCTAGGGACACGATGAATGTCTTAATGTACGAACCGCATCGCATTCAAATTACCGAAGAGCCAGTTAAAGGCAGCATAGAAGTTAATATTCGTAAAATATACAAGAAACAGCCGCTGATCGGCGACAAACCAGCTTCGGAAACAAGCTTCCAAGCTGCCGTGAAATTAGAAGAGCTTCAATCTCTTTCAGCTACTTATTTTTTTAACATATAGTCATACATCCATTCGATCCTAGACCTACAGAGGGGACTGGCCAGCTTGGCAAAATTATATTTCCGTTATGGTACGATGAACAGCGGTAAATCCATTGAAGTACTGCGCGTTGCGCATAATTATGAAGAACAAGGCAAGAAAGTTCTCCTTTTGACATCCGTCGTTGATGACCGTTTTGGTGTTGGCAAGGTCGTATCCCGAATTGGTATGCAAAAGAATGCCATTGTTGTAGACGATACTTTGGATATGATTGAACTCGCGCAAGTTGAGTCTCCCAACTGTATTCTTGTGGACGAGGCTCAATTCTTGAACAAAAAGCAGGTCGCGCAGCTGATCACGATTGTCGATGATCTGAACATCCCTGTTATCGCGTATGGCTTGCGGGCGGATTTCATGGGGCAACTCTTTGAGGGAAGCACTGCGCTGATTGCGGCTGCCGATACGATTGAGGAAATTAAGACGGTCTGTTGGTATTGCGATAAGAAAGCGATCATGAATATGCGCTGCAAGGATGGAGAGCCTATTTTCCATGGCGAGCAGATCCAAATTGGCGGTAATGAGAGTTATGTTCCCGTTTGCCGCAAATGCTATGCATCGAAGCTGAAAGCAACGCTTAGCGTCTAACTTGCAGGGATTTACCCGCAAATTACGTCTAATCTACGAATAAGATTGATATGGTTGTCAAAGAAAGGTGAGTTCCTTGCGAAAAAAACGGATTTTGCTCTTATCTGAGGGCTTCGGGAAAGGTCATACACAAGCTGCGCACGCACTTTCCGTTGAGCTGAGACAGAACTCTTCGGAAATTATTACGCGTGTTATCGAGCTCGGCGCATTTTTGCACCCTACCCTTGCACCTTGGATCTTCTCGGCATACCGCCGCACGGTTACTTCACAACCCAAACTCTATGGTATGCTTTACCGCAATCAATATGAAAAGTCGCTGGGCCGTTTCGCTGGACTTTTCCTGCATCGGATGTTTTATTCCCAGACCAAAGCGATCATCCAGCAGCTCAAGCCGGATATTATCGTGTGCACACACCCTTTTCCGAGCATCATCGTTTCTCGCTTGAAACGTGCTGGGCTTACGGTCCCTCTGTTCACAGTCATCACGGATTACGATGTGCATGGCACTTGGATTGACCCTGCTGTAGACAAGTACCTTGTGTCAACGCCGAAGGTGCAGGATCGTCTTATTGCCCGCGGTGTACCAGAGACGAACATTGAAGTCACAGGGATTCCCGTGCACCCTGATTTCCATCTCGAGCATAGCAAAGTGCAGACCCGCAAGCAGTTCGGGCTTAACGCCATGCCTACGGTGATGGTGATGGGCGGCGGCTGGGGTGTTTTTAAAAAAGAGGAAAAAGAAGAGTTGCTAACGTATTTGGCAAGTTGGAGCAAGGATATACAGCTTCTCATCTGTTTAGGAACGAACGAGAAAGCGCGCCAGCAGCTTTTAGAGGAAGAGATTTTCCGCCAGCCGAATATCCACCTGATTGGATACACCAATGAGATTAATAAGCTGATGGACATTTCGGATTTATTGATCACCAAACCTGGTGGGATGACCTGCACAGAGGCCATGGCCAAAGGCATTCCAATGCTGTTCTACAGCGCCATTCCAGGGCAGGAAGAAACGAATTGCCAGTATTTCCAGGATCAAGGTTACGGTCAAATGATTACATCACTCGAAATGGTCGACCACTGGTTCAAGCTGTTGCTGGAACAGTATCCCGAGCTCTCGAAACGCCGCATCACGATTCGCAAGCATCAGAAATTCGGCGCCCAAGATTGCTCTAGAGCGATCATTCAGTACCTAAAGTTATCCGACCAACGCCCCTATCGGCAGGCATCAACAACAACACCGCTCATACAATGGTATTAACCATGTATAGGGCGGTGATTTTTTTTGGACCCCTTGAAACGTTTCGGCAAGCAGATCATCTTTGTTTATTTGCTCATCTGGTTCATCGGCAGTCTCTGGATGATGGCTGTGCTCGGCAGCGGATCCGTCCAGGGGAAGCTGTTAGGCGTTGACGTAAGTCTGTACCATGAGTATGCCTGCTTTGGCTTTGCAGGCGCTTTGGGTGGAGCGTTATACGGCCTTAGGATGTTCCACGAGCATTACCATGACCTGACTCCGCAGTGGATGTACTGGTATTTCATGCGGCCTATCCTCTGTTTCGGTTCCGCAATCATCACTATCGTCCTATTCGAGAGCGGCATTATGCTGCTGCAAGTCGACGATTCCATGTCAGCACGAATCTCTATCGCCTTTTTGACCGGATACGGGTATGGTAAATTTATGGAAAAAATCAAGGCGCTTACGACGACTTTTTTCAATGGAAATGGAAGTACGAACGGAAATGGGAATGGCACTGGAAACGGGAGCGAACCCCCAAAATCTTGAATTCCTTTGAGGATATTTGGAAACGCTACTTGTATCAAATAGGCGAAGGAGACATCATGAGAATCATTGCAGCTTTGTGTACTTGCTTGTTGTTGATGCAGCCCGTAGCAGCCAGTGCCGCTCCGAAAAAAGACCGCACCTACTATGAAACACGCGGAGAAATTGTCTGGGAAGTGAATACGGATGAGAAGGTGATCGCCCTTACCTTTGATGACGGCCCACATCCTAAGTATACGGCTCAAGTTCTAGAGCTGCTTAAACAGTACGATGCGAAGGCGACTTTCTTCGTTGTCGGCAACAAAATCCAGCTCTATCCTGATGTACTGGAACAAACCGCTCGAGAAGGTCATGAGATTGCTAATCATACATATAGCCATGCCTACATCGGACGGAATACCAACATCAAGAAAGAACTGAACACGACGGAAGATCTGATTGTTGCGAAAACAGGACAACGAGCACAATTGTTTCGACCACCTGGTGGCTTCTACAACGAGCATCTTGTGTCTGTCGTTAAAGATGAGGGATACAAAATGATTATGTGGAGCTGGCAGCTGGATACGAAGGATTGGAATACTCCAGGGGTCAATCGTATTGTGAATACGGTGCTTAAAAATGCAAAAAATGGGAACATCGTTCTGTTTCATGACTATATTGAAGGTCCAACGCAAACCATCGAAGCTTTGAAGATTATTTTGCCTGAATTAAAAAACAGAGGATACAAGTTAATCACCGTATCAGAGCTTCTGGGCTATAACAAGGCCATCCCCGCGAAAATTCATTAAGACAGCACACGCTTGGCCTTAACAAAACGATCTTTCCAAACGGCATCGAGTTCCGATACCGTTACGCCGATGCCTAGGCGGAAGGTATGCAGGATGAGTCCGTTACCCATATAGACCGCCACATGGCCAATCTGATCGGTACCTTCTTTATTTTTTCGCTTGGGTGTGGTGAAAAACACGAGATCACCCTCGCGCAGCTCATCGATCGACACCTCGGTCCCTCGCTCACTTTGCAGTCCTACATCACGCGGCAAATTTATCTCTTGGGTCGCAAACAGGTACTGGAGGAAGGAGGAACAGTCGAACGAGTTCGTTTGACCTTCCTTTGCTCCGAACACATAAGGGGTGCCAAGGAAGCTCATTCCTTTGACAATAATGGCGTCGGCTTTGCGTTGCCACGTTGCATCCTTGTTATCGGAAGCATCCGCAGTTTGTTCGTATTGTTCCTTGATTTTCACGATCTCGGCTGAAGCGAGATTCACCTTCTTCACACCTGGAATAGGGTCATCCCCTTCTCGTACTTGTTCAGGCTTATTTATGGGCGGGGTCGCAGTCGCAGCAATCACCACAGATGGGGTAGGACTTGCTTGTGGTGCTAAGTTCTCTTGCACGGCTGCCGTTGCTACTGGTGCCACAGTGGGACTACTCTCTACTTCACTAGGTAGAACCGCAGGTGGTGAGAGGCTTGGGGTTGCTGCTTTGGGCGTGGCTGCAGGCTTCGCAATTGGCTTTGCTGTTCGCGCCGGAGATGACGTGGAAGTTGCTGTCTCCACCATCATCCCCTTGGCTATTGGCGTGGCCGATGTCGTTAATTCGGGAGTCGCCGATTCAGCGGGTAGTGTCGGTTCCGTCGTTATGGTCTTTGGATCGTTCGCGTTCGCATTTGTATTCGTCGTATTCGTATATGCCGCGTTCAGCGCCATATTTTCTGGATTTTGCACAGTAAAACCAATTAGCACGGCAAGTGCGATGACTAGCGTGGAAATCGTATATTTAGGGGCTAGCATGTCTGACCTCCTGTGTATGTGCAAAGATAGCAAGTCTACACATACCATTCTCACCCCACCCCCGAGGTCAGGGGGTCGTAATCTCTGGAATTTCATGGATGTGAGAAAAAGCCTTACCGTTAGCAGTCCGCTTCCGGTAAGGCTTATTGTTATTTCGGTGCATCGAAGGTATGCACCTTCGTCCAGTTCACACCACCTGTACCGGTGGTGTACATCACGCTCGGCTGCTCATTATCATTCGTGATCAGCCAGCCTTGATTCGCATCTGCCATGCCCAGCAGAAGCTCGCCGTAGCCCGTGAACGTCTCTTTGCCGTTCACCCAGGTCTTGCCGCCGTCCTTCGTCCATCCGACGGAGTTCGGCTTGTCGCAGCTCGGGCACTGGCCGCCCATGAAAGCTACGTCGGGACTTACGACGTATAGCGGCCCTGGCTTCGAGCCCGTGTTCTTCGGCCCTGCCGTATCCCCTGCAGCGATACCGGGGGCTGGCCCGCCTCCAGCCGTGCTATTCGCGAGCACCGTCTGCCAGGTCTTCCCGCCATCCTTCGTGTGGAACAAGGAATACGACGTTTGGGTCATGCCTGACTCCCCGATTAGCTCAATCCATGCATCGTTCGCTCCGGCGGAACGAATCACGGCACCTGTGAGATTGGCGGCATTATTGCGGGACATCACGGTCTTCCAACTCTTGCCCCCATCCTGTGTTCTCACAACTTCCACGGTGCCTTTCCCTTGCTTGACAGCCCACCCGTTGCTGGCATCATGGAAATAGGGATCTCCCGTAATACCTTCGGGTATAGGCATATTCGTCCATTTTGCACCGCCATCAACGGTATGCGCATTCCCGCTGAAGGCTTCCCCCTTCGATACAAAATGAAAGAATGCGGTGTTCGGCATTTTACCAACAGATGCCCAATGTTGCCCTCCATCCTGGGTGCTCAGCAAGCTGCCTTCCGTTCCGACACTCGCCCAAGCTTCCTTACCATTTAGAGCAAACAATTGTTTGACATCGCCTTTGCCTTCATATTGAACCTGCCACTTCGCACCGCTATCATCTGTATGAGCTATCCAGCCATTGCCGCCAATCCATCCGGATTTGGCATCCGCTAAACGGACAGCCGTCACCCCAGTCATAGCTACTTTTGATGGTTTATCACTTGTTCCTGCTACAGGTGTCCCAGAGGGAGTTGTTGTTGTATCCGTTGGTTGTGCGGTTGGCTGCTCGGTTGGTTGTGATGTTGCAGCCGCAGTCGACTGCGGCGGGTCGGAAACATTCACAGCTCCATTCGTTGTTCCTGACGACTCACATCCGGTAAGCGTCATAACAGCTAAGGCCAATATAGGTACATATTTCTTCAACATCATCTTCACTCCTTCCAATTCTTGTCATGCGCCACTCTTCCCTATAGACGTAACTCTTCATTAAAAAGTTGAGTTCAGAGCAGGCTGCCTACACCCATATTTATACCCAAATTTAGTATGTCCTGCATCAAGTCATTCATTGGCAGATTCTCACAAAATAATAAATTAGGCATGACTCATCTTCTTTACGAATACAATCCAATCAAGGAGGGGGGACTTTATTACGGAAAGGAAGAGGATCGGTTGAGATTCATATGGGGTAAAAAAGAACTAACCTTAATGATCATTCCGGGCGCCAACCGCCGTACCGTAAGATTCAAGCTTCCGCACAGTAGCTTGTATATTGTGCCTAGCGTGATCCTGCTCGTGCTGATTGGTTTTTTTGTCACGATTTACTTTATGAATACCTACTCCCATCAAACAAAAGAAAACTTGCAGCGAACGTTCGATGGACAAGAGCGCCAACTAGTTGATCAAATTACACTTAAAGATAATGAACTTGAGCAGCTTCAAACTAATTTGATTGACTTATCCCAGCAAGCCGATGAGTTCAAGATTAAGCTCGAAGAAATTAAGAAACTAGATCATGTCATACAGTTAATGAGCCAATCAGAAGAGACAAACAGGACAAGCAAAAAGCTGCCCGCTTTAAGTAATTCCGCTTCTGACACCGATGTCGGAGGCAACGAGGTTCCGGTCAGTTCACAGGAAGTGACTCAGCTTGTTAGCAGCACGAAAGAAGGGCTTTCTAGCTTAGTCGGGGATATTAACGCACTGCTTATTAATCTCAGCGAGTCCGAAGCACGGTTGCAGCAAGCCGACTATTTGCGGAGCATCACGCCAACCCTCTGGCCCATCACAACGCATAGTCTTACCTCAGGCTTCGGCATCCGCAGAGATCCCTTCAACGGCAAGCCGTCCATGCATACGGGCCTTGACCTTGACGGCGAGTTAGGTGACCCCGTCTATGCAACGGCTTCAGGCAAAGTAATCGAAGCCAGCTTCGACAGTGAATACGGCAACCGTATCCTTGTCGATCATTCGCGCGGCATTCAAACCGGTTATATGCATCTGCATAAAATGCTCGTTAAACGCGGAGAATCAGTAACAAAAGGTCAGCTGATCGGCCTGCTTGGTTCCACAGGACGAAGCACCGGTTCCCATCTGCATTACGAGGTACAGAAAAACCGTGTCCCCATTGACCCAACCCCTTATCTAATAAGCAATAGAAAGGATGAACGCTAATGCTTGGAAGCTCAAAATCGAAGCGCATTGATACGAAAACAACGGACACGTTGATCGGGGGCAGCACCATTTGCGAAGGTAAAATCATGTCCGAAGCCAGCCTTCGTATTGAAGGCCAGCTGCATGGCGATATTGAATGCGCAGGTGATATCACGATTGGCGAGAATGCTGTCGTCCAATCCAACATCCTGGCGCGCGACGTCATCATTGCTGGCAAAGTGAAAGGCAACATCCAGACCAAAGGCAAGCTTATCGTCACTAGCTCCGGCGTGCTGGTGGGCAACATCGATGTCCGCTCCTTCATTATTCAGGAGGGCGGGATTTTCCAAGGCAGCAGCGCGATGCAGATCGCAGCGATAAGTGACAAAGGCGGCAAGGTCATCGACGCGCAGGCGCATAAGCAGCAGAAGAACGAGCAGCAAGCTGCTTCGGGCGGAAATTAATAAGGACTGTCCTCCAAAGAAAACAATCTTCTTTGGGGGACAGTCCTTATTTGTATGCGCCCGAGGGAACTACAGGGCGCTATTTCAGCTAAATCCGCGAAATGGCGATGCCAGGAGAACTACAGGGTCTTATTTCGCCTAAAAAACCTACATTTAAGCCGAAATTAGCGAAATAGAGGATCCTAGTTCCCTCTCATCGGCCATAGAGTCGATTTCCACTGAAATAGAAGACCACAGTTCCCAATATCTCAATTTCGTATTTCGTATTTCGTACCCTGTAGCCTGTAACTCGAAGCTCAATCAACCTAAACCAATTTTTTCTCCAGCTCCAACAAATGAGCTAAACTGATGGCCAAACTATCCATTGGGCTGCCTGGGCAGTAGTCCTGCTCAACAGCGAACCATTCAACCCCGCTTTGTAATCCCCATGCCAAAATAGGCGCAAAATCGATCAGTCCAGTACCAATCTCGGCAAAATATTGCCTTCCGTCTGCCGTCATATCCTTCAAATGAAGAATCGGCATACGATGTGCATACTGGCTGATGAAGGACAACGGATCTTGGCCCGCCTTTTGGACCCAATACGTATCGATTTCCGGATAAACAGCTGGGTCTTCAAGCAAATATTCGAGCGCAAACTTTCCTTCCATCGTTGTATGAAATTCGAAATCATGATTGTGGTAACCAACACGATAACCTGAGCTGCTGACCTTAGAGGCAACTTGATGCAAATCGCTGCGCACGCTGAGGTAGCCTTCCGGATTCTGCAGCCCATCCGGCAAGGAGTGACAGATCAAATCTTTGGTATCGAACAGCTTTGCTTCCTCCAATACAGCCTCAAGATCGTTTTTCATCCGATCTAAGCCAACATGCATGCCTGCGGTACGCAGTCCTGTTTCCTTCATAACAGCAGCAATGTCTGCAGCAGGATACCCATGCAATCCATCGATTTGGACGGCTGCCCATCCCATCTTCTTCAACTCTCTTAACACGTTCGGAAAATCCTGTTTAAGCTCATTTCTTAGTGTATACAACTGGGCTGCCAGCTTGTGTCTAATCATTTCGCAGCTCCCTCCCGTTCTAGATTTAACCACGCAAGCTCATCTAGCGTAAATTGAATATGCATAGCTTCAATAGATGATTGAAGCTCATCAGGATTTCTGGGGCCAATGATAGCACAAGTCGGAAACGACTGATTCAACACATAAGCTAACGCAATTTGAATCGGGCTGACATTCTTATCCGCGGCAAGCTTGGCCGCACGGCGATAACGCTCCCAATTGTCAGCACTATAGTAAACCCTAACCATTTCAAGATTTTCTTGATTGTCCGGCGTAAAATGACCCGAGAAAAAACCTCCTGCCTGCGAGGACCATGCAAGGAGTGGCAGTTGATTCCGCCCATGCCAAGCGCAGGTGTCTGAGTCTGCCGACACACAGCCCTCCCATCTGGGCTCATTTGGCTTAGCAAGACTTAGATTAGGGCTGCTGAATGTAAACCCGATCAACCCATGGGAAGCAGCATATTCATTCGCTTCTTGAATGCGCTGAAAAGACCAGTTTGAAGCTCCGATGGCCCGGATGCGCGATGCCTGAATATGTTCATTTAATTCTTCCATGATCGGACCTACCGCTGCATCAGGATCATCACGATGGAGAGCGTACAAGTCCACATAATCCGTACCTAATCTGTCCAAACTCTCCAACAGATCCTTTCGGATTGCCTGTGGATTTACCCGCGGACCAGGGCTGCCATCGTCATGATGAGCCCCCTTCGTAAGAATGACGACCTGCTCACGGAGCTTCTTTTCCGCAAGCCACTGGCCAAGAATAACCTCTTTATTCCGATATTGATGAGCGGTGTCGAAGGTGTTTCCACCTGCGCGAATATAAGCATCCAGCATCATCCGTTCCGGCTCCTCCAATTTCCTCAAATCCCCAGTACCCATGATCAAGCGCGAGATAGCTTTGTCCACACCCTGTATATGCATAGCCTTCATCCAGATTCCTCCTCACCGATTTTGCTTGATAAAAGTCTCTAACCCTACTCTGTCTGGTGTACCTGTGCTGCCACCGTAAGCTCCAACTGACAAAGCTCCGCATACATTGCCATACAGCAGGCATGTCTCCACATCAAGCCCCGTCAGAAAGCCATACATATAACCAGCGTTAAACGAATCCCCCGCTCCTGTCGTATCTATGACTGCCACCGAGAATCCGGGGCTGCTCGTCTGCAAGCCGTCTTTCATAGCTGCGGCTCCCTTAGGCCCAAGCTTAACGACGATGTGACGACAGAAGCGCGACATATAACTTAAGCTTTCATCAATCTGCTCCAAACCCGTATAATGCAGAGCCTCCGTTTCGTTCATCAGAAATACATCCACATATGGCATCAACTCAAAAATGCCCGAATACCATTCTCCGGTATCATCCCACCCTACATCGCAAGAAAGGGTAACTCCCGCTTCTTTCAATCTCTTGGCCATTTCCACGAATTCGATATGATTGCGCCGTCCCCTGTAGCCGGTGACATGGACATGTTTGCCTAACGCGATTTGAGCTAAATCCAACTCCTCAACATGCATCTCAGCATTGGAACCTACGTAGGTAATAAACGAACGATCCTGTTCAGGATTAATGGCAATTGTGATACCAGTACGACTTGTTTCACTTGTTCGAATCATTCTGGTATCGATACCATATCCAGCAAAACGATCCCGGATATAATGACCGTAGCCATCATCTCCAAGAACACCGTCGAATGCGACATCCAGACCTAGCTTGGCTAATGCAATCGTAAATAAAGCTGCGCCTCCACCAACATGCATCATCATATTATCTACGAAAATCTCTTGACCGGGTTGAGGGATTTGATTACAGCCCACGACCACGAGATCAACATTGGCATCGCCGATGACTACCGCATCAAACTTTTCCACTCCGCTCTCCCTCTTCCGCTCTGTTCTCTGCCTATCTCTCTTGCTGATATGCCTTACAGCTGTCGCGTACGACGAGCTTATGTCCCAATATCAAATCTTCACGCGGACTGGAAGCAGGATTCGTGATGCATTCAATCATCGTATTCACCGTAATTTTCCCCATATCTTGAATAGGCTGCTCCATCGAGGTCAACCTCGGGCGTACGAGTTCCGTCAATTGACTTCCGTCAAAGCCAATAATCGATATATCGTCAGGAACTTTAAGCTGATGGTCATGTATACAGTTCATAGCCCCTACTGCCATATCGTCACTCACGGCGAATAATGCAGTTGGACGAGGTTCACATGCCAGCAGTTCCTTCATCAAGTCATATCCACTTTGTGTTTTGTAGTCACCAAACCGGATATAATCGTTGATAATTCTCACTCGTTGATCTTTCAGAGCATTGCGATAACCTACATAGCGGTTCTGCCCTGAGGTAACATCTCTCATATCTCCGCCTAAAAAAGCAATTCGCTCATGACCGAGCTCCGTTAAATACTTGGTCGCATCATAAGCCGCCTCGTAATCATCGATAATGACAGATATGAACTTATGATCTACAGGTCTTACGCTTGAAAAAATGATTGGAATATCCAATTTATGAATGAAGCTGCGAATTTCATCACTTAACTTTTCATGCATAATAATGATGCCATCTACACGCATCTCATGAAAGACATTCAAATATTTCAGTTCTTTATCCGTATCCTCAATAATGTTGCAGACCAGCAGGTTGTAATCATTCAAGCTCGCCGTTTCCTCGATACTGCTCAAGATCGTCGAATAGAAGCTTGAGGTTAGATCGGGAACAATAACACCAATCAGGTTCGTTTTCTTCCGTACCAAGCTTCTCGCGATATGACTGGGTGCATAACCAAGTTCCTCAATCGCTTGTTTCACTTTGGCCTTCAGATCGTCCTTCACGTACTTCTCTCCGTTTAATACCCTGGAAACCGTCGTGACGGATACTCCCGCTTTTTGGGCTACATCTTTAATTTTTGGCGCCATGATTATCATCCTTCCTAACTCGCAACCTAGAACATTTTTCTCTGTTATTCGACAGAACCATATTTATACATATTATCACACATTGGGTATGACGAAGGTCATGAATTATCCAGTTTGCAGCTGTTTATTCTTTGACCGATCCAATCATAGCTCCCTTTGCAAAATATTTCTGTATAAATGGATAGGCCGCAATAATGGGCGCTACAACCACAATAATCGTCGCCATTTTCAAAGAATCGCCCGTTAGCTGCATCCTTTCAAGC
Organism: Paenibacillus silvestris; assembly: GCF_009882985.1. Classification (GTDB taxonomy): domain Bacteria; phylum Bacillota; class Bacilli; order Paenibacillales; family NBRC-103111; genus Paenibacillus_E; species Paenibacillus_E silvestris. The sequence continues at coordinate 382,270 of NZ_WTUZ01000020.1, forward strand.
ATTTGAAATTGGTTCGAGCCTGCTGCCTGCATCAGGGATTCCCGAATGGCATCTTGCTTGGTCAACATCTCCTGCAGCAAGGTAGACAGAGGTCTCAATGATGCGGTTCTGACAAAAAAAGCACCCGTGAACCAATCATTCCAATGACTCACAGCCGTAAATAAGGAGATTGTTGCTAGCACAGGTTTACTTAACGGCATAATAATCCGCATGAAGATGCCAAAATCGCTGCAGCCATCCAGCTTCGCCGACTCTTCCAAGCTGATGCTGATTTGCTGGAAAAACGTGCGCATAATAATCAAATTCCATGCACTATACAGCCCTGGCAGGACATAAACCCAGATGGTATTCGTCAAATGCAAGCTTTTGAGCAGCATGTAATAAGGAATGATCCCGCCGGAGAACAACATGGTGAAGAAAACCATCAGCGTAAAAAATCGGACACCCGGCATCGTCTTGCTTTTTAGCGTATAAGCTGCCATAGCTGATAGAAAGACGCCTGCAATCGTACCCAAAGCTGTACGAAATATAGAGATGGCAAAGGCTCTGCCGATATTAGCCGACGTAAACACTTCATGGTAATTTTCTAACGTCCACACGCGGGGCCAGAAGTAGATGCCCCCTCTTTCTGCATCTTTACCTGCGTTAAAGGAAAGTGCCAATATATTCAGAAAAGGAAGCACGATGGACAAGCACAGGAGAATAATTAGGGCATAATTAACGAACTTAACTATTTTCTCACCTGTTGAGATCTTATAGAATTCATTTCCCACGTTAACCTCTCCTCTTAGTAAAAGTGCGCTCCCGTCATCCTTACGGGAGCGCCAGCCTCCCAATTCAACCTTGAACTATTTGAGAATCACTTTCGTTTTAGGGTCGCTATCTTTCTTCTGCAGCAACTCCTCGAATTTGTCCAAACCTGCTGCTTGCAGCTGCTTTTTCGCGGAATCAAGAATTTTCTGCGCTTCATCCATGCTTTTCGCATAAAATGCGCGAATGATGCTTTCATTATAGTTCGTTAAGGCTGTCTTTAACTCATTGCCAGTAGGAAGCTCATTAATGAATGAAAGCGGGCGATAACCATCGTTGATAAGCGCGTTTTTCTTTTTGTCATCGTAGCCCCAGTAATCGGCAATTTTCAGTGGTGTCGCATTAGCTTCCGGAGAGACGCTATCAGCATACTGCATCTCACCGAAATCGCCTAGTCTGTTAATGTCCGTACTGCCAAGGTAACCTCCCCAGCCATTCCCTACGCCGTCAAAACCCAGCTCTTTGGCCGCCTTTGGATCCTTGTTACGAAGCTCTAGCACTTCTTTTTTGACCAAAGGATTGCCTTTGGCATCCAGCGTATAGTCCCTTCCTTCCAGACCGTACTGCCAGATTAATTTCCCTTCACGACTAGCGAGAAAATCGGCGAATTTGACGATGTCCTGTGGATTTTTCGTTGTTTTCGGAATGGACCAGGCCATATACCCGCTTTTATAATCAACGTTCATCCGGTAGGTACCATCCACGGAATTAATAGGCCCAAGCGGGATATAACTCATGTCTTTATTAAAATCCAGATAGTTATGCATATCGCCGATGATCCCAAATGACCCGTTAATCGCGCCTTCCGTCGCTTTGTTTTCCTGCATGGCGTAGTAATCAGGCACCATCAATTTTTCTTTCAAAAGCTTTTGAACGAACTCAATTCGCTTCATCGGAAATTCCGTTTTACTTTCGTGAACGATTTTGCCTTCCTTATTCTTGTCAAAGCCTTGGTCAATCGCTCCCCACGTTAAATCGCTGAAGAGCGGTCCGTTCTCATGATTGCTGTTCCCCCAATAACGAGGTCCAAGCGGCAGAATATCTTTACCGTTTTTATCCTTGAAATTACCAGCTTTGATCTTTTGCGCCAGCTCATACACCTGATCCGTTGTTTTAATCGTTCGTGGATCAACGTTGAGCTTCTCGGCAATGTCTTTACGAATGTAGGGGCCAGAAACATACTTGCGCTCCTCGTAGCCGCCTTCTCTCTGGACATTCATGTGGACAAAATAACTGGAGCCGTTAAATTCCGGTCGGAACATCACGCCATTTTTCGTGTCCAGCGGTAAATATTTATCATCCAAGTACTTGCTGAACACCTTCGTTCCTTTGATAAGAGGTGTTAAATCTGTGAGCATATCCTCTTTGGCTGCCTTCAAAATGACGGGCATTTCCGGCCGGCCGCTGTTATTTAGATAATAGACGATGAAGTCCGGTAAATCATTGGAAGCCAGCCCTGCAATGAGTCCGTCAATGGCATGCTGGGAATTTACACCTTCCATTTGCAGCGTAATTCCCGTCAATTCCTTGACCTTCTTGGCAATCTCGGGGTTAATATCCTTCGTTATATCATCGCTGTCAATAAACAGTAGTCCCTTAATGGTGCGGTCTGCAATCCAAGTTGCGGGCTTGCCGCTGCTGGCTGCAGATGAAGGTGTTGTAGAAGCTGTGTCTCCTCCTGCCGCAGGTTGATCGGAGCTTTCACAGCCTGCTAGCAGCAAGCTTGCGGCTAACGGCATGGTCACCCATTTCATCCATCTTTTGCTCATCCCATACTCCCCTTTTCCATTAAATATTATGAATAACACCTGGCGGTGATCTTCAACACTCTAACTGTCGAAAAGTGAATGGTTCTGGTATCGCTACCATATTGACTCGTCAAAAAACTTTTTTGAAGCTCGGTTTGCAGCCACAACAAGAATTAATCCGATAATGCCTTGCATCAAGCCAACAGCCGTTGCATAGCCGTATTGCCCATTTTGAAGTCCTACCCGAATAATGTAGGTATCAAGGATGTCTGCCAATTCCATATTGCCGGGGGTTCGCATGAGATAGATTTGATCAAAGCCTGCCTGCAAAATATTACCCAGCGATAAAATAAACAAAATGGATATCGTTAAGCGAATACCCGGCAAGGTAACATGCCAGATTTCGTGCCATTTATTAGCGCCATCAATTTTGGCAGCTTCATGCAGTTCAGGATTAATGCCAGCAATAGCGGCCAAATAGATGATTGAATCCCAGCCAATACTTTGCCAGATATGACTTCCAAACATGAGAGGATAAAAGTACTTGCTTTCCATCATGAAAAACGTACTTCCATCTCCTCCGAAAAATCGAATCACCTCGTTGAGCAGCCCTGTATCCGGAGCAAGCACCCGCTGCATGAGGCCAATAACGATAACCCAAGAAAGAAAATGCGGCAGATACGAAATGCTCTGCGTGATTCCTCGAAATCTCCGATGTCTGATCTCATTAAACATCAATGCAAGCAGAATCGGAAAAGGCAGTCCTACGAAAACTTTAATGCTGCTAATTATCAATGTGTTTTTAATTAATTTCCCACTTTGGTAGTCGTTGAAAAATGCTTTGAAATATGTGAGTCCCACCCATGGACTGCCCAGGATCCCTTTGTTGAACTGATAATTCTTAAAGGCTAGCATCAATCCGCCCATGGGGATGTACGAGAAAATAACGAAAAACACCACACAGGGAAGGAGCATGAGATACAAATGCTTGTGCTGCCATATTCGTTTTCCCAGATCAGCATTTCTCTTCTTCACCGCAGTGCTGACACCCGCTTGCGGCAGATTCGTTTCCATGTCATGACCACCTTCCTATCGCGTTCTCATTCTTTCTGGAATCGATTCCAGATTACCCTCAAATAAAATCCTCATGCAGAGGATTGGCTTTAAGTAAGCGTTTTCTGGTATCGCTTCCATATGGGATTAAACCAAGTATAGTTGAGTTGGTTATTTTTGACAACATCTTTTTTGTGGGTTTTCGCTCGAGCGCCGCGAATGACTTTTTACTGTGAGATGGCCTTTTGGGATGTCTCACTTGGATCTCTGGGCCTTCTCGGCTTGCGAGACGGTCTTTTTCTACTGCTCGCGCGGCAAAATGCGCGGCGTGGGCAGGCTTTTACTGTGGAACAGTTCACCCTGAGGGTCCTTTTGGTGTTTCTCCCTAATAGCTTGCTTAACTATCCATATCAGCAGCAATTGTAACAAATAGGAACTTTTAACTGCATTAAAAAAGCCCGTACCCCATCCAGATTCGGATCGATACAGGCTTCTTTCCCTACTTCCCACTCTTCACTTCTTCGAGCATCGATAAATCAACGAACTTGCGTAGATCCAGTTCATTTTCCTTAATGCCCTTAATATATCGAGCCGCGATCGAGACCCTCGCCATCTCTTCCATCACTTTGACATCAACATCCGTGGTGAGCTTCAGACGGCTGAGGGAGGCTTTGATCAAGCCTTTGTCCATGCCTTTGCCGCTGTATTGCTTCAGCTGGTTGTTGATGAGCTCATAGGCTTGCTCCGGATTGTTCTGAATGAACGCGATGCCATCCATATTGGCTTTGATCGCGCCCTTAACAATATCCCGGTGACGCTGGATCAACGAATCGCTCGCCACCATAATCACCGTCGGATAATCGCCATGATTCGGCGGTACCCCCTGCCAATCGACGACGACCTTGCCGAGCCCGGCCTTCTCAATCTGCGTCCCCCATGGCTCGGGAACAAGCGTCGCATCAATTTCCTTCTGCCGGAAGGAAATGAGCGCATCCGATGGAGAACGCACGATAAGATGCGCGCTCCCCGTGTCTCGGCCTAAGGAAATGCCTTCTTGCTGCAGCAGCATCCGCAGTGAAATCTCATTCGTATTCCCTTTGGACGGGATTGCGATTGTTTTATCCACCAAATCCTTAACGCCATTAATTCCTGCGCCATTACGGGCGACAAGCACCGCACCGCCATTATTGGAGCCGGAAACGACCCGATAATTCCCGCTTTTCAGGAAAAATGTTGTCGCAGGTCCAGGACCTACGAAGCCCACATCGATATCTCCTGTCGCCATCGCAATAGATAAGTCTGAGCCGTTATCGAAGGCCGTGACCTCCACTTTCACCTCATCGCCCCACTCCCGGGCGAAATAGCCTTTCTCCAGTGCGATATAGGCTGCGGCATGTGTAACATTTTTAAATACACCGACCCTGACCACCTGTGGCTTCCCGGAAGCAGTGAGCTTCTCCTCACAGGCGCTCAGCATCGTAACAACGAACAACAACAACAGCAGCAGCATCCATGCTTTTTTTCTCATGCAACCGCTCCCTGCTAAGACTTCGAGCCGGCGAGGCCGTAGCGCTCCAGCACTTTGTCTTCTAGTTTCTTGAAGCAGAAATGATCAGAGACCGTACCAAGCACAGCGATAATGATGACAATGCACAGCATGAGCGAAGTATCACCCAAATTACGCCCGTCCTGCAGCAGCTGACCGAGCCCTGCCCCTTTGGCAATCAGCTCCCCGGCAACTAAGGCGCGCCAAGCAAAGGCCCAAGCTGTACGCACACCGTTGATTAAATGTGGGAAAGCCGCTGGAATCATGATCTGCACGAACATTTTATACCCATTGCCTGTTCCCATCGTCTGTGCGGCGCGCAGGTAAATCGGCGGAATGTTTTTGATGCCTGTGCGGCTGGCGAGAGCCATTGTCCATGTTGCACCAAGGGTCGTAATGAAAATAACCGAAGATTCGTTAAGACCGAACCATATAATGGCAAAAGGCAGCCAAGCAATACTTGGAATCGTCTGCAGCGAAACAACCAAAAAGCCCAGCGTATCATCCAGCAGACGGTAACGTGCGAATAGAAAACCTAACGTCGTCCCTATCGCTAGCGACAAGGCGAAGGAAACCAATAACCGGATCATGCTGGCCAAGGTCGCCGCCAGCAGCTCGCCATGCACCAATCCGTCATAGAAAGCTTGCAGCGTCTGGGTCGGAGAGGGAAATTTCCAGCCCCAATCAAACAACCTAAATCCCGCCTCCCAAGCTATCAGAAGCAGTACCAGAAAAATCGTTCTTCTTAATGCGGTACTCATCACCCGTCTCCTCCCTTACCACCTTCTCAAGCTCATCCGCCAGCGCGTCCATGGCCGCGTTCTCTACATGATGCAGCAGTGGATCTGCGGTATCGCGGGGTCTTGCCGCCTGCACGGCGAACTCCTTCTTAATCGTGCCAGGACGTGTGGACATGACGATAACTCGGTCTGATAGAATGACCGCTTCCCGGATGTTGTGGGTGATGAAGAGAATCGTTTTACGTGTACGCATCCAGATTTCTTCCAATTCCTTATGCAAAATAAGGCGAGTCTGCTCATCTAACGCCGCAAACGGCTCATCCATGAGCAGGATTTCAGGATCCATCGCCAGCGCTCTGGCAATCGCTGCCCGCTGCTTCATCCCTCCGGATAGCTCATGCGGGTATCGATCTGCAAAGCGGCTGAGATGCACCGATTTGATCTGCTCCATAGCGAGCTCATGGCGCTCCTTTTTGGGGATGCCCTTCTGCTTAAGGCCGAATGCGACATTGTCGAGTACAGTCAGCCACGGGAACAGGCCGTGCTCTTGGAACACGACCACCCGGTCTGCCCCAGCGCCGGTTACCTTTTTACCATTCACTTCAATCGTGCCTTCCGTTTGTGTATCGAAGCCTGCAACGAGGTTCAGCACCGTCGACTTCCCGCAGCCAGATGGTCCCAGAACGGAGACGAACTCCCCTTTTTTTATCGTTAATGTGATATTATCAAGCGCCTTGTAATTGCCGCCGATTCGCTGTACGAACGTCTTGCTGACACCTTTCATCTCGATCAAAATGCTTCCCCCCACTCGGGTATGTCCCGTAGTCGTTTATATTAAAACAGCATCTTTAATCCTGCGAGACCAAGCCCGATGATAAATCCGCAGATCGCACCGTTGACGCGAATCCATTGCAAATCCTTGCCGATCTTGTCTTCCATCAGCTCAGTCAGCTTCTCGTTATCGAATTTATCCAGGTTTTCTTTGACGAGTTGACCGATCTTGCTATGATTTTTCTCCAAATAGGAAGCAATCTGCTCCTGCACCCAGATCTCGCCGCGCTGCAGCAAAGCTTCGTTCTCCTTCACGGAGGCAAGCACATGCCGAATGATCGGAACGACATGTACAGGAACAAAATCAGGCTGATCCACGAACTCCTCAGCTCTAGCTTTCAGACGTGCAAGAAGTCCTGATAGCTTCGTATCCAATTCGAACATATCTGGCAGCTTCGTTTTGAGCGATTCCAGTTCGGCCAAAAGCTTCGGATTTCTCTCCAACTTATTCAGCTCACTTCGAATGAAGGAAAGCACAGCCTCTCTACGTGGATGCTGCTTCGTGCGCATTTGTTCAATGTAGGAAAGCAAGAAGTTCTGGATAATGCCCCCGATCTTCTCTTCATTGACCATCCCGATGAACGCGTTCACAGCAAATGCCATGAAGCCATTGGATTGCAGCCCCTCGAACGCCTTGAGCGCCATGGCTCCAAGCTGATCGCGTGTCTCTGCTTTGAATGCCCACGCTTCCACTTTATCGAGGACAAAATCAAACGTTTTGCCATCATAACCGCCGTCCTTGACCGTATCAACAAGCGCGCGAACGAGCCGGCTCGTATCTACCTCCTGAAGCGCTTTGCTAATCTCATCCGCCAGCAGCGGTGTTAACTTTTCCAAATCAATAGCATTTAACGCTTGTTTGGCAAGCATGCTTAGGCCTTTGTGTAGCGCTTCGCTGTCCAAATGACTCTCCGCCAGCTCAAGCCCTCTTTCAAGAAAACGAATTTGCTGCAAACGGGCACGGATGGTTTCTTTGGAGAGCAGCTCATTTTGAACTGTGGAGACTAGCGCGTTCGTAATTTTCTCACGATTCTTCGGCAGCAGCGCTGTATGCGGAATCGGAATGCCCATCGGGTGACGGAACAAAGCGCTAACCGCGAACCAGTCCGCCAAACCGCCTACAACCCCAGCTTCAAAGCCGCCTTGCAGGAAGCCTCCCCACACCGTGGAAGCTACAGGAATTGTAGCCAAAAAGCCTGCACCCATCACACCTAAAGAAACCGTTGCTATATACTTTGCTTCTTTTTTCATCGTCATAACATCTCTTTCTTTCTCGATTTTCAATCACTATTCGTTCTATTTTACCACAAATTCCGACGAAAGCTGTTCTCGAACCTGAAACTGTTGAATACACTTCGGTAAGTGTAGTATCGGCAAGGCTTTGCCCGAAGTTAAGAGACCTAGGAGGAACCTTTCCATGAGCCTAAATGAGACCATCACGCCCTGGCAGGAACAGTTGTTTTGGGTTGAAATCCTACAGGATCACGCCATTTTTGTGGACGAGGCGCTTGCTAATGAAGAGGTGCAGTGGATCGCCACTGCCAAACGGTACATAGCCGCTTTCACCGAACTGCGGAACCGCATTTTGCAAACAAATCCTTCCCTGCCGATCTCCTCGGAAACTATGATTCAGCTCTCTAAAGATATTTACCCCGTTGCGCACGGGTACTATCAGTTTGAGGGCTATATGCAACATTTGCGAATAGAAAATAAGGTCGTCATCTCGCTTACGCCTGTGTATTTTAACGGAACTTTGTTGGAAAACGGCGAGTATCTACGGATTTTGCATGCTTGGATGAATGGTGTGCCTTACGAGCCCCTGCCGCTTGTTGCACTCATGGAGATGTGGTTGGAGGATCAACTTGGACATACCGTGCTTCTGAGCAATCATTTGGACCCAACAGAAATTGAGCTGCTGAAAAGCACCCAAGAATACGCGCAGCAATTCAGCGCACATATCGTCAAAAACACGGCCATCCGAGGCTTCCTCCGCTTCACAGCACCGGGATTTCCGGTCCAGCAGAAGTTCGCCAGACAAGTAGCGGAGACGGTTATCGGCTTCTATCGGGTCGTCGAAGAGGTGGTCCGAGAGTATCAGGATACCGAGCTGCTTAGCCGATTAACCTTGCGTTTCCTTGAGCATCACCTGCCGGAAACGTGCTATTTCTTGCGGAAACTGGCTGCTTACAACGTGGAGATTCTTGCTTTGCCGAATTGTCCGTTGACGAAGCCATCCTTTGAGTGAAAACGCAAAAAACCGTTAGGCACTTTGCCTGACGGTTTTTCTTGGGTATCGATTAAGTAGGAAATTAACAGGAAAAAGTGGCGTTAATTTCCACTTAAGTCCATTATTCGTATGAGTTAACTGGAAAAAGTCCTGTTAATTCAGCCACGGATACCTGCTTTGGGGGTTTCTGGTGGCATTTAGATGGAGAAATTCCAGTTAATCTCCTCAAATGGCTCATTTGGGTGAAATTAACGGGAGAATTTCCTGTTCATTTCCATATCTGGTGCGAATGTCGCACGAGACAAGCTCTTGCGCTTATCCAGCCAAAAGATTAACGCTCGCCTTCCCACTCCGCATAAAACTGCTCGAGGTACTGCTCCATGAAGCGGTGCCGCTCCTCCGCAAGCTTGCGGGCGTAAGCCGTATTCATCAGCTCCTTCAGCTTAAGGAGCTTCTCGTAAAAGTGATTAATCGCGGTGTCATTCCCCGCGCGGTACTCCGCTTCCGTCAGGTGCTCACGCGCCGTGACGGAGGGATCATGAATCGGGCGGCCTTTCCAGCCCGAATAAGCAAATACGCGCGAGATGCCTACCGCGCCTATCGCATCCAGCCGGTCGGCATCCTGCACGACCTGGCCTTCCAGCGTGCGCATCGGAGGCCGCGCGCCGCCCTTGAACGACATCGTGCTGATGATCTCCAGCACGTGATCCACGGCGGCCGCCGGCGCACTACTGGCGGCCAGCCATGCTTCCAGCTCGCGCTGCGCAGCGGCTGGATCCGCATTCAGCTTCTCGTCGACGACGTCGTGAAGCAGCGCTGCAAGCTCGCAGACGAAAGCGTCGGCGCCCTCTTGGGCGGCGATGCGCTTCGTCGTCTGCACAACGCGATAGATGTGCCACCAATCGTGGCCACTGCTATCGCGCTCCAGCTTCTCCTTCACGAGCGCCTCCGCCGCGAGCAGAATGCTCTCTTGTTGCTCTCTCGCTAAATATTCCCCATCATGCTGCGTCATTTCTTCTTTTTCCTCTTTCCTTCACCGGATTTCGCTTCGCCTGACTTTCCTTCGCTAGACTTTCCTTCACTAGCTTTTCCATCTTTGAGCTTTTCTTCAACCGTTTCACTCTCAACAGTTACAGGTTCCCGTTCTGCCTCAACAGTGGGTGCATCCTTCTCTCTACCTTCAGCAGCCGTATACTTCTGTATGATTTTCTTAAAATTTTTCCCATATTTATCTTCGAGCTTCGCGCCCATGTCCTGCTGCAGCTCGTGAATCACCACATCGCGCATGAAACTATTCATCAGCAGCTCCACCATCGCTGGATGTTCGGTCAGCATCGCAAGTGTCGGCTCATCGCCGCCTCTTGTGCCGACAATGGCCAGCTTGCGATCGATCAGCAGCGTAAATTTCCGCCCATTGCGCTCGTTCCACAGGGCATCACGTTTATGCGAGAATTGCTGCACGCCACTCGGCAGAGACGCATCGCCGATCGTCGAAACAAGCAGACGCACACCTTGCGCCGGAACCTTCCGCAGGTCTTCCTTCAGCAGCTGCGCTTCCTGCGCCCACAGGTCGCAAAGCACCTCTTCCTTCGCCTTCTTCAGCTCCGTACGGATGCGATCAAGCACCTTGGCATCGCCTTCCAAGCTGAAATACTCCGAACGATGCGCACCTTGCTTCGGCATATGCTCTTTCACATAGCGGATCGACGCTTGCAGCTCCGCCTCAACACGCTCGCCGATCTCCTCGATCGGCACGCTTTGGTAGTGCGTCGGCTCACCGTGACTGGTGAGCACTGCGCCCTTCTCCGCCAGCTTCTGGAGCGCGGAGTAAACATTCGAACGCGATACGCCAAGCTGCTTGGCGATTTCATAACCCGTTTGTGTGCCACTTTCAGCAAGCACATGCAGGCACTTGGCTTCCAAGTCTGTGAAGCCGAGATTTTTCAAATGCAGGTGGATATCCTCCATGCCAGTTCCCCTTTTCATAAGCTGCGATAAGTACATGTTTTCGATATTGTAACATGATTTCTGCCTCTAAGTCGTATAGTCCTTCCTAACCGGCCACCTCAGCCAAAAATGTTTATTCTCAATTAATTCTCAATTAAATGTTGACAATGATAATCATTATCAAATAATATGAAGGTGGTTGGTAACAACAAGACATTTACAAGATGACTACATACCTATACAAACAATTCGTGGAGGGATTCCCATGCCAAAAATCATTATCGTTTACGCCAGCATGTCAGGAAATACGGAGGAAATTGCGGAAGAAATCGCAGAAGGTATTCGTGAGGCAGGCATTGAGCCTGTTGTGAAGTCCGTCATGGATGTGAGTGGTGTAGATCTCGTGAACTACGATGGTATTCTGCTTGGCGCTTATACATGGGGCGACGGCGATCTGCCAGACGAATTCGAAGACTTCTACGATGAATTAGAAGATCTGGATCTAAGTGGCCGCAAATCCGGTGCATTCGGTTCCGCTGATTCCTCCTACACACATTTCGGTGCAGCGGTAGACACAATCGAAGAGAGACTTGCCGAGATCGGTACTGAGAAAGTGTTTGACGGTTTGAAAATCGAATTTAATCCGACTAGCGAGCAAAAGAAATTATGTCGCGAGCTAGGTGCGAAATTCGCTGCTGCAGTCGCTGTTTCGGCCTAATACATGTTGGCGGGCTTTGGCACCTTGCTAGGCTCGCTTCTTATTGAGATCGTCCCAACCTATATTGCACATATTACAATACTATGGATTAAAAGAAGTATCGTCTCCGTTCCTCGTTGTATATTGTGCAACCATTTTAGCTGGAATCGCCCGATTCTCTGCCATTTGTCTGATGACGTTGTATTTTGTACAACGAACTACCCCTCAGGTAGCGAAAATCTCCTCTTTTGCTGCACATCATGCAACAAAGCACCCGCCACAACCTTTTAAACCACGCAAAAAAGGATCGGAACGCAGCTCTAATCCGCTGCTCCAATCCTATCTCTACAGAGTCTCTACTTCAGCCATTTCAATATACGGCATGCTCTTTAACTCTTCATATACTTCTGAAGCGTACTTACGGTCAATAAAAACAATGAAATTGAGTTCCTGCAGCTCCTGGCTCAACTCTTTGATGTGTACACTTTTCATTCTATATCCTCTAGCAATAATGTCCTTAATGATATTCGTTAAACTACCCTCATGCGACACGATAAGCTTGACACGCAAATCTTTCATTAGCAGCGGCCTTGGCCCTATCTTTTTAATATAGTACGGCAATACCACGACACTCACCATAATTAGCAGCAGTCCCACAAACGCTTCAACAAAGAAGCCTGCGCCAATGGCAATTCCTAACCCAGCCGCTCCCCAGATCATCGCCGCCGTCGTTAATCCAATAATCACATCATTGTTCTTCCTAAGAATAACCCCTGCGCCAAGAAACCCGATCCCGCTAACGACCTGCGCCGCAAGCCGCATAGGATCCATAACATGAAGCCCGGGAACTGCATATTTATTCGCAGATTCAATAGATACAATTGTCAGCAAGCAACTGCTTAGACAAATGACTAGAGAGGTTTTGAGCCCCAGCGGTTTATTTCTGATTTCTCGTTCTAGACCAATAATTAACCCAAAAATAGCTGCGATTCCTAGCTTTATTAAATCGTGTATGTCCACAGTCACCATCATCGTTGTAGTCTCCCCTATGTTTGATAACCTTTACAATATATTAACATTAATAGAGTGTATATAAACAGGGATGAATGAATTGCTTTTTTAGGAAATAAATACAAAAAAAACCTGCTAGAGTTGCTCACTCTGGCGGGCTTCTTTTTGATAACTGAAACTATCGTGAAAAATACTACACATCATCCCCCATTAAAATGAAAAATTATTACAATTTGTATATTTTAAGTAAACAAAAAAAGCCCATCCAGAGTTAACACTCTTTCCAGGCCTCACTTTAAATACGGAACCGATATCCCGCGCCCCAAATCGTCTCAATATATTGCGGGTTCGAAGGATCCTGCTCAATTTTTTCCCGCAGCTTGCGGATGTGCACCGTGACTGTCGCGATTTCTCCCATAGCATCCATCCCCCAGAGGAGATCGAATAGCTGCTCTTTGCTGTACACCCGATTAGGGTTCATCGCCAAATGCGTCAGAAGGTCGAATTCCTTCGTCGTAAAGACAACCTCCCGCTCATTCACAAAAACGCGCCGCGCTGTTTTATCAATCATCAAACCGCGAATACGAACTTCGTCGTTCTTCGCTTCACGACGGCCCATCAGCCTTTCATACCGGGCGAGATGCGCTTTGACCCGCGCCACCAGCTCGCTGGGGCTGAAGGGCTTGATCATGTAATCGTCGGCGCCGAGGCCTAAACCGCGAATTTTATCGATGTCTTCCTTTTTAGCGGAAACCATGAGAATCGGAATGTCCTTCTCGCTGCGAACGCGCCGGCAAATCTCGAAACCGTCCATCTTCGGCAGCATCAAATCGAGAATGATGAGGTCATACTCCGTGGAGAGCGCAAGCTGCAGCCCTTTGTCTCCGCTATTTTCGATGTCGACTTCGTAGCCGCTGATCTCTAGATAGTCCCGCTCCAGCTCGGCGATGCTTTGTTCATCCTCAATGATTAAAATCCGGCTCATCCTTGACTCTCCTCCTGCTTGTTAAGCGGTAATGCCATATAGACGGTCGTTCCCTGCCCGATCATGCTCGTTGCACCAATGCGTCCGCCGTGCTCTTCCATGATTTGTTTGGCTATCGCAAGGCCGAGCCCGCTTCCTCCGGTCGCCGTATTGCGCGATGGGTCTGCCCGATAAAATCGGTCAAATATATGAGGCAGCGCCTCCTCCGAGATGCCTTGACCGGAATCTTTTATTTGTATGACGGCATTGCCGTCGATTTCTCTGAGTGTTAAGGTGATGCGGCAATTGCCTTCATCACTGTATTTGACTGCATTTTCGATGATGTTCAGCAATACGCGCCGCAGCTTATCTCGGTCTGCCGTTACAAGCAGAGGCTCTTTGGGCAGCTCGGTAAGCGCGAAATGAACGCCTTTTTTCTCCATATCGAACTGTAATTCTTGCGCGCAATCCAGCACATACTGTCCCAGATCCACGGTTTCGAACTGAAACGGCACTTTGCCCAGATCCAGCTTCGAAAATAAAAACAGCTCATCAATCAGCCGATCCATATCTGCCGCTTTCGTATAAATGGTTCGAATATACTTCTCCAGCTTATCCGGAGAGTTCGTGACACCGTCCATAATGCCGTGGGCGTATCCTTTAATCGCTGTAACCGGCGTCTTCAAATCATGCGAAATGTTAGAGATGAGCTCCTTGCGGTTCTCTTCATATTGAAGCTGAAGTTCAACGGATTTCTTGAGCTTGCGCCTCATTTCTTCAAAGGCTCTGCTGAGCTCCCCGATTTCATCATCGGACTGCTGTACCACTTCAAAATCCAGATTGCCGTCTTTAATTTCCTCTGCCGCCCGCTTGAGAGCCCTGAGAGGTTTAATGATACTGCGAGAAACGAAGTAAGTCAGCACACCATTCGTACCAACAAGAATAAGGATAAACGTCAAAATCACTGATTTTGAAAACTGATGCAAATATTTCTGAAAAGGACCTCCATCCAAAAATACGAAGACGGACCCTTTACTATTGTCTGAAAACAGGAAATCCTGCTGCCGAGTTATCCACAGGGAACCTTGATTGCGCTGGAATTGGCCTGATGAGGTGCCGTAAGCGGGAAGTTTGGCGTTGTTCTGCGCTTCGCCCTCTTTCAGATAAGGAGAACTGTACGTGATTTCTTTATCCTTGCGAATGATAATGCCCATATTGATTTTATGAAAACGGTCTTCCAAATCCTGAATAAACACGGGATCGAGAAATGCATCCGGTTCGGTTTCCGTTTTTGCTTTCATGTAGGCGACATTCTCGAGTTCTTGATCGACGACGCGTTTGATCGGGTTGCCTTGCGAGAAATCGACCTGAAAACCGGACTTCAGCGTACCGAATGTTGCGATGGAGATTAGAATTACGGCTAGCACCGAGAGTACGAGAGGTACAAGCAGCATAGCAATGTATGAGAGTACCAGCCGTAAGCGAATCGACATCGTGTTCAAATCTCCTTTTTATCAAACAAATAAAAACCTGCTGTAAAAAACAATATACTACACGCGATCAGAAACATAAAGATGCTGCTCACCTTGCCAAGCGCCATACCGCTTCCAATCCAAAGCATATGCCAGTCTGTATAGGCAGTAGGCGAGTACGTGGCAATCTGCGGGATAAAAAAGGCGGCCACTTTAAACGCCAAATAGAGAAGTATGCTCACCGTGAGTGCCGAGGAGGAGCTGGAGAAGAACTGCGCCAGAAACACAGCCGCAATACTAAGCACCACCAGTGGCAGGAAAGCCGCGCCATAAGCGAGGAACCAGGTCATAATCGTGCCAAAGCCGCCATAATTCTGGAAAAACAGCGCTGAAATGACGGATGCCACTAAACCGGCAACTAGGTACAGTGCAATAAAAACACCAAGCGCAATCTGCTTGGAAGCGAACACTTTGAACCGCGTAATAGGCCGCGTCAATGTGTTCTTCATCGTGCGGTCGCCCATCTCACCGGAGAATACATCAGCAGCGCCCATGAAAACGAACAACGGCAGAAAAATACTCGTAAGCAGCCCCAGCATGATGATGGGAAAATCTTGCGAAGCAATGGCTCCGATTCCGATGCCGCTCTGAAACTGTGACAGCAGCAGCCCTGCTAGGAGCGGAAGCAGCAGCGTAACTACAAGGAAAAAAATCGTTTTCTTCTTGGACGTCATTTTGATCGTCTCGTTCCAGACGTTGGCGGTTAGGCTATGCATGCGCAGCGAGCCTCCTTACTTCTTTAATTTCGCGCAGATACGCTTCTTCCAGCGTCGCGCTTCCTTGTGCTATCTCGGACACGAGCCCCTCACGGACAAGCCGGCCTTGATGAATGATGCCCATGCGATTGCACATCAGCTCCATTTCATGGATGAGATGGCTGGAGATCAGGAAGGTGATGCGCTCTTCTCGCGCCAGGTGCATAATGATTTCGCGGATGTGAACCATCCCCTCGATGTCCAGGCCATTCGTCGGCTCATCAAGGATGAGCAGCTCCGGCTTCGACAGCATCGCTGCCGCGAGTCCTAAACGCTGCTTCATGCCCAGCGAGTAACCTGCTACCTTTTCCTTCTGAAAAGGGGTAAGTCCGACGATCTCCAAAACTTCGTCTACACGCTGCTTACCGATGCCTGGATAAAACCTAGCGGCCAGCTCCAAATTCCGTCTACCGCTCATATAGGAGTAGGCTTCAGCGGTTTCGATCAGCACGCCTACCTTGGCCATCGCCTGCTCATAATGCGTTGACACCGGATGACCAAAGAGCTTCACTTCCCCTTGCTGCGCTTTGATTAGCCCGGTCATGATCTTCATGACGGTCGTCTTTCCGGCGCCATTCGGTCCGAAGAACCCATAAATGTCGCCCTGCTGCACGGTCATGTTCACCTCGTGGATGCCGCGCAAGTTATTGTAAATTTTCGTGAGACGATTGATTTCTACGACTGGCTTCATACATTAGCCGCCCTTCAGGGAAATAAGGAGGTGGGCACTTGCCCTTGCCTCCTTCCTTTTTCCTTAATTTCTGTGGTGAGTTTTCTCTGGGTCAATCTTAACGGTTTCCAGCTGCTTACCAGTCAAATCTACGGTATCCGGTGTTGTCGAGTTCAAGCTGGACAGTGTCATATCCACACTCAATACGACGTTGTGTGCTGTACCTTGTGCATCTTTACCGGAAATATGAATTTGTGCGGTTTGATTGGTGATATGATTATCGCTATCCACGCTGGCGTTTACTTCCACTTCATCCATTTTGATGTCAGAGGTTAACTGAGGAAGGCTGTTTTTGAGTGTCGTTACATCGATACCAAGCGTATCTGCCTTGGATGGCATTGGACGTTGATTGTTCTCCATTGCACCATGTTTGATGGCAAGGGAGCCGATCGTGTTGACCACCGGAGAAATTTGGCTGCCTGATAATTTAAAATGAATCTCCTTCACGTTGCCTGGGGCTTCATCCATGGTGACATAGTTTTTGAGGTTGCCGACCAGGGCGTCTACCACATTTTCCACTTCGCTAACAACTTGAGGGTCCGGTGTGTGTCCTGTGCCTTCATAATCTTTGAATTTGCCACCCATGCCCTTGCCTTCTAAAACTTTGTAAACATCGGAATCGCCTGTTTTTATAATTTGTTTGCCTTCTTGGTTGTAGAAATGAATGGTTTGTTCGGCCGTGCCGTTATTGACGGTCACTTCTGCGCTTCCTGCGTGATTCTCACCGCTGCTTTTAATCGTGGACTTCACGTTAAGTAATTGAGCTCCGTTATCCTGCAAGGTCACGTTCACTTGGCGTGTTACATTGTGTACCGTTGCCGTTTGTTTCACGGCTGATTTGAACGTCTCATACCCGGGCGCATCGCCCACACCAGCGTATACCGACGTTACCAGCATCATGCTGCCTACCGCCACGCCTAATCCCATCATCGCTAACTTTTTATTCATACCTTATAGCCTCCGCGTCTTCTAACGCTCTATCTAATTTGGATGCGTTCCTCGCTTCCATATAATCATCTTATCCCGCCGATCTTAATTGCCTCTAAATCACCTATTAACCTCGCCTAAAACAATTCTTAAATATTTCTAAACTGCGGAGATGCAGATGTAGAAGCAGGGTGGGAAGTGGCTTGCGTGGTGAACATGTAGCTGGGAGGTGTGGAGTAACTCTAATCGTGTATATGGGCGCAGGGCGGGGAGTAGCTTGAGATAGTCAGCATGTAGACGGGAGGTGGAAGTCACTCTAATCGTGCATGTGGGCGCAGGGCGGGGAGTAGCTAAGATAGTCAGCATGTAGGCGGGAGGTATGGAGCGACTTGTGGTGATAAGAATAGGCGCGGCGCGGTGAATTGACTCTGATATACGAATTAACGTTGCGAGGGAGCTGATAAAGTAGGTAATTCCTAAACCACCTGTAAAAGTACATCAAAACTACCTCCTCACCACCGTTTGGATAAGAGATCATGTAATTTGTACAGCAAATTTCACGGAAATCCCTCATAATGTGCATACCCCCGATGATTTGATGTACATTATGCAGGTTTATCTCCCGAATTCTCAAATATTCGAATATTTACTGTACTATTTTCATGTTCAGTCCCTCCTCTGCCGGAGAGTGCCTCCCCTCCCTCACATAAGAGAACTAGAGTCCGCTATTTAAGCAGAATTGGCCTTCTCCACCGACACAGAAGAACTACAGGGTCTTATTTCCCTCTTAAGTCACATGTTCGAGCCAAAAATGACGAAATAGCGGAACAGAGTTCCCCTCACTCGCCAAATGTTGCATTTCCCGGAAAATAGCGGATTCCAGTTCCTCATCAACAGCAATACCTGACAAAGGACATAGCAAAAAAAGGCAAGCTTTCGCTCACCTCTTAAGACTACCTCCTGTATAAAAACACTGTTCTCTATGATCAGTACTGCTGATCTTTGACCCTCTCTCTCAACATCCCGGAATGCGTAAGCTGAACGTCCACCCGGACATCCCCCAACTCATAGTCTTCAAGCGAATGCTTACCGTTCAAAGTCAGCTTAGCCCATAACTTAAAATCCTGTCTATATAAGTTATGTTCCAGCTGATAGATATCAACGCCTCGGTCTTTGGCCATCTTGAATGTTTGCTCAATTTCTTCTGCGATCTGCTTTTCAATTTGTTTTTGCAAGGATGCCTCGTCCGCTCTCTCCAGGGATTCAATCGTGATCACCTTGCATTTCATGTGCACATCAAAGATCTGATTACTGTCTTTGCGCAGCCTAATGTGGGGTTTCGGTCTTTCAACTGAAACGGTTTGAACAGGCTTCCCATTCATATAAACGACTAATGGCGAACGAGCGCTGCTTTTCTCCATCCAGCGGTCTCCTTTAAACTGATTATATGAAAACCATTCGACCAGATTGTTTTTTCCTATCGCATAAACACCGTTAACTTCTAGCTTAGGATCAGGCTTCTGACTTTTCTTCCAGGTATCTTCTTGAATACTCAAGTTTGGCATCATCAAGGTGTAACCAGGTTCACGAAGCAAAGCAGCAACCCTGTACAATCGGAATGGACGTATATAGGACAATTGGTGATAATTCTCAATAGGATTCATCAAAATAGAAGCCATCGGGGAGACATTGAAAAAAGGAACAACCGAGAAAATGGCCTCAATTGACTCATCTGTACTATAGATCCATTGGGTAAATCTTGTTTCACTGTATCGAACAGATCCGTCCATAAATTTACTAATCCCTTGCTTCAGAGCCTCGCTGGAAAACAGATAGGCGCTGACGTGGCCCCAAAAAACGCGCTGCTGCGTCGTTTTATATAACCGATTGAAAGCTTCATTAACCGTGGCCCCTTCTTCACGACCTACCCAAATCTGAGGCGGCTGCCCAGCTTTGCCCGCCTCCTGCTTCGCAACGGAGCTGAAATCCAACATCTGCGCATAGACGATGTAGTGCCCTTTTTGGAAATCGAAGCCTATCGCTGTAAAGTAGTTCGTGTCTTGAATCGTTTTCATATCCCAGCAGCCTGTCTGACTGACGAGAATCAGCACGCCGACCAACATCCGCCCTAATCGATTCATGATCATTGAGAATCCTCACTCTGACGTGTGTCGTCCTTCGGGCTTAGCATCTTAGGTCTACTTTTCATGCTGCTGAAAGGCTTGGCGAAAATCGCAGGAATCATTTCCCTAAAGCGAGGCGGCGACAAGGGCGACAAGTACGGAACACCGAATGACTCTAAGGTCGACATGTATAATACAAGCCCGATCAGCGACACCATGAACCCATAGATCCCAAAAATCATCGATTCCAATAAGATAATCACTCGCAAAATCGTCACGATCCCAGCAAGTGTCTGGTTCACGAGGGTATACATGGCTATCGTCGATATTGAAGTTATGACAAGGGTGGTCGGGCTGGTGATACCAGAACGAATCGCCGCATCGCCAACAATCAGCCCTCCAACAACGGTAACGGTTTGTCCGACAACTTTAGGCAGCCTCGCGCCAGCTTCTCGAAACAATTCAAACAGCAGCAGCATAATAATAAAATCCATAGGACCCGATAACGGCAAACCCAGTCTGGAAGACGAAATGGTAGCGACTAACGAAAACGGAATTTGGTCGAGATTAAAAGCAGAGAGCGATATCCAGAAACCGGGAAGAAACGTAGCAACAATCAGTCCCCCCAAACGCAGTACTCGTTCGAACGCTACATAGTAAAAAGGAGAGTGTACATCTTCTGGCGATTTTAGAATAAACATCAAATTTGCCGGAGCGATGAGAGCCATCGGTGAACCGTCGACAATAATGGCGAAACGTCCGCGCAGCAAGCTATCTGCTACAAAGTCAGGTCTGCCCGCATAATCCAGCAATGGAAAGAAATTATACTTTTGCCCCGTTAACAACTCTTCCAGTTGAGAACTGGAAATCAAGGCATCTAGATCAATTGCCTGCAAACGCTGCCTTGCGTCCCGAAGCACATCCGAATCGATGACATCATCGATATACATAAGTGCTACCGTAGTGTGGCTTCGCTTGCCTATTTCCATCTTTTCACAACAAAGACTGCGAGTTAACAGCCTCTTGCGAATCAACGCAATATTGGTTACGATGCTTTCCGTGAACCCATCCCTTGGTCCTTTAATGGAAGTCTCGGTATTGGATTCTTCCGGCGATCGGTTAGGCGGATTGGACAAATCGAGCCCAAAGAGGCGTTGTTGCTCTTCAAAGTACATAACCAGAAACCCTGAATATAGATTGACCGCCATCGTCTCCATAACGTCAGGTCCTGTCATCTCCTGCATTTGAAGCAGTGTAGGGAGCGTGAACTCGGACATGTCCCTCTCCTGTCGATGCGAGATGATATGCTGAAGGTGAGGGAGTACACGCTGCTCTATATGATCCTTATTAATCATACCGTCGCAATACATTAGCAGAATCTTCTTACTGACATCCCCCTCAGATAACGAATACTCCTTGATGATGACATCGGCCGACGAGGCAAACCAATCTCGCAAATCTTGCTCATTCACTTCATCACCTTCTCCTTGCGCCTCATCGGCAGAATGGTCAGTACAAGCAGGACAACAAGCAATCCTGCACCGGTAATAAACATCATGGGGTAATACCAGTCTTGGATAAAATTCACCATCTGTTTGTCCGTGACCGGCAGCAGGCACATCGTGACGAAAAATAGACTCAGCCCGATTAAAAGCAGTGTCCGGGTACGTTTCTTCTTGATCATCAACACATCAATGGAGAGAAACATCAGCATGGACATGCGGATACATGCGCCCGATATCCACTGAAAGATAGATAAGAAATCCAGATGGGAAATATATTTCCCAAGTGTCACCATACGCCATTGTTCAAAAGCAGGATACCTTAATTCATCCGCTTCAAACGGTCCAAAAATCGCAATGGCCCCAATTAAAGGACCGACAGTGAGACCTACTAAGCAAGCCCCAACGATGAGCAAAGAGGGTAGCCGAATACGAGTATCTGCATGATGCTGGAGAAAAACAATACTTAACAGTTCAAATGAAGAACCGCTAGTTAAATACATCGATTTCAGCGCAGGTCCATAGCCATGGGTAAATAAAGGCGTAAGCAAGCTGTAGTCTTTGTATTGAAAATTTGCGCCCATTACAAAATAGCCTAGCAATACAACCACGGGGAGCAAAATACCTGAGGTTATCGCGATGGCCCTCATCCCTTCACGGGCAGCAAAAAAGCAGAAAACCATAAATGCCAACGAAATCATAATTGGCGGGGTTCGCGGCAAATAGGAGATGTGCGTCCATGTCACCATATCCTGCATAGTAATGGTCGCATGCGTCATGGCAATGCCGATTACGACTACTTTTAGAAGGAATACAACGAATTTCCCGTATCTCTGTCCGATCCATAGCAGCAAGTTCATCTGTTTAGAGCGTTTGATCACGATATACATGAGACATACCCACATGAATGTAGGTAGGATCGATAGTCCCGCACCCACCCACGAATCACGTTTACCGAAATGCAGCAGCACAGGGATTAGGAGTACATGATTCGTTATGGCAATCGAAATAATAATGACGTAATACAACTGAAGCGCAGTAATCTTCCTATAACTTGCAGCCATAAGGTAATCTCCCACTTTGGTATTAGGTGGAAACTTTTTATTTGTTAAGCTTTCCAATCCAGGTGGAATTATGCAAGAACAGGACATACAAAAACCGCCCCCCGAATGATTCGAAGGGCGGTATCTTCAACTGGCGAATATCTAATCTTGCGGGAGAAAAGGTGTCAACTCACCTTGGTAGC
Organism: Paenibacillus silvestris; assembly: GCF_009882985.1. Classification (GTDB taxonomy): domain Bacteria; phylum Bacillota; class Bacilli; order Paenibacillales; family NBRC-103111; genus Paenibacillus_E; species Paenibacillus_E silvestris. The sequence goes on from NZ_WTUZ01000020.1 coordinate 404,659, forward strand.
AAACATCAAGGTGATGCAGCGCACGGGTGCAAGCCGTGTAAAACAGCTTGCGCTCCTTCGCTTCCGCGTAGACAGCCGCACCGGCATCGTAGAGGATCACGGCGTCGAACTCGAGCCCTTTGGCGAGGTACGCCGGCATAATCATGACGCCTGCCTCATAGTGCAGCGTCTCCTTCGTGATCCGCGTGAGGCCAGGCAGCAGCGGCTTAAGGGCTGCGTGCGCGGCTTCCGTCTCGCGCTCGGTCTTGCACAGAATCGCGACGGAGCTAGCACCGCCGTGCTGACGGGTCAGCGCCGTATCCGCGACCAAACGGCAGAGCTCGGTCTCGCTGGCCGCGCGCAGAAGACGCGGCTCCTCGCCGCTGCGGCTGAACGGCTCGATCGGCTCGCCGAACGGGAGCACGCGGCTGGCGAACTCGACGATTTCGCGCGTCGAGCGGTAGCTCTTGACGAGACGGATCGTCTCCGTCTCCTCCTCTTTCATCAGCTCGCTGATCGAGCTGTACTCGTTCTTAGGGCCATCCGCGTCGCTGGCGGCGTTCGCGTGCGTGAATATCCCTTGATTCCAGTCGCCAAGCAGCGTAAACCGGGCACGCGGGAACAGCTTCTTGAGATACGCGTAGTGGAACGGCGAGTAGTCCTGCGCCTCATCTACCAGACAGTAACGAATAGTTCCAACACGCAACTGCCCTTCAACAAGCCCCTTCAGATACACAAGCGGCGTCGCATCCTCGTAGTGCAGAATCCCTTGTTCCAGTGCAGCAGAAGTGAAAGAGCTGATGCTCTCCCAAGCCTCAGGAAGCTTCTGGCCAGCCTGCGCCATCAACTCCTCATGCAGCTCTCTATTCGTGTATAGCTCACGATACATGCCGAGTACATCGACGTAAGCAAGGTTGCGTGCCTTCTCCTTAAGCGGAGCAATGGCTTTGTGCGCCTTCATCTTACTCATCTTCTTCATCTCGGGTTCCGTACCGAGATATTTGGGCTCCCGCACCATTTTACGATAGAACCGTTTCTGCGCATCCGCTTGAATCTCATCCAGTTTCTCCAGCATCCACTCGGATAGTTGCTCCATGCGTTCACCAAGCGCGAGAATCGAGGCTTTGCCGTAGAAGCGTTCGCTGAGCTCTTCCGCCGTAATCAGCACTTTCTTCCCAACCGACAGATCAACGAAACGGATTCCGCCATGCTTCAATTTCTCGCCATAAGCCTCGATGACGCTGAGGAAGGCTTCCGACGTTTTGTAGGGGATGCTTTGCATCCGCGCCTTGTAGGCAGGATCTTGCTCCGTGCCGGTCAGAATAAATTCCAGCTGATCGTAGGGATCTTCAAGCTTTAGCCCTGTGCCGCTTAATTTATGGGTTAAATAATCTTGAAAAGTCGTCTGCTGCATGGTCGCTTCGCCCAGCTCTGGAAGTACGTGCGAGACGTAATCGCTGAACAGCGAGTTCGGCGAGAACAAAATCATATTATCGGCGCTGAGCGTCGTCCGATATTTGTAGAGCAAATACGCGATGCGCTGCAGCGCGACTGAGGTTTTGCCGCTGCCAGCTGCGCCCTGCACGACAAGCACCTTGTGCCTGTCATCGCGGATGATCTGATTCTGCTCGCGCTGAATCGTCGTTACGATGCTGTGCATCTTCTCGTCGGCGCTGCGGCTGAGCATCTTCTGCAGCATCTCATCGCCGATCGAGATCCCGGTATCGAACACATCCTGCAGCTCGCCGGCTTTGATAATGTACTGGCGCTTGAGCAGCATGTCGCCGCTGACATCCATCTCCGGGGTGTGGTACGTGGCCGGCCCCGGCGGGTAGTCATAGAATAAGCTGGCTATCGGTGCCCGCCAGTCGTATATGAGTATTTCATCCGTCTTCGGATCAATGAAGGAGGTGAGACCAATGTAGATCTTCTCGCGCTCCTGCTCGCCTTGCTCCTGGAAATCTATGCGCGCGAAATACGGCGCATCAACGACGCGCTGCAATTTGTACAGCGCATCTTGCGCCACCTGAAAGCTGCGCTTCTGACCCATCAGCACATGCTCCTGCTGGGCCATACTCGCTGCTGTCTCGATGAGATCATCAGCGTTATCCGCATTGACGGAGATATCGTCCCAGAAGCTTCGTCCGATTGCCGTTAATTCCGATCCGCGCTGATCGACCGTCTCCCCCAGGTCCATAATCCGCTCTTTAATTTGGGAGCGTACAGAGGCAACACGCTGATCTTCCCGCTCCCGTTCTTCTTCATTAATTGGCATTTATTCTCCCTCCTGCCTATTTGTATACCCCATGGATGACTTCTTCAAACTCAGGTTCTTCCATATGTACATCGTCCATATCGCCCCAAAGACTGACAACTCGCAGCACATCCATCGCTTTTAGCTCTTGGCGGTTGCAGGCAATCGTCAGCACGCCAGCCTCCTGCTCCACGACGCGGAACGGCAGCTCCCAGCTCTCTGGCACTTGGATGTCCCCGCGATACGTAATCTTCATCATCGTTGGTAAACCAATTCTGTCTCTTAGTGTATCCAGTGAGCCGTCGTATCCGATCTGACCGTGATTAATCACAATCACCCTTTTGCATAACTGCTCGATATCATCCATGTCATGCGTCGTCAGCAAAATTGTTTTCCCAAACTCCTGATTTAACGTCTGCAAGAAGCCGCGAATGTTCTTCTTAGCTACAACATCCAGCCCAATCGTAGGTTCATCAAGGAATAAAATGTCGGGATCATGCAGCATAGCTGCCGCCAGATCAGCACGCATACGCTGACCGAGCGAAAGCTTACGAACAGGCATATCCATCAGCTCTTTAAGCTCCAGGAGTTCATTCAACTCATCTAGTCGGCGGCGTGAGGTGCTCTCCTCCACGCGATACATCGCTGTTAGAATCTCATAGGAATCCTTAACTGGCAAATCCCACCATAGCTGACTGCGCTGCCCGAACACGACGCCAAGCTTGCCAACGACGCGCCTTCGGTGCTTTTGCGGACTTAAGCCATGGATCAGCACTTCACCCGATGTTGGATGCAGGATGCCAGTCAACATCTTAATCGTTGTTGATTTTCCCGCACCATTAGGTCCAATATACCCGACGAACTCGCCAGATTCAATCTCAAAGCTTAGATCTCGTACAGCTTCCTTTTCTTTATACGCCCGCGAGAACAAGGTGCGGACACCTGAAAATCTGCCTTCTTGGACGACCGGAGTATGAAATGTTTTGCGCAAATTTGTGACCGTTATCATGTTGACGCCATCCCTCCTTTTTATTAACGATATTAACTAACTTCCTGTGCTTTGATAGCGGGATAAGCCCAGTTTCCAGAATCGCATAGCCAGCCAGAGCGCAGCGCAAGCAACAGCCACAGTGCCTAGCAGCATGCCGATACCACCTTCGTGCCTCAGTAAATACAACGTCGGTATGTAATTCACAAAGCCAACCGGAACAAGCACTAGAAGGGCTCCTTGCAGCCATTTGGGATATAACGTAAGCGGATAGCGAGCCGCTGTTTGGGAGGCGTCCTCCGTCATATTTTGTAAGGATTCGATGCGTGTCAGCCAGAAGCCCGCAGCTGCCGTAGCCAGCCCGATCGCGAATAAAATAATCGCTCCCGTACAGATAATTAATGCCGTTAACGGGATCGAGGGCCACCCAATTTGCCCATTAGCCATCAGAACTCGCATGGCAATAATGAGCAAGATGATGCCCTGACCGATTTCAGCGAAGAGGATGCGGGAGTTTTGTGTCATCAGCGCTAACAGCACTGGGACAGGGCGCGTCAATAGCGCATCCAGGTCACCGGATACGAGATATTTTTCCAAATGATGCACATCAGAAGCCAGCGTACGGTAAATCGCTTTGGAGATCATCATGACGCCATAGAGATAACAAACTTCATAGAGCGTCCAACCTTTGATATTGCCGAAGCGCATCATCACTAGCGCCACCATGAGAAATTCAGAAATTTGTATGCATGAGGCCATGAGCGTTGAGAAAATAAAGTTGAATTTATACTGCATCCGGCTGCGTATGCTCGCCTTGATCAGCAGGAGATAGAGCCTCACTGACATCATCCGCCCTGCACCTCCAGCTTTCTGCGTACCGCATGCGTAACAGCCAGACAGGCACAAGTAAACCCGATGCCCCAAAGAAGAGCCCCGAGCACAATCGTGCCTTGTTCTAGCTGCATGTAAATACGAGTCGGATAATAGAGTAGATACGGATAAGGTGTGAAATTACTTATAGTGCGAAGCCAACCTGGCAGCCATTCCAGCGGAATGAAGAAGCCGGAGAGCAGCATGCTGAAGGAGTAGTTCAGCCAGTAAAACCAACGGGATTCCGTGGTCCATAAGGCAGCAATGCCAATCAAATAGTTCATGCAGATGGAGATATAAGCTGCTGCAACCAGCGCAATCGCTGTCCAGCCGTAAACGGAAGCCTGGTGTGGAAGCTGTAAGGAGAAAATAAAAAAGTAGAGGACGTAAATCGGGATAAATTTATACAGAAACTGATACCATACTTGGCCCCATTCCCTGCTCATAGCTTGATAGAACAAATGCACGGGCCTCATGAGATCAACCGCAATCTGACCTGTGCGCACCGACTGTTCGAGTCCTAGTCCGTTCGTCGTAAACTGTGTAATCCAGAGGATCGCCTGGTTAAAAGCAATGTAGCCGACCATCCCTTTGGCTCCGTAGTCGCCGAGCGAGGAGTCGCTGCCGAGTCCAGACCAAATACTTGCATAAATGAAGCCAAACACTGCACTGACGGCATTATGGAGCAAATGCGAACCGCGATATTGCAAATTTCTTGCGTATGCCTTACGGGCTAAAACCGCGAAAAGCATTGTACACCTCCTATGTTTTTTCGTGCAAAAAAACGATTTTCCACTGCAGCCGCAGCGTAGAGACGGAGTTCCATATTACCAAAATTACCCTATGAATGGCAATGTTTTTTTTGCAAAGCAAAGAATTGCTGAAATAACGGGAGAATTTCCCTTTAAAATTTGAGTCAGCACGACAACTGCCAGCTGGGCCCATCCATGGCGACCAACGCAAAAAGAAGCTTTCCCTAAAGTCATTTTCATATGACCTAGGGACAGCTTCTTTCCTAAACTATTTTACTGCGCACTCACAGGCTTAGCTTCCGGAGGACTACCGCTATCCCCTTCAGCCCGAAGTTTGGAGTCCGGTTGATCAAACTCGGCATTGTAACTAGGCTGCGAGGCCTTCGTTAAATAATCATGATCAATGTAACCGGCTAGATACTGCTTGCCGAAGAGGAGATCATATTGAACGTTCCTGTAATCGTCAATCAGTGTTTTGGCAGATTCAGGCGCTTCCGCATGAAGCGTTTGGTCTTGATCCACAACCAGATTGCTCAACAATCCAGGTACTTGCGCGGCCAGTTCCGCGTTCAGCGTGAAGTTCGCTGGTTTCTCCATATGCAGCATATCCAGAACATGAGCGCCTAGGAAGGAATCGCTTAGCAGCGGAATATCCTGCTTGGGCATATCGAAATTCGACCAAGTCACGAGCGGAATGCTGTGCATTTTCTTCACTTCGTCCAGCGACCAAGCATTGGCATTGCTAGTTGAGATGAATCCAGCTTCTTTGTACACTTGGTAATCGAGGCCAAGCATCGGCAGATGGTCCCCATAGAAGACGATCATCGTAGGTTCATCCGAATTTTGATAATGATCGATGAGCATTTGCAGACTTTGATCTGCATCATGTGCACCTTGCGTATAAGTTTCCAAAATCGTTTTGGCTTGCGGCGTCAGATTGCCCTCCGCCTTGAACTGATTTTCTCCGTACCGCGGATCATCGTAAGGACCGTGATTCTGCATCGTAACGGTGTAAATAAACATCGGATCCTCTGTTTTATCCACCTCATCAATTATGTTGCGAGACACCTCGGCATCCGAGATGAAGTAACCCTTCGTTTCCGGATTCACGAAATGCTCACTGCTTTTGAAAGATTCAAAACCAAGCTGTTTGTAGACGGAGTTGCGATCCCAGAACCAGCCTTCATAGGAGTGAATCCCCATACTTTTGTAACCCTGACCGGCAAAATAACTCGCTAAACTTGGAACAGGTTTACTTACATATTGCTGATACGGGATAGATCCTCCCGGCAGGAAGCTCATGGAATTACCAGTAAGCACTTCGAACTCTACGTTGCTTGTTCCGCCACCGAATTGAGGGGACAATAGGTAACCGGAGGTCGACTCTTTCTGCAAACGGTGGATCGTAGGCAGTGGGTCTTCACTGAATGTCACATTTGACAGCAACGTTGGATCCCAGAATGCTTCGCTCATAATGAAGATAACATTCGGTTTCTTCCCTTGCAGCGTATCGACTGACGCCTTTTTCATAGCTGGCTGTGTTTGAGCCTGGGAGACAGATTCAATATTTGCCGCTACAGCTCCAATGGCCACATCACTGTAGGTTTCCGGCTTCTGAACAATGGAATTCTTCACGTTGAGTGTGAAAGCCAGCGCTGTCCCATTATTCGCATAGTTTTCTTGTTGATTCCAAACAATTTCATTCACACCGATATGGTCCAGAATTTTGCCTGCTAACGGCGTTTTGATCCCGAAAGCATATAAGGCATAGAGCGAGAACAGCCCTAAACCAACTCTTGAGATAATCGAAATCGTGGTGCGTGGAATAATCCATCTTAAGGCAAGTACAACAATAATCGAGACAATGATAGCTCCGATTCTGATCAGCGCGGCTTTACCCGTCACAAGCGAAGCGATATCCATACTTTCTTTGTTGAGCAAAATATCCCACGGGAAGAATGGCTCCCCAATCATTGTCACCTTCATGTAAGAAATTAAAGCCATAAGGCCAAGCAATAAGGTCGAGATTGCTCCTGAGATCGCTAGGGACCCCACCAAAGCATAAATAAAAATAAGCAAACAAAAGGTGATTCCTGCATTTAATAGAAAAAGCGATTGATTGGACGTAATCCAACTCATCGTATCATGCAGCGAGCCGCGCTCGAGTAGCTCCATGCCGGCCACTGATAATACAGGTAATAAAATTAAAAAAAGTACTAACGAAATCGTCGCACCCAGTCGTTGTGGTCTCATCTTCTTATTCGGCTTCTTGCGAAGACGGCTCCGGGGCTTCAAATTCAAGTGCATATTGCATCACTCTCCTCTTGCCCCTATTCTAAACCCCAATTGTGAAGAAAATATGTAGATAACCTTAAAGGAACCTTAGGATACCCATTTATTTCCTCTACTTAAGACCTGCCAACCACGCAGCCAACACCTTCAATTCCTCTTCTTTGAGCGCGACTTGGAACGGCGGCATCCCGCCACCACCCTTTTGGATGCGCTTTATAATCTCATCTTCCGTCAAACGTTCCCCGACTTTTTGAATGTTGGGACCTTCTCCGCCCTGTAATTGATTACCATGACAAGAGATGCAAAAGTTCTGGTAAACCTTTTGTGGATCGGCTTGTGCAGGCGTTGTCTGCGCGTCATTTTGTTGTTTATTTCCATTTCCGCAGGCCGTCAGCCCCATAGATAAAATGATCATACTCATCATCAGCAGCTTTATTTTCATACAGGAAACTCCTTAAAGAAAGATTTCCTCCATCATACCAGAGCATGGCTTGCAAAATAAAGAATTCGTCCATTCGTCAAGCCTGATAGACTCCCGCCAGCTGCTTGGTCATAGTATGTGATGCGTGAGGATGATTTATTTTATTAAGATGATGTAAAAAATACGTAAAAAGAACAAGATAAAGACATGGCAGAAGCATCTGCTTCGTACCATGTCTTTTGTGAAGAGCTGTTGACCAGCCTATGAACCTAGGCCAACTTCAAACGAATCACGTTCCAGGACGCTTTCCCAAGCGTTGCGTGAATTTGACCATTCGAATCTACGGCTGCATTGCCGCCGTTGTGCGGTTTGACACGATCTTGAGCGTCAATCGTATTCGCGGCTTTCAAATCGTCACTCTCCAGCACGATATGCTGAGTAACCTGGCAGGCACCAAAGCTGCGAAGATCCAATTCAAGCGGAAGCGCCTCCGCCAAATGACGGTTAACAGCGAAGATTGTTACTTCTGATTTTTCCTCATTATGAACAGCTACTGCTTCCAAATAAGGCACATCTGTATAATCTTTCGCATCATATTTAGGCGATTTAATGAGAGGCACAAGAACCGTTCCGCGTCCGAACAAGCTTGCATGCATGTAAGGATAATAGATCGTTTGCTTCCACGCTGCTCCGCCGTTAGCCGTCATAATTGGCGCAATAACGTTGACGAGTTGGGCTAAACAAGCCATTTTGACCCGATCCGCACGTTTTAACATCGAAATTAGCATACAACCTACGAGGAGAGCATCCTCATGATTATATATATCTTCCAGCTGCGGAGGAGCGATGGACCAAGGCTCGATTTTACGATCAGCATCATTAGAATGATACCAGACATTCCACTCGTCAAAGGAAAGGTTAATTTTCTTCTTACCGCGTTTTTTCGCCTGAACATAGTCGGCTGTAGAGATGACCGTATTAATGAAACGATCCATGCCCATGGATTGGGCCAGGAAGTTCGAAGTATCCTTGTCGCGATTGCCGTAATACTGATGCAGTGAAATATAATCAACATGATTATAGGTGTGCTCGAGGACAGTCGCTTCCCATTCTGGGAAGGTAGCCATAGTCAAACTGGAACTACCGCAAGCTACTAGCTCAATTGAAGGGTCAACCCACTTCATGACTTTAGCTGTTTCACAGGCTGTACGCCCGTATTCCGCAGCGGTTTTGGCGCCAATTTGCCATGGACCGTCCATTTCGTTGCCTAAGCACCAGGTTTTGATGTTATGAGGAGCTTGATACCCGTGGGAAATCCGCAGATCACTCCAGTAGGTACCGCCTTTGATATTGGAATATTCAATGATATCTCTAGCTGCATCTGCTCCGCGAGTCCCTAGGTTTACCGCCATCATCGCCTCGGTGTTCGCTTTGCGGCACCAATCCATGAACTCGTTAAGTCCTACCAAATTAGGCTCAATCGTGCGCCAAGCCAGATCCAGCCTTTTCTTACGCTCCTCGATTGGTCCAATGCCGTCCTCCCAATTGTAACCGGATACAAAGTTCCCCCCCGGATAACGTACGATTGGCACATCCAGCCCTTTGACCAGCTCCATGACGTCCGCACGAAACCCCTGCTCATCAGCTTGCGGATGTCCTGGTTCATAGATCCCTCCATAGACAGCGCGTCCCAAATGTTCAATAAACGAGCCGTAAATACGAGAATCTACTTCTCCTATTGTAAAATCCTTGTCGACAATCATGCTTGCTTTCATAGACATTGTCATCACCTCATAGTATAATTAATAAAAATATGAACCAGTTAATACAAATATTATGATGTTGTTTCTATTAAACAATAATCAATGCTTGATTTCAAGCCTTTCTTTAAGAATGTTTTGGATTTATATTTATATAAATCAGTCGAAGTTAGGAATAGATAGAAATAGAGGGGATTGGAATCCTATGATACAAGCGTCAACAGACCGCAAATGGCTGCCGCTCTATGAAGCTTTAGCGAGCGATGTGCGGCTTCAGATTTTGGATTTGCTTGCTCAGCAAGAGATGAACGTGAAGGAACTAGCCCAGACGCTTGGCTTAAGCAGCGCTATCGTGACTATGCATGTGAAGAAGCTGGAGGCCGGAGGCTTGATTCACACGGCGTTAGTGCGCAAACAAGGCGGCACGCATAAGATGTGCTCGCTCGCGGTTTCGCGCGTCGAGATTCAGCTGCCGCAGCTGAGTGAGCCTAAGCGCGTGTTCGATGAAGTGTCCATTCCCATCGGACATTACACGCGCTTTGAAGTGCAGCCTACATGCGGTCTCGCGACGGCCGATCATACGATCGGGCAGTACGACGATCCGCGCTACTTTTTCGAACCTGAGCGAATGCATGCGAAGATTCTCTGGTTCGGGAGCGGCTTCGTGGAGTACCGCATCCCGAATTATTTGCTCCCCAGCCAGACGCTGGAGGAGATTGAGATTTCGCTGGAGCTTGGCTCGGAAGCGCCAGGCATTGCCGAGAATTGGCCTTCGGACATTCATTTCTATGTCAACGACACCTTGCTCGGCTATTGGACAAGCCCCGGCGATTCGGGGCAGGGCCGCGGGCACTACACGCCCAGTTGGTGGCCGGATTCCATCAACCAATATGGTTGGTTGAAGGTGATCCGAATCACCGAACAGGGCACTTTCCTTGACGGGCAGCGGCTCTCGGCCGTTACGATCAAGGACATCCGCATGTCGCGCAACGAGTGGCTACTACGGATTGAAGTGCCGGAGCATGCGGCGCATGTCGGCGGGCTCACGTTGTACGGTGAAGGCTTCGGCAACTACAACCGGGATATCATTTTCCGCACCTACCGGCGGTAAGACTAATCAGGTAAACCTCATGGCACATGGGTCAGCTATCGGTCTCGTGCATTTTGAATACATAGCATCATCTGTCTTACAGCTATCCCTTAGTCAGCGGTCCATCCGCTTAGGGATAGCTTTATTATTTCCCAGCCCCTATAAATGGCATCGAAGTGAAGTATGCTATACTGGGAAAAAAAGATAAGGAGCCTCTCTGATGCCTGCACCCTTACATTGGAAAAAGTCACTGTGGATCTTATGGGGGGCTAACTTTTCCATCATGTGCGGAATGAACCTCATTCTTCCGTTTCTGCCTCTATATATCGGACAACTTGGGGTCCACGAGGTTGGTGATGTCGTGCGCTGGACAGGTTGGATCGTTGCCGCCCAGTTCATCACCTCATTTCTTACGCAGCCTCTCTGGGGAGCAATCGCCGATCGTCGCGGCCGCAAAATCATGCTGCTGCGAGCCGGGTTCGGCATGGCTGTTGTGACCGCCTTGATGGGCATTGTCACGGAGCCCTGGCAGCTGCTTGCGCTTCGGCTGTTGAATGGTTTCTTCTCCGGTTTCATCTCCATGGCCGTCTCCCTGCAAGCATCGGTGACACCCCGGGAGCACTCCGGGAAGGCGCTCGGCACGCTGCAAACAGGATCCATCGCCGGATCGTTGATCGGCCCTTTGATCGGAGGGTTGCTTGCTGGTATGATCGGTTATAGCCACATCTTCTTTGTTACAGGCGGTCTCATGCTCTGCGCCAGTCTCATCGTGATGATTTTCATTCATGAGGAGCGCAAAGCTCCTGCACAGAAAAAAGCACGAGAACGTACAGAGTGGCGCCTATTTCGCCCGCTGTTGCCGGTCTTTGCCGCTTCACTCATTACGCAAGTCGGGATGATGAGCATCGAGCCCATTGTGACGGTCTATGCCAAAACGATTTACTCCGGCAATCATTTGGAGCTATTTGCCGGTTTAATCGTGGCGATTACTGGTATCGCCAACTTGTTCGGCTCGCCCTCCTTAGGGAGACTGGGCGACCGTATCGGCCAACGCAAAACACTTGTCATCGCTTTGTCGATGGCGGCACTCGCCTTCATTCCGCAGGCCTTCGCTACCAGCATTACGATGCTGCTCGTCGGAAGATTCCTGCTGGGGCTGTTCATCGGAGGCATGATTCCCTCCTTGAATGTACTGGTCTTGAAACTCGCCCCTACTCAGATTCAGGGGACAGCCTACGGCTTTAACACATCTTCGCTGTTTCTCGGCAATCTGATTGGCCCTTTGCTTGGCAGTCATTTTGCAGCAGCCTATGGGTTTAAGTCGGTGTTCTATATCACTATGGGAATCCTGCTGCTCTGCGCTTTGTTCGTTTATTTGAATCGCAGCCTAGAGACACTGCGGCAGTCGAATTCGGCTTAACCATTTTCTTATTCAAATGCTACTTATTCATGGAGGATGATTTATGAAACACGAGATTCTATATAAAGGCGCATTCCCAATGCTGCGCGTGGAGCTTGAAGCTGGAGAAAACATTAAGGCAGAAGCAGGAGCTATGGTCTCGATGTCGCCTAACATTGAGCTCAAAGGTACGATAGATGGCGGCATTATGAAAGGTCTTGGCCGTATGCTGAGCGGCGAGAAATTCTTCTTTCAGGAATTAACCCCAACGCGTGGGGGCGGCGAGGTTCTATTGGCACCGGCTGTGATTGGTGATATTGAGGCTGTTGAGCTAGACGGATCGTACAAGCTGTATGTGCAAAAGGACGGCTTCCTTGCTGGAACATCCGGCATTCAAGTAAATACGAAAATGCAAAACCTGATGAGCGGCTTCATGTCCGGCGAAGGCTTCTTCATCGTTGAAATTAGCGGTAGAGGCACGGTTTTCCTCTCCTCCTACGGAGCTATTCATGCCATTAACCTTGCACCTGGGCAAGAGGTTGTCATTGATAACGGGCATCTGGTCGCATGGCCGGATTATACGCAGTATACGATTGAGAAAGCGGCCAAAGGCTGGCTCTCCAGCTTCACAAGCGGTGAAGGTGTCGTATGCCGATTCCGCGGCGAAGGCGTCGTGCTTATTCAAACGAGGAATCCGCAAAGCTTTGGCGGATGGTTGAAGCAATTTATGCCAGGCGGCAGATAATCTACCCCTTGTAGATTTGATGTCCGTTAAATTTTATTCGGGCCTCGTTTCCTTCGAATAAACGCTGTGGTGTCCATTAGCGACATACGTACGCCCACAAGAGACTATCCCTCCGTCATTCATATGACTTGGGAAAGTCTCTTTTTCTTTTTACCCTCTCGTTTTTCCCACTGCCCTATGCTATGATAGTTCTAACTGGTAAACTAAGTTTTGTATATTAAACCAAATGAGCTGGGAGGCCAACGATTGGACGATAAATACCGCGTTCCAGCCATTGAACGTGCTCATCTTATTCTCAAAGAAATATCACTGCAGCCCGGTCAGCTGAAACTCATCCATCTGTCCCGTTCGCTCAGTATCAACAAAAGCTCGATGTACTCGCTGCTTTTAACGCTGGAGAACCTAGGCTGGATCGAGAAGGATACCGGCGAAACCTACCGCCTTGGACGCGAGCTCTCGCGCTTGGGCCATGCGGCTGTCCAGCATAGGGACTTGAACGAGTCCTTCCACAAGGAAGCATCTCAAACCAAGCTGAGACTGGGTGAATCGCTGCAATTAGCTCGATTAGATGGCAATGAAGTGCTCTATCTCGCCAAAGAGGAAGCGCTTACGCCAGTTCGTCTCGCCTCTGGACCCGGCATGCGCCTGCCTGCACATGCCACAGCACTCGGCAAGGTCATGCTGGCTGATCTTAGTGATGAGGAACTGGGTAGCTTCTACCGGGCAGATCAAGAACCATTTTCACAGTTAACTGCCCATTCCATCGTATCGTTGAAAGACCTCACTAAAGACTTGGATCAAATTCGCAAACAAGGCTACGCGCTCGATTTGGAAGAAGCCGTTATCGGATTCAACTGCGTCGCCGCTCCAATCCGAAATTTGTATGGGAAGGTCATCGCCGCTGTCAGCTGCTCAATGATGTTGCCTCAGTGGCAGCAAAAGAAGCAGATCTGTATAGAAGAAGTTTGTAAGCTTGCTCATCAGCTATCCGAATAGTAAAGGAGAATTGAACATGCGGTTACACAACAAAGTTATTCTCATCACAGGTGCAGCTTCAGGCATTGGCAAAAGCACTGCTCTCTTATTCGGGCGGGAAGGCGCCCAGGTCATCGTAAACGATCTCGACGAAGCCAAAGGGATCGAGACGGTGAATGAAATTATAGAGGGCGGCGGGGCAGCCCGCTTCATTCAAGCAGATGTTACGCACTCTGACTCCGTCAAGGCGATGGTTGATCAAATCATTCAAGCCTACGGCCGAATTGACGTGCTTTTCAACAACGCAGGCATTAGCGGTGTCGGGGCGCTTCATGAGCTTGACCCTGAAGCGTGGGACCGCATCATGAGCATTAACGTAAAGGGTGTCTTCCTCCCTTCGAAGCATGTCCTCCCCCATATGATGGAACGACAATCAGGCTCGATCATTAACATGTCATCCTGTATTGCCGAAATCGGATTGGCTCGCCGTGCTTCCTATGCCGCAACGAAAGGCGCCGTCCTTGCGCTGACCAAATCCATGCAGGTGGACTATGCCTCTTACGGTATTCGGGTGAACGCCTTGCTGCCGGGAACGATCATGACTCCTTTCGTTGAAAATTACATTCACACCTCTTATGACGATCCAGAAGCTGCTATCGCCTCTCTCAAAACCAGACAGCTCAGCAACGAAATGGGCCGTCCCGAAGATGTAGCTTCAGCTGCCTTGTTCCTTGCTTCTGATGATTCCAAGTTCATGATGGGCTCTCCCTTGTACATTGACGGTGGGGTCACTTTTGGTAAAAATGCTTAGCCTGTTCCTTATAAACTCTTCATATCTCATTATTCAGGAGGTTTTCACATGAAACTGCTTACATTTACCCAAGACAATGCTTTCCATCTAGGTATTCAAACCGATTCCGGTGTACTCGATGTCGCTCAAGCTGTTCAGCAGCTATCACCAGCATTCGCTGTTCCAACCACGGTTACCGAAGCTATTCAAGGCGGAGCAGCAGCCACTGAAGCTCTGCACCAGCTCGTCCACCTCGCACTTGAAAGCAATGATCGCCAAACGCTGATACATAATGAAGAGACTTTGAACTACGGTCCCTGCGTCACTGAACCCGGCAAAATTATTTGTGTCGGACTTAACTACCGTAAGCATGCCGAAGAAACGAATGCCGCAATCCCGCAATATCCGATTCTTTTTAACAAATTTAATAATACGCTGACGGGACATGGCCATGATATCGCCCTCCCCCGTGTTACCAAAGAAGTCGATTATGAGGCTGAGCTCGTTATCGTAATTGGCAAGCAGGCCAAATATATTTCCAAAGAAGAAGCTTTGGACCACGTTTACGGATACTGCTGTGTCAATGATCTTTCTGCGCGTGATCTGCAAATGCGTACGGCTCAATGGTTGCTCGGTAAATCGTGCGATGATTTCAGCCCGCTTGGCCCTTATCTAGTCACTGCAGACGAAGTTGGCAATCCGAATGATCTGAAGATCAGCACCACGGTCAACGGTAAAGTGCGCCAAAACTCGAATACAGCGGATATGATTTTCCACTGTGATGAGGTCGTCAGCTATATTTCTCAGCATATGACTTTATACCCGGGGGATATCATTCTCACAGGAACGCCAGAAGGTGTTGTGCTGGGCGACCCGGTTGATAAGCGCGTCTATCTGAAGGATGGCGATGTTGTCACCATTTCCATTGAGAAGCTGGGAAGCTTGACGAATCGTATGGTTAGCGAGTAACCAGCTCCTGCTATCGAGATCTCGTTCATGAAAGAAGGTCTTCCTCAGCTTAGGGGAACTGGGGGCCTCTATTTTGGGAAAAGCGAGCATATTTTCAGCTGAGCGGAACTACAGGCTCTTATTTGCCCTCCATAGCAACGTTTTCAGGTGAATTTGGCAAAATAGCGGAACGTAGTTCCCTTGCATACGGAAATTTCGCTTTTTCGAGGAAATAGTGGATTGTTGTTCCTTTAAAAACTAATCATCTACCAAAAAAAGGGCAGAGGAAAACATCCTCTACCCTTTTTGGCATTGTGAATCTAAAGCTTACAAGCCTAATAATGACACAATGCCCGGGCCAACTTAACGTTGAACCGGGCACTGGTTGTAACCTTGCATCTTTATTGCAGGATCAATTTAGCGATCCCTACGATATCTACAATGCTAATCTTGCCGTCATTATTGTAGTCCGCGCTTTTCGCCTCATTCCAGTCGCTGCTTGCTGAAGTCTTCCCGTAATAAACAGCTGCTCTGCCCAAGTCACCAATATCGATGGCGTAATCTCCATTGACATCTCCACGCGCATAAACCGTAATGATCTTCCCGTTAAAAACTTGCAGCGCCAAGTTTAATGTATTGGCTGCTTGATCCAACTGCTGCTGCGTGGCCGTAGGGTCCGAATGGATGGCCGATGCTGCTTGTATAGCGGATAATAGCACCGCTCTGGAACCAGCCGCATATTGTCCGACTAACGTTCCTTCTACCGAATGATCATAAGCCGACTGCGCCAAGCCGATGACCGTCTGCAGCGTTGTTTTATCTGTCGACGTAACTGAAACTGTCAGATTAGCTAGCGCAGCATCCAACTTCTGCCCTAACCCGTTAGAAACAGCAACTTTGGTCAGTACCAAATTCGTTGTCGTAGACGGATGATTCGGCTTCGCCATCCAATTGAATGTGAATACGTCTCCGCTTGCCGTTATTGCTCCCGTATTCCCTTGGCTCGCAGCAAGAATCCGAATTTGGCCCGGGATATCGGTTTGCGTCTGTACCTCCATAAATCCGGAAATTAACGGATCTACAGATACAAAGTCGATGGCGTCAGCGTCATAAGCTACTATAATATCAGCTGCATAAACCGCCGAATATACGCTGGCTGTTACATTGTTTAAGCCGAACTTGGTCGAGAACTCTGTGCCTGCTTGAACGACTGTCGGACCCGTAAGCGTAGCCTGCGGCACGTCCGTCGGCAGAGGTATCTGACCGGTGATCACGACATAGTTGGAGCCTTGTATACCGCTGCCATCTGTAGCTGTTGCTACCACCTTTACGATTCCGTCTTTCGCAGCAGTCAGCACGCCATTTTGATCGATTGTGGCTTGATCCGTCAATGGTGTGCCATCCTTTTCGTAAACAGCCCATGTAACAGACTTATTCGTGGCATTGACTGGAAGCACCGTTGCGCTTAATTGAAGGGTTTCGCCCTTCATGTCAATTGTGGACGATGGGCTTGTCACTGCAATTGACTGTACATATACTTGCTGATCCCCAGGAATCAGAACGATAACCGAGTTTTGGAATGTTAACAGGGCTTGGTTTAAAGTCGTTGTTGCTTGATCGAAGTCTTGTTCCGTTTGCGCAATGGCAGCGCTTGTTCTGGCCGTATTAAGTGCTTCCTGCAAAATCAATTTGGAACCGCTAGGATATTGCCCAGCCATGAGGCCTTCTACCGCTGCATCTAATACCGTCTGTACTTGTACGATGAGGGCATTTAACTGCGGCGGTGACTGCCTTGTTACTACGATGGTGTAAACTCTCGTCGTACCGTCTTGCGCCGTAACGGTAACGGTGATCGAGTTGTCACCCAAGGACAAGTTATTCCCGCCATTCACAACAGCCGTTGCGGCTGCATCCGATGTCGTATAGGCTACATTTGCAACCGTTACGTTGCTCGGGACGCTTAATGCATAGCTTAACGTAGTCATTTCAAAGCCATTTACCGAATCACCATTCATTTGTAAATCCGTCAAACTCGCATCGCTCGATGCCTTTGTAGTGTTGTACAGGTTTGAAACTTCGGATGGGCTCAGCGTCCGTTTAAATAGCTGAACATGGTCGATGTCGGCATTTAAATGCTCAGAATAATTTAATGTGCCGTCCTGACCGATCGCTGTTGGGTAATTCGTATTAATGCTTCCTGATTTGCCTGAAATATTTACCGATGTTACTAATGCGCTATCTTTATACAGAGAAGCAGAGCCGTTGCGATGATGAGTTATGGTAATGAAGTGCCATTTGCTATCGGAAACTCCCGGAATAGAAGCGTCGCTGCGAGATTGTCCAGCAGGCGTGAAGTTCCACTTCACGCTGCCATCTGATTCCAGGATGACAGCCCAGCCTGTGTTAGCACCGTTACTCCAGTTTTTATTGCTAATAATGGATGGGTCGTTAACTACGCCGGAAGAACGAATCCAGAATGAAACAGAGAAATCGCCAGTACCAAAATCCGTATTCGAGGTACTTCCCAAATTCAAGTATTGCTGGGTTCCATTAAAATGAATCGCCTGATTTGTTTGCCCGGTAGTAAAGGTAGGTGAGCCTTGCGAAGTAACGGTTGTATGATTGCCGGAACTGTCCTGCATATTGCCGTCCAGCTGCAGCTTCAATGACGAATCATATGGAATCGCTTGTCCATCCAGTTTCCAAGCTGGATTAATGGGCACTTTGAGAAATTTCATTGCAGTAACGAGTGCATCGGTTTGATTGGGCGTGTTGGCAATCGGCCCCTTAGCAACGGAGTTGCCATTGAGAATCAGGAATATCGATCTTTCCTGCTCACTGTTGCCGCCATGGCTAGTACCCGTACCGCCATGGTCGGTTGTCACTAGGATGAGCCAATCTTCCTCAGCGTAAGTGCTGCGGCTTTGAATGGCGTTCACCACGGCACCGATTCTTGCATCCGTTTGTTCGATGGCGTTAATATACTGTGGAACCGAAGTGCTGAATCCGTACGCGTGACCCGCGTGATCGACATCGTCGAATTGAATGAACGTGAAATCAGGATTGCCGTTTTGCATTAAACTTACAGTCTGGTCTCTGACGAGATCGTCCGTTGGTACTGCCGTTTCCGAGTCGATACCTGAAATAATATTGTCGTTGATAGCCCCCCAATTCACGATAGAGGTCGTAGACAATGCGGGATTATACTGTTCGACCCGTTGCATCAAGGAAGGATACTGCGTAAAATTTTTTCCTGAAAAGGAATTATCTGTGACACCGTGTTTATCGTACCAAACGCCTGTCAAAATGGAAGACCAACCGGTCCCGCTCCATGTGTAGTTGGAATTGGCCTGTACATTGTAACTATAGGCACCGCCAGCAGTTAGCGCATCCATGCTTGGCGTATTTGCCGCTTGCAGAGCATCGGAACGCGTGCCGTCAATGCCGATGACGAGCACCTTTTGGGTGCTTGATCCCATCGTAAACGAGCTGAACATGTCTTTGACTTCCGTATCGCTCAGCGCCCGTTTGAATAGCTGCATGTGATCAATATTGGCATTTAAACGAGAAGAGTAATTGAGCGTGCCGTCCTGTCCGATCGCTGTCGGGTAGGTCGTATCAATGGTTCCTGTTTTACTCGAAATAGCAACAGCAGACACCACGGCGCCATCCTTGTACAGCGTAGCGTATCCGTTTCGTTGATGGGAAACGGTAATGAAATGCCAATCATTGTCAGCTACCCCGGAAATATAAGCATCGCTTCGGGAATTCCCGGCTGGCGCGAAGTTCCACATGATGCTCCCATTCGATTGCAGGGACAGGACCCAACCTGTATTGGACCCGCTATTCCAATCTTTATTGCCAATAATGACGGGATCGCCAGATACGGCGGAAGAACGAATCCAAAATGAAACGGTGAAATCCCCTGTCCCGAATTTTGTTTGATTCGTGCTGCCTAAATTCAAGTACTGATTAGTTCCGTCAAAGTTAATCGCTTGGTTCAAACGACCCGTCACAAAACTTGGAGAGCCCGTACTGGCAACGCTTATAGGATTGCCCGAGCCATCAAGGGTATTGCCATCAAAAGGTAACTTTACCACCGAATCGGTAGGCACCGCTGCATTCACAGAAATCACTTGTCCAAGCAGCAATGTTAGAATAGCCAATATAAACAGACCCCTGCTTAGTTGACGTTTGAAAACCCTGTCAGCCATCGCTTCATCATCCTCCACAATCTTAAAAAAAATATGGCTGCCCCACAGTCACCCTATGACTTATGGGACAGCCTCTTCAATCGTTACTATAGGATCAGCTTAGCGATACCTACGACATCCACAATGTTAATCTTACCGTCCTGATTGATATCCGCGCTTTTCGCCACATTCCAGTCACTGCTAGTTGAAGTCTTCCCGTAATGCACAGCTGCTTTGCCCAAATCGCCAATATCGATGGCGTTATCTCCATTGACATCTCCGTGCGCATAAACCGTAACAATTTTCCCACTAAAAGCTTGCAACGCCTGGTTCAACGTAATGGCTGCTTGATCCAACTGCTGCTGCGTAGCCCCAGAATCCGATTGGATGGCAACTGCCGCTTGAATCGCAGATAATAACACCGCTTTGGAACCTGCCGCATATTGTCCGGCTTGGGTTCCCTCTACGGCGCGATCATAGATGGACTGCGCCAAGCTGATGATCGTCTGCAGCGTTGTTTTCTCTGTCGCCGCCGTAAGTGAAACTGTTAGATTCGCTAGAGCAGCATCCATTTTTTGACTAAGCCCATTGGAAACAGCCACTTGAGTCAGAACTAAATTCGTTGTCGTGGACGGGTGATTCGGCTTCGCGATCCAATTGAATTGGAATACGTCGCCGCTTGCCGTTACCGCGCCCGTATTCCCTTGGCTCGCAGCGATAATCCGGATTTGACCCGGGATATCGGTTTTCGTCTCAACCACCGCAAATCCAGAAATCAACGGATCCACAGATACAAAGTCGAGGGCCCCGGCGTCAAAAGTTACGGTAATATCAGCCGCATAAACGGCGGATGATACATTATTTAATCCGAACTTGGTCGAGAACCCAGTGCCAGCTTGAACGACTGCTGGGCCCGTAAGCGTAGCCTGCGGCACGTCTGTCGGGAGAGGTGTCTGACCGGTGATCACAACAGAGCTGGAGCCTTGAATACCACTGCCATCTGTAGCTGATGCTACCACTTTTACGACCCCGTTCTTCTTGGCCGTGAGATTACCAGTTGTATTTATAATTGCTTTATCTGATATGGTTACGCCATCTGTTTCATAGACCACCCATGTCACAGACCTGTTCGTCGCATTGGCAGGAAGCACATAGGCTTCTAATTGAAGACTTCCGTCCTTCTCGGTAATCGTCGTCGCCGAGCCTGTGACAGCGATCGATTGTACATTCACGTTTACCTGCCCGATCTTGGTTAGCACAAACGCTTGCAGTGCGGAGTTCAACGCTGCCGTTGCAGCTTCAAATTCCTGATTAGTAGCAGAATTCAGATCTGCCGTATGCTGCGCTTGTACGATTGCCGCTAGCAGGGTTGATTTCGAGCTTGCCGGGTAATTGCCGTCGGCTGTTCCTACTACAGCAAGATCATGTTGAACTTGGGCATTTGCGATAAGCGCCACTAGTTCAGCTCTAGCCGTGTTTTCAGTCACCGTTACATTCGCTACAGCGGGGATGACTGTGCCATCTACAACACCATTTACGATAAAACTGCCGGCTACCTCATACTTGGTTGAATCTATCGGGTCCCACTGAACCGACTTAACAGCAGTTGTTCCATTGTTGTACGTCACGCTGACATTCGCAGGCAGAACCGGCGCAACATCCTCAGCCGTAACCACATTTACTGGCGTAACTCCTGAAATCACTGGTGTCGCTTCAACAGTCTGCTTAGTCAGCTTCGCATCCGCCCAATCGCCGTGATCCTCGCTGTTTCCATTGCCAGAATCCGTAATCTCCAAGATTAGCTCTTTGTAACTCTTGACATTCACCTTCACAAATTGGGCATTATCCGACTCTCTCAACACACTTCCGGAGTAAAGCGATTCGACTGTTTCATCGTTCTTCACTCCCGATACTTTGAACTGTACCGAGCCGTTATAACTTCCGCCGTTCACTTCCTTATCTACACCGATAAAGGAGGAGAAAGTATCATAATTAGCCCCAGTAAGATCATACTTGATCACTGAATTGGCATGAGTGCCAAGGCCTTTGGCAAAGGAGAGATCCTCAGCACCATTTTTCAATATGATCGCATTGCCACCAATGCTCTTGTCTTTCTTCACATCCAACCAGCCCGAGGTTGCGCTTAGCCAGTTCAGATCGCTCAAATAGTCAACTTCAGGCAACTCTTCCTTCCGTTCAGATTTGGCATCCGCTACTCTAAACGTCGCATTGGCCCAGCTTGCATGATCCTCACTATTATCGTTATCGCTCTGCGTAACAACCAGTTCCACCATGCTTGCGCCAGCTACACTGACATCGATCGGTTTAGCCACGTTGGTAACCTTCATGACACCGCTCGCAAATTTCTCTACGCCGTCTACAAGCACCTTAAATTCAACATCGGCGTAGGACGGAGATTTGACTATCTCTTGGTCGACTCCGACAAGAGCACTAAAGGACTCATAATTTTTACCCGAGATATCAAACAAAATTCTTGAATTCGCATGTACGCCAAAGCCCTTCTCGTACGTTACAGCTCCGTTACTTCCCATTAGCCTTATCGCATTTTCGTCCAGACTCTTGTCTTTCTTAACCGTAGACCAGCCTGAAGATGCACTTAACCAGTTCAGGTCGCTCGCATAACGATCCACCAGTTCGAAGTTCAGTGTGTAGACTTCCTGTGTCGCTCCACCGTCTGCTGTAGCTGTAATGGTTGTCGTGCCTGGCAAGCTGTCGGCTGGGTCGATGACCAACTGCACGTTTTCAGATGCTTTGTCCACAGTAACTGTCGGAACTTCCAGGTTTTTCTCTCTAAAAACAGTCAGCGTTGCCGTACGATTCTCAGAATGAAGGCCACTGACCGGCACTCCGTTCACTTTCACATTTTTAATCAGAGAAGGCAGTCTTTCCACTTTCCATAATTGACTGTCGCTTCCGGTATATGTGTTTTGTACAGTCGGATTTCCGTCAGCAGAAGAACCGTTGCTGTTTTCTAATGCCAACAAGCTGTTTACGTTGGTAATTTTGAAGTAGCCATTGCCTACATTGGAGATGGCCCACTGCTGGTTTATGGCTGTAGGATCTGCCGCAGTTTCGGAATCTGTCCATTGAATGACTGGTTTTCCAGGTGATTTACTGGCGCCGGGAACATCCATAACTTGTCCGCTTTGCTTATTGGCAAGCTTATATTTGCCCAGACCCAAATCATCGATAACCCATTGCTGATCCAGCGCACTCGACTGGGTTCGCCCGGCAACAGCCGCTCCATTCGCAGACGAACTCCCGACTCCCAATGCTTTGCCAGTCGCTTTATTGACGATGCGATACAACGTATTAACATCAAAGGAGTCAATCCCCGTCCGAGTTGGAACGGCATTGGTGTAAGAGCCTACTGCCAGCTCGCCTGCAGCAGCGAAGCCGCCTACGGCCGAGTTCACTTCCAGTTTGACATAGCGTGCTGTTTGCGATGGGAAGGTCACACGTTTCATGGTCTTGTCCCCGTCCCATGTGCCGCTTTTAACCGAAGTGAAATTCGTTCCGTCCTCGCTTGCATATAACGTATAAGAAGTAATCATGCCCTGTGTTAAATTTTGCGAAGGCAAATAATTCAACATATTCACGTTGTTGTACGTATAGCCCAAATCGAGTGTAAGAGATTGAGGCAGAGATGTGTTGGTTTGCCAAACCGTCTCAGAGTAAGTGCCTACATAATCCATAAGGCCATCAATCGCATTGCTTGCAATCCCACTAGTAGCCGTTGCCGAATTTGCTGTAATCGGATGCTCCATCACAATCGGCTGATCCGGCAGCGGAGGTCGAGACTCATTCGGCGTCCAGGCTTGTCCAATCTCCCCCAATCGATTGACTACGTTATCATCCAACTCCCCATCCGGATTCGGTGAAACGTTGACTAGAAAGTTTGTATAACGCGGTTCCAAATAACCTAGATGATCTTCCACAATATTCTCTACGCTTGCCGGCTCTGTATTCGTCATCCAATCGTGCCAGAACCATTGACTGGAGACTAGCGGCATACCCTGATTAGCGGCATATGCATTATTGGAAGGTGCCCAAACGCCTTTAGGTTCTTCGAAATAAATGATGTCCTCATCCCATGGCTGCGTTTGTCCATTATGATCCACAATAAGAATATTAGGCTGTAAGCGCTTTATTAATTCGCGAATTTCTTGATAGGGAACTTCATTATGTCCCATCTCCCAGGCCCAGCCATCGATAATCAACACCGGAATTTCGCCGTAATTCGTCAGCAACTCGGTTAGTTGTCCTTTAATAAAATCGATATCTGCTCTGCTGACGGAACCTTTTGCGATCCCTTGCTGACGATCCCAGATGGAGAAGTATAACCCCGGCAAAATGCCTTGAGCACGCATGGAATCGACATATTGCCTTACGATATCTTTCTTGTAAGAGCTGTTCATCACGTTGTAATTGCCATACTTGGTTGGCCACAGGGCAAATCCGTCATGGTGTTTGGTCGTTAGAACTGTATATTTTATGCCTGCGGATTTGGCAGCTGTCGCCCATTGTTCCGTGTTCACATGCTCAGGATTAAAAGATAGTGGATCTTGTCCAGGCGTGACCCATTCCTGATCGTGATAGGTTCCCATGTTATAGTGGATAAACATACCAAACCTGAGATCCACATAGTTCTTCTGATTCGTGTAACTATCATTTACAACGGGGTTTGCCGGGGGTTGATTATTTGTAGTTGCAAACACGGGGGCCACTGAGGTACAAACAAGCATAAATATAAGTCCTACACACGTTGAAATCTTTTTATACAATTAAAACCCCTCCTTTTTGAAGAAGTAAGCCTGCTGATAGCAGGCTTACCGAAAAACGTTTTGCGATAAACTTTCTTCTTAATTGATCAAATTCGCATATTGCAGCACTCGTTTGATAATAACGGCTGCTTCAGCTCGAGTGGCTACATCTTGAGGTGCAAACGTCGTTGCTGTTTTGCCTTGAATCAATCCTTTGCTGGCGGCGTCTGCTACCGCGCTGCGGGCATAATCCGACAACAGGTCTTGATCGGCGAACGGAGCATTCGTCGCGCTGGCGTTAGATACTGAGGTTCCCTTCACAAGTCCAATCGCTTTCATCATCATCACGACCATTTGCTCTCTTGTAATCTGCGCATCCGGGCTAAATTGACCCTCTGCTACGCCTTGAACCAAGCCGTACTTCGCCGCTGTATTCACTTCCGGGGCATACCACTGCGTGTCTGCGACATCTGTAAAGACGCTGCGCCCTGCCTCCTCAGAAAGTCCCAGTCCTCGTACGAGCAATGCCGCAAACTGGGCGCGGGTGACTTGCATTTCAGGTGTATACATACGGTCCGAAGTCCCGTTAATAATCATTTTTGAAGCCAGTTGTTCCACATCTTGCTGTGCCCAGTGGCCAATCATATCGTCAAACGTTTTCTTGTTTTGAACGATCGCGTACAAACTGTTCGTATTTCGGATTACCTTCACTTCGGTTTTGCCGCCCTTAACGGTAAACACGGAAGGTACAAACTTCATTTCTCCTGTAGCTGGATCATAAACAACCGCGGTCGCTGCCGAGGAATCTTGAATGATTTCATCTACTTGGATAACACGAGTCACGAAGTTGTTGCCGAAGCTATGAATTTCCTGTTCTTTGTCTTTGGTTTTAAGAATGACTTTATAATCGATCATATCGCTCACACGATCCATACCCTTATCAGAGATGGATTGATCAAATTTCGTTTCATGCAGCGATTTGGCTTTATCGATACGAATGATCAACGTCGCTCCCTCTACGCCAGCCATACCCGCGAAATCCGCCTGATTCAGGATGGACATCGGAAGATCATAAGTGCCCAAATGGCTTCGTACGCTTAAAATTGTATCTTTATGATCCTTCAAACTGTCAAACAACGTTGGCAGCGGTAACTGCAAGGCAGTCAACTCGCGCTCGCCAGGAATCTCAAAGCTCAAAACGGTGCTTCCGCCCGTTGCTTGCAGATCCGCTAATTTCTGAGCCAGACGTTTGCTGTCAATCACCGCGGTTACTGAGGTTTGACCGTCTTGTGTCGTTTCAATCCGTAGCTCTGATTCTTTTGGTACATAGACGCCCAGATCTTCATTCGTTGATGGAGTCGTTGTACCTCCTCCTCCGCCGCCCCCAGGACCAGGAGTCGTCCCGTTAATTTTAACGGTAGCTTGTGCGTTAACATTCCAAATAGACGGCAGTTCTTGCGATGTCAATGTTGTCATCTGTGTCAAAGTTAGGTTAGCTTGTCCGCTCTGCTTAGCCTTGAATATCAATGTACAAATAGCTAGATTTCCATTTTCCCCAGGTTTATCTCCCATTTTCGTATTAGCAAATGTGACTTGATTACCTGAAGCTTGCGCGATCTTGTACCCATTGATTAAGCCATTCGATTGCGATTGAACTGAATTGAATTCCAGCCGGTCTGCATCATAGGTTAAAACAGCTTCATACCCATATAAATCTGTTACATTACTACCTTGGATCGTTACGACCACATTGTCGCCGACTGTTACTTGAGAAGCATTTAGATTGACCTTGAATGAAGGGATTCCGGCAGCACCTACCGTCGTACCGAACGGGATAATCGTGAATAAGAACATCATAACCGTGAAAAATAACCCTGTTTTGCGTATCATGGGGTTCACTCCTTCTGAATATCATCCGAATATGGAAAGAGAAAGGCTTGGCCTTCCTCTTCCATTTCAGATTGATGGTTATTGCAGGATCAGTTTAGCGATTCCTACTACATCGATAATGTTAATCTTGCCGTCATGATTGAAATCGGCACCTTTCATGTCATTCCAATCGGTTGCTGCAGAGGTCTTGCCATAATTCCTGGCTACTTCACCCAAGTCTGCGATATTAATTACAGTATCTCTATTAACATCTCCTGGCGCATAAGTCGTGATGAACTGCTGGTTGAATACCTGGATCGCTTGGTTTAACACATTGGCTGCGTCATCCAGCTGCTGCTGGCTAACCGCAGGAGCCGTATTGACCGAAGCGGCTGATTGGATCGCAGCTAACAGCACCGCTTTGGAACCTGCTGCATATTGTCCAACTTGCGTTCCTTCTACCGCACGATCATGGATGGTCTGTGCCAAATTA
This sequence comes from Paenibacillus silvestris, assembly GCF_009882985.1. GTDB lineage: Bacteria > Bacillota > Bacilli > Paenibacillales > NBRC-103111 > Paenibacillus_E > Paenibacillus_E silvestris. Next base: position 431,261 of record NZ_WTUZ01000020.1, read on the forward strand.
AGGACCGTTTGCAGCGTCGTCTTATCTACAAAAGAAATCGTTAGATTCGCCAAGGAGGCATCCATCTTTTGACCAAGTGAATTAGAAACGGCTGCCTTGCTTAGATTTAGATTAGTTGTCGGGGATGATTGTTGAGGCTTTGCCCTCCAATTCATTCTGAATACATCTCCGCTAGCGGTAATAGCTCCCGCTTCTCCTTCGCTAATCGCGATAATCCGAACTTGACCCGGTACATCCGTTTTCGTATCTACCACTTTAAAGCTTGATTTCAATGAATCCACCGATACGAATTCAATCGCATTTGCATCGAAGCTTACTACGATGTCTGCTGCATATACGCTGGAAGATGGGCTATTCGTGACATTCGTTAAACCAAAGTTGGTCGAGAATGCAGCTCCTGCTTGAACCGCAGCCGCTCCTGTCAGCGTAGCGTGAGGTACATCGGTTGGTGTTTGACCGCTGATCATTACATAGTTGAAACCTTTAACATCGCTGCCGTCAGCAGCTGTCGCCACCACTTTCACAATTCCGTTCATAGTTGCCGAAAGCAATCCACTGGCGTTAATCGTTGCTTTGTTGGTCATCGAGAGACCATCGTTTTCCCAGACGCTCCATGTGACTTGACTGTTGGCATTCGAAGGCAATACTGTAGCTTGCATTTGCAGCGTGCCTCCTTGCGCTGTAATCGTACCCACGCCGCCTAAGCCACTCACGGAAATCGACTGAACGAGGTACACCTGATCGGTCACGGTGACATTCGCAACAGCAGGTATCGCTGTGCCGTCTACTGTACCGTTGACGTTAAAGCTGCCGACTGTCTTATATTGGGACGGATGAACCGCATCCCATTGCACGGGCTTCTGAGCCGTCGTTGCGTCATTATAAGTCACGGTTACCGTGCCAGGCAGTACCGGCGCGGAGTAGGTAACGGTAGTCACTGTTACCGGTAATACGCCTGTAATGACAGATGCAACTTGCTCCCACTTCGCATACAGCGTGATATCAGTTGCCGGAATCGTGTTCACGCCGAAATCCCAGCCGACCGTCAAGGCTTCATCTTGATACCAGCCTGCAAAAGTAAACCCGTTCTTCACCGGAACTTCAGGTGCTGCAATCTTCGAACCTTCAACAGCTCCGTACACGGAACGAACCTCACTGCCGCCGTCACTGTTGAAGTTCACGGTCGTACCTGTTTTGAAGACCGAGAAATCCCACTCATAGGACCATCTTGCAGCAATTGTTCTGTTCTCGTTATTTAATTCAATTGGAAGCCACACATATCTGGAATCCTTCAGATCACTTGGGTACCAGCGATCTGCCATAAAAATGAATTTATTAGGCACGAGATCGCCATTGCCATCGCGGTAAGGCAGAACATGCGTGCTTTGACTCTCGTGAGTCGTTCCTTTCCAGTCATCCACAAACGGATCGCCTTTATCCTCCCACGGACCAAACATGCCATTCGTCGATACGTGATAGTTAGCTCGGTTTGGATTCCAACCCGTCAAGCCGGACGTAATCATATAATAAACGCCGTCTTGCTTGAAGACCGTTGGGGCTTCCCTCCAAGATTTAAAAGCTCTTACATAATGAACGCCCTCTACAGACTCGCCATTGCCATTCTGAGCAGGACCTGTGTACTCATCATTCAACATCGTGATGACGGTCGTAGCATTTTCTTCCGATGCATAAATCAAATAGGCTTTGTCATCTGTCGCATCATTGCCATCATCATCGACATATAGCGTCATATCGCGAAGCATGCCGTCATTGCCACCAGGTTCGCCTTTATTCGGCAATCTGAACGTTCCGAGATATTTGAACGGTCCCGTAGGCGAATTACTGATTGCAACGCCGCCTTCCGCCGTCCAGTAAGATCCGGCGATCGGCCCGTCTTGATGCCACCACATCACATATTTGTCCGTTTTCTTGTTGTAGACAACCTTCGGACGTTCGACTACTTTATCCCAGTTGAAATCCTTGTACATCGCTTGCTTCTCTGCATTCGTTTTGTCTGCATACAAGGCATTAAGCTGTTCTATGCGTGCAGCTGAATTATGTTTGCTCAACGAATTGACAGGCGATTTCATATCTCCTGTATAGTCGAAATTTCTGTCCGTGATGTTAATAACCCGATTCGGATTGAAGTCAACACCGCTTTGATAAGCCGGGCTACTCTCGTCCACATATAAATCCAAGTTCCCATCTGGCAAAGAGGATTTGCCAAACTGCGGGTTGTTGAATACCGGCAATACGATCCCTTCATTTTTCCAGTTGTACAAATCCTTAGAAGAGTACGCGTGAACGCCAGTTACTGGTACATAACCTGAGCCAACATTATTTTCGGTTTTGTCTTCCCCATACCAGTAGTACGTTTTGTCCTTTTCGTTGTACAGAATTCCTCCGCCGTGAGCCTGAATGGGAACGCCGTCTCCATCGAGCCACACTTCGCCGCTTTTAATGGAATCTGTTTTACCTATAGTCTGATATAAATTGTATAAGTCCTGCAGAATTTCAGTGTAGTAAGGAATGCTTTCCTCCGTTAAAGCACTGACCGCACCAATCGATGCAATTTTATTTTCAATTGCTGCTGCTACTTTCTCACTAACGCTAGACGCCGTACGCAATTGCGTAATGGCATTTTCCAAGCTTGACGTATCAAAGCCCGTGGATTTTTTCTGACTGACAGCGATCTCTGCAGTAGTTAGCGTATTACCATCGCCGCCTGTAGAAATAGCCTGAATGGCTACATATCTGGCTTTATGCGATTTGAATGTTGCCGATTGTGCGCTGGAACTGGATGTGTCCCAAACGCCATTCGCTGCAAAAGTGAAATTTTGGTCCAAATAATCTTGCGTACCGTTCACCGGTATATTGGTTAAATCCGCATCACTATAGTAAATCTTAAATTGCCCAATTCTTCCGTTCGCCTTGTCCTGTCTTGGCGTAACCATAACTTTTCCAACATCCGGCTTGTTCTGACCCAGGTCCACAATGATGTAATCGCCAGCTCTGTATTTTCTTCCGTTTGATTCCCAATTAGTTTCATAAAACGTTGCATTGTTGTTATCCAGCATGAGGCTGGAAGGATTTGAGCCATAAGCTTCTGGAGCGTAGAAGAGACTAATTCCGTTCGTTTGCTGTTCATTGCTTTGAACTTTTGCGATTTCGGCAGTGAGCTTGTTGGCCAGCTTTGCCATCTCTTCTTGAGTCGCCGTACTGCTGTTCAGCAGCGTCGTACCTTGCGTGCGCAATGTTTCCAGATCAGTCAAATAAGCAGGATCACTCGAAAAGCCATCGATGAACGTAGTCGCATCAGCCATCGCGTTATCAAGTTTCGTTGTATTCAGAGTAAACCCAGTCTTGTTGAAAAGATTGATTTCAGCTGCAGATGCATACTGCTTACCCGCATCGCTTTTGGAAGCCAGCGCTGTGAACTTCACGTAGGAAGCGCCGCGTGCGTTAAAGGTTGCCGACTTCTCCAGCCTGTCCGCATCCCAAGTCCCTTCGGCAACTTTAGTGAAAGCTGTGCCATCAGAGCTGACGGATATTTCAAACTTGGTCACAACACCGTTCCAATCTGCATCCTGCCGCGGCACATAACTCAGTTTGTATACACCGTCATACGCCTTGTTAAGGTTGTAAGTGATGGAGTGTGGAAGCGGTGTATAGGAGCCATCCCAAGCCGTATGCCATTTGGTACCTGTGTCGCCATCCAACGTTTTCGCCGATCTTTCGTCAGAAGCGGAACTGGTTGAAGATGCTGTCATTTGGCTTTGCGGGATGCGTCCCGTCGAGTTAGATTGCGTATTGTACTCAGCGGTAATTTTACCTGCGATGGTTGTGATAGCTTCTTGTGTTACATACGCAGTATCCCGAATTGTCTTACCTTCGTTGACTAGCGTTTGCAATGTCGTCAAACTAGGGTTAGCAGTTATCAATGCTTCTGCGCTGGTAAATATCTGGTTTAATAGAACCGTATCTACGGTAAAACCTGGCTTTCTCAAAATTTTGATCTCAGCCGCCGAACCGAACTGCGTGCCGGAGCCGTTATTCGATTGCGTCACCGTAAATTTCACATGTGTAGCGCTTACTGCAGAGAATGTAGCCGTCTTCTCAGCCTTATTGTTACTCCACGTTCCTTCGGCCACCTTATTGAAATTCGTGCCGTCCGTGCTGACAGCGATTTCATACTTGGTCGCAACTCCGTTGTAACTGCTGTCCTGTCTAGGCAAGTATTTCAACTGGTACACATCGTTGTACGAGTTGCCTAAGTTGTAAGTGATGGAATGCGGAGCAGGCGCCGGAGTACCGGACCAAGAGGAATGCCAATTGGTTCCTGTATTGCCGTCCAACGTCTTCTCAGGTCCTTCGCCTGAGGCAGAGCTGCTAGCTGTAGCCGTCATCCCGCTTTGCGGAATCACCGTGTTGCCTGTATAAGATGCTCCGTCAATCACAAACGTTGTAATCGATTTCGGGCCAATTGTCGTAGTTAATGTTTTATTCAAAATCGGAACATTTGCTTGCTGCTCCACATTTTCCGTCGCTGAAGAAACATATGGCGTTGCAGTCCCAGTGACAGCATCAAACTGTGACATGTCTAATGAAATATCTTGGCTTGTCGTGTTTGCATTTTTATATACAACATAGATTTTATTCTTGGAAGGATCGTACGCGGCTAACGTGTTATCATTGTTATCTGCAATAAATCTGGATCCCTGCGGGATAAATTTACTGAATTGCGCCATGGCGTAATATTTTTTCCCGTAATACCAATCTTGTGTATCAAAATCCGCGTGAAGGAGACCCCAGTTCATGTTTTCCTTCTGCATGTTTTTCTCGCTCTCAATAGCTTGCCACAGTACCCAAGCCTTAGGTTCAAGCCAAGTAATATCGGTCATAATTCTTTCTGCTAGTGCCAATGCCGGTTCGAAATCATCATGATTGTGAGCAACGCCCGAAGGACCCAGATCCACTTCAGACATCCATAACGGTTTGCCTGCAGCCTTAGCTGCATCTCTAACAGCAGTTCGGTTCGACCCGCTGTACGTATGGGTATTCATTTGTCCAATGTTATTCTTTGTTGCAGCGTCATACGAGTTCCAGTCGGTCATAAATGTATCTACACTTGTTTCGTCCATAGCCGAAATTGCGACAGATTGAAGTCCTTTGGAGTCAAGCTTGGCCCGAGCCGCATTAATCATTTTCGCTTGCGAGCCCGTATCCCAGTGAGAACCTTCTTGCCCTCCGCCAAATCCCCAATAATTCGTATTCGGTTCATTGATTGGAGACAACGTATCGAACTTAATTCCCTCTGTATCGAAGTGTTTCACAACAGTTGCCAAATAATCTGCGAAATTGTCATACTCCGTCGATTTCAAGTTATCTTTCCAAGCATCCGAATTCCCAGTTGTACTTCCACTAACCGTCATATAGTAAGGCGCAGAATTGGAGAACGCTTCCAATTTGTCAGCCCCTCTTGCTATAGCTGCTCCAAGCCACCAACGTTGATTCGCATCCTGTGTCCAATCGTACACGCCAGCCGAAGGGGAGAATCCAGGTACTTCACCGCCTTGGCGCATCGTTTCGTACGCAGGATTTTCACCACCGCCTATGTTGTATCTGGCAATATTGAAATTCAATCCCTCGGGTGAATAAAGCGCATCGGCCAATGCCTCTTTCGTAGCCTCGTTCCAGCCGCCTGTTACATTACCAAACCACGCTAATGCCGTTCCCCAACCGTCCCAAGCTTGCTGCATGTTGCTTGGATCTAAATTGATTGATGTTGTTGCGGCGCTCGCCTTTTGTGGTGTTAACCCGTAAAACGCAGGTGTAACCAATGAAACAGCAAGGCAGGAAGCAAATATTTTTCGTCCAACTTTTGTAGTCATCAAGACAACCTCCTTCTAAGATGGTATAACTACCAAATCCATAATTTGGAAACGCTTACCAAAATCATTTTAAAAAATGGAAACCGATTTGCATCAATTTCCCATAAATGAGGAGAGAAGGTGACTATTCGTCCCTCTCCCCTTTCATGCCTAAACTTACTTACTTGCTCTAGCTTTCGCCCACTTGTCATTCAAATCGTTAGCGATCTTATCAAGCGACGTTCCACCCATCATTTCTTGACCAAGCTTTTTCCAATCCAATTGAATGGAGTTTACATATTTATTGAAGTTTTCGCCGCCTGGACGATAGTTGAACTCTTCAAATTTGTTTGTTTTGTAGAAATCGTTCAAGAATGGAACATCTGCTTTGACGCCTTCCATAACAGAGTTCGCTTGCTTTTTGTTCACGTAGAAGGAGTAAGCATCAGAGCTGAACATCCACTCTTGGAATTTCTTAGCCGCTTCTTTGTTTTTGGATTTATTGTTAATACCGAAGAAGTTGTCCGTGAACGTCATCACTTTCAGCGGCTCTGTCTCCGAATGACGTGCAGGCAATGGGAATGCTGCGATATCATCGATGTTTCCTACTTTAGATTTGTATTGCGGCAAGTACCATAGTCCCGCGGCAATAACAGCTGCCTTTTTCGCTTCAAACAATCCTGTTGCTTGGTCGTTGCTTAATCCTAGTGGATCCGCGCCCATTACCTTGGCATCATACAAAGCTTGGATATCGCTGTAGGATTTGTAGAAAGGTGTACCTTTTTCAAACGGCTTGTCCATACCAGCGATTTTGTCGTAATAGTTTTCGTCGCCGGATGCTAACATCGGCATAAATTCATTAAACGGATAGTTCGGCCAGGAGTCCTTACCGCCCATAGCATAAGGCTGGTATTTACCGCTCTTCTTAATTTCCGTTAATACGCTTACAAACTGTTCCCACGTAGTCGGAACGCTTAAACCTAATTCTTTAAATACACTTGGGTGGTAGTAAACAAGTTCTGGGAATGAGATGACGGGTAGAGCTAGCACTTTACCATCAACAGCAAATTGTTTCGCTTTCGTATTCTTAGCCGTAACACTCAAATCATCAAGTGGCAGAAGTTCTGCTTTGAAATCATTGATGAAGTTAGGCTTCAATTCGATAATATCCGGCAGCTCGTTAGCAGCTAATCTTACTTTCATCGCTTGCAGATAGTCGCCATCACTTTTGAAGGTTTCAACTTCCATCTTCACGTTTGGCATAACCGTAGAAAACTCTTTTACTTTTTTAGTCCAGCTATCTAGGAACTCGCTGTCGCTATCCCACATAGCAAGTTTTAATGTAATCGCATTCTCTTTTGTGCTGTCTGCTACTGGAGCAGCTGTAGGACTCTCTTTCATAGCCGTATTTGCTCCGCAACCTGTTAATCCAATGGTCAGGGCAATGGAAAGTACGGATGTGACTAATTTCTTTTTCATAATATTTCTTGACCCCCTCTTGATTACGTACGTTATTTACATCTTTATATTACAAAAATACAGAATACGCTTTCATTGATATATTTAGTGATTAGCTTGATAAATTTTGTGCTCATTCTTTTTTCCTTGCATAATTGTCCCGATACTTTTGAGGGCTAAGTCCCCGGTACTTCTTAAACACGCGGCTGAAATGCTCGGGATTCTCATATCCCACCTTAACCGCAATTTCGTACATTTTCATGTCCGTTTCAATCAGTCTGGTCGCTTCATTGATCCGGAGTTTCGTCACATATTCAATAAAATGCTCGCCCGTTTCTTTCACAAATTGTTTGCTCAAATGGCTTTCCGTCACCTGTGCCCATTCACTAACCTGTCCCAAGGTGATAGCCGTACAGTAGTTTTTCTCTACATAACGTTTGACTCTTTCCACCAAGCGCTGTGGGTTTTCTTCACGTATTTTATCAGGATGAAGCAAGTCGGCCATGCGGAAGACAAGCTTCTCAATCCACTCGTGCAGATCTTCACGGAAAGTGAACTGTTCCACAATTTCATAAGGCCTTCGCCGTGTTTCTATCACATGCGTCCAGTTCATCCCTTTGGCATGCAGCAATGCGCCTATGTTCCAAATCAATTCCTCATAGATCGGCAGAGAGCTCTCCAGCGTCACATTCGGCACTTCACTCAGCTGACTTAACCCTGCATGCAATTGCTGCTGCCACAAGCTATCCCCCTTCTCCATCAGGAACATCATCACGGTATAATCCCACGGTAAAAGTTGAGGCCTTTCGGTTATGCTGACCGTTTCAGGATAATACACGCGCCCAGGGCCTTCAGAAAATCGCAAGCTTGCCAAATTACTGGCCTGACTGTATTTAAGATGCCAGCATTTCCAGTCTGTGCACGAGTCAGCTACGCCGATAGATAACGACACATTCAGAAAGTTTTTGACCGTATTGCGCAAAGAATCTAAGAGCTCCATCACGCGCCCCCGCAGATTTAAGTAACTGGTCGACGACTCAAAACAAAGCAGGAAAGCATACTCTTCCTCTTGAACTTGCAACAATTCATAAGGGTGCTTAACGATTTCCATCCCTTGTTTAATGATCTTAACTAAATGATCCTGATTCTCCGCACCGGCTTGCAGCGCCATATTCCTAGCGGGGGATTGTATATCCGGCAAGACGGATATGATAACATGCTGAAAATTCACAAATTGCAACATCCACTTTTGAAAGGAGTCGTCCTGCGTTAAGTTATGGCTATAAATGTAATCTTTATCGCACAACAGACCTCGGAGCCAGGTTTCTCGCTGCTTCAAATCGGATTCGCTATTGCTTTTATTCAAATTTGCCGTTGAAATCGTCTTCTCTTTGATCTGACTAATCGCCTTTTCTATTACAGGAATGATATGTTCGGGATCGAGATCGGCCTTCATAATGTAATCGACAGCCCCAAGGAGGAAAGCTTTACGTACAAAATCAAAATCAGAATACGCACTGAGCACAATACTTAGCGGTGGATTAGTCAAATTTGCTTCCTGCAATTTAGACAGCAAGGTAAGTGCATCCATGATCGGCATACTCATATCGACAATCATCAAATCAACGTCCTGATGTACCGATATGCGCTGCCATGCTTCATAGCCATCCGCAGCCTCAGCCACCACCTCGCAGTCCAAATCACCCCATGGAATAATCGCACCCATGGCTAGTCTTACCAGCGGCTCGTCATCGACGATCATGACTCTAAACATTCTTTTCCCCCATTCTAAATAAAGCCATTAGTGCCGCTTTAATCCTGAACAATGACTTGATCATACTTTTGTTCTATGATTCCTGGGACTTCGTATAGTAAATAAGATCGACCGCTTACTTCTCCGCGAAACGAGCTGGGAAACGACAGGTACTCTTCTTTGGATAGAATAGGAAGGACAGCAATATCAACGGATAGCCCGAATTTCTCCTTCAACAACAAAGCTGAAAGAAAGCTTTTCTCAATGAGGATGACACGATCGTATTTGGTATCATATAAGCAAAATTTCATAGGAAAGACGCGCCCCCCTTTATCCGTTTCTCATCGATCTATGCAGATTTGTCATCGGTCAATGCTGCCTGCGATTGATCCGGATCATTCGATAAGAGTGGCAGCACCACAATGACTTCTGTTCCAACACCTAACTCACTGTTAATTTTCAAGCCGTATGGTTCGCCGTAATTTAATCGAATCCGATCATTGACATTGGCAATGCCGATTCCGCACAATGACTCCACCTTTTTCTCATGCAGCAAGGCTTCCATCGTCCGCTGTTCCATCCCTTTTCCGTTATCCGTGATTGTGATGATGAGTTGATCCATATTTTTTCTACTCGTAATTTTGACGATTCCCATCGCTTCTTTGCCGTAAAATCCATGAATAATGGCATTTTCCAAAATAGGCTGCAGCAACAGCTTGAGTATATAAGTATCCGTCACACAATCATCGATATCATATTCGACCTTAAAACGGTCACCATAACGGACCTTCATAATATGGATATACTTCTCCAAGCTTTGCATTTCATCAAAAACTTGGATGTATGAGCCGCCGCGATGAAAGGTTGAAGCTAACAATTTGATTAGAGAATCCGTCATTTCCACTAGATTGGTAGCCTTGGACAACATCGCCATAATCTTAATAGCATTAAGCGTATTCACTAGAAAATGAGGATTAATTTGCGATTGAAGCGCATCGATTTCCGCGCGTGTTTTGAGCTTTTCTTGTTCTTGCCTTTCGATGATGAGCTCTTGAATACGTATTGTCATATTTTGAAAGGTTTTTCCCAACGAATAAATTTCCAATGGACCAGAAAGCTCCAAATTGACATGAAAGGATCCGCTCTTCATTTTGTTCATTTGATAAATGAGCGATTTGATTGGGCCAACGATGCTTCGAACAAGAAAAAACGAGACAATCAAAAATAGGATTAATCCTGCCGCAGAAACATTCATCACTAATTGATAGATTTCTCTGACTTGGGCAGTCATCTGATCATATGGCGTGATGTAAATGATTTTCCATTCCGTCCGCTCCATAGTAAGGAAGGTTACAAAGATATTTTCGTCGTAAACCATGGTTTTAAAGTTGCCGCTTTTCTTATTTTGGGCTTGTTCGATCGTTTGCTTTTCAATGTTCTTATTTTTATCTTTACTTGTATCCAGCATGATGCTTCCGTTGCCGTCCAGGATAATGAAACTACCGTTTTGGTTGGAAGAGGATTCTGCCAGATTCTCAAATGTTTTGGCTTGTATCACAAAATAGATCATTTCAATATCGCTAAATGACCTTTCATATTGGGGAGCAATCGCTGCGGATAGAATATACTTATCATTCGATTCAATCAGTACATTCTCTTCGGATCCGAATAACAGAACTCTCCCTTGATTTTGGAGCGCTTTCTGATAGAGCGGCGTATCTTTCAATAAATTCTCGTTAATCCTGGTATTAATGTTATGAAAATGGGTGCCCTCAAAGAAATAGGCGCCTCCGTCGCGATAAACGAACATCGCGGACACAACGTCGGGCATATCGTGCAAATAATTTTTCAATTGATTTTCTAATTGGATGGAAGAGTTGAATAGATCTTTGGATTGTGTGCTGCGATGGTACGAAGTAGCAAGGGAAATTAGATTATTATCCGAGGCAATTGCGGCAATAGTCCTGATATATCTACTTTTTTCCTGATCGATGGAGTAGGATACTTGTTCCAATGTTTGCATAGTGCGCGAAGTGATGTTAGACAACAAAATATCTGTATAAGCCCTTAATGACAGAAATGCAACTAAAACAATAGGCATTACGATGACAAAAAAGAACATCACGTACAAGATCGAAGTAATTGGCCATCTCTTTTTAAAAATGCGCACTGGCCGTCCCCCCGTTTCCTCAAGTTACAACGTTGCTGTGAGATTACACATTCCGGCAAAATGACGGGAAACTGGGTACCAGGTAATTTGTGTAAAAGTTGTTACGCTTTCATTTATCTGTTGATCGCGTATTCACCAAGATTCGACATGATCTACCGTCATCATAAAATTTATTGCGAACTACGTCAACCCCCTATCAAATCCAATTAATTACAATGAAAGATAGAGAAGACATTGCCGTCTTCCCTATGAGATTAATTATTTACAAACTTCTAAGATAGCTACTCCGTACGGCTCTAGCACCAGCGTCCGCTCATAGACTCGATGAGACAATAAATCCTTATAGGATCCAGCATTCAATAAAATCGCTGTTTCATATGCATTATGATTCAAAACAAAGGTATACGTTTTATCATCTTTCTGTCTGCTTCTAATCTCGACACCTTCAGGAGCTTGGTGCGTTGTCGCCAAATTTAATCGTTCACAAATTGTTTGGCTGAGTTGTTCCAAAAATCTCTGTTCAGGGTCGGTTGCTACATAATAAGCTTCCCCTTGTCCGAATGTATTTCTGGTGATTGCCGGCATGCCGGCATAAAAATCACGTCCATAGACGCCAAGCGCCTCTGCTCCCTCAAGGTGCAGCAAATCGCACAAAAGCCCGCACTCGTATTCTCCATAGAGCTCTCCGAAAGCTGAATCTATCACAATTTTATTCGTCATTTCTGGTTGAAGCGAATCAATTTCTTCTACCCATATTCCGAGCAAATCTCGCAATTCACCTGGGTAGCCGCCTAACGTTACAAGATCGTTCTCATTCACGATCCCGCTGAAAAAAGAGGTGACCATGGTTCCGCCCTGTTTCACAAACGACTTCAGTCGATCGCTCACACCAGGCTTCAACATGTACATGACTGGTGCGATAATTAATTCATATTTGGAAAAATCACTAAGTGGGCTAATCACATCTACACTTACATTTAAATCATAAAAAGCTTTGTAGTACTTCTGCGCTTGCTTGAGATAATCCAGATCCACGTTCGGACCACTGGTCATTTCCACGGCATTCCAAGTATCAATATCAAACAACAGCGCTACTTTGGATTCTGTTACGGAATCTAGAAGCGTATCCCCCAACACCTGCAGCTCCATTCCTAATTGTGTACACTCTTTAAATACTCTTGTATGTTCATGTCCTGCGTGAGCAATCAAAGCGCCATGATATTTCTCGCACGCACCAACGGAACGACGCAATTGGAAGAACATAACCGTATCTGCCCCATGGGCTATCGCTTGATAGCTCCAAAGCCGCATAACCCCAGGCCGCTTGAGGCTATTGTAAGGCTGCCAGTTCTGCTGACTTGGCGTCTGCTCCATTAACATGAAAGGTTGTCCGTCCTTTAACCCTCTCATATAATCATGCCTCATTGCGACGTTGCTCATGGGTTCATTCATTTGGGGATAGCTGTCCCATGAAACAACATCCATATGATCGGCCCATTTCTTGAGGTCCAGACCGTTAAATAATCCCCAAATATTCGAAGTGATTTTGATATCCGGAGTGATCTCTTTGATCTTGTCGTACTCACCTTGATAACATTCTAAGATAGCATCCGACATAAATCTCTTATAGTCTAAAGCGATCCCTTGGAAGCATTTATTATTCCCGTTCAAATTCGTAGGCGGAACAATCTCTTCCCATTCATATACCGTATGAGACCAGAAGCTCATATTCCACACGCGATTTACAACCTCTAATGTCCCGTATTTGTTCTGCAGCCAAGTACGGAAAGCGGACGCGCACGTATCGCAGTAGCAATGAGGCGCATATTCGTTGCCAATGTGCCACACTAGCAAGGACGGGTGATGTCCATAACGCTCTGCCATCTTGACCGCCAAACGCTGAGAAAACATCCGGTATACAGGACTGCTCGGGCAGAAATTAACGCGTGAGCCGTGCGTGCGCTTCCTGCCGTCAATATCGACAGGAAGCACTTCAGGATATAAGCGAGACATCCAGGCTGGCTGCGCCGCAGTTGATGTAGCTAGACATAGGAAAATGCCCTCCGCTGCGACTGTTGCAATAATTTTGTCCAGCCATTCAAAATCGTACGTATGTTCCGAAGGCTGCAGCTTCGCCCAGCTAAAAACAGGCAGTGTAACGATATTAATGCCGGCCAATTTAAACAATCGCATGTCTTCTTGCCAAATTTCCTCTGGCCATTGGTCAGGGTTATAATCGCCGCCATAATAGATGTATGGCAGTTTGTCATTAATCATTGCAAGTACCCCCAAAATTCAATAGTTGAACAGTGCTACTCTTTCATCGCTCCGTCCATTAATCCAGCAAAAATAAATTTCCGAAGCACCAAGTAAATTAAGATGGTTGGCAACATAACCAAGATAATCGCGGCAGACAACTCATTCCAATAGGTAGCGCGCTCACCTACGAACGTCATCAATGCGGTTGATAAGGTACTTAGTTTCTTCGAAGGCATATACAGATAAGGAATGTACATATCGTTCATGATATCAACGGCTTTGATGATTGCCAGTGTAGCCGTTGCTGGAAGCAAGAGCGGGAATAGAATCGAGCGGAAAATCCGGAAATACGACGCTCCATCGAGCAGCGCGCTTTCGTCTAACTGCTTCGAAATCTTCTCAATGAATTGCAGATAAATGAAAATTTGCATCAAGTCTGTTCCAGCATAAATAATTAGCGGCGCAAATAACGTGTTGTACAAGCCTAATGACTTAATGGTCTGAAACCGCGCCACTTCAGTGGTATAGGCGGGTACAACGGATGCGATAATGAATAGCAGAAAGATTGTTTTCTTGAAGCGGAAATTAAACCGATTGAGTACAAAGGCTGTCATTGCACCGAGAATAGCATTAATGACAACGCTAGAAACCGTTACACTAAGTGAGTTAATTAACCCTACAAGCATGTTCGCTTTCTCGAATGCGACGGCAAAATTGTGGAACGACCAGCTCTTCGGAAGCGCAAACGGCGATGTAGCCGCGAGCTCCGGTGACGTCTTGAATGCTGCGAAGACAACCACTAGCAAGGGGACAAAAATAATAATCGTGATGAGCGATAAAATGACGTAATAAAGCGATTTGCCAAGAAAGGAATACACCGATGCCCTTTCCATTCTACGAGGTTTGGTTGCAAGCTTTGCTTGAGGCATGCTCATGATGATTTTTCCCCTTTCTCACGAATCAATAAATTCTGAATGAAGCTAAACGCAATGATCATAACCATCAAAATTATTGCCAAGGCCGAAGCTAAGCCATAGCTATTGAATTTAAATGCCGTATTAATGGTGAAAATCGTAAATGTACTACTGGAGGTACCGGGACCGCCTTGTGTAACAAGAAACGGAATATCAAAGACTTGTAAGGCTCCTCGAATATTTAAGAACAAAATAATTTCAATAACCCGGCGAATACCTGGCAACACGATATAACGAATCTGCTGCATTTTGTTAGCACCATCAATTGTTGCAGCTTCATACAAATCGCTTGGTATAGACTGCACACCTGCTAAGAACAAAATGATATGAAATCCTGCGAATCGCCATAAGGAAATGGCTACAAGCGAATAGTTAACTATCTTCACATCACTAAGCCAATTATGAATCCAACCCTCTAAACCTACGGCCATCAGAAACTCATTGATCGGACCATTCACTGGATTGTACAAATATCCAAAAATATAAGCGACTGCTACACCATTAATGATGTAAGGAAGTAAAACGATAGAACGGAAAAACTCGCTAGCTCGCATTTTGGCATTCAACATAACTGCCAATAAAATCTCAATGGGAATCAACAGCGCATGGATGATGAAATATAGCCAGTTATTCGAGAGCGATTGCCACACCTGCGACATTTTGAGCGCTTTCAAATAATTGTCAAACCCTACAAAATGTAGATCTCTGCTAATTCCATTCCAGTCGGTCAAACTGTATTGGAACAGCTTCACCGTAGGATAAATTAGGAATAACAGCATTAATCCCAACGGCAGCGCCAGAAAAGAAAAAATGAGCACTCTTTTTTGCATCATGTTATTCATTTACTTACTTCCCTCATTCCTTAATCAATGATGTTTGTAATGACAGCGGTGCTAGTACTTACCCCTAAGATCATCTTTTGTAAGCCTAATTCTAGATATATTGGACACGCTTTCACATGATAATTTTTGTGCTTTCAATTGATAAATTTTGTTGAGCACACAAAAAAAGACTCTCCCGTCGGCAGATTACTCTGCTTTCGAGACAGTCTTTTTTTTATTTTCAGCAGTATTATTTTGACAAATATAATTCAAACAAATATAATCAAAATGAAAAGGTTATCATAGAAAGGATGATGATGAAATGCTTACCAAAGAATTGCTAGCCGAAACCCAAGAGTTTTCCGAGACCTTCTTGGAACTGGTATTACGAATGCGTGAAGTTCTGTATGAAAATGATAAACGTTATGCCTCATATAGACTTTCCAATGAAGAATTCCATACGTTATTTTTCCTTTTTACAAGTACTGAGCCGTTAGGTCCATCTGATATAGCAGATAAAATTAACGTGACTCGTGCTTCAATGACGGGCCTTCTCGATCGTTTGGAAAAGGAAAATCTACTAGAAAGAGTCAACCATCCTAAAGATCGCCGCAAGATTATTTTAAAACTTACTGAGAATGGCACCAAACTGGTCGAGAAAATTATGCCGCCTCATTTTGAATGGCTGAGTAAAGTAAAAGAAGTCTTTTCCGAAGAAGACAGACAATTATTTACATCATACCTATTAAAAATGCGAAATATTATGGCCGAGATTAATTTAATTAACGATAGAACTTCGATCTAGCCTATGCAGTGCTTGATCAACAGCCTTTTATAACCCCTCTTTTATACCTTTAATCCATTTCCAAAGACTTAAAAACAATTAGCGTTCCGCATACACTATTTGATCTGGCGCAATACTAACAAAGAAAACATAAAGGGAGAAGATCCTTAGGGGATCTTCTCTTATTTATGCATTACGTACAAGATTACTTAACAGTTACTTCTGTTGTCGTTGTTTTACCGCTTGGTGCAATAATGATAACATCGAAAGTTCCTTTGAATGCAGTCCCAACAATAACATTGTTAGCTGAATCCATAGTCACGTCCGTCTCTGCGCCTGCCGTAGGACGTACATGTTGAACTGTGAAGTTAAGACCATAAATGAAGTTCATTTTATTAACATCACTAGAATCGTAACTAACCCCATAGGAATCAGTAACCACTACACTAGTTAGACCCATGTTCCCTGCTACTCCACCTACTGCCGTGCCACCGAAAGGAACGTAGTCTGTCGTTGCAGCATAAGTACCGCCACCAGTTACTGTAACTTTCTTGCTAGCCGTCATATCAGCAACTGTTGGAGCATCTGAAGTTACTGTTACAGTTTGTGTAGCGAACTTCGTTTTTCCTTTGTTATCAATATAAGTTGCTGTAATCGTAGCAGTACCCGCTTTATTACCGAGCATGTACCATCTACCATAACTACCACCAGCAACTCGTTTGTCTACTTTAACTACGGTAGGGTTGGAAGACGTTACATTCGTAATAAAGTTATTTGGTACAGAAACTACATCTCCAGCAGCATTTGTTACTTTAAAGTTAATGCGATTACTCATTGCGAATTTAGAAATAGCACCTGCAGGAGCTAGGTCAAATCCAGCACCGTCCAAAATATCGCTGTCGAGTGTATTGAACAATTTAGTTGGAGCACTCAACGTATAATTCCAATCTTCACCAGTGGAAGAGTTAGCCGCTGGAGCTACTGCAATTTGTTGCTCAACGTAGGTAATTTCTTGTGTTTTGGTTGGATCGGCTTTATCAATTTTACGAATTCCTACACGCAGGTTAGCTTTCTTACCTTCGTTGCCCGCGAATGCCGTAATTTTTAGGCCTTTATTGAATTCTTTCAATGCATTTTCATCTGTTTCGTCAGAACCAGTGAATGATTTTTTAGTTTTGCCATCAACAAGCACTTTAGATACATCATCAATTCTAGTTACTTTAAATGCATTGAAGCTTGTGTCATTGTTATTGCTTGCGTCTGGTACATTTTGAAGTTGTACATATACATCATAAGTTACAGAAGTGCCTACACTACCGTTGCCATTCGTTCCGTTTGTATCCAAGTTGTAGTCCATAATTCTGCCGTATTGGTCAAGAACTTGGTATTGGAAATTGGAGCTGGATGCAACTGTCGCATCACCGGAAGTCGGATTGTTATAACCAATCATTTCTTTCGCAGGTTTCACTACTTCTTTGATGCGATCTGGAACACGAACATCAGCAACCGTCCATGTTTTTGTAGCCGTGCTTGTTGCGTTCGGAGAAGCGATCACCAATGTTAGAGAAACAGAGCCTTTAGATACACCAGTAATATTTTTCAAATGTACAGATCCTCTATGAGCACCTGATTCCATAATCTCGCCTTGTCCAGCAATATTGCCAGCCACACCGGATACTGTAACTCTGATTCTTTCGCGGTTAGTGTCGCTAGCTAAATCATCAGCGCTCAGAGCGTTTCCGCTAGCATCATAAGCAGCAATTGGGATATATACATCCTGATCCCCTGCAGCAATTACGTCGTTAAAGTCACCAATTTCAACTTTTGTAGCGACAGCAACGGATTTGATGCTTATTTTACCAGTAGCTGCAGCTGCTTGGTTCATGATCGTGAATGTGTAATCGCCGCTCTTATCAACATTGTCAGTCAAAGAGAGTTTCAGGCGAGGAATATTGCTGCCATTGTCTTCGAACTCTGGTTTAATAATTTCATTGCTGTTTTTTGTGTTTGTACCAATGTACTCGTTCCAAATAATGTTAACATCTTCTTTTTTGAAGTATGGGGAATCGTATGTGATATTGCCGCCATATTGGTCAAAAAGATTAAGGTCAAACTTAACGGAGTCACCTTTACCTGAGATCGCATTGTTAGGATTGGAGTATGTTGCTTCACCCAGCTCAAGTTTAGTCAGAATTGGGTCAGTACCTACTTTGAAGTTCTTCGCTGCAGTTACGTGTTGGTCGTTATTCACGATGGATAGAGAAACAATACCTACACCAGCTGTGCTAGCGGATGTATCCAGCGTGATTGCCAAAGTTCCATCATCTAATTTATTGATTTTAGTGACAGTTGCACCACCTGGATAAACTGTGTAGCTACCAGCATTGAAGGAAGCATTCTCACCGTATTGGTTTACACCTTTCGCTTTAACAACAGTGCTTTTGGAATGAGCAATTGTATCACCAACAGTTACAAAATCAATCTTTTGAAGGACTTCGTCTTTCGCAGTGAAAGTAGCCGTTGTTTTCTCAACATTAGATGCATCCAGACCATTAACAGCAACACTATACTCACCAGTACGAAGTTTCTCGTCAGTCAGCGTTAATGTAGCAGTTTTCTTATCATCGGACCATTTCGCCGTTGTTTTAATTTCAGTAGTGCCTTTTTTAAGAGTAAATGTCGCTTTATCTGTATCAGCCGGTTTGTTAAAGGATACTTCAACTTTTTGAACGCCAGCTGCCTTAGCGCCAGTTACCGTTAATTTACCAGGAGCAACATACTGAGCTTTGGCTTCATACGCACCTGTCAGAAGCAGGTCACGTGTAGCATTGGTTTGGCCACCGAAACCAGTATCTGCTTTAGGGAAAAGCTTCAATTCAAGCGCCAAAGCTACATAACCTTGAGCCCAATCGGAAACAGTAGTATCAGTACCTGTTTTCCCTTTAGCTTCAGCATCTTTACCAAGTACGCGAACCAAGAAAGTAGCCAATTGTTCTTTTGTTACTTTACCAGCTGGGTTGTAAGTACCTTCGCCGTAACCGTCTGTTACGCCAGCTGTTTTCAAAGCTTCGATATATGGAAGAGCATAGCCGTTGGCTGCATCGTCAGCAGTCACGTCAGTGAAGCTGGATGTTTTCAAATCTTTGTTAACTTCTAGACCCATAACCAATGCCGCAACTTTCGAGAATTGTGCGCGGTTCATTTCTTCTTTCAGTCCAAAAGTTGTTTCGCTGACTCCATCGAAGATACCAGCGCTGATCATTGCGTCAAACTTAACTCTCGTTGCTTCATCAAGATCTTTCAAATCTGTGAAATCTTTGGATGTCTTAACCGTAGTTGCTTGTGTACTGACAGTGTTAACCGTAGAATCTGGTGTTGCTGTTGTTTCCGCCATCGCTACTGATGCAAACATCGAGAAAACCATTGTCGCTGTTGTGATTACCTGAAGACTTTTTTTCATCTTTTTCATTTGATACTCTCTCCTCCCTAATTCGAATAAATCGAATTAGATGTTATTTTTTATAAGTGTGAATCCTTACTGCTAACATCAAAACTTTCTAACTCCATCACCTTATCACCCGATAACTTAGCAACAAGAACCAATGCCAAACTGACTTAATAGACTTCGGTTTTGAATCTATGCTAGAGAAATCCTCTCCCTTCAAAATAATAAATGTGATGCAACCGGGTTAGGTTTAATCAGTTAAGATAGTTTAGATTAAAACTATATATTTAAATATAATTACTTAATTGATTATATTTATAATTGTATTTAAAGTCAATACTATATGGGCGTTGGCATTAGTTCCCTGATGGTCTGTGCTAGATTCCAGCGGTTATGGGAATCCTCCTAGAAGTGAATCTATCAATCATATAAACAAAATAAAAAGTGGGACTCGGCATCCCCTCCGAATCCCACTGCATTTATGAAGAATACAATTTCCTCTTATAATATACAAAATAATATAGTTTAAGTCAATATAGTTTTTTTCTTAATTATATTTCATGCCTATGGACCTACTCCATCGCTACCGGTATCAATATGTATATACAAAACTGGCCTATGTGCTGAAAGTAAGTATTTGAGCATAAAAAAAGTGGGATTCGGCTTCCACTCCGAATCCCATAAGGAAAAAAAGGTTATGAAAAAAAGTTTACATAAAATAATATATTACTAAATATAGTTTATGTCAATATAATTTTAAACTTAACTACTTTATATCTTATAAGCCCGCATCGCTTTACGAAGTTCTCTCCAGGTAGGCCTTTTACCATACATGAGCACGCCCGTGCGATAGATTTTGGCCGCCACCCAAGCCATTGCGCCAATTGAGACCAATTGGATGACGATTGACAGCCATATTTCCCACAACGCTGGTGAACTCATCCCAATCCGCAGGAACATGATTAACGGTGAAAAGAATGGCACGAATGACATCGTGACAACGAATCCTGTATTCGGATTGTTTAATCCGAATATTGCGATCATAAACGCGGCTACGACCAGCATCGTCACGGGCATAATCGCCTGCCCCACATCTTCTGTTCGACTTACCAGCGAACCAACTGCCGCGAAAACGGTCGCATAAATGAAGAAGCCTAATAGATAGAAGATCAAGAAATAAACAATGAGTGAAACCTGCAGATCTGCCCAATTCAGATTGAGCTGTGAGACGAGCTGGCTGCTGCTGGATAAGCTTAAGTTTACAACACCTACAGCGATGGACAGGGCTATCTGTGTTAAAGCCAACAAGCAGATACCTACAATTTTACCAAACATCTGCTTAAGTGGTGACACACTTGTGATGAGCAGTTCCATTACTCGCGAACTCTTCTCTGCGGTTATTTCCATGGCTACCATGTTGCCGAAACCAATGACGCCCATGTACAACATGAACAGCATGACATACACGAGGGCATAGGACATGACCATTTGCGACTCTGTTTTGCCTGCTCCTTCATTGTTCAATAGAAGCTGCACCGTTTCCAAGGAGACGGGGGCTTGCATGTTGGCTTTTTGCTCAGGGGCAATTCCTGCTCCTTGCAGGACCACGTCCGTTTTGACCAGTTGTAGGGCTGTCTGTAGCTTGTTTTTGAGCGAAAATTCCATCGTTCCTTCGGATTTATAAACCGTTTTTGGGAACCCGGATACGGCTGTATCTGTAAACTCAAGATAACCTTTTATCGTTTTGTCTGCTATTTGCTTCTTCCCGAGTGCCTCATTCGCGGCAGCACTTCCTGCGTCTAGTAGGGGTACAATGACGATTTCCGGATTCTGCTGAGTATTATAAAAAGCGGCCAGCTTCCCTGCAACCTCCCCTTGTTTCCCTGCGAAAATGCCGATTTTCGTCGCTTCATGCGAAGATAGTTTCTCCATTATCGTAGGCAAGTGAATGAGCACCGATAACAGTACAATGAGAATAAGACTCATCACGCGAAATGATTTGGAGCGGAAACGGGTTAAATAGGTGAATTTGATAACAGTCCATGTCCTATTCATGCGCTTTTCCCACCTTTTGAATAAAGATTTCATTCAGCGTAGGCTCCATGATTTGAAACCTATGTATAGCAGACTGTCCTATCGCATGGTGCAAAATCTGCTGCGCATCAGCAGTGGAATCTATCCGAATGTGATAGCCGGTTTGCTGTCTCTCCACAGACGTAACACCTTGGAGTTGTTCCAAGCCCATAATTGGCTGCTCGGTTTGCAGCGTGATTCTCTCCTTCGGAAAGGTAGATTTAATCTCCTTCAGGCTTCCTTGCAGAATCGTATTTGAACGATGCAGAATGCAGATATGTTCGCACAGCTCCTCCACATGATCCATGCGGTGACTCGAAAAGAGTATTGTCTTCCCCTCGTCACGGAGGCTCTTCACAGTCTTTTTCAACAGTTCCACATTCACGGGGTCAAGTCCGCTAAAGGCCTCATCCAGAATCAAAAGATCAGGATTATGAATCACGGCAGCAATAAATTGGATCTTCTGCTGATTCCCTTTGGACAGCTCCTCGACCTTCTTATTGTAGTACTCAGGGACGTCGAACCGTTCAAGCCAAGCTTTCAGTTCCGTCTCTGCCTGCTTACGAGATAAGCCGCGCAGCTCTGCTAAGTATATAATTTGTTCGCTTACTTTGATTTTAGGATATAAGCCGCGCTCTTCGGGCAAGTAGCCCATAAGCCTCTTCAACTCTTCCCGATAGCCCTGCCCCTTCCACAAAATTTGTCCTTGATCGGGATATATAAGTCCTAGAACCATTCGCATCGTTGTCGTTTTTCCAGCACCATTAGCACCTAGCAGTCCATAAATTTCTCCCTCCTGCACACGCAGAGTGATAGCGTTCACAGCTGTTTTCTCACCGTACTGCTTGGAAACGTTGTCTACTGTAAGCGGGTATGTCATGGATTGAACCTGCCTTTCTGATTGAGCTAAGAGATTAATGTTCTATTATTATAGTTTACATGAAATTGGTAAATAGAAGAAATTTTGCGAGTGGTTGGTGCCACTGGTATGTTGATAAGTTCGTTGATATCCAAAGAACTTTTAAAGTCGCTCACGCAGAAGGAAACCGTTGATACCGAAAAGTATGCGCAAATGACGATCGCATTGGCCTTCGAGAGCCGAGAAAAGGTGGATGAAATCGTGAATACTGCGGTCTCCTTAGGCGGGAAATCGTACGAAGAACCTGAGGATTATGGATTCATGTATCATTGGGCCTTCGAGGACTTGGACGGCCATATGTGGGCAATCAACTACATGAACACGGATGCAGCTCACGGTTAAGGATAAAATTCCGTACAAAAAAAGAAGCTAACTCAACTGCTCAACACAGCGAATTAGCTTCTTCTCTTTATTCCTCTTCGGAATCTATTTCCTACAATCCAAAAATCGCATCAATAACCGGCTTCGTCGTCCCACCCGGATACATCAAGTAGAGCAAAACATAAACCAAAACACCCGTCGGTGCTGTTAAAAGCCACACAATTGCAGCCACGCGGCCAATTTTCTTATGCTTAAGAAATTTGTTTTTGTAGGCAAACCAAAGTGTTATTAATCCAAGAACACCGCCCACCGTAGCTAAGGCAATGTGGAAGAACAAGAACAAATGATACGGCAGTTTCAAGCTCTCTGGTCCACCGAATGAGGTGTTACCCTCAAACAACGTACGAGACATATATATAATAAAGAACGCTAGTGCGAAAATAGCTCCAAGAACCATCAGCTTCTGATGGGTTTCCCGGTTCCCTTTCACAATATGATACCACCCGAAACCGACAAAAATGGCACTGATCACGATAAACATCGTAGAAATCGTTGGTAAAATGTGCATCTCCCTAAATCCTTTCCCCTAAGCGCGATTCCAATTACCGCTCTGATTATTCAGACCCTCTTGTGCCTCAATAAGATCCATATCGTCATCTTCTTTACGCTCTCTGCGATACCAACGGAAGAAAATATACGCAAGTGTTGCTCCATAGACAACTTCCTGGACCATCTTCATTAGAACGCCACCCAATTGCTGATCATCAAGAGGTGATAAATGGGCGAAGGGTACGGATACATTCGCGTACATGTCATAAATAATCGTATCCGCGAAAATAATGAGCGCACAGGCTGGTGTCAGCAAAATGCCATTACCAAAGATGTAAGCCATCTTCTTCAAATCATTCAAGCGATTCATCTCAGGCAGTGGACAAAAAACAGGGAACCACATCATAAAAGCCGTAAATAACAGCACCGTATGGTAACCGAAAAGCGATAGATCATTGATCATCAAGTAATCCATAACCAAAGGCATATGATATATGGAGAAGAGCATGTTAAATAGGAATAGTGCAATCAACGGTCGTGTGAAAAATGAGAATATACCGCGAATAACCTTAATTTTCATTATCGAACGCATCATCCACGCTGGTGTGCCCAGCCAAATACAGATAGGTACGATGAGATATAGAATAGTTTGCTGCAGCATATGCATGCTGAACAAATAGTGGTGTCCGATATAATTAATCGGACTCCCTTGACCAATGTAGAAAAGAGCAAGCCCAACATAGAAAGAGATCATCTGTGAAGCCGAAACTGGCTCAATATTTGCTGAATTCCCTTTCCCCTTAGCGACAAAGTGACGATATGTATATCCGACAACGACGACCACCAACAGTAATACAGGATTCCACAACTCAAAAAACCCACCAATTTGGCTCATACCTGATCTCTTTCTCCTTTCAACTTCATGCTAGACCTTCATGCTAAAAAAAGAGGAGGCACTTTGCCTAGACAAAGTTGCCTCTTCCAGTGGTTTACCACCACATCCAATATACAGCTGTAATAACACCAGTAAGAGCTACGAAAGCTCCTCCCCCAAGAAAAATTAGCGGGAACAGGTGCCCTCTTTCTTTGGCATGCATCCAGAAGAACAACTGGATAATAGCTTGCACAAGGGCCAAAGAGACGATGAAGATCAAGATAAACGAACGATCGAGGTCTCCGTAGAGAACAACTGCAAATGCAAGCATTGTCAGCAAGATCGAGATAATGTAAGACAAGTAGTGGTTCAATGGAGATTCATGCTTTACTCGTTTGCTAGGTGCGTGTGTATCGTGAGAATTGCTGCTCATCTTAATGACCCACCTTCCCCATCAGATAAACGACTGTGAAGATAAATACCCAGACTAAGTCAATAAAGTGCCAGTACAACGCTGCTACGTAGAACTTAGGTGCTGTAACAACGGTAAGACCTTTCTTAAGTCCTTGTAGAATCAACAGTGTAATCCAGCAAATACCGAAGGCAACGTGCGCTCCGTGGAACCCAACCAGCGTATAGAACGATGTTGAGAAGGCACTTGTTGTAAATTTATGACCCTCGTGAACATATTCAACGAACTCATAAATCTCAAGACCCAAGAACGAAAGACCAAACAATACCGTGATAAGAAGCCAGAATAACAATTGGCCCAGCTTCTGTTTGTGCATCGCGATGATCGCGAACACGCTTGTTAAGCTACTTGTTAAGAGGATGAAAGTTGACCAACCCACTGTTTTGAGTTTGAAAATTTCATCAGCTGTCGGACCGTCTGGAACAGAGTTCCGAAGTGCAATGTAAGTTGCGAATAAACAACCAAACAATACAACTTCGGCGCCAAGGAATAACCAGAAACCAAGAACCTTATTTTTCCCTTCGAGGGTAGCCGTTTCCGGATTAGCAGGCAGTACGCCCGTATGATGAGTACTCATGCCTTTACCCCCTTGTCATCTTCAAGTTCTTCCGGTTCAATATGCCAACCATGATCGTCGTATACGGAGCGTAAGAACATAGCAATAAATGTAACAATGATCCCAGCGCCTGCAACATAGTAGTTTTTGTACATAAAACCAAAACCAGCAATGAACAAGCCAACGGACATCATTAACGGCAAGATGGATGCTGACGGCATATGAATCGAACCAACCGGTTCTGCCGGAGTCATTTGCTTATTACCTGCCATTTTCTCTTTCCAAAGTGCATCATAGCCGCGAACAAGCGGAGTTTGTTTAAAGTTATATTCAGGTGCAGGTGAAGGAATCGACCACTCCAATGTACGACCATCCCAAGGATCGGATAGCGCCGTAACTGGTTTCCTTGCTGTTGCAATGATGTTGATTAGGAACACGAGCGTACCGATACCCATGAAGAAGGCACCTACTGTAGAAACCAAGTTACCTACTTCAAGATCATACCCTGGCTGGTACGTAAATACACGACGCGGCATCCCCATTAGACCCAAGAAATGCTGCGGGAAGAATGTTAAATGGAAACCGATGAAGAACAACCAGAAATGTAATTTCCCGAGTCCTTCGCTGAGCGTGCGACCAAACATTTTTGGCCACCAGTAGTAAAGACCTGCGAACAAGCCAAGAATTAGACCACCAACGATAACATAGTGAAAGTGAGCAACTACGAAATACGTATCGTGGTACTGGAAGTCTGCTGCTGGAATCGCAAGCATAACCCCTGTTGTTCCACCCATAACGAATGTCGGGATGAAAGCTGTTGCAAAAATATTAGCTGTTGTGAAACGAATTTGCCCGCCCCAAAGGGTGAACAACCAGTTAAAGATTTTGACACCAGTAGGAACGGCAATCGCCATTGTTGCAATCGAGAAGATCGAGTTAGCAACTGGACCCAAGCCTGTTGTAAACATATGGTGAACCCAAACCATGAAGCCCAAGAAACCGATTAATACAGTTGCGAAGACCATGGAGCTGTATCCGAAAAGACGCTTTTTGGAGAACGTCGATACGATCTCAGAAATAATACCAAACGCTGGAAGAATCAGGATGTAAACTTCGGGGTGCCCGAAAATCCAGAATAGATGCTCCCATAATACGTTGTTACCGCCCCTGGCAGCATCGAAGAATGCTCCGCCAAAGACACGGTCGAACATAAGTTCAACTAGTGCTACTGTAATTGCAGGGAAAGCAAGTACGATCAAAGCAGAAGTGATGAAAGCTGACCATGTGAACATTGGCATACGCATATATGTAAGACCAGGTGCACGCATGTTAATAATTGTTACGAGGAAGTTAATCCCCCCGATAAGTGTACCAATACCGGCAATTTGCAAACCTAGTACATAGAAATCTGTACCTTGAATGTTACCCTCGAGCGTCTGCCCCCAACCGCTGTCGGTAATCGAGGACAATGGCGCATATCCCGTCCAACCAGCATCCGGTGCACCACCCAAGAACCAACTTGTGTTCATCAAGACGCCGCCCGCGAAGAACAGCCAGAAACCTAGTGAGTTCACGAATGGGAACGCAACGTCCCTTGCACCAATCTGTAGAGGAACGATGGCATTCATGAATGCGAAGATGATCGGCATCGCCGCAAAGAAAATCATCGTTGTTCCGTGCATCGTTGTTAATTGGTTAAATGAATCACCGACAAAAATATGTTGATCCGGATAAGCGAGCTGAATCCGAATCAGAATGGCTTCAAGTCCTCCTACGAGGAAGAAAAGGCCGCCCGCAAGTAAGTACAGGATACCGATCTTCTTATGATCGACTGTTGTAAGCCAATCCATGAGACCGGTATGTTTTTTTACTGGGTGAGAGTGAGCCAACGTATTAACCTCCTTTACCTGAGAAGTTTATTTCAAAGTCTGTAAGTACTGAACGATATCGTTAATTTGTGCGTCATCAAGCTTACCGCCTGCCGCTTGACCGAACGCTGGCATTTTGTTGCCCGGTTTCTGTTCTTGCGGATTATGTATCCACAGCGCCATTTTCTCAGGAGTATGTTCCAAAATACCAGCAAGTGTATCGCGATCAGCGAAACCTTTGAGGTTCGGAGCAACACCAGGACCATTAGCAGTAACTGCGTGACAAGACATACAATTTTCTTTGAAAAGTTCTTCACCCTTCTGAGCTGTTGCCGGCACAGTTGCTGGTGCTTTCATTTTCGCTACCCATGCATCGAAATCCGTTTGACTCTTCGACTCAACCGTGAAGTTCATCAATGCGTGAGACGCTCCGCAAAGCTCTGTACATCTACCTTGGAATGTAGATATTTCATCAGCTTGCAGGTAAAGCGTATTCGTGATTCCAGGGTTCGTATCTACTTTACCGCCTAGGGATGGTACCCAGAATGCGTGAGAGACGTCCGCGGAAACAAGTTCAAATGCAATAATTTTATCCTTAGGCACAACAAGCTGCTGCGCTGTCGCGATGCCTAAATCTGGATATTCAAACTGCCACCAGAATTGATGCGCAGTGACTTTGACGTGAACGGCGGCTTTGTCCTTAGTGTAGTTCGTTGAATGCTTGAATGTGTAAGATACTGTTGGCACCGCAAGCACTAACAGTAAGAGAATCGGAACAACGGTCCAGATGATCTCAAGCACGTGGCTTCCTTCCACTTGTTTCGGAATGCTGTTGTCGTTCTTGCGCTTCCTAAACCGAATTAACACATACACATAAATCGCAAATACGACAATTACGACAAAAACCATGATAAAGAGACTTAATTTCATCAAAAACAATTGCTCTGATGCAACAGGACCTTTTGGCTGCAAAGCAGACAGAGTTGGGTCTCCACACCCGGCTAGCAAGAACGTCATTACCGCTAAAAGGGGTAGCAGACGCCATAACTTTTTCAATCGACTCATTGTATCAACCCCACTTTTAAAACATTATTTTTACCACGATGGCCATGCCCATGTCAATTCACTTTATTAACTATAAATTCGTGAAAAGTTTTTGTCAATCGCTGGAGGAGAGTTCACAAATTGTTCTTAAACCGCTCTGTAGCGATATATTTTCCCTTCATGGTTATTTCCATACACCCACCTCTTTATGCACAAAAGCGTATATTTCTGAACACGAATAAAAGGAGAGAAACATCCCATCCTATAGACATTACACTCTAGATTGGGAGGTCATTATTGATGCTCAGTAAGTTAGGTTTTCCGATTTCTGGATTGCTATTCCTCATGCTAACTTTATCAGGCTGCACGGAGGGTGGACGGGAATATGGCAAAAGTCCCGACCATACCAACTTCGGTTCCCCAGTCGATAAATCGACAGATTCCGAGAGAGCCTACCAAACCCAACAGCTCTATGGTCCTGTATCGCACAATAATACTAGTCTCGCATACAATCAGTTTCTTTCTAATCAACTCAATGCGATGAATGGTGTAAATACGGCCATCGTCATGACGACGGACAAAAACGCCTACGTGGCCCTCATGATTGACAGCAGCGCTACGGGTACCAAAGGTACGACAAAAGAGACCAACAACCAGGGAACGAACAAAGGCTTTTACAATGATAACGCTCCTCATGATGACTATCTGCCTTCTAATGATTTAAACAACGGGTACAACAGTTACGAGACTGCCGTCCATCATGACCTGCTCTCTCATCGTTTTAAACAAGCTATGGCGGAGAAAATCCGTCTGCTCCAACCAAGTGTGATGGATGTCTATATTTCAGCTAATCGGGATTTCCTCAATAAAATGAACAATTATGCGCAGGAAAGCTGGAAAGGCCATTCGCTTATGCCGCTGCTGACCGACTTCAACCAGACTGTGGAGCGCGTTTTTGGGACAGCTCAAGTATTGCCAGATAAATAAATTCAATTTCTTCTATATAAAGTAGATATTTATTGCTTGTAGGCCGGCCCCTGTTTCCATTTGTCTGGCATTCCTGTACAATGGGGGAATCGTCTTAACAAGGAGAGACTTTGGACTACCACCAAAGATCCCTATAAATAGTAGGAAAAAGGGAGCTGGCCAATTACCATGTCAAGTGGATTTGCCTCATTAGGAATTAGAGAAAGACTCGTTGGAGTCTTACAAGCATCAGGTGTTATCGAACCGACCCCCATTCAAAGGGAAGCAATACCTGTTTTATTAAAAGGCGCGGATGTTATTGCACAAGCACAAACAGGCACAGGTAAAACTCTTGCCTTTGTTCTTCCAATATTAGAAACGATTGATGTAGAGAGCGCAGATGTTCAAGCACTGATTCTTACACCAACACGCGAGCTGGCGATTCAAATTACGAATGAGCTGAAAGACCTTGTCCCTGTGACGGGAGCAAAGGTACTTGCAGCCTACGGCGGGCAGGATGTAGAAAAGCAGCTTAGAAAACTTCAAGGGAACATACATATAGTAGTAGGAACACCGGGAAGATTGCTCGATCACCTTCGCCGCGGTTCTATCAATTTCTATAAATTGAAAATACTCGTATTGGATGAGGCCGATCAAATGCTGCATATGGGTTTCCTTCATGAGGTGAAGGATATCATTGCGCAAACGTCTCCTTATCGTCAAACCCTTCTTTTCTCCGCTACCATGCCTGAACAAGTCATGAACCTGTCCAAAGCTTATATGAAGGAAGCAAAAGAGATTAAAATTCAAAGCAAACAAGTGACGTTGACCGAAATTGAGCAAGTTCTCATTCCGACCACTGATCGTCAGAAGCAGGATGCTTTGATTGCAGCTATTAAACAATATAAACCTTACCTCGCGATGATTTTCTGCCGAACCAAGGCAAGAGCTATTGCATTAAATGAAGCTTTACAGGAACTTGGGCTTATGTCTGACGAACTACACGGAGATTTATCACAAGCCAAACGCGAGCAAGTTATGAAACGATTCCGAGATGGTCGTATTGAGTTGTTGGTCGCTACGGATATTGCTGCGCGAGGGCTAGATGTCGAAGGTGTCACGCATGTCTTCAATTATGATGTGCCGCAAGACGCCGAAAGCTACATTCACCGAATCGGACGTACGGGCCGTGCTGGAGATACGGGCGTTGCCGTGACTTTCGCTACCGAGCGGGATATGCTGACAATCGAACTGATCGAAAAAGGGATCAAGATGTCCTTGAGAGGGGCTTCCGAGCCTAAGGTACGCCGCGTTCGTTCCAGCTCTGAAGATCACTTCGAGCAAGAAGGCCGAGGATCTGGCCGTCGTGGCGGCGGAGCTGCTCGCAGCGGTCGCAGCGGCAGGACATCAGAACCGCGCGGTCAACAGAGCCGCGGAAGATCTGGCGCTCGTGAAGACAAATCCGGCATGCAATACGGTACTGGACGTCCTGCTTCCAGAGGCGGCGATAAATTTGGTGCGCGCAGCAGCGATGCGCCAAGAGGACAACGCCCTGCGAAGGTAAATTCGGAGCGTAACCCGAACACTTGGGGTCGCGCAGAAAGAAAAGAACCGGTCGATGGACCAGGCCGCGGAGACAATATGAGCGCTGCGAAAGCGCGAGTCACCAGTTCATGGGGACGCGGCGAGTCTGCCGAACGCGCTCCACGCACCGCAGGTCGCGGTGATGGCACAGACCGCAAGCGCTCTGCTCCTCACGGCGATAAATCCTACTCGCCGTACAACAAGTACGCCGGCACTGGCCGCGACGATGCAGCAAGCGCATCACGCGCGATTCGCAGCGGCGGCAAAGGCCGCAGTGACAGCGCCGAGCGCGGTGCTGGACGCAGCGACAGCTACGGAGCAGCACGCGGCGGAGCTGCTTCACGCAGTGACCGCCCTGGCGCAGCACGCGGCTACCAAGGCAGCGGCGAACGTGGCGCTCAAACGCGCGGACGCAGCGACGGTTCTGGATCTCGTACTGGAGCGCCTCGCGGCGGCGACAGAAGCGGTTCACCTCGCAGCAGTGCGCCAAGAGGCGGCGGACGCGGCGGGAAACGCTAGTCAAAAAAGCGTTTCCAACGCTAGACCTTTACCGAATAACCCGAACCATGTAGAATATAAGTACGGCTGAAAGTGATCCTACTTAGACAAAAATCGTTTCATACCGTTGCACGCACGTAGGATTTACCCCTCACTTTTCACAAATAAGGAGGTATGTTCCATGTACGCATTAAAGGACAAGGAAATGATTTTTGTATTCACCGGTCCACACGGAGCCGGTCGTAAGACGGTTGCTGAAATGTCTGGCTCTACACTAGGCATGAAGCAGGTTATCTCTTACACCACCAGACCTCCTAGGGCAACTGAGGAAGACGGTCAAGATTATCACTTTATCTCCCCTGCTGAGTTCGTACAGGCGCAAGCAAACAGTGAATTCATTGAGATTAGCACCGTCAATGATCATTTATATGGGATTAAAAGTGCCGATATTGAACGCATGTTCGAACACAGTGGAAGCATTTATTTAATCTTGAACCGCTTTGGTGCGGAAACGCTCAAAAAGCTTTACGGAGATCAAGTCGTACAGGTTTTCATCTACGCTCAGCGCAGTATTCTCGAAGAGCGGATGAGAGAAAGCGGAGACTCTAATGAGATCATTCAGAAGTATCTCTCTTATTACGAAGACGAGCTCGCTTACCGCGATCAATGCGATCATGTTTTCGAGAATGTGGATTTGGCACATACGGTGTTTGATCTCACCAAGACGCTCGATAAATACTTAAATCGCAATCTCGTTGATTTAGATTAATATGAAATGCCTATAAACAGGCCTGGACGTTCATACGTCCGGGTCTTTTCATGTAACATCCGACTGGAAGGAGTGTCATTAATGAAAATTATATCGATAGAACCTACACCTAGCCCAAATTCTATGAAGCTCAATATGGATGAATCACTGCCAGCTGGCGTGCGCAAAACCTATACAAAGAAAAATAGCACGGATGCCCCAGATAACGTTCAGCAATTACTCGCTGTACAGGGCGTGATCAGCGTATTCCACGCAGCAGATTTCATTGCGCTGGACCGTACCTCCAAAGGGGACTGGCAGCTCATCCTGGCCAAAGCCCGCGAGATTTTCGGTGAAGTCCAAGGCCAAGGCAGCAGCAATGACCTGCCGCTGGAACAACCGCAGGCTGAAGCAGCCTTCGGAGAGGCACAAGTCCTCGTGCAGATGTTCCGCGGCATCCCGCTCCAGGTGCGGGTGCGCGCCGGCAACGAAGAAGCGCGCGTGGCGATGCCCGAGCGCTTCACCCAGGCCGCGGTCCGCGCAGGTACGGCATCGCCGAACCTGATCAAGGAGCGCAAGCTCGAAGAGCTCGGCGTTCGCTACGGCGAGCTCAAAGACATCGCGGGTGAAGTCGTCCAGGAGCTGGACGCTTCTTACGACGACGCCCGCGTCGAAGGCCTGGTCTCCAGCGCGATGCTGGAGACCCCGGTTCCCGCTTCTTCGGAGGCTGCCGAAGAAGAACAGACTGGCGCAACGCTGGAACAGCTGCGCCACAGTGACTGGAAGCTGCGCTACGCCGCGCTTCAGAAGATCCAGCCGTCGCTAGAGACGCTGCCGCTTCTCGTCCATGCCCTGCAGGACGAGAACACGTCGATTCGGCGACTGGCAACGGTGTACCTCGGGGATATCAAAGAACCCGAGGTACTGCCCTTCCTGTATCGTGCCCTCGAGGACGATACTCCCTCTGTTCGTCGGACGGCTGGCGATACGCTGTCCGATCTGGGCGACCCCGCCGCCATGCCAGCGATGGCGAAGGCGCTGAAGGACCGCAACAAGCTGGTCCGTTGGCGCGCAGCGCGCTTCTTGTACGAGGTTGGCGACAACTCCGTACTGAAGGACCTGCAGGAAGCAGCGGACGATCCCGAGTTCGAAGTTCGCATGCAGGTGAAAATCGCGCTGGAGCGCATTGAAGGCGGGCATGCAGCTGAAGGCTCTGTTTGGCAGCAAATGACGCGCAGGAATGAGCAGTAGTTCATTGGCTCCAGATGTCTATCTCCTTGTCTGGTTGTTATGCCTTAAAGGGAACTGGAGTTCGCTATTCCCCTGAGAATGCACAGTTTCCATTTACAGTGGGAACTAGAGTTCGTTATTCCGCCAGATTTATGCAAAAACTGTGCTATGGAAGCCAATTAAATCCCTATAGTTCCACTCGAAGTGGAAAAGGCTCCATTTCCTCAAAATAGAGGCCTATAGTTCCCTCTGAGTAATCGTCTTAGCGATATTGCGGTATTCTCAGCAAAACATAACCTATAAAGGCTAGTGAAGAAGCGATTGCCCGCTTCCTCACTAGCCTTTTATTTATCAAATTGCTTAAAATACATAATCCGATCCATGATGTCCGGATGCGAGCCACGAAACCACTGAACCAGCCCTGGCTGTGTGACAGGGCTTAAGTTCTCCTTGGCAATGTGCTGAAAAGCGCGAATGGCGGCATTGCCGTCTCCTGTCATTTTCATCGCATACACATCTGCCCGATGTTCGATCACACGGGAGAAAGCATTTTGAGCAGGCGCGGAGACAAAACTCATGAACGTAATGAGCAGCAGCAGAATAGGCAGCGCCGCTAAATCATTTTCTCCCCGAATGCCCCATCTGGAGCCCCAACGTTTAAGAAAAAAGCGATACCCGTGGAACGCAAGCCATAAACCAATAAAGCTAAGCGCGATCCCATAGGCAATGCCGATATAAATGTGCTTTTCGACGTAATGCCCCATTTCATGCGCCATCACGGTCAAAATCTCATCAGGCTGCAGCTTTTTCAGCGTCGTATCCCAAAGTACGATTCGTGCGTTACCGCCAATTCCATTAACATATGCGTTAATCGCGTTGGTCCTCTCGGACATATTGACCTCATACACCTGCTTGGCGGGAATGTGCGATTGCGCGGCCAATTGAAGAATTTGCGCCTTAAGCTCTTGATCCTGCAGCGGCTTGAAATCATTATACAGAGGATCAAGCACAACGGGCTGAATGAAGGTGACGAACAGAATCAATGGAACAGACAACAGCCAGAACCAGATCCACCACCGGTTGGGGCTCCATTGCAGCACCCGTCTGAATATCCAAACCATGACAATCGTTCCTACCGCATTAAGCAGAAAATCTTTCCCATGATCGCCCCAAAAAATCGCCAGCGTCTCTGTGGATACCCCATAGGCTTGGTCGATTTTGAACAGAAAATAATCCACTGGCAAGAACAGCACGTCCATCAGCAGAATAAATAGAAGCACAAAAACGATCATTTGCAGGAACGAAGCCTTAAACAGCTTTTCAGCAAAGCTTCGAATATGAACGGCCACTCCAAGGAACAGCAGAATCAAGCCGATTTGCAGTGGAGAACTGAGGAAATAAGCTAATGATCGGATACGTGACAGCGACTCAGCTTTGTCTATTTCCTGCACGGTCATGAACGTGTGCGGATCTGCGCTTGTGCCCACTAGGGCATGAGGGATCGAGAATAGATCTCCTTTTAATAAATACACAATCATGATGATCGCATAGACGCCAAATGCTGTACCAAGCCCCACATAGAGACGCTTCATTTCACCCCTCCGCCGCCAACCTCATATAAATTAATTAACAGCCAATCCGATGTAAAATCTCTGGACAACAGCCATACTTGCGTGAACATTCCACTTGGTTGGACAAGCTTATGCTTGAAGCTAAGCACATCAGACATCCCAAACAGCAGCGAAACATTGCGTATGAGCAGCATACAAGGGTAATCATGGGAATAATCCTGAAACTTTAGTTCTTTACTAACGATTCGATCATTAATGACCTTAATAAAATTATCCAGCACTTCCGCCCCAGGCTTCGTAAGCTCAGACCGTGACATCATGAGTCTGGCTTCCTCCATATCGTAGAACAAATGGGTCACTTCGAGTCCTATCGATTCGTTATTCATATCCTCTAGAAGCGCATCGGGCTTCTCCTGTTGCCGAACCATTTGCAGCGCAATCGGATTATTTATATTATATAGTTCAAGGAAAATATCGATAGCAGCTTGCTCCAGCGCCTTTTTCTCCTCTTCATGTTTATTCATAAACTTCCCTCTTATCCATAAACGGGTATTTTTCACCATTTTACTCTATTGTATGAGCTTTTGCCTCACAAGGTCATCCCTAGTCCATATTTCATGCCATAAAATATTCGCAGGAACCTGTCCGCTTTCCTAGACTATGCCGATTGGCCATCTTAATATGTCATCCTGACTTCGTGTTGCATTTCCAGATTTTTCATGATGTAATGAGAAGATTGTGTTAGATTGTGCTAGATCGGAACGGAAGTGATTTCACATTACAAAATTCATATGCTGCCTGGTCGTTATATGGTCTGTGATGTGCTTGGCATTGCCCAAGCCTATTGCGCCTGCTTTTGAACAAGCTCTCCAAACGACCGCTCCAAATCCGCCTGTTATCGTGCTCAGTGAGCCGCTGCTGAATGAACCTGTGCCGCTGCCATCTGCAGATGTTCCTGCTCCTGCTCCAGTGGAGCACCATTATCAGGTGCCTAATACTCCTGCCTTATCCCAACTGCCAGAGCTGCCCAATGGGTGCGAAGCTGTGGCGGCCACCATGCTGCTGAACTGGGCTGGGCTTCCTATCACCAAAGAGGAAGTAGCTGACGCGCTCCCTAGAGGCGAGATGCCTGCTGAGAATGAAGATGGAGCCTTTGTTGGCGGCAATCCAGAGGATGTGTTCGTCGGCAACCCTTATGAGGCAGGATACGGCATTTACCATAAGCCGATATATTCCACAATGAATCAGCTTATGCCAGGGCGTTTCAAGGATATCACAGGTGCTTCCTTTGATGCTTTGCTCCGCACTATAGAAGCAGGCAAGCCTACAATGATTTGGGCTACTGAACACATGGATACTCCCTATCTGGATCTGGAATGGCAAGATGAACAGGATCGACTCGTAGAGTGGTATCAACCCGAGCATGCCTTGCTATTAACAGGTTGGGACGACGATTACGCCTATATGAACGACCCTATGACTGGACAACAGGAAGCTTATGTTTTGAGTGATTTCAAACAGGTATGGGAGCTTATGGGCTCGCAAGCCATTACCTTGAATTAAGTTCCTCCGCCTTCTCCTGTGATTGTAAAAAAAAGCATGAACGTCCTTCCCGGATCGAGCGAAGGTACGTTCATGCTTTTGTTATAAAGGATTCAGCTGCACGGATGCTTGCTTCCCGCTTAGCTGAATGCCTGTTTGTTTGCGTCCATACGCGCTTAAATCTTTGATCAAACCTTCAAGCAACGCTTTGGCCTGAGTGCCTTCTTTGTCCGAAATCTTCACAACCAGCTGCACGGCATCTCCACCTTGCAGAATCCGCGCTGCCTGCTGGCGCTTCGTATCCAGATCGTGATCCTCGATATGCGGTGTTAATCGCAGCTCTTTGATCTTTGGCGCTTGCTCCAGCTTACGGGCCTGCTGTTTCTCCTGCATCGCTTCCTGCTTAGCCTGGCCCGCTCCGATCAATTTGCACGGGGGCGGACTGCTCATGAGCGAAGTACAAACTAAGTCAACTTTCAGCTGCTTCGCCAGGAGCAGCGCTTCCTTCGTAGACATCACGCCTAGGTCTTCACCCTGTATACCCGTGACATGCACTTCGGATGCTTTGATCTTCTCATTCTTAATCATTGTGATTGCACCTGATCTTTCGCTATAATGAACCCATCCGCTAATAAAGCTGAATAGGTAGTTGAAGGAGATGTTTACCCTAATATGAATAATAAACAATTAGAAGAACAGATGATCGAAAATTATAAACGCGAGGAGCATATGATGATTCTCGTTTTTGCCCAGTGGTGTATTAATCATGATTTGGACCCGGCTGCACTCTATCGTGCTGCTTATCCAGATCAGGAGGATAATGCTTCGCTGCAGCAAGCCCTTGATCTAACGGTTTCCAAAGAGGAAGCCGGCGAAGTTGCAGATAGCACTGTGTTAGGTGTGCTGTCCCTTTTTGGCAACGAAGACCTTGCTTTCATCGTGACGGAAGAAATCGATAAGAGAAATAAAAGAAGCCGTTAACCCCATGAAGGAAATCAGACTTTGAGCGCAGCGAGATCGAACGCTTCGGCCAGCAGTTCAATCGTCCGCTGCCTCGTCTCAGGCAGGTAACCACCTGCAACGACCATGACTTCATCCACTTGGTAGCTGCTGGCCAAGTTCAGCATCTGTTCCCGGACTTGCCCGGGATCGCCGATAATCATCCGGGACCGATTATCCCTCAACCTTGTTTGATCCCAATCCGAGTAGACATACTCAGCCGCTTCTTCAGGCGATTTCACTCCGGTGAACTCGCCTTTTTCCATTTGCAGAATGCGCAAGTCGATGGAAGCGGCAAGCTCTTCCGCTTCTGCCTGCGTTTCGGCGCAGAGCACATAGATGCAGACCGTCGCCTGCGGCACGACATTCAGCGCGGACGGCTTGAACGAGCTGCGGTAGCTGCGGACCGCTTGTTGTCCGCCCGCTCCGTTGATGAAGTGCGCGAAGCAGAATGCTGCGCCTGCTTGCGAGGCGTAAACCCCGCTCTGCCCGGTGGAGCCGAGCAGCCACACCTGGGGCACTCCAGCCACCATCGGGGTGGCACGGATGCCCTCGAACACGTGACCGGGTTCCACCGAATCGGTGAGGAACCCGAGCAGATCTGTGACTTGCGCCGGGAACCGCTCAAGTCCTTCGAACAGATCGGCGCTGACGCCTCTGAGCGCCTTGGCTGTGTGCGGCGTGCCGCCAGGCGCACG
Source organism: Paenibacillus silvestris (assembly GCF_009882985.1). Lineage (GTDB taxonomy): Bacteria > Bacillota > Bacilli > Paenibacillales > NBRC-103111 > Paenibacillus_E > Paenibacillus_E silvestris. The sequence continues at coordinate 469,307 of NZ_WTUZ01000020.1, forward strand.
CCCGATGCCGAGGTCGATGCGCCCCGGATAGAGCGCTTCGAGCATCCGGAAGTTCTCAGCGACCTTATAGGAGCTGTAATGCGGCAGCAGCACACCACCTGAGCCGAGCCTTATGCGGTTTGTGCGTGCCGCTAGTGTGGACAGCAGCACCTCCGGGGACGAGCCGGCGAGACCCTGCGAGTTGTGATGCTCCGATACCCAGAATCTCGTGTAGCCTAGACGATCAGCCAACTGCGCCAGCTGAATGGTTTGCTGCAGCGCGTCGCTATGCGTAAAACCGGAAGAAACCGGTGATTGATCAAGAATACTTAGTTTCAGCATAGTCATCCCTTCTTTCTGAGTCATCTGCCGATGGATTAATTATACAACGTCCTGGAAGCAAAAGAAAAAGGACGAACCCCTGGAAGGCGTTGTCCCCGATGTGAACTATGTCTTTAGTGCTCCTCTTACTTACTAAAAGTGTATGACTTTGGCAGCACTTTATGCCTTTCTTTTTTGTAAATAGACCCCACATTCACCTATACAGGCATGTTGTAGTCTGGCCTACTTGGCCGCTGCATCCTTTGCTTCGCGCGGGCTCTGCGATCTGTAATATGGTTTATCGCTATAATGCATGCGGTCAAACTGATGCCGCCTGCTGCGAATCCAGCCAGCACATCGCTAGGATAATGCACGCCCAAATAAATCCGGCTTAATCCAATGCAAAGAACGAAAGCAATGGTCAGAACCGGCACCAGCCACGCTGCCTTCCATCCTCTGCGCACATTGAGCCACACCAAGTAGCCTATTAATCCGTAAAACAGAATAGACACCATCGCATGCCCGCTGGGGAAGCTGAACCCTGTCTCTTCAATTAACCATGGTCCCGCAGGGCGTTCTCGTTCTATTAAACCTTTGATCACGTTGTTAAGCCCCCAGGTAGCTAGAACACCTATGAACAACACAAGCGTCTCCCCTCTCTGCTTGAACTTATACAACAAGATTGCAGCGACCACCAGAAAGATTATGCTTTCTGCTTTTGCTTTTCCGAGCGTCGTAATAAATTTCACCGCAGGTGTTAGCCCGTCACTTCGAAGTGACTGAACAGCGCTGCCGATCCCTTCATCAAAAGCTTCTAACCAACCGGACGAAATGCTCTGCCATAAAATGATAAACCCAATTAGGAGCACACACGCCACGCCTAAGCCCCAGAATAAATCTTTGTGTACTGCTTTCCCCTGCATGTCTGATTTCTCCTCTGATGATTAACTAGATTCCCATGTTCGTTAGGCCCGGTTTCGAGCACGTACGATCTGTCTTCTTTTCAAAAGCAACGGAATTAATGCAAATAGGACATACATCCCAACCGCTGCATAAAACTTGCCAGATCCAATATCTTGCAGCGATGCGCCAAACACGTTGTAGACCACCGCTCCTGGAATTATACCAATGAGCGTTCCCCAAGTGTAGTCCCGGAAACGGATTTTGGAAAGCCCTGCCCCATAACTGACACCATCAAACGGAAAAAAAGGCATCAAGCGCATGTACAATACAACCATAAACCCTTTTTCTTCAGCCTTCTGATCAAAAGATTGCAATTTCTTATTGCGCAATATCCGTTGAAAGCCGTTTCTGCCCCATTTTCGCGTTATATAAAAAGAAAGCATCGCACCGGCACCCGCTCCAATGATATCGTAAACCGTCCCCCAAAAAGCGCCAAACACATAACCCCCATACAGCGTCAACGGCGTCGCCGGAAACAGCACCAAAGGACGCAGCGTGTAAACAATGATGTACAAAAGCCCGCCAAGCGGACCTGAATTCCGCAGCCATTCCGTCACTCGGCTTAAGTCCATGCGAGCCCACACACCGGTCCATTGCAGAACGAGCAAGCCCGCCGCCGCAACCAGAAACCATCCCACCAATAACCAAAGCGACTTTGAACGCGCCATGGGCTGCCTCCTTTCGGGTACTCTTTTATCTGATTTCCATCTTACAAAACCGAGGAGGCAATATCAACAATTGGGTCTTTTGACTTGTTGGAGGAATGGTTGTTGCCACAGCACTAAGAGGTGATTAATTCCAAAAGGCGGTGTATAACTCGCTCCCTTGGAATGCGATGAGTAAATTAGCTACTCTAAGAATGTTTCTCAGCGTTAAAGTAACATGGGTGCGTGAAGTGGTTGTGTGCGAAACGGATGTGTGCGAAGGTACGGAACTTGGTTAACGCCGATTACTCCAGCTATTTTCCATAATATATGCAAATTTACCCTTATAACTGGAATTTCTACCTTTAATTTCGCTAAATCCACCCCATTTCGGGGTAGCTGCCGACGATTTAAATGGAGGATTTACCGCTAATTCATGCCCTGCCACCGTGCAGCTGAGATTAGCGGTAGTTTTCCCTCTATTTCAGCTGGGATGCCGTAATGGAACGCTCCTTGGAACAGGCCTGCCTAAATCAGCAGACTAAGGACTCCCTAGCCAAAAAAACCGCCAAGACATATCGTCTTAACGGTTCATCTGCTATTGGAGTCAGGTTACGCATCCAACACCTTAACCCGCACAGCACTTCTTAAACTTCTTCCCGCTTCCGCAAGGGCAAGGATCGTTCCTGCCTACCTTCGCGCGCGTCTTCATGTCAATGACATCCGCCTGGGCAGAAGGTTTCTGGAGCACAGCCAGCGGTTTGGCAGGCGATAGCTCAGTTGGTGAATAACCCTTGAGAAACCATTGCCTTGTCGTATTATTCAGAGCTGAAATGTGATTCATAAAGCTCTTGGTCAGCTCAAGGTCATTGATTTCAAGACTCTGTTGGATCGATTGAAGCAGAAAGCCCGGAGTTGCTCCATTACGGATATGATCTACACAATCTTCTACGATAAAGTCTGCCTGTTCATACGAAATCGTATAGTTTTTGCGAATAAAGTCCACAAACGCTTTGTGCGCCGGAGTACGATCCACGTATTCGGGTTCCCCAGCAGCTAGAAGCTGCTCTTTGGTGAATGGATACAGGGAAACGCTCAATCGGGACTCCTGCTCCTGCTGCACTTGTTTCGGATTGTTCAAAAGGATATTATGATATCCCCTGGAGTCCGGCATAATTTGCATATAGAACACAATTGAATCCTCTATAACAGCTGAGTATTCATGCCAGTACACTTTCGTTCCCATATAGCTCTCAACGAGGTTATGCAGCTCTTCGTTACTGAGATGACCATAATAATACAAGAGGCCGTTCGTGAGCTTAATCCATTCCGCATTTCTTTGAAACTTCTCGCGGAAGTATTTGTAATCCAGCTTTTGAAAGCTTTCACGCACTTCCTTCGGCATGGCTATGGCAGGTTTCCCATTGTGCATGCCAGTGAAAAGCAGCCCTCGATCCACAAAATAAGAAATCTGCTCTACATCAATCATCGTACCAGGGGATACGCCGCCGCGCCCTGCAATTTGTTTCATAATTTGATAACGCGTATCATCGAATTTAAAAAATAAATTTGGCAGCGCGTTTGGAATATGCTCCACCAATGCTATAGCTAAATCCTGTTTCTTTAATGTGCTTACACCTTTAATCTCCAAGTTAGTCCGAATCTCCGTAAGATCGCCTTTCGTTAATCGAACAAGACAGTCAGCGAGTGAAAGCGGAATTGTAAGCTCGGGTCCAAACTCCTCCCCTACATAAGCCTCATTCTGATTTTTGGCGCTCTTGCGCTTGTCCATTTTCTTCATCCTTTCCGAAAAGAAAAACAACTTCAACTTTTAATGACATCCTATCATTGTACAATTTATCAGGCGTTTGGGATAGAGTTTCCCACTAGTTTCCATAAAGGTTACCGAATTAGCCATAAAAAAGACACCTGCCAACCTATGGGCAAGTGCCTTACAAAGCCTTACAAAGTAGTTAAATCGGCCGCCTGGCCACTCCCGCCAGGAAGCTGAGCATGAACTGCACCGCAAGGCGCGAAGTCACATTTCGCACGTCGACAGTCGGGTCGATGCAGACAAAATCCAGCCCCTGCACCTTCGGAAGCGCTCCTAACCGATGAAGGGCTTCCAAGGCATCCCATGGGTTCATGCCGCCAGTGCCGATCGCTGGACAGCCGGGTGCGTAAGCTTGGTCAATCACATCAACATCAAAACTCACGTACAGCACATCCGTATCCTTTCCAGCAAGCTGAATCGCCTCATCAAGTACGGCGTCAATCCCCATTCGTCTTACATCCCGTGACGTGTACACATGTACGCCTTGGCTTATCACATAGTCGTGATACGGCTTTGAGTTCATAAACCCCCGGATTCCGATTTGCACGATGTTAGGTCCGTAAACCACACCCGACTCCAGGATGCCGCGAAACGGCGTACCGTTGGTCACCCCGCCATCCTCGAAGTTACGTACATCATGGTGCGCATCAAAGTGGATGATACCCACCTTCTGGCCAGGATATCGGCCAGCAAAAGCTTTAACCGACGGACAGCTCGCCGAATGATCGCCGCCAATCATAATCGGGATGAGGTTAGGCTGCTCCTTATACAGAGCTCGAAGGCTCTCCTCAATACGGCGATGGCATTCCGCGATGTTGGTCACATGCATCTGGATGTCGCCGAGGTCACGGACGGCCAAATCCTGCAAATCGACCCCATATTCCATCGAATAGGTGGTAAATGACTTGAATGCCGCGCGAACCGCGGCAGGGGTCGTCGAAGCGCCCGAATGCGAGATCGACGACTTGGATAAAGGGACGCCAACGATCCCTGCAAGAAGCTCCTCGTGACCGTCCCATGGACGAATCCACCCAGCTACTTTGGTTTCCATATGATCACGAAATGCGGCTTGATCGGGTGATGTCAAAAAAGGAATCTCGTGGCTCATACGACTCCCCCCTCCTGTTCAGTTCCCGTCATAAGCATGCGGTTCCACACGACCATTTCCCCGTTCTTCATCACGCCGTACGTGTGGTTGATCCCAAAATGATACGGCAGATAAGCGATATTAGGTGCATCGAAAATCGTTAAATCCGCACGTTTGCCCACCTCAATCGATCCGATATCATGCCCGCGCCCCAGCGCATTCGCCGCGTTGATCGTGCAGGCGGTCAGAATTTCCTCTGGCGACATTTTCAAGTTAAGCGACGCCAGCATCATGATGAGCTGAATCGACTCTGTCGGGCAGGAGCCCGGGTTATAATCCGTGGACAGAGCCACTGGCAGGTCGTACTTGTCGATCATGTCACGGGCGCGCGCATGCGTGGCTAGGCCGAGATTGAACGATGTGCCCGGCAGCAGCACCGGAATGACGCCGCTCGCGGCAAGCGCTGCCAACCCTGTATCCGTTGCCGTAAGCAAATGCTCGGCGGATATCGCGCCTATCTCTCCTGCCAACTCAGCTCCACCAAGCGGCACGATTTCGTCCGCATGGATCTTCGAACGCAGTCCTAGACGCTGCGCTTCAACCAAAATACGACGCGACTCCTCAATAGAGAAAACGCCTCTCTCACAAAACACGTCGCAAAACTCCGCTAGGCCCTCCTCGGCCACTTTGGGCAGCATAACGTTCACTAGATAATCAACGAACGCCTCGCTGCGCCCCTTGAATTCCTCCGGCACCGCATGCGCTCCCATGAATGTCGATACAACATCAACAACATGGACCGCGTCCAAGCGCTTGGCAACACTCAGCTGCTTTAATTCCGCTTCTAACGATAGACCGTAGCCGCTCTTCGCTTCAACGGTTGTAACACCGTTCAGAAGCATTTCATCAAGACTGCGACGCGCCTTCTCATACAGCTCCTGCTCGCTGGAGGCGCGTGTGCACTTTACGGTATGAAGGATGCCCCCACCCTGAGCTAGAATGTCCAAATACGGAACTCCAGACCGTTTTAACACCAGCTCATGCTCACGGGAGCCCCCATGCACCAGATGGGTATGCGGATCAACGAGCCCCGGCGTGACTAGCCGTCCGCCAACGTCCATCGTCACCGCAATTTCACTACCTGCAAGCTGCTCCTGAAACTCATTTACCGGCCCGAACCAAGCAATTCTCCCATGCTTAATGGCGATTACCGCATCTTTGGTCTCGCATACCTCTTTCATGGACTGCCCTCCACGCGGCCTATTTCCCTGCGGGGTCACCAAACTGCCAATGCCGGTGAGGAGCAAATCAATTCGTTCCATCCTCGCTCCTCCTTCCTAAACCTGCTCGCGCATCGGGATGCGGATGCCGTGTTTCTCCGCCGTTTCGACCGCTTCGTCATACCCGGCATCCACATGGCGGATTACGCCCATGCCAGGGTCCGAGGTCAGCACACTGCGCAGTCTCTCTGACGCTGCTTCCGTTCCATCCGCCACCACGACCATGCCCGCGTGAAGCGAATAACCCATGCCTACTCCGCCGCCATGGTGAATAGAAACCCATGAGGCACCTGCTGACGTGTTGATTAATGCATTCAATATCGCCCAGTCGCCAACAGCATCAGAGCCGTCCTTCATCGCTTCTGTCTCACGATTCGGTGACGCAACGGAACCGCAGTCCAGATGATCGCGGCCAATGACAATTGGCGCCTTCAGCTCTCCGCTGCGGACCATCTCGTTAAGCGCGAGACCGAACTTCTCGCGCTCGCCATAGCCCAGCCAGCAAATCCTCGCCGGCAGCCCTTGGAAGGCGACGCGTTCGCCCGCCATTTTAATCCATCGATGCAGATGGGTGTTGTCCGGAAAGAGCCTCAGCACGAGCTCGTCGGTTTTGCGAATGTCCTCTGGATCGCCAGAAAGCGCAACCCAGCGGAACGGCCCTTTGCCTTCACAGAACAGCGGGCGGATATACGCCGGAACGAAGCCTGGGAAATCAAATGCCTGCGTGACACCTTGATCGAACGCAACCTGGCGAATGTTGTTGCCATAGTCGAATACAATGGAACCCATCTTCTGCAGATCGAGCATCGCTTGCACATGAACAGCCATGCTATTTTTGGAAAGCTGCACGTACGTTTCAGGTTCGCGCTGACGGAGCTCCGCCGCTTCCTCCAGTGTCATGCCAGCCGGGATGTAACCGATTAGCGGATCATGAGCCGAAGTCTGATCTGTGACAAAATCAGGCTTAATCCCGCGACGCACAAACTCCGGATACACCTCTGAAGCGTTGCCAAGAAGTCCTATAGCGAGCGGCTTCCCAGCTTCCATCGCCTTCTCGGCAAGGAGAAGCGCTTCCTCCAACGTTTCTGCGAGCACATCGCAATAGCGGGTTTGAATGCGGCGCTCAATCCGGGTACGATCGACCTCAACGGCGATGACGACTCCCTCATTCATCGTGACGGCTAATGGCTGTGCCCCGCCCATGCCGCCAAGACCCGCTGTCAGGGTCAATGTGCCTTGCAAAGTCCCCCCAGTATGCTGTCTGGCCGCTTCAGCGAATGTTTCGAAGGTGCCTTGCAGAATGCCCTGCGTGCCGATGTAAATCCAGCTGCCCGCCGTCATTTGCCCGTACATCATCAATCCCTTCGCTTCCAGCTCGCGGAAATGCTCCCAATTCGCCCATTTGGGCACGAGCACCGAATTAGACAGCAGCACGCGGGGTGCTCGTTCATGGGTTTTGAAAACACCTACTGGCTTGCCCGATTGGATGAGCAAGGTTTCATCGTTGTCCAAACGCTGAAGCTCACGCACAATAGCGTCGAACGCTGGCCAATTTCGTGCTGCTTTGCCGATACCGCCATAAACCACAAGATCCTCCGGACGCTCTGCGACCTCAGGGTCCAGATTGTTCATCAGCATGCGCATCGCCGCTTCCTGCACCCAGCCTTTGCAGGTTAAATCTGTACCCCGAGGGGCGCGGATTACTCTTTTCACGTGGTTAGTATTCGTCATATCAGCATCTCCTTTGATTTTAAAATAACGAACCGGTAACAGCCTCAACTGCTTGCAGCCATTCGCCTTCCAGAAGCGCAGAAGCGACTTCTTCAATCTCACGGGAGGTGGAGCGATCCTCTATAACGGGCGGAACGACCGCTCGCAATTTGTCATACAGCACACGAGTTGCTGGGGCAAGACCTTCGCTACCAAGGAACTCAGCGGCTTCAGCAGCACAGATGAGCTCAATCGCCAGCACCTTCGACACATTGTCAATCACCTGAGCCGCATGACGGGCTGCCGTTGTACCCATGGACACATGGTCCTCCTGATTCGCCGAAGACGGGATGGAGTCCACGCTGGAAGGGTGAGCAAGCACTTTATTCTCCGAAACGAGCGATGCACTGACATATTGGGTAATCATCATCCCGGAACCAACACCGGGGTTATGACTGAGAAAAGCAGGCAGTCCGCCGGATAACGCTGGATTCACCAGCCGCTCTGTGCGACGCTCCGATATGTTCGCAAGTTCGCTCATGCCGATTTTCAGAAAATCCATCGCAAAAGCAATCGGCTGCCCATGGAAATTGCCTCCCGAGATAACCAGCCCCTGATCCACGAATAACAAAGGATTATCTGTCGCTGAATTAATCTCTATGGCGATCTTATCTCCCGCATAACCAAGAACTTGGCGCGTCGCACCATGAACCTGCGGCAAGCAGCGCAAGGAATACGCATCCTGCACGCGGATCTCACCCTGACGCGTCGTCAGCTTGCTGCCTTGCAGCAGCGTACGCAGGTTGCCTGCTACCCCGATCTGCTCGGGGTAAGGACGTACGCGCTGCACCTCATCGGCAAAAGCATCCGGGATGCCGCGCAAGCACTCCACAGTCATCGCTGCGATGACATCGGCGGTCCGTGCGAGACGCTCCGCTTTGACGAACGTAAGCGTGCCGATCGAAGCCATAATCTGCGTGCCGTTGATTAAGGCAAGCCCTTCTTTCGCCTGAAGCGTAATCGGCTTCAGGCCTGCTTGGGCAAGCGCTAATGCGCCCGGCAGGCGCTGCCCTTGGTAGATGGCCTCGCCCTCGCCCATCAGCACGAGCGCTAGATGAGACAGCGGCGCCAAATCTCCACTAGCACCTAGCGAGCCCTGCTCCGGCACAATGGGATGCACGCCGCCATTGATGCAATCGACCAGCAGCTGCAGCGTTTCCAGTCGGATGCCGGAGTGCCCTTTGGCCAGCGCGTTGGCACGCAGCAGCATCAACGCCCGCACGGTTGGTTCCGGCAGCGGTCTGCCCACAGCGCATGCATGGCTGCGGATCAGATTGAGCTGCAGTTGCACGGCGTCTTGCGGAGAAATGCGGACATCGCTGAATTTCCCGAAGCCTGTCGTGACGCCATAAACCACTTGGCCTGTCGCGACAAGCTCCTCCACCATAGCGCGGCATTTCACCACGCGTTTCATAGCTTCATCTTCCAGTGCCACAGGCACTCCGTCGTAAGCAACCGTAGCCACTAAGGCTGGCGTTAACTGTTCACCATCTAATTTCACTGGAGTTTTACCTCCTCCGTCATCTTGTTGCTGCTTTTCCTTATATACCATCGCCATGTCTAATCAGATCCTTTCTCGCTTTAACAAAAGAAAGGGACCGTACGGAAGATGTTCTCTTCCATACGGTCCCTTTTTTAAAAAAGAGGGTTCTATGCGATTGTCCGGTATCCTGCTCCAGCCGATCCATCATCGCGATCACTCACTTTTTGAATTATTTTGTTGTTATGCCTTTTGTTTATACCTTTAGTATTATACCTTCCCTTATTGTCACACGGGGGTTCGCAGACTGTCAATATGGCGCATTGCCCAAATGCTGGCATCGATGCAAAAAAAGCCCCACTCACCTTAGCCTAAGCCTTAGCGAGTGAGACTTTATTTTAATAACTTAAGCCAACCATTCTTTCACTTTGGAAGAGAAATTGCTTAGCATCTCTTGCGAGCCGTATTGGCCGCTGAAATCTTCGATTCCGAGGTAGCCGTCGTAGCCAACTGCTTTCAGATCAGCAAGCAGCTGCTTCCAGTTCACGATACCTGCGTCAATCGGTGCCCACTCGCTTTTCCAAAGCTTAATGCCGTCTTGCGTTTCACCTGTCGGTACCCATTGCGCATTTTTCACATGCACGTGTGCAAGGTATGGCCCTAACAACTCAAGACCCATGCGGTAGTTCTCGAAACCTTCATGTACCATGTTGCCTGCATCATGAAGTACGCCGATGTGGTCTGGATTAAACTGCGAAACGAGGCGATGAGACAACCCTGCGCTCGGAGTAATCGTATTATGGTGGATTTCAGCCAAAGCTTTGATGCCGTATTGCTGCGAAAACTCTTGCACATGATGCAAATAGTCCGTAGCTTTTGCAAACAAATCATTATAGTTTACGCTTTTATCATAATTAGGAACGCCACAACGGATGAAGGAAGCTCCTACTTTTTTCGCTGCTTTAAACACATTCTCAGTCTCATCAACATTACATTCATTCAAATAAGGAGTAACACTTAAATTTACTAGGTTATTGTTAAGAGCAATCAGTCTGAAACGCTCCAGCTCTTCATCAGAAGCACTTGGGTCAATCGTGCAAAGGTTATTGCGCCAGAAAGACGGCTTCTCGTTCGCCACTTCCGCAGGCGTATCTTTAAAGCGCCATTCAATCCCTTCAATACCGGCTGCGATGGCCGCTTTCGCCAGCTCCTCAGGTGTTAAGTCAGGTGTTGCAACAGTAAAAATAGACAATTTCATATTGAATCCTCCTTAGAGTATCGATCATCGATGTAGAAGTAAAATAGCTTGTTTGTTTAACTCTTCTTTATTTTGCAGTATAATAAAAACGTATTCATTGCATTAATTGGGCAAAAGTTTGCTAATATTGACTCCAGTTTAATAGAGGAGAGCCTCGCATGCAGGATCTATACCAAAATCTTCATCAGATGATCAATTTCCGGCATACCGTGACGAATGAACCGCGTCCGATGGATTTTCATCAGCATCAAGATCAATATGAAATCTATTTTTTCCTAACCGGGGATGTACACTATTTTATCGAAAAACAAGTCTATCATTTGCAGTATGGCGATCTACTGATTATGCACAGCAACGAGCTTCACAGGCCAAATTTCCAATCCAAAAAACAGCGTTATGAGAACTGCGTCATCCACTTTAATCCTGCGCTGCTCGCCAACATAAATTCTTCGCAGTTTGATTTGCTGCACTGTTTCAATAACCGCAAGTTCGGCGAACAAAACCGGATGCGTCTGAATCCCCAGCAAATCGATGACTACTTGAAAATAATCGAGCGTATGGAGCTGTACACGCGCCCTCAGGCGTTGCCTGGATCAGACATTTTGTTTGTGGCTGCTTTCACCGAGCTGCTCGTGTTTATTAACCGAATCTTTCTCAATCAAGGCAAACAGGATGATCAGGTCATGATTCCTGACAAGCTGTCTTCCCTTTTTACGTATATTGACGAAAATCTGGATCAGGATCTGTCGCTCGAAGTGCTCGAGCATGTGGTGTTTATGAACCGCTCCTATCTATGCCGTCTATTCAAAAAACATACGGGCAGCACCATTCATGAGCACATTCTATTTAAGCGCATTAACAAAGCGAAGCAGCTGCTCCGCGAAGGCTCTACTGTCACCGATACGTGCCAGTTGGCCGGCTTCAATGACTACTCCAACTTCATCCGCACCTTCAAAAAAGCGGTCGGCCTTCCCCCTCGCCAGTATCAGTCACAGCAGCGGCGGGTTTGATCGTACTAGTAGCCCCAGTCGTGGACTGGGGCTGTTTGTTTCTCTCTCTCCTTGGAAAGAGAAGCATGCTTGTGTTAGCATTCTTAGAGTAGCTAGTTTGCTCATCAAGCCTCTGTTAACGATGTTTAACATCGTTAACTTCTCAATATACATCTGCTTCATGCACCACTGTTACTTTAACGCTGAAAAACATTTTTAGAGTAGCGAGTTTACTTATCAAGACTGCGTTAACGATGTCTAACATCGTTAACTTCTCAATACACATCTGCTTCACGCACCACTGCCACTTTAACGCTGAAAAACATACTTAGAGTAGCTACTCTCCCCAATTTCCTCTTCGTGTTCCAAGGGAACAAGACGCACCACTACCTAACCGTCCAAGCTACACAAACACCGAACACCAAACAAAAAAAAGCCCCCATCCCCCGCACAGCGTGCAGGATCAGAGGACCTGATTACTCACTCAACTTACTTCAAATTTTCCGGGTTCAGCTGCAAAAGCTCAGGCAGAACGAAGATGCCGTCCTTGCGAATCAGCACATCATCAAACCAAATCTCGCCGCCGCCGTATTCCGGACGTTGGATGTTCACAATATCCCAGTGCAGCGAGGACTTGTTGCCGTTGTAAGCATCGTCGTAGCAGTTGCCTGGTGTGAAGTGGAAGCTGCCATCGATTTTCTCATCGAACAACGTGTCCTTCATTGGATGTTGGATGTAAGGATTCACGCCAATTGCGAACTCACCAATATAACGCGCGCCTTCGTCCATATCGAAAATTTCATTAATGCGATCTGTATCGTTCGCCGTCGCTTTAATGATTTTACCATTTTCAAATTCAAGCACGATGTTTTCGAAAATAAAGCCATCATGCGGAGTAGGCGTATTGTAGGAAATAATGCCGTTTACCGAATCGCGAACCGGTGCAGAGTAAACTTCGCCATCTGGAATGTTCAATTCGCCGTCGCATTTCACGCCGCCAATTCCTTTGATTGAGAACGTCAAATCCGTGCCAGGACCAACTAGACGCACTTTATCCGTGCGATCCATAAGCTCTTTCAACGCGTCCATCGCTTTGGACATTTTGCCGTAATCCATCGTACACACATTGAAGTAGAACTCTTCGAAAGCATCTGTGCTCATGCTAGCCAGCTGCGCCATAGAGGAAGTCGGGTAACGAAGAACGACCCATCTTGTATCCTTTATACGAACATCGAAATGAACTTGTTGATAGTAGACGGAATTATAAAGCTTCATCCGATCCGCAGGGATATCCGAAAGTTCATAAATGTTAGCTCCGCCGCGCACGCCTATGTAGCCTTGCATTTTCTTCATTTGGAAAGCATCCACATCCGCCCAAGTTTGCATCTGAGCTTCTGTTCCTTCCATAACAAGCTGGCGAATGATCGCATGATCTCGCACGTTCACGTAAGGATGAGCGCCGGCTGCGTGAATTTTTTTCACAAGCTCTTTGACAAGCGCGTTATCAATGCCGTAAGCTTCGATCAAAATATTTTCTCCAGGCTGCGCTTTAACCGAGTAATTCACAAGCACATCAGCTAGTTTCGTTATTCTTGGATCTAACATAGTAATCTCTCCTCTACTTCTCTACTTCTCTACTTCTCTACTTCTCTACTTCTTCACTTCTTCCACTGGGTCAAAGGACGGCTCATTCGTCTGGAAGCCGACTGTCGTTAAATAAAACCATTCCCCGTTCTCTTCCTGCTGAGAATCGAGTTCAAAAATAAGGTCGCGAAACTTTCGAAGCCATTCCGCATATTTTTCCTTGCTCATTTTGACTTCGACCTGCGTCATAATGATTGGCCAATGCGCGCGGTCAGCAGATGGAATCTGGAATGCCTCTTCCGGGGCATGAATCGCTCTGCGTCTGGCACGTGCGAGTACGCTGAGCGTTCTCTCACGGTAGTAGTTCTCTACCTCGGAAACATAGGGGAGCAGCGCTTCACTAGGCACAAAGCCACGCGCGACGGCTCTGTAAAATTTTTGGACGATACCATTTTTGAGCTCCGTACGGACGACCGAAATCAAGCCATGCTTTTCCAACTCGTTCAAATGATAGTGTACCTTGGCACGCGCCATTCCTAGTAGTTTAGCCAATTGTTGGCCCGTATACGCTTTCTCAATAAGATAAAGCAGAACCTTGGCGCGTAGTGGGTCACTGATCGTTTTCAGTTGTTCTAACTCTTCAATAATATAAACCGGTTGCAGCTTCATCCTGGATTCGACCTCCCTCTAATGTACCAATTTTGCCGTGTAAACAAGCGTCTCTTGGTCAACTCTTAATCTCTTGCGAGATTAATTAAACGACGGTCAAATCTTTTTAACCGTATCATAATGCGAAAAGGAAATCATGTCAATTGCCGTTTCTGCATGGCTCATGGACAACCCCCTCACTTAAATGTTTCAACGCGTTAACGAATTACCGAAGTTAAGCTTTATTCTCTATGGTAGCAAAAAGGGACGTTTCTGTCACCAAGAAAGGTGGAAACGTCCCATAATTATTTAGCTGTAGATCTGGCTTCCTGCTTCACGGAACTCTTTGGACTTCTCCTGCATCCCGCTGCTTAGCGCGACGGCTTCATCCAACCCCTGTACATGCGCGTATTGCCTGATATCCTGCGTAATTCTCATGGAACAAAACTTCGGTCCGCACATGGAACAAAAGTGTGCCGTTTTCGCGCCTTCAGCCGGAAGCGTCTCATCGTGATACTCGATCGCTCGCTCCGGATCGAGCGAGAGATTGAACTGATCGCGCCAGCGGAACTCGAAGCGCGCCTTCGACAGCGCGTTGTCGCGAATTTGCGCGCCCGGGTGACCTTTGGCAAGATCGGCGGCATGCGCAGCGATCTTGTACGTGACGACCCCAACACGGACGTCCTCTTTGTTTGGGAGGCCGAGATGCTCCTTCGGCGTCACATAACACAGCATCGCCGTGCCGAACCAACCGATCATCGCCGCTCCAATAGCGGAGGTGATGTGGTCATAGCCCGGCGCAATATCTGTCGTCAGCGGCCCTAGCGTGTAGAATGGCGCCTCATCGCAAACTTCCAGCTGACGGTCCATGTTTTCCTTAATCATGTGCATCGGCACATGACCAGGCCCTTCAACCATCACTTGGACGTCGTGGCGCCAAGCGATTTTGGTCAGTTCACCGAGCGTATCCAACTCGGCGAATTGCGCCTCATCGTTCGCATCCGCGAGCGAACCGGGGCGCAGCCCGTCGCCGAGGGAGAAGGCGACGTCGTAGGCTTTCATAATTTCGCATATCTCTTCAAAATGCGTATACAGGAAGTTCTCTTGGTGATGCGCCAAGCACCATGCCGCCATAATCGAACCTCCACGAGACACGATACCTGTCACACGCTGAGCCGTCATCGGGATGTACCGCAGCAGCACACCTGCATGAATCGTGAAATAGCTGACCCCTTGCTCCGCCTGCTCTATCAATGTATCCCGATATACTTCCCATGAGAGGTCCTCGGCTTTGCCGTTTACTTTTTCAAGTGCTTGGTATAAAGGCACCGTACCTACTGGAACTGGGGAGTTGCGGATGATCCACTCACGTGTTGTATGTATGTTTTTGCCTGTCGATAAATCCATGATCGTATCTGCGCCCCAACGGGTGGCCCACGTCATTTTCTCCACCTCTTCCTCAATGGAAGAAGCGACCGCGGAATTACCAATGTTCGCATTGATTTTTACCAGAAAGTTGCGTCCGATGATCATAGGCTCGCTCTCCGGGTGATTAATATTAGAAGGAATAATGGCGCGGCCCAGCGCGACCTCTTTGCGCACGAACTCGCTATCCAGATTCTCGCGAATCGCAATGTACTCCATCTCAGGCGTTACAATCCCTTTGCGGGCGTAGTGCATTTGTGTAACGTTGGCACCTTTTATCGCGCGGAGCGGTCTCCTGTGCAGGCCTGGAAATACTTCCGCTGCTCCTCTTGCATCTGACGAGGAAAGTCCATTGTCTTCCGGCTTTATTTCACGTCCATCGTAGGCTTCTACGTCCCCGCGTTCCTCAATCCATGACAAGCGATTAGCCGGCAGCCCTTGGCGAATATTGGTATTTCTATCCGTGTCCGTATAAATACCGCTTGTATCATACACGTGTACAGGCTCATTCGCTACTTCGTCGCCGTGAATATTCGTGGAAGTCCCGAGCGAAATTTCCCTCACAGGTACTTGGATATCCGGTCTGGACCCTTGTACATACACTTTCTTACTGCCAGGAAAAGTAGAAACTTGAACGTCTTTCACGGGGCTGCTGTTATTGCTTGTTGACACATCATGACCTCCTTTTAAATGGTTATTGTAAAATGCGGATCAGCTCCGATGCTGCCTCCTGCGGGGAGCGCGCGCCAGCGATCGCGCTCACAACGGCTACGCCATCCGCTCCAGCGCGGATGACGGGCAAAGCATTCGTGGCATCGATGCCCCCGATGCCAACCAAAGGCAACCCGATGCCGCCTTCGCGCATCCGGGCGATCATGGCAGGCCCCTGGACCTCACGCGCATCGAGCTTCGTGCGCGTGGCGTATTGGGGGCCTACGCCCAGGTAGTCGGCGCCTTCGGCCAGCGCCGACTGCGCCTCCCCCAGATCGTGGGCTGACACGCCCACGATCATATGCTTCAGCCGCTGCCGCACGGCGGCGGCTGGGGCATCCTCTTGGCCGATGTGAATCCCATCGGCCTCCAGCTCTAGAGCAAGCCTTTCATCATCGTTGACGATGAAAGGGATCTGATGCTGCGCGCACAAGCTGCGCAGCCTGGCGCCCAGCTCGAGCAGCGCCGACCCTTGCAGGGCGCCGGCGCCTTTCTCGCGGAGCTGAAACATCGTGATGCCGCCGGCAATCGCTGCCTCCAGCACCGCATAAGGGTCAGCCCCTCCGCAGTTCGGGCTGCCCATCACCAAATACAAACGCAGCGCTTTGCGCAGTTCTTCGCTATTCATCGCGTCCCTCCGGCATAAACATCATGGCTCACGATGATGGTATTGGAGGCAATAGTGCTGTTTTCTTGCCTTTGCCCGCGTTGGTACGCCCAATGATTCGTAGGCCCATGACCGCTTCCAATGTTCAGCGGTTCAGCAATAGCGGCTTGGATGAAATTTTTGGCCAAACGTAATGATTCAGAAGCTGGTAAACCCTGCGCAAGCCCAGAAGTGACAGCCGCAGCAAACGTGCAGCCCGTACCATGTGTATGCGGTGTATGCAGACGCCGGGAAGAAAACTCGGTGAATGACTTCCCGTCATAAAGCAGATCCGTAGCGTACACCGTATCCGCTTCA
Organism: Paenibacillus silvestris; assembly: GCF_009882985.1. GTDB lineage: Bacteria > Bacillota > Bacilli > Paenibacillales > NBRC-103111 > Paenibacillus_E > Paenibacillus_E silvestris. Next base: position 486,244 of record NZ_WTUZ01000020.1, read on the forward strand.
TGACCACCTTTAATCATTACATGCTGACAGCCGTATGCATGGATCCTTCTTGCTGCTTGCTGACGCGACTCGCTATCCGTAATGGAAATTCCGCTAAGTGCCTCCGCTTCCGGAATGTTCGGTGTGACCACGTCAGCCAGCGGCAGCAGGTGCTCAATCATGGCGTCTATCGCCTCTTGCTGAAGCAAAGAGGCGCCGCCTTTGGCAATCATAACGGGATCGACAACGACCCGCTCCCATTTGTAGCTTTTTATCGCTGATGCTACGATTTGGATAATGTCAGAGGAGAAGAGCATTCCAGTTTTGAGCGCATCCGGTCGCAAATCAGCGCTAATAGAAGCTAGCTGCTGCTCCACCGCTTCACTGCTCATTGGGTACACACCTTGAACGCCAAGCGTATTTTGCGCTGTCACGGCAGTAATCACCGACATCCCATAGACTCCCAGCTCCTGGAACGTCTTAAGATCAGCCTGGATGCCTGCTCCTCCTCCGCTATCTGAGCCCGCGATCGTCAACGCTTTATATATGGACATTTGGCTCCTCCTTTCAAATAGTTACTACTCTTAGGTCGATTAGCGCCTTGCGGCTGAGACGGCCTTCGCCCCCATCCTAAACCGTGCTAAAACCATCCATCGGGCTGCTTGCCGAAGCATATCGCTTCTTCGGAATTCGGCCAGCCTCGAAACCAGCGCGTCCCGCTTCAATAGCGAGTTTCATGGCGTAGGCCATTTTGACCGGATCCTTAGCACCTGAAACGGCTGTATTCAGCAGCACGCCATCCGCCCCCATCTCCATCGCCAGCGAAGCGTCCGAAGGAGCACCTATACCAGCATCGACGATGACTGGCACCGTTGCCTGTTCAATGATGAAGCTCAAATTGAGCGGATTGATAATGCCTTGCCCTGTCCCAATAGGAGAAGCTCCTGGCATGATGGCATGCACCCCAAGCGCTTGCAGGCGTTTTGCCAATAACACGTCATCCGACGTATAGGGCAGTACGATGAAGCCCTCTTCGAGCAGCATTTCAGACGCTTTCAATGTTTCCACTGGGTCAGGCAGCAGCGTCATCTCATCGCCAATCACTTCTACCTTAATCATGTCACAAAGCCCCGATGCCTTCGCCAACTTGGCGATACGCACGGCTTCTTCCGCCGTTTTCGCCCCCGCCGTGTTCGGCAGCAGTGTGAAGTTCGACACATCCAGCATGGATAAGAAATTCGGCTGGCTCGCCTCAAAAATGTTCATCCGCCGCACCGCAAACGTCAAAATCTGCGATTCACTCACATCAACAGCCTGCTTTTGTATATCAAAATTCGGGAATTTGCCTGTGCCTAATAGTAATCTTGAACGAAATTCATATGGACCGATTTTTAACATGGTTAATTATCCCCCTCCAACAAAATGAACAATTTCGATTTTATGTCCTTCAGATAATTCTGTATTCTCGTGTTCTTCTTTTTGTAAAATGTTTTGATTATGCTCGACAACGAGCATTTTCTCCTGCAGCTCAAAATGCGCCAGCAACTCTTCAATGGTCCGAATCGTATCCGGAACCTCGACGTTTTGTCCGTTAATGTGCAGCTTCAATGCTTTGCAGCTCCTCTCCTCTTCGTTGCAATCCTTCCGCCCTTTGCGATGTTCCCGTCAAATTGGGGCTGAAAGCAGGCAGGTTAGCTTGCAAGGCACCTAAGTCCTCACCTGAAACGAGCTGAGCTATCACCTTCCCCGTGATCGGACTAAGCAAAATCCCATTGCGGTAATGCCCGCAGGCCGCAAATAACCCTTTGTACATCGGGATTTCCCCGATGTACGGCATACCGTCTGGTGTCTGAGGACGCAGACCTGACCAAGCCTTCTCCCACTCGGCTTCGCCGATTGCGGGCATTACTTGCTTCGCTCTCGCCATCAGCTCTGCTAGTCCTGCCAGCGACACCTTGCGGTCATAGCTGTGCGGCACAACCGTTGCCCCAACGAGCAGCCGGCCTCCCGCTTTGGGGACGATATAACACCCTGGCGTGAACAGGGTCTTCTGCAGCTCACGCTTCTCTGTGAGAACCGAGAAGCACTCCCCTTTCACGGGATACACCGGCAGGTCGATCCCGCTGCCAGCGAGGAACTGACCGCTCCACGTCCCGGCCGCAACGACAACGCGGTCGCTATACAGCGGTCCCTCGCTCGTCGTGACGCCGATGACGCGGTCGCGCTCCGTCAGCAGCCCTTGCACCTGGGCGAATTCTTGCAGCTTCGCCCCGAGCACCCGCGCTGCCTGCGCGAAGGCCGCCGCCAGCTGCGGCGCCTCCACCTGCCCATCTTCGGGCAGGTACAAAGCCCCGCGCGTCGCCTTGCTCAGCGCGGGTTCGAGCTCTGCGGCTGCGGCTGCGCTCAGCCACTCCGCTTTTTCGCCCGCTGCGCGCTGGAGCTTCTCCCGCGCGCGCAGCTCCTGCTCCTGAGCGTCGCTGAGCGCGACGTTCAAGAGCCCTTCACGGATGAGACCGATGTCGATGCCCGTGAGGCTTCTCAGTTCCCCGCTCAGTTCGGGGAACATCGCTCTGCTATGCCGGGCCCACTGGAACAGAGGCCCGGTGTCCTCCATCTCGGACTGCGCTCCGAGCATGCCGGCTGCGGCAGCCGAGGCCTCCGTCCCTAATCTGCTGCGCTCCAGCAGCGTGACGGACTGGCCTCGCTTCGCCAAGTGATAGGCGATTGAAGCGCCTATCACACCACCGCCAACGATGATAACATCACTCGTATGCTTCATATCTCTCACCTCTGGTTTCTTCTAGCTGCAATTCTCGGTTATAAGCTTTTACTGTTTCCAAGGGGTCAGCTGCCTCCCAAATGCCACTCATCACCGCAATGCCAGAAGCTCCCGCTGCCAATACAGACCTTACTCTTGCTGGTGTTATGCCACCGATCGCGATGACCGGGATCGTGACCTGCTCGGCAACCTTCCGCAGTTGTTCAAGCCCTCTTGGCTGAACACCGAACTTAGAATTCGTCGCAAAAATATGGCCATACAAGACGTAATCCGCACCCTCCCGCTCACGCTTCACGGCTTCCTCTACGCTATGTACGGAAACTCCCGTCCGATGCACGCTTTGGTAGCTCTCCCTTATTGTCGGCAGCTCCAGGGAGCTTTCGGGAAGGTGCAAACCGCCAAGCCCAGCAGCCTCAGCCATCCAAGAGTACCCGTTGATACAGAGGGTTTGCGCAGGTACGCCTTTTTCCAACAAGTACTGTACGCCCATAAAAACTTCATCCATCGGCTTCGTTTTCTCACGAATATGAATGGCCGTGACATAAGGATGAATCTGGGCAGCAATCGCCGCCATATCCTTCCATGCCAGCTTGCCACTGGATATTACATGCAGTTCGCAATCGGACAATTAAGTCCTCCTCCTCACTTTGAATCGTTGTATCGATAGACAAGGCACCCTACAGCGCCAATCAAGACGCAAAAAAACCACTTCTCCTAAGAAAAGTGGTTGTAGGATGCCCGCATAATAACCATGCATAAATGAGGCGCCAAAGTCCGGTTTCCACTTTCCTCCGCTGGTATGACCCAGTTCAGGTTCAAAGGGTTCAGATTGCTCTGTCTCAGCCTTGCGGCGCCCCTAGGGATACATTCGTATTCATTTGTTCATTATCATAACACGGTATCCAGTCGTTGGAAATAGAAATTTCCATCCCATCTTATCCTAGTCACCTGAACTTATTGCTCTTATAATAGGGAGATCGCAAACCTCGGCCTTTATTACCCATTGTCAGGAAGGATGAACACACTAGATGCTATCTCATTTGAATCGCCAACTAGAAAAGATCTTACCGCTCATCACCCCAGTCAGCGTGCTCATCGGTGTTTTGCTCGGCAGTCATTTATCCGGCTATACCTTCTTATCGCCTTGGCTGTTTGCCTTTATGACGTTTTCGGGCAGCATAAGCTCCAGCTTCAAGGAATTTGTTAAAGTTATCGTGCAGCCTCTCCCACTCATTACTACACTGCTGATTCTACATGTTGGCATGCCCTTGCTTGCGCTTGGGCTCGGGCACGCTGTATACAGCCATGAACCGTTAACCATCACAGGCCTCATTCTCGCAGCAGCCATTCCTACAGGTATTACAAGCTTCGTATGGGTAGCTATTTATCGTGGAAATATCGTGCTGACGCTCTCCATTATTCTTATGGATACCGTTCTTTCACCGTTTGTTGTCCCTTATACACTCTCTGCGCTGGTCGGTACGAAAGTCCAAATGGACACTCTGGCCATGATGAGGGGTCTATTCTTCATGATCGTCGTCCCTTCCATACTAGGCATGCTGCTTAACCAATGGACAAAAGGCAGAGTTAAGGAGCAATGGAGCGGCCGTCTAGGTCCTTTTTCGAAAATATGCATGGGCATCGTTGTCGCTATTAACAGCTCTGTTATCGCTCCATATTTACGTGATTTTAATGCCAAGCTGCTTGGTTTGGCTGGTTTTGTACTAGCTCTCGCTTCCCTCGGCTACATCCTGGGATGGATTGTCGCGAAGCTGATGAAGTGGGATCAGGACGTCGTCGTGGCTCTTACGTTTAACAGCGGTATGCGGAATATTAGCGCCGGCGCCGTGCTGGCTGTAGCGTACTTTCCGCCTCCGGTGGCGATTCCCGTTGTGCTCGGGATGCTGTTCCAGCAGTCGCTGGCGTCGTTATTTGGTTTTCTTTTGAACAGAAGATACGCCCTGAAAAGTGATAGGCCTAATCTGACTATGAATCGTGCCAAGCAAGTTTAATCGAGGGGCTGCGTGTGCAGCTTCTTTTTTATTGGAAATAAAAGGAACTTTCACTCACGCTTCAGTCTAATATTCTGGAGGTGATCGCATGTCATTGTTTAAAAAACAGTCTCCTTTTCGAACAATTCTCAGTAGTTATCTCAAAAGTCCTCTGATCTGGTTCTGCATCGTAACTGGAATATTCATTGTGCCTCTTCTAGGTTACCTAGTACTTTGGCTATTAGTACTTGGAGAGTAACCACATGCCATTACGGAAGCAAGAGTTTGCCTATATTCAGTTGATGAATTTGATCCTCTGTTAAACCACTCAGCTTATTTTTGGCCGTAACACCATTCAGGGTAATTCCATACGTATTTTTTAAATATTCATGCATATCTTGCATATCTTTTTGTGTTAATTTACTTAAATCCCTCTCTCCTTTTAAATGCCCAAGCAGGATCCCTATGACTTCAGCCGCCAAAGAGGTATTAGCTTGAATGCGCGCACTGCCATAGGCGACAGATGAGGCTCCCACGTTTTTACCTGCTAGAATGACGTTGGCAAACCCTTTGGGAATAAAAGAACGTAGAGGCATACCATATTTGTCGGGGTCCCCACTATGTTGTCCCCAAGTGTGACTTGCTGTTCCTTGAAGATCAATTGGATATCCTCCGATGCTCACATTGTCCCAGAACATGCTGCCGCCCATCAGGTCCGATGCCTGCAATACATACTCCGTTTGATAACGGTTATAGTCACGAATGTACAAATAATCTGGAAAGCCATTGATTTCAGCCTTATCCCAACCATTCAATTGTTCACGCAGATGAGGTAAGATACGGAGCGTCTCTGCCTTTCCTCTTTCTAGTGCAGCTTGTACACTATCCTTGTCCGAAGGATCCACATGAAATAGCAAAAGGGCATTAATGAGCACCTCACCATCTCGCTGGTTGATCGCATTTAACCCGCGAAGAAATACTTCCCTGCTGCTTGGGGTGAATGCGGCCCCGACATTTCCAAAGCCCCACGTAAATTTATCTGTAACCGTAGTCGTTGCACCATACTTATTTTCTATATCTTTTTTGGTCAGCTGACTCATTTCACCCTGGAACTTCCCCCAGTCTACGTTGCGAAATTTCATCATGATGGAAGCTGCCATATACACTTGTGCTCCGCCGAATACAGTCTCAATGCCCGGCATACGTTCCAGTTCAAGACCACCTACTAAAGCGTTGAAATCCGTATTTTCTACCCAGTAGTCAGCACTGATGGTCTTGTCTGCTCCTTCTTTTGTACGATAGGTTATCGACTTTATTTTCTGAGTGCCTGTAACCGTATCTTTGACCCTATCAACGTTGGTTATAGAGATGCCAGATTCAAATGGTATCCCCTTAATGAGTGAATTGAAATACTGCTCAAATTCATTTGCTTTTCTGATCTCTCCACTTTTATAGCGACTAAAAAGCTCCTTCACTCTTCCCTGAAGCAAGGAATGATTTTGGTCATCAACCGGCTCATCCAGAAACTGCATCTGCCCTTGAATGAGCTGTCCTCCAGGTTGCTCTCTGGGATCTAGAATGGTCACCGACACCCCTTCGTCGATAGCCGCTCTAGCCAGATAAACGCCTTCTATTTCCGATCCAATTACAACAACATGGGTTGCTTGGTGTTTTTCTTTTTCCACTTGAACTTTCTCCTGATCACAAGCAGCTATAAATAATAAACAGGTAAAAAGCAAACCGATTTCTAAGCCTTGATACTTTCTCATCGCTTCCTCCAGTTACAAATAATGGATATTCAACAATTGGACGATACCCCCGCTTTAAAGTTCAATCGCATTATACTCAGCCATCTTTAAGCTAACTTTTATCTACAATTCAGCTTCCCTTCTCTTTTTTTTCATAATTGGGCCGTACAATGAGGGAGAAGATCAAGGATAGGAGTGGTACATAAACATATGAAAATGAAACAAATAGCTGGCCTATGCATCCTTATTCCCGCTTTGCTCAGCGGCTGCGGCAATCAATCTGCCCCTCAGCAAGTAGCGGCGAGTACAGCTCAGCCTGGGCAGTCTTCGCAGCAGAACGCGCAGTCTACAGCCGATGGAAAGCAGGGCCAGAATCGGCCTGCCATGAGTCAGGCGCAGAGACAATTGTTCAGCACCTTCCAAACGCTTCTCATGATGGACAAGGCTGAAGGACTTGCGATCACCAAGGAGCAGGCCCAAGTCATGCTGCCTGTTGCGCAGGATATCGAAACCAAAGCTGAGCTCAGCGACGACAACAAAACCAAGTTGTTCGAAAAGCTGACGGACGCTCAGAAGAAGTTCATCGACGACTTCGCGAACCGGATGGCTAATCGGGGGAATGGCGGTGGGAATGGACCAGGAGGAGCTAACGGAGGAAATCAAGGTGATGGCACGCGCGGGAATGGTGGCGGGCAAAAAGGTGGAAAACCAGACGCATCAGCATCAACTTCTCCCTCGGCTTCACCGAATGCAGCAGCGAGTTCAGACGGCACGGACACTGGGAAGCAGCCTCGCGAGAACGGCGGTAAAGCAGGCGGCAACCGTCCTGTCGGTGGCAATGGCTTTGGCAATGGCAATGGCGGGCAAATGAAAGATCCGGCCAAACAGCTTGTTGAGCTCTTGCAGGAGAGAGTGAAATAAAGCAGCAAGTCTGCTTTAGACGAACTTCAGAGCCTGTCGATGCATGGATGACTGTTTTGGATAGATGGAAAAACTACCGTTAATCTGCTTAGTTTATTCGCTGGGAGCGAAATAGCGGTAGAAACTCCAGCTAATGGCCCCCTAGCTGGATGAAAATGCGCTAGTATGGCGAAATTAGCGGTAGAAAATCCATTTAATTGGACAAAAATGGAATAACCAGAGGAATTAGCTGGAGTAATCGGCGTTAAGTATGCGGAACTCCAGTTCCCTAAAGCTCGATCCCAACTAAAAAAAGGGCTACCCGTCAGTAGATTCATCTACATTGGGGACAGCCCTTTCTCGCGTTCATAGTTAACCTCTGAGTGCCTGAACAACCTGCTCGGCATTAGCTTCACCGCTTGCTACCAGCTCGACGTGGTCGGCAAACATATCACACATATACACGAATAAGCTCAAAATTTCCAACACTTCTTCGCTGTCAAAAGAGCGGGCAGCCGAGATGCTATACACGTAGCGGTAATGCAGCTCGTTATGCTCATTAATGCCAAAATGGCCAATCGGCAGTCGCGTATTGATCTCAAGCAGAACAGCAGCAACCTCATCGCGCATGCTTTCTTCGAGATGAAAAGGAAGCGTACTGTAAATTTGCAGCAATTGGATTGCTGCGATCTCTTCGTCGTTCAAAGGTAAAAAGCTAAAGTGCAGAAAGCGTTCCCGCTCTTTTTTATCCTCCTGAAACCCTGCCATCAGCACATGAAGCGGAATCGCTTCTGATTTCTCCAACAAATTGGTGGCAAGGCCTGTCTCATCCAAAATCTCTTTGAGAAGCCCTAACTGCGTGAAATGACGCGTGTGTACATGATCTGGCAGCATATGTGTCCGCCCTCCTACTTTCTTATGCCCAAAACTTCAACTAGGCTGCTTATTCATTTAATCTGATCATTCTTAACTTTCTCAAGCGCAAATATACTTAGTCCCAACGTACAGCGCTTCTAAGAAGCTGTGAATACGACGGGCTCACTCCTGCATGCAAAAAAGCAACAGGCGACATCATTAATCCTGTTGCTCCTACGGAATTCACTTATTTGCCGCCACGCTGTTGGATGACATGCGTTAACTCATGTCCAAGCAGCTCCTGACCTTGATGCGAATCTGGGTTATATCGACCTTCACGGAAGAAGATATCATTCCCTGTCGCAAATGCCTCCGCACCTAACGAAGCATTCAGCTTCGACGACTCGGCATCTTGATGGATGTTCACATTGCTGAAATCCGCATTAAAGGCTGATTCCATCTTGGCCTGAATCTGCGCGTCCATCTTACTGCCGCTGCCTTGCTTGGATTTAATCTGCGACTCAACGGAAGCCCCTGCCTCAAATTCTCCACCGTCAGACGGCTTCATCTGCAGCTCTTCCTCCTCCGACTCTCCGCCTTCGCTTCGCTGAATCGTCTCCGAGGACGGCTTCATCTGCAGCTCTTCCTCTTCCATCTCTCCGCCTTCGCTTCGCTGAATCGTCTCCGAGGATGGCTTCATCTGCAGCTCTTCCTCTTCCATCTCTCCGCCTTCGCTCCGCTGAATCGTCTCCGAGGACGGCTTCATCTGCAGCTCTTCCTCTTCCATCTCTCCACCTTCGCTCCGCTGAATCGTCTCCGAGGACGGCTTCATCTGCAGCTCTTCCTCTTCCATCTNNGCCTTCGCTTCGCTGAACGTCCGGTGCTGATGCTCCACTATTTTCTGAGGCTGCGATCTTATCCGCCACTTCTTTCCCAACTTGATCAGCCTCTTGTTCATAGGCATCTCCAGCCGGCCCAACCGTCAGCTTCGTCTGTACGGATAGCATGTCGCCTACTGCTTTGTTGCCAATAGTCCGTTGTATATTCATGAGATCTGCACCCGCAGACTGTCCTTGTGCATGGCTCTTATTACGAGATTGATTGTGCAGGGAAGTATCTGGCTGCCTGTTGATACGCGATAGATGCATTGGCATATGAACCCTCCTAGAATGGTAGTACTGAGAAAAATGCCATCAATTGACGGCTTGCGCCCCATCATTATCCGTATCTGAGCGCATGATGTCATCTAATTTCACTATATCATACCTGTGGAGCTTTGAGGTTACATTTTGTTTGGCTTTCGATCTACGATGAGCACGGCAATATCATCTGATTGGATAGCCCCATTGGCGAAACGGTCGACGTCCTGGGTGATGTGTTCCAATAGCTGTATCGGCTGGCTGGACAGTTCCTTTTCTAAAAGCTTATGAAGACGCAAGAAGCCATATTGCTCCTGCCCCCGATCCTCTGCTTCCGTAATGCCGTCCGTATACACAATCAAGCGGTCACCTCGCTCAAGGATCACTTCATTATCGGCATAAAGCATCTCGTCCATGACGCCAAGCGGAAGACCCTTTTTCCCCTTCAGCTGTTCCACATCTCCGCTCTCACGGACTAGGTAAGGCGGACAATGACCGCCGTCACTATACTGCAGACGTCCCGTGCCTACATCAAGCACACCGCAGAAAATCGTCGCAAACATCGTCGAATCGTCTTTATATAACTCCTGATTAACGGCCGTAAGCAGCTCTCCGGGCGACATGTCTGGCGACATTTTACCCTTGAGCAAGGTCATCGTAACCGCCATGAACAGCGCTGCAGGAATTCCTTTGTCGGATACGTCACCTAAAACGAAAAACAGCTTGTCGTCGCCGAGTCGAAAATAATCATAGAAATCCCCGCCAACCTCACGTGCCGGACGGATGTAAGCCTGCGCCTCGGCCGTAATGTTACTCGTAGCGTTTAGATCTGATCCTGAAGTCATGTGCAAGCCTTTGCGTGGCAAGAAACCCATTTGAATGTCCGTCGCGATGCGCAGCTCGCTTTCCATGCGCTCTTTGGCGGCTGTCGTCTTCTCCAGCACATCATAGAGCATGGCATTTTCCAAGGATGCCGCAATTGGAGACGCAATAGACTCTAACAGCTGCAAGTCACGATCGGTAAAATGCACGTCATCGCGCTTGTTCAGCACCTGCAGGACGCCGATAATTTTACCCTTGCTCGCCAGCGGCACGCAAAGCATGCTGCGTGTCGGGTAATCGACACGCTTCGCAACCTTGGAGGACCAGCGCTCGTCCTGCGCCGCATCGTCAATTTTCACCGGCTGGCCGGTCTGGGCCACCCAGCCTGCGATGCCTTCGCCGATTTTGAGGCGGATTTCGCGGACTTCATCGCCTTTTTCACCCAGTGCAAGGTCGAAGAATAGTTCTCCCTTTTCCTCATCGACCAAGATGACGGAGGACGCTTCTGCATTCAGGATGCGGGAAGAGGTCTCCATAATTTTGATCAGCAGATCTTGCTTCTGAATCGTCGAGTTCACTTCCAAGCTGACATCGAACAGCTGCATCGTCCGCTGAAGCTCCAGCTCAGCCATCTTGCGCCTTCGCTCACTGAGCTGCCACGCGATACCAAACACCAAACATACAAGAAGAAGTGCACCTACGATGATATTCATCTGGTACGCCCCCCCAGCTCATAGACTCGCCCTTGACACTTGTTCATTCGGTTAAGAGATGGCATGGATCGCATCTGCTTCCTTCTCATAAATCGAAAAAATGGAACTAAACCCTGACATATCGAATACCTCTTTGACATTCTCATTCATACGCACAAGCGCCAATTTGCCTTGAATAACCTTGATCATTTTGGCTGCGGACAGCAAGCTTCTGAGTCCTGCAGAGCTAACATACTCAAGTCCTTGCAAATCAAAAACAAACTTGCCCTTCCCCTGCTCGACGAGCTTCGCGAAAGCGGCTTCCAAGCTCGCTGACGTATTCGCATCCAGTCTGCCATTCAAGCTAAGCAGTACGATGTCCCCTTGTATGCTCTCGTTAATATTCATGATATTCCCTCCTCCTGAATTCGCCGTTTTGTCATCATCAGTACATTTTCATCATGGATACGTTCATACCGGATTTCATCCATCACTTGTCTCACGAAGTGAATACCCAGACCGCCGATCCCGCGCTCGTCCACACTAAGATCAACACGGGGGCTTGCCTGGAGCAGCGGGTTAAAAGGCACTCCGCGATCTGTCAAGCAAAGCTCCCAGCCGTCTACAGCAGCACCAATGTCGATACGGATGGTATGCATATAGCGTTCTTCCGGGGGGTGCCCGTAGAGAATGATGTTAGTTACAAGCTCGTCGCAGACCAAATTCAGTTGGAATAACGTCTGATCATCCAAACCCATCGCTGGTGCCAGACCTTGCAAGAATACGCCTAGCCGCTCAAGCTCCTTCAGATCATTGCTTAACACGATGGTCTCTACCGACACGTTCGTCCCACCCTCTCTGCTCATTCACCTAGCTAGTTTAAGCCATTTTCAAAAGCATATTTTCCAGCAAACGAACGCGAGCACTTGATGCATGCAGCAGCCCGATGCCAATCTCCGGATACAATCTCACCAGTCGGGAGAGACTTTCGCCTTGCAGCGCAAGCACACGCACTTCATCGAAGATGACCTGGGCTGTAATTGATGAAGGCGATCCGTCCAGAGCCGTCGTTTCCCCAAATGCTTGCTTAGGTCCCAGTACTCCAATCGTTCCTGTCTCGCCTACACCCGTCTCATTGCTAAGCTCAACGTTGCCTTCGATGATTAAATACATCGCTGAATTACTCTGCCCACGGCGCAGTAGATAGGTCAGATCTTCATGGACTTCTTCCGTCGCAATACCAGCGATTAGTCCCAGTTCATCCACTGACAAATCAGCGAATAAAGATACCTGCTTGAGGAAAATAACCTTATCCAGCATGGTCAAAAACTTGCGCTCTTCTCTCATCTCATCACGCTCCAGTGAACTTAATGCGTAAACCGCAATATCCTTCAGCCAATCATCCGACCACCTTGCAGCTTCCTGTAATAACACTAGCGGCTTGGTCATGGCCGTCTCACTGCTGGTTGTTCCTTGCTTCAAGAGCTCCAGCAGAGCCAAAGCCAATTTGCGGTCCCCTAGTCCCTCGGCCAGCACCTCAAGCGCATTCTCGCGGACTTCTTCGCTCTCGTCCTTGGTTGCTTCGCGCAGCGTTGCCACAATACGTTCGTCAACGAACTTGGCCATGACGGCCCATGCCCCGCCGACAAGCGCATTGTGCAGCTCAGCGCACCGCTGGTTCGCAAGCTCCGCTAACCCCTTCATGTCGAGCTGCAGCAGTGCTTCTGGCAATGCGCGTTCCTGCGTAGAAGCAAGCATGCGATTTACGCATGGGTCAACGAGCTGCGTTCTCAGTTTATTTTCATCGAGCAGCTCAGCAAGGGCTGTAACCGCTGCGTTCCAAATAAAAGGATTCGCATGGTTAAGACTGTCAGTCAGAGCTGGCAACGCTGTATCGCCCATATCTACCAAAGCCTGATGAATGGCTTTGCGAAGCTCCTGGTCAGCAAGCGGCACCATGCTCAGAAGAAGTGGAATTGCCTCTACATGGCGAAGCTTACCCAGACACGCTGCTGCAGCTACTTTAACCGCAGGCCGATGATCCTCAAGCAGCGACAGCACCCAAGCGGAATAAGCCTCCAGCTTCAGATCCGCTACGGTATGGCAGCCGTAGACAGCCCATTCGCCGCCGTTATCCAGCATTTTGATAATAGCCTCGTCACAGGCTTGATAGCTTTCTTCGCTTTCGAGCGCGTAAAGCGCCTTAACGCCTTCATGTACAACCTTTGGATGGTTATCCAGCAGCTTGACGCGAATGAAGAAGTGCGACTGGCTTCTAAGATGCGTTGCTTTCGAAATTAACTTAACGCTTTCTGCTCGCACCTCCGGGTCTTCGTCCTCAAGAAAGGATGCAACCTGTACGAGGTCTTGAATCGTAGCGCCCTGAAGATTCATCGCACGCAGCACGGCAATGCGGATTCGCGAGCTTTCTTCCCCAATCATCCCGATCAAATGTGGCAGGAAAGCGGAATCCTTCGCCTTGCCTATCACTTCGAGCGCCAGCTCCCGCACGTAATCGTTCGGATGCTTCAAGTAGCCCAGCATGGCGGACAGCGCTTTGGAGCTGCGGATGCCCCCGATAAAAGACTCCGCAATATCAGACAAATCGGCGTGCAGCGACTGCACACTTTTGACCAGCTCACGGATGTACAGGTGTCTGCCGTACCAAGCGACAAATACGAGAACAACAGCCAGACCTACGCCTAACCAAGCAAGCAGCGACAGCTGAATCAGGCCGAAGGAGTGCAGCAGTGATAGCAAGGATCCGATTAATATTCCGCCTGAGGCGGCAACCCCTTGAGCGAAATAACGGTAGCCGTCTCGTTTGGAGATGGGGATCATTTTGAAAAAAAGCTGATAACATGGCTCGGCTATGTAATACAGCAAAATATAGAAGACCGCGTAGGAGCCCGAAACCAGTGCCAATCCAACAGACTGATTGATAAATAAAGCCGTAAGCCCGAATCCGCCGAAGAACAACACGGTAATAGCGAGCAGCATATTGCTTGCGCCCAGCCAGTTCATTAAGCGTGTAGACACCGTTTGCAGCAAAAGACAGAACGTAAACTGAATAGCTGTAATTAAGCCGTAAAAGGAAGTTAAATCGGCTTCCAGTGGAAACTTGGCCTCCGCCGCGGTAAAGTACTGATACTCGATCATGAAATACACGGCCGGCATCAGCGTCATTAACGCAACAGCACACAGCAAGAACGGACTGCTCAGCATCTGCTTCGCATAGTAGCCCGCTGGCGGTTGCTGCTCTTCTTCAACAATGTCCTTTCCACTCTGACTCTTCAGTCGCAGGTCTTCTTTCAACGTTAGAGGCACTAAGTAACGCGCCAACGCCTTACGAAAAAAGACGAAGCCGAACACCATCAGCACCGGAGCAAGCGCATAGACGGCTTCCGTCCCCAGCAGCTTGCCGATTTGATGAGCGATCAAGCCGGCGGTAATCCCGCCTGTCGTCGTAGAGGCAATGAACACCGGCATCAATCTTTTGGCCTGCTGAGTGGGACATAAGTCAAAGGCTGTACTCCATAACAGCAGTGTCAGCTGCCTTACGACAAAGTTAGAGGAAATGAACAGAATGGGATAGTAAAAGCGGAAATCAATACCACCCAGCTTAAAGCCAAGCAGCACCGCACCATTCAGCACGAGTAATCCGATCATCAACAGATAGAGCGTGGTCATCATTTTGGCCTTCGGCAAACGATTAGCCAGCTTCGCTAGAAGCCAGCCCTCCAGAGGCATGATAGCCGCTTCGGCAATATAGATGTAGGGCAAATACTGCACGCCGAATCTTTGGTTGAAAAGGGCCATGAATGCCGTGTAGTTCAGTGACTCCGCAATCCCGCTAAAATAAAAGATCGGCAGCATTATCCACAGCTTTCGGATATCTTCCGTCCGAAGTCCCATCCATCTGGTTAAGCTTCCTTGCATATCATCAGGTCCAATCTATTAGTTCATTTATCTTTAATAAAGTGGTTTATAGAAAGCTAATCGCGCTTCGCCTTCATAGTAGTAATTCGGATAAGTGCCGATGAGTTCAAATCCATTCGCTCGGAACATTTTTTGAATAGGCTGATATTCGGGCAAATCGCATGTATACGTAAGAATGTAGCGCCCTCCAGCTTCTCTTGAGAAGGTCTCTAGCACTTGGAACAAAATTTTCGCAAAACCATGTCTTCGGTATTCACGATGAACAGCTAAGTAGTCCCATAAATAACCACCGGACTGATGCTCGTTCTCCTTGCAGCTCGTCACAGCAATGATCTCTCCGGCTTCATTTTCAATGAACCAATGCCAGTGATTGCGGTGTGTCAAGCTAAGCAGGGGAGCATTGCGAAAATGCTCTAACTCCCCCGGGGTATGATTTTGATCATCAAATGATGAGGAAGATAGATAAAATTCAGTAATACGGTGTGCGTCTTTCTCGGTAGTCAGCTCCTGCACTTGCATGTCAAGTTCGCCTCTTTCATCATGAAACCGATAATGTGCCATTCCACTCTGCTGTCGTGCCGTGTTGGAAATACTCATCGCAAATATAGAAGTACAACTGTGCCGCCTTATCCTGACGATTCTGTTTAATGACCATCAAGAAGGCTTCCCTTGCATCATAGAAACGCCCTACCTGGTAATACGTGACAGCTTGCTCGAACAGCGGTCGGGTTTTCTCCTTCAGCACCCGAATCGTATCGGGATCCCCCTGATAAACGTCGAACAATTGAAGCGGCTCCTTCACCCCTTCTACCTGAATTAATCCCAGGTTCCGGTATTGGAAGGCTGCCGGCTGTTGCAGCGATTGCACCACATTGTCGGTAATGAGAATGGAGGCGCCCAGAGGCTCCGTCATCTTCTCCAGCATCGTTGCCACATTCACACCATCAGAGATCACATTGCCCTCTAGGCGTTGCTGCTCACCAATGATGCCAAGACGAAGCGGTCCTTTATGCAGGCCGATACCGAAATCTAGCGGCGAGTAGCCAACTTTGGCCCGATGCGAATTGTAGATATCCAGTTCCTTGCGCATCTCAATGCACGCTAGCAGTGCTTCATCCGCTTGATTCGGGAACAGCGCCATGAAGCCTGCGCCCAGGTACTTATTCATAAGACCTTGATGCTTGCGGACATACGGCCCGAATCGGCTAAGGAAGGAATTGACGAAGTTGAAGTTCTCTTCCGGCGTCAGCTTTTTGGAAAGCAGATAGAAGCCTCGGATATTAAAAATCAAAATCGACATATTTTTCTCCACTTGATCGCCCAGTTCAACCTCTAGAATGCTTTCCTTATTCAGGAATCGCAAAAACTGCTGAGGAACGAAGCGATAGTAGGACTGACTGAAATTCTCTACCTTAGTAATATAGTCCCGAATGCGCGCTGCCATCGTATTGACGCTGTCGCCCAAATCTGACACCTCGTCGCGCGTGTTGATCGTAACGACCGTATCCCAATTGCCTTTGGCAATCTCGCCGACGCTGTTGCGCAGCTTGCGAATCGAAGATAGCAGGACATAAGTCATGACAACGAGCACAATCAGCAAACCAACTGAAATGAGCGCAATATTGCGGATAATCGATTGAAGCACCGTTTGGCGATGTTTGAGGATGCCATCCAAGTTCTTACTCGTTTCGAAAACACCGACAATTTTACCCGCTGAGTTAAAAATAGGGGCAATCGCATAACGCCACTCGCCGGAGAAATCCTGCCACTGCCCTGTAGCTGGCTTGCCTTCAAGCACAACCTGCTGATTCTCAGGGGTTTGTTGGAACGGATTGAACATATGCATGCCATCATCGTCTTCTAGAACTCGATAAATGATGCCATTCTCGTATTTATATACAGCTTTGTAGAAGCCTTGATTATCATCGCTGGCGTTATTCTCAAAAACGGATTGAATCTTTTTGCGGAAAGATTGATACGTTGCACCGTTATAATCCAGCGGTGAAGCCAGACTTTCCAGCTTATCGCCATCGACCAGATTTTGACCGTTTTTGGCTAGCAAAACAAGCTCACTGAACGTTTCCTCTTCCATTTTCTTGGAGAAGCTCTCATAAATGACGGTCGACAACAGAATCATGGAAACCGCAATGACCGGCACTAGAATGAGAACTTGCTTCATCATCAGAGGAAGACGGCGCTGCAGCAAATTGATGAAGAAAAGTTTGATCGCATACAGCACAAGGATCAGAGCCGCTAAGGCGACCGACCAATGTATAAATGAATGTGTTCTTGCCGGTTGGCTGTACAAAGCCTCTACCATAGATGGCGTAATCGTCCCATCTGGCAAGCGGCGATTAATCTGCGCCGATTCTACAATAATAAGGCTGCCATCCTGCGCAATAGAACTCGCTGTAGCATCAAAGGCAAGCTCTATACCGTTCGCTTTCGCCTTCTCTTCGGTTACAAGACCTTCGATCAGGAAAGGCTGTGCGGGATCAAGCCGGGAAATCATTTTGTTGTTAAAATCGATGAAGATCAGACGCCCTTGATTATCAAGATGCATGCTTTCGGGGAAATTGCGTCTTGTGCGATCCAGCCCAGGAACGGGATAAACAAGCTCGGAATGCCCGTCGCCGAAGGCGCGATAAATCTCTCCACTGCGCGTTGAATAGTAGATTTCTCCAGGCTTAAAGCCATCTGCCTCGGCAACAAATTTATTTGGCGGGAGCTTGATCGTGTACACCGATTTAGGCTCGGATATTTGCTCTTTGCCAATTGGAGTTTGATAGAGAGTCAACTGCTGTACTTCATCATTGAAAAAGTAGACCATCCCATCGCGAACTTGAACATTGCGCAAGGATCCCAATCTATACCGCTGGGTTTGCGCGTCATTATATTCCTGTGAGAACAAGCTGCGGTCGAACTGCCCATCCGGCGTATAGCGAACAATTTGCTCTGCCTTAACCGCAATGCCATACGGATCAAGCAAGGTACGAATCGTGTAGAGATACCCCAAATCATCGACGGCCATATCGTTAAAACGGTACACTTCCCCGTTCTTCCCAGTCTCACTCGTGATGGAGTATTGAAGAACACCTTCTCCATTCAGTTTGTGAATCGTTTTCTTCGCGTTGTCGATCACAAACAAATTGTTATGCCCATCCGAGATCGCCTTCGATAAACCATCGAAAGGCATGCTCTTGTGAAAAGGCCATAGTGTGAAGCTTTCCCTGTTTAATCCAAGGTAGGTTCCAGCAGCACCCAGAAGCAGCAGTACGAGCAGCAATGCCGCAATCGATTTCTTCATCGCTCTTTAATCTCCTCTTAATATGAAATCTGAATGATTTGTGTAGGTGCGTTCCAATCAACCTGCAAGCCCAAGGATTCCGCTATGAACCTTAATGGGACATAAGTCCTTCCTTCAAGCAGATAGGCTGGCCCGTCGATTTGCACAGGATCGCCATCCACATAAGCCTTGTCATCACGGATGCGGCTTGTGATCGTCCTATATTCCGTGCTGACCGTAACCGTAAGAGAATCTTGGTCCCAATCTACAGCAGCACCGAATGATTCCGATACGGATCTTATAGGTAAATATGCCTGCCCATTTATTATAACAGGCGGAGCATCGAATTTGATGAAAATATTGGATGAAAGCACGTTTTCTGCCGGAATCGGTTGAATGGCAACTTTGAGTTCGGATGAACCAGAACCAGCTGAGCCAGCATCATCTGGCTCAGGGGCAGATGTCATGTCTATGGCTGTGATTGCTGCCAAAGACGCGGAAACATCGGCCAGGGCCTGTTGCTCCTCAGGCCCGTATTTGGCCTTCTCCTGCTGCTGCAGCTCCTGCAGCAGCTTCGCGACCTGCTGTTCAAGCTGCTGCTGCACGCCAGCCTCTTGCGGCAGCGCTGCCGCAAGCACCTGCACGGCGTCCAGCTGCGCGAACAGCGCGTCCTTCTTCGCCGTCTGCGCCGCCTCGGCGACGGCCTCCAGCGAGCGGGTCAGCGTCGCGACCCGCGCCGTGTCCCCCTGCGCCTGCGCCAGCTTCAGCGCAGCCTCCAGCTTCTGCTTCGCCTCTGCGAGCGAAGCCTGTCCCTCGGATGCGCCCGTTTGCGCATCCGCGAGCTGCGCCTGCGTTGCCAGGAGCTGCTGCAGCACCGCTGCAGCAGCGTCCGGCTCGCCGGCGGCGAGGGCTTGCTCCAGCTTCGCTTGCTGGAGCTCAGCCTGCTCGGCCAGCGCATCTTCGCTGGCCGCTTCCTTCCCAGGCGCCGTGCCGCCTGGGGGTTCTTCACCGCCTGGCTCGCCCGGCGGTGTTTCGGTCTCCTCGGACAGCGCTGCGATCAGCGCGTCCGGGTTATTCACCAGCTCCATCTGCTTGAGAGCTGCTTGGCTGTCGCCTTTCATCAGCGCTTCCAGCATCCCGAGCTGGGCCTGCGCATCCTTGATCTCGACTGCCAAATCGGCGATCTCGCTCAGCTTCATATCCGTAACGGCCGCTTCCTTGGCCGCCTCCAGCTTCACAATATCTTTCTTCAGCGTATCGATCTGCTGCGTCAGCTGCTCCGGCGTTTGCAAGGAAGCAATGGCACCAGGCTTTGCAATTTCCACGGTGACTTTCAGAGCCTCCGCATCCTTCTTCGAAAGTGCTGCGGAACTCGTGGAGTCGGCTATCGCGCTCGGGTCTACGGCATTATCCATGCCGAACCAAACCGCTCCAGGCTCATCCGCTTTATAAAAAATCCCCTGTCCCGATGAAGACATCGTTGCCGAAGCGGCATTGTAGGCCTCTGGGGTCAGCGCGTCCAGCTGCACTTTGTAGGAACCGATGATCACGGTACCGAGCCACTTTTCCTCGTCAGCACCAGAACCGCTATCGCCGTTAACAGTTCCGGCTCCTCCCGTCGAGCTTCCCCCATTAGCTGCACCATCCGTGGCTTCAGCGTCTGCCGCCGCCAACTGTCCGGCATTTCCTTTGCCCTCCAAAAGCAGCTCCCCAAGCGGTTTCTCCTTCGCGTAGAGCACGACCTTCAAGTTGTCAGTTTGGCTAAGTTTGAGTGTTAATTGTCTCACAGCCTTGTTAATCTTAGTGCGCTTGCTGATCGCTCGACCCTCTTTGGTAAACAGCGCATATTCTGTTGCGCCGAGCTTTTTATTCACCGTCACGCTAAAATCACTAAGCAGCGGTCCGACAGCCGGCTTCAACTTCCAAGAGCCTGCTGGGGCCTTTGGATTCTGCGGTTTGACGGCGGCAAGCCCGTCATCCAGATTTCGATAAGGCAGAATGCCCATCTTCAACGTCTTTTCGACAGCTCCACCTGTGTCGATATCGAGCTTGCCGAGCGCTGCTTCATAACTCATTTGCGCCATCAGGATTTGCTCGTCCGCCTTGCTGACCGCTTCTTTATAAGCGGTTAGCTCTTCGGTTTTCATCAGACTAAGTTTCACCTTCTGGGACGCTTTATCCAGCGCATTCACGGCGCTATCCTTATCCCGCAAAGCCTGCGCGTAACCTTCCTCTGCACCTTTGGCTTCCATATAAGAAGCTCTCACGGCAGCAATAACCGCAGATCTGCTCTCTTTCTCCTGCAGCACCGCCTTGTTTTGTTCCATGGTAGCAATAGGCAGCGCATCCCGCAGATCGTCAAGGTAACGCAGTCCGTCAAATTCCCCTTGGAGCAAGGATTTCGGAATCGGAATGAATCCAAGTAGAAGGAAAAACCCTTCCCAATCCGCCTTCACCTGTGATAACGTCGTTTCGTAGCTCGCTAGAAACAACTCCATGTCGATATCCTTAGCTTTATATAATCCGTCCATAACCTTCATGCGGCTGCTGCCAAATTTGGAACCGTACAAATCACGTGTCGTGCTTAATTTATGATCAGCTAAACGCCGATCCTCCGTATCTTTAAGCAAACTAACTGTCGACTTGAGCGCACTAGTTATGTAGCCTGGCAGCTGCTTCTGATCCAGATTCGCGTAATCCGGTTCAAAAGTAAGCTGAACTTTATTTTCCATATCCAATTGAAGCAGCTTGCCTAGCGCCAAACGGCTCGATTTGGCCGTCAATTGTGCTTGTTTATATACGGATGCCGCCTTCTCTAGCGCCTTCTCCGTCTGTTCCTGCTCGGCGCTGTCTGCGAGCCCGAATTTCCGCTTCTTTTTAACCGTATCGAGCCCAGTTTTGGCTTCTTCCAGCTTCTTGCGTGCGTTCTCTTCTGCTGCCCCATCCTGATAAGCTGTTAAATAGGCTTTCTGCACTTCAAACTGTACGGTATTCATCGATTGTCGCAATGTTTCTTGAGCGATATATAGCTGCTTGCTGGCCTCAGGCACCTTCAAACGTGTCGTCAATTCCTGACTCAAATTACGAGGTTTGGCAAAAAGTCCGGAAGCCTTCGCTTCCTCGCTTTTAACCGCATGCTGCGCCTGCTCCAGCTCCAGCTTTTTCTTCGAAATATCTGTTTTGGCGTCCCGCAGTACGGAACTTATTTTCAGTCCTTGATCCATCGCTTCTTTCATGGTTAAAGCTTTGACTGACGCAGCTTCCACGCTTGGCCCTGCCGCCAGAACCGGCGCTGTCGACAACAGCACTACAAGTCCCAGCCTTACTGCTTTTAACCCTACCACTATGAATCCCTCCGCTCGCATGTAACTCTTCCTTTATAGTACAATATCTCCCTCACTCTCGCACCCATCTTTTGGAGAAACTTAGCGAAAAGAATCGAATAGAGTAATAGATTGATGGTTACCTGCTTTTCTAGTAGTATAAAAGTAATAGAACACGCTAGCATCGGATCCTACTATTTTAATAACGCGATACATAGAAGGAGGTATACCCATGGCGAACCTAGTATGCGGCGGTGCCATGCTGCAATGCTCTTTTGGCGCTGCGCCCAGTTCGTTAATGGTGCTGCCCGCGAATATGGTGATGACCGCGATGCCCATCGCCAACATTATGGATAATAAGCCAATGGTGAACATTTTGCCGTTCGGCATGTGCAATTCAATGGCCAATCCTATGGTTGCCGCAGCAACGGCGGCGGCTCTCGGCGTACTGACCCCTATGCCCTGCATACCAGTGACAGCAGCCCCTTGGGCTCCTGGAGCGCCAACGGTGCTCGTCGCTAACATGCCTGCTCTGAACAATACCTCCAAGTGTATGTGCAATTGGGGCGGCATCATCCAAGTTCAGCAGCCTGGACAAATGACGATTCAGGTACCATAACCCATTTTCAAAAATCGAGCATCCTTCTAGGAGTGAAATCAATTGGAGATTCAGCCGGTCAAAACCATTGAAAAAGTGCTAAGACCCGTCGTTGCACCTTTCATCGGACATGTCATGAAAGCCTTCCAGACCATTGGAAGACTACCCAAACTAGCGATCATTAAGTTTCAACAGATTCTAAGAGTCATGCTGCAAACACGTGAGACCTCGTTAAAAAACTACATTTTGATCGGCTCTTACTACGTCTCCAAAAGACTGCTGCTCTTCATCACCTTGCTGATTCTCGTATTAATCTTTTTTATCTTCATCCGTCCGCCTGCGATCGTGAATAAATGGTTGAACCGGGTTCCTGTTCTGCAGGAAAATACCACGAAGCTGACCAGTTTCTCGGGCAATGGTAAAGTAGTGGGTACCGAGAAAGCAGCACGCTATGAAGGCGGTCTAGTTGATGGGTTGTACGCTGGGAAAGGCAAGTTGTATCACAAGAACGGTATTCTTGCTTACGAAGGTGATTTTGAAAAGGGACAGAAATCAGGCGCCGGCTCGCTCTATGATGAACATGGTGCATTGCTGTATAAAGGGGCTTTTGCCGGAGATGCCTACAATGGGGCTGGCACCTTGTATACTCCCGATCAGAAAGTGCTGTATATCGGCGAATTTCAAAATAGTAAGTATGGCGGGGCCGGAAAATTGTTTGCCCCAAGCGGCGATTTACTCTACGAAGGCGCGTTTAATGGCGGCCTTTACAACGGGGCGGGCAAGCTGTTCTCTTCGGGCGGCATCGCCCAATATGAAGGAGAATTCGCAGCCGGTCAATATAGCGGAGCTGGCAAGCTTTACGATACCAAAGGCCTTCTCGTTTATGAAGGCGGCTTTAAGAACGGCAGCTACTCCGGCGATGGGACCGAGTACTCTGCAAGCGGCCTGATGAAGTTTAAAGGCCAGTTCCTTGCAGGCACATACGGCGGAGAGGGAACCGCCTTCGATGAAAAAGGCGTGCCCCGCTTCAAGGGCACGTATGTAAGCGGCGCCTTGAACGGCGCTGGAGAAGCCTATGACGAGCTTGGCAAGCTCGTCTACAAGGGCGATTTCAAGGCTGGCGTCTATGACGGCCTTGGCACGGTGTTTGACGCAGACGGCGCGCCGCTGCTGCGGAGCTTTTTTGCAGGCGGCCAAGCCAGCCTGCAGGGTTTCCTCGGTTTGTCCAGCAAGAAAGTCGAAGACTTGCTGGGCAAACCAGCGGAAGTGACGCTGCAGGATGTCAGCGTCATGCTTGCGGGCCAGGAGGCGGCGGTGGACGCCTCCGCTGGGACTCCGGCGGCGGCTGCTGGCGATGCCGCCGTTGGCGCAGAGACGACCGCGCCTCCGGCGGCGGGCGCGGGTGATGCGGCAGCAGCAGCGGCAGTAGGCGTAAAGCTGCTGCTAAGCTACCCCGCCTACCAGCTGTCGCTGCTGGTTGAGCCTGCGAAGGGCAACCCGAAGGAGGCCGTTGTCACTTCGCTTAGCATTTGGGGCTCGAAGCCATTGGCGCTGCTGCAGCCAGCCATCGAGACCGTCAAAAAGCGCGGCGAGCCTAACGATGCCGGCTACGTCGTGATGGAAACCGAGGTAGGTGCCGGGAGTGGCACCTACACGAACAGCTACTACAAGGGGGATTACCTCTTCACTTTGACGCATTTTGATAAAACCAAAGAAGCCCACCTTTTGCAGGTGAGCTCTACGAAATAAAAATAACTGGGAGACGCTTATAATGAGCGTCTCCCGTTTTTTGTTAGCTCATCTCCGACCTTCCACCGCACCCTTGTTCAGCCCGCCCTACTTTCCCAGTAGCGCAAATTCTGCGATATCTAAAACAAACTAGTCCAACTCACTACCCTAGCTACTCCAGCTAATTCCCTCCCCCACACTACGCCTCTTACTCCAATCCCCCTGTCCGCATCAGTACTCCCATTCCGCTTGCTCTTCCCAACAAATATCCCCCCAGTAGCGCAAATTCTGCGCTATCTACAACAAACTACTCCAAACCTCACTACCCTAGCTACTCCAACTAATTCCCTCCTCTCCCACACTAGCCACTTACTCCATCCCCCTATCCGTATCAGTACCACCATTCCACCGCCTGCCCACTCCGACCAACATCCCCAGTAGCGCAATTTCTGCGCTATCTACAACAAACTAGTCCAACTCACTACCCTAGCTACTCCAACTAATCCCCTCTTCCCCCACACTACGCCTCTTACTCCATCCCCCTGTCCGCATCAGTACTCCCATTCCGCTTGCTTGCTCTTCCCAACAAATATCTCCCAGTAACGCAAATCCTGCGATATCTACAACAAACTAGTCCAAGCCTCACCACCCTAGCTACTCCAACTAATCCTCTCCTCCCCACACTACGCCTCTTACTCCATCCCCTGTCCGCCAACCAATGCACTAACGGACACCATAGTCCTTATATTGACTATTAAGCCCAACATAAAGAACCTATCGGACCGGAGAGCCTTTATTCGCTTGGTTATTGGCTATTTTGAGCAATCTCCGGTTAATAACGTCTTTCATGTCCGTTAGATTCTATATTGAGCTTATTTCACTCAATTAGAAGCATCTCAGTCCGTTAGGCTCAGACTGTTCGCTAGGTGAAAGTAGTCCCCCTGGGGATTAGATACGAACTGCAAAAAGTACAGCAATTTCGCGCACAAATAGCCAAAAACGCAAAAAACCTGCATTTCCTACATCAAAACCCCGACTATCCGCCGAAAACGGCTTGAAGTCACGATATTTGATGTACGTTTTGCAGGTTTTTATTCGTTAACAGGAAATCCATTCAGATTTACTGTACTTATTACATCTTCTATGCCGCCACGCCCTAAGGCAAAGCTAACTTGCCCATCACAGTCAGGCGTTCCGCACCTGTCGCCGAAGGCAAATTGTTCGGCACGCCGTGAATACAATCGTTGCCGAGCAGGGCGAAAAGAATTGCTTCTTTGGCATCGCCGGAGATACCCAGCTCATCGGAGGTAAGAATCGCTTGCTCAGGAAGCAGCTCTTGCATCATCCGAAGCAGTGTATGATTGCGCGCACCGCCGCCGCTCACGATAACTTCCGCTATGGCACAATGCGGGAAAACAAAATCTGTATAAGCACGAGCGATAGAATGCGCCGTGAACGCCGTCACTGTAGCGACGATATCTTCATGCGCAAGACCTCGCTCCAGGGCGCTTTTGAGCCAGGAAGCTGTATACGCCTTCCCGAACAGCTCACGGCCCGTGGTCTTCGGAGGAAGCTGCGAGAAATAAGGATGCGCCAGCATCTCCTCTAACAACTCAGCGTGGACTTGACCGCGAGCCGCCCATGCGCCATCAGCGTCATAGGTAAGCCGGCCTTCGGACAACTCATAGACTACTTGATCCATGATCATGTTACCTGGACCTGTATCGAAAGCAATCAGCTCGCTGGCATCGGACATCGTTGCATCCGTTCCTTGAGCTGGAATTGCTGTACAGTTGCCGATGCCGCCGATATTTTGGAGGATGCGCCCTTTGACCGCATCGCGAAACATAATGAAATCTCCATAAGGTGCAAGGGGAGCACCTTGCCCCCCAACCGCCATGTCAGCGGTGCGGAAATCACCTACAACCACCCTGCCAGTCCGTTTGGCGATGACAGATAAATCGCCGATCTGAAGGGTTGATTTCGGCAGATAAGGATCCGCTTCATCGGCCACTGGAATATGCCACACGGTTTGTCCATGAGTGGAGATGAGATCGATCTCCTCCATTTTCATTCCTGCAGACGCAGCCGTAATCAACACCGCGTCAGCAAAACGTTCAGCAATGGCAAAGTTCATGCCGCACAAAAGGGCCACATTCGAGTGATCAATGGAGCATAGCTGCTTTAACTTCTCGCGTACCTCTTCCTCGTAGGAGAAGCTTTCAAAATGAAGCAGTTTGACTTTGGCATCGATCCCGCAGCCATCAATACGGACGATGGCCACGTCGATGCCGTCCAAGGAGGTGCCTGACATGATGCCTGCGACGGTCAGGGATTCTTGATTCAGAAGGGAACGGAGCATCACAGTCCGCCCTCCCACTTCCAACCTGCAGGATATCCCGAGCCTAGTGTAACAGGCAGTCGGCCTTTCATCTCCAGCTCACCTACCAAACCTTTGGCCGTGCTTTGTAGCGCTAACGGACGGCTTTCGTAAGCAGCGATGAAGGTGGAAACCTCCGGCAGCTCCAGCAAATCGTACGGCACGCGCAGCGCGACGACGACCAGCGGCTTGCCAAGTGCTTGCAGCGCACGCACCAGCTCGACCTGCGCAGGATGGAATCGGGCGTTGTACGTCCCGATGACGATCTGCTCCGCTTCTTCAGCTGCTGCAAGCACCGATCCCGTCAACCCACCGACCTCTGCGAGCGGCAGCACGCGGTCGATCACGTCAAAGCCGCGCTCCGCAAGCGCTGCGCCTAGACTTGCCGGTCCGGCGTACGCTTCGTCGACGCCGGACGATACCGCTGCGGCCACGGTGACCGCTAGCGTTCTTACACGCTTCAGCGGCAGCATCCCCTGCTCGTCTTTGACGAGCGTAATGCTGGCTTCGCTGAGACGTTCGGCGACCGCGCAATGCTCCGCGGTCCCTACTTCAGCCGCAGTGCCAGGCTGCGGCACCAGCAATCCACGACGCTCCTTGAGCGCGAGCAGTCTTTCCACAGACGCGTCGATGCGCGATTCACTTAGGCGCCCCTCCTTAACAGCCTGCTCGATCGCATCAATAGCGCCGATCTGGCGATCAAGCCTATGGCTGATCAACACGAGATCAGCCCCAGCTTCGATAGCCATTACGCTTGCGGCTACCGTGCCGTAATGTTCTGCAATGGCATTCATCTCCATGCAGTCCGTCATAATGACGCCATCGTAGCCCAGCTCCTCACGAAGCAGTCCGGATAACACGGACTTGGAAAGCGTCGCAGGCAGCTTCTCGGACTCAAAAGCCGGGAAATAAATGTGCGATGACATAATCGCATCGACGCCGCCCTCAATTGCTCGGATGAACGGTACCAGCTCCAGAGAACGAATCCGTTCTTGATCATGCTTAATCGTTGGCAAATCCAAGTGGGAGTCAACGCTCGTATCGCCATGTCCCGGGAAATGTTTCGCCGTCGCGACAACATTAGCGTCTTGGAAACCTTGTACCGAACGCTGACCGAATGCAGCAACAAGCTCCGCAGACTCGCCGAATGACCGCACGCCAATGACCGGATTGTCTGGATTGTTATTCACATCGAGCACGGGAGCAAAGTTCAAGTTAATCCCAAGTGCTCGGAGCTCTTTCCCTGAGATCAACGCGGCTTCATACGCAGCGTCACTTCCGTCTCTTAAACCAACGCCCGGCCCAATTGCTCCAGCCGCAAGCGCCATCTGCCCGGGCATTAACGCAACACCCTCCGTGATACGAGCAACCATCCCGCCTTCTTGATCGATGGAAACCCAAAGCGGCAACGTGCCCGATTGCTGTGCAATTTGCTGCAGCTGCTCGGATAGCTGAGCTACCTGTCCAGTTTGTTCTACATTGCGCGCAAAATAAATAACCCCGCCAATATGGTGCTCTGCAATCAGCGCTTTGAGCTGATCCGTCGCTACTGTGCCTTCAAATCCACAAAGAAGCATCTGACCAATTTTCTCTCTTAGCGTCATATCCTGAACTTTTTTCATTCTCTATCCCTCTCCCTCTATCTCTTCCACCTATTTGTTCAAACGGTTCAGCGCCATCAGAACAGCACCGCTAGCCGCATCCTTTTTAGCCGTCATACAAGTCAAATCCGGATATCTTTCGCTCAATTTCTGCACAAAAGCGCTCCTCACATGGCTATTGTTCAGCAATACGCTTCCGACCATCGCAAGGCTCCCCTGCTGCATGGACAGCTTTTCCACGACAGGAACAGCCGTCTCGAAAAGCGCTGCAGCGCTTTTCGCCGCAATTGCGAGCGCCGTTTCGTCTCCTAGCTCACAAGCCTTAGACAGGATCGGCGCCAAGGCTGCGATGTCCTTTTTGTTCGTCTCTTTGTTATAGACGAATCCTACGATTTGTTGAACCGTCGTCAGTTGCAACTGTTCATAAACCATACCCGTAATGACGGTCTCGCCAATCCTGCCGTCCTGTGACTGAACGAGCGCAGACAATAGATCACGACCTATGCTGTAGCCACTGCCCTCATCATCGATGAGGTGTCCGAGACCGCCGGCACGGTGAATCTTTCCGTCCTCATTTTTGCCATAACAAATAGACCCTGTTCCCGCAATCATGATAATGCCGTATTCCCGATCATGCGCGCCGCAAAGTGCCGTCTCCTGATCGCCAGTGATGTATACTTTGCCTTGATAGCCGCATTCTCTGACATTCGCTTCCAAGCGGGTAGTAACGGTCGGATTGCTAACCCCAGCTGCACCAATCACGATTTGTTCACAGTGCTCTAGTCCCCCGCATGCCTCGCTGATCCCTTGAAAAATGTCCTGAAAGCTCTGCTGGATACTATCCGCATCTTGCCCATTATAGTTAATAGCGCCAGATGTAAAAGTATGCACCACATGACCGCTCTCATTAGCTACTACCACCGCTGTTTTGGTACCTCCGCCATCTAGCCCCGCTACGTATCTTGTCATTGAGTTACTTTTCACTTCTTCCATGTATTCTATTTGTACAAATGATACTGCTGTTTCATCTGCGCAAAGGTTTGGCTCTCTTCACGAAATTGCTGAAGCAGATCTGCCACATTCACGTTGTCTTGGCGATACACATTGTCCCCGCACAACAAATCCATGAAAGGTCGGGAACCTTCTCGGACAGGAGGCAGGAAAGCAAATTGCTCATAATTGCTCTTAATCGTGTAGAGCAGGGTAATCCCTGTTTCCATAGGCTTGATAGCCCGATTGTCCAACACGTGCACTTGAACACCGCTGCAGGACTCTCCCTGATGCTTGGAGAAGCTCGGTTTGAAATAGACGGGGCGGAAAACAACGCCTGGCAGTTTCTTGGCATTCATTTCATCCGCCAGCTTCTGCCCATCGATGAACGGAGCCCCTATGGCTTCAAAAGGAACCGTCGTCCCGCGTCCTTCCGACAAGTTCGTGCCTTCAAAAATGCACGTTCCGGGGTACAGCAAAGCTGATCTAAACCGTGGAAGGCCTAGGGAAGGCATAATCCACTCTTGCCCTGTCTCCGGGAAAAGCATGCCTCGATCCCACCCTTCACAGCGAACCACGTGCAGCTCACACTGCCAGTTCATCTGATCATTGGCCATCATCGCAAGTTCTCCGACTGTCATTCCATAGCGTACAGCAAGCGGATAATTGCCTACAAATGATTGGTATTCCGGTTTTAAAATATTGCCTTCCACCGTCACGCCATCCAGAGGGTTAATCCGGTCGAGAATAACGAAAGGTTTGCCTGCTTTCGCGCAATCTTCCAAAGCATATAACATCGTATAAATAAACGTATAATAGCGGGTTCCTACATCCTGAATATCATAGACGACCATATCGACTTCATCCAGCATCTCTTGGCTCAAACGTTTGGAATCTTTGCGATACAAGCTGTGTACCGGCACTTGTGTGATCGGGTCCAGGTACGTTTCTACCAGCGCGCCAGCGGCTTGATCACCCCGCACCCCATGTTCGGGAGAGAATAAGGCGGTGAGGTTGAAATGCTCATGCAAAATTTGAATCGTAGAAACAAAATCCTTGTTCAATCCCGTTGGCGCCGTAATCAGCCCAAGCCGTTTCCCTTTGAATAGATGAGCATACTGCATGATACAATCAATGCCATTAAGAATCATAGCTTTCCCCTCGCTCGCTTCTTTTTATTGAACAAAACCTCTACCTAAGCCATATTCGTAATAAGCGGCTGCGTGTAGAGGTCGGATGATTTTCTATAATTCAGTTTTGAGCACACGCATATTTTCTTCTGGGATCATGAACGTTTGTGCATATTCTTTTCTGGCTTCAAGCCCGCGAACTCTCATCAAATGCTTGTAGTATTCCAAGTACTTGAACGACTTGCTGCCCGTTACGAACCAATGCGTGGAAACCGCTTTGACCCATAGATCGAAGGCGTCCTGATCGTAATCGACATAGACATACGGACGGTAGTCAACAGCGTCTTCCCAGTTCTCGGCATAATACAATCTCTGTGCAAAATGGGCAGGAAGCTCCCGCTCGAATGTCGGCAAGGCAGCAAAATAACGGGCATCATTCACGATGCGGTGCGTAGTCATGTGATCCTTATGCATGCTGTTTTTCCAATGGGTGATGATCACGTTAGGCCGCACTTGACGAATGACATCGCATACACGGAAGCGCATCTCTTGATTATCCTGAAGTTCGCCATCTGGAATATCGTCGAAAACGAAAGCTTCCCCGCCCAGCATCTCAGCAAATATTTTCGCCTCATTTACTTTCTGCACGCGATATTCAGCCATATCTTGTCCTGCCGGAACACCGCGTTCGCCTGCTGTCAGCGCCAGAGTTGCAATGCGGTCCCCTTTCAAGAAGTGACTCGCGAGTACGCCTCCAGCCGTTAATTCGGCATCACCAACATGGCCGCCAATCGCTAATATCGTTAACTTTTGCTCGCTCATTCACACAAACTCCCTTCTCATCACAGAAAATTGTTTGACGGTCGTAAAACCTGCCTTCTCATAAATGCGAATGGCCGGATTCGTACTGCCTGTGTAGAGTGACATGTAAGCAGTCCCAATTGAACGGAAAGCCTCGCACAGCTTAAAGAAAAGCAGACTGCCCAGTCCATGACCCTCATGCTCAGGAAGCACGCCGATGCCTGCAAAGTAGCCACGCCCGTTGTCCTGACGAATGACCGGGCCGGCGAATCCGATGACTTTACCTTTATATGCAGCAATGACCACTGGCACACCCTCTGCCGTGCACTGCCCGATTTCCCTTTGCCACAAAAGATTGTTAAAGCCATTAAGCATTTCGTTAACGCCGTTATGCTTTTCCTTATCGAACAATTCCACCGTGTATCCTTCGGCTGCTGCCTTATGTTCCTTGGCCCTAACATCCTCCGGTATGGCGAAACCGTCCAGCTTCAAATACATCGCGCACTCTTTCGCCCGTTCCACATATCCTGCTTGCAGCAAAAACGCATACATTTTACTTTCGATCGGCACACCGGGCGCATTGTTATGCTCATGCTTCGGAGTCC
Source organism: Paenibacillus silvestris (assembly GCF_009882985.1). Classification (GTDB taxonomy): domain Bacteria; phylum Bacillota; class Bacilli; order Paenibacillales; family NBRC-103111; genus Paenibacillus_E; species Paenibacillus_E silvestris. The sequence continues at coordinate 517,530 of NZ_WTUZ01000020.1, forward strand.
CAGGAATATACCATGGCAATAACATCGGATTGAAGAATAAGACCTCGCCTTGCTTTTTCCCCAATTGCTGAAAACGACGCTCCAAAACGTCTAGCATGCCTTGATAATGATGATCGGTTTGGAAGCTGTCGGCCAAAACGATGCAGGTGATGTATCCAGCCACTTCCCCAAGCGGCAGATCATCCCCTGTACAGCTACAGGCGAAGCCTTTGACCTCATTTTGATCCAGTAGCACAAAAGTATTTTCACGATCAAAATAAGGACTGGCCGTAAAAATACGCTCAAAGGTTTCTTCCGTCAGTTCCTTATAGCCATCTTTCACGGCTTCTTCATTCCATAAATCAATAACGGCCTGACGATATTGTTGATCCCAAGACACAATCATGCTGAAGTGATACCTCCCCCACGCCCCATCTTGTATTAGCCTTTCACCGCTCCAACAGTTACACCTTCTAAGAAGTACTTTTGCAAGCTGAAGAAAAGAATAAACATCGGTAGTGCTGAGATTGTAGCACCTGCCATCATCGGCGCGATAAACGTCGTATTGGCGAAGCGGAAGTTTTTGAGACCCAATTGAATCGTCTGCATATCCATCGTATTGGTGACGAGTAGCGGCCAGAAGAACGTGTTCCAGCTATCCATGAACGTAAGAATCGCCATAACGGCAAGCACGGTTTTGGACAAAGGCAGAATGATTCTCCAATAGATGGTGAACTGGCTGCAGCCTTCGATTTTGGCACTTTCCATAATCTCGTTCGGGATGCTGCCCATAAACTGTTTCGCTAGAAAAATATTATATACAGTAACGATACCCGGCATAATTAATGCGCTGTACGTATTTTGCAGATTAAACACATTAACAACAAGAATATACAAAGGAACTTGCGTAACTTGGTAAGGAATCATCATGGAGACAAGCAATACGGCAAACAGCACGCCTCTCCCTTTAAAATGAAGCTTAGAAAATGCGTATCCTGCCATACTGGCGAAAATAACATTCGATACCATCACGGTAGTAGCTACGATTAGGGAGTTCAGAATCCACCGATACGAATACTCGCTATAATCAAAGAAATATTTGAAGGAAGCGAATGTGAACTTGCTTGGTAAAATGGAGTAGCTCACCGCTCCTGCCTCAACCGGATCTGCAAAGGATGAAATGACCATGAAATAGATTGGAAATATCGTCGCCAAAGCAAAAAGGAGAAGGGCGATAAAAATGATTGAATTACGAAGGGTTTTTACTCTAGGTCTGCCTGCATGACTGCTGTATAAAGCCATTATTTATCCATCCCCTCTCTTAATAGTCGACATCTTTTCCGGCAAATTTGAACTGAAGAACCGAAATTCCTGCGATAATGACAGCTAGAATCAGCGATTGTGCCGCGGCTTTACCGAATTCAAAATAAGTAAAAGCATTATTGAAGATCAGTAGACCAACCATCGTAGTCGCATTGTTCGGGCCACCGCCGGTCATCAGGTAAGCGTTCTGGAACACTTGGAATGAACCAATAACACCTGTAACCAGAAGGAATAACGTAGCTGGTTTCAAAGAAGGAACAACGATGTACCACAGCTTCTGGAAGAAATTCGCTCCATCCATTTCTGCTGCTTCATAGAACGTATCATCAATACCCAGAAGTCCTGCCAGGTAGATGATGATGCTTGTGCCGTGACTGGAAAGCCAAGACATCAGTACCAATGAGAACATAGCTGTTTTACTTGAACCCAACCAGTTCTGATTGCTGAATCCGAAGAAATGAATAAATTGATTCAGAATCCCGCCCTCAAGAGGATCGAAGATCCAAAGCCATACGACGGATAAAGCAACACCTGAAGCTACCACAGGCAAGTAATAAATACCTTTGAAGAAGCCCTGCGTTTTCTTCCTCAGCGGAAGAATCAAGATCGCGATCACCATCGATAAGATTAAGTTAACAGGTACGGTCAGAATCGTGTAGACAACCGTGTTGCGCATTGCTTGCCAGAACAAAGGATCTTTTAAGGAAGAAGCATAGTTCGCGAATCCAACATAAGTGGAACCAAGAGGCTTGTATTCCTGGAGACTGATGATAAACGCACTGACAACCGGGTATGCGGTGAACATCGCAAAAACAACCAAAGCGACGGCAATAAATGCATATCCCCAGACACCTTCTCCTTTGATTCCTCTTCTTTTTATCGGTTTAGCGATATTCGTTGCCATTTTCTCTAACCCCCAAACCCCGTTGAAAACCCGGATTAAAATAGTTCGGATAGCCGTGTAAGTTGCTTTCACGACTATCCGAAATTTACTTTTTATTATTAGTCTTTAACAATTCCGTCTGCGCCAAATGCAGCAATTGCAGCAGCTTTAACAGCTTCATACATCGCTTCTGGTGTTACTTCACCAGCAATTAGACCTTGGAACTTAGGAACGATAACTTCTGTTTCCAATTTAATCGCTTTAGCGCCTAGTTCACTCGGGATGTCGGAACGAGCTGGCGTTGCATTTTTAAGCATGTATTCAACAGCCGCAACGTTCTCTGGGCTTCTTTCGATCTTCATGCTTTCAGCTGCTTTTTTACCGCTTTGCGTGATGTGAGCGGAGAACAAATCATTGTTTGTTGTCGCCGCATTTTTGCCGCTAGCTAGGAAGTACGCTGCTTTAACGACATTTGCTTTGTGCTCAGCAGTCGGTTCCTTTTTACCACGGAACGTCATGTAACCGTCAACTACAGCTGCTGATGATTGTTTAGCACCTTGGAAAGTTGGAGCCGGCAATACAACATAATCAACATTAATGGAGTCTTTTACTGCACTTGCATCACTAGCTTTCAGTTTTGCATTGTTTGTTTTTGCAGAGTTCTCAAATACAGCAAGACCTTTACCCGTGATCATCGTTTGACCTGTCAAGAACATGTTCCAACGTTTACCAGCGTCTACGGAGCTAAGCTCTTTCGGCATGGAACCGTCATCAATCAGTTGACGAAGATCTTTCAGCAGACCCAAGTAATTTTTGCTAGTGTATGCATATTTCAAATCTTTATCAAACGCGCTTGGCATACCCGCATTTTTCGCCATAATACCCAAGTAATCTACCGCTGCTACGCCTTTCACTGCAAACACAAAACCGTAACGCGTTTTGCCGTTTTCAGTGACTACGCCTTTTTTGATGGCTTGACGGAATTCGTCATAAGTCCAGCCGCTTGTCTGTACTTTTTTCCAATCGATGCCTGCTTTTTCTAGGAACTCTTTATTTCCGCCCAATGCGTGTACTTCCATGTACGCCGGGAAGCCGTAAAGACCTTTACCATTTTTCATGTAATCAAGTGGGGCTTTGTCGTAATCACTAATCATTTCAGGAGTTGCTGTATCCGTGATGTCCATGAGCAAACCTTGCTGCACGTATTTCGGGATACCGTCAGAGCCACCGAATGCAATATCCGGCGGGCTGCCCGCATTCACTTGTGTGTCCAATTTCTGCTTCATATCTTCCCAGCTAGCTGGTTCGATTTTCAATGTAAGGTTTGGATAAAGAGCATTGAAATCTTTGGTCATTTGTTCGAAAGTCTTTTGGTAGTTCGGTGAAACCGGCGGCAGAAGTGCCGTGATGGTATCTTTCGCTGTTGAAGCGCCAGCACTTGCAGCTGGAGCTGATGCAGCCGGTGAACTGGACTCTTTCGTACCTGAACCGCCACCACAAGCTGTTAAAGCCATTGTCAAAGCTACAACGGATGCTAATACGGGCATTTTTCTTTTCATGAAAAACAGACCTCCTAATAATTTCAGTTATTTACACAACTTGAACAAAGGTGCGTATGGCTCTTTTCAAACTGCCTTCACTTTGCTGCAGGGCTTGTTCAGCATCCGCGGCATTCATGCCTGTTTTGATCATCATAATTGCTAATTTACAGTTCATGGAAGCAGCTTCCAAATGAGTCATAGCCGTCGCTTCGTCAACACCTGATGCCGCTCGAATAATACGTACGGAACGATCACGCAATTTGATGTTACTTGCTTTCATGTCCACCATTAGGTTGTTATAAGTCTTCCCTAATTTAACCATCGTACAAGTCGTAAGCATATTTAGAACCAGCTTCTGTGCTGTTCCCGCTTTCAATCGGGTAGATCCCATAATCACTTCCGGCCCTACGACAGGCGCGATGCATACATCACAGACAGGTGCTAATTTCGAGTTCTTGTTATTCACTACACCGATTGTCGAAGCCCCAATTTCCTGCGCTCTTCTCAAAGCAGCAATAACGAATTGTGCGCTTCCACTAGCTGTAATACCAATAACCGCATCCTTGTCAGTCACACCACAACGCTCAATAAGTGCTACCCCTTCATCTGCGTTATCCTCAAATCCTTCAACCGCAAATCTTAGGGCCACATCCCCACCAGCAATATGACCTTGCACCAGCATGGCATCTACACCAAAAGTAGGAGGACATTCAGAAGCGTCGAGCACACCGAGTCTGCCAGAAGATCCGGCCCCTACGTAGAACATTCTGCCGCCATTTTTCAGCACATGATGCAAAATGTCGACCGCTTTCATAATCTGCGGAATCTCCGCTTCTACGGCCGTTGGAACTGTTGCATCCTGTTCATTCATCAAACGTAACATTTGTTCTGTTGTACATTCGTCGATATTCAGTGTTTTCTCATTAATTTCTTCCGTAGTCAACCCCGACAGATACTCATCCATTGTCTCATCCTCCTATCCTGTTTCTTTAAGTTTCTAAATTCATACTAGCGAAAAATTTCATCATGGTCAATAGTTTTTGAAATTTTATTTTATTATACAATAAAAAATTGAATTTTTATTTTGGCACACAACAAAAAAAAGACAACAGCTTTATCATGCTTAGCCGTTGTCTTTCTTATTCACTTACGGTGCTTGCTGCTGGCAATAATATCATGCGTTTTTGACAAATATTTCTTCACTTTTTTGTACTCTGCGCTGGCTACTCCAGCAAAAAGAATATCAATTACCGTTAGCATCGCAATGCGCGAACCCATCGCTCCACTGCGAATTGTTACCTCAGGTGTAGAAATACTGAGCACGATGTCCGCCTTTTCAGCTAACTCGCTCTTATTATATTTCGTGATCGCGATGACGGTAGCCCCGTTCTTTTTGACAATGTCCAGCGACTCAATAATTTCAATGGTACTGCCGGAATTTGAAATAAAGATAGCTACATCCGATTTATCAAGAAGTGTTGCATTCGTTAGTTGGCTGTGTCCGTCTGTATAGGAATGACACATCTTGTTGATCCGCGAAAACTTCTGCTCCGCGTCGATACACACCAATCCGGATGCACCAATTCCGAAGAAAACAATGCGGCTGCTCTCGCGCAGCACCTTAACCGCACGGGCGATTTCATTTTTATCAATCACGCTTAATGTATCTTCAATCGATTTGCTATTATTACGAGAAATATTAGAGATAATAATGGAAAGATCATCCCCAGGCTGAATATCGGTATACTGATCCTTCTGCTCATCATCCATAGAGCCAATTGAAGCCGAAATACTGACGATGAAATTACGGTAGCCTTTGTACCCCATTGTTTTGCAGAACCGCAGCACCGATGCGTCGCTAGTTTTCGTCAACTGAGCAAGACTCTTGATCGATAAATGAGGAATCTCTTCTAAATTTTCTAAGATGTACTCCGCTACCAGCTTCTCTACAGGCGTAAGACTTTCTTTCATATCCCGAATTTTGATCAAAATGTTGTCGTTAATTGCCATCGCTTTTCCCTACTCGCCATATATTATCGGAGCTAAAATTACTAATATCATACGAATATTCTTTTAAAAACACAAGATGATCTTCTCCTATCGTAACGGATTCCCAGTCGCCAATCAAGAAATTTTATTTCAGTACTTATTATTAAAATAAAAATTAAATTCCAATATAAAAGATTGCTCGGAAGGAATAAAAAAAGGGCTATCCCTACAAGTCGAATGTGACTTGTGGGATAGCCCTTTTTGGTTTCACTTGGCCAACTCGCCGGCGCTGGGTGGCTTTAAGAAGTTAGCTGGAATTTCTCCAGCTAATTTATTTAAATCTTCGTTTTCCAGTTGAATAACTGGAAAATCTCCTTTTAATTCGCTCGAAATTGGCTTCGAGCGGGCGAGATGGCTGATTTAACTGGAGTTTTTCCAGTTAAACCCGTTACGACGTCCTGGAAGAGAGGAAATAACAGGATAATTTCCATCTATTTTGGCTACTCCAACTAATCATCCACCACTGCCGCCGTTTCACGCGCCTTACTGAACTAGCTACTCCAAGTAATCAGATGCCTGTGCCTCAATGGAGCACGAGTGCGCACATGCCTCGGCCAGCTGTTACCCCGCTTCCGCAGCAGAAGCAGCAGCAGCCGTCGTCCGAGCCATACGCATCGACGCCAAGGCGTAGACGATGAGTGCCGCCCAGATCAGGGAGAAGCTGATCAGCAGCACCGGCGAAAACTTCTCCTTAAATACGAATACGCTAAGGAGCAGCGTAATAGAAGGTCCGATGTATTGGATGAAGCCCAGCATCGATAACGGAAGCCGAGCCGCTGCTTTGGCGAACCACAGCAAAGGCAAAGCTGTCGCTGCGCCTGACAATAAAAGCATGACAAACGAAGCTGTCGGAAGCGACCAAGCCGCTTCATGATGAGTGAAATGCAAGTAAACGACATAAGCCACAGCGATAGGAAAAACAATCGCGGTTTCTCCAGCCAGTCCAATAGAAGCTTCGTAGGACACTTTCTTTTTCACTAGGCTATAAACGCCGAACGAAGCCGCCAGCGACAAGGATACCCACGGGAATCTGCCGTAATCAATCGTAGCAACCAAAACGCCGGCCCCCGCCAAAGCGACAGCAAGCCACTGACTGCGGGTAGGTTTCTCACGCAGAAATAGGACGGCAAGCATAACGTTAAAGAGCGGTGTAATGTAATATCCGATACTCGTCTCAATAACATGTCCGTTGTTGACCGCCCAGATGAAGATCAGCCAGTTGGACGAAATCAAGATCGAGCTAGCCGCGACTACAAGCAATGTCTTGCGGTTCGTAAACATATTCCGTAGCTGCGCCATTTTACCGCGCCCTACGAATAGAAGCAGAGCCATAAATACAAATGACCAAATGACACGGTGTGCCAAGATTTCCCCAGCAAGCAGCGACTCAAATGATCTCCAATAAACAGGCAGCAAGCCCCATGCGATATAGGCAATAATGGCGTACCAAAGCCCTTTTTTCATGATCGAATCCTTCTTTCACTATCTAATTACAGTCCCCTATGAATCTAGTTGATTCATCCGTAGGTTAATTTTGCATTCCCCTATTGTAACATAGTGTGTCACATCTGTCCGTACCTAGTTGCGTCCACTTTTTCACAAAAAAAATAAACCCCCGATAGACGAGAGTTCGAAAATGATAGTTCTATGATGCTATTACCCTTTTACAGAACCCGCAGCAATACCTTCCACGATTCGATTGCTTAGCAGCAAGAAAGCCACCAGTATCGGTAAAATACTGATCATCAACGTAGCGCCGATAGCTCCCCAGTCCGTCGTATATTGACCGATGAAATTTTGTACGCCGACCGTTAGCGTTTTATATTTCTCCGAACTAATGAAGGTATTGACGAAAATAAACTCATTCCAATTATAAATCATATTGATAATAACAGCCGTGGATAGCACCGATACCGTCATCGGCAGCGTAATGCTGAAGAACATACGGTTCACCGAGCACCCGTCCATAACCGCCGCTTCTTCCACTTCACGAGGCAGCGTGTAATAGAATCCGAGCATAATCATAATCGTAATCGGCAGATTGAAAGAGATGTACGACAGAATGATGGACAACGGATGGTTGGTCAAATGTGTTTTTGTGAAAAAACTGAACAGCGGGATCAGCGTTGAGTGTACCGGGATCATCAATCCGACCATGAACAGGCCTAGCACGAACGATTGCAGCTTCCACTTCATCCGCGTTAAAGCGAACGTAACCAGGCTTGCCAGCAATACCGTAACCGCTACAGAAACCACTGTCATCCACACACTGTTAAAAAAGTAATTATTGATATGGCCCTGCGTCCATACCTTCTCATAATTTTCCCAGCGCAGCCTTTCCGGAAAGGCCATTGGCGCCAGATTAAAGATTTCTTCGTTATTTTTTAAAGAAAACAACATAAGCCACAACAAAGGAACGACCTGGATCACAGCGACGATGGTCAAAATCGCATACAGCACGCCATATCCAATCCGCTCCGGCAGCTTGCTCCGCATGATCTGGGGCTGGGCTTGACGCTCAATCGTTTCGATATTCACCCTAATCAAGCTCCTTTCGTTACGAATATTGGATATTATCTTTGGATGCTGTCGCCTTGCGAATCAACCATGTCACGACGAGACAGATGATCAACAGGAAAAAGCCAATAGCGCTGGCGTAGCCGAAATCGTAGCCTTTGAACGCTTTGCGATACATGTAGGAAGCCATAACTTCGCTGGCACCATTCGGTCCACCGCCTGTCATCACATAGATCAGGTCAAAATATTTCAACGACCCGACAACCGCAAGGACTACGGTCACTTTCATAACCTCGGCGATCAAAGGAATCCGAATGGATAGCGCAATTCGCCATGGGCTGGCGCCATCGATGCGTGCGGATTCAATCAGCGAAGTGGGCACATTTTTCAAAGCAGCATAGTAAATCAGGATATAGAATCCCGCGTACTGCCACAGGATCGGAATAAAAATAGCATAGAGAACAATCGATGGATTAGAAAGCCATTCAGGTGTATGCTGGACCCCCAGCGACGTCAGGATATGATTGAGCATTCCGTTCGTCGGGTGGAAAATTTTCAGCCATAGTTGGGCAATTGCTACCGAAGACAGCAGCATCGGAATTAAATAGACTTTGCGAAACAGATTCGCTCCGCGAAGGTTGGCCGATAGGACTAACGCTACTAACAAGTAGACGAGTAGGCTCAGCGCCGAAAAGATTGCAAGCAGAAAAGAATGTTTGGCACTGCTCCAGAACAATTCATCACGAAGCAGCTCCATGTAATTATGCAAGCCGATAAAGCTCATTTTACCGACGCCGTCCCATTTCATTAATCCGTAATAGCCCGTCATGACGATCGGCATGTAGATAAGGGCCACAACCAGAAGTAACGAGGGAATGACGTACAAAGCGATCATGGATTTATTGGACATGACTTTATCCATAACGGACACTTCCCTTTCTTACCGATATAGGAAAAGGACATACCGCGATGTCGGGATATGTCCTTCCCACTCGATTCATTTGGTTACTTACCTTCTTTGGCCAATGCTTCCTCATGCTTTTTCGCAAACTCTTCCGGCGAAACTGCCTTGCCGAACAACGCTTGGATCATGTTCAAGTGAACTTCCGCGGAAGCCGGTTTCATCTGTACGTCAGCGAACAATGTGATATTGCTGGCTTTATTTAGCTCATTTAACAAGTCAATGTACATTTGCGGCAGCTTCACTTTGGATGTATCTACTTTCGTCGCTGGGATAACACCCGCTTCAGTAATCGCGTGCTCGCCCCACTTCTGAACGAAGAAGGAAACGAATTTCTTGGACTCTTCTTTGACTTTCGAGTTGTTGGCAACGAACAAGCCTACGCCCGGTCCGCCAACCCAGCTGTCCAAGTTCCCTTTGCCGCCATCGACGGTCGGGAATTTAAAGAAGCCGATTTGATCCTTGAACGCTTGTGGGACATCTTTGTTCGTTGTGTAGTTCGGCAGCTCCCATGTTCCCATCATGTACATCGCCGCTTTGCTGTTCATGAATTCGGCTTTGCCTTCATCGTTAGAAAGCCCGTTGAAGCCTTTGTTGAACCCGTTCATATCAACCAGCTGCGTAATTTCGGAAGCAGCGCGCACCAAGCCAGGATCATTGAAGGAACCGGTGCGGTCAATGGCTTTCTTCAACGTTTCCGGTCCGCCAATGCGATCGGCCAGATACATGTACCACAGGGAGCCGGTCCAACGGTCCTTGTTACCAAGCGCGATTGGGGCAACCCCGTTGGTGCTTAGTATTTTGACCACATTTTTGAATTCATCATAGGTTTTCGGCACTTGCAGGTTATATTTCGCAAAAATCGCTTTATTGTAGTACACCGGCACAATGTTCAGCTCCACCGGAAGCCCGTAGGTTTTACCGCCAAAAGCATAAGCATTCGTCGTTCCGTTAACGAATTTGTCCTTCAAATCTCCTTGCAGCAGATCATCAAGCGGGGCGAACATGTCGCCTTTCACATAAGGATCCATGTAGCCAGCAGCCCATGTGAAGCCTACATCCGGCAATGCGTTGGAAGTGGATAGGACCTTCATTTTATTTTTATATTGCTCATTCTCAAGCACTTCTTGTTCAATGGTTACATTCGGATTTGCGGTTTGATACTCTTTAATGATATCGTTTACAATTTTGTTTTGCGTTGCGGAGTTACCGGTCGGCCAGAGGTGCATCATTTTGATCGTTACTTTCTTAGCTGGTTGCGCGCTTTCTGCGCCTGCCTTGGCTGTTTCTTTGGCTGGCTGCGGTGTGCTGGCACTCTCCGTTGTAGAACTGGAGCACCCGGATAGAACCAAACCAAGACTAAGCATCGTCGTCATCGTCCATGTAAGCGTTTTTCTTGCCATGCGTTGTTTCCCCCTTAAACTATGTTTGCTACGAGTCTTATTGTAGCGCTTTCATTGAGACGACAGGGAGTAACGGCTATCGGGAAATATACCACTATTTTTGGGTTTCTAATTCCTCTTCGTTCTCATTCGCCTGCTTCCGGTATTGATTCGGGCTGATCCCTTCATAGTCTTTGAACAGTTTGATGAAATATTTCGATGTCTGGTACCCAATCTGCTCGGAAATGTCTGCAATCGTCAGCCTAGTCTGCAAAAGAAGCTCCTTCGCTTTCTGAATCCGGCTCCTCGTGACATATTCACTGAATGTGAAGCCTGTCTGTTCCTTAAAAAGAGCACTGAAATAGCTCGGATTCAAATGGATGTGCCCGGCCACCTCGCTCATGCCCAGAGGTTCCTGGAGATGCTCCTCTACATAAAGCACCGCTTGCCTGACGGGAGGGCTGTAGTTCATGGAGACGGTTTTGGCTTGCATGAGCCGGGAATCAACCATTTTCTCCATCGTTTCCACACGCCCGCGCTCTTCTTCAATCTGCAGCGCCTGCTCAACGGCTTCGAGCAGCTTGCTCTTTTTAATCGGCTTGAGCAAATAGTTAACGACACCTAGCTGAATGGCCGTTTGAGCATATTGGAAATCCGGATGTCCCGAGATGACGATAACGACAGGCTTATGCCCTGTACTCCGTGAATCCTCTACGACTTGCAGTCCGCTGATCTCCGGCATGCGAATATCGGTGATAAGCAGATGCACCGGGCGGGTGTTGAGCACTTCCAGCGCTTCCGTGCCATTGCTGCTGCTTAGGATGTGGTAGCGGCCGATCGACCAGGCTTCGAGCGTTTTGCGGATGCCTTCCCTAGTTAGCGGCTCATCGTCAACGATCAGAATTGTTTTGCTCGGTGAAATCATCGTTATCCTCCTTATGAATCGGAATATCGAAGCTGACGCTTGTCCCCTGACGCGGAATGCTGTGGATGAATAAGCCTCTGCTGCCCTCTGCCAAGGCTGGGTAATACAACTGAATGCGGCGCTGCACATTGGAGATGGCCATGCCCTTTCCTTTGCCTGACGAAGGTGCGCCACCACGTTCCATCGCATCCTTGACGGCTTGGAGCGTCTGCCCGCTCATCCCCGGTCCGTCATCGCTGACCGTGATGCGCAGCTCCGCTGCTTCCAGGGGCGAAGGTTCTACACGGATTGTGATGAGGCCAGGATCTGTTTTTCCTTCCAAGCCGTGCAGGATCGCATTTTCCACCAAAGGCTGAATCAACAGCTTAGGGATGAGGACATGATTGTACGCCTCATCGATGTTAATTTCCCAGACCAGGCGGGAACCGAACCTCACACTCATAATGCTCAAATACCGCTTAATGTGCTCCAATTCCTCTCGCATCGACACCCATTCATCCTTATTGGGACTGCCGATCACATAGCGGAACAAGTCCGACATCGCGACAACGAGATCAGCCAGCTCCTCCTCATCCTTATCCTGCAAAGACCAGTACAGAGCTTCCAGCGTATTGTATAAAAAATGCGGATCAATCTGAGCTTGAAGCGCTTGCAGTTCCGTTCGGCTTTGGATGACTTCTTTCTCATACACCAGTTTAATGAGTCCATTGATATTGTCCACCATCTGATTGTAAGTCACATTCAAATCATTCAACTCTGTTGTATACGTTTTCGTAAGATTCGGTGTCAGCACGCCTTGCCGCGTATTTCTCATAGCTCGCATTAGCCTTAGGATTGGCCGCGTAATCATCATAGAGAGCAAGAACGAGAGAATAATGAACAGCACTAACCCAATCGCTCCGGATACAATAATCGCCCAACGCAGAACGGAGATCCCATCGGTAATATCGCTGACTGGATACAAAATCATCAGTGTCCATCCGGTTTGTTCCGATGGCTGCTTCACCAGAATGTAGCGTTTCTGTTTGATCGTCACCGTCTGAGAGGAGGTCTGCATTAGCTCGCCTACACCATCTGTTACTTCACCATCCGGTATGATAGGACTTCCTGAGCTGTCTGCCAGCACCAGCAATTCCTGGTGGCTGCCTGTATCCGTCAACTGTTTCTGAAAATCAAAATAGCTGCTATTGATCCGGACAAGCAAATACCCGCCGTTCGAAAACCAACGGTCAATTAAATTGATCCGTCGAATCGCAAGAACCGTACCGGGCTCCTTCGGATCGTTCCCGATCCAGACTAGCTTCCCTTTTTCCTTGTCCGCTTGTTCGATCCAATTGTTGTCCACTCGATCGGACATTTTCTGATCATCCAACGGGAACAAACGTACAAATCCTGTCGTGTACAACTCCACGTTGCTTACGCCGCTATACGCTTGTATATGATTGGCGATTTTCAACAATGCCTGCCGCTCGCCAAAGGTCACCTCTTTACCTTGCACATTGGAAAGAAACAGCTGCTGTAGATAGGCGTCATTGACGGCCTGGAGCGTTAGCATGTCAATTTGCGAAATGATTGCTTCGAGCCTGCCGTTCGCCTGCGAGGCGATTTGCTTCATCTGTGTTTCCGCTTTCGTGTTCAGGAGGGTCGATACCGAGTTGAACGTAATGGCTCCGGCACAAATAAGCACGATGATCATCACGAACACGAAGCCGGCCAGCATTTGATTGCGCAGTGTATTCCAATTAGCCACCTTCTGCCACAAGTGGGGTTCCCCTTTTCCATCTGGATTCGTGCATATGTTTCTTGCCAAATCATACTACAGACGTGTGAAATTGCCTACCAACTTTCTCAGAGGCAGCACGCTGGCGGCTGAGGTAATGAGGCCGTGCAAGTTGCAGGGAAGCAACTTGCATATCAATTCCAACTGGCGTAACTCGCAACCTTGCGTCCCACAACGAGCTGCGGATGTTTATTTCATTGGATGAAATCCAACAAAACGCCCCATTCTACGGGCGAAATTCACATTACGTTGGATGAAATCCACTCACTTCTGGTCAAATCCGCCTATTTGCTGCTAAAAATAACCGCTTCGTTGGAATTACTCCAATGAAATACGCCATCCAGCCATCAAAATGGGCTTGTTATTGGATTTCATCCAATGACAGCCGCCAGTAGCGGCCACGGCCTTCTCTATATTGCACTTTGTGCAATATTGTGGCCTCCATTCAGCCGCTGGCTCCTTCTACGTTGTACTTTGTACAACGTTTTGGGCAGCTCAGCGCTGTTTTTGCGCCATTTGGCGCAAATAGATTGCACTTTGTGCAACGAAGCGCGGGATGGCAGGGTGTACAGCTCTTTTATGTTGTACAAAGTGCAACATAGACAAGGCGGGGGAGGAGTAGGAGGCGATCAAACGACGCGGAATGAGTTACTTGGTACGGGGCGATCAATTGACGCGGGATGGTTACTTGGAGCGAGGCGATCTATCGGCGCGGAATGCGCTACTTGGAGCGAGGAACTCACCTCAACCAACAAAAAAGCAGGCCGCCAAAGGCGCCTGCCATGCTCTCCTATGCCTCATCCCGATAAAAAAAGTTGGGCAGCTTCACTTCATTGCTATAATGCTGATGAAAAATATGCGTCGTCGCTGGAGAAAGCGGCGGGATCAGCCACGTCCAGTCGCCCGTGACCTCACGGCTGGCCTTCTCTTCCTTCTCCTCGAACCGCTTGAACTGCCGAGCGGCGGTATGATGATCAACAATGGCTACGCCTTGCTGCTGAAAAGAATGCAGCACGGCCACATTCAACTCCACAAGCGCCCGATCCTTCCAGAGGGAAGCGTCGCGCCGAGTATCTAACCCCATTGCAGCCGCTACACGCGGCAACATGTTATATCGCGCTTCGTCAGCGAAGTTACGCGCCCCAATCTCTGTCCCCATGTACCAACCGTTGAAAGGAGCCGCCGAGTAATGGATGCCCCCAATCTCAAGGTACATGTTAGAAACGATCGGCACCGCGTACCATTTGAGACGCAATTCTGCCAATGCCACGATATCCGGATGCGTGATCGCCACTTCCTTAACCAGTCCACTCGGAATGTCATAGAACTTCGGCGTGTTATCCCCCATCTGAAGGAGCAGCGGCAGAACATCGAAGGGCGTCCCCGCCCCCTGCCATCCATAAGATTGGCACATGGCCGTAATTTGCAAGGAAGCTGGATCGCCGACGATGCCGTCCTCCGTCTCATAACCTGCATATCGAATCAGCTGTGCATTATGAATAAAGGCCCCTGGAGCAGCCCCTGCCCCCAGCACAGGCGAAAATACTGTAATCATCGGGCGGATTTTCCCGTCATTCGTCGCCGTCTCGATATGGCGAAAGAGAGCTTCCGCCATCTCATCTTCCGTTTCCACATGACGGGCATCCTGCACGGTCAGTGATTCCCAGAACAATCGCCCGATACAGCGATTGCTGTTGCGCCAAGCCATTTTGGCGCCATGCTCCAGCTCTTGCAGCGTGTGCTCGTAGGAACCCTTGTACCCGATGGAACGGGTAATCTCGGCAATGCGAGCTTCGGTTTCGCTCTCGCTTTTGCCTAGTTCATGATAACATTCTCTTATAAAAGGAACGGCCTTATCTAACAGTTGGTCCTGCACTTCTTTCATAGGTGTAACTCCATTCCGATTCATAGAAGCTCCCACGGGCTTTCCTCCCGTCAGGCTCCCTATCTCTTACAATTGTGCGCTAAATTGCTCCGGTACATAAGCTATTTGAGAGCCAGCGATAATGGTTAACTCGCCCTGCTCCTCTGAATATTGAACGGCGTCATCGCCAACATAGAACCATACTTTCCGTGTCGGTTGATTCTCAAACTCTTGAAAAATAAAAACATTAAGTTCATCTTTCCATTTTAAAAGCTCAGAAATACGCTCCCGATCAATCTGCACGGTGAAAACCCACTGTTCGTCTACTTGCTTATACGTATAATCAACAGGCTGCTTACCTGTATCAATAAATGCCCGACCGCCTACCGCATGCTTCACCAAAAATTGTTCCTTCATTTCCGCAGCCTCCTTATTATGGCAGATCGATTAACATGAAATGGGCATCTTCCGCAGCACGAAGCGCAAGCGTCGACTCCGCCTCCATGCGCGCGCTGTCCATCGTTTCCAACTGAGCGTTATTGGCCTCCAACTTCCCGCTAATGACCATTAGAAAAATACGTCGATTCTCGCCCTGATGGAAGACCAGCTCTTGGCCCGCTTCTAATTTGCTGAGATAGATGCTCATATCCTGGTAGATTTTCGCTTTGTGCTCGCCACCTTCAGGCGTTACAACCGGGAGCAAGGCATTCGTCATGGCCTCTGGCACATAGGTCACATTCTCGAAGGACGGCTCCGTGCCGCGTTTCGCAGGCATAAACCAGAGTTGGAACAAGCTGAGCGGCTCTGAGTCCGAAGCATTGTACTCGGCATGAATCACGCCGCTGCCCGCTGACATGCGCTGAACACCACCTGCTGCTGTTACTGCCACGTTCCCCAAACTATCCTCGTGCTTAATGGCTCCGCTGAGAACGACGCTGACAATTTCCATATCGCTGTGCGGATGCGGTCCAAAACCGCGACCTGCAGCAATTTCATCATAATTGCACACGCGCATAACCCCGAAACCCGTATTATTTTCATCAAAATAATCACCAAACGAAAAGCTCTTATACCCCTTAAGCCAGCCTAAATCCGAGCTGTTTCGTGTATGTGCAGGAAATACTTGTATCATAGTTAGTCGCCTCCTTTATTAAGTACTCTAAGCTTATCATATTGTGACAATCGACTTCCATGTCGGAACAGTGGCGGAACGGTTGCAAAATAAAGACGAGCCGCCACGACAAACAAAAAAGGCCGTCCCCGGCCTTTTCAGACCTTGCGGAACAGCCTTTGTCTACTTATTAGTCACCAAGCACGGACCCTGCAAAGTCCGGTGTGCCATCCTCGTGCCACTTCAGCACACGAACAAACGTATGGCGATTGGGATCGTAGAGCGGATCCCCTTCAATATCTTTATAATTCCTCGCGTGGAACACGAGAATATCCTGCGAACCATCCTCTGACACGGTGAAACTGTTGTGTCCCGGCCCATAAAGAGCGATGTTCTCATCGGTTGAGAGCACCGGAGATTCAGATTTCGACCACGACTGCGGGTCCAACAAATCCGCGTCTTCATCTGCCGTCAACAGCCCCATGCAGTAATTAAAGTCAGTCGCGCTTGCGGAAAAAGAGAGAAAGATGCGTCCATTAGCCTTCAATACCGCCGCACCTTCATTAACCTTAAAGCCGATGATTTCCCAATCATACTGCGGCGTTGTAATCATGACCTGCTTGCCTTGGAGCGTCCAGGGATTGCTCATTTCCGAAATGTAGAGGTTCGAATTTCCGATAATTTCAGGGTCTTTCTGTGCCCAGACCAAATACCGAATTCCTCGATGCTCGAAGGAAGTAGCATCTAGCGCAAAACTCTCCCACTCCGTGCGCAACTGCCCCTTCTCCACCCACTCCCCTTCCAGAGGATTAGCCGCAGCATTTTCGAGAACATACATTCGGTGGTCAAAGAGACCCTCGTTCGTTTCTGTCGTTCTAGCCGCAGCAAAATAGATATACCATTTGTCCCCTACAAAATGGATTTCCGGCGCCCAAATATTGGCACTCAGAGGGCCTTCGCTATATTTCCGCCAGGCTACGACTGGCTTCGCCTCGTGTAAACCTTCGATTGTCGCAGAGCGACGCACTTCAATGCGATCATACTCAGGTACCGACGCTGTAAAATAATAAAATCCATCCGTATGCTTGTATATCCATGGATCAGCACGCTGCTCCAAAAGAGGTTTAATCACGTTGGTTTCTAAGTTTTTCATAGGTTAGTCTCCTTTAATACTCTCTCTGTTTGTCTGTTTGTCTACAGTCTGTTTATCTGTCTGTTTATCTGTCTGTTTATCTGTCAGTTTGTCAGCCTTTCACGCCGCCAACTGTAAGTCCCGACACGAAGAACCGCTGGAAGAAGATGAAGACAATTAGAATCGGTACAATCGCCAGCACGGAACCAGCAATTAGAATATCATAGTTGTTGCCATAAGGTGTGACTAGACTAGATAGACCGATGGGCAGCGTCAGCTTCTCACCCGTTTTGAGCACGATTAGCGGCCAGACAAAGCTGTTCCAGCTCGCAAGAGCCTGCAGGATAGCCATAGCCCCAAACGCCGGAGCCATCAAAGGCATCATAATTTTGAAAAAGATCCCGTACTCCGAGCAGCCGTCAATTCTCCCCGCATCAAGGAAATCCTTAGGCAATCCGGCCGCATATTGCCGGAAGAAGAAGATCGGCAGCGGCGCTACGACAAAAGGCAGGATAACGCCAGCATACGTATCAATTAAGCGGAAACTGATCATCTGTTTATAAAGCGGAAGCATGATAATTTCCACTGGTACCATCATGACGAGAAGCACGAAGAGGAAAATAATATTTCTACCGACAAATCGGTACATCGCCAGCCCGTAACCCACCATAGAGGATAAAAGCAAACAAAATATCGTATAAACAATCGAGATCAGCACACTGTTCTTGTACCATATCAAATACTTTTTGGCGGAGGCAGAAAACAGGAACGAATAGTTATGGAAAGATAACAGCTCCGGCTGCAGCTTCACATTAAGCCCATAACGCAGCATTTCTTTGGATGGTTTTAACGAGGCCAAAGCAAGACTGTAGAACGGGAACAAAGCGAGAATCGCCAGCACGGCAAACAGCAAGACCAATAAGGAGGATTGAAGGAATTTATTTCGTTCAATTTGCATGTCCTAGTCCTCCTTTTTAAATAAGCCGAAAAATTTTAACTGAATGACATTCAATACCATCGTAATCGCTAACAAAGTAATGCCAATGGCAGACCCGAAGCCCAGGTTATTTCGTTCGATGCCTTCCCGGTAGAGCAGGCCTATCATCGTCAAACCGATGTCATTGGGAGAGCGATTGCCACTCCACAGAATGAAGCTCTCGGTAAACATGGAATAGCCGCCGTAGATGGAAATCGTAATGACATAAATCGCAACCGGCTTTAATAAAGGCAACGTAATGCGCCAGAAGCGGTCCCATTTGTTCGCGCCGTCGATCTCCGCCGACTCATATATTTCATGCGGAATGCTTTGCAGCGCTGACAAGAAATAAATGATATTGACGCCGGTAAAACGCCAAGTCGCCAGTATGACCATGACAAGCATACCTGTCGCCGAATTAGCGAGCCAGTTAATACTCGGCATCCCCAGCAAATGACGGAACCCGTTCATCACGGACTCGTCCAAACTGCCGAAGACAAGCCGGAATATCGTACCCGCCACAACGACCGAAGTGAGCGAAGGAATAAACAAAGCGGAACGGAAAAAAGCGCTCGCCTTGGTGAGCTTCGCGTTCAGGAAAACAGCCAGCACAAGTGGCAGCGGAATTAACACCAGAATAGTCCAGAACGTATATCTGCTGCTATTTTTCAAGGCTGTGAAAAAGGATTCGCTCCATAGATTTTTATAATTCGCCAGCCCAATGAAGTGCGTTTGACCCGGAAGAACCTCTTGAAAGCTCATGACAATCGTGTTCACGACTGGATAAGCAAAAAAGATAAGGAAAGACAATACAAATGGCAGAACAAACACGTAGGGAGCTACCCGGGAGGAATACAGAAATTTACTCATATCGACTATCGCTACTCCTCTCTAGAAGCGTCGCCAGCTTCACCCAAGACGTGAACTTTAGCTCAGGCAAAGCCAGCAACGGAACGCGAGGCGTTCGAACTACTTGATATTTTTCACGGCATCGTCCAGTACTTGTTTCGGATCTTTCAACTCATTCAGCGCTTGGAAAATCGTCTTGGTCTTGAGGTAATCAGACACGGCCGGCGTTTTCTCTTTAATATTCGTAGGCGCGATTTCACCTTTTACAGAAATGAGAACGTCCCATAGATTTTTACCAAAATATGCGGTGAATTTATTGTCCGCTTTCAGCGCCGGGTCATTCCAAACATCTGTACGAATCGGGTCAAAGCCGAGCTGCGACCAAATCTGGATGTTCCCCTCTTTGGACAATTTGGCATAGGATAGGAATTTCTTCGCAATTTCTTGATTCTTCGATTGTTTCGTAATGACCGTACCCGTCCCCCCCATTCCGGAAGAGCGCATCTCGCCTTGTTTGAATACCGGCATCGGTTTAATGATGATTTTGCCTTTGAGATCAGGCATATAGTCCGTAAACCGGCCCATATACCACATCGGCATCCAGACGGAAGCTGCGCCGCCTTTATTCATGAAGCCGTAATATTCCTCCGCATGATGAAAGCCGCCCGGAGCCACAATCGCTACTTTCTCTTTCACCAGCTTTTGAAGATAAGATAAGACATCATTATTCGCTTGATCTCCCAGCGTCACGTTACCGCTTTTATCCAGAAAGTCTGAACCGTGTTGAACAACGAGTGGCCAGAAGCTCCACTGATCCTGCGTTTCGACGGTCGTCATTGGCTTACCGGTCTTTTCGAGAACCTGTTTGCCTGCATTTTCATAGTCGTCCCAAGTCTTGATATTGTCCGCATTCACGCCTGCTTTATCGAGAATTTCCTTGTTATAGTAGATAACTTGAGCTCCCACGTGGTAGTCGATGCCGTAATACTTGCCTTCCTTGGCATAATTCTCGAGTCGAGACATGACCAGATTCGCTTTTTCCGGCTCAACAATATCGTTTAGAGAAGTCAGCTGGACATCGCCTTTCAGGAAATTACCGATTTTGCTGATTTCAATATCAGCCATATCGGGGGCACCTGTACCGGATTGCAGCGCCACCAGCAGTTTATTGTGGTTATCATCATATGGGAACGTTGTTGCTTCTAGTTTAATCGACTGATCGGGATGTGCTTTATTCCAGGACTCTGCCATGCTTTCAAAAAATTTCTGATGCAGCTCATTAAACGTCCAGAAGCTCAGCTTGACCGGCTCGCCTGGCTTGGTTGCGCTATCATTTGGCGTTGTGCTCGGGCTTGATGTGCAAGCAGATAGTATAAGCATCGATGCTAGGACCGCAGCTGAAGTTACTTGTAGCTTCCTCTTCATAACAATGATTCCCCCTAGATTGGAATTAACAACGTGTAAGCGCTTTACACATCGAATTATAGTACATAAAATTCCATATTTATATAACCAATTTAGTATAAAATCATATTTATTATATTAAACATATTCCATTTTATTGATTTACTCAGTACAATGAAGCTAGCTAGATTATATAGAATCAGGTGATGCTCGTATGAACAAGGTTCCTCTCTATAAACAAATATACCAATCCATCAAAGACCAGATTATTTCAGGGGAGCTTCGTCCCAAAGACCGTGTGCCTTCCGAGCAGGAGTTCATGGATGAATTTATGGTCAGTAAAATTACGGTGAAAAATGCCTTGGCCGTCCTGGTAGACGAGGGGCTCGTCACCCGTATTCAAGGGAAGGGAACCTTTGTATCGCCAAATCCTGCTTCCGTGACCGTGGAAACAACTTCGAGCAGATCTCTCCCTGTAGCGCCAGTTATGCACAACCATAATTACAACTACATAGGTCTGATCATCCCTACGATGAAAACAAAGGTCATCCAACGACTAGTCGATTATGTCGAGTATTATGTCAAGGAAGCTGGCTATCAGCTTGTCTTGCATATCACGCGGGAATCTTCCCATGAAGAATCTCGCGCCGTCGAGCAGCTTACGAACACGCAAGGCGTCCGCGGCATCATTGTTTTCCCTACGGAAGATGAGAGTTATAACGAATCGCTGCTTCGTTTGTCTTTAGATAAGTACCCTTTTGTCTTCATTGACCGCTACTTGCGAAATATCGATACGTACCGAATTACATCCGATAATTGGGGCGGCGCCTATGAGACCGTTGACCGTCTGCTTAAGGAAGGCCATCGGCAAATTGCGCTCATTTCCCCGGATAATACGAATACGACCATCGAGGACCGTACCCACGGCTTCGAAAAGGCTTATATTGACAGCAATATTCCCATTGATAAAAGCTTATGGTGCCACGTGCCCATCGACATTCTCAGGACCGGCGACACCTCAGCTTATGTCGTTAAATTTCTGCATCAGCATCCCCATCTTACAGCTGTTTTTGCTTTGACAGCCGAGATGGCGCGACTTACGCGTCATGCCCTCCATGAAGAGGAGGGACTAAATCCACACACCTTGCTCGTGTCTTTCGATGATCCGGAAATCCCCGGGATCTCGCATGTACTGCAAGATGAGGAGCAGATGGCGCTTTCCGCTGTAAGCTTGCTGCTTGAGCAGTGCAACGGGCAATATACCCCGCAGCGTGTGGAGATTCCTGTGCGCTGGGTTCAGGGTTAGCGGCGGTGCGGCCATGGGCGTGGGTTCGAGGGGATGGTCCTGGAGCAGCCTTGAGCTCGCGTTAGGGGAACTGTGGTCCCCTAATTCGACTTAATCAGCCTATATCGCTGAACTAGCGGAACTACAGGCCCTTATTCGCCCGTAGTTGCCTGCAAATCGGCCAATTCAAGTGAAATAGCGCCCCCTAGTTCCCCTTAACAGGGCAAGGGGGCGCTTTACTTTAAAATAGCGGATCGTAGTTCCGTCTCCCCGCCGCCGATAACCAAAAAAAGAGGAGCCCGCGGCTCCCCCTCCTCCTATCCTTCCAGCTGTATCCATTCCGCATACAGCTGATCCAACGCCCCCTGCGCCGCTTCGCGCTCTGCCCAGAGGCGGCTCAGCTCCTCAGCCGCTGGATTCCCCAGCGCCTGGTCGAGCTCGCCGAGCCGCGCCTCCGCTTCCGCGATGTCCCGCTCCAGCCGCTCGCGCGCGAACGCAGCGGTGCTGCGGGACTTCCCGCGCGGAACCGATTCCTCGCGCGGCTCCGCCTTGGCCGCTGCGGCCTTTAAACCAGCACCGGTCGACTTCGTCACCGGTGCTACATGCTCCTGCGCCGCGCGCAGCTGAGCGCGCTTCGCTTTGTAGTCATCAAAGCTGCCCAAATAAACAGTGATGCGCCCTTGATCAAGCTCCCATATTTTCTGGGACAGCCGGTTCATGAAGTAACGGTCATGCGTCACCGCAAGCACCGTGCCCGGAAACTCCTCAAGCGCTTCCTCCAGCGCCTCCCTTGAGGCAATGTCCATATGATTCGTCGGCTCATCCAGAATGAGCAGATTCGGTTTACGCAGCACGAGCAGCGCCAGCCGCAACCGCGTCCACTCCCCACCTGAGAGTGAGCTCACAGGCTTAAAAACATCCGCGCCATAGAACAGATAAGCAGCTAGCCGGCTTCTAGCTTCGCCTTCTTCCATGCGGGCTTCCTCGCAAAAGTAGGCCAGCACCGTCTTCTTCTGGTCCTCAGGGTACTCCTGCTGCGCCAAGTAACCGATATCCACGCGCGCGCCGATTTCCAGCTCGCCCCCGTCAGGCTGCACTTCGCCCAACAACATTTTCAGCAGCGTCGTTTTCCCAGAACCGTTATGCCCCAGCAGCATCACTTTCTCACCGTACTCCAGCAACCCGCTTGCCCGCCGCAGCAGCACTTTGTCTCCGTACTGCTTACTTACGTCATCAAACACGATGACCCGCTTGCCGGAGCGATCATCCACCTTCAGCCCAAACTCAGCTGCCTTCGGATCAAGGACGGGGCGCTTCAGCTTCTCCATTCGATCGAGCGCTTTCTGCATGGACGCCGCCCTGCGGAAAAACTTCTCGTTCCCTCCGACACGCCCCCACTCCATCAGCTGCTTGATCGTCTCTTTCATCTTCTTGATGACCTTCTGCTGCTCTTGATAATCCGCGAATTGCTGCAGCAGCCGGACTTCTTTCTCCTTCATGTATCCTGTATAGGAAGTCAGATAAGTCGAAGATTCTCCGTCTTCCAACTCCACAATCTTGGTAACAACTCGGTCTAAAAAATAGCGATCATGAGATACAATGAAACATGCGCCCTCATAATGGGTCAAGTACTCTTCCAGCCATTCAACGCCAAATAAATCGAGATGATTCGTCGGCTCATCGAGCAGCAGCACATCAGGCTTGCCGATCAGTTGAGAGGCGAGCGCAATCTTGGTCTTCTCTCCTCCGGACAGCGAGGTGAAGCTTCGCCCGTATACCTCGCGAGCAATGCGGAGTCCGCTTGCCACCTGGTCGATCCTGGCGTCTAGCTCATAGCCGCCTTCCCGCTCAAAACGCTCCTGCAGCTGCGCATACCGCCCCAGCAACTGATCAAGCTCGCTGATCGCCGACGGGTCTGACATGCGCTGCTCCAGCTCTGTCATCGCGGCGCGGCACGCGAGCAGCTCCGCAAAACTAGCCGCGAGCACATCGTATACCGTGCCGCTTTCCCATTCCGTCGGAATCTGGGCTAAGTAGCCGATTCGCGTATCCTTGCGCAACGTCAGCAGCCCCTCGTCCGGTTTCTCCATTTTGGAAATGAGACGCAATAGGGTCGATTTACCGCTGCCGTTGCGTCCGACCAATCCGATTCGTTCCCCTTGATGAATTTCAAAAGTGACGTCTGCCAGCACCAGCTGGGCACCGTGGTATTTCTTCATATTTTGACCATTTATAATTAACATTGTTAAGGATCCTCCCTGGTTATGAAAGACCCTATCCTGAACATCCTGAGCGCAGCAAAAAAGGCCGCAGGAAAATTCCTACGACCTTGAGCGGATCATCCGATTGAGGTTAAGGTAGGTGTCTTTTCGTGAGTTGTGACGCCGTATGAGCATATTTGGACAGACTTCTCCCGTTGTCTGCTGCTGCATGAACGATGCCAGCCATCGCGATGGGTAACTGGCTCACACGGTTGTTCACTAACTCTCGATTCATCCTACCTTCACCTCCTTTTCCTACTATGTACAAAATCATATCATAACCGTCGGTCAATTCGCAACCGCAAAGCGCCCATATTCCGGGGCCTACTGCTCGCTTCGCATCTTGTCCGTCACTTCCAGATAAAGGACCTGGAGAAACTTTTTAATGTTAATTTTGCTTTTCTCCGACTTCAAGTTCTCATCGATTTCTTTCATCTTCATTCGGACATCCTGAAACTCAAAATAGAGCGGCGCATAATGCTCGAATTTCGGATTGCTGTAATCAGTCAAACCGATGCTTGCTATATGGGCTAGGGCAGCCATAACGGCGCGGCGAATGCGCTGCTCGGCGGCTTTGCCTTCCTTTTCCACATCAGCTTCTTGCAGCTTGTGGGTGCGGGCGGCCGTCTCATACAATTCCTTCAGGGGCGGTATCCCATCCCCTCTATGATGCTTCGTCAGATGCTCGATAATGTCCGTCACATCTCGGCTTCCGCTCTCCCCGACAATGCCCATATCCATGAGAATGGGCTGGACAATCTCGCGAACACTGCGCTTCTTACGAGTGCTATCTGGACTGAGGTTCAACAGGCTCAGCTTCGTCAAAGAGTCCTGAATCTCCTTCAGGGAACGGCTGATCTTCCACTGCTCGTTGACCTTCGAAAGCACCGCTTCCACTTCGATCTTGTTAATTGGCTTTTGAATATAGTATTCGACACCAGCTTGATAGGCCTTGCCGATCATCTCTTTGTTTTCAATCTGCGAAATCATGACGTACTTCCCTTGAAAACCTTGCTCCTTGAGCCGAATGATGGTCTCTATGCCATCCTGATCCGGCATCAGCAGATCGATGACCACGACATCCGGGGACGTTTCGAGCAGCACTCTTTCCCCTTCGCTTCCGCTGCCTGCTGTTCCTACGACTTCGCCTAGCCCACCTTTTTCAATAATCTTGTGCAGCATCAGCCTGCTTACCGCATCATCGTCCACAATTCCGAAAGACAGCATGATCTCTACGCTCCTTTTTTCAACGTATCGGTCAATAAGGTGATCACAAAAGTTGTCTGAGAGCCAAGCTCATCAGAACGCAAATGAATATCCCCGCCTAAGGAATGAACAATATCCCGTACGTGAGAAAGCCCGATGCCAGTTGCGGCGAAGCCTTCCTGATTGAATTTCGTCGTGAAGCCAGGCTCGAAAATCATATCCTTCTCGAGGTCGGCAATCCCCGTCCCGGTATCCGAAACCGTCAGAATCGTTTCAGCGCCGCGCTCGTGCGCACTGACATGAATCTCTCCCTGATCCTCGATCGCCTCCACGCTGTTGGACAACAGATTGTTCATGACCGTCAGCAGAGGAAGATAGTGATCCGAATCATAATTAATTCGTAGATCCGTGGTGAATCGAATCCGTTTGCCGATCATTCCGCTGTATCCAAGATTGGATTTTATCGCGAATTCTATAATTTCTGCGAGCCTCATATTCGATGCGAACTCCCGGTCAAAGAGCTTCAATAAGCCGGCAAGGATGCGCTGCGAGTCCTTTTTTACCTCATGGATTTGTTGCGTGATTTCCAGAATCGTGCGGGCATAGCTTTTCAGCCCTGAACCATTCACTCTTTCGTATAAATTGTGGCTCTTGGCCGTCAGCTGCTCAATCGTTTCCATGGACTTGCGCAGGTAAAACACTTCGCCGTACAGTCCGCTGTTCGTATTCAGCATCTGCTCCATCCGCTTCTGCTGCTCACTGTGGAGGACTCTCATCTGATGAATGGTCACGCTGCTGTAGATGCCCACCACAAAGTAGCTTCTTACAAGGGCAATCACCGTTATATACACTAATTGCTGTGAAAACTTGTAGGGTGTATCGAAAATGAAGCTGCGCGCGAGCAGTTCAATCTCATTGGACAGGAGATCGATGAGCGCTAGGAATAAGCCAAGCACGAGGGGATGGAATTTCCCCATTTTCTGCTTGATCAGACTCATGCCCACTGCAAAAGCCATGTAATAAAGCATGGCAGGCAGGTGAGTCTGCATGCTCCAGCCAAGCGACACATCGCCATGCGTCATAATCCCTGCCTCTAAAGAACGAAAAAGCAGAACGGTAATGCCAGTAATAATGCCTGTATAGATATAAGGCAAATGTTTGAGCAGAAGCAGACACAAAAGGAAGGTGCTGCTCCCAAGACCGATCCGAAACACTTCGCCGCTGAAGGGCGTTATTTTGAACTCGCCAGCAATTGCCGTCACAATGGCGATGAGAATCATTTGAAGCCCTTCATTTTTCAAGCGTCCCAGCCGATCACCCCCTAGATTAGATCCCATATCTGCTTGCTAATTAGAAGTATACAAACGGTAAGAAATAAAGGCCGCACATACGCTGAGCCTTTGCGAATCGCCATGCGCGAGCCGAGCAGTGAACCGCAAATCATCGCGATCCCCATCGGAATCCCAATGCCGTAGTTGATGGAACCAAGTACCATGAACGTAGCTAAGCTCGCTATATTGCTTCCAAAATTCAGCATTTTGGAGTTCCCTGCCGCTTTCACGAAGTCAAAACCTAACATAAGAAAAACGAATATAAGAAAGGAACCCGTGCCAGGTCCAAAAAAGCCGTCATAGAAGCCCAATCCGAAAGCGGCGCCTCCCATTAACAGAGCTGTTTTGGTGGAGTACTGACGGAATGTTGAACTACTGCCCCAATTTTTCCGAAAAAGTGTGTAGATCGTGATTAGAACCAGCATGACGACGACCAGCGGTTTTAGAAAATCCGAAGGAATTTGTCTAAGTACCATCGTTCCGCAAACGGCTCCTGATAAAGATAAAATGAATAAGCCTTTTACCGCTTTGAAATCGATATTGCCTGAACGCATAAAGGAAATGGTGCTCGTCAGAGACGACATCGTGCCAGCCAGTTTATTCGTTCCCAGCGCGATTGCAGGCGGCATTCCCGTTGCTAAGAGAACAGGCAAGGCGATCAATCCTCCGCCTCCCACGACCGAATCTACATAGGCGGCCACGAACCCTCCAATGATGACGAACAATAACATTTCCCAACTCAAGTGTAACATGATGTCGATGACTCCTCTTTCAGCTCAAATTCGCTATACCATTCTCGCCTCAAATCTTCGCGCTGCTAACGATAAGGCATAATTGACTGCAAAATAAAGCACAGCCACAACGAAAAGAATGGGCAAGGTATAGCTATAACTTTGTCCAATTACTATTTTCGCATGATGCATCAGTTCAGGCAAGGAAATAACAATGGCAAGTGATGTATCTTTGAGCAAGGAGATGAACTGGCTGACCAGCGGAGGAACCATACGGCGAAGCCCCTGTGGAATCACAATATGCCAAAGGGTTTGGACATAGCCTAGTCCAGAAGAACGAGCGGCTTCGATCTGCCCTTTGTCGATAGAGTTCAGCCCGCTTCGTACAATTTCTGCAATCATCGCCCCTTCAAAAAGCGTAAGCGCGACAATCGTCGCATTCATCGGCCCTAGCTTGATCCCGATATCCGGTAAAGCAAACCGGGCGAAAAAAATGATCAACAGCAAAGGCAAGTTACGGAGTAACTCTACTGCTACGCCTAGAATAGGTGAGACAACGGGCATTTTCGTATAGCGGACCGTTCCCACGACGCAGCCTACAATAAAGCTGAGAATGATAGAAATCAGGGCTACTTTAAGCGTCATGTAGAACCCTTCGAGAATAAACCTCATATTATCAACGGAGAAAGCATGCAGGATATCCATTCATTCACCCCCTCGCCAGCTTGCGTTCTAGACGTAATGCGCCATAGCTTAGCGGCAGCGTTATGATCAAATAAAGCACAGCGACGAAAATATACGTATCAAACGTGGCGTACGTCTCGCTAGCAATCTGATCCCCGAAATACATGAGATCAAAGCCCGCAAATACCCCAAGCACCGACGAATTCTTAACCAGGTTAATAAACTGGTTGCTCAGGGGTGGGATGACGATTTTGATCGCTTGCGGCAGGACGACATGCCACATCGTTTGCCCGTAGGTCAGACCTGAGGACCTTGCCGCTTCCGATTGGCCTAGAGGGACCGACATGATGCCAGCGCGAATCGCTTCGGCGATGAAAGCTGCTGTGTACACCGTCAGCCCCAAAGTTCCGCAGACGAAGCCGCTCAAGGTAATGCCAAGCGATGGCAAACCGTAAAAGAATACAAAAACGACGAGCAAGAGCGGAATGTTCCGAATGAACTCCACGTAAGCCGTACCTATCCAACGCAAGGGTTTGACAGATGAGATTCGGAATATGGCGATTACCGTCCCCAGAACAAAGCTGCCGATTAAGGCAATGACACTGGCCCAGATCGTGTTAACAAAGCCCTCCATATAGATATCGATGTAGTCGGTAAAAATAGAGAAATCCGGCATCGGCTTGCGCCCCCCTCATAGACAGAAGATGGGCAGCTTCCGGCTACCCATCTTCTCTTTGTTATTTGGATGGCGCCTCGCCGATCCATTTCTTATACAGCTTGTCGTATTCGCCGTTCGTTTGCAGCTTTTTCAAGTTTTCATTCACCACGGCTTGAAGCGCTGTTTCGCCCTTCTTCATCGCGATTCCGTAAGGTTCATCCGTGAACGGATCTCCGACAACAGCAAAGTTCGGGTCTTGCGCCACCATGCCGTAGAGGATCGCATTATCTGTGGTCAGCGTGTCTCCTTGCCCCGCTTTTAGAGCGCTGAAGGCATCTTGGTAGTTATCAAATTCCAGCACCGTTGCCTCTGGAGCTTTCGCTTTTATGTTACCAACGGATGTAGCGCCTTTAACCGCTAGTACCTTGGTGCCTTTTTTAATGTCAGCAACCGATTTGATCGGGCTGCCTTTCTTAACAAGCAGGGACTGTCCCGCTTTAAAATAAACGTCAGAGAACTCCACCTGCTTCTTACGCTCATCCGTAATCGTCATCGTGGCGACAATCATGTCGATTTCCTTATTGTCTAGCATTGGGATGCGCGTTTTGGACGTAACTTCTTTGAGCTCGATTTTCTTCTCATCACCGAGAATTTCTTTCGCCAACGCTTTGGCGATGTCCACGTCGAAGCCTTCAACTTCGCCTCCGGTCGGATTTTTCAAGCCGAACAGCTTTGTGTCGTATTTGACGCCAACGACCAGCTTGCCTCTGCTCTTGATCTCATCGAGTACCGATGCCCCGCCTGCCGGCTTGGCCGTGCTTGGTGCGCTCGCGCTAGTTGCTGGCGAGCTTGCTGGTGTGCTTGATGCGCCTCCTGTTGTCGATGTTGAGGCACACCCTGCCAATGCGAATACGGCTGTTAACATGACGATAAAATTCCACTTTTTAGCTATCATATAAGTTCATCTCCTCATTATTAGTGATTCAGAACGCGGTTTAGAAACAGTCGTGCCCGCTCTTCTTTTGGATTGACGAAAAACTCCTCCGGAGGGGACTCTTCGACGATTTGCCCTTTATCCATAAAGACAACGCGATCCGCAACTTCCCGGGCAAAGCCCATCTCGTGCGTGACCACAACCATCGTCATTCCCTCATGCGCCAGCGCCTTCATGACGTCTAGCACCTCACCCACCATCTCTGGATCCAGGGCCGATGTCGGTTCGTCGAACAGCATAATTTTCGGCTTCATCGCCAGCCCTCTGGCAATAGCTACCCGCTGCTGCTGGCCGCCTGATAATTGCGAGGGATAGCTGCCGGCTTTGTCCTGAATGCCTACCTTCTCGAGGTAGTACATCGCCGTTTCTTCCGCTTCCTTCTTGGACAGGCCAAGTACTTTCATTGGCGCAAGTGTGATGTTATCGATGACCTTTTTATGCGGATACAGATTAAAATGTTGGAAAACCATCCCAATGTCACGGCGCAGCTTGTTAATATCCGTTTTTTTGTCGCTGACTTTGCGCTCGCTCACGGTAAGTTCACCGCTCGTGATCGTTTCCAGTCGATTGATGCACCTAAGCAGCGTGCTTTTGCCCGAACCTGACGGACCAACGACGACGACGACTTCCCCCTGATTAACCTGAAGATCAATTCCTTTGAGCACATGAAAATCGCCGAAATGCTTCTCTACTTGTTGGAATGAGATCAATGGAACCCCCCCTTCGCTTAAAAGCTTAATCATGTAAACTATTTGTCATGTTAACTTACACCTGATGTCTTTAAATCTTAATGTAAAACTATGGAATCTTATACAATCCGACATGGGGTTGAAAAAAAGAATTAAAATTTCGTTAAGGCGGGGTGCTGGCCTATAGTATCTTAACCTTCTCATCTGTGGGTGAAACAACGGAATTGGATGGCTTGGGCGCGCGGGGCGACGGCGGGGCTCGGAGCGCGGGACGGGCGCGCGGGGCGGTCGACGGCGAAAAACGCAGTGCTGGCGCTGATCGAAGGGAACTATGATCCGCTATTTGTCTGTAATACCACTATGTGGCATCCCAGAGGGAACTACGGTCCCTTATTTCGCCGATTTCGGCGGAATCGCAGCCGTTAGGAGGCGGATAAGACCCTGTAGTTCCCCTGGATGCCTGAAAACAGCTGAATTGGCACAATTAGCGGCCTGTAGTTCCCTCGCCGGGTGATTATGGCGAAATACAGGAAAGACCGCTAGGCATTGTGCCTAACGGTCTTTCTAAGTTGTATAAAGTACAACATTTTGGCTTAAAATTGGCTTCAGCGCTCCTCTATGTTGTACAAGATGCAATTATTGTTGGCCGAGAGTCGCTAATTTCAGCCATTTTTGCGTAAATCATTGTACTTTGTGCAATGAACTATGAGATTGGAGGCATGAATCTCCTTACTGATTGCACAAAGTGCAGTATAGAGATGTTAAAGGGGTGCCTCGCAGAATTATGGGCACACGTTAGCGATGATAAACAGCGTTACAGCGGAAAGTCACGGAGCCGATGCGAGGCATCGACTCAGCGTTAAGCTTGTTTTACATCGCTAGCGCAGACTTTCGGAGCACTAATCTACACCCTCACCTCTCCGGTACGACGGTATACACAGTCGTCTCCCCTTTTCTCCGCTCCACAAGGGTAGGGATTTGCTCAACGCCGCTGATGTCCGTTCGACCATTGTCTTGCTTCGTCAGGGTGAGCGACAAAATCGCGCCCTGAACGGTGTTAGTCCCCTTCGTCAGCTTCGTCGATACGAAATTTCCTAAGGAGGAAGCCGCAACGCGAGTTCGCTCGGCGCCATATTTATCTTTCATCACGAACTGAGTCACCGGGTGAAGCACATGCGGGTGTGCCCCTAGGACCACGTTCACACCTTGTCTGAACAGGAACTGCATCCACTTTTTTTGACTACTGTCCGGGGAGCTCCTATACTCTTTACCAAAATGAAGACAAGCTATGATAAAGTCTGCCTTCTCCTTCATTCCCCGAATATCCGCTGCCATCTGATTCGCATTGAACCGGTTAACAAGCCACTTCTTCGGTACGGGAATAGCGTTCGTTTTCTCTGTATAA
This sequence comes from Paenibacillus silvestris, assembly GCF_009882985.1. Taxonomy (GTDB): domain Bacteria; phylum Bacillota; class Bacilli; order Paenibacillales; family NBRC-103111; genus Paenibacillus_E; species Paenibacillus_E silvestris. The sequence goes on from NZ_WTUZ01000020.1 coordinate 549,450, forward strand.
GCCACTATGCCGATGCGCACACCTTTTACATCTACAATCAACGGCCCTTTCGCTTCTTTGGCAGAACGTGCGGTTCCGGTATGTTGAAGTTTATGCGCGTCCAAAACCCGCAACGTTCGTTTCACCCCGCTGCTCCCACCGTCCATACAATGGTTGTTTGCTGTCGTAAGAACATGGAAGCCAGCTTTCTTCAGCGTGCCTGCGAGCTCATCCGGACAATTGAACACAGGCAGACCCGTTCTTGGATTTCTTCGCTCTCTTGGGCAGTTGCATTTGGGACGAATGCCGGGAGCGCCCAGCAATCTGTGGCCGGAGAAGGTCGTTTCCAAATTGCCTAAGGCCAAATCATGAGTCTTCAGAATGGGAGCAACCTCTTCAAAAATCGGATCAAACGCATGCCCGCTCTGCCTTCTGGCTGCGGTAATAATCTCACTTTTCATCAATACATCTCCGACAGCGGCAATCGTAACTTGGATCAACGCCCTCACTCCTCTCTTGAGCACATTATTCAAGAAAAGGGGAGGATGCTTGTAAAATAGGCAGCGAACTGTCTTTATTTAATCCAGCAATCCTGCCGGCAGCTTGGCATCCCAATCTCTCGGGATTGGCAAGCCAAGCGCATGAAGCGCAACCGCAGCCGTGTCCATAATCGACAGGCCAGGCAAGTTGGCCTCCGGGTTGATGCCAGGACCTCGGCAGCCCCAGAAAATGGTCATATCCCGGGGAGCGTCACTCCCATGATTGAAGGTATCCAAGCCGCCTCCTCCATGGTCTGTCGTGATAATCAACAGGCTGTCCTCCAGCATCCCCACCTCTAGCAGCGCTTTGCTGATCTCACCAATCTGCTTGTCAGCACGCGTGATGGCCCTCAGGTATTCAGCGGAATCTTCCCCATACCCATGGCGATGGCCGGCAGCATCCACATCATCCAGTTGAACGAACAGAAGCTCAAGCGCTGGGTTTGAACGCAGATAGACGCCTATAGCAGGAACCAGCTCTTCATCGGGTGCAGCGTATTTCTTCATGCCATCTATCTCTTCAATAATGCCGGTAACAATGGGCTGCCATGAGACGAATGCCGCCATTGAACTGTCAGGCCTCGCTTCTCGCAATATCCGAAATATAGAGGGAGCCAACGAATCCGCCGGAAAGCTTCGATTCATCTGAATATGCACATGAGACTCATGTCGCTGAGGCATTACGCCATGTAAAAGCGATCCCCAGCATTCCCCGCTGTTGGAGGGATAAACCGTGCGAGCTTGGCAAGTTTGCACGCCTCCCGCAAGCAGAATATCCAGATAAGGTGTCTGCGCTTCCCGGATGAATGTTCCTGCGCCATCAATGCCTAGAATAATGACTCTTTTGATCGCCTTATTTGATGTCTTTGTCATAGGTTCCAATCACTCCCCCGTTTTACCCTAAATCAGGTGAATCCGTCAAAGCAATTACCGGTTCCTCGGTGCGATGCAGTTCGAAAACAATGATGTCATTGCTGCCCTTCTTCAGTAACGGTGCCGGTACATACAACGTACGCTGCGGCCCTTTTTCCCAATAACGCCCAAGATTAAAGCCATTGATCCACACAACGCCTTTGGACCAACCATCCAAGCGGACGAATGTATCTCCAGCCTCTTCAACATGAAACTCCCCACGATAGAAAGTTGGGCGATCCTGATCTTGCGCATAACGCTGCTGCTCGCTTTTCACCGAGCCCGCGAACGGAATCGCGTCTGTTTTGTCCAGTGGCAGTGGATAAATCGTCCAATCGAACAAGAACTGATTGTTTAAGCGCACACCTTCTGTAATCCCTTTGTAGTCTCTCAATTTCGGCCCATAGTTAACGCGGCCCATGTTCTCGACAACGATATCGAGTCTCGCACCTTCGGCAGGAATGTCCACCGGGAGAGGACGCGGGTCCCAACGCTCAATTGTACCTTGGTAGACGCCGTCCAAGAAAACTTGCGCACGGTCATGTACCTCTTGCAGATGCAGCTTCTCACCAGTCCGTGGACCAGAAACCTGAGTTGAATAAACAATGAAGCCATAGCTTTGGCCAAACATCTCCATCGGCTCTGGGCAGGTGCGTTTAACAGGCTTGGAAAGCTGGGCCAACTGCGCAAGCAGATCCACCTTTTCTGTTAGTGCAACGCGGCCGTAGCTTTTCTTCGGAAGAGGCGCGGGGAATGCAGGGAACTCTTTCTCATCCTTCTCGAGATAGCGCGCAACAACGCTGCGGATGGCTCGATATTTCTCCGTTTCATCTCCACATTCTGTAACGGGTGAATCATAGTCATAGCTGGTGATCGTAGCTTCGTACTTCTCCCCCAAATTGGCGCCGTTGTAGAAACCAAAGTTGGTTCCACCATGGAACATATAGAAGTTCACGGAAGCACCTGCTCGCAGCATGCGGTCAAATACATCGGCGACATCACCCGCATCTCGCATGTGGTGCGGCTTTAGCCAGTGGTCGAACCAACCGTTCCAATACTCCATGCACATGAGCGGTTCATCCGCACGGTATTCACGGAACTTCTCGAAGGCTTCCTCCGGTCTGGAGCCGAAATTAACGGTCGCAAGCGTGCCGGGAATCGTTCCGCCTTGCAGCATGCCATCCTCCGGACCGTCCGATGTAAACAACAAAGCATCTACACCACGCTTTGTCAGGCCATCACGTAAATACGTTAGATAGGCGGTGTCGTTGCCATAGCTGCCATATTCATTTTCGATTTGCATCGCAATAACAGGTCCGCCATTCGTGCTTTGGAGCCGGGTAAGTCTAGGAATTAACTCGTCATAATAACGATCTACTTTCATCAAAAATGCAGCATCCATACAGCGAAGCTTCATATATGTATACTGCAGCAGCCAGGCTGGCAATCCTCCGAATTCCCACTCCGCACAGATATACGGACTTGGCCGAACAATCACATGAAGTCCGAGCTCGCCCGCGAGTGTTATGAATTGTTCAATGTTCGCAAGACCTTCAAAGTTAAACACATTTTCCTGCGGTTCATGCAAATTCCAGGGCACATACGTTTCCACGGTATTAAAGCCGCATGCTTTGAGCTTCAGCAGCCGATCCTCCCAATACTCAGGGACTACGCGGAAATAATGAATGGCTCCGGACAAAATTTGAAACGGCTCTCCATCTAATAAAAACTGTTTATCTTTAGCTTGTAAAATGGCCATGATGATCCCTCCGGATGATGAGTTCTGTCGGTGAAGCGTTCGAATTTACCTACACTCATCATCGCTGAAAGGATCGTGGATCTCCATCGCCAAATGGATCATTTTCTATACCAAATGTGCCAAATGACATGGTATGATGAAACAAAAGGCAAGTCGAATGGGAGGAATGGCAAGTGGAACAACAGGTGGAGGATTTGTATCGATTCCCTAATATTATCAATACCCTTCAAGTGACTGGCTGCCATTTTGGCTTGAAGCCTCCAGGGTGGCATTACCCTAGGCATCATCATCATTTGTTCGAGCTGTTGTACTGCGTGGAAGGGGAAGTCGCGCATGAAATGAATCGAGATGCGATGACGATGCAGGCAGGAGACTGGCTGCTGATCAAGTCTGGGGTCAGGCATCAATCTTCTAACACCGCGAAGTCGGACTATGGCTTCTTTAATGTGCACTTCGATCTCGATGATCCCGAGATTCGCAGCTTGCTCTCGGCAACACCGTATCAGCTCATCCGGCACAAAGAAGCGGAACGAAGCAAGCTTCGCTACTACGTTAGTGAGCTGGAGGAAGTCATGCAGCGCAATCGCACCAAACAGCCTGAAGCGGAAGCAACAGCTGCCTTGTCTTCTCCTCTGCGCTTCGAGGATAAGCTGCTTCTGCAGTCGTATACGCTGCTCATCATACACGATGTGCTCCAACTGGTACGTGAGCACAAGCATGGCTCAATTCGCGGGCAGGCGATCGCTGCCGAGAAAGAGAAAGATCCCTCGCTCTTCACCGCCGATATCGCGCACATGATTGAAGAGAAGCTATCGCTCGGTTTATGCGAAGAGGCAACAGTAGCGGGGGTCGCGAAAGAGATGAACCTGAGCCGCAGCCAGTGCAGCAAGCTGTTCTCCAAGGTGTACGGACTATCCCCCCGCCAGTATGTCAGCCAGCAGAAGCTGAAGCTAGCCAAGGAACTGCTCGTCACGACTCATCTGCCGATGACGGACATCGCGGAGAAGCTGGGTTTCCACTCGGCCAGCCACTTCTCCCGGCAATTCCGGCGCTGGACAGGCCAGTCGCCGAGCGAATTCAAGCCGAGGCATCACTCGACGAACTAGTTAATAATTCCATGAGAGATAATATCCATGCTTACCGAAACTTTGAAATCCACTTCCGGGTAAGCTTTCTCCCAATCGAGCTCCTTCCATTCCTTCGGATGGAAGGCTATCAAATCCCTTCCGATACCCAGCGCATCAGAGTGCGCCTTCTGAAGTTGTTTGCAGATGCCTTGCGCTTCCTCCGTGAGCAGCTCAGAGAAGCGTTTGTTCAGCTGCTCAATGAGCTTCTTGTCAATGCGGTTATACTTGGCGTGTTCAATGATAATCCCTTTCAACTTCAGCTGCAATTGGACCTGAACATGTCCGGACGAACTAACCATAACCTTTTTGTTACTGCTAGACTTGATGATGTTTAGCGATACGTACTGCGATAGATCGTTTTTCCCCTTCGTCTCATCTATTTTACGCGTCATGATACAGATTTCACCCTTCTTGCCGTTCATTAAAAGGAACAGGGAAGATTGCTCAGGTGTAAGATTGTATCCCGTATATTTGCTCTTACTAAGAAGCCCCACGCCGTCGATGACTGCTTTATCTTTGTCCGTCTCACTGTCTTCGCCGTTCTCTCTTCTCAGAATCGGAATGACGCCGTCTTTCCCCCGATCATGAAGAAGAGGGTAAATCGAATGCACGGTAACGAACGGAATGACCGTTTCGTACTGGGCGCTTTTTATAATTTTGCGCAAGTACTCTCCTGAAGTTGCAGAGCCGATGCGATTCAGTTTAATCAATTCCGCCGCTTCGCCATTGACGATAGCCACTTTGGCCAGCATAGGATCGTTAGAGTTGCGGAAAGTGGCGTCCAGGAGATTCAGAATATCCGATTTCGCCAGCTTATCGCAGATTAGCATCACTTGATTTTTGGAAGTGCCGATGGGCCCTGCGATTTGCAGGCCGATTTTTTTATACAAGGACTCCTGCAACGTCGGTCCTGTTGCCGTCAACACCTCATGAATGGGAACGGTTCTTTCCTTGCCTCCTGGAGATTGGATAGTGACGGTGGTGACGATCTCATTTTTCTCGTTCGTATCCAGAGAGGTTGCATAGATGAGCTGCAGATTTTTCAAATCGGAATGATAACTGCACCCTGTAAACAACGAAACAACGATCAGCCAGAGCAGAGCCAAGCGATTCACAGCTGCTGTCCCCCTTTTTTGCCTTTTAACCAAACAAACAAGAAAAGTAGAACAGGAAGTCCGATCACGATAAAGCTCTCGAATTCCGTCACCTTCTGTAAGAAGGCAATTCGTTTTTCCGAACGCCATGCGAAACCAATTAAGCAGACAAAGGGAACTAAATAGTACATGGCTTTTCTGTGTTCATTGTGATGAAACCAATATCCGAACCCTTTGCCTGCGGCATACATGTAACTAATGAGCGATGCTGTCACTTTGACCAACCAGACGGATAGGAAAATTAAGTCCATTCGTTCCAGAAAAGGCAAGGAAATCCCGTTCAAAAAGTAAGGGACAGGCTGCGGGATGAAGGGAATCGACTCGGGACTGAAATTCAGAAAGCATAACAAGACGACAATCAAGAAGAACAAGGTCGCCAGAGTGTTCGCCCATAGTACAGGTGCCAACATGCTCTTGTCTTTGGATTGCACATCGGAAGAGACGATCAAGAACAGCTCGAAACCAAGGAAAGTGATCACAGAACTTTTCATTCCCGCAATAATGGCTGTCCAGCCCTTCTGCCCGATTGGAAGCAGATAGCGGTAATCCATTGTGTAAAAGCTGGTAAGCATCATCGCTACCATTAAGATGAGCAGAAAAGTGACCATCGTATGATAACGGGCGATGATCGGCAAGCGTTCTTTAGCAAAATAAAGCAAAATGATAAAGTTGGCAGCAATGACGAGCCATGGATTCGTGAACGGCAATATCCAGAGTTCGACAAACAACATTTCCATCAACAAAACCAGACAGGAAAGAAATAGGAAATGAAACGCGTAAAAGGCATTGACCACATTCCCTACCCATTTGCCGAGAATAAGCGGCATAAACTCATAGAAATTTTTACCTGGAAATCGGTGGCATAGGGCGGCATAGATGATCAGTAGCCCATTCACACATGCCCCCGCCAGAATGACGGATATCCAACCGTCTTCACCGGCAGCTTGATGCAATACATAAGGGAAGGACAACACACCGATACCTACTTGCGTTTGCAGGATGAAAGCAAATAATTGCATTCTGCTCATGACACCCTCCTATCCGAAGCTTTCCTGCGAAAGATTCGCTTAGGTAGCTGAACGAGCGTAGTTAAGATTCTGCGCGGTTGGAATGGCGTAAAGGGATAAAAGTAAGGAACCCCGTACGTTTCGAGCTTGCTTAAATGCATGAACAACAATGAAAAACTAAAGGCTATTCCAGCAAAACCAAGCAGCAAGGAAGCGATCATGATCGGGAAGCTGACTAACCGAACCGCAAGACGCATTTCATGAGATGGCAGACTGAAAGAAGCGACCGCTGTCAATGAAATAACAACGATCATCGTTGTGGACACTAATCCGGCGTTAACTACTTCACTGCCAATAACCAAACCTCCGACAATGGACAGTGTGGATGCAATGGATTTCGGAAGCCGGATTGCCGCTTCTCGCAGCAGCTCAAGCACAGTGATCATAAAGAGAGCTTCAATCAGGGGGTTAAAAGGAATATTTTCTAAGGAAGCCTTCAAGGAGAAAAGCAAATCTATCGGCAGCACCTCGAAATGGTTCGAGACAATGGAAATATAAACCGAAGGAAGTGCCAAACCAATCATAACGCTAATAAACCGGAGAAACCGAAAAAAGGTCCCGTTCCACCACCGGACGTTGAAATCGTCTGCAATTTGAAAAAACATAAAGAACGTTACCGGGAGCACGACCGCAAACGAGCTGCCATCAACGAGCAAAATCACTCTGCCCTCCATCAGGTGAGAAACCGTAGTGTCAGGCCTTTCGGTATACAGCAATTGCGGAAATGGCGACCACCAACTACTCTCCAAACGATTCAAAATTTGTCCGGGCGATTTAATAAACACGTCATCATTCGTCAAAAGCCTGGCAATCACTTCATTAACAACATGGAGATCAGCAAGCTCGCTCATGTACAATAGCTTGACCCCAGTAGGGCTTTGCGCGCCTAAAGTGAAGTCTCGTTCGACTAGATTCGGATTCTTGAGCCGTCTGTGAATCAGCTGTACATTCACTTCTGCGTCATCGACAAAACCTTCATGGGAACCGCGAATAACTTGTTCATTCTGGGATTCTGCGATGCTACGTTCAATACTGGCACCGACGTCAGCGAGAATAATGTCCACTCGCTGATCAAGCAGAATCGCACATTTCCCCTGCAGCATCCCCGCTGCCACCATCTCCAAATCGGTGACGATTTCAAGATCAAGGATGGGGAGAATATCCTCTAGAAGCCCCTCTTTGGATTCGAGCAAGGGCCTTAACACGTCAGACTGCAGCTTGTCCCGGTTTGTAGCGGCGTTAAGATAAAGTATCGCCCCCTGAACGCCCTGCAGGCGAAATTCCCTGGTGCGAATATCGTCGGAAGAATGAAAGCAATCGAAAAGCTTACGCATATTCGTCTTGATCTCTGCAGAGATTTGGAATGAATCTTGTTGCAATTCCATGCTTCTCCCTCCCGCCTTCTACAATGCGGTTAGTATTTGCCATTTTCTTCATTTTATCCAATAGAAACAAGACGATCATAGCTGATCGCCTTTCCTAAACTGCCCTGGTGTAATCCCCTCATAGCGCTTAAACACGCGAATAAACGTATTGCTGTTCGAGAACCCAACCTTCTGTGTAATATCCGTAATCGTGTCATCGGTGTCCATCATCAGTTTTTTCGACAACTGGACGCGCTGCTTGTTAACATAATCTATGAAGGTTTCGCCAGACTGCTCCTTGATGAAGCGTGACAAATACGGCGCATTCACTTCAAATTTCAACGACAGCGAAGTCAGACTCAAATCCATATCCGCCAGATGCTCATCGATATAGCTCAGTACGTGATCTTTCAGATTCGTATTATGACTTTTCTTCTTGGAATCCACATAATCGCAGACGGTTTTCAAAAACTTATAAATTTCATCTTCAATTTCTGCGAACGACTCACATTGCGTCAATTGTTTGATCAATGCATGCTTCTCAACAGCCAGCTCGTTCGGTCCCTGATCCAAGTGCTCAATCGCTTTCAGAATCGTGCCGATCAGCTCAAACATAAGAAGCTTGCCTAGCTGCAGCGACAGCGTGCCGTCGGACACATTCGTGACAATCAGCTCGCTGACCGCCTCCATGGCCTCTTCATATTGCCCTGTCCGTATATGATTGATGAGCTGACGCTCCATATCCAGCGGGTAATACAGCTCGTTCTTCGGCCTTTTAATCCGGTCAAACGGAATGATTTGGCTCGGACCGATGACGAACTTGTACTCAAGTGCCTCCAGCGCCTCATCAAATCCGTGCGGAATTCCCGCCAGCGTTGGATGAATATCACTAATGCCGATCGTCAGCTGAATATAAAATTTCCCCTGAATAATTTCCTGTGCCTCTTGCGCTGCATCGATTAAGTCCTGCTTCGCCTGAGCTTCCTCCTCATTTTGGATATTAACGAGGAAAGCAATCATGCCGTCCACTTCAGTCGTAAACACCGTGTGTTTGCGGCCAATCAGCTCTTCGGTGATGTTCGTCACAATGTAATACACATATTGCAGCTTAGATTCGCTATCGCGCGACCCGTTGTCATTAAACAAAGCGGTATAATCGCCGATATGAAAAAGCAAAACCGCAAAGCGGTTCGTCTCAAACCGCAGGTCGAATGAAGCCATTGACTGTGCCAGTGCTGAACCGCTCTCGACTCGTCCCTTGAGAAGTCGCGCCAGAAAGTGGCTGCGCAGCACGTCTTGCTGCTTCTGGATGGTCGTATTCGCCGTATCCTGAAAGGCAGCATTCTCTGACATGAAGGACTGCAGCAGCAGGAACTCGTCTTTACTGCCCTGCATGTTCGATTTAACCTTGGGCGATACCAAATCCACCATCCGGCGAATCGGCATATAGTGCCTGCGCGTCAACCAAATGGACATCGGACCGCCGACGAAAATGCACATGAATAGCCCCGCATAAATCCAGCTGCGCAATTGGCTGACTTTCGCCGCATATATTTTCGTAGGCACGATAGAGACGTACTTCCACTCATTTTCGACCGAGGAAACATAGGAAACTGTCACTTCCTCCTTGTCCCATTTCTGGCTGAACGAGCCCTCATCAGAGGATGAAATCTGTGCCAAATCAAGGTCGGAAACATGCCCCGGCTCGCCCGCAATCATAATCGGCTTATTGCTGGAGTCCAGGATCAGCACAATGCCAGCTTGCGCGAGCTGAATGTTCGAGATGGCTGCTTTCAGACGTTCCGCATTCAGCATGACCACAAGTGTCGCCGGTGCTTCATCGGCATTCTGAATAGGCAGAGACTGCAGATACACCATGTCATCTTCAGCTAATTGCAGAAAATTTCCGAAATAGATTTTCTCCATGCTGTCGCTCCACTTTTTAAAGGTCATCCCCTTATTGTTTTCGTGAAGCAATTGGAACAGCAGATCATCTTGGTTCATCGTCGAGGTGGTCACACCGAAATGCTGCTTTTTCATATACACATACAAATCATTGATATCCCCATTCGATGCCGCATAGGAACGAAGGGATGTGATGAGGTCAAGCGTATCGATTTTCACTTGCGAGCTGTTGAATTCCGTTTGATTCACATATTTAATAACTTTCGGGTCTAGAGAGAGCTGCAAACCCATCCGTTTAATATCCTTAAATTGATTATCCAGAGACTGCTTCACCTGATTCAGCAGCGCTTTATTGGAGCGAATGACCTCCGAGTGGAGCAAATGCTGTGATTGAAAGAGCACCAACATCGTGATGACAATGGGGATACAAAGGATGGTTAAGTTCGAATAAAGCCAAAAAAGAAATACGCTCCGCTTCATGAAAAGAAGCCCTCCCCTACTCATGCTGTATGCGAATTATCCCATCTTCTACCGCTGATGTACATCTACGATTCTTGCAGCATCATCATTTTTTGGCGTTTCCCTGCCCATTGAGGCTGAAAACCCAAATATCCCGCCCTCTTTTCGCACATCCAAAAAGAGAACAGGTTCTGGTTTTATTATTCTTTGATTGCTCCGACCATAACGCCTTTTACGAAGTATTTCTGCAAAAATGGATAGGCAATGAGAATCGGTAGCGTCGCAACCATGATCGTTGCATATTTAATACTCTCTCCAATCGCCTGCGTGTCGTTCGCGTTCCCCGTTCCTGTGGTCATCGAATCTGTGCTGTTCTGGACGAGAATCTCGCGAAGGATGAGCTGCAGGGGGAATTTCTCCCGATCATGAAGGAACAGCATCGCGTTAAACCACGAATTCCAGTGCGCTACACCGTAGTAAAGCACCATGACGGCAATAACTGGCATCGACAGCGGGACCACGATCTGGAACAAAATGCGCCACTCGCCAGCGCCATCAATCTTAGCAGATTCCATCAACCCTTCCGGAATGGCTTCGAACGATGTCCGCATAATAATTAAGTTCCAGGTGGATATGGCTACGGGCACGATCAGTGCAAGATAGCTGTTGCCCATGTGCAAGTAATTATTAATTAGCAGATAAGTCGGGATCAAGCCCCCGCTGAAATACATCGTGAAAACAATGCTGATCATCAGGAATTTGCGCATAGCAAACTTTCTGGACAGTGCGTAAGCGCCAAGCGTTGTAAAAAAAAGATTAACCATTGTACCCAGAATCAAGATTAACAGTGTATTCCCATACCCGGTCAAAATGTTCGGATTCGCAATCACCTTCTCAAAGGCGCTCAAGTTAAAACCGAGCGGCTTAAGCAGCAGCCCTGTATGCTGGATCAGCAAGTTCGAATCACTGATAGAGGCCATGAACACATAGTAGAACGGGTACACGGTACAAATAATTAGCAAAATCATAAGAATCGCATTACCGATATCGAATAGACGCTCAGATGCGCTTAATTTCATCGTTCGTTTCCTCCTGAGAGCTTTTCATAAGAAAAGCTGACGTCGTAAGATTAGGCTACCACAATCGGCTGCCCGAGAATCGGCGGGATATGCTGTTAGCGCTAATAAGCAAGGCGAAGTTAATCATCGATTGAAACAGTCCTACAGCCGTCGTATAGCTGTAATCATTCCCTTGGGCAAGCCCTTCTCTATATACAAAAGATGAGATCACATCCGCCGTTTCATACGTATTCGGGTTATAAAGCAGGACAATCTTCTCAAAGCCGACCTCCATCAGGCCGCCAATCCGAAGAATTAGCAGGATCATGATCGTTGGAATGAGTCCTGGCAGCGTTACGCTCCAGATCTGGCGGAATCTTCCCGCTCCGTCAACACGAACAGCTTCGTATAGTTCAGGGTTAATGCCGCTAAGAGCAGCCAAATAAATAATGGATGACCAGCCAAGCTCTTGCCAAACCGATGTGGAAACGAAAATGGTACGGAAGTTTTCTGCATTGTTCATAAGTGCTGAATCCTGACCGCCAAAGAACATAATGATAGAATTCACGATGCCGCCGCGGTTTGTAAAATCAATAATTAATCCAGAGATAACGACAATCGAGATAAAATGCGGCAAATAGGAAATCGTCTGCACGATCGACTTGAACATCTTCTGGCGAATTTCATTGAGCAAAATTGCGAGAATAATTGGTGCCGGGAAGCCGAAAATCAGATTATAGAAGCTAATTAAGAACGTATTGCGCAGTACGCGTACAAAATAATAGCTTTGAAAGAAATCTTTGAAATGTGCAAAGCCTACCCAATCACTGCCCCAGATCCCTTTAGCCGGGCTAAAATCCTTGAAAGCAATTACCGCTCCATACATCGGGAAATATTTAAAAATGAAGAAGTACAGCGCAACCGGCAATACCATCAGGTAGATTGCGCGATTTTTTCTAATGTCGTCGAGTAGACCCCGAATGGAATTCGCCATGTTCTCACTTCCTTACTGATGTGTTAAAAAAAGGGGAGGCTGAGCTCCCCACACTCCTGCAATCTGCCTCGCATTAACGTTTGTTATAACGATCCGTCGCCGTTTGGTAAATCTCAACCGCACGGTCAATGTTCATCTTTTTCACTTGCTCCATCGTTTTGTCATAGTCTTCAACTTTCGCAGCGCCCATCACGACCTTGGTGATTTGTTCAGTCAACAGTGTGCTTACATCGTTAAGAATTTTCGCCGACTCTTTTGCTTCATCGGTCGACAGGACAACTGGCGGAAGCATGACTTTATAAGCGTTGTTTGCATATTTAGCGTATAGTTTTACAGCGTCTTTTTGTGCTTGCAATTGATAGTACTGATCGTTGTAACGGTCATCATCCAAACCGGAGAAGCCGTAGTTCGCGATAAAATATTTGGCCATCGCTTGGGAAATCGGCAGGTTGTCCGGGTTTTTCAAAATCAAGTCCGTGTACTTCGGCTGACCATCAGCTTTGGTAAACGTCTGGCCTTCTACGCCAAAGTTTTTGAGCATAGCCCCTTCATCGCTGTACAGATAGTCAATGGCTTTGACCGTTTCTGCCGCATGTTTATTGGAGCTTGTAATGACCGTTCCGATATTGTCATATTCCCATGACGCTTGCACGAACTTCGGCTCGTCGCCTTTTTTCAGAACCGGATACTGCACAGCCGTCAGCTTCGCCTTCGGATCTGTTTTCTGAAGTGCCGGTGTGTACGTCCCGATGCTGCCGCCGATGAAGCCGTAGAACGCGCCTGCTTTACCGGAGGTAATTTTGGCATCCATCGTTTTCGTATCATTAGAAGCGAAGTCTGGATCAATCAGACCTTCTTTGTACCATTTTTGCATCGTCGTCAAATATTGCTTAAACTCCGGCTGCGTTGGACCGAACTTCACTTTGCCGCCATCGATATAGAAAGAACTTGCATTGGCAATCGTCGACATGCCGGCAACGCCATATGCGCCTGCGAAGTCAGCGAAGGAAAGCGGATAGCTTTTGTTCAGAGTGAAAGGAATAACGCCTTTCTTCTCTTTGAAAGCTCTTAGCACCGTTTCCCATTCATCGATCGTTTCTGGCGCTTGCAAACCAAGCTCCTCAAGCCAATCTTGGCGAACTACCATCCCGCTGAATGTCTTGTACTGACCGTATTGACCTACCTTCAAGTGAGGCAGCGCATAAATATCGCCGTTGTCCGCTTTAATTTGCTTGGCAATTTGCGGATTGGCATCCAAGATTTTTTTCAAATTCGGTGCGTTCTTTTCAATGAGATCATTTAGTTTAATAATCGTGCCGTCTTTGAACATTTTTGCGGTTCCGCCCTGGACGCTATTCCAGTTCCATAGCATCGAATCCGGCAAGTTATTAGAAGCAACCATAACACCGTACTGCTGAACGTCATCCTGCGGCGTGTTTCCGGAGGAATGCTGGAAGTCGAAGGTCACGTTCGTTTTCTTCGCCCATTCCTGAACCATAGGAAGCTCGTTCAAGCTTTTGACAACCGCTTTCGCATTTGGATTCATCGGTGTCCACATCGTCACTTTCACAGGATCTTTAGAGACGGATGCGCTTGCAGCTGGCGCAGTGCTTCCGCTCGCTTCTTTCGTTGTTCCAGAATTGCCGCAAGCTGTTACTAAGGATAGTACGAGCGCGGAGGCAAGTACAGGAAGCACCTTGAATGCTTTATTTCTTTTCATAGAAACACTCCCCTAGATGAATATGGATGATTTGGCTTTAATGCCGTAAGCGAATTAGCCTGTGAATGAAGCATACATGGTACAAGGAGAAGCCGTATATCGCTTATTTTTCAGTTGTATTGTTTTCTTATGAAAAGGCGTCGCCGCTTTTTGTAGCATCTTCATTTTATGAGAATTCCCCGAAAAACAAAGGAAAAATCGCCACCTCGCCGCTTTACGTACGCGGTTCAGTAGCGATTATAGGATGAATCGGGGTTATTCGCCGATCAGCACTTCAATGCCCAGCGCTTCGATAGTGTCCATCCATTCTTTGGGACAGCCCGAATCTGTGATCAGCATCGAGATTTCGTCCAGCTTGGCCACTCGAGCAAACGTAGACATCCCGAATTTGGAATGGTCCGCAACCAGAATCGCCTCTTCTGCGCGCTGCATCATTTTTCGCGAAATGACCGCTTCGGCCAAATGAAAGTCAGTAATCCCATCAGCAAGTGAAATGCCGCCAACCGAAATAAACGCTTTATTCACTTTAAATTGGTCCAGCATCTGATCGGTAAGGGAGCCCGTGGCCGCTTTGAGCTCCAGATTGACTTCTCCGCCCAAGAAAATAATTCGGCCGCCAAAAGTCTCCATCGCCAAATTAAGGATAGGAACAGAGTGCGTGATCAAGGTGACATTGTGATGATCCTTCAAATAAGGCAACATCTCGAGCGTTGTCGTGCTGTTATCCAGCATGATCGTCTCCCCGTCCTGCACGATGGAGGCAGCCGCCTTGCCAATCGCCACCTTTTCTTTCTTCATCATCTGCGTTCGTCTCAGAAAAGGCGGCTCGACTAGCTCCATGCGCATTTTGACTGCGCCTCCGTACACTTTGCGAAGCTTGCCCTCCTTCTCCAAGCGATCTAGGTCCCTTCGGACCGTTTCGGTCGACACGCTGAGGAGCTCAGACAAGTGAAGAACCTGGACTTTCCCTTCCATCTCCAAATGATTTAGGATCTTCATCCTGCGATCTTCGAATGTTAATGACATAAATAACCTCCTGCCTATGACCGATGCTAGCAACATTGTGATGTTTCATGTTGTTTTCATCTAGTGTATAAGCAGGAGGTTAGCCTGTCAACGCGATGCTAGCAGGCGATCGATCTTCTCAGTTCCTGATGAGCAACTACTTTGGTTAATGAATTCAAACAGTGCAATTCCAATCTCGTATTTGGCATGTAGAGAGTCTACCTTCATATCTAGAGAAATTGCGTATATCTTAAAGGTATGTGAATTCTTCTGATGAAAGGAAACGTAAACGAATTGTAAATTATTCATTGACAGGTTTAGAGCAACAGAGATACAATTGTCAACAAACAACAACATTTTAATATAAAACCACATAAAAACAACAACCCCAAAGACGGAGGACTATACTTATGCAGCATCAACTTTTCTTTCGTGAGGATCAAACCTTTACGATTACCCAGTTCACAGATTTACATTGGAAAGATGGCGGCGCCCTCGATCAGCAGACACGAAAGCTGATGGAAGGTGTGCTGGATGCAGAGCAGCCTGATCTGGTCGTATTCACAGGCGACGTGATCTACACCGGGTATGTGACTCCTGGCGAACCGGTCTGCGAACAGCCGCTGGAAGCTTTTCGCGAAGCCATCCACGCCGCAGAAACGCGCGGTATCCCATGGGCGGTTGTATTCGGCAACCACGATACGGAAACAATCATTACGCGTGAGGACCTCATGCGAACCGTGCTCAAACAACCGCATACCGTAACACAGCGCGGTCCTCTTGATGTTCATGGCGTAGGCAACTATACGGTATCTATTCAAGGTGCTGACGGGAAAGCCGCTGCGGCACTGTATTTTTTTGACTCGGGCAACCAGTCCCCTGTTCCCCATATTCAAGGATACGATTGGATTCGCAGCAGCCAAGTCTCTTGGTACGTAGAAACTTCGAGCAAGCTGCACACCGAAAATAATGGGCAGACCATGCCTGCACTAGCTTTCTTCCATATCCCGCTCCCGGAGTATAAGCAGGTCTGGGATACAGAAACCTGCTATGGCCACAAGCATGAAAATGTGTGCTGTGCGCCTGTTAACTCTGGCCTCTTCGCAGCCATGGTAGAGATGGGTGATGTCATCGGCACCTTCTGCGGCCACGACCATGTCAACGACTATCGCGGCAATCTGCATGGCATTGAGCTTTGTTATGGCCGTGCCACGGGCTATAATACCTACGGCAAAGAAGGCTTCCCCCGCGGCGCAAGGATGATCCGACTCCGCCAAGGGGAGCGTCATTTCGAAACTTGGCTGCGTTTAGCCGACGGCACGGTTGTAAGCGAACAGCCTGAGCATACGCCTGGCGATTAATTTTACCGAAATTGTTTGGAGATGATGGCTTGGTTATCGTATCAATCTTACTTGTCATAGCTTCCGGCCTAACCCATGCCATCTGGAGCTTATTCACCAAAAGCAGCAACAACAAAAGTGTCTTCCTGTGGTCCATTATTATGGTGACCACCGTGATCCTGCTTCCTTTTCTGATCCGAGAATTATGGCTTCATCCTTTGTCCTTATCTTCTTACGGTCTACTGCTCTTGTCAGCAGCTTTTCAGAGCATCTATGCGCTTCTATTAGCACGGACCTACAACATGGGCGATTTGTCGCAAATTTATCCGATTATGCGAGGCACCAGCACCTTATTCATTCCTATCGTCGGCGTTATGTTCCTTAGAGAATCCTTATCGCTATACGGCTGGCTTGGGCTTCTCTTTATGGTCACTGGCTTCCTGGCTCTCAGCGGCATTTTCACGGGTAAAAGATCAGGAGCTGCCTCGCGTTCAACGATCAAGCCATTCCTGATGGCTCTTTGTGTAGGCCTATGCACAACCTGCTACGTCTTCGTCGATAAGCTGAATCTGCAGCATATTTCGGCCATCTCTTTGCTCGAAGTCACGAATATCGGATTCGTTGCGGCATTAACACCGATTGTCATAGCATCCAAACAGTTGCGGCTTGAGTGGAAGCTGAATACCCGAATTATTTTGCTCGGAGCCATACTGAATCCGGGGTCCTATTTGTTGTTTTTATTCGCCATGAAATATGCGCCTGTGGCCCACATCTCACCGATTCGGGAAATCGGCACTGTTTTTGCCACCATCTTAGGCATTGTTGTCCTCAAAGAAAAGCAAGGCAAGAAGCGAATTACCTGCTCGGTTCTCATCACAATTGGCATTCTGCTCATTGGATTCTTTGGTTGACTTTCTCATCGGCGTTTCCACCGCCGTGTCCAGAACCTTGCAGGCCGAGCAGGTTGGCGTTGGCGTCGGCATGGGCATGCTCGCCATGGTCAATTTCATTGAAATTAACGCCGATTCCTCCTGCTATTTTCCTCTGCTGATCCACTTTTGGCCAAATAACTGGATTTTCTACCGCTAATGTCGGGGGATCTAGTAGATTTTGGGTAGCAGCCCGCGAATTAGCTGGAGTTTCTACCGCTATTCCGCTCCAAGCCACCAAACAGCGCAGAATAACGGTAGATTTTCCATCTATCTCAGCCGAGCTCTCCCCAGCTCCCCTACAAAAAAAACAAGGACCTCCCAGAGGTCCTTGTCTCATTCCCTACATGCTACTCCGTGCCGCTCCCAGCCGAAGCCGCCTCTCGCATCGCGGACAGCGCCTCGTCCAGCGAGTCACTCCCCGCCGAAGCGGAAACCGCGCTCGCCATCTCAGCGCTGTACGCCCACCAGCGCACGCGCACATTCGACGGCTCGGACGTCTGCTGCACCTTCACGCCAATCCGGAAGGTGCCCTTCTGCGGATAGGCAATCGTGCCGATCTTCACTTCCGGCGCGTCCGGCTCAAACTCCGTGCCTTTGAACACATCAGATGCCCCGCCATACACGCGCTCCCCGCTGGACAGTATGTCGGAGAAAGCATCCTCGCTGCTCTCTTCCAGGCTCGTGATGATCAATACGTTGCCCTCGCCAAGTCCGTGCAAGATCTCGCCGGAGAAGAAGCTCTTCGTCGCCTTCCCGAACGGCGACACCGAAATCTTCGTGAACGGCTCCACCGGAATGTTCACGACGCCGCTCACGATGCCGGCAATGCCGCTTCCGCCACCTGCCGGAATTCCCAAATCAAACGAAAGCTCGCTAATCGCTTTATTGAAATTGACCTTAAACTCCGGAGGCTGCCCCGGCGCCAATGTTTTCACTTTGGACTTCGTCACAAACTGACCCGACGTTTCGTCCCGGTACTCGTTCGTTCTAGCAAGTCGATACATCACCGAGGAATTGTAAACATACTCGCCAAACGGCACTTGCTCAACACTCTCAATGACGTAAGTCGGCCCAACTTGAATGAGGCAGATTTTGGCCAAATATATGCAAGGTTCCGACGGAGCTTCCAAGGATGCTTCCAACGATTGTTTCACGAAATCCGTCATCAAACGTTCCCGAACGGCATCGCCGATAACTTGAATTTCGCCGACAGATTGCGGCTGCAGTTCGAGCTGCTTGTCATCAAGTTTCAAGACAGCTGTACTGCCCACCACGCCAATCGTCGCCTTCACGCCAACACTGCTGTCCGCACGCAACAGCACGCTCATTTCGTATTCGCTCTCTTGCACATCCTGCGGCTCTTCGAACAAGATCGAATTGCCGTCAATCGCTTCAACACGATCTGCTGCCAGCTCATACTGGAAAGAAATTCGCCCTACTCGCAGCGTCTTCTCAAAACGCAGCTTCATCTCAAACAACTGACCCGGATTCACATATCGAGGCGTCGTCTGAAGCACGCGCACATGCGCATCCTGATAGAGCACAATCGTTTGGTCTGTCAGATTCGCCAAAGGAAGCTTCGCAGGTTCAGGTGCATCCTCACGAATAAATAGTCGATAGCTCTCAAGCACGCGGTTATAATCATTAATTTCATCCGAACGAACCGAGGAATTAGCTACGGCGTGAACGGGCTCTTTTTCCTTTTCGTCATAGGCAATACAGAGGTACACGTTCTTCGCATACTCGTTGTTGCTGAACCCATCCATCATCGAAAGCTTCAATGTCATGGGGGAAGGCACAACAATTTCCCGGCCTAGCGCATCGATTGCAGCTCCCATTTCAACCGAAACTGACTTCTCATCAACAGCGACAACTTGCAGACCCGTTAGCACACCAGACCCATGCAGGAGACGATTCATCATTCTGCGCTTGTCATTGAAATACTTTTGCTCGGACTCAAAATCCCTGACCGTCAGCAGCTTTCCATAGAAATACCGATTGCGCTCAAACGGGTAATAGCGTGTTTTCTTCATAAGTATCCCCTCACCTTCCAAGGCTCATTTCGTTTATTCGATTTCGGAATCCAGTTCCAACCGGGTATGTATATCCATGCGTTTATCGCGATCCACATCGATCAGCACCGTGTTGTAAGGCATCGAGGAACGCTGGTCGAGCGTTAATAACGTAGGCTCAGATAAGTAAGTATTAATCCCTAGATACGTATGCATATCCGCGTACATCCACGGCTGCAGAACGATCAGTTTGCCCTCGGTATAGGCAGGCTTCTGGTCTTCAATAATTTGTTCAATCGTGAGTCGCTGCGCATCGGTGCGAACCACTTCGGGCCCTAGCATAATGCAGAAGCAGTAAGGATTATCCCCGTATAATTGGGCAAAAAGCTGCCGCAATTCCGATGTCTCCTGCATCTGTTTGAATTGAAAATATTCCAGCAAAAATGGTTCTGTACCTGTATAAATCTTCAACATGTTAATCAAGCCCTCGCGAGTACCGCGCAATTTATATAGTTCAGGCGCCTGCTTCATTAATTCCCTTAGCTTCTTCTCGCCCCATGCTTCGTGATCGGTAATCGCCAGCCATCGGCCCAACCATTCGAGATAAGTTCCCGTTACGGCATCCGGGTCAAAATGAGCGGAAATATGGTCGATTTTATCCTCCATATCATCGAAAAACGTGCTGAACATCGCCAGAAAACGCTCCAGAAATGGACTGTGCTCCTCATCCTGCTGATAGATCGGAGGCAGATAGTCAATCAGGGATGTTCTAGGGTAGTAAACGCGCAGCTTGCGAATGTACGGCGACTTTTGCTCGCTGCCGATCAACTCCATTTTGAACCAGAGATAACGGCCTTTCGCATCCAGCAACGCATCTTTCGGATTGAGTATCGGTTCTGACCACAAATCACGAGTAGCCGCCAGCTTTTCACGCACCCCAATATCCGGATCCGTTAGGTAGCTTGTATAGTTTACGTAGTCGCCATCTACCAGCCCTTCACTTTCATCTGAAGCAAAATAGGAAAAGCGAACCTGCGTCTCCTCTGGAATGTCGGCTTCGAGTCGTATTTTGTGCCACTGGGTTTCGGTTTCTGTTGTATCCAGATCTCCCGAGAAATAGACCGCCTCCGGCAGCTGAGTCCCCTCAAGGAGCATCGTCCTGGCACGAAGATCAAGCAAGCTAATCTGACCGCTTATGCGGTCAAACACATACAGCCGATTCCGGCTGTCATGCACCAACGTGTCTGCTCGACCACGGAAATTCGTAACTTTATCGAAAAACTCGCCATTTCCGCGATATTTGAGAATAAACCGCTCGGTAACTCCCTCTTGCTGTGCGTATCCGCTGTCCCCTATATAGAGATTATGATTCGTATCAATGGAAATGCCAGCAAAGCGCCCTTCCTGCTCCAGTTTAAAATGCAGCGGCTCCCGGCCATCCTCATGGAACACGGTTACGGTTCTGAGGTGTGCATCCAATAAAGCTAGCGTGCCATCCGCCGCAGCGGTGAAATACCGCCCTTTCAGTGCAGCAACATCAACCGCTTCTTCCATGCGGTGCCCGTCATGCTCGTATACGCGCACGACCTCACCGGCCGAGCTCCACTGAAGGATGCCTATCCTGCCGCCCTTGGGAACCTCTGGACTTCCATTCATACCAACCGCAATATCCAAAGGTACTGTCGTATAAAATGTATGCTTCGTCGCTAATTTGGCATTGACTGAGAGGGGAAAAAGCTCTAGCCCCTGCCACGTATCAACCGCCCACATGGTTTGTCCATTGGAGAGGGAATACACGGCAACTCTTCTTTCAGTCGCTTGCTCGCTGTCCGCGATGACCAGAAGATCGGACAAGGAGGCCAGCTTCGCTTGGTGACTGAACAGCCCGTGCCCATGCCGAAATAATGACTCGAGATGGCGACTTTGATCATCATAAATCCACACATTCGAGGCCTCGTCCAGCAAAATTAGCTTCCTTCCAGCGCCAACCGTCATCTCATGAATCGGGTGTATGCCTTCCAGCTCGTCTGTGCGAACGATGCGATGAATGCTGTACTTCTCTGTTTGTTGAATCGAAAAGCCTTTTTCCCGCATATCGATGTTGGCTTCATAGCCCTGCTCCCAATCGAGCGGTTTATTCAATGAAAAAAACGTCTGTCCATCCTGCATCGTTCGTCACCTCTTTTCTGTCTGTCGTATCCCTGTTCCCTGTACAACCTCAAGCCCCCCGCACGCTTTAAAAGGGAACTACAGTACGCTATTCCCCTCAGTAGGGCCCTTTTCAACTATCAAAGGGAACTACAGGGCGCTATTTATACGCTAACCTTCGATTTAGCCCGATCCAGGTCAAAATAAGACCCTGTAGTTCCGCTCACCAACCCATTTCGCAACAAATCGCATAAATAAGGGACCACAGTTCTCCTCGCGCAGCTATAAATCCGTCTGGCTAATCGTCTCCACCTCATGATTGCCGGAGTAGACCAGCGCATAAGGCGGAATATGAATATCGCCGGCGCCATCCTTCTGGAAACCAGTGCCTTCGGCATCCAGCCACAGATCCTGCACATACACGACACCTTTGATCCGGGAAATAACGCCGTATATATCGCCTTTATACACCGTCCGGCCGAAACGCCAGCCCTCCGAGCCCTGACCATGATCCATCGGCTGCAGCAGCATTCTCAGCTCTTGTGTAATGCGGCGCTGCTCGTTTTTGTACTTCGGCTCCATGACAACCACGGCATGAACCGTGATTTTGATATATTCCGCCGGAATCACGTGGAGCTCCGTCGTCAAAAGCCGATGCCGATCCAGATGCCCCTTGATCGTCTGCAAAAAGCCCTTGCTCGCCTTCGGCTTATCGCTCTCGCTATAAGGCACAACCGCGACGGTCATCTGTGCTGGCGCCTTGACCTTGGGATAATCCCGCATGCCTGGCTTATACAGCGGTATCGCCTTCACCCGCGCGACGCGCAGACCCGGCGTCGCCTTGGCGATGCGCTCGTAGTCCTCGCCAGTCACCGCTCTTGTTGGCGTGTCGAGCTCGCGCCGCACGCGCAGCTTCGCCTGCGTGAGCGTCTCCGCTTCCAGGCCGCCCCGCGCCGGGAACGGATTCGTCACGCTCACGCCAGGCTCCTCCGTGAAGCCGGTCACGAGGCCGTCCTTCACGTTGCCCCGCTCGCCCCCGCCCGCTTGCAGCGCCAGGAACCGAATATTCGGTTCCACCGACTTGGGCGGGACAAGCCCCGCTTCGTTATTGCCGAAGCGGATCGTTCCAGCTACAGCGTCGTAGACGTAATGCCGGTCCGTGGACTTCGAATTGTCGAAGTCATCCACGGACTGCCAGTCGTCCCACACGACGCTGCCTCCCCCACGCGGCCAATAACCTACCTGCAGCAGCATGCTGCTAGGTTTGAACGTGCGGCCGCGAGCGACCTCAAAGGTCTGCCCTGGCAGACCTTTGCTGCCTCCAACATAACGGCCGTAGTCGAACTCGGCCGTGTACGCAATGAGCCGCACCCGCTGCGCGCCTTGCGGCGGGATGCTGCCGTTCACCCCGTCGCCGAAGTGCAGACGGGTCATGCGGCGGGCCGAATCCTGCAGCAGCTGGCAGACGAGATCATCCGGTCCGTAGTCCTTCAGCTCAGCGACGATATGCCAGTCGGACCAGCGGCCCTGCTCATTCTGCACCTGTACCGTGTGCAGCCCGCCATAAGCGAGATAAGAGCTAACCTCAAAGCGCTGATCTGGCTCTCCCGTACTGCTGAATGCCGTCACTTCGCTGAAAGTTTCCTGCTCTGCCGCCTGCACACTGTTCAGGCTAACTTTCTCGATCTTCGGCGGAAGCTCGTAACCTTCCTCCTCCAGTGTACAGCAGATCCAGTAACGGCTGCGGTCATCCGCTGGATAAAGCGCCATTGGCTTCATCTCAGAAGTAATGCGAAAACGCACTTCACCGCTCTGTGACAGGTGAATCGTCGTGTCGCTTACCACTTCAACCGGCAGCCAGCCTTCGCTTTGTCCACGCTGCCCCTGATCGGCTAGTTGTCCTGCTCCAGCGAACGTCCATCCCACCTTCGCAGATGAAATGACAGGCGCCTGCGCATCCTCCCGATGACTGACACGGACTGGATAACGATCGTAGAGCTGAAAAGCTAGGGAAACCTCTGTATCCACGGGCAGAGCCCGATCAAACCCTAGATAGAGATGTGAACCTGAGATCGCATCTGATCCAAAAGCGTAATAAGCAATCTTCGCCTGGTTATTAGATGTAAAATCACCAGCCGCCGTCTCTGTGCGCACCAGCACTTTCTCAAGTAGCGACGGTACGAGCTGTACGGTGCGAGCCGTCTCAAAGCGCTGATCCATTGCTTGCAGCGGAGTCCCTTTGGGAAGCACAAGCGGCTGATCCACATTTGAAAAAGCCACATCACAAACGGCCGATACCGCTTCTCGCGGGCGAATACCGAGCAGCTTTAGAAACTTCCGCTCGTTTTTCTCCGTTACGCGGTCTAAGTAATACTGCTGCATCTCGGTCATCCAAGACATCAACTCCAGCAGCGTAATCCCGGGGTCATGTTCATTTTCATCCGTCCACTCAGGAAACAGCTTAGGAATCGACTTCCGCGCCTCCATCACCATCTGTTCAAACATTCGGTCATCCAAATTAGGGATTGGCAGCACTTGTGCTCACCTCCTTAGATAATGATTACAAAACGTTCACGACCACCTTATGCTTGCCGCTAACAATAATGCCGTGCGGGAGCGCCGGTAGTCGGTTTACATCCAGCTCGACACGTTCGCCGTCCTCCAGCTTATAGACCGTCATGTAGAGCTTCTCTACATGGCTGATCGTTCGAATCGTCTTCAGCAGCGCATAAAAGACAGAGGGGTGAATTTGCTGACCGATGGCCCAGCCCTTGCCGTCGAAATTCCCAGTTAGTGGGTCCAAGAAGCGATTCAGCTTCTCCATAGCTTGTATTTCCGTCGTGACGACAGCGTCCATGCCTTCTACAGCAACGATAGCCGAAACGGAAATTTCCATATACACCGGCTCGATGACTTGGAGCCGCTCCGGGAAAGCCACGAGACTCGATGCGCGCTCGATAATATAACGCTCAACTTGCTTCTTAAGCACAGGAAACGCAAGGCTTCCTTGCTGGCCTTCTTTGGGCAAAATGACCAGTGTCATGGCGCCGATCTCTTTTTTCATATAAGCATTTCGATTGGCGATACAGCTCACTTTAGCGATATTCGGGTAGGCTTCGCGCGCGAGCCATTCGTAATCTTTGGCTGAAACCGCACGGTTTCTGTGCTTTAGCATTTCAGGCCCGCGCTCTAGGGCAGACTCCAGCTTCTCGGCTTGGCAGCCGCCAGAAGCCGGCTCCGGATTATACACTTCGCCGACAAATGCGATAGAATCCTG
Source organism: Paenibacillus silvestris (assembly GCF_009882985.1). GTDB lineage: Bacteria > Bacillota > Bacilli > Paenibacillales > NBRC-103111 > Paenibacillus_E > Paenibacillus_E silvestris. The sequence goes on from NZ_WTUZ01000020.1 coordinate 574,201, forward strand.
CATCTGATTAATTTCACGAGCGCCTACATTACCTACTTGCCCCGAAGTCACTTGATACGTAACTTTGAGCTGCGCCAATCCACCTTTCGGTGGGTGCATGCCATGGACGCCATCTCCGACACGAATGCGGCCAAACGTACGATCGATCATGTAATGACGATCTTTATTGCCTGAATCCGCCATTTGGCTTACGGAGATCCAGCGAACCCACAACTGCAGTAAATTGCCTTCCGAATCTCGGCTAATTTCCATTTGTGGTGTTCCGGCTCTTTCGTACTCAGCAATCTCTTCTTCCGTTACGAATTCCGTCTCATCGACCCATACTTCTTCCGATACGATGCCGTTTCGGCTCAGCTGGTATTCGAGCTCTTCCAGCCCTTTGGCCTCAGGAACTTCTCCAATTATCGTCTCCTGCTGGAGAACCTGAACGGTATTCATATAGAGTCCATGAAGCGTAGGAATCTGAGTCCGTCCTGTCGTATCATCATATTTGTCATCACGGTTCACGGCACGAATCCAGAAGCCCTCTCGGCCAAACAAGGATTCGGCAGCAAAGTCAGAAGGGCCAACAAACTGCACGGTCCCGCTCTGCGTCAACCCGTTCGTATCATCGATCACCTTAAGTGGCGCCCATTCGGATGCATGACCCGGCATTAAACCAGCACGCAAATATTCCCATTCCAGCAGAGGCAAATCCTGCTCAGCAAACCGCTGCTGCTTCACCGAGACATAGAGCGAAATCGGGCCTTTGACAGGCGGCGTATCGAAACATAGATGTAGAGCCGGATGACTGCCCGCTAGTGGCTGAAACGGTTCAAAGCCCCCTTCCAGCTGCTTGCTGTGCCGCGTCCGGTCTTCAAACACGGTATTATTCAGCGCTAGACACCGCTCAGCAGGGTAAAGGCGATCCTCGTATTCATAAGTCATGGAGACCTCATCGATCCAAGGAGATAAGTAAAGCGCCTGCCCCACGTAGGCATTTTCGATATGCAAAATCCGTGCCCTGATCCAATAATTTTCGTTGCCGTTCACATAAGTGGCTTCAAGGTCAAGCGGACAGCGGAAGTTAATGTCCTTACGCACCTTCTGTTCCTTGGGGTAATAAAACAGCTTCTCCGCTTCTTTTCCTACCTCTAGACGCACCCAAGTTGTACCATTCCAATACTCCCAAGCGACCTGCAGCACCGTAATATGGACGACTGGAGGCTTATCGAACTTGGACTTTTTCATCACCATTTTCCAATCGATAGGATCCACTAGCTCCGCTCCGAAACGGTTCTCAATGGCTTGCAAGTCGAAGCTCAGCTTAATATCGCCATCTTTTTTCGTGAACACCTCTTGGCTCCCGATATAAAAAGTGCCATACAGTGCAAACTGGTCGCCAAATGGATAGAAACCGCTTGGATCTGCAGCAATATCATTATAAAACATAAGGTCCGGCTGAATGCCACCTTGTTCAAGCAAATCCGAGTAATCCGTTTTGAACGAAATATGGTCCATGGATAGCTGGCTGTCCGCCAACGTTTTGCCGCCAGGCAGAAGAGGCTTCAGACGACACTGAATCCAGCGGCCTGCTCTTCCGTTTACTTCCTTCAGGGCAAGCTGCCCCTCGTGCGCTTTCGAAAGGATAACCCGATTCCCCTTAGCAGTTACTTGGTCGAAAGGCATCCATCCATCAGCCGTGGCATACAACCACTCGGTTAATTGCGGGTCAGCCAGCTGGCTCGACAGCGCAAGCTCTTCAAACCGCCGTTTGGAGTTGCGGAATTCAATCTCAATCCGCGCCGTGCTAGACAAGGTGAAGAGAGCACTATGCTCGATGAAGAACGCATGCTCCTGCAAATTATCGCCCTGCAGCCGGAAAAGCGCCGTTGGGGCTGCCAATCCTTGCCGGGATGCCGTCAGAAACTCCTCCGCGATGCGAATAATCTTATCCTGTTTACGACTGGTCACGTAAGCATCCGTCAGCAGGGCAGGCGTCAACAGCGCGCTGCGGGCGGTTTCATACAGAATATTACTGCCTTCGGCTGCAGCTGCAACCTGCGTGCCCGCCGATATGAAGACGGACTCCTTCGTCCCCTCATTCAGCGCGAAAGTCAAATAACTGCTGGCTGGTCTCGCCGGAAGCAGCGTGACATCGAACATATTGAGGAACGAAATGAGGTTTTTCGTAGGCACTCGGTTCAAACGTTTGATGTTGTCATGAAACATGTCCGCGAACATGAGGAATAACGCCGAACCCGGGTCCGGGTTCTCAGGCGTAAAGCGCCATTCCGGCGTGTAATAAGGCGCCATTTCCTTCATCTGCGCTATGAGATCTGGGATATCTCTGGGATCAATTTTGGGAGGTTGCATCGCTCAGCTCCACCTCCTCTCTTGCACGTATCATCATCGTTTCCGCTGCCTCTTTCTATTTAGAACCTTCAAATAGGTAAAAAGGATACACTTGGTTAAACAAGTTGTTCGTCGTACGCACCAGATAAGAGATGCGAATCATCACTTTACCTGGATCATCGGCTTCCGGCACAGCCTTCACATCCACCTCATGGACCCTTGGCTCCCAATTGCGAATCGCCTCTTGAATGTTGCTTTCCAGCAGATGAAGCGATGTATCGTCCGTTAGGCCAAAAATGAACTCCTGCACGCCGCAGCCAAAGCTCGGACGCATAACCCGTTCTCCCTGTGTGGTGCCCAAAATAACGCGGATCGCTTCAGCGATGTCTTCCTCGTATTCGGACATCCGAATCCGCCCTGTTGCAGGGTCGACCTGAATCGGGAATTTCCAGCCTCGCCCCAAGAATGCTTCCGACACCCGTCCACGCTCCTTCGTTAGTTGATTTTGACCATACTGCCTTTAATATTAATGATGCCGTCCGATTTCAAATCCAACGTGGCCCCTGCCTTAAGCGCCATCGTCGCTGATGCTTCTATATTAATTTGCGTAGATTTAATTTTAATTTCCTTCGAGCTTTCAATCGCTACTTCGCCTTTGGCATTAAGCGTGATTTTGGACGTTTGGCTGACAACCGAAATCTCATTAGCCGATCCACCTTTGATCATGATCTTGTTATTCCCGCTCTGATCGGCAATTGAAATGCTGTCATCCTTATCCTTCAACTCGATAATTTGACCTTTTTTAGTCTTTATCGTGATGCTCTCGTCACCGCTTTTATCATTGAACGATAATTCATGGCCTGAACGCGATTTGATCATCCGCAGATCGTTCTTGTCGGCTGGTGCCGGCGGCTTATTCTTGGGGTTCCACAACATGCCAATCACGAAAGGCTGACGCAGCTCCCCTAGATGGAAAGCCACTAGAACCTCATCATTCACTTCCGGGATAAAAAGACTGCCCATCTCCTTGCCGCCCATCATCGTGGCAATGCGAACCCAATCGGTTTCGGTTTCCGTTTCTTGTAGTGGCAGCTTCAGCTTCACCCGCCCGAGCTTATCGGGATCGTTATTGTTAGTCACAACTGCGACCATAACACCACCGATTTTCTGGGAAGCGAAGTTGGCGACACCGCCTAGGGTAATATCGGGAAGTTTGAACATTATACCGCATTCCCTCCTATTTGAAAGCGCGTCGTATAGCCCTCATCATTAATCAGGTGCGTAGCGCCCATCACATAATAGGGCTGATCAAACTTTTTGCCTACACCATCAAGCTTAATATATCGCCCTGCCCGAATTTCCGGAATACCGATGCATTCTCCAGAACCGCTGGTCAGCTTCATCGCCCGTCTGTTCAACAAGGCACTGGCATACGTTTTGGCTTCCTCCACAGAGGTAACATTCGTATAAACATGCTCCACGAAATCCCCTTTGGATGCGAGTATATCTTTACCCGTCTTGGAATTACTTCCAAGCTTCGAGATGGTAGCCGACTCTCCTTCAATCACTTTCAACTCTTTGTTATCCCATGCTCGCACCTTCACGCTGGTAATTTGCTCGGCAAGGTTCATGTCGAGTGTTAGAGTGCGCAAGGTTTTGCCCATTTCCAGCGTCAATACAGGCGACATTTCGGTAAGCGGCTTGCGGAAATATAAGTTCTTCCCTACAACGAAGAAATCATAGTTAACCAAATTCGCCAAATTTTGAATAAAATGAAAATCATTAATCTGGCTTTGGGCAATCACTGGATATTCTGTCGTCGTCGCATCCACATGAACTTTGGCGCCGTAGGTTTTGGCGATTTCCTCTACAATATCGCTATATTTCTTTTTGTTCCACGAGCGGGACTTCGTTCCCTTCATCATCAAATACGAGAAATCCATCCCTCGTACAATGAGACCAGGTGCCCCATCCTCAGGGAAATCGACGACGACAGACGTGATAAATCCAGTAAATACAGGCGTGAATTTATCTACATAACCAAGACTAATGTCGATGGCCTTCCCCAACGTAAATTCGGTTAGCCACTGAAAGTCGTTCTTCGTCACATCGTAAGCGTTCGTTACTCGGAATGAAAAAGAATCCGCTGTTCCATCAATGGAGGTCTCCACGCGTATCGTGGAAATGGCCATATTATCGGAAAGCTTCGTCCCATCAACCGTAATTAAGTAAGCCGGTGCGAAAAATTCTTTGTACTTCTTAGCTAAATCATCATAAGTGAAGGTGCTTGATTCCAAGCTTAAAGTTGCCATCCGATCAGTCCAATCTTGGGACAGCAATACGTCGTCCCGTTACGACTTTAAGCGGATTATCAATCTGATTGGCTTTGGCGATTTCCCGCCATAAGCTTGGATCTTCATATTCATGAGCAGCAATCATCCAGAGCTGCTCCCCTTGCTTCAGCATCTTCTGCTTCGTTCGGTCCGCCGAGTGGCGGGGAATGGTCTGCAGCTGCTCTTTCTTCGTATGCCAGGAGCGAAAGGTTACTTTCAGCTTGGCACGAACCGGCACTCCCGTATCGAGAAACATCGTGAACTGTTGATTCACCTTTTCGACAACGCCTTTGAAGTCCAGAGAACCCCAGACAAATCGGCAAATCGGAGGCGCATGCAGTTCCTTCTCTACATCCAGAAGACCGGATATTTTCTTCGTATATTCACGGACGTCCGTCCCTTTTTCGTAGGTGTCAAAATAAAAATCCATGGAGAGCGTGGTCGTCCCACCACTCACGAATTGACCGATAGGCATGGACAGACCCGGCACCGTATTCCAAGAATAGCTGTTGGTCGTATCAAGTGTATACTCACCCGGATTAAACAAAACTTGCACATTCTCTTTGCTGTTTCCCTTGTCTACGATAATCATGGCTTTCTTGAGTGCCACAGGTGTCAGTCCTTTCCTCTTCATCTATGTAAAAAGTTAAAATCCACGTCGCTGCTGCTCGAACTTCATTCTTTTCTCGATTTCGCGGAATACCTTATCCGCAATCTTGGCGACATCCAGCTGCGGGATCTGCTTCATGATCTCCTGCAGCTGCTCGCTAGTCAGCTCCGGCGGCGCTTGTGGAACCGGTGCCGCTGGGGTCTTGGCTTCGTCTGCGCTCGCCTTGGTGCGCAGCCAATCCATTTCCAGCGGGGCATCCGCCAGCGCGCTGTTCGGTACAGGAGCCGCTGGAGCCTGCTTGTGCTCCAGCGTTGGCAGCTGCGAGGCTAAGTGCTCCTGCCTCGCAGATGTGATGCCGCTGCCTAGGTTAGGAGGCAGCGCGCTCTGGCTCATGCTGGTGCTGTGCCCAGCATGTGTGGTGGCGGCTCTGCCTATGGCAGCCGCCTGTGTGAAGCTGCCCGTCCCGTAGGCGGGCAGGAGGTTTACCGCTGCGGCAGGCGAAGCCGCAGCGCTTCCCGCAGGAGCAGCGCTGCGCGCTCCTGCGGTGCTCGCCAGCAGCGGCATGACACGCGGTGTCATGCTGGCGGGCTGGCGAGCCATCGACGCGCGCGTCGTGCGCGCGTCTGCTCTTGCCGCTGCCCGCGAAGCGGCAGCGGGCTCATCTTGAGCGCGCGCTGCTTCCAGCGCGCTCAAGACCTTGATGGTTCGCTCTGCGGAATCAGGTAGGAAGCTGCCGGCTTCCGACTGATTGAGCGAACCCGAACTCGCGCGAAGCGCGCGTTCGCTTTCGACGGCTATGCTTTGCCGCTGAATATGCTCTACTTGCGCACCTCGCCTAGGTCCCATGGCAGGCTGCTTCCGCGATTGCATGGCTCTCCCTGCCTGCAGTTGAAGCTTCGCACGTGCCTCCGCTTCCATCAACCGATGAACTTCGATTGATCTGCTTGTATCAATCAGACTCGAATTAAGCGTCCTTCCTTCACCGGGTCTCGCTGAAGCTCCCTCGCCTGCTGGAGCTTTGGTCATTCTACCTACCATTGGAACTGAAGTTGCTATTCCATTAGCAATACGGACGGGCTTACTCTGAGCGATTCCAGAGGACGGCTCACTTGCAGTTGTGGCTGATCGTATTACTTCCTTAGCATCTACTGTACGGTTAATGCTTTCCGATTCCATTCTTCTACCTAGAGAAGACGGTCCCTCTCTGTGTCTCCAAATGGCTTGGACGGCAGACACTGGTAACTGCTTCCGCAACACGGCATCAGCTTGCTTATTCCGCAGCATTCCTATTTCCGCTGCCGCCGGTGCAAGGGTTGGCCCCATGCTTTTTAAGCTGTTCTCCGTTATTTTCGAAGCAATCTCAGCTGCAAAATTTCCCGTAGACAGGCTGCTTTGTATCCAATTACTCGATCCTTTTTCGCTCGCGTCTACAGTCAACTGACTGCGTCTGGCTTGTTCTTGTGGTACTTCTGAATCAGGTAGCTGCTCCGCCGGTTTGCGGAAAATTCTTTGAACCATCCGTCCAAAAGAGTTCGAACCTCTTTCGCGATCTCCCCTAGCCCCTTCGGCAGAACGTTCTGTATCTTCACTGACCATGCGGCTGCTCGGTCTATTTTCGCTATTCATTGCTTCCATAACGGTAAAAATAGAACCTATCTTCGCGATACTGGATTCTGCAACTTTTGCAGATATCTCAGAAGCTAAATCAGCCGTCGGTAAAGTGCTCTGCACGACATCGGCATCCCGGTCAACCTGTTGGCTTGCAACCTGATGTTCATAGTTAAAGCCGCTTCGTTCCTTACTTGCTGGAGAGCGAAATATACGCTCTGCCTCTTGAAGTCTTGCGCTTGCTTTTAGACTAGCACGGTACCCATTGAACGGACTTGCCGGAACTAAATTTGCTACATCGTTCCCAGCTTTTCTAGCTATATTTGTAGATATCTCAGAAGTTATGTTTGAGGGTTGGTGTACACCTTGTACGGAGGACAAGATATTCCCCGCTTCAGGTCGACCTCCCCCTGCTTGATTCTCTGATTTGGCAATGGACCGAAATACCCGCTGAGCGTTATGCACGACAGAACTTGCCTGTAGACCGGCTCGAATACCTTCCATTTGCCTACCTATTGGGCTTTGTAGACTTATCGGCTGTCGGTTCTCAGCCTGCTTCATTCCATAAGGACTACCCTGTAGTGCTGATGTACCAGCCTCACTACTTCTATCTGATAGCCTCCGCTGACTACTCTCCCCCCGCAGCATTCGCGGTTGGGGCATCGTCATAGCCGTATTTGTATATGTACTTCCAACAAGTGGATCATTAGAAGATTGCTGTCTTTGTTTTTGAAGGAGCTGCTGCAGCAATTGATCATTGCTTTGAATTTTCATGGCAGCTTCTACACCATTTTCCATGATGCTGGGCTTTCTATAAATAAGCTTGGAAGCTCTGGACGCATTTTCGTGACTTGAAACCGCAGGAATCCGCTGTCCACTCACACGACTAGCGACAGGCTGTACAACGTGTTCCATTACAGAACTCTGTTCCATCTTGCCCGCTGTTCGCATCGTTGGACTGGCTGCTCTTACTTTATCACCATCATTGGAAATTGCCCCAGCTTGCCTAAGCTCATCATTCCTCTGGCTAACCGCCGGATCATCTGTCGCCTGATCAACAACTTGTCCAGGCCGCAAGTTTCCTTGCTGAAGCACTTCGGACTGAACTAAATCCTGAGCTTTTTCTTGCTTTTGCATTCTCTCTTGCTCTTGCGTTACCTGCTGCTCTCGCGTTCTCTCTTGCTCTTGCACGCTCTGCTGCTCTCGCGTTCTCACTTGCTCTTGCGCTACCTGCTGCTCTCGCGTTCTCTCTTGCTCTTGCACGCTCTGCTGCTCTCGTGTTCTCTCTTGCTCTTGCGCTACCTGCTGCTCTCGCGTTCTATCTTGCTCTTGCGCTACCTGCTGCTCTCGCGTTCTCTCTTGCTCTTGCGCTATCTGCTGCTCTCGCGTTCTCTCTTGCTCTTGCGCTACCTGCTGCGCTCGTGTTCTCTCTTGCTCTTGCGCTACCTGCTGCGCTCGTGTTCTCTCTTGCTCTTGCGCTACCTGCTGCTCTCGCGTTCTCTCTTGCTCTTGCGCTACCTGCTGCGCTCGTGTTCTCTCTTGCTCTTGCGCTACCTGCTGCTCTCGCGTTCTCTCTTGCTCTTGCGCTACCTGTTGCTCTAGCACCAGTCGCTGCTCCTGCACGATGCCTTGCTCTTGGCCACTACCTTGCCAAGCTTCATCACCTTGAGTCACCACTCGCTCTTGCAAAATTTGCAATTGCTCCTGAAGCTGTGCGGCATGCTGATTGAGCACACTCTCCTGCGCACGCACTCTTTCTTGCTCTTTAGCCCATTCTTCCTCTTGCTCTTGTCGCTGCAGTTCTTGTTGTTGTACTTGAAGCTCTTGTTCCCGCGCCCGTACTCTTTCGCGTTCCAGCATATGCATGTCCAATTGTTCCTGCATACGAGCTTGCTCTTGCGCTTGAACTTGTGCATCCATGCGCGCTTGCTCTTGTCCTTGTGGCTTTCGCCACACGCGTGGCGAATTCAACCCGCCTCTTCGAGCTTCAGCACCGGCATTCAAACTAGTCGTTGCGTGCATAGCAAATGGAACAGTTGACGCTATGCGAGACGCATTTATCGCAACTGGGACTTGATTCGCTGCCAGGAAACCTCTGGACTTTGAAGCCTCAGCTTCGTGATCCACCTTCTTATCACTTCCACGATAAGTCGGCATTGCATCTATTGTAGATGCAGCCTCTTGAGAAGCATTTCTTACTAACAAACTATGGATGAACTGCACCGAAGCCGGCACCGTCCCTGCCGAAAAGGGGCCTTCGCCAAGCTTTGGCAACGTTTTGCGAGATGACGCCGGCGAGCTTATAGTCGCATTGTCATCGGTATACACCTGTTGAAGCTGCATTTTACTGACCAACTGTGGCTGAACGACGTCATTCAAAAATAACGTGGCTGCCTGCAAAACAGAAGGCTGACCTAAACTTGCACTTGCACTTGCACTTGCATTTACATTTGTGCCCGCCCTTACACTTGCATTCGCACCTGCAACACTTTCCCTTGCACCAGAAACAGTAGAAGAAGCAGAACCTTGTTTATCAATTGCTCCTATAGATGGCTTGCCTTCATGAAACTGTTCAAGTAAACGCGAGGTTTGTTGAATAGCCTCTACATGATTAGCCACGTTCATATGACTAGTCTTAGTTGATCCATTCAAGCTAGTGCTCGTTGCAGACTGATTTTCTTTTTCACGGATGACATTTCTATGAAAAAGCTGAATGTTTTTAAGCTGTATGTTTACATTTTGAGTTGTATGTTGATGTCTGCTCACCGTCTGTGACTGCTGTTCCGGCATCGAACGCCGGCTGCTGCCAACCATCCCTATCGATGCAGCGATCTGCCCAATCGAGCGGTTGATTAACGGTAAGTTTCCTTTATTAACGTGATTAATGAATGCGGGTCTGACCCTTTTCTCACTTGGGGATTCCGGGGTCATTTCTGGATGGTTCATATGGTTAACAGATGATTCAGCTTCGAGTCGCTTCTTGCTTTTGCGTCCTCTTTTCTTAACCGGCTTCTCAGCTGGCCGCTGCGCTTGCAGATGAGCCGAAGTTGCATCCGATGGACTTGAAGTTCTATACGATATCGCTTGGGCAGCCGGAATCTTATACCCGGCATTCGTCATAAGCTGCTCAATCTGACGAATGGTTTGTTGCTTCGTGATGAGCGGTGCTGATTCTGGATGCTGCAAGCTTTGCAAAAGCAAGTCCAGCTGAATCACCCATGCTCGATCATTCGAATCTGTTAATGCCGCTAATTGTTTACGGCTTGGCCTACCCTTTTGCTTAAAAATAAGGGCTAACAATCCTAAATAGTTGTTTCGCCAGAAACCATATTTGCCCACAATGCCTGTCGCAAATAGATTTGATTCTCTTGCTGTACGTCCTGCAGAGCTGCTGCTTGTCACCGAAGTCTGCCAAACAGCTTTCTTGGCCTTTTTCTTCTTCGCTGGGGATTTATTTGATTGTCGAGATTTCATAAACAATCCCCCTAAGAGTTATGGCCTTGATCCAAGTAGTCCTTACTTTTTAAAAATCGTCTTCAAACCCTCATGTACCAGTTCGATAGACTCAATGGCTACACTTCCGCTGGTGGCGTTCAAATCCGGCCCGTTCCATTTCACTGGGAAGGCTCCAAAGAAGTTCCAACGGCACATCTCCGTCCCTGCCTGATTATGCAGGATAATGGAGCCGTTTTTCCGTTTAATCTTACCCTGAGTAACGCTATCGTACCATTCCCATAGCTCACTGGAATTGGTGATGCCTCTTTTAAGCACAATGTTCGGGTATTTCGTATGTTCGATCATGTAATGGGGGTGCGAATTGACACCGCCTTCCCATAACGGCTTCACCTCAGTCTCCGACTTCATGCCGGTCACCTCAGAAAAACCTCCAACGATCAGCCCGTCAAGCTCTACCACGAATCGAAATGCACTGCCCACATTATGCGGTTTGGATATTTTCACTTGTTACTCACCTCTTACCGAACACATCAAACGGGTTGTCAGGCTGCTTTTTACCATCGTCATTCAAATTGCGGTTGATGCGGGAAATTTCCTCACACCACGTTCGGCGTTCCTTGTGTTCCATTGACATGATTTCATCATGCGTCCAATGAAAATAGTAAGCAATAAAGCCCGCTTCCTCATAGATCTTGTCAATGGGATATCCGGTTATGCCCCCGCCATCTCGTCCAAAAAAGACACGTCCACATCGAACTCATGCTCACATTTCGGACAGCTCGTGTGCACGCTCGGCACTTCCATTTCATTAATTTGGCGATAGAAATTTTGCAAAAATGCGAGATCCGCTGTAAAAAACTTCTCAACGACTCTTGTATCAATCGCACGCAGATCACCCAAGTTCGTAATGACACGCGTCAGCAAGATAATTGTCAGATAGCCAGGATTTTGTTGAACGCGTTGATCACGCATAGGCAGGATTTCGTCTGCAGCTGTTGCTAACCGCATAACGCCTCTTTTGTGCAGGTTACCGTTCTCATCGACATATCCTCTAGGCAGTTCGAATTCGTATTCTGTTTTGAAAGCCATGATGGTTTCCTCCTTATGCTTTAAGCTGAAAAAAAGAAGAGATAGGAACCGGAGACTGCTGCTCCGGCGCCTACTCTAACAATCGTTACTTCGTGCGTGTCATGCCTTCATGAGCAAGCTCTAAGCTCTCAATGGCAACTTCATTGCCTGTACCTTTGAAGCTTGGTGCTGAGTACTTAGACGGCCATGCTTCAATAACCTGCCAAGTTGCTACGTCGCCGCCTTCTTCGTTGATCGCGATGATCGTAACGGTTTTGCGGGCAACTTTCCCCTGAATGGACTCGGACATCCAGTTGTACATATCCATGGAGTCCGTAACTCCCCACTTAAGTGAGATGTTCCCGTATTTCGCAAGCCCCGGAAGCTTCCGAGGTGTAATCGTTTCATTGCCTTCACGGTATTCAATTACCGAAAGGGAAGCGTCAAATCCGGAGATTTCACTGAATCCAGCTTGCTGAATTCCTTCTACTTCAATTCTAAATCTAAAATTGCGGTATGGATCCCTACGTTCGCCAGCCATGTTATACCCCTTTCCTAATGTAAGAAATATCTAACGTTTCAACTATTCTTCTCTTGTTTTCTGAGTAATACGGAAGATTACGAACTCGGCAGGTTTCACCGGCGCTACCCCGATTACACAAATGAGTCGACCATTATCAATGTCATCCTGTGTCATTGTGCTGCGGCCAATGTTAATGTAGAACGCCTCAGACGTACTTCCACCCATTAAGGCCCCGTCTCTCCAAACACGCGTTAAGAACGCATCAATGGTACGTTGTACACGAGCCCATAGCTGTTCATCATTCGGTTCGAAAACGACCCAGTTCGTGCCATTCTTGATGGACTCTTCAATAAAGATGAACAAACGTCTAACGTTAACATATTTCCATAAACCGTTAGAGGACGTTGTACGAGCACCCCATACACGAATACCTTGTCCGGCAAAAGCACGAATCAAGTTAACGCCTTGTGGGTTCAAAATATCTTGCTCGCCTTTGTTATATTGGCAGTCTAGACCAACGGCACCGCGTACGACTTCGTTCGCAGGCGCTTTCTGTACGCCACGCGTTTGGTCGGAACGGGAGTAGATACCGATGACAGATCCTGATGGCGGGATGGAAATATTTCTTTTGTCTAACGGATCGAACACTTGAAGCCAAGGATTGTACATAGCTGCGTACGAGCTGTCAAAAATATTGCGGTGCGTCATAACGTCAGCAACTTTGGTTTTCTCGCGCGGAATGTCAAGAACAGCGAAACGGCTGCCTAGGTTTTCACAGTGAGCAACCAAAGAAAGTTGAACGGTTGGCTCCGTTACACCAGGAATGGCCATGATGCTGACAACATCGTTGTCGATGAAAGACTGAATCCCTGTACGTTTGCCAGGTCCACGATCTACACCCATGAAGATATCAGGCGTTACTTGCGCGATGGAACCGTTGCTTCCGCCTGACAGGGCGATCTGGAATTTCCCAACCGCTTCATCCTCGCCGGAAAGCACTTCAAAAGGCGCGATAGGGCCAAGATCTTTACCTTCTGTCAAATCCTTCACCGTAATGATGTTCGAACGGGAAATGATTTTCTCAATATGATTAGCTGCTGAGATGTTCAAGGATACTTTCTCGTAAGTCTCAGCTTCATCGCCGTAGAATACATGCAACGTGAACTCGCAAGTCGTCAAAACCTTAGCAGCAAGCAGACCAGCGTCTACAACATCGCCTTCTAGTTCTACGGAAAGTTCAATGATGTTATCTTGGGATGCGATGACTTTACTGTATTGCTTTTTGCCAGCAGCTTCGAAAGCAACGACGTCGCCTACGTTAAAACCAGCGTTATTTTTCACACGGTATTGCGTCTCGCTAAGCACTTCGTAGATTTGTGTTTTGGCTTTGCTTGATGGCACAACCACGACACGAACTTGGTTACCCCATGTTCCAGGGTTTTTGGAAGCAATTTGGAGAACGGAGGATTCTTTGTTGCTTTCTGCTTTGTTCGTTGCTACTTTCGCGTCAGTTGGCGCTACACGCATAACGTAACAGCGGGAACCTCCGTTTAAGTAAAAATGCTCAACAGCGTAAGAAAGGAAGCGATACTCGCCGAATTCGTTCTCGGACAAGTAGCTGCCGAATAAACGATGAAAATCAGCTACGCTCGTAACCAATTGAGGGACACCTTCAATTTCCCCTCTTTGCGCAAGCCCTATAAACCCGGCCGTACTTGTGCTTGCACCTTCAAGCGGTTGCGCACCACTGTCAAACTCTTCCACATAGACTCCAGGTGATAAATAGTCAGCCATTGTTCCCCAGTTCCGTCAATATGGCATTAAAATAAATGACACAGCCATAGACGTGAAACCAGTTCTCTCCTTTCTGCTTGTCATTTTTGTATAGAAGATGGACGTGTCCATTCTACTAATTAGGGTTAGGTCAGACGAATAATGCCAAGATTGGTGGTCGTTCCTTCTGCTACCAGAACTTCCTTCTTCAACTGCTTGTTAGAACCATATGTAATGACCAGCTCTGTCTGGAAAGCCGAAATCCGATTGCCACGAAAAGCAATCACAGCCTCTCCGCGTTCTGTTACTCGTGTTTCTTGGACAGGCAGCAAAAGGGAGCCTCTAGCAAACGCTTTGGTCAGTTTCTTCTTTAACCGAAAGCGCTTCTGATGCTCAATAACTTCCGCGATTTGGATTTGCTCCTCAGCGGCTTTAGCACCTCGTCCTCGAAGTATGTATGTATCACCTGCAGAGATAACACCTGTAAATGCACCTAGTGTTATCTCTTCCGCTCCCTTATCCAGTTGATCTGCCATAACGCGAGCCCTGGCGCACTCTTCGGTTAGAATGGCGGCCTGCAGACTTGCATGGAGCACTGGAGCCCCAGCCGCATCCTGAAGCATGGCTCGGATGAGTCCAGCACTTTGGGAAAACGGATAGGAAGGCAGCGGTTTTAACTGAACAACCTCTATAAAATTGTCGGTTCCTATAGTGATTAGAGTCTGTTCATGAAAATAGTGCTCGTTGCTTACCAGAATACGGTATTCACCGGGCGGTAAATCATTAAATATATAGGAACCATTCGATTTATGAATTGCTTTCGAACGGGCGCCTTCTAGAAATACAGCGGTCGTGTTGCCAAGAGGAGTTTGTGAGGTCATCGCATCGATTACGCAGACAACTAAGGATACACGGGTTTTCAAATGTGATACTCGAATATGTTCCACACCCTTGCCCCCTAGCCTTCTATGCGGAAATCGGTTTCCGTAACCCTTTTTGTGGTCTTGATGCGGGTTGAATCAATATTGACTGGCCCCACCGTATAGCTGACAGAAAGTCTATAGGGGGTATCAGCGAAGTTCCACATATTCAAGATGCTTTCACCCTTGTGGGGTTCCATCACGATGCGAACTTCTTCATCTTTCTCAGCAAGCGTTCCTACTGTCATAGAGCCTCTAAGAATGGAATGATCATAGAGCACTTGCATGGCTCGCCCCAAGATCCGATGCTCATCGAGCGCCCTGGACTGAAGCTCAGCCGGTGAATGCACCGTCAGCAAATAGCTGAGATCCACCACCATAGGAGGATATTGAATCTGGGTTGTCCCTCGGGCAATCATGTGGGTTTGGCGGTTATCGCCGCTCTCGCGAACGTTGTACAAATAAAGAGATAAGTAGAAATCCCCTTTATCGACAGGCGAAGCAAGCCCAATCATCTCCGGTTGCGGAATGGGATCTGGTGTCATATTTTCTCTAAGCAGCTTCACTAAAGATGCGCTTACATCGGCAATTACTGAATAATCACCAATAGGAATCACTTCCTGCCTCAAAATACCTATGTAATGTGTTGAAATGGTAGGGAATATGTCGCATTCTGTACCTTTTTCTATTATAATTGCAAATCGCTAGACTGACTATAGAAAGTTATATGAATTTCTATTAATTTCTAATAATCTTCCCATTCTTGTCTGGCCAAGATTTTACCTGACTTCTGAAGCTCATGGCGAATGGATTTAATAATGTGCTGCATCCGAATCGGCTCACCCGCTTCTGCGGCTAGAAAGGCGGAGGAAAGGACGACATTTTTAATGTTTCCTCCGGCAATTTCATAGCGCTGCGCCAAATATCGGAAATCGACATCCTCGCTGAGAGGTGCTGCCGGCGGAAACATGGACTGCCAGATTTTCTCGCGATACTCGCTATCAGGGAAAGGAAACTTAATAACGTAATTGATCCGGCGCAGGAACGCTTCATCAATATTATTCAATAGATTCGTAGCTAGCACCGTAATGCCCTGATATTCTTCCATCTTCTGCAAAAGATAGGCAGTTTCAATGTTGGCATATTTATCATGGGAATCTTTCACTTCGGACCGCTTCCCGAAAAGGGCATCGGTTTCATCAAAGAACAGCACCGCGTTGCTAAGCTGCGCCTCTTCGAAAATCTCGTGTAAATTTTTCTCCGTCTCGCCGATATATTTGCTGATCACCTGCGACAGATCGACTTTGTAAAGCTCAAGCTGCAGATCGCCAGCCACCACCTGCGCAGACATCGTCTTGCCCGTCCCCGGCGGTCCGGCGAACAACATGCTAAGCCCCTTGCCGTAGGCCAGCTTCTTCTCAAACCCCCAGTCGTTGTACACGACGCCACGGTATTTGACTTGATTGCACGCATTGCGGAGCTGATCCTTCTGCTCAGGGGCGAGAATGATATCCGCCCACTGATAGCGAGGCTCAATGCGCGTCGCTTTGCGCTCCAGCTTGTGCTGCACCTGCTGGTAGCACGCCTTATAGAGCGCATCTGTGCGCAGCGCAGCCGGTTTGGCATCCGCCTGCGGCTCACGCTGCCAGGCGGAGTACCCGCGCGCAAGCGTCAGCGCGCGGTGAATTTGCCCTGGGGTGAAGCGGAATTTCCCGCTCATCACCCGGGCATCGACGTCCGCGCTCACGCCCAGCTCGCGCGCGAATACCGTCCAAAGGCGCTCGCGCCCGCCTTCGTCCGGCACTTGCAGTTCATGCTCAAGGAGCAGCCGCTCCTTGGGCTTCCAGTTCAGCCGGCTATATTTGCCGGCTAATAGAAAGATCATGCCGCCGTAGCCGTCCAGCAGCTCATGAAACCGCCCGAGCCGCTGCTGCGCCGCAAGATCCGGCTCTTCAGGGTAGAGCTCTTCCAGCCGTGTGAAGCACAGCACGGCTTGGTGCAGAATCGCCTCGCGCACGATGGCGCTCACCTGCTCCTCGAATCTTGCGGCGTGCAGCAGCACATCCGCAAGATTCGCAATCAGCAGCGGCTTGGAGTAATAGCTGCTGAAGTGCTTGACCTGCAGCTTCTTGCCTGCGCCCGCATTCCCCCACAGGTGGAATGCGAGCCTTTTGCGCTCAGCTGCCGGTGACTGCTGCTCCTCGTGGATGAAGCCCCGCAGCCGCTGCTGAAAATCTTCTTGCACGAGCAAGGGGGCGAGCTCGTTGTCTGGGTACACCATCTCGACCGCCGGCTTCAGCTTCGGGTCGACTTCCCCGGAATCGAGCAGAAAGGCAACGATTCGCTTGTCCAGAAGCAGCGGCTTAGAGAGTAGCGACTGGCCTCTGAAGTCTTGCTCCTCACGCTGCAGCATGTACCTCGCCAGCTTGCCCTCGGGAGCAACGAAGGTAGTTCGCGCCGCTCTCATGTCCTCCGGCGTGCTGCACGCAACTTGCAGCGCCAAAGAGATGTTGGGCGTCTTGCTGGTTAGATCGTCTTGCAAGAAGCCAAAAATGCGTTCATATTTGCGGTCCAATTCCACCGCTAGCCCGAGCATGACGAACCGCTCCTCAATCGCAGAAAGACCAAATACGGAGGCTGCATACGACAAAGGGAGAAATACGCCTTTATTACGGCTTTCTTCGATTCGACCAGCTATGTAGGCTTCCATCTCTTGAATGTCCCCCAAGAGAGCCATTTCCTCCTCTTGGAGTTCTTCATCAATCTCCTGTTCACCGATAAGGCGAATGAATTCGTCTTCGGATACAAACATTCCGCGAAACGAATCTGTTTGCGGATCAGGGGTAAGCTTCTGCCGACGCTTGTAGAGAAGCTCCAACTTTTTATCCAGCAAAGTGAGCTCGTCTTTATAATGTTCCCATGCGTGTATATAACCTTGAGCTGTCATAGCCCTCCTGGTGTTTCTATTTATAATTTTCATCGCTTGCCTAATCGGGTGGTTATTCTTTACAATGGTCTCACAAGGCACGAAAAATATTTCCACTATTTGCTAGCATGAAAGGAAAGTGGCCTTTTTCTGATGGAACAGCTTCCGGAAAATGATCATACTTGGAACCGAAAACTCATCCATCTATTATGGTGGATATTACTAATCTATGAAGTAGCAGCTATGATCGGTTTTCTCTTTGATATCTATGAACAGCCAGCCCAGTGGCTTCATAGCTTCCTGCACTTCCAAATCATCCCGACTAGCTTGCAGCTTGCCCTTATGGGCGCCGGTTATCTGGCCATTCACTTCCTCAAAAGATACAGTGATTTTATCATGATTGTATGGACCATGACCATGGTTTGTATCTATATTATGTGTATCCCTGAGCTGATGAGTTCTTACGAATTAGTTAGCATTCCTATTATTTTATCCTCTGTTTATTTTCAAAAGAAGTATATTATTTTCGCTTATAGTTTAGGTCTTGCAAGTTTAACAGCGTTAGTGCTTAGCCAGGTGTACAAAGGTTATCTCATTACGCCTTCTGAAGTCATTGTTGCACTCACAGTTCTATCTGCTACAGCCCTTGTCTGTTTCGCTATTATGTCGAAAGGCCACATGCTGCTTGCGCAGCTTGGAGCCTCCACTGTACGTGAGCAGGATCTCCTCATTCGCAACGTCATGATTGACCGGCTTTCCAAAGTAGATGCGCTTACAGAGTTGTTTAACCACCGCTCTTTCCAAGAGCATACAGATCATCTCATTTCGCATATGCCCTATGATACGCCGCTGGAGCTTGCCCTGATGGATATCGATAATTTCAAAAAAATCAATGACACTTACGGACACTGGGTCGGGGACGTTGTGCTCAAAACGATTGGCGGACTGCTCAAAGATGCGCTGGGTCCAGATGATATGTCTTTCCGCTATGGCGGCGAGGAATTTGCCGTGTTGTTTGTAGGCAAGACCCACGAGGAAGTGCTGGCGGTGTGTGAAACCTTCATGCAGATTATCCGTGAAACGGATATCCCAGAGATGCCTGGGCGACCGTTAACGATGAGTATTGGACTGGCGCCTTATAATCGCAACACGATGAAGAAAGCCTGGTTCCAGCAGGTGGATGAGTGTTTGTATATTGCCAAACGCAATGGGAAAAATTGCATTCATACTTATTTATCCGAACCATACACAGGAAGCTGAGGGCGTAAAGCTCTCAGTTTTTTTATATCCTCATACATGATTTTGGTGAAATAGGAAAATAATAACCAAAATCAAATGAGGTGAATAATTGTGTGTCATTCCGTATCTATTCTTGCTGACGTCAATGACGTCATGAAACAATTCCGTATCGATCGCCTGCTGTCCTATACCGCTAATCGATATGAGGTGGTACCGACTGAGTCCGTTTCTGCAATTATGATTAATCGAAAGGGCGAGCGTCTTCTGGATGAATTCCGTTGGGGGCTTATGCCTTTTTGGGCTAAGGATGCGGTCTGTGGGGAACGCGATTCCATCTTCACGAACACAGCCTTCGAGCGTATTATCAAGAAACAGCGCTGCATCCTTCCCTGCAGCGGATTCTATGTCCGTGTCACGGAGGGCAAGGAGACCCAGTGGGTGAAATTCAAAATGCGCAGCGGCACTTTCGGCATCGCAGGTTTATACGATGTTTGGCGGGCGCCGAGTGGTGAAGAGGAACTCCGCACTTGCATGATGCTAATGACGGAAGCAAATCCGTTGGTTTCTCCTTACCATGGCCATATGCCTGCCATTCTCGATCAAGAGCAGGCCGAAAAATGGCTTGATCCTGAACTAAAGGATAGCCGCTTGCTCCGCTCCTTCCTGCGTCCCGTTGATGATCTGCTGATGGTCGCAAATGTTCTGTCTTCTCCGGCAGAAAAGCTGGAGACTGGCTCGGACGTCAGCGTATTGGTCTAAAAGAAAAAAGCGATACAAGAATTTATTCTTGTATCGCTTTTTTTTGTATTGTGACAGCTGGAGCCTTGCTGCTTAGAAAGGGGAACTACAGTCCGCTATTTCTGCGAAAAGCGCCCATTTTCACACAGAAGGGGAACTATGAGCCGCTATTTCAAGGTATTTGGCAGAAATTCCGCCCAATCTGCAAAATAGCGGACCACAGTTCCTCAAACTCTCGGTTACAGTTACGGTCGTGGTCGCGGTTGCGCGGTTGCACATGCGGTCTTGGTTCAGTTCCCTGTCGAAGCAGGAACCAGAGCAGAAACTGAGCCGAGGAACCCCTTATTTAGGAGCGACTGGTGGCAGCTCGCTGCCCTCCCCGATCAAACGCACGCCTTCGGCACACACGCCATAAGGCTCCCATCGGCAGGTGGCGCACAAGTTGCCGATATCCTCCGGCTTCACATAACCGGCTACTTTTGCACAAATATCGGCCCAGCTTAGCTCCATCCCGACTTGCAGGCCAAGCTTGGTTACGATTTCCGCATCGCGATCATAGACAGTTCTATTCTCGCAATGCGGCACCTCATCCGTCGGATAGACAGCGCACAGATCATCTGGACCAAGTACGACACGAATAATCGTAGCCGGCTTCTTACGCAGTGTTTCGTAAACACTCGTCATATTTTCACAGAATTCCTTGGAGTATCCCATTCCCCGGTACCCTAACAAACAAAGCAGGTGATGCCCGCGGAGGCCGATCGGCTTCGTCATGCTTGGACCTTGGGAATGCGGTACAAACCGTACCCGTCCATTTTCACAATAGGTTCTTTATCTTCAACAAGACCAACAGTCGTAGAATGCAAAGCAACATCGATCAACCAGCGCGTGAAATCCGCTACCGGCATCGTTTCCATCTCTTGAAGGCTATAAAAACCCGCAGCATCCACTTCTACCCCATCTGGCACAGGCTCACCACTGACATAGTCCAACTCAAAAGCGATATACACATTATGAATGTTTCTAGGTAGATCTCGCACAGCGACCAAGCGTGTGACTTTGGCTGTGACACCGCTCTCCTCAAGCACTTCGCGCTCAATCGTATCTTGAATCAGCTCATGCTGCTCAATATATCCGCCGGGATTCGTCCATCTCCCTTTGCCAGGCTCTTGCGCTCTGCGTACAAGTAAAATTTTCTCATCCTTGGTTACGAGCGCACCAACACCAATACTGTAGTTGCCCCAGTGTACAAAACTGCACGACGTGCAAGCTCTTCTTACCGTACCATCCACATCTCGCGTTTCCATAGGAGCTCCGCAAGTCATACAAAACTTTGCTTCCATTCGTCTCATCTCCAAATTCATGTAGTTATCTGTATGTAAGCTTACTGCTCCGATGAGTCATAGGCAAATCCGATCCCGTTCGTTCTGGGTTCATTGTAACCGCTTTAGGAGATACTATCCTGTCCTATCTGCGCTAGTCTTGTGATATCGCCAAATTGGGCTCATTCAGCCATTGTCTCCATAATGTCTATAAGCAGAAAAAAGAGCCTCCACCTGGAGGCCCTTACTGCCATCTACACCAAAAACATCGCCACGACCGTCGTCACCGCAAGGCCGATCAGCACAGGCAAGAGATTCCGCCTCGCCAGCTCGAACGGACTGACGCCGCAGATAGCCGCTGCCGGAATGAGCGCCCACGGAATCAAAGTACCGCCGCCAACCCAGATGGCGGCCACTTGCCCTAGCGCGGTCAGTACCGCCGCACCGGAACCGATGGCGGTTGCGAAGAGCTGCGCAATCGAGCCCGCGAGGGAGATGCCGGAGAAGCCGGAGCCGTCGAGGCCGGTAATCGCGCCCACGACGGTGAGCGTCACGGCGCCAACTGCGCCGTTCAACGGCACGACACCTGCGAGCGCGACGCCGAGGTCGTTCACGATTCCGTGCGAGCCCTCCGGAAGTATTTTACCGAACAGGTCCGTGAAAGCAGCGTCGCCGAGATAGAAGAAGGCGGCGATTGGAATCACGGGACCGAAGACTTTGAACCCGAAGACGAAGCCTTCGATGAGGTAGGCCGTCGTTTGCTCCAGACCTTGACTGCGGTGGGCCAGCAGTGTAACGCCGATGAGGATGAACACGGCGGTTCCACCAACAAGCGCAGTCGCGTCACCACCCTGCAGATTGAGGACGAACATCGCAATCACATCTAACGCGAAGAGTACGGGAATGAGAATCGCGAGTGTTTTTCTCATTTTCGAAGACAGATTGGACTTGGCATCTTGCTCGGAGGAGAGCAGCGAGTCCTTATCTCCTGCACCGCTCGTGACAAGACCGTCGCGCCATGTGCCATTTCTGATATCCCGGCGCATCATCCAGAAAGCGGTTACCGTTGTGACAAGCCCCATAACAATAACTAGCGGCACACTCGCCTCCATCACCGAGGTTACGGGTAATCCAGCAGCATCTGCTGTTAGTTTAGGCGCCCCTTGAATAATGTAATCTCCTGATAGTGCGATCCCGTGCCCGAACAAGTTCATCGCCATGGCTGCACCTAATGCAGGTAAACCCACACGTACCGCTACAGGCAGCAGCACTGCCCCGATGAGTGCAACGCCGGGAGATGGCCAGAAGAACCAAGAAGTTACCATCATGATGATCCCGATCCCCCAGAAAGCAAGCGCCGGCGTCCTTAGAAAATGGGTTAGTGGAGCGACCATCGTTTCATTAATGCCCGTACGAATAAGCACGCGGCTCATCGCCACGATGATCGAGATAATCATGATCGTCCCCATCAACTCTTTGGTTGCATAAATAAAACTGTTGAATACCCCTGATACTGAACCGCTTAATGTTTCTGTTGCTAACAAACCCAGCGCAAAAATCCCAACCACACAAATCATCGTGGTGTCTCTGCGCTTGATTAGAAGTGTAAGAATAAAGCCAATAAATACCAGATAAACCCAATGAATCGGTAGTAATTGAATGTCCATCGGGATCACGCATCCTCTCTGCCTATGCAGCATTTGGGAGTCCATTTCATTCGTAATCAGAAATAGACTCTTTGGTGCTACATTGTATGCTTGGCGAAGAGTAGGCGTTCGTGGAGAACGGGAGATTGTTGGCGCCTTGTGGTACAATGAAAGAACTATTTTACACAGGCAAGGAGAATGCAGAGTATGGCTGGTAACCAACGTTTAGTGACGGATTCCGATTTCCAGGAGGCTGTGGAAAAGGGAGCTCTTGTCCGTGTTTTCAAAGACGATCACATTGTCGACTCGAATGCAGTTGTCCTTCGTTTCAGCGAAACGACTGTGGTTCTGCAGTCGCGTGTTGCTGATTTAGCTTACTATAATCGGGAAGAGTGCGAGTTTTTTGAGATGAAAAAAAGGTGATTTGCACTAGGATCGTCTTCGGGGAGCTCCCTGAGGGCGATTTTGCATATAACAGGGAAGGCAGTCTCCTGCTATTTCAGTTGTGGGGCACTACATGGTCGTACCGGCAGATTAACGCCGATTTCTCCTGCTATTTCTAGACTTTGTTCATCTTTTAGGCAGATAACTGGATTTTCTACCGCTAATTCCGCCAAATCTAGCCAATTTCGTCGAGCTACCGGCGATTTAGCTGGAGCTTCTACCGCTAATTCATTTCCTACCCCTGAGCAGCGCAGATTAACGGGAGAAATTCCATCTATTTCACTCTACGGGATAAGCCGACAGCAAAACGAATCGAAAGCCCGCCTTCTGCATAACAGGTATGGCCTTCATGACGCCTTCAGCCGTGTCTTTCTCTGGATGGTTCATATGCGCCAAAACGATGGAACCGCTCCGAGCCTTGGTAAGCGC
This sequence comes from Paenibacillus silvestris, assembly GCF_009882985.1. Lineage (GTDB taxonomy): Bacteria > Bacillota > Bacilli > Paenibacillales > NBRC-103111 > Paenibacillus_E > Paenibacillus_E silvestris. Next base: position 597,570 of record NZ_WTUZ01000020.1, read on the forward strand.
ATTGTATACCTGCTCCGTGTTGAATGTAGCTCCAGCGTCGCCAAGCACGTTATATCCCGCCAACTGGAAGCCCAAGTCGTGGGCAATGTCGACAGCGATATCGTCGTAGAAGGCTGTGCCTGAACGGAAAAATAACGGCCGCCTTCCCGTCAGCTTTTCGATTTCATCGGCGTTCCCGGTGACTTCGCGAATTGCATCGCTCACATCTTTGGTTCCCGCGATGCCATAGGCGGCTCTGCCGTTCACGGAGAGCGGCCTATGCTCGGTCCCGTGGTTTTCGATCTCGAACAGCGGGTTCCCCGCCAGCTTGGCAAACATATCTGGATTGGCGCTTAGCCATCTCGCATTGACAAATAAGGTAGCTGGTATTTGTTCCTTGATCAAGTAATCGATCAGCTTCTCATCATAGCCGCTGCCTTCTTTTCCGCCGCAAGCGTCAAAGGTTAGGGCGATCACCTTATCCTGCGTCACAAGATGCGTCCGCACGCCGGGGATGTTCTCGCCCCATTTGTGGGGGATGGCTGTTTGGTACCTTTCTACTAATGAAAGGGATAACTTAGCTGAAGATACGAGCTCCGATGCAAAAGCGGATGTGTCTGGTGGTACATCTGCTGGTACGTCTGATGGTACGTCTATTGCAGGGTCTGCCGGTGTCTCCAGTGTCTCCGGTGTCTCCAACGACCTCACTGGCGATATACCTCTCGATTCCTCTACCGGTGCCGATGTGGGTTCGGACGACGGTGATTGCACCGGGCTGACGGCAGGCTCTACAACTGGCGTTCCAGCTCCCTCCACTCCACAACCTGAAAGCGCTACCACTACACTCAAAAGAAAAAGGAAGCACACCAAGCGCTTCCTCATTTGTGTTTTCTCCAATCCAGCTTGCTCTTCTCCAGCAAGTGGCCAAAATCATTCTCCAGCCGCTTCTCCTCCGCCTTGCGCGCAGCCTCCGCTTCAGCTCTGGCAGCATCCTTGCGAGCCTGCTCCTCAGCTTTCATTGCATCAGCTTGAGCTTTCAGCCCTGCCAAGATATCAGGACGCAGTAAATCTTTGAGTGTCGCAGGTTTATCTTGCGCGCTAGGTTCAGCGGTAGCGTTAGACCATTTCTTTTTTGCCATAAAGGGGTTCACCTCTGTTCCAATTCTACATCCGTGTTACCCCTTTATTGTACACCGCTACTCATGCAAATGATAGGGCACCGTCGCAACGACGATATCTTTATCAGCTTGCAGCTTAGAGCGAATACGTGCGGCAGACTGGTTATGGAGCAGGCGATGCCACCATTTCTTCGGCATGAACTGGGGCAGGATCACCATGATCGATTGCTTTTCCGACACATGGGTATCGACTCTTTCAATAAACTCAGCCAAAGGCTTCAAAATCGTACGGTAACGGGATTTGAACACAACAAGACGAACGCCCGGGTCCCATTTATCCCATTTCTCCTGCATCGCTTCTTCATCCTCATCCGAAAACGAGACGTAGAAAGCAATGACATTGGGAGATAAGGATTTGGCATAATTCAAAGACTGCGCCACCACTCGGTGGATGCCTGCTACGGGCACAATGATCACAGGTTCCTTAATGCATACGCGTTCTTGCGTGATATCAATGCGCAGCTGTTTGGCTACATCATCATAGTGATTGCTAATCTTGGATATTCCCCAAAGTAGAATCGGCGTCACAATAATAACAATCCAAGCGCCTTCGCTAAATTTGGTTATACAGAAAATGATCAAAACCGCAAGGGATACGATTCCCCCTAGACCATTAATTAAGAACTTACCGATCCAGCCTGTTGGACGTTCTCTGAACCATTTGCGGACCAAACCGCTTTGGGCAAGGGTAAAAGATAAAAAGACGCCAATCGCATAAAGTGGAATGAGTGCATCGGTTTTTCCTTTAAAGATGACGAGCAAAATACTTGCCAAAACGCCTAACGTTACGATCCCGTAGTGAAACGACAACCGATCTCCCCGGTACGAGAACATGCGCGGGAAGTTTTTATCCTGGGCCATAATGGACGCTAAGATCGGAAACCCGTTAAAGCTCGTATTCGCAGCTAACACTAGGATCAGCATGGTGCCAATCTGTGTTGCATAGTACATAATTCCACGACCAAATGCCTGCTCCGTAACCATCGACAAAACCGAAGTATGTCCGTGTGGATCAGGTGCAATCCCATAACCCAAGCTCAGCAAGGTCACGCCGCCAAAAACAATGGCCAGCAGAGTGCCGAGGGAAGCCAGGGTTCTCTTGGCATTTTTGACAGATGGCGTACGGAAATGCGGTACCGCATCGGAGATCGCCTCAATACCTGTCACGGCCGAGCAGCCGGAAGAGAAGGCTTTTAGAATGACAAACAATGTCAATGAGCTCGTCATCGAGCTGGGAACAACTTGGAACTCATGCATGTTCATGGATCCTGTCAGCATATCGAAGATCCCTTTACCAATCAGGAACAGGATGCACAGGATAAAAAAGTAAGTTGGAATCGCGAAGATCGTACCGGATTCAGAAGTCCCCCGTAAATTCAGCCAAACCATCACCCAAACGAGCACCAAGGCTATGGGGACAATATAAGGCACTGTAACTGGGAAAGCCGATGTTATCGCCTGCACACCTGCCGAAATCGAAACCGCAACGGTTAACGTATAATCAATCAGCAGGGAAACCCCAGTCAGTCTTCCCGACATCATGCCCAAATTTTCCTTGGCCACCATGTAAGCTCCGCCGCCCATCGGATAGGCCTCAATCACCTGGCGATAGCTTAAAACAAGAAGCATGATTAAAGCAATAATCGAGATTGCAATCGGCAATGAGAAAGCAAAAGCAGCAACCCCAACAGTCGCAAGCTCTAGCAAAATCTGCTCCGTGCCATAGGCCACCGAAGACAGGGCATCCGAAGATAGGATGGGCAGAGCCTTCCATACCTGCATTTTCTCAGATTCCAGCTCCGCAGATTTCAGCGGTTTACCGAATACAATCTTTTTCAGTGAGTCACTTGTCATGCTTTGAAATTCCTCCAAATAACCTAGTTTTCAGCTTGATTTCCCATTTTTGGGCGCAAAAAAACACAAGGATAGACCTTGTGCTTAGCCACATGTTCTCCTTTCTCACGACCGCTTACGAGGTTAGCTGACGGGTTCGGGCTGCGAGAAATCTGCCCTAAAGGTAGCTGCCGCAATGCGACAAGACGCACCTTACTCACCCCGTTGAAACCTGTGGTTCCCCCGCTTTTCTGATTAGAAAATTAAGCGAAATATTCAACTGTTAACGTACGAGTTGATACTACTCTCTTATTGGCTCATAGTAAAGGAGGGAAAAATCTTAAAAAAGATTATTCCCTCCCCGCATTCAATTGATAATCCGCTTACAAAGGTATAATCCTTTCAGTATCTCTGTTTTACTAGCTTATTGTCGGATTCATTAGGTTTTAGCGTATTTTAGCTAAATTAATTTCTCACATGACGCTTTCTGGTGGCTTGTTTTTGCTTGAAAATCATCTTTTTGCAGATGAGTGGGATACCGCCAATGAGAAATAAATAGCGGGCATCGATCATTTTTTTGAGGAATGCAGCCAGCCTGCCTTTCACTTTTTTGACCTTCAGGATGCCAATAGCTTCTCCGCGACCGAGCGAGGCAACCGTTCCTTTGTAATCATAAGCAAAAGGTCGTAAGGGCTTCCCCCTCAGGGTATGGAGCAAGTTTGTTGCTGTATTATAGCCCTGCTGGACCGCAATTTGGGCATTGGCGGGGTAAGGCGAGCCTTCTGGGCTCATGACAATCGAGCAATCCCCCGTAATAAAAACATCGGGATACTGCAAGGAACGCAAGTAGTCATCTACCTTGACCCTGCCGCGTTGAACGTGGAAACCAGCATCCTGCAACAGGGAATTGCCGCGCACACCTCCCGACCAAATGACAGTGCCGGCAGGAATGAACTGGCCATCTCCCAGCAGGACACCGCCGGGCTCGCACGCCTTAATTGCGGTAGATAATTTATATTGAACCCCTTTGCGGCGCATCACGTCCATGCCGTATTCCACGAGGTCATTCGGCAGTCCTGGCGGCAAAGCGGTAGGCGATGCTTCGATATTAATGATCTGAACAAGTGAGGGGTCAACATCAAACATTTGGCAAAGATCAGGAATCCGATCTGCCAATTCCCCAACAAACTCCGTACCTGTGAAACCCGCGCCTCCAACGACGATGGTCAAATATTCCTTATGCTTGGAATCTAATTTATATTTAGCGAACATGTACTGCGTATGCTGGCGAATGAAGCGAACACTATTAATGCTGTTAATCGTCATCGCATACTCACGCAGTCCCGGAATCCCGAAGGTTTCCGTCTCACTTCCAAGCCCCACGACCAGATAGTCGTAAGTGAGAATTTCATCTGCCAGAACAACCTTCTTTTCCTCGGGCAAAATCTGCTGAACGGTCGCTTTGATGAAATGAATTTTGCGCTCATCGATCAGTTCCTTAATGGCTACACGCGCATTTTCATGATGATCCGTACCCGCTGCCGGCATATGCAGATGCGTCGTCATGTAGTGATAGTCGTGTTTGTTGACCAGTGTGACAGCCACTTCATCTGCTTTGATCAGCTTCTGCAGCCTTATTGCGGTTACAAGCCCACCATAGCCAGCGCCCAAAATAACTATCTTCGGTTTACTCATCCGAATCCTCTCCTCCGATTAATCGTTTTTTCTCTATGAAAAAGATCGACCAAACCATTCAAGGTTGTCATGTGAAAAAAATCACATAGTCATTCAGGGAGTACACATGGTTTGCTCATTTTTAGTATATGTGCCTCCTTGCGGAAAATCACTGGAATATTGCCCAGCTTGGTCAAAAAAGGCTGCAATGCGGTCGAGACGGCCGATTAGGCTGTCTCGGGCGAGGACAGTGACCGTGAGGCAGTAATAACTCACTCCACATTGGATGAAATCCAACAGCAGCACTCTCGTGAGGCGTAATCCCCGCCTCTCGTTGGATGAAATCCAACGAGAGGCTTCAATATCAGCCTAAATGGCTGCCAATTCCCCCTACGGATTGGATTTCATCCAACGAAGCCAGCAATAAAGCCGGCAAATTCGCATTCCCATTGGATTTCATCCAACGTGACTCGACTCACTCACTACTCTGCTCACTCCCAGCATCCAACCTCGCTTTATCCGCCAATCGGCGAATGCGAAAGCTGTTCATGCCCGCCACGCCTAACTCTTCGAGCAGGCCGAAATTCGCCCACGCACCAACCACAGCACCGATGCCGGGTACAAGCTGCAGCATTTTACGGAAATCAATTGTATCCCGATACTCCTGCTGGAGCTGCAGCCAATTCACTTGATCCATATAGGCATCAGCCGCTGGAAAACCGCTTGCGATCTCATGCCAATTTTTGATCGTGTCCAGCAGAGCCGGCTTCTTGGCCGGACTGGAGAACGCGATTTGAAACACATATAAGATGAACAGGCGCTCTCTATAATCCTTGGTGGAGTAGCCATAAGCGTGCGCAAGCTCGAACAGGAATTTCAACTTGATCCCGATCAGAATGGGGAAGTCAGCCAGTCCAAGCAAAATCCCACCTGCTCCCGTACCCGCTCCCTCGGCAGCCGCAATCTTTTTGTAGAGCGACAGCAATTCCTCCGCTTTAGCATCACTTTCAGCCAAAGTAGCGCCTGCAAGCGGGTCACTCTGAGGGATATAATTCATCCCGAACAGAGTCGTCTGAAACATCCCTCTGACGGTGGCCGTGATCGTTTTGTGCACTTTTTCCGGGATGAGCTTGTTGATGTTCGTGGAGACCGATTTCGAGGCTTTTTCAATCCTATTTGGCGCCTTCTGTTGGCGAATTTCCCAGAGCTTCACTTTACGCAGCGTTTGCTGCTCATAGATACTGTAATCCGAAAACTTCATGTTTGGCACCGCCGTCCACGTTTCTTATTCAAAGTATAGTATACGGGGCTTGCACGCTCAAGATTCCCCCTATCCGCTGCAACTGCCAAGCAAAAAGAGCACCCCCTCCAAAAGAGCTGCTCTCCCTACTCCCTATTAATAACGCATAAGCATCAGTACCCCAAATGCAACCAGGCTCCAAATAACGAGCAGCGTATCCTTGGCTTGCCAGCTTAACGTGCTTTTTTTCAGCAGTTGCTGCTTACCGTCGATTTTTTTCATTTCCATCGCTACGGTCATTTGCTCAGCTTTGTGAAACATGGCCAGCAGGAGCGGCACGACCAGCGCCGGGATATCCCGCATTCGTACCATGCCGGGCCTGATCGCCGCTTTGCCTCTAGCCCTCACAATCGCCGAGAAGCGCTGCCACTCCCGTAAAATAAGCGGAATGAATCGAAATAAGAGCGAGACCGCCAAAGCAAAGGATTCCACTGGCAGCTTCATTTTGCGGAAAAAGGACAACGCCCAGTTCAGCCCCTGAACAAGCTGACCATACGGTGTAGACACGGCTAACCAGTAGCCGGCCATCAAGATCAAAAACAGGCGCGTGAGGACGAAGGCTGCGCTCCACGCACGCTCAAGCGCGAAGCCAAGCGGGAACTGCCCCTCGGCTGCGCTCCACGATAGGCCGGCCAGCGCGATCGACATGAACATGAAGATCAAGAACGGCACGGCGATCTTCCAGCTTCCGCGAATCGCGGCACGCGGAAGGCCGAAGCACGAAAGGCCGAGGAGCACCGCAGAAGCCGCGAGGCCGCTCCACACCTGCAGCTGCATCGTTCCGATGACAAGCAGCAGGTAGAGCAGCCACTTCGCGCGCGGATCACGCGCTAGCCACGCGGCCGGCGCAGCCGCTGGCGCTACGCGGGCTTCGCGCGCGTGCTTCGGCGCTGCCGCTTGCGGCGCCGGCGCCGGGCTTGCGCTGCTGCGTTCGCGCAGCGCCTGTAAGATCGCCGGAGCAGCCAGCTCCGGCGTGAGCAGATCCGGCGCGACGGCGATGCCGTGTCGCGCCAAGGCTTGAGCGGCCTCCACGCTGCTCGGGAGGCCAACACCCGCGCGCGCGAGCAGCTCCGGCGCGCGGCACAGCGCTTCCGGCGAGCCGTCGAAGACGAGCTCGCCGCGGTCCAAAACGAGGACACGGTCTGCCAACGGCAGGAACGTGTCCAGGTCATGCGTGGCGATGAGGAAGCCGCCACGCTCTCGCGCGCGAATAATGCGCAGCAATTCGCGGACGGCCGCCGCCTCGAGGCCGGCGGTTGGCTCATCCATGAGGAGCCAATCCGGTGCCGTGGCGAAGGTTGTCGCCAGCGCGAGCCGGCGCTGCTCGCCGCCGCTTAAGGCAAACGGCGACCGCTCCAGGGCGAAGACGCCGCGGGGGTCGAGATCAGCGCAGCCGGCGCGAATGCGGCGCTCGCGCTCGTCCGCCGTGAGCCGATAAGGGCGCAGCGAGTAGGCGAATTCCCCGCGAATGCTGCTGGCAAACAGCTGCTGCTCCGGGAATTGAAAGATCAGGCCGAGCCGCAAGAGGTGAGCTTGGTCTACCTTTCTTTTATCCCATAAAGGCTGCTCATCAAGCGTTATTACTCCTGAGGCTGGCTCCAAAATGCCCGCCATCACCTGAAGGAGCGTCGACTTCCCCGAACCTGAATGACCGATTAATAGGGTAACTGAACCGTCTGAAAGCTCAAAACTGATGTCTTTCAGCAGTTGCTGATTAGGATCATCCGGGACATTGATCTGAATGTTTTGCAAAGTTATAGACATGTATCGGCCACCGCCTCGGCCAGCTCATCCATATCCAGCGGAAGCAAACGAAGCTTACAGCCATGATTCAGCAAGCCGAAGGCTGTTTTCACCACATAGGGAGAGTCGAGGCCCAGCTCCGAACAAGGTGATGTTTCCAGCGATTTCTCTTCCTCTTCCCCATAAAAGAAAGCCCTCGGTCCCCCATCAAACGTGATCCGCCCATCGCCAAATCCAATAACTCGCGTCGCATCCGCCACTTCTTCCAGCCGATGTGTAATCCATACAATGGTCGTACCTCGTTGATGAGCTTCGCGTACGGCTTGGCGGACTCCCTGTCTTGCTGCGGGGTCTAGCATCGCCGTCGGCTCGTCCAGCACTAAGATTTCGGGTTGCTGAGCAAGCACGGCCGCTAGATTAACTAACTGCTTTTGCCCCCCTGATAAGGTAGAAAGCGTTCGTTCGAGCGGTAGCGACAAGCCCACAGCTGACAGGCTTTGGAGATACCATGCTTTGCGTTCTTCAATTGTTAAATCCGGCTTGCCCGGCAGGTAATCAAATTCCTCTTGAATGGTGTCTCCAACGAACTGGGCATCCGGCAATTGCAGCACGCCCCTAATCTGCCCAGGTTCCTTGCGCAATATTTCTCCGCTTGAGAGTGGACTTAAGCCCAAGAGGCAGCTAGCTAGGGTGCTTTTGCCGCTCCCGTTTGGCCCAATTACAACCATCCATTCCCCTTTATAAATTTCTAAAGAGACATCCGACCATACGCGCCGTCCCTCTTCTGATTGTGTGCGATAAACGACGGAGGCGTTCTGCAAAGAAGCCACAATTTCTCGATTTGCCATATATAAAATGTCCTTCCACTTTCATAAAAGATGTGCTATGATCTGAATGATTTATTGTTAACCATTGTTATAAATTGAAGTTGACAATACATAAACAATAACAGAAACAGGAGCGATGAACAATATGAAACTCACTTTGCGCGGCGTTGTTTTCAGTGCCCTTTTTGCAGCAATCCTTGTCTTATTCAGCTTTGCAAGCATCTCACTGCCTTTTACACCTGTACCCATTACTCTGCAAACGCTAGCGGTTATGCTTGCCGGCGGCTTGCTCGGAGCGCGTTACGGCTTCTTCAGTATGGCTCTTGTTGTGATCTTGACGGCTGTTGGCTTTCCGCTGCTTCACGGCAATGGTGGTTTAGGCATCGTGCTTGGACCTACGGGCGGTTTTATTATGATCTGGCCGATCTCTGCCATGTTGATTGGTATGATCTTGCCGCGTATTCGCGTGAAGGGCGTTATGGGCTACATTGCCGCCTTCCTCGTGATTGAAATCTTCGGTTCTCTGGTTCTATATCTTGCGGGAGTTCCATGGTTGATGTACAAAGTTCCGTCTTATACGTTTGAAAAAGCGATGATTGCGGCCTGTTACCCCTTCCTCTTAGGGGATGCGATCAAAGCTGTGGTTGCTGTGCTTATCATTGTGCCGGTTCGACAAGTATTTTCTCCAGAACGGCTTACGGGTTCCTCTTCGCATAGCGTTGTGCAGCGTACGGATGTCCGTATGTAAGTAAGGGATATATTGCACTATGAATACGAATCGTTAACATTCAGTCTTACTGCTCTTTCCTTGGAGCGGTAAGGCTTTTTTTTGCTTGCTGACAGGTGGCCACGCGATTTTTACGTTTTTGTAATGTGCAGGTCTGATTTTTTATTCGATTGTAATGCTCTGACGTGTAAGCTTGATCTTGTAAGCAGGCACGACGCAAGACACACGATGCAGATATGTCGCACACAGCATAAGGCAACTTTGTAAACCTAGCAACCCCATTATATCGAACAGGAGTGTTATAGATGAAAAACAACAAAAAAATAATTGCCGCTTTGACCCTTACAGCAACTGTAAGTTTGTCCGCTATTCTACCCTTCAATGCCATGGCCGCGAACCCTTTCGCTGATGCCTCAAGCTCTTCCAACGTACAAACAGCCATTGAAAAATTGGCTGAGCAACAAGTGCTATCCGGTTATGAGGATCACAGCTTCCTTCCTAATCAAGCGGTAACTCGCGCAGAAATCGCCAAAATGGCCGCACTCGCTCTGCACATCAACATGGACACAGCGGAAACAACAACTTTTAGCGATGTAGCAAAAGGAGATTGGTTCTACTCCTACGCGGCAGCCCTTGAATCTGTAGGAGCTATCACTTCCACAAATGGTCAATTCCAAGGCGGCGTTACTGTCTCTTCCGAGCAACTGGCAGGTGTCATTGCGAAGGTGTTAAAAGTTGATACAGCGGCTGTACAGCAATTGCCGAGTTACGCTTCTTTAACTAGCAGTCAAGTGACACGCGGTGAGGCCGCTCTTCTCATTTTCGAAGCGCAGCAATTAGCTCCTATTCATGTGACAAAGCTGGAGGTTTTGAATGCAATTACCTTGCAGGTCACCTTCTCAGCACCGATTCCTACGGCAGAATTAGAACTTGAACCCGCGTCCAAAAACTTTGTTTTCGACAACGGTTTGGCCATCAACAACGTTCCACGGTTAAAAACCGGATCCACTTCAACTTACATTGTGCCAGTTCCAACTCAAAAAGCCGGAACGACCTACACGCTAACTTATAAAGGTGAGCCTGCCGGGACTTTTACTGCGAGCACAGAGAAGATTGCTTTGGCTTCCACGCAGCAAGTAGCTAATGATGTTTTTGAAGTTGAGTCCCACTTGGCTGATGGTGTAGCAGACTATGGTTATGTCATTGCAGCCTATGCCAAAGGCCGTCCAGGCTCTTTTATCGTAAATGAGAAGAATCAATATAATGGCATGACTTATGAAATTCTTTCTTCGATGCGTAACCGTGAGGTGCAAATCACTCCTGATGGCGGCACACCGATGATTGCCAAATATTTGCCATTCACCCAAGCAACCGATGGCCGTCAAGCGCCTAAATTCCTTCTGCCTAACGGCGAAACATTGAAGCCAGGTGTGACTTACACGGTTTCTGCGGACTGGGCTACTTTGAAAAATGCTACATTCACCGCAAAAGACATCGCGCCGCTAACGATTCAATCCGCATCCACAGTGGATGCGAAGACGATTAACGTGACCCTTTCCCAAGATCCAAAGGATGAAATCTTCGTTTCACGCCGCGTTACTTTGACGGGTACAGACGGTGCTGTTCTGACAGCAGAATACACGCTGACTACGCGTAAAGGTGCTGTAGGTACTTTCGCTTTGCTTAATAATGGCCAACTTGTGCCAGGTATGACGTACACTGTCGCTCCAGAAGGCAAGTGGGCTACGGCTTCGGCTGCGGGAGTAACTTTGACTGTTGCGAAATAAAGTAAGCTAAGGAGAGGAGTACCTTGTATGAGGTGCTCCTTTTGTTCTACCATCCATGCCAATGAGGTGATTTAAATGCTGTCCAAAAATCGTGCGTTATTCGCTATGCTGACGCTCGCTCTTATCGTGGTTGGTTGCAGTTCGCAACCAGCATCTGCGCCTGTGGCCGTGCCAGCTGAAACTACTGCCGCAACACCTACTGCAGCACCAGCACCAACAACTGTGCCTGCGCAAGAAACATTGCTTGTTACTCACTCTAAGAGTGATTATATGTCATTTCTTGACCCTGCTGCAGGGCAATTTGCAAAGCTGACGGTTGGCAAGGCGCCTTTTGCCATTGCCATAGGTCCTAATCATCGCGCCTATATATCCACCGCGGAAGGTGTCGCTGTCGTGGATACGCAGCAGCGCAAACGTATTGCGTTAGTACCTTATCAGGCCGCAGACGCTATTGGCAAGCCGCAATACGGTGAGTACCGTCCCGGTGGAATGGGAATTGCCGTATCCCCTGACGGCAAATTTGTCTATGTCGGCGTGTACTTGACCGGTCGCGGCGGAGGTGTGAAAAGCCAACTGGAGATCATGAACGCGGAGAAGCTCGCTATGACAGGCAGTGTCGCTGTAGGCGTTCGACCGTTTGATGTGGTGACTAGCCCAGACGGACGCGAGGTCTACAGCATCGATCACGACTCCTACTCCGTGACGGCTGTCGATCCTGTGCAGCTCAAGGCACGCACCCTTGACGTGGCTCCCTTCGGCAAAGGCGGCTTCGAGAAGCCGCACTACGCGGCGGTTCGTGCCGACGGCCGCCTGCTCTTGCCGTATCAAGGGCGAGGTCTCGTCGTGCTCGACCCTGCTAGCGGCAAGTACGAGATGAAGCCGCTGACGGGCAACACGCATCAAGAGGGCGTGGCCCTGACGGCCGATGGCAAGCAGCTGCTCATCGTCGGCATTGGCGCAGCGGGAAGTGCTACCGGCAAGCCTAACTTGACTGTGGTTGACGTCGAATCGTATGTCGAGAAGATTTTCCCGCTGGAGCGTATGCACCAAATGGTCGCCACTAGTGCGGATGGACGGTACGCTTACCTTACAGGCGGCGTCACTTATGCAGATACTGGCTGGAATGGGATGACTGTGGTGGATCTGGTCTCTGGCGCAGTTCGCGACTTCGAGCTGCCAGATTATCCACTGGATGTGCAGCTGCTTTCGGAGTGAAATGAATTGGCTAGATCGGAGTTGAACGATGAAATACCGTATCACAGATGCTGAGTGCGCCTATTGGTGGGTTTCTCTTCTTGTAAACTAGCTAATCTTTCGGGTGAGACGGCCTAATCGGCCCTCTCGGCCACATCTAGCTGCTTTTCACGCGATGAGACACGGCACCGCCTACTCGGAAGGGAACTACAGGGCGCTATTTCTTCGAAGCGCCCCTTTCCGCGAGGAGCGAGAGAACTGTGGTCCGCTATTTGCACGCTTTCGAAGGGAACCCGGGGAATTGCGGGCAAATAAGGGCCTGCAGTTCCCCTACAGGCTCCAAAACCTCGATATTCGCCGAAATAGCGGAACAAAGTTCCCCAAGGGGGCCACTTGGCACCCCCAAACAATAAAATACCCCTCATCTGATAAACATCAGACAAGGGGGATTTCAACAATCACTCCTGCTTCGCCATGTAACCTACCCCCGGGTAGGTTACGATTAGCTCCGCAGCAGCGCCTTCCGCTGCGCTTTTGATCTTCTGCCGGATGCGGGCGATGGTAACCCGCAAGTACTCGACCTCATCGCGGTATTCGCTTCCCCAAACCTCGCTGAGCAGTTGCTCATGGGTCATGACTTTCCCCGCATGCTGCAAAAGCAGTGCAAATAAGTTGTACTCGGTCTCCGTGAACTTCACCTCGGTATCGCCCAGCCAGATGCGGCGCTGGGCAAGGTTCGCGGTCACAGGGCCGAGCGTGATTTCGCTCGTGGTGACTGGAGGTGCCATGCGGCCATCCATGCGCCGCAGCACAGCATTCACTCGGGCGAATAACTCGTCCAAGGAGAATGGCTTCGTCAAATAGTCGTCCGCTCCGAGGTTGAGCCCCTGCACTTTGTCCGCTCCGTTGCTGCGTGCGGTCAGCATAATGACCGGGACGCTGGAGTAGGAGCGCAGCCTTTTTAATACATCGAATCCGTCCATGCCTGGCATCATCAGATCAAGCAAGATTAAATCCGGATCGAACTCTTCGGCTTTCTCGAGCGCCTCTGCCCCGCTTTGACAGGTTAGCGTTTCAAAATCCAACGATTTAAGATTCGCCGCGACGAAACGCACAATTTTCGGTTCATCATCGACGATCATGATTTTCTTCTTGTTCATGTCCGTTATCCCCCCCTAAAAACCTCGGTATGGAGAGAGTAAATGTGCTTCCCTCACCAAGCTGGCTTGCCACATGAACCTCTCCGCCGTGCGCATGCATGATGCCCTTGCAGATCGCCAGACCCAGACCTGTCCCCCCGGATTGACTTCTCGAAGAAACATCTACCCGGTAGAACCGGTCAAAGAGTTTGTCAATGTGCTCCTCAGCGATGCCGATGCCGTTATCCTTCACGTCTATCATCACAAAATGCTCATCAGCACGAGCTGTAACTTGGATAATCGGGTGCTGCCTATTATACCGAACAGCATTCGTGAACAAGTTCACGAGCACCTGCTCCATCCGCAGTTTATCTGCATAAATGAATGGTGTATCCTCCGCCACATGCACCTCGAACTGCGTGTGCATGTCATTCGCCTGCTGCGGAAGTCTTCGCATGGCACTTTCGACAACGGCTTCCACACGAAGGGGCTGCGGGTTGATCCGCATGGCGCCGGAATCGATTTTGGAAATATCCAGCCAGTCGTCGATCAGATCCTGAATGCGCCCGATATCCTCGTGTATCCCTTGGAGCAGCTCCTGCTTGAAGCTTTCTTCCCACTGCGCATCAACTCGAAGCAGCGTCTCTACGCTGCCGCGTATGCTGGTGATGGGTGTTTTGAACTCATGGGAGGCGAGTGAGATTAGATCATTTTTCAAAGCATCGATTTCATGCTCCTTCGTCATATCACGCCACACATAACCACGGCCAAAAACCCGCCCTTCTCTCGCCACCTGAAAAGCCGAAACCATCATAAAACGTTCTTTGCCCAGACCGCTTTTCACTGTAAAAGTCCCCTGAACCCTCGGCCCCGCTGTCAATTTCTCCAGTTCATCCTGACGTTCAGGAAGCAGCAGTGCGATATGTTCGAACAACGCCGATTCCTGCATACTTGCCAGTTGAGGCATCGGAATAGCGAAAATTTCAGCCATCCGATGATTGGCATACACCACTTGATGTTCCATATCGATCAATACGACGGCATCGGACATGCTCTCCAGCACCGCATTTAAAGTCGCATGCTCGTCCTGCAGCCGCTGGGTTCTCTCCTCGACACGATCCTCCAGCTCACTGTTGAGCTGAAGCAGTGCGCCTTGATTCTCCTTGATCTGCTCCGCCATCTTGAAGAAATGGTCCGCCAGTAGTTGCAGCTCCAGCGGCGCTCCTTTCGGAACGACTTTGCCGCCTGGCTCCATGAAAGTGCCGCCTGCCAAACGCTGCGTGTATCCGACCAAAGCGTGAATAGTACCATTCAACCTTTTGGCCAAAAAACTGCCCAGCAGCACCGTCAAAATCAGCGTAACCACCAATAGCAAAAGGGTAATGCTCAGCGATTCGGTAAAAGCGGCATTAACCGCAGCTTTGGACTTGCTCACCCAAACGATCCAATCGATATCGGGGATGGCTTTGTAAGTAATCAGCTCTTTTTGCTTAGAGTTGCTTAGTTCGTAAGTTCCTTCCCCTTGCTTCTGAACCCGTGCGTCTGCAACGACTGGCTCCTGAGATAAATCCGCCAACTTATCAGTCAACGCGCCATTGGGGTGATAGATGGGCTTGCCAGCATGATCCAGTACAACTGGATACGCTTCTTTGCCATAATCGTATTTCGTCACAAGCTCCTTGATCGGCGTAAGCTCCAACACAGCGAGCACGAAGCCATCAGGCTGCTTATTTCCTTTATAGATGGGTACCGCAATCGCAACAGCCGGTTGATTCAACCCCTCAAGACCAATGAAAAGTGACGAGATAATCGTATGTTGGGCGGTTTGCACCCGCTTGGTGTAGTCCCGCTCCTTCACATCAATACCTATCAGCGAATCATTCGCTGTGTTATGTGTAGCCTTAATCATGCTATTAGGATCAACCACATAAATGCCTGAGAAGCCCGCCAAATTCTGCTGCAACGACTGCAGCTTCAACGTCAAGCTCTCCCGTGTCCGAAAGGCTGCATCTGAGGCTGAAATCGTGGCGGCCAGCGTTTCAACTGCGTTGCGGTGGTAGTACATATAATCCTGCACGGCGTCACCCAGCCGGTAAGTCGTCAACTGCTGATTCCGATTGGACTCCTGCGTAATATGTGTGATTTGGGAAACCTGAAAGGAGCCAAGAATCAGGATCGGAATCATCGCCATAATGGCAAACGTTACTGTCAAATGTGATCGCATGGAATAATGCTTCAAAACCGTTCCCCCGCCCTTCATTGATCTCTTCTATTTTATCATTAGAAAAAATGTAATGAAAATGAAATGTGTTTTTCATCTGCTTTTAATGAACTAGGCCTATAATAAGTCTCAACCCCCCTTTAAAATATATATACTTAGACCCGCAGCCCGTTGCTGTGGGTCTCTTTTTTTACCCATGAGGTGCTTGGATCCCAGGGGCGACCTTGCTATAATGTATAGATACTAAACAAAAAGGGCGGCTAAACCATGGATAAGGATCTCCTCATCACGTACAAATTTCGCGAAATCAAGAATGCTCTCTCTTCCTATTTGACGCAAGTGCTCCCCCCTTTTCACATTTCACCGATCATGATGTATGCGCTCGAGTTTCTGCGCAAGCATCCCGATTGCATCGCTGTTGATATTGCGAATGAATTCGGGCTGACCCGTGGAGCGATTACGCAGCTGCTGGATAAATTGGAAGAGCAGGAGCTTGTGATTCGCAAGCCCCATCCTACTAGCCGCAGAAGCCTGTTGCTGCAAGTTACGGATAAAGGAAATGCGCTTATAAACGACATCCTAGAGGCGTATAATAACAAAATTGAACAGCTCTTCACCCCTTATACCGAAGATGAGCTAACGCAGCTCAAGAAGCTTTTGGAGAAGCTGCCGTTATAGCACGAAGATCCCGACCTTACCCGCGTTGGGATTTTTTAATGACTTGACTATTCTGTTGAATTAACATACTGTATAGTTATTAAACAGTTTATAACATTAACATTTGGAGTGATTAACTATGAGCAAAAGCAAAGTTATCGCGATTACTGGCGCATCATCAGGCATTGGTCTAGCGACGGCCCTGAAATTTGCAGAATTAGGCTGGACGGTTTATGCGGGAACGCGAAATGTCGAGCGTGATCAGGAGCAGCATGGGCAGCATGCGAATCTTCATTTTTTGGAGATGGAAGTAACCAGCCCTGAGTCGCTGGAGAAAGCTTTTGCTGTGATTGACAATCATCACGGTTACTTGGACGTTCTGTTCTGTAATGCTGGTTTTGGTTATTTAAGAGCATTAGGACAAGCGGCGATGGAAGATATTCATCGTGTATTTGATACGAATGTTTATGGGGTTATGCATACGATTCGCGCTGGACTGCCGCTTTTGCGTAAATCGGATGCCGGACATTTAGTAGCAACAACAAGCGTTGGCGGTCTAGTTGGACAACCCTTCAATGAAATTTACTGCTCGGCTAAATTTGCCGTTGAAGGCTTATTAGAAAGCTTAGCTACTTACTACAAGCCTACGTTCAACATAGATGTAACGCTGCTTGAGCCTGGTGCGATTGCAACTAATTTTAACCAGACAGTCCTTGGGCATGTTCAACAAACCGGAGGCATTCTGGAGGATGAATATAAGCCGATTATCACGCAGTATTTGGACGCTTTCTCCAAGCGGAACTCCGTGCCTCAAACGTCAGAATCGGTTGCCGAAGTCATGGTGCAGCTGATGGACATGGAGCCTAAACCGCTGCGTATTCGCACTTCGGAGCGCGCGGAAGCTTTTGTACAATATAAAGTAAGCCAAGATCCAACCGGTTTGGATGGTATGCTGAACACACGTAAGCTGCATTTGGATTTATAAAAAAAATCAGGACCCGCCCTAACCGTTCAACGGATCAGGCAGGTCCTTTTCTTTTTGCACCTTTTACACATGCGCAATAAGCTGGCCTTCTTTGACGACAACATCATAGGCGGTTAGGCTCTTGGTCGGCACGTTCAGACATGCCCCAGAGTGGAGATCAAACGTCCAGCCGTGCATCGAACATACGAATTCCCCCTTTTCAGCCTCCACAATAGCGCCCGCATGCGGGCATCGGCTTGACACGAGTCGGTATGTAAGTTGATCCTCGGCTTGTATTAACCAATACAAGTTTTTATCGAATACGACTTCTGCGGGCAGCTTGGTGAAGCTTTCCTCTGGCCCTAGCAGGATTTCTTTCATGTTGACACCCCCTATTTATTCTATTCCAGCATATAGTTTACTACATTTTCGACCTTACATTTAACACCACGTTGGACGAAATCCAACAAACTGGCCGATAAGCGGCAAAATCCCGCTTCCCATTGGATGATTTCCAATGGGATCACCTGATTTCTCGTGAACTCGCCCCCTTTTATGCCTATTTGGTTGGAAAACGTCCAATGAAACCCATGACACCCACGCTCGCTCCACCTCAAATCTCCGGCAATCATCCAATCACACACATAATTTCCCACAATGTTACGATAGGATGTCCATAATCTTACGGTACATTTAGGTTGTAAGGGAGAGACACTCACCTACATACCCCAAAATTGAGAGGAGTTTTCTACAATGAAAACACAATGGAAACGTCGCGCAGGTCAAGCTAGTCTGCTAGCTTTAATGGTAACAATGGCTTTCGGAGCTGTCGGTGGCGCATCAGCGGCTGACGCTACTACAAAGGAGAGCCAACCAAGCATCTCAGTCACATCGGCAACTCCAGTGATGGCAACCAGCGGATTTCAGCTGCACACAAGCTCAGCCAGCCTATTGCTGCAACCAGCTCATGAGCGCAACTATTTGAAGCTGCTAGTGAGCACTTACGCTCCAAATAGCTTGGCTGAATGGAAGCAAGCCTTAGAAGATCGGAAACAAGCTGAGAGCGAGATGCCGAAGCCTACATTTGCCAAAACGATGGTGATCAAAGGCTCAACTGCTGCACTGTCGACTTCACCAGGTACTTTTGAAAATAAAATCTTCAAACTTGATCCTGCACAGCCGGCTACAACTTTACCTGATGGCGAGGCCGTTCAACTAGTTCCAAGCAAAGAAGTAAAGACGTTTACTATTATGAAAGACGGTGCGGACGCTACAGCCACCATCCAAGCACTTCCACTTGAGGGAAAGGCTATCTCTGGTGATATAATTAAGGCTGAACCATCCGAAGCGTTCAAACGCCAACAAAAGCTAGCCGAAGCTGTTGAAGCTGACGATGCTGCTGCCATCCAAAGCCTGCTGCCTGAGCTGCTCACGGATTACAAAAAAGAAACTGAATCTCTCCGCAACCTTGCAAAAACAATGAAAGATCAGGCTGCAAAAGATGAGGCTGCTACAGAAGAGAAAGCTGAAGAAGCTAAATAATTTTCTATAAAGATAATAGATATAAGAGCTAGTTGACCTTCCGGTGGACCGAACGCAAAATTTTGCGAACGGCTCCACCTTTTCCCCATCGCTGCGTAGAAAGAAGGAGAAACCTATATGTATCGCATTTATTTAGTAGAAGATGAAGAGCATCTGAGAGGCGTTCTTGCTGCCTATTTGGAGAAAGAGGGGTGGCAAGTGCGTTCGTTCGCTGACGGAACCTCGGCAAGATCCGCCATATCCGAGCGGCCGGACTTGTGGGTCCTCGATATCATGCTCCCCGGCGTAGACGGCTATCAGCTCATGCGCGAGATTAAGGCGGATCAGCCCGCGCAGCCCGTCATTTTCATATCAGCGCGAGACGCGGATATCGACCGGATCATTGGCCTAGAAATGGGGAGCGATGACTACTTGGCTAAGCCTTTTCTACCTCGCGAGCTCGTCATTCGCACTCGCAAGCTGCTCGAACGCGTATACAGCGGGCATCCTGCCGGCATGATACCAGCAGGGCTGGAACGCCGCACGAAGCTGAATATAGCTCCCTATCTGATCGATGAGCAAGCGCGCACCGTAACAGCAGAGGATGGCACTAAGCTGGAGCTTACCTCCAAGGAATTTGAGCTGCTGCTTTATTTAGTGGGCCATCATGGGCAGGTGCTAGAGCGTGAGCAAGTGCTCCGGGCTGTTTGGGGGATCGACTACTTCGGAACCGACCGGGTCGTAGATGATTTGGTACGAAGACTTCGCCGCAAGCTGCCGGAGCTGCGTGTAGAAACCGTATACGGATACGGATATAGGATGGTGAAAGCATGACGCTTCGAATAGGACAATGGCCGCTTGCTATGAAACTTTGGGGAGCATTCGCGGCTTTAACGCTGCTTATTTTCACGCTGCTTGCCGTTCTGCTGCCTTGGACGTTGAAGGGATTTTTCACAGAACAGCTGTACGATATTCTACTAGATACACAGAGTGGGCTTCGGATGGAAGCAACGGCGTTGACATCGCCTTCCCTAACCATGGCTACAAAAGGGATAACCGGGGTACAAGCACAAATCATGACAGATATAAAAACATTAACACCTGCCGACAAGCAACCCCTCAGTCTTTCTACAGTTGATGCTTTACCGGCAACAGGAGCGGTGGCGCTACAACCTAGTAGCACGATCATCTCCAGCGTCCCTCTGGAAGCCTCAATTGCAACGAAGGTGATGTCTCCCTTCACAGCTACTTTGAGCGCGCCGGCCATCCGGCATTTTACGATTATCGGAACCCAAGAGACTCAGACGCTTAACAAGGCTTTCACCAGCGGGGAGCCCTTCATACAAGCCATGGAGCAGGATGCTTATGCCCAAAAGCTGCCCGTTGCCAAGTATACAACCAGCATTGATAAGAAAAGTATCTTTTATGTCATTCGAAAAGAGATCGTCCAGGGCCAGCCCGGCTTTATTGTGTCTTATGCCTGGGGCAATTACCGCAACGACCTAGTCATGACCATGTTTGGCAGACTGATGCTGATGATGGTTGGCCTCATCGTGATTTCATGGCTGCCCTGCCTCATCATCGCCCGCTACTTCACACGTCCACTCGTGCAGATGGAACGCCACGTTGGACGCATGGCAGAGCGCGATTGGCATGATCCGATTGAAACTGGGCGCAAGGATGAGGTAGGACGGCTAGCCAAAGCCATTGAGGCGATGCGGCAGCGGCTCGTGCGACAGGACCGGGCGCAGCAATTCTTCCTGCAGCATACTTCTCACGAGCTGAAAACCCCAGTCATGGTTATCCGCAGCTATGCGCAGTCCATTCTCGATGGGGTTTTCCCAAAAGGAACCCTAAACGAAAGCTTAGGCGTTATTCTGAAGGAAGGCGAGCGACTTGAGAAGCGTATTCGCGACCTACTGCTGCTCAACAAGCTGAATTACGTCACCGCTCGCGAGAAGCCATTCCGCCCTTTCGAGCTGCACGAGGTCATCGAAGATGTGGTTGAACGGCTGCGCTATCGCCGGCCAGAAATCGAGTGGGAGATGGAGCTCCCCCCTGCCACCTTGCATGGGGATCCTGACCAATGGAAGATTGCGTTGGAGAATATGCTCGATAACCAGCTCCGCTATGCCAAAAGCGGGATCCGAGTTATCCTCTCGGCACCAGCTAGTGGCGGGGGCAAGCAAGCTGCAGCTCATTTCTCACAGCTGCAGATCAGTAACGATGGTCCGCCGCTCGATCAGGCGATCGCGGACAGCCTCTTTGAGCCCTTCCGCTCTGGCGGGGACGGCCAGTTCGGGCTCGGTCTTGCCATCGTGAAGCAGATCATGGATCATCACGGTGTGACCGTGCGTGCCGCCAATGAGCGGGACGGGGTTTCATTTTATCTTGAGCCTGGAGAAGCGGCGCAAAAAGATGGGAAGCTCAAGGTGCCGAAGGTTTCGTGAGGCACCTTGGGGTACACAAAAGGCTGCCCTGATAGTAGAACAATCTACTTTCAGGGCAGCCTTATTTATTTTTATGCCGCTGCTTTGTTCTGATTACGGCTCATGACCCACAGGGTCAGCCAAATCACGATGAAACCAGCGAGCTGGCCTACGGTTAGCTTTTGACCAAATACGAGCCAGTTCACACAGATACCAACAGCCGGGAAGGCCAACTCAGCCAACGTTGCGAAGAACGCCTTGGTCGAGGTCAGCCCCTTATAATAGAGGAGCATCGAGAGCAAGCCCGGGAAAAACGCCTGGAACAGCAGGTTTACAGCCATAAGTGTCAGAGCGCCGCTAGTTCCGGTTACGTGCCAAGCATCGCCGCTAGCAATCAGGACAACCGTCAGTAAGGGGATGGCGAGCAGGAACCGCAACGAAGTAACGAGGGGGAAATCCAGCTTTTTCTGCAATAAGAACTTGCCCATCACGGTCGAGCCGCCCCATAATCCAGCTGCAAGGATCGAGAATAAGCAGCTTATCGTCCCCAAATCTTTGAGACCCATCTCTGGTGATGAAAAGCCGAACGTAAGCAAATACGTACCCAGCAGTGCCACGGCAATATAGGCAAAAAATTTAGAAGGCAGTGTTTCTTTGAGCATCACGCGAGCCAAAATAATAGCGAATAAGGGCTGTAATTTCTGTAAAAGCAATATCGCGTTCGCATTGCCGTGCGAGAATGCAGCTGTAAACAAGATAGTCGCAATCGCCGATCCGCCCCATGAGATGAACAGCAAAGCGCCGATAACGCCTAGCGACAGCTTGCCGATCAAGCTTTTTCGATACTTCACGAGTATCGGCAGCGCGTAGCAGGCAAGTAGCAAATGCTCAATAAACACGATTTGCGCTGAGGTAAAGCTCTTTAACAATAAGATCCTGAAGAGTGGGTCGAGTCCCCAGAGCGTAGCTCCGAGTGCTACATACCAAACCCCACTGATACCGCCTGAGCGCGTTGAAACCACATTCGCACCCTTTGTTCCTAGCTTGAATACATTTTCCAATTCAAAAACCTCCCACAATTGAGAGACTTTGAGCTTAGCTCAAAGATCCCTGTATGATGTTTTGAATTGAACCTTCTGAAAGAGACAATGCCCCCGCTCTTATACGCAGCGGGGGCATTGACAAACAGACCTGCCAAAACCTAAGTTTTTGACAAGCTGTCATTCACCTTCTCCCATCCGGACTATAACCGTCGGCCTTGGATTCTCACCAAGTCAGTCCCCGCCTGCCTAACAGGCCGGGAGTCGCGGGCTTGAGATACATTGGCTTGTATCCTCACCGCCGGTAGGGGATTTCACCCTGCCCCGAAGATTCAATATTCAATTTTGTGTCCCGCAAGTGTCCTGCCTAGAGGTCACTTACAAAACATAAGTAACATTATTTATGAATCTTAGCACCATCAAATGAAAAAAGCAAGAATTTTTCATCCCCGCTTTAGCTAAAAAATTCCTGCTCGTTTTCCGATATATAATCTGTTAACTAATCATTCACACGAAGGAGGAGACTCATGGACATCCCTGCGATTTCAATGTCCGTAGCTCAGAGCGGCTTAGCTCAAGCCGTACAACTACGGGTACTTAGCATGGCTAAAGATCAATCCACACAACAAGGTCAACAAATGGTTCAAATGATGCAACAAAGCGTTCAACCAAATTTAGGTGGAAATCTAGACATTAGAGGTTAGTTTTACCTATCGAAGAAGGAGAGTTAGTGATTCATTCTCCTTCTTTTTTCTTGAAATTGTTTACTTCATTTTAGAAATCGGGATATGGAAGTATAGAATCAAGAAGGCAACTCCCACAAAACATAGCAACCACGCCCATAACGGCCTCGCAAAATGCAGACTCAGCCCAATGAACATGAACACCCAGACAGCCGATGACCACCAAAAATTCCAGTCATTATGATACGAAAGCAGTTCTACTAGCAGGAACACTCCTTCAATACAGGTAAATATAGCCGACCAAATGGCGATATAAATGGCCTGTTTCAACGGATGCGACTTAAAGGGATATCTGGACAGGTACACCAATACAATGCAGGGAAGATTCGTAAAAGCAATCATGAAATCTGCGATTGTATGATTAGGTGTTACCGCGGTTTTATGAAATACCCAAAGCGAATAATTATAACTTAGAAGGCTAACCAGAAAATCCACGCAGATGGCAAAAAGCATAGTTGGATAATAGATCTTCCAATTTCTCCAATCCCCGAAAAACCAAGCTGCAATCAAGCATAACAACGCCATGACTACAGGCAAATATGAAGCAATCAACGCTGTTATGTGACCCATTACTTAGCTCCATTCCATCAAACTTGCCCTGCTAATATCCAACAAGCAATCCTCTGGTTATTATTTCTATAAAAGTTGATTCGTATGAAACAAACGGCAATTAACTAATAATCCTGCGTATTTACGCCGTTTTTCGTCTTAGCATCAGTTGTCTCAAGCTGTCCAGATTCGCGCAAATCGTTCCAGCGATGACAGTAACCACGCCCACAGCCGTAACCCAAGTGATTGTTTCCCCATAAAATAGGACACCAACGGCTAGGGCAATCAGCGGAGAAATGTACAGCCATGTAGCTGGAAAAACCGGATTCGTTTTCGCCACTAACCAATAGAACAGACTGTGTCCCACCATGGAGCCAATCACGATTAAATAGAGCAGCGAGCCGGCCGCTTTTGGAGAGAATAGACTTTGAACTTCCACATGCTCGGTAAAAAATGAAAGAACCAGGAGCAGCAACCCTCCGCAGATCATCTGTGCCGCGTTCAGCGCAATCGGCGATGCCTCTGGGAATTGTTGAATGACTTTCTTGGAATATAGGGCTCCCATGCAATAGAACAGTTCTCCGACCAGAATCGCCACGCTCCCGATCACCCAAACGAGGTTCGCGGATACGGCAAGTTGTGGCAGCAAAAGGATGATAATCCCTGCAAAGCCGAGTATGCTGCCAAATACCGAGAGCGTTGTCGCCTTCAGACGCAAAACGAACGTTTGCAGCACGAGAATCATAATCGGTCCAGTAGCTGATAACACGGCCGCAATCCCGGAAGACACGTATTGCTCCGCCCAATACAAGGTTGAGAATGTGCCGAACGTGAGACCAATGCCCGTAAACAACATCTCTTTGCGAAATAAAAGAGCTAGGGTAGCCTTTTTCCGCCATAGCAACCAACCGAATAAAAGCAAACCTGCAATGAAGAACCTCAAGCCTGCAGAGAAAAATGGCGGTGCCGAGGCATCTACCCCTACCTTGATCGCCAGAAATGTCGTACCAAAAATTAGACATACTAGTAAATAATTAAAAATAATCATACCTGTTCCCCCCTTGGTATGTATCATACTAGGTAAGTAACAGAACAGATGTGTGATACTAGAACAGTTTTCCAAGGATTGGTTTATAATTGAATAAACAGAGGGGGGAATACGAGATGAAAGCATCGGGATCATCTGGGAAAGAAGCTAATCTGCTTTTCAAACAAGCCTATGAGTATATGGTTACCCGCATGGATCGCGGTGAATGGAATGCCCATGACAAGCTCCCTTCCATCCGGCGTCTCGCCCAAGAGCTTCAGGTACATAGATTAACTGTTTTTCGTGCTTATCAGCTGCTGAAACAGAATGAGAAAGCATACGTCAAAGAGAAATCCGGGTACTATGTAAGTCCTTCCAAGACGGAGGAGCAAGTCCCTACGGGGCACACAGAAAACAACCGTTCGTTCCCAACATCCAGCGCTTTAAAAAACTCCTTGTCAGAAATTCAGCATATCCCTGTCACCTACCAGTTCTCGCAAGCTTTGATCGATCCCAACTTGCTGCCGAACCTTTTCTTATCCGAACATGTGAAGAAGGTTTTCGACATCTACCCAAAGCTCATGGGCACCTACTCCAGCGCCCAAGGGGATGTCGAGCTTCGCGAATATCTCTGCCGTTACATGGTTCGCCATCATAACCTTCAGCTTGCTGCAAGCGATCTCTTGATTACCACAGGTGGACAACAGGCCATTGACCTCATCTCGCGGATCTATATCCGTCCTATGGATCCGATCCTGGTTGAGCGGCCGACGTACAGTGCTGCACTTGATATTTTCCGCCAGCAAGGGGCGCGATTCATTCCTGTCGAAATCACCCCGGACGGCTACGATTTGGCGAATCTTGAGAGGCTTATGGAGAAGCATAAACCGCGACTTTTTTATATGAATCCTACCTTTCATAATCCGACCGGCTACACGGTGCCAGCCGCACAGCGCAAGCAACTCGTTGAACTGGCTGAGCGCTACCGCTGCCTGCTGATTGAAGATGACGCCATTCACGAGATGTACTTAGACCAGCCTCCTCCTCCGCCCATACTGACTTATGATACGGAGGGATGGGTCGTGTATCTCCGCAGCTTTAGCAAATATATCGCGCCAGGACTGCGCATTTGTGCCGTTATGGGTGGCGCGCACGTCATCAAGTCACTCGTCACCGCCAAATCATTAGCTGACAACGGCACTCCCCTCGTCAATCAGAAAATGTTCCTGCATTACTTCGAATCTCCCCGGATGCAGCGGCATCTAGAGAAACTGCGCATCGCCCTGCAGATTCGCAAAGAAATTGTAGAGCAGGAGCTAGCCTCCACTGGATGGCGCTGGGTCAGCCCCCAAGGGGGCTTCAATCTGTGGCTCCAGCTCCCGGAGCACATCCCAGTCGACCAGCTGCTGGAAGAGTGCCTTCGGCAATCTGTCTCCTTCATTCCTGGAGAGATCTGCGATCCGCTCAAAGAGATGCGCTCCTGGATTCGTTTGAGCTATTCCTTCGTGAATGAGGAGCAGCTTCGGGATGGCGTTAGACGGCTGATAGACATTGCAGGAGGCTACACGACTTGAATACCGGGAAAATCTCAGCCAGCTAAGCCAAACGACAGATTGTGCCTCTTTCAAGGCAGGTCTGTTCATATTTTATTGTTTTCATATATTCACTTTCATGGATTTAGGTATTTATTAACAATAACTTCCTAACTATATTAATTTGGGATAATATAATAGTTATTGTATTATTATGGAAACTATTATATACTCAATTTGTAACTAGTTACATATTATCCCAAAAATAGGAGGTGAACGAAAATGGTAATTTCAAATAGAAAAGGTATTATGCTTTGGACTGTAGCAGGTCTTGCGGCTTGCTTAGCCTTCATACTTACTCAAGGTATTCTTTTCCAACTATATGGATACGTAAGTTGGACTGGGGTAGGGTATGCTGCTGTTAGTCAGATTTTAAACATTATTTTGACTGGCTCATCCATTTATTCTGCCGTCGTTGCAATTGTTGGTGTGTTCTTGGGCGGCCCAATTATCGCCTTATTGACTCAAATCGGCATTACAGCTATTAGAACATGGGTTAGAGAGCTTGGTTTTGCTGCTGTTGTCTCCCTATAAGTATTTATGATAAGTATAGGGTTACATGTCCTGCAATTTTCAGGACATGTAACCCTATTATTAGGATGAAGGAAGTGTTCCAATATAGCTAAATTTTTGAAGTTAAAAAATTGTCTATACCTTTCTATGCTTGTATACGTGACTGGTTGTATAATAGGTAGCCTTATTACTCTGATCCTGCATATGGATATCGGCAATCTATCTTTTATCAAAAAAGATTCCACTTGGATAACTCTTTTTTTACACAATTTGTATGTGAATGGATTATTAGTACTAGGGGGTGTTTTACTAGGCTTTCCTACACTGATCATTCTTTTCGTAAACAGTATAATTACTGGATTTCAATTTTCTCAATCATTCCTCACAGGACAAATTTCTGAGTTGCTATTTGGCATCATGCCGCATGGCATTTTTGAAATCCCTGCCTCTATACTTAGCGCAGCTCTCGGATTTCAAATATTCGGCTTTATTTACACCCTAATATTTAGTAAAAATAACACCTCTTGGGATTTCTTCAAATTTGCAAAGAAATGCGTTCTTATCATTTTATTAACCTGCATTGCGGCCATGATGGAAGTATTTGTACAGCTTTATAGTACAACCTAAATTGATTAGAAGGTGAATTCATTAATATGCAGACTGAGTTAGTCAACCAAGAAACAAGTCCACTTCAATCTCCAAATCTAATAGGGTTTCTACATAGCCCTGTTGAACACATTAAGCGTTTAAAACATAAGGCTCCAATTTTTAAACCGTTTATTATCGTTTGCATAGTCAGTATGGTCTATACTGGTGTCATTTCATACTTAAGTGTCCCCGATCAGTCACTGATTGAAGCTTCAAATGCAATCCATTCCTCACTGCCAAGATTAAAGCTGACAACTAGCATCATAGCGGGACTTTTTTCCATAATTCCATTATTTTTTTCTTTGTTGATTATGGCCATTCTACTGAAATTATTTCTTGTATTTACTCATAAAGAGTTATCATTTAAAACGATTTTTTCACTTAATATCCATATGAGTGCAGTTACTCTTCTGGCAAGCACAATAAATCTGCTTATCAATGGAATTACATGGAGTGGGCAATATTTATCCTATACCAATCTAGGCAGACTATTTATTAATAATTCAATATGGCATGTATTATTTATGGCATTAGATCCTTTTGTGATTTGGGTAAACGTCTTATTGGCAATAGGACTACATTACCTTGCAGGATCGACTAAAGTACAAATTGTGATCGTAATTTCCATTGTTTTTCTATTTTCTATTGCTGCAAATACAATTTCACTAATTAAACTATAGGAATCACCTGCAGGAGATGAATGCAACTGATGATACCAATTCTGACCTCCTACATAAAAATTCGGTTATTATATTATACTTCCCATAGATTTCATTTCCTTACCACATTGATGCATCAATGGTTTGGAATTATGTTAACAAGAAATGCGACCATCGCCTCCATGATCCTGCTGACCCTTTTGAAATATGGATTAATTGGTGTCGGATTATTTATTTTCATCCATAAAGGCAAAGTATATCTCAGTAACTGGGAGCTTGTGTGCACTACTTATCTTTTACTGTTTTTATCACCTGTAATAGGAAATCTAGGATTGGTAAAAAGAGTGCTCGCCCCTGTTGATGAAATCTTGCTAAGTACCAGTCCTTTAAGTAATAGACAAATATTTTTATTTAATTATACGGTATCTTTTGTAACTAAAAAGCTACCGGAGATTCCCTTCATGATTATACTGACGTTTGTTGTATGGTATAACGTGGATGTCCTGTCATGGAGTTTTTGGATATTTTCGATACTTCTCTACGTGACAGCACAAGTTATATCATTCTGTCTAATGATATCGCTGTGCCTCCTTCAAGTTAATCGTTATCGAAAAGGGTATAGATGGGGTACATTCTTATACGTTATGTTTTGTGGAATGCTCATGTTTTTCATTAGTTTTTTTATCTCAAAAACGACTTTCAGTTGGTTAACTTCGACACCGAATATTAAGGATGTTTTTTCTATGCCGCTCTTTTTAAAACACTTTTTTCAAACGGTTCGGGTTATCCTTCAATTCAAACAAAGTCTGTTAACACCTGATCTTGTAGCAGCTAAAGCATCCATTTATTCTCTAGATATATCTTTATTATTGTACTTAATTTTGTATATAGGTTTTGTTGCACTTATGTTTGCTATATTGTTTTATTATCGTGCAGGCTTCTGGTATCGGACATCGTGGCGCATCGAAGTTTCCCAACACAAAGATTGGTTATGGTTGCTTGAAAGGATCTTTCTACTTTTAGCCCGTGATATTCATACACGAATTCAAATCAAACAATTGTTAAGAAATCGCCTGCAAATCGCATCAGATTATGCGTTTTTTTTCTTTAACTATTTTAATTATCTGTGGATTGGAATTGCTGCCGGACTATACCAAATTGATTTCACCGAACACCCCCTAATCAGACTTATTTCCTTATTTATGCTTTTCAATATTGTTGCTCGGGATTCCTTTGGCGGTGGTGTGATTTGGTTTCCGGGAATGATGAAATTTGATAGCGATGGAAGAGCCTTGCAGCTTTATCGTATTTCAGGCGAAAATTTAATTCATGTATATAAAGCAAAGATTCGCGTTCAGCGTTGGCTTGGGTCCCTGGATTTTTTGATCATGTTTTCCGTGCTTGTCTATATATTAAAACCCAGTTTAGTTGAATGGCCATTTATTATTAGTCTATGCGCAATGAACTTTTTCTGCATTCCTCATCTTAAAACAATACCCAGTCTCATGTTTCCACGCCTTACACGCCAGCATTACACTGAGAATGAAGATTACTTGGAAGCAACGCTTTGGCAAGAAAATATTGAGAAGAAAACGCAACAAATATTTTTTCTTATCGGGCTATTGTCTTTAGTCGCTTTATTAATTCTACATGTAGATACAAGTCTTGTTTACTGGATTGGCTCTCTCATCTATACGCTCTGCTTGATATGTGGTTTATTGGTTTTCCATGTCCTGCTCGAAAGACAAAAAATAAAAAGCAACGAATTCCCTATGTAATAAAAATCAGAGGTGAGACATGCTTGTCATTCGTGATGTAAACAAATCATTTAATAATAAACTTATTCTACAGCATATAAATTTATCAATTGCTCCAAGAGAAAAGGTTGCCATCATTGGTAGAAATGGTGCAGGCAAAACAACATTATTCAAGATGATTACCGGTCTCGCCAAGCAAGATACAGGCTCTATTCTTCTGGATAGCATTAATTTGTACGAACAGGCAATCTATCGAAAAAATATCGGGTACGTCCCGGCCGAAAGTTTTTTTTATGAAAATCTTACAGTAGAAGAAAACTTGGAACTAATTGCTGTTTTATTTGGCGTAAACTCGGTAAAAAATCGAATCTTTGAAATCTCGCAAATTACCCAAATTGATTCTTTTTTAGATAAAAATGTTGCCGATCTTTCAAGCGGTATGAAAAAGAAATTATCGCTCACAGCTGCAATGATCCATCGACCGAAACTAATCATCATGGATGAGCCATTCAACGCGTTAGATGTAGCCTCACATTCATTATTTTACAAAATTCTACTCAACTCTGAGAGTGCTTGTTTATTTACAAGCCATATTCCGGAAACGATTTATGCACTTGCTGAGCGTATTTATGTGCTACGAGACGGTCAAATCTGCCCCGAGGCTACCTTTAAACATCAATTCACACAGTTCGAACAATTCAAGGATTGGTTTATATATCAAATAGAAGACTAATGTAATCCTATGGAGGCCAGTTCATGAAACTTTTTTTTGCATTCTTTAAAAAAAAATTAATTCAGGATATGCTTGACCCAAAAAAATTGATATTGTTGGTAATTGTTTTTCTTACCACTTTCATCACTTTTAATACCTCTCCTGCAGGTTTATCTAAGGGAACAATAGTTAGCATCTACATTATTGTACTTATGCTTTTTTATACGCTGACAGCTTGGATAAAGTATAAAAAATCCCGCAAACAAAAATGATAGCCTTGAGGATAACGGAATGAAAAAAAATACATTTCTTATTGTAGGAATACTAACAATCGCAGCTATAATTACAACTAATCTAGTTGTATCAAATAAAAAGAAGTCATCTTTATCAAATTCTCCTTCGGTGAAGATAACACAAGTAAAAAAAGAGCGAATTTCAGATACATTGATAGCTTCTGGTATCATTATTCAGAAAGAAGAAGAAAAAATTAATTATGATGAATCAAAAGGAAATATCACACATTGGTATGTTCAAGAAGGACAACAAGTACAAAAAGGTACAGCATTATTTCAATACGACGGCGAGGATTTAAAAAAACAAAAACAGCGACTTGAAATTACTGGATCACGTTTAGCTCTTCAAATAGAACAAACCCGGAGCCAAATAAAACAATTAAACGCTCAATTTAAAGAGAGTGTAAAAGATTCTACTGATTTGAATAAGACTATTAATAAGTCACTAGAACAACAAGAAAGTTTAGAGAGAGAATTAAAGCTATCAGAACTAGAAATACAGCAAAACGAAATGGAAAAGGATGTATTAAACAAAAAGTTAGAGCAGTTAGTGGTAAAAAGCACAATTTCAGGAATAGTTAAAAAAATCACTCAGCCAAGAACAGAACAATCTGGGTTAAATCAACAACTAAGTATCTATATAGTCTCGAGTAATCCATTTCAGGTTCAAGGAACTATATCTGAATTTGACTCTGTTTACGTCAAGGAGGGTCAACAGGTCGTGGTGAAACCAAAAGTGTTATCTAATCAGGCCTGGAAAGGCATTGTAAAACATATCGATTTAACCCCGATAACAGACAGCTCGATAAGTACGTTAAACAAGAGTAATCCCGTTGTTACCTCTTATCCCTTTATTGTTGAATTATCAGATACTCAAGAAGGGCTTCAAGATGGTTATCATGTTGCATTAGAAATTCATATCAAGGACAAAGAAAACGTCCTCACCATACCGAATGATGCTGTTCTGATTCAAGATCAAAAAGAATTTGTCTACATCGTTGAAAATGGAAAATTATATAAGAAAACGATAGAAACAGGCCTTACGAATGATTTGATTAAAGAAGTAACGACTGGAATTCATGAAGGCGATATGGTTGTTCACAATCCCCTTCCTGGGTGGAAGGACGGAATGGAAGTGCTGACGGATGATACAGCTTCTTAATATATATAAAGGTTACCCACTCCATTCAACTGAAGTACCTGTTTTGAAGGATATTTCTCTTACAATTGAAAAGGGAGAATTTGTATCTATTATGGGTCCGTCAGGTTCGGGCAAATCGACACTTATGAATATAATAGGGCTGCTCGATAGAATAAATTCCGGTATATATAAATTGAACAATCAAGATGTATCATTCTCTACTGATTACGAGCTTGCCTGGTTTCGAAACCGTTACATCGGATTTGTATTTCAACAATTTCAGCTTCTGCCAAGATTAAGTGCACTTGCTAATGTCGAGCTTCCTCTCATTTATGCAGGCGAGAAAAAAAGAGTTCGTTTAGAAAAGGCACACGCAGCTTTAGAAAAAGTGGGGCTAGCCGAGCGAAAAACCCATTATCCCAATCAACTGTCCGGCGGACAAAAACAGCGCGTTGCTATCGCCCGCGCAATTGTTCATCAACCAGAGGTAATTCTTGCAGATGAACCGACCGGTTCTCTTGATTCAAAAACGGGTGAACAAATCATGGAGCTATTAACTTTACTTAATAAAGAAGGAAAAACGATTATACTTATAACCCATGAAAAGGAGATTGCCAACTTCGCGTTCCGACAAATCCATGTACGAGATGGTGAAGTAGTCGAAGACCGGAGGAAAAATTCATTATGAACCTAGTTGAATGCACTAAGATGGCGTTAACTTCGCTGTATGCGCATAAGTTAAGATCACTTCTTACAATGCTAGGTATTGTCATCGGTGTCGCTTCTATTATCGCTATTGTTGCCATTGGAAAAGGTGGAGAGGCCGTTCTGAAATCCAAGTTCTCCGGATCAGGAAACAATACGCTAGAAATCCTTTATCGCAAGAAAAATATGGAGGACGGATTGGAACAATTAAGCCTGGAGAATCAATCTTTTTTCTTTACCAGCGATATCTCCGACCTCCGAAAAATACCAAATATCAGTAAGGTCATAACCTACAATTCATCAAATGCACCTATTTACTATTACAACCAAAAAGTAAACTCACAACTGATTGGGATAAGTGATGGTTACTATGAGGTGAATCCTATAGAAATCATCGACGGCAGGGCCATAACAAGCAAGGAGATTGAACAAGGTCGGAAGGTCGTACTGATCAGCCAAGATTTGGATGAAAAGCTAAAAAAAAGAGGGCATGCTGTCGGAGAGATCATTGAAATGGAAGGAGCATCTTTTAAAGTTATCGGTGTCTATAAGGATGCGAAGAAAGGCTTGTTCGACTTTGGGTTAAAAAAAGTAATGGTCCCACTGACGGTTTGGCCTTCGCTTTATGGCACTGACGATATTCAATCATTAACTATTCAATCAACTGATGTAAATAGTCTGAGACAAACTGGAGAACTTGCTGTGAATTTATTAAATATGAAACATAATCAGCTTAATAAAACCGATGGCGAATATTATATATTGAATCTTGAACAGATCCAACAATCTATATCGACAATCACCAATATCATGACTGGGATTATTGCCGGCATTGCATCCATCTCTTTAATCGTTGGGGGCATTGGGGTTATGAATATCATGCTTGTATCTGTGACGGAAAGAACAAGAGAAATTGGTATCCGCAAAGCCCTTGGTGCTACAAGAAAAAATATTCTAACCCAATTTCTCATTGAATCCATAGCACTTACCACTCTTGGAGGAAGTATTGGAATAGTAATAGGAGTAGCCGGAGCTTATTCCGTATCCTTTTTTAGCAAGTGGCCTCCGCTCGTTTCGTGGCAGGTTATCGTTGGCGGCGTATTATTTTCCATGTTCATAGGCATTTTATTTGGCATGATCCCCGCAAACAAAGCTTCAAAATGGGATCCTATCGAATCGCTCCGATATGAGTAAAATTATGTTTCTTCTGTCTGTGGTGGAACTAGCAATCAAGGATAAAAGACTTCGTCGTTCTTTTAGAACATACGCGTTGGTCAAGATTTTTTCTCATCTATAAAAAAGGGGTGTCCCGCAGGTCTGCAAAAAAGACCATCGGGGCACCCCTTATTCTTATTAAGCTTTCACTTTTGCTTTAATTTCTTCAAGCGGCTTATGGTTGCCGTATTTCGGATACTCACGTGTTGATGGAGCAGCCCACTGAACCGCATTGGAGATAACGCGGCGAATTTGATCATTGTAGTAAGTACGGTAAGTCTCGTGACCTGGACGGAAGTAGAAAATTTTCCCGTTTCCGCGATTGAACGTACAACCACTGCGGAATACTTCTCCACCTTCGAACCAGGAAACCATGATCAACTCATCTGGCTGCGGGATATCGAAGTGCTCCCCGTACATTTCCTCAGCTTCAAGATCGATGTACTCCCCAATGCCTTCCACGATTGGATGGCCTGGTGCAACAACCCAAATGCGCTCTTTTTCGTCCGCTTCACGCCATTTGAGGTCACAAGATGTACCCATCAACGTTTTGAACACTTTGGAGAAATGTCCGGAGTGCAGCACGATTAGCCCCATGCCTTGCCACACACGCTTTTGAACGCGCTCTACGATTGCATCTTGCACTTCGTCATGCGCTTTATGTCCCCACCAGATAAGAACATCGGTGTTATTCAAAACCTCTTCAGTCAAACCGTGCTCAGCATCGTCAAGAGTTGCATAAGTGACATCTACATTCCCGCTAATGCCTTCGCCAATCGCTGTATGAATCCCATCTGGATATGCAGCACGTACTTTTTCATTTTCTTTTTCATGACGGTACTCATTCCAAACCGTTACTTTAAGCTTCTGACTCATCTTCTTATTCCCTCCAAGATAGCGTATTCATTCATAATGTGAGTATAGTCCGTCCATTCCCAGAATGAAAGGCAAGATTGTGCCTATTTATTATTCAATAGTGTCCTCAGTAAGTAAACAATGTTATACTTTCTCTTGATAGACCTTACCTGAAACTTCGATTTACATATTCAAAAATGTCCTACCCTAGAGCGAGGTATACGTAACCATGGAACTCACACATAGTCTTTCGTCCGAAATCGTCAACGAAGAAGTCATTTATCAGAACCCGCTGCTTTTCCTAAAAATATGGGAGCTCGGCTCCGATTCCGCTCACTTTGGTTTTCCAACGCCTTGGCTCTGGCATTCGCATAAGCAGGTTGAATTCCTCGTCGTCACGGAAGGACTTCTGGCCATTCAAACCAAGCATGAACATACGGTTTTATCCGCTGGAGATGTGATTGTTCTGGGTTCCTCCCAGCCCCATCGGACGTACAAATACTCCGCCGGCGCCTTGCGGCAGATCGTATTCCAAATTGATCTCAAGCAGCATTTTGACCTAAGTACGATGCCTTACCTGCATTGCTTCTCGGAGCTGACTCATCCGCTTGAGCAGTTCAACGAGCTCTTCCGAAGTAATCCAGCTGTGAAGCAAGCCGCTTATGAGCTTATTCTACAGATTTTCGAAGAGTCGCAATCCCGCAAAATTGGTTACGAGCTTGCCATCAGCGCAGCGATCAAGAACCTGCTGCTGCTTATGTTGCGCAATGACAGCCGTGATCTGTCTGCGCATGCTGAGGAGTCAGGTATCGCTCGCTTGCGCCCTGCGCTTGATTATATCGATAAGCACCTTGGTGAACGAATCACGGTTGAAGACGTCTGCTCCTTGCTCAATTTAAGCTATCATTACTTTATTAAGTATTTCAAAAAAGTGATGGGGATATCCTTCGTGGATTACGTGAATTACAAGCGCATCAAAAAAGCCGAGCGTCTCCTGCTAACAGGCGACCTCAGCATGATGGAGGTAAGTTTCGAGGTTGGCATCCTCAATATGGCGCAGTTCTACAAGCTGTTCAAGCGGCATAACCAATGCTCGCCCAAAGAATTCAAACAACGCATGCGCAGCCAAACGGGGGTCGCCCCCCTCCTGGCGCAAGCGGATTAACCATCAGCCAGGCAAGAAGCCTTGCTGGCTGACAAGCACACGCTCCTGCGGAAAATGCCGCAGGAGCTGTTCGTGCACGCGCTTGTACGCATCCGGACTGTACCAGTCCGAAAGCCCCAGCGCGTCATAGATCGCGCGCACGCCGATGCGTGCCGTGCGCCGGCCCCCACTGCCATCGCCCATGAAGTAATCGTCGATGCACACCCGCTCCACGATGCCCGAGAGCCGCTCGGCGAACTGCTCCGAGCTCGGCAGCGCTGGCGCTATCGTGGCCTGCACGGGAATGCCGCGAGCGGCGAGCTCGCGAAGGGCCGCTAGCCGCGCCTGTATCGGCGGCGCGGCCGGGGTGAACGCTCGGCGGACATCCTCGCGGTCCGTCTCTACCGTCATGCTGACTCGGACCCGGTCGCCGAGCAGCGCTAACAAGTCCGCGTCCCGCTTCACGAGCGGGCTGCGGGTCTGAACGAACAAGAAGTCCGGCTGCTGCACGGACATCACCTCCAGGAGCGAGCGGGTGATCCGCTCCTTATGCTCGCTCGGCTGGTACGGGTCCGTCGCCGAGGACATGAAGATCGTGACCTGGCCTTTACGCTTTGCTTTGGCCAGTTCTTGCTCCAGAAGAGCGGCGGCATTGTCCTTCACGTCGACCCAGGAGCCCCAGGTCTCCGTCCGGAATAGGGCCACCGGCATCTGTCTCACGTAGCAGTAGGAGCACGCAAAAGCGCATCCCGTGTAAGGATTCAGCGTATGGGAATATCCCTCCAGAAAGCCGCTGGCTTTCGTGAGCAGCGTCTTCGCCAGCTTGTGGTTCACCTCAATCTGCATACGCCTCCCTCCTCCCTTTCCATTTCTTCTGCTTACAAACCAACCTTCTCCAAAACCAGCAGTTTCTCTTTATTGGCCAGTCCGCCACGATAACCGGTTAATGCGCCATTTTTCCCGAGTACGCGGTGACACGGCACCACGATGAGAACCGGGTTTGCGCCAATGGCTGTACCGACAGCTCTTACTGCGTTAGTTTTGTCCAGCTTCTGAGCGATCTGTGAGTAACTTACCGTTTCACCATGCGGTATTTCATGTAATGCCTGCCATACCGCTTGTTGAAAATCAGTCCCACGCAGATCAAGTGGCAGCGTGAACGTTTTGCGTAAGCCTTGCAGATACTCTTCAAGCTGCTGCACATAGAGCTCTAATGCAGCCTTATTCTCCATCCAGCTATAAGCAGGGAAACGATTTTCAGCCCATTTGGTTAGTTCAGACCATGCTTCTTCATTAACTACACCTTGCTCCGCATCACCCGCTTGATACTGCAGGTAGATCAGTCCATCATCTGTCGCCGCGATCAAAAAGTTATTATCCAATAAACGCGCTGCACCCCAATAAATGGATTTAGCCGCTGTCTTTGCTTCTATT
This sequence comes from Paenibacillus silvestris, assembly GCF_009882985.1. Lineage (GTDB taxonomy): Bacteria > Bacillota > Bacilli > Paenibacillales > NBRC-103111 > Paenibacillus_E > Paenibacillus_E silvestris. The sequence continues at coordinate 634,770 of NZ_WTUZ01000020.1, forward strand.
GTTTGCATCCAAGAACCCTCCTCGGTTATGGTTAGATAGTGGATGATTGCCGAAATTCCGATGGCGTGACACCTGTCTTTTTCTGGAACACAGTAGCAAAATGAGCAGCATTCGCAATCCCTACTTGCGCACCGATTACATTCACAGGACTATTGGTTTCTATTAAAAGCCGCTTGGCTGCTTCAATTCGTTGTTGTTGAAGGTAAGTGAGAGGTGTAATGCCCTTCACCCGTTTGAACGTCCTTTGCAAATGATATACGCTGGCATAGAACTGCTCGGCCAGTACCGATAGCGTAATCGGCTCAGCGTAACTTTCCTTGATATGATCGGCTATCAGCTCGATCCACTCTTCATCCGGCAGCCGCAAGCCGTCTGGCCTGCATCTTTTACAAGGACGGAAATGCTCTTCAACCGCTGTCTGACGATCATGAAAAACCCGGACATTTTCCCGCTTCGGCACCCTCGATTTGCAGGAAGGCCTGCAGAAGATACCTGTTGTCTTGACCGCATAATAAAACGTGCCATCATAACTCGCATCATTCGCGACAATCGCTTGCCAGTACCTGTCTTGCATGGCTTCGCTCCTCTCAATGCCTTTTCTCTACTAGCTCAGTATACCCAAACGGGTGCTCTCTTGTAAGGGATGCGAGATGAGAAAGCAAGATTACGAAAGCCACCTTCAGGGATAATAGAAGAAGCCCAACTAACTGATTACAGGAGAAATGACTTATGCCGTCTTTTGACTCTTCACTTCTACTATGGAACGAGCAAACAAGCTCTTTTACACTGCCGCTGCCTGAACCTTTTCGCTATGAGCAAAATCTGGGCTATTTGACCCGCTCCACCAATGAATGTCTATTCCATGTGGATAACTCCGCTATTTATAAGCTGCTTCTTATTGGGGATAACCGAGTGCTGATCGCTGTCAACAGTGAGGATAACTTACAGCTTCGCATTCGCATTTTATCTAGCGAAGATACTCCCGTGACTCCAAGCCTTCTTGAAAACGTCGCACGTTATGTGTGGGAGTGGTTTGATCTCAGCACAGACCTTACTTCCTTCTACGAACTAGCTGTTCACGACATGCTGCTGAACCAAGTCACTCAGGACTTTTATGGACTTCGTCTGCTGGGGATTCCTGATCTTTTTGAGGCGATGAGCTGGGGCATTATGGGACAGCAGATCAATCTGACTTTTGCCTATACACTCAAAAGGCGTCTCGTAGAAACCTTCGGTACCCGGCTAGACTGGGAAGGACATACCTATTGGGCGTTCCCTGCGCCTGAGCGGATTGCCGAGTTAGCACCAGAAGCTTTGACAGCCCTGCAATTCACGGGTAAAAAGGCCGAGTACTTAATCGGCGTTGCCCAGATGATGGCGGATGGCAGGCTGGTCAAAGAGCAGCTGCTGGAGATGAACGATTTTGCTGCGATGGAGAATGAACTGCTGAGCATTCGTGGCATCGGCCCATGGACGGCCAATTATGTCCTTATGCGCTGCTTGCGCAATACCGCCGCCTTCCCGATTGCGGATGTTGGTTTGCACAACGCGCTGAAGCATATGCTAGGTTTGGACGAGAAGCCGACACTTCCCTATATTCGCCAGCTGGCTGAAGGTTGGAAAGGCTGGGAGGCTTATGCTACCTTTTATTTATGGCGTGTCCTCTACTAGAGCTTGAGAAAGAAGGAGCGAACTCACAGTGAAATTTCTAGGGTTAATTGAACATCTATTTGCTCAGTACGGTTACTTGGTCCTGCTGCTTGGGCTGCCGCTTGACGTCATCGCCCTTCCGATCCCTCCTGGCAACACAACCATGACCTATACAGGGTATTTATCATATAAAGGCGTGCTGCGATGGGCGCCGGCCATGCTATCTGCCTGGGTCGGATCGGTCATCGGCATGACGATCACCTACCTAATTGGATACAAGCTGGGGACGCCGATTATCGAACGTTATGGCAAGCTGCTGTTTCTCAAACCCCACCATTTGGACAAGACACGGAGCTATTATGAGAAGTTTGGCAATAAAGTGCTGCTCTTCAGCTTCTTTTTACCCGGGATTAGGCAGTTTATCTTCTACTTTGTAGGCATCATTCGCATTCCATTCCGTGTTTTTGCGATGTATGCTTTTACAGGTTCTGCCTTATGGGTCGTCGTTTTTTTTAGCATTGGCTATCTGTTCGGCGAACAGTGGCAGGCGATGTTCATGTGGGTAGAGCAATTCTTGATTTATGCGATGATTGGTGCGTGTGCAGTGCTGGCAGGGATCCTTTTGTTCAAATGGCGGAACCGCTTGAAGACGGGGATTTAAAGGACATTAGGCGTTATAAGGCTCAAAAAAGGTTGCCCCATCGGTCACAGAGATCGATAGAGGCAACCTTTATTCCATTTATTGTGGTGTTGCTGGTGGCTCTGGTGCCGCTACCCGTTCTGGCGCTCCTGGATGACCAGGCTTTCCTTTGAATTTAAAACCTTCATGACCCTGACCCGGTTTCATCGGGGGCACTCCGCCTTTGCGTTCCACGAAACTTTTCAGCTCATCCGTTAAATTGTCTTTCAGCTTGGTAATCAGTTGATCTTCTGTGATGCCTTTATCCTGGGCGATGTCGGCAAGAGACTTCCCTGCTTTGCGCTGCGCAGCAAGCTCGTCTTCCGTGATTCCGAGGATCGTTGCGATTTCAGCGTTGTTACCGAACATACCGCCAGGCATCATGCCGCCACGTGGTTGTACGCCTTTGAAATCACCTTTGAAATCCATAACATTCGGTTTCGACTCCACCATTTTTTTCAAGCGATCCGCTAGACCCGATTTCATCTTATCGGCCTGCTCCTGCTTCAATTTTCCGGCTGCGAGTGCGTCATCGATTTTCTTCGTCTCGGCTTCCGTTATTTTGGCTAGAAGTGCCTCTTCCGTTAGATTCGCTTTCTCTTGGGCGATTTGCACCCATGTTTTGCCTTGCTTGATCTCATCTTTCAACACGGCTTGATCAATCCCAAGAATAGCAGCGAAATCGAAAGAGCCTCCTTTGCCGAATTCAAATCCGCCTTTGACTGGCCCGTGACCTTGGTTATGTACTCCTCCGCGAAAATCTCTATGATGGCTATCCTTAACTTTGTCCTTCTGAGGTGCAGGCGACACTGTACCCGTCTCATCGGCGAATACCTGGTTATGCTGAAGCACGAGGCCACCGCCAATAAGTAGTCCTGCTGAGAGCGTTCCGACCAGCACTTTCCTGTGAATGAGCTTCATCCTGTAACTCCACCTTTTTCATGAATTGGTCTAATTGGCTTCAGTATACAGGGTAATTGTGAAAAAAATGAGAAGCGGCCGCTCGTTCACCAAAAAAGTTTACGCCGTCTTTCTGCCCCTCGTCATTCCTACGAAACAGAGAATTGCCCCTATCTCCATCACAGCAATAATGATGCCAAGCGGAACTGCGGTGTGGCTGCCCCCGAGACCAACAAGCGGAGCAATCAGGCCACCGATGATAAAAGAAAGCAGTCCCAGCAGCGCTGCTGCACTCCCCGCCGTTTTCCCTTGACTCTGCAAAGCGAGTGAAGAAGTAGCGATGGAGACAGGGCCTACGCTGGAAACGATGAAGAAAAACGCGACAAGGATGGCTGGAAGCCCTGTCCCGATCAGAACGGCGGCGAGCAGCAGCATGCCACCGAAAGCTGCCATAGCAAGCCCACCGGCCAGCAAGCGATGATCGCTTATTTTGCCTGCGAGCTTGCCAGTCACCTGGCCGGCTAGGATGACGCCAAGCCCGTTCACTGCGAAGCAAACACTGAATATTTGCGGGGAAACCCCGTAAATCTCCTGCAGCACGAACGGCGAGCCGGAAATATACGCGAACATACCGGCAAAGACGAGCCCTTGTGTTAGCGCATAGCCCATGAACATGCGGTCTGTGAGAAGGCCGCGGAATGTGCGCAGCGTATTGGCGAGTCCGCCCTTGGAACGGCGATCCACCGGATGCGTTTCCTTCAGGCCCCATGTTGCGGCTAGGAGCATCAATACGCCAATGGCACCTAGAACGAGGAACACGCCGCGCCATGATGTGAACTGCAAGATCTGCCCTCCAGCGATTGGGGCAAGAATGGGCGCAGCCCCGTTAACCAGCATGAGCAGCGCAATAAATTTCGTCAGCTCCACGCCTTCATACATATCCCGAACAATCGCCCGGGAAATGACGATCCCTGCTGCGCCCGCCAAGCCTTGCACGAATCGCAAGCCTAGGAAAACGCCAATGGATGGCGCGAACATGCACAGGATCGAAGAGATCGCATAGAGGATCAATCCGATCAGCAGTGGCGTGCGCCTACCGCGCACATCGCTTACAGATCCTGCGATGAGCTGGCCGATGGACAGACCCAGCATGCAGGCGGTGAGACTCATTTGCGCTAGTGAGGTGCTGGTGTGGAGATCGCTGGCCAGATCCGGCAGCGCTGGCAGATACATATCCAGCGAGAGCGGCCCGAAGGACGCCAGTGAACCGAGTACGAGCACGATCCATAATCGGCTGTAGCGGCCTGCGGACAGGCCGGCTTGGGAAGCCAGTTGGTTGGACATCTTGATCACAACTTTCGTTTAGTAGTTCAATTAAGCTAACATTGTGCTTAGATTTTGTCTAGTGTGGTTTTTGGGGCCAATAGCCGCTATAATGACACATAGACGAAGAACGTCCCTATTCATCCTTTATGATGAATCAGGGGCGTTTTTTTATGAATACGAATAGGAGACTGCGCTATGAATTCTTTCCTTTTTCATGAACAACATCAAGCTTTCATTGCCTCCCACGCCGCTCGAAGAACAGGAGAACGCAAGGCACGACTCGAACGCGGACATCTGCATGCGGAAACATTGTTTTTGGAAAATGTGTGGTTCCCTATGCACGGACATTTCGATCTTTTGCACCCAGAGTATGAAATTTTGGATTGGAGAGGACGCTCTTACTTCGGCGACTTCGCCTACCTGCCGGGAGAGCTCAAGTTCATTTGGGAAATCAAGGGCTTCGGCCCCCATGTGCAAGATATGGATCTCAAACGATACTGCGAAGAACTAAACCGCGAAACCTTCCTCCAAGCACTTGGCTTCCGTGTCATCTCATTCGCTTATGATGACGTGGCTCACCGACCCGAGTTATGTATGACCTTGATTCGCATGCTGCTCAGCCGTTTCCAATCTGCCCCCTCTCCTGTTCATCGAGCCCATCTGTCTGAAAAAGAGGTCATTCGCCTACTCCATCAGTTAGCACGACCTCTTCGCCCCAAAGATGTTGAATGGCATTTTGAGATCAACCATAGAACGGCCTTAAGGATGCTCCAATCCCTATGCAAAAAAGGTTGGCTGCAGCCGATCAGCCGCACCCCAAATGGCAAAATCGTTCAATATGGCCTCGTTCGCGGGATTTTGGACTATCTAGACTAGCAGATGACGCCCAAACGCCTCTTCGCACAAGCTAAATCATGCAAAAAGTACATGTAAATCGGCGTATACCCACGTTTTCAGGAGGCGACATGTAAAAAGTACAGTAAATTCCGCGTTTCTAGCCACTTTATATCTAAAACACGCGAATTTGATGTACCTTTTACATGATTACTCTTCACAAACCTGCAAATCCAATAATTTGCTGCACTTTCTGCAGGTAAATTCCGCAGGCCAATGTCCAGCAGAGCCCGCTGAACAAAAGAGCCCCCAACACCCTCGGGGTGTTAGAGGCTCGATCTCAATAACTGCTTACTTCGTTACTTTCACAGTCAGCTTCTCACTGGAAGTAACGCCACCCGCATTGACCAACTCGCAGCGATATTCGTACACGCCGACAGCGCGACCCGCGATCGTGCTCACCGCGCTTTGAGCGCTAGGCGAAGCTGCGGTTAACGCCTTCGTTTCGATCAGCACACCATTTTCGTACAGACGATACTCCGTCGCATTCGTTCCCCACCACATGTTCATCGATACCTTGTAGCTGCCATCTCCATCCCAATTGTCTTGGGAAAGGACCGGCTTGCCAGGCGCTGCATCCGTAATTTTCACGACCAACGGAGCGCTTGTTGTTGTTCCAAAGGAATTAATAAGTTCACTTGTATACGTATAAGTGCCATTGGCTTTGCCTTTTACTTCTACTTTGGCCGTTTGGGCAGCCGGTGATGCGTCTGTCAGCGATTGCGTCTGAATGAGATCACCATTTTCGTACAATTTGAAAACAGAGCCGTTATTGCCCCACCACATATTCATTGTCACTGTGTAGTTACCGTCTTTCAAACCAGTCGCTTGACCACTATTGTCTGACAACACCGGCTTGCCTGGCGCCCCTAAGGACAACGGCTTCACAACGGTGATCGTTGCAGCACCCGTATGCACGGTTGTTCCATTTAATGTAACAGCTGCTGTTAACTGCGCAGTACCTTCTGCCACCGCGCTCACTTTACCTTGTGCATCAATGGTCGCTACCGCTCCATTACTTGTGCTATAAACAATTACAGCACCGCTAAGATCAGCAGCCGCCCCATTGCTCAAAACACCCACTACATGCGTCGTTGTTGTTTCACCCGGTTTGAGTGAAGTCGCATTAGCCGAAAGCGTTGCTTGGCTGAGCGTTACTTTCGCGTTCACATTAAAAGGTACATTCGCTTGCGCCGCATTACCCGCAGCATCGACAATACGATAGCCTACTGTGTGTGCCCCTTGTGTTAGGCTGCCGGCTGCAATGGATTGACCGCTGTTGATTACCGCATCATCTAGCAGCAACGTCTGCTCGGCTACGCCTGAAAGTGCATCTGTACTAGCTAACACAAATGTTAATGTATCCGCATCTGTAACATCCCCAACCGCGTGACCAGACTGCGTTAACACGGCTGCTGGAGCGGTTTTATCCAGCTTTACTTGCAAGGATTTCGCAGCTTCCGCATTTCCTGCTGCATCTGTGGAAGAATACGCAATCGTATTCGTGCCTTCCGTTTGAATCACGACTGGCGCCTCATAAGGAACCTCAGCACCGCCGTTTAAGCTGATCTTCGTTGTTACATCGCCCGCACTGTCATCCACTGCCGACAAAGATACGGTCACATCTTCCTTATACCAGCCCTCACTGTTCGCAGAGCTAGATAAGCTCGCAGTCGTAACAGGCGCTGCTGTATCAGCTGTCACTGTGAAGTCGCTTAAACCTCTTGGCTTCAATTGGAATACGCCTTTGAAAATAGCAGCGACACCCTTAATGCTCACCGTTTGTCCCGCTTGGTAAGGGAACGAACTCAGTGTCAAACCCGTTCTTACATCAACACGGATGTGATTGCTCACTGAACCTTTGACTGCATCAAATTCAAAAGAACCTGCCGGCGTAGCGCTGATGATATTGCTCACGGTAACATCGCTAAGCTCAATCAATTGCCCTTGATTGTCATTCGTCACTGCTGTCGCAGCTATTGGCGCTGGAAGTGCTGCAACGCCTGTTTTTTCGATGGCAACTGGGTCCGCTAGCTCCAGCTCTGTATTGAATACAGCCGTAGATGCTGTAACTTTCACTTTATCTCCTTGATGAAAACCGCTCAGACTTTGGAACACGTAGATTCCGCCTGTTTCATCCTGCAGGTAGAAGGCCTGGCCGCCAAAAGCACCCGGTTCTGTCGTAACGACACCTTCCACAGTCACCAATGTGCCAGCTGCTTTACTCCGAGCATCAGAGATATCGATTTTCGCTGGGATTGGGTTTTGCTCTTCCGGTAAAGACTCAGCTGGTACGTTGCCTAGGGTAACGCCCTCGGTTTTCAGGTTCGTAGAAGCTTGACGCAGGCGTAAATTCGCCGCAGCCGTTGTTCCAGGCTTAACGCGAACCAACAAATCCTTCGTTGCATGACCATTGATATCCGAGGTCACACTGAACTGTGTACTATATCCGTAGGCTGTAGGCCATGTGCCATCAGCATTCTGAACCATTGCAATTTGCGTGCCGCCGCTAACCAAATAAATCCCTACGTTGAACCCCGTAACCGTCGTGGACGGGGGCAGGTTATCCACTACAACGCGCAGTGGGAAGTCCACTGCATTCGGCAGCGTTGCTTGATGCACGAAGCTGTAAGCTGCACTCGCCGTCGCTGCAGGTCCGCCGTAGGAGCCCGCTTTGAAAGTGCTGCGGTCGTACCATTTGTAGCCGGCATTCGGTGCCGCCCAAGGTTCTGGCTGTGGCTCCGTGGAGGCAGCTGGCGCTTCGAATGGCAGCAGCGCTGTCGGCTGATCCAACTGCAAGCCGCTTACTTCCGACAAGCTAGTGTAGCTTTCCTTTTTCGCAAGCCAATTCACCATATTAACCAGCAGGACGCCGTCGTCCACTTCTTTGAAACCGTCATAAGTCGTCTTTTTCGCACCTGTATCTTCACGCAAATACTTCGGCGTCGCATCCTCCACTGGTGAGGAATCGCCGATGAATGCAGCTTTACCTGCGCCTGACTTAGCTATAGCGACGAACGGGCCTTCCGCCACGCCGCCTCCGTTATATACACCTTGATCGACTGCATTTGCCCAAGCCTCATTCGTTTGCGGTAAGTACGCAATTCCTTTGGCCTTGGTCGGATCGATGATCGCCAGTGTTGATCCCGCATGCATGGCTACGCTTGAAACGCCTGTAGTAATACCGAACGACTGCTGTGGCGACACGATTTGGTTCGCATTAATATCACCTAAAGCGTTATAGCGGAAGCGTAAACCGAATTGCGTTGCTAACCAGTCCGAACTGGCTACATCCTGCATAGCTGCTGAGGAGCTTTCTTCGGCGCTCATGCCGCTGGCTGGATTCGTCCACGCGCCACGACGATAGCCGTTGAATACTTCCGAACCGTCCCAACGGTTCTTGTTGCGGTCCGCATTGTAGTGATCTCCAATGAAGAAGATACTTCCGCCGCCCTGCACATACTGCGCCAGAGCTGCTTGCTCGCTCGTTTTATAAGGAACATTAGACTCAGCTACGACAAAAACGTCATAACCGCTCAAATCACTGAGTGTGATGGGTGTTGTTTTACGTAATTCTTTGACGTAGTAGCCGTTATTCGCTAACGCGTTCCCAAAATCAGAAAAAGCACCGTCGATCACCCAATCCGCTGCACCAGCGGTTTGTTCATGCGTGTTATCGAACAGTACCTTCTTCCCTGCATTTCCGTTGACTACCTTCGCTTCAATGAATGGAGCCGGATCATTTGGCCCTTCCGCCATTACCGCCTGCCAGCTGCTTGTAGCCAGCACTTGTAGAGGTAGCGCTACCGTTAAGGCCAGCGCCGCTTTTATCGCTTTTGCTTTCCATCCCGCTCTCTTACCCATTACAAATTCCTCCCTTATCATCTATGTGACAAGCCTTGTACCGCCCCTTATTTTACCATGGTTCAAAAAGGGATAGTGCATTTTTTTTGTAAACATTAGGAAATTCGTGTTAGCTGACAACGGCATTGACGTTTTTCTGTTCTAGGTGTTGTTTCTGCCAAATGGTCGTCTTGCACCCTAGTTGATCGTTCTTCCGATCTGCTAATTGGGGAACTACAGGCCGTTATTCCTTTGAAAAGGCACATTTTCCGTCTGTGTGGAGAACTGTGGTCCGCTATTTCACCGATTTCACCAGATAATTAAGCCATAGTGCCGAGATAGAGCCCTGTAGTTCCCCTCAAGAAAGAAAATAGCTCGTTTTCCACCAAATAGCGGACTCCAGTTCCCTCAGTGAAGGCTTAGCGAGATTCTCGCTAGTTTTATAAATTTGTTTTTGGCCGGAGAGGTCGGGGTTGGCTATATTGGGTTGGGTGAGGTGAAGGTAGGCTATATGGTGTTGGGTGAGGCGGAGGTTGGCTATATGGTGTTGGATGAGGTGGCGGGTTGGCTATAGTGTGTTGGATGAGGTGGAGGTTGGCTATATGGTGTTGGATGAGGTGAGGGATATCATACGCTGAGGTGGGAGGGCTAGGAGTATCGGATGTCGCGCGAGGTAGGTGAGGTGAGGTGGGATACGAAAAGCAGCTAACAAAAAACCCGACGGCGTCTAATCCGTCAGGTTGTGTATGTTATCCGGTTAAGACTGTGCCCCCTTGGTCTGCCCACGGAAAGCATTCGGCACCGTCCCGGTGTGCGCCTTGAACAGCTTCCCGAAATAGTTTTTATTCTCGTAGCCGAGCATGTCGGCGATTTGTTCCACGGTTTTATCCGTGATTTCTAGCAGCTCCTTCGCCTTCTCCATCTTCATTCGCGTCACATACTCCACGAAATTCTCACCGGTCTCTTTCTTGAAGAGCCGACTCAAATAACTGGGATGAAGGTGCAGATGGACCGCCGCGTCTTCCAGTGATATTTTCATATGCAAATGATTATAAACGAACCGCTGACACTCCAGAATCTCACGGTTGTGCGACTCGCGGTACACCTGCCCAGCCCATTGAATCGCTTGCTGCAGGTAATCCTTCAGCCACAATTCCAGCTCCCGTACAGACGATAGTTCATGCACATCATGATGCAAAAGCTCAGATGAAAACGTCGACTGGTAATGCTGCAGCGATTTGAGCCGCATTCGCACGTCGAGAATCATCTTCAGCAGCCACTCCTTCACTTCCATGGGCCGAAACCGATGGTACTGGATGAAATCAATCCACTTCGAGACGTACATATCGATTAAATCGGACCTTTCATCGAACACCACACTTCGAAACTCATCCAGCGTCTGGGCATACTCTGCAAGCAGCAATCCCCCATCTCCGAACACTTCCCGCACATGCTCCAGCTTCATGACAGAGCTTTCCGGCAAGTAGAACCGCGAGCTCCGTCCTTCTACCATGCGCTTCAGCTGCTCCTTCAAGGAACGTACATCCTTCGCTGGACTTCCCGTTATGAAAGAGAACGCCACCTTCGCATATTGCTGCAAACAGGCTTGCAAATGACGCAGCGTCTGCTCGACCTTCTGGCTGTTATTCACATGCATGCTGCCATATTGAGGGAACAGCAATATAATTTCGCCCGTATCATAGGTGAACAATGTGATTTCTTTCTGATCGACGAGCAGCTCTTCAATGATATTCTGAATCGTATAATCGAATAAATCTTTGGATTGGAAGCGCTGATTCGCCTCCTTCACCCGGTTGGCATACCCGAACACCGGCAGCACCCCGTGCTGTCCAAGGCGAAGGCCGAACCCTTCCGCTTGCTGGCTCCACTCCACCGAATCAAACAACGGCTCATTGACCGTACTCCGGATAAAATGGCGCTTGGAAGAGCCGCGGCGCAGCGCGGCCTCCCGCTCGAGCTTACGGCTTTTGGATTGCACGTGATCCTCGGCATCAAGCTGCTCCTTCAGTCTGCCTAGGACCTCAGAAATGTTGCTTATATTCATCGTCTCTTTCAGAATATACTCACTCACGGAAAGCTTCATCGCTTTTTGTGCAAAGTGGAAATCATCGTGACAAGAGAGAATAACCGCCTTGATATGAGGGTCCTCCTCACGGAGCGATCTGATCAAATCTAAGCCGTTCATTTCCGGCATACCGATATCGCTGATCAGCACATCGGTTTTGGAACGCCGTCCAGCTTCCAGAGCATCGAGCGGGTTCTCGAAGGCTCCTGCCAAACGGAACCCCAGTTCTTCCCATTTGATCGCTGAGCTCAAAAATTCAAGTACAGGTAAATCATCATCGACAATTATGACTGTATACATGCTTAGCCCTCTTTTCCTGTCTGCTGCGGAAAGCGCAGGACAATCTGCGTTCCCTGATCTGGCCCGCTTCCGATTTCATAATCGAATCGATGGCCGTAGATGATGCGAAGGCGCTCTAATACATTTTGCAAACCGATACCAGACAAGGAAGGGCTTCGGGAAGCCTGGTGATGCTTCATAGGCAGCGTCACCAGATGGGAGCGAAGCTCTTCCAAACGCTCTAGTGTCATACCGATACCCGAATCCCTTACCTCAAGCTGAAGCCGCCCATCCTCACAGATCCTGGAGGCAATCGTAATTTCTCCAGGTTTGCTTTTTAGCCCATGAATATAGGCATTTTCGATGAGCGGTTGCAGCAGAAACCGAGGGATCTCAATCAGGAGCGTGTCGGAAGCTGCCGAAATACGCAGGTTCACCCGATCCCCGTGCCTCGAATTAAGAAGTCGAACATAATGTTCGATAATCTCAATCTCCTCATGCAGTGGGATATATTCGTTATTCCGGTTAATGGTCATCCGCAAGAGCGACGAGAGGGAAGAGATTAATTCCGCGTTCTCGGAATCCCCCTTCATCATAATTTTCAAACGGATGGAATTCAGCACATTAAACAGAAAATGCGGATTGATTTGCGCCTGCAGCATCGCTAACTCCGCCATGCGCTTGAGCTCCTGCTCGCGGCGGTTTTCCTCAAGCATCAGCTCGATACGGTCAATCATGCGGTCAAACACATACCCAAGCCGCCCCACTTCATCCACACCGCTAATGTTGGAGCGTTCGCCGAGCTGACCGGATTCAATCCGGACAACGGTTTGGACAAGCCGCGCAATCGGTTTGGTGAGCGTACGCACCATATATAGTAAAGTAACGGCAAATAGGACCAAGAAAAATAGTTGAATTAGAAAATCTGTTTTCCGAAAAGACTCAATCTTATGCGCAGCTGCTTTATAAGGACTCATATTAACTAGCTGCCACTCCGGCGTCACATGGCTGCTGAGCAGAATATAATCTTCTCCCGCCACCTTCACGAAAGAGGATCCATCCTCCTTGGGAATCTGATCGAAGTAAGGGAAAATCGTACCGATGGTTGAGGAATCTTTATCGACCAGAATGCGTCCCTGTTGATCAATAATCGCCATAGATTCATTATTGTGATACTGATTGAAAAGCTCTTGCAGCAAGCGGGGATCCAGCCCCACAATCACATATCCATATGTGACATCGTTCTTGCGAAGCGGCTTGGCTGCAGACAGCAGGTACGGCTGATTCGTCAATTCGCTGTAATTGGGCTCAGACCCGATCCACAAAACATTGTAGCCGGATACTTGTTCAACGGCGCTAAACCAGCTTTTTTTCATAAAATCCGTCGGATTAAAAGAAAAAGTCGTATAGGAGGCTACATACTCCTTGTTGGGCAGCAATACCGTCACACTCAGATTGCCGAAGGAATCGATAACCGTTGACATTTTTTTCGTTATCGTCTGTTTATATTGCAAAACATCTCCCTTATCCGTGCCCTCATTGGCTCTGCCTAATTCCCGAATGGAAGGCTGCAACTCCTCGTCAAACTGAATGAAGTTCATGACATAAATCATATTTTTGATCTGGGCATTCACAATTTGACTTACGATCCGATTCGATTCGCGCGAGGAATCAGTCACCTGTGATCTTACCGCATCCCTTGTAAACAGGGAGGAGACGTTCATGGATACAACGGATGGCAGAACGAGACAAACCAGTATCGTCAGCACCAATTTATTGCGTAAAGATAACCTGCGAAGCCAACCCGGCACTGCGTTCTCCTGCCTTTCGAATACACCTTTGGAAATGGGAAAAAGAGGAGCCCAAGGCCTCCTCTTTTCATTATAGCAATAATCTTGCGCAATTCGTTACTTCTTACTTCGCATTGCTCTTACGGATATCTTCAATTTTTGTTTTCGCTGTTTGGATTGTTTTCTCCAAATCTTGTTTGCCTGTCAAGAACAGCTCAACTTGCGTCAAGTATTCTTTCTCTTGTTGCAGCGCGTAAGTTGGAGGAACAACTAGTTTCGTTGCTTTGTTAACTTTCAAAGTAGCAAGCAAGGATTCTTTATCGATCATAGCAACTTGATCTGGTTTGCCGCTTTTCAAAATCGCATCAACGTTTTTCTCAACATCAGCTTTTTTCCATGCGGAGAAGAAGAGACCTTGCGTTTGAATACCTTCTGTTGTGTACCATTTCACGAAATCATAGGCTGCTTGTTTATTTTTGGAGTTCGCAGCTACACCCATGAAGTCAGCGCCTACTTCTGTCAGACCGTTTGGATCTTTGGCGTCAAATTTCGGATATGGAGCAAAAACGGTTTTGAATTTCGCATTCAGGGAAAGCTCACCAACCATCCAGTTACCAGTTGCTAGCATAGCTGTTTTACCGCCGTAGAACACATCACGGTAAGCCATTTTTTGCGATACAACTTCAAAGTAAGGAACGGATGTTTTATCTACATTCTCCATTTTGTTTCTCAGGTCAAGGGAATAACGAACTTTCGGATTGTCGATGTTTTGCGTACCATCGGATTTCACCAAGTACGGGTTCTCCATATCATTGTTCAGACCAAGCAGCGCGTAGTCTTTCCAGTTATGGAAGTAGGAACCGTAGGCTTTAGAAGCCCCTTCACCTTTGGTCAACTTCTTAGCGTATTCCGCATATTGATCCCATGTCCATTCTGTTGGAACAGGAAGCTTCGCTTCATCGAGCTTGTCCTTGTTCAAGAGGACGAACCATTCAATCATTTTACCTGGCAGCGCATAGTATTTACCATTTACTACAGGATCAAGTTTATATTCGTCTTTTACAACAATGTTATCTTTTTTCAAGTAATCATCAAGCGGTTCCAAGATTCCTGCGCCTACACGTTGAGCGAAATCAGATGCGCTGGAATACATCACAACGTCCATTTGCTCGCCTGAAGCAGCTAGAAGGTCAAGCTTTTTCATGCCTTCTTGGGAATCGCCTTTCTCGGACATGCTTTCATACACGACTTTTACGTTCGGGTGCGACTTGTTGTATGCATCAACAGTTGCATTCCAGTTCCCTTGTGCTTCCGTGTACCAACCTTGGACTTTAATAGTAACAGGAGCTTTCGTTCCGCCCGCAGCACCGCTATCAGCAGCAGGTTTTTCACCTTTATTACCACAGCCTGCAAGTGCAGCACTGATAGCAAGCACACCGCTTAATACTAGTAAACTCTTTTTCATAGGAAACCCTCCAAGTGAGCTCTGATTTGGTTGAAAACCTTTACATGATCGATCGTATCAAACTTACAGTGAGCACACGAGGCACTATTTTAACCTCATGCACTCATATTTTGACTTTTTGGATTATCCCTTCACGCCGCCCATCGAAATGCCTTCGATAACCTGTTTTTGACCAATGATGAAAATGATCAGAAGCGGAACGATAGCTGATACCGATGCAGCCATGATTAGCGAGTAGAACTCACCGTTCAAGTCAGCGAAAGACCGGATGCCTAGCGGAAGCGTGAATAAATCTTTGGTTCTAAGGAAAATCAACGGGTTCTGGTAATCGTTCCATGTCCAGATGAAACGCAGAATCGCATACGTAGCAATGGCTGGACGCACAAGCGGCGTACAGATGGACCAGAAAATTCTGATATGACCCGCACCGTCAATCCGAGCTGACTCCATGTACTCATCATGAATACCTAGATAGAACTGACGAAGCATGAATGTTCCGAGAACACTGAAAGAACCTAATAGAATTAAACCAAAGTGACTGTCGAACAACCCGATCCAACGGAAGAGCAGGAACTGCGGAACGAGAATGGCTTGGCTGGGAATCATATATATCGCCAGGATTAGCACGAAAAGCGCGCCCCGACCGCGGAATTTGATTTTTGAAAAGGCATAAGCAGCCATAGAAGAAAGTAAAACGGATAATGCCGTTGTTAATACGGAAACTTTAATAGAATTCCAATAGTATAGCGAGAATTTGGTTTCCCAAACCGCTTTATAGTTTTCAATTACATTCCAATGCTGCGGGATCCACTGTATCGGATAGGCGAACACGTCGGCTTCCGGCTTCATGGAAGCGGAGATCATCCATAGGAATGGTGACATGAATAGTATGCCAACGACAAGCATGACTAATGTAAGGAGAGTTTTTTTCAACTTTTGATTCTTGTCCATAGTGGTATTCCTCCTTCTCTTTAGTAGTTCACCCATCTACGCTGACCAAGCCATTGTACAAGTGTAATCAGCAGTACAAGCAGCAGAAGTACAATTGCCATAGCTGAGGCATAACCGGATTGCAGGTTAACAAAGGCTGTTTCGTATAGACGATATACGACGACTGTCGTCGAATTTGCTGGTCCACCGCCAGTTAGGACGGAGATAACGTCAAATGCTTTAAAGGTACCGATAATCCCCGTTACTAGCAGGAAGAATGTTGTTGGTGATAAAAGAGGTACCGTGATGCTCATAAGCTGTCTGAACTTGGACGCTCCGTCAATATCCGCGGCCTCATAGAGATCTTTGGGAATGGACTGCAAGCCAGCCATGAAAATAATCATGTTATACCCGATACTGATCCAAACCATAAGTCCCATGACGCAGTACAAGGCAACATCCGGGTCAGCCAGCCATTTCGGCGGATTCGCAAAGCCTAGATCCATCAAAACTTGGTTAATTGGACCGTACGTTGGGTGAAATAACACCTGGAACACGATCGCTACGGCAACAACGCTAGAAATGTAAGGAATAAAGTAAACAACCTTGAAGAAATCTTTTAAATAGATTTTTTTATCAATGACAACCGCTAGAAGAAGCGAGAATACGAGAGTTAAAGGAACGACGATCATTAGAATCATGTTGTTCTTCAGGGATAATAAGAAGACAGAATCGTGCACAAGCTTGATAAAGTTATCTAAGCCGAGAAATTTCACTTTTGAAAATCCGGCAACAAAGTTCCAATCCGTGAAACTGAGGAAGAAGGACGCAATAATTGGAAATAAAGTAAAGACGAATAGTCCGAGTACCATTGGAGCAACGAACGCATATCCGATCAGATCCTCACGTATTTGCGCCATCGAACTTCTGCGTTTCACTTTCGCATTTGAAAGGGTGCTCGCATGTGTATGTGTATTGTTAGCCATATGATTATTCACCCCATGTGTTGTGTTTTCTATAGTCTACCTTGCGAGGGCAGACCCTGGTAAGTCAAATAATTTACTCGTTTGAGTAAAATTTTAACCTTCCATGTACCCTGCAACCTCCTCAGCACAAAAAAAATCCGCTAAGCCCTCAGGCCTATCGGATATACTCCTCTTACTTATTTGCTTCATGCACCTTCAGGAGTTTCCCCTTGATCGTTGTGTTCTTCATGATTCTGAGCACCAGCGGCCCTTTGCCGTTCAGAATATCTACATACGAAACGTTATCCTGGATCGTAATAATGCCGATATCCTCTGCCGTCACGCCTTCAATCTTCGCTAATGTCCCAACGAAGTCTACCGCTCTGATCTTCTTCTTCTTGCCGCCGTTAAAATAGAGCTTCATGATGCCCTTGTTTAACTGATCGCTTCTATCTCTCTTAATGACCGGCGTCGCTTGCATTTTCCGTTCGAAAGCTGGCAAACTCTCCGCGATTGCCTCCTCTGTGGGAGCATCATGGCGCGGGATCTCGAAGCCAATATATTCTTCGATCTCAGCTACATGTCTCATCTCATTCGGAGTAACGAATGTGATGGCTTTGCCTGTCTTCCCTGCTCGGCCCGTTCTTCCAATCCGGTGAACATAACTTTCCTTCTCCAGCGGCAGGTCATAGTTAATGACGTGAGTGATATCCTCCACATCTATGCCTCGTGCCGCGACATCCGTAGCCACCAGGAAACGGAACTCCCCTCTTTTGAAGGCATTCATCACCAGGAATCGATCGTCCTGCACCATGCCGCCGTGGATTTTGTCGCACGGATACTCAAGCTGATCCAGCTCCTGGAAGACATCATCTACATGTTCTTGCGTTCTGCAGAAAATGATGCAATTGTCAGGATTCTCTGTCACGAAGACATCCTTAAGCACATTAAACTTCTCTGTTTCTTTCACGGTTATCAGCGCGTGTTCAATCTGGACCTTCGCCGCTTCCGGCGTTTGAATTTCAATATCTATCGGGTTCTGCATATATTGATGACATAATTGTTCCACGTCCTGCGGGAGTGTTGCCGAGAACAGCATCGTCATGCGGTCCTCGCGAACCTCATCAATGATCGCTCCCACCTGCTCAATGAAGCCCATCCGCAGCATCTCATCCGCTTCATCGATGACGAGCATCTTGACCTTCTCCAAATCCAGCGTGCCCTTCTGAATATGATCCAGTACACGTCCCGGTGTACCGACAACGACGTGACACTTCTGGTGAAGCTCCAGCTTCTGTTTGGCAAAAGGCTGTTTGCCGTATAGGGCCACCGCTTTAATCCGCTTGAACCGGCCGATGTTCGTGATATCCTGCTTCACCTGATCTGCAAGTTCTCGCGTCGGTGTCAGAATTAGCGCCTGCGGCCGATTCTCTTCCCATTCTACCAGCTCACAAATCGGGATTCCGAAAGCCGCTGTCTTCCCGCTTCCCGTACGCGACTTCACCGTGAGATCCTTCTCCTGAAGCGCAATCGGAATCACTTCGTGTTGTACATCAGTTGGCTGCTCATAACCTAGACTCTGCAGGGCCCGAACGATATCCTCGCTCAATCGATAATCCGTAAAACTTCTTAATGCCACTAAATAACTCCCCTTCATTGTAGAGAACTGCCAAATGTAACTATCTTACCAAAAAAACCAAAAGAAATGAATGCAGCGCTACTTGCTATATTTCCTCAAATGGGTAAATTCAATTAAAAAAAACCATGAATTTGCGCTGACTCTAGCGCTAGCTCATGGTTAAAATGAATATCTCTGACTATTCTCCCTGTCAACAATTGACAGACCTTAGATATTGAACAATATGACGGGGCTCCACCTTTTCCGTACCTTGCCAAGCCGAATCAGGCTTATAGCAGGCGACTATGGTATAGTCCTTATCGATGTCGCATAACCGGAGCTGCCAAGCCTCTCCGCCAATCCACTTTCTTCCCTCAACGCCGTCATCCGATAGAACAGAAAAACTATCCAGCTTCAGCGAGAGTCCCTTCCCCAGCGCTTTGATATAGCTCTCCTTTGCCGACCATACCTGATAAAATCGAGACTGCTTCCCAAGGTGGGTGGGAGCCTCCCGAATGAAGCGATATTCCTCTTCAGCAAAAAACGAGCGCGCTATAGCCTCATCGAAGGGTTGAATATGTTCCACATCTAGACCAACTGGTTGACTATCTACCAGACATCCAACCCATTTTCCCGAATGTGATAGGTTGAAATGATAGTCCGCAACGCCGTGCAGCCGCGGTTTCCCGTACTCGTTATGGATAAACCGGATTTGAGAATTCACCAGATGAAGATCGGCCATAATAACTTTACGCACGAGCAGATCGGCCCAGATTCCCCTTAGCACGTCTTCTTTACGGAGAAATCTCTGCAGCTTCGCCCGCTTTTCTTCGCTCGTATAGCTTAGGAGTTCCGTAAGCGGAGCAACAGTGTCAAGATCCAGCTCCAGGGGCAGAACATATAATCGCGCTATCGGTAACACCTCTTTATAAATAGGTTACCATTATCTTACCCGTTTGAGTCTCTGTGCGTCTAGGATTTACTCCTCTATCAGCTTAAAAGCTTTCACAGCTTGCTCTAGCTTCGCAAAGTTCTCCTGATTTTCCGAGAGAGGTTTATCAGAACGAATCGCTTGCAGCACATGCAGCAGTAAATATTCAGGCATATCCACATCAGGCGAATTTGCTGTCATAGCCACGATCAGTTCAAGCTCTGGAACAACGAAAATGCGTCTCCCCGCTGATCCCGAGGCATAGTAAATATCGTATTGCTTCTTGCTCCCCCTTACGATTCCCTTAGGCAGCGTCTTTGACCACCAAAAGAGACCGTAGCCCCCTTTTGTTCCGTTGCTGTAATTGAGGGTAGTCCGCGCTTGCACCGAATCGCGAATCCATGTTTTGGGGATAATCGTTTGATCCTCCCATTGGCCTTGCTTCATATATAGATAGCCAATCTTGGCCATATCCCGCAATGTCAAAGCCATTGCCCAAGCGCCAATCGTCCGCCCTTGCGTATCATCATCCCAGTTCACGTCCGTTATGCCCAAGGGCCCAAACAAACGCGACTTGGCGTAGTCGAACATAGACTCACCTGTCACCTTGTGCAATAAAGCCGACAACAGATGCGCATCACCGTTACTATAATTAAACAAGGACCCTGGCTCCACATATCCCGGGCGGTCCAAGATGTACTGCACCCAGTCTGATGAATACATCATCTCCGTTGAGGAGTCTTCATTTGTATTATCCCAAGCCATGCCTGAGGTCATGCTTAGCAAATGTTTAATCGTCATTTTGGACTTTAATGGATCACTCGCAAGTTCAGGAAAAAAATCAGCCATCCTCTGATCCAAACTAATCAACTTACGCTCTGACAAAGCAATGCCAACCAATGCAGAGGTAATGCTCTTGGTAACAGATTTAATATCTTGAGGCGTGTCTGCTTGTGTAGTTTGATTGTACGCTTCAGCAACCAGATGACCATTGCGCACTACCGCGATGCTATGTACCTGTTGGTTGCCGAACACTTCTAACATTTTAGCTAACGTGCCTGAGAACATCCCCTGCGCCTCTGGCGTGCTCGTTCTCCACCCCGCTGTTGGCCAATATTCGGTTGATGCTTTGTCATTCATTTGGAATGGCGATATGGTATTGTTACCCGATTGTAACGTGTTGTGTTGGGTTCCGGACATCTCTATCTATCCTTCCATCTTCCAGTGTGGTTTTAACCCTCTCTCTTTCTAATAGCTTACTATGCAATTATGAAGCAAATGTGACGTGAACCTTAATAAAAGATTAATAAAACCTGAACTTTAGATGAAAAAGTAAAGGAATAACCCGCTTATGTTACAATATTCGTAACTATTTTCCCGTCATGGGTTTCATATTGGAGGTTAACATGCGCAAACTCATCTTCTTCATAGGACCTGCAGGGGCAGGCAAAACAACGCTAGCCAAAGCCTATGCCAGTAAACACGGCGGCGCCTTTCTCGACATGGATACTTTGCTGCGTCCCGCAGCCGTAGCGATGATGACGCTGGCCGGGAAAGACCCCGAGGATCGGGATTCCCCTTTTTACAAGCAGCACTGTCGTGATCTCGGATACCGCATCACCATGGATGCCGCTCTCGAGAATCTGACATTAGACCTTGACGCCATCGTTATCGGGCCTTTTACCCGGGAAATCGGCGATCCGTTGTGGCTGGACCAAGAACTAGCTGCTATCAACGCGAATACGGAGAATGTAGTGGTTAAGGCTGTATACGTCTACCTTCCATCTGATGAAGCTTACCACTCGCGCATTAGCACTAGAGGCTCCGCACTGGACGTGTGGAAATTGGACAATTGGGAACAATTCAGTCCCTCCTTGCGTCGAGGTGAAATTCGATGGTCGGTTGATCCATCCTCCATTCTCTATCTCGACAATTCTGGGCCACTTACTTCTGAGAAGTTGGAAACACTTGAAAAATTCATCGGCGAAAAGCATTGATGCCATGCATTGACAACACAAATTGACAATTTATTTTGTAAAGTTACAAAATTGGAAAGTATAGCTTTACTTTTATACCACTAAAGCTTTACAATTTATAAATAATTCACTTTCCGCTTAAAGGAGTGTTTAGCTAAATGAGCTCGAAAACCTCCATGCAAGATATAGCCAATCTGCTCGGCATTTCCAAAAACGCTGTCTCTCTGGCCCTTAATCACAAAGCCGGCGTCAGCGAAGAGCTGCGTTCTCGCGTGTTTGAAGCCGCTCAGCAGCTAAAGTACCGAACGGAATCCAAGACGAGGAAGAAGCAGAATCACCTGCTCGTCTTATTTCCTGAATACATCCAGAACGACAAGAATTTCTACTACGAAGTTTTCTGGTCGATTGAGAAAAGAGCCAAAGAGAACGGCTATACCGCGATCATTAGCGGGGTGACGAAAGACATGGAACGCTTGTTGATCTTACCTGACCTCTATCATGAGATCGCGTTTAGTGGCATACTTGTCATTGGCGTCTTCAACCCTGCTTACGTTCGTAAGCTTAAGGAACTCGAAACACCCATTGTCACGGTGGATCATTGCTATGATGACCTGCAGCTCGATTCCGTTGTGACAGCGAATGCGGAAGGTGCCTGCAGCATCGTCAGCTATTTAATCCGCAAAGGTCACCGGCAAATTGGTTTCATAGGGGCGGGGAGCATGTCCAAAAGCTTCCGTGAGCGCTGGTTCGGATTCACCAATGCCATGTCCGATGCAGGATTAGCGATTGACAAAACCTTCTGCCTCATTGGTTCGAATAAGCCCGAAGCGCCTGAGGATGAGTTAGCTTCCTTCATGGATACAATGAGCGGTCTCTCCGTAAGGCCAACCGCTTGGTTTTGTGCTAACGACCGGATTGCCATTTCGCTGATCCAGCATTTGACTGCCAAAGGCTATCACGTGCCGAACGTTATGTCCGTCGTCGGCTTTGACGATATTGAAGCCGCGCAGATGGTCAGGCCACGTCTCACCACCATGCATGTGCAGCGGGAACAGCTAGCCTTTGAAGCCGTTGATCTGCTGCTTCGCAGGATCGAAAAAGGTGGCGTCCCTTCTAAAATATCAATTTACGGAGAATTGATTGAGCGGGATTCATGTGGCAAAGCATGAACGGGATTAGGAGTACCTCATCGCAGCTGAAGATGATATATTAGTAAATGACGAAGAACGTCCTTGAGCCGCTTGGCTCTGGGGCGTTTTTTTGTCATGTCAACTTGTTAAATTAACCTACAAGTTATACAATAAACATAAAAATTAAAGATTGAGGTTCCTTTTATGCAAATTGAAGTCTCCACCAAAAATATGGCCTTTCTCGAATGCTTTTCCTCCGAAACGCGCGTAAAAATGATCGAGCTGCTTGGACAAGAGCCGCTCAACATCAAACAGCTCTCTCAGAAGCTTGATATTTCTTCAGCAATCGTAACGAAACATATTCAGAAGCTTGAGCAAGCTGGCATCGTCACCTCCGAGAACACAACTGGTATCCGCGGCACTCAGAAAATATGCCATTTGAAAATAGATCAAGCCGTCCTGCAGTTCAAACCAAAGAAGCAAGTCGACCTTCCTACGAACACGGTTGCCATCCCGATCGGCCAGTACACCTCCTTCGAGGTTAAGCCAACTTGCGGGCTTGCGTCTCCGACCCAGCTTATCGGCGTGCTCGATGATCCGCGTTATTTCGCCGATCCAGGACATGTCCATGCAGGAATTCTGTGGTTTGCCAGCGGCTTTGTGGAGTACCGCATCCCTAATTTCCTGCACAGCAATCAAAAGCTGCGCACACTCGAAATCTCCTTCGAAATTTGCTCCGAAGCGCCGGGATTCAACGAGAATTGGCCTTCGGATATCTCGTTCTACATCAACGACATCCCCCTTGGGAACTGGACGAGCCCAGGTGATTTCGGTTCGCAGCGAGGTGTCCTATCGCCTGATTGGTGGAGCAGCAGCAATACGCAGCACGGCCTGCTTAAGGTGATTACGGTCAGCCCCACTGGCTCCTATCTGGACGGCACCAAAATATCCGATACCACGATCCAAGATCTATCCGTCGCCTTCGGCAAAGACATTCAATTCCGCATCGCATCCTTGGAGAGCTCTCCCAACTGTGGTGGCATCACCTTATTCGGTAAAAGCTTTGGCAACTACGCACAGGATATCATCGTCTCCATGCACGAGGACAAATAGCTCTACGGAAGCCAACAGACCTTTACAATTTAATATCATGTCAAGCTAAATACATAAATAAATCGCATAGAAGTTGATCTCCCTGCCTCATTATGCTTATTGACATCAAACTTGACAAGTATAAAAACCGTGCATTTTTTAGCGAAAAATAGGCGTTTTTGCAAGGTAAAAAGAGGGAGACACCAGTCATTTTAGACGTTGGCATAGGCAAAACGCATGCCGTCAGCCATCGGGATGAAATGATGGTGGGTTTCAAAAATCGCACGAAGCATGTGCTGGGCACCTTGATGTTGTTGACTCTGCTTCACGTTCTCTTTCAGCTTCGATAAAAGGGATTGATTGGCGATCACTTCTAGCAGCTGGCTTTTCAGCTCAAGTGCATTTTTCACTTCGATCGCAGCCCCTAGGCTGACCAGGTATGCAGCGTTTTCCTGCTCCTGGCCAGGAATCGGCTTATACAACATCATGGGAAGCTCAAGCGCCATCGCTTCTGAGATGGTGAGACCTCCAGGCTTCGTGATGATCAGGTCCGATAGAGCCATCAGCTCATGGACATGGTCCACGAACCCTGTCACCTTCACGCGATGCCGCGTTTTCTCGCCGCCCAGTTCCTCTTCGAGGAGCTGTTTGAGCTTCTCATTTCGTCCGCAGACAAAAACGAACTGCACCGCCTCTGCCAGCTCATCCGACTGCAGCACGGACTTGAACTGCTTGCCGATCAAGCCATGCCCGCCGCCCATTACCAGCACAGTCGGCATCTCACGGTCCAAACCATGCTGATCTCGCAGCTCTGCCCGATCATACACCTGTGTGAACGGTTTCCGAATCGGAATCCCCGTAACAACGACATGCTGCTCCGGAACACCGTATCGAAGCAGCGCTTGCTTCACGTGCTCAGCACCAACCAGATAACGATCCGTTCCCGGATGAATCCAATAGCTATGATCCGTATAATCTGTCATTACCGTAACGGTTGGCACCGTTGTGAGTCCATTGCATTTTAAATATGACATCGCCGCCGCAGCCCCAGGGAACGTACATACAACCTCTGTCGGCTCCTCTTCATACAGCAGCGCTAGCATTCGATCCGTGTTGAATGACTTCATTTTTTTAAACATATGGGAAAACGTATTATCATCACGCGTCTTGCGATACAAATAGCCATATACGGAAGGCAGGCTCTTCACCCACTGCATATAACAGTATTTGCCCACACCATGCAAGTATGGATGCGTCCACTCCAGAAAATCGACAACCTTCACATCTACGTTAGGCTTATGCAATCTCGTAGCTTCTAGGATCGCCTGAGCCGCTTTATTATGTCCATCCCCTAAACTGCCTGTCAGAATCAATAGTTTATCTCTGCGTTTCATTGTCTTAATCCCCCTTCGAGATTGCTTTGCTGTGCCCGTACTTTGATGCGTGATTCCGTAAACCAGCCTCTTCGCACACGATCCAAGGCATAAACAACACCTTCCGCCACAAGAACAGCTCCTACGATATCGAGCAGGACATGCTGTTTCACAAACTGTGTGGATACAATGATGAGCAGCGACATGGCGGTTACGATGATTTTGTAGTGTGTCGCGATTTGATTCGTACGCAGATAAGCTCTCATCATCAGATAGGAGGTCAGTACATGCGTGCTTGGAAAACAGTTAAATGGTTGATCTGACCGGTACACCCACTCCACCATCCGCAGCAGCCAATCGTCGTTACCGGTTAGCTCCGGCCGAGGTACAGTAGTTTGATAAATGGCATACACACCATAACAAATCAACAAGCCTATCACGAATTCCACTAGCGTTATATAGTAATTGCGACGATCTTTGTACACCAAGTACAGGAAGCCGACAAGTAGAAATCCATACCACGATAGATACGGTACGACAAAACCTTTCAGAAACGGGATTTGCCGATCCAAATCAGTCACCAAATTGTAAGCTATTCCGTCAGCTTGATTCAGATGAATATAGATAAGACCCACCAACGGGATCAGCAGCAATGCGCTGCAAGCCAAGCAATAGGACCACCACGACGATAATCTCACACAAATTCCTCGCTCTCCTTAACGTTATCTTCATAATAAAGGAGAAGCTATTTCTTCTAAACGCTCTAAGGTACTGTCTTTACTTAGCCAAAGGTCTTGATAAAACCTAGACTAAAGGCTAAGTTCTAGGTGACTGTATCCTAACTGCATCCCATCAGCCCAACTAAGTATCAAAAGCTAATCAAATGTATATTATATGTATATACATGGTACTGGGGGTGAGCTATAATTGACTCATAAAAAGGGAGAGGAGCAGTTTCTAATGACGACAGTCACAGTCAGCAAGTGGGGCAACAGCAGCGCTATCCGAATTCCGAACCAGTTCTTAAAACAGCTTAACCTGAAAGATGGCGCGGAACTTCAGATCATCCTGACATCAGACAACGAAATTCTCCTTCGTCCTTCGGCCGAGCCGGATGAATCAAACGCTGAGTTAAAGGCTCACATGAAAATGCTGCTTTCAAAAATAAAACCCGAATCACCGCGGCATGAAGAAGTGGATCTTGGGATTGAAGGAGACGAATTAATTTGACCACACCATCACGCGGCGATCTGGTTTGGCTGGATTTCGACCCGCAAGCAGGGCGAGAGCAAGCTGGACGCCGTCCCGCTATCGTACTTTCCGAATTTGAATTCAATGCACTTACGGGTTTTGCACTTGTATGTCCTATTACCAGCCAGTCAAAAGACTACCCTTTTGAGGTAACACTACCAGACAATCTTCCCTTCTCAGGCGTCGTTCTCACAGATCAGATGAAAAGTTTAGATGTAAGAAAACGTAAAATTAAAATTGTTGGCAGCCTCCCTGTCGATTCCGCTCCTATGAAAGAGATCCTTCGCAATACTCGCTCCATTTTGGCATAACAAAAACCCAAGGCACCGCCTCAGGTCATCGCGTCTCTTGTTATCCATTCTTTCCTTTTCTCCACTTCGTAAACCGTACTCCCCCATATAAGCATGCACTCAGTATCCGAGGAAATATGTTCAAGAAATCAGCTTCGTCTGCTTTGCCTTTTCGGCTACACGCTTCGTATAGCCGCTGAGCGGCTTTTTCAGAGCTAACGCCACTAAATAACACACCACAATAAACATCAACAGAAAGATAACATCCTCCAGCACTACCCAAAACAGCATCCCGCCTACAGCCTCGCGCAGCACCCCAACCGCATAAGTAAACGGCACGAACGGATTCACCTTTTGAAAAAACGTGGAAGCTGTGCTCACCGGGAATGTCCCTCCCGAGCTCGAGAATTGCAGCACTAGAAAAATAATCGCGATACCTTTGCCGATATTGCCAAATACCGAGACCAATGTATACGTGATTGTAATGAACACAATGCTGATAAG
This sequence comes from Paenibacillus silvestris, assembly GCF_009882985.1. Lineage (GTDB taxonomy): Bacteria > Bacillota > Bacilli > Paenibacillales > NBRC-103111 > Paenibacillus_E > Paenibacillus_E silvestris. The sequence continues at coordinate 661,742 of NZ_WTUZ01000020.1, forward strand.
CAGCGCAAAAATAACAAACCAAATCTTATCCACAACATACGTTCCCAAAATAAAAATATCCCCAATGGTGACAATTAGCGCTTGAAACAACCCAACAGTCAGGAAGATCATCATTCGTCCAAAATAAATATGATGCGTCTTATATATACCATCCAAGTTATCCACATCTACTCTCATGAGAGAGACAAGCAGCATCGCCCCTACCCACAACGAAAGCGTTGTGTAAAAAGGCGACATCGCCGATCCGTAGTTCGGAATGGGAAATCTTTTGTCCTCTTTGATCAGCACCGGATTAGAGAGAAAATCACTTTGCTTCTGTATGTCATTCTGAAGAAGGCGAAGCACCTCCTCGACGCTGCCGCTTCCTTGAACTTTGCGTATCTGGTCCGCCGCCTTGTGGACAGCCTCTTCGAAGGCCGGCAGATCGCTGCGCACAAGATTAGCCGCTAGATGAACGGCATCCTCCACTTCGGGCAGCTTGGTCTGGTACAGATCCGCTACTTTGCGGATCTCCTCCTCCGCCGCCGGCAAGTCGTTGCGTATAAAATCCGCTGCCGTATGCAGCTTCTGCTCAACCCGCGGCAAGTCATTGCGGATGAAAGGAGCCGCCTCATTGATGCCGCTGGTGAACGCATCCAGCTTGCTTTGAAGCGTCGATGATGCTTCGTGTACCTTCGCCCGGATGTCCGGAAGCTCCTTCTGCAGGGTATCCAGCTGCGTCTGAGCATAATGAATGCCATCCTGCGCATCCGTCAGAATCGCTTTGATATTAGGAAGCTGCGTCTTCAATGTTTGAAGCGCGCCTCCTGCATTCTGGGCGATGGACTGGGTTTGCGCCAGGGCTTTGGTCATATTCGGCACAATCTCCGAATCATATCTAGCGAGAATGCTGCCTAGCGCAGCACTTGCTTCTTTGGACAACGTGTTCAAGTTATTCACGATGTCTTTAGCCGGCTTCTCGCCGCGCCCGATAGCGCTTTGCAGCTTATTCAGGGCTTGAATTTGATTAGCCATATTCGTTTGAAGACCCGTCAACTTAGAGATGGTATCCGTGAACGGGCTATTAGGTACATTCGTGTTCAAACGAGTGAACACATCAATCGTGTTATCCAGCACAGCTGCGCCGGACGTGACGCGTTCAGACAGAAGAGCTATAGCCGCCAATGCTTTCTGCGGGTCGAGGTTTACATCCTGCAGCACCCCAGTAAGCTGCGTGGCAGCATCCGCCGTTTGTTGCAGTAGGGTCAGATTTTGCTTCACCACGGGGATTACAGTTTGGAAAGCAGCCTCATTCTTTTGTAAAAAACTCGTGAGCGCATCAGCGAAAGCAGCTCCCTGTGTCGCAATCGCGTCAATTTTCGGCAGCGTGTTCAGGGCAGCACTCACGATTTCATCGGCATTGCGCGATTTATCAATTGCGGTATTCAGCACCTCCTCCACTTTGCCGAAATTCTGATCCAGCTCCGCCACACGACTCGCAGCCTTCTGAATCTCAGGCAGCTTCTGTTGAATAAGCAGCACTTCCTGCGCAACCGCCTGAATCTGCGGCCAGCGTTCTTCAATCTTCAAAACCGTATCCGCCGCTTGGTTAATCTCCGGGATTTTCTCTTCAAGCTGAACGATCTTTTGCCCTTTTTCTTTGAGCTCAGGCAGCTTCTGCTCTAGTTCAATCGCTTTTTCGCCCATCGTCGCAATTTCGGGCAGTCGATTCTCCAGCTCCAATATTTTGGACTCCATATTGCGAATCGTGGGCAACTCTTTTTCAATATCAATGCCGATTTCCTTCATTCGAGTCAGAATCGAGCTGCTTACTGTCTTGATAAAATTCTCACTGATCTGCTGAGTGACATTGGACGCACCTTTGCTTGTAATTTTGGGCGCGACAGCATTGATTTTCTCATTCACGGTATAAATGATTTCGGGCTTCTCCATCGTGCCATCCACAATACTCGTAATTTTTCGTGAGAAGTCCTCGGGAATAATTAAGCTCGCGTAATAATCACCGCGTTCTACACCATTCAGCGCCGTTTCTTCATCCACAAAAGTCCAGCCCAGCGTATGATTTTCTTTTAAATTATCCACAACCTCGTTTCCGATGTTAATGGTTTTATCCTCAATCTTTGCCCCTTGATCGTTGCTTGTTACCGCGATTTTGATTCCCGAGGTATTGGCATAAGGATCCCACATCGCCTCTAGGTTAATCCAAGCATACACAGACGGCAGAATGGCAAGCGCGATCATGAGAAACAGACCTGTGGGCACCCTCCACAAGTTGATTAGATCCGTCCGATAGATGCTGAAAATCTTCTTCATCCTTACCCCGCCTATCCATTCGCATTTGGTTATTAATGTAACCTGACAGTCTCCTACGCATTCAAAATAGTACCAAATACATGGCATTTCAGCAACTACTCCCATGTGGATAACTTAATCTGTGGATATGTGCACAGAATGCGTCAAGCCTTATGCACAGCATGATTTGTGGACATGTTGATACTGTGGGTAATTTTGTGGATAAGTGATTTTAAGGTGTAAATAATGCTGAAAAAGAGGGAGGGCAGGCGCTGGGTGGCGGTGAACACGGAAGGAGGAAAAGTGGATGAGTGCGGCGCTGGGTGATAGGCGGTATGGCAAAGGGACGGCGCGAGGGACAGAGTGAGTGGCCTAGAGCGGGAGTAAATGAGGGGGGAAGCTCCAGAGGAAAGCAGGGCGGATATGCTGGGCGATGCATAGGACAAACTCAGGCAAAACGCGGGACAAGTTCAGGGCAAATCACGGGAAGTGGTGCCGTGCGGGTGTAAAAAAGCATACCAGTGTTTGAAAAAGAGGGAGGGACTTCCGAGCTAGGTCATCTTGCTTCATTAAGAAACATGAAAAGCGCGCATAGTCCATGCGCGCCGCTAAAGAATTTATGTACATGTCACTTAGCATGTTCAGATGACGAGACGCCCTCGGCTGCCAACTGAATACGTGGCAGAAAATGCGTCCAACCTTTTACATGATCAGCAATTTCTGCTGCAGGAAGGTCATAGTGCGTGAACTCTAAAAGAGTGCCATTATCCTTAGGCGTCAGTTTAAATTCAACTGTACTGGAACCTGGAGGGACAGCCTTGGAGCGCTCCCATCCCCATGTCATAACTACTTTCTCGTTGGGAGTAATCTCTTTGTACTCACCCATCGCAACGTCACTGCCGTTCAAATCGATACGAAATTTGCCCCCAATGCTAGGGTCTAGCAGAACGTTTTGTCCCATCCAACGAACTAATTTATCCGGATCCGTAAAAAACGAAAACAAGGTCTCTGGGCGGCATGCGATAAAAATTTCCTTTTTAATTGCCTCGTTATTGTTCATTGTTTCCATGTTTTCTTCTCTCCTCTTCTTCTGCCGCTTCTTTCAGGCGCAGCAAGCTATGATCCCAGAAGCTCTCAATGTATTGCATCAACTCGGCGAACCCTTCCCTCCTAATCCCATAAAATCGTTTGGTGCCTGCCCGCCGAACAACGACGAGCCCAGCTTCTTCAAGAACCTTGAGATGCTGTGAAATTGCCGGTGCTGAAATATCAAAATGCGAAGCAATGGCGCTAGAGGTCAGCTCCTCATCACGGACGAGATGTAAAATATCTCGACGCCTTGGTTCCGTTATCGCTTGAATGGCTTTATCGATCATATTAATAATTTAGCACGCACTTAATTAAGTGTCAACTTAATTAAGTGCGTGCTTTAATGAATAAATGGAATCAAGGTAAACAAGCCATGCAGCTACGACAAAAAGCCCCTTCGTATGAAGGGGCTTTTTAGCCGCTGTAACATCAACACTTCAAGTAGCCACCATTCGTAGCGGACTCAGCAGCCGTTATTATGCCAATAACAGCGATAATTGAGGTGCTATCGGACTGAGATGACGTTATTCATTTTGTCGCTGTTACAGGCAACTTCACAGTTATTAACAGCACCTGAGTCCGATAGATGACTAATCCCTCCCGAGCTCACCAGCCTTACAGCGGCACCACTTGGCGCCAGCCGCCAAGCGCCGTCACATCTTCCGCGCCTGCTGCCGCGTAAGCCTCACAAACAAAACCCGGGACCTCCGTGCCGTCCCGGAGCTCAACCTTACCGATCCCCAGCGGAGCTGGGATCGCTGCCGCAAAGCCGCCGAATGCCTCCAGCGGCATTTCCCAAACCTCCAGGGCGATCGCTGCGCCGCCCTGCTCCTGCTTCACGAGCCCCGGCTTCGCCGGCGTGGTCGGCAGCTTCACGAGGCTGTACTTCGCTGCGGTCTCATCCTCACGGATGAACCGCGCTCCACAGCCTAGCATCTGCTTCTCCAGCGGGTAGCCACGCATGTGTAAGCCGCAGACCGCGACGAGCGTCGTAGCCTGCGCTGCCGCTGCACTTGCTCCGCTATCGGCGGACACCGATGCGCCTTCGCTCGCGCTAGCAGCCTCGCTTGCCGCGCTCGCCCCAGCCAAGATCAGCTCGGCTGCGCCGCAGATCAAGCTCTCCTCTTCGGCGATCCCGAAGAGGGTGATGCCAAAAGGCGTCAGCGGAGCCGCATCGCCCGCCGGCACAGCAACCGCACACCAATCCAGCAAATTGCAATGATTGGTGTAGCGCCCCATCTCCCGATTCGTCTGAATCGGGTCAGCGAGCACCTGCTCGCGGGTCCATGTGCCCCCGCAAGTTGGCATAACAAGCACCGCGCCTTGCAGCAGCTTGCGCGCTTCCAGCTTGAAGCGCTGCAGCTTATGCATCGCCTGGAACACCGATGCGGCGTCGTATTCCGCCGCAGAGCCGGAACGGAGAATCTGTTCTGTCACGGGATAAGCAATCCCCGGATTCGCCTCAATAAAACTACCCAAAGCTGCCCAGCGCTCAGCGACCCACGGCCCTTCGTATAGAATTGCCGCAGCTTGGGAGAACATCGTAACATCTACGTAAGCGATAGGGAGTTTCAGCTCTTTTAATTGTTCCACGGCTCTTTCCCATGCCGCTTCATACTCCGCGGCATAAGGCCCATAGAACCCAAGCGGGCCGTCCGGCAGCAATAACGTCTGCGGAAGCTGAGACGCGCCTCGACTCACGCTGCGCGACCACGGATCATCGCCGTGAAGACCACGCGCAGCGCTATCTACAGCAAGTGCGTCATCCAAGCTGTGCGCAAAGACGGTTACACAGTCTAAACTCGCACAGGCTGGTACGACTCCTTTGGTTGGCCATGCGCCGAGACTCGGCTTGTAGCCAACCAGTCTGTTCAGCGCAGCCGGCACGCGGCCAGAGCCTGCTGTGTCCGTGCCAAGCGAGAAAGCCGCTTGGCCGCGAGCCACAGCAACGGCGGAGCCTGAGCTCGAGCCGCCGCTGATCAGTTCCGGACGCAGCGCGTTGTGCGCGTCACCGTAAGGGCTTCTCGCGCCGACGAGTCCTGTCGCGAATTGATCCAAATTCGTTTTGCCGACCGGGATCGCTCCTGCGGCAATTAATCTTTCCACGACGCCTGCGTGCTCCGAGGGCGTATAGGCATACGCCTCGCAGCCTGCCGTCGTCGGCACCCCAGCCAGATCAATGTTATCCTTGATCGCAAAGGGAACCCCCCACAGCGGCGCATCCGCCGGATTCAACTCAGCCAATCCGTCCAAATACGGCTGAATGAGCGCCATAGAAGGCGGCGTAATCCAGAGGTTCATTTCCGCGTCGTCCGCTGCGCGCTTTACAATAGACGCAATAACCTCTTGCGGTGTCAATTCTTCTTTAGCATATTTATCCTGCAGCCAAGAAACCGTAAGTTCTAGAGGAAGCTCCCTAAGAACGCCATTCTCCCTAATCTTTGTCATCTACAAACACCTCTCCTTAAGCAGATTGGGCAATTCCAAGAATGAGCTGCCCTGCATGAACTTGATCCCCTGGCTTCACTTGAATCATTGAAACATAACCATCGCAAGGAGCGTGCTGAGGGAACTCCATTTTCATACTTTCGAGAATAGCTAATTGATCGCCCTTCTTCACTTGCTCGCCTGGTGAAACAAGCACTTTCCACACGCTCCCCGGCATAATTCCGCGCACAGCGACTGTACCTGCCGGCAGTTCATCTTCAGGTTGTTCACTTGCCGTTTCTTGTTCAGATACGTACTCCGCTAAACCTTTCGCTTTCCAGCTCTCCCGCTCTTCGTTGAACGCGATTTGCTGCTGCTTGCGGAACGTTGCTGCGCTTTCTTCTATAGAACCCAGGAATTGCAGGTATTCGCCTAAATCAAAGGTCGTCTCCTGAATATCCGCTTCATAACGGCCACGCGGGAAGTCTTCACGGAGCTGGAGCAGTTCCTCAGCACTCACTTCATAAAACTGAATTTGGTCAAAAAATCTCAGCAACCACGGCTTACCCGCCTTAAAGCTCTCCGTTGAGCGCAGTCGGTTCCACATCTGAATCGTACGCCCGACGAATTGATAGCCGCCTGGACCTTCCATCCCATACACACACATATAGGCTCCGCCAATACCGACGGCATTTTCCGGTGTCCACGTGCGTGCTGGATTATATTTTGTCGTCACTAAGCGGTGACGAGGGTCAACCGGTGTAGCGACAGGGGCACCCAAATACACGTCACCCAAGCCAAGCACCAAGTAATTGGCGTCAAAAACAATCTTTTTCACATCATCAATCGAATCTAATCCATTAATACGCTGGATGAATTCTAGATTACTCGGACACCATGGAGCGTCAGGCCGGACCCCTTGTTGATAGCGCTGAATCGCCAGCTGAGTCGCCGGATCATCCCACGAAAGCGGCAAGCGCACAATACGCGATGGCACACGGAATTCTTCAAGCGGAGGCAGCGCTGCGTCGATTTCCACAACTTTGGCGCATGCCTCACTCACGGTGATTTGGGTCGGATCAATATGGATTTGCAAGGAACGAATGCCAGGCGTTAGATCGAGCACTGGAATCGAGCCACTCTCCACAATCGCTTGCATCAAAGCCTGCACTTGGAAGCGAAGCAGCAAATCCAGTTCAAGCTCACCGTATTCTACGAGCAAATTTTGATCGCCGCAGCAGCGAATGGTGATTGGGAATCTGCGATTAGCTGTTTCGTGGAACAGACGCGGATACTCCGGCGTAATCTCCTTATTCACAGTAGGAAGTGCCTCAAGGGTAATCCGCTCAAAATCTCCCTCACCGATCGCTTGCAAATTATTTTCTTGCCGCTCTCGCAAACCTCCCGCTTCCGAAAGTGTCAGCAGGTGGAACCGGATCGAATCACCAGGATGCAGCTGACCGAGCTTCCAGAACTCTGCCGAAGCCGTTGTTACCGGACAAACGAATCCGCCGAGACTAGGACCATCCGGACCAAGCAAGATGGGCATATCCCCTGTTAAATCCAACGTACCTATGGCGTAGGCGTTATCGTGAATATTGGAAGGATGAAGTCCCGCTTCGCCGCCATCTTCACGCGTCCACAGCGGAGCTGGCCCCTTCAATCGAACACCAGTTCTTGATGAGTTAAAATGCACTTCCCAGCTTGTTTCTGTCAACTGCTCCAAGTACTCCGCTCGCAGGAATTCTCCTGTACAATGCGGTCCAGGAATGACGCCAATCGTCCATTCCCGTGTCATTTCCGGACGATGCTGCACAGCAAGCTCAGCTGCCTCTTGTACAGGGCTGCCGCCTGCGTTCACGCCAAGCACATCGCCTGTACGCAGTGCGCGACCGCCGTGTCCGCCGAAGCCGCCCAGCGTGAATGTCGAGGAGCTGCCAAGAATTTTCGGCATATCGAAACCTCCGCTGACCAACAGATAAGCCCGCATCCCTTCTTTCGCCTCGCCGAAGCTCAGCACTTGCCCACGAGCCGCAAATACCGGCTTATAGAGCACGACGGCTTCCCCATCCAGCTCCGCCTGCATATCTGCACCAGTAACGCAGAACCACAGATCACTGCGGAACTTGTAGGAACCTCCGCGCAGTGTCATTTCAAGTCCGGGGGCATCATCCGCATTGCCGAGCAGCTTGTTACCGATCCGGAACGAGAACGGATCCATTGGCCCGCAAGGCGGCACGCCCACGTCCCAGTGGCTGATCCGCCCAGGGAAGTCCTGTACCGTCGTTTGGATGCCGCCATCTACGACTTCCAGCGCCCGTTCAACGGGCTCGAAGGTATTCAATAGCTGCGTGAAGACGTTCCCGTCTACGCAATCTTGTTCTTGCAATAACGCCTGCAAATATTGCAGATTCGTAGTAATTCCGTACATACGCGTCTCAGACAGCGCCTCGATCAATTTCTGGATGGCATCTAGACGGTCTGTGCCGTGGACAATGATTTTAGCCAGCATCGGATCGTATAAGGTAGTAACCGTTAAGCCATCCCTCACCCATGTTTCATTCCGTGCACCAGCCGAAAATACAGCCCGATCCAACTGCCCCGCGCTCGGACGGAACTGCTGCAGGCAATCCTCTGCGTAAATCCGCGCTTGCATACTGTGACCGATCGGCTTGCGAATGAGCGATTGGATGTCCGTCAACTCGTTTGCCGCTTCGCGCACCATCCACTCGACAAGATCAACCCCCAGCACTTCCTCCGTAACGCCATGTTCGACCTGAAGTCTCGTGTTCACTTCCAGGAAGTAGAACTCGCACGTTTCCGGGTCATACAAATATTCCACCGTCCCTGCGCTGCGGTAGCCGACTTCTGCTGCCAAACGCTTAGCCGAAGCAAACATCGCCTCGCGCACATCGTCCGATAGATTCGGAGCCGGGCTCTCTTCGATGACCTTCTGATTGCGGCGTTGGATCGAACAATCGCGCTCACCGAGCGTAACAACTTCCCCGAAGTTGTTACCGAAAATTTGCACCTCGACATGGCGCGCTCTGGCGATATATTTTTCAAGGAACATGCCGCCGTTTTTGAAATTTGTCTCTGCCAAATGGCGCACACCATCATAAGCAGCCAATAACGCCGCCTCGTCCGCACAGACGCGCATGCCGATGCCGCCGCCTCCTGCTGTGCTTTTGAGAATAACCGGGTAACCAATCCGCGCAGCTTCTGTAAGCGCAGTTTCAAGCTCTGTGATAAGCGGCGTTCCCGGCAGCATAGGCACACCAGCTCTTTCCGCTATTTCGCGTGCCGAGTGCTTGAGTCCGAACATTTCCATTTGCTCCGGTGTAGGTCCGATGAATACTAAGCCATGATCGCGACAAGCACGTGCGAAATCAGCATTTTCACTGAGAAAGCCGTAGCCAGGATGTATCGCCTCAGCACCCGTTTCCAGCGCTGTTTTCAGAATCAACTCTGTATTCAAATAGCTTTCCTTCGCCGGCCCCTCGCCGATCAGAACAGCTTCATCCGCTCCATCCACATGCAGGCTATCTTGATCTGCTCCTGTATAAACAGCAACCGATGCCACCCCGAGCTTGCGCAATGTGCGCTCAATGCGTACAGCGATGGCACCACGATTAGCGATAAGTACTTTTGTAAACATCGTATCCACACCCCTTTGAATTTCTATTTATCCCAAATTAGCACCTGAATCGGCGTTGGATTGTAGGCATTACAAGGATTATTGAGCTGCGGGCAGTTGCTAATCAGCACCATGGAGCTGCCCGTCGATTGAACTTCCACATAGCAGCCCGGTCCGGAGACACCATCATCGAACTTCAATCCACCATCTTCTGTAACCGGCACATTCATAAAAAAGTTGATATTCGGCGCCAAATCCCGCTTCGTATACGCCCCCTCGTGCTGTGCAAGCTGCAGCATGAAGGTATCTCGGCAGTTGTGCATCGACAGCTTGTCGTGCGAGTATCTTACTGTGTTGCTTTGAGCCGAACAGGAACCGCCAACGGTGTCATGCCGCCCGCATGTATCCGCTACGATTCGGAGCAGCTCCTTGCCGGACTCAGCACGCAGTACTGAGCCTGTGCTCAAATAAATGTTGCCTTGACCAGCAATCGTCGCCACAGCGCTGTAGTGATCCTCAGGATTTTCAGCATCATAAAATAAGGTGTCCGCCGCCTGATTCCCCTCCAAATCAACAATTCTCAGTACTTGACCCGGCTTCAGCTCGCGCATCCAACCGTCCCCTGCTTGAATGACTTCGCTATATATGGCCTCCTCGGCTATGCGAGGGCTTTCCACACGATTAAATACCGCCATATCCGTTCCTCCTCCGTGTTTAAATTAACTAAGCAATGCGTGGTATTCCCATGTATTTTCAAAAGCCCGGCGATTCTCCGAACGATAATTCACGCAAAAGTCATCCACGCCTATAGGATCAGCCTGCAGCACCTCGATGTTAACAGGCACCGATGGATAAGTGGTTCTAGGATCAAGAGGATTTGGTGTATTAGAAAGAACAAGCAATGTATCTAACTCTGTCCGAAGCGTCACTGTTGCACCTGCCGGACAATGCGTAAGACTGAAGTGCATATCGCCCTGCTCATCACAAAACACCTTCGAGAATAGGTTGAGGACAGGCATCATATCCCGCATGCTAAGTCCATTACGAACAAGTTCCACAGCGAAGTTCTCCTGCCCGCTCCGCAGCCACTCATTGCGCAGCTCCTGATAATGGGTGGCCCCATATTTGGCGTCCGTTGCCGCACGGCTTGTGTATCCGCTCAGAGGATCATGCCAACCAATGCTGTCTTCCACGATGCTTGCGAGCACTCTTCCATTGTCACTCATCAGCACATGTCCGCGCGTCAGATGGGCCGTGTACTGCGCCTTCAGCGTATCCGGCATATTGTAGCGCTCCGTCAAGTCCCGCGCGTGGAACAATTGGATGGACACATTCGCCCCCGCCTCTTGAGCTGTAAATCGGATCAATTTCCCTTTGCCAATTACACCAGACCACTTGCCTCCCGGGCCTATTGTCTTGTTCCACACATTTGCCATCGTAGCCATCTCCTCCTGAATTCTTGTTAAACAAAAAGGGAGACATCACAAGACGCAATTCGTCTTGGTGATATCTCCCAGGTTTTTATCCTTCCGTGTCGCTCCTCATCATAGAAGCGGTTTACTCTCGGACCAGCCCGGTGGTGTGCCGGCGGAACCCTAGTAAACAATCGTATTCGTTTGTGTTATTAAACATAACATTGACCAAGGAATGTGTCAATAACTTCTAGCAATTTTACCTTTTTCATGCAAAATACTTCTCATACGCTTTACAATGTGTTATATTAACTTACACAAAAGACATATAGTTAACATCCAAGAAGAAATCCGGTTACTTTTTAACTTATAAGTTATGATTCATGACATACAAAGTTTTCTAGGGTTCCGCGATGGCTCAAGCCACGGTCTGGTCCAAGAGAAAACGCACAGCTCACCCTGTGTTCACGGAGGGACAAAAGCCCGGGAGGATATCTGTTCATTAGATATCTCCTTGGCTTTTTTGCATACCAGCCCCTGACGATCGACCACAGCAACAACGATAAGGGAGTGTATCATCATGACAAAAGAAGTCCAACTACGGAAATCCTTAAGCCTGTATCAAGTCGTCTATATGGGGCTTGCTTGGATGACGCCTATGATTTATTTCTCCATCTATGGGATAGCTTACGAGAATGCCCATGGCATGCTGACGCAGGCGTACTTGCTTGCTTTTATCGCGATCTTCTTCACAGCTTACAGCTATGGCGTCATGTCCAAATCGTTCCCCACATCAGGTTCCGCCTACACCTATACGAAAAAAAGCATCCACCCATACCTCGGCTTCCTCGTTGGTTGGGCACTTCTACTGGACTATTTCTTCTCCCCAATCATCGCTTGTCTCACCTTCGGCATCTATCTGCATGCACAATTTCCGTCTATCCCGGCTTATGTCTGGATCATCGGACTGAATATCATCCTTGGGATCGTCAATGTGATCGGCATTAAATTTTCAGCAAATATCAGCAAATTGTTCGTTTGGATTCAAATCTTGTTTATTGGCGTGTTCTGTTTCTTTCTATTCCGCAATTTGACGGGGGACGTTCATCCGATGGGATTATTCCTGCAAACAGACGTGCCGTTCTCCACAATCCTAGCTGGTGCTTCCATTATTTGTTTCTCCTTCCTGGGCTTTGACACGGTCACAACCATGTCGGAAGAAACGGTAAATTCCGAGAAAACAATTCCTCGGGCCATCATGATTATCATCCTTACAGCGAGTGTTCTTTACTTAGTGCCCTCTGTTTTGACTCAGCTGATTTATCCACACCTAACCTTCGTAAATGTAGATTCGGCTGGCTTCGAGATCGTCAAGCTTGTTGGCGGGGCCGCACTCAGTTCTGTGTTCATCACAGTGCTCATTCTCGCTATTTTTACACAAGGCCTATCGTCTGTAACGAGTGTTTCCCGCCTTCTCTTTGTCATGGGGCGCGATACTATCTTGCCTAAACGGGTATTCGCCTACCTTCATCCGAAGTTCAATACACCAGTAATCAACATCGTGATCGTGAGCTGCGTCTCCCTGCTGGCCCTCGTGATCTCCCTGGACAATGCGGTCAAATTCGTGAATTTCGGGGCGCTTACAGCCTTCTTCTTCGTAAATATCTCAGTCATCGCGCAAAAGTACATCAAAGAAAACCAACGCTCTGTGAAGCAAACCTTCTTGTATCTTGTTCTTCCCTTGGTCGGAGCAGGCTTCATTGGCTATCTGCTTTCGCTGCTTGACCGAGACGCCTTATGGATGGGCGGTGTCTGGCTCGTTATCGGGATTGTGTATCATCTGATTCGGAAAAAAGTTAGCTCTGAGTCGGCTGGCCCCGTACTCACTCCCAGGGCTATACCAAGTAAACCCATGCGTACTTCCGGTTCTATCAAATAAAAAACCGAGCGAACTCAGGATCTTCTCCTGATCATCGCTCGGTTTTTTATTTGCCGTTTATTTGATGTTTATTTGCGGTCTGCTGGGAATACAAGTCCCATTTGTTTCCTAGCTTCATCCATAATAGCCATCGCGATGCTGGAATTGGCATGTGAGTTCGTCTCGGACTGAAGCGCTCCGCTTTGAATCAGGCGGATGAACTCTTCTGCTTCATAACGCATCGTTCTAGCGCTCTGCTCGCGTGTCAGATTCTCTACTGAGCCGTTACGGTAACGGATTTCGACTTTCTCTGGCTGATTGATTTTATCAATAACCATCGTTGCGTGCTCGCCTTGGATTTCTGTCGGCAAATAGGAGCTTGCGATTTTGGAATGCATAATCACCGCGTCCATCTCTTTGTAGCTCAGCAGCAGACTGCCTTCACCGTCGACACCGGATTCCAGCAGCATGCCGCTTGCTTGCACACGATCTGGGGTTCCGAACAGCACCGCCAACGGATAAATGCAGTACACGCCAAGATCCATCAGGGACCCATTGGAGAAAATGGGATTGAACGCATTCAGCACCGTTCCCTGCTTATAGGCGTCATACCGCGAGGAATATTGGCAGTAGCCTGCAAAATAACGGCGGATAGGTCCAAGCTTGTGCAGATTCTCTTGGATCGCTTTGAAATTCGGCATCAGCGTAGACTTGAGCGCCTCCATGAATACAACCTTATTGCTGCGCGCAGCATCAATCATCGCGGACAGCTCAGCGGTATTGGATGCTGCCGGCTTCTCGCAAAGGACATGCTTCCCGTGATTCATGCAGTGAACTGCGTACTGGGCATGAAGCGAGTTCGGGCTCGCGATATAGACGGCGTCGAACGTTTCGCTTTGCACTAAAGCGTCCAAGTCTGTAAAACGGTGAGCGACCTCGAATTTATTAGCGAATTCCGCTGCCTTCTCTTCCGTGCGTGAGTACACGGCTGTTAATGCGAATTCTACCGTCTCGCGGGCTGCGTGAATGAACTCTTCCGTGATCCAATTTGTTCCTATTACTGCAAAACGTATCATAGTGGCTCCTTTGTAAGTAGGTTTTGGCTTAGGTTGGCTAGTCAGAGGGAACAGCGGGCCTCTATTTGCTGGAAAAGTTGTTTTTCGCCAGTCGCGGGGAACTGTGGGCCTCTATTTCGACGTTTTTGACGGAATTGGGGAGGTTTGCGGGCAAATAAGACCCTGCAGTTCCGTCTGATGGGCTATTTTGACGACTCTTGCTGAAATAGCGGACCATAGTTCCACATCTCCACGCGAATGTTGGCGATGTGGCAGGTTCCACCAATTTGTTCTTTTTACTATACCTGATTTGGGATAGTTGATAAAGGCACGAGAAGGATTTGTAATGGTTAGTAAGTAACTTAATCTATAGAAAGTTACTTATAACTCATCAACTGTAATAAACTTCACTACTTTCACAGACGTAGAAACTTCTATAAAATAGAATCTATCATCACGACGTACAAATCTTCAATATTTAGTGCTTACTAATATCAAGAGGAATGTGGGAGGATGAATCATGAAGTATTCATATTTAGGGAAATCCGGCTTAAAGGTCAGTCAATTATGTCTAGGAACAATGAACTTTGGACCGGAAACTGAAGAAAAAGAAGCTTTTAAAATTATGGATGCCGCATTGGATGCGGGAATCAATTTTTTCGATACAGCTAATGTGTATGGAGGCGTTGAAAGAAGAGGCTGGACGGAAGAAATTATCGGCCGCTGGTTCAAACAAGGCGGAGGCCGCAGAGAGAAAGTTATTCTTGCGACCAAAGCCTATGGCGATATGAATGACGCCAACGATGGACCTAATTCGGAGCGCGGATTATCTGCTTACAAAATCAGACGTCATCTGGATGCTTCCCTCAAAAGACTGCAAACCGACCACATTGAGCTTTACCAAATGCATCATATTGACCGCAACGTGTCGTGGGATGAGCTGTGGGGCGTATTCGAATCCGCTGTTAACCAAGGCACTGTCGACTATATTGGCTCTAGCAACTTTGCAGGGTGGCATATTGCCTGTGCCCAAGCTGAAGCCAAAGCCCGCCACTTCCTAGGCTTAGTCTCTGAGCAGCATCTATACAATCTGCTTGCCAGATTGCCTGAACTCGAAGTGCTTCCAGCTGCGGAAAAACTCGGTCTTGGCGTCATTCCATGGAGTCCGCTAGCCGGCGGCTTGCTCGGTCGCAATGCCTTGGCAGGCACAGGTGCCCGCAGTACACGTTCGTCTGAACGGGTTGAGAAGCATCGGAGCCAATTGGAGCAATTCTCAGCTCTCTGTAAAGAGATCGATGAGAAAGAAGACGTTGTTGCCTTAGCTTGGGTGCTATCGCATTCAGCTGTTACTTCGCCGATTATCGGACCAAGAACAATCGAGCAGCTTCAGGATTCCTTGCGTGTACCTGAAGTTTCACTTAGCGAAGAGACTTTGAAGAAGTTGGACGAAATCTTCCCTGGCCCTGGCAAAGCGGCTCCGGAAGCTTACGCTTGGTAATAGATGTTGCAGCGGCTGCTCTCTTAGAGAGTTGCCGCTTTTTTTGTTCCACTTGACATGAAACCAAAGGGTTTCGTATAATCCAATATGAAACCTTTTGGTTTCGCATTTAGAGTAAGGAAAGGAAGGCGCAAGCCATGCAAGAAGAATTACTTAAAAAGCTGCGCTATAAGCAAGGACGAGCTCTCGTACTACATGCGCCCGAAGGCTATAAGCTCGGTATTGAAGAGTCTGGGGAGCCGAGTGGGACTTATGATTTCGTTCAGCTTTTTGTTCATGATGCGGCTGAAGTTGAAGAATGGACGCCCAAAGCGATCCAGTATCTCAAAGACGACGCTCTGTTCTGGATCACCTATCCGAAGCAAAGCTCGAAGGTCAAGACGAACATTAACCGTGATAGCCTATTTACCTTGGTTTCAGGCATTTCCGAGTACCGCGCGGTTAGCAATGTGGCCGTGGACGATAAATGGTCCGCACTCCGCTTCCGTCATCTAAATAAAGTGAAGAGCAAATCCTAACAAACACACCATTCATTGGAGGAATCTCAAAATGAGCAATCAAGCAAACACATTATCAGATATCGTACAAACCGTCGTTTTTAACGCGCCGATTCAAAAAGTATGGGATGCCGTTGCAACTTCCGAAGGCATCGCGGCTTGGTTCATGCCGAATAACTTCAAGCCGGAAGCCGGATATGAGTTTCACTTGGAAGCCGGACCTTTCGGCAATTCTCCTTGCAAAGTGACGGACGTTACGCCGCCTAACCGTCTCTCTTTTGTATGGGGCAAAGACTGGTCGCTTACATTTGAATTAAAAGATGTGGATGGCAAAACAGAATTCACCCTCATTCACGCTGGTTGGGATGTGGACAAGGTTACGGAATTTGGCCAACCTCATTCCGTTGTTCGCGAGATGATGGCAAACGGCTGGACAGGTATCGCGATGAGACTTACAGCTTACGTCGAGGCTTAAGATGTCAGCCCCCTCGCAGAAACATGATGTGTTTCAAGCGATAGCCGATCCGACGCGCCGTCAGGTGCTGCAGCTGCTTCGTGAGCAGGAACTCCCAGTGACCGTGATTTCCGGTCATTTCCCGATGAGCCGCACCGCGGTGTCCAAGCATCTGCGCATCCTTGCCGATGCAGGCCTGGTGAAAGAGCGAAAGGTCGGCCGCGAAACCCGCTACAGGTTGGAGGCAGAACCTCTGATGGAACTCAAACGCTGGCTTTCCTATTATGAGCGTTATTGGGAAAACAAATTAAACGCACTCAAAAGGTTCGTGGAGTCTGACGACGAGGATGGCGGCGGCAACCCGTTTGCTGCACTGGGATTGGTGGATCCGACACCGACCAAACAAGATTAGAGGAAAACCTGGCTGATTTGGGCCAGGTTTTTTGGTTTGTTTAGGCGGCGAGTTGCGGTCAACGTTGCACATTGTGCAACATAGAAGCACTAACTAGCCCCGCTCACCTCACTATGTTGCACTTTGTGCAACGTAATGGGCACAAGCCACGGATCTCTCAGCCATTTGGGAGCAAACGAGTGCACGCAAGCAAGCTGGTTGCCCTTTTGTAATCCATCATTCCGGGGCATGCTAAACTCCTGAAGGCCCTCACTACTAACTTACAAAAAGTAAATAACTTACTTGACCAGCGAGTTATAGTGGCGTAATATAGGTTACATAAAGTAACTAGGTTATCAAATGTAACTATAAGGAGCGATGACGATGATTTCACCTATATTTGTAGGGCATGGATCCCCTATGATGGCTATCCAAGATACAGCTTGTACCGAATTTCTTCTGGACTATGGCAAAAAGGTTTCACCCAAAGCCATCGTTATTTTTACAGCCCACTGGGAAACAGAGGTCCTTACCATCTCATCCACCGACGATGTCTACGAAACCATCTATGATTTCGGCGGCTTTCCGAAGGAGCTGTTCCAGATTAAGTACCCGGCAAAAGGCAGCAAAGCGATTGCCGGCCAGCTGGCCGAACGCTTCCAAACAAAAGGCATCCAGGTGAACCTCGATGCCCAGCGCGGACTTGATCACGGCTCATGGGTACCTCTGCTGCGCATGTTCCCTACACCCATCTGCCCGGTGATACAAGTGTCCGTGAACCCCTACCTGCCGCCAGCTGAGCAGTACCGCATTGGGGAAGCGCTGCGCGGTCTCGATCAGGAGGATATCCTGATTATCGGCAGCGGCGCCACCGTGCACAATCTGCGTGCGCTCAACTGGGAAGCGACCGAGCCGGATGCTTGGGCAGTCGCTTTTGACGATTGGCTCGTACAGAACATAGAAGTTCAGAACCTGAACGTGTTGTTCAACTACGCTGCGGAAGCCCCTAATGCGCGCATGGCTGTACCGCGGCCGGAGCATTTCATCCCGCTTTATATCGCGATGGGGAGCGGTGACCCAGCTCGTACGCCTCAAATCATTCACCGCAGCTATGAAGTCGGCTCGCTGAGCTATCTATCCGTATCCTTTTAAAAAGCGTAGACAAAAAGAGACCCACAGCAACGGGCTGCGGGTCTTAAGTATATATATATTAAAAGGGGGTCGAATTTCATTATAGGTCCCGAACCTTAATCCCAGATGAAAACAAGATTGCATTTTGGTTACAAATGATGGCTATTTTGTTTACAAGCTGTTATTTTTCTTTTACTGGAATGTAGATGTCGATCTGAATCTGATCATGCTTGTCAGCATGGCAGCGCTCATCATACCACTCAAACTCCACACCGCCAGCATGCTCCAACCCGGAATGAGGGAACCATTCCTCAAAGATAGACTTCCATGTGCTCTGAATCGATGTCACGAATTGATCGGGGGTAACTTTTGGCGTCGAAAATACAGCATATCTAGCCTCAGGAAACTCACGGCACACCAAGTCAGCAGGCACACCCTCGAAGCTTGTAGCTTCCATCCCGATCAAATAGGTTAATTCCCCAGTCTCCATATTAAAATCCGTACAAAGGCCAAGCTCAACCGGCGAATCCGTGTGTACGCGATTACCTATGCGGCTTCCCTTATTCTCTTGCAGATACGTGTTCCAAAAAACAGGAATGTCTCGGTGATTCTGACCCTCCTTGCAGGTCGTCTTCAGTTCGTACCCAATTAGTTTAAAAGCCGGTTTCGTTCTCAATTGATAGTCCATGCATATGCCTCCTAAATAGGGATTGGGATTAATTTTCCTTTGCAGCACATTCGCTTTGGCATATAACGGTGTCACTATACCTTGTTTCCGATACGCGAGCGGGGTTCGCTCAAACACCTTTTTAAATGCCCGAGTGAAGTTCTCATGGGACTTAAACCCATGGTCGAGGGCGATATCGATCAGCTTTTGATCCGTATGCGCGATTCGGTAGGCGGCTCTTGCCAGTCTTCTTTTCCGAACATACTCCATCACCGCTTCTCCCACCATACTCTGAAAAACCCTATGAAAATGAAATTCAGAGAAACAGGCAACACGAGCAAGCCCCTCCACGGACATAGGCTCCGCCAGGTGGTCTTCAATATAGTCCAATGTCGCCTGAATTTGCGTATCGTAATCAGTGCTCATCGTTCATTGCCCCCTCCAGCTGCTATCCACAGTGTACGTGATTAAACGCCTTGCTTCTTGATCTTTCTTGCTAAAAGGGGGCCGAGGACGAATCCGGCATTTCAAAGCTGCGATCCTATGCTGAGATCCTATAAGAAGCTGCTGTACAGCAACTATTTCCAACTGCCTCTTGAGGGGACGGAATAAGTCGTGTACTGGTTTTCCCCTTTGATTTCCAAACAATTGAGTTGAAAGCCGTAGGGGCAGCCGCCATCAATCCCGATTTTGTCGCGGTCAAACCATACATCCGCTTTGCCATGAATATCTTTGGCTGGCGTGTGGCCGAAAATGACTGTCTTCTTCACAACGGTAGGCTGTTGAACAAAAGGAGCACGAATCCACATGAAGTCCCGCTCCGGCTGCGTTTTCCAGTCAACGAATGCGGGATTCAGCCCGGCATGCACATAAATATGTCCCTCATCCTCGTAATAAAGTGGAAGGTTGTTTAGAAAGGTTATGTGATCAAGGCATTTGCCTAGTATCCGCTCTTTGGATTGCTTGATATCCAGATTGCTCTGACCGCAGAAGCTTTGGAACGTTTGGATCCCGCCATGTTCGAAAAACTTCATCTCCGTCAAAGGATCCACTTCGCTTAGTACTTCTACGAACCGCTGATCATGATTGCCTTTGAGCGCAATGGCTCCCGCTTCACGCACTAACTGCATGACATACTCTACTGTTCCCCGACTGTCTGGACCGCGGTCCACGTAGTCTCCCAGCAGGACAAGTTGGTCTTCCTCAGCATTGAAATTGACCTTAACTAGTAATTGTTTGAATTCCTCAACGCAACCATGTATATCACTTACGACTAACGTTCTTTTCATCTACTGTACCCCCTGATGTCATGCTTCATTCCCCTATGAGTCTTTCTATTATTCTATTTTATCATAATGATTACCTGTCTGAGGCGGTGAAGATATCAAAAAGAGGACCTGGATAAGCGTCCGACCTGTACGTTTCATTGGATGGATTCCAATGGGAACACCCATTTGAGACGTGTTTCTCGCGTTTTGTTGGATGAAATCCAACAGTACCCGGTGAAATCCGGTTATTTGGCATCGAATTCGCCTGTCTCATTGGAATTCATCCAATGGAATGGATAATACCGCCCTCCACATGGTCTTTCTATTGGATTTCATCCAATAGAAAGAAAAAAGACGCCCTCACGGGCGCCTTATCCATTCATAAATTGCAGCTTCTGCAGCAAGCGCGGCAGGAAGCATCATGAAACTAAACGCCTTTTGTTCAAGTCACAATTCTCCTTTTATCTAATGATTAAAATATATGCGTTTAAATAATGGAGAAAGAAAAAACAGACGAGTAACAGATGCTGCTCTGTTCTTACGCCTGTTTCATCAACTGCACAAATTATACGGTCTGCTTAACGAGAGACTCTACCTCAACACAAGCCATGACAAAAGCCCCTACGCCATGCAGATCGTTCTCACTCGTTGGACGTGTTACGTAGTTTTCGTAATCTCCGGCTGACGTACCGATGCAGATTAGAGGCAGAATTACTCGCTCCTGGTCATCGAATTTCAGCGTGCGGATCAAGCCCTCATAGCCCTTCACTGCTGCTGCCGCACACTCCGCGCCAACAACGCCGTGCTTAACTGCCTTGGCAATTGTGTAGACGAACAGACTTGTACAGGAGGATTCCAACCAGTTGTCCGGCTGATCGCCCTTGTCCACGACTTGATACCACAGTCCCGTCTCTGCATCCTGGTAACGAATCAAGGCATGAACGAACTCACGCAGGGAGTCGACCAGAACCTCACGCCTCGGCTCATCGGCAGGAAGCTCATCCAGAAACTGAGCAACGGCCAGACCGTACCAGCCAAGCGAACGGCCCCAAAATTCCGGTGAACAGCCGGTTTCGGCGTTTGCCCAAGGCATCTTGCGGCTTTCGTCCCAAGCATGGTAGAGCAGTCCTGTTGCGTCGTCTTTCATGTATTTGCGCATCAGTCCTTCTTGATGCAGCACCGTATCGCGCAAGGTGAGCTCGCCGTAAGCATTCGCATATTTCAGCGAGAAAACACCCGCCATATACAAACCGTCGAGCCACATATTATAGGCATATTTGTCTTTGTGCCAGTACCCGCCCTCTGACGTTAGGTTGATCGTGTTTAGCAGGTTTCTCAGCTTGTCAGCAGCGAGCCGGTATTTACTGCGTCCAGTCTTCTCCTCCAAACGGAACAACAAAAGCCCAGCTTGCACCGCATCCAGCTCATCGCGAGCGAAGTACAGATTGCCATTATCGTCAATCAAGCCGTCGACATAAGCCTGAATGTAGGCATCATAGCGAGCGTCCTTTTCAGCTTCCCAAAGCATTTCCATCCCGCATAAAAACACACCCTGATGATAGTGCCAACGTCCTGCAGGCGGCAGCTCCATCGGTGTATACTGGCTCATAATGGAATCGCACGCAGCTCGCGCCCATTCCATCGGTGATTTTGCATAACGATCAGTCATAGTTAGTGTCCCTCTCTCTTCCCATATGGATTTGGTATCCTTCGGTTACCCTTTAATGGAACCGATCATCGCGCCTTTGGCAAAGTGTTTTTGCAAAAATGGATAAACAACCAGAATCGGTAAAGTCGCTACGACGATAACCGCCATCTTGATCGACTGAGCCGGAGGCGGCGTCACGCTGTCGAGATCCACGCTGTGATCCATTCCGCTTGCGAGAACGACAATTTGTCTCAGAAGTACTTGAATTGGCCACATAGCACTCTCGTTCAGATAGAGAATTGCGCTCAGATAGGTATTCCAATACGTCACGGCATAGAAGAGAGAAATCGTTGCAATCGCGGGCATCGACAGAGGCAATACAATGCGGAACAAAATGCCGAAGTCACTGCACCCATCGATTTTCGCCGACTCTTCCAGCCCTTCCGGGATGTTTTGGAAAAAGTTTTTCAAGATAATCAAGTTAAACGCTGAAACTGCCGACGGTAAAATCAAGGCCATATACGAGTCGATCATCCCTAACTCTTTTACAACCAGGAACGTTGGCACTAAACCACCGTGGAACAACATCGTGAAAACAACCATGAACATGATCACTTTGCGGCCATCCACATCTCTGCGAGACAAGCCATACGCCATAAGGGCTGTGATGAACATGGAGATTAGCGTTCCGAGCACTGTCGTCCAAATGGAAACACCCATCGCTTTGAAAATCGTATTTGTCGAAAAAATAAACCGGTACGCCTCAATGCTCCAGTCTGTCGGAATAATGACGAACTTCTTCGCTGCCATCTCTGCGCTGGTCGTAAAGGAACCTGCCACGACATGCACAAAGGGAATCACTGTAATCAAGCCAATAATCGTTAAGACCAAATAGTTAATGATGCTAAACATTCGCCCAGCTAACGTTCTATCTTCTACCATGATGCAGCCCTCCTGCCTTTCTTAGTACACGCCTTCTTCGCCCATCTTCTTCGCAATGCGGTTGACAATCATGACCAGAACAAGCCCGATGAACGATTTGAACAATCCGATTGCTGCGCTGTAGCTGAATTGGCCTTGTTTTAAACCAGCTGTATATACATAAGTATCAATGATCTCCGCAACATTTCGGTTCATAGAGTTAAGCAGCAAATACACATGTTCAAAACCGAGTTCGAGAACCGCACCAATTTTCAAAATTAGCAAAACAATAATGACACTGCGCAAAGCTGGAAGCGTTATGTGCCACATTTGGCGCAACCGTCCTGCACCGTCCATACGTGCTGCCTCGTATAATCCTGGATCAATAGAGGCAATCGCCGCCAGATAAATGATCGTCCCCCAGCCGGCTTCCCGCCAGATGACTTGAAGAATGTACATCGGTCTAAACCATTCCGGAGCCAACAGGAAGTTGATTTTCTCAAAGCCAAAATATTCAATAATGTCGTTAATAATCCCGCCGTCCATCGTCAACATAACGAAAGAGATCGAAACGATGATGACCCAAGACATAAAGTGAGGCAAATAGACGATCGTCTGAAACGTTTTCTTAAAAAATTCCCCTCTCACCTCATTTAGCATCAAAGCCATAATAATCGGGATGGGGAAGTAAAACAGGATGTTCATCACGAATAAAATTAACGTATTACTCAAAATATTTAAGAAGTCAGGTTCTGTAAACAACCGCTGAAAATGCTCGAAACCTACCCATTCGCTCCCGCTAACCCCTTTGAAAGGCTTATAGTTCTGGAACGAGATGATCAATCCGTACATCGGGACATATTTAAACACGATAAAATACAAAATACCCGGCAGCAGCATGATATAAATCCATTTGTTCCTCCATAGCCGCCTGCCTAGTTCGCTGCTCTGTTTCCTTTCCACCACGGGCACAGCATGTACGTCCTGCATCATTCTCTTCCTTTCCCGATGTTTCATAAAAACGAGAAGACTGCTCCTGATGACCAGCAGCCTCCCCGCCTAGAAACCAGTATGATTTTCTTCATCCCTGTTCCACGGATTATTTTTTGTATAGTGCGTTGTATTCTTCGATGATTTTGTTGCCTCCACGGTTTTTCCAGTCCTCGACCGCTTTGTCGAATCCGGCTTTATCAATGTTGCCGTAGATGTATTTGTTCGTCGCATCTTTAATGACATCTTGGAGTTGAACGCCTTTTTCCAAGTTTGTTTTGGAATCAAGTGCTGCTACTGGGTCTTGCACAGCGAATTTCAGATTCGCGATTTTCAGCTCATCCGCTTTGCCTTGAGCAGGAATGGATGGAATTCCGAGCAATCTTCCTGACGTATCTTCATCGCCGATTGCTGCATCAGTGAATGGCTTTACTTCGCGTGTCCATTTCTCTTCATCCAGCTTTTTCGCTTTGCCGTCAACTACACTGTAGTTGGCATCTTTGATTCCCCAGTTTGCCAAGTTTGCTACTTCAGGTGTCATCATTTTGTCGAAGAAGGCCAATACTTTTCTTAGCTCAGCTTCGTTTTTGATCGCGGATTTAGGAAATAACACAACGTTCGCATACCCTGGAAGTGCCCATGCAGCAAATTTTCCGTCAGGTCCAGCCACCATGCTGTGTACGTCTACAACGGCTGTTGGCACGTTTTTGACCAGATCCTTGTTCAGGGTCGAAACGTCTGTCATCGCTCCGATGTACATGCCTGCAGTGCCGTTCGTGAACAGCTTTTGTTGATCTGTTTTACTTGTTGCTGCGAAATCTTTATTGATTAGACCTTCATCGCGCAGCTTCTTGAAGTAATCCATCGACTTCACGTACTCAGGGAACATGAACTCCGGCTGCAGCTTACCGTCTTTCACGCCCCAGTTGTTCGGAACGCCCAACCACGTCGCTGCTGTTTTGAAAGCCCCGTAGATGAGATCATTACGGTCTGTTAGGCCGATGGTGTCTTTTTTGCCGTTGCCGTCAGGATCTTTCTCTGTAAATGCCTTCGCCATCGCGTACAGCTCATCCATGTTTGCCGGCGGCTTCAAGCCCAGCTTATCGGCCCAGTCCTTACGATAAATGAGGCCTTGGCGAGCGATATCGACGCCACGGTACAGCGTGTACAGCTTACCGTCTACTTTGGTATTGTCATTGGTTGTGGACTTCAGCTTGCTTAAGTTCGGGAAATCTTTGAGCAGCGGACCAATTTCCCAGAATTGACCGTCGCGGATGGCGGATTTCATCTGAATGAAAGTCGCTTGGTTTTTCAAGTACGTCACTTGCGGCAATGCGCCGGTCGCGAAGGTTGTATTCAGCTTCTCCTCATACGTATCCGCCGGGAAAAATTGATAGGTCAGCTTTGTATTCGTTAATTTTTCGAGTTCTTTGATGATCGTATCGGGTGGCGTTTGGGCTGTGTTCAGTGGCGCCATAATCGTGATCGATGCTGGTGTGGTGTCGGCCGTTGCTTTCGGTGCTGTTGTACCGGCTACAGCCGTCGTAGCTGCTGGAGTGGCCTTGCCTCCATCGGAGCAAGCTGCAAGTGCAAAGCTGGATACGAGCAGAATGCCGAGCGGAATCGAGACTAAATTTCTCTTCATATTTGTTAGACCTCCGTGAATTGTTTGTTTGCTACAAGTTCCACGTTACAAGGTCTTACGCAGGTACCGAAATAATCATTTACTCATTTCGGCCTCGTTCATCTAGAGATGTGAGATGATGATTATTGGCGAGGGAGATGATTATTGGCCGGTGGTGAATGGGGACGCCCTGGTAGACTAGCGACTAGATGGATGTAGGTGCCTCTATTTCCCACTCCTATGCCTGGATGGATGTAGATGCCTCCATTTCCCACTCCTATGCCTGGATGGATATAGGTGCGGGATGGAGTTGAGATAGCTGGATGTGGAGTGGGGGCACTCGGTGATGCGGTATGGGTGTGTGAGTAGCTGGATTGGGAGGATCTGGTTCGGGATATGGCGGATTAAGTTGGATGTGGCTGTGGGGCGCTTGGGTGATGCAGGGGCTGGGACTAATAAGAGAGAAACAGGAGAGAAGACGGACGTTTGTTGTAAACAAATCCTGCAAAAAGTGCAGTAAATTCGGCGGTAATCAATGATTTCACCTCCAATCATGCAAAAAGTACAGCAAAATTGGCGATTTTCACTTGTTTTAGATAAAAGTTAATGAATTACATGTACTTTTTACATGTTCGTCTCTAGAATCGGCAAGACGAGAAAATTTGCTGCACTTTTTGCAGTTTGTGGGGTTGGTTGAGAAACGATTGGGAGTGAGAGGAACTCCCACCCCGAAGTTAAGCTTGTTTAACAACGCTAACTCCAACCGGCAGCGCTTTCTCATCACGTTAGCACCTAATGGTCTGGCGCAACCCCGCCAGACCTCACGCAATCACTCACTTCTTCGAATATGCCTCATTATATTCGGCAATAATCTGGTCGCCGCCGCCCCGCTTCCAGCGCTCAATCTCCTGCGCAAATGCGGCCTTGTCGAGCTTCCCAAGCATATAGTTGTACGTCGCGTCGGAGACGATTTTGTACAACTCCACGCCACGCTCGTCGTAGGTTTTCGACTCCAACCCTAATGTCGGGTCCTTGACGACATACTTCTCGTTGTCCATGCTGAGCTTATCTGCCAGCTGTGACAGGGACTCGCTCTCAGCGACTTGCTTCACCTGCGGATTGTTCAAGTCCGCGATCATAAGCGCATACAGCGCATTCACTTCGTTCACGCGAAGCTTGGACGTCTCCTCCAGCAGCTGGACTTTGTCCCCAATAGTGGTGTAATGACGCCCTTCCAACCCATACTTCATCAGGTTGGCGACATCTTTATCCATCGACCGGTCAAAAAATTGCAGCATCTGCTTCAATTCCGCCTCCGTGCGAATCGCTTTTTTGGAAAAAAGGTACAGCGCACTGTAGTTCGGAATCGACCAGATCCGGAACCCCTTGGTACCTTCGATATGATTCACGAGCGTGAATGTGGCCGAAGGATTCACAAGCTGCACCTCGTCCGAAAGCCGCTGCACATCCTGCATGCTGCCGATATAGACGCCAGCGATGCCCCTAATCAGCTTATCGCGCTGCACTTCTTTACTGGTAACCGCGAAATCCGAATTAATGAGTTTTTCGTCATACAACTTTCGCATGAAGTCCATCGTGTCCACATACGCCTGTGTCTCGAACTCCGGCACCAGCTTCCCATCTGCAACGCCCCAGTTATTCGGCGTGCCGAAATAGGAGCTGAGCGTTTTGAAAGCGCCGAATACCAAGTCATTGCGGTCCGTCAGCCCGATGGTATCCTCCTTGCCGTCGCGATCGGGATCGTCATACGTGAAGGCCTTTAACACTTGATAAAGCTCCTCCACCGTCGTTGGCTTAGCCAGCTTCACGTTGTTCAGCCAGTCCTCGCGAATAATAATGCCTTGCCGGGCTGAGGGACGCTCCGTATACAAACCATAGATTTTGCCATCGACAGCTGCCTGTCCCAAAATCTCCTTATTCAACTGCTTCAGATTCGGATAAGCTTCCAAGTAAGGTCCGATATCCCAAAAGGCGCCGGAACGGATCGAATTTTTCATCAACATGTAATCCGTATATTTCACATAGGTCGCTTTTTTCAGCGAGTTCGTGGTGAGGGCTGTGTTCATTTTATCGGTGTATATGCCATCCGGAACCCAATTCAATTCCAGCTTCGTATTCGTAAGCTTTTCGATCTCCTGAACGAGCTCGGGGATGGGCGGATGCGGAAAATGAAGCGGTGCCATAATCGAAATGACAGGGCGATCACTGCTCGCCTCACTGGCTCCCGTAGTGCTTCCTCTCGTGCAACCACTGATCAAAACTACCGTCAATAGCCCAATGACAAAGAATCGACTGCGCTTAAAATTTTCCATGATTACCTGTGTGTTCATGAGCCCTCCCCCTTGCTGCAGCAGCGTTTTGCGGTCATAATCAAAGAAAATGATTATCCGCCAGACAGATGATTATTGCTCTTAACGACAGACTTGACTACAATACATAGATACAGAAATGATCATCCTAAGATAAGGTGTTGGCTGCGATGCCCAATTTAAGTTTTCTCAGCAAAATGACCATGTTCGGGTTCTTGCTCAGCACGCTCCCGGTTATTTTTATCGGCGCTTTTGCCTTCATAACCTCGTCGAATGAGATCCAAAAAAATGTAAACGAAGGAAAAATGCAGTTAATCACCCAAATCAACTCCAATGTAGAGCAGAAATTAACGACTGTCAACCATACACTTAATCAGGTCATTAACTCCACCGTGCTCAAAAAAGCAATGGACATGCCGTTAACTGTAAACGATTTCATGATGTATGACGATCTGCGCAGCGAGATTCGGTATATGCAGTCTTTTGACACGAAGCTGGAAGATGTCATCTTGATCAATGCCCGTGAGAACTGGATGATTAAGAATTCGGGACTGTACCGTTTTGACGGCTACCCTTTTTACGATAAATTGCTCAACCTGATGAATACGCAGGAGAACAGCACGTGGATTATGAACCCGTCGAAGTGGTTTTTTACCGAGGAAAATGCTCGGAGCGTAACCTGCGATTACAGTATCTCACTGGTCAAAAAGCTGCCAACCACCGGTCTGGAGAAATACGGCTTGGCGATGGCGAACATCCCTGCCTGTTCCCTGCAAGATTTGATTCAAAGCGATACTAAGCACCTTGAAGATATTTTGATCATGGACGAGCACAACCAAATTCTTATGCACCCGGATGCGAGCCTGATCGGTAAATCCATCACTGAGGCCGGCCTGAAAGATCTAAGCCAGCTAACTGCGCCAACGGGTCAATTCACGGCAGATATCAACGAGAAGCGTTATTCCGTGAGCTACCTGCACTCGAACTTGAATAATTGGACTTATTTATCCCTAACCTCCATCGACAGCTTGACCACAGAATCGCGCAAAATTGGGGTCTACACCATCTACGTCTGCATTCTAATGCTGCTGCTATCCATGCTGCTCGCTTGGCTCGGTTCACGCAAAATGTACTCACCCATCCAGCTCCTGCTCAATCAAATTGGTGGCCTCGTTACCGTCAATCAGAAACGGAAGGCCAACGAGTTCCAGATGATCAGCGAGCATGTCCATACGTTATTCCAATCCAAGTCCCAGCTGGAAAGAGAGGTTCATCAGCATATTGGCCAGGTGCGGACCTTCTTCTTGATCAAAGCTTTTCAGGGTCATATCAAAACGAGCGAGCTGCCCGATAAATTAGCCCAATTCGGCTACACGAAGCATGTTGACGAGTGGAAAACAATGTCCGTCATTACGCTGCAGATCGACTCCATCGACAATACGCGTTATGAAAAAAGAGATATGGAACTACTCCTTTTTGCCGCACACAATATGATTGAGGAGCTCATTCCTTCCGATCAGCGGCTTGCCCCAGTCATAATTGATCAGACCGTGGTGACCTTGATTGGAAGTCCAGACAGCGAAGCTGCCGCTTTCCGCAATAAGGTGTATGCCTTGACGGAGCAGATGCAGCAGCATATTTTTAGCTATCTGAATCTGCATGTCAGCATTGGGATGAGTCTTCCCATCCATGCTTTTTCGCAAATGTCGATCGCCTACAAAGAAGGGCTGGAAGCTCTGAAGCATCGCATCAAGCTTGGCGAAGGCATCATCATTCAGTACGAAAATATTAACTCGGGCAAACATTTCTTGAATCTAAATTATCCGAAGCCGCTCGAAAATGAATTAATGGACGCAATCAAAGTTGCCGAAAAGGACAAGTCCAAAGAGCTGCTGCGACAGCTCCTGCGAGCCGTATTCGCTGCTCCGCTCTCGCCGCAGGAATATCAGATTCCGCTGGCTCGGCTGCTCAACAACCTGCTGATGGTGATGCAGGAATCCGGCATCTCTTTGAATCAGATTCACCCGAACAAGGGCTCGCTCTTCGAGGAGCTGCTCAATCTGCATATGACTGCAGAGATCGAAGACTGGTTCTGGACAGAGGTCATCCACCCGCTGATTCGTATCTACCGCGATCGTCAGGATGCGCAGTATCACAATATTTCTGAGAAAATTATCGATCTTGTGCAAAAATATTACGATACCGACCTGACGCTAGAGGACTGCGCTTCCAGACTGCATTACAATGCGAATTATCTAAGCAGTATTTTCCGCAAAGAGACGAACTGCTCCTTCAGCGATTATTTATCGGCCTACCGATTCAACATGGCGAAGAAGTGGCTGCTCGAAACCGATATGCCGATCAAGGATATCTCGTCCAAGCTGCGCTATAACAATTCGCAAAACTTCATCCGCTCCTTCCGCAAGCAAGAGGGGATTACCCCGGGGCAATACCGTGATAAGCAAAAGGAAGGCGTCGCTCCTTAGCGCCACACTGCTGCGAACGCAAGCAGTAATGGGCTCTAAACTGCAGGAACGCCAAGCAGTACCGGACTCCAAACTGCAGCAAACGCCAAAAGCCTCCGGAACCACCAAGCTATCGTTGGTGGTTCCGGAGGCTTTTGCCTCTTCTTTAAACTAGGTTGAGCTAGCTGGTTGTCCAGCATTCTACTCGCTTGGATCGACGGCTGCCTTAAGAGCGGCACGGTTGTTCCATAAGAACGAAACAACGCTGTTACGTTCTTCAAAGAACGCTTCTTTTTCATCCAAATAGTCTGTACCACGCCCATGTACACTGAAACGCTCATCGTTGTAGTTCATCAGCGTCCACTGCCCCCCACGCTTGTTATCAGCGAACACAAGGTATAGTTTCTGGCCCGAAGGATCCCACTTCGCATACGACGAAAAGTTGTCCAAAATCAAGCCAATGTCATCCTTCTTTTTAATTTGCATGATCTTATCTCCTTTTCATATTTATATAGGCATATTTAGTAGAACAGGAACATAGTAAACGAGAATGCCTGAAAATGTTGTCGGACTGTGCGGATGGCTCATAGGAACCTTTGTCGAATGGCAAACTTCCTGGCATTTCGTGAGACTGCTAGCCTGAAAATGCGAAATGAGCCGAGGACATGGAGTCCTCCGGCTCACTCTGCATGAAGAATAACTGGAATTTCTCCAGTTAAATTCAAGTTATTTCCATTCCATCTTCATTTAACTGGAAATTCTCCTGTTATTCCGCCATGTTCGGGGCAAATGAAGGCATTTCCTCCGAAATTAGATGGACAATTTCCCGTTATTTCAATTAAACCCTAATCTCCCGTACAATTAGCGGTAGTTTTTCCAGTTAAACCGGCCTGACTCGCTGGGGGTCCGGGCGTCCGAGAGACCGGAGGTCCCGGGACCTGGGCGTCCAGGGGCCAAGGGCGACCGGCCGGGAGGCCGCTGGGCCGAAAGCCCGGCGACCCGAGTCTGCCGTCTCGCTTACCTCAATCTACCGCCACACAACAGCTTACAGTCCCGCCGCCGCATACACTTTGTCAAAGCCCGCTTTGGAGCGCTGTACCAATCTCTCCGGGGAGTCCGTAGGAGGCGTAGCCGTCAAAATCTCCTGCGAAACAGCGCCTTTATAGCCGATCTTCACCAAAGCTTGCAGGAAGCCCGCCAAGTCGATCACTCCTTCGCCTGGGTACACACGTCCATTATCCAGCACATCCTCCACCGGAACGTCCGGTGCGTCGTTGATGTGGACATGGACGATCTGCTCAGGGCGCAGCTTCTCGATGTCAGCTGCCGTTAAACCGTTCGTGTACCAGTGGTACGAATCGTACAGCAAACCCACGTTGCTCTCGCCGATCGCATCAATCCAATCCAGCGTCTCCTCGACCGTCCAGATGAACGGATGATTCCAGCGTGTGCGCAGATGATGCGGCCCCACGAACTCTAGACCAAGACGGATGCCGTATGCGCCAAGAATTTGCGCGCAAGTGCGCAATCTGCGCGTAGCCAGCGCCATGAAATGCGCAGCATTCAGATCCGTCGATGGCAGAACATACGTGCAGCAACTCGTACAGCCAAGCGCTGCTGCTGCTGCGGCTGCTTGAGTCAGCTTCGGCAGATCAGCGCGGAAGCGCTCCTCGGACCCGCGCCATTCCACTGGCAGACCGATGGAACCCACCACGAGGCCATGTTTAGCCAGCAGCTCGCGTGCTCCGTCTATGCTGTGGTTTTCCACTAGAGCAAGCGCGTCGATATCGACAGCTTCAAAGCCGTATTTTGCCGCTAACTCAATGAATTGCTCCGTGCTTTCCAGCTTGCCAAGTCCTGCTCCCGTTAACCCTCTAAGCATCGTGTTTCCCTCCCGAATTAGATGTCCCAGTTTAGTTTAACTTCATTCCCTGTCCGGGAAGATTCATAGATGGCATCAAGAATTAAATTGTTCGTAAAGCCGGATAAAGCGGATGTAATCGGCTGTTTGCCTTCGCGAATGCACGATAGGAAATGTCTGCTTAGACGCAGACGCTCCCCTTCATCATTCTCAGGCTTTTTCAAATCCGTCTCGATAGCCCGATTGAACTTCTCAGTTAGAAGCTTACCGGATGCTCCCTTGTAACTTGCGCCGCCTTCAGAGCCCATCAGATGGATGAATGGCGTATTGTCCGTATCCATATGAACCGCCCAGCTCACTTCCAGTGTCAACGTGCTGCCGTCTTCCATCCGGATGAGTGCCGTAGCCAAATCTTCCACATCATACGTGCCGTTCCAATTTGGCGTCCCCCACGTGCCAATCCCCTTTTTGCGAGGACCGAACTCCGCATAAGTAGCACCAAAGACAGAAACCGGCTTCGGATTACCCATCAGATAGAGCGCAAGATCCAGCATGTGAACCCCAATATCAATCAACGGGCCTCCGCCCGATTCGTCCATTTTCGTAAACCATGTACCCCAGCCTGGAATGCCTTTGCGGCGGAACCAGCCTGTTTTGGCTGTGTAGATTTTGCCTAGCTCACCAGCTTCAACCTGCTCCTTGATCAACTGCGGTACAGCTTCCCAGCGCATTTGGTGACCGATCATAACCACTTTGTCCGTAGCTTCGCTGGCTTTCAAGATCTGCTTAGCTGCTTCAGCATTAATCCCCATTGGTTTCTCAATCAGCACGTGCTTGCCGGCTTTAATAGCTTGAATAGCAAGGGAAGCATGATGTTGGTTAGGCACACCAATAATGACAGCATCTACATTGTCGCTTTGAATAAGCTCTTCCGGGCTTGCTGCTACGAAACCAATACCGTATTCTTGAGCTTTTGCTTGCGCCAGTGGTAAGTAGGCGTCTGTAATCCCCGTAATTTCACAGGAATCTGCCAATTTAGAAAACTCGCGTATATGCACGCCGCCGATGTTACCAGCACCAATAATACCTATTCTAATTTTACTGCTCCCCACGCTATGTTCCTCCTCATATGTACATCCTCTACGACCTGCTTTTATGATAAAATAAAGACAGTAGAAAAACGCACCTATATTTCGGAAAACGTCCCATTTCTTCGAAGGAGATTAGCTGAGTATGACGTATTTTCCCGACTATTTGAAAACGTACCCAAACATGCACTCCTCCTTCCCTTTTCATATCAGCAAAAATACGCTGGGGCACGGCTTTCGCGCACATCGCCACGATTTCCTCGAGTTGTCCTACGTCATTGAAGGCACGGGGTCAGAAAGCATTAATGATGTCAATCATGAGATGAGGACAGGCACCTTCACGTTCGTGCTGCCCTATCAGGTGCATGAGATTTTCACGGACCCAGGCCAGAAGCTTGTCTTGTATAACTGCATGTTCAGCATGGACCTGTTGATGGAGTCGGGGAGTGATCCCGGTCTGTCAGGGCTTCTAGGTGAGATGACAGCCTTGCCGGCTTATGTCCAACTGCACGGACAGGATCAGCAAATGATGCTCGCTCTCCTTGAGGAGATGTATCAGGAATACAATGGTACCGAACGATACAGACAGACGCTTTTAAAAGGCAAGCTTAAGGAAATTCTCATCCGCTTCGACCGCCATCGCTTAAAGCATGCCCCGCTTATAGAAGCGGAAGCGATCCCGCTACAGGGTGCGAAGACGCATCACTCGGTTTGGCCTATCATTCATCACATTCACCGCAATTATCAGGAGGAGCTGGCCTTATCGGACCTTGCTTCGAAGTTCGCGATGAGCGCTTCCCGGATCTCCGAGGTAATTAAACAGACGACTGGACAGACCTTCGTCCACTTCCTGCACGACCTGCGGTTGCGTCATGCCTGCAGCCTGCTCGTGTCTACGGAGATGAGTGTGACGGAGATTGCGCTAGAGGTTGGATATGGCTCGTACAAAACATTCTCCCGCATTTTCCGGGAAAGCAAAGGCATCGTGCCCAAAGATTATCGCAAGGCGGAGCATCATCGCCGGGTAACGTAAGCAAGGGCAGTCCCAGTTAGCCCAGGAATGGTCTATCTCTTCCTCCAGGCGATTATACTTAACATAGTATATTTCACTACGAGGAGAGTGCTAATCTTGTCCAATGAGTTTGTTGCACGTTCTTTGGAAGAAGTGCGGTTTTGGTCCCGAATCATGAAGGAACATTCCCTTTTTCTAAAGCTTGGTTTTCGCTGTGAAGATACACAACTCATTCAGGAAGCTAATCAATTCTATAGCATTTTCGAGCAAATTGAAGGTAAAGCCCATTCGTATAACGAAGCGACTGATCCCGCGCAGATTCAGCGTTTTAACCTAGAAGCACACACAGCTGCAACGCACATTTGGGCTTTTAAAAGGAAAGTTCTTGGCCTGATCATTCAGTGTAAGCTGCCTGGGGGCAATAACTTCCCTCTACTCGTCGATCATACGAGCCGTGAAGCCAACTATTTCAGGAATCGGCTAGAGGAATTAAACACCGGAAGACTGGATCCATTACCCGACGCGATTATTCATGAAAATGTTTTCTTTCTTCGCATTATGGCGGATCATGCCAAGTTCATCGGACATCTGCTTGACCCGTCAGAGCGTCAACTAGTCGAGCAAGCCCGCAATTTCAGCCACGATTTTGATCAGCTGTTATTTCAAGCGATCGACCTCAGCGGCATGCGGCCGCAGTCGCAGACAGAGCCGCTTCTGGATCAATTCCTGGATCAGAACCGCGTTTCCGTCGTTTCGCTCCGCGACTTCAAGAAGACGGCCAGGGATTTAATCGAGGCTTGCAAGATCAAAAGCATCATCCATCCCCTCCTCGCGGATCACGTGTTTCGGGAGGCTGAGAGGTTTCTGTTCATCATTGATGCTTTTGAAGTGGCGCTCACGGGGAAACAGGCCGGGGCCTGAAATAAGAGTTAAGGCCGCAACGGAAGGTAGGGATACCTTTCCTTGGCGGCCTTTTTGAATGAAGGGGAACTGTGGTCCTTTATTTCCTAGCAACCTGCCATTTATCGCGATTAGCGGGAACTACAGTCCTCTATTCCTCCATATCCAAGCCATATGGCGGCTTTTGTCCCAAAATAACACCCTGTAGTTCCCCCAAACTGCAAAAACAGGCTCATCTGGCTTAGATAAGGCCCTGTAGTTCCTCCCACGTTCGGGCGTTACCCATCCGTCATCCATTTATCCATTCATTCAGCCACGCATCCACCCATCATCCGTTCATCCACGCACGTTCGCACGCATCCATCTGTCATCCATCCATTCTTCCTTCCTTCCACACATCCACTCATCATCCGTTCATCCACATACGCACGCATCCATCCATCCATTCTTCCATTCTTCCATTCTTCCATTCTTCCATTCTTCCTTCCTTCCACACATCCACCCCTCATCCGTTCATCCACACACGCACGTATCCAACCACCAATCCATCCACGCATCCAGACAGCCACACAATCATATCCGAAATAAACCGCCACCCATCAGGCAATACTACTCCAATCTCCGTATGCACCTGTCTTTATATATTCCTTGACAGGAATATTCCTAGTAAAGTATATTTAGAGCAAGGATTCGACGATGCGTGCTTGCATGGCTGTCCCCTGAGAGAGGGATGACAAGCCTTAACGCTGTAGCCACAAGACTGCCGCGGGTCCCGCTTTAAGGTGGAAGAACACCCAATCTGCTTTTGTTTTACTCTTACAAATTAATTCTATTATAACTTTGGAGGTACTCACCCATGTCCGAAACTACAAACTCCCGCTCATTAGTTATTACACGTACGTTCAATGCTCCCCGCGAGCTCGTTTTCGCATGCTGGACGAAGCCCGAACATCTGATGCACTGGTGGGGACCGACAGGCATGCAGCTGGATGTAGCTACATGTGATGTTCGCCCAGGCGGCATGTTCCACTTCAGCATGAAATCCCCTGATGGCTTTCAAATGTGGGGCAAATTCGTTTATAGCGAAGTTTCCCCTCCGGACAAGCTCGTCTACACGAACTCGTTCTCCGATGCGGAAGCGAACACCATTCGTGCTCCGTTCAGCCCTGTTTTCCCGCTTGAAATTTTGAATATCGTAGCCTTCGAAGAGCAAGATGGCCAAACGATTGTCACGACTAGCGGCGGCCCTGTGAACCCAACCGAAGAAGAAGCTGCTTTCTACGCTTCCATGATCGAGAACATGGAACAAGGATTTGAAGGTACTTTCCGTCAACTCGACGAGTACTTGACGAAGCTTGCTTAAC
Organism: Paenibacillus silvestris; assembly: GCF_009882985.1. Classification (GTDB taxonomy): domain Bacteria; phylum Bacillota; class Bacilli; order Paenibacillales; family NBRC-103111; genus Paenibacillus_E; species Paenibacillus_E silvestris. The sequence continues at coordinate 697,681 of NZ_WTUZ01000020.1, forward strand.
ACCCTAAGCACCGGCTCACCAGAGCCGGTGCTTTTCTTTTAACGTCACAAAACCACCCAGTCCAACCGAATAATATAGGAAGCTGAATATTTTTCGGCAGCATTCGACTGAACCCAAAGGAGACTACCTCATGCTTCGCCATAAAATGATGAAACCCGGTGCCGCGCTTTTGCTGACGGCCGCACTTTTTGCCGGCGCTACACCGGCGTCTGCGCTATACTCCCCTTCGGTGAACGCCGTAACCAAGCAGGTAACCGCCCAGGGCAAATCCTTCAACGTAAGTGTCGTTACGGTCGACTTGACTGATCCGACCCTAGAGCTTGCTCCTGCCTTGGCTGACGGAGGCGTTGGCCATGACGCTCCTTTACAAGCGATCGCAGAGCGCGAAGGAGCCGTTGCCGCGATTAACGGCACATTTTTCAACGCCTATGAGGCTAATCCCTATATCCGCTACCCGAATGGAACGATGGTGCAAGCTGGTGAAGCTCTTCACACCGGTGAAAATCAAACCTTTATTCTGAATCGGGATAAAGTGCCAGATATTCAGTTCGTGGACCTCGACATCGCCGTACGCGTCAGCGAAGGAAACGGGACTTACACCATTAACCCTTGGGGGGTTAACAAGTATTACGGCGCGGACAGCACCGATCAGGTGATCTGGTATACCCCGGACTTCGGCAGCTGGATCGGTTTCCCGAACGGGACCAAAGTCGTCATCGAGGATGGACTCATCACCCGCATCACGAACGATTCCGTGCAGGTTCCTGCCGGCGGTTACGTTCTGTTTGTCGGCAACAGCGCCAACAACCGGCAGTACGTCCTGCCGAATCTAGACGTCGGCGATCGAGTCACGAAGGAACTGCTGGCCAAAGGCGAAGGCGGCAGCTCATTGAACGCCAAGTCGTGGCTGGCGGCGATCGGAGTCGGGCCGAAGCTGGTCAGTGGCGGCGCTGTCGATCTCGATGTTAAACGAGATGGCTTCTCTGACCCGAAGGTGACGCAATCTTCCGCGGCACGCAGCTTCATCGGCATCGACGGGTCTGACCGTCTCGTGATGGGCACCGTGCCGAGCGCAACGCTTACCCAGCTCGCCGCCATCACCCTTCAGCTTGGGCTGAAGGAAGCCATGAACATGGACGGCGGCTCCAGCTCCGGTCTGTATGCCAATGGCACCATGCTGACCTATCCCGGCCGCGAGCTGAGCAACGCGCTCGTCGTGCGGAAGCTGGACAAGCCGAAGGTGCAGATCGACATCAACGGGCAGCCTGTCTATGACTATAGCGGCTTCATCGTCAAAGAGACGACCGTTGTTCCCATCCGTCCCTTCATCACCGCGATGAATGCCGGTTTTCAGTGGGATGCCGCGACAAGAACGGCCACGATCACGAGCGCAGGCGTTACGATGAAGCTGAAGGACGGGAGCTCCACAGCGACAGTGAACGGCAAATCTGTCTCCGTGCCTGTCCCGCTCCAGATCATGGAGGACAGCCGCATGTATGTCCCGCTCCGCCTCGTCGCGGAGTCGCTGAACAGCAAAGTGGACTGGAACAGCAGCTTGTACAGGGCATCCGTTCGCCTGCCATAATGACGGACGCTAATAACCCCAAAAGACCTGAAGGCAAACAGCCTTCAGGTCTTTTCATTCCCGATTACGTTTAATCAGCACCAATCAGGCAAAAATAGGAAAGATCAACGAGATGCTGCCGAATCGAGGGAAGTTTCATATGTTGGAAAAAGGCCAAATATCAAGCAGACAATTCGGCGTCATTTTATGCCTGTACACGATAGGAAACGCCATTATTTACTCGCCATCCCAACTCATTGTTCTTGCCAAACAAGACGCCTGGCTATCGATCATCATCGGCTTGCTCGCAGGCATGCTCCTGATCTTTCTCTATAGCACTCTCGGCGGACTATTTCCTAACCTTAATTTTGCTCAGTACAGCGAACAGATTTTTGGTCGTTTTTTCGGAAAATTGGCAGCCTTACTAGTTCTATCTTTTGTATATATCAGCACCTTATATCCTGTGTGGGGAATCAGCGATTTTCTCGCGACAAGAATGCTGTCCAATACACCTATAGAAGTCATCATCTCCATAACGATTATTATGGTGACCTTCAGTGTCATCCTAGGACTCGAAACGATTAGCCGTGTCGGTGAAATTCTGTTTCCGTGGACCTTGTTGTTTCTATTTCTCGTCATTTTGATGCTGATCCCGCAGATGAAACTCATTCATTTCCTTCCCATTATGGATGAAGGCATTAAGCCCACCATCAGAGGCGGTGTCCAGTTTCTCAGCTTTCCGCTCACGGCTGTTTTTAACTTTCTTATGCTTCTGCCATATGCCAAACATGTCGGCAAAGCGAAGAAAGCCTATTATCTAGGAACGCTTATTGGCGCAGCCGTGATATGGATCGTCACGATTGCTAATATTGCTGTATTAGGCGTCCCCTTAGCTCTGGCGAGTATCTATCCGACTTATGATATGGCGCAAAAAATCAATATTGGCGATTTCCTGCAGCGCGTCGAGGCGATTGTTGCCATTATCTGGTTTGTAACGCAATATTTTTATACGGTACTCAACTTTTATATAACGACCCTCATTTTAGCCCAAATACTAGGTTTAAAAGAATATCGCCCGCTTGTGCTCCCACTTGGCGTCATTACTGTCCCTTTGGCTAATGTTTTGATCCCCAATATCCCTTATTCCTTCACTTTCACTAACCAAGTTTGGCCGGCCTACGCATTCACCGTCACCCTTCTGCTTCCACTGCTCATGCTGCTGATCGCCAAGCTGCGCCGCATGCCGAAATCATCAAAAAAGCCAGAGACCTAATCCTGGCTCTAGCTCATCCATCAACTCATCATCTTCTGCAGAATTTCGCCCATAGGCTTGAACACATATGTTATGAAGGCTAACGGGCTTTGCAGATGCACGCCCAAAGCCTTTGCTGTACAAAGTACTGTTCCGAATGCAAGCAGCACAGAAAACGACCACAATTCCTTCTTCTGATGCTTTCTCAGCATTCTGGGGACTTCAATGAACACGATAGCAGCAATCGCCAGGATGATGAAAGGAAGAAGTGCCATGGGTCAACTACTCCTTTGTCTTTTTCTTTAATTCTTCAATGAAAGAACTGCTTACTTTCCCTGTTCGGCGCAGTTTGGCATCCACTTGAAACATCGTCTCTGATTTCACAAAATAACTTGGCCAATCCGATTGCATCTGTTTCCAAGTACCGGGATCCGATCTGTGCAGGATTTCTCCGAATCCGAAAATGTCCGATTCAAGCTTTTGCGCTTTGGAAACGGCGACCTCCATGCCTTCCTTTAACTTTTTCTCCATAGCCTGCTCCAACAGATAGATAGATTCTGATTTTGTTAAATCAATGCTGCCCTCTACCTCACCGACATCCCCTTCCAATTGCAAATTGATGGTAAATACCGGTTTTCCCTCCTTCATGAGGGCTGTTACTTTGGATTTTGTTCTCAAAATGTGGATGGCCGCTTCTCCCCCATCAGGCAATGCCACATGTCCAACTGTGCTTTTCACATTTCCGCTTATGTAATTGTATCCTTTGCTTTCTTGCTCATTTAGCCAGCCAACTAATCGATCCCCGCGAAAGACACCTATCTGGGTAAAAATCAGGCCAACAGGAGCATCCGACATCTTCAGTTTATTTTCTTTATTAGAGACAGCAATTGGACCGTTGGTTTTAAGCCCCGTCAAGACAGGCTCTTTACCCAGAGCAACCAAGTTAGCAACAAATTCATCCACATGCACGGCAAGTGTAGGCGCCCAAAGGTTCTGGGAGGTTTTTAAGGAAGAATACAGTTTATTCGCTGGAATTTTCTCCGTTGGGGTCAGAGTGCTTAATACCTCTTTCGCCTGTACATCTCTAGCAATCGCAACGAAATAATCAGGACGCATTTGCTCATTCCGCATAAAGAAATCTAAGACATCCCTTACCCCTTCTCTTGCCAGTTCCTCACTAATCACAAGCATCCGCAAATGGGAAAGGTATAACTCCCTTGGGGCAAGGCTCGTCATCTTGCGAAGTCCTTCGTATATGTTAGGAGATACAACATGGAAATTCGAGACGGATGTCCCGCCTTCCGTGGATGGTCCCATCCCGATTTCGCCGACATTCGCCACCTGGGCGCTTAATTCAATTTGGTTATCATGTTTATCGATGCCAAGTGCCATCACAAAAGACAGCTGATTCAATTCCCGTCGGTTCCAACAGCCGGTCGTTATGCTTATAAGGAGGATGATTAAGAGGGTAACCTGTATCATCTTGCGCATCAGGAAATCCCTCCCTTCTTCTCATTCGAGCTAATCTACCGGCTTCCTGGGCGTGCTGTCCATAATCCGAGTCTGATTTCCTTTACTGATTAACGATGGCCGACGGTGCATGGCCCAGATCGGCAAGCGAAATATCGCATCCCTTTGATCCGAAGCATGAAAAGGGCCAAAAGGGGACATGTAGGGAACTCCGAAGGAGCGAAGGCTGCACAAATGGAACAAGATACACATACAACCTAGAAAGATGCCATAGATGCCAAAGGAAGCCGCAATGAACATTAACAAGTAACGCAATAGGCGAATAGGAATACTGATGGAATATGCTGGCATGACAAAGCTTGCAATGGCCGTGATCGAAACAACGATGACCATTGCCGCTGATACCAAGCCTGCCTGAACAGCCGCTTCTCCAAGCACCAGAGCCCCTACAATGGAAATCGCGGAGCCAATCATTCTCGGCATTCGAATACCGGCTTCCCGCAGAATCTCAAACGCTGTTTCCATTAATAGCGCTTCGATAAACGCCGGAAATGGAACTCCTTCCCGCTGCGTTGCAAGACTGAGCAGCAGCGTAGTCGGAAGCATCTCTTGATGATAGGTTGTTACTGCAATATAGACCGAAGGAGTCAAGAGTGATATCAGCATGGCAACATAACGCAGCATACGTATGGCGCCAAAGTCTGATCGTTGGTAGTAATCTTCTGCGGACTGCAGGAATTGAGCAAAGATAACGGGGACTAATAGAACAAATGGAGAACCGTCCACTAGAATAGCTATTCGTCCCTCCAACATGCCGGCAGCAATCGTATCCGGACGTTCCGTGTTATAGATGGTTGGAAAAGGACTGAACGCTTCATCTTGGATCAATTCTTCAATTTGACCCGTATCCATAATGGCATCTATATCAATCCGCTGCATGCGACTCCTGACTTCGTCCACGACTTTGTCATTCGCAATCCCTTTGATATACATGAAAGCGACATCTGTTTTGGAGATCCGACCGACGCGGAGAGCTTCCATCCGAAGGGAAGGATGCTTAATTCTTCGACGGATAAGCGATGTATTCGTGCGCAGTGTTTCTGTAAAGCTCTCACGAGGCCCCCGGACGACAGCTTCCACGTTGGATTCTGTAATTCCGCGTGACTCCCATCCCCTTGTGCTGACGATTAGCGCTAACTGGCAGTTATCCAGTAATATCGCCGTATCCCCGGATAGAATCGCATCGCAAAGATGCTCCATCAGCTCAGTTGTCCTCACTCCGCCTAATGGAATAATATAGCGTTCCAGTGCACCTGGAATATCCGTTATCATACTGCCATCCGAGTTCCGAAAGTCCCCTGAGAATTGCATAAGAGATTCTAATAATTCATGAATGGAAGTGGGGTCAGCCAATCCATCTGTGAAAACAATGGCGGTTGGCTGCTCGCCCGATAATCCGATGCCGAGCTCTCTAATAATAATGTCGCTGCTTTCCCCCAGAATTTCGACAATCTGCGCTATATTTTCAGACAGATGGGGGCTTAGCGTTGAAACGGCAGTCATAGACATAGGATCACCCTGTTTGTGGTTTCGCTACTGGTACCGTTCCCTTATTCTGGATGCATTATGTATCGCAATCGATGTCACATTTTTGCTTGCTAATTCATTGAGTTTTCTATCCCATAACGCTTATAATAAAACGAGAAAAAGTTTAAAAGAAAAGGTGTCATTTCATGAGCATATTAAATGTAGAAAGATTAAGTCACGGCTTTGGAGACCGCGCCATCTTCAATGACGTCTCGTTCCGCCTGCTCAAAGGGGAGCACATCGGACTCATCGGTGCTAACGGGGAAGGTAAATCTACCTTCATGAACATCATTACGGGCAAGCTACAGCCGGATGATGGGAAGGTTGAATGGTCCAAGCGCATGCGCGTTGGCTACCTGGATCAACATGCTGTTCTGAACAAAGGCATGAGCATCCGCGATGTCCTGAAGGGAGCCTTCCAATATCTGTTCGACATGGAACAAGAAATGAATGACATGTACGGCCGAATGGGCGACGTGACGCCAGAAGAGCTTGAACAGATGTTAGAGGATGTCGGTACGATTCAGGATACGTTGACGAATCAAGACTTTTACATGATCGATGCCAAAATCGAGGAAACCGCTCGCGGACTTGGCCTCACCGATATTGGCTTAGAGAAGGATGTTAACGATTTGAGCGGTGGTCAGCGGACGAAAGTGCTTCTCGCGAAGCTTTTGCTGGAGAAACCGGACATCTTGCTTCTCGATGAGCCTACCAACTATTTGGATGAGCAGCACATCGAATGGTTGAAGCGTTATTTGCAAGAGTATGAGAATGCCTTCATTCTAATCTCGCATGACATTCCGTTCCTGAACAGTGTGATCAACTTGATTTACCACATGGAGAATCAAGCTTTGAACCGCTATGTTGGCGATTATGATCACTTCCAGCAAGTACACGAAATGAGAAAACAGCAGCTTGAATCTGCTTACAAACGTCAACAACAAGAAATTTCCGAGTTGAAAGATTTCGTAGCCCGCAACAAAGCAAGCGTCGCGACACGGAATATGGCGATGTCCAGACAAAAGAAACTCGACAAGATGGACGTCATTGAGCTGGCGAAGGAGAAACCGAAGCCGCAGTTTAATTTCAAAGAGGGCCGCACGTCAGGCAAGCTCATTTTTGAAACAACAGATCTTGTTATCGGCTACGATCAGCCGCTGTCCAGACCGCTTAACCTGCGTATGGAACGTGGTCAGAAGATTGCGCTGGTCGGTGCCAATGGGATCGGGAAAACGACTTTGCTGCGGAGTATTCTGGGCGAAATCCAGCCTGTTTCCGGCTCTGTTCAAAAGGGCGATCACCAGCAAATTGGTTACTTCCAACAGGAAATCAAAGATTCCAACAACAACACTTGTATCGAAGAAATATGGAATGAGTTCCCCTCATTCACGCAATTTGAAGTGCGCGCAGCGCTGGCCAAATGCGGTCTCACTACGAAGCATATTGAGAGTAAAATTGTAGTGCTCAGCGGCGGCGAGAAGGCTAAAGTCCGTCTCTGCAAGCTGATCAACCGCGAAACGAACCTGCTCGTGCTCGATGAGCCAACCAACCACTTGGATGTAGACGCTAAGGATGAGCTGAAACGTGCACTCCAAGCCTACAAGGGCAGCATCATCCTGATTTCCCACGAACCGGAATTCTACCGTGATGTTGTGACAGAAACTTGGAATTGCGAGTCTTGGACAACGAAAGTGTTCTAAGTATAGAAAGACGAAAGGGCCATCATCGAGTAGATTTCTCTACTTGATGATGGCCTTTTTTTTGAAGCTCTTTCTCCGAATGTGCCGCTGCCACTTCCACTTACCCGGTTTAACCGGCCAAGATCGGCCTTGCATCCATATTTGCATATAGCGCAGTTGAATAAAAACTTGGCGAAGGAAAGCACCCCACCCAAGGATCAACGCGATATGTATCGTATTATACCAACTCGAGGAGATCGAATGCCTTCGCCTAACCAACCAATTTCGCAGCATCCTCACCCTCTCTCCGTAACCGTTCATTGCTGCTCGCATTCATTGTAAAAGAGATCACTCGCTTGATAATCAGTCCTCAGACGGAATTCCTCCTCCGCTCTCCGCTTGATTTTGCGCATTTTTCCTAGAGCAACGCAGCAGCTCCGGTTGCTTTCACTTGATACAAAGTGTATCATTAATGTGAATCGTGCTTATTCATTCCTGCGACGAAAGCGAGGACTCTATGCCTGTCATCCGCCATTTTCTTCAAAGCAAACTACTTCTTTGGCTGTTCATATTATGCTTATGTGACGCCTTATTCACAGACATTGGCCTGCATCTGTCTTTTATCGAAGAACTGAATCCTCTGATACGAAGCGTATATGAATGGCATGTCGCTGGTTATTACTTCCTTAAACTCATTCTTCCTGTGCTGCTTATGGCCTTCTACCCTTATATTCGGAAACGCACTTGGGTCAGACCCTGTCTGTCCCTCACGGTCATTATCTATGGAGCCGTCAATGCCTATCACTTCGTCTGGTTATCGTACGGGCTTACCTATCTTGCTACCAACTAGCAGCAGCGCAAAGAACCTAGCAATAACTTTCTGCCAGGTTCCTCTTTCATTTCATCTCCTAGATGGTCGCTATAATTTGATCGATCTCCAGCTGCACCCGGACAATCCCTTCCTTACAGGCATCCAGATTGATTTCACACTCCATCTCTTTCTCAAGCACCAAGACAGCCGCTAACAAGGACTCCGCATAAAAATTCGCGGCCACTCCTTTCAGTGTATGCACCATACGCCGAGCAACAGCATCTTCTTGATGGATGAAAGGGGGCAGCAGATTCTCCGTGAAACAAGCATAGTCTTGTTTAAACTTCTCAATCATGTATTGAAAGATGTGGATTTTCTGATCTATATTCCGCAGCACTCGCTCCGTATCTATGCCCTTAATGTGCATTAGCCATTGCAAGTCCTGCCACTTCTCCAGCATATCAGACAGCTGCTTCTCATTCACGGGTTTAACCAAGATGCCATTGAGTCCTAGCTTCAGCATTTGCATCGGGTCTTTCACGAATCCGTTTGCAGTAAGCGCGATGATCGGAATTCGCTGCATGGGCTTTAGCTGCCTTAGCTTTTGCGTTGCCTCATAGCCATCCATCTCCGGCATATGTATATCCATGAGAATAAGCTTCCAGGCGTGCTGCCCTACTCGTTCCAGAACCTCATAGCCATTCTGCGCGATGACAACTTCATAGCCGAGCTGCTGTAGAAGCTGCGTGATCACCAATTGATTGATCTCGTTGTCTTCAGCTACCAGAATGTGCCCCTTGGACTGCAAAAGTGTTCCCTCTGCCATAGATGACTCCTTACTGCTATTACACCTGTTGGGATCAGGCTTCTGCCCACTCAGAACCTGCAAAACCTTCCGCAGCGACAACCTGCTTACCGGTTTTACCAGAACAGCGTCAGCCTTCAATACTTCAGGGAGCTCGCTCATTTCTTCTCTGCCTTCCAGCGTCGTAAGCGCGATGACATGAGTTCGGGAGCGGTCTACCGCATTCAGCACACGCTGCCAGATCGCCTGATGCTGCATGGGATCCATCTGCATATCCAAGAGTATGTAGCGGAAAGCCGATTGGCCTGATCCTCCCTCTCCTTGTTCCAGCGCAGCTAGTAAATCAGATACCTCCAGGACCGTCGTCGCCTGCAGCTGGAAGGAGTCTAGCAGCCCGGAAACATGCTGCGCAGCAATGGGATGATCCTCGGCAACTAGCACACGCTTGTTTTCTTGAAGCAGCAGACGCTGCCTAAATTGAAGGTACATGTCTTCTTCCATCTGCTTATTTCGCCCGAACAACAGACTAAAGTAAAAGCGGCTGCCTGCGCCTAGCCTCGTCTCAACCCTCAGCACGCCTCCCATGGACTGCACGAGATGCTGGCAGATAACGAGCCCGAGGCCTGTGCCTCCGTACCTCCGGCTAGTGGATGTATCCGCTTGCGAGAACGGCAGGAATAGCTGTGACAGCTGTTCCTTAGAGATGCCTATCCCCGTATCCTCCACAGCAAAAGATAGAATCACGCCTTCCTCTGCGTACTCCTCAAGCTGCACTTGAAGCCGGATATGACCCTCTTCCGTAAATTTGATGGCATTATTCGATAAATTAATAAGTACTTGTTCTAATCGAAAGGAGTCCCCGCTGACGATGTCAGGCAAATCCTCTGACGTATCCAACAAAATCTCGATTCGTTTGTTGCCCAGCGATACGCTAGCCAGATCGGCGACCCTTTGGAGCGACTCTTCCAAGGAGAAGTCTACCTTCTCCAAAATTAATTTGCCCGCCTCAATCTTCGAGAAATCCAATATATCGTTAATCGTCGCGAGCAGGACACTCGAAGAGGCGTCCATTTTGCTCAAATAATCCTTCTGCAGCGGTGTTAATTCGGTTCGCTGCAGCAGAAGCGACAGCCCTAAAATGCCATTAAGCGGTGTGCGAATTTCGTGACTCATCCTCGCCAGGAATTGACTTTTGGCCCGGTTGGACTCATCAGCCTCTTCGCGCTTCTTAAGATCTGTAATATCGTGGACCGTGCCGGTAACCCCAATGATTTCTGTTCTTTTCTCATTGAACAGGGGGGATAAAGTAACATTGTAAGCATGCTCAGCGCCATCCGGCAGTAAGAAATTAATAGCGAATTGCTCCGTCTTGCCGTTAATGATCGCCTGTGTGAAGGACCGTTCCCACTTCGGGGGGTTGTCCATCTGAATCACATCGCTCAATTGCTTGCCTTTTACCTGTTCAGGTGTCAGTTGGTACGTTTGATACATTTTATAATTGGCAGAGGCAACGCTTCCATCCAATCGAAACCTGAGAATGAAATCCTCAGAATTTTCCACCAAAGTCCGGAACTGCTCGTCTCTGACCCTAGCTCTCAACTGAGCAGCACGATGCTCTGACACATCCACCGCTGATCCAATTACTTCGCTAACCGCGCCAAATTTAAAGATAGGCTGCAAGGAAACGAGGATCGTAAAGCCTTGGCAGTCGTATTCATAAGTGACTCGTTCCCCTTTCCATGCCTGTTCATAATATTGCTGTAGAAAGTCCATGAACTTGGTTCCTAATTCATTGACTTCGTGCGTTTTTTTCCCGATAAACTGACTGGGTCTCAAACCTAGCTGATAAAGTAATTGACCTTCAATCAATATATATACAAAATGGTCCCGGTGCCTGTGAAATTTAAACGTATAACCCGGCTGTAAGCGCAGCATATCAATGAGTTCCTGTTCCACCTGCCGAATCTGCAGCTTGTACTCCCGGTTGCGGATCAGATAACCAAGAAAACAGGCCACAACCACCACACACACCATTTGGTAGATGAGGTATGTCCATATCAGTTGAAGCGGTGTACGGTACACAGCCCAAACCATTCCATAGTAGAACACATATAAGAACGCTCCCCCGAATAACCATTTGGACCAGTAGGTGCGCATTTTCGAAATCGTAAAGTTGGTTCCTAGAACGGCTGCCAATCCAATAAATAGCAGCGGCAGCTGGATCGAGTTATCTAGCGTGAAACGCCATATCGATAGGATAAAAAAGGTGATAAGGATCGAGGGATATCCTCCCAAATATGCGGCGAGAAGAAAACCTACGCCTCGGAAATTAAGACCTATCTGGCCATCAACCGTCATGCCAAAAAAAACGAGAATGATAACTAGGATGCCATGGGTGAGACCCACATAAACTTTGTAGTACCACGTTGGTTTCTGATCCAATTTCGTCATAATGAAGAATTGCTCAACGAATAGAACAAACACGGTAATAATTGAAAAATTGGTAATCAACTCACGCAGCAGAACAATCACCAGCCTATACTTAAATAACGATCCTGTTTGGTTTGTTTCGCGTATCCGCGTTCAGCATGTGCTCAATGCTCTCCGCCAGAACCGGCTTGCTGAAATAATAGCCCTGCACGAAACGACAGCCGCAGTCCCTTAATACTTGAAGCTCCTCTTCGGTCTCCAGACCCTCGGCCACTACGAGCAGGTTTAAGTTTTTGGCCATCGTAATCACGGTATTCACGATAGCCGCATTCACTTCCCGATGTTTCAAACCCTTAATAAAGGACTGATCTATCTTCAACTTATCGATTGGAAAATCCTTTAAATAGCCTAGCGAACTATATCCGGTGCCAAAGTCATCCATCGCGACGCGCACGCCAAGCTTCTTCAGCTGACTGAGTGCATCTGCGGCCAGATTGACATCCATACTCATGCTCTCTGTAATTTCAAGCTCCAAATACTTCGGCTGTAAGCCTGTTTCCTCTAAAATCTTCTGGATCATCGCGCTAAGCCCGCTATCATTGAACTGACGTCTGGACAGATTAACAGCCATGAATAAATGGGGAAGCCCTGCTTCCTGCCATTTCATACTCTGTGTGCAAGCCTCTCTTAGCACCCATTCTCCGATCTCATGAATCAGGCCGCTTTCTTCCGCTACTGGGATAAAATCGCAAGGAGGCACTTGCCCCAATGACGCATTGTCCCAACGAATTAAGCTCTCAAGACCGACAATCCGGTTCGTATACACGTCAACGACGGGCTGATAAACGAGATGAAACTCCTCATTCGTAATCGCTTTGCGCAAATGAAATTCTATATCCATTCGTCTTTGAAATTGGTCATGCTTCGACTGCAGCGAGCCAGAGAGCGTAGTTTCCACAATTTCTACGGATTTAACAGGAAACTCGTACACCCTTTGAATGCCTTTTACTATCGCCATTTTACAGCGTTCCAGGAAATAGGTCGTCATCGTTTCGTGGGACATTTGCCCTGCAAGCATTTCTATATGAAAATAATCCGCAGCGCCCATCCTCATAGCCTGAATGGTCTGCATGGTACCTTCGGATGTATGCGTACTAAGCACTATAATAGGAACTGGACGATGATTCATAATGAGTTGAAACGCCATAATGCCTGCCATGTCGGCCATCGCCAAATCGATGATCACCAAATCCGGTCTCCCAGCAAGGATGCAGCCCATTGCGGCATTTCCGTGCTTCGCAGTGCCTGTTATGATGAACTGTTCATCTCTCTGAAAGATGGGCAGCAGCCTCTCTCTTACCTCATTAGAATCACTAACAATCAGGACTCCATACCTATTCAAAAGACCCACTTCATTTACACCCCCCACAAGCAATTTCCACAAAAAAACGTATTAACTCCTATTGTACTTTCCACTTATTAGGTAACTTACCTAAATGGTACGTTTTTCTAATCCCTTTTCGCTAACAATTTGCTAACAATTTCCCGATAAAAAGTGTATGAGAGCGATTTACTCTTAAATTTCGACACCTTATAATAGGTTGAGTAGGTAATTTGTTAGGACTTTTGATCCCTCTGTTCATCCATGAAAGGCATTAGAAACTAAACTTAGTTTGGGGGAGTTTATAATTGGACAGGGTGCTTTTAATCGAGGACGATGATATTATCGGCGAAATGGTCTGTATGTATCTGACCGAAGAGAACTTCTTAGTTCTTAGAGCTCATAATGGTCAGGAAGGCCTTGCCGCACTTCGCGAATTTGAACCGGATCTTATTCTTTTGGACCTCATGCTTCCTGATTTTGAAGGCACAGATTTATGCAACTCCTTGCGGGGCTTAACGCCCGTTCCCATTATTATCATCTCTTCTAATTCCAAAGTCAGCGAAAAAGTTGAAGCGTTTACAGTAGGAGCTGACGATTACTTATGCAAGCCTTTTAGCATGCACGAGATGAAGGCCCGCATACAAGCACTTCTGCGTCGCTTCAAACAAGCCCATCCACATGAAGATCCGCTTGTCCAGCAAGTTGTTTCCGTACCGCCTGTTGATTTGAACATTAATTCGGAAAAAAGAACGCTCTATGTGCGAGGCGAACCCGTCGACATGACATTCTCCGAATTCGAGCTCATTCGGCTGCTGTACGAGCACCCTGAACGTGTGTATCGCCGGGAGGATCTGATTAACGCTTTGCGTGGCTTCGACTCCTATGTCAACGATCGTGCTATCGATGTACATATTACGAATTTACGAAGGAAAATTGAAGTCAACCCCAAAGAACCCAAATACATAAAGACGGTCTGGGGTGTAGGCTATAAATTTGTTTTATAAATGAAGAGGCCGTCTCAAGGGTCAGAAATGACCCGAGGGGTGGTCTTTTCTTTAATTCTCGGATATCGTACAAATAGCCTCCTGTAGTTCCCTTCGTCTTGCCCCATTTTGTCGGATAACCATGCAATCTGTTGTAATATGATATCCAAGAAACTTTTTCCATATTTTTAACATAAATTGGTTGACATAGAAAACATTAATCATTTATTATTGGACTTCTGAGGCCTTTATTTATAAGAAAAAATCATATATACATCAAATGGCACTTAACTAGACAGGGATTCACAGTTCGATAACCATTACTAAAGGGACAAACAGGTGAACTCTTATGAATAGTGATAAATTAATTTTGGATTTGGGCAGTCATAGCGCCAAGGTATTCAAGAAATCAGAAATTGGCATCGAGCAAGTGGATGTTCTTACATGGGAGCTCTTGGAGAGCGAAGTCAACCTGCCATCGATTGAAGACCAGCTTAAGTCTTTGCTGTCCACACAAGGCTCCTACGTAGAGGGTGCGCCTCCTAGTAACGTTGAGGCCTTCGGGACGGAAGCCATGCGGCAGTCGCCGCGTCTCTCTGGGCATATGGAGGAGATCTGCCGAAATCTGCGGATCGCTTATCGGACGATCAGCCAGAAGGAAGAAGCGGAACTGCTGCGAAGAGCAATTAGCGAATCGGATATCCCTAGCTATCTTGACGTCATCAATGTTGGAAGCAGCAGGATTCAGATTATTACGAAGGAGTGCGAGGCTCCTTATCTCATTCCTTTCGGTATTTCGGATTTGAATCAGGAATTTCAGTTACTTGGAGAACCCCATCAGAGGCAGATTACTACATGCATCAAATGGCTCTCCTCCCGCTTACCCGCATCGCTGGGGCAATTCGCTTATACGGGCGGTGAGAAGTCCTATCTGCGCCATTTCCAGATCGAGCTTGAACAGGATATCTACTGCTCAAGAAGCGATTTCACCAAACTCGCACGCCAACTGGCTCTGCTAGAGCTTTCGGCTTTAGAAAACAATTCCCCCTTCGATCCAAAATGGATGCGCGGTGCCAT
This sequence comes from Paenibacillus silvestris, assembly GCF_009882985.1. Lineage (GTDB taxonomy): Bacteria > Bacillota > Bacilli > Paenibacillales > NBRC-103111 > Paenibacillus_E > Paenibacillus_E silvestris. The sequence goes on from NZ_WTUZ01000020.1 coordinate 712,726, forward strand.
CGCCTCGAATTGTGTCGTCCTTGCCGGGCTGATTAAATCAGGCACCAGCAAATTTATGCCTTCCGACCTGAATATCACCCACGGCTTTATGAATCAATTATAATCGTGCAGCATGTCACCAAAAGGGTGCCCTAAGGCACCCTTTTGACCAAATCTTAGTGAAAATTTGATGTTATCAAAACCTACCAACTCACCGCGTATTATATAATACAGTGTACATTAGTTAATCATAATTTCATCTACTGATTGGTGGGTCCTCACATATGGCACAAACGATGAAAGCAGCGCTGATCAAGACATACAACGGGGTTTCGGGCATTGAATTCGGCGAAACGGTCATTCCCCAGATAGACAGTAACGAAGTACTCATCAAGGTGCATGCAGCCTCTATTAACCCCGCGGACATCTTATTTCTTTCCGGTAATTATGGCATTAAACGCGCATTGCCATCAGTCGGCGGAATGGAAGGGTGCGGAACGGTCATTGCAACGGGCAATAGCCTCGTAGCCCGCATGCTGAAGGGCAAACGTGTTGCCTTCGTATCCGAGGTTTACGGCTCCTGGTCGGAATATACCAAAGCAAGTGCGATGACTTGCATGGTTCTGCCCGACCACGTAACGGACGAGCAAGGTGCTGTCTTCTTCGTCAATCCGGCAAGCGCCATGGCGATGGTGAAGATCGCGAAGCAGCACAAGTCCAAAGCGATCGTGCAAACGGCCGGAGCCAGCGCACTCGGCAGAATTCTAGTACAACTAGGCAAGGAGAACGGCCTAGCCGTCATAAGTGTTGTGCGCAAAGATGAGCATGCGCAGCTCCTTAGAGAGATAGGCGGGCAGCATATCGTGAACAGCAGCTCTCCAGCCTTCGCAGACGAACTCAAACGGAAGACTCATGACCTTGGAGCTACCGTATGCTTCGACGCCGTAGGTGGGGACCTGACAGGTACCGTGCTTTCAGCGCTGCCGGACGGTTCCACGCTGTTTCAATACGGCCTGCTGGGAGGAAGCACAACAACGATCAACGCAGATGATCTTGTTTTCCGCCGGAAGCGGATCACGGGCTTCTGGGCGTCCGACTGGGTGAAGACCCAATCCATCTTTGAGCTGCTCTCGCTGCAAGGCTCCATGAAGAAATCGGTCGGATCGCAGATCCAGACCGAGATTAGCCAAACCTTCTCGCTCCGTCAGACGGTGGATGCCATAGAGCAATACGCGGCCAACATGACCTCAGGCAAAGTACTGCTGCTGCCTGTATAGGTGAATAAAACAAAGACTGTCCTCCAAGTAGCGCAAACTACTTGAGGGACAGTCTTTTTTGCTGAGAGAGACCTCGCTGAGAGAGACCGCCACGGCCGTATGAGGAACTACGGTCCGTTATTTAGATGAAATCTACTAATTTCATCTTCCGGGCGGAACTACAGGCGCTTATTTGCCCAGAAACCATAGGTTTTCTGGCAAACTGGCCGGAATAGAGGAACGTAGTTCCTACTGCCTAGCGCAATGCCACATTGGCAGTGAAATAGCGGACCGTAGTTCCTCTTCATTTCCCTGGGTATTGGGTCTACTAGATCTCCGTAATAATCGTAAGAATCACGGGTCTCCGGCCCGTTTTCTCATAAAAGAAACGCCCCAGCACTTCCTTCACATTCATCTTCAGCACATTCCATTGGTTAAGCGGCTCCTGCCCCGATTGCAGCCTGTTCACCGTATCTGCGGCCAGAATGCTCGCTCGATCTATGAGATCCTCCGACTCACGCACATAGACGAATCCTCGCGAGATAATATCGGGTCCTGATAGAATTTTGCCATCCGTTTTGCTGAGAAGAAGAAACACGATAAGGATCCCATCCTCCGAAAGCTGCTTCCGGTCACGCAAAACAACATTCCCGACATCGCCCAAACCGTCAACGAGTGTATTGCCCGCCGTGACTTTGCGGCTTTGCGTCGCAGCTGCTTCTTTGATATCTACCACATCGCCATTGTTCAGTATGAAAATGTTCGCAGGCTCGACGCCAACAGACTCCGCCAGAATGCGGTGCTGATGAAGCATCCGATATTCGCCATGAATCGGAATGAAATACTTCGGTTTCATGAGCGTCAGCATTAATTTGAGCTCTTCCTGACTGCCATGGCCAGAAACATGCATGCCCGTCACTGAGCTTGAGCCGTAAATAACCTCCGCCCCAAGGCTAAATAAATGGTCTACCGTCTTGGAGACATTGCGCTCATTCCCCGGAATCGGCGATGAGGATAGGATGACCGTGTCGCCCCGATGGATCTCTACATTCCTGTAGTTCGAGCGGGATAGCCGCGATAAAGCGGCCATTGGCTCTCCCTGGCTGCCCGTGCAGAGAATGGCAACCCGATCGGATGCCAGGCTGCCGATCTCTGCCGCCTCCACCAGCATCCCATCAGGGAGCGTCAAATAGCCTAGCTCGGAGGCGATTCTCACGACATTGACCATACTGCGGCCCAGCAAGGCTAACCTGCGATTCGTCGCTTGCGCGGCATCGATTACCTGCTGAAGCCTATGGACATTGGAGGCGAAGGTGGCGATGAACACTTTTTGCTTCGCTTTATGAAAGGCCTCTTCGATATGCTTCCCAACCTGGCTTTCCGAAGGTGTATACCCCGGACGCTCCGCATTCGTGCTCTCAGATAGAAGAAGCATGACTCCCTTCGAGCCAATGTCCGCCATTTTATGAATATCCGGATACTGATTATTGACCGGTGTAAGGTCGAATTTGAAATCTCCCGTATGGACAACCGCTCCCTCGGGCGTATGAAAAACAACCCCAAGACAATCAGGGATGCTGTGATTGGTTTTGAAAAAAGTGGACGTGATGCCCCCAAGCGCAATCTTGGAATCGGAGGTGATCTCGATAAGCTTGGTATTGGCTAGCAAACCAGCCTCTCTCAGCTTCACTTGGATGAGCCCCAGCGTTAGGCGCGTTGCATAGATGGGTACATTGATTTGTTTGCGTATGTAGGGAATACCCCCGATATGATCCTCGTGCCCATGCGTAATGACCAGAGCACGGACCCTATCGCTATTTTCAAGCAAATAGGTAATATCAGGCACGATAAGATCCACGCCAAGCAGTGTTTCATCCGGGAATTTAGAGCCGCAGTCAATCACGATGATGTCATTTGCATATTCGACGACATACATGTTTTTGCCGATTTCATTAATGCCGCCTAAGGAGAAGACCGATAATTGCGCGTCCAGCTTGGTCACCTTACTTACCCCCTGTGTCACTTTCATTTGCGTTAATTTCCCACAAGTGGTGTAAGGCTATGCAAGATGGTGCTATTCCTGCCAAGCAAAGCGGTATCCAATGCCTGGCTCTGTCAAAATATAGCGGGGTCTTGTCGAATCTTCTTCGATTTTCTTCCGCAAATGGCCGACATATACCCTCAGATATTGACTGTCGGATTCATACTGTGAACCGCCCCATACTTGCTTGAGCAATTGACGATGCGTCATTACGCGACCGGCATTGAGGGCAAGCACTTTTAGCAAATCATACTCGGTAGGCGTCAGCTTGAGTTTCTCCCCCTGAAGTTCAACGACCCGCTGGGATAAATCAATAACCAAATCCCCTAGTTTCAGCACCGGTTCATCTTGTGTCTTAGCGATATGGCGTAAAGCGACCCGCATACGAGCCATGAATTCTCCCATGCCAAACGGCTTCGTCACATAATCATCGGCTCCCCGGTCTAAGGCAGCCACCTTATCCTGCTCCTGATCTTGGGCCGTTAGAATAATGATCGGCACCTGCGACCACTCACGAATATGCTTTAGCACTTCCATCCCTGTCATATCAGGCAAGCCGAGGTCCAGCACGATGAGGTCTGGCCGAACCATCGTAGCCTGCAATAAGCCTTCCTGCCCCGTAGCGGCCTCCGTCACATCGAAGCCATGCGCATTCAACGTAACTCGCAACAGCTTGCGAATTTGCGCTTCATCATCAATAATTAAAATTTTCGCCCCAGTTGCTGTCATGCTTATCCCCCTGTTTCTCAGCGAATTGTAATGGCAAACTAATATGAATAGCCGTTCCTTTGGGTTCATTTCTGTGTGCTGTGATTTGCCCGCCATGGGCTTCTACGATGCTTTTGCAGATCGCGAGCCCGAGTCCTGTTCCGGGAATATGTTTGGTTAATTGTCCCCTATAGAACTTTTCGAATATACGATCCAAGTCACCTGCCGCAATGCCTGCGCCTTCATCCTTAATCGTCAATTCAAGCATTTCTCGGCGCTGAGCCGCTTCAATGACGATTTCACTTCCTTCCGGCGAATACTTGATGGCATTGCTGATTACATTAATAAGTACTTGTTCAATCAGCACATCATCCAGCGGGACGGAGGGAAGATCAGGCGCAAGTCGAATGCTCACCTTTCTATTCAGCAAAGCATCCTTCAGCTGAGAAAGTGCAACGCCTACGACATCCTCGATCCCGCACCATTGCTTATTTAACCGGAGCATGCCGCTCTCAATCCGAACCATGCCGAGCAAGTTGCCGACCAGCCTATTCATCCGTGTTGAACCCTCACGAATAGTCAGCAGCAGCTCGCGTCGGTCTTCAGGGCTAAATACAGCCTCGCTCTCCAGCAGCCCCGTCACAGAGCCTATGATCGTAGCTAGCGGCGTTCGCAGCTCGTGAGAGAGCGAATCCAGCAGCGCGGTCCGCAGCTTCTCAGACTCGGCCGTCAGCTGCGCGACTTTCGCTTCATTAGCCAGCTTGACGCGAGAAATCGCTACAGCAACCAAATCCGAGAGCGCTTCGATGATACGTATAAGCTCCGGCATCTCTTCTAACGATCGGTCCCCGACATACACAGCTAATACACCGTGTACTTGACGATCTGTTTCGAAGGGGACGTAAAGCGTAGACGACTCCCTCAACGAATGTGTGCCACGCCCTGCGCTCGCATGATGATTGTAAACCCAAGCTGCGATAGACAAGTGGGATTCATCTGTCGCCCACTCACTCCCGTCCTTGGAATAGGCTTCTACTTGCTGTTCCCCGCCCGGATTCGGCAATAGAATCGCAGCTTTTGCATTCAATGCTTCCGAGACATGCAGCACGATTTGATTAAGCAGTACCTCTAAATCCGAAATCGCTGTAATCTTGCGGCTTAGCGCATACAGTGCAGCCGTACTCGCTTCTTTCTGCTGAGCTTGATGGATCTGATTGCGAAGCTTCGAAGCCAAGCTTGCTGTAAGGGCGGCAACCGAAATAAAGACAAGAAATGAGATCAAATAGCGTAAATCCGCAACTGTGAGACTAAACACAGGAGGGACAAATAAGAAATCTAAGGATAAGACGCCCATTGCTGCAGCAAAAAAGGAAGGTCCCCTTCCCCAGCGCACAGCGCTGAAAAGGACAGGAAGCAAGTAGAAAAGAGAAATGTTCACCAAGCCTAAAAAGTCACCAAGAACTTGTAAAACCAAGGTCACGACGACAATAAAAAGAGCTGTAATCACGTATGACTTCCAGCTGATCCAACCATTTGTTTTGTTCATCATACTCTCATTTTACCTTATTTCCTGCGGATTGCCACAAATCATAATCAGCTACAATTAACACATCCATCTGGGAAGCTAGCGGCAGCAGCTTTTTGACTGTGGTATCTTTCCACACAATAATTTGCGTAGCCCCTGCCAAGCTTGCTTGAGATGCGAACATGGCTGGGATGGCTTTGCGACTCATCACTTCTTGATACACAAACTCGCCACCAAGCCTAACCGTAAGCCTCTCTAAAGTTTCTAGCTTAGACTTCCACTGCTCTGCGTTCCCCACGTCTATAAAGCTTACATACCAAGTCGCTTTAAGCCTGTGCGCGATGCGAAATCCCCGGCGAATTAAGCGGTCAGCTTGTGATATTTCCGTGATACAGACGTAAATCACTTCTTTTCTCCGCCATGGACCGCGGAGCGAGCTCTTGCGTTCCATAGATTCCAACCGCTCATCTACATCATCAGCAATTTCACGCAAGGCTAACTCCCGGAGAGCGATCAGATTGCCAGTTTTAAAAAAGTTATTCAACGCTTGATCTACCTTGACCATGGCATAAATCCTGCCTTCCCTCATACGAAGCTGTAGGGCTTCAGGAGCCACATCAATTAGCTGCACTTCATCGGCTGCCCGAAGAATACTGTCCGGCACCGTTTCACGAACCCGAATGCCCGTAATTTGCTCCACGGCGTCATTTAAGCTCTCCAAATGCTGTACATTTACCGTTGCAATGACGGATATGCCTGCTTCCAAGATATCCAGCACATCTTCATACCTTTTTTTATATTTACTTCCAGGTACATTCGAATGGGCTAATTCATCCACCAGAATGACTTCAGGCCGCGCTTTTATAATAGCTTCCGTATCCATTTCCTCAAGCTTTACACCTTGATAGGCAATTTCTGCCCGCGGCATAATGGTTAGTTCTCCAATCTGTTCGATCGTGCCCTTTCTTCCGTGCGTTTCAAGCAACCCGATTTTCACATCAATGCCCTTTTTGAGCAAATCATTGCCTTCGCGCAGCATAGTGTACGTTTTCCCTACGCCTGGGGCGGCTCCAATATAGACTTTGAACCTCCCTCGTTTGATTTTTTCAATTTTTGCTTGGACTTCTTGATTGCTAAGACGCTTATATTTGTACGGCTCCTTCGACACTTGCATATGAGTAGGAAGAATGCGCTCCCCATCCCGAGAGGCACGATCAGCAACCAGAAACACATCGATATTCTTGACTCTTTTCAAAATGCCATTGATCACAGACCCTTGCCAAAAAGTTTGCCACTTGCTTTGTTTGGAATGCCCTAAGACAATACGAGTAACTTTATGATGAATGGCATAACTAACTAAAGCCTTAGGAATACAACGGCGCATTCGCAGCGGCAGCTCCTCGAATTTGCCGCCTACTTTTTCAACAAGCTTCATGATGGACCTTCGAAAAGCAGCCGCTTCCTTCGAGAGCGGTTTATTGAATTTACGCAGTGTCACAACATGAAGATCACCGTTCAATCGCTTGGCAATCTGTTGACCTCTCCGCACATAAATGGAGCCATTCCAATGATATTGGGCAGTTACGAGAATGCGCTCTGTCGCCCCTGACGGACCTAGAATCCCCATCTGCTCACGATGCGCTTCCAGGGAGTCATTCACGTCCTCTGCAACAAGACGCAAGGCCAGTTCTCTTAGTACGCCTAAGTTACCTCGCTTGAATAGCGCAGAATCTTTATTCCCCTTGAGATGGCCTTCTTCCAGTCGATTAAGAATCATTTCGGGCGTTGCATCAATTAATCGAACCTCATCAGCCAGCTCCAGCGTATCTGAGGGCACACAATGGCCCACTTCAATACCTGTTAACTTATGAGCAACATCCCTCGTGGCAGCCAGCTCATACACATTCACAGTGGTAATCACACTAATATTATTGGCGAGTAGAAATTTAATATCATCTAAGCGCTTAGGGAACCGGGCATCTGGTCGATTAAGATGGGCCAGCCCGTCTACGAGGACAACCTCGGGATTTCTCTCCATTAATGCGTCCAGATTTAAATCTTTTTGCTCAACGCCGTCTTTCATCCAATGAATGCTCGGCACTCTCTCCAAATCTCCTAATTGTTCCACGGTTTCTGGCCTTTGCAGGGTTGATACTGCGCAGATGACCACGTCAATCCCCTGCTGCCTCAGATTATGCCCTTCCCGCAGCATATGGTACGTCTTTCCTGAGCCGCTGACCGCACCGATATATATTTTCAGGCTTCCACGATGTAATTTGGAGATGGATAATAGAATCTCTTCCGGCGTTTTTCTTTTGAAACCGTCCAATCCAGCACCACTCCTTTCTCCTCAAAATGACGCAGAAACCACTCTCGACCTATCGAGAGTGGTTGCCTGCTACTTACAACTTCACTTGTTTTAGCAGCTCTATATTCAGTTCAGTTACATTCACCCTTGGCTCACCGAGAAAACCGAGCTGTCTGCTTTTTGTAAACTGATCAACGAGACCGTTAAGCACGTTCTCTGCAATTCCCGTTTCTTTACTGATTCTAGGCACTTGTGCCTTAGCCCCTTCCGGTGACAAATCCGGATCGAAGCCCGAGCCAGACATCGTGACTAAATCAGCAGGAATATCGGTTAAGCTTGGATTTTCCTTCTTCAAATCATCAATCTTTTCGGCCAACGAAGCCGCATAATCGCTTGAAGCTACCGCCGTATTGGAGCCTGAGGAAGCTGTCGGATCATACTTGGCTGTAGATACCCTCGGATGAAACAACTTAGGGGACTCGAAGCCTTGAGCCAGTAATTCCGAGCCAATGACCGTTCCGCCGGATTCGATCAGACTTCCATCCGCTTGCTTGGGGAATAAGACTTGAGCTACACCTGTCGTAACAAGCGGATAGATGAGCCCGCAAACGATCATGAACAATATAGATACACGAATTGCTACGAAAACCGATTTCATGACGCTATCTCCTCGTTTCTCTTTCTCTTTAAACGATATTCAGTCCGTGAAGTACCATATCAATGATTTTAATCCCAATGAAAGGTACGACCACACCACCAATACCATACAGCAGCACATTGCGAGACAATAATCGATCCGCTGACATCGCGCGATATTTAACGCCCTTCATCGCTATTGGAATCAGCAGCGGAATGATAATGGCATTGAAAATTAAAGCAGATAGAATAGCTGATTCCGGCGATGCCAGATTCATAATATTCAAGGCCTGCAGCTGCGGCATAGCTAGGATAAACATCGCAGGAATAATCGCGAAGTATTTAGCGATATCATTTGCGATGGAGAACGTCGTTAAAGCTCCACGCGTGATCAGCAGCTGTTTCCCGATGGAAATAACAGAAAGCAGTTTCGTTGGATCCGAATCCAGATCGATCATGTTGGCAGCTTCCTTCGCAGCCATCGTACCTGAATTCATCGCCAAACCTACGTCCGCTTGTGCCAGTGCAGGCGCATCGTTCGTTCCGTCGCCTGTCATCGCTACGAGCTTGCCTTCTTGCTGTTCCTTTTTAATCGCAGCAATTTTATCTTCCGGTTTCGCCTCTGCAATAAACTCGTCTACGCCCGCTTCAAGAGCGATCGTTGCAGCTGTCAGTGGGTTATCCCCTGTACACATCACGGTTTTGATACCCATTGCACGCAGCTCGGCAAAGCGCTCCTTCAAGCCAGGTTTTACCGTATCTTTGAGGTAAATAACACCATATATTCGCTCATTAATCGCCACTGCGAGCGGAGTGCCTCCGGCCTTAGCAATTCGGTTCGTAATTGTCTCTAAATCATTAGGAATTTTGCCGCCTAAAGCTGTTACATATTTTTTGATCGCGTCAACCGCGCCTTTACGAACTTTGGAGCCTCCGACGAGATTAAGCCCTGACATACGTGTCTCAGCCGTGAACTCGACAACTTCCGCACCTTCGTACGCACTCGTTTGCCATGATTCGCCAAGTTTATTGGCAAGCTCTACAATGGAGCGTCCTTCTGGTGTTTCATCTTTGACTGAAGCTTGCAGGGAAGCAAACGTGACGTCTTTGGCCGTTACACCATTTACAGGAACGAATTCGGACGCCATCCGATTCCCGAATGTAATGGTCCCCGTTTTATCCAAAATCATCGTATCAATGTCGCCTGCAGCTTCAACCGCCTTACCAGACATCGCCAGAACATTAAACTGCGTTACACGGTCCATACCGGCAATACCGATTGCGGATAAGAGGCCGCCGATTGTTGTCGGAATGAGACAAACCAGCAGAGCGATCAGCGTGGAAATCTCTAATTTAACATTTAAATACTGTGCCATCGGCACCATCGTCATAATGACGATCAGGAAGATCAGCGTCAATACAGCAAGCAGTGTCGTTAACGCGATTTCGTTCGGCGTTTTTTGCCGTTTGGCACCTTCAACGAGCGCAATCATGCGGTCTAAGAAAGACTCGCCGGGATCAGTCGTCACTTTGACAACGATATAGTCAGACGCTACCCGGGTACCGCCAGTTACCGAGGAAAAGTCGCCACCCGCTTCTTTAATAACAGGAGCAGACTCACCTGTAATAGCCGACTCATCAATGGAGGCTAAGCCTTCAATGATTTCCCCATCGGAAGGGATGATCTCACCGATTTCAATGCGAACGACATCGCCCTTACGCAGTGTCGTGGAGGACACTTCCTTATAGGAGCCGTCTTTTTGAACCAGACGAGCCTTCGTATCAGACTTCGTTTTCCGCAACGAATCAGCCTGAGCTTTACCTCGCCCTTCCGCCAGCGCTTCCGCAAAGTTAGCGAAAAGCAGTGTGAAGAGCAAAATGAGAAAGACCGCGATATTATAAGCCCTGCCTACTTCTGTCGAGCCAAATAGATCAGGAGCAAGTGATAACAGCAAGGTTATGACGGTTCCTACCTCAACCACGAACATAACCGGATTCTTAATCATTACCGCTGGATTCAGTTTCTTGAATGAATCCACGATAGCTTGATTGACAATTTCTTTTGATAATGTTTTTTTACGTTCCACTGCCATGTAAATCCTCCCTCTCTATTACGTCTATCCTTAACGCGCTGCCAAATGTTCAGCAATCGGTCCCAATGCCAGCGCCGGGAAGAACGTTAGAGCACCGATAACTAAAATAATCATGATCAAAATCCCCATAAATAGAGGCGTATTCGTCCGAAGTGTCCCTGTTGTAACAGGTACTACACGTTTGGTTGCGAGTGAACCTGCTATAGCAATCATGGCGATGATCGAGATGTACCGACCTACTAGCATAACCAAACCAATACTCATCGCATAGAAGTTCGTTCCAGCGCTCAATCCACCGAAGGCAGATCCGTTATTAGCCGCACCTGAGGTGAACGCGTAGAGGACTTCAGATAGACCATGCATGCCTTGATTCGCTATGGAAGTGACCGATTCAGGGCGAATGAGCGCCCAAGCTGTTGGTGCTAGAATAATGAGCGGATGTGTCAGAATCGCAATCGCAGCCAGCTTCACTTCTTTGCCTTCAATTTTTTTGCCCATAAATTCTGGCGTTCGTCCAACCATTAGTCCACAAATGAATACGGACAAGATGAGATAAAGCAACCCGTTTAACAGGCCGACCCCTTTGCCACCAAAAACGTTATTCAACATCATTTCCGCAAAAGGAACAATGCTTCCTAGCGGTGTAAGCGACTCATGCATCGCGTTAACAGAGCCTGTTGTAGCCGCCGTAGTAACGGTTGTGAAAAGCGCTGTTTCGGATAATCCGAAGCGAACTTCCTTGCCTTCCATATTGCCATGCACACCAAGCGCATCTACAGCAGAAATACCTTTGTACTCCGCGTAGAATATCGTAGAAAGCATGACCAGGAAGATGATTCCCATAGCAGCGAAGACGGTCCAGCCTTGCTTTTTGTTTTTAATCATTAATCCGAATGCGTACACCAGTGATGTAGGAAGCAGCATCATACAAATGATATGGATCATATTGGTAAACGGCGTTGGATTTTCAAAAGGATGCGCTGCATTCGTCCCGAACCAGCCACCACCGTTGGTGCCAATGTGCTTAATCGATTCAAATGAAGCGACCAAGCCGCGAGTAATCGTTTGTTCGGCCCCTTCAATCGTTGTCGCTTGAGCAGCTCCCAGCAAAGTCTGAGGTACACCTTGAAAAACTAGAACTAAAGCAACAATGAAGCTAAGCGGCAGAAATACGCGAGTAATCGCTCTTGTCATATCTACGTAGAAGTTTCCAAGATTGTCTTGACGGCCAACAAGTCCGCGGATAAAAGCTACAGCCACGGCGAAGCCGGTTGCCGCCGACGTAAACATCGGGAACGTTAGCCCTACTATTTGAGATAGATAGGACATTGTGTTTTCACCACTGTAAGCTTGCCAGTTCGTATTCGTAATAAAGGAAATTGCTGTATTGAAAGCAATAGTTGGCGATACATTACCAATCCCATCGGGATTAAGTGGTAGATACTTTTGAAGCCGGAACACGGCGTACATCAGGATCATCATGACAAAGTTGACGATTAATACAGCTCCTAAGTACTTTTTCCAACCCATCGCTTCTTCTTCTTTAACACCCATTAGGCGATAGGACACACGCTCGAAGGGACCAAACACACGGTCCAGGCCACTCTTTTCACTGCTAAATACTTTCACCAAGTAACTACCCACTGGCTTCACCAAAAGCATGATAACCACCAGTGTAATGACTACTTGTAACAATCCCATACCCATAGTAGGTTCTCCCCCTGCTTACTTAAGTTCATATTTATCCATTAGAATTTCTCCGGCTTCACTAAAACAAAACCGAGATACACCATGATAGCTACCGCAATTAGTCCAATCACAATCATTTGGTTGCCTCCTATAAGTTTTCATTCAAAAACTTGCATCGAAAGCATATGTTTACGCTTTTTCACAAAATTTCATAAATCCCCAGAACCCCAGGAAGGTTAATGCCATTAATAAAATCATAGTCACATCGTTGTACATAGCGCACCTCCTTCAAATCAGACAGTACCTAATTTATTTGTTTGTAATAAAGTGGATAAAAGGAACTTCACATCACCATTTTTAGAATAAATAACGTAGTCAGCGCCTAACCCTTTATAAATCAATCTAGGATTTACGCTTTGGGTAATCACATACATGGACCCCGATGTCCAGCTGCGGCATATCTGAATATAGCGGCAGCATAACGTTAGGCTCTCTTCGAACAAAATAATGTTTCCGATTGGATAATCGGGGATGATGGGTGTAGATGAACCCGGTACCGATGTATCCACTTGGATGATTTTTTTCACTCCCTGCCCCTCTAGCTTGAGTTTTTCCATCTTATTGTTGGTTAATGCAATAAAAGGGAAGCCACTCAACTTTATTTGTTTCATAAAGTCCTCACCGGCTTTCGTCGGCGCAGCTATTAGCAGCAAATCGCTTTGCATGACTTTCATCGCTTCCTTTCCTGACTCATTGTAACGCCGAACTGCATAAAAATGAGGTAAAGAATCTATAGCGTGCATATAAAAAAAGCATAAAAATGCCTGCTTAGAAAGAGACATAAGCCTCTGAATGGTCAAAGATATAGGAACGATTCGATAGAATATCCAGCTCTTTTTTGCCTATAGATCTATGTTGAAGCTTATCTGACAAGTCCGTTAATGCAGACTCTATAACATGAGTCCTCGTTTCCCCCCATGCCTCTTTCTTCTGATGAACGTATTCCAAACCGTCCTCAAGGGAAAGCCCTTTGAGCTTCTGAAAGACAACAGCCCATTGAACGAGATCCCCCTTCAGGTTGCCGCACGGAATTTCATAATCTCCTAAACCACTCGTCCCCAGACTTGTTGAGATCGAAAGTATGCCGCATAAGCAGTCGCGGCCATGTCCAGGCAGTAATTTGTCGGATAACTCATCATCAAAGCGATAGCATTCAATTCGGGTAATCTTGCATTCGGGAACCATTGGTAGATTCACTCTCCTCAATTTTTGGACAACAAAAAGAAGCCTGCGAGCAGAGAATCTCTGCTCTCGGGCTTCATGGCAGCTTGTAGATACAAGCTGTGATTAGCACGATAGAACGTTGGCTCTCTCCCAATCCGCTTACGAGGTTAGCTGTCGGATTCGGGCTTGGAAGCACCCTACCTTGGCAAGCTGGAGCTTGCCTTGGATTCACCCCACGAAGACGTTGCTCTAGAGCCGTCCTCTATTGGTTCCCCCGTTCCCCTTGCGGGGACTCAGCGTTTTCAACTTGCTGTGAAGTTGATGATCTGAATCTTACGCCCTGGAGCTCAGCCTGTAAAACGTACCGCGATCTCATTTTCGGCATAATGATCAATGGGTGCGCTTTCAATGAAATAAAGCATTCATTATCCCTACCCAAGCTTCGTTTTCCTTCCATTTACGCCATTTTTATCGTTTTTTTATGGGTTACCCCACTTTTATTTACCCCATTTTTATCACTCTCAGCCTTACAATTAAGGAGCAGAACACACACACATTATTTCTGTCAGGTCTTACGTACAAAGGAGAAATGACGATGGCTTCCGCTACCCGTTATTATTTGGGGTTAATCCCCGAAGTGTTAAACCCAATCGCTTTAACTTACGAGTGGTTCGGTGTCTTATGGCTAGAAGAAGCTAACCGTTTCCCTGTTATTGTCGGGTACTGGTTCTGTAAGGAGAAATCGGAAGTTATTCACAAAGCGCAGCAAGCTGGATATACCAAGTGGACCGAGATCTCCGAGCATTACGTGATTATGAACATGTACAGGTCTATACGAAATAAACAAAAGGAGCAAGATTGGGAGAAGCGATCGAGGCTTTCTATCCGCTTGAATTTCACAGCGCCCTGGAAGGACGTTCCCTCTGGCTTATATGTGATCAAATCGAGAGATAGCTTCCCGCTGCATGCTTCTGCCATATGTAAAAAAAAGTTTTTCCTTTGGTTAGAGCACGCGGCTGTGTGTGAAACCGAGCAGGAACTTCAAGCGTTTATCCGACGGGTGCAACGAGAGCACCACCTTGGAAGAACCATAAAGGCACGGAGCTATCACGAAAGTCATTAAATGACCGAGGGGGCGGCCTTTTTTGAACTTTGGAGGGCTCCTCTGTAGATTAACTGGAAATACTCCGCTAAATAGTGGTGTAACACAGCTACAGCCAGGAATACATGGAATTCCTCCCGTTAATGTTGGCGATTGAGCTTATAATCAGGGTTAAAGAGTAAATTAACTGGAATTTTTCCAGTTATTATGTATTCCGAGCCAGAATCCCCATGAATTAAAGGGAGTTTTTCCCACTACATGCAAAAAGTACAGAAATGGCGCATTACCGCCGATTCCTGTACTTTTATTAGCTTCTACTTCTTCAAATGATACGGCACCGTCGTCACGATCAGATCCCGCCTGTACAACAGAAACGCGCGGATCAGCAAGCTGGACTGATTATGGAGAATGTGCTGCCAGTTTCGTTTGGGAATGAACTGCGGAATTAAGACCGTTACCCGGTAGTTCGACTCATTCGCCTTATGTTCCACGGTGTCGATGAATTTCGTCAACGGTTGGATGATGCTTCGGTAGTGAGAATGCAGCGTCACTAACCGCACATCCGGCTGCCAACACTCCCATTTCTCTTGGAACTGCTTCTCCGCCTCCCGATCAAACGCCACATATACAGCAATAATCTGATCTGGCGCCAGCGATTTGGCATAATTCATGGAATTTTCCACGACATGTGTAATTCCCGCGACAGGTATGATCATCACATTGCCTTTGATTTCCACGGAAGGCTCACATGTCGTGATTCGGAGCTGCTCTCCGACAGCCTCGTAGTGCTTTTTGATTTTATGGAACGTATAGACAATCAAGGGGAGGAAAATAAACACAGGCCATACCTGCCCCAGCTTCGTGATAAAAAAGATCAGCATGACGGTGAAACTAATCAATGCGCCAATCAAATTGATCGTTAGTTTGACGATCCAGCCTTTGGGTTTTTCGCGTACCCACTTCACCAGCATCCCTGTTTGCGCGAGCGTAAAGGGAATAAATACACCAACGGCATACAGCGGAATGAGGTGCTCCGTCCGGCCTTTAAACGTTATAATCAGAATGATCGACATAATCGCCAGGAAAATGATCCCGTTCGAATACCCCAATCGATCCCCTCTGATCGTAAACATTCTAGCGATGTATTTGTCCCTGGCCAAATTAACAGCAAGTAAAGGAAAGGCCGAATATCCGGTATTCGCAGCAAGCACAAGAATCATCGCGGTGGTGCCTTGGATGATATAGTACATGTAGTTCCTCCCAAATGTATAGGAGGCAATCTGTGAGACTACCGTTTCCTGAGCTTTGGGAACGATGCCGTAGGCAAAAGCCAAATACACGATGCCCGAGAACAAAATGGCAAGCAGCAATCCCATAGCCGCCAAGGTTTTCGAGGCATTTTTCGGACCTGGCTCTTTGAAGTTTGGAATCGCATTGGAGATCGCCTCCACCCCCGTTAAGGCCGAGCTCCCGGAGGCGAAAGCTTTTAATAACAAGAACAATGTAATTCCGGCAACCGGCGTCCCCATAGTAACATGCACTTCAGGAGAGACTGTTCCAGTCACCTCTTTATACAAGCCAACGCAGATTAATATAAACAACGCCAAAATGAATAAATAGACAGGATAGGCCAGAATCGAAGCTGACTCGGTGATCCCTCTAAGATTCAGGATCGTTATCGCGATCACAAGCAGAGTAGCTATGTTCACATTATAGGGATGGAGCGACGGGAAGGCAGAAGTAATGGCGTCTGTCCCCGCCGAAATGCTGACCGCCACCGTGAGGATGTAATCCACCAGTAAGGAGCCTCCTGCGAGAAGGCCTGCATTCACACCCAAATTCTCTTTCGAAACGACATATGCTCCGCCCCCACGGGGATACGCGAAAATAATTTGTCGATAGGACAAAATGAGAGCGAGTAATAGAATGAGCACACCGACACCGATCGGTACCGAATACCACAGGGCCGCGGCGCTTATGGTGATAAGCACAATCAGAATCTGTTCAGGTCCATAAGCGACCGATGATAATGCGTCGGAAGACAGGATCGCTAATGCCTTTGTTTTATTCAGCTTTTGATCCCCTAATTCGGCTGATTTTAAAGGCTGACCGATAAGTAACCTTTTCAATGCAGACAACATCATACCACCGCCAAATTTTTTGAGTTCATCCTCCCTTAAATTACCCTCCGAGATACAATAAGAACCACAAATCACACTGCCAAGTTTCTACAAAAGTCGAACAAGCCTTGTGATAAAATGGAACCGAACATCTACCTAGTCTATCCATTGGATGGTGATGACATTGAAAGAGGGATCTCCGATTCGGCCTGCCACATATCGCGAGCTGGCACCCAGCGTACATTGGGCTCAACTGCACCAAAGAACGCCTCAATTCAAATGGGCGCGGCGCATTTACGATTATCAGTTTCTCTATGTCATTCAAGGCGAACTGCTGGCTACTTTACAGGGCAGATCGCTGCTGATTCCGGCAGGAAGGCTACTGCTTATACCAGCTAACGTGTATCACACCATCGAAGTGTTGACAGCGCCGCATGTTCATCTGCTGGGGATTCATTTCGATTTCTTTAGCGACCTGCGCGTGAAGCAAGGGGATATTGTTGTGGATGAAAGCAATCCGCTCGTGGATTGTTTTTGTGCGATGCCTTCTATCGACGGGACACCTCTGTTTCCATACGGGTACTCCATCTCCCTTCCTCCTGCCGTCGTTTCGCTGATGGAGGCGACTATCCATGAAATGACCGAGCAGAAACAAGGCTTCGAGATGGTTTCCAAGGGGCTGATGCTCCAAATGCTCACACTGCTCATCCGGCACCAAGCCGAGACCGATCGTACCCTTCACCCGAAATATCAAGAAAGCTTACAGCATCTAGCTCATGAACTCAAAACGAGTTATCGAAAAAAGTGGACCAATGGCGATATGGCCTCTTTCATCAACGTCCATGAAGACTATATGAGTAAGCTTTTTAAAGATATGCTGGGCATGAGCCCTAATAAATACCTGCAATCCGTCCGGCATCAGCAAGCTAAGCGGCTACTACGCGAAACGGATAATAAAATCGAGAGAATCTCGCAGGAAGTCGGCTATGATGATTTCCATTACTTTAGTCGTATTTTTAAAAAGTGGGAAGGGATGTCCGCTCAGCAGTATCGCAGGTTCTCGCAATTCATTTGACTAGACATGACTCTTTCGATAATCCGACGGATAGCTGGAACAGTTCTCCACAAATAATTTGGTAAAATGCCGCGTGCTGTAGTAGCCAACCTTCTCTGCGATTTGCTTCACTTGCAAATTCGTATTGAGCAGCAGCTCTTTGGCCCTCAGCATGCGAATATTCGTTAAATATTTAACGAATGGCGTACCTGTTTTTTTATTAAACAGCATGCTTAAATAATTGGCGGATACATTGAGCTGCTGGGCTATTGAACCTATCCCGATATCGTCCATGTAATGCTTCTCGAGATACTTCACGACCTGCTCGATCAGATCAGCTGTGACCGGCTCCCTGGGCTTGATCTCCCGCAGCTTGCTTTCCCCCATTTCCCTCAGCTCCCGGATCACTTCAGACTCTGGCCGCGCGGAATCATACGCATAAGCACCTCCAACACCCAGTGCCTGCACCATATACAGGTGAATGGCCTGCCGCGTTTGCGCACTCGAACTTCGCTTGCCCGCTAGCAGCAAGCCCTCCAGCTCGCCAACCGCTGTTTGATAATTCAAATACGCCCTGAAATGCATATGCTGCTTAATCGCGCAGAAAAGCAAGCTGATCTTGGAGCTGTCAGGAACCTGAGCCTCGGCCTCCAGCTCCATATACCTAATGCGCTGCCCGATGCCGTGAACCACACGCAGATGGCTCCATTCCCCAAGCTGCACAAGCTGGGCATTCAGTTGGTCGAAGCCGCGGCATTCGCCTGTTTGTAGAATCGTTATTGCTAGACCATCCTGCCGATAAGGTTCAGCAATACCTGCCAGCTCGTCAAAAAAATGCTGCACTTGTTCCCTGCAATCAAACCCTCTGAGCGGATCCCAAGAACCAATAACCGCACACTCACCATCAGGCAGCGACACCATGGCGAAATTCATGCCATAAACGAGCAAACCTTTCATACGCTCACGCAGGTCATCATAAAAGGCGCAGGTCATATCCGATAAGGACTTCCCTGTTTTGGTCGTGTCAAATATACAAACAGCACCGATAAACCAGCCTTGCACATAAACACTGTCCAGCTCCTCAAACTTCAAGGTCGTAAGCCCGTTGCAAAGGGCAAATAAACTATTTTCGAATTGTTGGTTGTGCATTTGGATGAATTCCTTGTTGTGCTTGGCGGTATTCGTCAGGGCTCTCTCCAAATCAAGCGGATTAACCGGCTTCAGCAAATAATCAGACGCGCCTAGCTGCAGAGCCTCCTGCACATAGGCAAAATCTGAAAACCCACTTAAGATGATCCATTTGGTGCAAGGCGAGATCGCTTTGCCCAGACGCATCGCCTCCAGCCCATTCATCCGGGGCATTCGGATATCAATGATGGCGACATTCGGCTTATGTTCGTTGACCAGCTCCAGGAGTTCCTCCCCATTCGCTCCTTCGCCAACAATCTGCCAGGAGGATTCCACATCCTGAACCATGCTGCGAATGCTCGCCCGAATCAGATTCTCATCATCCGCAATGATCAATTTCATCTTCGCATCACATCCTTTAAAGGTAGTAGGATTTGAACACTAGTCCCTTCATCCTTAGCACTATGAATACTCATCGATGCTCCCTCGAAAGACAGCTGCAACCGCTCCCTGACATTCCGAATGCCTAAGCCCTCCTGTACCTGGCTTGGCTCAAATCCCACCCCGTTATCGCTAATATGAATCACTACGGCTTCTTCCGTCTCACCAGGGATCAATTGTATACGGATGTCCATTCTTAACTCACAGCAATGATCGCATGGCTCTATGCCATGAATGATGGCATTCTCAACCATCGGCTGCAGCAGCAGCTTCGGAATTAAGAGCGATAGAGCATCCGGATCGCAGCTGATGTGCACCTGAATCTTCTCCGCGAAACGAACCTGTTGGAGCCCGCAGTACTTGTTGATAAAATCGATTTCCTCCTGCAGCTGCGCCCAATCGTTATGCTCTAGTGTGTAGCGCAGCATGCCGCTTAACGATAGAATAGCCCGCTCCAGCTGCATGCTTTGCCCCGTTCGATTGAGTCCAATGAAACCATTTAACGTGTTGTAGAGGAAATGTGGCTGAATTTGTGACTGTAAAGCCCGATACTCCGCGTTCCGCTTCCCGAGAACGGCCTTATATTCCCGATCAATTAGCTCACCAAGCTTATAGATCATCGTATTCAAATTGCTCCCCAGCTGGGAGATTTCATCGTTTCCTTTTACCCGATAAAGTGTATTCATATCGCCGCGCTGAACGCGCTTCATCACTTGAATCATTTGCTTGAAAGGCGTAACAATCCAGTGGGAGACTGTAAAATACAGAATCAACGCGATCAACAAGCCACTCGCTGCAAAAGCGGAACCAATCCAATAGACCCGCTTCAGATGGGTTTGGATGAAAGCTTCCGGCGATAGGATCGCGATCACCCAATTCGAGCGGGAGATCGTCTCCCGAACGACCGAGTAGGAATCTTTCACGTCCTTAACGGTTCGGCTTCCCGAGGCAACTTGGTGCTGCATATCGCCTGTAATGGGCTGATTCGCATAGATTAACTGCTGATTATCGTCAAGGATGACCACCTTCGCCCCCTTGCTCAGCCGAATACCTTTCATCATCTGATCCAAGAGGACCGTGTCGGCATCCGCCATAATAATGCCGAGCGGCCGACTGGAATCCGGGTCCTTGATCAGGCGCGTAACTGAGAAGACCTCACTATCCACGTTATTCAGATAATCCTGCTTATGTACGCCAGTGAACGCTACGTTCCCGTCAGCCTTCACCGCCTTGAGATACCATTCCTGCTCTTTAAAAGGAAAACCTTTCACCGCTTGATCAGAGAAACTCAGAGGCGGCGTAATATAAACAGAACCATCCATCGGTAGAAGAATGGTTCCGAGTATGTCCTTTCGCATATTTTTCAGGTAGCTAGGGAGAGTTTTATTCAGTACTTCTTCTGCCTCATATTGCTCATAGGGGGTTAGAAGCTTCCACTGAGAGGTAGATTTCAACTTCAAAGCAAGCATCACTTCATTGTTCAAATAAGGAGTAACGGTCATTCGTTCCAAATCGTCCAAATACGTTTGAATATCGAAAGTAAGCGCAGTTAAAGTCCCCTCCAGCAGAGAGGACTCTTGTTCTTTAATTAAATCGAGATAATAAGAGGGCAATTTAACGACAATACCGACAATCGGGATGACAATGGTAATGAAAAAGAGTAGAGATAACCGGAATCGTATCGATTGTCTGATGATATCAGCCTCCTAGCGATTATCCTTTGATCGCGCCGGAAGCAAGTCCCGAGACAAAGTAGCGCTGCAAAAATAAATACACAATCGTCATCGGAATCGCGCCCATGAAGGACCCGGCAGCCACCCAACCTACATTGCTCGTGTACTGGCCAAAGAACGATGAAAGCGCTACCGTGATGGTCCGCATCTCTGGTTTTTGCAAGAAAAAGATCGAGAATTGGTAGTCGTTCCACACAGCAACACCAGACAAAATAATAACCGTCGCCGTCACAGGCTTCAGCAGCGGTAAGATCACCGTGAAGAAGAGCTGAAACCGGCCCGCTCCATCAATCATCGCCGCTTCATCCAAATCCCGCGGAATCGTAGAGATGAAACCGGTGTACAAGAAAATCGTCATAGGCAGATTGAAGGTAATGAATAATAGAATAATGCCCCAGTACTGATTCATCCCGCCAATATCTACCATAAATTTATACAACGGAACCAGAATAGTCAATGGGGGAACGATTAAAGCGGATACGAAAACCGCATAAATGAATTTGTTCCAGCTCGTTTGGCGCCGGGCCAGCGGATAAGCCGCAATAGAGCCAATCATGACGATCAAGACTACCGAGATAACCGTCACGATGAAGTTGCTCCGGAAAGCATCCGCCAGATGCGCTTCCTTCCAGGCATCCCGGAAGTTATCGAAGTATAGATAGCCCGGAAACATCCATTTGGAGCTTAGATCGTCGAAGGCTTTGAGCGATGTCGTGATCAAAATATAGAAGGGCAAAATGTGCGCCAAGCAGATGACGAGGGAGAGCAGCGTGAACAGACTTTTCCGTTTGTTTTTCATGCGTTAACCTCCCTCTTTCTAAGAAACAGCAAGGCTGTAATACTCACGATGGAGATCATGATGAACATCAGAATACCGATCGTAGCGGCATAGCCGGCATCTTCCCGTCCAAAATAGAGCAGATACATAATCGAAGACAACGATGCGGAGGCATAGCCTGGACCGCTGTTGGTCAATGCGACGATGACATCAAACAATTTAAGACCGCCAATCAGATTGAGTACCATGCTGACCGTGAAAGCTGGCGCAATAAGCGGCCATGTCACATGCGCAAAGCGCTGTAAGGGACCCGCTCCATCAATCGTCGCTGCCTCATAGTAATCCCTAGGAATCGACTGCAAGCCGGCCAAATAGAGCACCATCGCGATCCCCAAATACTGATACGTGTTGACGAACGTAATAATCCACACATTCAGATTCGGATCCCCCAGCAAATTCGAAGGCTGATCATGAAACAATAGAATAATGTCATTGATAGCTCCGCCTTGATACTGGAAGAAGAAGTACCAGATATACCCCATAATCAAGGAGGAAATAATGACCGGCAAATAAATGACCGTACGGACAAGTCCTCGGGTTCGGATATTCAGATTTAAGAATAGAGCGTATAACAAGCCGATGACATTTTGAAAAACAGCACTGCCAATCCCATAGATCGCCGTATTGCGAATAACCTTGAGGATCTCTGGATCCGTGAACATCCGGGTATAATTGTTGAAACCGATCCATTTGTAGTCTTGATTGTAGCCGTCCCAATTCGTAAATGAAATTTTGATCCCTTTGAAAAATGGATAGAAAATAAAAATGAAAAACAAAAGAAGCGCCGGAATATAGAGCAAATTCAGCAAAGCACCGCTGCGCACGAGGCGACTAAAGGTTGTTTCCGTTTTGCGGGAACGGGTCTGTACAAGCACTGTCCTTGATTCAGCCATAAGATCACCTTCCTCCTTCATGATCGTAGAGCAAAAAGGAGGGTGGTTGACACCCTCCCAATTTCACTTCTACTGATTGCGCAGACGTAAGTATTCGGATTTCATTTTGTCAGAGAATTGCTGAGGAGAAACCGTTCCCGCGAGCAAGGCAACGCCAGTTTTGCACATGACATCCCACATACCATTTGGCAGATACACACGGTCAAAATAAGGGAACACGCGAATATTCTCGAATTGTTTGTAGTACTCGGAGAATTCATGCTTGGACTCAATGTTTTTTAGGCCTGCAGGCAGCTTAGTTGCATTAGCGATTTTGGACATATTAGCTGGCTTGGCAAAGAATGCAATCAGCTTCTTGGACTCTGCCAAGTGTTTGCCGTCTTTCCAGGCGCCCATCGTATAGCGCTCACCGCCTGAGAAGGATTGGCTATCTCCAGCAACCATCGAGGTCAGTGGAGCAATGCCGATTTTAGCCGCCTTATTGTATTTGTACACTTCGTCCGCGAAGGACGGTGCGCCGAATACGAAGGCTACCTTGCCTTGTGCAAACAGTTGCGGCATATCACTGTATTTGGCCGTCAGCACGTCCTTGTTGATATACCCCTTCTTGCTCATATCCTGCAGCTTTTGCGCAAGCGGTGTCCATTTGTTCCAATCAAACGTCCCATCGAGCAGCGTCTTGGCATCGTTCGTCGATGGAGAGATATACATCGATGTGGCGTACAGATCGGAGAAACCGCCGATCATCCCGTTATCCACACCAGACATGAAGAACGGCGTCACCGCTCCGTTACTGGATGTCTTGATTTTATCCGCTGCCGCCATCAGTTCGTCGAAGGTTTTCGGCGGTGTGATGCTGTATTTTTCAAGAATTTCAGCGTTATAGGAGATCCCATCTTTGGCTTCGCTCATCACGAGGGCCTCTACCTTGCCGTCCTTGTCCGTGACGACAGGCTTGATCGTGTCCGTCATATCTTTGGCCCATGGCTCATTGCGCAGATCGGCTAGATACTTGCCATAACGGATAATCGCCCAACCATGCGTGTCGAAGACGTCCGGTAAATCGTTTGCCGCCATTTTAACCTTCAGAATGTTCTCGTATTCTGCGCCGGGGAATTGGAATTCAACAGCTACGTTCGGATTTTCTTTTGTAAAATCAGCCGCAATGCCCTTCATCATCTCTTGATTCGGCAGCTCGGAGATCGTACTGTACACCGTTAGTTTGATCTTATCCCCACTCGGCTTGGCATCCGGGGTACTGGCCGCCGTCGTCGTTGTCGGTTTCGTAGTTGCTGCCGGACTGTCCGTCGTCGTTGTTCCCGAGCTTGGCCGGCTGGAACAGCCCATAAAAACAACGGAAATCGTGAGCATCATGGCAGCAACGCTTAAAAATGTTTTTTTCATTTTTACGAATCCTCCCTTTGCATGATTGAAGTGATGATTTGCCATCTGTGAATACGAAATGTTTCACACCTTAATCATATCAATTTTGGTTGCGCTTACAAGTGTGTCAAATCTACGGTGGAAGCGCTATTTTCCATGGGAGGGATGCACATAATCACAGCTTAGGTGAGGTGGTTGAATTGAGGGAGCCACCCTTGATTCGCAGCGAACATGCGATCAACCATTTCCTGAATTTCAGCTAGGCTGAGAACGGCAGATGTTAAGGGATCGAAGCAAATTGCATGATAAATCATCCGCGGATCTCCTGTGAGAGCCCCTTGAACCGCCAGTTCCTCGCAGCGGGCGCTTGTGTTAACAAGAATGGCCAAATGATCCGGAAGCGCCCCAACGTGAATCGGGCTTAACCGTCCTTTGGAGGCTAGAACAGGGACCTCCACACAGCAGCCTTGCGGCAAATTATCGATATACCCCATATTCCGTACGTTGCCGTTAAATTCGAAGAGCGTGCCGTCACCAATCGTCGCATTGAAGATATAGGACGCATACTCCTCGCCGCGCTTCAGATCGATCGGACTATCCCGCCACTCTTCCATCTGCTTATGCCAGCCGCCGCGCAGCTTCTCCGCATAGTTGATGATTTCTGCGTAATGACCAGGATTCCAGCCTGTTCCATGCGTGCAGTATTTCTCGATCAAATCCGGGCGTTTGCGGAACCAGGCGTTATATTCCGAATTATGACCACTTGATTCCGTCACGTAGTAATCCAGATGAAGAAACATTTCATTACGGACCTGTTCCTCATTGTAGATTTCTGGCCGCTTCATGACTGCTTCGCGAATGAGTGGATAAGCGTCCTTGCCTTTCCATTTGTAATCCAAATAGAAAGCTTGATGATTAATGCCCGCGCAGCGGTAGGTAATCTCCTCCATAGGCGCCCCGATCCAACCGGCAAGCATCGCTGCCGTTCCTTGCACGCTATGGCACAAGCCAGTGACTTGTACTTTGCTCTCGCTTTGCATCGCTCTAATCAGCATCGCCATCGGATTCGAATAGTTCAGGAAGATCGCGTCAGGACAGTAACGCTCAATATCTCTGCAGAGCTCCAGCATCACTGGAATCGTGCGCAAAAAACGGAAAATACCCGACGGACCTCGGGTATCTCCAATATTGATATCGACGCCGTAGGCCTTGGGGATTTCGATATCCGTGCGCCAGACCTCCAAGTCGCCGACTAGGATGGTACAGACTACGCCATCCGCCCCGGTTAGCGCTTGCTCCCGATCGGTCGTCGCCTCTACCTTCGCCTTATACCCTCCTGCGGCGATGATGTTATCAACCGCTGTCTTGGCATAAGCCAGCCGTTCCTCTGAAATATCCATCAAGGCAATGGTACAAGCCTCAAATGCGGGAAATGTCAGCAAATCTCGAACCAGATTTTTCGTAAACACCAAGCTGCCTGCGCCGATAAAAGCAATCTTCTTCATCCTCACGCTCACTCCTCACTATTGAATCGGATTACAAACCAAGTCCTCCATCAACCGTAAGCTGCTGCCCTGTAATTTGTCCTGCCTGATCGGATGTGATAAAAAGTACCGCAGCCGCAATATCCTTGCCATTTTGCATCCGGCCCATTGGCATCCGCTGGGATGCTTTCTCCAATGACTTTTCGTCCTCACCCTCCGAAGCCAGACGAGCCAGCTCCCCATCGGAGGAGACCCAGCCTGGGTGTATGCAGTTCACGCGAATGCGGTGCTTGGCTAACGAGCCTGCCAAATTCAGCGTCAGCGTGACGAGACCGCCCTTGGAAATCGAATAGGCAAGCGTGTCCGGCGATCCCTTCCTTGCGTGGAGGGAGCCAATATTGACGATATTGCCTCCTCCTCTGCGGATCATGCCAGGCACGGCCGCTTGGCAGGTCAAGTAGGCTCCCTTGAGGTTAACCCCCATCACAAGATCCCAGAACGCTTCATCCGTCTGGAATAAGTCTGCTCGGGGGAAGATGCCGGCATTGTTCACCACGATGTCTAGGCCCCCGAACGATGTCTCAGCGAAGGTCACCATCCGCTCCACCTCGGCGCTCTTGGACACATCGCACCGGAAAAATTGTGCCGAATGGCCTTCCATCCGCCATGCAGCAGCAACATCTTCCCCCTGCTCATCTACATCAGCAATCACAACGTTCGCCCCGGACAGCAGGAACTGCTCGGCAATTGCAGCGCCGATCCCTTTCGCTGCTCCCGTGACCAGCACCGTTTTACCGTCATATTGAAAGCCCGCCGTCTCTTTCATCCTATCCCCTCCATAATTGCTAGAACTCGTAAGCACCCTCGGCAGCCGCTTTCTCATAGGCTATCCGCGGAATTTGCGTAGCCAGCTTCCCGCCGCTAATATCCATCATTGTACCGGTGATATAGCCGGCATAGTCGGAAGCGAGGAAGCAAATTAGATTAGCAACATCTGCCTTCTCTCCCCAGCGGCGCAGCGTCAGCGTATCGAGCAAGCGTTGCTGCTGCGGCTCCCCAAGCTCGGCGAAATGATTCATATCCGTCGGAATCATTCCCGGGGCATAGCAGTTCACCGTAATGTTCCACGGGCCTAACTCTCCCGCCAGCACTCGGGTGAATTGTTCCACGCCGGCTTTGGATGACGCGTAGGCTGCGCTGCCATAGCTCGGTACGATGGCAGCGAACGAGGCAGCGTTCATGATCCGGCCCGATCTTTGCTGCTTCATGATCGGCGCCACAGCCTTGCACATCAGAAAAGTGCCTTTCAAATTAATATCAAGGTTCAGGTCCCAGACCTCTTCCGAAAGGATGTCCACAGGTGCTCCTCCAGCAACCCCCGCATTGTTCACCAAGATATCAATATGACCATACGTATCCACGACATGCTGAACGACTTCTTGAATCTGAGCATAGTTGCGCACATCACATTGGTACGTACTCCCTTTGCATCCGCTGCGATCAAACTCCTTCTGAACATCCTCCAAGTACGACTCGTTAATGTCAGTGACAACGGTAGTCACGCCTTCCTTAGCAAGCGCCGTGGCGATTACTCTTCCAATCCCCCGACCTGCACCAGTGACAATTGCCACTTTTCCAGATAGATCAATATGCATCCTGCGTCCATCCCCT
Source organism: Paenibacillus silvestris (assembly GCF_009882985.1). Classification (GTDB taxonomy): domain Bacteria; phylum Bacillota; class Bacilli; order Paenibacillales; family NBRC-103111; genus Paenibacillus_E; species Paenibacillus_E silvestris. The sequence continues at coordinate 740,032 of NZ_WTUZ01000020.1, forward strand.
TCTCGGTTACATCGTCTGCGAAGCGGTGTTGCGTTCTTGCAGCAAATTTTGCAAATAAGACAGGCTCGTTAGGAACTGCCGCTGCTCATAGGCGATAATGTCTTCTTCCGGGGCATTTTTTTCAAAAGGTGTACGCCAATCTCCCGTTGGTCTGGCATTCCCCTGCGCGAACCGCAATAGATGGGCAAGCTGTGCCGCTGAACGCTGAGGGTATTCCTGCCAGTAATCCTCACAAAGCACCCTCGTGTGGCGCGCTTCGAGCGCTCCAAGCTCCATCGACATATTGACCTTCGGACAATATTCATCAAACACGTGAAGCAGCGCAGCGAAATCTACGGCGCCTTGGCCTAACGGAGAACGTACGAGACGATAGCCTTCATCACTCATATAGATCCAATAATCCTTCATGTGCACATGCTTAAGGTGCGGTCCGAGCTTCCTTGCAAAATCAACCGGTTCCTCCGCCGTCGCCAGCGGATTACCCGTATCCAGCGTAATGCCGAAGTGTGGCGAGCCGATCTCCCTACAGAGCCAGAGCAGCTCCTCGGAAGCCAAATCCTGATGATTCTCCACCGCCAGCACGACACCTGCCTGCTCTGCGGCTCTTGCAGCCTCTCCCAGCCCTGATAACACTTCCTGTAAAAATGACGACCATCGCCCTGCCATCCTGCGTCGATCGCCGCCAAAATCCGCGCCGCCCACAACCGTACGGACAGTTGGTGCGCCTAGTCTCCCAGCAGCTTCAATAGCTTCCTTGAGCGGTTTCGGATCATAGCCCCCTGAGGCCACGACGAGATACTGCCCTCTAGCCTTAGCTTGACGCGTTAGCGCAGCTGCATCCTCTCCCTCAAGCAGCGACAACGGAAGCTCAATGCCTTGAAGCCCGTACTGGGTCGCCTGTTCAAGCAATTGAGACGCCGTAATACGCGGACGTGTCGAACGAGGATGGATGCCCATCATAAACGTAGTGCCGTATACAGCAAGACCAAGTTTCATCCGAACTCACCTTTTCCCTTCTATCTCGCCGTCCAACCACCATCAACAACCATCGATGCCCCTGTCATGAAGCTGGATGCCTCCGATGCCATATAAATAATAGCCCCAATGATCTCCTCAGGTCTGCCCCAACGTCCCAAAGCGATATTATCGATAAAAAAGCGGTTAGCTTCCGGATTATTCATCACAACCGTGTTCAATTCCGTCGCAATCGGCCCAGGACAAAGGGCATTCACTGTAATGTTATAAGGCGCCCATTCCAATGCGAGCACCTTCGTTAGCTGAATGAGTCCGCCTTTACTGGAGCAATAAGCGCCTCTTTCCGGCAGGGCGATGCTGCCCAGCATGGAGGACAGGTTGATGACCCTGCCGTAGCGCTGGCTTTTCATCGTTTTGGCGACGGCGCGGGCGCATAGATATGGCGCTTTTAAGTTCGTGTTCTGAACGAGATCCCAGCTCGCTTCATCAAAATCCTCAATCGGCTTCCGCACATTAATACCGGCATTGTTGATCAGAATATCAATCCGTCCAAACGCTTGAACGGAATCTGCAACCATCGCCTCAACCTGCTCGGCTATCGTGACATCCACAGCTAGGCCGAGCGCCCGTCTGCCGGTTGACTCGGCAATCGCGCGCGCAGCAACTTCCGCTTTCTCCTTCTCACGGCTCGTCACGATTACATCAGCCCCGGCTTCTGCCAACGCCTGAGCCATGACATAACCAAGCCCCCGTGTTCCGCCCGTAATTAAAGCAACACGGCCATCTAATTTGAATAGCTCCAAGCTCATTGAACAAACTCCCCCTTCTCATCTAGCGTTAATAGGATCTTCGCGATCTTCCCTGGGTTCTTGATAAGCATCTCAAAGCAGGCACTTCCGCTTTCAAGCGGAGCAAGCTTCGTCCACGGCGACAAGTTGACGCGACCTTCGCTAATCCACTGAAGCGCTGTCTCAAAGTCATCCGAATGGTAGGCGAAAGCCCCCGTCATCTGAATCTCGCTGCGAATAATTGTATTAATCGGGAGACGGCTTGCTTCCTCGTGCAGACCTGTGAAAATGACCCTTCCCCCCGGCCGCACCGACTCCACGCAAGTTTGGCGTGTCAACTCCATGCCGACAGCATCAATAGCCGCGTCGAAGGACTGCCCATCCACAAGGCTGCTTACCCGAGTTACGGTTATAGCTCCCAGTTCCTTCGCTATCTCGAGTCGTTGCTCATTGATATCGACGACTACGATCTGCTGCAAGCCGTACACCTTGGCAGCCTGTAGAGCCAGCAGACCGATTGGCCCCGCTCCCATAATCAGGAGACGATCTGTCGGCAGCGGTCTGAGCAGCTTGCAAATATGTACCGCACAGGCGAATGGTTCCGCGAAAGCGCCTTCATCAAAAGAAACGTGATCGTCCAGCCGGTACACGTTCTTCTCCGCAATCGCTACATATTCAGCGAATGCTCCAGGGCGGTGCGCCCCAATTAATTGGCGCTCCGGGCACAGCTGCGCTGCCCCTGTCGTGCAGGCGCGGCAGCGACCGCACGACACGAGCGGGTTCGCCGTCACGCGATCTCCTCGGCGGAATCGTGTCCTTGAGGACTCGTTCCCATCCCCGCCGTTCCCGCCATTCCCGACTTCCTCCACGACGCCGGAGAACTCATGCCCCATAATAAGAGGCGGTTTACGGAGCGAATTATGTCCCAAGTAGCCGCTTAATTCAGAGCCGCAAATGCCCACCCGCTCCACACGAATCAGTACCTCATCCGGCCCAGGGATTGGCTTAGCCACCTCCCTTATCTGCATGGTGCTGGGCCCTTCATAGACCAAAGCTTTCATGCGCTAACCTCCTTCTGGCAACATACTTCGCTTCGCTCATTCAATGCTTCTCACGCTTTTCCCAGCCTTGCTTGAACAAAGGCAGCCAGTGGCCTGGATCATACGGATGCTTCGCAATCTCTTCAAGGTTAAGATCTATGCCCAGACCAGCACCCTCTGGCGGAAGCAGATAGCCGCGATCAACTTTGAGTGGCGGTGTAAGCAGCTGCTCTTCCCACGGCTCATTAAACTCGTCAAAAATTTCATGGATGAAGAAATTCGGCGTAGCCATATTCAAATGTGCGCACACCACGGAGCAGATTGGACCTTGTGCGCTATGCGGCGCCGTAACACCACCATGCGCATGTACCATTCCGCATATTTGCTTCGAAGCGGAGATGCCGAGATATTGCGGCTCCAGTTGAATGATATGCACCGCGTCATGTTTCAGCAGCTCAGCGAACTGCTCGCGGTTGTAGTAATCCTCTCCACAAGCAATGGGCACGGGACTCCGCTTGGCCACCTCGACCATGGAGGAGATTCGCTGCGGAGGCACTGGCGCTTCGAACCAGGTAGGCTCATAAGGCAGCATTGCCTCTGCGAATTGAAGAGCTGTATGCACACTAAAGCGGTTATGTCCTTCAATGAGGAGATCAACGTCAGGACCTACCGCTTCGCGAACCGCCGCGACAATCTCAAGTCCAATCCGGAAATCCTTCCTTTCTACAGTGCGCCATGCATTGCCAAAAGGATCAAATTTTAACGCGGTATAACCTCTAGCGACGACGTCCTTGGCTTTCTCGTGAAAGCTTTGCGGATCACGCGGGCCTCGATACCACCCGTTGGCGTAGCAGCGCAGCTTTTCGTGACATTTGCCGCCCAATAGCTTATACAGCGGCAGTCCCGCCTCTTTGCCGATAATATCCCAGCAAGCGGTTTCAATTGCAGCCAGTGCTGAGCCCTGGATTTGACCGCCATCCGAATACACATCACGCGTCATTTTTAATGCGATGGTTTCCACATCATGAACGTCCATCCCGATATACAGGTGCTTCAGCTCATGAATCGCCGCTTCTACCGTTTTGGCAAACCCATTCAGGGTTCCTTCACCGATGCCATAAAGGCCTTCCTTCGTATGCAGTTTGACGAAAAGCCAATTTTTCCACGAGTTCCCGACGATGAATGTCTCCACATTGGTAATGATCATTGCGCAACCTGTCCTTTCACTTTCCATAATAGAGAAGTAACCGACATTACAAGCTTTCATATGCATTGTAACAAATCCAATTGCACGGATATTTGCCTAAAGGAGAAAACATGTTGGACTTTTCCGATAAACGCCAAAGAAGAAGGTTGCTTGGTGTGCTAGCCTTCTCTGGGATTAATTATGAATTAATCAATTACTTATGTTGAAAAAAAATTATTTCTTTATCATCAGATCTGGCATATCCAAGGCTAATGAAACATTGCACAGCATGCCTCGCGCCAAAAAGATCGTCGTACGCTCTTCAGCCTCTTGCAGTCCCGCCTGCTCAAAAGCTTGCATCACGAACTGCTTCACATCATTCATCCCCTGCTTCATCACAGCACGGATCGGTGCTTCCTGGATCGTCTGAGCCTGCATCTGCAGCAAAATTTCATTTCTGTGTGATTGCGTAATCTCTTCGTAGGCACGGATGAAACCGAACTCCAGAAACTCTGGCGAAGTCGTTTCCTTCACATGCTCAAAAGCTTGGAGGATACGTTGCCATGAAAGTTCCAATGCGGCTTCCAGCAGCGACTCCTTAGTGAAGAAGCGATACACATACGGCTGTGAGATAGCGGCACGTTCGGCAACTTGCGCAGTTGTAGCACGATAATAACCAAATTCGGCAAACACTTCGACAGCGGAATTAATAATATCATTGCGTCGATCAGAAGACGTTATCCCCTTAACCATTTGTCGCGGCCTCCTTTCATGTCAAAAAGACTAATTAGTGATTGGCCAATCACTAATTAGTCTTTAGTATAACCCATATAGTTGTAGATCACAACTTTAACTTACTACTTTTACACCATTCCGCCGTTAACCCGAATCGTTTGACCCGTTATCCAACGTGATTCTTCGCTAGCCAAGAACAGCACCACATCCGCGACATCTTCCGGTTCTCCCAAGCGTCCAAATGCGTTCGAATTCGCGGGGGCTTGAATCTGTTCCTCTGACTTACCTTTGGTGAAAAGCTCCGTATTTATTGGCCCTGGCGCTACCGTGTTGATCGTAATGCCTGCCGGTCCCAATTCTTTGGTGAGCTGGCGCGTAATTTGTTCTACAGCTCCCTTCGTGCTTGCGTAAGCACTATAGGTAGGATACATCATTCCAATAACGGACGTTGAGAAATTAATAATGCGGCCTCCTTTATTCATGTGCTTAAGCGCCTGCTGGATCGCAAAATAAGGGCCTTTTACATTGATGGCATACTGTATATCAAAGTCTTCTTCCGTCATAGCCGCTAGCGGCTTCGTGATCATAATGCCAGCGTTATTTACGAGAATATCGACTTGTCCATATGCGGCTAGTGTTTGTTGAAAAAGCAGCTCGATATCGGACACTTGGCTCATATCCGCCTGAATGGGTAAAGCTTCTCCGCCGTTTTCTTTTATGCTCGCCACCACCTCTTGTGCTTTAGCAGGGTTGCTGGCGAAATTAATAACGACCTTCGCGCCATGTTTGGCTAGAAGCTCGGCTATTTCTCTTCCGATCCCTCTGGATGCTCCTGTTACGATGGCTACTTTCCCGGATAAGTTAGACATACGATAATTCCTCCTTGTTATGTTCATTGTTTGGCTTATGAATCTATTATATGCATAGGGATAACAAATTACAACTGACAAATTTATATATTTGTCAGTTGTGGGCCCGAGGCCGCCTCGCTACGCAAAAAAAGACCTAGCGGATAATCACCGCCAGGTCTCCTTGTCATTTGCAAATCCCCGAGAGGATTAATTCCCATACCAACTCAAACTCTTGCTCAATCGTGGATGACGACCACTCATAGGCATGAGCGGGATGATGGAATCTTGTTGTAGCGAAGAAAATAGCCCTCGCCATAGCCTCCGGTTCACCATCAGAACGAAACTCCTTCGAGTTAACGCCATCCTCGATAATACCCGTCATCTGAGTGATGAGATGCTGCACATGCTCCGTGATCATATCCACGGCTTCCAAGGTGACCGCTGAATACATACCGAACATTTCCGGCTCCTCAATCACATGTTTACGTTTGCTTTGGATCAGCGCTTGGAGCCATGTCCGCAGCCGATCACCCGCACTGCCACCCGGTTGACTCGCAAGCTCCTCCAGAGGTTTCGCAATCCTAAGCAGCCAGCGCTCGGTTACGGCTTCTCGCAAGGCCACCTTGCTCGGGAAGTGTCGATACAATGTCCCGTGGCTGACCTGAAGGGCTTTGGCGACATCAACAACAGATGTCTTCTCTGGGCCATAGCGTCGCAGAACTTGTTCCGCGGCTTCTAGAATTGCTTCCTTTGTTAAGGGTTGATCATTAGCCATATCCGTCTTCTCCCTAAGTATGATTCTCATCATAGCACATGGAATCAACAAACTTAAAGTATCAACTATGGCATTCTGTCATTTGTCTAATCGAGCATAGATAACGTTGTTTCTACGATCCCCTGCAATTTCTCAGCATCTTCCGTCGTTTTAACCAGAACCCGCAGTCCGAGCAGCGTATTGTTCAGAAACTGTGAAAGCTTCAGCGCATCATGACTGGCCCCTATTTCTCCTGACTGGATGCCGAGTTCAACAAGCTCTTGCAAGCGTTCTTCCGTCTTGGCAAAACTCTCATTGACCTTGGCCGCGGCTTCCTCATCATGTATAGCCATCTCCACAGCTGTGTTGACCATTAAACAGCCTCGGGGTTTATCTTCTTTTTTACGTATCACTCGTTCAAAAATGTCTCTAATCGCTTTCTTCGGCGATGTATGCCCATTGGCATGATATATAGAAGTACCGATCACATCTTCATACCGGTCAATAACTTTCATAAACAAATCATGCTTGTCCCCAAAGGTATCATAGATGCTTCTTCGATGGACGCCCATTTCCGTAACCAAGTCCTGCATGGATGTTTTTTCATAGCCTTTTTCCCAGAAAACGCCCATCGCTTTGCTTAGTACGGCATTAACTTCAAACTCTCTGTTTCTAGCCATACGCTACCCCCTTCATACAGAGATTAGTATAGCATTTCGAGCTGCCCGCTACATAAGGTCCTTCAGACGATCTGCGGTGTATGGAATGAGCTCACGATCCCGACCTTCGCGAATCTTCACAGCCCATGCAGGGTCTGCCAAGAGGGCACGGCCAATTGCAGCCAGGTCAAATTCCTCGCGCTCAAGTCGTTCCAGCAACTTGTCGATCATTTCGTGCTCCTCTTTCTGATCGAACGGCTCAGATTCAAGCCCCACCGAACCGACAGTGATGGTCGGCTTGCCTGTCAGTTTCCTGGTCCAGCCTGCAAGATTCAGCTCTGAGCCGAAGAACTCGGGCTCCCAGAAATGCCGGCTAGAGCAATCGAATGCATCCACACCGGCTTCCACCAGAGGTGCCAGAAACTGAGCGAGCTCCTCTGGCGATTTTGCCAGTTTGGCGTCGTACGAACCTATTTTCCACTGCGAGAACCGTAGAATGATGGGAAAGTCAGGTCCAACCGCCTCACGACAGGCTTCGATGATCTCAACAGCAAAACGCGTCCGCTCAACGAAGTTGCCCCCATAGCGATCCTTCCGATGATTCGTTTTTTCCCAGAAAAATTGATCGATCAAGTAGCCGTGACCGCCGTGCAGCTCAATCCCGTCAAAACCTAGCCGTTTTGCATTCGCAGCGCCATCTGCGTAAGCCTTAATGACGTCCGCAATCTCCGATTCCGTCATGGGTTCGCCTGCTTTTTCCCCCATTAAATCAATGCCTGAAGGGGAGATGGAAGCAGCCTCCAGATTCGGCTCCGAGCGAGTCCTCCTGATAATCCCTACATGCCACAGCTGGGAAACAATTTTCCCGCCAGCGGCATGCACTTCTTTTACAACATGAGCCCAACCACTCAGTGCAGCTTCCCCATGCATATGCGGAATGTTAGGATCGCCTGTCGCGGCAGGATGGTCGATGACAGCTCCCTCCGTCACGATGAGTGCGACTCCGTTCTCTGCGCGTCTGCGGTAATATGCAGCCACATCAGCACCCGGTACGCCATTTGGCGAGAAGCTTCTAGTCATAGGGGCCATGACAATACGATTAGATAAGGTAAGGTTATTTAGTGTGAAAGGTTGAAATAGCGGTTGAATGGATTGCTTTTGATCAATAGGCATGAGATCCCTCCATGTTCGTGTTTCATCACAATCGTCACTGTTACCTTTTCCTTAGTTTTGAATAATTATTTGTTAAGCTGCTACGAGGGCAGCTGCTTTTCTGTTGCGAATTCTCAGCGCTACAATGGCTGCAAGCAGACAGACGAAACCAGCCGCAACGAACGGCACTGTATAGCTGCCAAGCAATTCACGCAGGAAGCCTGCGCCATAAGCTGCTGTAGAAGCACCCGCTTGGTGAGCAACTAAAATCCAACCAAAGATCATGCCTGCTTTCTCTTTGCCAAAAGCATCGGATGTCAACTTCACTGTCGGAGGAACCGTTGCGATCCAGTCGAGCCCGTAAAATACGGCGAATACCGTAAGCTGCGTATATCCAGTTCCCAGTGCATAAGGTAAGAAGATCAGAGATAAACCGCGCAATCCATAATACCAGAACAGCAACCATCTGCTATCGAAGCGGTCAGACAACCAACCTGAGAACGTAGTACCTACAAGATCAAATATGCCCATCAAAGCCAGCAAACTTGCAGCTGTAACAATTGGAATGTTGCTATCTCCACAAGCTGCGATCAGATGTGTACCAATGAGGCCATTTGTTGAGAATCCACAAAAGAAGAACGTGCCCGCTAGCAGCCAGAATGTCAGATTCTTCGTCACCGAAAATAGCGTACGAATCGGTGTAAGCAGTAGGTTCCCTTGGAATGGCGCAGGCTTCACAATTTCCGTAGTACCCAGAGGCGCTAAGCCTTTATCATAAGGATGATTTCTCATCCATATCCCAATGATTGGCAGCATGATAAGCAGTGCGGCCATGATAACGTAGACGGCATTCCTCCAACCATTTTCACTCGTAATCTTGGCAAGCAGAGGAAGGAAGAGCAATTGCCCCGTTGCCGCACTCGCTGTAAGCATGCCGATTACCAAACCTTTGTGCTTCACGAACCAGCGATTGGCAACCGTAATCCCCAAGACATTCGCCAAAGCTCCTGTACTAAGTCCACCCAGTACTCCCCACAACAACATCAACTGCCAAACTGCCGTTATGAACGGCGTGAGCCCTAATGAGATCAGCATTAGAAAAATAGCAAAAACCATTGTCCGGCGAACCCCGAATTTAGCCAGCATCGCAGCCGAGAACGGACCAATAAATCCATATAATAAAATACGAATGGAAATGACGCCTGATATGGACGCTCGCGTCCAGCCAAACTCTTTTTCAAGTGATTGAATTAACACACTCGGAAAAGAGCTGATCCCCGCTGAGACTAGCAACGTTAGAAACACAATACCTATAACAACCCAACCATAATAAAACTTGGAGAGTTTATTTTCCTTCAACATGTCTCTCACCCTTTCTTTGATTAATGAGAATGTTCATTCTCAAAATATAACTCGTATGTTACACCACGCGATTCTACGTTGTCAATGAAAAAAACATCCTAATGAAATTGCTTCGTCATCAGGATGTTTTCTTAGTCAACCTATTGCGTTAGCCGTTAGTTCTGCGCTGTCATATTTACTTTCTTCTACTTGTAAGAGTGCCTCTTTTGGAACAATTCTTTTAATTAAACCTACAAATCCTCGAATGGTAAATAGCGTGAAATTGAGGGATGCAAAAGTATGCAAGACAGTCCAAGAATTCCACTTGAATAATTTGGTTTTCTTTTCTAAAGCCCACTGCAACAAAGTCATAGGAACACTAAAGAAAAGGCTTCTGGTTAGCAGCTCTCGCGGTTTGCTGTTATAAGTCGCTCTAACCCAAATGACGCTTAAGAGCGGATAGAATAAAAAGTCGTAAAGAATATTGGTCTCAAAAATCTTAGGAAACGGGCGTGCCGGATAGGCAATGCTCTTCTTTTTAATAAAGTAGGAATCCAACGAAACCGCGAGCACACCTTTTGCAAAGAAGACGATTAAGAGCATAAGCAAGTTATTACGTTTTAAAACAAAGGGAATTGCTGCCGCGGAAGCCAAAAACAGCGTCCTTAATAGTAGTTTTTCCAACGTCATTACCTCCTTGTAGAATAAATCTCTTAACCGTAGTGTGCTATCAATTGCCTGCAAATATGAGTTCAGTTTGAAATAGTTTTCACCATTAATGTTTAATGTGATGTAACAGTTGAATAATATCGTTTAAATTTGACCGAGTAAATTAACACATAGATAACGATTAGCGCGGCAACCGAATTTAGAACAACCAATGAGAAGTTCAAACTAAAGAATTGTGTCAGCACCCCAACTCCTATTGGTGGAATAATGAATCCTGCGTAGGCACATAGATAAAAGGCCGAGATCACTCGTGGCCGTTCCTCTGGCTTCGGCAATTGACCGGCAAATCTTAAAGCAGCTTGAAACGACCATCCAGCGCCAATTCCCTGAATGAGCATACCAACCCAAAGTAGAAATATGCTTTCTTTCTGCCCGGAAAAAACAATAATCCATGGTCCAGCAGCTAGGAATATAATGCCAATACGCATTCGCGTAACCGGGTTTTGCACCCAAGGGAAGAATTGCATTAATCCACCCACGCCCAGCAGCATGAGCATTAACAGCCCCGCCAAAGAGAGGTTAGAGGAGTGAATAACATTTTTGACGAAAGACGGTATTAGGGATAATACAATTCCACCTAGCATGAAAAAAGTGAACGCGGGAAGTCCGATAAATGAAAAGAAGTGGGAACGAATATTGTCAGGAATGCCAAGTGAAATCTTCGCTTTTGGCGGCTTTTGTGAATCTTCTAGTTTCGGTAACAGTTCCAGCAATACTAAGGAGATCGCTAGCATGACAAGCAAAAACCAGAATGGCATTCGCAGCGGCTGAACTCCCACATATTGCACGACTAAACCTGAAATGGCAGGCCCCATACCAAATCCGAGGTTTACAATTACACCTGAGAACTTGATTGCCGTGCTTATTTTATTGGATGAGGTTTGTTTTAATAGAAAAGCAGTAGCCGTACCTGTAAAGGCCCCATATGCAATGCCTTCCAGAATCCTGGCCAGATAGAGCATCCAGACATTCTGGCTCACTAGAAAGAGCAGCGTCGAAACAATCGATATCCAGATACTTATGCGAAGAACCCTTTTCAGTCCCCACGAATTGCCTTTGGCACCTACGATAAGCAAGGTAGGCAGCAAAATAACGGCATAAACGGCGAACAAAATCGTGATTTCCAGACTGCTCATTTGATAATGCTTCCCATATACAGGGAACAAGGATGATATAAACGTAGCTCCGCATGACATGATAAGAACAATCCAAAGCATTCTTTTCATAGAAAACCTCTCTCTCTCAAATCTATTTATATTCATCCTTTACCCAACGCGCAAAAAACACTTCCTGCAGCTTCTACCCGTCTCCTTTGGCTTCCAAATCAACAGCCTGAGAACTCTTTGATGAGATAAAAGAGACAGATCTGTATCATACTCATTCACATATGATACAGACAGATCTGTACCATGTCAATGGGAAATGTGTGCGGCTATCCGAATTATTTTGAGCAGGAATCAAAGAATCGAAGATACTCCCACAGTTTAACCATCCCTTGGCTAAAATATTAATGCCTGAATGCAAAATAGCCTTGGCCGATTAGCGGCCAAGGCTATTCATTGGGAGGAGCAGATTCGCGTATTAGTGACCCATCATCATGGCAGGGTCGGGACTCTCTCCGCCAGCGGTGCCTTCTTCTTTCTGCATCTTCGGTTTACGCAAAATGAGAGACAACAAGACACCCACAGTTGCGATGCACGCGGACAAGAAGAACGTGTCGCCGTAACCCTGTACCACGGCGTTCATCGGATTCGCACCCGCTCCTGCACTTGCGGTATAGGAAGCGATCTGAGACGTTAGGTATCCCGTCAGGCCCGCGACTGCGAACGAGACGACAACTTGCTGCGCGGCTGTTGTCAGAGGTGTGACGCGGCCCACTAGACTTCGCGGCGCAGAGTTCAGCACATGTGTATTGAGCGGCATCATGGAGAAACCCATGCCCAGACCCATGATGCAGATGCTCAGGATGATAACCCACAGTGAGGTATCCACCGAGATGTTGGATAACATGAATAGAGCAACAGATACGGCGGCTAGACCACTGAAGGCTAGCGGACGCGCGCCGATCTTATCAAACAGCCTGCCGCTGATCGGCATTCCGATTCCCGCGCATATTGCCTGCGGCATCAGGATCCATCCCGTTTCAAGCGCGGTATAGTGCATGACGCCCTGCAGGTATAAGGGCACTATCAGCATGGCACCGAATAGCGCAAGCTGTACGATCCACGTCAATATGATACTCCGTGTAAAGTCGGATGACTTGAACACCTTCAGCTCCAGCAAAGGATGCTTCTGAGACAGCTCCACGAATATGAAGATAATGAGCGCAATGCCGCCGACGCTCAAGCCTGTAATCGCTGCAGCGGAGGACCAGCTTGTCCCTCCTTCGCTTACACCATAGGCCAGCATGGAGAAGGCAATAGGCGCGAGGCACACTCCCAGGATGTCCAGATGCGGCGCCTCATGACGGACGGACTTCGGCAAATATTTAAAGCCGAGAATAAAGGCGATAATGCCGATTGGCAGGTTGATGATGAAAATCCAGTGCCAGCTGACAGAATCGACCAACCAACCGGACAAAACGGGACCGAACGCAGGCGCCATCAGCATGGGAATGCCGAGTAAGCCCATAATGGATCCGCGGCGCTCCGGAGGTGCCAACTTGAACACCATGGCCATCCCGATTGGGGACACCATGCCACCGCCTAAACCCTGAATGATGCGGTAAATGATCAGTTGTTCCGGCGTTTGAGCGATACCGCACAGCACAGATCCGATCGTGAACAAGGCGATCGTCACCATGAAAATTTGCTTGGAGCCGAACTTATCGGTCATCCAACCTGCAAGAGGAATAACGGCAGATAAGGCCAGCGTATAGCCGGTAACGGTCCATTGGATCGTTTTTAAATCGGTGCCAAAGTATTCAACGAGTTTCGGAATTGCATTATTGACGACCGTGCTGTCTAGAATAACCATGATCATGCCGACAATAATCGCCATGAGCGGCGGCAGAATGGCTTTCAGCGAGAAGTCATCTTTCCCTTCGGCTGCCATAGGTTTTGCTTGCTTAGGAGCTGACATAGGTCCCTGCTTTCTGCTCATCGAGCTCTGGATGATTGAAAATAATAGGTTAGGTAAGGAACTATTAATCTGTTTTATCGATGGACGCGAGATAGGGCGTTATTGGACTCTATTTTAATTTGTCATTTAAGCTATCTATTATACGTAAAATAAAAAACTATCACTTTGTGTATAGATACATAAAAAAGCGACCCTGAGGAACTCAGGGTCGCTTAGTTTATCTACAGAGGATTGTTTTCCTTTAGTTTACTAGCTAGTGTCAGGTGAAATAAAACTATGGAACCACTGAATGATACTGCTCTAACTCCGAAACAATATAGTTGCGACTTCTTAATATCCAACTCCAACTGCAAGATCTCGCTGCTCTCAAGCTTACACAGCAATCGCTCAAACTCTTTTCCTATATTCCTTGGCTCGCATGATTGCCTCACCCCGGTTATTTACCCTTAACTTGCGATAAATGTTTTTCAAATGGAACTTCACCGTATCTTGAGTGACATTCAATTGATCGGCAATCTCCTTATAGATGAATCCCTCCGTAAGCAATTCAAACACCTTCTCTTCCTTCTCGGTCAGAGCCTCGTTAGACAAAGATCTAGGAGATGGATTGCTGCTCACAGCCTCAAGAAGCAGACGGATATAGTTCGAGGGCAACAATGTCAATGCTGTTTTTTGCTGCTGATTCAGAAGCTCGCCCAGCATCTCGACCATCTGAGGGCCTTCATCAAGGTAGCTGCGGATATAGCCCATCGGCTCCGAGAGCCTCAAGGCAATAGCCAACGGCGCAAGGGCTGCCTGAGGCTCCTCAGATTTCCGAAGCACCATGCTATGCAAGATCTTCAGCCTAATCCGTTCTCGCAGACGATTTTCTTTGTCCGCAAGGCGCTCCAGCTTCTCGAACAATTGCAGCGCATCCTCAATCCGTCCATTCTCCGCGAGCACCCTGACTACTACTACATACTCTTCGAAATACCGGGCTGAAACCTCGTCCGAATGTGACAATCCACTCTGTTCGAGCCAATCGTATGCCTTCTGACGCTGCCCTTGAAGCAGATACAGCCAGGCTTGCTCCGCCTTGATTCTTTTCCAAATAACGGGCTGATCCGGCGAGTCGACACTCGAACCGAGCTGAGTAAGCCATTCGATTGCTTCCTCCTCTCTTCCGAGAGCCTGCTTGTGTCGGGATGACACTAGGCCCAGATGAATCCAAGTCCATACGTTGGCACGAAGATCCTTTCGACTGAGCGCTAGTCCAATGTAGGACTCCGCCTCATCCAAGCGATTCCATTCGTGCATAAGCGAACTATAGGATAGATACGCGTAGCCGACAAAGGGATAGTTAGGCTTCTTCCCCCACATCGTTATCAGCTTAAGCTGGAATTGTTCCATCTCGTGAAGATCGACGGTCAGCGAGAGCGGATCACCGAATCCCTCGTGACCTAAATACCGTTTGGTCGAGGCTTTTTGGAGGCTGCTCCCTTCTGGCAAATAATGCTCCAACAGCTCAAAATAATGGAGGGCTCGCGGCATATTCTGCTGCATTCGGAAGAAGAGTGCATGTAAGTAATAGATATTGCCCATCAGTTGCTTCCATTCCGGCTCAGGGATGGACGCCTTCATGGCTTCGAACCGTCTCTCCGCTTGCTCGGCCTTATGCAGTCCTTGCTTCCAATCCCGATCCATCAGGAACTGCGAGATGCGGTACAGCTGGAACATCGGTTTGTGTTCAAAGCTGCTCTCCGGCAAGGCATTAATCCATCTTCGAACCACGTGACTCCTCGATTGCAAGAGTTCCGGCATGATGCGGTCGATAATCCGGATGGCATCCTCTGCCTGTTCCGTCCTAATATAATGCTCCACCGCTTCTTCATAGAGCCTCTCGTTCTCATGCCAGGCCGCAGCCCGATGGTGGGAAAGTCTCCACAGTTCCGGGTAGTCCCTAGCGCACAGTTGCTGCAAGAACTCGGACAACAGATGATGATAGCGGAACCAATCGCGCTGCTCATCCAGCGCAATGATGAACAAATTTAGTTGCTCCAGTTGCTCCAGTAGGACCTGGCTGTCGGCTTGTCCCGTCACCGCCGCGCACAGTTCCCCGTTCATGCGGCTCAGAACGGAGGTGGCCAGCAGGAATTGCTGCAAGGATTCCGACAGATGCCTGAACACTTCTTCCAATAGATAATCGGAGATTTGGCGCTGCCGGCCGCTGAACTGGCGAATCGTATCGGCGATATTGCCACTTCGTTTGAGCGTGATAGCCGCAAGCTGAAGTCCGCTTACCCAACCTTCCGTCTGCTCAAACAACGTAGAGATTTGCCTTATCGAAAGTGATAAGTTCGCCGTCTCCCGAAAGAAGGCAACTCCCTCCTCCAAATCGAATCGCATGTCTTCTATTCGAATAACGTTGATCTCGCCTTTGGCAAGAAGTCTGGTCGTGGGAAAAGACAGATCGGTGCGGCTTGCGATATAGAGATGGAAGTGCGGAGGCAGATGCTCAAGCATATATCGGATCGACTCATTAACGTACGCATTCTCGATGACATGGTAGTCATCCAGAATGAGTACATAATCGCCGCTAATCGAGCTTAGCTCGTTCAGAAACGCTGATACGGCGAAATCGATAGAAGCCGCAGACTCTTGCTCAAGCAGGAATTCGACCGATTTCCCGAACAGCGGAAGTCTTTCTCGTATGGAAGCTAAGACGCAGCTCCAGAATGCGCCCCAATCGTTATCGTATTTATCCAGGGAGACCCAAGCAACCGAAGCTCGGCATTGCCTCGCCCATTCGCTTAAAGCTGTCGTTTTGCCGTAGCCCGCTTGGGCCGATAGTAAAGTCAGCTTGGTCTCCATGCCTTCCTCAAGCTTGCGCGTCAGTTGCGGCCTAGTCACCAAAGATCTGCGCGCTGGGGGAATGAGATATTTGGTACTGCGAATCATATTCAAAGCCTCCGAACGACTAAATAAAAAATTCCATATAATCGATTATATTCGATTATATCGGAGAATTCCCTTTGGAAATTTTGTGACAATTACAAAACCCCTGTGCTATAGGGCACAGGGGTCTCTCGTCAATCCGATTTATTCTTTTGTTTTGTGCTGCTCTAGCATGCGCAGAAGAACTGTCACCGCTTCCGCTCGGCTTGCTTTGGCTTCCGAATTGAAGCGATTGTCTCCCGTTCCTTGCATCAGACCGGTCTTCGTGAGAGCGGCAACCGCTCCCTTCGCCCACGCCGGAATCTCGCTGTTATCCGCAAAGCCGGTCGCGGCATTCACTTCGACTGTCAGATCTAGCGCCTTAACGATCATCGCCGCCATCTCGACTCGGGTAATCTCAGCGTCCGGGCGGAACGTACCATCCTCATAACCCGTGATGATGCCAGCTTGTTTGGCCTCCGCCACGGCATTCTTAGCCCATGCAGGAATTTGTGATGCATCCTCGAAAGCCAATTCCTCCGTTGCTCCTGCAGGCTTAATCGCATTCATTAGCATCACGGCAAATTGAGCTCGCGTAACCGTGAGATTCGGCTTGAACGTTCCGTCCGGGTAACCAGCCGTGATCCCTTGGCTAGCACCTTGGCGAATCGCTTCTTCCGCCCAGTGACCGGCGATGTCGCCGAATTCAATTACCGGCTTCGCCCTATCTCCTACAGCTAACACGGCGAATTTCGTGAAGTGATTGACCTCTGCGGTAATGAAGCCGCCGCTTACGACGCCGCCAACCTCCACCCATTCTTTCTTCTCTTCATCATAATAGAAGATAGAAGCACGCTCGCCGTCGCTTAGCTTCGTCGGATCGAAAGCCAGCTTTAAAGTAATGTTTTTCTTAAAGGTACCAGGGACATTCTTCAATACTTCGAAGACTTCGCTTACCAGCACTTCGTTATGCTTCAACAATTCATCCGTATCCAACAAGGTCTCTACTGTCACTCGCAAACTCGCGTCCGTCGCGTCGGCTGGGATCTCGATGGTGATCTCGTCATCGCTCAAACTAACCTTTCCCGGTCGACCAACAGAAAGCGTCAATTCTCCATTGTCGGAGATGACTGGGCTGTTATCCGGAGTGCTTACGCCTCCACTGCTATCTCCACCACTGCCTCCACTGCTATCTCCGCCGCTTGGAACTTCCGTCCACTTAGCATAAAGCGTTGTATTTGAGCTTACCGTATCCGTCGTGAAGTTCCAGGCCGAGGCGCAGCTCTCATCTTTATACCAACCCGAGAACGTGTAGCCTGCTCTCGTCGGATCAGCTGGCTTCGTGATCGTCGCTCCCGCAGT
>NZ_WTUZ01000021.1 GCF_009882985.1 Paenibacillus silvestris
ACTGGCGCCACGGGAGTGAAGAATGTATACCTCGTATACAAAGGAACTGGCGGTCCGCTCTTTCATCTAAACTGGTTCCAATTTAGCCAGTCTGCTATGGTTGGAGGCGTGTATAAACTCATTAATGAAGGAAGCGGTAACCCTGCCATGGACGTGAAAGGAAATGCAACCGCGAACGGGACACCAGTCATTGTGTCACCAGATAATGGCGCTGCAAGCGAGCAATGGAATGTTAGCGACAATGGCGATGGCACGTTCAGGCTCCTTGGTGTCACAAGCGGCAAAGCGCTAAATGTTTCCGCAGCTACAACGACGGATAACTCGAAGACGATTATATGGCCCTATGGGGGTTCATCGAACGAAAGGTGGAAGTTCAACGCTAATGCGGATGGCACCTATACGATTGTTGGAGTCCAAAGCAACAAACCGTTGGATACGCTTTTAATAGGCTCGGAATATTCGGTGGTTATTAAGACGGCGAACGGTACGGCAAGTCAGAAATGGCGATTAGTCAAATTGCAATGATCATATTGGCTTGGTTAAGGGTGTCCTTGAGGCACTCTTTTTTTTAATTTATACGGTTCAAAAATAATCATGAATAGAACAAAAAACATCATGAGTCTTCCTATCAGGAATCGCTATAATTTACTTGAGAACAATCTGTAGCGCTTAATATTGTAAACGTTTCCATAAATGATTGTATGATAAGAGAGGATGAATCTAAATGAAAAATAACCTTATACGAAGTGCCGCCGTCTGCACAATTTGCAGCACGCTGGCTTTTGCACCCGCCGCCTTTGCGCAGGACGCGTCCCAATTTACGATGTCGACGTCCGATACGGAATCGACGGGGGAATTTACCGTCACCTTGAAGGGGGAGCAGCTTGCCGACTTGTTTGCCTATGAAGCCAAATTCAGCATTGATGCAAGCAAGCTGGAAGTAGTTAAGGCGGAAACGAATATAGAAGGTTTCTCGATCTCACCTATTGTGAAAAACAATGAAGTAACCATCGCACACACGAAAATCGGTAAGGTTGATGGTGAAAAAGGAGATGTCGTTCTTGGCACCATTACGTTTAAAGCCAAAAAAGTAGGGACAACGAATGTGAAATGGACGTCTTTGAAAACAGTCGATCACTATTTAAAAAGCGAAACCCTTTCTATGAATTCTTCTCAAGATTTCACGAGAATTTTCAGCGATCTGGCAGGCCATTGGGCGAAAACAGACATTATGGAAATGGTCGGCAAACAAATCGTTGAAGGAATGGATGATGATCATTTTGCGCCGGACACGAATGTGACAAGAGCGCAATTCGCGACACTTATTGCCAAGGTTCTGAATCTGAAGGACAGCGCCGGCCCAATTCCGTTCGACGATGTTGCTTCAGGCTCTTGGTACGAGTCTACGGTGAAAAAGGCGTATGCGGCAGGTTTGATTGATGGCATTTCCGATCATGAATTCGCCCCGGAGAAGAACATAACCCGTGAGGAAATGACGGCGATGCTCATCAGAGCGAAAGCGCATGCAGCTGGGAAGAAAGTGGAAGAGATGCATGCGATCGGTGCGATTCCATTTGGTGATGAAGCTGCCATTAGCGAGTGGGCTAAGCCGTTCGTTCAGCTTGCGGTGGAAGCGGGCTTAATGAACGGAAGATCAGATCAAGCATTCGCTCCACAGGAGCATGCAAGCCGGGCTGAAGCTGTGGTCGTATTGAAGAGGCTATTAAACAAAGCTAGCCAGTAAGCAAATCCGTAAGAATCACGGACTCATTCATGTCGAAATATAAGAATTTTTGTCGAAAGCAAAAGGAAAAAAAGGACATTTCCTGTAATGACCGAATGTAAGGTGAGAAGGTCATCTATTGTATTTTGACATGACGGGGTGCTCAGGATGAAGGTGTTAGCTAAACCGTGGACGTTTTCGGCGACGCTCCATGTCTTGTTAGTTGTGATGGTTGTGTTCCCCATCGCAACTATTTCGACCATGATTCTGCAAGTATATAAACGGGATCTGCTGCAGCAAACGACAGAACGTTCACTGCAGACGCTGCATGCGGTCACCTATTCCGCCCAGCAGGAGATTAGTAAGATCGAGTACGTGACGGCGGCCGTAGGCGTCGATCGGGATATTTTGTCGATTGCCACTGCGCTGCATCAAGCGGATGAAAGCAATCGCTATGCTTACATTTATGCGCTGGAGCTTGCGCTTAGCCGATATACCTACTCGATGTCGAGTCAGCTTCTGGCGATCCATTTTTTTTACAAAGATGGCGGCGTGTATTCGTTCCAACAAAATCTGTCCACGGATGAGCAGGAGGTTCGTGCGATGAATTGGTATAAAAAGACTTTGCAGCAAACGGATAACGTCCAATTTCTGGGCCTCCAGCGTATGATGTTGTTTGGCCAGACTGTGCCGTCAGGGTTGTCTGCCGCCATTGCACCGAGTGCTTATCATACGTTAAGTGATGTTGAAATGGTTTGTTTTACATTGAACGAGGAAGCGTTCGACAAAATTTTCCTGCAGCAGCCCTATGATAAATCTGCTTTTGTCATTGTGACGGGAGAGGGTCAAGTCATCTCTTCCAGCAGCAACTGGAACGAGACGAGCGAGAGTCTTGCCAGGCTTGAGCAAATTAAATCAGCTAATGAAGGCCATTTTACCGACAAATTCAGTAAGACTGAGATGCTCGTCACTTATGCTGCCGTTGGTCAAACAGGGTGGAAGGTCGTACATGAAATTCCGTATAGTGAGCTTACTTCCAATTATAACCGAATTTATAAAATCGTCCTGTTTGCCACACTTGCTGTTATTGCGGTATTTTTGCTTATCTCCTTCTATTTGGTAAAAGGTCTGACCAGGCCCATTCATGTGTTGGTACGTAAAATGTCCCTGGTCATGGAGGGGGATCTGAATGCCAAAATCAGCACATCCGGTATTGCAGAAATGGCTACGCTTGGCCGCACGTTCAATCATATGCTGGATCAGATTAAGCTGTTGATTCGCCAGCGTGAGGAAGAGGAACAGATGAAAAGGAAGGCGGAGTTCGCTGCCTTGCAATCGCAGATTAACCCGCATTTCCTGATTAATACGCTGAATGCGATTAAATTGATGGCGCTCATCAGCAAGGTGGATAACATTCGAAACATGACCAATGCCTTGATGCGGCTCGTTTCTTCCTCTTTTAACAGAGGAGGCATTCTTACACGTTTTTCCGATGAAATCGAAAATTTAAAGCATTATTTATACATTATGGAAATCCGCTATGGTCATAAATTTGAAGTAGAATGGCAGATTGATCCGCAGACGGAGTCGAAGTATTTGCTCAAGCTGCTGCTGCAACCGATTCTGGAGAACAGTATCGTACACGGGATGGCCGGTAAGGAATCGCAGGGTAAAATTGTGATAGCCGCCAATGTTCATGAAGGCAGTCTATACATCGTGATAGCCGACAATGGCGAGGGGATGAGGGAGGAACAGCTAACGCAGTTCCGAGCGAAGAGCAGTCCGCATACGTTTTCGGGAATGGGGTTTGCCAATGTGCACCACCGTATTCAGTTGCATCACGGGGAAGATTACGGCTTGACACTTGCAGCCAATGAGCCGGAAGGAACGAAAGTTACCATGAAAGTTCCACTCATTTTCAAAGATAAAGAAGATACATCATTCTAACGGTTCAAAAAAGATCAACTCTACAGCCGAAAAGATCATTTGGATGCGTTTACATTACGGGTATGATAAAAGTAGAACAAATGATTATACAACCAATCATTGGAGGGGTATCTAAGATGGGAAAAAGAAAATTAGTAGGCACGGCATTAGTCAGCGGGATTATGCTGCTTAGCACCTTAACAGGTTGCGGCAAAGACACGGCTACACAGCCTGCGGCATCTACCAAGCCTGTAGAGTCCCAAGCAGCAGCAGCGCCGACACCGAAGCCAGCTTCCCCAGTTAAGCTGAAGCTAGCGATGTGGGACGCGAAAGGCGATTTGACATTTTGGCAGGAGAAAGTGAAAGAGTACACCAAATTAAAGCCGAACGTAACCGTTGAAGTGGAAAAGGTGCCAGACAATGGCGGTCAGTACTTAAAAGTACGACTAGCGGCAAACGACTTGCCAGATCTCTTCTACTTGAAGCCAGCGCATATGCAGATTTACAAGCAGTCACTTCTGACTCTCGATGAATTAAATGGAGCAAAAAATAATAAATTCCCGGCCAAAATAGATGGAAAAATTCTGGGAGCGCCTCTCGTGTCATTCTCTGAGTTCGTTTATTTCCATCCAAGTGTGTTCAAAGAACTGAACTTGGAAGTGCCGAAAACAATGCCTGAGTTCATGTCTACGATGGAGAAGATTAAAACAAACGGCAAATACACGCCGATTGCCATTGGAGGCAAGGAAGACTGGACGTTCTATCCGTTTATGGAATTCGGACCGCATATTCTTTCGGGCGATGAAAACTACTTGGGTACGTTAGCCAAAACACCTGAACCGTTTGGAGACGGCAGCACATTTGATAAAGTTGGCAAGGTAATTAAAGAAATGTCGAGCAAAAAGTTAGCCGGACCGGATGCACTTTCGATCTCCTTCGATCAGTCTACACAGCTGTTTGAATCCAAGAAGGCGGCTATGATCGCTGCTGGCCAATGGTACTACGGGGATTATGCCAATCGGGTGAAAACGGATGAAGATTTGGGCGTGTTCCCGCTTCCTTTCCGAAACTCTGAGAGCGAGCCGCTCACTGCCATGACGCTGTCCGATATGAACATCGGTATCAACAAAAACAGTAAAAACGTAGAAGAAGCAAAAGCGTTCTTCGAGTGGATGTTCAGCAAAGACGTCTACCAAGGCTATATCAATAGCGCCCAACAGTTCTCCACGATTAACGGCGTGAACTCGGAAATTCCATTCTTCAATAAATGGACAGAAAAATATCCGTTTAAACCGTTCATTTACTCTGCGTCGGATGAGGCTTTTGCGAAAGTAAGCGGCGCAGCGCAGTTCGATTTCAAAAAGGCGGCTCAAGAAATCTATTCGGGCAAACCAATCGAAACGTTAGAAAAAGAACTAAACAACAAGTGGAAAAAAGCGGTTGAATCCAACAAATAAGTTTGGAAGAGAAGGCACTACCTAGGCAACTGGCATAGTGTCTTCTCTTATATACAGGAGTGATTATATGAACTATCGCATGCAGCAAAAAGTCGTTATTTTCTCGTTTCTGTTCGTTCCTGTTACCCTCTTGCTGTTGTTTCTTATCTATCCGACCCTGCAGCTTTTCCGCTACAGCTTAACAAGCTGGGACGGCTACAGCCCGAGCTTCAAGTACATTGGCTTCGACAATTATGTCCGCATGCTGTTTGATTTCCCAGAAGCTTGGCATGCGATAAGGAATAACGGGATCTATTTCTTGCTCCATAGCGTTGCGATTCCGCTTGAAATGGTGACGGCAGTGCTGCTAAACAGAGTGCTGCGAGGGAGCGCATTTTTTCGATTCTCAGTCCTAATGCCTTACATTATTAACGGAATTGCTGTCGCCTATATGTTTAGTTACATATACAATCCTATTAATGGCCCACTTAATGAGTTGTTAAAAGCTATCGGATTAGAGTCATGGATTCAAAGCTGGCTAAGTGACGCAAATGTCGTCAATTATTCCTTAGTGGCAGTTTCACTATGGCGCTACAGTGGTGTCCATGTCGTCCTATTTCTAGCCGGGCTGCAGTCGATTCCAAAGGATCTTTATGAAGCGGCTGAGATTGATGGGGCGAACTTTTGGCAGCAGCAGCGGTTTGTAACTTTGCCTGGTATTCGCCGAGTGGTGGAAATTATTTTGTTCATGAATGTATCTGGAGCACTTCTGCAATATGACATTCCGCTTGTCATGACAAATGGCGGTCCAGGCAGCGCAAGCTCGACATTTGGTTTATATTCGTTGCAGACAGCTTTTACGTATAACAACTATGGCTTGGCCTCGTCGATGGCGGTTATGCTTTTGTTCTTAATTATTGTTTTTTCAGCGCTGCAGGCATGGATCGTGAAAGACAGGAGTGAAGCATGACATGGAACGTACACAGTTATTGAAACAAACCTATAAGCCGGAATTACCGAGCCGAACCCGTTCAATGAGCTCACAGCGATTAGTAGGCCATATCGTGTATTATGTGCTTTTTATCTGCATGGCAGCGATTGTTTTCGTGCCTATTCTACTGGTTGTGTTCGGTTCGTTTAAGACGAATTTGGAGCTGGCCGAAACGTCGCCTTTTTCCCTGCCGAAAAGCTTCTTGCATTTCGATAACTATGTTAGCGCATTGAAAGAAGGCAGTATGGTGCGTGGTCTGGGCAACTCGGTGCTGCTCGTTGTGTGCAGCATGCTCGGGAATATGCTGCTCGGCACGATGACGGCTTATGTACTCAATCGCTTTCAGTTCCGTATGAAAAAAGTGATTCTCATTATGTTTATGGCTGCGATGATCATTCCGGCCTACACGACGGAAATTGCCCGGTTTCAGCTCATTCATGCTCTTGGTGTCTATAATACACTGGGCGCACCACTGCTGATTTATATCGGAACAGATATTATGCAGATCTACATTTACATGCAGTTTCTCGAAAAGATTTCCGTACAGCTCGACGAGAGCGCGATGTTAGATGGAGCCTCTTACGTGCGAATCTTCCGTTCCATTATTTTCCCGCTATTGCTGCCAGCAACGGCTACTCTAGCCATACTAAAAAGTGTTACAATAATGAACGATATCTTCGTCCAGCAGCTCTACATGCCAAGCGCGAAGCTCGCAACATTGGCAACTTCATTGACGGCTTTTGTAAGTACACGCAGCTCAGACTTATCTCAGCTATGCGCGGGAATTATGATTGTATTGCTGCCAAGCGCTATTTTTTACATCGTGTTTCAGCGTTATATTTTCAAAGGTCTCATGGATGGGGCTGTTAAAGGATAAGGTAAAAGGCAGTCAACTTGGCCATTGGAGGATGAATAGGTTGCTTAAATTGATGATTGTTGACGATGAACCGCTTGTTCGCCTTGCCCTTCAACATATGATTGATTGGCCAAGTATGGGGATTGCGGTCGAAGTAGAAGCCGCTGACGGAGCGGAAGCACTTGAGATTCTGAGGCAGCGTGACGATATTGATCTCATGCTGCTGGATATCGAGATGCCGAGGCTAAGCGGAATTGAGCTGCTGCGGACCTACCCGGCTGTTAAGGAGAAGCAGAGACCTGTCACGATCATGTTAAGCGCTTATAGCGATTACAGCTATGTTAGGGAGGCTTTTGTGCTTGGTGCCATCGACTTCATCGTCAAAGCGGATATGGACGAGGAGCATCTTGTTCCTGTCGTTTTAAAGGCGATTAGTGAGCTTCATAAACAGGCACCTCCGTTACATCCACTGCCAATTAGTGAGACCCAAGATGATGTGGATGCGAAAAGTGAGGTTCTTCGCCAGCTCATCACATATGATCCGAATCAGCAGGAGGATGCTGCAGCCATTGCAGGTACAGGTATTCACGAGTGGCTTGGGGAATCCAATCAGTTGGTTGCTGTCATGACCATTGCGCATGGCTCTGCGAATAGCAGGATGGAACGAACCTTACATGATACGAAAACGCAGCGTTTTATTAGACAATCGGTGCAGACTGTGCTCGACGCCATGTCGATCCGGCATTTTATTTATCGTAAAAGCCAAACGGAATACGTGCTGTTCTGTACGCTAGCTCAGTATCGAAGTGAAAGTGTGATTCGTGAAAAAGTGCAATCTGCCTTTGCGATGATGCAAACTCGGCTTATTCAGTATGTGAATGTGTCGATATCTATCGGGGTGAGTGAGCTGGCTAGCGGAACGAAGCATTGGTACCGCCTGCATCAGCAGGCAGCGCACTTGGCTGCGATGAGTTTTTTTGCCGGATGGAACAAAGTGTTCTATCCCGAAAGCTGTATGGATCAGGGAAGAGCTGGAGCGAATACAGGATCTGGGTCTGGAGCGAATACCGGTCAGGACCATGTTCGCAAGCTGCAACTGACGCTGAAAGCAAACGGTGCCGGGATCGCTCAGCTACTGGAGCAGGATAATCCAGAGCTGTGGAGCAGGGAGTTTGAACAAATGCAGCTGCTGCTCGGGCAAACATGGGGATGGCGGCCTCAGGATGTTCAAGCTGCGCTTGAAGATTTGCTCTGGGAGCTGGGAGGCTTACTGTATCGCAGAGGCATCCGATGGGACGATCTGGAGGATGAGCTGCAGCACCCTTTTGAATATATGAAAAGTCTGGAGACTTTGGAAGAAACGAAAAGTTGGCTGCATCGGATTTGCACGAACTTGCACAGTTGGCTTCATGGGAAAGAAAAAGCGGATTGCAGCTACAGCATTGTAGTGGCGACGGCTAAACAATTCCTTGATCTTCATTACATGGAAGACGTCAACCTGGCATTAATCAGTGAAATGGTTGGCGTCAGCGAAAGCTATTTGAGCAAGCAGTTTACGAAGGAAGTTGGCAGTAATTTCATCCAGTACTTAACGCACTTGCGCATCGAAGAGTCGAAACGATTAATGAAGAAAAAAGGCTTTAAAATTACTGACATCGCTGAAACCGTAGGTTATTTAAATGTCGAGCATTTCAGCCGGATGTTCAAGAAAACGACAGGGTGCAGCCCCAAGCTGTATCGGGAGAGTTTGTTGAAGTGAGGCGCAGGGGGGAACGGGAGCTGTGGTTGAGGTGCGAGGTGCAGGTACACAGTGCACAGTGTACACTGCAAAGTGCAAAGTGCAAAGTACAAGGGAACGCTGGTCCGCTATTCAGCGAGATTAGCCGTATGAGCGTGCGAATGGGAACTGTGTTCCGCTATTTCGGCGTTATCGCTGCAAATGGGAGCCATATTGCAGCGATAGGACCCTGTAGTTCCCCTTAACCGCTCGAACCCTCGCTTTTCGACGTAATAGCGCCCTGTAGTTCCCCTAGGGGGGGAGGAAGAACAGGGAAAGTCTTAAAGAAAAACGCTCGTCTTACGACGAAGACGTTTATTCTTGCACGCCTTTTATGATACATGTCGTATCATACGTTAATTTGTCATGTTTTGTAGAGCTTCAAAAACGGAAAATAAGTGTTCACTGGCAAGGCAGTACAAAAACAGAAAGGGTGATAGATTTGCGCAGATTATTGAAGACTCATTTCCAAAAGAAAGTCTTATTAAGTGTCATGGTTGCAGCTTGCCTTTCTTCCGGCTTTACAGGCATGACTAACGTATTCCCGCTAAGTACGGCACATGCGGCAACAGCAGTTACTTACACAGGATCTGCCCCGCCACCGGCTCATAATCTGGCCCTGTGGTATCGACAGCCTGCAACAGATTGGCAAACACAAGCGTTGCCAATTGGAAATGGCTACATGGGCGGGATGGTTTATGGTGGTGTGGAACAGGAACATGTCCAATTTAACGAAAAAACCTTATGGACGGGAGGCCCACGTTCAAAAGCTGGCGGTGGAAGAGACGGTAACCGGGATGGTGCTGCTGATCATTTAGAGGATGTACGTCAGAAGTTAGCGAGCGGGGATGTATCTGGAGCCACAGCGATTGCTGAACAATATTTGACAGGAACCTTAAATGATTATCCTCAGTTTGGAAATTATCAAACTTTTGGCGATATTTATTTTGATTTTGCGCTGCCAGCCTCTGTAACGGTGACCGACTATCGGCGAGAGCTGGATCTCGAAGATGGCATTGCCCGTGTGACATACAAGCAGAACGGAATTGACTATACGCGTGAGTATTTTATGAGCTATCCGGATAACGTGATGGCGATGCGGCTTACGAGCAGCCAACCGAATCAACTGAACTTTGATGTAAGGGTTACAAGTCCGCAGACGTCTCCTTCAATCGTGGCTAATGGCAATACGCTGACCCTTAGTGGTAAGCTGGCCGATAATGAAATGGCGTACGAATCCCAGTTCCGTGTTCAATCGGATGACGGCAGCGTAACGGCAGGAAGTGGGAAATTGACGGTTGCAGGGGCAAGTTCTGTGACTATTCTCATGACGGCAGCGACGGATTATGCCAACCATTATCCCGATTATGTCGGAACGGACCCGCACTTAACCGTAACTAATACGCTGGCAGCAGCTTCAGCCAAAACGTATGAATCGCTGCGGACGCAGCATTTGGCGGATTATCAGTCGCTGTTTAAGCGGGTATCCCTGAATCTGAATGATCAGATTGCAACGATACCGACGGATCAATTGCTGGCCAGTTACAGAAGCACTCGCACCAGCGCGCTGGAGTCACTGTTTTTCCAATATGGCCGGTATCTGCTTATCGCCTCATCGCGTGAGGGGTCACTTCCTGCGAATTTGCAAGGCGTCTGGAATAACTCCAAAACACCGCCATGGGGAGCGGATTATCACACCAATATTAATCTTGAAATGAACTATTGGCCTTCGGAAGTAACCAATTTAAGTGAAACGGCGATTCCTTATGTGGAATTTATCGATTCCTTGCGGGAGCCAGGCCGGGTGACGGCTCAGAAGCATCATGGCGTAACCGGGGAGGGTTGGACGATTCATACTTTTACAAGCGTATTTGGCTATACAGCGCCAGGCTGGGATATCAGCAACTGGGGATGGCAGCCGGCAGCGGGTGCGTTCCTTTCCCAACAGCTGTGGGAGAAATATTTGTTTACAGGCGATAAGACCTACTTGCAGAATAAGCTGTATCCGATCATGAAAGAAGCGGCACAATTTTGGACGAAAACGCTCGTAACAGATACAGACGGCACCTTGGTATCTGCACCAGGCGTATCGCCTGAACACGGTTCTTTGAGTATCGGGGACTCCTATGACCAAGAACTCGTTTGGCAATTGTTTACGAATTGTATGGAGGCAAGTGAGGCACTTGGCATAGATACGGATTTTCGAAACGAACTGATCGATAAACGCAGCAGGCTTTCTATGCCGAAAATTGGGAAATACGGCCAAGTGCAAGAATGGAAAGAAGATATCGATGATCCGAATGATACGCATCGTCATATTTCTCATCTTGTAGGGTTATATCCCGGTAATATGATCAACAATGTGACGACACCTGATTTATTTCATGCGGCCAAGGTGACATTGACACAGCGCGGAGATGAAGCAGAAGGTTGGAGCCGAGCTAACAAATTAAATATGTGGGCTCGCACACTGGACGGAGATCATGCTGAGAAAATTCTTCGAGGACATCTTGACAGCAGTACGTACTCGAATTTATTCAATATTGGTCCGCCATTCCAAATTGATGGTAATTTTGGGGCAACGGCCGGGATTGCGGAAATGCTTTTACAGAGTCATACGGGAAGTATCGATTTGCTGCCGGCTCTACCCATGGCATGGCCCAAAGGGGATGTGAAGGGCTTGAAGGCGAGAGGGAATTTTGAGGTGGATATGAGCTGGGACGGTACGATTTTGAAGAATGCCTCGATTACTTCTAGATTAGGGAATGTCGCTAAAGTAAAGAGTAGGACTTTTACGCATGCTGGGCAGTATCAAGTTTTAAAAGCGGACAACACACCAGTCAGTTACACCGTTAGCGGTGATACGATTACATTCAATACCGAAGTTGGGCAAAAGTACGTCATTATCTCCAGTGTGACACCACCACCACTTCCACCGACGAATGTGGAATCGCCTACGCATACGTTTACCAGCGTTGATCTGAAATGGATGGCTCCGAGCAGTGGCGCTGAGGTTGCGGGTTATGTTGTAGACGTCTATCAAGGCGTTACTAAAGTGAAAAGCATCGATGTGGCGGCTGCAAGCACGAGCCTTCAAGTAACTGGACTTAGCGAGAAGCAGCTATACCGTTTCGTTATTTGGTCCAAAGATGCGAGTGGGACCTTATCTGCAACAAGCGCAGAAACGACGGCCTACACGTTTATAGGTGACGTTTATTTGCAAAACTTTGATAGCGGAGAGGTTGGGGGATGGAAGAAGACGTCAACGACAGGAAGTGCTACGTTCAGCGTAGAGAATAATACTTTGAAAGTTGCCTCAGCCCCTGTAGCTATTATGGTAGATGATAACTCGCCTGTGTATAAAGATGCTGATTTGGCTATGAAGCTGAAGATTCAGACGGGAACGGGCAGAGTCGGGATGCTATTCCGCTACAATGACGTGAATAACTATGCCGGTGTCATCTATGATTTGGGCAAGTGGTTGTGGTATTACGTGAAAGATGGTACAGAGCATTATGGTGATCTGGCTTCAGTGGCGATGACGAATGGCCAAAGTTATGACGTCAAAGCGAGGTTTGTTGACTCAGATATGAAGTTATGGATCGATGGTCAACTAGTCGGTTCAGCGACAGTCGGAGATATTCTTAATGTCCCTGGAAAAATAGGTCTGAGAACGTGGTTCGATAATAAAGTGCTGTTCATTGATGACGTCACGTATACGAACACAAGGCCGGCCTCCAATATCCCAGTAGCAGGCGTTACGTTGGATAAATCGGCTGTGGCACTTAAAGTGAATGAGATGGTGCAGTTAACCGCCACGATTCAACCGTCGAATGCAACGAATCAAAACATCAATTGGACAAGCAGTAACTCGTTAGTTGCCAAGGTGGAGGTAGTCGGCGGTAAAACAATTGTCACAGGACTGAAAGAGGGTACAGCGGAAATTACGGCGACATCTGCGGATGGAGGTTTCCGGGCGGCAGCTCAGGTGACGGTTACGAAGGCTAGTGGTGTCGTTCCATCGGTAAAAGTTGATGACCGCAATGCAGCTGTTATCTACACGGGTTCGTGGAATAATTACAGCGATGGTGGGGATTACAGTGGTACTGAGAAATACAGCAACACAGCTGGCGACTCCGCACAATTTACGTTTACCGGCACCACCATTCAGTTGATCAGTATGAAACAGAGGAATATGGGAAATGTCGATGTGTATTTGGACGGTGTGCTAGTTCAAGCGAATATTGATTGTTACGCGCCAAGTACGATTAAACAGGTTGTTCTCTACAGCAAGACAGGGCTAGTGGCTGGGCAGCATACGATGAAAGTTGTCGTCAAAGGGACAAAAAACGCGCAAGCCGTGGATACCATTGGCGCAATCGATGCTTTTGAGTACACGCCTGCCATAACAGCACCAAATGTATCAGCTGATGATATGAACAATGTCATTCTTGGCGCAGACGACAACATGGAATATTCTGTTGACGGCGGGCTGAGTTACACCCTGTATCAGGCAGCTCAAATCCCGACATTTAGTGGAAATCAAACCGTATTGGTTCGCGTTGCAGCGAATGCATCAAACGCAGCAGGTTTGCCGAAATCGCTTACGTTTACAGCGAATCCAATCGAATTGGGAGCTTCCTTGACAGGCCCGGCCTCAGTTGCAGCAGGAGAATCATTTAAGGTCGCATACGGATTGACTCATGCAGGAGAGGTATATGCGCAAGATGTAACGATCACGTATAATCCTGATCTTGTGACGTTCCTTTCAGCCAAATCTCTTAAAGAGGGATTGGTCATTGTCAAACAAGCAGAAAAACCAGGTCAGATTCGGTTTATTACAGCAAGCACGGGTGTAAATTCGGCTAATGCGAATGCCGACTTGCTGCAGCTGGATTGGAAAGCCCAAGCGATTTTACATGCGCAAAGTGCTAGTTTCACACTATCTAATCTGAATATCGCCAATGGTGAAGGCGCAGAAACCTTCGTGCCTGACAGCTCCCTTCATGTTCAAATAACCGTTAACTCGATCGTTGGCGATTTGAACGGAGACAGAAAAGTATCGATTGGCGACTTAGCTATGATCGCTGCTGCTTATGGAAAAACAGAGGCAGATTCGGATTGGAGCCAATACAAATCTGCGGATATCAATCATGATCAAAAAGTAGACATTGATGATCTTGCAGCAGTAGCAGCCAAAATATTGGAATAATCACCGAGGCTATCCTCTCCTGTTAGAGAGGGTAGCCCGGTTCAAAAAACATCAAAAATTAAGCAAAAAAGATCATTTGTATGCGCTTCCAGTAGAAGTATGATGAAGATAAGCCAAAGAAGTAAGCAAGCGGTACTTTGCAAGCTCGATGATACATGTCGTATCATGTCGAATGAAAGCGAACGACCAAGAAACAGGGGAACCTAATCAGGGAGGGTGAATGGTTGTATGAAATCCAGTAGTTCCAAGTTGAAAAAAAGCATTACGGTTTCTTTAGCCTTACTTACAGCTCTTCAAATGTATGCAGCAGTCCCAGCAGGTACCGCATTAGCTGCCGATGGAGATGCTTATTTCCAGGATTACAATAACGGTCAGGTTGGCGGTTGGAAGAAAGCCGCAGGGAACGCGACTTTTAGCGTAGTCAACAATATGCTCAAAGTTGTTACATCAGGGGTAACTTTGATGGTGGACGATAACTCGCCCTCCTATCAGAATGCCGAGCTGGAAACCAAGCTGAAGGTCGAGAGCGGGCAAGGACGTTATGGGTTTTTGTTCCGGTATGTTGATGTGAATAATTTTGCTGGTGTTGTCTATGACAATGGCAGTTGGCTCTACTATTACTATAAAAATGGTGCGGAATCCTACGGTACAATTGCCTCCAAAACGATGTCGACGAACCAAACCTATGATATTAAGCTGAGATACGTGGACTCGGATATTATTTTATGGATCGACGGAGAAAAGGTTGCTGCTGCAACCGTCGGAGATATGCCTTCAGCACCAGGTAAAATCGGCATGAGAACATGGTTCGACAGTAAAACGATGTACCTTGATGATACGAAGGTAACCCCTTATACGAAGCCTACGCCGCCTAAACCGGACCCGAATGCCGTTAACTTTGTATCGGAATCGGGTACGCTGAAAGCTGAGTTGGATAGTACGTTCCCCCGTGTAGACAACTACGTATGGAAAGCAACCGGCGCTGTCATGAACGGGCAGAAAAATTATCTTTACGCTGTGAAAATCAATGGAGAAGAATATTGGCCGAAGACGACGGCAGAAAAAGTGGGTAACAGCGTGATCTACACGCTGAATGTGGAAGAGTTGGCCGTGCAAATGAAGGTGAAAATGGAAGTGGTCGACAATACGCTCGATATGAAGTTCACCGAAATTCAAGAAAACGGTTCGACCAAAGTGAAAACCATTGAATTCCCGAACCATAGTCTAGTCTCCGTATCTTCAACGCAGCCAAAAGCTCAGGAGACGGCAGCCTGGTTTACCGGAGAGTGGAATAAAATATTTGAGGAATACAATGATCTGAAAAACGGAGCGCAAAACTTGAATCCAAGCGGCCGTACATTCGGCTTCGTCAATTCCGATAAACTGGCGGCAACGATTGTCAATAATGTCATCAATGGGAACGATAAAGTACGCACTAGTGTATCGGATGCAGCTCCTGGCGAGAAAGTTGCTGCGCTGGCTAACGGCGCTTGGACGTACCGTGAAAGCATGGTTGCACCAGCTCCAGAAGCACTCCCATGGTCGAAAGTGATCATTACGCCGGATGCGAATAATGACGGTGTTCTCGACTGGCAGGACGGCGCCATCGTGTACCGCAGCCACTCCGATATGCCTTACGGAAGCGACATGATTAAAGATAACATTTCATGGATTAGCATGAACATTGCAACAACGGCTATGCCGTTTCTGCGTTCGCTTGACCACGCCAAGAAAATTGCGCATTTGACCGACGAGTTTGGCCAAATTGTGCTGCAGAAGGGCTATCAAGCGGAAGGACACGACGATTCGCATCCGGATTACGGCGGGCACATCGGTATTCGCCAAGGCGGGAAGGATGATTTCAACTACTTCCTGACAGAAGGCAAGAAGTATAACATTAAGGGCGGCGTACACATTAATGCCACGGAGTACCATTTGGACGCCTTCCAAACGAAAATGGCGAACATGATTGCACCGCTGAGCAAAGGGTGGGGATGGCTCGATCAAGCATACTATGTTGACCAACGCAAAGACATTGAGTCCGGGGAATTGAAACGTCGCTTGGATATGCTGAAAGCAGATACGGGTAACAATTTGGATTTCGTGTATGTCGACGTCTACACAGGAGCAGGCTGGAACGCGAAGAAGCTGGCCGATTATATTAACGGCAACGGCTGGATGCTCGGCACGGAATTTGCAGGCCCGCTGCAAGAACAAGCCTCATGGGTTCACTGGGGAACAGATCCAGGGTATCCGAATCAAGGCGATGACAGTAAAATCGTCAGGTTCATTCGCAACACGAATGTGGACGGCTTCATGAGCGATGCGCTTCTGAAAGGAAATAAGCAGTCCGGTGTCGGTTATTGGCAGCCTAACTCCCAATTCTACAGCTATCAAGAAGTGACGAAGACGTTCTTTAACCAGAACTTACCGACGAAGTACATGCAGCATTTCCCGATTATGAAAATGACGAACGATCGCGTCGATTTTGAAGGCAACGTATCGGTTGCACGTTCTGGAGATGGGAAAATTCATCTGAGCAAAGACGGCAATGATATCGCGATTATGACGGATTCCAGCGATATCAGTAACAGCACGATCTTCATCCCTTGGGATCCAGTGAAAGAAGATAAGATTTACCACTGGAATCCAGCTGGCGGCAGCACGACATGGAAACTCCCTGCGTCATGGAGCGGCGTACAAACTGCGAAGCTGTATAAGCTTACGGATACAGATCGTCAGTTCGTTGCGGACGTGAACGTAACGAACGGGCAAGTGACACTGATGGCCGATGCTAATGTCGGTTATGTGCTTTACAAAACAGCAGCGGCGCAAGAGGCGGAAACAATTTGGGGCGATGGCAGTCCGGTCAAAGATCCGGGCTTTGACAGCCACAAGTGGGAAACTTGGAACAAATCATCTTCCGCTGGAACAACAGATCACATCAGTTTCAAGAAAAATAACAACGCTGACGATTATCTGGAAGTAAAAGGGCCTGAGGATGCCAAGGTTGAGCAGGTGATCACAGGACTTGAACCTGGCAAAACCTACAGCGTATCCGTTTGGGTGAATGTATATGGAACGGATCGCAAGTCGTCGATCAGCGTGAAACAAGGCGACAAGGAAGTGTCCAACTATTTGGAGGATACGAAGCTGAAATATTTCGCTCCGCAGCACAAATATTACAATACGAATTTCCAACGCATCGAAGTGGATTTTGACGCGGTAAGCGATACAGCAACCCTTGCTCTTAACGTAGCGCCAGGGGCCGCACAGGTTTCCTTCGACGATGTACGGATATGGGAGAATCCGGGGAAAACCGATCAAGCAGGGGCTGTTCTTAATGAAGATTTCGAGAATGTCGATGAAGCCTGGGGGCCTTTTGTATATGGGAAGGCAGGCAATGTGCAGACACATATGGTCGAAAAAGGCGATAATCAAGTGAAATCCTATGTACTGGATGGCAACTTCTCGTTGAAAACGAATGAAGGCGGAGCGGGAGAATGGCTGCGCACACTGCCGCAGACACTGCGTCTGGACACGAATCAAAAGTACCATTTGACAATGCAGGCCAAAGCGGATGTGGCTAATCAGTACACCGTTGCCGTTCGTGTGAATGATAACGGCACCGTGCGTGATCTGGCAACCAAAACGCTGCCAGCGGGAGCAAGTACAGTTGACTTGACGTTCATGACAGACAATGCCAAGAATGCTTACCTCGCTATCGTGAAAGGTGCAGATAGCAGTAGTGCCGAGCTCGGAGGCCAGCTTGTAGTTGATAACATTCGCGTGACCGATGAGACCGTACATGCGGTGACTGGCGTAGTGCTCGACAAGACGGCTGTATCGCTCGCTGAAGGCGGTACCGTAGAGTTGAAGGCAATGGTGCAGCCTGAGAATGCGACGAACAAGAATGTGACTTGGTCCAGCAGTGATGAATCGATTGCAAAGGTTGAAGTTGTTGACGGTAAGGCGGTTGTTACTGGCTTAAAAACAGGCAGTGCTGCCATTACAGCGACAACAGCCGATGGCAATTTCCATGCAACGGCACAAGTTACAGTCACGAAATTGGTGACTGTACCAGCGACTACGTTACTTGCACCTACTTCAGTGCTAACAGGTCAAACGCTTACGGTACGTGTAGGCTTATCCGATGTTACCGACGCGGTTTACGCGCAGGATTTGACGATTGCTTACGATCCTTCGCTGATGGAATTTGTTTCAGCCAAACCAGCTCAAACGGGTATCAGCTTGGTATCCAAATCGGAAGCAACGCCTGGCAAAGTTCGCTTCATCGTTGCGAGCGAAGGTGCTGGGCATGCAATAATCGGCAGCGGCGATGTGCTTGAGCTGACCTTTAAAGCAAAAGATATTGTGCTGCCAGCAACAGCTCGACTAGCCGTTGAAGCGGCGGTACTTGGGGATGCACAGGGGCACGAGACAAGTACAACACTTGGATCGGCCAGTGTTTCCATCACAACACCTCCTCCTGGCACGCCGGGCGATATCAATGGCGATAACAAAGTGTCGATTGGCGACCTTGCGATGATCGCTGCCAACTATGGCAAAGATTCGAGTAGCTCGGATTGGAATCTTGTGAAGAAAGCCGACGTTACTGGTGATAACAAAATCGATCTAGACGATCTTGTGAAAGTGGCTAGTCAGATTATTGAATAGCTAAAGGAACACAAAATACCGCTAGGATGGAACTCCATCCTGGCGGTATTTTGTGCTGGAGGATTAACTGGAATTTCTACTGTTAAAAATGGCGCGGAGTGAGACTTTGATGAAATAACTGGAAATTGTGGAGTTAATTCAGTCGATTTGCCTCATTTCTGACGAAACTTGAGGAATTAGCAGGAGAATTTCCATTTAATGGTTCGATGGCGGCGGTTATGAACAAATTAGCGGTACATTTTCCCGTTAAAGTTTAAATGATGGGAGTGAGGGGATGAGTAGTAAATGGTGTGACGGGATGAGAATGGGTGATGAGTGATAAATGGCGTGATGGGATCAGAGTAGGTGAAAAGTGATAAATGGTGTGACGAGATGAGAGTGGGTGAGGAGTGATAAATGGTGTGATGAGATGAGAGTGGGTGAGGAGTGATAAATGGTGTGATGGGGTGAGAATGGGTGATGAGTAGTAAATGGTGTGACGAGATGAGGCGACGAAGTGAACGTCTGGGCAGTAAAGTCGAAGTTGGAGTTGGAGTCGGAGTTAAATATGAAGGC
This sequence comes from Paenibacillus silvestris, assembly GCF_009882985.1. Classification (GTDB taxonomy): domain Bacteria; phylum Bacillota; class Bacilli; order Paenibacillales; family NBRC-103111; genus Paenibacillus_E; species Paenibacillus_E silvestris. The sequence continues at coordinate 19,154 of NZ_WTUZ01000021.1, forward strand.
TTATGTTGCACTTTATACAACATAATGATGTGGGTTGAGCGCGAATGCGGTCTTTCGTTGCACAATATACAACCATTTGCTGCGAAAAGGTGAGATATGAGCGGTTTAGTGCTCAAATGGTTGCACAAAGTACAACATAGAGTCGCACAGAGGCCTAATTACAGGCAAAAGGTTGCACAAAGTACAACATAGAATGTGATCGCTAAATGTAGTTGCTATATCTGTTTGCTCTAGATGTAGTTGCTATATGTGGTTGCTCTATATGCAGTTGATATCGCAATTTGATGTTAAGTGATAACAGGCGTTGCCAGACCGCGAAGATTGTTTTTCCTCGTGGGTGATGGAACGAGTCGGCACTTTGGGCCGTGTACAAATGCTAGTTTTCGCTTCCGATCTCTGGCAAGATTCGGTTGCGGTAGGTCATTGGATCCGCTACTAATTCTTTTATATATGACGTCATAAATAAAAATAAAATTTTTATAATACGCGTAATAGCCTCTTTTAATAAGAATACGCAAATATATATTGTGTATTAAATGAGCTTATGATACATTTATGACATACTAAATGAGATGAGGGGATAGAGATGCGAGTTGGACTCAGCGGTACTGGCAGAATAGGAAGGCTCGTCTTAAGAAAAGCTTTGACTAGTTCGCAGCAGGATTTCCACATAGCAGTAATAAACTCAACTTGTCCCATTCATGTGTTAGCCCATTTGTTGAAGTACGATTCCGTGCACGGCACTTGGGATGCCGCAATCGAGGTTGCTTCAGATAACATGCTGAAAATTAACGAACATTTGATTCGCGTTATTTGCGAAAGAGAGCCAGATTTGCTGCCGTGGAGAGAATTAGGTGTTGAAATGGTTATTGATGCCACGGGGAAGTTTAACCATCGGCATGGAGCTGAGAGGCATTTATTCGCAGGTGCCAAGAAAGTTCTCATTACGGCTCCAGGGACAAACATGGATCTGACGATGGTCATGGGGGTCAACGAAGGTAAATACGATCCATTGCAGCACCATTTGATTTCTGCGGCCTCTTGTACAACAAACTGTGTAGCGCCGATCTTGCACCTTTTAGATCAGGCTTTTCAGGTCAAAATGGGATGGATGACAACGGTGCATGCGTTCACGAACGATCAGAACCATCTAGACAATCCGCATAAAGATTTACGCCGTGCCCGATCTTGCACGAATGCCATTATTCCGACTTCAACGGGTGTAGGAAAAGCATTGGTTGATGTGCTGCCGCATCTCGCTGAACATCTGCAAGGTGTTTCGGTTCGTGTGCCGACACAAGATGTTTCACTGCTGGATCTTCAAGTAGTGGTTGGCCACAGCGTACACATCGAAGAAGTAAAACTAGCCCTGAAACAGGCAGTGGCCGGACCCATGGGGGTCTTTGTAGACTACAATGAACTGCCTCTTGTATCTGCAGATTACATCGGTAATGAGAAATCCGCTATTATAGACGGTCTTACGATTATGACGAAGGATGATCAAATTAAGCTTTTGGCCTGGTATGACAATGAATGGGGCTACGCTAGCAGGGTTGTAGACGCAGTAGCCTATATCTCTCGTGCAGAAAGCACGCTAACAAAGGAGGGAATGTCATGTCTCATCCAATCCTTGTAACAATGGAAACGGAGATAGCTGCGGGGCAAAATGACCTTGGTCTTATTATTTGTAAATCGTGTAATGAAGTACTCGCAACGCTGCCTACAGACGGTTACAAAAAGTTTTATGTGGTGTGCCAAGCATGCGCATGCAAAGAAAACAAGAAGGAGGCAGCAGAATGACGACACAGAAACAGGTGATCCCCTTTCAAGAGGGAGATGCTTCAATGATAGCTCATCTCGGTGGAAAGGGGGCCAATCTTGCGGAGATGACGCGTGCTGGCTTTCCCGTTCCTCCTGGCTTTACGATAACGACGGAAGCATGCTTAGCTTTTTTTGAAAAGGGGAATCGGCTTTCGGACGCACTGCTTGAGCAAATCGAAGAATCGCTGAATCAGTTAGAGAAACAGAAGGGTCAGACGTTTGGTGATGCCGATCATCCGCTGCTTGTTTCTGTGCGTTCCGGCTCGGTAAGCTCGATGCCGGGTATGATGGATACCATATTGAACCTAGGTTTGAATGATAAAACAGTGCAAGGACTGGCGGCGCTTACAAACAACGAAAAGTTTGCCTACGACTGTTACCGGCGCTTATTGCAAATGTTTGGCAGCGTCGTACTTGGTATTGAGTCAAGTCATTTCGAGACCTTGCTGCATCGCTTGAAAGTGAATGGAGGCGTGCACCAGGATCAGGAGGTAACAGCTGACGGTTGGAAGGAGCTAATTGAGGCGTATAAGGCGTGTATTTTGAGCAAAACAGGTCGCCCCTTTCCGCAAAATGTTTACGAGCAGTTGAAGCTGGCGATTGAAGCTGTTTTCAAATCGTGGAACAATGCTAGAGCTCAAATTTATCGTAAAATGAATCGAATTCCAGATGATCAGGGGACGGCTGTCAATGTTCAGAGCATGGTTTTTGGCAATATGGGTGGCAATTGCGGGACTGGTGTTGTGTTTACGAGAAATCCATCAACGGGAGAGAACACGTTCTTTGGTGAATATTTAATTAATGCACAAGGGGAAGATGTGGTCGCTGGGATCCGAACTCCGCTGGCCATTGCTGCGCTTCAGGAGGAAATGCCCGCTATTTATGAGCAGCTGTTAGACGCCTCCAAACAGCTTGAGAAGCATTACAGGGATATGCAGGACATCGAATTTACGGTGGAAAATAATAAGTTGTACCTGCTTCAAACGCGAAGCGGGAAAAGAAATGCCCAAGCTGCGCTGAAGATTGTTGTTGATTTGGTTCATGAAGGCGTATTGACAAAGCAGGATGCTGTCAGCCGAATTGAAGTGCTGCATCTGGATCAACTGCTCCATAGAGGGATTGACGAAGCATCTGTTAGCGAGGTGTTGGCGCAGGGACTTCCTGCTTCACCTGGCGCTGCGGTTGGACAGCTTGTTTTTGATGCTGATACAGCGGAAGAATGGGTGAAGGCCGGCAGGACAGTCATTCTCGCCAGAACGGAAACAACACCGGAGGATATTCATGGCGTTATCGCTGCTGAGGGCGTTCTTACAAGCCGGGGCGGGATGACGAGTCATGCGGCAGTAGTCGCTAGAGGGATGGGGAAGCCTTGCGTGTGCGGCTGTGAGGAGATTCGAATCGAGGCAGAAGAGAAGCGCATGTTTGCGCAGAGCAGGCTCCTCGAAGAAGGGGAATGGATCACATTGGATGGGGCAACGGGTCGCGTCATTACGGGGGCCATGCCCTTACTTGAAGCGCGAATGACGGATGAACTGCTCGTTGTTCTGAAGTGGGCGGATGAGATTCGGACGCTGAAGGTGTTCGCGAATGCGGATAATCCGCACGATGCCGGTATCGCAAGAGGGCTTGGGGCAGAAGGCATTGGGTTATGCCGTACGGAGCATATGTTTTTCTCTCCGGCTCGTCTGCCTGTCGTTCAGCGTATGATCCTTGCTGAAGACAAGGAAGAGCGCATGAAGGCGCTAGCCCAGCTGCTACCCATGCAGCAGTCTGATTTCGAGGGGATTTTTGAGCAGATGGAAGGCTTCCCGGTAACGATTCGCCTGCTTGATCCACCGCTGCATGAGTTTCTGCCTAACCTTGATGATTTGCAGAAAAGGTATGCCCAGCTGACGTATGAACGTGAAAGTGAAGGTTCTATCAAGGAAAAAGCTGAGGTCGCAAGCATGCTCCGTAAAGTGCAAGCGCTGCATGAAGCGAACCCCATGCTGGGACAGCGGGGCTGCCGACTAGGAATCGTGTATCCAGAGATTTACGATATGCAGATTGAGGCCATTTTCCGCGCAGCTGCCAAATGTATTGACGCAGGTGTCCAGGTGCATCCCGAAATCATGATTCCGCTTGTCGGCCATGTAAGCGAACTGAAGATTCTAAGAGAACTCGTTGACTTCGTTGCGCAGCAGGTGCTGGGGAAAGACAAATTACGCGAATGTCCTTACAAAGTAGGGACGATGATTGAGGTGCCGCGAGCCGCTTTAACGGCAGGTCAGATCGCAGCACACGCCGATTTCTTCTCATTCGGCACGAATGATTTGACGCAGATGACGTTTGGCTACAGCCGTGATGATGCGGAAGGGAAGTTTCTGACCCATTATGTCAATCACAAGCTGCTGCCGCATAATCCGTTTCAGGTGCTCGACACCGAAGGCGTCGGTCAATTAATTGAACTAGCGGTGAATGCAGGCCGTCTAGTGAAGCCGTCGTTAAAAACAGGCATTTGCGGGGAGCATGGCGGAGACAGGGAGTCGATATTTTTCTGTCATCGGATCGGATTAGATTATGTCAGCTGCTCGCCGTACCGAATTCCTTTAGCTCGGATAGCCGCTGCGCAGGCGTTTCTTTTGTATGGCGAGTCTGGAGCAAGTGGTGTCGCTAAAGCGATATGACCTAGATGGGGATTACCTAGCAGACAAACAAAAAAAGACCATCCTTCGTAGATAAATCTACTTGGGATGGTCTCTTTTTTATTACTTACTAGAGTTTAATTTGTTTCAATAAGTTTGCGATTGTGTCTTGGTTCAAGTTTAATGCGCTCATTTGACCAAGCAGAATAGCTTGAATTTGAGAAGCAAGTCCGCGAAGTGCTGCTAAGTTTGCTGTAATCGATTCTGGTGTTGGGTTTGTTACATTAATTTGTGCTACAAATTGACGAACGGCTTCAAGTACTGCGGGAATGGATGCTCCGGAAAGAACGTTTGTACCAGCAATACTTTTGAATTGATCAAGAAAGTTTTGTACTTCTGTCATCGTGCCTTCACCTAAGTTCAATTTGCCAAGTTCGGCTTGAAGCTGGCTAAGCCATTGGGAGCTTGGGCTATCCATGTTTGCGTCCATAGCGGCTTGGACTTCGCCAAGTTTTTGTAATACAGCGCCAACAGGACCTTCTGTTACTCCACCTGGAAGCTGTTTAAGCATCTCTTCAAGTTTTTCTAAAAGACTCATCTGCTATCCCTCCTCTCTAGTATCTATCGTATGTAAGTAAATGCAGATGTGATTGGATGATAGCTTATTATTTTTATTTTCATAGACTAGATTTTTGCCTCTTTCGGGTTTGCTCTAGTAAACATACGATATTTTGATATGAAAAACATTCACTAGAATCTGTTTCTCTATCAAGATGACCGAATTGAGAGGAGGGACAAACATGCCAGATAACCGGATTCGGATTAACGCCGATTTCTGGAAAGGCAAGAACGTATTTGTCACAGGTCATACAGGGTTCAAAGGAACTTGGTTAAGCTTATGGCTGCAAGGCATGGGAGCTAACGTGACCGGATATTCCTTACAGCCGCCGACGGAACCGAGTTTGTTTGAGCTTTGCCGAATGAAGGAAATGGTAACGTCTTACATCGCTGATATTCGCGACATGCCGTCATTAACTGAAGCCATCATAGAAGCAGCTCCGGACATCGTGTTTCATTTGGCAGCTCAACCTCTGGTTCGAGCTTCTTATTTAAATCCCATAGAAACCTATGAGATTAATACGATGGGAACGATTAATTTGCTAGAGGCTGTACGTCAAGCTAAGAAAAGCAGTGTGCCAATCCAAGCCGTCATCCATGTTTCAACAGATAAGGTATACTCGCAATTGGATGAGGAGAGAGGGTACCGTGAAACAGATCGTTTGGGCGGGGGCGATCCCTACTCGAACAGCAAAGCTTTAACGGAGTTGATTGTAACCAGCTATCGACAAATTTATGAAAAGGAAGAAAGCGAGTGGAGCGAACCTGTTGCGCTTGCATCGGTGAGAGCCGGCAACGTGATTGGCGGTGGAGATTGGGCCGAAGATCGGCTGATTCCCGATTGCTTCAAGGCTATTCTTCAAGGGAAGCCGGTTAAGCTCAGATATCCGCAAGCGGTTCGTCCTTGGCAGCATGTGCTTGAGCCTCTGCATGGTTACTTACTGCTGGCACAACACATTTATGAAGACAAGCAATATGCTGAGGCGTGGAATTTTGGCCCCAATGAGGAAGATACGATTTCAGTGGAGCAAGTAGTGAGCAGCTTATGCAGCAAATGGGGAGATCAGGCCGCCTATCAGATCGATTCAGATGAGCATCCGCATGAGGCGCATGTATTGCGATTAGATTGCACGAAATCCCGTACTTTACTAGGATGGTCACCTCGCTGGAATCTCGATATGGCGATTTCCAAATCGATTGAATGGGTCAAAACCTACGACCAACTCGGAGACTGCAGGGAGCTTTGCAACAAACAAATACAGGAATATGTAGAGGGAAGTGAATCTCATGATCATTAAACCCGGTAATCTCCAGGGCATTTATGACATCACATTAGCTCCCAATACCGATCATCGGGGTTATTTTACCCGACTGTATGATGTAAATATCATGAGGGCGCATGGCCTTCACCGCAATTGGGTGCAAGAAAATCGCTCTTTTTCCAAACAGAAAGGTACGATTCGGGGGCTTCATTTTCAACGTGAACCTCATGCAGAAACCAAACTTATATGGGTCAGCAGAGGAGCGATCTTAGATGTGTTTGTAGATGTACGCCAAGACTCCCCGACCTTTGGCTGCTATGAAAGCAGGGTGCTCACAGAGGAGAATTATGCAATGGTTTATATTTCTCCCGGTTTCGCGCATGGTTTTTGTACCTTAACGGACAATTGCGAGGTTGTTTATAAGGTAGACAATGTTTATTCACCAGCGCATGAAGGCGGGATTATATGGAATGATGCTTCCCTTCAAATTCCATGGCCCGTCGATCAGCCGATTATTTCGGCTAAGGATCAGGTGCTTCAATCGTTAGATACATTGAAAAGGAGAGATTGAGATGAATCCACTTGTTAGTATTCTAATACCAACCTACAACAGGCCTCATTATTTCGAACAAGCGCTGCAGAGTGCATTTAACCAGACGTATGACAATATTGAAATTATCGTTAGCGATAACAGTGACAACGATTTGACGGAGTTAGTCGTCCAGAAATATCAAATGATGCCAGGCGGAACAAAGATCAAATATTACAAAAACCCTCAAAACTTGGGTCCAATCGGGAATCAGCAGCAGAGCTTAAATTTAGCAAATGGTGAGTTTATTAATTATCTTATGGACGATGACTTGTTTCACCTGCAAAAAATAGAAAAAATGATGGCTTACTTAATCCAGTATCCCGATGTCACGATGGTCACATCGCAGCGAAGAGTGATTAACGCTGCAGGCCGTCAGCTGTATGTTCCGCCATTTGGAACGTTTAAACAATTGTACATGAAAGATACGATTGTCGACGGCCGAGTGCTGACAAAGAGGATACTTGAAGACCGAATTAATTATTTGGGCGAGCCGACAACGGTTCTGTTTCGAAGAAAAGCTCTGACGGAGCCCTTTGGCGTATTGCTGGGCAGACAGGCCTATTTTGCTGTGGACATGGCGAGTTGGCTAAGTTTGTTAAGTAAAGGGAAAGGCGTCTACATGGTTCAGCCGCTAAGCTACTTGCGGTACCACACGGAGCAGCTGTCGCAGCACGAGATGGCCAAAGAAGTTGCCCTAATGGATGTCGAAACATTTAAATTTTTTGCTCTCAACCAAGGCTATGCGACACCGGAACAGATCAAAGAACTTGAGAAACAGCTAGGGAAGAAAAAACCGTCTAACAATCAGAAGACGAACCAGCAGACACTTGAGCAAATTAATCAGAAACTGCTTGAAGGTCCGAACAAGAAAACGAGCCAAAAGTCGATTCAAAAGCCAATTCAAAAACCAAATCAGTCATTCAATCCTACAGAACTTCAAAAAACTATCAATAAATTGATCAAACAAACGAATGTGAAAAAGAAAGGGTGAATCTTTGGTGAAATCGATTCTGCGGGAATATAAACAAGCGCGAAGCGAGCAAATCTCGTCGTATTGTTTGCCCATCATCGTCGATGGCAAGGTGCTCGGTCAACTTAAGCCGCTAACGATAGATTCCATCGAGAATGAAGAAGTCATCAAATCGCTAATGGAATGGAGACTTGCCGCCGGCCAGTGGTTTGCCACACAATTCCCAGCGAATGAGGAAGGTACAAGGGCATGGGCACAACATCAGATTCTTGAAGTAGATGACCGGATATTATTTATTTTAGAGGATGAGGAGCAGACGCCAATCGGCCAGATTGGTTTAATGCACTATGATGAAGTGGCCCATACTTGCGAATATGATAATTTGCTAAGAGGCCGCAAAGGTCGTTATGGCAATATTGTTTTGCATGCACTGCTGACTTTAGGGGCATGGAGTTTACGCGAGTTAGGCTTACAGAAAGGGTACTTGAATGTGCTTTCGGATAATGCCCGCGCGATTCATATTTATGAGACTCTAGGAGCTGTGGAAGTGGAGCGGACACCACTGCGCAAAGAAGTTGTAGGCGATGTCATTCGCTGGGTAGCCGCTGAGGGTCAACTGACAGGTGAGCCTGAACGGGAAATGGTTACTATGGTGGTTACCCGGGCAGCCTTTGTGAGCAGATTCGGCCAAATGATTGAACTCGAAAATGGGGAGGGGAAATCGTGGACATAAGGCTATTCAAGCCATCTGTTGGCAATGACGAACTGGAAAGCATTAAGCAAGTATTTAGTAAAGCATGGCTTGGACTAGGTCCTCGAGTAGGCGAGTTTGAGAAAAAATGGAGCGACTATATCGGCACCGCGGAGTCAGTAGGCGTCAATTCCTGCACGGCAGCGCTGCACCTTGCTCTATCTGCTTTTAAATTCCCTCAAGGTAAAAAGGTGCTGGTTCCAGTCGTCACATTTGCAGCAACAGCCATGGCTGTGCTGTATAACGGGCTGGTTCCAGTGTTTGTGGATGTGGATGAAACGACCTTTGGCATCAGCATGGAAGATCTCGAGCGGAAATATGATTCTGATTGCGTAGCGGTCATTCCTGTTCATTTCATGGGTCATCCTGTCCCTATGGATCAGTTGATGCCATGGGCTAGGGCGCGTGGCTTAAAGGTTATTGAAGATACGGCACACTCGGCAGGAGGGAAATATTTGGGGAAGGCCCTTGGGACTTGGGGCGACATTGGATGCTTTAGTTTTGAGGAGAAAAAATGCATGACAACCGGTGATGGCGGGATGATTTCGTCGAACGACCCTGAACTGCTGCGGCCTTTGCGCCACTCGCGCTGGGTCGGGATTAATAAAGATACTTGGGAGCGTTACGAAGAGAATGCATCCTATCATGCTGATGCGAACAGCTGGTATTATGAAATATCTGACGTTGGCTACAAATACAATATGAATGATCTCATGGCCTCCATCGGGCTCGTTCAGTTGGCTAAGCTCGATACGATGAACCGCCGAAGAGAAGAGATTATTCGTCAGTACGTAGTCGGACTTGCGGGCAGCAACCTTGTTCAACCAGCAATCCCCTACAACTTGAACGACTCTTCGTATTGGGCATTTGTTGTTCGCGTGAAGGAGAGAGAGCAGTTTATTCTGCATATGAAGAAAAATGGGGTGGCGACTGGTGTGCATTATATGCCGCTGACCATGCACCCGCTCTTTGTGCCTTATAAAGCCGAAACACCCGTAGCAGATACGCTTTGGCGCGAGCTTGTTACTCTCCCACTGTTCCCTGATTTAACGGATGAAGAGGTCGCATATGTCCTTGAGAGCGTGCAATCTTATGCTCCTTAATGGAGCCAGTTGTGTGAAGGAAATGCTTCCTTACAGCTAGATAATAATGTGAAAATAGACCGAATGCTTTGTGCATTGTGCAAAAGCGGTCTATTTTTTGCTTTTGGTAGAAGCTCGCTTGCCTGCACATAGAAACAGTCCTGCTGATCAGATCAGCAGGACTGTTTCTATGGCAACGGATGATTCTTATATCGCATCGCAAGTCTCGCTTATTAGGATACTGGTTTTCTTTGATTTTTCAAGCTGCAGCGTAAGTTTCTTCAGATCCTTGGCGAGAGAGGATAGTTTCTTCGTTTTCTCGCTTGCGACCGCAAGTTGACGAACTCTTTCCAGTAATTCGTCTAGATATAAGCTATTCGTGGCTTCATTCCACTTGGGGAAATTGTCCATCACTGTTTTTCCCAATCTGTTTACGATTTTGACAAACGTGGAAGAGTCGTCAAAGATTTGCTGTTTTTTTGCCAAAAGGGTAGCATCTATCCAATCGCACTGACACCCCATCCGCGACAAAAGTGTGTTGGTTAATTGGGTAGGATGTTTGCGAAATGAGCTCAAGGGTTCTTGCAGAAAGACGGCATCTTTCTTGACAAGCAAAGCAATCCAGGAGGCAACATCGACGTTGTTATGCGCTTGTTTTCCACCGAAAGTGCCAAATGGCTCAAGCAGATCGGCTTTTCTAAAAAGCACCGTAGTCGGCTCGCCAATGTAGTTTTTGGTGTCAGTCAGCATACTTTGAATTAAGGTTTGCCCGCGCATGGCAGGCTTTTTTATCGTAGATAGTTTAAAAGGGGGAGCATTAGAAATTCGAATGGGTTCCCCGAAATGGTTAATAAGTTGTTTCAACGAGGTGACGAGTCCAATTTTGGGGTTATCCATCAAGTAAGGAAGCATGAGCTCGATTTTTCTCGGATGAAACAAGTCGTCATCCATTAAGTAGTTGATATACTCGCCTTTTGCGAGTCGGAAACACTTCTGCTGGTTGGCTGTAGGCCCGATGTTCGTATTGTTTCTTACATATCTGATTTTGCTGCCGCTTGGTGAGGTCAAGTACGAATTAACCACTTGCTCGGTTGCATCATTTTGGCTATTATCGCAAATGATAATTTCAATGTGGGGATAAGTTTGGTTTAGTGCGCTGACTAATGCTTGCTCCAGAAACTGTGGACGATCAAAGGTCGGCAGCAATATACTTACAAGTGGCGTCATCGTACTCCTCCTTTTTCACCGGCTAGTAGCTGGTGCTGCAGTGAATTACCAAATTTTCCATGGAGCTTGTCCTGAGTCCCAAAGTTTCTGCAATTGCTGTTGATCGCGAAGCGTGTCCATGGCGTACCAGAAGTCATCATGTTTATACGCATGGAGTTGCCCAGAGGTAGCTAGCTGCTCCAAGGGCTCCTTTTCGAAATGGGTAGGGTCACCGTCAATATAATCGAAAACCTGAGGCTGCAAGACAAAGAATCCGCCGTTGATCCAGCCGCCTTCACCTTTCGGCTTTTCTTGAAACTTGGTGATTTCTGTGCCATTCCCGAAAATGAGCGAACCAAATCTAGCCGTAGGCTGAACTGCAGTCAGTGTTGCAAATTTACCGTGATCCTGATGAAACTTCACGACTTCGGGAATGTTCGCGTTGGTCAGTCCGTCCCCGTACGTTAAGAGGAAAGGCTCATCGCCAATATATTTCTGAATACGCTTAATGCGTCCGCCTGTCATGGTCTCATCGCCAGTGTGCACAAGTGTAATTTTCCATGGTTCTGTTGGCGATGTAAGATACTGCGTGGTGTTCGTTTGCAAGTCAATCGTTACATCAGCTGCATGCATGGGATAGGTGGCAAAAAAATCTTTAATGACGTGGCCTTTATATCCTAGACATATAATAAACTCATTAAAGCCATAAAATGAGTAGATTTTCATAATATGCCACAGAATGGGCTTATCACCGATGAGAATCATAGGTTTTGGCTTGGAATGGGTTTCTTCACGAAATCTGGTGCCAAGTCCGCCAGCTAGAATTACGACTTTCATCCTCATTCCTCCTTTCTATGTTTCTAAAAACTAGCTTACTATATCATATGTAAATCTCGTTGATTTGACAGAGACAACTATAAATAGATATGTATAAATGGGTGTACATTTAACGAATAATGAAATTGGATGGTTGAAAAAGTACCAAAGTGGAGGATGAAAGTAAGACCACTTTTCGTTATAATGAGGACAACAGGGCATCTAATCTATATAAAATGGGGTAATCACTATGAACATGTACATCTACTATGCGATATTCTCGCTTATTTTGTTATTTGGATTGGTTACAACCTTTATGATCGGCTTTTCTCGTAAAAACAGGGAAGGCGACACTACGTACTTTCAGAAGACAGGGATAAAATGGGCGCGTCTTACTTCCTTTTATGTGGTGTCGATCGTAGCAGGTTTACTAGCGTTGGTGGCTTATATTTGGTATTTAATCCAATAGGAATAACCGCATCTTTGCTGCATGATGGCAAAGTTGCGGTTTTTTTATTGTTGGCTCTTTACCGACTCGCCCACAATTAACGCCGATTACTCCCGCTATTTTCTGGAAATGAGGAGATATATGGAAATTAACTGGAATTTCCACTGCTAATTTCAGTGTTCTTACCAGATTGAGGCAGTTACCATAGAGATAGATGGAGTTTCTACTGCTATTTCCCTAAAAGCCATCATTTGTGTGGAAATTAGCGGTAGTTTTTCCGGATAATTGCGACGAATGGGCTTGACGAATCCTTCCTGTGCGAAGTTTGAAACGATTCGTACGCTGGGCGAGGTCTTGATTAGCTCTGCCTGAGGCGGCCGCTCTCGCATAGGGTTATGACAGACCCGTAGCCCATCAACGCTCGCATGCCACCGTGCTCGTTTTCGCTAACGGACCCCATAGCGCCTATTACAGGTAAATTGCCTCTATTCAGTATCTAATGGGCTCCAGAGCCGCTATTGCTCAAAAAACTAGCCAATTTTCCTACTATTTATGTGAATAGCGGCATTGGTGTCCGTTAGAATCTCAGACGACCGGTTATTCGCCGCATAAGGTCGCCTCAGTCCGTAAGCAAGGCTGCATACCACACCAATCCGCACTCCACCAATCCCTCGACCGCTCGCATACCACAATTAGCAGCTCTGCACTTGTAAAGTAGCTGACACTGGAGCCTGCTGGAGTTTGATCCGTCAGGCTTATTTATGTTCTTGCAGTGCCTCATATAGCTGAGCTAGCCCCTGACGAATCTCGTCCTGACGAGGTCTTGCGAAGCTGACTCGCATATGGCCTTGATCAGACCCGTAAACACTGCCCGGCACGAATAACACGCCACGTTTGATCGCTTCATCGAGCAGCTTGAAGTCATCGACCTCGCGATTGAATTTACACCAAATATTCAGTCCGCCCTGCGGCTCCATGAAGGAAACCGAGTCGCCCATGATGTCGTGCAAACCCGACATCAGGCTATCGCGCTTAAGCTTTAAACTTTTACGCAAAAGATGAATTTGATTTTCGAAATGGCCACCCGCAATAAAGTGGTTAGCAACCCACTGAGGGATGCGGCTTAAGCCAAAATCCATTTGCTGCCGCGCATCCGTTAAGCGGCTGACTACCGCTTGAGGAGCGATTAACCAGCCAATGCGTAAGCCGGAGGCGGCAATTTTGGATAAAGAGCCAATGTATAAGACATTGCCGGTTTTATCCAGCGATTTTAAAGTGGGCGGCGGAGTCCCTTCAAAAGATGTTAACGTGAACGGATCATCCTCGACAATCGGGATGCCAAGCTCTGACGCAATGCTGAGCAAGCGAGTTTTGCGTTCAAGAGATAAGACGCTTCCGGTTGGATTTTGAAAGTTAGGATTAAGAAATAACATGCGAATGCGATGCTGCCGATGCAAGGCGATAATATCATCCGGATTCATACCCTCGTCATCGACGGGCAAACGGAACAGCCGAAGGCCTGCCGACTGAAACATTGGTAACGAATAGCAGTAGGAGGGATCCTCGATGGCAACCGCGTCACCGGGACTCAGCAGGCATTGCGTAATCAGATAAAGTGACTGCTGCGAGCCGGAAGTAATAAGAATGGAGGATTCCGTGCTCTGGATATGCAGCTGCGTCTCAAGAAAGCGAACGAGGGTTTCCCTGAGCGGGGAATACCCTTGTGGGTCATCATAGCCGAGATCCTCTTGGAAAGACTTTGTTTGCAAGAGCTCGCGGATGATGTCATTCGGAAATAAATCGGTCGACAGCTCGCCGCTTGCAAAGTCGATGGCCCCCGGAGCTATCCGCAGCTCTTCGCGAATTCGCCGGATAAAAGGCAAATTCGGCAGGAAGGTGCCGCCTTCCACATACGTTTTCCAATTGGGAGTTTGTTTCGGCGTAATTCCCCATTTATGTCTAGTTACCCTTGTGCCGCTTCCTTTGGCGCTTTCAATAATGCCGGAAGCACGCAGCTCTTCATAAGCAAGGATTACGGTACTTCGGTTCACTCCCAGGCTGTCGGCTAACTTTCTTTCGGAAGGCAGCGAGCTTCCTGGCGGGAATTCCCCGAAGGTTATTCTACGTTCTATATAATCAGCAATTTGCTGATAGATTGGCTTCTTAACGGATCGATCTGGCTTCCACATCTCGGTGTCAACACCTTCACTTTAAGTATTTCCTAGTTGGAGAAAATATTGCAAACCAATTATAGCATCTCAGGTGTGAGGAGCATCATGCCAAGTTATCCTAGAATGTTCCAAAATGATGAACATGAAGAACCCTCTTTCGCACTACCATACTTGTATGGTAGTATGGTAATAACAATTGGATCTGGGGGGTGAATCACAACTTTGTATATCAAACCAATGATTAGCACGACACGCGATGCCGTTTACCATGCTCTTAAGGAGCAAATTCTTATGCTGGATTTGCTGCCGGGCACAGGGATTTCGGAGAAGGAAATCTCTGTACAATTTGGCGTGAGCCGAACACCGGTGCGTGAGAGCTTCGCGCAGTTATCACAAGAAGGTTTACTTGATATTTACCCGCAGCGCGGTACGGTTGTTTCCCTTATCGATCTGGAGCGTGTGGAAGAAGCGCGCTTTATTCGGGAACAGCTGGAGCGGGCTGTTATTACCTTAGCGTGTGCGAGTTTCCCCGCAGATGCGATGCAGCAGCTCCGATCTAATCTCGCTTATCAGCAAGTTTCTATGCGAGAGAAGGATTATAAGAAGATGTTTGAATTGGATGAAGCTTTCCACCGGACAATCTTTGAAGGATGCAAAAAGCTGAATACTTGGGCAATCATCCAGCAAGTGAATGTTCATCTGAACCGGACGCGCATGCTCAGATTGGCCGCGGATCATCGATGGGATGAGCTGTATGAGCAGCATGAACAGATGGTGGATGCGATTGAACATCACGAAGCCAGCAAAGCTGAGCAAGTGATGAACACACATCTTCACCTTACGATTGCGGATCAAACCGTATTGAAGGAGAAATTTCCGACGTATTTCAAATAAGCAATGGCAGGAGGCGGCAACACGATGAAAATGGTATTTCGTTGGTTTGGCGAAGGCAATGATACAGTAACACTGGAGCAAATTAAGCAAATTCCAGGTGTAGAGGGCATTGTTTGGGCGCTCCACGATGTTCCGGCTGGTGAAGAGTGGCCGATGGATAAAATCTTGCAGGTCAAAGAAGCCGCTGATAAGGCTGGCCTTCATATGAAGGTCGTCGAAAGCGTTAACATTCATGAGGATATCAAGCTCGGACTGCCTAGCAGAGATAGCTACATTGACAATTATAAGAAGACAATTGTGAAGCTGGCTGAGGTTGGCGTGAAAGTCATTTGTTATAACTTCATGCCTGTATTTGACTGGGTGCGTACGGACCTACATAAGGAATTGGAAGATGGATCTACCGCGCTATTTTATGAAAAAGAAAAAGTCGCCCATCTGAACTTGGAAGAACAGGTGCAGCGGATTAACGCCAACCCGAATTTCACAATGCCGGGCTGGGAGCCGGAGCGTCTAGGTCGTTTGACTGAACTATTCGATGCCTACCGGGATGTGTCAGAGGAGCAGCTTTTTGACAACGCCAAATATTTTCTTGAAGCCATCATTCCTTTCGCAGCAAAATATGATATTCGAATGGCGATCCATCCGGATGACCCGCCTTGGCCTATCTTTGGACTACCGCGCATTATTACGGGTCAAGCCAATATTCGCCGTTTCCTAGGACTAGTAGATAGTCCCTACAACGGACTGACGATGTGCAGTGGATCGCTCGGCGCGAATCCGGCGAACGATATTGTCGCTATCGTGAATGAGTTCGCTGATCGAATTCCGTTTGCTCATATTCGCAATGTTCGTGTGTATGACAATGGTGATTTCATTGAAACTTCGCACCGGACAACAGACGGCACAGTAGATATTGCTGGAATTGTGAACGCGCTGCATGAGAATGATTATGAAGGCTTCTGCCGTCCGGATCATGGACGACATATTTGGGACGAACAATGCAGACCTGGTTACGGCTTGTATGATCGTGCACTTGGCATTATGTATTTGTGGGGATTGTGGGACGCAAACCGCAGGAAATTACAAACAGGAAGAATGGGGGACTAGACATGAAAGGCATTACGAATTTTCCAGCCTTGCAAGGTAAAGTTGTCGTTATTACAGGTGGAGCCGGCGTACTCTGCCGGGTTATGGCCCTGGAGCTCGCGCGTCAAGGCGGGCGAATCGCCATTCTCAACCGTACCGTAGAGAAAGGGCAGGAGGTTGTCGCTGAGATTACCGCAGCAGGCGGTGAAGCCATCGCATTGTCTTGCGACGTAACGGATGCGGAGAGTGTAACACAAGCGGCAGAAGCGATCCTGGAGCAGCTTGGACCGTGCGATATTCTGATCAATGGCGCCGGAGGCAATCATGCCAGTGCGAATACGACGAACGAAACGTTCAAGCTGGAAGACTTGGCGAATCCGGACATTCAGACCTTCTACGATCTTAGCGTGCCAGGCTTCCGCAATGTGCTTGACTTGAACTTTGTCGGAACGTTGATTCCGACGCAGATTTTCACGAAGCAAATGATCGGCAGACAAGACGCTACCGTCATCAATATTTCGTCGATGAGCGCGCCTTCGCCGATGACGAAAGTTCCGGCTTACAGCGCTGCGAAAGCCGCCATCGATAACTTCACGCAGTGGTTAGCTGTGCACTTAGCGGAGAGCGGCATTCGCGTCAACGCGATCGCGCCGGGGTTCTTCTTGACGAAGCAGAATGAGAAGCTGCTGCTGAAGGAAGACGGAACGCTCACGGATCGTTCGCACAAAATTATTACCCACACGCCGATGCGTCGATTCGGGAAACCGGAGGACCTGCTCGGCACGCTGCTTTGGTTGACAGACCCTAATATGTCTGGCTTCGTAACCGGTGCCACCATTCCTGTGGATGGCGGATTCATGGCGTACTCAGGCGTTTAAGAATGACTGCGTATTGAAAAAGCTTATTTTACGAAAGGGTTGCCGTGAAAACGGCAGCTTTTTTGTGCAAGAGGTAATAAAATTGCGGGGTTGGAGAGTGTATTTCAACTGGTTTTTGTTCGGGGGCGATGAGGGGAAGCGCATGAGGAGAAGCAAACTCATTGGACGAATGCCAACGAACATGCGATTTCTGACGCTTAAATGCTATTCTAGTTGGACAAAATCCAACGAAGTGATGAATTTTGTAGGGGTTCAGGGCCTTTTTAGCCGACCAGGTTGGATTTCATCCAACGAAAAGAGGAATGAAAACGTCTGCACGACGTTCTCAATGGATTTCGTCCAATGAGGGCTGGAAGCATGCTAACGTCTATGGTCTATTGTTCGTCGAATTGGTGATTTTCAAAAAAAATTCAAACATGTGCAACCTTTTTTGAAACAGCTCCGTTTAGTAGTTAACTCGAAAGGGTAATAAAAAATAACTTGTTAAAGGGAGAATAGTTACTGTGAAAAAATTAGCTACAGCAGCATTGTCGACTGTCCTATTAGGAGCACTATCATTTAATACCGCATTCGCCTTCTCGGATGTTGAAAGCGGACAAGCCGAGGCAATTAACGCACTGCGTGATCGTGGCGTTGTTAGTGGCGTAGATCATGAACATTTTGCTCCAAAAGGAAAAATCAGCTATGCACAGTCCGTACAAATCATTGTAAAAGGTTTGGATCTGAACATCGACTTGCTCCGTTTCGTTAAGCAGCCGCTCGCTTCTGATTTCTACACAAACATCGGAAATGACTCATGGTATGCTGAGGCGTTCATCATCGCTCATTACAATGGCGTCGATCTTCCGAAAGATGTGAATCCGAATGCTAGCATTACGCGTGAGCAATTCGGGGCGTTGTTAATGAATGCTCTTGAGAAAAAAGGCAATTTCCCGATGATTAACATCAAACCAGCAGACGTTAAGGATGCTGACCAAATTACTCCGGAGTATCAAGGTGCTCTGCAACGTATGCTCGCGTACAAAATTGCCGCGCTTGACAACAATGGCAAGCTAAGCCCGAAAGCAGAAATTACTCGCGGTGAAGCAGCAACTTGGGTTTATAACGCAAGCAAAGTATTGGACGCACATACACAAGTTCCAGCACCAACAGAAACGGTTGCCGTGAATGTTGAAAAAGTTTCCGACGATGTTAACAAAGTGACGTTGTCTCGCGAATCTAAACCAACTGCAGGTTATAGCATTGAGATTACTGGCATCCAATTTGGAGCAGACGGCAATGCAGTCGTTTCTTACAAACTAGTTGATCCGCAACCAGACTCCATGAATGCTGAAGTGATTACGGAGCCAAAAGCGGTAACGTATATCTCTTCCAAATACAAAGCGGTAGCTGAGCCAGCTGCAAAATAAGAACAAAGGTGCTTCCTCATTATGAGAGAAGCACCTTTTTTTATTCCGAATTAGCTGTCGGGGGAACTGAGTTTCCGGTACGTTCCTGGGGCGTGGCCGGTCGCTTTTTTAAACAAATTGTGAAATGCCGTGGCACTTTCATATCCGACTAACCCCGCAATCTGCTCCACCGAGAACTCGGTTGTGCTCAAATATCGACGGGCTGCGTGGATGCGCTGGCGAATAGCAAATTGAATCGGGCTCTCTCCATAGGTGTCACGAAATAAATGACTAAGATGCGATGGGCTTAGGTAAACGTGGTCGGCAATTTGTTTGATCGTAGGTGATTCATGATACCGCTCTTCGATGTATCTTCTTGCCTTCGATACAGCGGCTTGCGTGGACAAGCGTGCTGTTTTGGCTGATGCATGCTGCTTCGTTCGGTGCACTTCCAGAAGGAGCAGTTCTAACAGCAAATCAGCGGAACTTAACGTCTCGGACCAGCCTTCGCTCACCTCCTCACAAAGGTCATGAAAGAGACGGTGTATCCGCTCATCATTTGTACGCACAGAGAACACAGGCAGCTCGTTGCTTTCGAGTAGGCAATGTTCTGGCAATCCTGCCAACTGCAGCGTATGAAATCCAGCGTAATAAAAGGAAAACGGGGCTTCCACGCGCGATCGCTCCTCATGCCAAACAAGCGGATGAAATAAGACCATATCCCCAGCTCGCGCCTCATAATGCTTACCGTCAATCCAATAGTCCGCTTCTCCTTCGGCTACAAAAAGAATCTCCATCATGGCCTCATGACGATGAAGAGGGAAATGACAGCTTTCACCAGCTTTGCGATGAAAAGCCATCGCGCCTTCCAAGACCGGACGCTTCAGGAATAAAGTGCTCATTGGTCATCCCCTTTTGCAAGAATGAATAGGTTTGCAGCAGCTCTCAGAATCGATTGTTCATTTAAATTAGCTTAGCATATAAGTATTAATTGGAACAATCACAAGGGAGGTATAAGCGTGAATCCAAACACAGCTATTCACAAGATCGAAGAGGCTTTGCTAGCACTAGACGTTACGGACGATCTATTAACTGCTGAGGAGAAAAGGAGTCTTGACGAGAGGGGCTTCGTCTTGTTTACAGGAATGCTGGCGACAGATGAGCTTGAACATGTACGCGCCAAGTATGAGGAACTGATGGATAAGGAAGGGATGAACGCGGGGAAAGAGGTGCATCAGGAGGAAGGGACACGTAGGCTCTCCGACCTTGTGAATAAAGGCGAATGCTTCGATCGTGTATATACGCATCCGAAACTGTTGGCAGCCATCTATCACGTGTTGCAGCGGGAATTTATGCTTTCCTCGTTGAACGCGCGCGATGCTATCCCTGGTGCCGGATTGCAGGCTTTGCACGCCGATTGGGGCGCACGTCAAGAGCACGAGCCGTTCCACGTGTGCAATTCAATCTGGCTGATCGATGATTTTACACGTGAGAACGGGGCTACCCGCGTCGTACCGGGCACGCACAGACTGCCCGGCTATCCGCAAGAGCACGGCATTGATCCTCTTGCACCTCACCCGCAAGAGGAATTGATTGTTGCACCTGCCGGCTCCGTCGGCGTGTTCAATTCGCACCTTTGGCATGGCGGTACGCTGAACCAAACAGCCAATACGCGGCGGGCACTGCATGCGTATTTCACGGCAAGGGAGCATAAGCAGCAGCTCGACCAGGCCGCGTATATTCGCAAGAGTACTTATGACCGAATAAGCCCAGCTGCACGTTATATATTGAATGTGTAAGTTTCATTCAACGTAAAGAGACCTAACGGAAAATATCCGTTAGGTCTTTCTTCCATCTGCGGGCCTTCCCAGTACTACCGATGTTCGATGAGGTCAATAGCCCCTAGAACGACATGAGCCAGGCCAAATCCAAGCACACCAGTTGCTGCAAGCTTATACTTGCCTCCAAGTAAAGAAGCAGCAGAAGCCGTTACGACAGTTCCAAGAACAGCAGGGATTAAACCTTCACGCATGTGTATCACTCCCATTGGTTTTATTGGAAAGACAAAGCTTATTTTAGAACAAAAGAGCGAAAATTATCCGTTCAGAAAAAAACGGTTGCAAAAGCAATTCGATCAACTTATGATAATAATTGAATTCATGAAATTACTTATTGATTAATAAAATTATTAATTTAAGGAGCGAATTTCTGTGACTAACCGAATAACCATTAATACCGATCGCGCGAAAGGCACGATTAATCGCAATATTTATGGGCATTTTTCCGAGCATTTGGGACGGTGCATTTATGAAGGCTTATGGGTGGGCGAAGATTCAGAAATTCCGAATACGAATGGGATTCGCAACGATGTCGCTGCTGCGTTAAAGAAGATGAAAATCCCCGTATTACGCTGGCCGGGCGGCTGTTTCGCAGACGAATATCACTGGAAAGACGGCATCGGTCCGAAAGAAAACCGGAAACGAATGATTAATACCCATTGGGGCGGCGTGGTGGAAAATAATCATTTTGGAACGCATGAATTTATGATGCTCTGCGAGATGTTAGAATGCGAGCCCTATATTAACGGCAATGTAGGGAGCGGGACCGTTCAGGAGATGGCCGACTGGGTCGAATATTTGACCTTTGAGGGTGTGTCTCCGATGGCCGAAATGCGCGAGGCCAACGGCAGACCAGCTCCTTGGAAAGTGAAATACTTTGGCGTGGGGAATGAGAACTGGGGCTGTGGGGGGAACATGCGGCCTGAATATTATGCAGATCTATACCGCCAGTTCCAGACCTATGTGCGCAACTACGGCAGTAACCGCATACATAAAATTGCTTGTGGACCGAACACGGACGATTATCACTGGATGGAAACACTTATGAAGCAGGCGCATCGTTTTATGGACTCAATTACATTGCATTATTACACGGTTCCCGGCGATTCCTGGCAGGAAAAAGGGGCAGCAACTGGGTTTCCAGAAGACATGTGGCACGTAACGCTGAAGAAAGCCATGTTCATGGAAGAGTTGATTAGCAAACATTCTGCCATTATGGATCAATATGATCCTGATAAGCGAATCGGGCTGCTCGTTGATGAGTGGGGGACGTGGCACGATGTGGAGCCGGGAACGAATCCGGGCTTCCTGTATCAGCAGAACACGATCCGCGATGCGCTCGTCGCAGGGATTTCGCTGAA
The DNA here is from genome assembly GCF_009882985.1 of Paenibacillus silvestris. Taxonomy (GTDB): domain Bacteria; phylum Bacillota; class Bacilli; order Paenibacillales; family NBRC-103111; genus Paenibacillus_E; species Paenibacillus_E silvestris. Next base: position 40,960 of record NZ_WTUZ01000021.1, read on the forward strand.
CATTTTTAATGAGCATTGTGACCGCGTACAGATGGCGAACATCGCTCAGCTGGTGAATGTGCTGCAGGCTGTTATCCTTACGGAAGGGGAGAAAATGGTGCTAACGCCAACCTATCATGTATTCGACATGTATAAGGTTCATCAGGACGCGCAGCTCTTGGATGTACACCTATCCATTGAAGAGCTTGGCGAAGGAAAACAAGCCATTCCGCAGATCTCTGTCTCGGCTTCCAAAGATGAAGAGGGCCGCGTTCACATCAGCCTTTGCAATTTGGATCATCAAGCCAGCGCAAATGTGGAGTTAGAACTCCGCGGCTTAATCAACAAGTTTGTCTCAGTGAAAGGAAGCACATTGACTTCAGACACAATGGACGGACATAACACCTTCGAAGAGACAAACAAAGTAGCGCCAACGGAATTCACCGCGTTCAGCTTGGTCGATCAGGTGATTAGCGCGGATCTTCCTCCGATGTCCGTCACGGTTTTGGAATTGACTGCGGAGTAGGAAATGATGCTGGGGAATCGCGAGTGCAAGGGATGCCGGGAGGATTTCAAGATTACGGCTGCCCAAATTGACAAGATGCTGCAAGCGCCTATGTTTCAGTCCGCAGAAGCCTGCGTCCCTGACTCGGTATACCACGAGCGGTTAAGCCTGTGCAGCGAATGTCCCAAGCTCGTTAGCGGGCATACATGCTCGCTATGCGGATGTATTGTGCGAATTACCGCCAAGCTGCGGGATAAAAGCTGTCCATATCCAGGTGCGACGGGATGGCAGCGTTATAAGGCGTAGAGAAGGTGTACAACCCAACCTATACACATATGCAAAAAAAGGCATTCTGGAAGTAGGAAAACTACTTGTCAGAATGCCTTATTCGTGTTGAAAAGCCTTCGGTGCCCATTACTTCTTAATCAACTTCAATTGGATGGCTTGCTCTTCTGTCAAAATGAATTCCTCTTTGGGCCATATTTCCTCGTTTTTATCTCTCCCGAAGAGACGCAAAATCTCGTTCCACACGCCTTTTTCAATAGCTTCCGCGGCTGAAATCATGATTTTCACATCGATCGCCTCCAATTGTTGTCTTTAGACTTCAACTAGCTCGTTCTGCTGAATATGCTGCTCTCCCCAAGCGCACATTGCATCCAGTATAGGCTTGAATGACCAACCATACGGTGTTAGTGAATAGACAACTTTGGGCGGCACTTGCTCATAGCTCGTTCTTTTCACCATGCCGTCCTGCTCAAGCTCCCGCAATTGCTGGGTAAGCATTTTCTGGGTAATATCAGGCATTGATCGCTTTAATTCGCTTGTTCGTTTGTCGCCTTTATCCAAATGGCATAAAATGACGACCTTCCACTTGCCGCCGATGACATCAAGCGTTGCTTCAACGGGAATATTATAGGGCATAGTCTACCTCCGTATTTAGGATAGGAACTTTTAAGTGCCTATAGTACCTCATAGTACCTATAGAACTTCAAAGTGCGTACTTATCAAATAGTTCTTGTGATCCTATAATAACACTCAGGCAACAAAAGTAAAGTGTTGCGCAGGTCACATACATTCAAATAGGGGGATATTATGAGTCAAACTATCGCACCATCTGCTTCTATACAGAAGAAAGATAAGCTGCATACTGGGAAATGGGCGCTCCTTGCGCTGGCCATCAGCGCTTTCGGTATTGGAACGACAGAATTCGTTCCCGTTGGACTGCTGGCATCTGTCGCAGATGACTTGCACATCGGGATTACGCTCGCTGGACTCCTGATCTCCGGTTACGCCATCGGGGTGGCGCTTGGTGCACCAATCCTGACTGCGCTCACCAATCGGATGAATCGCAAAACATTGTTAATGCTTCTCATGGTCATTTTCATTGTTGGGAATGTCGCTGCGGCGCTTTCCACATCGTTCTCATTTCTGCTGGTCGCTCGTTTTATAACCGCCTTTTCACATGGCGTCTTTTTCTCGATTGGCGCGACAATTGCTGTCCAGCTTGTTCCGCCTGAGAAAAAAGCCAGCGCCATTGCCTTAATGTTCACAGGTTTGACGGTCGCAACCGTTACCGGAGTACCTCTTGGAACGTTTATTGGACAGACGTTAGGCTGGAGAGCAACGTTCTGGGGTGTTGCATTGCTTGGTGTTATTGCGATTATTGCGAGTGCAGCATTAATACCCAAAAATTTAAAACAATCACCACCTGCTAAGTTTTCGGACATGATCCGTCTAGTTACGAATTCCCGATTGATTCTGGGATATGCCATCACGGCGCTTGGATATGGAGGGACATTTGTTGCCTTCACTTATTTAACCCCTATTTTGCAAGATGTAACAGGGCTTAATACACGTGTCATTTCTATTGTTCTACTTGTCTACGGGGTCGCGGTAGCGATCGGTAATTCTGTTGGTGGAAAATGGGCCAATCACAATCCGCTTCGCGCCTTATTCTGGATGTTCATTGTTCACGCGGCTATTCTAATCTTGCTTACCTTCATGCTGCCTTTCAAAGTGGCAGGTTTGATTGGTATCTTCCTGATGGGGCTGCTCGCGTTCATGAATGTGCCAGGTCTACAGTTAAATATCGTGCAGCTTGCCGAAAAATATGTGCCATCCGCTGTAGACGTTGCCTCTGCCTTGAACATCGCAGCCTTCAACATCGGGATCGCTCTAGGCTCTCTGATTGGTGGAGTGGTTGTCGATTCTATCGGACTTAAGCACACGCCATGGATTGGCGGCTTGATGGTCTTGGTTGCCGTGATTCTAACAGGTGTATCAGCCAAGTTGGAGAAAAGAAAAATGCAGGAATGAATCTAATCATTCAGGGAAGAGTATCCATAGAACTCACTTGTAAAGGATGAACTCTGTGGATCAAACAATGACATTATACGAAAAAGTTGGCGGAGCTCCAGCCATCGCTAAAGTGGTGGATTATTTCTATGAGCTCATTTTAGCTGATGATACGGTGAACGAGTTTTTTAAAAACACGGATATGGAGAAACAACGCAAGCATCAAACCAAGTTTATTTCCTTCGCTTTAGGTGGACCCAATCAATATTCGGGACTCTCGATGGCTAGAGCTCATAAAGGAATGAATCTGCAGCCCGTGCATTTCAATGCCGTTGCCAACCATCTCTCGGAGGCTCTTGCGCATTTTGATGTGCCGAAATCAGACATTGATCAAGTGATTACGCATGTTGCTTCGCTTAAAGATGATATTCTCAATAAATAAGCAGGCTTGTGGCAAAAAGAGCAGGGCACTGTCGCAGAAGGAACAATGATAGCATCTGCGAGACAGGCACCGCAAGAATGAAAAAAGAGCTAGGCCACTTGTATGTGTGCCTAGCTCTTTTCTTTGATTGGATGAATGCCAACGAACATGCGATTTTAGAAGCCTACATGCGTGATTGATTGGACAAAATCCAGCGAAGCAATGAATTTTGAAGGTTATATCGCCTTTTTATCCATTGCTGTTGGATTTCATCCAATCAAAAGTAGAATGAATGCGTTTGTACGCTATTCTTGTTGGATTTCATCCAATGAAAATAGAAGGAAGTTATTTTCTAAAGTTCGAATCGAGTTTTCCGTGATCTTACTTGTGAATCCAAATCAATCCGGCAGAATTGTCTCTCGCTTCACCGATTACTCGGAACTTCAAACCGAATTTCGGAACTAAACGGCCCGCATCTGGAATGAGCGTATTCGAATATAACTTGGCATCGGAGAATTCCTCAACGCCTGGCAGAGATTTGTAGTTATATTCGCCTCTCGTCTCATTATTAACGTACCAGGCAGGTGTTTTATCCAGCGAGAAAGCCGCATCCGCGACTTGATAACGGGTTGTTTGAGAGACAGAATCTTGTCCATCTTTCTTGAACACCAGTGCCGCAGCATGAGAATCTACAACGCCAAGGAAGCCTTGGCCTGGATGAATGCCAACCCAGTTATCCAAGTAACTGTCATCGGCATACCAAACGACGAGTCCTGTATTGTATTTGACACCGCGGCTGAACGCTAGAGCCTTATCAGCTCCTTCGTAGTTTCTCCACTCCAGATAGTAGTAGTGCTTCTTGAATTCCATCCCATTCGATTGAACGAATCCGTCCAGTTTAAAAGCAGGAGCTCCTTCAGCGTCATCAGAGAACGCTACTTTCCCATCTACCGTTAATTTGGCGTTATCCATGGCAAAACCGTTCAAAGCCAGCCCGCCGTCAGTCACATAGTCGAAGTTCAGTGTCACTTTTTTACCAATGAACGGTGCTAGGTTGTAGGACTTGTCCACCCAGGTTCCATTCGAGGTTTCGGCGCGCGCGTCACCGTTCGTATCATTGTCGCCGATAACATCCAACGTTACTTCTTGTCCATCGTAAGTGGCCGCAGTCACCGTCATATAGTCGTATTCGAATTCAACCTCATATAAGGATTTGAAATCAAAGGTAGCGGTTTTTGCCTGCGTCAAATCAAATTCTGGTGTGGATAGTGTCGTATGCAAGTTATCGCCTTTTGTACTGTAATAGTAACGGGAGCCAAATGCGGGTTGAATGCCTTGTACGGCCTTATCCGGCAGATTGACTTTGACAATTGCAGGGTTTTTCGACTTCGTTACGCTTTGATCAATGATCGCGGCTCTGCCCAATTGATTAATGTCAGAAGCGTTGACTTCCGCCACGTTGGCCCAATTGCCGCCCATCGTTTTCTGGAAGAAATCTTTATTTTGCGGTGAAAAAGAGGTCGGTGTGGTGCCGGCAATATTTCCATTCCAGCTGCCGCCGCTCATAATGGACCAAGAAGCAATCGGCTCGCCTTGCCCTGTGTATTGGGTGTCGTACTCATCCGGCAGACCCAAGTCATGCCCGAATTCATGAGCAAATACGCCGACTGCCCCATCTTCAGGCTGTATCGTATAATCGTAAGCGGCCATTTTACCGCCCCAATAGTTGACAGGTGTTGATGTGCCCGCAACTGGGTACACGCCGTCCAGCGTCCAACGATGAGACCAAATGGCATTGTCGCCTAAGGCTCCGCCGCCAGCCTCTTGACCCGTGCCCGCGTGGATGATCATCAAATGGTCGACTAGGCCGTCGGGTTCATTTTGATTGCCATCGCCGTCAAGGTCATACAAATCGAATTTATCATAATCGGCTAAGTTAATGCCTTTGGCAACAGCAGCCTGAAGTGCATCTTTCACCAGATCACGAGGACCAAGCGGGGCTAAGTTATCATGTCCGCCAGCGGGATTATCATCTCCGTACTGAACAGCACTGCCAGGAACCGTTAACCAATCGGAAACGTAGCCATCAACTGTATAGCTGCCACCGGATTGCTCTTCATAGTATTGTTTAAAGGTTTGAATTTTCGAACCGTCAAACAATTTAAAATCCTTATCCCCAAACATGAGCTTGCGATAATGCTCAGGACTGAAGTCTTTGGCATACATGAAACCAGGCTCTTGTTTCACGTTGTTATGTTTGAGGTCCGCGAATTCTGTCAAAAGAACAAGAACTTTGTCCTCGCGAACAGGGCCGTTATAGCGATCTTGCCTTGCGGATGGTATGGGGATGCCGTTTCCGTTTCCTATTTTGAGATTATCCATGCCGTGATTCATCTGCGATAATAATTTGACCTTTTGTTTGGCGACAAAGTCTTTTGACTTTTTATCCATTTCATCATGCAGTCTGTTCTTCTGATCTGTTTTTGAGTTTGCTAGTTTCTTATTTTTGACAGATAAATAGCTTTTTACCGCTTTGGAGATTTGTTCAGGTGTTGCGCTTTTGGTTAAAAGCCCACGGTCCATTAGCCCTTTGGCCAGACGCTCATCGTTCACGATCATGGCATCGATCGGTGGTGCGTCCAGAGCCTCTAGCGCTTCTGAGTAGTCGGTTTCTGCTGCGGACACCGTGGATGCAAATAGTCCTACGGTTAAACTTGTTGCGAAAAACACGTGGGTCATTTTAAAAATGGTTTTATTCAATAATCAAACCTCCTACTAGAAAATTTAATTGACCGTTGTACAGTTAAATTAAATAATAGATTCCCAATTCTAGTAAGTGCTGCTAGACCTGCACAATTTGACCTACCACATATTTCCTTATTCGACTTTTCCGGCTGTTTGTAGGGGTGGATTATGTAGAATAAAAGGGAATGAAAGAGGGTAATTTATCCAAAAAGGGGTTATCAGGAGGTTCTCATTATGTCATTCGACCCAAGAAAAGACCCATTTCAACAATTTCTAAAAGTGGATCTGCCCGTTCAAAAAAAATAACAATCATCCCCCGTTAGTTCGGTATAATATAGGCAGTAAGCGATATGAATCTATTAAATGGGGGACTGATATGAACATAGCGAAGAAAGTAACGTGGTTGGAGCTTTTTTACGACTTGCTGTTTGTAGCGGCCGTTTCTAAGGCTACACATGTGCTGCTGCATGCGGACCACGGGACGATTTCACTTGAGTATATCCTCAAATTTATACTCATTTTTATTCCAATCTGGTGGGCATGGGTAGGGCAGACGCTGTTTAACAACCGATATGGGCAGGATGTGTTCACTCACCGAATTTACATGATCCTGCAGCTGTTTTTTGTGCTTATTATGACATTCAGTTTATCTACGGACTTTGATCGGTACTACGTTCCATTTTTCATAGGATACATAGGCTCGAGGTTTTTGACAGCTATTCAGTATTTAGCGATTCACAAAGGTGAAGTATCCCACCGGGCAGCGACAGCACGGTATCTGGGGACGCGGTTTTGGATAGGAATCGTGATTTCAAGTGCATCGTTATTTTTCGACTCCTGGGTGAGGTATTTGATTCTTTACGCGGGAATTGCGGTGGATGTTCTTCTGCCGGTCATCGGTAGACGGATCTTGGTACATACGCCTATTAATACGCATCACTTATTGGAGCGTTTTGCTCTGTTTACCTTGATTCTTTTAGGAGAATTAGTGGTGAGCACGTTGGCAGTTTTACAGAATAGCAACGGCACATGGGATTCGATTATGTTCGCAGCATTAGCTTTTATACTCGTCATTGCCATTTGGTGGCAGTATTTTGAGAATATCGAGAGGAAAGTAGATAAGGCGCTGCAAACTGTGGGGCAAACGATTATTTACGGTCATTTATTCGTTTATTTATCTCTGAGTACCATCGCGGCATCGATTCAGCTGCTATTTCTGAAGGAATTGAACTACCACTTTATTTTGACGATGGTATTTCTCTCCGTTCTGATGTATTTCGTCTCGACGACGGTCATTTTTCATCGGTACAGGCATAAGCATCTTCAGCTAAGACCGATTCATTTGGTTTTATTTTTAGGGATTCTTGGTGGTTTTTTTGTGATAGATTTGTTTGTGGTTGTACCTAACTATGTGATTATTGCTGAAGTGGCGCTGTTTTTTCTGGTTTATGCGAGATTAGCAACCCGTTAGTTGTCCAAGAATGCAAATAGGCAAGTATTCAAGGGAGGTACCGCTCAATGATTTCATTTCCGAAAATAACGCAAGAAAAGCTGCTGCAGCGACTAGCTCATCCAACTAAAAAAGTCCGCATGGTGCTTGATACGGATACCTATAATGAAATCGACGATCAATTCGCTGTCGTATATGCGCTGAAATCCCCTGGGCAGCTGCAGATTGAGGCTTTTTATGCGGCTCCATTTCATAATGAATTGTCAGATGGACCAGCAGATGGCATGGAGAAAAGCTATCAAGAACTGCAGAAAATAGCTGCCCTGCTGCCGGAAATGTCAGAAGTCCCGATTTATCGCGGATCGACGGGATATTTATCTGGAGCGGAATCTCCGCAAGATAGCGATGCGGCGAGAAACTTGGTGGAGCGGGCGATGGCCTCCCCTGAGGATGATCCGCTTTATGTGGTGGCAATCGGCGCCATTACGAATGTTGCTTCGGCGATACTGATGGAGCCGCGCATCATTGAGAAAATCGTCGTCGTCTGGTTGGGCGGGCATGCTCTGTCTTGGCCTGATACTAAGGAATTCAACCTTGCGCAGGATTTGCACGCGTCTCGAACTGTGCTTAATTGCGGCGTGCCGCTCGTATTAATTCCGTGTATGGGCGTCACTTCGCACCTGCTCACAACATTGCCGGAAGTGCGTGAGTTTGTGTTGGACAAAGGTGAAATTGGGAAGTATCTCTATGAAACTTATGAGAAGTGTGCGAAGGACCATTTTGCCTATTCCCGTGTGATTTGGGATATTGCGACGATAGCTTATTTGGTGGAGGAAAGCTGGCTGCCCAATGAGCTCGTGCACAGTCCGATTCTGTCGGAGGATTTCCGCTACAGTTACGATGCTTCGCGGCACTTTATTCGGTATGTTCACTTTGTTCGGCGTGACCGTGTGTTTAGGGATTTCTTCAGCAAGCTGGAAGGCTGAGGTTTAACGCCGATTCCATTTATTCCTTCCGAGGCCGTACAATCGGTACCGCCCCTCGGAACATGTGAGGAGCTAAGCTTATGTACTTAGCGGGGATTGATATCGGCACGACATCCATATGTCTCATCGTGACTAGCGCTGAGGATGGGCGCGTCATACGGACTGTTTCCACGAAGAATGATGCTGCGCTGCCTTCGAAGGAACTTTGGGAACGTGCCCAGAATGCGGACAGGATTGTCAAGCATGTTCAATCGTTAATTGAAGAATGTCAGGATAACTGGGAGGATGTTCGAGTAATTGGGATCTCCTGTCAGATGCACGGCGTGTTGTATGTTAACCAAGAAGGGCGTGCAGTCAGCCCACTTGTGACTTGGCAGGATGGCCGTGGCGAACTGCTTTTGGAATCAGGCCGATCGTATGCCTCTAAGTTAAGTGAACTTACTGGCTATGATTTGCATACCGGATATGGTTTAGTTACCCATTTCTATCTGACGATGCAGGGGAATCTTCCGAACGGTGCAGCGAAGCTGTGTACGATAGGTGATTATGTGGCCATGCGGCTTTGCGATGAGAAGACACCTCGCATCGACAGCTCGAATGCAGCAAGCATAGGTCTTTTCACACTACCCGGCAGGCAGTTTGACAAAGAAAAGCTAATTGCAGCGGGGATGGATGCTGAATTCCTGCCTGAGCTCGCCCATCATCATCCAATAGCTGGAGAAACGGCAGATGGGAAAAAGGTGCTGTGGGCAATCGGTGATAACCAGGCCAGCTTTTTGGGTGCTGTACCTTCTTTCCAAGGAACCTTGCTTGTTAATATCGGTACAGGTTCGCAAGTATCGATCTATTCGCCAGCATATATCGAATGCTCACATCTAGAAACGCGCCCTTTCATGGATGAGGGGTACTTGCTTGTGGGAGCTTCGCTCAGTGGAGGGAAATCGTATGAGCTGCTTGAGCAATTTTTTCGTGAGGTGATTAGCACATTCGGATTGCTAGATGATAGAAGCCTCTACGAAACTATGAATCGATTGGCGGAAGAGGCACTCATAGATTCAGTGCCTCCGCTTAAGGTAGGGACGCAGTTTTACGGCACAAGAGAGCATCCGCATAGGACTGGAAGCATTGAAGGAATTGGGCCCAATAATTTTAATCCCGGGAAGCTAATTGCGGGCTTTCTGCATGGCATCCTGGATGAATTGGATGGGTTCACGAAATCCCTTCCAGCTGAACTTCTGGGTCCGTTAACAAGGCTAGCAGCTTCTGGCAATGGGATACGCAAGAATGGGGCTATGCAGCAGCTAGCCAGAACCAAATGGGGGCTGCCGCTTCAGTTCGCAAGAGTGAAAGAGGAAGCTGCATTTGGCGCTGCTGTTCATGCCGCAGTTGGAAGCGGAATTTATAGCGATTATGCAAAGGCACTTCATAAGATGCAAAAGAGCGATTAGGATGAGAAGTAACCACGAAAGAGGAGAAGGGAGCATGAGAATGCTACGGACTCCTCTTTCTTTTTTTAAACCGCGTGATGATAAACATGAGGGGAATGAACACGGCAGTGAAATAGATGCCTGTCATGCCATAGAAATAATTCACTGACTGTAACCGGTCATGATCTGTGACAATAAGCTGCGCGACAATGAACAACACAAGGATGATGATCAAGGAAATACGTGGATTCGCGTGGATGGCAAGCTTCAAACTGCGTGTAGATGACCACACGCTTATCGAGATATTGGCTAACATTTTAACAAACCAGATGGAGATTACAAGATATTCCACTCTTTGCATCAATGGAAATTCGACAATCGAAATCATGTTCAGTGTCGGCCAAATGATGTGAATAATCTGCCCCTGACTGTAATACATGAACGCAACAAGGCACACCTGCATGTACATGCAGATTGCGGTGGCAATGGCAAACTGCGCCCATTTCTGTGATTTCGACTGCTGCTCGATGAATGGATACACGACCAAGAGCACTTCGAATCCTAGAAAGTGAGGAAACATGGTTTCGGTAGACTTGAGGATTTGCACAGTCGAATGATTGAGGAGAGGCAGCAAGTTTTGTGGATGCAAATAGGAAATAACCATTATTGTCAGCGGTGCAATAAAAAGAAAAATACTGCATGTTGCCCAGAAGCTTACACCAGTAACCGTTCGAAAACCACCAGATACGGTGTAATAAATAAGTACAAGCGCAACCAACGTAATTGGCATCATTTGCATGTAGGGAAATATCCAAATCTGAACGACTTCAATATAGGTTCTAAATGTACAGAAAGCGCCAAAACTAAAATATAACGCTATGACGAGGTTAAGGCCTGTCCCAATAATTTTACCGAAATAGCGGCGGTTAAGAGATATAATCGTTGTATCCGTCTGATTAAGGCTCGATAGAATCTTATACATCATCCAGATGATGAGATGCACGGCAGCAGCCGCAATTAATATGGAAAGCCAAGCATCGTACCCAGCATCTTTGACAAGATCACGCTGAAAATACATCATACCAACATCTATCACACTGGAATAAATAATGAAAAAAAGTAGGTAAGGAGAAACCGAGAATTTTTTATGTGCTTCCTGATTCATTGCTGTAAATCCCCCCCCCCTGTTACTCATACCGCTCTTATAATTCTCCAACACCGCTTTGCTCGACAGATAATTGAACGGTTACATGCGTACGCAGCTGCGGGTAAGTTTCGTAAAAATCCTTTTCATTCCAGCTCCTTGTTCGGCTTCTGACGAAATCGCCGAGCCCGATTGGATCTACCTTCTTGGACTGGCAGAGCGCAATGAAGTCCTGGACTTCTTTTTCTAAATACTTGCCGAGTTGTTTTTCAAAATCATCCATCTCTTCCTTCGTATTGAACTTCAGCCAGCTCGGAATATCTTTCACCATCACCCTGACTTTTAGCGCAATGTCAACGACCGGCTCCGGGGCAGATGTGTTGTAATGATAGTGTACCTTAGAAGCAATGCTCTTCATTAGCACGTAATCGTGAATCGTAGAATTGTCTTTATCGCCTTTCATGGGCATCAGCAAGTTTCCGTTTCGAGAAGAATCTGTCAATAATTTAAGCAGGAAGGCTTCTCTAATACTCACCATCGTAACGAATTTATCATGTTTAAATAACGCTAAACCATCAATCTTCACTGATCCGCTTTCGACCGTGAAATAGGGCAGGAAAATATCACGGCCCTCGCCATAATAATTAAATAAGATATGCTTGAAATTCAATCTAGGCAGGTTGCCTGATTGGATATTTTGCTCAACCATACGCATGAGATAGAGCGATTCCTGGGCTTTATTAGCGACAGCCATCAGTTTAGAAGCCTCCATGCCCGTTACGCCCATCTGAATCCTGCTGGCTATCTTCGGATCTCGGCAGAAACCGCTAATTACCGGCCCGATTCCCATCTCTGCATACGCTTTTGAGAAAATCACCATGCCCATTTGTCCGTATTGAATGGTTTTGCTTGTTTTGGTGTTTAAGCGTGGAATCATATCAAAACTGGAGTCAGAGCTAGTTAGCAGCAGCTGTGAGCTGACTTTTCCCTTTTCCGTATAGTTGGACGTGATGACCGAACAAAGGGAGCGATCGCCAACTTTATCATAACCCGCCGTTTGCACAAGCTGTATTTTATTGATGATCTGCTGGTTGCTGCTGCACCCAACGACAAGTACACATGAGAACAGAGCCATAACAGCTTTATAGACCATGCAGGCTCACTTTCCTTTCCAGTACATTCATTCCTGCTCCCAATCGCTTTTCTTTTTCCGCGGTTTAGGCATGTATCGGAGTATCGTCTCCGGTTTCAAGTAGGACAGTCTTTTATTTGTATATTGATAGGAAGATCGAATGAAGCTGTCTCTAAGATCCATAGGCCGCAAAGGGTAGAGGGGTACCGTGTAAGGGCTCCCGAGCGATGTCAATCTAGTTATATGAATAAGGATAAAGCAGATGCCGAAAATCAATCCGATTCCTCCCCAGAATGAGGACATTATGATGACTGGAAATCGTAGAAAGCGGATCGTATTTGACATTTTGTAAATAGGTGTTGCAAAGGAGGCCAGCGCAGATAATGACACGATGATGATCAAAATATTGCTCGCCAAGGCAGCTTCAACGGCAGCTTGTCCGACAATAATACCACCGACAATACCAAGTGTTTGTCCAATCTTGGTGGGCAGCCTAGCTCCAGCTTCGCGGAGAAATTCAATGGTGATTTCCAAAAAAAGCACCTCTAATACCGGAGAAAACGGCACATTCTGTCTGGAGAAAATAAGCGGCTGCAGCAAATCCTGCGGAATGACTTCGTAATGAAACGTTGTAATCGCCGTATACAAGGCAGACGCAAAAAGTGAAAAAACAACACCGAAGATGCGTATGATTCTAAAAAAAGAGCCTAAGATCCAAGGCAAGTAATAATCTTCCGGCGAAATGAAGAAATCATACAGCGTAGAAGGGCCTGTAATAAAATAGGGAGACCCATCGCTCATTACGGCAACTTGCCCAGAAATTAATGAGTAGATGACACGGTCTCTTCGTTCGGTTGATATAAATAATGGGAATGGCGAGAGTGTATTGTCAGAGATGATTTGATCTAGCTGTGAAGTATCAAAGACGACTTCAAAATCGATATCGCTTATTCGCTGCTCGATAATTGCCACATTATCCTTGCTCGCAATGCCGTCGATATAGACGATAGCAACTCTGGAACTGGATAAGCTGCCGACCGTCAACGTCTTTACGATCAGATTAGGGATCGTGAACTGGCTGCGAAGCAGGTGCAGGTTGATGTCGAGGTCTTCGACAAAGCCAACCTTGGGTCCCACCACACTGAATTCATTATCCGTATCATTGCTTTTGCGCAGCCCTGCTTTACTGATTAATGGAATTAACGCACATAAAGCATCTTTGGCATCTTTTTGGATAATCGCATATCCCTGAAAAAGCCTAGTCTGGATTTCCGCTATTTGGTCGATAATTTGAATGCCTTCAATGGTTATTAGCTGTTTTAAATCATTCAGATGTTCAATTTCTGTTCCTGCCGCGTTGCTTTCAATCGCACGCAGCAGCTGCTCTTGCAGAAGATGTTCATCAATCAGCGTCTTATAGTAATGAATGGTTAGCGGAGGTTTAGTGAATGCAATCGTGCTGCTGGTAAAGTCGCTGGACCTTTTCGCGAGTTGGAGCAATTGTTCAATGTCTTCGGCCTTCGTATTCAGCATTGCGCATGTCATCCATTCTTCCTTTTTGTTGGTATTTTTTGTTATTTGCTGATTTTTATGCATCTGCTCCCCTAATTGTTTAGGGAATGAATGTTAACTAGTTTATTTAGTCAATTATTACAATTGATAGCCCTATTAGCCTGTGCTATACTCTAGGCAACTTTTGGTAGTTTCAAAAGGATCAATGGGATAAAGGGGAGGAAACATTCACATGTCAGCATGGATTGGTCAAGGGGACGTCGTTTTATTTCAAGGAGACAGCATCACAGATGCAGGACGAGTTCGTGATAACGGCAATGATTTGGGTAGAGGTTATGCCCTGATGGCAGCGGCTCAATTCTCGGCCAAATATCCGGAGAAACAGGTGCAATTCCTCAATCGGGGAATATCGGGCAATCGTGTGGTGGATTTGCAGCAGCGCTGGGATCAAGACTGCTTGAATTTGAAGCCGAATTTAGTATCTATCTATATTGGAATTAACGATACGTGGAGACGTTATGATCGTAATGATCCGACCTCGACGGAGAGTTACGAAGCGGGCTACCGTGATTTGCTGACGCAAACAGCAGAGACAGGCGCAAAGCTTGTGCTTATTGAACCTTTTGTGCTGCCTGTACCCGAAGATCGCAAACAGTGGAGAGAAGACCTTGATCCCAAAATCACGGTGGTCCGTGAATTAGCCAGAGAGTTCGATGCACGTCTAGTGTGTTTGGATGGTTTATTTGCTCAAGCTTCTACGAGAGCTGAAAGCGCATTCTGGGCGCCGGACGGCGTACACCCATCTCCTGCCGGGCATGCTCTTATTGCCAAAGCTTGGCTGCAAGCCGTAGGTGCTGTGGAGTAAACAGCTTCTTAGTCATTCAGCCATAATCCGTACTGCTGACGATATTGCAGCGGAGTGAGACCGGATTTGGCCTTGAACATCCGGGTGAAATAGTTGGCATTGTCTACGCCAAGCTCATAAGAGATTTGAGAGATCGGCTTCACGCTTGTAGCGAGGAGCCTTTTTGCTTGCTCTATTTTTAAACTATGTACAAAATGGAGCGGTGCTTGGCCGGTCTGTTTGATAAACAATTTGCGCAGGTGTGAATCACTTAGCTGCACAAGCTCTGCAAGTTCTCTAATTTCAGGCATGCGGCTCGGATGGGAGAGCAAATAATGGATGATCGTATGAATGCGGTTATCCATGTGTGTATAGGGAGAAATCGGCTGATCCGCCATCTCGCGATTCATCAATTCATAGAGAATGCGCAGGAGAGAGGACTGCATGAGGAGGGAAATCACCGGGGAATTGTCCCCGATATGGGTTAGCATATCATGAATCGGGGACTGCACACTGTGCTGCGCCTGATCGAATACAACAGGCAAATTAAGCACATGCCCCCAGCTTCGATTGCTCAGTAGAGAGATTTCAGCATCGAAATTAATACTAGTCAGCGCAAGCCTACTAGAAATCGCATGATAGCTAATATCGGTATGAGCAGGCAGGATGCAGATCTGACCTTCCTTACAGGTATACCGGATTTGATCGACTTCCAGCAGGAAGCTGCCATGCTGCACGATCCACAGAACGGAATGATGCAGCGTGCGGTGACTGGCTTGCCATTTGTAGTCCAGTTCGTACTGTTTAATATGCAAGAAACGAATATCGAGAGAGTCAATAATCAATTGATAAGAGTTCAAAGTACCAGCCACCTCGCTTTGCATTCCGCTTGTCTTTTTAGCCCATTGTAGCATGAGAGAGTCCCTGAAAAAAGAACTTCCGGTCAGCTATTCCTGACGACCTCGTTTATTTCTGCGGTATGGTACCCCGAATGGCTTCATTCCGATTAGGTTTGTCTTCCCCATGTACCAGATAGGTGCGAATACGCGATGTGTCACCGCCCCATTCCTCCATAAGGAACTTCACTTCAGGTGTTGTGTAGCGAACAGAGAAAGCTACGCGAGGTATGTTTGAGCTATTTTTTTCAGAGCCATGGAACGTTGCTTCATTAAAAAAGGCTATTTGACCAGGAGACATTTCGAGGTCAACTGCTTTAGACTCGTCAATGGCTTCAGCTGGCAAGCCTTCTGAGAAGGCACTTTGATCCGTTCCTGTAGAGACATGCGCAACATGAGCTCTGTGAGTTCCCGGAATGACCCGCAAACAGCCATTCTCACGGATGGACCAGCCAAGACTTACCCATGCGGTTGCATTAATCGCAGGTTCCATGGGCCAATAGTTGATGTCCTGATGCCAGGGAATAAATTTATCATTATTAGGTTCCTTGTACCAGAAATGCATCGCCCACAGAACCAGGTCTTCACCGAGTATTTGCTTCATTGCTGTAATAATGCTAGGGTGGGTGGCCAGTTCATAAGCCCAATGATGGTTTTGATGCCATGCGGATAGATTCATTTTGGTTGGACCGGGTTCGTACTTGGACTGGCTTATGACATCAAAAAAACGACTATAGTACATATCGGCTTCTTGCAGAGATAATCCTTGCAGGGGACCACTGTAACCTTCGTCGCGAAATTGGTCGATGGAGAAGGGGCTTCCTTTAGTAATCATTTGCAAAACCTCCAGTAAAGTTAGTTTGGAATTCCTTATAACCTTATTGTAAGATGACGACGAAAAAAACATAAGTGACGAAAACGATTATGAATAGCACAAAACGATTATTTGTAAGGCGCCTGGTGAATGTCGCTAATCGCCAAAATGGGAGGAATACAGCCATGTTTGGCGAATAGTATATTTTGTAATTTCAAGCAATAGATATAGACGTTGTGATGGGTAAAGGGGTCAACGAATGAAACAATTACTAGATGCAAGCTTACTCCTACACATGCTTGATGATATTGAAGATTCGATTTACATCATGAGAGTGGATGGCGCCGAATTGAAGTACTACTACGTGAACCGGTCTGCGACACAATTTAGTGGGAGAACCATGGAAGACGTAGGGCTGACATTTTTTGATACGAATGCAAGTCATATGGCCAACTATTTACATAAGAAATACATGAGAGTGGTTAAAGAGCGGCGTACGGTTAAATATGAAGATGGTTTTGTGCTGCCTAATGGCATGTTAAGCGGGGAAAGCATTCTGACCCCTATTTTTGATGAAAACGATAACCTGACCTATATATTCACCGTAACGCGTGACATTACTGAACGTAAAATTCATGAAAATTTACTCTATGATTATGCGTATCATGACGAGCTTAGCAAGCTGTACAACCGGAGATACTTGTTCGAGCATGTGATGCATCCTGCAACCTTGTACTTGCTTGATTTAGATGATTTCAAAAATATCAATGATATGTTCGGGCATGATGTAGGAGATACCGTTCTCGTAGAGGTCGCGAATCGTCTCATTCAACAGTTTGGCAGTCCTTATATACTGGTACGTCTGGGTGGAGATGAGTTTATCGTTGTAGCCAGTCAAGAATTGGAGCTGGCAGAACAGACCGCAGAACAGATAGCAGAACAGACCGCGGATAAAATTATTCAGCTCTTTCAGAAACCTTTCAACGTTAACGATCGGCAAATGAAGTTAAGTGTGAGCATTGGGGTATCTCGGCAAGTGGCAGATGAGACTATTCAAACCCTGCTTAAGCAAGCGGATATTGCCTTATATAAGGCTAAGGGTGCTGGGAGAAAAAGATTCCACATTTACGAAGCCGCTTACAAATACGATCATGTTGAAAATTTTATTCACGAGCTTGCGCTTTCACACGCGATTGAAAAAGAGGAGCTGTATGTGCAGTATCAGCTGATCTATCATCCGGCGAAGCAAGTGGTGATCGGGGCGGAGGCGCTATTGCGATGGAATTGCAGCGCCAGGGGGATCGTCCAACCCAATAACTTTATACCTGTTGCTGAGGAAACAGGGTTAATTGTTGATATTGGGTACTGGGTAATTCGGCAAGCCTGCAAGGATTGGCATCTTCTACAAAAGGAATATGGTGACGAGTTTAAATTATCAGTCAACATTTCCAGGGTTCAGTTGAACGAAGAAGATTTCGTTGATCAAATTATGCAAATCGTTCGGGAAGAGGAGGTTGCTCCTCCTTCCATAGAGCTTGAAATTACGGAAAGCACGACCGTACATTCGATGCAGGATGTTCAGCAAACACTGCATAGGCTGCGTGCTCATGGTTTTACCATCGCGTTGGATGATTTTGGAACCGGTTATTCCTCGCTGAGCATGTTAACCTTGCTGCCAATTGATAAATTGAAAATTGACAGATCCTTCGTTGCGGATGGCAATGCTCCGTTAATCGCTGCGATGCTGGCTATGGCCAGCGCACTGCAGTTGCAAGTTATCGCCGAAGGCATTGAAACGTATGAGCAGTACATGATGCTGAAGGAAATGGGATGTTGGGGCGTTCAAGGCTATTATATCAATAGGCCGATGAATCGAGATTTACTTCCGAAGCAGACGGAGATAGGACGAGCAGCTGGCATTACTACGCGAGAATGAGTGGTGCTCTCACGCATGGCTATGGGGAACTACAGTCCGCTATTCCGCTGTAAAAGCACGATTTCCTAGTGCGAGAGGAACTGTGGTCCGTTATAGTGCCAGTTTCACCCGAAATACGTGTCATGGATGCAGAATAGCGCCCTGTAGTTCCGTTCAGTAAACCTTAGCGATATTCTCGCTAGGGTTTTTGACATTTGTTATTGGCAGATGAGGGTGGAAGGTGGCTGTGCGGGACCGATTGCTCCATAACTTTTCTCATTACGTGAAGTTAACTTAGTTACCTCGAAGTAACTCATTTTCTAACACCTGGCAATCAGTTATACTCGTGAAGGTAGGGCATGTTCTGATTACAAAGGAGGCTTTTCAAGTGGGTACTAACGAGAAAATAGGCGGCGGGGGCTTTCACCATCTTGCGTTAAGAGCGAATGATTTTGAAGCTACAGTGAAATTTTATACCGAAGGCTTAGGGTTTACCGTAAAGACAAGCTGGGGTGAAGGCGACAAAAGAATCATCTTGCTGGACGCCGGAGACGGTAACTATATGGAGGTTTTTGCTGGAGGAAAAGGTGAAGAGAAGCCTGAAGGTTCTTACTTCCACGTTGCTTTCCGCAGCAATGATGTAGACAAAGCGGTTGCTGCAGCGGTTGCCGCTGGCGCGGTTGTGACTATAGACCCCAAGGACGCTGTCTTAGGCAGCAATCCATCTACGCCGGTTAGAATTGCTTTTGTTAAAGGCTTGAATGGTGAAATCCTTGAGTTTTTCCAAAGCACGGGAGAAAACCCGTTGTAACATCGCAGTGCTCTCCTTTTCAGACCAACTGAATTGGGGGGCTTTTTTTGCAATAAAGAGGGGGTATGATACAATTTTGATGAAAGACGAGCGTGTTGGAGGGAAACGATGAAAGCATTAATATTTGAACAATTTGGCGGACCAGAAGTGCTTCGATATGCAGAAATCCCTGATCCTAGCTTGGCATTAGGGCATATCATTGTGAGAACCAAGGCGATTGGACTCAATTTCGCAGATGTGTATCGTAGACGCGGAAACTATCATTTGGCTGGAAAACCACCTTATATACTAGGTTATGAGGGGGCTGGAGTCGTTGAGCAAGTTTCACCGGAGGTTGCACATATTCAAGTTGGCGACCGTATCGCCTTCTGCGACGTCCCTTATGCGAACAGTGAGCTGGTCGTCGTGCCTGTTGAACGGGCTATACCGGTGCCATCCGATATTACCTTCGAACAAGCCGCTGGCATCCTTCTTCAAGGCATGACGGCGCATTACTTAATCAATGACAGCTATTTGGTGAAGGCAGGCGATGATATCGTCGTTCATGCCGCAGCGGGAGGCGTTGGCCAACTATTGATTCAACTCGCCAAGAGTAAAGGGGCAAGAGTCATCGGTTTGACCTCGTCGGCCACCAAACAGGCCGCCGCTCTGCAAGCTGGGGCGGATGTCGTTTTCGGTTACGACACGGAGTGGGCGCAAGAAGTGATTCGTTTCACGGAGGAGAATGAGGGGGCTAGCGTTGTTTACGATTCCGTTGGCTCCACGTTGATGGAAAGCTTTGCGGCTGTGAGAACGAAGGGGACGGTCGTTTTCTATGGCATGGCAGGTGGAGATCCGCCGCATGTAGATCCAAGAATGCTCATGGATTCTTCCAAGACACTAACTGGCGGCGATTTGTGGAACCATGTGACCTCATTGGCTAATCGAATTGAGCGCGCGGAGGCTTTGTACCAAGCCTTGCGCGATGGCGTCATTCTGATGGGCGGCGTGACGAGCTTTCCTTTGAGAGATGGGGCTGAGGCGCATCGATTAATTGAGAGTAGACAGAGCACAGGGAAAATTTTGCTCATCCCATAAATTATAGGGCCATTGCACCCGCGAAGTGAATGTTCATCTTCGCGGGTGCGATGGCCCTATTCATTCAGTACCTCGAAATAGAAGAACTGTGGTTTCTCGTCTTTTCAATTTGTTAACTACCCTTCAGCATTCCCTCGGCGCACCTCAAGGCCCTGCTCCGAATACTTCGCAATTAACGTATCGTCGGCCTCAGCATCCGTGATCAATAGATCAATCTCCTTCAGCGAAGCAAACGAAATCAGCGCAGTCTGATCAAATTTCGTATGATCGGTGAGAAGAATCTTCTTCTTCGAAGCTTTGATCATTCGCTTCTTCAGCTCTGCTTCATCCCGGTGAAATACAGAGATGCCACGTTCCAAGTCGATGCCCGTGCATCCAAGGAAAGCAATATCCACATTAAGCTCATCCACCATCTGAATGGCGCTAGGCCCAATGATCGTATAAGTGCCTTTGCGGCGATATCCGCCTAATATGCATAGCTCAATATGAGGACTTTCCGCTAAAGTAGCGGCTATTTTCGTGTCATTCGTAATGACGGTTAAGCTGCGGTATTGGATGAGCTTCGCAAGCTCCAGCGTCGTAGAGCCTCCATCGAGCAATATGATCTGGCCGTCCTCAATCCATTGATAGGCCTCCGCGGCGATCTGTTCTTTCTCTGCTTGCTGGCGGACTCTTCGTTTGTGAATCGGCAGCATCGAATTCGAGCTTTCGACGAGAACCGCTCCTCCATGTACTCTTTTCAAAATACCGGAAGCTTCTAATTTCTCTAGATCCTCGCGAATGGTTTTTTCCGTCACCTGATAGGCTTTGCTCAGCTCAGAAACCTTGATTGATCCTGCCTGATTAAGCAGTTCGATGATTTTGGAATGTCTAACCTCGGATAACATCGTTCTCCCGCCTTCTATCATTTTTCAAAAAATTAGTGATGTGCATTTGTGTTTGTTCTCGTTTGTTTGATTGGTTATTAGAGTATAACAAAATTGGCAGCAATAATATACCCAAACGCATACAAAGAAAGCCCATAGGCAATCACCCCTTGGATTTGTTTCCTGCTGTTTGGCCGGATGAACTCGAAAACAGTGTCGATGTGAGCTGAGAAATGGACCTGGCGCTGCTTTCGATTGGCGCTGGGTCTTTTATTATTTTGAACAAATAGTCCATGCACTTGCTCATTCTATACATTCAACCTAGGTGAAAACCATGGTATTCTAGGTTTATAAGACAACCAAGGGAGGCAAGAAATTGCTATGAGTATGAACAAGTTGAATATTGGTGTAATTGGAGCAGGTTCGATTTCCGAGTTGCATTTCGATTCCTACGTGAAACAGGCTAACGCTAATTTATATGCAGTATGCGATCTTAATCGCCAAAGAGCTGAGGAAAAAGCAGCAAAGTATAACGTTGAGAATATCTATACGGACTATCATGAATTGCTCGCTAATCCAGACATAGATGCTGTTAGTATTTGTACATGGAATAATACACATGCTGAGATCAGCATTGCAGCCTTGCGCGCTGGCAAACACGTTCTCGTAGAGAAACCGCTTTGCAAAACGGTGGAGGAAGCGCTTCGTATTCAAGACGCTGTCCGTGAAACGGGCAAAACGCTGCAAGTAGGTTTTGTCCGCAGATATGATGCCAATGCTCAACTGGTCAAATCCTTCATTGACAACGATAATTTGGGTGAAATTTATTACGCAAAAGCGTCCTGTCTGCGCCGTTTAGGCAACCCTGGTGGTTGGTTCGCGGATACGGAGCGTTCTGGCGGAGGACCTTTGATTGATATTGGCGTGCATGTCATTGACCTATGCTGGTATATGATGGGCAGACCGAAGCCGGTTTCTGTCAGCGGGAATACGTATAATAAGCTTGGAAACCGCGCGAATGTTCGCAATCTTTCCTTTTATAAAGCGGCTGATTATGATGTGGCTCACAATACGGTTGAAGATATGGCAAATGCCTTAATTCGCTTTGAGAATGGAGCATCTCTGCTGGTTGATGTCAGCTTTACGCTGCATGCCAAAAAGGATGAGATCGCTGTTAAGCTTTATGGGGACAAGGGTGGCGTGGAAATTGAGCCTGAGCTTGTTTTTGTAACAGAGATGAACGATACGATTCTGAATATGTCCCCGCAAACGGATGCGAAATCGATTAATGTACCGCAAGCTTTTCAAAATGAAATTAATCATTTCATCGAGAGCTGCCAAACGGGCCGTACACCGATAAGCCCTGTTGAAGACGGCGTTAACATGATGAAGATGCTGTGCGGTATTTATGAATCGGCTGCGAAAGGCCAAGAAATCAAATTATAGACCGGTAGAAACTAGCATGGAGGTACTCACATGAAATTAGGCGTCAGTACGTATAGTTTATTTCAAGCGCTGAAGTCCGGCGAAATGGATATTATGGCGGTCATTGACTGGATTGCAGATCAAGGTGGTGAGCATGTTGAAATCGTGCCGCTTGGTTATGATTTGCCCGGTAACTTCGAGCTAGCGGATCGCATTCGTGAGAAAGCGGAATCACGCGGCATCGAAATCTCCAATTACGCGATTGGCGCTAATTTTCTAACGGATTCCGAAGAAGCTTACCAGAAGGAAATTGAGCGGGTAAAAGGTGAAGTTGATCTTGCGGCAAGACTCGGCGTCAAAAAGATGCGGCACGACGTCGCGCAAAGCACGGACCGTTCCATTGCAAATTTCAATAAACAGTTGGAACGAATGGCGGAAGCCTGCCGTCAAATTGCTGACTATGCCTTGACTTATGGCATTACGACAAGCGTTGAAAACCATGGTTATTTTGTTCAGCACAGTGACCGGGTTCAAGCTTTAATTCAAGCTGTAGACCGTCCGAATTTCCGGACGACACTGGATGTAGGTAATTTCATGTGCGCTGACGAGAACTCCGTAGCTGCTGTGAAAAACAACATTTCATATGCTTCAATGGTCCATATCAAGGATTTTTATCTGCGTCCGTCTCACCAAAATCCAGGTCAAGGCTGGTTCCAAACCTTGCAAGGTAATTACTTGCGCGGCGCTATTGTGGGACACGGTGATATTGACATGAGAGAAGTGCTCCGCGTTATCAAAGACTCTGGTTATGACGGTTACATTTCCTTGGAGTTTGAAGGCATGGAAGAGTGCAAAACGGGGACGCTGATCGGGTTGCAAAACATCAAAAGATTATGGGAAGATATGAAATAAGAAGTCATTCATAGCTATGCGAAAGGTGTTGACAATTCGAATGAATCCAATTGGTATTATGGTGGACAGTCTCCGACTTGGCGTGCGGGACGGTTTGAAGAAGGCGAAGGAGCTCGGTGCAGACGGCGTGCAGATTTATGCGGTCTCCGGCGAGATGGATCCGGCGAATCTATCACCCGGAGCACGCAAGGAGCTGAAAGACTATATTGCGTCACTGGGTCTTGAAATCTCAGCCTTGTGCGGGGATTTGGGCGGTCACGGTTTCCAGGATGCGACTGTGAATGCGGAGAAAATCGAGAAGTCGAAGCGGATTCTAGACCTTGCTGTTGAGCTTGGCACTAAGGTAGTTACAACGCATATCGGTGTTGTGCCTGAGCAAACGAACGATCCGATCTATGAAACGATGCATCAGGCGTGTGAGGAATTAGGGGTATACGCCAAAAGCTTAGACGCTTATTTTGCCATCGAAA
The DNA here is from genome assembly GCF_009882985.1 of Paenibacillus silvestris. Classification (GTDB taxonomy): domain Bacteria; phylum Bacillota; class Bacilli; order Paenibacillales; family NBRC-103111; genus Paenibacillus_E; species Paenibacillus_E silvestris. The sequence continues at coordinate 64,586 of NZ_WTUZ01000021.1, forward strand.
CGGGGCCAGAGCCAGCTGCGCATTTGAAAAGCTTCCTGGATTCCTTGTCTACCAACGGAGTTTCGGTTAACTTCGACCCTGCCAATATGGTCATGGTCACAGGTGATGATCCTGTTCAAGGCATTATCACGCTGAAGGATTATATCGTCCATACGCATGTAAAAGACGGCATTCGCCTTCGTCAGGTAGATCCGCGCGAAGTGTACGGCTCCCTAGGATACAAGCCCATGAGTCATGAGCAAATTGCGGAGTCTGCGACGTCTGGAGCGAATTACCGCGAGCTTGCGCTGGGTGAAGGGCATGTTGATTTTCCGCGATACTTCCAAACGCTGCGTGACATTGGTTACAAAGGTTACTTGACGATCGAACGCGAAGTTGGGGAGCAGCCGGAGAAGGATATCGCAAGCGCGATTGCATTTATACGCAAATATCAATCATAAAAGATGGGACTGAGGATATGATTTTATCCTCGGTCTTTTTTATTTTTGTTTGGGGGGACGATCTGGGGCTAACCGCGGGAGCCAGCCGCACAAGTTAGCGGTGGAAAACAACGTTACGGCGTTGGGAGCAGCGGAGCGGAGCCCCGTTGGATAAAATCCAATAAAACGCCAATTGCACACCTAATTTACCTATTTCATTGGATGAATTCCAATGGAACCGTAATATTTGGCGCTTAAGCACTACGATTCACTGATCTTATTGGATTTCATCCAATGAGATCGCTAATCGAACCATTAAATTACAGTGTTCATTGGATTTCGTCCAATGGACAGCTCTGAAAGCGCCGCCCGCAGCCCTATCGACAATTAGAAGGGATTCGGTGACCTCTGGACTTTTCCCCACTTTTTAAAGACAGGAGCCCACGCGCTTATACGTTCATAGATGGTAAAGTGATTCTATAAACGACAAATCATATGGGCTTGTGTCTATAAAAGGAGCTGAATTTTTTGACAAACGCAAAGACGGCACAAAAGATATGGCAGCAAATGATACGAGATCACAGCGGGAATTGGGGCATGGACATTGGGCACTGGGACTGGGTGCCAGGAGTTGGTTTGATCGCCATGCTTGACTATTATGAAGCTGCGGGTAATCCCGAAGTGCTGTTTTATCTGCAAGGTTGGGTCGAACAAAATAAAGAAAAGGCGAAAGGGACGAAGGTTATTAATTCCATTGCCCCGTTCGCCATTTTTCCTGCCCTGAGCCGGCTTCAGGATGACGTATGGTACAGGGATGAAGCGATTCGGATCGCTGAGTGGATGATTAACGAAGCACCTCGTACGCGAGAGAGGGCCTTTGAGCACACGGTGACGGAAAATGCGGTATTCTCCGAGCAGGTGTGGGCAGATACGATTTTTATGGCCGTATTGTTCTTGGCCCGGACTGCTTCGCTTGTTAGGAGCACGAAATATGCTGAGGAAGCGCTGGAACAGGTGCTTATTCATCTCAACGTGCTTCAAGACAAGAGCAGTGGTGTGCTGTTTCATGGGTGGAATTGCGACTCCGCCGACCACATGTCAGCTGCACGTTGGACACGAGCGAACGCGTGGGTTGCGGCAGGTATTCCGCTGATCGTGAAGGAACTCGCCCCCCTCGTTCCTATTCCTGATGAACTCACAATGAGGTATGAGCACTTAATTACCGGTCTTATTGGTTACCAACAAAAAGATGGTTTGTGGAGCACGGTGATGGATCAACCGGAGTTTTACCGAGAGGTTTCCGGCAGTGCAGGAATCGGCTATGGCATTCGGAAGGCGATGGACCTCGGTCTCATCGCGCGTGATGACCGAAATCAGGCAGCTGCTGATCAAGCGTTGGCTGCGGTATTGTCCTTCATTTCGGAGGATGGCGTAGTATCTGGCGTTTCTGGAGGCACGCCGGTGATGAGAAGCATTGCAGCTTATCAAGAGATCCCTCAGTATCCGACATTGTACGGGCAAGGACTTGTGCTCATGCTGCTGGCAGAAACCTGCCGGGATTTAGGAGAGTAAAGCAACTCGCAATTTGAACCGGGATTTGATTGCGCAGCTTCCTCACTTGTTGCTTCGCACACTGCAATAGAATAAACAAGCCAGAAGGTATCCAGACTTTCTGGCTTGTTTCAATTTCGAGCACTGTTTACTGTTTCCTTGCGATACTGTTTGGGAGTAAGGGCGGTGCTTTTTTTGAACACACTAAAAAAATGCGAAATATCACCAAAGCCCGTAGCTGCTGCAACCTCGGTGACAGGGAGATCCGTTTCTGCCAGCAGTCGCTTCGCCTTGTTCAATCGATAGTCGGAGAGGAACTGTTTCATCGTGCTTCCGGTGGTTTCTTTGAACAAATTAAACAATCTGGAGCGAGAAATGGGATAAAGCTCAAGCAGGTCATCGACATGCAAATCCTCTTGATATCGGGCAATCAAGTAGGAGAGCACATTACCGATCAGCTGCTCATCTTCCGACCTGTGAGAGCTTGCAACATCATGATGTAAACCAAGCAGCAGCAGGAAAAATTCTGCCAGACATTTTAGCACATTTAATTCGAAGTGCTGCTTCTTGTCCTTGAGTGTTTGTTCCAACTCAGCGAGTAGCATTTGAAGCTGATCCAGCTGTTGAACAGACAAGAAGTGATGGCTCGACTCGGGATGAATCGCTTGCAGAAATCCGGAGATCGACAAGTCTGTGGTTCGGCAAAGCGTGTGAATGCTCTCCATATAAGATTCATCGATGGAAAGGACGTATCTGTGAAAGTCCTGATCTAGCATATGATAAGGACGATGAATGACACCTGGTTGAATGACTGTCAGTGTACCAGCATGGAGTGGATACAATTGATCGCCGGCAATGTAAGAGCCTGTCCCTTGGAGTACAAAATAAAACTCGTAACCATTATGGGCATGCAGCAACTGTTGATGAAGCGGCGACTTGCGGAGCTCGCAATGCACAGGATAATTCGCCAGAAAATGATTCGTAAAGTCATCAATAGCGTAATTACGGACTGTTGCGGGAATCGTTGTGCTCACGAATATCGCCTCCTTGTTCTCACTAACTGCACTTACTATACGAGATTGGTTTGTGAGTAGACAAGCTTTTTTTAGTTACTCCAGAATTTCAGCTAACGGACCGAGCGGCCGCTATTTGGAGGAAATATGGCTCTGCGAAATCTAACGGACGCCATAGCCGTTATTCACGATCATAGCGTGAAAAATGGCTATGAAATAGCCAAATAACGGCACTGGGGTCCGTTAGAGTTGAGAATTGCCCGATTTAGTGCGAATAACGGCTGTGAGGTCCGTTAAAAATGGGCGGAGTCTACGTACCCCCAGTCAACCGCCGCGAGCCTCATCGTTGGGGCACGCGGCGACCAGGAGATGGGGGAGGCTGCAGAGGAACTGGGCCGCTTGGCGTCAGCCCGCGAAATATATCGCAGCCAGAAAAACAACCTGCAAAACCGAGCGGACTAACAGTGTAGGCGTAGGCGAGCCGCCAATCGTTAATTTGTTGCGCGCCGCCCGCACATTGGCCGGGAACATCGCGACGAGCAGCACCATCAGGCAGATGGAGGCCGCGCGGGAAGTAGCTGGAAACAGGATGCCGATCGCAGCCGCAATCTCCAGCCAACCCGTGACCGTGACAATGAAGTCAGGTCTCGGGAAAGCCGGGGGAACCATGCGGATCAGGTCTGGCCTTCTTTTTCCCCAATGAGCAGAGGCAGTTAGAAGCAGCATGACGGCAACTGCTCCTTGCAGCGGCGTATGCCAACCTTGGAAATGAGACAAACCAAGCAGTCCGAGCACCCAAAATATCAAATAAGAAACAATCAAAGCATACAAAGGAACCATTTGAAATCCTCCTTTATTTTTTAAGTAATTGCGTCATCATACCGGCGATATCTTCCATTTGAAACTGAGCAGTCACCATTGGAATTGTAGAACGGACGCGTAATCCGAGGGAAAGAAGAACAAACAGGTCGGCTGTTTTACCGGCATCCACCGATTCCGATATAACGCCGTGCGATTGGCCTGTGACAATCCACTCTCTTGATACTTGCACGGAGCGCTCGTAATACAGCTTGAGCGTTTCGGCAACGGCTGGCTGATCTTCTTTTCCGAGTAAGTAAATCAGTACTTTGTTGGTCACTTCCTGCGCATCATCCAGTGCTCGGAGGTTCTCCAGAATTTTCGCCATAGGGCCTTCGAACGTAGCGCCACCTTGGTTTACAACATCCTGAAAGCGTTCATTCGTGGCATCCAGCCGCTCCTGAAGCACCCAGGCGAAGATTTCATCTTTACTTTTCACATAATGGAAAATAGCACCTTTGGATAGACCGGACCGGTCCATAATGTCTTTCATGGTGATCGCTTCGCACCCTTTTTCGCGGATGAGCTCTTTCGTTGATGTCAGCAGAACTCCCGTTGTTTGCTGTCTGCGCTCCTCTTGTTTCAACTTCCTCGCTCCTTTTTCAAATCACTGTACTAATTTCATTATAAATACCGACCATCGGTTTGTAAATAAATGTTTTTCCCACAAATTGGATAGAGTTCTGAGTGTGTTGTACGGACAGAAAGGTTATGCAACCTCCGAAGTGTATACGGTGTCAGGTCTAAACAACATACTGCAGCATATAGGGGTCATACAACTTGCAAAGACGAAAAGCAATTCGTGGTAAATTAGAAAAAATGCTGTGGTTCTGCCCTGTACTTATACTAGCAATTGGGAGCCTTCCAAACGTTACCGGAAGTATGTGGTGGGATGCGTTCGGGGTGGTTTTATTTGTGTCGATCATCATCATCTGTGGAACAGGTTTCATAAAGGATGAAGAAAATTAATATATTTATAATAAAAAATTAATGTTTATGCTCTATCATAGACCTAAGGGAGTGATAGATTATGACATCTTCTTACTTCGATCAATGGTTGGACGAGTATAATGATTATATTAGGCTCTATGAGATGTTTGGCGATAAGGAATATTTGGATGAAGCAATAGAAATACGCAATAGTTTGCAAGTGATTGTAGCTAGGGCCGAAAAACATAAATTAATCGTTTCGAAAGTGATGAGCAGCCAGAAGCATGCTTATGGCAAAGCTTATCTGTAGTTGAAACGCGAACAAATAAAAACAGACTCTAGCACAGTTAATGCGCAGAGTCTGTTTTTCGTAGACACGTTTTATTCGGCCGCTGCTTCTAATTGTGGATCCGACTCGAGGGTCGTGTCCAGCTTTTGTGTGCCGAGGATCGTGACAAGAACAGTCTCAGGATCGGAGAGAACCTCAACGTTCTTGGGGACTTTAAGGTCAGAAGCGGTGAGATGCTCACCAATACTTAGTTTGCTTATGTCGAGCGACAGGGACTCCGGCAGCTTGTTAGGCATGCAGCGTATCAGAACTTCGTGGGTCTCCACTTGGAGAATGCCGCCTTCCTTCGTGCCTTTGGCCTCTCCAATGAAGTGGACTGCAACGGTTGTATCTAGCTTTTCCTTCATATCAATTTGCAAAAAGTCAACATGCAGCAATTGACCTGTCAGCGTGTCCTTTTGGACGTGATGAATGATGACAGATTCCTTTGAATTCGATGGCAAAGCTACTTTCAGAATCGCATGCGGATTGCGTTTCAGTGATGCTCGGATTTCTTTTTCCGGGACGGTGACGTGTTCGGAATCCATACGAGAGCTGTAAACTACAGCGGGAACTTGACCTTGTTCTCTCAATTTCTTCACAGGACCTGTTCTTTCAGATAGTAAAATCGTTGTACTCATGTTCTGCACCTCCGTAGCGTAGTTAGAGCGGCGTTAAGCCCTATCACTCATTTACCCGCTGACTCGAAGAGTGAAACAGGAAAAAAATAGGAAGATTTTTTTTGTTTTGGGCTTCTTTATCTTACCATTTGAGAGTAAAATAGAGGACAAGAGGAGGATTGATAAAGGATGAGTACACTGAAAAGTTTCACTGATTCTGATCAACATATTTCTTTGGAGCTCAGAGATGATCATCTGACTGTGCTGCGTTTACATGGTGAAACATCTATTTACCCTTTCAAAAGTATTACTCTTGCCTCTGAGCCGATCCCAGAATACCCCTTGAACCGCGTGGCGCTCACAGTTATTGATTTCAACACTGGTGTAACCGATTTCAAATTTTCTTCTAGTCTAAATGATTTTGAGATTTTCGTCCAAAAGTTGATTGAGGTTCATAGTGAGTTTGTACCTAATCATTAAAATCACAAATAAGCGATGTATCCTATGAGGATAGGCGAGGCGACTCGTTCTATCCTTTTTCTATTTCATTGATAGGATATTGATGTCGGAAAACGTCAGGGGTTACACCCACGGATTTGCGAAAGGTTGAAATAAAATGCGAAGCATCAAGAAAACCGGTTGTTTCCGCGATCTGCTTAACCGTTAAGTTATGCCCAGTAATGAGGAGCTCTTTGGACTTCTGAAGCCGAAGCTGCAGCAAATATTGATAGGGCGATAGGCCAAATGCTTTGCGGAAAAGCGTATTGAGGTGCTGCGGACTGATGCCTAGCTCGTTGGACATCCAGGTAAGACCGACATCGGGAGAACCAAAGTTTATCTCCAATTGAAATAAAAGCGGTAATAATCGTTCATGGCTCTGGGAGAGGGAGGCACTTTTGTTGACGTTTCCGTGGTTTTTGAGCAAAGTGAGAAATTGATAAACTTCTAGTGAGCCATTCATGCCAGTGAAGTCATAGCTATACCGATATTTCTCGTAAAAGTATTCGTGGATGCTTGCGAGCGGAGTATCTATTCCCCAGCTGATCTGGGTGGATAACGGGAACTCCAGGGCATAAACGATAGAAGCAGCGAGTGCGCCGTCAAAGGTTAAGTACCAGGTCGACCATTTGGGGGAAAGAACTTTATACTCATGAGGAACGCCCGCGGCAAGCAGCATGCCTTGATTCTCGCCAAGCTTGATCGATTGATTGTCGAGAATAATCTCTCCGGCACCTTCAATCGTTTGCAGCCAGTGAAAACAGGGATAACCATCCTCACGCTTGTAATAAAGCTGCTGACTCTCATAGCCGACCGTTTCCAGGATCAGCGGCAGCTTACGGTCTGTTTCGGTGATGACGAAAAACTTCCTGTAATCTATAGCCATGTCAGATGAACCATCTCTTTCATTTTTTAATATGCCATGCGTAGTATCTTATATTTTAAAAGAGATTGGTGTCAGTTACAATAAAGACATCGTTGATGATAGTTATACACTACCGATAAAGTGAGGTACTAATCCATGGCTAATAAGTACGTGTACACACCGCCTGTGAACGGTTTCCCGGAATGGAATAACAATCCGCAGATTTTTCAATTGAACCGGCTGGAAGCGCATGCAACTTTGATCCCTTTCCGCTCGGAAGCTGAAGCGCTTGCAGGAACTCGAGAAGCCTCCGACTCCTATCAATCTTTGAATGGCACGTGGAAGTTTCATTTTGCTGAGAATGCAGAGGGACGACCGCAGGAGTTCTATAAGAACGACTATGATTGCAGCAGCTGGTCCAACATTGCGGTGCCATCCCACTGGCAACTGCAGGGCTTTGATTTTCCGCAATATACGAATATCATCTATCCATGGGTAGGTCACGAAGATTTGAAACCTCCTTATGCACCCGTGAAGTATAACCCTGTAGGCTCGTACTCCCGCAACTTTACGATTCCGGCATCTTGGGCGGAGCAGCCCGTTTACTTGAGTTTTCAAGGCGTAGAATCTGCTTTCTATGTATGGGTGAACGGTGATTTGGTGGGCTTTAGTCAAGACTCCTTTACACCAGCGGAATTTGATATTACGCCTTATTTAGTTGAAGGCGAGAATAAGTTAGCTGTCGAGGTTTATCGGTGGAGTGATGCAAGCTGGCTGGAGGATCAGGATTTCTGGCGGTTAAGCGGTATTTTCCGCGATGTCTACTTGTACGCCACTCCTGTCGCACATATTGCGGATTTTAAAGTGGTGACGGACTTGGATGAGGCTTGCGAGCACGCCGAACTGCGCATTCAGGCGAAAGTTACGAATTATGACGGCCTTGGAACGGGAACGCACCGTGTAGAAGCTGTTTTATATGACAGAGAGCAAAAGCCGCTATGGAATGCCCCTTTATCCGCAACAGTTGATCTAAACGGCAATCTGATGCAGGATGTGGAGCTATCTGTTAAAGTGGAGAGTCCTTCACTTTGGAGCGCGGAAAAACCTAACCTCTATACGCTGGTTTTGAGCTTGAAGGACGAGAGTGGGGCTCTGCTGGAAACAGAGAGCTGCAAAGTAGGCTTCCGTAAATTTGAAATCCAGGATGGATTGATGAAAATCAACGGGGAGCGCATCGTCTTCAAAGGCGTCAACCGCCATGAGTTTGACACAGATCGTGGCCGCAGTGTGGATAACGACAGCATGCTTGCTGATATTTTGCTGATGAAACGATTTAATATCAACGCCGTGCGCACGTCCCATTATCCGAACAATGCTCGTTGGTACGAACTTTGTGATGAGTATGGATTATATGTGATTGATGAAACGAACCTTGAAACGCACGGATCTTGGGAATATGCCCAAGAGGAAGAAGGAGATACAGTACCGGGCAGCAAACCTGAATGGACGGGTGCCGTTCTGGATCGCGCGAATTCTATGATGCAGCGAGACAAGAATCATCCTTCGATCGTGATTTGGTCACTCGGCAATGAGTCATGGGGCGGCGATAATTTTATTAAAATGCATGATTTCCTTCGCGAGGCGGATCCTTCCAGGGTTGTTCACTACGAGGGGATCTTCCACTGCCGGAGCTCAGAAGCGTCCTCTGATATCGAAAGTCAGATGTACTCCAAAATTGAAAAAATTGAAGAGTATGCGAATAATAAACCGAAGAAACCGTTCATTTTATGTGAATACAGCCATGCGATGGGAAATTCCTGCGGTAATTTATTTAAATATTGGGAGCTGTTTGATAAGTATCCGGTTCTCCAAGGCGGCTTTATTTGGGATTGGATCGATCAATCCATCCGGACAACTACGCCTGACGGTGTGACTTATCAAGCTTACGGCGGTGATTTCGGGGATACGCCGAATGATGGCAATTTCTGTGGTAACGGGTTAATTTTCGCCGATCGTACGCCATCTCCGAAAATCCATGAAGTGAAGAAATGCTATGAAAATGTGAAAATTAAAGCGGTTGATTTGGCAAAAGGTCAAGTAGCTGTAACGAATCAATTCTTGTTCACAGATCTTAATGAGTTCAATTGGATATGGACGATTGAACATAATGGCGTCATTGCTGGCGAATCGAGGAAGGGTCAATTCAGTGTGAAGCCTGGTGAAACGGCGACTATTGAACTTGAATTGGATCAGCATGAAGCTGTTAGGCCGAATGATGAGTTCGTGCTCACGATCAGCCTTCAATTGAAAGAAGATACCTTATGGGCATCCCAAGGGCATGAGATCGCATGGGAGCAGTTCTTGCTGCCTGTCCGTCAGGCGTGGGCACTTAGCGATTTGGTCACACAAGCAGAATCTGCTGCAGCGATATCGGAGCTGAGCGGTGTGCAGATTGCCACCACGTCTGAATCGATTACACTGAAAGGAAGCAACTTCTCGCTTCAATTCGATGCTGCAAGCGGGAATATCACTTCCTACCAGTACGAAGGAAGCGAGTTGTTCCTGACAGGTCCAGCGCCTAACTTCTGGCGCGCTTACACGGACAACGACCGCGGCAACAAACATCCTATTCGATGCGCACCATGGCAAGAAGCAGGCAGCGGGAGAACGCTGCAAGCCTTGCAAGTGAAGTCTTCGAGCGATGGTCGCGCAGAAGTACACGTTAATTATGAGCTTGCTACAACGCCGGCTTCAACTGTGAAATTAGTGTACACCGCATCGCCGAATGGGGAAGTGGAGGTGCGCATGGAGCTTGTGCCAGGCGCAAACCTACCTGAAATTCCGGAAATCGGCATGATGCTGGAGCTAGACGGTTCCTTCCAGCAATTGAGCTGGTATGGCCGCGGGCCGCACGAAAATCATTGGGATAGAGCGACAGGAGCGAAGCTGGCGCTGCACAGCGGAACCGTGGAAGAGCAATTCGTTCCTTACTTGCGCCCGCAAGAATGCGGCAACAAAACGGATGTCCGCTCAGCAACATTAACGGATAGCGAGGGCCGTGGACTTCGTATTACGGGGCTGCCGACTGTCGAATTGAATGCTCTGCCATATTCGCCTTCAGAACTCGAAGCTCATGACCATCCGTATAAGCTGCCAGTCAGCGAGAAAGTGGTGCTGCGCGTGAATTACAAGCAGATGGGCGTTGGCGGAGATGATAGCTGGGGGGCACGTACGCATCCGGAGTTCACCTTGTTCGCCAATCGAACGTATGCCTATTCGTTCAGCTTTAAAGGGATCTAAATTGCCAAAGAGGGAGTATGCAAAGCAATCGCGATTCATAACAACTGGAAATCCTCCCGTTATTTCAAGCGAATTCAGGCTTTGATTTCCAATTAACTGGAAAAACTCCATTTATTTGCGCTGAATCCCATGCTTCTCAGGCTCAATAGTCCCATTAACAGGATAAATTCCAGTTAATCACATTTGAGAAGCGTTACCGCAATAAACAACGGTAGTAATTCCCGTTAATTTGAAAAAGGCTGCCCCAAAATTTAAAAAGCCGCTGGCCCCTTCCGTCATCTAATGACTTTGGGGCCAGCGGCTTTTTGCAACGACTTTTTAATGCGATACCGCGCCTTGTTCCTGCGTGGGATCAAGTTTTTCTTTGCTCATCGCGATGGCACAAATGAAGGCAATCACTGCCGGAACAATGGTCCAGGCGAAAGTGAGAACGATCGAAGACGATAGCGCGCTTGAGATTTTTTCTAGAATAGGACCCGGAATGTCCAGACGTTTGGTCGGATCAAGCAGGGTATGAGGGTCACTCGTAGCCATACCTGCAGGCATTTCACCTTGCCCGGCGAAAGCGTCTGTCAGCTTTTTAGTGAATGCGTGGCTTTGGATAATGCCAAATACAGTAATCCCGAGCGTCATTCCTAAGGAACGAAGGAAATTCAGTGTTGAAGAAGCTGAACCGCGTTGTCTAGCATCGAAGAGATGGATTGCGGCATTACTCAATACAGAGAAGGAAGCACCAATTCCTAGACCGACGATGATCATATAGATCGTTACGAGCCAGCGAGGTGTCTCAGGAGTCAATGTCGTCAATAGGGCAACTCCGCCAGCTAGAATAAGCGTTGTGGGAATCATAATGGCGCGATAGCTCACTTTGGTCATTAAGAAACCGCCGCCTGTTGCCGTTACGACAGAACCTAACATCATAGGCAGTAAAACTAAGCCTGAGTTGGTCGCGGTGCCGCCAAGCACACCTTGAACAAAGATTGGGATATATACAGACGCTGTAATAAAAGCAGCTCCGCTAAAAATAGCTACGGCGTTGCTGGAAGCATACAATCGGCTTTTGAACATAGTAAAAGAGATAATCGGCTCGGCAGCGCGGCGTTCTACGAAAATGAAGATGATCGTTAACACAGCGAATAGTGCGAATAATCCGAGGATAACCGATGAATCCCAAGCATATTTTTTGCCGCCTAATTCAAGCGCGAACATAAGGGAGACGATGGCCCCGACAAGTGTCATTGCCCCCCACCAATCGATCTTCTGTTTCGAATGCTCAACGGATTCACGGTAAAAGAAAGCGATAAAAATAAAGGCAATCAAACCGAGAGGAAGGTTAATGTAGAAGACCCATTTCCAATTTACGTAATCCGTAATATAAGCGCCAAGCAAGGGGCCGAAAATACTGGACATACCAAAAACGGCGCCGAATAATCCGCCTAATTTGCCACGGCTCTCAATCGGTACAGCATCGAACATGATGGTAAAAGCAATCGGTACCAGCGCACCGCCGCCAATCCCTTGAATCGCGCGATAAATACTGAGCTCAATAATGGAATTTGCCGTTCCGCATAAAATGGAGCCAAGCATAAATACGACAATCCCGAAGATGAAAAACTTTTTGCGTCCATACATATCGGACAATTTCCCGAAAATCGGCATGCCGGCCATCTCCGCGACCATATAGGCGGAAGTGACCCACACGAATTTGTCCAATCCCCCTAATTCCCCAACAATGGTGCCCATAGCTGTCGCTACAATGGTATTATCCATTGCTGCCATCAGAATACCGAGCAGAAGACCGGCAAGTACGATACCTATTCCTTTATTTTTGGTTTGTGTTGACATGAAGTTGAAGTTCCCCGCTTTCTAATTAAATGATGGTAACATGAGTGAGATTCGCTTTTAAGCCTTTTAATAAGGCATAGGTGCCTTTATCCATCTTAGCCCCGTCAAAAATCGCTTTTTTGACATCCGTTTTAAACGAACAGCTTTGAAAAACGGTATTGCGGAAAGAAGTCCCTTTTAAACCAGTATGATGAAACGTAGTTCCGGTAAAAGTTAGGTTATCCAAACATACCCCTGTTAACTCCGAGGAGCTGAAGTCTGTGTGGTCAAACAGGCAATTCTCAAAGGATGCTCCCTTCAGGTTGGACTTTTGAATCTTAGCATGGGTCAAATTAGCGCCATCAAAATTACAACGATCTAAATTACTGCATTTGAAAGAAGCGTTCGTTAAGTCCGAATAGCTAAAATCGGAGTCCAGCAGGTTACTGTAATTAAACTTCCCGTCATGGACTTGAGTGGATTTCAAATCCGACTTTTGCAAATTTTGTTTGGAGAAATCGAGGCCAACAATTTGCTGCAGTTTCGTTGTATTTGCATGGATGCTTTCGATAAGCTCAGAGATTTCGCCAATGGAAGCGATCGTTCGCTCAAAGGCAGCTTTCTCATCAAGGCCATCCTTTTGCAAATCACTGAATCTTTCCTCTAAATCATGATAAAGCTCTTCTTTTAACTCCCTAATTGGCTTTAAATCCTCGTAATTGGAGAATACTTCGTCCAAATAAGCAGAAAGTTTAGTAGGCAAGGATGATTCCACCTTTCTTATAGGAATAAATCGAGTATGTTTTTCGCATGTTCCCAGTTTCGTTTGTTTGTCTCAAATGTTTCCCTGCCTTTGTCAGTGAGCCGATAATACTTTCTTCTGCCACCTTGTGTCTCGTCCCCCCAGTAGGATGTAATGTTCTCTTCCTGCTCTAGACGTTTGAGACTGGCATACATCGTAGCCTCTTTGAGCTCGTATTCACCACCAGAAGTTACTTGCACAAGCTTTGAAATTTCATAGCCGTATTTATCGCCGGACATCAAAAGTTTAAGAATGATGCTATCTGTATGTCCACGAATAAGATCAGATGTTATTTTCAAGTCAAAGATGACCCTCACCTCCTGATTTACATTATAGTCAAGAGTACTTTGTCTGTCAATGTAGTCCTACGAATGATACACATCTTTCATTGACCGCACAGAACAGGGATGATAACTTAGAAGTAGCATTGGGAAAAATTCGCATTATCCGGTTGGAAGAACGTGTTTATTTAGAAAGGTGGTTTTCATCGTGGCAATGAATCCGGCGCAAACCGTAATAGGACTTGTAGGTACGGGTGTTATGGGTAAAAGTATGGCGGGACATTTTATGAAGGCAGGGTATCAAGTTCATCTGTATAATCGGACAAGATCGAAAGCGCAGGAGCTCGTGGATCAAGGTGCACATTGGCAGGAATCACCTGGTCAATTAGCTCGGCAGTGCGATGTGATTATTACGATGGTAGGTTTCCCTAGTGATGTGGAAGAAGTATATTTGGGCGAAAATGGTATTTTGCAAAATGCCAAGCCAGGAAGTTATGTCATCGATATGACAACATCCTCTCCCAAGCTTGCCAAGCAAATTGAGAATGAAGCGCGTTCCCGCGGGTTATTCTCACTGGATGCACCTGTTTCAGGCGGAGATGTTGGGGCGAAAGAAGCCAGGCTATCCATCATGGTGGGGGGCTCGCGTGATGCTTTTGACGCGGTTTTGCCACTCTTTGAGAAGATTGGCACGAATATTGTGTATCAAGGGGAAGCGGGAGCAGGTCAGCATACCAAAATGTGCAACCAAATCGCCATTGCCAGCAATATGATGGGCGTGGTCGAAGCGCTTGTTTATGCGGAAAAATCAGGACTGGATCCAGCTACGGTGCTTAAAAGCATTGAATCAGGGGCAGCGGGCAGTTGGTCATTAAGCAATTTGGCTCCGCGGATGATTGCCGGTAATTTCGCACCTGGCTTTTATGTGAAACATTTTATTAAAGATATGAAAATCGCGCTTCAATCGGCTGAAGAAATGAATGCCAAGCTGCCAGGACTTTCTTTGGCCAAATCGCTGTACGAGCAGCTGGCTGCCAGCGGTGAAGAAGACAGCGGAACACACGCGTTGTATAAGCTGATAAGCAAACTTTGATAGACGAAAATCGGGAGAGAGGGACGTCTTGTGAAAATTGTTATTGCACCTGATTCTTTTAAGGGCAGTTTAAGCGCAAAAGAGGCTGCTCTTGCTATAGCGAAAGGCATTCAAAAGGCTGCTCCCGCATCTGATACCGTGCTTGTTCCAATGGCTGACGGCGGTGAAGGAACGGTAGATAGTCTCATTAGTTCGACGCAGGGTAGGAAGATTGAAGTTACAGTTAGCGGGCCTTTGTTGGATGAAGTGACTGCTGAGTACGGCGTTCTTGGCGACAATGAAACTTGTGTCATTGAGATGGCTACGGCTTCGGGGCTTTACTTGATCTCAGAGGAGCAGCGCAATCCATGGCTAACGACTACCTACGGAACAGGCCAGCTCATCAAACATGCCTTGGATCATGGGTATCGCAAGTTTATTTTGGCGCTTGGCGGGAGCGCAACCAATGACGGAGGAAGCGGCATGCTCCAAGCGCTTGGGTTAGCGCTTCGAGATGCTGAAGGACAACCAGTTCCGCATGGAGCGCTTGGTCTCCCGAAGATCCGCAGCATTGATGCTGCGGATTGGGATGTTAGGATAGGCCAATCGAGCTTCACGATTGCCTCGGATGTGGTTAATCCGTTCGTCGGCCCGCAAGGAGCGTCCTATGTGTTCGGCCCTCAGAAGGGGGCGACCCCTGAGATGGTGCAAGAGCTGGATGAGGCGCTCCGACACTGGGCGGACATCATCGAGACGCACACGGGGATAGCTGTTCACCATCTGCCTAGTGCAGGGGCTGCGGGTGGGCTTGGCGGCGCGTTCCAAGCTTTCTTTCCCTCAACCGTTCAGCGCGGCGTTGAGATTGTGATGGAGCAAAGCAACCTGAGCCAGCATTTGGAGGGCGCTTCTCTCGTTATTACGGGAGAAGGGCGAACAGATGCGCAGACGGCTTCTGGCAAGGCTCCTATGGGCATTGCTCAGGCTGCTCAGAAGCTGGGTGTTCCTGTTATTGTGTTGAGCGGTTCCATTGGAGCTGGCGTGGAAGCCCTGTATGATCATGGCATCACGAGCATCCATAGTATCGTCAATGGGCCGATGTCGCTGCAAGAAGCTATGGAAAGGACCGAGGAGCTGCTGTCGCAAAAAGCGGAGCAGGTCATGCGGACTTATCTGGCTGCAAAGGTGTAATGTGTTAAAGTCTGCTTGCCTTCCCGTGCGGGAGGTTGGGCAGGCTTTTTTGTTGAGGGAACTGTGTTCCCTTATTCAGAGGAAAACGAGTGTTTTCCTCATCGAGCGGAACTGTGGGGTCTTATCTGGCCACCGCGGCACGTTTCTCGTTGAAAAGTGGCAAAATAGCAGACCGTAGTTCCCCTTGCAGGTGGAAAACACGCCTTTTCAGGGGAATAGCGGACTCTAGTTCCCCATAAGCCATCGCTCTTGCCAGAGCTCACACGCTTCTCGAGCGACCACCGCACTTCTCAGAGCTCGTCCCCGCCATTTTTGGAATATAACTGTTTCTTGAACAAAAATAACGGTTTTTTATTTGGTAAATAAAAAATACACAATGTATCATTTGAGAGGTAGTGAGAAACATGGACGAAGCATCATCAAGTTACTTATTTACGCTGAAAGGAGCTGAGAATTGCTAAAATAATCTAGTCACACTGTAATTGAAAAGGGCGAGTTGGATGCGCTTCCAAATGGTTTTCGATTAAAAATATTTAAATAATGAATGTTTATATCAATATCATTTAAATTATAGCTAATATTGACCTAACACTTGAAGTCCTTACTGGATTTAAGTCTAAAGGCCCAAGGATAATCCGGTCGTATCACGCTATCCGACAAAAAGTAGATCGTAAGAAACATAATGTATCACGAAAACATCATTTTCTGACAAATTACGCGACATATCTTCGATAAGGATGGTGACAAAAAGCATGGCGAACAGCAAATTAAGCCTAACCAAGAAAGCGCTTACTATAACTGCGGGCTGCATGGTAATGTTGAGCAGCGTGGCCGGAATAGCAGCAGCCGATGTACCAACAAACAATCAGGGGACAACATCAGGCGTTCAATTGGAATATTTGGATCGTGGCTTGGCGGCCGTTGTCAAAGGCAATAGCGTGTTTCTCAGTTGGAGGCTGCTTGGCAATGAGGTAACAGGTTACTCCAGCACGGGATTAACAGGGACAAACTTTAATTTGTACAGAGATGGCACGAAGATCGCCACGATTGACGACAGTACGAATTATTTGGATAGCACAGGAACAGCTGCTTCGCATTACTACGTAGCTGCCGTCGTGAACGGAAAAGAAGTGGATAAAAGCGCCTCCGTTACACCATGGGGGAGTGGTTACTACGATTTGAATTTGAAAAAGCCAGCAGATGGGGTTACGCCAAAAGGCGAAGCGTACACCTACAAGGCGAATGACATGAGCGTTGGTGATGTGGACGGAGATGGCCAATATGAATACTTCGTCAAATGGGACCCGTCGAACTCCAAAGACGTTTCTCAAAAAGGTTACACAGGCAACGTATATGTAGATTGCTACAAGTTTGACGGGACGTTATTGTACCGAATTGATCTTGGCGTCAATATTCGGGCTGGCGCACATTATACGCAATTCATGGTCTATGATTTCGATGGCGACGGAAAATCAGAAATGATGTTCAAAACAGCGCCAGGTACGAAAGTCAGCAAGTATAATGCCCAAGGTAACGTGACCTCCACGAATTACATCACAATGCCTGGCGAAGACATTGCCAAAGGTTATTCCAACACGGATGATTATCGGTTGAGTGCCCAAGGTTACTACGATCATGTGGTGAACATGTTCATGAATTGGGATAAGCATCCAGAAGTGCTGAACGGTTCATGGCCCAAAACCTTGGAAGAATGCTTCGGCATCGCCAAAAAGTATACTTACCCGCTTTCTGAAGGGGATGCCAAGCTTTTAGCGGATTATTTTATAGACGTGTATGCTCCAAGCCGAAGCACGAATAACAAACTGCGCGAATTCGAAGGATTTATCGTCGATGGTCCAGAGTATTTATCGGTGTTTGAAGGCGCGACAGGCAAAGAAATGGAGACCATCCACTATAAGCCGGGGCGTGAAGATGACGGACTTATGTGGGGGGATTACGCGCTAGGAAGAATTGAGCCAGCCAACCGTGTGGACCGATTCTTAGCAGGTGTATCCTATCTGGATGGTCAGAACCCGTATGCGATCATTGCCAGAGGTTACTATACGAGAAGTACAATCGTGTCGTACCGCTGGAATGGCAAACATCTGGAGGAGTATTGGTTCGTTGACAGCGGATGGGTAAAAATGACAAATCCATTCAATGACACGCCTCACGGCAGAGCGGGTTCCAATCCGGCTTATGCGTCACTGACAACGCAGGGAGCACACTCCTTGACAAGCGCTGACGTGGACGGCGATGGCAAGCAAGAAATTGTATACGGTTCTTCGACAATTGACCATGATGGCAAATTATTGTACAGCTCCGGGGATACGATTGCTTCAGGACCGAATACAGGGACCTTTGCGCTTCTCGGCCATGGAGATGCCCTGCACGTCACGGACATTAACCCTGATCGTCCTGGTTTAGAAATCTTCATGGTTCACGAAGGTGCGACAAGCGTACCTTACGGCTACTCTTTCCGTGACGCCAAAACAGGTGAGATTATCTATGGCGCTTATACGGGGAAAGACACTGGCCGTGGCATGATCGGTGACGTTGATACAACGAAAAGAGGTATCGAAACATGGGCTACTGCTCTACGAACGGCAGATGGCACAACATTAGGAACTTCCATGCCAGGTACAAACATGAGTATCAAATGGGCTGGCAACATGACGACGCAAATTGTGAACGGTGCAGATGGTTCAACGCCTACGATTGACGTTTGGGGCGGTGCTAGAGCATTGACGGCTACAGGTACGACAACAAATAACTCCACGAAGGGGAACCCATCCCTTGTTGCTGATATTTTTGGCGATTGGAGAGAGGAATTGCTCGTTCGCAAGACGGACAGTTCGGCTATTCGGATTTATATGAGCACCGATGTAACGAATCACAAGATTTACACGTTAATGCATGATCCACAATATCGCGCTGAGATTGCCAGACAGAACACAGCGTACAATCAGCCAGCGTATACGAGCTTTTATTTTGCCTCAGATACGGACTGGTCGAAGGTTCCGATTCCAAACTTGAAGCCTTTTGCGGTGGGAGGTTCCCTAAATGGTCCTAACGCTGTCGCTCCCGGGCAATCTTTCAACGTTACTTACGGGCTGGAGCATGTTTCCTCGGAAGTAGTGGCTGAGGATATCACCATTGATGTGGATACGACCAAGTTGGATATTAACAATACGCCTCCTGTTTCATTGGACGAAGACACTTTCAAAGTCGTTGATTACAAGGTAACACCTGGCAAGCTTCGCATTCTTGGCGTTCACTTCGGTGACAAACAGGCGCGTCCGAACGGTCCGCTATTCTCCATCGGCTTGACGGCCAAATCCTCCGTTCAATCCGGCGTAGGAACTGCAGCCGTCTCAGCGCTAACAGTTGCTAACAGTGAAGGCACGGAGCAGCAGTTGCAGGGCAATTCGTACGCTGTGCAAATTGGCTCTGGAGACAAAACGCAGTTGAATGCTCTCATTGCTGAATCGCAGGGTGTCATTAGCAGTGCTGTTGAAGGCGGTCATGTTGGACAGTATCCTTCCGGCTCCAAAGCGATTCTGCAAGGTGCTATTGATAAAGCGATTCTGGCAGCAAATGATCCGACGATCAGTCAAGAGCTTATTAATCAAGCAATTGCTGAGCTTTCCGCCAAACTTCAAACGTTCCGTCAATCCGTGGTTACGAAGGTTGCTGGTGACTATACGAATGATGGCAAAACAAGTATCGGCGATTTGGCGCTTATGGTCAAAGCATATGGTAAAACGGTTGATAGCCCAGATTGGAATGAGTGGAAACAATTTGACATCAATAACGATAAAGCGATTGATATTGTCGATCTTTCCGCACTTGCTCAGCTGATTATCAATGAGGACTTTTAAGAAGGATCTGTCTTGATTTAACGGGTGGGAAGGCAGGAAACGACTGCCTTCCTCCCCATATCTATTCACAGCACAGAGAGGACGGAGCTATGTTGAAAAAGAGAGGGTTGCTATTCGCTGTATGCTTACTTCTATGCATCTCATTTATTCCCTTGCAAGCTATGGCGGCTGAGTCGCCCAGTTACTCCTTATCGCTGATTGGCAACCAAACGCAAGTCGGGAGTCAAGTTAGAGTTGATGTGAAAGGCACCGATGTGAAGGATCTTTTTGGCTACGAAATTCGATTGTCCTATGATACGAAACGCCTGCGTTTTATAAAAGCAACGAGTCCGATGAACGGGTTTTCCGTTCCGGGGATCGTGAAAGACGGGCAGGTTGTTTTTGCCCATACCAAAGTTGGAAAATTACCGGGGGATTCAGGGGATGTAGAACTTGCTTCCTTTACGTTTGAGAATTTATCTGAAGGACAAGCCGAGGTCAAGCTTATTCAAGTCAAAGAAGTAACGAGTGCGATGCAAGCAGCAACGATTACTTCCGACTCCAAGCTTGCGATGGACATTACACCTAAGCAGGGAAATGTAGTTACTTTCAAAGATATGGCTAATCATTGGGCACAAAAAGCAGTCGAGAGGGCGGCATCGCTAGGTTTTGTAAACGGTTACGAAGACGGCACGTTCCAACCGGAAGGCAAGGTAACACGAGCCGAGTTCACCGCTATGCTCGTAAGAGCAATTTCGCTTACTAGCAAGGAAGCTCAGGTTATGCAATTCTCTGATATTGCTGACATTCCGCAATGGGCCAAAGTTTATATTTTTGAAGCGGCATCTGCAGGTGTGGTAACGGGCTACGAAGATCGCTCCTTTGGTGCAGATCGGCTTATTTCACGCGCTGAGATGGCAGTTATGGTGGCACGGGCAATCGGTCTTGAGACGAACTCCGATGGGGCAGCTTCCTTCGCTGATGAGGATCAGATTCCAGACTGGGCGCTGCAAGAAATCAAAGCTTCACGGAAAGCAGGACTGATTCAAGGCAGAGACAATAACAATTTCGTGCCTGGTGACAACGCAACAAGAGCTGAAGCGGCTGTATTAATTCTTGCAGCATACGATAACTTCCAGTCAGCCAAATGAAAGGTAGATGATCGCGATAATGAAAATGAGAAAACTTCCGCTCTTTTTAAGCACAACGATGGCGTTTGCTGTATGTTCAGGCGCAGTATTGCTTCCTCATGCAGGTTTTGCTGCTCAGCAAGCTTACCACTTTGATTTCGGAACAGCGACAAGTCCTGTAGCTCCTGGTTTTACAAGGGTTTCCGAATCCACGCTATACAGCAGTGCTGCTGGATTTGGCTTAAGTAAAACAATCGCGAGCCGAGATCGTGGAGCTAGTTTCAGTGATACGTTAAGAGATTTTGTTATTGATAAAAGTTTCTCATTTAAAGTGGATATGGAAAATGGGGATTATTTCGTCAAAGTAACCGCAGGCGATGGAACAGCAAGCAATAAAACAGCTGTTACGATTGAGGGGATAAATCGTGGCGCTACGAATACGGCGAGCGGCAGTTTCCAAGATGTCACTGCTGTAGTCACCGTGGCAGACGGGCAGATGAACGTTGACATTGGCGGTAATGATGGCCGTCTCAACGCTATTGAAATTACGCCAGCCGTTGTCATGAGCGGTGTCAAGGTTGATAGCGTGAGCGTTGCACCAACGCCAACCGTACAGCTGAGCTGGAATGCCGCACAAGGCGTGAGTGAATACAGCATTTATCGGAAAGATGAAGGTCAAGCTGATTATGTCAAAATCGGAACAACGAGCGCAGCGGTATATGCAGACAGCTCAGTTGAGCTTGGTTTAACTTACACTTATGCAGTAACGAACACGACCGGTGGCTATGAATCACCGAAAAGTGATCCACTAATGGTTACTGTTGCGGACGGAACTGGGCAAAAACCAGCTGTTCCTGCACATTTTCAAATCGCGGATGCGACAGAAAGTTCAGTTAGCTTAGACTGGGACTCCGTATCCGGAGCTGTATATTACTATGTTTACAGATCGACAACCGAGTCGGGGACCTACAGTAGAATAGCAGGATCGTCAGATTCCTCCTATGTAGATCAATCCGTGTCAACGAATGTTCCTTATTATTACAAAATTGCTGCTGTTAATTCGGCGGGCCTCTCCGATCTCACAGGCTCTGTCGTATCACCAATTAAAAAAGTCTTCAAACGCCAAATGGAGCGTCTTGAACGCGGAACTACAGCAATTAAAGTGAGCAATGGCGTTTATGTCGGTTGGAGATTGCTGGGCACAGAGCCAAGCAGCATTTCATTTAATTTGTATCGCGACGGCCATAAGATCAATAACTCCCCGATCACTTCAAGCACGAACTTCCTGGATACGGAAGGAACATCACAATCGACTTATACAGTTCGAGCGGTGCTCAGTGGGATCGAACAAACGGCTTCAGGCAGCGCCTCTGTTATGGAGACGAATCATTTGGATATTCCTCTGAATAAACCTGCAGGAGGCACTACACCGGATGGGGTTGCCTACACGTATAATGCGAATGATGTCAGTGTAGGTGATTTGGATGGCGATGGACAATATGAATATGTTGTGAAATGGGATCCATCCAATTCCAAAGACAACTCGCAGTCCGGTTACACAGGCAATGTCTTTGTTGATGCATATGAGCTTGACGGCACACAATTATGGCGGATTGATTTGGGCAAAAATATTCGCGCTGGAGCCCATTATACACAATTCATGGTGTATGACCTAGATGGAGACGGCAAGGCCGAAGTCGCTATGAAAACGGCTGACGGAACCATTGATGGAGCTGGCGCTGTGCTTGGGAACGGGGCAGCGGATTATCGGAATTCATCGGGCTACATTCTGACCGGCCCTGAATACTTAAGCATTTTTGAAGGTGCAACGGGTAAAACGCTTACCAATACTTCCTATGACCCTCCAAGGGGCACCGTAGGAAACTGGGGAGATACGTATGGAAACCGGGTCGACCGTTTTCTAGCAGCTATCGCTTATCTGGATGGCGAGCACCCGAGCCTGATTATGGCACGAGGGTACTACACAAGAACAGTTCTTGTCGCGTACAACTGGCAAGACGGACAGTTAACAAAAGCATGGACGTTTGATTCAAACACTCCCGGAAATGGCAGCTACGCAGGTCAAGGGAATCATAACTTAAGCGTTGCTGACGTTGATGGTGATGGCAAAGATGAAATTGTTTATGGTGCAATGGCAGTTGACAACGATGGCAAAGGACTTTACACAACGGGCTTGGGGCACGGAGATGCGATGCATTTAAGCGACTTGGACCCGGATCGTCCTGGCTATGAGGTTTTTCAGGTGCATGAGGAGAAACCGAGCCGGGCAGGCTTGGAATTCCGTGATGCAAAAACAGGCGAGCTCATTTGGGGAAAACCTACAACTTATGATGTAGGCCGTGGCGTATCCGCCGATATCGACCCTCGGTACAAAGGGGCCGAATCTTGGGCTATCGATGCAGGAGGCTGGAACAGCACTTCAGGGGGCATGTACGATGTGAAGGGCAATGAGATTGCCACACATATTCCGCCGGCGAACTTCGCCATTTGGTGGGATGGAGATCTCCAGCGTGAGCTGCTCGACCATACTTACAGCGATACAACGCTGACGGGTGTAGGCAACATTTTGAAATGGGATTATGAGAATTCGCAAGTAAAGACGCTGCTTACAGCTGACGGGACTTTCTCCAACAATGGGACCAAAGGAAACCCGGGCCTGCAAGCCGATTTATTCGGTGACTGGCGTGAAGAAGCGGTGTGGCGGCTTGAAGACAGCAGCGCGCTGCGTGTATATATGACAACCGATGTAACCGATTATCGCTTCTATACCCTCATGCAAGATCCTATTTACCGATTAGGCGTGGCACGTGAAAATACGGGCTACAACCAGCCGCCTCATGTGGGATATTACCTTGGTGGAGGGATGACCCAGCCGCCAATGCCGAATATTACGGTGCCAGCAGGTGAACCTCAAGAGCCAGGCATTACTTTACATGGTGGAAGTACGTTAAAGCCAGGCGAGACGCTCTCGCTTACTTACGGATTGAGTGGTATTACGGAACCCATTATTGCACAGGATGTGAGCTTTACTTATGATCCTGAGTACTTCGAATATGTGTCAGCAAGAGGCTTGCAAGAGGGGGTAAGTGTTGTAGGGAATGTGTACAACACACCTGGCAAGGTGCAAATCATCTTGGTCAGTTTAGGGACGGATTACGGAGTGACGGGCAATAGCGATTTAATCTCGCTTCAACTCAGAGCCAAATCTGTCAACAGCACAGATTCCACCAATGTCTACAGCTCTGCACAAGTTGCCAATGCAGCAGGTGTAGAAACGACTTTCGAAAGTGTGAATAAACCGATTACCATTCGTTATGCCGACTTGTCCGCGTTGAATGCTCTTATTAGCACGGCAGAGACGGCATATGCACAGGCAGTAGAAGGTATTGGTCAAGGCGAATACCCTGCTGGCTCGAAAGCGGTGCTTCTCGCAGCAATTGCGAAAGCTAAAGCGGTGCAAGCGAATCCGGATGTCACGCAAGCTGAAATTGCGCAAGCTGTTACTGAGCTGAATGCTGCTTTGACAGCCTTCCAAGCTTCTGTGAACACAAGCCATGGCTACGATGTTAACAATTCCGGTCAAGTGAGCGTCGGCGACTTAGCTTTCATTGCCGCTCATTATGGAGAAATAAGCACGGATCCTAACTGGAATAGCAAAGCAGACGTCCATGCTGACGGCATCATTGATATTCAGGATTTGAGTGAAGTTGCCAGCTACATTTTAAAATGAAAATGGTTAATAAGTAGGCCTGGTGGAGATCTGTGATCTTCTGCCAGGCTTTTCTTTTTCATAACAAGACAGGTTCTCGAATACATATGAAATAGGCAAAAGAAGGTTGTCACACTCCTATCCTGTCAGCGATGAGAGCGCTTAAACGGGAGCTTCACTACTATACTTAAGAGGTGATTGAGCAATGAGCACGGAAAAGAATAAACTGACAACGAGCTGGGGCGCTCCCGTCGGGGATAATCAAAACTCCATAACCGCAGGGGCGCGCGGTCCAACTTTGATCCAGGATGTCCACCTGCTAGAGAAATTGGCGCATTTTAACCGGGAAAGGGTGCCGGAGCGGGTCGTTCATGCCAAAGGGGCAGGAGCACATGGCTATTTGGAAGTCACACAGGATTTAACGAAGTATACGAAAGCAAGTCTTTTTGCGGAGGTTGGTAAAAGGACGCCGCTGTTTGTACGTTTTTCGACGGTTGCAGGTGAAAATGGTTCTTCGGACACCGTTCGCGATCCACGCGGATTCGCCGTCAAGTTTTACACGGATGAAGGCAACTATGATCTAGTGGGCAATAATACGCCAGTCTTTTTCATTCGCGATGCGATTAAATTTCCTGATTTCATTCATACACAGAAGCGGCACCCGCAAACACATCTGAAAAACCCGAATGCCGTATGGGATTTCTGGTCATTATCGCCGGAGTCGCTGCATCAAGTGACGATTCTGATGACGGATCGCGGCATTCCAGCGACACTGCGGCACATGCATGGCTTCGGCAGCCATACGTTCAAATGGGTGAATAGCGAGGGCGCAGGCGTGTGGGTGAAGTATCATTTTAAAACCGAGCAAGGCGTCAAAAATTTAGCTCCTGATGTGGCGGCGCAGCTTGCGGCAGATAATCCGGATTATCATACGGAAGATCTGTTCAATGCGATTAAACAAGGTGATTTCCCAGCTTGGAAATTGTGTGTGCAGATCATGCCGCTTGAAGATGCGAATACGTATCGTTTTGACCCCTTCGATGTGACAAAAGTATGGTCGCAGAAGGACTATCCGCTCATTGAGGTGGGCCGCATGGTGCTGGATCGCAATCCGGAGAATTATTTCGCGGAAGTTGAGCAAGCGACTTTTTCACCGGGCACGTTGGTCCCTGGAATTGATGTTTCGCCGGATAAAATGCTGCAAGGCCGCCTGTTCGCCTACGGCGATGCGCATCGCTACCGGGTAGGGGCCAATCATCAGGCATTGCCCATCAACCGGCCGCGCAGTGAAGTGAACACGTATCAGCGGGACGGGCAAATGCGCGCAGATGACAATGGCGGAAGCTCGGTCTACTACGAGCCGAACAGCGTAGGCGGACCGAAGGAGTCCCCTGAGAACAAAATCGCGCCTTTTGAGGTATCAGGATCAGCTGACAGCGTAGGTTATGATCATCATGATCACTATACGCAGCCTGGTGATTTGTACCGGCTTTTGAGTGAGGATGAGCGTTCGCGGCTTGTTCAGACGATTGTTGGTGCTATGAAGCCCGTAGAATCGGACGAAATTAAACTGAGACAGATCGCACATTTCTATAAGGCAGATCCCGAATACGGCATTCGTATTGCCGAAGGTCTAGGATTATCGGTACCGGAATAAGATGAGAAGAAAGAGACAGCAACCTTTTCGTAGCAAAAGGTTGCTGTCTTTTTTTAAGCCGCATATCCATGAAAGAAGAAATTAATAATCCGAAGAGGTGATCAAGGTGGGAACTCGTCTATTATCAGAGCAATTGGTGAGAAATCGTTTTCCGCATTTGAAATATGTACGGATTCATACGCCGGAAAAGCATAAAGCGACGATCTATGCGTGGAACGAAGATTTGAACTTACCCGCCAAGGATGCTGAATCCCTGCAACGATATGCAAGCGGTTACTTATATCCTTATGTTTGCTATCAAGTGAAAGCCTATAACTTGGTGCAAACAGATAAAGTTCCACCGCCGGAGGACATTCCGGAAGCAGTGGTTCAAACGGCAAAGCGCAGGAATTTGAACCAATACGGCATTATTGAAGCCATTCATCGGCTATTTCCCTGCGGTCATTTATCGTTTGTCCACTATGATGCTGCTGAAAGCTTGATTTATTTTAATTTTCATGCTGACAGACGGCTCCAGAATCGTGAGAAAGAGGCTATGTACAAATATTTAAATGAAATTATTCCCTTGGGGTCTTATTGTGAAGTAACTTTTTATTAAAATGTCAGGTCAGTCTTCTTTAATTCGGAATTCGCTTTCTTCTCGCAGATAGCATATTTCACCTATCTGTACTTCAAATGGCGTATATTTTCTAATTTTGCCGACAGCTAGAAAAACGGGGATATCATCCGCCGTGAACTGTATAACGACGACATTCGCTTGTGCGAGTGCCGCCGCGAATAATTGCATGTCCGTTAGGAGCGTTTTGTCCAATTCGTTGTTCACACCTGGGTCCCCTTATCTCGTGATCCGCTGCTCTGGCTGCAAGACAGGAACCTGCACATTTACGGTATCCGGGTATTTGATGCCTGCCCCCGTGTTGAGCGCAATGACGCACTCATTTTCGGCGATCCAGCCGGATTGTTTCAGCTTCCTTGCGGCTGCGAACGTAGCCGCTCCCTCTGGGCACACGAATGCTCCTTCAAGCTCTGCGATTCGCTGTTGTTCTTGCAGCAGCTCCTCGTCATGAATGGAAACGGCGCATCCGCCGGTCGCATAGATGGCCTCTAAGACTAAGAAGTCGCCAAGCGCTTTAGGAACGTTAATGCCGAAGGCGACGGTCTTGGATTCCTGCCAAAATTCCGAAGCTTTCTCTTGATTTTCCCATGCTTTGACGATAGGTGCGCAGCCCTCAGCTTGCACAGCGACTAGTCGCGGCAATTTCCCTTGTACCCAACCCAAGGTTTGCAGCTCCTGAAGTGCTTTATAAATACCGATCAATCCAACGCCGCCACCTGTAGGGTACAAAATAACATCGGGCAGCTTCCAGCCCAACTGCTCAGCAATTTCAAGCCCCATCGTCTTCTTGCCTTCGATGCGGTAAGGTTCTTTGAGCGTTGAAGCATCATAGAGGCCATATGATTTGACGAGATCGGCAACAATCCGCCCGGCATCACTGATTAGACCGTTAACCAGATACAGATTGGACCCGGAAATCGCACACTCATTACGGGTAATGAGCGGAGCATCGACGGGCATGATGACCGTTGACTTCATCTTGGCTCTAGCCGCATAGAGAGCCCATGCTGCGCCTGCATTGCCATTAGTCGGCATGGCGAGCTCCTGCACGCCTAACTCCTTCGCTTTGGAGATGCCGACAGCAGCACCTCTGGCTTTGAAAGAGCCAGTAGGCAGCAAACCTTCGTCTTTCATCAGCAGACCGGGAATCTGCATATCTGCGCCGATGCTTGGCATTGGAAGCAGTGGGGTAAAGCCTTCGCCGAGTGTCACAACGTTCTCCGAATGAAGGACAGGCAGAAGCTCGCGATAGCGCCAAAGCGTAGGTTCGCGGTCGCGAAGCTGAGTAGGATCCATGGATAGCGCCAAACGCTCTAAGTCATAAGCTACCAGAAGCGGTGAGCCGCAGAGACACAATTGATGTCTGTCTTCGATCGTGTACGAAGTTGCGCATTTCGGGCAATAGAGGTGAGAAACAAAGCTATTTTGCATGACGGAAGTCTCCTAACATGTATTGGACCATTGGATAATTACTTAGTCATCGTAAAGGAAATCAAACCCACCTGTCAAACGGATCCTGAGGATATTGCTGCATTCGCACACAAGGGATTACAAACTCATCACCCTGTCGATTCCGTCATATGTTATCATGTACAGGTAAGTAGTCAATACGATGATCTATGAAGGAGTACGACTGGGCATGATAAGACAATCCCCCTACATACTATTATTGCTTGCCACTTGCATATGGGGAGGCAATTTTGTGGCCGGCAAAGCACTTGTCGAGCATATTCCGCCAATCACGCTAGCTGCTCTACGCTGGGGCATCGCTTTTCTATTGCTTCTACCGTTCTATGGTAAGCAAACTTGGCGGATAAGGGCTGAATTTCTTCGGAATTGGAAAATGCTGTTGTTCTTATCTGCAACTGGTGTTGCCGGATTTAACACATTAACTTATGTCGCGGTGCAATATACAGGTTCAATTAACGCTTCACTTATGAACTCTGCTACACCCATTATTGTGGTGATCTTAACATGGCTAGTTATGCGAGAGAAGCTCGCTTGGACGGCGATGCCGGGCATTCTGATTTCGATGGCCGGGGTGAGTTGGATCATTAGCCGAGGGAGTTTGACAGCGCTGCTCCATCTTTCCTTTAATAAAGGGGACTTGCTGATGCTGACAGCAGTTCTTTGCTGGGCTTTATATTCCGTTGGCATGAAAAAGGTAGCGGGGCGATTTCCGTCCAGCCCTTTGCTGCTCGCACAGGTTGTCGTTGCTTTACTGCTCTTGATCCCGCTGTCGATAACCGAAATAGCGGTGAAATCTCCGCACATTGTGTGGAGTTCAGCACTTATCTCAGGACTCATTTATATTGGCTTATTCGCTTCGATTGTAGCTTTTCTAAGCTGGAACCGAGCCATCGAAATCGTTGGTCCCCAGCGATGTGCGGGTTTCCTGAACTTCATCCCGATGTTCAGCGCGATATTTGCAACGGCTTTTACAGGTGAATCATTGAGAATGTATCATCTCTTGGGAGCGATACTCATCGTTGCAGGGGTCTATATCACGAATTATGCGATGAAGAAGCGGCAGAAGCATGCTGCTTAGATAATATGAGAGGCTGATCTTCGGTCATTTAGATGACTTGGGACAGCCTCTCTTTATGGAACTGCAGCGATTAGCTGGAAAAATTCCAGTTATTTCATGTGAATCCAGCCTAAAAATACGAATAACTGGAAAAAATACCGTTAATCCACACTAACTCCCCTACTTCCTGGCTTAAACGTTCCCAATAGCAGGAGAAATTCCATCTATTCACCCTATAGCTGAATGACTCAGTTAATTAGAGGTAGAATTTCCAGTTAATCTTAGAAATTTCTGCTAAAAAACCAAAAAAGAGACTCTCCCTCGGTCATTGGTTGACTTCAGGGACAGTCTCTTCGTTATTGTTGGAATTACTTCCGGTTTAGCTAAATGGAACGGAACTACAGGACGCTATTTGCAACAAAACAAGCTGTTCCCTCAATGAATGGAACTACAGGGCTTTATATCGCTAGAATGTATAAGTTTGTGGGGCGAAACTGTGAAATAACGGATCGTAGTTCCCCAAACAGGCGAAACATGTGCTTTTGTGAGAAATAGCGCACCAGAGTTCCCGATGTTGGATTTTGCTGCGATCTAATCGTTAAATTCTTCCAGATGACCATGGTTGCGGCGAATGATCTCAGCAGCTCCCAAATAGTTTGCATCCGCGACTTTGCAAGAGAGCACATAATGAAGTGCTTGGGTATCCCCGTCGCTCGCATAATCGGAAGAAGCGCGGGCTGCGGCCGGAGGCGCATCAACCATGGCAAAGCTATTGTTAATGTTCGCCTCATTTACTAATCCTCCGCTTTCCATGAACGGCAGCAGCAGCCGTCCACTGCCGTTATATCCGCCCTCTAGGGAACCAACCTCGAGCATTTGCGGATCGTATTTCATTAGCAGCGCTTTGGCACCCTCGGCTTGGTTTTCCGTGTGAAAATACGCTTGAATCATTCGGCTCATCATTCATCATCCTCTCAAATAGGTTAGGTGTTCCTATGGTAGGCTTACCCCAATTCTATTGAAAAACCGACCTTTATGCCAAAATAAATTAAACTTAGATCTTTAATCGGGATGATCGGGATTAATATAAGCAAACATCCTGCATTATAAGCGAGGTTTAAGAAAGAGATTAGTAAAAATGATTGGACATTCTACTCTCTTTAGTTCAAAATAGAATTAAGTGCAGGGGAGGTCAACCAACATGCCAATAAACAACTATCGTAAATTAATAAGCATCTTCTGGACATTTCTGCGGATCAGCCCACTTACTTTTGGTGGCGGGTATGCCATGCTGCCTGCTATTCATAGAGAAGTCGTTGAGACGAATAAGTGGATGTCTGATGATGAGATGACTGAACTTCTTGCCATATCCGGAGCAGCTCCGGGCGGCGTAGGCGTGAATGTTTCTGCCTTAGTCGGCTATCATTTGGCGGGAATTCGGGGAGCCGTAGCAGCCGTCATCGGCATTACGCTTCCTACCTTTTTGATTGTTATGATCCTTAGTATGGTTTACGCATTTCTCCAAAGTTATCCGAAAATGCAAGCTATCATGGAGGGGATTCATGCTGCAATTGTTGGACTGATCGCAGCAGCTGCCTACAAAATGGCGAAGTCATCCATTATTGATAAAATGACGCTTTTTGCCGCCGTGGCTACCGTGCTCGTCCTGCTTTTCCTCCCGATATCACCGATTTTAGTGATTGGCATCGGGGTTGTGGTCGGGATTGCTGTCGTTTTCTTGAAGCAAAAATGGGGAATGAAAGATCCATTCGCGAACAAAGAAACGCAATCGCAGTCGCCCAAAACCAACCGGGCCGCAGATTATTTCATTGCTGACGGCATATGAGGGAAGGTGATTAAGCGTGCTATTCAGTTTATTTCTTACTTTTTTTAAGATTGGGTTTATCTCCTTTGGCGGCGGATATGCGATGATGCCAATCATCCAGCACGAGGTGAGCAAGAATAACTGGCTGACAGATGAAGCTTTTAACCAGGTTGTTTCTTTGGCAGGATCAGGTCCAGGACCGATCGCGACGAATTGTGCCACACTAATTGGTTTTCAGACGGCTGGCGTGATGGGCGCCATCGCGGCGACGCTCGGAATGGTGCTTCCATCTCTCTTATTGATCATCGTATTAGCGGCGTTTTTGTACAAATGGCATAATAATCGATGGTTCAAATCATCATTTTATGGATTGAAGCCCGTTGTTACCGGCTTAATTATATTTGCGGCGATTCACTTTGGAATGGCAGGATGGGGCGAAGCCAAACTGCCGATTACCTGGCAGCAAATTGCTACGATTTTAATCTCAATTGGCGCTTTTGTAGGAATTGTTAAATATAAGCTGCATCCATTTATTATTATTGTAGGCGCGGGCATTATGGGCATTGTCTTCTTTCTATAGACGATTAGCAGGAGCTCTCTTTCATTCCTTCAGGGAAGTAGAAAGGGGGCTTTTTGGCATCCTAAAAAAGTGAACAGAACGTGTCCAATTATGATAAGAAATTATTTTATGTGCTATAAAACAATATTATTTTCCTTTTTTATGCTATATAATATACAATATATAATAAATAGAACACACTATATAAGCGCTTTTGAATGATTTAGGAGGGAAACATCATCGAGCTGACATCCCGCCAGTTGGAAATTATTGATCTTGTGGGCAAGCATGCCCCGATTACGGGGGAGCGCATCGCTGAGCTTTTAGGCATTAGCCGCCCAACGATCCGTTCGGATCTGGCTGTTTTGGTGATGCTGGGGCATATTGATGCCAAACCGAAGGTCGGTTATTTTCTTGGAAAAACTGCCCTTGAGGTCAATTCACCATTTAAGCATATTGAGGCGATGAAGGTCAAAGAAGTCATGGGCATTCCCGTCGTGCTTAGGGAAACGGTTACGGTCAGCGATGCTGTCGTGACACTTTTTCTCGAAAATGTAGGAAGTTTAATGATTGTTAATCAACAGGGGGCTCTAGTAGGCATCGTTTCACGAAAGGATCTGCTTAAAGTGACATTAGGGCAATCCGCCGCGAACAGCATGCCTGTTTCGCTCGTTATGACGAGGCATCCGAATATTGTTACCGTGAACCCGGAAGACAGTGTGTTAGAAGCTGCTCGGAAAATGATCCATCATCAAGTTGACGGATTGCCCGTCGTTAAGCTGGCAGCGCCTGATCAGGAACATGATGAAGTAATTGGCCGAATTACGAAAACGACGATGACCAAACTGCTGCTTGAAGTAGCGCTGGGGATTTAATCAGGAGGAGTGCAAGTGGGAGATAAGATGCATACGATTTTCGTTTGTTCGGATTCTGTAGGGGAAACGGCGAATACCGTCGTACAAGCAACAATCCGCCAATTTAATGCAAGCCAAGTGCAGGTCAAGCGCTTCGGGTCGATCCGAACCGAAGATGAAGTGCGCTCCTTAGTGGAAGAAGCCTCGAAAGTGAACGGTTTTATCGCCTACACACTGGTTCTTCCTGAACTTAGGGAGATGATGCGGCAGGAAGCAATTCGACTTAGCGTTAATGCGATTGACATTATGGGACCTATGATGCAGGCATTCATTGATACTTTCAAGGATTCACCGAAGCGCAAAGTAGGTCTGCTCTATCAGATGGATGAACAGTATTATCAGCGGGTTGAAGCGGTTGAATTCACTGTAAATAGTGATGACGGCAAAGATCCGAGCGCGATGAAACACGCTAACATTGTCCTGCTTGGGCCTTCCCGTACCTCCAAAACGCCGCTAAGCATATATTTGGCGCATAAAGGGAATAAAGTGGCCAATTACCCGCTTGTCCCAGAGGTGAAGCCGCCTGCCATTATATATGAATTAAATCCTAAGAAACTAATTGGTTTAACGATGAGTCCTGATCAACTCGTGCGCATTCGCACAGAACGCTTGAAAGCGGTAGGGCTTCCTTTTGGCGCCAAATATGCGACCGGGGAGCGAGTCAAAGAAGAGCTGGCTTTTGCGATGAAATTGTATCGCGAGCTGGGCTGCCAAATCATCGATGTTAGCGAGAAAGCAATCGAAGAAACAGCAGGTCTTATTTTAGCCAATAGAACATAAACGCACAGACAATCCCAAAGTAGAAAGGGTGAATGGATGTATGCAAAGAGATTTGTCACTGGAAATTGTTCGGGTTACAGAATATGCTGCTTTGGCGTCCGCTCGGTGGACTGGAAAAGGGAATAAACATAGCGCTGACGAAGCGGCTACATCTGCCATGCGTTCTATTTTTAGCTCCATTCCATTTCGGGGAACTGTTGTCATAGGGGAAGGAGAGATGGATGAAGCTCCGATGCTCTATATTGGCGAGGCTGTGGGCAGCGGTTCTGGTCCTGAGTATGATGTGGCTGTTGATCCGCTAGAAGGTACGGACATTGTTGCAAGCGGCAGAAATAATGCGCTTTCTGTGGTAGCTATTGCCGAGAAAGGGAATCTGCTGCATGCTCCAGATATGTATATGGAAAAGCTGGCCGTCGGTCCGCGATTAGCCGGTCATCTCCGGTTAGAGGATCCGCTCGAAGTGACGGTACGCAGAGCCGCGGAGCTGCTGCAAAAAGATGTAACCGAGCTAACCGTCTCGATCTTGGATCGCAAAAGGCATGCCGACAAAATCTTAGTACTGCGCACCTTAGGTGTTAAAATTCATCTGCTCAGCGACGGTGATGTAGCGGGAGCTATGGCGACAGCCTTTCCCGAAACGGGCATCGATCTGCACGTGGGTTCGGGAGGCGCGCCGGAGGGTGTGCTTGCTGCGGCAGCGCTGCGCTGCATGGGCGGCGAATTCCAGGGACGGCTTCTGCCTGAGAATGAGGCTGAGATTGCCCGCTGCTTGGCCATGGGGATCACGGATCCGTCCAGAGTTCTTGGCATGCGTGATCTCATCGGAGATTCCGATATTTACTTCGCGGCAACAGGTGTCACCTCCGGTGATTTCCTGAGCGGTGTGAAATATCAATTCGGTGGCCGCGCAGAAACTCACTCGGTCGTCATGAGGGCAGAAACGCAGACCGTGCGCTTCATTCATTGCGTCCATCAGACACAGGTGTATCTTGGGAGCGCCTAAAGCGTAATGAGGACCATGTATGTCAACTTTGGTTGAGATGCATGGTCTTTTCTTTGTTCTTGCCATAAGTGTTCATGTGCCAAGTCCTTAGTCGCATATACTTTAGTTGAAAATGATGCGAAAAGAGGGATAACTATGAGTAAGAACCCCATTGATTTCCTTGCCGTCGTCCGGAGCTGTATACCTCAAGAAGCAGAGATTGTGCAGCTCCAGCAGCAGGGGAATCCCGCGGCGATTTTGTATGCGGACGTTGACGGTGACGGCTCTCCCGAAATCACGGCGATGTATAGATTTTTAGATAACCAGTACCTGTTCTCGATCAAGGATTATTCCGGTAACTGGTTTCCTATTGCATCTGCAGCCACGGGAGGAATTAGGGGAGTAACGGATTTTGCCGCAGCGCCGGTTTCACGCAGAGAAGGCTGGGATGTGATTATCGGCTGGCAGCAGGAGGGCAGGGGGGCGGAAGCGGGCTGTGAGCTCGATATCATCCAGTGGACGTCAAGCGGCTTTCAGCGGATGATTCCACCGGGGACCACGTACAATCATTTGGAGATTGAGGATATGCCAACCCGGGAAGGGCAAGACGGCTTGTGCGAACTCGCGCTTTGGGTGAAAGAGCAGGATCAAGCGTATCAGGTGCAGACGTACCGCTGGGAGCCGTATCGGCTTGTTCCGACGCAGGACGTTCATCCTTATTATTTTCAGCGAGTCAGCCGCTACTACGAGGACTTGGTGCGTGATCATCCGGAGGAGCCTGCTTACCGGAGTCTTCTGGAGGATGCGAAGAAGAAGGTTGGCGGCGAAGGTGGCAAGTGAGTGGGTGGATTGTTCGGTTTGTTGATTAAGCAGGAGGATTATGGGAGCAACGATTAACGATTGATTGGGAGAATTATGGAAACTGCGATTGATCTGAAGATTGTGGAAGTAGCGTAATAAAAAGAGGCTATCAAGCCTTCTTCTAAGGGCTGTCGCCAAAGTAGAGATATCTACTGGGGCAGCTCTCTTTGCGTTTTGCAGTGGAACGGACTTACGGACCCAGCAGCCGTTATTCCACCAAATTCGGCTGGATTCGAGGGCTAACGGACTGAGGCGCCGTTATTTATGGATTTGGTAGCCGTTTTAGTCAAGTTCAAGATCAATAACGACTCTGGAGTCCGTTAGCTGCAAATATTCTCTCAAAAGTAGCACATAGCGTCATCTCAGTCCGTTAGCCGACAACAACTATCCCACCACCAATAGCAACTCAGCCGTCACCTCTCCCCATATAACTTACCGATCTGTTACGGATCCAGCTGCTGCTATTCCGCCCTCTGAATGACGGCTTCTATCCTGATTTTGAAGGGTCAATAAATGTTGTGAATGGCCATCCAACGAAATCAAGAAGACAAGCCGGTTTTCTGCCTAAATAAGACATGTCGTAATTTCTTAACTCTTTTGTCCTAATGTTAGACTAAAAATCCTATTATTCCTATGCTACATTTATGTAGGATGTCTTAATATTACATGTAGCGATGAGGTAATGAGATGAGCAAAACATTGAGAATCGGCATTATTGGCGGCGGCGGTATTGCTGGCGCACATGTAAGAGCCTACCGAGAGCTGGCTGATGTAGAGATTGTAGCGGTTGCAGATGCTGTTCCAGGCAAAGCGGCGCAATTCATTGATTTTTGGCAGCTTACAACGGCGCAAGCCTTTGATGATTACCGTCAGCTGCTAGAGCTAGACCTTGACGGAGTAAGTATTTGCACCCCCAACGTGGCTCATCACCGCACAACGGTAGATGCCTTGCTGGCAGGTAAAAATGTCATGCTTGAAAAGCCGATGTCCGTTACATTGGATGAAGCGGTAGAAATGGCGCAAACGGCGAAAAAGACAGGCTTCATGCTCAATGTTGGCTTCCAGCCGAGGTATGATCCGAACATGAAAACCATTCAAGATGTGGTTCAGTCCGGTCAACTGGGCAAAGTGTACTACGTGGAAACTGGCGGCGGACGTCGCAGAGGGATGCCTGGCGGTACATTCATCTCCAAGGAAATTGCTGGTGCTGGCGCAATGGCAGATATTGGCTGCTACTCGCTCGATATGGCACTTAATGCGATGGGATATCCGAAACCGCTTACCGTATCCGCTTACAGTTCGAACTTTTTTGGTACGAACCCTTTGTATCATAAAGAAGCAGCGCGCTTCGATGTTGAGGACTTCGGTGTTGCGATGATCCGCTTTGAAGGTGACCTCGTACTGAATTTCAAAATCTCATGGGCGATGCATATGGATACATTAGGACCGACCCTGTTCCTTGGAACCGATGGCGGACTTAAAGTGACGCCAGCTGGTAAAGGGCCATGGAGCGGGGTGTTTGATGGATCTGTAGGATCTATCACGTACTTCCATGATGTTCTTGGACATCATACCGAAAGTCAGATTCCAATCATTGAACATAGCAAAAATTTATTTAACGAAAAAGTTCGCGATTTTGTTGAAGCGGTTCGCGACGGCAAGCCTGCACCGATTCCAGGTGAGCAAATCGTCCGGAATCAAGCAGTTATTGACGGTATTATCCGTTCCTCGCTCTTGAAACGCGAAGTTACTATTGAACTTCCTAATTAATTCATAATAAAATTCAACCTACTTTGGAGGTAATCTTATGTCACGTATTTTCCGTATTGGTATCATTGGTTGTGGTGGAATTGCAAATGGTAAGCATTTGCCAAGCTTGAGCAAACTGAAGAACATTGAAATTGTTGCATTCTGTGACATCGTTGGCGAGCGCGCAGAAAAAGCGGCTGACAAATACGGCGCAGAAGGCGCAACTGTATATGAAGATTACAAAGAACTATTAACAGACGCTACGATTGATATCGTGCATGTTCTTACTCCGAATGACTCACATGCGGAAATTGCTATTGCAGCTTTGGAAGCTGGCAAACATGTAATGTGTGAGAAGCCAATGGCCAAAACGGCAGCAGATGCCAAACGTATGGCTGAAACAGCTAAACGTACAGGCAAAAAGCTTACAATTGGCTACAACAACCGTTTCCGTGCGGATAGCCAGCATTTGAAACGTGTTTGTGAGCAAGGTGAGCTTGGCGAAATTTATTTTGCTAAAGCGCATGCGATTCGCCGACGTGCTGTTCCGACATGGGGTGTATTCCTTGATGAGGAAAAACAAGGCGGAGGCCCGCTCATTGATATCGGGACACATGCTTTGGACTTGACGCTTTGGATGATGGACAACTACAAACCGAAAGTTGTACTTGGAACGTCCTACCACGAATTGTCCCAGAAGGAGAATGCGGCTAATGCCTGGGGGCCATGGGATCCAAGCAAGTTCACGGTGGAAGATTCCGCATTCGGGATGATCGTGATGGAAAACGGAGCGACAATTATGCTGGAATCCAGCTGGGCTCTGAACACGCTTGAAGTTGACGAAGCGAAGTGCTCACTGAGCGGAACGGAAGGCGGAGCAGACATGAAGGGCGGACTTCGTATCAATGGCGAGAAGCACAGCCGTTTGTACACAACAGAAGTCGATCTGAAAGCTGGCGGAGTTGCTTTTTATGACGGGGCCAAAGAAAGTGATGCGGATCTGGAAATGCGTACTTGGATCAAAGCGATCGAAACAGACGCAGAGCCTGTCGTGACACCTGAGCAAGCCTATGTTGTATCGCAAATTTTGGAAGCTATTTATGAATCAGCGCGTACTGGAAAAGCCGTTTACTTGAATAACTAGTAAGTCGAAAAGGGGGGCTGCTGCCTCTCTTTTTTTTGCCAACATTTGAAAAAATGCTGCTAAAAAGAGTATGCTTGAACTACTCTGGTGTCTAAGAAAGGATGGATGTAGGGATGGATTTGGGGTTGAAGGGGAAAGTAGCCTTAATTACAGGCGGGAGCAAAGGGATTGGCCTAGCGACTGCGATCACGTTATCTCGTGAAGGTGCGAAGGTTGCTATTTGTGCGAGGAATGAGCAGCAGCTGCAAGAAGCTGCCAAACATATTGCCGAATTGACCGAAAGCCGTGTGCTTGCGATTCAAGCGGATGTCATGTCGGAAGAAGATTGCAAACGCGCTGTCGAGCAAACGGTTGAAGCATTCGGAGGTATCGATATTCTGGTAAATAATGCCGGGACTTCTGCAGCAAAACCTTTTGAACAGGTGGAAACGGAAGTATGGCGGCAGGATTTGGAACTGAAATTGTTCGGAGCGATTCATTGCTCCCGTTATGCGATTCCATATATGAAGCAAGCTGGAGGCGGCTCCATTGTGAATCTTACGACGTCTGCGGCCAAAACACCGCCGGCTTCCTCCTTGCCCACAAGTGTCAGCCGCGCAGCGGGACTGGCTTTAACCAACGCAATGAGCAAGGATCTTGCTGGTGCCGGCATCCGAGTTAACACGGTTTGCATCGGGAAAATTCGCAGTGATCAGCTGGAAAAAGCCTGGAAGCGTGAAGCGCCTGAGCTCACATGGGATGAGTATGCAAGTGATGCACGGCACGCAATCCCTCTAGGACGTATCGGTGATGCAGAGGAAGCAGCGAATGTGATCGCTTTCCTATCCTCCAAAGCCGCTTCCTATGTGACGGGAACTTCGGTCAATATTGATGGTGGCAAAGGTGAAGCTTTGTAAATGATACCTATACCGGCTCTTTATTCGTTTGTGAATAAGGGGCTTTTTGGCGACTACACAGCTCGAAGTGCATTATAAGAGAAAGGGGGGACATCTGAATGAAGCTAAGTGTGTTAGACCTTGTTCCCGTTATTGACCAAGCAGACGCTGCAACTGCCTATGAGCAAGCCGTCAAGTTGGCCAAGCAAGCCGAGAAGTGGGGCTACTCGCGCTACTGGGTTGCCGAACACCATGATATGCCCGCGCTGGCTTGTACATCGACTGAGGTGCTCTTATCGCATATCGGCGCGAGAACGGAACGTATTCGCATCGGTTCAGGTGCGCTGCTGCTGCCACATTATAAGCCAATGAAGGTGGCTGAAAGCTTTCATATGCTAGCTGCCTTATACCCAGGCAGGATCGATCTTGGCATCGGGCGGGCGCCCGGTGGTTCAGCCAATGCCGCGATTGCGCTGAGCGGCAACTTCTTGGATAACGTCCGCCAGATGCCGGAGATGTTGAGGTCATTAATGGCCTTGCTGGAAGGCCGGTTTGCCTGCGAGGGGCAAGCGGTAACGGCAAGGCCAGTGCCCCCGATTGCGCCGGAAGTGTGGATGCTCGGCACAAACACGAAAAGCGCAGCATTAGCTGCTGAGCATGGAACTGGCTACGTATTCGGCCAGTTTATGAGCGACAGCGCTGCTAATGAAGTGGTGCGAGGCTACCGGGAACGATTCGTACCGTCCGCACAAGGGCAGGTCCCCCGCGTTATGATCGCGGTAGGTGTAGTTTGCGCTGCTTCGGAGGAGGAAGCGCAGCTGCTTGCAGCTGGCATGCCTTGGCTGCAAGGTGCAGAGTTTCAACCCCAGCGTAAAGTGCTCGTCGGTACAGCAGCTAGCGTGCGCGAGCAGTTGGAGCTGATCGCACGCGACTGTGAGGTCGATGAATGTCTACTGGTCACGCCAGTTGCAGATTATGAGCAGCGGCTGCGTTCATATGAACTTATGAGTTCAATCATTTCCTGACAGCTTACAGAGCAGTGGTGTCTCACCACTAAGCTAGCAAAAAGGCTGCATCCCTAGTAGATATTCTACTGGAGATGCAGCCTTTCATACTTATTTGCGAGCCCTATAAGACATGTTACTAGCGGCGTTTTTTACGTAAATACCAGACTAACATGGAAATGGTGTCCCGGATTGAAGCGGTTTGGTAATACCTGAGTGTCAATGTCATAAGCAAGAAACCTCCCTAACCCTGAAAGTATGTCATGCATGAACAGTACTACGTAAAAAGTCTCAGGATGGTTTTATTTTTTTTTAATAATTTTTTAACACTGTTTTTTAAACAAATACCTCTACTTTCTGGATTAAACTTTCCGCTAGAAAGTTGGATAATAAACATGTAAGCGTTATCCAAATTTGATCGGCTCACTTAGGGGAGGAATAGAGATGAAAAAAGTGTTCACTTTAGCTCTGTCGCTATCCATCATGTTTACTGCGGCAGCATGCTCGTCAAGCACGAATACACCAGCACCTGCGGCTAGCGCCGAACCATCCAAAGCGGCAGTGGCAACAACAGCACCTAGTAAAGATCCAGTTAAGCTCCGCGTAGCTTGGTGGGGTGGGCAAGCGCGTCACGATTACACGTTGAAAGTTATCGAGATGTATGAGAAACAGAACCCGAACGTTAAGATTGAAGCGGAATACGCGCCATTCGACGACTACTGGAAAAAGCTTGCTCCGCAAGCCTCAGCCAATCAGCTCCCGGATGTTATTCAAATGGATATCTCCTATTTAACACAATACGGCGGTAAAAATCAGTTGGCTGATATGACGCCTTATACCAAAAACGGGCTTATCGATGTTTCCTCCATCTCCCCGAATAATATTTCTGGTGGTGAAGTAGGCGGAAAATTAGTTGCGATGAACTTAGGGGTGAACGCCCTGGCAACAACAATTGATGTGAATACGTTCAAAAGCTTAGGCATTCCTACACCAACCAAAGAGTGGACGTGGGAGGATTATGATGCGGTTGCGGCAAAAGCGAAAGCTGGCGGCAAGCAAATCGGTGGTTTTGCCCTTCACCATGAAGTCTTCTTCCCGTATTACCTGCGTTCTGTCGATCAAAAAATGTATAATGCCGACGGTACAGCTCTTGGCTACACCGATGATAAACCGTTCATTGATTACTTCAAGCGTTATCAGAAGTGGTACGAAGCTGGCAATATCCTTTCCCTTGATAAAGAATCACAGAAGAAAGGTGTAGCTGAGGAAGATGAAATTTTGCTGAACAATGCGGTAACCGGCAATGGTTGGTCCAATCAATTCTTGGCTGTTGCCAACTTGGTCAAAGACCGTCCGCTTGAGCTGTTCCCACTTCCTGGTCGCAACGGCAATAAAGGCTTATTCTTGAAGCCGAGTATGTACTTCTCCATTGCGAATAGCTCCAAGCAAAAAGAAGAGGCAGCGAAGTTCATCTCCTTCTTCGTGAACGATATTGAAGCTAATAAATTGATTAAAGGCGACCGTGGTGTGCCTGTTTCCTCCAAAGTGAAAGATGCACTCAAACCGCTGCTGTCACCGAACGAAGTGAAAATCTTTGATTATGTGGCGTGGGCTGAGCAAAACAGTTCCCAAATGGATCCTCCGAACCCGGTTGGTTCCATCGAAGTCGAGAAATTGCTCAAAGCAACAAGCGAGCAAATCTTGTATAAGAAAACGAGCGTAGAAGAAGCGGCTGCGAAATTCCGCAAGGATGCCAACGCTGTTTTGGAAAAAAATAAAGCGAAGTAAAGTAAGAGACCGGAATTCCCTTGAAATGAGGGAACCGGTCTTTTTTTCTCTTGACAGGTTAAACGTTTCAAATTAAGCTAATAGAGTATGTTAAACGTTTAACAAAACGGAGTTGAAACAGGGATGACCAAGCCCAAACAAGTCACCATTGTGGAAGTGGCCGAAGCAGCAGGTGTGTCGATTGCCACCGTCTCCAATGTGTTGAATCGAGGTGGTATTCGCTCATCGAAAGAGACGATTCGCAAAGTCGAATTGGCTGCTGAGCAGCTGGGGTATCGACGCAACACGATGGCAGCAGGATTAAGCAGCAGCAAAACTTATGAAATCGGTCTCATTATTCCAGCGCTGGGAAGCTATTATGGACAGCTTGCCGAACATTTGCAGATTGAAGCGCATCATGCAGGGTACCACTTATCTGTTTTTTCTTCAGGAGGTTTTGACCCGGATATTGAACGCAGGCACTTGGAAGTTTTGCTGCAGCGGAGAGTTGACGGGTTAATTTGCCACGGTTTAGCGATGGGGTTTGAAACGACGCGCTCGATTGTCAACAGCGGAACACCATTGGTACTGATTAATGGGTGGGGCTGGCCAGCGGACATTGCGACTGGTGCCGTTAATCTGGGATTTGCGGGAGCTTGCCTGCAATCGGTCAAGGTACTTGCTGAGCATGGCTGCGAAGCTATTTGCTATTTAGGCAGCAAACGCTCGAAGGTCATCGATGAACAGCGTCTAATCGGGTTTAATGCTGGGATAGCGCAGTTCGGAGGCAGTATTTACCATGAAATCGTGGATACGATGGGATTGGATATCGAAGCTTACCTGAGTGATCTCCTGCAGCGGCAAGCTAAGCCTGTTGGGATCGTCGCTTTTGATGATCATGTGGCATTAAGAGTGTTATCAGCGGCTAATAAGATGCACATTGATATTCCGAGTCGCTTACGGCTTATTGGAATTAACAACGATTATATTGCAAAAGAAAGCTATCCTGGCATCTCTAGCTGGGACATTCCTTATGACGATCAAGCACAAATGGCCATTCATAAGCTGATGCAGAAACTGGGTAATAAAGCGGAGACTGGCGAAGAACGCGAAATCGAGGTCCCTCTTACTTTTATAGAACGCGGTACAACCAAACTATAGTAAACGGAGTGAATCATTCATGTGGAAACAAGCCATTGAAGATGCTTTACAGAAAACGAAAGTGAACATTGAACGTTTTGGGGATGAATTTCCTCATGTCAGCGAAAATGATGTGTATCACCTGAATCCGAATACGGATTGGACGGACGGCTTCTGGTCCGGTATTTTGTGGCTGGGCTACCAATACAGCGGGGACACCGCTTTTCAAGAGGCTGCTCAGAAAACGGTTGCAAGCTTTAAGAAAAGATTGGAAGACAATGTTGCACTTGATCACCATGATATCGGCTTCTTATATTCCCTTTCATCCAAAGCGCAGTGGATTATTGAAAAAGATGAGAATGCGAAACAGCTTACTCTGCAGGCAGCTGATGTATTGATGAAGCGTTGGAGACCAAAAGGTCAGTATATTCAAGCGTGGGGCCAAGAAGGCGATGAGCATAACGGGGGCCGCATTATCATTGACTGCATGATGAATTTGCCGCTCTTGTACTGGGCTTACGAACAAACGGGCAATGCGAAATACAAAGAAGTTGCCGTCATTCATGCTGATTTAAGCCGCCGTTATTTGGTGCGTGGCGATGATTCCTCTTTCCATACGTTCTACTTTGATCAAGAAAACGGTGAGCCGCTGCATGGTGGCACTGCGCAAGGGTATAGCGACGGTTCAACATGGACCCGCGGCCAAGCATGGGGTAT
The DNA here is from genome assembly GCF_009882985.1 of Paenibacillus silvestris. Lineage (GTDB taxonomy): Bacteria > Bacillota > Bacilli > Paenibacillales > NBRC-103111 > Paenibacillus_E > Paenibacillus_E silvestris. Next base: position 107,972 of record NZ_WTUZ01000021.1, read on the forward strand.
TTATGGATTCGCACTTTCGTACCACTATACGAAAAATCCGCTTTACCTAGAAACAGCGAAACGTCTGGCTCGCTACTTCTTTGATCGTCTGCCGCAGGATGACGTTGTATACTGGGATTTCAATGCGCCAGTGAACGAAGAAACGAAACGCGACAGCTCCGCTTCCGCGATTGCTTCAGCAGGAGCACTGGAGTTGTTGGAACATTTGGCTGCTGATGATGCTGACCGTGCTTATTTGGAAAATGCGATTGGGCGCTCGATGGCTGGACTTGTAAAATCCTACGCGACAATCGGCAAGCCTGATGCACAAGGTTTCATTGAGCGCGGCTCCTACAGTGTTCGTGGCGGCAACGCGCCGGATGACTTCATGATTTGGGGAGATTATTACTATCTGGAAGCGCTTGTGCGTATGGAGAAAGGAATCAAAGGTTACTGGTATGAATAATCAAGCCTCAACAAGCAGTACCCGTTCTTACTGGGTACAAACCATGCTTCGGATTGCTGATCCCGTTCTTGCGGCTTTGGCAGATAACAAACTGCGGGCATCCATGCCTGTCGAAAATAAAAAAGAAGAGCAGCGCCAGTACTCGCATCTGGAAGCTTTTGCCCGTACACTCGTCGGTATCGCGCCATGGCTGGAAACGCCTGCGCTTGATGCGGAAGAGGAGAAGCTTCGGACGCACTACGCCGAGCTTGTGCGTGCAGGCCTCGATGCTGCGACAGATCCAGAGTCGCCTGATTTCATGAACTTTAGTCAAGGCTTTCAGCCGATCGTGGACACTGCTTTTCTATCGCATGCCATTCTAAGAGCTCCTAACACACTATGGCATGGTCTGGATAGCCGTGTTCAGCGCAATCTGGTGCAAGCCTTGAAAGCGACGAGAACCCGTAAGCCAGGGTTCAACAACTGGTTGTTGTTTGCCGCTATGACTGAAACTGCGCTCCGGTTCATGGGTGAGGATTGGGACCAGATGCGGGTGGATTATGCCCTCAAGCAGCATGAGCAGTGGTACCTGGGAGACGGCATGTACGGTGATGGCCCTCATTATCATGCGGACTACTACAACAGCTTCGTGATTCAGCCTATGCTGGTTGATATCATTGAGCATGTGGAAACGCACTATGAAGATTGGGCAGCGATGCGCAAAGATATTCTGACCCGTGCGCAGCGTTATGCTGCTGTTCAGGAGCGTTCCATCTCACCAGAGGGTACATTCCCTGTCATTGGCAGGTCGCTTGCTTACCGGTTCGGCGCTTTCCAGTCGCTTGCTCAAACAGCGCTGCGCCGTGAACTGCCAGTCGGTGTTTCTCCTTCGCAAGTTAGATGCGCATTAAGCGTCATGATCAGGCGTCTGATCGAAGCTCCGGGCACTTTCGACGAAGAAGGGTGGCTGACGATCGGTCTGTGCGGTCACCAGCCTGAGCTTGGCGAGCCTTACATCTCAACGGGCAGTCTATACCTGTGCTCCGCCGTGTTCCTGCCGCTTGGCCTGCCGGCCGATGATGCGTTCTGGCAGGATGCGGATGCGCCTTGGACCTCGCAGAAGGTTTGGTCCGGGCAAACCGTTGCTATTGATAAAGCAATTTAAGACGGATATCTGTAAAGCGCCTTGTTTCCTAGTGAAACAGGCGCTTTTTTCATGTATACTAAACTTCATTAATTCCTTTATCCCCAAACAGCCTGAATAGTCAATTGTGGATAACTTTGGTGAGCCAGAAGAAAGTAGCGTGACAGTCTTGAATCAAGATTATCAATTAACGGTAGAAGAAGTACTCGGTAGACCTTTCTTTCAGCAAGCCTATATCGCTGCAGGACAAGAAGGCTTACAACGACTAGTGCGCTGGGTGCATATCATAGAAGTGATTCAGTTTGAAGAGCTGCTGCAGGGCGGAGAGATGATCCTGACAACAGGAGCTGCTTTCAAGAGCGATACCAAGCTGTTTATGCTTTATTTGGAGCAGCTTATTAATAATAACGTATCTTGTCTCTGCATCGAGATGGGGCATTATTTGAGTTTAATTCCGCAAGACTGGATTGATGCGGCGGAAGCCTGCGGGCTCCCTCTCATCATTTTCCCTCAAGCGGTGCGCTTTATCGACATCACGCAGGATATTCATGCGTACATTATCAACCAGCATCATAAAGCGCTGCAGGATCTGGAGAAAATTTCACGTGAGTTCCATCGCATGACCTTATCCTCACAGGGCGTATCCCACGTGCTGGGGCTGCTCCAGAGCAGTACCAAAGCCCAAGTCATCTATATCCCTCAGGATAGCCAACCCAGATTTATTCCTCAGCTGGGGAGCCGTGAAACAACGCAGTGGCTGGAAATTCTGAACAGTCAAATAGAACTAGACACAACCTCAAGGAATACGGGATCTCCTGTTGTTTTTGAATTAGATGGCCAGACGGTCATTGTGCAGCCTGTTGGCGCGATGGGAAAGACCTGGGCTCATATCATCCTCGTTCTAGGCCGTAAACCGCAAGAGTATGAGTACTTGATTCTGGACTCTGCCTCTTTATCGATCGCGCAGGATTTATTGCGCAAGCGATATATGGAAGAGCGCAAACTATACTCGCAAACCTTATGGGTAGACGATCTGCTCCATCTTCGAATTCGTGACGAGGAGCAGGTTAAAGTCTTGATTGGTCATGGATTTAAACAGCTGAATGAACTTCCTTATCATGTTATTTTACTTGAATTTGAACATAGACAAATCGAGAATCAATCCGTTCTTGAAGACGGTGAGGGTTTAGAATCAGCAGGCATTCACCTTTCGTTAGCCGCACGATCCATATTTGAACAGCACATGTTTCATCCCTTGTTAACTTTGAAAAATAACCGGCTTGTCGTCGTAGCTTTTGACAAAATGTCCAAACGGCCAGCCAAAGAGCGACTCCAACAGGTGTTTCAGTCGCTGCAGCTCTTGAAAGCTGAAGAAGAGATGGAGCTGACCATCGGAGTTGGTCAAAGCAACCGCAGCTTCTTGCAGGCGCATGTAAGCTATCAGGAAGCGCTTCAAGCGATTTCTCTTGCTCCGACACTGCGAGGTAAAGTGCAGTTTTTTGATGAACTTGGCGTCTTCCAACTGCTCTTTCATATTCCTGATAAGCAAATTCTGCACGCATTTGTCCGCACATACTTAGGTCCGATCCTTGATTATGATCAAACGAAAGGCAGTGAGCTGCTGCGTACCCTTAAGGTGTATCTGGATAATGATGGGTCTAAGCAGGTTGCTGCTCAACAGCTCTTTATCGTCAGGCAATCGCTGTATTACCGCTTGGAGAAAATAGAGGAGCTGCTTGGCGCCGATTATATGCTCCCGGAGAAACGATTAGCGCTGCAGGTTGGTATCAGGGCCTATCAACTGATTCATCCTGAACTTAAATTGTGAAAAAAAAGCGGACAGATTTTTTACAATTTGTCTAATGGAACAAGATTGGATCCCTCTTATACTTGGAACTATCAAGTGAAGGCGGATCCTTTTTTTCATGGGTCCCTAAGAGAGGTAGATGCAGAATGATTATTGGGGTTCCTAAGGAAATAAAAAATAACGAGTTTCGTGTAGGCATGACGCCTAGCTCTGTGCTTTCATATACAAAAGCAGGGCATGAAGTTTTGGTAGAAACCATGGCAGGGCTTAGCATCGGGTTCACGAATGAGGATTACGTACAAGCAGGGGCGACGATCGTTGCTGCAGCAGCGGACGTTTGGTCAGCTGAAATGGTTGTCAAAGTGAAAGAACCGCTCCCTGAGGAGTATGGTTACTTCCACGAAGGTTTGATTTTGTATACGTATCTTCACCTTGCACCTGAGGCTGAACTGACACATGCTCTAGCACGCAACAAAGTAACTGCCATTGCCTATGAGACGATTCAGTTGGATAACGGCAGCCTGCCATTATTGACGCCAATGAGTGAAGTGGCAGGCCGCATGTCTGTCCAAATCGGCGCGCATTTCTTGGAGAAAGCGCATGGGGGCAAAGGGATTCTGCTCGGCGGCGTACCCGGTGTTGAGCCAGGGAAAGTTGCCGTTATCGGCGGTGGAATCGTAGGGGCAAACGCAGCGAAAATGGCAATTGGCTTAGGCGCCGATGTCACAATCGTTGACTTGAATCCGGATCGTTTGCGCCAATTGGATGACCTCTTCCAAGGACGTGTGAAAACGATTATGTCAAGTCCGTATAACATTGCGGAAGTCGTGCGACAAGCTGATTTGGTTGTAGGCGCAGTATTGATTCCTGGCGCACGCGCACCGCGTTTGGTGACCGAAGAGATGGTCAAAACGATGAGTCCTGGCAGTGTCATTGTCGACGTTGCGATTGATCAAGGGGGCTCCATTGAGACGATTGACCGCATCACAACCCATGACCAACCGACTTACGAGAAGCATGGAGTCATTCACTATGCGGTAGCGAATATGCCTGGTGCCGTGGCTCGTACATCTACACTGGCGCTTACGAATGTAACTACTCCTTATGGCTTGCAAATTGCCAGCAAAGGGTTTGTACGCGCAGCTCTGGATAATAAAGCCATTGCCAAAGGGATTAATGTTGTGGCGGGGCATGTTACTTATAAGGCTGTTGCTGAGGCACATGGCTACGAATATACGGATATACTCTCACTTTTACAATAAGAGATTGACGCCTTTCCTACAGGGATAGGCGTTTTTTTGTGCTAATGGGAAATGTTACATCAGGGTATGATAATCGCAAATGACTTTAACTGAGGAGATTAGGATGACTGCAAAAATCAATTTTATCAATGTAATTGCTATTATAGGCGGTTCCGCGATTATAGCTTTCGGGATGAACTACTTTAATCTGGCTAACGGGCTGGCAGAGGGGGGGATAACTGGACTCGCCCTGTTGCTCAAATATGTCTTAGGCTGGAATCCAGCATGGTCAAACCTGTTGATTAACATTCCTCTTATTCTCATCGGTTGGAAAATGCTCGGCCGCATTAGCTTCATCTATACCGTTGTTGGGATGATATCGGTATCGCTGTTTTTGTGGCTGTTTGAGGCCTTCTCCATGCCGCTGCCAGACCCTTTGTTAGCTTCTCTGTATGCAGGAGCCATTGTAGGGTTAGGTTTTGGCATTGTGTTTCGTTTTGAAGGGATGACAGAGGGAACCGATATCATCGCACGAATGTTGCACAAACATTATGGGATCGGGATAGCCAAAACGATTTTTGGCATCGATTTCATCGTTCTGTTACTATCTCTGATTTACCTGGATTTGACGCGGGCTATGTACACGCTTGTGGCAATAATCGTAGGTGCTAGAGTGATTGATTTCGTGCTGGAGGGCGCCTCTGGCGCTCGATCGGCCTTTATCATTACAGATAAACCTGAGCAGACGGCAACAGCGATTATGACCGAGTTGCAGCGTGGAATCACGTTTCTCGAAGGCAAAGGGGGTTATACAGGACTGCAGCGGGAAGTCATTTATTGTATCGTAAGCCGGAAAGAAATCATTAAGCTCAAATCGCTGGTTCATCGTATTGACGCCGCTGCTTTTGTCTCCTTCAGCGACGTGCGGGAAGTGGTGGGGAATGGCTTCGCCCGGCATGAGTCGTAAACAAATGCTGTATTTTACTGTGCTTCAAGCTATTCTTGTTCTAAATAAAAGGGCTGGTCCTTTAAGGTCTATTAACCTTTCGGGACAGCCCTATTCAACATACGCTTGATGGTAATAAATGATGTATAAAGTGCAGTGAATTCGCACCAGAACCAGCTATTGGCACAGAATGATGCAAAAAGTACATCAAATAAAGCGACATTCCTATTTTCAATGGTATCAATGAGATTAACTGCACAAAATGCAGGATTATCTCCGAAGCCATCGATCATATGAGAATTTGCTGCACTTTTTGCATCAAATTAGATAATGTCCGCTACGATTTCCCCTGCGCGTCATCTCCCTAGATCAAGGGGCTGATCCCTCAAGGTCTATTGACCTTTGGGACAGCCCCTTTTCAATTCTATGTTAGAACGCTGGAACGATAGCGCCTTTGTATTTGTCTTCAATGAACTTTTTCGTGTCAGCGGAGTTCAATTCTTTCGCCAGCTTTTGCATAGCTTCGGAATCTTTGTTATCCGGACGAGCCACGAGAATGTTCACGTAAGGGGAGTTTTTGTCCTCGATGAACAGCGCATCCTTGGTAGGATTCAAATTCGCTTGAAGCGCGTAGTTCGTGTTGATAAGCGCTAGATCGAACTCACCAATCGTACGTGGCAGCATTGCTGGGTCAAGCTCTTTAATTTGAAGTTTTTTGCTATTTTCTACAATGTCTTTCACGGTTCCTTTGATACCAACGCCATCTTTCAGTTTGATCAAACCGTTTTTCTCCATCAGCGCCAGCGCACGGCCAGCGTTGGACGGATCATTCGGAATGGCAACAGACGCGCCTTCTTTCAATTCAGCAGCGGATTTCACTTTTTGAGAGTACGCGCCGAACGGCTCAATGTGCACGCCTACGACTTTAACTAGGTTTTGCTTTTTGTCAGCATTGTATTGATCTAGGTAAGGCAGATGTTGAAAAAAGTTAGCATCCAATTGTTTTTCGAACACTTGCACATTCGGTTGTACATAATCGTTGAACTCGATGACTTCCAGGTTAACGCCTTGAGCTTTCATTTTGGCTTTAATGCCGTTCAAAATTTCCGCGTGGGGAACGGAAGAAGCCCCGACTTTCAACGTAACTTCTTTGGCAGGTGTCGTGGCTGCAGGTGCTCCAGAAGCTGCAGGAGCTGTAGTGGCTTGATTCTCAGCCGGTTTTTGTCCACATGCGGCAAGCGCCAGCATGAAGAATAAAGCAACAAGTGAAATAGATATTTTTTTCATGATAACATGACCTCCAATAATCAATAATGTCTTATTTGCGGTTGTATTTGGCGACCATACGATCACCAAACATTTGTAAAAGCTGAACGAAAAGAACAAGAATGATGACGGTGACGATCATAATATCCGTACGGAACCGCATATAGCCGTAGCGGAGCGCCAGATCACCGAGCCCGCCACCACCTACGACGCCTGACATAGCGGAGTAGGAGAGCAGAGCAACAGCCGTAACTGTAACGGCTGAGATCAAGCCCGGGCGCGCTTCCGGCAGCAGAACGCGCCACACGATTTGCCATGGCGTTGCGCCCATCGACTGAGCGGCTTCAATGACGCCGCTCTCGATCTCACGCAGCGCGGATTCGACCAGCCGCGCCAGGAAGGGCGCGGCAGCGATAACGAGAGGCGGGATCGCGCCTTTCACGCCGATGGTGGTGTGCACGAGCACTTTCGTGATCGGAAACACCGAAATCATGAGAATGACGAACGGCACGGAGCGCAGGATGTTCACGATTAAGGAGAGCACGCCATAAAGCGGAACATTTTGCAACAACTGTCCTTTGGAAGTTAGGAATAAAATAATGCCAAGGGCTAAGCCGATAATGATGGTGAATAGGAGCGACCACCCCAACATGACAAGCGTATCGCCGGTGGCTTTTGCAATCTCCGTCCAGTTAATCTCCCAGGTCATATTCATGGGGTAATCACCTCCACATCCATTCCTTCTTGTTTCAATTTAGCAATCACCGTATCTATTTCCTCTTGCTGAGCGCCGGATAATTGCACGACCAACTGGCCGTATGGCACACCTTTCATAGAAGAAATAGTGCCCTGCATAATAGCGAATGTCACATTCGTCGATTTGACCGTCTCGAAGAGAATGGGTTCATACGTTTTGGCTCCGATATACGTAATCCGTATCATGGTTCCTTGTGTATTTCCTGAGTTCACGCTTGGACCGTCATCCGTCATGCTGGTTGCGAAATCAGAGACTTGTCCAACAAAATCCTTCGTTACGGGATGCTGTGGTTGCAGGAATACATCGAGCACTTTCCCGGTTTCAACGATCAAACCTTTCTCCATGACAGCGACGCGGTCACAGATCGCCCGAATCACCTGCATTTCATGCGTAATGAGCAGGATTGTAATACCTAGCTTCCAGTTAATATCGAGCAGCAAGGCCAGAATCGCATTCGTGGTCTGCGGATCTAGAGCAGAAGTAGCTTCGTCGCAGAGCAGAACGTCCGGATGGTTAGCCAGTGCTCTGGCAATACCAACACGCTGCTTCTGCCCGCCGGAGAGCTGGCTGGGATATTTGTCCGCATGGTCCTGCAGTCCAACTAATTCAAGCAGCTCTTTGATTCTTGCAGCAATCTCAGCTTGTCCCATACCAGCGAGTCTCAGCGGGAAAGCGATATTATCGGCAACCGTAGAGGAGGAGAGCAGATTGAAGTGTTGAAAAATCATCCCGATCTTGCGGCGCTTTACTTGCAGCTGTTTGGCATTTAGACTAGTCATGTCTTCGCCATCGATGGTGATGCTGCCCGAGGAGGGGCGCTCAAGTAAATTTACGCATCGCAGCAAGGTGCTTTTCCCTGCGCCGGAGTGTCCGATAATACCGAAGATTTCTCCACGATCGATATGTAAATGGATCTGCTGGATGGCCGGTACACGTCCCGGTATATCCTCGTACACTTTTTGTAAGTTCTCGATATGAATCAGGATGAATACCTCCTATCCCAAGCAAATAATGGTGATTGTATATTTTGACCAACGGTAGATTATTTTATAAGAAATTGTAAAGGGAAGCAACAGCCAAAAATATGAAAAATGAATGTTTCACCATGCATTGACGATGCATATATTTGCATATAAACTTAAGTTAAACGTTTCAACTAAGAAAGAGAGCGCTTTACAAAACAGATAAAACGCTCTCTTTGATGAAGGGCGCAAGGGGATGACAAATTTGACGAATTTGCAACAAAGACAAAACGAGATCAAATCAAAGGTTGCTGCAGCGGCATACCAACTGCCGCTACAAGATAGCGGCTTCTTGTTTCACCAAGATGTTCGCGACAATTTCTATTATGCTTCCTATCTATTGGCTGCTTCAAAAGAACAGGAGATTGCATTTAACGGAGACCGCCAATTAGCGAAAACCAAAGCAGAAGCCATTCTGCAGCATGTACTTGAACTTCAAGATCAGGATGCACAAAGCCCGACGTATGGCCATTGGCCGTTAAACTTAAAACCAACACCACAGGAAGCTTCTAAAAATACACTCCCAGTGGAATTAATGGGAAGCTTAATGGTTTATTTTTATGATCAATTCTCGGCAGTTCTTAGCGAGCCCTTGCAAAACGCCTTCGAGGAAGCGCTTCAACATATCTATAAGAGCAACTTCTATCGAAAAAAGGTTGAGCATTATAACCACCACGAAGCCAAATATACGGCGGCTAAACTCATTTTTGGACAGCGCTATGAAGATAAGGATTTACTGGAGGATGGCATCGCGAGCTTGCGCCTTACACAGAATCGGATTACCTCGATTGGCATGTCTGAGTACGGCGGGCTGCCGTGGTTCTGGCATCACATACAGGCATATACGTGCGCATGGCAGTTGATGAAGGATCAAGATCTGAAAGATGAGCTCGCGCAAATGCTGGATTATTTATGGCGTGTTCGCTCGACGTATTATTTGGGAGGCGCATGGGTTGGGCCGCATTCCAGAATATGGCCTCACGATATGCCTAGGGATACGAATGTTCTGCATGATTATGTGCAATATGGGGATTTTACGCTTCCTGACGAAATGCCTCGAACCGAATTTGCGGGTTTTCTTGCCTATGAAGCTCCCGCCGATGCCCGTGAGCTGGCCTTGAATCGTAAGGCGCCTATTGAAGTGAAATCCCGAATTCCGAAGCAGGCAGGAACGGCTGCGAGTGAAGAGGATGTTCTGCATAGTTATGTATATATCTCAGAAAGCTTTGCCGTAGGCGGCATCTACGAGCGCGTGCTTGAATTTGACAATGAACAGCATCGCTGGGATGTGTCGCTGCCTCTGGAAGCAGTGTCAGGAATCAATCATGCTTATTTTTTTCATCCAGCTACTGGAAATAAAGAAGGAGATTTGCGTCATCAGAGCGAATTTTCAGAAGTGTTTTTTCACCGCAATACCATCATTGTGGATTATCAAATTCCTCAGAACCACCAAGATCAAATTATTGGCTGCTTACCGGAAGGCGAATGGGTGGAAGAGGAGCACGCTTTGTTCGGCCTTTGTGGGAACGCGTACATAGCCGTCTATGTTCAGCAGTCGTATCAAAGGGAAGTGCGTACCGACCGTTCCATTATTACGAGTAGTGGCAGCAAAAATGCTGTAGTTATCGAGTGTATCGATAAACAGGAAGCGATGAATAAGGGGATTGAGGACGTACGCCAATTCGCAGACACGATGAGACATAGACACCCGGAACATGCTCATTCGGCAGAGAACGGTTCCGTATTGATCTACACAACGCTTAATGATGATGTACTTGTTTTCGAAAGCGGCCCTGACCGCGAACCAGGCAGATTGGTAAATGGCCAAGCTGTTGAATTCGCTGCGTACAAGACCCTTTTAAAATAAAATAAAAGAAAAGAGGGAGTTATCATGCCATTAGTAGATATGCCATTAGAAAAGTTGCTTGCTTATGAGGGGCGAAATCCAAGGCCTGAAGATTTCGATGCTTACTGGGAACGGGCAATTGCTGAAATGAAAGCTGTTGATCCGCAAATTGAGCTGCGTCCTAGTGAGTTTCAAGTACCGTTTGCAGAATGCTTTGATTTGTACTTTACAGGCGTGAAAGGCGCACGTATCTATGCCAAGTATATTCGTCCTAAGCACTCATCCGCTCCTCATCCAGCTATCGTACAATTCCATGGCTATTCAGGTAATTCCGGCGACTGGTCGGACAAAGTGCAATATGCTGCCTTAGGGTACTCGTTCTTCTCCATGGATTGCCGTGGGCAAGGGGGCTTGTCCGAAGATGTAGGAGGCATGAAAGGGACTACGCTTAGAGGTCATATCGTGCGCGGCTTGGATGATCATCCTGATCAATTATTGTTCAGGGATATTTTCCTGGATACGGCGCAGCTGGCTGGTATTGCGATGAGCATGCCAGAGGTAGATGCGGAGCGCGTAGGGGCTATGGGCGGCTCCCAAGGCGGAGCTTTGACGATTGCTTGCGCCGCATTGGAGCCGCGTATTAAGCGCTTGGCGCCCGTATACCCATTCCTGAGCGACTATAAGCGCGTATGGGAAATGGATTTGGCGAAGGATGCCTATCAAGAGCTGAAGGACTTTTTCCGCCGTCATGATCCGCAGCATAAGCGTGAAGAGGAAGTTTTCACCAAATTAGGCTATATCGATATTCAAAATCTAGCAGAGCGAATTCAAGGGGAAGTCATGATGGCTGTAGGTTTATCTGACACAGTGTGCCCGCCTTCAACGCAATTCGCAGCGTTCAACAAAATTAAATCCCCAAAAAGCTATGAGCTGTATCCGGATTTCGGACACGAAGGGCTTCCGGGCTTTAATGATAAGACGCTCCAGTTCATGCTGGGTTTATAATGCAAAAAATGACTCTCCCATCAATAGGATGGGAAGTCATTTTTTAATGTTTGTTAGGATTTGAAATGTACAACCGCACTGTAGAGCATTTTACCTGCATTCGGGTCGAATGTCGTGTGATGTTGAACGGCGAAAACACTCAGCAGCAGCGCTTTGTTATTATCGACTTGTACGTTAATTTGCTTCTCAAGTGTCCGCAAGTCATAGGCTTGAAAGAACTCAATTTTATTGTCAATACGGTCCAATATAAAATCCATATCCGTAATCCTCCTAAGCAACATATGTGAAAATTAGATGACTTCTCTATTATAACGTCAATATCTGATATAGGAAGTGGCTTTGAATAGGCGTATACTGTAGTGGGACGCCTAAGAGAATACAAATGTTCCTTCGGAATACTTATTATTCCAGACAACAAGTATTAGGAAGTGATGTCGTTTTGAAGTCAACAAGGTTATTAATTGATTTCCTGAAGCTGAAATGGCCGTTGTACATCGCAGCCGCATTGTCGATCTCTGTAGGTAACATCGTACATTCGTTTTACCCCAAGCTGCTAGGCGAATTTACCGATCAGCTTAAGCTGGGGGGCTTGAGTAGAGATTTAATTGTGACCTACAGCGTGCAGCTCCTGATGATTGGTATTACATTCGGTGTGTTAACAGCAATTGGACAGTATTTGATTATGCGAAATGGAAGACGATTCGAGTTCGTCGCTAGAAACCGATTGTTTGATCATTTTACACTGCTGGGGGCTACTTTCTATTCCAAGAATGGCGTCGGCAAGCTGCTGAGTTATGTAATGAACGATGTGACGGTTATTCGGGAATCCATTTCCATGGGGATTAACCAGATTGTAAACTCCGTTATTTTAATTGCTGCTGTTGTTGTATCCATGCTTTTTAGTTCAATCCCATTGTATTTAATTGCTGTATGTATTTTGCCTTTATTGCTCATCCCGATTCTGAGTGTGAAATTTCAACCTATTATCAAAAATCGTTCCTTACAGGTTCAAGAAGCTTTAGGCAAAATGACAGAGTCTGCCGAGGAGCAGTTTGGCGGCATTCGTGTCACGAAAAAGTTTGCGGTTGAACCGATCATGATTAACAGATTCAGCGCAACGGTGGACCGGATTCGCGACAATCAACTGAGACTCGTTCGTCTGTCTTCCCTATTTGAAGCACTCATACCGTTTCTGGGCGCAATATCGCTTATTATCGCGATTGCATTTGGGGGCTATTTGACGATTCAAGGCCGGATTACGATTGGGAATTTCGTGGAATTAACGCTATACATACGTATGATGGTCAACCCACTTCAGCAGATCGGCCGTGTTATTAATGCCATGCAGCGGTCCAAAGCATCGCTTGAACGTATCAATGAGCTGCTTGATTTGAAGTCCGAAGTGGTGCAGTCGGCGCTGGCGCAACCTTCCCATCTCGATCAAGACGGCATTCGGATTGAGCATTTGTCCTTTGCATATCCCGATGATGAGGATGAGGTGCTCCATGACATATCGCTAACCATTGAGCCCGGTAAATCGATTGGCATTATCGGCAAAACAGGAAGCGGCAAATCGACGCTGGTGAAACTGATGTTACGGATTTATGATCCTCCTGAGGGGACCGTTTGGATCGGGGATACCGACATTCGTGATGTGACCTTGGAAAGCCTGCGCAATCAAATTGCCTATGTGCCTCAAGAGGGCTTCCTGTTTAGCACAACGATTCGGGATAACATCGCTTTTTACAAAAGGGAATTACCGCTTGAACAAGTTGAACGCGCCGCTAAGAACGCGCAAATCCTGAATAGCATTACATCTTTCCCTGAGAAGTTTGAAACGAAACTGGGTGAACGTGGAGTGACTTTGTCCGGCGGTCAACGCCAACGAACGAGTCTTGCCAGAGGGATCATCAAGGACTCACCGCTTATGATCCTGGATGATAGCGTTAGCGCTGTTGATTCTGTCACAGAGAAGCATATCATCGATACGATTCGCAAAGAACGTTCCAACAAAACGACCATCTGGATTGCACACCGGATATCCGCCTTGAAGCATACGGATGAGATCATTGTGCTTCACGAAGGCCGAATTGTTCAGCGCGGCACACATCAAGAGCTTATCGCGCAGGAAGGCTTGTACGCCGAGCTGCATGCGATACAGGAAGGGGGAAACCACGATGTCGCGGAGTAAAGAGAGCAGCACCACTGAGCCGAAAGCGATGAAAACGTCCTTCCGCGCGTTATCCGCTTATGCCAAACCGCATAGGTTTACATTTGCAGCTGTTCTGCTGTGCGCATTAATGGGCATCGCTGCTGACTTGTTTCAACCTTATCTCGTCAAGATCGCAATCGATGATAACTTGATGATTGGGAAAAATGATTATCACGGACTGCTAATGATTTGTCTGTTCTATGTAGGGCTTTCGGTGAGCTCCTTATTTTTCAGCTACTTACAGAACAACTTGCTGCAATTCGCTGGCCAAAGTATTGTGGCCAAAATCCGCAAGGATCTGTTCCAGCACATTTTCAAACAGTCCATGTCTTATTATGACAAGACGCCTAGCGGCAGCCTGATTACGCATGTATCCAGCGATACAGAGACGCTGAACCAGTTCTTCACCCAAGTTCTGTTAAGTCTAGTGCGCGATGGAATGACTTTGATTTTCATCATTGTGCTGATGTATCATCTGGATCCAACGTTAACGTTGTACAGTATGATTGTGATTCCAATCATCGCGATTATTGCCATAAGCTTCCGTACATATATGCGCAAAACGTATCAGCTGTCCAGAACGCGGTTGTCTCAAATGGTTGCTTTTGTGGCTGAGAATTTATCGGGCATGCATCTCATTCAAGCCTTTCACCAAGAGAATGAGCAAATGAAACGTTTTGTGGATCGCAATTCAAGCTACTTTCAAGCCAACTTGCGGGAGATCCGCACGAACGTGTTATTTAACCGATCTTTTGATATTTTAGGAAATTTATCGGTAGCTTTTATTACCTGGGTCGGTGGAATGGCTGTATTTGATAAAACGATTGAGTTTGGTGTCCTATATGCGTTTATCACGTATATCCGGCAGTTTTTTCAACCGATTAATAATATCACGCAGCAGTGGAATACCCTTCAGTCTACGACGGTGTCAATGAACCGGATATGGAACATTTTTGCCACCCAGCCAGATGTGAACGACAAGCAGAATGCGGTAGCGATTCCGCTGCCTAAGGTTAAGGGAGAGATCCATTTTAACCATGTGAAGTTTGGCTATTTGAAGGATATCTCAGTTCTTGACGATCTTGAGTTAAGGATTGAACCCGGTGAAATGATCGGGATTGTAGGTACGACAGGAGCGGGCAAAAGTTCGCTTATTTCCTTGCTCTGCCGCTTCTACGATGTGCAGGAAGGAAGCATCCGGATTGATGGCACAGACATTCGGGATATTCAGCAGGCTAATTTGCATCGCATTGTTGGGCTGGTCCAGCAGGAGCCCTATCTATATGCCGGCAGCATTCTCGATAATGTGCGGATGTTTGATGAAACCGTTGCGCGAGAGGATGTCATCAAGGCCTGCCAATTGGTTGGCGCGGACTCTCTGATCGCGAGACTGAAGGATGGCTACGAGACGCGTATCTCGGAAAGAGGAAGCGGCTTATCTGCGGGTGAAAGGCAGCTGATTTCATTTGCGCGGATCATTGTTTTCCAGCCTAAAATATTGATCCTCGATGAAGCTACAGCGAATTTGGACTCCCAAACGGAGCAATTGATCCAGACGGCGCTGCAGATTGTTGCAGAGGGAAGAACAACACTGGTGATCGCTCACCGTATCTCAACGATTATTCATGCGAATCGCATCCTGGTCATGAGTCAAGGGAAAATTGTTGAAGAGGGCAACCATGCGGAATTGCTTTCTCTTCATGGCTATTATGAGCAATTGTATCTACATTCCCAAGGGAGTATGGACGCGGCGCAATCCATTTCTTAAACTTATAAAGCTTTATCACATGCCTTATTGGACATGGTGATAAAGCTTTTTTTATCCTTTTTAATCAACCATTGGTTATTAAATGAAAATATATGAATTGTATATCAAAAGTACTATTTAAATAGAATAATTGGTAAATTGTGTTGTTATAATCAATTCGCTGTACTATACTAATGTATAAAAATGTAAGGCATACTGTTATTTTTTGTCGAAGTAAGGAGGTTTTTGTTGAGGGCGATGTTTTTGAACGTAGTATTCTTTAACGATTCTATCGATAGGAGATGAAATGATGAGAGAGAGAAGATTGCCAAACGTACAGAAATTATTTCCTAGTGAGAATGGCAACGGGCAATCACGCCAAATGATTTTGCAATTCATGGAGCAAATTTTGACTGGTGTTGATCTATTGAAAAACCCGGATGGCGTTAATCTGAGTGGGGTGAAAGACCGTACAGACAGCTTTTATAATAACCTCATCCAACATAGTGTTATCCCGGCTGACAGTATGCCCATGGAGGAAGTCAATTCGGAGCTCTTGGAGCTGCTGCACAATCATCCCTACCATACGAAATATTTTCTAACCAACATTTTACCAATGGCCAGCATCCCGGGTATTCTGGGCATGCTTGCAGCGTTTATGGTTAATGGCAACAATCTGTGGGATGTATACGGCCCAGCAGGAGCTGAGGCAGAGGTCAAAGTCATCAGCATGATGTCGAAATTAATCGGATATGATGCCATGAAAAGCGGTGGATACACAACGTGGGGTGGTCAGGGAGCTGTATTCTCGGGACTGCGTATTGCGATTGCCAAATTTGCACCGGAAGCTTTGCAGAAAGGTGTTCCCGACAATTTGTATGCCTTTTGTTCCGATGCTGCCCATTACAGCTTATTCAAATCTGTGGAGGCAACGGGAATCGGCAGCGATAAATTGATCCGCGTACGCACGAAGGCTGACAGTTCCATGGACGTGTTTGACTTGCAGCAGAAGATGGAAGAGGTTATCGCGCGAGGCGGAATCCCGGTCTATATTGTCGCAACGACAGGCACGACCGATGCGATGGGAATTGATGATTTGGAGCATATCCAGGCGACAGCAGGCAATATTGCTGCTAAGTTTGGACTACAGAGACCGCATATCCACGCGGATTCGGCGTTAGGCGGATTTTTTGCTTTCTTCCAAGATTATGATTTCACGGTTAATCCGCTAGATTTCAAAGAGGATGTATTGCTGGCGCTAAAAGCCATACATAGCCGGATGAGACACTTGCATTTGGCCGATTCGCTTTGCTTTGATTTTCAAAAACTGGGACAAACGCCTTATCTGACAAGTCTTTTCCTACTAAAAGAAGCTGCGGATTTATCATTGATGGATCTGCATCCGGATGAGACGCCCTATGTCGGGCATCGTGGTTATGGCCAGTATCATACGGGGTATACACTAGAATGTTCTCGAATGGCTAGTTCTATTAGCATTTACAGCGCTCTTCTTGCCTTTGGCATTCAAGGGTATCAGCAGCTCTTAGCTCAATTTGTTGAGGTTAATCTTGCGTTCCGGGAAGCACTTCGTCTGGAAATCCCAGAGGCAGTCATTGTTAATGCGGATAATCCAGGTATTATCACGTTGTTTAGACTCTACCCAGATGGCGGCTCTCACTTTCAGGAAGAGATTTCGGGCGCTTGCACGCTAAACGAGCTTGAGCGAACCAACCAATTCAATGAAATCTTATTCGAAGTTCTCGGGGAACAGCGAGATCGTATCTTTTTTGGCGACACCAAAAAGCATCTGCTGGTGCCAACGAAAGAGGGGAGTTTTACGGCTTTATATGCGACCAAAATCTTCGTGATCTCCCCTTACACAGAGGTTAAGCATGTCCCAGAGATCGTGCAATATTTGAAGACATTCATTTCACAAGTCTATGAGAAATATGCTGAAGCATCGATGACAGGCAGGAGGTAACAACAAGTGGCCACGCAATCGCAAACTCAGACAGATAGAGCGAAAGTTTTCATAACGAAAGGGATGAACTGGATTCGTGCACATATTGCGGTAAAAATGACAATCAGCATAGTTTTGCTGCTTTTAGTCGTTAGCTCAGTATTTTCATTGTCTGGATACTGGGTCAGTAAAGGCTTAGCGACGAAGCTTGAAGATCAATTTGTACTGCGATTAACATCGAACATTCAAAACATTTCCAACTATTTAGCTGTCATTCCTGAGCGGCCAGAAGATATAACGGACACCAAACATCCAGGCTACCTCAGAATAAAAAAACAATTCGAGGAGTTCAAGAAACATGACACGCTCGAGAACGTGTATGTTCTGACCAAAACGTCAACGAAAGAACAGATCGTCATACTAACGGGTGTTGATGATGATTACGGCACGGAATATCCGTTTACACCGGAAATGAATGCTGCAATCACTGAGGACAAACCCATGATCAGCAGCATTTACAAAGATGACTATGGTATTCATAAATCCATATTTGTTCCACTTCGAAACAAAAACGGCGAAAGCGTCGGCATCATTGGCATTGATTTGGATGCGAGCGTTATATCCAAAACCTATCATGATTTGTTTTGGACAATGCTGAGCATTACGCTTATCGTTTTGGCCATTGGCAGTCTAATTGCCTATTACATTAGTCGGTCTGTAACAAAACCGGTCGTTCAGCTCATGCGTGTTACAGAGAAGGTCGCTGCGGGTTATTTAACGGAACAAGTCACCATCCAGCGTACTGATGAAATTGGTAAACTGGCTGCTGCATTTAATGTGATGCGAAGGAACTTGGAGTCGCTTATCCGCCAGATGTACGACTCATCCCATATTATTACGCATACGAGTGAGCAATTGTATCAATCCGCGGATGAATCAAGTTCAAGTGCAGGATTGGTTGCTGTTTCTATGAACAGTATGTACGACGGTGTGGCTGAAGTGGTAAGTTCCATCTCAGAGAGTACTTCATCGATCGTAGAGATTAACTCAGAACTGACGGAGGTAACGACTGAAGTCAAAGAGATGCAAGAGATGGCGCATAAAGTGGGGGCACAATCAGTTGATGGTCAGCACCTTGTCGAGAAGACGCTGCACCAGATGAACGTGATTCAAAAAGAGATGAAATCATCGCATGAAGCCGCACTTCAACTAGGAAATCGTTCGAAGGAAATCGGAGCGATTATCAATATTATTACGGAGATTGCGCAGCAGACGAATCTACTGGCTTTGAATGCTTCGATTGAAGCGGCTCGTGTCGGTGAACAAGGCAAAGGGTTTGCCGTTGTTGCCGGTGAGGTGAAGAAGCTGGCAGAGCAATCCTCGAAGGCAGCAAGTTCGATTACGGGGCTCGTCTCAGGTACGCAACAAGATAGCCATCTGGTCATGGAAAGTATCGTCCAAGGCAATCAAGCTGTTGAACAGGGGCAAACCTGGATTAATGATACCTATGAAAATTTCAAAGTAATTTTTAATGGTATTTCCGTGTTTTCCGAGCGTACTGATCATTTGTTGCATACGCTGGAGAAAGCAGTGAGATCCTTCGAGATCATTTCGCGCGTCATGCATAAAATTTCGGGAATTACCGAAGAGCAGTCTGCCGGGTATGAGGAAGTCGCAGCGGCTGCTCAAGAGCAGAGTGCTTCGATTCAAGAAATTACTTCGGCGATTCGCCAGTTGTCGGAGATGTCCGCTCAGCTGCAAAAGTCTGTTCAAAGCTTTAAGATATCTGACCAACAGCAAGTATGAATAGTTGACTAACCAGCCTTGGGGCTGGTTTTTTGCTATTGTGAGCCTAACCTTTAAGAGAGGTGCACCATCCCACGTGTTGGAACCATGAAGTTAAGAAAATCTTAAGAATTGTCTCCATAATCTGTTAAGATTCAGTGTCTATACTAAGCCTCATGATAGCTATCAACATTTTGATTGAATTTACCAGACCAGCTTGATACGTTTAATAACACAGAATGTAAAGGGGGGATTCCCGGAATGGCACAACCTACGATACTGCTTGTCGACGACGAGAAAGAAATCATAGATATGCTGGCAATTTATTTGAAAAACGAAGGTTATAGACTGCTCCGAGCATCGGATGGCGCGGAAGCTCTGCAGGTGCTTCAGAAGGAAGAGATGCTTGCGATTGCCAAAAGTATTGTGGAGTCTCACGAAGGTGCCATTTGGGCTGAGCAAAGCAGCGGGCAAATTCATTTTTTCGTAAAATTGAAGCTTGTTTAATGAATAGACGCACAAAGGGGAGTTAATTATGAGACGATGGATCGTAGCTCTGATAGGTGTTGTCAGCTTACTAGGATTGATAGGCTGCTCAAAGACTATCGAATTTACAGGCAAAACGGAAGAGTGGCAAGTGGTATGTTCGGTTCATCCATCCAATCACGTGAAAGCATTTGTTATAACATATATGGGAAAAGACAGTCAGCCTGTTGAAAATGTCAGCTACTCTTTTATAGAAAGCAAAAATTTCAGTCAAAGTGGTACTAGCGAAACGAACTCGAAAAATTTGAAAATGAGCGGAAAGTCTACCGAAGAAACACCTTATGTAGAGGAAGATAGTTTTAAACTTCATATCAAATGGAATGACAAGGAGGACACGATAGCCGTAGTAAAAAAAGGTTAGCAATCCCGCCAGAGACTACATGTGCATGCTTAGCTACGCGAATGATCGGGTACTAGGAATAGTTAGTACTTCTCAAAACGTATATCTTAAGTACAATGAGAAGTAAGACGAGAGGAGGTCATGCATCATGAACTCGAAATGGATTACGATTCAATTGGGCTATGTGCTGGGAGCCAGTTCCCTTCTAACTGCCATTGTATATTTCTTTGCTACAAACTGGGAACAATTAAACCGCTGGGAGAAATTTGTGCCAGCATTTCTGCTTATTCTCGGCTTCTATGGATTATCAGTTTGGCTGTCCAATCAAGCAGGCCGGCAGTTTCTAAGTAAGCTTAGTCTGTTTGCTAGCTGCGTTTCCTTTGGTGTCGGGGCAGGGCTCATTGGGCAAACCTATAACTCCCATGCGGATAGCTACACATTGTTTGCGATCTGGTTTATCCCGGCATTTCTTTTTGCTATATGGACGAGGTGGCAGCCCTTTTACATCCTAGCGTATATCCTTGGGCATTTGGCTTATTGCTTTTACTTTTTCCCGCAGGGGGAAGGGAGAGGGGATTCGGAGGGTGTCCAAATCGCGATTTGGGTAGGACTCGCTATTGCAAACGGCATACTTTATCTACTAACAGAGCGTGGCATTTTACACTCATCGTTGTTGAAGTGGATTTCATTTCAAGCTGGTATAGGCATACTGCTCATGCTTTCAAACTCGTACGCATTCGAAGATTATGGAATTTACATGAATCTGCCCCTAGTAGCTATTCTAGCGGCAGCCGTATGGTATTCCCATAAGACACGTAACAAAGCTTACCTGTTGTTCTCAGGTTTATGGATTTCAGCCGCGATTACGTTCAAATACATTGAACTTATCGTTCACTATTATAACGAGCTTTTTTTCATCGCGAGTTTGGTATTTGTAATTGTTTTCATCGGTGCGAATGTCAAGTTCATGACATTTATTCGTGCCTGGCAGCCTGCCGAGAAGCCAAGGAATGGTGAACTCGGTGGCGAGGAAGTTGAGCACGATAAATCGGAAGGTGATTTTACCAAATGGATTGTACGCGTTCTCACGGTTTCCGTTGTTATTATTGGTTCGCTGTTAGGCAGTCTGACGGTTGTTGGCATTGTTACGCTGGTGTTGGGGTTTGAGAACCCTGAGAATGTGTTGATGGGTTTTGGACTTGTTGTTGTCACTGGCATGATCTTTCTGAACAAGTTAAATGCTCTAGTCCGGTACACAATACTCATCAGCGGACTGCTTCTGGGAGCGGGAGCGGCTGTGTTTGCAGAAAATGTCGCTGTTCTATTCGCTTTCTTAGCGCTAACAATCGCTGCATTTATCTATATTGCCGGGACCGTGCATCGCATCTTTTTCTTCCTGGCAGCAATTTTGATTACAGCTGCGATACTATCCAATTGGATCAATAGCAGTGTTGTCATTATGACTATAATTGCAGGTCTATTATTCATCCTGTTTGCAGGCGGGCAGGTTATTCGGAACGCTGCAGTTAGGCAGCCAGTGCTGTATAGCAGCTATCCGTCCTTATTATTAACATTGTTTGCCCTAACCTTCATGACCGAGTCAGCCTGGTATTACATCACCAATGCACTGTTTTTTGTTCTTGTTGTGCTTGCCTTAGTTATTAGCAAACAGCTGAAGATCCGCTGGATCTTTGCGTGGTCGATGGGCTTTTGGACGGCTTTCCTCGTGTACAAATATTACGATTTAGCTTGGAAGCTGCTGCACAAATCGGTTACGTTCGCTATGATTGGCATCCTGATTCTGATCTTTACTCTTTGGTATGAAAAGAGACATCGGCTTGAAGCGGCCGAACCAGAAGCTAGCCCTTCAGCGAATGATAAGACGAACCGAATCCTTATTGCGGTGCTAGTGCTGCTGCAAATCGCGGCTATGTCGATACAAATTGGCAAAAGCGAATACCTGCTCTCCCACGGGCAGCTCGTCAAGCTCCAGCTTGAACCGCTAGACCCTCGTTCACTTATTCAAGGTGATTATGTGCGGCTCCGCTACACGATTTCTCAGCCGCCGATCCTTGATTCTAAGAATGGTGAGGTGCCGTCTAAGCAAAAAATCGCTGTTGTGCTTGCTCCGAACACAGCTACTGGTGTGCATGAATTCAGCCGCGTTTATACGAATGGCGAGGTGCTTGGCCCAGGAGAAGTTCGTATTAATGGTACGCGGACTGGATACGAGGGGATAAAATATGGGATTGAAACTTACTTCATCCCAGAGGGAACTGGCCGCAACTACGAGCAGCATGCGAAGTTCGCGGAAGTGAAAGTTTCTGCTGGCGGAGATGCCATTCTTGAGCGTCTTCTCCTGCAACAAACGGTTGTTCAATAATGATTAATGTGGTAAAATAACCCGATCTTTGCAAGCAAAAGAGAGGGGTAGCTGTTCGGATGTGGCTCATGTATTCCGTACTTGCGGCTTTCAGTTTCGGGCTGCGAGGCGTTCTGTATCACTGGTCAAGCCAGCAATCATTAAATCGGAATGTGCTGCTATGCGGCACATTTTTTATGGGGGCATTAATTAGCGCCATATGCGCCCTCCTTTTACAACAAGCTTGGACGATGTCTGCGCTCATTGGTGTTCAAATGGGGTTGTTTTCCTTTGGGGCTAATGCCAGTATGTTCAAGGGTTTCGCCGTAGGAAAAGCATCACTTGTCGCAATCCTCACCGGTTTGCCATCTGTCGTTGTCGTATTCGTTGCGTATCTGATTTGGGACGAACGACTTAACTTCATGCAGTTTCTAGCCTTTGTCATTATTGTTATCGGAATTCTGGTCGTGCGTTACTCCAATGATATTACGCTCAAAAATTTGCAAGGCGCGGGATGGGGAGCGTTAGCTTTGATTCTTTTTGCGGGCAATGATTTGTCCAGCAAATGGACGACATTGGTGTCGGCCCCATTGTTTCCGACATTGTTCTGTATGTTTGCAACCGGATCCATCTGTTTTGGACTGTGGTGGTTAAGGGATCAGAAGCAAGGCGACAATACCCAGGTCAAAGTAGCAGCTGCCTCAGGCTGGACGGAACGACGGACATTTCTGTTTGGGATGATCGTGGGCATTACGAATGTGGTCGGCATGATTTTCATTATTCATGGATTTGATCACGGCAAAGCAGGCTTAGTTTCTGCTGTTGTTGCATTGAATGTACTGATTGTGCTGCTGTATACGCGATTTGTTTTGAAGGATAAATTTTCAAAGATGGAACAGTCTGGATTGGCCTTGGCATTCATTGGTATCTTAATGATGAAATTAGTTGCCTCTTGACAACTAGAGAATATTAAAGTAATATTCAGTCAATTCATAACTTGATATGTAACATTGATGAACAGGACAGTAGTTCTTGTCAGACAGTCGCAGCGAGCCGGAAAGGGTGGGAACCGGTACGAATGTCAGGAACGAAGCGGACCTGGGAAATGGTCTTCCGAACGGAGTAGTAGGGAGATCCGGCATAAGCCGTTATCGTTGGAGGGGTTAAATCTGCTGATTTAACACTTAGAGTGGTACCGCGGGAATGAACAGCTCTCGTCTCTTATTTAGAGACGGGGGCTTTTTTGCATACAAATAAGGTGATTTGGGAGGAAAATACCATGATTCAGCAGTTACTAACCGTTGAGATTGAGCAGCACGTCGAGGCCATGTTCCAGGAGTCAGGGATCCAGCGTCCAGCCGACTTGAAAATTCTTACCGAGCATCCGGCTCACCCGGAGCATGGGGACTACAGTTCGAACATCGCCATGCTTTTAGCCAAAATATTACGTAAATCCCCTTTGCAGATCGCTGGGGAGCTCCAAAGCCGCATGGAACAGAACGGGCTTGTCCAGGGTTTGTTTCGCAAGTCAGCTGCTGTTGCACCTGGTTTTCTGAATTTCTATATCAACTGGGATGTATGGGCTAATGGAGAATATCAAGCTCCTATTAAGCGTGTTACTCCCAGCCCAAAAAGCAAAGTGTTGGTCGAACATACCTCGATCAATCCGAACAAAGCCGCGCATGTTGGTCATTTGAGAAATTCCTGTATCGGTGACTCGTTGTCGCGTATGCTTGCGCATGCAGGTTACGAAGTAGAGGTTCACAACTATATTGATGACCTTGGGAATCAATTAGCAGATACGGTTGTAGGTATTCTGCACACGCAAACTGAGGGAAGTTTTCCGCGATTCGGAGATTTTTGTTGGGAAACCTACGCCAAGGTGAATCAAGCGTATAAAGCGCAGCCAGAGCTGGTCGAGCAGCGTTCAGTAGTCCTGCATGCCATTGAGAGCGGGACCTCGAATCTTGCCTGGATGGGAGCTCTGGTGGCAGAGCGAATTGTACGTGAGCAGTTGGATGAAATGAAGCAATTCGGTATTTCCTACGATGTACTGGTATGGGAAAGCAGCATTGTTCGCGCAGGATTTTGGGATACAACCTTTGAGCTGCTGAGCAAAACGGAAATGTTTCACAAGGTGACGGAGGGGAAATTAGCAGGCTGTTGGGTACTGAAGAATCTTGATGAAGGGGGAGAAACGCCAGCAGACAACCAAGATTTTCAAGGGGATAAGGTGCTTGTTCGTTCCAATGGCATTCTCACCTACACAGCGAAGGATATCGCTTATCATCTGTGGAAATTCGGTTTGCTTCAAAATGATTTTGTGTATAAAAAGTGGGAGGACGGCCTATGGTCAACGGCTGCCCAAGGAAGTAAGAAAGCCATTGGGCATGCAGATATGGTCATTAACGTCATCGACTATCGTCAGCAATATCCGCAAGAAATGGTGAAGCTGGCTCTTGACGTTCTTGGTTATGAGCAGCAGGCCAGCCAGCTCAAGCATGTGAGCTACGGTGTCGTCTCTTTGAGTCCGGATACAGCGGCAGGGCTTGGCCTGGATACTACGGAACGCAAAAGTTCCTATGCGATGTCAGGGCGTCAAGGCATTGGCATTAAAGTCGCAGACCTTCTGGATCGCATGGAGAAAGTGATAGATGCCAAACGTTCAAGAAAAGCGGGAATATCGAGCATATCCATCGCCGCAGCTTCGATCCGTTACTATTTGCTGAAATACCAGCTGCAAACGGAAGTGATTTTTGATCTGGAGCAGGCTACCGAAGTGACGGGGAATACAGGCGTGTACTTGCTTTATGCCTATGCGAGAGCGAACCGTATTTTGGACAAAGCGAAGAAAGATGATCGCCTGCAAACCGTCGAAGTGAGGTTCAATGGAAACCTCCTGGAAGACCAGGAGTATCAACTGCTGAGGCATATCGCTTACTGGCCGGAAACGTTGGAGAATGCTACTACACAATTGGCTCCCAGCTTGATTTGTCATTACGCATTTGAGTTGGCTTCGCTATTCAATCATTTCTATAGTGCTTGTCCGGTTCTAAAAGGAAGCGAAGAAAGCATCACGCACCGCTTATGGATCACTCAAACGGTGAAGGCTACGCTGCATGAAGCGCTTGAGCTGCTTGGTATGCCGACTCCTAAGCGCTTATAAAAAATTCATTCGATTGAGCCCATTGTGCTCCCCATATGTACTTGCTGATACAGCCTGTCAGCGTGATGCATATGCTACAGCAATAGACGCGTTGTTATTGCGCTTGCGAGGGGGGCTAAGTGTGCTTCGATCAAAGGTAAAGACATACCGATATCGCATCGGTAAAAAGAATGTGATCGTCATTCACATCCATCAAATGGCCCAAGCATCGGCCAAGGTTGGCAATGCACTCGCTAGTAATGCTTTGAATATTCAAATTTACAAAAAAAATAAAAAGCACAAAAAGCGCTGACCCCTTCATGTTATGAGGAGCATGAAGCATCCATGTTCGATGAGAGGGGGTGGTGATGTATGCAGCGCAAATCAAACAAGAAATCGAGCTACAGCAGCGGGAAAACGAAGGTGAGAGTGAGACAATCCGCGAGCGCAACCATTGGTCAAGGAGGAAACTCGATCTCGGTGAACGCGTCTGAGGTTGGTGTCGTCCGCATTCGTCCCTAAAAATGCAACAATAGCTTTCTGATCTGGATCAAATGCGGTACAATAGGAATATTCGTGCCAATATGAATGATTCAGGAGGCTTTTACCACAATGACAGAAAAAGAGATCGAAACACAAACCGAAGAAAATAACGCACAAGATTTGGAACAAGAGCAGGCCCAGATCATTATGACTTGGTTTCAGCACATGAACGAAGTTATGAAGGCGCAATTTCCCGAATATGAAGTCGAGGGACAAATCGGAAATAATCCAACGTATGGCCCGATGTTTGCTTTTACACTTAAAAAAGATGAGAAGTTCACGTCATGTGGATTTTTCTTAAATGAAATTATGAGAAATTTCCAAACCAATCCAAATGCTGGACTCTGGCTTTCTTCCTTCTTTGTGGACTTGTTGAGAAGCCCGGAGAATCATCCGCTTCCTAATCCTCCGCAAACCGAAGACCAGGCGAAAGAACTTCTGGATAAACATATTGTTCCTTACTGCGCATCAGCTGTTCGCGAAGAGTTCCCTGACCAAAAGATTTATGTGGATTTGGAGCTTAATGAAGAGCATGGTCCGGTTCTGGAAGCCGGATTCGTTGCTGTACAAGATGGCAATAACACTTGTGCGCTTCCGCTGCAATATTTAATGACATTGTTCTTATTGAACCGTGATCCAGCTGAGCCTCTGATTCAAGCGATGTACCGCTTGTACGAAGAGAATAATCTAGGTCAGGCCTAATCCTTTCGTAAAAAGAAGGGCTATCTCGCAGCCAATACGTGGCTTCTGAGATAGCCTTTTTTACTTGGGCAATGAGTAAATAGAATCAGTTCCGAAGTTAGTACCCAAGCGCCTTATAATCCGCATAGCTCCGTATTCTAGGAACCGAGCAAATGCTTTCCAGCTGTGCATATTTCATCGCATGCGAAGTATTAAACAGCACGACAGAGTCGGTTGCACGCAACCAACCATTGTCACAGAGCTCGATCAGACCTGCCCAGGTCGCAGAGCCTTCTGGTGATGAAGAAATGCCTTGAGTCCCTAAAGTGCGCGTAGCATCGGCAATTTGGCTCTTGGATAAGGCCAGCGCCGTCCCTCCGCTTTGCTTAACGATCGACAAGATGAGAGGTAGATCAGGCGGCTGCGGCACACGCATGCCTGTCGGGCTGGGCCTACTAGCTCCTCCAGCCAGATCCATGGCAGCTTGCGGCAGCATTCCGTCGACTATCGGCTGGCAGCCCTCTTCTTGCACGCAAACGAATCGCGGCATGGGTCCGTCAACAAAGCCAAGCGCTTTGAGCTCATGGTAAGCTTTCCACATGCCAATAATGCCGGAGCCTCCGCCGGTTGGATAGATGATGACGTCGGGAAACGTCCATCCGAGCTGCTCGGCGAGCTCCAGTCCCATTGTTTTTTTGCCCTCTACGCGCCCAGGCTCCTTCAAGGTGCCTACATTTACCCAGCCTTGCTCCTGTTTGCCGGCTTCAATAATAGCTGCAGCGTCATGAATTAAGCCATCTACTAGAAAGGTGTCCGCCCCATAGAGAGGACACTCCTCCACGATTAGCGGAGGGCAATCCAAGGGGATGAACACCGAAGCTTTAATCCCTGCGTGGCTTGCATAGGCAGCTAGCGCGCCAGCGGCGTTGCCGTTGGAAGGCACAGCCGCTTTGGTTGCTCCCGCTTCTTTCAGCAGAGAAACGGCAACGGAAAATCCTCTTGATTTGAAGCTTCCTGTCGGGTTCTGTTCTTCACGTTTAATCCACAGCTGCTTAATGGGCAGCTTCAGTTCCCAATTCTGTAAGCGTACTAGCGGTGTCCAACCTTCGCCTAACGTGATGATACAATCCGGGTTGCTCACCGGAAGCAGTTCGTTGTATCTCCACATGGATGGGTAGCGAGTCTGTAATGCTTCCTTCGTGAATGTTTTGCTCAAGCGCTCCAAGTCGTAGTCGACCAATAACGTACCGCCGCAAGAACATTTCATATCTTGATAGCGGAATGGGAGCTTTGCCGAACATCGTGAGCAATAAAGCCCCAATTGCTTCATCTCTGGGCCTCCTCGCCGTTTTCAGCGGGAAAACGAATGGTTAGTTTAGTGAGAATTCGCAGATGCAAACTCTAATCTAGATTATTACAGCTGAGAGAAGATGGAGACGGCTTGTGTCTCTTGCATTTGTTTATTTTTTGTGGAATGACTTGATCCTGCGAAAGATCGACTTATCCTTTAGCTTCAAAAATAGTTCCAGCATCGGTAAATAGTTGACTTCAATGATCCAGACACGGCCTACTTTGTCAAAAGCCATATCGATCCCCATCGTTTTAACCCATCTATAGGAAGGCCCAAGCTTGGCAGCACTCTTTAGTGCGACTTTATCGAGCTGTGCCAGCAGATCGCCAGATCGCATGGATTTAAGCTGAGAGTGTCTGAGAGCGTGCTCCACGGATACAACTTTGCCGCTGCTCATGCGGATATTCGTAACAATAAAGCCTCTACCTGCGACTTTGGCCAATTTACCAGTTACTTGCCATTTCGAATGCGGGTGCCGCTGTACCATCACACGTAGATCAAAAGGCCGTCCATTAACAGTTGCGAGTGGAATGCGCTGCTGGACAATGTAATTTTTTCCACTTTTCTTTTTGAGAAAGGCATTTACTTGCTCTTGATCGCGAAAAATTTTCTTTTTTGCCCCGTTTTGCAGCTCGTATTCGGAAGCATTCAATTTCTTAAATCGAATGACACCATGTCCGCCATAGCTGCCCGTTGGCTTAATAATAACCTGCTCGTATTTATTTAACATTCGCCAGAAGGTGGATTCCTTCAGCCATTCGGTTTCCGGAAGGTAGGCTCGGAGTTCCTCCGATTTGCGGAGCAGTCGGTATTTCGTCCACTTGCTGGTACTGAGATTACTCATAAGCTTTCACTTCTTGCTCTTGAATGATCACATCATGCTCCTCGACCCGGAGTACCTGATTCTGGTCGTCTACGAATACGACTTGGGGCTTCAAGGCTGTAATCTCAGCTTCATCCATCAGACCCATGCTCAGAATGATGACCAGATCGCCTCTTTGAAAAAGATGGGCAGGCGGGCCGTTCAGTCCAATTTTCCCACAGCCTTCCGGTGCCGGAATGGCGTATGTTTTCCACCTGGTTGCGTTGCGAAGGCTGGTAACCTGAACCATTTCATAGGGTAAAATGTTCGCTTTACGCATTAACAAAGCATCTATGGTAATGCTTCCGACGTAATTCAGGTCGGCTTCCGTTACCGTTGCACGGTGAATTTTGCCTTTACACATTAGTCGCTGCATATGCAGTAGCTCCTTTATCATCACATTAGGTGTTCATCACAACGTATGATTAGGGCAAGTCATCTTGTGTAGGCCTGTGCCTGTTTGCGAAAAAAATGGGTTTATAACACCGTGAGAAATTGACTGTGATATAATTTATCATCATAAGCGTTAGATCAACTAGGGAGTGAGAAATTCTGCAGCCTTATTTTGTTATTGAAAATGTACATAAAAACCACCCCAATGGAGGGAGCGCGCCTCTTTTTAAACAAATTAGCATGGAAGTTAGGCCAAGAGATGTCATAGCGATTCAAGGGCCATCCGGGCAAGGGAAGAGCACGCTATTACGGGTATTAGCTGCATTAGACAACATTCAAGGTGGCCATTTATCTTTACATGGACGGCCTGTTGTTAGCTGGGGACCATGCGAATGGAGGAAACGAGTCTGTTATGTGCCTCAACAACCGGCCATGCTGCCGAAGACCGTGGAAGACAATCTGGCATTGGTGAGCAAGCTTCATCAGCGCAAATTTGATCAGGATCTAGCAAAGAGATTAATGGTTGAAGTTGGTTTGGGTGATGTTAGTTGGTCTCAGAATCCAGCAGAATTGTCCGGCGGACAAAAACAACGCGTTCAGCTTGTGCGTTCGATGCTTCTCGGCTCGGATATTCTTTTACTCGATGAAGCGACATCAGCGCTGGATGCGCAGAGCAAACAAGCCGTGGAATCGATGCTAATGCGATGGAAAGATGAAATGGGGACAGCGCTTATTTGGGTGACTCATGAGCATGAGCAAGCCGTGAGAGTGGCAAATCGATTCTGGTATTTGGAGAATGGGGACTTGTCCGAAACTGTGAAAAAAGGCGAGTATCCGCCTATTTCCCTTGAACAAGGGGGAGTGGTGTAAGTATGTCTCCAATTGCTTTGGGCTTTACGCTTACTTTTATCATTATTACAATGGTCTTATCCAAGTGGCAGAAGCTTGGGCTTGAGAAAGACATTGCCTGGGGAACCATTCGTGGTGCATTGCAGCTGCTGTTCATCGGATACGTGCTTCATTTTGTTTTTCAAACCGAACACATAGGACTTATTATAGGTATCATCGCGATAATGATTATGATAGCTACACAAAATGCAGGTAAACGTGGGATAGGGTTAAAAGGGATTCATTGGCGAATAGCAGCAGCAATCGCTGTAACGGAAATTCTAACCATGGGACTGATGCTCGGCTTCCAAATTATTAAACCAACCACACAATTCATAATCCCCATCAGCGGGATGACAATTGGAAGTTCCATGATCGTTTGCGGGTTGTTTTTGAATCAGATGAACCGTGAGGTAGGATCCTCCCGTGAGTTGATCGATGCGCTACTTGCGCTAGGAGCAACACCGAAACAAGCCATTCAACAAGCCCTTCAGCGCTCTGTCAAGGCAAGTATGATTCCTACAATTGACGGCATGAAGACGGTCGGATTAGTTCAATTGCCTGGCATGATGACGGGCATGATCATTGCGGGTTCGAGTCCAATCGAAGCCGTTAGGTATCAGATTTTGATTTTATTTGCTTTCACGGCTTCAGCAGCAATGACGGGTATCATTTTAAGTATTTTGAGCTACAAACTATGGTTCGCCAAGGATATGACGTTGAGATAAGAAAGGTTATTTCCCGGGGAATCTCAGGAATGCGTTCCGTAACCTGCAAAAAAACCGAGGAACTAAGCGCCTTTTCTCGCTTAGTTCCTCGGTTTTTCTATCCACTGCTCTTAGATTAATTTAAGCCCACTAATTAATACTAGACTGGCAATGATCGTCCGAAGGACATTGGTCGGTGCTTTGGTGGAGAGCATGCTGCCGATTAGCACACCAGGAATCGAGCCGAGCAGAAGATTGATGACGAGCGTGTAGTTGACATTTCCCATGCTGGCGTGCAGAATGCCTGCTGTCGTTGCCAGAAAAAAGGCGTGGGCGATATCTGTTCCGACGAGTTGTGCGGGAACCATGCGGAAGAAATACAGCATGGCGATGGCATACAAGGAGCCAGAACCGATGGATGTAATTCCTACAATGAATCCAAGTACCGCACCGATAGTGATCGTCAGACCGCGTTTCTCTTCCAAACTTTTAAGCTGCCAACGGTTTTCCTTGATCTTATGGCCGAAGAAAACCTTGAACAAGGTGGCAAAAGCAACCAGAATCAAGACATAGCCGAGCGCGTGTTTGATAATAACTTCTTGATTATTATAAAACGAGTTGAATAATTTCAGGAAAATTACGGCGACAATGACGCCTGGAATACTGCCCATTGCTAACATTTTGACAAGCTTAAAATCAATCGTTTTCTGCCGCCAATGCTGAATTGTGCCGAAAAGCTTCGTGATGGAATTATAAAGCAGGTCTGTTCCGACGGCGATAGAAGGATGAATACCGATTAGGATTAAGATGGGGGTGAGCAGCGAAGCTCCGCCAACACCTGTCAATCCAACCAAAAAACCAACAATTACACCCATAAGCAAAATACTCAAAGTCATGTTGTCATGTCCCCTGTCAATTACCCACTAATTCAATTGGATTAATTTTATTATATGGGTTAGCCATATGTAAAGAATTTTTTTGAATGCGGTTTCGAGTCGCAGCAACCAAATCGCTAAATTCGCTATTCAATAGATAGTGAATCAGTTACAATATATGGATGTGATGAAGAAGACAGCATAGGAGGTACATCAAAGTATGAATGATCATCGAAGTAATCGAACAACGGTCATGGTCAGCATCGTACTGGCGATGCTAGTGGCATCAATGGATACGACCATTGCCAATACGACGATGCCGATTATTGTGAAGGAAATTGGCGGTAGTGACCTGTTTGCCTGGGCATTTACCTCGTATATGGTGCTTTCTACCGTACTTGCTCCGCTAGCAGGCCGGTTATCCGATTTATTTGGTCGGAAAAAGATCTATGCCGCAGGAATTCTCTTGTTTCTAGGCGGATCTGTGCTTTGCGGTTTATCCCAGAGTATGCTGCAGCTAATCCTATTCAGAGCTATCCAAGGGATAGGCGCAGGCGTGATGATGCCGTTTCCTGCGATCATCGCAGGGGATATCTATCCCGTGGAGCAGCGTGGGAAAGTGCAAGCCTTTTTCACAGCGATGTGGGGGCTAGCGGCTGTATTGGCACCGTTATTAGGGACATTTTTTGTGACTTATTTGAGCTGGCGATGGATATTCTTCGTTAATATTCCGATTTGTTTGGTCTCGCTTCTAGCTTTGAAGCCGTATAAAGAAGTCTATCAAGCGAAGAAATCCGTGGTGGATTACGGCGGAGCCGTGCTGTTCGCTTTGGGAATTTCGCTGCTGCTCCTTACGACAACAGTTGAGCAGTACAATTACATATACGGGGCATTAGGTGCTATATGCATGGTTATCTTTTTCTTCTATGAGAAGAGGCACAGCGCGCCCATTGTTCCTTTGAATCTGCTTCGTAACCGACCAGTCGCGATTATGATTGCTGTCTCGTTCATCTCTTGCGCAGCGCTATTCGGGACTTCAAGCTTTATTCCGCTGTATCTGCAAAATCAAGGCTATTCGCTATTTGTGAGTGGCATTGCGCTGCTTGGGACGTCGATTGGTTGGATGGTTGTTGCTGTCCCTAGCGGCAAATGGGTGCTTAAATATGGTTACAAGCCGCTGCTGATTATAGGGAACGGTTTGCTCGTGATTACGGCTATCATGCTTTATTTTATGGGTGAAAAAACAGCCTTCTGGTACTCTTTTGCGACGATGACGATGTTGGGCCTTGCCTTTGGACTCATCTTTACGGTTTCAACGATTGGTTCTCAGCAGCTTGTTGAGGCAAACCAGAAAGGGATATCTACTTCGCTGCAGCTGTTCGCCCGCAATATCGGAACGGCCGTAAGTGTGACCATTATGGGGGCGATTTTAACGAAAGCGACTGTTTTCTATACTGGTTTCCATGGCATGTTTGTGTTTGGCTTCATTGTCAGTTTAGTCTCCATGTTCATCCCATTTATGATTCAATCCACACCATCCAAACAGGCGGCGTAAGCCTGGAATCCAGAGAACGACGATAAAATGACCAAAGAACCTGAGGCAGCGCCTTAGGTTCTTTGCTGACGATAATGATTATCTAGGAAGCAGAAACTGATCGTTTCTGATTGGTTAAGTCCCTAATCGTTGCTGCGAACATCCTCTTTCCTTTAAACTGAAACCCGGTGATGGTGATCTCAGCCGGAAATTCGGAACGATCTGCACGGTAGGCGGCCATTTCAACTCGCTTGCCGAGCAAAGCAGCATCTTGCCGTGATAGCTGCTGAAACAATGCAGCGGCCGCTTCGCCATTTCGATCAAAAGGAAATAGAAAGTCAAACATCGTTAACGTCAAAGTTTGCTTGCGGGTATAACCAAAAGCAGCAGATGCTGCTGAATTACATTCAATGATCCAGCCCCGACTGTTAAACACCATGATGCTGTCCATACTTGTATCCAGTAAAGACGCCTTGAGAGCAAATTGTTCAAGAAGCTTCTGATCGATTTTCATGGAATAAAACAAGTTGAATGAGAGAAAAATGATCGTTCCAAAAGCAATCAACAAGGCAAGCACATAAGCGTCCATATCAACAGGATAATGTTCAGCAAGCATGCTGCGATCTGGATAGGTCATTTTACCCGCAGAAACCCCTATATAATGCATGCCAGTCAGTGCGAGGCTGATGACGAATCCGCTGGATAGCACCTTTTGTTTGGTGTAGGTAGATAGGTATAGAGTTGTTATAGATACCAGGATAGCAATTAGAATAGAAAGGATAAAAGGAATGGGTGAATAGTGAATTTCCGCTTGATTCAGTGCGCTCATGCTCAAGAAGTGCATACCGGATATCGACAATCCCATAAATGTTCCACCGAGCAGAAATTTAGGGAACTCGAATGTGGCGAAGTGCATGACAATAAAGCCGATAATGGAGCCAATTACTGCGATAGCTAGAGATGTAAATAACGTCGCAATGTCGAAACTCTTAACGGCCGGATAAGGACAGGCTAATATCGCAATGAAATGCATGGACCAGATGCCCACAGATAAGGTGGTGGCACTGCTCGTGATCCATAACTTTTGATGCCAGGGACTGGAGTCAGCAATTCTTCTTGCCAATTTCAGACTTGTATAGGAAGCTAACAGAACAATGACGAAAGCTAGAAGGATGAGGTATAAGCTATATCGATGAGTTTCTGCAAGATGCATATCCGGTTCCTCTCACTGAATGATGTTGTGCCAGTCTTCGGTGGTTTCATTATAGTTGTCAGTCAATGACGTGTATATAGCGGTAAATGTTTATTAAAATCGAATAGTGTCGAAATACACTAAATCTTGATATAGGGGGATGGAAGCGTTGCTGAACAAAGAGAACGCGATTCGTGGCATCATTTTTGATATGGATAATACGCTTCTTCAATCTCATATTGATTTTCCAGCAATGAAGCAGGCGATTGCCCACTTTTTGATTAGAGAGGGGACGTTAACGCGTGAGTTTTCGATAGCGCCGCACACAACATCGACAATTCTTGCTCATGTCAAAGAGGAAGGAGCATCTGAGGAAGTGCTAACTGCCGCTTTGCAAATTGCTGAGGGATATGAGCTGACAGGCATGGAGGGAGCGGGTCTTGAGCCTGGTGCGCTGGAGCTTCTGGATAAGCTGCAAGGAAATTATGGATTAGCGCTCGTGACCAATAACTCGTACGCCGCCGCCCTTAGAGCCTTGGAGAACACGGGGATCAAAGAGCGATTTGATTTGATTGTCGGAAGAGATCAGATGGAGGCGATGAAGCCCTCGCCTTCAGGTAATTTGTTCGTGCTGAATCATTTCTCTGAAATTGAAGCGAATGCGTGGATTTCCGTTGGCGATTCGTGGATTGATGGCCAAGCAGCCAAGGAAGCTAGGATTCCTTTTATAAGTTATGGCAATGGAGTACCGTTGATGGTGGAAAAAGGCGTAAAGCCAGCCGCCCACATTGACAAGCTGTTAAGTCTGTTAGATTATGTATAGATGAGAGATGAACAAGAGAAAGAAGTGATCGTAAGTGTTAATTGATATTAAATCCCGCCTTCAAGAGAACCTTATTCAGGAGCTGCTTAGTTACAGTGTCTTTCCAGATCCAGATGTCGTGGAAGAGACGATTAAGCGGTACGAGACGGATTCAAATATGTGGCTGTATGGTTATGAGTCTGAAGGCATCCTTGTCGGAATTATCGGGTTCGGAATCAATGATGAGCAGGAAATGACCGTACATCATCTGGCAGTTGATCCTCATAGCAGAGGAGTGGGGTTCGGGCGGGGCATCATTCTCGAAATTATTGAAGAGATGCACCCTCTGAGAATCGTGGCGGAGACGGATGAGGATACGGTTCAATTTTACCGCAGCATCGGCTTCGTGATTCGCAGTCTTGGCGAGAAATATCCAGGCGTTGAGCGGTTTATATGTACATATGAGGTTGAGCCGGAAGAGGAATAATCAAATGGAACAAGGTTGGTCAGGAGGTAATCCTGGCTAACCTTTTTTTTCTTTGCACGGGGTTCGTGAATAGGAGGGTACACTTTAACGCCGATTACTCCAGTTATTTTCTACGATTTAACCAATTAACTGGAATTTCTACCGCTACTCCCACCAAATCTAGCAGATTTCGCGCAGCTATCGACGATTTAGCTGGAGTTTCTACGGCTATTCCGTTCATACCCACAGTACAGCCCAGAATAACGGTAGCTTTTCCATCTATTTCAGATAAGGCAATCATAATCAATCATCCTTCTTACATAGTA
Source organism: Paenibacillus silvestris (assembly GCF_009882985.1). GTDB lineage: Bacteria > Bacillota > Bacilli > Paenibacillales > NBRC-103111 > Paenibacillus_E > Paenibacillus_E silvestris. Next base: position 144,147 of record NZ_WTUZ01000021.1, read on the forward strand.
CTTTTCCACGGCAACAAGTTTCCTCACGAACAGTCCAAGCCAAAAGTAAGTGTCATGTTAGATAGCATTTTGCATATATTGTTGTAGGCTGTGACTTTACTAAGATTGCGTTGAAAGCGATTTCTACACGTCATTTAAGTGACAATTTTCACAATGATGACAAGCATTGCGGGTGTTTTGTCAAACGGTGTAATACAAGTTCCCCGAAGAAACAGGAGGGTGCAGAGATGCTGCATATCGTAGTGTGTATCAAGCAGGTACCTGACTCTAGAGAAATTCGCATTGACCCGAAAAATAACACGTTAATCCGTCAAGGTGTACCCAGCATTGTGAATTTTTACGATATGCATGGGCTGGAAGAAGCGCTCCGTATTAAGGATGAAACCGGTGCAAGGGTGACCGTTGTCACCATGGGGCCTCCGCCCGCGGAGAAAGGCTTGAAGGAGTGTATCTCACTTGGCGCGGATGATGCCGTACTGGTAACGGACCGTGGTTTTGCTGGAGCGGACACGCTGGCTACTTCCTATGTCGTTGCTCGGACGATTCGTAAAATCGCGGAGACATGGGGGCCGGTGGATATTGTTTTTTGCGGGAAACAAACACTGGATGGCGACACGGGTCAAGTCGGGCCAGGGGTTGCTTGCCGATTGGATTTGGAGCAGCTCACGTATGTGAACAAAGTGGTGGATGTTGATGAACAGAATCGCAAGGTTCGTGTGCATCGCCTTTTGGAGGATGGTATCGAAGTTGTTGAGACAAGCATGCCTGTGCTGATTACAGCGCTTAAGGAGCTGAATAAGGTTCGAAGGGCATCGATGCCAGGCATGATTCGAGCCGCGCGTTATAAGCCGACGGTGTGGACGACAGCAGATTTTCCAGACCTAGAGCGGGCGAAAATCGGACTCAAAGGCTCCCCAACGATCGTTGCAAAAACGTGGGTGCCTGAAGTGAAAGCCGTTAAAACGAATATGATCGCCTATGATACGCCGGAAGCGGCAGCCGCGCAGCTTGCTGATCAGTTGATGACGAAGGATATGCAGACGCTGCTTGATTGGACCTAGGTAGGCAAAGGCGCACAAATTTTGATGTGACACAAGACGCTAATGGAGCGAGCATGCAAGAAACTTGTAACGAATGGAGGAAGTCACAATGGCTAGTGATCAAACGACGGACCAGGCCGAAGCAGCAATGCCCGATTGGTCCGCATATCGGGGAGTATTAATCGTGGTTGAGCAGCGGGACGGGGTAGCGAAAAAGGTGTCCTGGCAGCTGCTAGGCGAAGGCAAGAAGCTGGCAGCCAAGCTGGACGCGCCGCTCATGGCGCTCGTTATCGGCGAGGGGGTAGCCCACCTCGCCGACGAAGCCGTGCATTACGGCGCGGACCGGGTGTTCCTCTGCGAAGCGCCAGAGCTTCGCACGTACCGAACCCGGCCGTACAGCCGGGTCTGCTTGAAGCTAATCGAGGAGGCAAAGCCCGAGATCGTGCTGTTCGGCGCGACAGCCACGGGCCGAGATCTGGCAGGCGCCATCGCGACGCACCTGCCAACGGGCTTGACGGCCGACACGACGCAGCTCGACGTGGAGCCGCCGCCGTCGCGGCTGCTGCTGGCCAGCCGACCGGCTTTTTCCGAGAAGATGATGGCCACCATCCTCTGCAAGCAGTACCGGCCGCAGATGGCGACGGCGCGGGCCGGGGTGTTTCAGGCGCTGCCGAAGGACACGGAGCGCCAAGGTGAGATCGTCGCTATCGAAGCGGCGATGCGGGAGGAAGAGATTGCCGCGCAGGTGCTCGACTTCCTGCACGAAACCGGCAAGCTGAATCTCGAGGACGCCGAGATTATTGTGGCTGGGGGCCGCGGACTAGGCGGCCCTGAGCCCTTCGCGCTGCTCGCTGAGCTGGCAGAGGCGCTCGGCGGCGTTGTTGGCGCATCCCGCGCGGCGGTGGACGCGGGCTGGATCGGGCATGAGCACCAGGTGGGTCAGACCGGTGCGACTGTGCGGCCGAAGCTGTACTTCGCCATCGGCATCTCGGGCGCTGTGCAGCATACCGTCGGCATGAGCCATGCGGACGTTGTCGTCGCCATTAACAAAGACGAGAAAGCGCCTATCTTCCAATTTGCTCATTATGGCATGGTAGGCGATTTGTTTAAGCTGGTTCCGGCGATTACGCAAGAGGTGAAAAACCGCCGAACGCTGTTTGGCAAGCCTGCTGCGGATACAACCGCTTCCGTGCCAACGCTGGAAAGGAGTGAGGCCAAATGAACGAAAAATTTGATGCGATAGTCGTTGGCGGAGGTCCAGCTGGTTCCGCAGCAGCTCTGACGATGGCGCAAGCTGGGTTATCTGTTGTCCTCCTGGAGCGGGGGGAGTTCCCCGGCGCCAAAAATATTTTCGGCGGCGTCCTTTACCGCAAGCAAATTGAGGAGCTCGTTCCCGAGTTCTGGAAAGAGAAGAACTTTCCGATGGAACGGTATATTGTGGAGCAGCGTATTTGGATGATGGGCAAGGAGTCCATGGTCACATTCGGTCACCGCAATGAAGCCTACAAAGAGCCGTATAACTGTTTTACCGGCTTGCGCGTCAAATTTGACCAATGGTTTGCCGATAAAGCCGTTGCCGCTGGAGCCATTCCTGTGTACGAAACCGTTGCGCTGGATGTCATACGCGAAGGCGATAAGATCGTTGGTGTGAAGACGGATCGGGATGATGGCAATTTGTATGCAGACGTTGTTGTCATCGCCGATGGCGTTAATTCCTTGCTCGGTAAAGCGATGGGCATTCATAAGGAATGGACGCCTGACCAAGTGTCACTTGCGGTGAAAGAAGTCATTGCGCTGCCCAAGGAGAAGATCGAGGACCGCTTCGGACTGGAAGGCGACGAAGGCGTGACGATTGAATTCATGGGCGAAACTTCGCTCGGCATGGCGGGCATGGGCTTCCTTTATACGAATAAAGAAACCATTTCCCTAGGCGTCGGTGTGATGGTTAACCATTTGCGTGATAAAAAAGTCAAACCTTATGCGGTCTTGGACGCGGTGAAACAACATCCAATGATTCGTAAGCTGATACAAGGCGGAGAAACGAAGGAGTACTCTGGGCATCTGATTCCCGAAGGCGGCTTTCACTCGATTCCTCCGCTTTCAGGTAATGGCTGGTGCGTCTGCGGGGATGCCGCGCAGCTCATCAATTTCGTTCATCGGGAAGGCACCAATTTGGCGATGACCTCTGGCAGATTGGCTGGCGAAGCGATTGTGGAGGCCAAAGGGCGCGGGAATTACACCGCCGCTTCGCTGCAAGCTTACGATCAAAAAATACGTGAATCCTTTGTGCACAAAGATTTGCAAAAGTATAAGGGCATGCATCAATTCCTGAAAGAACAAGACCCTGAGCTCCTATTTGATAAGCTGCCTAGAGCGCTTAATGAAGCTGCTTATAATATGTTCCTAGTGGACGGCATTGCCAAAGCAGATAAGCAGAAAATGGCGATGAAGCTGATCAAAAACGCCGCAGGCGGTACAGTGAACTTGATGAAGCTAGGTTACAAAGGCTGGAGGGCGATGAACGGATGAGTCAAAGCGATATTTCTGATAAGCTGTTTACGATTCGTTACAAGTGTGATGACAAGTCACACCTCGTTATCAAAGACAAACAGACCTGTGTGAGCTGTGTGACCAAGGATTGCAACTACTTCTGTCCTTCGGATGTGTATGAGTGGGAAAAGAAGCTCAAGATTACAACCGTTGCTTTTGAGAATTGTATTGAATGCGGAACTTGCCGAATTGCTTGTCCGTCGCACAACATCGATTGGGTTTATCCCAAAGGTGGCTACGGTATGACGTATAAATTTGGCTAAAGGAATGGGTTTGTGGAGGGAGTAGGGCTTATAAGCCCTGCTCCTTTTTTTGCTGGATTTAGGGAATACTATAGTAAAACTACATTTCTCCATATGTATGTGTACAATCTCCATAGTACAGATTCGCAAAGAATAAGATAATAGGGCGTAGGAGGGATATTATGCAGATAACTTTTGAACAGACACAAGGTATTTTCCATTTAACAAACAATCAGATGAGTTATGTGATTCAACTTGTCCAAAACGCCTATCCGGCACATGTTTACTGGGGTCGCCCCATCCGATCCGGCCAATTGGCTTCTATTTTACAATTTCACGAAAGATGTTCATTTTCTCCTAACCCGGTTCCGGAAGATCGGAGCATTTCCTTCGATACGTTACCGCAGGAATATCCGGCATATGGAACCAGTGATTATCGGGAACCTGCTTATCAAGTTGCGCTTTCTGATGGGTCAACGATTACTGAACTTATCTATGATAAGCATCGTATTTACGCAGGCAAACCTACGTTAGAAGGTCTGCCGGCTACGTATATAGAGCATGAAGACGAAGCTCAAACGCTTGAGTTGGAGTTAGTAGATGCTTTGATTGGTTTGCGGGTCATTCTTTCCTACACCCTATTTGACAAGCATGCGGCATTGACGAGATCCGTGCGGTTCGTGAACGAAGGAACAGCTGATGTGAAGCTGCTTCGCGCGCTAAGCATGAGCGTTGACTACTCACATAACGAATTCGATTTGCTGCAGCTTTCCGGAAGCTGGGTGAGAGAGCGGTATATGGTACGCAGGCCGCTTGCGCCAGGTAAATTGACGGTAGAAAGCCGCCGCGGATCCAGCAGCCATCAGCATAATCCATTCATTGCCCTGCTTGCCAAAGAGGCGGGCGAAGACCATGGAGATGTATACGGGTTTAGCCTTGTGTATAGTGGGAATTTTGCTGCTCATGCGGAAGTAGAACCATATGGAAACACGCGTGTATCCATGGGGATTAATCCTTTTGATTTCTCTTGGCTGCTTGAGCCAGGACAAGCATTCCAGACGCCTGAAGCCGTTATGGTTTACTCCAGCTCTGGCTTAGGGGAAATGTCCAGGTCTTATCACAAGCTGTATCGTACACGCTTATGCCGCGGAGAATTCCGTGACCGGACTAGACCGGTGCTCGTGAACAACTGGGAAGCAACGTACTTCCAATTTAACGCGGACAAAATTGAAAGCATTGCCAGCGCAGGCAAGGAGCTTGGGATTGAATTGTTCGTACTTGATGATGGCTGGTTCGGTAAAAGAGACAGCGACAATAGCTCACTAGGAGACTGGATTGTCGATAAAGCGAAGCTGCCGAATGGTTTGGAAGATTTGGTAGCCAGAGTGAATGGCATGGGGCTTCAATTCGGTCTCTGGTTTGAGCCGGAGATGGTGTCACCGAACAGTGAACTGTACAAGAAGCATCCAGATTGGTGCTTACACGTGCCTAACCGTCGCCGTACGGAGGGCCGTCAACAATTGATTCTGGACTTCTCTCGTGAAGATGTATGTGAGGCGATCTTGGGAATGCTTCGCAACATTCTGAGCAGCAGCCCAATTACGTATGTCAAATGGGACATGAATCGTAATATGACGGAAATCGGTTCTGCCGCGCTGCCTCCTGAAAGACAAAGAGAAACGGCACATCGTTATATCTTGGGACTCTATCGCGTTCTCGAATCGTTAACGAAAGAATTCCCTCATATTCTTTTTGAAAGCTGCTCTGGCGGCGGAGGCCGCTTCGATCCAGGCATGCTCTACTACATGCCCCAAACGTGGACGAGCGACAACACCGATGCCGTTTCCCGCTTGAAAATTCAATACGGGACAAGCATCGTCTATCCGATTAGCTCGATGGGCGCGCACGTATCCGCAGTTCCGAATCATCAGGTGAAGCGCGAAACCTCGCTGAAGATGCGCGGTGATGTGGCGATGTCGGGCAACTTCGGTTACGAGTTGGATCTGACCCGTTTCACGGATGAAGAGAAAGAGATCGTCAAACAACAAATTGCCGATTACAAAGAAATCCGCCCGTTGGTCCAATTCGGTGATTTGTATCGTCTGCTGAGTCCCTTTGAAGGCAACGAAACGGCTTGGATGATCGTCTCCGAGGATAAAAAGCAAGCACTTGTCGGCTATTTCCGCGTGCTGGCAGAACCGAACGCGCCGCTCAAATCGCTGCGGTTAAAAGGGCTTAACCCTGCATTCGATTACCGAATTGCGGGTAATGATGCTGAATATCCTGGCGATCACTTGCTTTACGCTGGTCTTCCCGTTAACGACTTGCGCGGAGATTTCCAGAGTAAAATATGGGTCCTTCAGGCATCTTCTCAATGAACTTAATTTCCGCTATGATTAGTCTATTACATAGATAGACTGATCATGGAAGGGAGATTACTGCGATATGTTGAAGCGACCTGGGAAAGATGAATACGCACCTTATTATGAAACGTACATCAGCAAAGTGCCTGACGAGGATTACGAGGTGTTTTTACAACGTCAGCTTGATGAAATCCTTGCGTTATTTGTTCAATTTGATAACGAGAAGACACTTTATCGCTACGCGCCTGGGAAATGGAGCTTGAAGGAAGTATTAGGGCACATCACAGACACGGAGCGGGTAATGAGCTACCGAATGCTGCGTATTGCCCGCGGAGACTCAACGGTACTGCCTGGATTTGATCAGGACGTCTTTATTGCCAATACGTCGTTCGACGAAGTGTCTATCGAGGTGCTGTTGCATGATTTCAAGGCGGTGCGGCAGTCTACTTTAACACTTCTACAAACGATTGCAGACTCCGCTTGGTCACGGCAAGGTAACGTCAGCACGTTCGACATCACTGCTAGGGGACTTGCATATGTGATTGCCGGTCATGCTGAGCACCATGTGAGTATTGTGCAAGAACGATATCTATAAAAAAAAAGAGTTTGTCAGGGTACGCCCTCGACAAACTCTTTTTTTTAATACAGGGATAGAGCCAATGAGTCACGTTCATTGAAGGAATGCAGGATCGCCTCACAGCCAACGATTTCAATACTTATGATAGAGTCCAGGCATTTCTTAATCGTCGCTCTGCCTTTCGTAACTTTCGCTTCAAGAGCAGATTTCAATAAGTTGAATTTCTTTTTATTTTTCTCATCGGAGTAAACAGGCACGGGTTTGTTGTGAATTGTAATAAACATTTTCATAGTTTTTCACCATCCTAGGAATTGGATATACATCAAGCATATATGAGGATTATTAATAGAACCTTAAAATAGTTTTACAATTTTGAAACAAACGTGCATTTCACGTAATTCTGTTAAAACTATTCAAATTATTTCCTCATTTTGGAGCATTAATCTGCTAGCTTTTTCCGTTGTCAAAGAATATACGATTCAGAAGGCAAAAAAGTTCCATACTCTATAAAAAACTACATGAAAATTTTGTGAATTTTCTTTAATTTTGCGAATCGCGCTGCCGATACAGCTTAGGCGAGATCCCAAACCGATGTTTAAAAGCACGATGGAAATACGGATAGCTGCCGAAACCGCAGCTCAAAGCGATTTGTTCCAAGGACATGGAGCTGTCGTGCATCCGTTCCACTGCGCTGGATAACCGGACTTCCAAGGCGTATTGAATCATCGTTTTGCCGAAGTACTCTTTGAATAGGTGAACCGCGCGAGATACGCTGAGTCCGACGTGATCCGCTACATCATCGACTTTGAAGGTGGCCGTAGCGTGCGCTTCAATAAATCGTTTCATGCGAGTGCCTGTAAAAGGCCGTCCTTGCAAGGAAACGGTTTCCGTTGCTGCTCGTTCCACATAGAGACAGAGTGCTTGCAGCAAGTAGCCGCTAAGCTCACGGTTTTCTTCTTCCATTCTGCGCTTCTCAAGAATAAGCTGGCGCCACAGTGAAATGAGCCGCGCGTCGAGATCAATTCGGGTGCAGGTTTGTTTGAGGCTGCGTTTCCACCATGCGTCGATCCATGTCCCTTTGCAAAATAAATAATAATCTCCGCTGGCAATTTTGCCGCCGGGGTTGTCTTTCGCAGGTTCGATCCTTAGTTCGTACGGATCGCCTGGCTTATATAGAAGCAAATGGCCGGATTCGATCTGAATCATTTGACCATCAACAAGAATTTCACATGTGCCCTCTGTTTGTAAACGGAAAAGATAAGTATTGAGTCCCGATTTCGTACTCACATTAAACGGTTCCATATGAAAAGAATAGCCGCAGGTTAACAACTCTGTATCCATTGCATTCACCTTTCATAGCCAAATAAGATATGTTTTGATTATATCGTGAATGGTCATAATAAGCTATGTTCCGCTATACTGTCTACATAGGCAACAGAAATGCATAATTTGGAATCTAAGAAAAGAGGGAAACAAATGGGACGTTTAGGAATTGGTCTTCAATTGTATACACTTCGTGATGATATGGCTAAAGATTTGGAAGGCACACTTCGTCATGTTGCTAAGCTAGGATATGAAGGCGTGGAGTTCGCGGGTTATTTTGACAAACCTGCTGAAGAGATGAAAGCATTGCTGGATGAACTTGGCCTGAAAGCAATTGGAAGTCACGTAAGTCTGGAGAGATTCCGTAATAATCTGCAAGGCGAAATCGACTATCTGCACACAATTGGTGCAAAATACGCGATCTGTCCGTATGTAGGTGCTGAAGAGCGCGAAAATGCAGACCAATGGAAAGTGCTGATTGCTGAATGTGAGCAACTTGCGATTGAAGTTGGCAAACAAGGATTACAGTTCTTGTATCATAATCATGATTTCGAATTCCATCACAAAGTGGACGGCGAGTTCGTCTTTGATGCGATGTATGCAGGTAAAGATGCGATCCAAGTCGAGATGGACGTGTGCTGGGTTAAATACGCAGGACAAGATCCATTAGCTTATATCGCGAAATATGCGGGACGTTTGCCGCTGCTTCACTTCAAAGATTTCTCCAAGGATGCTGAAGGCAAATTGGTTACATTGGAGCTAGGATTAGGCGAGGTTCCACTTGAGGAAGTCATTAAAGCTGCAGAGCAAGCTGGTGTTCAATGGCTTGTTGTTGAGCAGGATCACTGCCAGAAGCCACCTCTTGTGAGCATCGAAAACAGCTTGAACTGGGTTAAAGAGCACTACATCAACGTTCATAACTAATTCATAACTAATCATTCAGAGGAGTGTACATTCAAATGAGTAAAATTAAAGTGGCCGTCGTTGGTTGCGGCTCCATCTCCAAACATAGACATATCCCGGAATACGCTTTGAATCCAAACGTTGAGTTTGTTGCTTTCGTTGATCCGATTATCGAAAGAGCTGAGCATTATGCTCAGCTTCATGGCGGAAAAGCATATAGCAGCTATGCTGAAATGTTGAAAGAAGAAAAAGTAGACGCAGTTAGCGTATGTACGCCTAACTATTTGCACGCGGAGGTTTCCATTGCTGCAGCAAATGCTGGTGCGCATGTACTCGTAGAGAAGCCAATGGCTGCTACAGCTGAAGAAGCGGAAGCGATGATCGAAGCTGCTAAGAAAAATGGCGTGTTCTTGATGGTTGGTCACAACCAGCGTCTAATGGCACCTCACGTGAAAGCGAAAGAAATTTTGGATTCTAGCAAACTGGGCAAAGTGTTGACGTTCCGTACATCTTTTGGGCACCCAGGACCAGAAGGCTGGAGTGTTGACGGTCGCGAGAGCTGGTTCTTCCGCAAGGAAGAAGCGATTATGGGCGCAATGGGAGACCTTGGCGTACACAAATCGGATTTGATCCGTTATTTGTTGAATGATGAAGTTGCACAAGTAGCAGCTTTCGTAGGTACCCTGCACAAAGAAGGTACAGATGTAGATGATAACTCCACCTGTTTGCTGCGCATGAAAAGCGGCGCTACGGGTTCCCTGGTTGCTAGCTGGACTTACTACAAAGGCCAAGACAACTCCACGGTTCTCTGGTGCGAGAACGGTGTTATCAAAATCGATACAGATCCAAACGATCAAGTTATCGTAGAGCTTCGCAACGGTACGGTTGAGCGTTACAAAGTTGGTCAAGTTGCGACGAATGAGAAGCAAACGGTCAGCGGCGTAATCGATGAGTTCGTAGCAAGCATTGTGAGTGGTACGAAACCTCGTATTTCCGGCGAAGAAGGCAAACGTTCCCTGGAAGTTATCCTAGCTGCCTTCGAATCCGAAGCAACTGGAAAAATTATTACGCTCTAATCGTAATATCATACATGATAAAAAAAGAGGCTGCCGAAAAGTCATCAAATGACCTAGGGTAGCCTCTTTTTTGAACTTGTAGACTGTCTCATCAAGATTAACGGGAATTACTCCCGCTATTTCTTGGAGTATCGCGGCCAAAGCAGGAATACATGGAATTTCTCCAGTTAATTCGCTTATAAAGCCAGGACTTGCTCAAATAACGGGAGAAATTCCCCTTCACCATTTACCTCTTATCTTCCGGCGATCTCAATGGGGATCGTGTTCGATTTACCAACAACTGTTTCCTTCGAATCTTTCACATGGACTTGTATGTCCCAAATCCCGGATTTCAGTAAATTACCTTCCACTCTGGCTGTAACCATGTGCTCGTCCTGCCATGTCGTCGGAATGGCTTTACCATTCAGCGTTACAATGCTGAGCGGGGGCAAATTATTGCCGCGTATCGTGAGTGTTATACTAGTGTGTCCAGCTATTTCTTGTGAATCAGCCTCAACTTTATCAAGGAGTATGGGACCAAAACCTAGCATATACTTCGAATTAATAATAGGGACCTTATAATCTTTGTAAGCATGGCGGTCGCCGAACATAATGTCATATTGCAAGGTTTCATAATCCTTTAAGTCTTGTTCATTAATGTGCATCTCCTCAAAATAATCTTTTGGCGGGATGACAGGGATCTTTTTCGAAAGCTGACTTAAATAATCGGTATAATAGCTGCCTTGCTGTTTAGATAATTCGATGAGATAAGGACCTAAGAATGATGGGCTAATGTTGAGCTTATCCTTGCGCTCAGTGTCGAAATTGTTCCAAACAACAAGGGGAACGCTGTACATTTTTTTCAAGAAATCCGGATCATCTTTGCCGCTAATATATTTGGTGTCAATGTAAGTAGCATAGTCATCGCCTAAGGCTGGCAAGTGGTCGCCCCAGAATGCGATAATCGTTGGCTCGCCTTTTTTCTCATAGTACTCAACAAGCTCTTTCAGCATTCTATCAGAGGCATTAATGCCTTGTGCAAGCGTTTCGAGCATACCTTGAGAAGAAGGGGACATGTCGCCTTTGACATCAAAAGTATTTTTCGGAAATTTACCCGGGAAGTAATGGAAATGATTTTCCATGGTGTTCGCAAAAACAAAATCGGGACCGTCACTGAGATCCGTCGCATGAATAATATTCGCCGCAACCTCACTATCCGCGATATAAGGGCCTGAATAGTTAGGCTTAAAATATTCAATCGGAATATATTTAGAGAAACCGAAGTCTTTATAGATTCTATTACTGTTAAAATACCAATTATAGAAAGGGCTAACAGCAGTTGATGTGTAGCCTTGTCTTGCATAAATGCTAGCTAAAGAGTCTACTTCATTCGTAATGAATTGGTTATAGGCAATCGATCCTTGCGGCAAGAAACGCATGGAGTTCCCCGTCAAAACCTCAAATTCCACGTTGGCAGTTCCACCGCCGTATTGCGGCGAAAGCATGGTTCCACTAGTTCCGGTCTGCTGCAGCTTATGAAAGAATGGGACTGGATCCTGGCTGAATTCTACACCTTTGATAACAGTAGGGTCCCAGAATGATTCACTTAATACGACAATCACATTGGGCTTAACGTTCGGATCGCCAGCTTTAATCGGCGGCTTGGGTGAATTGCTGACAATGGCTTCGACTGCTTTATCGTCATAGCCTTCACGTTTATCGCTGAACATCGATTTCGTATTCAGGAACGTAGCTAGTGCGTAACCGTTTGTTTGCGTATTTTCAACCTGATTCCATACCGAAGCTTTAATGCCGCACCATTTCTGAACGGGTAATGGGAGATCGGAATAAACCGCTGCCAGCATCCCCAGGGCAATAACCGCGATAATTCCCCGTTCTTTTATATGAACTTTTTTCATAAATAATTGTGTGCGGTATAACAAGAAATAGCTGGCTACTACGAACAAAGCGAGAATAAGCAATATTTTGAAGGTGAAAATGTTCTTCACATATTGCACCATATCGGAAGCTTCGCCTGCTAGAACGATATCCCAAGGCGTCAAGGGGACACCTAGTATTTTGAGTTTGATCCCGCTGATGAGGCCCATAACGAGAAGGATCCCGGATAGCACCCAATAAGCTACTCTAGTACGGCCAATGATGGCAATGAATAGTAGTAGTAGGCTAAATACAATCCATTCATTATAAACCAGCTCGATAACATGCTTATAGCTCCATGTAATCATTTCTATATACTGCCCGCGGCTTAATATTTCCATAATGACCACAGGAATTAAGGCAATAAGAATAAAGGGCAGCCGCTGCCGGGATAGCTGCAGTAAACGATCTAGGTGTAGTTTCATATGTTCTCCTATGGATATGGATTGTAGATAAATTGTAAAGGACAACTGACATTATACCACGAGAATCTGCAATATTCGATGGTAGTTTATCTAATAATTTTAAGGCATTTTGACGTGAAAAATAGATGGCTTTAGCAGGGAAATGATGCTTACGACGAGAAGATAGTAAGTAGAAAAATGTAAGTGACGAGAGGGGATGAACGATGGCTAAAGAACAGATTGCATTGCAGAAGAGAGCTGCCATTAGAGCGCAGCATCGCAGAATGACCAAGAGCAGCTTACTGCGGCGAGGTTTCTTTCTTTTTATCGGAGCAGCCTTAATGGCTGTCGGACTCGAAATTTTCTTGGTTCCTAACCGAATTATCGATGGTGGAATCACTGGTATTTCCATCATTTTGTCGTATTTGACCCACATTCAAGTAGGGATTTTCCTTACCTTATTGAATATTCCATTTTTGTTTATCGGCTACAAAATGATCGGAAAAACATTTGCGTTATCGACATTATTCGCCATCTTGGTGATGTCTATAGGTACATGGCTGCTTCACCCGGTTCATGAGCTGACCAACGATCCATTATTAGCTGCCGTATTTGGAGGCATTATTCTCGGGATTGGCGTGGGGATGGTTATCCGGTTCGGGGGATCGCTTGACGGAACGGAAATTATTGCGATTCTAGTTTCCAAAAAGATTCCATTTTCTGTAGGCGAGATTGTGATGTTCTTCAACTTATTTATTCTAGGCAGTGCAGGTTTTGTATACAGCTGGGATCGCGCAATGTACTCATTAATTGCTTATTTTATCGCTTATAAATTGATTGATGTGACGATCGAAGGTTTTGATGAGTCCAAATCCGTTTGGATTATCAGTGATCAGTTTAGACAGATCGGAGAAGCTATTCTGGACCGACTGGGGCGTGGTGTTACGTATTTGGAAGGGGAAGGCGGTTTCTCCGGAGATAATAAGAAGGTTATATTCTGTGTTATCACGCGACTGGAGGAGGCGAAGCTGAAATCCATTGTTGATGAACTCGATCCATCGGCATTCCTCGCAGTCGGCAATATCCACGATGTCAAAGGCGGAAGATTTAAAAAGAAGGATATTCACTAGTCTTTGTCTTTATCATTCGTTTGCGTCGAGTTTCTTCGCTCGAACAGTCCTAATTCTCTCATTTTCTGAGCGGCATCCTTGCTGCTGGGACTTCCTAACTTCTTCAGTATATGGCCCACATGAATTTTGACTGTCCGCAGTGAAATGAAAAATCGATTCGCAATTTCCGTTTGCGTGTGGCCCTTATCAATCATTTCCAGTACCTGAAGTTCTGTCGGTGTGATCAGATCGCGTGCTTCCTTGACCTTGAACTGATGTTCAAGCCGCTTCAGTCGGCGAAACTCTTCCCGCATTTGCTCGGCAACCGCGGCGTTAATGGACGCCTTCCGAGCATGCGCTGCGCGTATAATAGCCGGCAGTTCCTCAAATCTGGATTTGATTTGATAGTCGATAGCGCCAGCCTGGAAGGAACGGAAAATGAAGTCCTTCTCTTCCATTGAGGTTAACATAATGACTTTGACACCCCATGCCAAAAGTGCCTGCTCCGCTAGACCGATGCCTGCTGGTTCATCCTGCAGCATAATATCCATAAGTACAACGTCAACATCTGATTCAGACGCCATAAAGAGCTCTCTCGCTTCTTCTGCGGTAGAGAGGGTACGAATGACTTGCAGATCAGGCTGGCGGTCCAGATACGCTCTCAGGCCGCGCAGCCAATCCAGGTCATCCTCAACAATTAATACACGTATAGTTTCCAAGTTGAACCCCCCTTAAGTATGTATACGGCTGCTTGGAAATGTAAGAAACACACTCGTGCCTTTCCCCGGTGTACTGCTAAGCTCCAAAGTCCCTCCATGCTTTTTCATCACGCTGTAGCAATAGGCCAGCCCAAGGCCGAAGTTGTTATGGCTTCCGCTTTTCGTCGTATAGAAAGGTTCTAGGACTTGTTTCAAAACATCTTTTTCCATCCCAATGCCGTTATCTTTGATTTCTAGGACGATATTTTTTTTGGCGTGCATAGTCCGAATGATGAGCTCGCCGCCTTGAGGCATTGCGTCAATCGCATTCATCAACACATTCGTTAATGTTTCTGCCATTTGGATACGGTCAATTTGGAGTGTTAAATTTTCTGAAATGTTCAACTGAGGAGCAATTTTCGCAAGAGAAGGCTGGAGAGGCAGAAGCACTTCTTCAAGCAGCTCACCTAGATGGACAGGAGTGACTCTCAGAGGAAGCTCCTGTGTTTGCTCATGGACTCGGGAAATCATATCGCGGATGTGCTGGGAAGACCCCATGACAACCTCAATGTCCTGCATAAGCTCAGTTTGATGGGTTTCTTCGGCGTGCTGCTTCATTTTTTCCAGAAACAACCGCATTTTACCGACATCATTCTTGATGGCATGGTTCAAAATAGCTGTCCCAGAGGTGATAGCACGAAGTGTCGAATCCAGCTTACGACGTTCAATGAAAAGCCTCATACCGAGAAATCCGTATTTGAAAAATGTGAAAATGAAAAAAGGTACAACAAAGGCAAGAATCCATACGTGGTACACCCACATCCGGTAATAACCGAAGCTTGGCATCACATAGTTTAGCACACCAACACAAAGAATGGGCGGCAAAAGCGCGAGACAGGTAAACAAATGCGTTCGTCTCAGGGCGGGAAGCCGTTCCTTTTTCATCATAATTAGCGCAGCGCCAATGAAAAAATAAGGCACCGCCCATAACGCGACGATGGGGAAAGCAATCGGCATTTCCTCGGTATATCCTGGCGTGAACAAGAGACAAGCAATAGGAGGAAGCAGCAGTACGATTGGCAGCCACGTGCGTACGACAGGTTTTTGCCAGACTGCGTTATAGCTAAGCGAGAGCATAGCGAACGAATACGGCAAGCCGTAATAAGAAATTAACGAGCAAATCCCCATAAAGCGATAGAGCATGGCGCTAATCGAAGGATTAGGCACTGTTTGCTGGATGTAGGGAATGAAGGTTTCAGATAAAACGGCGGCAAGAGCGCCGAAGCCTCCTGTAAAAGCGATGGCGCTCATCCAGCGCATAGTGCTCGATCTCGGATCGATCATAACAAGGCCGAGCGCGATAATCCATAGAGCAAATAGAACGAAAAGCATGAGTCCTCCGTAAACAAATCCAATATTTCCTCTATTGTGGCACGGAGCCAACAATTGCACAAGAGTTCCTTTACCTCGCAACTGGCAGGATTTAGGGTCTTTTTCTCGAATAAGTGGTGAGAAAGGAGTGAAGCCTCATTGTTGTAAAAAAGCGAATGCCCTTATCCATTTTGACCATTTTGGGCAAAGTACTCTTGTCCCTTGTTTTCATTGTTGTCATTACAGTCATTTTATCGATTGCGGCAGCGGTAATTGCGATTTTGAAGCAGCCGGAGCTGGAGAGGAGCCTTGCGGCTGTTGCAGGCGATTCATTTTTTATTAAGGCAGCTTTGTGGGCGCAAATTATTGGTTTCGTTGGCGGCGTGTTTCTCTCGTATGGGATCTTTGAACGACGCAAAGGATGGACACTTGGCCTACAAATTCGCCATTTTGGAAGACGATTTGGTGAAGGCTTCGCAGCGGGCGCACTCCTTATCACAGTCTCTTGCATAGGCATCTGGCTACTCGGCGGTATTCGCATGTTGTCCATTCCATGGACGGAATCGATGCTGCTCGAATTAGTAAGCGGGTTCTTGTTATTCATTGGCGTAGCCGTTAATGAAGAATTATTCGCTCGCGGCTATCTGCAGGGACTAGTCAAAGAACGGTTTGGAAGATCCCCTGCCATAGCCGTATCGACACTTGTCTTCGCACTTCTGCACTCGTTCAATCCTGGGATGTGGAGCACCCCTATGCCACTTTTGAACTTGATTTTGGCAGGGTTGTTATTCGGTGTGTCTCGTGAGCTATCGAAAGGCTTATGGATGCCTATCGGCATGCACCTGTCCTGGAACTTCATGCAAGGCTGCGTATTCGGATTTCAAGTATCTGGCACACCCATGCCTTCTATTCTCAAAGCCGAAGCGCAAGGTAATGTGCTTCTTTCCGGGGGTAGTTTTGGGGCGGAAGGCAGTCTGGTCACTACGATTATTCTTGTAGTTGGGATCCTGCTAGTCATGAACTATTACGGGCAAATAGCAAGAAAAACACCTGCAAACCGAGCTTATCTTAAGCACAAATAAGGAGGATTCAACATTGTCACGTTATGAACTAATCCATAGTGAATGGGACGGGGAGTCGACGCTTCGCCTCGTCGACCACGAAGCCCAAGCTACGGCCGAAATTATTCCGGCCGTAGGACTGCATTTGTTCCGCTTCGACGTGCGGAACCAGGCCTACATCGCGAAGCCAGCCAGCGCCGCTGAGCTTCGCGTCAAGTCTTCGCGCTACGGCGTGCCCATTCTGTTCCCGCCGGGGCGCGTCAAGCAAGCGGCCTTCACCTTCGAAGGCCGCGAATACCTGCTCCCCGCTAACAGGGAGCCCGACCACTCCCACGGCGAGCTGCGCGAGCGGCCGTGGAAGGTCATTGCCAGCGGCGCAGATAGCGCTGGCGGGGCTTATGTCTCCGCGGAGTTCGACCTCGCGGAGCATCCGGACATGCTGGCGTATTTTCCACACGCCGCATGCTTTCGCTTCACGTACCGGCTGAAGGACGGTACGCTGTCACTCAGCGGTGAAATCGCCAATAAGAGCGGCAACACGATGCCGCTGTCCCTTGGCTTTCACCCGTACTTTGCCTACGCGGACGGCGAAGCTAGCCGCGTGAAGGTTGTGATCCCCGCAGCGGCAGAATGGCCTCTCAGCGCTGACGGCTACGCGGCAGGCGAGCCTGCGCCATCGCCGCTGACAGCGGCGCTGCAGCAGGGTGAGCTCGTTACGGCGCTGCCAAGCTATCCAGGCGGCTCGCAACTGCTCAGCGTCGAGCCAGGTCCGCAAACCTGCGAGATTCAGTATGAAGCTCGCGGCACAAAGCTCGTGTTTGATATGGGAGACAAGTTTCCCATTCATGTACTGTTCACGGCGCCGTGGACGAATGCCGTGTCTCTGGAGCCTTACACGAGTATTATGAACGTGTTCAACGAGCCTTTTGCACCTGAAATATCCGGTGCTCTCGGTTTGGAAGCAGGAGAGACATTCAGTTTCGAGTGGTCCATTCACATTGAGACAATAAAATAATATGTAGGAAAGAGTCAAGAGGAAGCCTTACAGCTTCCAGGCTTGACTCTTTTATTTTCACCAAGGTTCATAGCCAAAACCAGTGGTAGAATAACCAGAATAGGTATGCTGATGCAGCTCTGAAATCAACCCTGTTTTTTTGGCGGAGCTTACAAGTGCACCCCCTCTAGATGTGTTATATGCATTTAGTTCTACGACTCCCTCTAAAAAATGGATATGTGTGCCGTTTTGCAGCGGAATGGCAGGACCGGTCGTTCCAAAGTAATTATGATAATGCCCATATCTAATCCCAGTAATTCCTTGATACTGATGAACATGCCCATCATAGGCAGTGCCATTCACATTAAAGGTATACAAGCGTAATAAATGATTATGCTTGAGGGTGTCCGAGGACATGACATTAAAAAAATGCACATGAGCAGGCGGAACATAACTAGACAACACAAAACCCCCTTGGATTGCAGGATATGGTTCATCCTATTCCAAGAGGGTTAACGTCATGACTGCGGGAGCGGGTATAGCGGTGATTGACCAATCTTCATCTTTTTATCATCATAGACGCGCACTTCGACTTGATGAGGCTTATCGGTATCGAGGATAGGATTCTCCTTATCCGTCAAATCAACATACAAAGTATCTTCTCCATCAAAATTAGACTTAAACAGCTTATCGTCAACGTACACATTGCAGGACGAATAAAAAGGCTTGCCTACAACCTGTAGCTTGTTACCGCTGCGATTTATTTTCGTAATGACAGGATCTCCATATCCAAGCACATAACCTGGTTGAACAATTGTGTCCTTGAAACCTTTGGCTTCATAACCGTAGCGTCCACCAAATAAATTGTCGTACTGCAGCTTCATATAATCGCTAAGATCACTAGTTGTAATATTATATATGTCCCACATGTCATTTGGCGGAATCACCGGAATCTTTTGAGATAAATCATACAAATAATCGGTGTAGTAACTACCTTTAACGCCAGCCATATGAAGAAGCTTAGGACCAAGGAACGAAGGACTCATCTTGAGATTCAACTGTTCTTGTTCCGCAGGAAGGAAATTGTTCCATATTAGGAATGGCGTGTAGTGTGTTTTTGTATATAAATCAGGATCGTTTGGAAGCACATACTTCGCATCGCGGTACACTTTGTAATCCTCTTCAAAAGAAGGAAAGTGGTCGCCAAAAAACAGCAGAATCGTTGGCTCAGATTTTTTGGAGTAATAGTCCACCAACGACTGAAGCGCCTTATCAGTTCCATTAATCCCCTGAGCATATGTTTCCAAAATCCCCTTGGACTCAAAGGAAATATCCCCCGTTACTTCAATCGTGTTTTTGTTGAACTTTCCTGGTTTGTAAGGATGATGATTTTCCATCGTGTTTGCAAAAATAAAATCTGGCCCTGCACTTTTTTCAGTTTCCTCAATAATCTTTTTCACTACAGCCCGATCCGCATAGTTCGGTCCTTCAAAATCATTCGGGAAATACTCGCTGGAAATAAAACGCGAAAATCCAAAATCCATATACACTTTACGGCTATCAAAAAAGTAACTGAAGAAAGGGTTGATTGAAGTCGCTGTGTACCCTTGTCTAGTCATAATGCTTGCGAGTGAGTCAACGCCATGATTCATATACTGGATATAAGGCAATATTTTATCAGGAGATTTCCCGAAGAATCGCATGGAGTTACCGGACAATACCTCGAACTCTACGTTTGCCGTACTGCCGCCAAATTGGGGGGACATCATCCAACCGCTTGTGTACGTTTTTTGAAGTTGATGCAAGTTAGGGATCGGATCACGACTAAACGTTACGTTTTTCATAAGTGTTGGATCCCAGAAAGATTCTCCAAGCATGACAATGATATTTGGTTTTTTATCACTTGCTGCTGGCTTCTCTGGAATTTTAGCTAAAATGGCATCAATCGCTTTTTTACTATAATTATCAGGCTTGGCTACATTCAGAAAACCTAACATTTGTACAGAAGAAAAAAGGTATCCATTTTCATCATAGGTAATTGTTTGATCCCAGGGGACCGTGTAAATGCCGTAAAGATTCATGAACGGAATTGGTTTGTCTGCATAAAGGCTTGTCGCCATAACGATGGCTATGACAGCATAGATGCTGCGTTCAATCCATGTAAACTGGATGCGATGGCGGCGCAACGCCAGATGAAATAGCAAGACGAGCAATACGAGAAAGATCGT
The DNA here is from genome assembly GCF_009882985.1 of Paenibacillus silvestris. Classification (GTDB taxonomy): domain Bacteria; phylum Bacillota; class Bacilli; order Paenibacillales; family NBRC-103111; genus Paenibacillus_E; species Paenibacillus_E silvestris. Next base: position 164,003 of record NZ_WTUZ01000021.1, read on the forward strand.
AACAAATCCGAGTATTCGGAGATTGAGATACCCTTTCAGAAAAGGGATGTACGCAATAATTTGATTGTTAAAATAAAGATCCCATGGGTAATAAGGAGCTCCAATTGCCTTTAATTTGCTGCCGCTTATTGCACCAAGCGGCAGAAGTACAGCGCAAAGCAACCAAAAGGACAACCGGCTTTTGCCAGTAACGGCAATGAGGAAAAGATACAAAGTTCCCACAACAAAGTAGGCAAGTACTACGGAAAAGGGATGGTTCGTCGCCCATTTGAGGAGCTCTTCATACGAGCCGCGATCTAAATATTCGACCATGCCCATCAGAAAAAAAGGCAAAATCACAATCATGATACGGGAAGATAGATGCTTGAGCCAAGGAAGTAAAGTGGTCATTGAAGTAACTCCTGTTCGATTTATGCAAGTCCATTCGTTCATTATCTTATATCTGGATGAAAGAAGGAAGATATCCCTTGACAGTTTAAACTATAACAATTATCATTACAGTTAATTGTAATGTAAAAGTTTACAGATAACGAGAGAAAATTGGAGGTGAAACCATGCAACACGTTGCTTCTGCAACAGATGAAGTGGCACAAGAGAAGGTTATAGATACTAAAAAGGCTGTGCCATGGATTATTTTTCTTATCTTTTTTGCTGTACTGAACGAAACAGTTTTCAACGTTTCCACACCCGAAATCGCTAAGCAGTACGGGATTACACCGACTGGAGTTAGCTGGGTACTCACCACGTTTATCATCTTTTTTGGGATTGGCTCCGTTATCTATGGGCGATTGTCCGATATTTTTTCCCTGAAAAAACTGATCGTTGCCGGAATCCTCATTTATAGTGTTGGATCTGCGCTGGGCTTTGTACTTCAGGCTTGGTATCCGGCAGTCATTTTCGCTCGCGCTGTGCAAGGAGCAGGGGCTTCAGCTATTCCAGCCCTCGTTATGGTCGTTGTTGCACGCTATTTTTCACCGACAGATCGAGGAAAAGTTTTTGGGCTTTTAACTTCCACCGTATCCTTTGCCATTGCGGTAGGACCAGTAGTAGGTGGATTTGTTTCCTCATCACTCCACTGGACGTATTTGTTCATCATTCCTTTATTCACCCTGATTTCAATCCCATTTTTCAATAAGATTTTACCAGAGGAAAAACGTAAAGCAGGCAGTGTAGACATTTTAGGTGCTGCACTTGTAGCATTTTCTGTCGCTGGAATAATCGTCTATTTATCTTTCCCTCATTGGTACTATTTGGCCGCGAGCTTAGCTTTATTCATTTGGTTTATCACTCACATTCGTAAAGCAAACGATCCTTTTATAGAACCGTCATTATTCCGGAATAAGCTGCTTCGGGGTGGTTTAATTGTTGGATTCCTCGTATTTTGTACGGTCATGGGGATCATGTTTGTCATTCCGCTCATGTTAGCCAAAGTGAATGATCTAAATACGAGCACAATTGGACTTATTCTGTTCCCAGGTGCGATGTGTGCCGTGATTTTTGGTACGATTGGCGGAAACTTGGCGGACAAAAAAGGCAATAACTTTGTTGTCTTTATCGGCCTAGGGCTTCTAGTAATCAGCTTAGTGGCAATTGCTTTCATGGTTGGTCATTCGCCATGGTTCATTGCTGCGGCACTTCTCCCTACTTATGTTGGCTTCTCCTTCGTGCAGACAGCTCTGGCGAACCGTGTCTCATTGACGCTGAGTGTAAGTGAGACTGGGGTGGGGATGGGGCTCTTCAACCTCATCACCTTTATCTCGGGTGCTGTAGGCACAGCGCTTGTAGCCAAATTGTTGGATGGCGGCATGATGGAGTTTTACAAGAATCCGGCTTTGAATTCTTTAGCAGCCATCCCATACAGTAATCTGCTCATCATTTTCGCGGCAGTCGTCATCATTAGTGGAATGTTTTACTTGCGAATATTCACTAAAAAAGCATCAGCACAAACATCAGAGACTGCAGCAGCCTAAAAAACGTAAATACAAACAAGAAACGCAAATACAAACAAAAAACCGACAGCTTTTCATAGCGAAAAGCGAGTCGGTTTTTTGTTTAGCTTATTTTTCGTTTTCGTTTTCGTCAGGCTGCTCAGCACTAATCTGCTGCAAAGCTTGCAGGAATGTAGCGGCCGGCTGTGCACCAGTAAGCGCGTATTTCCGATTGATCACAAAGAAGGGAACGCCAGTGACGCCAGCTTGACTAGCGAACTCAAGATCATCTTCAACCTGTTCAAGGCCTTCCTTCGCTTCCAAAAGCGCAGCTGTTTTCTCGCGATCCATACCGATCTGTTCTGCAGTGGTCAGAAGCTCATCCAACTTGCCAATGTCTTTGCCATCTTCAAAATAAGCTTTAAATAACGCATCTACCAGTGTTTTTTTTAACTCCCCTGGCGCAATAGCGATCAGCTGGTGAGCTTTTAGCGTATTTGGCATTTTCTCAACTTTGGAGAAATCAAAATGCAAACCGGAAGCCTTGCCTGCTTGAGTGACTTGCTGCAGCATGCCATTTAACCGGTCCTCGTCTGCTCTTACCTTTTGGCGCATAACCTCGCGGAAAGGAGATCCTTCTGCAGGGGTGTATGGATCTAGCTGGAAGGCGCGAAAGTGAATTTCCACCGGTTCATTTGTAAAATCGGCTAGCGCATCCTCCATATTCTTTTTGCCGATCCGGCACCAAGGACACACAATATCTTCAAAAATCTCTATTATCATAATTAGGTCAGACTCCTTAAATGAAATAATAGTTACTATATTTTCATTATAACTTATCCGATTAACTAATTCATCTGCCTGAATCTTTCTGGCGTGAGACCTACGTGCTTACGGAAGCTGGCTACAAAATGACTCGTATCACGAAAACCAACGTTCTTAGCCACTTCCTTGACTGTTTTCGCAGGCTGGTGAATTAGTATTTCTTTGGATTTACGGAGCCTCATGCGAATTAAATAGGAGTATGGCGATAGCCCGAATGCGTGCTGAAACAACGTGTTCATATGTCTAGGTGTTATGGCTAAGACTTCAGCCATTTCTTCAAGACTTGTATCGGGGTTCTGATAATGGGTTTCAAGCCATATCAATAAAGGCTGCAAATGGGCAATTTGATTGCGAATCGAGGTACGGTTGTTGACCTGACCATGTTTTTTTAGCTGGATAAAAAAATGATATAAATCAGCAGATGCATCATACCCAGAGTACTCAGAACCCGCATCCATATTATTAATGATTTGACCAATTACCTTCTGCATTGGACCATATAGATCCCATCTGTAAACCGCAGATTCCAATAAATCTAAAGTGCTTAGGATAGACTCTATGCATGCTCCGCCAAAGGTGACGTACTGCGTACACCATTGCTCCGTAATTGCATAGTAAGTGTGTGGAACCCCGGGAAGCATGAAAACACCCGTGCCTTCCGGCAGTACATATTTTTTCCCATCCAGCACGAACTCCCCTTCACCAGCATAGGTTTGAAGCCAATGATAACAAGGGAAGCCCTCAGGCCTAACCAGCTTTTCCTGATCTTCATGATGTCCAATACTCTCAATAAAGATTGGAAACGGTTGCGCCGTGGAAGGCGTTAATTCGTATCTTTTGTGCATGAGTACTTTCACCTGTTCCATTTTATTATATAAGGATGTAAAAATATTATATTTTAAGATGAAAAATAATCCAATACAATGGACTTATTCTTATATTTTTAATCAAATTAGATGAGGTGGCAGCATGATCAATGAGAAACTCCCCAAAATTTGGTACGGCGGAGACTACAATCCTGAGCAATGGGATAAGGAAATCATAGATGAAGATCTACGCATGTTTAAGCTTGCTGGAATCGATGTAGCGACCGTAAACGTTTTTTCATGGGCCAAATTGCAAAAGAATGAAGATACATATGACTTTGAGTGGTTAGATGAAATCATCGACAAGCTTTATGAGAAAGGTACTTACGTATGCTTAGCTACAAGCACGGGGGCTCATCCAGCTTGGATGGCTCGTAATTACCCGGATGTGCTTCGTGTTGATTTCGAAGGAAGGAAACGTAAGTTTGGTGGGAGACACAATTCCTGTCCTAACAGTCCTACCTATCGTAAATATTCCTCGCTCCTCGCCGAGAAGCTAGCAGAACGTTATAAGGATCATCCAGCTATCTTAATCTGGCACATTTCAAATGAATATGGTGGGTATTGTTACTGTGAGCAATGTGCGGACGGTTTCCGCGGTTGGCTTCAAGAACGCTATACGACACTTGAAAAACTAAATAAAGTTTGGAACACAAGTTTCTGGGGTCATACTTTTTATGAGTGGGAAGAAATTGTTTCCCCTAATGCTTTGTCTGAAGAGTGGGGAGTGGACAACACCAACTTCCAAGGCATTTCACTGGACTACCGCAGATACATGTCAGATAGTATGCTAGAGTGCTATAAGCTTGAATACAACGCTATCAAAAAACATACGCCAGATCTCCCAATCACTACAAATTTAATGGGATTATACAAAGAATTAGATTACTTCAAATGGGCCAAATATTTGGATGTGATCTCGTGGGATAACTACCCTTCCTTGGACACGCCAATCAGTTTAACGGCTATGACGCATGACCTGATGAGAGGGCTCAAACAAGGCCAACCCTTTATGCTGATGGAACAAACGCCAAGCCAGCAGAATTGGCAGCCCTACAACTCACTTAAACGTCCTGGTGTTATGAAGCTTTGGAGCTATCAAGCGGTGGCACGCGGTGCAGACACAGTCATGTTTTTTCAACTTCGTAGATCGGTCGGGGCATGTGAAAAGTACCACGGAGCCGTCATCGAGCATGTCGGTCATGAGAATACGCGAGTATTTCGTGAGTGTGCTGAGCTTGGTTCTGAATTACAAATACTTTCAGATAAGCTGCTGGATGCCAGAGTCGAAGCGAAAGTCGCCATCGTATTTGATTGGGAAAACCGTTGGGCAGTTGAGCTTTCCAGCGGACCAACCGTCGCGCTTAAATATGTAGATGAAGTCCACAAATACTATGACGCGCTCTTCCAGCAAAACATACAAGTAGATATGATAGGGGTTGAAACCGATCTATCTAGCTATGACATCGTCATTGCACCAGTTCTCTATATGGTTAAAAAGGGTTACGCAAAACGGGTTGAAGACTTCGTTCATGAAGGAGGGACATTCCTCACCACCTTCTTCAGTGGTATCGTCAATGAGAATGATATCGTAACCTTAGGCGGTTATCCTGGTGAGCTACGTAAAGTACTTGGGATATGGGCAGAAGAAATCGATGCCTTGTTCCCTGATCAGTCCAACCAAATTGTTATGGGTGAACAGTGGGGAGAACTGAATGGTGACTATCCATGTGGCGTACTTTGTGATCTAATCCATTCAGAAGGCGCAGAAATCAAAGCCGTTTATGGCAGTGATTTCTATTCAGGAATGCCTGCCCTTACCGTAAACAACTATGGCTCAGGTCAAGCCTGGTATGTAGCAACAAGCCCAGACCGATCTTTCTTGCAAGGACTCATTAGCAATTTGTGTCAAGACAAGGGGATTATTGCGCCAATAGCACCTGTACAAGGCGTAGAGGTATCAACTAGGTCTCGAAAAGCGGACAGCTATATATTCCTTCTGAATCACAATGATATTGAGACGACTGTTGATTTAGGTGCTCTCAAAACTACAAATATAATAACCAATAAACAGATAGAAAACACCATCACACTCCCAGCAAAAGCAGTCAAAATTCTAAAAAAACATTAGCAATCTATTGAAATACCTCTGTCGCTTTTAAGGATAGAGGTTTTTTTGCATTTTTGGTATAATTTCACGTATAGTAGGTTCAAAGGGGAGGTGCAGAGTGACCGAACAACAGCAGCTGTTTATTTGCTCAGATTCAATTGGAGAAACCGCCGATGCCGTTGCCAGAGCCACCGTTCGTCAATTCAATTCCGAACAGATGAGAATTAAACGTTATGGTCATATCAGCCAACAAAGTGAAATCGTTCAAATGTTGCAGGAAGCAGCTGCAGCCGGAGGCTTTGTTGCCTATACATTCGTGCAACCCGAGCTTCGTGAAACCATGAAAAATGAAGCACATCGTTTAGGTGTGCGAACCGTTGATATAATGGGACCGATGTTGGAAGCATTTTCAGAAACGTATGGACACCTACCGAAGCGCAAACCTGGCTTATTGCACGAAATGGACGCCGATTACTTCCGAAGAGTAGATGCTATTGAATTTGCCGTCAAATATGACGATGGCAAAGACAACCGCGGCATGCTTCAAGCCGAAGTTGTCCTTATCGGTGTTTCACGCACATCCAAGACACCACTAAGTATTTACCTAGCACACAAAGGAATCAAATCTGCTAACCTTCCTATCATCCCAGAAATAAAGCTGCCGCCTGAGCTTTTCAAAATCCCTAGCAAACGCATCATTGGCCTCACCATGGACGCCAACCAAATCCTGCAGATTCGTCTTGAACGCCTCAAAGCAATCGGCCTTCCGGATGGTTCCCAATACGCTACCTTCCGTCGTATCCAAGAAGAACTCGACTATGCAGAGTCTATTATGAAGCAGCTCAACTGCCCCATCATCAACGTAACCAACAAAGCAATTGAAGAAACAGCAGGAGTTATCCTAGATCTAGTTTCATTCAGATAAATAGCCTTACCCACAAAAGATGCCCTATGAACTCTCTACATGTTCAACGGCATCTTTTTTACAAATCGCGTGCGCACTTATACTACTTCTAAACCCAGTCCACACCCATCGAACTTCAAACTACCAATCCACCAATCCACGCCGATCCTACATCCACCTCTACACTACCTAGCTCACCTTTTACCACACCAATTCATCAATTCACACCGCACCCACATATAGCCCCGAGCGTAACCTAACCAAGCCATCAGGCCGTACTCATATACACAACTAGCCCAAAGCCATCCCAACCACCCTAGCCACCAACCCATATCCTATCCCACCTAACACCACGCTACCCCAACTGCGCCAAACTATCGTTCATATCCATAGCCCCAAATAGCCCGAATCACCCCAACCGCACTAAGCTACCGCTCCATACCATGCCCCCAAATAGCCCGAATCCCCTAACCGCCATAAACTATCGCTCCATACCCATATCTCCACTCAGACCCGAGTCACAAAGCCTCCTCAAACTAAGTACGTCTCCGTACTATATACCCTTATAGAGCATAGCCGTCCCCAAGCGCACAAGTTACCGTAACGTTACCAAGATTCACATCTTAACCCGATTCCCCCGAACCACACTAACCTATCGATCCGCGTGTAACGACATCTACATCTACATTTGTTCCATACGCATAGAGCGTCAATCTAGCGACCCAACCCGACCACAACCGCACCGCACCAACACCAACACCAACACCAACACCAACACCAACACCAACACCAACACCAACACCAACACCAACACCAACACCAACACCAACACCAACACCAACACCAACACCAACACCAACACCAACACCAACNNGCACCAGTGACCTGTAACCGCTCTCATTTGTGGATGGAAATAATTTGAATTAACATAATCTGTCGTATCTGCAAAAGCGTAATACTGTCTTAAATCATACTATCAATTGCAATGGATCCAGGCATCAGCTAATCTGCATCTTAGTCTAATTGCATATACCACAGAAATTGTAATTTACCGACATATCCTATTAGAAAAAGTGAGTGAATCATAGAAAATACTTCCATTTAGAATGTATGTTTGGTATAGTAGAAATAGAAACACACGTTCGATTTCGGGGTGGGAATATGGAACAGCAATATATGGATATGAGTTCATACACATTTCGTACGGAAGATGAATGTGAGGAGTACTTATTGAAGATGCGTTGGGCAAATGGGTTTTGTTGTCCGCGTTGTGATCATAATGAGGCTTTCCAGATTCGAACTCGTAAATTGTTCGAATGCAAAGAGTGTAGAATGCAGGTTTCTTTAACCGCGGGGACAATCATGCACAAATCGAAGCTCCCTTTATTACTGTGGTTTCAAGCCATTCAATTTCTAATTAAAGAGGAAGTAGAGTGTACAGCAAGCGCACTATCCCATGCTCTTGAAATTAATTATAGAAGCGCACAATTATTGTTGAAGAAAATTCAATTTGCATACGAGTATACTCAAAATAGAACTAAATTACTTAATAAACCTGAGATTTCCACCCCTGATTCACAAAAACCTGATAAAACTCTGCCTCCTGAAGACTCTCACCAATGTGAACAAACTCAAAAGAAATCTTTGACTTGGGATCTACAATTGTATCTTGAATCTAAATTAAACAGACTTAACACTAAGTTAACGATATATAATAGGGGTTTAAGCAATCCTCTATTAATTAGTTATATCAAAGATCAGTTCAATGGTAGGCATTATTCTGTTAACTTTTTTATTAAGTGGATCAAAATGGCGATATCTACTTATTTTTATCCTACATTTCTGAAATGTTTTCATATTCCTGAGTAAGGATTCCTACGATTTGACCCCAATCTGTTTTTCAGGCATGATGGTACAGTAACATGTTCAGTAATTCAGTAAATTTTGATTGAGGGAGAGAGATGCTATGAAAAGGACGCTGCAAGCTCCTATTCATTTCTATCGAAAATTTATTTCGCCACTAAAGCCGCCAACCTGCCGATTCTATCCCACATGTTCTCAGTATGCACTAGAAGCTATTGAAGTCCATGGTCCCTTGAAAGGGTCTTGGCTATCTATGAAGCGGATTTGTAAATGCCATCCATTTCATCCAGGTGGAATTGATCATGTGCCACCGCCGGCGGATAAATTAGTTCATAACGATCAGTCAGCTTGACAGGTGGCTCTTTTTTTCGATATATTTGCCTTATGATGTTATATATGGATTCGATGAACGGATAAGTACAAACGGAGGCCTATGAACAGAGAGCCGGGGAAGGTGAAAGCCGGTATAGGAATAAGTTTGGAAGATGGTCCCGGAGAATAAGCCTTCGAGCGGCTCAGGCTGCGTATTAGAGTGATAATACGCGTGAATGGGAGTAAGCTGGCTTCGTGTCCCAGCGTTAATGGGCAAGTCGTTATAGACTTACTGAGCCCCGGGCTTGTGAAAGGCGGGGGAAACTGGGTGGTACCGCGTGAGTTCAGCTCTCGTCCCAAGATGGATGAGGGTTTTTTGTGTTTTCTACTTTTAGCTAGGAGGAATTTTGGATGACAACGAAATCAAAAACGTTTTACATCACGACGCCCATCTATTATCCAAGCGATAAGCTGCACATCGGTCATGCCTACTCAACGGTGGCAGGCGACGCTATGGCGCGCTACAAAAGACTTCGCGGCTTTGACGTAAGGTACTTAACGGGTACAGACGAACATGGACAAAAAATTGAACGAAAAGCGCAAGAGAAAGGAACAACACCGCAGGAGTTTGTAGATGGTATTGTTGCTGGGATTAAGGATCTATGGAGTAAACTCGACATTTCGTATGATGATTTCATCCGTACGACAGAAACTCGTCATAAGGATGCGGTTGGAAAGATTTTTCAAAGACTGCTTGATCAAGGTGATATTTACCTAGGAGAATATGAAGGCTGGTATTGTATTCCGGATGAGTCCTTTTTCCCAGAGAGCAAGCTTGTTGATGGGAAATGTCCGGACTGTGGGCGTCCCGTTGAGAAAATGAAGGAGCAAACCTATTTCTTCCGGATGAGTAAGTATGCTGACCGCTTGGTGCAGTATTATGAAGAAAATCCGGATTTTATTCAGCCAGAGTCTCGTAAGAATGAGATGCTTAATAATTTCATCAAGCCAGGACTTGAGGATTTGGCAGTTTCTCGTACGACATTTGATTGGGGAATTAAGGTCCCTGGCGATCCTAAGCATGTGATTTATGTATGGATTGATGCACTTTCAAACTATATTACTGCACTAGGATATGGCTCTGATGATGCGAGTAATTTTGAAAAGTACTGGCCTGCTGATGTTCACTTGATGAGTAAGGAGATTGTTCGTTTCCATACGATCTATTGGCCGATTATGTTGATGGCGCTTGACCTGCCACTGCCGAAGAAAGTATTCGCTCATGGTTGGCTGCTAATGAAAGATGGCAAAATGTCGAAGTCCAAAGGGAATGTTGTTGATCCTGTGACATTGATCGACCGCTATGGGTTGGACGCGCTTCGTTATTACTTGATGCGCGAAGTGCCTTTCGGGGCTGACGGAACATTCACGCCGGAAAGCTTTGTGGAGCGAGTCAATCATGACCTCGCTAATGATCTGGGGAATCTGCTTAACCGTACGATCGTTATGATCGATAAGTATTTTGCTGGCACGATTCCCGCGTATGTGGCGGGGGCTACCGAATTCGACGACAGTCTCTTGGAGACTGTTCAAACGACGGTAGCGAAGTACGAAGAAGCAATGGAAAAAATGGAGTTTTCCATTGCGCTTTCCGCCGTGTGGCAGCTGATTAGCCGCACGAACAAATACATCGACGAGACTCAGCCGTGGTCGATGGTGAAGGATGAAGCCAACCGTGAAACACTTGGCTCCGTCATGTATGTGCTGGCTGAATCCCAGCGCATCTCGTCTGTTCTGCTGCGTCCTTTCATGACGAAGACGCCGCAACTGATTTGGCAGCAGTTAGGCTTAGCTGCCGAGGATCTGCCGCGCTTAACCGCATGGGAAAGCGTGCAATCATTCGGGCATCTCCCAGCGGGTACTACCGTTCAAAAGGGAGATCCAATGTTCCCAAGATTGGACGCACCGGCAGAAGTTGCGTACATTGTTGAAGCTATGGGCGGAGGAGCAGCAAGCACCGCCGAAGAAGTGAAAGAAGCAGCAGCACCTGCGGCGGCGGCTTCAGCAGTGCCCGCGCCAGAGCCTAAGGAAGAAATCGGGATCGACGATTTCGCCAAAGTGGAGCTGCGCGTAGCTCAAGTAATTTCGGCGGAGCCAGTGAAAGGCGCCGACAAGCTTCTAAAGCTGCAGCTCGATCTAGGATATGAGCAGCGTCAAGTTGTTTCGGGCATCGCGAAGTTCTATACGCCCGATGAACTGGCTGGACGCAAGGTCATTTGCGTCACCAACCTCAAGCCGGTCAAGCTGCGCGGCGAGATGTCTCAGGGCATGATCCTCGCGGCTTCGCACGGGGACCAACTGACGCTGGCCACGGTTCCGGATTCTATGCCTAACGGCGCGATTGTGAAATAATCAAGGCCACAGCCTTTCCCTATTTTTTCATAGGGCAAGGCTGTTTTTTTATCGTATGGGGGTTCATATAAGTGGGGTACTCTAAGGGAAACTAACCACGGAGTGATAAAGATGAGAGCGAGATATTTGTTGAAGTTAATCTGCATTTCGGTGATGGTTCTTGTTTTAACATCTTGTTCTATTTTCGGCGGAGGTTCAGACAAAAAGAAAGAGGAAGAGAAAGCTAAGAAAGAGTCTAAATCCAAGGCATCGAGCGCGAAAAAAGAAGATGATAGTATTATTAATCAGGAGTTAAAAAAACAATATCAGATGTACAATGAGATTATTCAATATAAGGTGAAGCAAGAGAATAAACTGTTCAAGCAATCGGAAGAGCGATATAAGAAATTGAAAGAGCAAAGTGACAAAGCATCAGGTTCCAAGTCTGAAGAGGGAGCCGATAAAGAAGATAAGAGTTCATCTAAAGATGATTCTGACAGTTCAAAAAAGAAAGAAGATCAAAATAAGCAGTAATTGAATTAAGGCCATGCTGTGACAATTCACAGCGGGTCTTTTTATTTTGCCCATAAGATGTATTGACTTCAAGTAGGGGGACTCGTATAATCAATTCGTTAATAAAAATTATTACGATTTAGAACATGGGTGGAGTGATTATAATGATACGTTCGAAATGGTTCATGTCCATAACCGTCATGGTTATTTTAACTGTTATATTGGCTGGATGCGGTACTGCTGCAAGTTCAAAAGCTAAGCTTGTTCAAGGGAAGGTTAATGTAGTAACTAGCTTTTATCCCTTATATGAGTTTACAAAAGCAATTGGCGGAGAATATGTGAATGCAATTAACTTGGTTCCAGCTGGTGTTGAACCCCATGATTGGTCGCCGAAGAGCAGAGACATCAAAAATATGTCGCAAGCTGAGGTTTTCGTCTATCAGGGGGCTGGATTTGAGGGATGGGTGAAAGATTTTCTAGGAAGTCTATCACCAGATTCAACTTTAAAAGTAGTAGAAGCTAGTAATGGGGCAGCTTTAATCAAAACTTCCGAAAATAAAGAGGAATTCGACCCTCATGCATGGCTTAGCCCGTTAAATGCTGTGAAAATGGCTAATAATATTAAAACGGCGCTCATTAGCGCAGATCCAGCACATAAAGATGCATACGAGCAAAATTATGCGAACTATGCTGCGAAATTAACTGATTTAGATGCTCGATATAAAAAAGAGCTGGGGCAAACTTCGAAGAAAGAAATCGCCGTTTCTCACCAGGCTTTTGCTTATTTATGCAGAGACTATGGCTTGACGGAATTGTCTATCATGGGACTGTCGCCTGACGCTGAGCCTACCGCTCAAGATCTTAAGAATATGAATGAATACATCAAAGTGCATAACTTGAAATATATATTCTTTGAAGAGCTTGTATCCGATAAGTTGGCAAAGACGTTAGCCAAGGATGCTAATGTAGAAACAATGGTATTGAATCCGCTTGAAGGCTTAACGGAAGAGCAAGCTAATGCTGGCGAGGACTATATTTCGATTATGGACAAAAATTTGAAAAATTTAGTGACTGCCTTACAATAGAAGGGTAGTTCATTACGAGTCAGGGGTTATAAAAATGGAGATAAGCCATAAAGATTTCTGTCACAAAAGTATCGTGTCTATTGATGAGGTTTCCTTTTCTTATGAACATAAAAAGGTCATTGATAAGCTTCGTTTTAACGTGCTTGAACGAGATTTTGTTGGTGTTATTGGCTCTAATGGCGCCGGCAAAACAACTCTGCTCAAAATGCTTGTAGGGCTACTTAAGCCTACAAGCGGGGAGATCAGGTTGTTTGATAGTCCGCTAAGCCAGTTCAAGGACTGGGAACGCATTGGCTATGTTCCGCAAAAAAATGCTTTCAATCCGTTATTCCCGGCTACTGTGCGAGAAATTGTTTTGTCAGGGATGTACTCGAAGAAGCGGATCTATCGCAGGTTATCCAAAGCTGACCTGCAAAAAGCGGAAGACGCGATGCTTGCAATGCGCATCGAAGACTTAGCTGACCGCAAGATCGGCCAGCTGTCAGGCGGACAACAGCAGCGCGCTTTCCTCGCGCGCGCGATTGTGAACAATCCCGAGCTGCTCATATTGGATGAGCCTACGGTTGGGATTGATGCTGAGTCGCAGCTCGGATTTTTCCGGATGATCCGTCACATGCACCAGCATCATCATATGACGTTCATCATGGTGTCCCACGACATGGACATGATGCAGTCTTATTTAGGTACAGAGCCGCAGCAAGTTAGCGGCGGCATAAAGTTTCATGTGAAGCATACCCATGATCCCGAGGATTGCCGAGAAACGAATTTGACACATTCGATCGGCCAGATTCGCGAGATGATCGGAGTTCAGTAAGGAGCGGGCATTTTGGACATATTCTCGGAGTATTTTTTTCAACGCGCTTTAATTGGCGGTATATTGATTGGCCTGACAGCGCCATTAATGGGCGTTTTTCTTGTCCTTCGGCGATTGTCGATGATCGGGGATACACTCGCCCACGTTTCTATTGCTGGGGTCGCCCTTGGATTTCTCATTAACGTGTACCCGCTCGGTGTAGGGCTTGTCTTTGCCTTGTTAGCATCGTTCGCCATTGAACGTCTGCGCAAAGCCTACAAAACGTATGCAGAGCTCTCTATCGCCATCATTATGTCTGGCGGCGTAGCGCTGGCTACGATTCTTTTTACGCTGGGCAAAGGCTTTAATATGAATGTTATGAGTTATTTATTCGGAAGCATCTATACACTGGATCGCCAGGATCTATGGGTTGTTCTCGGTGTATCCGTTCTTGTTGTCGGGGTTATTGCGGTTCATTTTAAAGAGTTCTTTCTCATGTTTTTCGATGAGGATGCAGCTAGCGTAAGTGGACTTCCACTTAAATATTATAATATGATGATTACGATGCTTACTGCACTCGTTATTTCGGTTGCTATCAAGATTGTAGGTGCACTGCTTGTTTCTTCGTTGTTGACGATTCCAGTCGCATGTAGTTTGCTAATCGCAAGAAGCTTCAAACACTCCGTCATTTTGGCCGTTATTTTTTCAGAAATTGCGGTTGTCATTGGGCTGGTTGTTGCAGGCGTTTGGGATCTCGCTCCAGGTGGGACTGTTGTGCTTACACTCATTGCCATGCTGATCGGGATCATTTTAAAAAGAGGATTGAGGATTTAACATGGACTCTGTTAATTTATGGATTGCTTTATGGGCGGGGATTGCATCCTTCATTTCGCCTTGCTGTTTGCCATTATATCCTTCTTATCTTTCCTACATAACAGGAATCTCCGTAAGTGAATTAAAATCCGGTGAGACATCTTCCCAGGTGCGCAGGCAAACAATGCTGCATACGTTAAGTTTTATCGTTGGATTTTCAATCATTTTTTATGCGTTAGGCTTAACGGCAGGATTTTTGGGGAATTTCTTCATTGATTATCGTGATTTGCTTCGGCAAATTGCTGCGTTGTTGATATTTATCATGGGTTTATTCCTTCTTGGTGTTTTCCAACCACAGTGGTTAATGAGAGAACGCAAGCTGCAGATTAAGTTTCGTCCCGCGGGATATATCGGCTCAGTGCTGGTGGGGATGGGATTTGCTGCTGGATGGTCTCCTTGTGTAGGACCAATCTTATCGGCAATTCTTGCTCTGGCTACAACGGAGCCTGGCACATGGTTTCAGTTAACGACTGCCTACTCGTTAGGTTTTGCGATTCCGTTTTTTGTACTCTCCTTTTTCATTGGCTCCACCAAATGGATTCTGCGTTATTCCAACCTGATTATGAAAATTGGAGGGGGTTTAATGGTTGTGATTGCGGTTTTACTTTATACAGGTAAAATGACGCAGATCACACTTTGGTTAAACACCATAACCCCGGATTGGCTGAAGTTTTAACAATGAATGAGCAATTAGTTAAGTGAAATACTCAATTTTGGCTTGAGGGAATTTATCAAAGATTTGTTCTGTGATAAATTCCCTTAAGGCGTTTGCTTGTTCATCTGGATATACGTATTTACCTTGTCCCCAACGGCCCCATTTGTATTTTCGTTTTTCTTCGTCCATTTCTAGTTTCGTTTTCGGATATCTTTTTTCGATGACGTTTTTGGCCGTTCTTGTGAACCGGTGTTGAATCATTTCAAAGGTTAAATCTAGCGTTGCTTCGGGTGGAAGCTCTTTATGAAGCCGTTCCAATAGTGTGGCATAACCCTCTTCCCAGCCGTCGTGCCAAATGATGGGGGCAATGATAAAACCTAGCGGATATCCAGCTTGGGCCACCTTACCAGCAGCTTCAATTCTTTCGTGAAATTTGGAAGTACCTGGTTCAAAATTTTTAATCACATAATCCGCGTTCACACTAAAGCGAAATCGAGTATGTTTATTGTGTTTGGCATCTAGAAGCGGCTCAACATGATGGTATTTCGTTACAAACCGCAGTCGCCCGTGCTCCTGCTGTCCCATGAATTCGATGAGCTGTTTTAAGGAGCCAGAGATATGCTCCAAACCAACAGGATCTGAGGTACAGGCAGCTTCAAAACGGGTGATTTCGGGTACTCGTTCATCAATATATTTTTGAGCGGCGCCTAGAATATCATCCATATTGACGTAAACACGAATGTAGGGCTTTGCCCCTAAAGTGGTTTGGAGATAGCAGTAGTGGCAGTGCCCCATACAGCCTGTAGCGATAGGAATCGCATATTCGGCAGATGGTTTTGAAGTGTCGAATTTAAGTGTCTTGCGAATGCCGACGACCAATGTTCTTTTGGCTATGCGGTATTTTTCAAGTTCGGTATCACCAGGAAGATCGCGTATTTGATTATGTGACGTTGTCATCTGAATCTCTAACCCTTGCTGCTTAGCCCATTCATAGATCTGCTGACCCTTGGTATAATTCATCGCGTCAGGCTCAAAATAAACAAGCTCTGGCACGAAAACGGTTGTGCTAGGTACAGGTCTAGTAAGTATTTCTGTAGACATGGAAATCTCCTTTCAGCCATTCGGGATGAAGTTCGTTCCTGATAATTAGTGTGCCAATGTACAGAGTGGATGAACCATGGGATATTTGACCGCATCTAGGTTGATGGATTATGATAGGTAAGCAAGTGGCAGGAAATAAAGGAAAGCAGGGGGAAATAAAGCAATGGCTACGCCTAGCATGGAAGACTATCTGGAGAGAATATATAAACTCATAGACGAGAAAGGTTACGCTCGTGTCTCCGACATTGCTGAAGGGCTTGAAGTGCATCCCTCCTCCGTGACGAAAATGATTCAAAAGCTGGATAAAGACAATTATCTGATCTATGAGAAGTACCGCGGACTTATGTTAACTCCAAAAGGTAAGAAAATGGGTAAGCGATTAGTTGAACGTCATCAACTGCTCGAAAATTTCTTAACAATCATTGGTGTCCAAGAGGACAATATATATAAGGATGTTGAGGGAATTGAGCATCATCTAAGCTGGGATTCCATCACATGTATCGAGACTTTGGTCGAATATTTCCGCAGAGATCCAGGTAGGACAGATGAACTCTTGAATGTTCGTAAAGAAATAGAAGCTGATAATTAGGACAGAGGCCGCAACCCGCGGCGCTCTGTCTTTTTATTGTGCATAGAAACAAACTGCCCCCGCATACATAACAAAGTAAGCCCTTTTGTATGATTTGGGGGAGGGGTCTCATATGTTAATCAATGGCGTGTTTGAAGGTGGAGGCGTCAAGGGGATAGCGCTCGCCGGCGGTGTCAGTGCAGCGATGAAGCAGGGGCATGTGTTCCATCAAGTCGCAGGTACAAGCTCTGGAGCGATTGTAGCGGCTTTACTAGCGGCAGGCTATACCGGAGAAGAGATGAAAGAAATAATCTTCAGGACGCCATTCAAAACGTTTATGCAGCGATCACTAATTTTTAATACCAAAATCATCGGGCCGGCAGCGCGGCTGCTGATCAAGAAAGGTCTCTACTCCGGTGAAGCACTGGAGCAATGGGTGTCGGGCTTGCTTGCTGCCAAGGGCATCCGCAACTTTGGTGATTTGAAGCACAATCAGCTGCGCATTATTGCTTCGGATATTACGCAAGGCAAGCTGCTTGTGCTGCCTGAGGATATCGCGCAATATGGCATTGATCCGCGGAAATTTTCCATCGCCAAAGCGGTACGGATGAGCACGAGCATCCCTTACTTTTTTGATCCGGTCATGATCCGCCGGCAAATAAAAAGCTCTGCGAAGGCAGCGCCATTCGCAGAGCAGTTTTATTATATCGTGGATGGTGGGTTGTTAAGCAATTATCCCTTATGGGTGTTCGATCGGGACACTGATCGTGAAGATATCATTCCCGTTATCGGCTTCCAACTCGTTGGTAAAAGTGAAACGCCCACGCACACAATCAAAGGGCCGATTACGATGCTCGAAGCCTTGTTTGGAACGATGCTCAGTGCGCATGATGAGCGGTACATTGAGATGAAAAACCGTTTCCGTACGGTTAAAATCCCAACGCTCGGTGTGGGGAACACGCAATTTAATTTATCAAAGGAATTGAGTCTAGCGCTGTATGATTCGGGATATCAAGCTGCCCAAGACTACTTTAATAAATGGTCCGCCCAAACCTATGAAGAGAATTATCTGAAATACGTGCTGCGCGTTCCGACAAAATGACGAGTTTGATTAATGATACTTCGGAAAATCATCCGGCTCTGAGTCTTTTGTTCCATTGATTACGCGAAACTTTGCGTTTTTCCTTTTTGGCTTGGATGGACCGCGGCCAATGGAAGGTTTTTTCCAACGAGATGGCGGAAATTTGTATAGAAGAAATATAAGCCCTAATACGAGAATTGGAATGAAAAAAGATGGCAAATTTACCAACAATCCAATCGCAATCAAAACACCGATAGCGATCTCGACCGGCGAAAATCTTCTTCTCATGCCCGTCCCTCCATTATTCTTTTTTCTGCTTCACGCATCCGGTTAAAAGAAGCGATGGAAACTTCAACTTGGCTGTCTTCAGGTTCTTTGGTAGTCAGCAGTTGAAGCCATAGTCCCGGGTAACCCAAGTAACGTAGAACCGGTACTTCGCGAAGCGAGTTCGTGAATCTTAGTACTTCATAAGAAACCCCGATAACAACTGGGAGCAGCACTAAGCGCTGTAAAATACGCTCAACATACCCATCATAGTGAAGGAATGAGTAGATAACGACGCCGATCAATACGGTAAAAACAATGAAGCTGCTGCCGCAACGGTAGTGCAGCGTATTGAACTTCTGTACATTGCTGACGGTAAGCTCGACGCCGGCTTCGTAGGCGCTGATTACTTTGTGCTCAGCTCCATGATATTGGAACAGTCTGCGAATCATAGGTGTTAAGGATATGAAGTAAATATATCCTACAAGCAAGATGATTTTGATAACACCTTCTATAAGATTATGAAGAATTTGATTGCTAAATACATTCCCAAACAAAAACTGTTCAATGATTGCAGGGACTAGTGTAAATACAAATTTCCCAAAAAGGAACGATAATACACCCACAACCGCCACACCAAGAATCATTGAAATATTGGAGAAGAAGCCAGGCTTCTCATCTTTGGCCGCGGACTTGTTCTCACCTTCTTGTTCAGCGAAGGATTCTGCTGAGAAATTAAGATGCTGAGCACCTTTGGCGCTGGATTCTATAATGCCGACAATCCCTCGGACTAACGGGATTTTCTTGAGCGTTTGTACCCAAGGGATATCTTTCCTAGGGACCTCTAAGAAATCAAGTGAGCCATCTTTCTTGCGCACGGCGGTTACATGCACATTTCTTCCTGCGAACATGACGCCCTCAATGACGGCTTGTCCTCCGTAAATACTGTTTTGTTCTGCCATGAGATCCACCTTCTTATCCTTCTCGAATTCGGTTTTTCGTACTTTCCTATTGTAACGGATTCAGGGTTTGAATGCTACCGATAACGGTAGAACATACTATTCTTACCTGTGAATGGCGTGCAATATCTGTAGAGAAAGGAAGATAAAGAGAGATGAGTGAGAAAAATATGGGGGAAATGAAAACAAATCGTTGGCTTTTCGTCATCTATATTGGCTTTTTTGCTGGATTCATTTGGGGAGCCATGAAAATAATTGAACACTATTTTAAATTTAGCAATATCGTGGTGGGTTTTCTTGTTGAGCCTTTTTTCAAGCATGATTTTCTTTTGACCTGGCAGGGAGTGCTCATTGGGTGGGGCTTTTTCACGGTATTTTCCATTATCGCAGCCTTCATCTATATGGTCACCATGTGGAAACTGCAATCTGCTTGGTGGGGAATAGGGTACGGTGCACTCTGGTGGGCGGCGATTTATTTATTGATCGGGCCACTGGCGGGGATGACATACTGGATTACGGATCTGGACCTGAATACCATTCTGACTGATCTATGTTTATTCCTGGTGTGGGGAATGTTTATTGGCTATTCAATCGCGATCGAATACACAGATACAAGAACAAGACAACCTATACACAAGACATGAAAGTTATGGTAAAATATCAAAGGTTAAATAGGCGATAAAGTCTGTCTGTCGACTGAAAAATGCTGGGGAGTGATTCCTGTTGAAAAAGGTTCTTGTTATTAACGGGCCCAACCTGAATATGCTGGGCATACGTGAACCTGGCGTGTACGGAACGGTGTCTCTATCCGTCATTATTCAAGGCTTGACTGAATTAGCCGAAGTTCTTTCGGTTGAGATTGAGAGCTTCCAATCGAATCATGAAGGCCATATTATTGATAAAATTCATGAAGCCTTTGGCACGAAGGATGGTATTCTTATTAATCCAGGCGCATTTACGCACTATAGCTACGCCATTCGCGATGCGCTGTCTTCCGTTCAATTACCTACCGTTGAAGTTCATCTATCGAACATTCATAAGCGCGAGGAGTTTCGTCATCACTCCGTCACCGCACCAGTGGTTATCGGTCAGATTAGTGGATTCGGTGTGCAGAGCTATGAGCTAGGCTTAAGAGCACTACTAACCCATATGCAATAAAAGAAGAAGGAATGGTGATTTCGATGCAGGAGAAACGTATTGAACGTCTTCGCAAGGTTATGCAAGAGCAAAATTTACCGGCTGTACTCATCACGAACGCATATAACCGTACATATGTATCTGGATTCACCGGTTCTTCCGGCTATGTTCTTATAACGCTAGACCGTGCAATTCTTTTGACAGATTTTCGTTATATGACGCAAGCGCCTCAGCAAGCGAAGCTTTTTGAAGTCGTTGAGCATAAGGCTAAAGTAATGGACGCTGTCAAAGAACTTTTGAATCAACAAGGAATTGCACAGCTTGGCTTCGAACAAGGGGATGTGTCCTATGGTGACTTCTTAAGTTATCAAGAAGCATTACCGGGCATCCAGCTATTGCCGACTGCGAAGCTCGTCGAGGGCATCCGCATGGTCAAAGACGATGCGGAATTGCAAGTCATGCAGGAAGCTGCAGATCTGGCTGACCAAACTTTTTCGCACATTTTGTCCTATATCAAGCCAGGCGTGAAGGAACTCGATATTGCGCTTGAAATTGAAATGTTTATCCGAAAAAATGGCGGCACCTCGACTTCGTTTGAAACGATCGTGGCTTCCGGCGAACGCTCCGCTCTGCCTCATGGCAAAGCAAGTGATCGCGTGCTCCAAATAAACGAATTTGTCAAATTAGATTTTGGAGCGTATTATAAAGGGTATTGCTCTGACATCACAAGAACGGTTATGCTAGGAAAGCCCACAGACAAGCATAAAGAAATCTATGATATTGTTCTGGAAGCTCAACTCACTTGTTTAGCCAATCTCAAACCTGGTATTGCAGGCAGAGAAGGCGACGCATTTGCACGAGATGTTATCGTGAAGCATGGCTATGGCGATTATTTCGGTCACGGTACCGGACATGGTTTAGGCATGGAGGTTCATGAATCTCCGCGCTTGTCGAAAACCGAGGATACAATTTTAACTCCTGGTATGGTGGTTACGGTGGAACCTGGCATTTATCTCCCTGGTTTTGGGGGAGTTCGAATTGAAGATGACGCAGTAATTACTGACACCGGCATTAAAATACTTACAAGTTCTACAAAAGATTTTCTTATTATTGACTAGCGGAGGGATTCACAAGTGATATCAGTAAATGATTTCAAAACAGGACTTACCATTGAAGTAGAACATGATATTTTTACAGTTCTAGATTTCCAACACGTTAAACCAGGTAAAGGCGCTGCATTCGTGCGCTCCAAGCTGAAAAACCTGCGCAACGGCAACACCGTTGAGCGTACGTTCCGTGCAGGTGAGAACGTGGGTCGTGCACATATCGAAAACCGTGAAATGCAGTACCTGTATGCTAGCGGCGACGAGTTCACGTTCATGGATACAGAAACGTATGATCAGTTCAGCCTTTCCCGTGAGCAATTGAAATGGGAATTGAACTTCCTTCTAGAGAACATGAACATCAAAATTTTGAGCT
Organism: Paenibacillus silvestris; assembly: GCF_009882985.1. Lineage (GTDB taxonomy): Bacteria > Bacillota > Bacilli > Paenibacillales > NBRC-103111 > Paenibacillus_E > Paenibacillus_E silvestris. The sequence continues at coordinate 185,710 of NZ_WTUZ01000021.1, forward strand.
ACCAAGGTGAAATTCTAGGGATCAATCTGCCGAAAAGCGTTGATTTGAAAGTTGTAGAAACAGAGCCGGGCGTTAAAGGCAACACAGCTCAAGGCGCGCTTAAAGGTGCTAAAGTGGAAACAGGACTTGTTGTTCAAGTTCCACTATTTATCAACGAAGGCGACGTGCTTACCGTTGATACGGAAGATGGCCGTTATATCTCCCGTGCCTAGTTTCAACTAGGGCAAGCCTCTCTGACTTTGACAAGTCAGAGAGTTTTTTTGTTTTGTGTGTGCAATTTTTCACACAAAACCACATTTTATGCTATAATATTGAATTGTTATGCACTAGTATGCGTTAGGAGTGGGTCAGCTTTGTCTCTAATAGTGATGAAATTTGGCGGTAGCTCTGTCGGTGATGCGGAGCGAATGAAACGTGTTGCAAAAAGAATCGTTGAGCGAAAGCAAGCAGGTCACAGCTGCGTTGTTGTCGTATCTGCGATGGGAGATACAACGGACGAACTTATCGACCTGTCTAAGCAAATTTACGATGGAGCCCCACCGGCTCGTGAAATGGATATGCTCTTAACGACAGGAGAGCAGGTTTCTGTAGCCCTCTTATCGATGGCGATACATAGTTTAGGGGAACAAGCGGTGTCTTACACCGGTTGGCAGAGCGGTATTTTCACGGAAGATGTTCATGGAAAAGCAAGAATTACTGATATTCAACCTGTGCGTGTTCTGAATGCGCTAGAACAAGGCAACGTCGTAATTGTAGCTGGTTTCCAAGGGATGAGCGAAGCCGGAGAAATTACAACGCTTGGCCGCGGCGGTTCTGATACGACGGCTGTTGCTCTTGCTGCTGCAATCAAAGCAGATCTTTGTGAGATTTATACCGACGTAGATGGTATTTACTCAACAGATCCGCGCATTGTGAAAGTAGCGAGAAAGCTGAGTGAAATTTCCTACGATGAGATGCTGGAGCTTGCTAATCTGGGGGCTGCGGTTCTTCATCCAAGAGCAGTGGAATATGCCAAAAATTATAACGTTACCTTGGTGGTGCGTTCCAGTTTTACTAACAATGAAGGTACCAACGTGAAGGAGGAAGCAGTGATGGAGCAAGGAATCGTTGTCCGTGGCATCGCCTATGACAAGAATGTGGCAAGAGTTAGTATTCTAGGTGTACCTGAGAAACCGGGTCAGCTGGCAAAAGTATTCATGGCGCTTGCCGAGGTTCAAGTCGATGTAGATATCATTGTACAAAGCGGTGTTCTCCATGGATCAGCGGATTTCTCTTTCACAACAACGCTTGCTGACCGAGAAAAAGCCTTGGATGCGATTGATTCCATCCGCGGTGAAATCGGCTTCCGTGAAGTCACTTTCGAAGTGAACATGGTGAAAGTGTCCATCGTTGGCGCTGGTATGGTTAGCACGCCTGGGGTTGCAGCTACGATGTTTAAAGTGATTTCTGACTTAGGCATCTCCATCTCTCTGGTTAGCACGTCAGAAATTAAAGTGTCTTGCGTTATCGAGAACACGAACTTGACAGAAGTCATCCAATCGTTGCATACAGCTTATGGCTTGGACACAACTGAGCAAGCATTCGTTGGCGGACCTCAAGATCGTAGATAATGTAAGGCTTAACTGAATTTATCGGATATAAAATAAGCAACTTTTAATAAAAAAGCTGTAATTCCGGCTGCCATTAAAGGGCCTACCGGAATTCCACGCAAAAAGATAATGCCAAAAATGGAACCAATGACAAGACCCACAATTAATTGTGGGTCTATTTTCAATAGCTCCAACCCTTTTCCGTTCATATACGTTGCAAGCGCTCCGCCTAGAAGCGCAATAATTCCCGGCCAAGAGGTAAATACCGACAAGATGTCTTTCACAGTGATGCGTTCGCTGGCGAATGGCACAAGGACCCCAATTGTCAGAAAGAGCAGCCCAAGTTCCAAGCCTCTTCGTTCCATGGCCGGAAAGTATCGCATTAATCCGACTAACTTCAAGGCAAGCAGCATGCAAGAAGCGGTTGTAATAATTGGAGAACGGCCAATGAGTCCAATAACAATGAGTGTAACTAAGATTATATTGCCATTCATAATCAAAACCCCTCACCCTCATAACTTTCCATCTTAGTTTATGAGAGGGGCTTGTATTTAGAACGCAGGACGTCTTGAACTGCGCTGCAGCAGCACCATTTGATCACGTTCAAGGATGGGAACTTGCTCTGTGATATTTGTTTTGGCGCAGGCTTCGATATCTGCCAGGAATCCGGACTTGCACATCTTTTTTCCATTACTGGAGGACAGCAGTGTATCGTATAACGTATGTTGGGCTTGTAAATAGCATCCGCGCATAGCTAAACCGAAATCATTGGTTGCTACCTGTTTCTCGCCTAGAGCTAAGACTAGTTCCTCCAGAATATGCCCGGCACAAAGGCCATCCTCTAAGGAGAAGACGTCTTGTGTCCCTGCGCATAGAATGACGGTGTCTCTTTTGAAGGCAATCGCGGCCGCTGCGCAAGCTTTGCTATTTAAGAAAGAGCCCGCTAACACTTGATCTGCTTTTAACGCTTTTTGAATGCCTCTAGTGCCGTTCGTTGTCGTTAGAATCACGCGTTTGCCTTGTACAGCTTCCTTGGTATATTCCAATGGTGAATTACCGAAATCGAAACCGGGGATTTTCTTGCAAAATCGTTCCCCTCCAAGCAGATCACCCTCTTGTTGCAGTTCTTTGGCTCTCAGTACGGTATCCACTGGAACAATGGCTTTGCAACCGTTAATCAATGCGGTGATGATCGTGCTAGTTGCACGGATAACATCAACGACTATGACGGTTTTATGAAGAAAATCGTCACTTCTTGCTTCGCCGATGTTGGCGACAACCTCGATATGCATCATTTATTCCTTTCTGGTACCTAAGGACAACGTATCGGAACGCAGTCCTCTGCGCAATGCTTCCAAAGCAATAAGCTCATCCGGTGAGATATTGCCCAAATGGATATCAGATCCAAGCATGCTAATCAAATGCACCTGTTGACTTTTGAGCGGCGCTTCCCATAGAAGCTGCTGCCCGGGAACGGCGGAGAGCACTTGCCCTACTTCCTCATCCTTACATTTCCCCTGTGAATCAAAAATCCCAACACCCATGCCTGATTCACGAGCTTCAATGGTTACTAGTGAAGCTCCGAATTCTGTGTCTAACATCACGGTTTCAATCAATTCCTCTAATTCGATGGCAGAACCCCAGCCCTTTTTACCATATTCCGTTATGACCTCTAATCCTTCGTCTAGCCCGCGCGCTATCAACTCATTTCTGAGCTTACGGTCAAAATCAATGGTTCCATTGGATATTTCAACTCCGTTAAATCCGAGCGCAGCAACCATATTGAAATAGGAATTCACAGCGTTCTGTGTGATAGCAACTTCGAGAAAAGTTCCTCCTGGATAGATGCAAATTCCATACTCCTTGGCAGCGTTAATTTTGCTTTTCAGCACGTGCTGTGGATACAGAGGAGATGTGCCGAAGCCGAGTTTGATCATATCCAAATGATTGCTGCCAATGGCAAGCAAATCTTCAAATGCATGTGGCCCTAAGCCTTTATCCATTACCATTGTCTTACCCAGCGTTCTGGGTTTGGCCTGCCTTTGTCCTGTGGGGTCGGCCAGAACGGGATTCCAGTTCAAATAAGAGGTAACTTCCATCGGTATTTCTCCTCACTGTCCTTCGAAGGTTCAATTATGTGTACAGCATATGCATCTGGGCAAATGGTGGTGCCCACTATGCCTAAAATCAGACGAGCCCGCATAAGGTAGGGTAAAAAGAGTGAGCTGCCGTTGAACCTTGGGCTAGATGAGTTACGCTAGAGTGCTCCGCAATTTTATAAAAACCTCCAGGCTCCATTGCAAATCTGTTCCTGCTTGAACTTATTTTGATGGTGGAAACAGATTTGCAAAAGTCGCTCTTCCGGCTTTTTATAAAATTGCTTCGCCGAGTTACTTTGCCAAGGTTCAAAAGAGCTGTTTCTTTTTACGAAAGGAGTAGAAAGCACATGAACAAAATTGTCCTAACGATGGCATCGCTAAGGATGATGTCAGGGAGCATGGAGATCATCGCAGCCATCGTGATGCTGAGACTGGCGACAGTGGAGAAAGCGCTGCTAGTGAACTCTACGCTCGCTCTAGTAGGTCCTCTAGTACTACTAGCTACTACGACGATAGGTTTGGTAGGGATAGCAGAGAAACTTTCTTACGGTAAGATGCTCTGGGTCATTGCGGGAGTAAGCTGTCTATTCATTGGTATTTTAAAAAAGTAATCGGTCATATTTCTTTCTATTAAGCATAGAAATGAATATAGAAGACTGGACAACTTGGAGGGATGTCTCTCTATGCACGATACGATCATGCACATTCTTCCTCAGACGCTTCGGATTTTACTCTCCGGTTTGCCGCCGGACGTACAAGCTAGCGTTGAGGAAATTAGGGTGAGAGAATCACGGCCCTTCGAGCTAATCTGGAGTGACGGGTACGCTTTCGTTGATGAGAGAGGTCAACTGGTAGCAGGGGAAGAACGGGCGTACAAGCCAACGCGTCAAGATTGTCTGACCTTGCTGGAGATGTTAACGAACCATTCCATGTACACCCATGAAGAAGAACTGCGAAGAGGTTATATCACCATTGTTGGCGGCCATCGAGTAGGACTAGCTGGGCGCACCGTGTTAGATCAAGGGGATGTCAAGCAGATTCGTGATGTTAGCTCTTTTAACATTCGGATTGCTCGCGAGATTCAAGGGGTGGGCAGGCAGGTGCTGCCACATCTCTACGACCCGATTCTGAGAAGTATACATCACACACTTGTCATATCACCGCCGCAGCAAGGGAAGACAACCCTGATCCGGGACATGACCAGACTTATCAGCCGCGGTGAGTGGGGAGTAAGCGGGCTGGGGACGGCAGGCAAGAAGGTAGGCGTAGTCGATGAACGATCGGAACTAGCGGCATGTGTCAAGGGCGTGCCTAGATTCGATCTAGGGCCAAGAACAGACGTCATGGACGGTTGCCCCAAAGCGGAAGGCATGATGATGATGATCCGGTCATTATCGCCAGATGTGCTGGTCGTTGATGAAATCGGCCGGCCAGAAGATGCAGCAGCGATCCACGAGGCTGTTCACACGGGGATTCGCGTCGTTGCAACCGCGCATGGTGCTGATTATGACGATGTTCGCATGAGGCCTGTTCTGAAGCAGCTTTTGGAAGAGGGTGTATTTACGAGATATGTCATCCTGCATCGAAGAAAAGGCGAACCTTCTGCCTTTCGCATTTTGGATCGATTGGGGAAGCCATTGGAACTCTATCCTGCACGTAAAGGATGATGAAAGATGCTGAAATTCGTTGGCGGGGTGCTCATTATCAGTGCCGCCACCTTATATGGCTTTCTGCAAGCTGCTCATTATGTTAGGCGTCCTAAACAAATCCGGCTGTTGATCTCAGCGCTTGGACGCATGGAGACAGAAATCACATATGCCCTTACACCACTGCCTGAAGCATTCTCCTCTCTTGGCAAGCAAGTTGCTGAACCACTATCCTCCTTGTTTCGATTAACATCGGAGCGTTTGTCAGCGAATGATGGGACGTCAACTCGTGACATCTGGCATAGAAGTGTTAAGGATGTTTGGGGAAGAACATCGATGAAGCAAGCCGAACAAGAGGTTGTACTGCAGCTAGGGTCTGTACTAGGCGTAACGGATCGCAGTGATCAAATCAAGCATTTGCGGCTCGCTATCTCCCAGCTTCAGGCAGAAGAAACAGAGTCTAGGGAAGATCAAAGACGTTACGAAAAAATGTGGAAAAGCCTAGGTGTCCTTATCGGAGCATTAATCGTAATTTTGATGTATTAAGGGAAGCAGGGGACTTGCCTTATGGCAGAAGTTCCTTGTCAACAGAGTGAGGTGCCTGGAATGAACGTAGATGTGAATGCCATTTTCCAGATTGCCGGCATCGGCATCATCATCGCGATGATCCATTCGGTGCTCAAGCAAATGGGGAAAGAGGATATGGCACACTGGGTCACGGTCATTGGCTTCGTGGTCGTGCTCTTCATGGTTGTCAGCATGCTCGATCATTTGTTTAAAGAAATCAAAACGATCTTCCTATTCCAATGAGGTGCGCCGTATGGAAATCATCCAGATTGTAGGCCTGGGGCTCATCGTTACAATACTAACGCTCATCATCAAAGAGCAGAAACCCATGTTTGCGTTCTTGCTGGCCGCCTTTACGGGCATCATGATTTTCTTGTTTCTGATCGGCAAGATCTCCAGTGTCATCCAGGTGCTTGAAGATTTAGCGCAAAAGTCAAATATCAATATGGTGTTTCTCAAAACGATCCTGAAGATCATCGGTGTCGCCTACATTGCTGAGTTCGGTGCCCAAATCGTGCGAGATGCCGGACAAGAATCCATCGCCTCCAAGATCGAACTCTCTGGGAAAGTGCTCATTATGGTGATGGCGATTCCAATCATTACCGTCATCATTGAGACTGTCGTTAAGCTGCTCCCTGCTTAGATGATCCATTTAGGAGTGACTCAAATGAACCTACTTTATTCGCACCAGAAGCTGAACAACCGCTGGATCATCTTGTTCATCATGACAATGGCATTGTGGCTCGGCATGTCGAACTTCACGACAGCTGAATCACCGACAGACGCCATTATCAAGGAGCAAGCCGAGCACTTGAATACGGAGCCAGTCGAGCAATATTGGGATAAGCTCATGAAAGATTACGGCGGCTATTTTCCCGAAAGCAAGACGCCAACCTTCATGGAACTGCTCCTGGGTACCAAGGGCATTAGCATGAAAAGCATTTTCAAAGGACTTTTACGCTATGTATTCCATGAAATCATCATTAATGGCAAGCTGCTCGCTTCCATAGTGATTCTGACGATTTTCAGTATGATTCTCGAAACGCTGCAGAGCTCTTTTGAAAGAAATACGGTAAGTAGGCTCGGCTACTCCATTACGTACATGGTCTTGATTATTATCGCAATCAATTCCTTCAGCGTAGCAATCGGGTATGCCAAAACGGCAATTACCTCGATGATCGAGTTCATGATTGCCATCATGCCTTTGCTGCTGACGCTGCTAGCTTCTATGGGCAATGTAACCTCAGTAGCCATCCTGCATCCGCTCATCGTTTTCATGATTCATTCGGTGGGTACGGCCATATACGTGTTTGTCTTTCCGTTGTTGTTCTTCTCAGCTGTTCTGCACATCGTGAGCTCCTTAAGTGAGAAATACAAAGTCACGCAGCTGGCGAACCTGCTTCGCACGATCAGTCTTAGCATGCTTGGGGTCTTCGTTACTGTTTTCCTCGGGGTGATTTCGATACAAGGATCTGCTGGAGCGGTGCGAGATGGTGTAGCCATCCGAACAGCCAAATACATTACAGGGAACTTCGTTCCTGTAGTAGGGCGATTATTCTCCGATGCGACGGAGACGGTCATAGGCGCGTCCTTGCTCGTGAAAAATGCGATCGGTCTTGTCGGAGTTGTCATTCTCATCATGCTGTGCGCTTTCCCGGCGATCAAGATTTTGACTTTAGCTTTTATCTACAACTTATCTGCAGCGGTTATGCAGCCTTTAGGAGACAGCCCGATTATTGCTTGCTTGCAGACGATTGGAAAAAGCTTGATTTACGTTTTCGCTGCTTTGGCTGCTGTCAGTTTAATGTTCTTCCTAGCTTTAACGATCATGATTACGATCAGTAACGTCTCGGTGATGATGCGATGAAAGGAGTATCGCTATGGATTGGTTAGGCGGATGGCTGAGAACAGTCATCATGGTCATCATGCTGGCCACTTTCGTTGATCTTCTGCTTCCCAGCAACACCATGCAGCGCTATGTAAAAACGGTCATGAGCCTATTCATCCTACTAACCCTTTTAACACCTGTTTTGCAGTTATTCCAGAAAGATTGGGATGTGGATCAGTTGTTAACTCAAGCGGAACAGCAGCAAAACGAAAAGACGATGCTGGCAAGCGGGAGCGGAGGAACACCATGGATGAAATCACTCGATGTGATTACGAAGGATGCTCAGAAGCTCCAAGCAGCGGGTCAAGTGCAGTCTCAGCAGATGATCCAGACGCAGCTCGCCGGACTGATGAAAGAGGATATTCAGAAACAGACGGAGCTAACCGTCCAAGACGTTCAGGTAGTCGCACAAATTGACAATAATGGGAAGCCTGCCATAACGAAAGTCAGGGTCACCCTTGATGATATAGAAGTCAAAAGCAAGTCAAGTCCTGCTGCTGGGTCCAAAAGTATTGCTGTCATGGAACCGGTTAAGCCGATTGATCCGATAAGAATTAAAGCGAATGAGAAAGAAACAACAGCATCGGCTCACGCTGCAGTACCTCACGAGCAGGAAGTTGAAAGGCTGAAGCAAGGCATTACGCGCAATTGGTTGGTTGAACCTGCACGCATTGATATCCAAGTTGAACAAGGGAATGGAAGGATTGCGAGGTGAATCGATGGGAACATTGCTGCAATGGATGGAGAACAAATTCGGCGGAGGTCCGGGAGGACCGAAACGTAAGAACACTCTCCTATGGGTCATCATGATCGGACTCATGGGAGCGGCGCTGATGATTATGAATGCATTTATGACTGTAAAAGAGGTTGATCCCATCACTGCGGGCAGAGCCTCTCCGCCTCCCAGTAAAGAAACATTTCTCAATAATACATCCAAGGAAAACTCGGCCTTTCACGAATATGAACTGGCGTATCAGTCGCAGCTCAAAGAGATTTTACAAAAAATCGTTGGTGTTGGCGATGTTGAAGTACTGGTCACAATTGAGTCAACGGAAGAAATGACCGTCGACAAAAATTACAATGATAACCAGCAAATGACGACAGAACGCGACAATGGCGGGGCGACTAGGAATATATCCCAGGTCACGCGAAGCGGTGAAGTGGTTATCTATCAAGTGTCAGGCGACCAGAAACCGCTTGTGCTCAAATATATCAAACCTAAGATCAGAGGCGTCATCGTAGTTGCGAAAGGCGCTGAGAATTTGACGGTGAAGAAGATGATTTCGGAAGCCGTTGAGCGTGGACTTGATGTCCCAGTGAATCGCGTCTCCATTTTACCCCGGAAAACAGGGGAATAAATCAATAAATCCAAATGGTAATCAAAATTGAGGAGGAATATAAAATGAACGCAAAAAGACAAACAATTTGGCTCGTATCTATGCTTAGCTTGATGGTGGTGCTTTCCGCGTATTACTTGTTCACCGAGGATGTGAATAAACTCGATCTGGCGTCGACGGAAACGACGAAACAGAGCCAAGAAGTGAAGATTGATATGGCGCAGGTTGATACTGCAAATGCTGCAAAAACAGACGTAAAAGCAACAACTGGCACAGATGCAAAAGTCGACACAAAAGCCGTAACGCCGCAAAATTCAACAAAAACTGACGTGAAAACAGACGCGAAAACTGACGCAAAAACTGACGCAAAAACAGATGTTAAAACAGATGCGAAAACAGACGTGAAAGTAGATGCAAAAACAGACGTGAAAACCGACGATCAAGTGCTGAAGCAAATGGAAGAGCAAGCCAAAGCAACATCGGCCAGCGACTTCTTCACAAGCGAGCAAATGAAACAAAGTGAATATTTCGCCAAAGCTTCCTCCGACTTGATGGAAATCATTATCGATACGAAAAAGTCGCCTGAAGCTGTCGCTAAAGCAACGAATGATTTATCCAAATTGACTGATGTTCAAGATAAAGTTGAAAATCTCCAAGATGTGCTCATGAAAGACTTCCCTCAAGCGATCGTTAACCAAGATGGGAATAAATGGAAAGTGACAGTTCAAAGCGATAAATTGGAGAAAAGCCAAGGTGTTACAATCGTTGATATGGTTGTCAAAGAGCTTGGTGCAGCTCCAGAAAATATCAAAATTCAATACGTTCGTCCATAGGATAAAAGAGCTGTCAACCCTGCAAGGGAGGGCACAGGAAAGGGTCCAGACAAAACTGGACTCTTTCCATTTCTTGCGTTTATGGGTATAATACATACGTTGCGGCTATGAAACCGCATTTTTTACTGGTTCACCAACTTTGAAGGAGTGACATGAATGTTCAAATTGAGTGAAATCAAAGAGTTAATCAAACTCGTCGATCAATCCTCTTTACAAGAACTTGAAATTGAAACTGAAGGTGCTCGCCTGTCTATTCGCAAGCCGAATAAATCAGAGCCTGTATACGTAACTGCACCAGTTCAACACACATATGCTCCGATCGGTCAAGCAAGTGTTCCTCACGCAGCACCAACTGCGGCTTTGGAAACTTCTGTACCTGCGACTACTGGACATGCTAAGCAAGAGGACTCATCTTTACATAAGATCGTCTCACCGATGGTAGGAACTTTCTATCAGTCTGCTTCTCCTGGCGCTGCTCCTTTCGCAAGTGTTGGTCAAAAAGTAGGCGACAAAACGGTTGTGTGCATTGTTGAAGCTATGAAATTGATGAATGAGATTGAAGCTGAAATCAAAGGTGAAATTGTTGAAATACTCGTTGAAAACGGTCAACTTGTTGAGTACGGACAACCTTTATTTTTGGTGAGACCGGAGTAAGTTAGTATTTGCTAACGGAAAACTCTTAGGAGGAAAATTAATGAAATTTCATAAAATCCTAATAGCGAACCGAGGAGAAATAGCTGTTCGTATTATCCGAGCTTGCCGTGAGATGGGCATTTATACCGTGGCTGTTTATTCGGAAGCAGATCGTGAAGCGCTGCATGTGCGACTTGCTGATGAAGCCTATTGTATTGGTCCGACTGCGTCCAAGGACAGCTACTTGAACTTCACGAACCTGATGAGTGTTGCCACACTAACAGAATGTGACGCCATTCATCCCGGATATGGATTTTTAGCGGAAAACGCCGACTTCGCAGAAATTTGCGAAAGCTGCAACATTACGTTCATCGGCCCTTCACCTGATGCCATTAGTCGCATGGGTGACAAAGCGGTTGCCAAACAAACGATGAAAGATGCGCGAGTGCCAATCATTCCAGGATCTGACGGTTTGGTTGAGAACGTAGACGACGCAATCGTCATCGCAAGAGATATTGGTTACCCCGTTATCATTAAAGCGACAGCTGGCGGTGGCGGCAAAGGCATTCGTATTGCAGAGAATGAAGATACGCTTGTCTCGCAAATTACGGCTGCACAACAAGAAGCCCAAAATGCTTTCGGCAACGCTGGTATTTATTTGGAAAAATATTTGACTGGCATGAAGCATGTTGAGATTCAAATTTTAGCGGACAAACATGGCAACGTTGTTCACTTAGGTGAGCGTGATTGTTCCGTTCAGCGTCGTAGACAGAAGCTCGTAGAAGAAGCACCTTGTCCAATCCTAACGCCGGAAACGCGTGCAGCGATGGGGCAGGCAGCCGTTCGCGCAGCCAAAGCTGTTAATTATTCAGGTGCAGGAACATTAGAGTTCTTACTTGGACCTGACGGCAATTTCTACTTCATGGAAATGAACACGAGAATTCAAGTTGAGCATCCTGTAACAGAAATGATCACAGGCATCGACATTATTCAAGAGATGATTCATGTTGCTGAAGGCAACCCGTTATCCTTCTCACAAGACGATGTTCGTATCAACGGTTGGGCGATTGAGTGCCGTGTGAACGCAGAAGATCCGAACCGGAACTTCATGCCTTCAGCAGGCCAAGTGAAATTCTACTTGCCGCCAGGCGGATTCGGAGTTCGCGTTGACAGCGCCGTTTATCCGGGATACACAATTCCTCCGCACTATGATTCTATGATCGCCAAGCTTATCGTCTGGGGAAGTACGCGTGAAGAAGCGATTGCCCGTATGAAAAGAGCGCTCACGGAGTTTGCGGTTGATGGTGTCCACACAACAATTCCGTTTCATCTGAAGCTGCTCGAACACAAGAAGTTTATCAAGGGCGACCATGATATTAAATTCTTGGAAGAGCACGATGTGAACGACGCAGACTCGTAGATAATCATTTGTCATATTTTTGGCAAAATGGTATAGTTATAAATTAAGGATGGCTTATCCAAAAATTCTTAGGAGGTGCCACAATGAGCACAATCGCTCCGGATTACGTCAAGACAGACATGGGCAGCATCCAAATTGCCCCCGAGGTTATCGAAATCATTGCCGGTTTGGCAACGGTGGAAGTGCAAGGAGTAGCGGGGATGAGCGGTGGACTTGCTGGCGGCATTGCTGAATTGCTTGGACGCAAGAACTTGTCCAAAGGCGTAAAGGTAGAAGTCGGACAACGTGAAGCTGCCATTGACGTCTCCATTATTATCGAATATGGTAATCGCATTCCTGAAGTGGCTAGCGCCATTCAACAGAATGTGAAGCACGCAATTGAATCAATGACAGGACTTAGCGTCGTTGAAGTTAATGTTCATATTCATGATGTGCATTTTAAACAGGCAGAAAAACCGGTTGAAGAAGAAACAGCAGCTGCTGGTCGAGTGAAATAAGGCGGAATTGCTGCATCCATATGGATCATTGAAACCCCCTACAGCATGCAGGGGGTTTCCTCTAACTATAGGAAGGGGACAAGCTTACGTGGGTAAAATTGTGGACAGGCTCTTGCTGCTTCTCTATAGCCTAATTATATTCGTTGCATCTATCCTTGTATTGTTCACAGCATCGAGCTGGATCCCGATAGAACAAGCAGGTCAAACGTTACATAATTTCTATTTCGAGAAGAACTATGCATATCCAGCCATTATTATTAGCTTGATCATGCTATTAATTTCTGTTCGTTTTCTCATTCTAACGCTTCGCCGCGGACGCGCACAAGCGCCGTCGATTGACCAACGCACAGATTTTGGTGATATTCGCATTTCCATGGAAACCGTCGAGAATTTATCATTGAAAGCTGCTGGTCGTACGAAAGGCGCCAAAGACCTGCGCGCACGAGTAAGAGTGAATCAATCAGGTCTTGAAATTACACTCAGAACCGTTGTAGATGGGGAAAGTTCGATTCCTGAGCTCACAGAAGAGATGCAAAGTACTGTGAAAAGTTACATAGAGGACATTACTGGTATTCCTGTAGCTTCCGTAACCGTATTCGTAGCAAATATCGTGCAATCAGCCCCAACGTTTAAAAGCCGAGTCGAATAGAGGTGAACCCACTCATGTGGAATGAATTGTGGGAGTCCCATAGGGGCAAAGTGATCGGAGTGGCAGCAGGCATTTTCTTCGGCTTCATTTATTTATTTTTTGGATTTTGGGATATGTTGATCTTTGCATTCATTGTTCTGGTCGGATTTTACATTGGGAACAAACTGGATCGCAAGGAAAGTTTCGTCATGCTTGAAGACATTTGGCGCTATCTCACGCAAAAATGGAGAATGTTTCGCTAAAATCCCTGGTACATCCATGGATTTTTTTGTTTGGATTGGCTCCATTATGACGTATACTAACAAAAAGAGCTTAAAAGGTCGAAAACGGTTTTGCCAAGCAAAACTCGAAGTTAATGCTTACGAAGACAGTTTTGCTCAAGCAAAACTCTTAGGAGGAACAAAATGAAACGCAGAGTTGCACGTGAAATTGCTGTACAAAGTTTATATCAAATCCAGATGAATGAGGCCACCCCTCAGGAAGCTGTCCAAGTCTCCGTTCATGAAGCGGAAACTGACAATGAAACGCAATTGGATATCAAAGGCGAGAAAATTGATTCAGCTTATATTATAGAGCTGGTTGAGGGGACATATAGCAACAAGGTTGGAATTGATGAATTGCTTGAGGAATATTTAAAAGGCTGGGCAATGGACAGGCTGTCACGCATTGATCGTGAAGTGCTGCGTCTGGCTGTTTACGAAATGCTGTACAGAGACGATGTTCCGCCGAAAGTTGTCGTGAATGAAGCGATTGATTTGGCTAAGCACTATGGTACAGATGAGTCTGGTAAATTCGTCAACGGTGTTCTTGGTAAAATGATCAAAGAAGTCGAAGAATTGAAAAGCAAGGTCACACCAACTTAAATTAACAGCTTACGAAGATGATGTTCACAACATTTTTAGGGGGAAAAAACATGTCTGCACAAGTTATTAATGGAAAAGAATTGGTAAGTTCTATTCGTGAGGAAATTCGGGCGGATGCTGCTACGCTTACGGCTAGTGGCCATCAACCAGGTCTTGTGGTTGTTATCGTAGGGGAAGACCCAGCTTCGCAAGTCTATGTCAGAAATAAAGCAAAAGCATGCGACGACGTAGGCATTTATTCAGAAGTGCACCGTCTGCCGGAAGCTACGACACAGCAAGAATTAATCGCACTCATTCACAAATTTAATAGCGACAACAAAATTAATGGCATTCTTGTGCAATCACCCCTGCCTAAACATATTGATGAAGAAGCTGTTGTTGATGAAATCGACCCTTTGAAAGACGTGGATTGCTTTCACCCCGTGAATGTTGGTAATTTAATGATCGGTAAAGACGGTATGAAGCCTTGTACACCTCATGGGGTTATCGAAATTTTGAAACGTACAGGAGTAGAAATCGCTGGCAAGCATGCTGTTGTCGTGGGAAGAAGCAATATTGTTGGAAAACCAATGGCTATGTTATTGCTGCGTGAGCATGCTACTGTTTCTATTGTTCATTCACGTACTCCGAATATGGAGGAGATTACGAAGCAAGCTGATATTCTTGTTGTTGCGGTGGGTAAAGCGCATTTAATTAAAGCCCAGCACGTCAAACCAGGCGCAGTTGTCATTGATGTAGGTATGAATCGTCCTGCTGACGGCAAGTTGACTGGAGATGTGGATTTCGAAGCAGTCAAAGAAATAGCAAGCGCAATTACACCGGTGCCGGGTTGTGTAGGGCCGATGACAATTACGATGCTGCTTCGCAATACGGTGGATGCTGCAAGTCGCGCCGCTAAAGTGAATGTGAGTGTTTAACTGAGCTTATGGGTAAAAACGAGACGAAGATTTTTTCTGTCAAGGATTTGAACCGTTATATTAAAATGCTGCTTGAAGGCGACAATCGCCTTCAGGATGTATGGGTGCGAGGAGAAATTTCTAATTTCACTCATCATTCCAGCGGCCATATGTATTTTACGCTGAAGGATGCCGATGGCAGGCTGAAGAGTATCATGTTCGCCTCGCATAACCAGAGGTTAGGGTTTATTCCAAAAGAGGGCACGAAGGTAATCGCCCGAGGGAATATATCCGTGTATGAACGTGACGGAGCCTACCAGTTCTATGTGACGGCGATGCAGCCGGATGGCATCGGCAGTTTGTATTTGGCTTTCGAGCAGCTGAAAAAGAAGCTCGAAACGGAAGGGCTGTTCGCGGCGGAGCGCAAAAAACCGATTCCTCGGTTTCCGCGCGCGATCGGCGTGATCACTTCCCCGACGGGGGCCGCTATCCGTGATGTCATCATCACGCTTCAGCGCCGCTTTCCGTCGGTGCAAATCCTCCTGTACCCCGTACTGGTACAGGGGACAGGAGCAGCTCCTTCGATCGTCAAAGCGATCGAAGCCATGAACAGGCTCGGTGAAGCCGACGTGCTCATCGTGGGCCGCGGAGGCGGCTCACTGGAGGAGCTCTGGGCGTTCAACGAGGAAGCCGTGGCGCGGGCTATTGCAGCCTCCGCGATTCCTGTCATCTCGGCCGTCGGGCACGAGACGGACTTCACGATCGCGGACTTCGTCGCGGATCTGAGAGCGCCGACGCCTACGGCGGCGGCGGAGCTCGCCGTCCCTAGCCGCGCCGAGCTCAAGCAGCAGCTATCGCAGCAGGCGCAGCGCCTGCATTACGGGCTGCTGCAGCAGCTGCGCCGCAAGCAGGAACGGCTGGAGCGCGCGAAGCGCTCCCCGTTCCTGACGAACCCCCGCAGGCAGCTGCTAATGCAGCCTGCGGAGAGGCTCGATCGGCTGGCGGAGCAGCTCGGTTACCGGATGCGCCAGCGCGTTCAGCGGCTGGCGGAACGGCACATGAAGCTGGAGCGTACGCTCAGCAGCTTCAATCCCAAAGAGCAGGCCGTGTTCGCTAGGCGGCGCCTCGATACTTCGGGGCGGCAGATGCTCACGGCCATGCAGACCCTCCTGCGTGCGAAGAAGCAGGAGTGGCAAGCCAGCGTCCGTCATCTGGACGCCCTTAGCCCGCTGAAGGTCATGCAGCGCGGCTACAGTCTGGCGTATGACGAGGAGGACCAGGTCCTCATTCGATCTGTTACCCAAGTGAAGGTTGGGGACCATGTGAAGATTCGCCTCAAGGATGGCAGACTAAACTGCCAAGTATCGGGGATGGAGGAAAACCATAATGTCAACGAATGAAACGGAAGTAAGCTTTGAACTGGCTATTGAGCAGTTGGAGCGCATTGTGGCGCAATTAGAAAGCGGTGACGTGCCTCTCGAGAAAGCGATTGAGCTTTATCAAGAAGGTGTGCGGCTCTCTCACTTGTGCGGTGTGAAGCTCGAGCAAGTCGAGAAGAAAATTGAGATGCTGGTTGAAGGGGAAACAGGCGCAGTAAGCAGAAAGCCTTTCCAACCTGTCTTGGAAGATAAGGGGAATTAGGTTGAAGACAATGTCCACAATTCGTGAATATATTGCTTCGAATGCTGAAATGGTCGAAGCAGCATTAATACAAGCGCTTCCTGCACAGTGGAATGTTCCGGCTTCATTGCGAGAGTCTATGAACTATTCCCTGATGGCTGGCGGCAAACGGCTGCGGCCTATTCTGGTTCTTGCAGCAGCTGAGGCGCTCGGAGGATCTCAAGCAGCGGCATTGCCCGTAGCACTTGCCATAGAAATGGTACATACGTACTCATTGATTCATGATGATCTTCCTGCGATGGATGATGATGATTACCGCAGAGGTAAACTGACGAATCACAAAGTATATGGAGAAGCCATGGCTATTCTTGCTGGAGATGCTCTGTTGACACATTCCTTCTACAGCATCACGCAGGCACACAAAGTTCACGGCATTCCAGCAGAACGAGTGTTGGCTATAACTGAAGAACTTGCTGCATATGCTGGTGCAAGGGGAATGGTTGGCGGTCAGGCAGCTGACATGCTGGGAGAACAAGGTTTAACGAAACTTGAGGAATTAGAGTTCATCCATTTGCATAAAACGAGTGATCTCATCGTATTTTCATTACGGGCGGGGGCGCATATTGCCGGTGCCACAACGGGGCAGTTAGCTGCGTTAAGTGAATTCGGGAATGCGATTGGACTTGCTTTTCAAATCCAGGATGATATTTTGGATATTATCGGGGATGAGACCAAACTCGGCAAACCGGTGAAGAGTGATGAGAAACAACAAAAGGTGACTTACCCTTATTTTATAGGGCTCGAGGCTTCAGAGATGAAGGTTAAAGAATTGACTGAGCAAGCCAAGAAAGCGCTTCTGCAAGGCGGATTTAAGAATCCGGAGAGGCTATTCCAGCTTGCTGATTATTTAATGCAAAGAGATCATTAAAGGTTAATTTTACATATTTTGTTGTTCTTCGGGGTGGATTTTCACGATTTGCCCAAAACTATGCTATAATGGTCAAATGAATCTCAGTATTTTCACATTGAAAGTGAGGAAACAAGCGTGCTGCTCGAACAAATCAATCGACCTGAGGATTTGAAACGGTTATCCATGGCGGAGCTTGAGGTATTGGCTGGTGAAATCCGTCAATTTCTGATCGAAAAGTTATCCGTTACAGGTGGACATCTGTCCTCGAACTTAGGTGTGGTTGAGCTCACCATCGCACTACATACCTTGTTCCACAGCCCCTATGATAAATTGCTTTTTGATGTGGGTCATCAGGCGTATGTACACAAGATTTTGACAGGCCGCAAGGATAAGTTTGATACATTGCGTAAATACAAAGGCTTGTGTGGGTTTATCAAGCGATCCGAAAGTGAACATGATGTCTGGGAAGCCGGACACAGCAGTACTTCTTTATCTGCAGCTATGGGTATGGCCATGGCGCGCGATTTGAAAGGCGAACACAACAAAGTCGTTGCCATCATCGGTGACGGTGCTATTACTGGCGGCATGGCGCTAGAAGCCATGAATCATATTGGTCATGAGAAGAAAAATATTATGGTCATTCTGAATGACAATGAAATGTCCATTGCGCCCAACGTCGGGGCGATTCATAATTATTTAAGCAAGATCCGTTCGGATCGTCATTATTTGAAGGCGAAAGAAGAAGTTGAACATTTACTTAAGAAAATACCTGCCATTGGCGGCACGTTGGCAAAAACAGCGGAGAAGCTGAAGGACAGTCTCAAATATTTTGTTTTGAACGGAGTTTGGTTTGAAGAGTTAGGCTTTACCTACATTGGTCCAGTAGATGGGCATAATTTGCCCGTTTTACTGGATACCTTGAAGCAAGCAGAGAAAGTCGTAGGTCCCGTGCTCGTGCATGTCGTCACAACCAAAGGGAAGGGCTACACGCCAGCTGAGCAAGACTCGCATAGCTGGCATGGTCCAGGTCCTTACAAAATTGAGTCTGGCCAAGTGCTTAAATCAGTTGGACCTCCGATGTATACAGAGGTTTTTGGCAGCACATTGATGAAACTGGCTGAACAGGATTCCCGCATCGTGGCGGTTACACCTGCGATGCCAGGAGGATCAGGCTTGCTTAAGTTCGCGAAGCAATTCCCAAGCCGCATGATCGACGTTGGGATTGCGGAGCAGCATGCAGCAACTTTGTGCGCAGGCTTGGCTAGTGAAGGATTGAAGCCGGTGTTTGCCGTGTATTCCACTTTCCTTCAAAGAGCATACGATCAAGTCGTCCATGATATTTGCCGTCCGAAGCTGAATGTGGCTTTTGCTATCGACCGTGCCGGATTTGTAGGACCTGACGGTGAAACTCATCAAGGCGTATACGATATTGCCTTCCTGCGCTCATTGCCTAATATGGTATTGATGATGCCGAAGGATGAGAAGGAACTACAGGATATGATGCAAACGGCGCTTGAATATGATGAAGGCCCAATTGCATATCGTTATCCTCGGAATAGTGGAATTGGGGCAAATCTCGATGAAGCGCCGAAAGCAATTCCAATTGGAACTTGGGAGACGCTGCGCGATGGCGATTATGCCGCTGTATTGGCGGTTGGCCCGATGGTTCAGGTTGCAGAGGAAGCGTCTGAGCAATTAGCCAAAGAAGGCATCAAACTTCGCGTTGTGAACGCTCGCTTCATTAAGCCGCTCGATGAAATGTATTTGCGCCAATTGGCGAATGAATCGATTCCAATCATCACGATGGAAGAAGGCGCGATTCAAGGTGGGTTTGGCAGTGCTGTTATGGAGTTTTTTGCGGCGAATCATTTCACCGGATTACATGTTAATGTGATGGGGATTCCTGATTACTTTGTTGAGCATGGATCGGTGAAGGAACAACGTGAAGAGGTCGGACTTACTGCACACAATTTAATTGCCGAAGTGAAGAAGCTCGTGCCTCGCAAAAGACAACGAGCCTAAACGCTGCAACGCTACGAATAGGAGTAAAGACAAACACAATGTCATCGGATAAAGAACGATTGGATTTATTGCTTTTGGAACAAGGTTATTTTGAAAGCAGGGAAAAAGCAAAGGCCGCCATTATGGCAGGCCTTGTTTTTGCTGATGAAGAACCCGCAGATAAAGCGGGGATGAAGATCAGTCGAAAAGCTGTGTTGAAAGTGAAAGGAGCGCTTCATCCTTATGTAAGTAGAGGCGGTCTTAAGCTGGAAAAAGCTTTAAAGCAGTTCGATATCAATCTAGAGGGCGCAGTGATGGTGGATATCGGTGCATCTACGGGCGGGTTTACGGATTGTGCACTACAGAACGGTGCAGCTAAGGTTTACGCTGTTGATGTAGGTTACAATCAATTGGATTGGTCGCTTCGTAATGATGAGCGTGTTCAAGTGATGGAAAGAATGAACTTCCGTTATACCACAATGGAAGATTTGAACGGCCCGCGGCCTACATTTGCCAGTATTGATGTTTCTTTTATTTCCTTGCGCATTATTTTACCTCCCCTTAAAGAAATTTTATTGAACGAGGGAGCCGTTGTTGCGCTCATTAAACCCCAGTTTGAAGCAGGGCGAGAGAAAGTGGGCAAATCTGGTGTTGTGCGAGATCCTGACGTACATATTGAAGTGTTGACCACGGTGCTGACTTTTGCTGAAGAACTTGGTTTTCGTTTAAAAGGTTTAACGTACTCACCGATTACGGGTGGAGAAGGAAATATTGAATTTCTAGCTTACTGGTCAAGCGATTCGAATGATGATACCACGCTTGCAAACGCTGCTTCGCTGAAAGACCTCATTGCCCTTACTGTCAAAGAAGCACAAAAATTGCATGGCAAATAAACTCATCTTTGCGCACCCATTTTGCTGCCAAAGATGGGTTTTTTCACTAGATAAGAAAGTATAAGATTTATACGGTTACTTCGCATCTACCTTGACAAACACGCTCATCCAGAAAAGGACGACGAAGTTCGTTTATCCTTGCCTCATAAAAAGGATTTCCGGTTCATATCCGCGAATACTATGGCGAGGTGAGGGACAATGGAGAAGGGCGATGTCACAGTCATTTTGTTGATCCTGATTGTAGGTTTAGGCTTTCTTTTTTTTCGATTTCAGAGGTGGTTAGATGGGCCAACGAAAAAACGAATCAGAATACCAAGACATTCAGAAATTCCTCAAGATGAAATTGTTGAGCTGCTGGAAGGCGCTGGCTTTGACGTGCTGGCCGGTAAAACCAAAATTCCAATCTCTATGACCTTGAATGATAAAGAACAGCTGGAAAGCAGACTTTTTATTGACTATTTTGTCCAGAAAGATGATCACATTTACCTGGTTAAAGTAGCCAAGGAACGCAAACCGCTTGAAATGACAGGCAGCTCGATTCGCGATATGCTGCTGGCTTACAGTCTTATTTACCCGGAGGCTGACGGGGTGCTTTATGTCGATATGGCCATGAATAAAATCAAAAAAATCACATTCCATATAGAGGTGTAGGCATGAAAGGTCAAAGGCATGTAAAAATTAGGGAAATCATTACGAATAACGAAATTGAGACGCAAGATGAGCTAGTGGAGTCCCTGCGGGCAGCCGGTTTTCACGTTACACAAGCGACAGTTTCCCGAGATATCAAGGAGCTTCACCTCATTAAAATCCCGTTAGATGACGGGAGATATAAATATTCCATGCCAGCAGATCAACGTTTTAACCCTATGCAAAGGCTGCGTAGAGCGCTTAGCGACCATTTTGTGAGCATTGATAGTACAGATAATCTGGTTGTCATGAAATGCCTGCCGGGCACTGCAAACACGATCTGTGCACTCATTGATAATCTGGAGTGGGAAGGTGTCATGGGAACCATTTGCGGTGATGATACAATTCTTGTGATTT
The DNA here is from genome assembly GCF_009882985.1 of Paenibacillus silvestris. Classification (GTDB taxonomy): domain Bacteria; phylum Bacillota; class Bacilli; order Paenibacillales; family NBRC-103111; genus Paenibacillus_E; species Paenibacillus_E silvestris. The sequence continues at coordinate 207,095 of NZ_WTUZ01000021.1, forward strand.
GCCGCGGCAAAGAGAAAAGCGTTACTTTTGTAAACGAAGTTATGTCCTTATTATCCTAAAGCCAGGAGGAATACATGCTTACAGAATTATCGATTCGTAATTTGGCGGTTATTGAACATGTGCATATCCGATTTAAAATGGGGTTTCATGTCCTTACGGGGGAAACAGGTGCAGGGAAATCAATCATCATTGATGCGTTAACGCTTATTGTTGGCGGTCGAGGTTCTTCCGATTTGGTCCGTTATGGCGCAGACAAAGCAGAGATTGAAGCCATGTTTGAGCTCCCGCCCAACCATCCGGTTTGGGCCACCCTGACAGAGCTAGGCATTCAAGCGGATCCAAGCGAGCATCTGCTTATCCGCCGGGAAATTACGGCGACTGGGAAGAGCTCCAGCCGTATCAACGGGCAGCTTGTGAACCTTACGATGCTTCGGCAAACGGGGGAATGGCTCGTTAATATCCATGGACAGCATGAGCATCAATCGCTGCTCAATGACGAAGAGCACATCCATTCTCTTGATTTGTTCGGGGATGCGGAAATTATAGCTGCAAAAAAAATCTATCAATCTACTTATGACGAATATATGAAGCTGCATAAAGATTTGCGGGAGCTTCAAGAAACGAGTAAACAGGCACTTCAGATGCTGGATTTATATCGATTCCAAATCGAGGAGATATCTGCCGCGAAGCTGAAGACGGGCGAGGACGAGACATTGGCTGAAGAAAAGCGCAAGCTGGCGAATGCAGAAAGACTATACCAAAGCTCATCTGATGCTTATGATTTCCTTTATGCAACGAACCGAGGTTTAGATGCTGCTGGTAAGGCGGTATCTAAAATTCAAGACATCGTCCAATTGGACCCGGCTAATTTGACTCCGCTGCTTGAACAGGCGCAATCTGCCTACTATCAGCTTGAGGATGCCGCCTACCAACTACGCGATTACCGAGAAGGTATTGAGTTCAATCCTTCACGTTTGGATTTTATTGAACAAAGATTGGATACGATCACGTCTCTTCGCCGAAAATATGGAGAGAATATAAAAGAGATCCTTACATACTTGGAGAAAATAAAAACGGAAGTCGATACCATCGAAAATAAGGACGAGCATATCCGGAAAATTGAAGAGAAGCTTGCTGCCTTGGAAAAACAATTGGGTGTCGCTGCTCTTGATCTCTCCAATTTGCGCCGCGGGATTGCTCATCAGTTGGCTGTACAGATCGAGCATGAGCTTCGAGATCTGCAGATGGAGCGTACGCAGTTCCGCGTCCAAGTCGAGCAAGTGATTGACGAGCGTAATGGGATAGAAGTCGAAGGAAAGAAAGTGAAGTTTTCCCGTCAGGGGATTGATCATATTGAATTTCTCATGGCACCTAATCCAGGTGAACCGCTTCGCGGGCTAAGCAAGATCGCTTCAGGCGGGGAATTGTCGCGGATCATGCTGGCCATGAAAACGATTTTTGCGCGTATTGATCAGATTCCTGTCCTCGTCTTCGATGAAGTGGATACAGGGGTGAGCGGACGAGCGGCTCAAGCGATTGCTGAGAAGATGTCCAATTTGTCAGGCAGCTGTCAAGTTTTCTCGATTACCCATTTACCGCAAGTTGCCAGCTTCGCTGATGTTCATTTCTATATTCGCAAAGAAGTAGATCAAGACAGAACGTTCACACGGGTGCAAGATATGCCGGATTCTGGGCGAATTGAAGAATTGGCGCGGATGCTCGGAGGGGTCGAAGTGACGGAAACGACGCTGCATCACGCAGGGGAAATGCTTGCCATGGCAAGAAATAAGAAAGCAAGGGTATGAAAGTATAGATAGTCATCATTTTCAGTTATAAAACAGGGGGAGTGGGGTTAACTTATAGGTACGCATTTGACGACGCAGTTCGTCAGGGCCTAAGGATGTGTGAGGGAGCGTGAAGATATTGCAATCCAGCAAAAGGAAAAGATTGTTCGGACTCCTGCTCGTCTTCTTCGTTTGTATGGTAAGTTTGTCTCCGCCTTTTCAAAGTTTTGCCTCCTTCCCCCAAGAACTCCGCTTGTTTAGCGGCCAAGGGAAGCAGCTGCAATTAACGATGCCTGTCAGCGCTCAAGTAACTGTCAAAGACACGGACATCGTGAAAGTAAATGGCAATGCTCAGCACTCATTTCAAGTTAATCTCAACGAACCCATTTCACTACAATCCGATCACTCTGGGCAAACCGAAATGAAGCTCAAGCTGTTCGGCGCAATTCCCATTAAAACGGTGAAAGTGAATGTCGTGCCTGATTTAAAAGTCATTCCAGGTGGCCAAACCATCGGAGTGAAGATTAAGTCTGCCGGTATTCTGGTGGTAGGTCATCACTTGGTAACTGTTGCCCCAGACCAAAAAGTGTCACCTGGTGAAGAAGCAAAAATTCAAGTAGGTGATCTGATTACCAAAATCAATGGCAAGGATTCGAAGGATGTCAGTAAGGTTGCAGACCTGGTTGCCAAATCTGGTGAAAGCAAAACACCTCTGGATCTCAAAATCCTGCGCAACAACGAAGAGATTTCAGTTAAACTTCAGCCTGTTTATGATGTTGTAGACAAGTCATATCGTTTAGGGTTATATATTCGCGATTCAGCCGCGGGCGTTGGCACTCTGACCTTCTATGCGCCTGATCAGGGTGTATATGGTGCTCTAGGGCATGTCATCACGGATATGGATACTCAGACGCCAATTATCGTAGGTGACGGGGATATTGTGTACTCCAATGTGACCTCCATATCCAAAAGCCACAACGGTGATCCCGGTGAAAAGCATGCTACTCTTTACAAAGACAGTAAAGTGATTGGCAATATCGAACGAAACACAGCTTTCGGTATCTTCGGCAAAATGTATGCTGCTCCTGACCACAGCTTGGACAAAGAAGCGATTCCTGTTGCTTTCGCTGAGGAAGTGAAGGAAGGTCCAGCCCAAATTTATACCGTCGTCGAAGGTCAGAAAGTTGAGAAGTTCGATATCCAAGTTGTTCACGTATCTAAACAGGACACGCCTGGAACAAAAGGTATGGTCATCAAAATCACAGATCCTCGTTTGTTAGATAAAACAGGCGGGATTGTGCAAGGGATGAGCGGCAGCCCAATTATTCAAAATGGGAAACTCATAGGCGCTGTCACGCATGTGTTTGTTAACGACCCTACAAGCGGCTATGGCTGCTTTATCGAGTGGATGCTGCAAGACTCAGGGATTATTCTCAGACCCTCTAACGGAGCGAGTTTCAAAGAATCAAAGGCGAGCTAAAAGCCTTTGATTTTTTATTTTATTTTTACCGGATTCTACACCGGAATATCCGTTTTACTTTGAATTTGTCGAAAAATGTAGTATGCAGAAGATAAATATATTATTATATAAGAAAGTGAAATAAAAGAAAAGAAAAATAATATTCGACAGAAGGAATTTAAGTTGGGGTGTCGAATACCTTTCTTAAGAGAGAAATAACCAAACCTGCCCAGTAGCTAAAGGAGGATTTTACGTTGCAAAAAATTCAAGTATTACTAGCCGACGATAACCGAGAGTTTACCCATTTATTATCCGAGTTCATTGGTGAGCAAGAGGATATGGAAATTGTAGGAGTCGCGTATAACGGTAATGAAGTCCTTCGCTTTCTCGAACAACAACGTGAATTACCAGACGTACTCATTTTAGATATTATTATGCCTCATTTGGATGGTTTGGGCGTTCTCGAAAAAATGAGAGAAATGAATCTACCTGCTCAACCCAAAATTATTATGCTGACAGCTTTCGGTCAGGAGAACATTACCCAAAAAGCGGTACAACTTGGAGCTTCTTATTACATACTAAAGCCATTTGACATGGAAACTTTGACGAATCGTATCCGTCAGTTGGTTGGCAACAATCAATCCAATGCGACAACTTCTTCCTCTTCATCGCCACGCGCCAATGTCGTGCACATGCCTAAAGGAAAAAATTTGGACGCAAATATCACAAGCATCATACATGAAATCGGCGTTCCTGCGCATATTAAAGGATATCAATATCTCCGCGAAGCAATTACGATGGTGTACAACAACATCGAGATTCTAGGCGCGATCACCAAAACACTCTATCCGGCAATTGCCGAAAAGTACAAAACAACGCCTAGCCGCGTTGAACGTGCCATTCGTCACGCGATTGAAGTCGCTTGGACGCGCGGCAACATCGACAGCATTTCCTTTATTTTTGGTTACACGATTAATATCTCGAAATCGAAGCCGACGAATAGCGAATTTATCGCGATGGTGGCAGATAAGCTCAGAATTGAGCATAAGGTTTCTTGAGACAGTTAGAATCTTTATAAATCTTTATAACCACATAAAGACCCAATGAACCATTCGGTTTATTGGGTTTTATTGTTTATTACAACGAAGGAGAACGGAGGATTTTGCAATGAAATATGAACTCGGCAAGTGTCTGCTTCGTGAGCGTTTACAAGATTCGGGGATGTCGATGGAAGAATTAGCCCAGGTTTTGCACTATAAGCCAGAGAAACTCGCTGATTTCGTGGACAATAAACGGATCATGCCGCTGAAGTCGGCTATTTCTATTGCTGATACTTTGGGTTGTGAAGTAAAAGATCTATATGAATTAATCACAAGCGAACCCGCTGTGAATGAAATAATAACGTAACCACAGGCGGCATGCCAGAAAGACTACCTATCATGTAGGTAGCCTTTCCGTAGTGTTTAATTACCAAACAAATGCGCTAGTGATGATTACCAGCAAAATGAAGAGTACCAAGATTGCTGCTGAAGAATTATACCCACCAGTTCCACAACTCATCCGAATCAACCTCCAACTGAGATTTGGTTTGTGTTTCGAGATAGCTTATGACTATTTTCAAAATAATGTTTGGGCATTAAGACGGATTGTGCTGTTGTCCCGAATCGCAAAAAAATGGAACCAAACTTTACAAATTTACGTTATACATCTAAGTCAAAACATATTAATCACCGTAAGGTAAAGCTGGAGGCTGCGAAGAAGTTGTTATTAACATTAGCGATTGTTGTGGGGCTTATTGTTGTCATTGTTCTATTTATGTATGGATATCCGGTATTCGGGCGGCGACCTTCCCAGGAAAAAGCACAGAAATTATCACGCTCTCCCCAATATGTGCAAGGGAAATTTCAGAATCCTGTTCCGACGGGGATGGATATGAATTTAAGAACGACGTTGGGCATTTTGCGTGATTTTACCAAAAGCGCGCCTAATCGTCGACCGGCCACACCCTTAGTCATGGATGTCCCTCTTCTGCAAAAGGATGCCGAAACGAAGGTTACCTGGTTTGGCCATTCAGCGTCATTGCTTACCATCGAGGGTAAAGCGCTTTTGCTTGATCCTATGTTTGGCAGAGCACCCTCACCTTTTCCTTGGTTCGGGAAAGGGAGATACAGCGGCGATTTGCCTTTTGAAGTCGCGGAGCTGCCTGTTATTGATGCTGTCGTGTTATCTCATGATCACTATGATCACTTGGATTATGGTTCAATACTGAAAATTAAGCACAAAGTGAATAAGTTTCTAGTCCCGCTTGGGGTCGGAGGCCATCTGGAAAGATGGGGCGTACCGCCAGAAAAGATCGCGGAATACGATTGGTGGGATGAGTTCACCTATGATGGACTGACATTTGCGTGTACACCGGCAACGCATTTCTCAGGAAGAAGCATGACAGACCGCGGCGCTACACTTTGGTGCTCATGGGTGATCAAAGGAGAGCAGTCAAGTGTCTTTTTCAGTGGTGACAGCGGGTATTCGCCACACTTCAAAGCGATTGGCCAAAAATACGGCCCTTTCGATGTTACATTAATGGAATGCGGGCAATACGACGAACGCTGGGCTGATATACACATGCTGCCGGAAGAGACCGTACAAGCCCATATGGAGGTGAAAGGAAAGCTGCTCATTCCCATCCATTGGGGGGCTTTCACTTTAGCGCTGCATGATTGGTTCGATCCAGTGGAGCGGGCAGTTCGGGCAGCAAATCTACATCACGTCCGTATCGCAACGCCGAAAATTGGTCAAACCGTTGATATACATGCCAATACAATACAGACCACTACCTGGTGGAAGGCGCAGAGTTAATCGCAAGAGATGGTAAGAAACTGGATAGTAGGCCCTCAGCATGGTATGATGGGTAGGATTTAGACAAGTAATCAGGAGAGTAGAATAATCTATGGTTGAGCAAAAAAGTGAAAGAAAATTTCATTTCCTGGGCGTTCTGCTAGGTATTGCCGTTGATAATTTGGGGACTTTGGTATCAACTGCACTGATTGGCAGCCTTTACTTTGGGAGTAGCCCAGTGAATGAGCAGGCTGTAAGCACATTTTATTCGAATGTCATGCTTTTACTATTGTTTTTAGTAATTGGCCTGTTCTGGTCGTTTCTTGGCGGGTATGTCGCTGCTAGGGTGGCCAAACGTGCGGAATACTTCAATGCTGCATGTATTGGTGTGATAGGGGCGGCTATCGGGTTTGATTCGATGATAAGCGATAACGGTATCCCATTATGGTATGAGCTTATTGGCTTCTTCGCTATTGTGCCGGTTTCCCTATTAGGCGGTTATTTGGCTCTAAAGAGGAAAAAGGCGCCATTGAAATGAATATGGGTAGTTCGGAGAGACTCGGTGCTTCACCGGGTCTTTTGGTATTTGGATTTTTCATCACGAAATACGTTATACTAGTAAGCATTACTTTATACGATTGAGAGGAATTCAACTATGCCTAAATATGCGAATGCAAGTGCGGAAGCTACTGAGTTTTTACGTCAAAAAACAGGAAGCAGCCAGCTCGAATGCTATACATATATTGACCCGAATCGGGCGGAAGACAGTTTTTTTATTGTCAAAACGAGTAATAAAGTTATCCATGTCTCATTTTCGGAAATGAGCTATGAAGCGACCAACTATCAAAGTTTACTAGAAGGGCTTTATCGGGCTATCTATGAATAAACGCGTGATACGCAGAATTATTATTGCTGGAACAGGCAGCGGTGTAGGTAAAACAACCCTTTCCATTGGTATTATGGCTGCATTGCAAAAAAGGGGACTATCCGTTCAAGGTTTTAAATGCGGCCCTGACTATATTGACCCGACCTATCATACCGCTGTTACCGGCAGGCCTTCCCGCAATTTGGATTCGTGGATGGTAGGCCGTGAAGGGGTTAAGGAACTGTTCGTCCGAGGAAGCGGCAGTTCCGATATTTCGGTTATCGAAGGGGTGATGGGGATGTTCGATGGCAAAGATCCATCCACAGACGAAGGAAGCACGGCTGATATTGGCCGTATTCTTGAAGCTCCCGTCATTCTTATTGTGAACATTGCGAGCATGGCAAGAAGCGCAGCAGCCATTGTCAAAGGCTTTCAGCAATTTGGGCAAGGCGACAACATTGTCGGAATCATCGTTAATCGTGCCGGGAGTGAAGGCCATTACGGGATGGTGAAGCAGGCGATCGAGCAGGAATGCGCTGTTCCTGTTCTTGGCTACCTGCCGCGTGATGCGAGTATTGAGCTGCCGGAAAGGCACCTAGGACTTGTTCCCTCCATCGAGAGAGGTGAGCTGCAGCCCTTTTTTGACAAATTGGCTGAGCAGGTAGCCGCTTTTGTGAATTTGGAGCAGCTGCTTGAGGTGGCGGTGGCACCGCCTGTTGAAACTCGGCCGCTGCTGTTTACTGACGCAAATACTACATCGCCGAAGCGTGTCAAAATTGCAGTAGCCAAGGATGCAGCGTTTCACTTTTATTACCCTGAGAACCTTGAGCTGCTGGAAGATGCAGGCGCAGAGTGCGTATTCTTCTCGCCTCTCGCAGGGGAAGAAGTTCCCTCAGATGCAGATGGCTTATACATCGGAGGCGGGTTTCCGGAAGAATTTGCTGAGCGTTTAGGTGCAGATGAGCAGGTAAAGGCGTCTTTCCGTAAGCGGATTGGGGATGGCCTCCCAACCTTGGCGGAATGCGGCGGTTTCATGTATTTAACGGAGCAGATTGTAGATACAACAGGAAACGCTTATACCATGGTAGGACTTGTTCCTGGGAAGGTTACCATGCAAAAGAAACTAGCCGCATTAGGCTACCGTGAAATAAAGGGTATGCATGAAGACAACTTCCTACTCTCATCTGAGGGAAAGGCACGAGGACATGAGTTTCACTATTCCACTTTTGAAGCGGCGGAGGGAGTAGTTATACCGGCTGCGTTTCAATCGAGTGGACGTAAGGGGATGAAAACAGAAGGGTACGCCAAAGGCAACCTTGTAGCTGGCTACACACATTTGCATTTCGCTTCGAATCCGGGCATTGTGACAGATTGGATCCGTGCCTGCGAGCGTTATAAGGCGAAATAAAGCAAAATGGTTGGTCAGGATATGCTCCTGTCCAACCATTTGTGGCTTCAAGTATTATTTTATGAGTGTTAAAGCTTGATCTGCGATGGAATCTTTATAACGGTCTAGGCAGTTGCAAAGGTAATCTTTGCGGCAGATCGGGCAAGGTTCTTTCATCAATCTATTCAAATCGGTAACTCTGCCGATTCCGGTTTCGGAATCTCTTTCAAAGAATAAACGGCATTTGTTCCGGTCTTTCAATGAAACGACCACTTCGAAAAGACCATTTTTTTTATTATCACTAACGATTGTTGCGTCTACTACTTGCGGATCATAAGCCATAAGTAATTCCTCCTACTAGCATGCCCTTATCTTTATTAGCTTGGGCGCATTAGTATATTATATAAATAAAAAAGTTTTATTTCAATAGGAGGCCCTGGCGCTCGTGATAATCGATTATTGTGAACAGGAAATAGTGGAAGGCAAGGTGCAGCTCCATATCGGTCTGCAATTCGAAGATGAGCCTGATTCTTTATATGTAGCCGAGTTGGCAGTGGATGAAGATGGCGTTGTTACGGAGTGGAAGCTGTTTTTTAATGGGTTTGATTGCAAGTACACGTTTCGTCCTGATGAGAAAGAAGCCTTCATCCACTATGCGGCTGAGCAAGGCATTACAATTTCATGAAAAAAGGAATCGTCCCCATGTGGATGGTTCAAATTCCTTGATTTGTGCTTATGCAGTTGTTTGGCTTGTAATTCTTTGAGGCTTGGGGTCTTTTTGGATACGGGATTCACGCCGTTCCAGTGCAGACGATGAATCGCAGGATCGAGTTTACCTTCTCGTAAATGACGCTGCCGCAGCTTTTGCGCTTGCGATTTGGACATAGGACGTTCCTCTTTTCGTTGTAGAATGTTTCTTGCACTTCTTTATTGTAAATATCAATGGAACTAGTCGCAATGGAAAGTTTTTATGTAAACAAATTATAGGTGAGTCGAAAAGGGTGAGTGAGTTGCGTATCAGCATTCAATTGGCTGTGGCTGGCGACATGGTAAAGCAAGATGTGCTTGAAATAGCTGAGCATAAGCTTGGGGAAATGACGGAGGAAGAAATCGAGAGTGCGATTGAAATTAAGATACGTACTTGGGTGGATCGTATGATTCAGGTGGAGTGGGAAGTTATTGAAGAGGAATAAGGTTAAAAAATAGCTCCGAGGGTGGCAATTCGCCGCCTCTCGGAGCTTTTCTATGTGTGACTATGTATGTTTAGTGAACGATATTGCCCACTCCTGTTTTTTGCAAGGCGTGTTCCCAACTTGGGTAGTAATACAGGGCGTTTTTCATTAGATCAGGATGCAGCTTCTTCACATTTTTCTTGGCTAGTGATTCCCCTGTGCTGTGAAGCTGCACAATATGGCCTAGCACTTCATCTGCGCTCATGTTTAGCTCCATGGATTCATTTCTCTCCTTTCCTCAAGAATATAAACTCAATGCTTGCCATTAACTGGGCATATTATACATAGAATTTCATGGCAGAGGACAAAATAGAGGTATCTATAGACGAAAGGAAAGTCGGTGTCTATTTTGAATTGGTCCTCGCTGTCATTGTTTTCTTCTAAGCCGCTGCCGCATTGCAAAGGGAGAATTAGCGTAGGCGCGATCACGAAAGTTTTGCTTCGTGACTTACCTCCTGGGCGCATCGTTGTGCTCCAGCATCGTGACCTCGATGAAGTAGCTGCTCAAGAGCTTATTGATCAGAAAGTAAAGGCAGTCATTAATTGCGAGCAGACCATGAGCGGCAGGTATCCCACTCATGGTCCTCTCATGCTGCTTCAAGAGCAAATTCCGATATGGGAAGCGGATAGCGCTGTATTCGAAGCTTTTAAGATGAATTCGGAAATCACGGTTTATGAAGATCGGATCCTTTTGGAGGATCAGGAGATTGCTTGCAGCCTTTTTACACGTGAGAAATGGCTCAGCATGCAGCAGCAAGCGAATGAACGGACAACGCAGCTGATGGAACATTTCATTGATAATACGTTAACCTATGCCATGCGCGATATGCATGCGGTTATGGAGCCGCTGCCGCAGATTGCTATCCAAACGAACTTGGAAGATAGACATGTGTTGATTGTTTCTAGGGGAAAAGGGTATAAGAAGGATTTGCTTGCTGCAAAAGCTTATATTGCCGAGGTCAAACCCGTGCTAATCGGGGTGGACGGAGGAGCCGATGCTCTTCTGGAATGTGGTTATCTGCCACATCTCATTGTTGGGGACATGGATAGTGTGACAGACAAGGCACTTTCCTGCGGTGCTGAGCTCGTTGTTCACGCCTATGCCGATGGAACCGCGCCGGGGTTGTCGCGAATAGATGCGCTGGGGCTGTCTGCCCATGTGCTTCCATGTTTTGGTACAAGCGAGGATATGGCCTTGCTATTAGCTTTTGAGAAAAGATGTGAAGTGTTAGTTACTGTAGGCGCGCGTACACATATGATTGATTTTCTGGAAAAAGGCAGAGCAGGCATGGGCAGCACGCTTCTGGTAAGAATGAAAGTCGGGGCGCGACTGATCGATATCAAAAGTATCGGCATCCTATATAAGTCTCGCGGTTGGACGAAAGAGGCAAGTTCAACCTTGTTTCTATCGCTCTTTTTTATCGCATTGAGTCTATTTCAATTGCATTGGATCGTGAAGCGGGTAGCCCATGTCGTTTGGAAACTCGGAGGTGAAGGATGAAACCTTACATATCCATTATCATTCCGGCTTGGAATGAAGAAGGAAGCATTGCGCACACGCTTAGACATCTGCAGGACCAAGCGGACCTGTTGTTCAATCATGCAATGAGAGTTGAAATTATCGTGGTGGACGATGGCAGCTGCGATAAGACTTATGAAGCCGCTTGGCCGTGGGCAGACAAGCTGATTAAGCATAAACGCCGCTGCGGCAAAGGGGCGGCTATGCAGTCAGGAGTCGCCGAAGCGAGAGGCGACCTCCTGCTTTTTCTGGACGCCGACCTGCGGTCTACAGCCGGACGTGCGCTCGTTCTCATCGAGCCGCTGCTGCGGCATGAAGCGGACATGGCGATCGCGAAGCTGCCGCCGCCGCGCACCAAAGCCGGCTTCGGCTTGGTGAAGGGCTTAGCCCGCCGCGGCATTCGCCGGCTCAGCGGCTATGAGACCGAAGCACCCTTGTCCGGACAGCGCGCTGTGCGCGCGGATCGGCTCCGGGAGCTGGGGGAACTGCGACGCGGCTTCGGCGTGGAAGTCGCGTTAACGATCGATGCGGCGCGGCGCGGCCTGCGCATCGTGGAGCTGGACGTGCCAATCGCGCATCGGGAGACGGGGCGAGATTGGCACGGGTTCGTGCATCGCGGCAAGCAATTCGCCGCGGTCAGCATGGCGCTGCTTTCTCGCTGGAAGGAGAGAAAGCAGGTATGGTACTCATCGGATCGATCCTCGATTTGATTGTGATTGCAGCGGCAGGGCGATGGCTGCTGTCTCACGTTCAGAGGTTCCTGGAGGCTCATAATCAAGTCGAGACGAACTATGCTGGACAGGTGATCCCACGAGGTCTTGGCGTGCTTCTGTGGCTCCTTCTGTGGCTGCAGGAGCTTATTTTACAAGTGGTTGTGTGGGTAATGAATCATTTGCAGATAGATTCGTTGTCATTGGCGGGACCTTTTGACACGAACCATCACGTATTTACTTTTGCGGCTACCCTCATTTTCTTGCTTGGTTGGACGGATGATTTAATCGGCAGCAAAGCCGTGAAGGGTTTGAAAGGTCATTATCGCTACTGGCGCGAAACGGGAACATTCTCCATGGGAGCCGTCAAGGCGCTCGGAATTGCGGTGGCTGCGGGATGGCTGGTATTGTCTGCCCATAACGAACAAACCCCTATCTGGTGGCTAGGGGGACAAATGGTTGTGCTTATGTTGATGACGAATGCACTCAACTTGCTTGATGTTCGTCCGGGGCGTTCGTTGAAGTTTTTTTTCACAGGTGTAGTAACTGTAGTGCTTGCAATCATCATGATTGCGGGTGACAGCATTCTGAAGTTATTTCCTATATGGCCAGTATGCTTAGGCGGATATTTGGTCTATCGCATGGATGTTCGAGGCAGGGGCATGCTGGGGGATGCCGGAGCGAACCTGCTTGGTTTCACGCTTGGTTATACCGTCATCATGACCCTTCCATGGCAGCTTCAATGTCTGATGGCTATCGTCCTCATCTTGCTGCATAAACAGGCTGAAGTAAGTTCCCTTACCTCACTCATCGAGCGTAACCGATTCTTAAATTGGCTAGACCGTCTAGGCCGGACTTGAGAAGTTGAGGGTCCGGTCTATTTGCGGCGTTTGGCTTTAAACTTAGGTGCTAGATAATTGCGTTTGCGGTCACGGAAGAAGGTCCATCCACCAATAAAGGCAACTCCCAATAGAAAAAGAATAAAACCGAGAAGAAATTTGCCCCATAACATGTGGCCGCCTGTGTCGAATTGAGCAAAAAAAGCGTCTTTCATGGAGAGAAATCCATAAGTTGCTGTCAAACCGGGAATAACGAGTAGAAGAATGGCGATAAATCGGTAAAATGGTGCTTTCATAGCTGCTCCTTACATCTAGGTATCATGGTATTTCTATCATCATACTCTGAAACGGTTTGCCTGTCTAATTCACAAATAAGACTATGATTTCACGTTCAAAAAAGGTTAATATAGTAGAGACTAGCGTATACATATGATGGTACTGAGGGCTATAGGAGGAATTATATTATGAGTGAACATAGATATGATGTGGTAGTTCTAGGCGGCGGAATCGGCGGTTACACGGCTGCTATCCGTGCTGCTCAGCTTGGCAAAACGGTGGCTGTTGTGGAAAGAGAGAAACTTGGGGGCACTTGCTTGCACCAAGGCTGTATTCCAAGCAAAGCCTTGCTTCGAAGCGCTGAAGTGTATGCAACAATGAAAAAAAGTGAGGAGTACGGCATCACGTCAGGCTCCCTTGAACTGAAGTTCGAGAATGTGCTAGCTCGCAAGCAGCGAATTGTTGATCAACTGCACCAAGGGCTGCAATTCCTTATGAAGAAAAATAAAATTACTGTTCATTATGGCAATGGGCGCATTATCGGGCCTTCGATTTTCTCACCACGCAGCGGAGCAGTATCTGTTGAGAAGGAAGACGGTGATATCGAAACATTGCTTTCGAGTAATTTGGTGATCGCTACCGGCTCCAAACCGCGCAGCTTACCAGGACTTGAGATTGATGGAACGCATATCATGACAAGCGAAGATGCGCTGCGAATGCAAGAGCTTCCGAAGTCGATCATCATTATTGGAGGCGGTGTGATTGGTGTGGAGTGGGCTTCCATGCTGCGCGACTTCGGTGTTGAGGTGACCGTGGTTGAGTATGAGAAACGATTGGTCAGTCTCGAAGATGGCGACATATCCAAGGAACTGGAGCGCCTGTTCAAAAAACGCGGTATTAACTTGGTGACTGGCGCAAAAGTGCTGTCTGATTCTGTGAAGATAACGGAAGGTACGGTCACTCTGCAAGCGGACAAGCAAGGCGAGATGATTGAACTGCAAGCTGAGAAAGTGCTTGTATCTGTCGGTCGAGCAGCCAATGTGGAAGGCATCGGACTTGAAAATACGGATATCAAAATTGATAAAGGCGTCATTCGGGTGAATCGTTTTATGCAAACAACGGAGTCCCACATTTATGCGGTCGGTGATGTGATCGGCGGATTGATGCTGGCGCATATGGCTGGACATGAAGGGATTTTAGCTGCCGAGCATATTGCGGGGCAAACGCCGCATGAGCTTCAGGCGCACCTGGTTCCAAAATGTACATACACAAGACCTGAAATTGCCAGCGTAGGTTATACGGAGCAGCAGGCAATCGATCTGGGTCGTCAAGTAAAAGTGGGCAAATTCAGCTTTAAAGGGATCGGGAAAGCACTTGTCTACGGCGATACGGACGGATTCGTCAAAGTGATTGCTGATAGTGAGACCAATGACATTCTCGGAGTGCATATGATTGGACCGCACGTAACAAATTCGATTTCCGAAGCGGCTTTGGCTCAGGTGCTGAACGCAACGCCTTGGGAAGTTGGACAAACGATTCATCCGCATCCTACGTTATCCGAAGCTTTAGGCGAAGCTATGCTTGCTGTGGATGGAATTGCTATTAGCGGATAAAAAATTGTAATCATACGCATTTGCGTTTATAATAAGCTTATAGAGTCAAGTCTTAGGACCAGGTAATAAATTAACCGTTTGTAAAACTATTTTAAGGAGGCAACCTCCATGTCCATTGGTCAGCTTTATAAGCATAGAACATTAGGGTTATCTGACGAAGTCGTTATTCGTATGTATAGAGTCATGAGTCTTGCGGCTAAATATGATGAACGTGCCTTTATGCTGCAGCGTGCGGGCAAAATTCCTTTCCATGTTTCCGGGATGGGGCAATATGCAGGTCAAGTAGGGATGGCTTTCGCAATGGAAGCTCAGAAAGATTATTTCCTGCCTTATTATCGTGATTATGCGTTTGTACTAGCGGTTGGCATGACCGTAAAGGACCTTATGCTTGCTGTATTCTGTAAAGCAGAAGACGTTAATAGCGGTGGCAGACAGATGGCAGGGCATTTCGGTGATCGGAAAAATCATATCGTAACAGCTTCTTCACCTGTAACGACACAAGTCCCTCATGCTGCTGGTATCGCGCTTGCTGCAAAAATGAAAAAGCAAGATTTGGTTACTTATGTATCTTTCGGCGAAGGCTCCAGCAACCAGGGGGATTTCCACGAGGGATGTAACTTTGCTGGTGTACATAAACTGCCTGTTATTTTTGTATGTGAAAATAATCAATACGCCATTTCGGTGCCGCTTCATAAGCAAGTAGCTGGCAAAATTTCAGATCGCGCGCTGGGGTATGGCTTCCCAGGTGTGCAAGTCGACGGCAGCGATGTTTTGGAAATGTACCGTGTTACCAAGGAGGCCAGGGATCGCGCAGCTCGCGGAGAAGGCCCAACCTTGATCGAAATGATGTCCTATCGTCTGATGCCGCACTCCACTTCCGATGATGATATGCTGTATCGCACGAAAGAGGAAGTTGAGGAAAATCGTCAAAAAGACGGTATCGTTAAGTTCAAAGAATACTTAATGGAGTGCGGTCTGTGGAGCGATGAGCAAGATCGTGAGCTTCAGGAAGAACTGAAGCAAGAAATTAATGAAGCTACGAAGTATGCGGATCAAGCGCCATTTCCGAAGCCGGAAGATACGCTTCGCCACGTTTACGCAGAAGGAGATGACCTCTAATTTATGGCAGTCATTACTTATTTGGAAGCTATCCGCTCTGCGATGCAGGAGGAAATGCAAGGGGACGACAATGTATTCGTCCTCGGTGAAGACGTTGGTAAAGGCGGTGTCTTGAACACCACCAAAGGGCTTCGCGATCTGTTTGGAGAAGATCGCGTGCTGGATACACCGCTGGCGGAATCCGCTATCGTCGGTGTAGCCATCGGCGCGGCAATGTACGGCATGAAGCCGATTGCCGAAATTCAGTTCGCCGATTTCATCTTCCCGGCAACAAATCAAATTCTAAGCGAAGCGGCGAAGATTCGTTATCGCTCCAATAATGATTGGTCATGCCCGATTGTAATTCGTGCGCCTTACGGTGCAACCGGCGCAGGTGCCTTGTACCATTCCCAGTGTCCGGAGTCGGTTTTCTTCGGTACGCCGGGCTTGAAAATCGTTGCGCCTTCTAATCCCTATGATGCGAAGGGACTACTGAAAGCGGCGATCCGTGATGCGGATCCCGTGCTGTTCTTCGAGCACAAGAAGGCTTATCTTGCGCTGTCTGCTGATGTGCCGGAAGAGGACTACATCGTGCCGATTGGCAAAGCTGACGTGAAGCGTCAAGGGACGGACATTACGGTCATCGCTTATGGGATGGTCGTGAACTTCGCGCTGCAAGCGGCTGAGGAGCTAGCGAAGGAAGGTATTTCTTGCCACGTGCTAGACTTGCGTACGCTGCAGCCTTTGGACAAAGAAGCGATACTTGAAGCTGTGAGAAAGACGGGCAAAGTACTCATCACACACGAAGATAACAAAACAGGCGGCGTTGGGGCGGAAGTGTCTGCCATCATCGCTGAAGAACTGCTATTTGAACTCGATGCACCGATCGCTCGACTTTGCGGGCCGGACGTACCGGCTGTGGGCAGCAATCCTCCCATGGAGAAGTTCTTCCTGCTCAATAGCGATAAGTTGAAGGAAGCAATGCGCCAGCTTGCCATGTTCTAATTGATTCACAATTCCTTTGGTCTGATTTCATGCCATTGATCATTTCCTGAACTTAGGAGGTACACCCATGAACCAAACGAACGGTCGACTAACCGAGGTAACGGTTCCGCATTTAGCGGAAAGCCTCGTTTCGGCTACAATCGGCAAATGGCTGAAAAAGCCAGGCGATTATATCGAACAATATGACGTACTCTGTGAGCTTTTCACAGAGAAAGTGAATACAGAAATGCCTTCACCGATTGAAGGCAGACTAGTGAAAATCATTGTCGGCGATGGAGAAACAGCGGCTGTCGGAGAGGCAATTTGTTTGATCGAGGAGTCAGCGGGAGATTCGGCTGGTTCACCAGCAGCAGCTGTGGAAATGGCTGGCAGCACGGGGGCGTTCGTGCCGGCAGAAGATAGCGACCAAAGCATGCGCGGCCGTTTCTCACCGGCCGTTCACCGTCTTGCCCAAGAGAACAACGTAGATTTATCACGTGTGCCTGGGACAGGGCTTGGCGGAAGAATTACGCGCAAGGATGTTGAGCAGTTCGTCGCAGGCGGAGGCTCCAAGTCGGCTCCTGCAGCCGCGGCAGTGCATACGAATCAACAAGCAGCGCCAGTTGCAAGCAGTACGCCAGCGCCACAAAATGAGGCGCAGTCTGCCAATCTGCCAGTGCGCAGCTCCGGCATCCATCTGTCTGCGAATCCGCAAACACCGCTGATTGAAGCGGAAGGGCACTCGCTGGACTCGCGCAATGAGCACTTCATCGATGTAACGCCAATTCGTAATGCTATTGCGACCCGTATGCGTCAAAGCGTAACGGAAATTCCGCATGCCTGGACGATGATTGAAGTGGACGTAACGAATCTCGTGGTTCTGCGGAATAAAGTGAAAGACGAGTTTATGCGCCGCGAGGGCATTAACTTAACGTATTTGGCTTTCATGATGAAAGCAGTCGTCAACGCGATTAAGGATTATCCGATCATCAACTCGGTATGGGCTGTAGATAAAATTATCGTGAAACGCGATATTAATATCTCCCTATCTGTAGGCACGGAAGATTCGGTTATGACACCAGTGATCAAGAAGGCGGATCAGAAGAATATCGCCGGACTAGCTAGAGAAATTGATGAATTGACGAAGAAGACGCGTGCGGGCAAGTTGTCATTGAATGACATGGTTGGCGGAACGTTCACGGTTAACAACACAGGCTCCTTCGGTTCGATTCTGTCTTATCCGATCATCAACTACCCGCAAGCAGCCATTGTGACCTTTGAATCGATTGTGAAGAAGCCTGTCGTTATTCAAGATATGATCGCAGTCCGCTCTATGGTTAACCTATGTCTGTCGCTTGATCACCGCATTCTGGATGGTGTAATTTGCGGTAGGTTCCTTCAGAGGGTCAAAGAAAACTTGGAAAGTTATAATGCCGATACAAAAATTTATTAAAACTTAGGAATCAAAAAATAATCCGGCTGTAAACAATATGCTGGATAGCAGCATGGTGATGAGCATGACGTAAATCACGACTTTAAACCAACGTCTATTCTGCAACATGAAGAGTCACTCCTTTATTGTAAAAGCTTGTACTGTCATATTGTAACCCATAGTGAGTATCGGAGGAAAGTACATGATTCAGCAAAACCGTTTAGTGGAAGAATTCATTTCGCTCGTACAAGTAGACAGCGAAACTCGCTTTGAGCAAGAAATTTGTGTCGTATTGAAAGAGAAATTTAGTCGTTTAGGCTTAACTGTCGTTGAAGATGATTCGATGGCAAAAAGTGGTCACGGATCTGGCAATTTGATTTGCACATTGGAAGCAACGGACAGCAATACCGCTATCCCGACGATTTTCTTTACATCGCATATGGATACAGTAGCTCCTGGCAATGGCATTAAGCCGCAAATCGGCGAAGATGGCTACATCCGCAGCGACGGAACTACGATCCTGGGCAGTGACGACAAAGCTGGTATCGCAGCTATGCTTGAAGGTATTCAAGTACTCAAAGAGCAAAACGTTCCTCACGGTCGCATTCAATTCGTAATTACGGCGGGTGAAGAAAGCGGCTTGAAAGGCGCCCGTGCCATGGACCGCAAAATGATGGAAGCTGAATTCGGCTTTGCGCTGGATTCCAATGGCAGCATCGGTGATATTGCTACTGCAGCGCCTGGCCGCGCGGAAATTGAAATTATTTTCCACGGCAAATCGGCACACGCAGGCGTTAACCCGGAAGATGGCATCAGTGCGATCCAAGTTGCTTCCAAGGCTGTTTCACGCATGTCCCTTGGTCGGATTGACAACGAAACAACAGCGAATATCGGTAGTTTCTCGGGTGTAGGTCCACTTAACGTTGTATGCGATAAAGTGAAAATGGAAGCAGAAGCTCGCAGCATCGTGCAGCACAAGCTGGAAGCGCAAATCGCTGCGATGAAAGAAGCTTGTGAATCCGCTGCAGCAGATGCTGGGACGACTTGCGAATTCAAAGCAGACATCGTCTATGCTTCTTACATGCATGACGACTCAGCGCCGATCGTGCAGCTCACATCCAGAGCGTTGTCAACACTTGGCTTAACTGCTCGCACGTTCCACTCTGGTGGCGGCAGCGACGCGAACATTTTTAATGGCATGGGGATTCCAACGGTGAACCTTGCTGTGGGCTACCACGAAATTCATACAACCAAAGAACATATCGCCATCAGCGATCTGGTCAAAACGGCTGAATTGGTCGTTGCTCTTGTGAAGGAAGCTGCCAAAGTTTAAATATCTGTCCAACCGATTAGTACTTGCCGAATTGTGGCGTGCTGATCGGTTTTTTAGTATGTCAGAGGGAGTTGTTCCCGTGAAGGTTCAATAAGCATTGGACTAAATCCAACGAAAAGGCAGTTCTTAAGGCTGGATCTCTGATTTCATTGGATTAAATCCAACGTAATTATTGATTTAGCGGATAAAAGATCCTTTTTTATGTGTCTTGTTGGATTTCATCCAATGTAAAGTTGATTAGCCGCCTTAAAGGGGGGCTTTGGTTGGATTTCATCCAATGAGCTCTACAAAGACATAATAATTAAGCTTAACTCCGCGTTAATCCACATATGCTGCAAGTAGGTAATGGCCAGAAGGGGGAGAAAAGGATGATGAGGCGGGAAGAAGCGGTGGTCAGCGCGATTATTTCCGTTAGGGAAGGGCTGCAGGTCGTCCGTGTTAGTATGCGGCACAGTGGCGAGGAGAAGCTCGCTGTGCATTATACCGATAGCTCACCGCTGCTGCTTCCAGGTGATGTGGTTGTTCTGAATGTAACAGCTGAGGAGCTTGGATTAGGATCCGGTGGTTATCACATCGTCCTGCCTACTGACACGAGCAACAGCGATCTTCCTGCAGATGATCTGGCCAGCGGACATATCATGAAACTCAAATACACCCCGTTACAGCGGAGTGTGCTTGCTGTGGAGGAAGAGCACAGCAGGTTTCATGCTATTTTTCAAGGTGAGAAGAATCTGGAGGGTATGCCTGTCTTACTTGGGGAATTGCATAGTATGCTGCCTGTGGCGTTGTGTTGGCTTCGATACCGCGAGCAGCAACAGTCAAATCAAACGGCGAGGAACGTGTCCTACATCATGACGGACGCGGGAGCACTCCCGCTTGCCTGGAGTCAGCATGCCGCGCAGCTGGAGGCTATGGGGTGGCTTCAAAGCACGATAAGCTATGGTCAAGCCTATGGTGGAAAGCTGGAGGCCGTAAATAAATTTAGCGCTTTGATTGCTGCTAAGCATGTTGCTAAAGCGGATCTGTGTCTGGTCATGATGGGTCCAGGAATTGTAGGTACGGGAACACGGTACGGTTATTCTGGTATTGAAGTCGGGGAACTCGTTAATGCCGTATTCGCTTTAGGCGGGACTCCAGTCGTGATTCCGCGCCTTTCATTTGCAGATGAGCGGCCACGGCATCGAGGGATTAGCCACCATACGCTAACTGCTCTGGAGCTTGCTGCGAGATGCCCAGCGATTGTACCTTTACCGATATTAACGGGAGAGAAGCACGCGATCATTGAAGAGCAATTGAACCGTTTGGAGCCGCATCGGGTACACATGATGGCACCCGCACGGGCGGAGCAAATCGCGGAGTCGCTCCGTCTTTACCCACTGGAGATTACCTCGATGGGAAGGGGATTATGGCAGGACCCTGTTTATTTCCAAGGTGTTTGCGCTGCTGTGGATTGTGTAATGCAGCTGCATAATCAATCAACGTGATGTTCGGTCCACCTTGCTGCAGCATGAGCTGAAGCTGACGTTTAATTTCCCAGGCTTTTCCCACCAGACGAATTTGTCTTTCCGCTACATAACTCTTCATCTCGATCTTCCTCTTTTCGGGTTGAAATTTGATATAATGATCGATATGCAAAAGTAGGACAAGTTATTCCAATTAAGAAATTGATGAGGTGTTCAGATGACCGTGCATAAGAAGTTCGAAGAAGTCACTGTTAAAACGGAATCCATTTATAAAGGCAGAATTATTTCACTTCAAGTAGATACCGTGACATTGCCAAACGGGGAGACAGCTACAAGAGAAATCGTCAAGCACCCTGGAGCGGTGGCTGTCATTCCTTTAATTGGGGATAAAATGATCGTCGTGGAGCAGTACAGAAAACCGCTTGAGAAAAGTCAGGTTGAAATTCCTGCAGGCAAGCTGGATGCTGGCGAAGAACCTTTGAAAGCAGCTTTACGCGAGTTAGAGGAAGAAACGGGGTATCGGTCTGACAACGTGAAATTGGTTAGTTCCTTTTATACGTCGCCAGGATTTGCTGATGAAATTATCCATCTGTATATCGCGGAAGATCTGGTTAAAGGAAACGCCAACCCAGATGAGGATGAATTTCTGGAGTGCGAAGCGATTACGCTGGAAGAAGCTCAGCAGTATATGCGCGATGGCCGTATAAGCGATGCCAAAACGATTATGGCTGTCTACGCATGGCAGTTATATAAGCTAACGGGCCAGATCTAGGATGAAGTCTTACTACGTAGACCTTCATATTCATATTGGACGGACTGAGAGTGGCCAAGCTGTGAAGATCAGTGCCGCGAATAACCTTACTTTTTTCAATATTGCCCATGAAGCGGCCGTCCGCAAAGGAATGGAGATTATCGGCATTATCGACAGCCATTCGCCATCCGTGCAAGACGATATCATGACCTATTTGGATCGTGGTGAAATGGTAGAGCTGGAAGGTGGAGGTATTGGGTATCGGGATACAACGGTCATTCTGGGATGTGAGATTGAAGTCAGAGAACCTGGCATGGGGCCAGCGCATTTGTTAGCCTATATGCCTAATCTTGATGTGATGCAAGGATTTACAAAATGGATGAAGGGGCATATGAAAAATGTAGAGCTTAGCTCTCAGCGAATTTATGTGCCTGCACGAGTTCTGCAGGAAGAGGTGCTCGGAAGAGGGGGAATCCTTATCCCCGCTCACATTTTCACGCCTCACAAAAGTGTATATGGCAGCGCAACGAGCCGGATGGAAAATTTGCTTGATTTGGAAGGTATTTCTGCAGTTGAGCTTGGGTTGAGCGCTGATTCGGAGATGGCTGGACTAATTTCTGAGCTGGATCCATTTACTTATGTAACCAATTCAGATGCGCATTCACTGGGTAAAATCGGTCGCGAGTACAATGAAATACAGCTAGCTGCACCTACCTATGAGGAACTCGTTATGGCACTGCATCGCCGGGAAGGGCGTGGCGTGCTCGCAAACTACGGGTTGAACCCTCGCTTGGGCAAGTATCACCGAACCTATTGCTCCCTCTGTGAAGCGGTTCTGGATGAACAAGAGGGCACAGTAGAGCGCTGCGCAGATTGCGGCAGCAACAAAATCGTTCGAGGCGTTATGGATCGCATTATGGATTTGGCGGATCGAGAAGAGCCATATCTGCCTCCTTATAGGCCGGCCTATCATTTTCAAATCCCGTTAGAGTTCATACCTGGACTTGGACCTAAGAAATTGAATCAATTGCTTCACCGTTTTGGAACGGAGATGAATGTCCTGCATCGCACGACGCAGGAAGAGCTGGTAAGTGAAGTCGGAGAAGAGATAGCCGGTTACCTTGTCGGCGCGCGTGAAGGCACGCTTTCGCTTGAGGTTGGCGGAGGCGGAAGATACGGCAAAGTGAAAAATCGTTCATAGTTTCTAGTACTCGCTCATAAGCTTGTCTTTGTAGAGGTTGTACACACGGGAGGAGCTGCGAGAGTGAATAGGAACCTAACGATGAAACAATATATGAAGGACAATATGCCGCTGTTTATATTCGTCTCCGTACTCTTTCTCATTGGAGTTGTGTTCGGCGCTGTGATGGTTAATGCGCTTTCCTTGGAACAAAAGCAGGAAATGACGCGTCATTTGGGAAGTTTCTTCCATGAAATTAATGACGGCGCCGAATTTGACAGCAGGCAGTCGTTCGTTCAATCTTTTGGCATGCATATGAAGTGGATTCTACTGATCTGGTTGTTTGGGCTGTCCGTGATTGGCCTCCCGCTCATCCTTGTCCTGGATTTTCTCAAGGGTGTGCTCATTGGGTTCACAGTTGGCTATCTGGTCGGTCAAATGTCTTGGAAGGGCATGTTGTTTGCGCTGGTTTCTGTAGCTCCGCAAAATCTGATCGTCATTCCGGCGATTCTCTTCTGCAGTGTTGCAGCGATGTCTTTTTCCATTTATATGATTAAAAATCGATTTATGAGCCGTAATGGCAACATGTACCAACCTTTCATGCGTTTCACAACTTTAACACTTCTCATGGGTTTTTTCCTTCTTGGAGCAGCACTTTGGGAGGGTTATGTAGCGCAATTGATGATGAAATGGGTCACGCCGATGCTCGTTCCGCTCTATGGATGACAGAAAACAACATGTTTCTGTTTGACTTTGTCAGCAAGCTCCCCCTATAATGAAAAGAGTGGCTAAAATTGGGCTTGGATGCCCACCTTTCTGAGGGGGAGGCATATGGAAGCAAGGATTGAGAAAATTAAGCAGCAGTTGCAATCCCAAGGGTACAAGCTTACCCCTCAACGGGAAGCGACTGTGCGTGTACTTTTAGAAAATGAACAAGATCATCTTAGTGCCGAAGACGTGTTTATGCTTGTGAAGGACAAAGCTCCGGAAATCGGTCTGGCAACCGTGTACCGAACATTAGAGCTGCTGAGTGAGCTGCATGTCTTGGAGAAAATGAATTTTGGCGATGGCGTAGCTCGTTATGATTTGCGCGATGACAGCACTCGTCACCATCACCATCACCTAATCTGCGTCCAATGCGGGACTGTGGATGAAATTATGGAAGACTGGCTAGGGCCTTTAGAAGAAAGGCTGGATACGGATTTTCATTTTCAAGTATTAGATCATCGACTTGATTTTCAAGGTATATGCTATCGCTGTAACGAACGAGGGAAACCGGACTCATTGGACAAATCCAAGAATAACAGCTCGGAATAGAGCTGTTCATACTAAGAAAATGCCTGTAAGCACATGTTGTGCGTACAGGCATTTTTGCATCTTTCTCATATACTGGATATTAGGTAATAGAATCTCCTTCCACATAATTGGACTGGAAGCATGGGTACATTATGACTAACGTTCATGAGAAAGAAGGTAGACGCGAGTGGCTGAACAATCGATGGTGATCGGCGTCCCAAAGGAAATTAAAAATAATGAAAACCGCGTCGCACTGACCCCTGGCGGAGCAACGATGCTGATGATGGCTGGACATCAAGTGCTCGTTGAAGCCGGCGCTGGAGCGGGCAGCGGGTTTAGTGACGAGGATTATGCCATGGAAGGCGCCATACTTATTGCGGATGCCGCGGAAGTATGGGCTCGCAGCGACATGATCATGAAAGTGAAAGAGCCGCTTCCAGCCGAGTATGGTTATTTTCGAGAGGGCCAGCTGCTTTTCACGTATTTGCACTTGGCTGCAGCGGGTGATTTGGCAGAGCACTTGCTTAACAAGAAGGTGACAGGGATTGCTTATGAAACCATCCAGCAACCCAATGGATCGCTTCCCCTGTTAACACCAATGAGTGAAGTTGCAGGACGTATGTCGGTCCAGATTGGCGCTCATTTTCTGGAGAAATTTTATGGCGGGCGCGGGATTCTTCTAGGCGGTGTGCCTGGCGTCCCATCAGCTAATGTGGTCATACTCGGAGGTGGGATCGTTGGAACCAATGCAGCCAAGATGGCGCTTGGGCTAGGAGCTAACGTCGCCATAATTGAACGGAGCGCGGAACGGATGCGTGCTTTGGATGATATCTTCGGCGGACAGCTCAATACCTTAATGTCGAATCCCTTTAATATAGCACGCGCCGTTGCCAAAGCCGATCTCTTGATCGGGGCTGTACTTATTCCTGGGGCGAGAGCGCCAAGATTAGTGACAGAGGCGATGGTCAAAACGATGAAGCCAGGCGCTGTCATTGTGGATGTTGCCGTGGATCAGGGAGGCTCTATCGAAACGATCGACCGGGTGACCACACATAGCAACCCTACGTATGAGACACATGGCGTGCTGCATTATGCGGTAGCGAATATGCCGGGGGCAGTTCCGCGAACATCGACACTTGCTTTAACGAATGTAACGCTGCCCTATGCCTTGGAGCTGGCGAGCAAAGGATTAACAGAGGCGATTACAGCTAACTACGCTCTGCAATTGGGGGTTAATACGTACAAAGGCAGTGTAACCCATCCAGCTGTTGCAGAAGCGCTAGGAATGCCTTATGTGAAGTTGTCCGATCTGTCATAATCAGGGCCTGAGCCTCATATCCTGTCCTAAAGAAAGGGACAGAAATGGGGACCTGGCCTATGATTTTTTCTTATCGAAAATTGCTTGTTCGTTTGCGCTTTATCCTGCTTTTCATGACATTAACGGTTGTTTTGTATCAAGTGATGTTGGTGCTCTCCAGCTGGATTGAGCCAGTGAATCGCTACCGCACGCCAGCAGGAAACTCCGTCAAGGTGTTTGGACAGCACGAGCATGCAGCACTACCAGAGTCAGGCAGAATGAGCGACAGGCTACGTTTATTTTATTGGTATGGTGAATAAAAGAGGAGTTCCTAGATCCATCGTTGAATGCTATCAATTAGAAATATGGCATGTTAACGAAGGAGCTACATTACATGATGATGGTTGATTTGCAATCCTTCATCCGATTTTTATCTGTAGAACGCGGATTATCTAAGAATACGCTGGAATCTTACGAAAGAGACCTGCAGCAATTTGTTGACTATTTACATCGGCAGGGAATCACAGCTTGGAAAGAAACAAGTAAAACCAACATTGCGGGTTTCATGGCTCAGTTGAAATCACTTGGCAGGGCTGCAGCAACCTTGTCGCGGAATCTTGTTTCAATCCGTGCTTTCTATCAGTATCTCGTGAGAGAACGTTTGGTGGATGCAGATCCATCCCTTTTCATTGAATCGCCTAAGCTGGAGAAGAAGCTGCCCAAGGTGCTTTCCGTCGAAGAGGTTGGTCAATTGCTGGATGCACCTCATCTAGAACTTGTAAGCGGCGTGCGCGATAAAGCGATGCTTGAACTGCTGTATGCAACGGGGATTCGCGTCTCAGAACTTATCTCGATGAACGTTGATGATGTTCATTTACAGCTTGGCTTTATTCGCTGTATGGGGAAAGGAAATAAAGAACGCAATATCCCGCTTAGTTCCATTGCTATCCGCTGCTTAACCGCCTATATACATAAAGATCGCAAGAAGTTGTTGAAGAAGTCGGCAGATGAAGAAGCTTTGTTTATTGGACATTTGGGGACTCGGATGACGAGACAAGGCTTTTGGAAAATTTTGAAAAGGTATGCAAGTGAGATCAACATTGAGAGTGATATTACGCCTCATGCCTTGCGGCATTCTTTTGCTGCCCACCTGATTGAAAACGGCGCGGATTTAAGATCCGTCCAAGAGATGCTCGGGCATTCGGATATTTCCTCCACTCAGCTGTATGTTCAAGTCACCAAGCTCAAAATGAAGGATGTTTACAATCACGCTCATCCCAGAGCGAATATGTAAGTGATGGCAGCGGCGTTTCCTCGAGGAAAAGCTGCTGTTTTGCATTCATAGAGTGGAAGTGCGATAATCAAGGGTGGATAACATTGTG
The DNA here is from genome assembly GCF_009882985.1 of Paenibacillus silvestris. Taxonomy (GTDB): domain Bacteria; phylum Bacillota; class Bacilli; order Paenibacillales; family NBRC-103111; genus Paenibacillus_E; species Paenibacillus_E silvestris. Next base: position 233,830 of record NZ_WTUZ01000021.1, read on the forward strand.
AACAATTTGGAGGGACAAGAGTGCGCTTTGAACGAATCGGTTTAATCGTATTGGATAGCGTAGGCATCGGCGAATTACCGGATGCCAAAGAGTTTGGCGACACAGGTAGTCACACGCTTGGACATATTGCTGAAAGAGTGAGCGGATTCTCGCTTCCTAATTTACAGCGCATGGGTCTAGGCAGTATTGCTGAGATAAAAGGCATCCCGGCTGCTGAGGTGCCAGAAGCCTATTATGGCAAAATGGCCGAGGTATCGGTTGGAAAAGACACGATGACAGGGCACTGGGAATTGATGGGGCTTCGTATTTCTACGCCGTTTAACGTATATCCGGATGGATTTCCGGAAGCATTGATTTCTCAGTTTGAGCAGGAAACAGGACGCAAGGTTATTGGCAATAAACCGGCCTCAGGGACAGAGATTCTCGATGAGCTTGCCGAAGAACAGATGAAAACAGGAGCATGGATCGTCTACACGTCAGCTGATAGTGTATTTCAATTAGCGGCTCACGAAGATGTGATTCCACTGGAAGAGCTGTATCGTGCATGTGAAATTGCCAGACGTTTGACGCAAGGTGAATTTGCTGTAGGCCGAGTTATCGCAAGACCTTATCTTGGTGAGCCGGGCGCATTCAAGCGTACGCCGAATCGGCATGATTATGCCGTGAAGCCGCCGGAACCGACAGTGATGAATCACTTGAAGGACGCTGGATATGATGTGATTGCCATCGGCAAGATCAATGATATTTTTGACGGTGAGGGTGTCACCAAAACAACATCTACCAAAAGCAATTTGGATGGCATTCAGAAGACCATCGAAGTGCTTGGTGAGCCGTTCAAAGGGTTGGCTTTTACAAACCTTGTTGATTTTGACTCGTTGTACGGTCACCGTCGCGATCCTGAAGGTTATGGCCGAGCGCTGGAGGAATTCGACAGCTTCGTGCCACAGCTCAAAGAAAAGCTAGGGCCCAAAGACCTGCTGATCCTAACAGCAGACCACGGTAATGATCCCGTGCATCCGGGAACAGATCATACACGCGAGTATGTGCCTATTTTGTTATACAGCCCGAGCTTTGAGGCGCCTGTCTCTCTAGGTATTCGCGGAACTTTTGCCGATCTAGGGGCTACAATTGCCGATAATTTCGGCGTAAAAGCTACAGATCAGGGCGAGAGCTTCCTGCACCTTCTCAAATAGTGATTGTTGAACCGAAAAAGCCAAGGAGGAATATAACATGTCAGAAACATCCATGATTCTTAAGATTCAAGAGGCCGCTGCCTTTATTTCGAAGGAAACGAACATTAAACCACAAATCGGTCTTATTCTAGGTTCAGGACTGGGCGTCCTTGCCGACTTAATCGAGCAGCCGATTGTCGTTGACTATTCGCGCATTCCACATTTCCCAGTATCAACGGTTGAAGGCCATGCGGGAGAGTTGGTCGTTGGAACGATTAAAGGTAAGCAAGTATTAGTCATGAAAGGACGCTTCCATGCCTATGAGGGCTATGGTGCTGAAACAGTTTCTTTCCCTGTTCGCGTTATGAAAGAGCTAGGTGTAGAAACGCTGATCGTAACGAATGCAGCTGGAGGCATTAACGAGTCATATCAAGTCGGCGATTTGATGGTTATCAGCGATCACTTGAATTTGACGTACCGCAATCCATTGATCGGACCTAATGACGCTGCGCTTGGCGTTCGGTTCCCGGATATGTCGGAAGCGTACAGCAAACGTCTGCGTAAAGTGGCGCATGAAGTTGCGGCGTCGCAAGATTTTAAACTGCAAGAAGGTGTGTATGTTGGACTTCTTGGTCCTAACTACGAAACCCCTGCTGAGATCCGGATGTTCCGAACGCTGGGCGGTGACTCAGTAGGTATGTCTACTGTGCCTGAAGTTATCGTTGCCCGCCACGCCGGCATTGAGGTGCTTGGGTTCTCCTGTATTTCCAATATGGCTTCAGGGATTTTGGATCAACCCCTTTCTCACGCAGAAGTGATGGAAACGACGGAGAAAGTTAAACCTAAGTTTTTGAAATTGGTATTGGGCATTATTGAAGCTATTTAATTAGAAATTAAGGGTATTTAACAGATAAGGAGATCAACATGGAACTGACTTACATAGAGAAAATTAATGAGGCAGCAGCGTTTATTAAACAAAAATTAGACGGAGTCGCGCCTGTCATCGGTTTAGTACTGGGTTCGGGCCTTGGCGATATGGCGAATCAGGTGGAGAATCCGATTGCGATCGATTACAGCGAAGTGCCGCATTTCCCCGTTTCAACGGTTGAAGGGCATGAGGGACGTTTTGTTGCAGGGACACTTGAAGGTAAGCAAGTCATTGTGATGCAAGGTCGTTTTCATTATTACGAAGGTTATGATATGAAAAAGGTTGTCTTCCCTGTGTACGTGATGAAAGCGATCGGCGTTCATTCTGTTGTCATGACGAACGCAGCAGGGGGCATGAACCGCGGCTTCAAAGCCGGCGATCTCATGGTGATTAGCGACCATCTCAATATGACAGGCGATAACCCGTTAATCGGACCTAACCACAGTGAGCTGGGTGTTCGTTTCCCGGATATGTCCGAAGCGTATAGCCGCGATTATCGGGCACTTGCGCACAAGCTGGCACTAACGGTAGTTGGAGAAGACGGCGTGCCTCTGAAGCTTCAGGAGGGCGTATACGCAGGGATTACAGGACCTACCTACTGTACACCAGCTGAGCTGATGATGCTCGCTCGTATTGGCGGCGATGCAATCGGTATGTCTACCGTGGGTGAAGTCATCGCAGCACGTCATGCAGGACTGAAGGTGCTTGGCATATCGTGTATTACGGACATGGCGGTTGGCGAGGAGCTAGAGCCCCTAACGCATGAGCAGGTTGTAGCGGTAGCTAATCGGACGAAACCGAAGTTCATTGCTTTGGTGAAAGCATTTGTACGTGACGTGCAATTGGGATAAAATTTTAAAGATTTTTGTGTAAATGCACATCTTAGGACCTATCCATCTATGGCGACCCGTGTTAATATGTAGTTAATTAGAACTATATATGAGGGTAATTCATTAAGGGTTACCCGTTCCGGGGATGTGATGGAGCATGTCAGTCCAACAATTACTGGTAGCCAACTGTCCGCGCTGCGGAAGAGTATTCCAGAAAAACTTGCGAAATCAATGTACAGATTGCAGCAGAAGTCTGGACGCCAAGCTACAGGGGTGTCTAGATTATTTGCGCCGCAATTATCGCTCTACCAATGAGCAATTATATGCTGCTGGAGGTATTACTAGCGAGCAGATGTATGCGTGGATCAAAGAAGGAAAGCTGCTGCTCACGGATTACCCGAATTTGAGCTATCCGTGTGGATCTTGCATGAAGCCGATTCGGCAGCATAAGCTTTGTCAGGAATGTGCGTACCGAATCAGCCGCGATATTAAAGAGCTTCATGAGAAGCAACAAATTTTACAGCCTTTAGCGCGGACCAAACAAACAACAATGTCTGGTGGTTTCCGAATTCTCGATAGACGAAGTGGTGTGTAATTTACTTCAGTGTGGGAAATAGTAAGGGTAATGTCCCCCGTTAAGGGGGATGTTTTTACGAAGACCCATTCACAATTCCGTCACAAAATATTCAAAGATTTGCCACTAAACCTGTATGGGATTGTCTCGCGATGTTAGGTAGAATAGATGAAGTGAACACATTATGAGGGGGATATGCATGCAAAAGTGGATTTTCTTTGTGTTATTTATACTTGCGGGCGCACTGGGGCTGGGAGTCCTTTTTCAAGATATCTCTGATCGCCAAGAGGCGAAAGCAGCAGAGGAAGCCGGCAGCAAAATTCAACAGCTTAAGATTGCAGCTTCTAACTGGCAATTTGACGCTACGGACTACACGATCAAAAAGGGTGAACCTACGAAAGTTTCTTTGTCTCTAAAAGAAGGCGTACATGCGATTGAAATCAAAGGTTTGGATATCAAACTGGACAAAGAAAACCCTTCAAAAGAAATTACGTTCGACAAACCAGGGACTTATGAGATTGAGTGCGTACTTCCTTGTGGTGAAGGTCATACCAAAATGAAATCCAAATTAGTTGTACAATAAAAGAGAATACTAGTACAAAGGGGGCTCATGCAGCTCCCTTTTTTCGATTTATGATTCGATTTATGATTGAAGGAGGAACGTTTATGAGAATGGTTGATTTAATACATAAGAAACGGTCTGGCGAGGTGTTAACGGAACAAGAAATCACTTTTATCGTTCATGGGTACACCAAAGGAGATATCCCGGACTACCAAATGTCAGCGCTGTTGATGGCGATTTTCTTCAATGGCATGATAAGTGAGGAAATTTCTGCGTTAACAATGGCGATGGCAGGATCAGGAGAAATGATTGATCTCTCGGAGATTGCCGGGATTAAAGTAGATAAGCACTCGACTGGCGGAGTAGGGGACAAAATTAGTCTGATTGTTGGGCCGATCGTCGCTTCCCTAGGAATTCCCGTTGCCAAGATGTCTGGCAGAGGTCTCGGTCATACGGGCGGAACCGTGGATAAGCTGGAGTCAATTCCGGGATTCCAAATTGAATTATCGAAGGAAGATTTTATTGCAGCTGTCAATACAAATAAAATTGCCATTGTTGGTCAGAGCGGTAACTTGGCTCCTGCCGATAAGAAGATGTACGCGCTGAGGGATGTAACCGCGACGGTTGATTCCATCCCGCTGATTGCCAGCTCCATCATGAGCAAGAAGATAGCATCTGGGGCCGATGCCATCGTTCTTGATGTGAAAATCGGATCAGGCGCTTTCATGAAAACCGTTGATGACGCAAGAGTGCTAGCCCGGACGATGGTGGATATCGGCGTCAAACTGAATCGCAATACCATTGCAATGATCACCGACATGGAGCAGCCGCTTGGCCGCGAAATCGGCAATGCCAACGAAATTCGCGAATCCATCGAAGTGCTGCGCGGCACTGGCGACAAGGAGCTGACCGAGGTCGCCATTTCCGTAGCGGCATATATGTCGCTGCTGGGTAAGGTATTTGAGAGCTTCGAGCAGGCGCAGGAGGCTGTTCGTGACATTGTGATGAACGGGAAGGCGCTGGACACGTTCAAACGCTTTGTAGCGAGCCAAGGGGGAGATCCAAGGGTAGTGGATCAACCTGAGCTGCTGCCGACAGCGAGCTATCACTTTGAGGTACTTGCCGAGCAAGATGGCTATGTGAATCAAATCGATGCCGAACAAATCGGGATCGCCGCGATGCTGCTTGGAGCAGGGCGCGCCAAGAAGGAAGATCAGATCGACTATGCGGTAGGTCTCACCTTGAATAAGAAGATCGGTGACGCTGTTCAGGCAGGGGAGTCGATTTGCACGATTCATGCGAATCGCGAGGATGTGAAGGAAGTCACGTCGATGATTCAAGGGGCTTATCGCATCGCAGCTAGTAAACCAGCACCTGTTCAGTTGATTTATGATGTAATTGTTTAGTACATGCTTGGTCAATAAGCTATCTCAAGGGTCTTCAAGGCCTGAGGGATAGCTTTTTTATTTTCCCTCCTTTGGAATATTTTGATGGAAAATCGTCAAGACTGATTAGCAGTCATTCAAGCTGCAAGTGTCTGGTTTTCACTTCATAATCTCACAGGAGGGGTACAAAGGCTATGCGAAAAAAAGGGCTAATAAGTTTAATCTGTTTACAGTTATGTGTGATGCTGATCTTACCGGTTGCTTTTGCGGAAGAGAAGAAGGCGCCGACAGTCGATTTAACGCCGAATGCGCAATCCGCGGTATTGATGGACGCAGACACGGGCACAGTCATTGCGGAGAAAAACAAAGACACCAAACTTCCGCCAGCTAGTATTACGAAAATCATGACGATGCTTCTCATTATGGAAGCCATTGACAAAGGCAATATTAAAATGGATGAGAAAGTCCGGGTCAGTGAGTATGCCGCTTCTATGGGAGGTTCACAAATCTTTCTGGAGCCAGGCGAAGAAATGACGGTTCAGGAAATGCTGAAAGGCATTGCTATGGCTTCTGGTAATGATGCTTCTGTGGCTATGGCCGAGAAAATCGCAGGATCCGAAGAAAATTTTGTGCAAATGATGAACGAGCGCGCGCAGCAGTTGGGAATGAAAAATACGCATTTTTCAAACTGTAACGGTCTGCCTGTTGCTAATCACTATACAACAGCGAATGATATTGCTGTCATGTCCAGAGAACTGCTTAAGCATGAGGGGATTACGAAATTCACAGGTGCTTATCAGGATTATCTGCGCAAAGAATCACCAAATCCATTCTGGTTGGTAAATACGAATAAGCTTGTACGTTTCTATAGCGGCGCAGACGGGCTCAAAACCGGTTACACCAGCGAGGCAAAATTCTGTTTATCAGCAACGGCCAAGCGGGATAATTTGCGTGTTGTGGCTGTGGTGCTGGGTGAACCTAACACCAAAACACGGAACGCTGAGGTCACGAAGCTGTTTGATTACGCTTTTGCCCAATACACCAACTATCCTTTATTCAAATCAGGAGATAGTCTGGGGAATTTTACGGTAAACAAAGGGCAAGTTTCGACAGTACCGCTAGTTGCGAAGCAAAATTATAGCATTTTAATGAAAAAGGGAACTGCTACAGATAACATTCGACATGAGCTGCAACTGGAGCCGAACCTGAGAGCGCCAATTACGATGGGCCAACCTATCGGCAAAATTGTCGTGTACAGCGGGGATGATGTGCTGTCGGAGTACCCACTTGAGTCACCAGTTGCTGTGGATAAAGCGTCCTGGTGGAAGCTATTTAAGCGTACGACCTCACATATGTTCCACACAGATAATTGATGAGATTTCGTCGAATAAACAGGCTTTTCTTCTAGTTTTAGCGGTTTTCTTCTAGTTTTGTCGGTGGTGCAGGAGTTCCTAACTCAGTTGTAGAAACTTAAGTTTCATGACTTAATATAGAGATCTTTGAGTGTTGTTCAAGGTCTCTCAGCTGAGAGGAGTGAACATGGTTGAGCCTGCAAATTGAATTCGAGCAAGGCCGAAGAGCGCTGATTGTTAGATTAAAAGGCGAGCTTGATCACCATACTGCCGATGTAGTAAAGGCCAGGATGGAGGAAGCGATTGCCAAAGAGCATACGCTTCACTTAATCCTGAGTTTGAAAGATCTTACTTTCATGGACAGCTCAGGTCTAGGCGTTATTCTCGGCCGCTACAAGCAGATTACGAATAAAGGCGGCAAGATGGTCGTTTGTGATGTTTCTCCTGCCGTTTACCGATTGTTCGAGCTCTCCGGAATGTTCAAAATCGTATCGATCCAGGATAACGAACGTAATGCAATGTCCAGTCTGGAGGTTGCACTATGAGCGAACACAATTTTATGACGCTGCAGTTTGCCAGTCGTTCGGAGAATGAAGCTTTTGCACGTGTTGCTGTTGCTGCTTTCGTCTCGCAATTGGACCCAACCTTGAATGAGCTAACCGATATCAAAACGGTTGTTTCTGAAGCTGTGACGAATTCGATTATTCATGGGTATAACAATAAACCAGATGGTGTAATTACCATTACAACGCAAATTGATGATGACATGGTCCGAATTACGATTGAGGACAAAGGTTCAGGCATTGATGACTTGGAACAAGCGAAACAGCCACTCTACACATCCAAACCAGAACTCGAACGTTCCGGAATGGGCTTCACGATTATGGAAAATTTCATGGACGAAGTGGAAGTTGTGACGGCCGTCGGAATCGGAACCAAAATAAACATGTTGAAGCGAATAGAATCTAAAAAAGCTTTATACAATTAGGGGTTTGATCTATGGATGTCGATCTGAAGCATGCTTCTCACAGTTATTTAGACGATTCGGAAGTCAAACGGTTAATCGCCCTCAGCCAATCCGGAGATGGACTCGCCAGAGAAACACTCGTCAGCTGCAATATCCGCTTGGTCTGGTCTGTGGTTCAGCGCTTTTTGAACCGGGGATACGAAGCCGAAGATTTGTTCCAGATCGGTTGCATCGGACTGCTCAAGTCCGTTGATAAATTCGATCTGTCCTATGATGTGAAGTTTTCAACCTATGCGGTGCCGATGATTATCGGCGAAATTCAGCGCTTCCTTCGGGATGACGGTACACTCAAAGTTAGCCGTTCGCTCAAAGAACTGGCTAATAAGATTCGCAAGACGAAGGACGAGTTATCTAAAAGGCTTGGCAGGCTTCCTACGATTAAAGAGGTGGCAGAAGAGCTTATGATCACAGCGGAGGAAGTTGTCTTCGCGCAAGAGGCGAATAAGCCGCTTTCTTCGATCCATGAGACTGTTTTTGAGAACGACGGAGACCCCATTACGCTAATGGATCAAATCTCCGATGAAAGCGGTGAAAAGTGGTTCGAAAAGTTGGCGCTCAACGAAGCCATTGGGACGCTCTCCGAGCGGGAGCGGCTCATTGTCTACCTCCGCTATTTCAGGGATCAAACACAGTCGGAGGTTGCTAGCAGATTGGGCATTTCCCAGGTGCAAGTATCACGATTGGAAAAGAAGATTTTGCAGTCGATCAAAGATCAGATTGCACAATAACGGTATTGGAATGAGGCTCTCCCAAAAAAGAGGCATGTCCCGCGGTCATTGGATGACTGGGACGGCCTCTTTTTTGTGTGCCTTATTATTTGGTATAGAGACACTTGCAAGATTTATGTATAATAGGTACTGCCAATAACGGTATGGATTTTTCTGAAAGTGGAAAATCAATCAATGATTTTTATCAGTTGGGGAGTGTGCGTTTTGTTGTACGAGAAGTGGAAGGATTCGTGGTTTTTTAATGTCCGGAAGGATGTCTTGTCAGGGATAACGGTGGCTTTAGCTTTAATACCCGAGGCTATTGCTTTTTCCATTTTGGCTGGTGTAGACCCCATGGTTGGCTTATATGCCTCATTTATCATTGCCCTTGTGATTTCATTTACCGGTGGACGGATGGGGATGATTTCCGCAGCAACAGGCGCGATGGCCTCACTGATGGGGCCTTTGGTCGCGAAGTATGGCATTGAATATCTATTCGCTGCCAGTATTTTAACAGGTGTCATTCAATACCTCATGGGCGTTTTTAAATTTGGTAAATTTATTACATTCATCCCGCATTCTGTTGTTATTGGATTTGTTAATGCCCTCGCCATTATTGTTTTCATGGCTCAACTCCCTAGTTTTGCAGGTGCGAACTGGCAGATGTACGCCATGGTAGGAGGCACTCTGCTCATTGTGTACGGACTACCGAGGATTACCAAAGCCGTGCCTTCTGCGCTAGTCGCAATTATTGTAATGACGATCATCTCGATCAATCTGCATCTGGATGTTCGCACGGTAGGAGATATGGGGGAAATTACGCAGACCCTGCCCTTCTTCCATATCCCTGACTTCCACCTGTCCCTGCAAGCGATCGGAGTGATTCTTCCGATATCCTTGGCTTTGGCTGTTGTCGGTATAACGGAATCCTTGATGACGGCTACGATCGTAGATGAAATGACGGAAACAAAAAGTGACAAGAACAAAGAAGTTCGCGGGCAAGGGATCGCGAATGTGTTTTCCGGTTTTTTTGGCGGGATGGCAGGCTGTGCGATGATTGGCCAAACGGTGATTAATGTGAAATCAGGAGGAAGGTCGCGTCTATCCACTTTTGTATCCGGCGTGTTTTTGCTATTTTTGATTATGGTGCTTGGTAATGTCGTTAAGCAAATTCCGATGGGTGCATTAGTCGGTGTCATGTTCATGGTGTCCATCGGCACTTTCGATTGGAAATCCCTAAGAACGATTGCCAAAATTCCAAGAAGCGACGCGTTGGTTATGGTGATCACTGTCGCAATCGTTGTTGCAACGTCCAATTTAGCCATTGGGGTCTTGTCCGGTGTTGCGTTAAGTGCGCTCATTTTCGGTTGGAGATCGGCAAAGATCAAGGCCTTCTCTTCTCTAGAATCTAATGGATCCAAAACATATCGCATTTCCGGTCAGTTATTTTTTGGCACGATGACCTACTTTATTGATTTATTTGATTATAGAAATGACCCCGACACAATAACAATTGATTTCAGCAGCTCTCACGTATGGGATCACTCTGCTGTTACGGCTATCGCTAAAACGATTGCGAAATATGAGCAACTTGGTAAAACGGTGACTTGCATCGGCTTGAATGAGGAAAGCAAGCTTTTGGTGAAACAAGCAAGTTAAACTTAACTAAACATGCTAGGTATTCTAATATAAAAAAGAGCCGCTATTTACCCGTCGATCCACTGGGTATGGCGGCTTTTTCGTTCACCTATACACTTATCGTGCAGAATATCTGGTGTCAGCATAAAATCTTACGCAGTAAATTCCGCATATACCGACGATAGTATAGATGATTCGACTTATCGCCGAAGATTCCCGATGAGAATCCCCGCCCAGTATAGCTGAAACTAAATCCCATTCGAAGAGCCCAACTAAAAGCCAATTCAGCGCACCAATTATCACTAGTGTTAACGCTAGTTTTGCCATGTTATCACCTTCTTTGTATGGAATAAGTTATCGTTATTCATTTCTTACTATGCCAAGTAGAGATAGGCTTTATTCCTGGAGAATTTACCATTGAAGCGGGCGATTATGGGTAGGAAACATTTTGCATACTACTCCTATACATGGATGATACCCGTAAGTATTGAAGGGAGTGAGACCATGGTGATGACTGGAGCTCCATATCTATATATCCGGCTCAGGCGTAGAGCGAATGTTCGCAAAGGAAGTGTCGTACAGCTTCGGCATATCGCTCAAATTATCGTGGAACCTGAATATGAAACAGCTCTTAACGAGCTGATTATTCATAAGCCGCAGCAGGAGGATGGCAACCGCGTCCTGATTGATATGATGCTGATTGTTCGAAAAGTGAAAGAGCGGTATCCGGAGCTGCAAATTGAGCATTTCGGGGAACCGCATGTGCTCCTTGAAATTTTTGCTGATAATAAAAAAGCTAGTCCAGTGCTTATCGGATTAGTATGGCTTCTGCTGTTCATTGGATCAGGTCTGGCCATTATGAATTTCCATGCAGATGTCTCCATGCTGGAGGTTCACCAACGGATCTACGAGCTGATGACGGGGAAAAAGGTGGAGCACCCGCTCATCCTGCAAATTCCGTATTCCCTTGGCATAGGTGTTGGGATGGTTATTTTCTTCAACCATTTGTTCAAAAAGAAATTTAATGAGGAACCTAGTCCGTTAGAAGTCGAGATGTTCATGTACCAAGAGAATATAAACCATTATGTGATCACCGAAGAGTATATGAAAATTCATGAGGAAGGGGAGTCGAAGTGATGACTTTCCTTGGGGAAATCCTTTTGATTGCCTTTATCGGTTTAGCAGGAGGAATTGCCGTTGGAAGCGGTATGGTGGCATTCCTGGTGGTTCTGGACATTATCCCGAGGCTAGCGCAGATTACACGATCATTTTCCAAAATACACGCCTATGAAGCTGCGGTTGTTCTGGGTTCCCTTTTGTTTACCTGGGTAGATTTTAGCGATATGAAAGTGCATCTATTTCCTATCAGTACTGCGCTCGTTGGACTATTTGCCGGTTGCTTTGTTGGTATGCTGGCAGCTGCGCTCACGGAAATTATTAATGTGCTGCCGATCCTTGCCAAGAGGGTGGGCATGGGTTCCTATATGATTTTGCTGCTCATGGCGATGATTTTCGGCAAAGTGTTTGGATCCTTGTTTGAATGGTTGTTTTATTAAGGATTGAAGGAGGCGCTCGGTGTGAAGGTGATTGTTAAAACAGGACATGACAACGAACATGAACATGAGAATAGGGATGAATCTAAAGAAAAGTTAGATAAATTAGCGATTGATGAGGAAGGGAATTTATCCGAATATAATCCAATTACGAATATGACCCCTGAGGAAAAGGAACTCAAAATTCAGGAGGACATTCCAGATAATCTAGAGGATGTAACACGAGTTCTGGAGGAGCGCGTTGGCCTCAACCGCAGCTTCGATCTTGTACTTAGAGAAATGGTGTTCGGTTCCAAAAGAGTGGGGATCTTCTATTGTAATGGGTTCGTCAAGGATACGGTATTGACCGATATCCTAACGCGTCTGTCCTATGCCCCAGAAGAGAGTGTTTCTCACAATACCCTTGAAGCTTTCATGGATAAGCTAATCCCACATAATCAGGTCAAGTCCTATAAGAAAATGTCCGAAATCGTGGGTCAGGTGTTAATGGGCGGGACCGCATTTTTTATTGAGGGGGAGACGGCTGCTATCGCCGTCGATGTCAAGAGCTTTCCTGTCCGTTCGATTGGCGAGCCGGATTTGGAACGGGTAGTCAGAGGTTCACGGGACGGTTTCGTAGAAACCTTGTTATTGAACGTGACCCTCGTTAGACGAAGAGTACGAGATGAGCGGCTGAAGCTGGAAATTATGCAAATTGGCAAGCGAACCAAAACAGATGTCTGCATTGGTTATATCAACGATATTGCCAATTCGGATTTAGTCGATGCTGTGAAAGATAAAATCAGCCAAGTGAAAATTGATGGTCTTCCCCTTGCTGAAAAGCAGTTGGAGGAAGCTATCGTTAGTAAAGGCTGGAACCCTTATCCGATGGTGCGCTACTCAGAGCGTCCTGATGTCGTATCCGCCCATTTGCTGGAAGGTCACGTCTGCTTGTTTGTAGATACATCCCCAAGCGTCATGATATTGCCGACGACCTTCTTTCACCATGTACAGCATGCAGAAGAGTATAGGCAAACGCCGTTTATTGGCACCTACTTGAGGTGGGTGCGGTTTGCAGGGATTATGTCCTCCATCTTCCTGCTTCCCCTTTGGTTTATGATGGTGATGGATCCTTCTTTAAAACCAGCCGGTTTGGAGTTTCTTGGCCCACAGAAAGAAGGAACACTGCCGCTGATTGTGCAATTCCTAATCGCCGATATTGGGATCGATCTGATGCGGATGGCCGCGGTGCATACCCCGTCTCCGCTCGCCACTGCGATGGGCTTGGTGGCCGCCATTCTCGTAGGAGATATTGCCGTTAAAACAGGATTGTTCATCAATGAAGTGATCCTGTATCTGGCTCTCGCATCTATTGGGATGTTTGCTACGCCAAGCTATGAGTTGGGGCTTGCCAACCGAATCGTCAGGCTGGGACTGCTGATTGCCGTGGCCATCTTCCATGTGCCGGGTTTTGTTGTCGGATCGACGGTATGGCTGATCTGGCTTGCTACAAGAAAGTCCTACAATGCCCCTTACATGTGGCCGCTCATTCCATTTAACGCGAAAAGCTTTTTCGCGATCCTTGTTCGCCGTCCTGTACTGGCAGCCAAAACGCGTTTAAGCATTACAAAACCGATTGACGGCACACGTCAACCTAAACCGTAATAGACTAAAAGGACAAGGGATTTTCATCTTGTCCTTTTTACGATTTAAGGCAGGAGGGATATTGTCAAATACGCTTTTCCTATGTTACTTTAAATAGTAATGCGCATTCGGCCGTTTGAGCGGAATATGAGTAGCAGCAGGTTCAAGGTGAGGGGGAAATGAAGCTATGTATTTGCATGGTACAAGTAAAATTAACGGTCAAGGTCACCTTGAAATCGGTGGTGTCGATGCAACGAAGCTGGTTGCTGAATATGGTACACCTTTATATGTGTTTGACGAAACGCTTGTGCGTGAACGTTGTCGCGAATTTGTAGATGCTTTCAGGGCGTCTGGTCTCAAATTCCAAGTGGCTTACGCAAGTAAAGCTTTCTGTGTGATGGCAATGTGCCGCATTGTTGAAGAAGAAGGAATGTCCCTTGATGTTGTTTCTGATGGTGAGCTATACACGGCTCTTCAAGCTGGATTCCCAGCTGAGCGGATTCATTTTCATGGCAATAACAAGACGATTGATGAAATCGAAATGGCGATTGATGCGAAAATCGGCTGTTTCGTCGTAGATAACTTTATCGAGCTTCAAATGCTGAACGCTATTGCTGGTGAGAAGCGTCAGAAGGTGAAAATTTTACTGCGTATTACGCCAGGTGTTGAAGCACATACGCATGAATATATTTCCACAGGCCAAACGGATTCCAAGTTCGGTTTCGACTTAGGCAACGGCTCCGCATTCCGCGCGGTAGAAGAGGCTTCCAAGCTTAGCCATTTGGAGCTGCTCGGTATTCATTCGCACATTGGCTCGCAGATTTTTGAAGTGGAAGGTTTCCGCATGGCTGCTGAGAAAATGGCAAGCTTTGCCGTTCAAGTTCGTCAAGAAATTGGCGTTACGTTCAAAGTTATTAATCTTGGCGGAGGCTTTGGCATCCGTTATGTGAATGAAGATACACCTCTTCCGGTTTCTGTGTACGTGAAAGCTATTACGGATGCGATCAAAGATAATTTCGGGCGCAACGAATATCCGCTTCCAGAAATTTGGGTAGAACCAGGCCGCAGCATCGTGGGAGATGCTGGAACGACTCTCTACACGGTTGGAACATCCAAAGATATTCCGGGAGTACGCAAATATGTATCCGTTGATGGCGGTATGACAGATAATCCGCGTCCTGCCTTGTATGAGGCTGTGTATGAGGCTATGCTGGCGAACCGTGCTTCAGAGGAGCCTACAGAGGTCGTATCGATTGCTGGCAAATGCTGTGAGAGCGGCGATATGCTTATTTGGGATTTGAACCTCCCGAAAGTAAACTCAGGTGATGTGCTTGCAGTCTCTTGCACAGGCGCTTATAACTATGCGATGGCAAGCAACTACAATCGTATCCGCCGTCCAGGCGTAGTTTTCGTAAGCGAGGGGCAAAGCGATCTCGTCGTGAAACGTGAAACATTCGACAACATTGTCGGGAACGATCTGATTCCTGCAAGAATGAAACAAGTGAGCAAAACGGTATAAAATAGACAACAGCCTGGATCTCCAGGCGGCGTATAGGCTATCCCTCAGGTTATTCGCGACCTGAGGGATGGTTTTTTGAATTTGAGGGAACTATGGTCCGCTAATTCACTGAAAATGCGCTATTTCCACGTGTGTGGGGAACTACGTTCCGCTATTTTACCCCATTCCTCTGATAAACCTGCTTTGAGGGCAATCTAAGTGCTTGCAGTTCCGCTCAGAGAGGAAACAACCCATTTTCCTCCAGATAGAGGACTCCAGTTCCCTCCGTCTGGGTAAAGCTGTAGCGGTACAGTCCATCACACTACGTTATTTGGGAATTTGTACTAGCCAAGCCGGTCTTATTCAAGGCAGAATTATACGTGAGATGTAGCTATGTTTGTGAAATGCATGTTTTCATAGTAGAATAAGATATTATTGTCTAAAGGAGTGGACCACAATGGCCAAACAAGCAAAAATTAAACTAGCAGGCGGTGGCGAAGTTCTAATCGATCTATTCGAGAATGACGCGCCAAATACCGTTGCCAACTTTGAAAAATTAGCAAACTCCGGTTTCTATAACGGACTTGTTTTTCATCGTGTAATTCCAGGATTCGTCGCACAAGGCGGTTGTCCATCCGGCACAGGAACTGGTGGCCCAGGCTACCAAATCAACTGTGAAATCAACCCTAACAAACATGAGCGCGGCTCCTTGGCTATGGCTCATGCAGGCAGAAACACTGGTGGAAGCCAATTCTACATCGCTTACCAACCACAGCCGCACCTTGATGGACAACATACTGTTTTCGGTAAAGTGTCCAAAGGTATGGAATTAGTCGATGCTTTCAAAGGCAAAGATTTGATGGAAAAAGTAGAAGTTGTAGAAGTTTAATTCTTACAGCTCTGCATAGGGAAGAACCTGCTGATAACTTTCAGCAGGTTCTTTTTTGTGCGCCAACCTCCCTTCATGTGAAAGGTTTCGAGGTTTATATTTACAAATAAATACATAAGTGTGTTGAAAACTAATATTCTAACTCGCTCTTAACGTAATTTTTCTAACACTTCTCTAAGAAAATAGGAGCCGTAGCCAAATTGCTAACGGGAGAGAAGTTATGGCACGTAGAAGAGATTTTAAACTGAGGGCTTTGGTCGACATCCTGATTCTTGTATCTGTTCTGACGACGTTAAGTGTAAGTATTATTGTGGCGTATCATCACGAGAAGAAATCGTTAACGCAAACGACATTTGAGTTGAATAAAATATATGCCGATAAAATTACAGATACCGTTAACGGTCTTTTCGTTAATTTGAAACAAGGATTTGAGGTCACAGGGGCTTATATTGTCAAGGATATGCAGAGTGAGAAAATGGGGGAAATACTAGATTTACTTCAGCAAAATCATACAAGTCTGGATTCGATCACTCTGATTGACCGTTCAGGAGTAATAATCAACACGACCTCAAATCTGAAACGTATGAAGGGAAAGAAAATCGCAGGTGCCATAGAAGGGTTATTTTCTCAGCATCTAGCAGGGATTTCCGATCCTTTCCTGATGGATTCTGACGTACTATCTATTGCTATCCTTCAACCTCTCCTAAGTGACGACGGAGAGTTTCAAGGAGCGTTAAGCGGGACAATCCGGCTGCATGAGTCGAACTTGTTTAATACGCTGCTCGGGGACTATATGCAAGATGTAGATGGCACATATGCCTATGTGGTGAGCTCCTCAGGAAAGCTGATTTACCATCCTGACCCCACCCGTATCGGTGATGACGTTTCGCGCAATGCGGCCGTACAAGATGTTTTGAGAAGGATTGGCGGCGTGCAGAGGGTTACAAACACCAAAGGAGTTGATATGCTGGCTAGCTATACGTATATCAAAGAGTCCGGCTGGGGAATTATTGTGCAGACACCAACGGAATCCGTGCTTGACGACTCTCGCCATCTGGTACGGCAAATATTGATTTATGTTGTCCCCATTTTGCTTGCATTTCTAGTAGTCATTTATGTGGTTATCGGTAAAATGGCGGAGCCGCTGGTGAAGCTGGCTAATTATGCTCAGAGGCTTACGGCTAGCAATTTGATCCAAGATGAGCCTCCACGCATTCATTCTTGGCTATATGAGGCTAATAAACTTCACAGAGCGTTTGGACTGGCTGTAAGACATTTGCGATCAGACTTTGACCATCTTTCACTCGATGCACAGACGGACGCCTTAACGGGCTTATATAACCGCCGAACGCTCGAAGCTTATTTGCATAATTTGATTTCAAATGAGAAGTCTTTTGGATTTCTTGTCATGGATATTGACCGTTTTAAATTAGTAAATGATAAAGATGGTCATGAAATGGGGGATAGAATCCTGCAATTCGTTGCTGCAACGATGCAAGCTTATGTGAATAGCCAAGGGGCTTGTTTCCGCTATGGCGGCGAAGAGTTCGTTATTTTATTACCGAATATGACGATGGGAGAAGCCATGGCAAAGGCTGAATGCATTCGAAAGTTAGTTCAATCATCCAAAGGACCCAAAGGGAAAAAAGTAACTTTGTCCATCGGAGTAGCGTCATATCCCGAGACAACCCATGAAGCTGATAAACTGTTTGAATTAGCAGATAAAGCGTTATATCGAGCTAAAAACTTAGGACGCAACCGGGTTGAGGCGGTGCAAAAAGAGTCGCTTTTTGGAGGGTGAGGTAAAAAAGGCCTTGCTTTTTCGATGAGTGAGTGATAAATTTTTCATAAGTTACTTTTCATATGTGTGCAAACCTTCGGGGCGTGGTGAAATTCCACACCGGCGGTGATTCGACGGCAGGTTCTTTATCTGCTATCGATTAGTCCGTGACCCGTTTTGAAGCTAGCGGTACCTGATATACAGCTTCGCTACGGCTGACCCGGTGAGAATCCGGGACCGACAGTATAGTCTGGATGGGAGAAGGAATACGCGAACATTAGATTCGCTATGCATGCTTGTACATTTTTTCACGAGAACAAAAATTCGGCAGGTCTATGCTTTCGCATGGCTGCGTCGTGCTTGTTTGATTTGATCAAAAATGCAGCAAGTGTGGATGGATGAAGCTTCTTCGTGTTACCTAAACAATCTCTGGCCCCTATCCGATATACGGAGGGGCCTTTTTGCATTCTTATTACAAATAGCTTGGAAAGGCAGTGAACACACATGCATGTCATGAATGATGAAGCTTATATGAGGCTGGCTCTGCAAATGGCCGAGAGTGCTCTTGGTCAAACAGGGATTAATCCCGTTGTCGGATGCGTTCTGGTGAAAGAGGGACGTATCGTGGGGATGGGGGCGCATCTGAAGCGCGGACATGGCCATGCTGAAGTTCTTGCCTTGCAGATGGCAGGCGAGGAAGCGAAGGGCAGTACGGCATATGTTACACTCGAGCCGTGCAGTCACTTCGGCAAGACGCCGCCGTGCAGCGACCGTCTCATTGAAGCCGGTGTTACCCGTGTTGTCGTTGCGGGTACAGATCCGAACCCGCAGGTTGCGGGCACGGGAATCGCCAAACTGCGTGCCCATGGCATCGACGTGTCCGTTGGGCTGCTGGGAGAGGAAGCCTCAGTTATGAATGAGGCATTCAATAAATACATCGTCACGCGGATGCCCTTCGTTACACTGAAAACGGCCAGCACGCTCGATGGCCGCATTGCTTCCAAGACAGGCGACAGCAAGTGGATCACGTCGCCTGCATCTCGCGCATTCGTCCATACCCTGCGCCATCGGCATCAGGGTATCATGGTCGGCGTCGATACCGTCATCGCCGACGACCCACGCTTAAGCGCGCGCGGCGACGTACCGGCTGTGCAGCCGGTGCGGATCATCGCGGACTCGCGCTTGCGAGTCCCGCTGGGCGCCCAGGTGCTCACCGAGCAGGATCGTCAGCCGACGATCCTGCTCGCCACCGCACAGGCGCCCGCCGAGCGGCGTGCCGCGCTGGAAGCGCGCGGCATCACGGTCCTCACCTGCGGGGACGGCCCGCAGGTGGACCTGACGCTCGCTATGCGGCAGCTCGGCGAGCGCGAGATCGGCTCCATCCTCCTCGAGGGTGGAGGCAAGCTGAGCGGCGCCATGCTGGAGCGGCGCCTGCTGGATAAGCTGGTGCTGATGTTTGCGCCGAAAATTATCGGCGGGGGGCAGGCAGCACCTATGAACATCACCTTCGAAGGCTTCGCGAAGATGGATGAAGCAATTACGCTCGACCGGTTGAAGGTCGAGCAGTTCGGACCGGATGTATGCCTAACGGGGTATCCGGTTTATCAAAGCTAACGAATGGAGGGCTGTCATGTTTACCGGCATTATTGAAGAAATCGGCCACATGCGCCGCATTCATAGCGTAGGTCAAGCTATGGTATTAACGATAGGTGCGAGAAAGATCCTGGAGGATGTTCATCTGGGAGACAGCATTTCGGTGAATGGCGTTTGTCTGACGGTCATTTCGTTTGATAATGAATCTTTTTCCGTAGACGTCATGCCAGAAACATACCGGAAGACGAATTTACGCAAACTGCAAGCTGGCACGCGCGTGAATTTGGAGCGAGCGATGGCGGCGAACGGCCGCTTCGGCGGTCACATTGTGCAAGGACATGTGGATTCAACAGCAACGATCATTTCACGTATCCCCGAAGAAAATGCGGTTGTTTATCGGTTCGAACCAGAGGATAAACACATTTTCCGATATATCATAGCTGGCGGCTCGATCACCATTGACGGGATTTCCCTAACGGTGGTTGATGTCACAGAGCGCGACCTGGCGGTTTCGATTATTCCACATACGCTGGCTCAAACTGTTCTGTATGATAAAAAAGCAGGAGATACTATTAACATGGAATGCGATGTTCTGGGCAAATATATGGAACGACTGCTAAAGTTCGGCCCTGCTGATGCCTCAGAAGGCAGCGGCAGAAAGCAAAGTACGCTTACTGCAAGCTTTTTGGCGGATCACGGCTTTATGTAAGGAGACTAACTTACAAAGATAGTTTGGTTAGGAGAGGTGAATATGACAGAAATCAAATTCAGTACAATCGAAGAGGCACTGAAAGATCTTAGTTTAGGGAAAGTAATCATCGCTGTGGATGATGAGGATCGTGAGAACGAAGGGGACTTTATCGCACTGGCGGATAAATCGACGCCGGAAGTGATTAATTTCATGATCAAAGAAGGCCGCGGGCTTGTTTGCACGCCGATTACGGAAGAGCGGGCTCAAGAGCTTGACTTGCCGCCGATGGTCGCTAGAAATACTGACTATCATGGAACTGCCTTTACGGTCTCTGTAGACCATATGGAGACAAGTACAGGAATCTCCGCACATGAGCGTTCAAGAACGGTTATGGGCTTGATCCATCCTGATACCAAGCCGCAGGATTTCCGTAGACCAGGACATGTGTTCCCGCTTATCGCCAAAAAGGGTGGCGTACTTCGCAGAGCTGGACATACAGAAGCAGCAGTTGATTTGGCTATATTATGCGGTTCTTATCCTGCTGCAGTTATTTGTGAAGTCATCAAGGAAGACGGGACAATGGCTCGGGTACCGGATCTTATGGAACTTGCCCAGAAACATGATTTGCGTATTATCACGATTCAAGATCTGATCCACTATCGCAACCAGCAGGAGAAATTAGTTGAGCGTGAGGTCGAAATCAAGCTTCCTACGGATTTCGGTACTTTTAAAGCGATCGCCTATACGAATCAACTGGATAACAAAGAGCATGTTGCTCTTGTCAAAGGGACAATTGACCCTTCCAAACCAACGTTGGTACGCGTACATTCCGAATGTTTAACTGGCGATGTTTTCCATTCTCACCGCTGCGATTGCGGTCCTCAACTTGATGCTGCATTAAAACAGATTGATGAAGAGGGCAATGGTGTATTATTATATATGCGACAGGAAGGTCGCGGCATCGGTCTAATCAACAAATTAAAAGCTTATGCTCTGCAAGAGCAGGGATTAGATACCGTAGAAGCGAATATTAAGCTTGGATTCGCTCCAGATCTTCGTGATTATGGCATTGGCGCGCAAATCCTCAAAGATCTTGGTATTACACAACTGCGTTTGTTAACGAACAACCCTCGCAAAATTAAGGGGCTCGAAGGCTACGGTCTTGAAGTCGTTGAACGCGTTCCGATTCAAATGGCCAGTAAAGAAGACAACGTGAATTATTTGCGGACGAAAAAACAAAAACTTGGGCACCTCCTGAGTTTTCACGATTCCGGCAGCGGGATCTAAATGGCATGACAAACTAACTAATAACGGTTTTTATATAGAAAAGGAGAATTTAATCATGGCTACAATTTATGAAGGACATTTAATCTCGCAAAATTTGAAATATGGTATCGTCGTAGGACGTTTCAATGAATTTATTACTTCCAAATTGCTTGGCGGCGCTCAAGACGCTCTGAAACGTCACGGTGTCTTGGAAAGTGAAGTTGATATTGCATGGGTACCAGGGGCTTTCGAACTTCCACTTATTGCTCAAAAAATGGCGGAGAGCGGGAAATACGATGCTGTTATTACCCTTGGTGCTGTCATTCGTGGGTCAACGCCTCACTTTGATTATGTGTGCAGCGAAGTTGCGAAAGGTGTATCTGCCATTAACTTGAAAACAGGTGTACCAACGATCTTTGGTGTTTTAACGACGGATTCCATCGAGCAAGCCGTTGAGCGTGCGGGAACGAAAGCTGGCAACAAAGGTTGGGAAGCGGCAGTAACGGCAATTGAGATGGCCAACTTGACGAAGCAATTCACTTCCTAATGCTTTCTTATTATCATCTGGAATCACTGCTTCCCAGGCTGCTCGCCTTCCTGATTGCTATGACGCTCCATGATGCTGTACATGCAGGAGTTGCTTGGCTGCTCGGTGATCGAACAGCGCGGGACAGCAAACGTTTATCGCTTAACCCCTTGGTACATTTAGATGCCTTGGGGTTGGCGATGATTGTTTTTGGACCATATGGCTGGTCGAAGAAAATGCCCGTGGAGGCTTTGCAGTTTAAAAAGCCGAAATTATATCATACAATCGTGTATGCAGCAGGTCCTTTTACCAATTTGCTGCTCGCTTTGTTCTTCTGGTGGCTCTATTTCTTTCTTCCATCATTTTTTGGAGGAGCATCCGAGTCGATCGTTGTGGAACAGTGGCGAGTCTATTTGCAGTACGGCGTCATTGTTAATCTCATGATTACATTCATACATATGTTACCGCTTTATCCGCTAGATGGCTGGTATATACTGAAAGGCCTTATTCCTCCGCAAAATCAAAGATGGATGGATCGCAATCGGCGATATGCACTTATTCTTGTCATCGTTTTGATGATTACACCTACAGGGCAATGGGCGCTAGAACATGTCTATCCGTTTGCCGCGCAGTTTGTTATGAATATATTTTCACTATGACAAGGGGGAGATTAACATGAAAGTTACCTATAAGTTAGAAGCTTTTGAAGGCCCCCTTGATCTTTTGCTGCATCTAATCGATAAAGATGAACTTGACATTTATAATATTCCAGTCAAAGAAATTACAGATCAATATCTGGCTTATGTACAAGCTATGCAAGAGTTGGAGTTGGAGATTACAAGTGAGTTTCTTGTTATGGCTGCTACGCTTCTCTCTATCAAAAGCAAAATGCTGCTGCCTAAGCCGCCTGTTATTGAATTTGACGAATATTTTGACGATATGAACGATGAGCTTGATCCTCGCGCAGAGTTGGTCGCTAAACTTATTGAGTACAGAAAGTACAAGTCTATCGCTGATATGCTCAGAGACAAAGAAGTAGAGCGGAGCTTGGTGTATACGCGTGAGCCCGAAGACTTGACGCCGTTCTTGCCTCATGTGCAGGAGAACCCTGTTGAGGGGCTGGACGTGGCTGATTTGTTATTCGCTTTTCAGCGGACACTTCGCAAGCTGGTGAACCGCAATATTGTTACTAGAATTCGAAGAGATGAGATTTCCGTCAAGGAACGGATTAGAGAGGTTATGGATTTGCTAAAAGTAAAAGGCGGCAAGCTGCTTTTCTCGAAGTTGTTCGATTACGAAATGACCCGGGAAGAGATTGTCGTCACCTTTTTAGCCATTCTTGAATTGATGAAAATGAAAAAAGTCGTATGCTATCAATATCAATTATTTGAAGATATCGTTATTCAAGCCAAAGAGGAGGTCTCTGACATTGACACTCAGTTTTCCACAGATGAAATCAATTATTGAAGGACTGCTCTTTGCCTCTGGTGACGAGGGATTGGACGCCAAGCAGTTAGCTGAGGTCATGGAGCTTGATTTGTACATCGTTCGTGATTTGCTTAAAGATATGCGAACGGAATTTAAACGCAAGGGAAGAGGAGTTCAGATTGTCGAGGTGGCAGGTGCTTACCAGTTAACCACATTGGCTGAGCATGCGCCCTATTTTGAGCGTCTGGCTTATACGCCTTCTCGTTCCTCTTTATCTCAAGCTGCACTTGAGACTTTATCCATTGTTGCTTATAAGCAACCAATTACAAGGGTAGAAATCGAAGAAATACGTGGCGTGAAATGTGATCGTGCTTTGGCAACCTTAGTAGGAAAAGATCTTATTTTAGAAGTCGGACGGGCAGATGCTGTAGGTAAACCAATCTTGTATGGGACATCCAAGCAATTTCTCGAGTATTTCGGGCTCAGCTCCATCCAAGAGCTACCGGATTCAGGCAGCTTCCAAGGCAATTTTGATTTGGAGGAAGAGACTCGCATGTTGTTTGACCGGATGGGCGGGGATCAGAAACAGATTACGCTCGATGATGTTTCGGAGGAAACCGAATAACCTAAATGCATTTCATTTCCTAAATTAGCTCATACTAACTCTACTTGCCAGAAGATATCTTCTAGCTGTGGAGTTTTTTTGTTAAGGGGGAGAATGGGGTTGTTGTGGGTAGGATTCGTGCTTCTAGTCGTCATCCTTGCCATTATCATTGTGCTGCTCAGTTTCATTCGGGGAGAGTTTTATTTCTCTAGGGTGAAAGATAATGACACACTTTCTTTGGAGATGCGTGCGTTATTTGGGTTAATCCGTTATCGCTACGTCATCCCCATTATACAGTTCAAGGGATTCACGAAAGGAATCCTTATTAAATCTGAAATCGTGAGTAAAACATACGCGAAGCTGAAAGATGAAAGCAAGGATCATATTACGAAGGACAAAGTGATTCAATTTTATAAAGAGACAAAAGACGTCCTGGTTCATACTCTTAATCTGTATGATTGGACGAAACAAACCTTAGCTAAAGTGGAATGTACAGAGCTCAAATGGATTACACGCGTGGGTGTGGGAGATGCCCCGGAAACGGCTATTACGACGGGAGCGATTTGGGGGATCAAATCTTCGCTTCTAGGGTTTACCATGCGTTATGTTCAGGTGAAAGCAACACCGCGGGTAGATGTGATACCGCAATTCAATGAGAAACATTTCTCAACGGAAGTAAGAGTTGCGGCCCGAATCCGCGTCTGGCATATGGTTTTTGCAGGTGTGAGGCTGATGGTTAGGGCATCTAAAGTAAAAGGCGGCATCCGCACCTGGATTCAAATAGCCCTCAAAGCAAGGTCGCGGCTTAAAACAGCTTCATGATGTACATAACGATATTCCTCTAAGGGTACTCTAAAAAAGAACCAATATTGGTCTTAGACGATTAAGCTTCCGATGCCAGTTTTTAATGGCGAAAAACGCTAAGGAGGAATATTATCATGTCAGAACACCCAATTCAAGGTCTCATGAAAGTCGCCATGGAAAATATCAAAGAAATGGTCGACGTGAACACGATTGTCGGAGACCCGGTTGAAACCCCGGATGGCAGTGTCATAATGCCAATATCCAAAGTCGGTTTCGGATTTGCGGCGGGAGGCAGTGAGTTCGTGACCGATTCCGAAATTGAGATTGATGGCGGCTCGATGGGCAAAAGCGATGCGCTGAATGCGAAGGTTTCCCTTCCATTCGGAGGCGGCAGCGGCGGAGGGGTTTCCATTACACCAATTGCCTTCCTCGTTGTTGGCAAAAATGGCGTTAAGGTTGTTCCTCTCGACAACCAGACGCATATTCTGGAGCGCCTCATAGATTCTGCGCCGCAAGTCGTAGACCGGATTCAAAGTATGATCAAAGGCTTCAACACGAAGCAAGGCACAGTCGGAACAAACGGCGCGAACAACGTAACGAATATCGAGAATCAAAATTTCATCGTTTAAGTGATCGGTTATCGTCTGGGCTGTCCTCTGTGACAGCTTTTTTTCATTGTGCTCACAGTAGGTAACGAAGATAAATATAAACATGCGCTAGAAGCAAAGAGACCAACGTAATAGGAACGCCTACTTTTAAAAAATCCAAATAGCTAAAACCCTTCCCCTCTTTGGCCGCGAGGCCAGCCACGATGACATTCGCTGATGCACCGATAATGGTGCCATTTCCACCTAAACAAGCCCCTAAAGCAAGTGACCACCATAGCGTGTTGATTGGCGCTGAATCTACGGCAAGGCCGAGTCCGTCAGCCATATCTTTGATGAGAGGTATCATGGTAGCGACAAACGGAATGTTGTCAATGGTTGCTGAAGCCAGACCGGAGCCCCAAAGAATAAGCAAAGAGGCGCTTTGCATATTGCCTTCTGTCACGTCCAGCGCAAGCATGGCCAGCTTTTTAATGAGTCCAACCTCTTGAAGTCCCCCGACTAGGCTAAATAATCCCGCGAAGAAGAAAATCGTCACCCACTCAATCGAGGCCAAAGCTTTTTCCACATCGTGCTCTTTTAATCCGAAAAGCATGAGTAAAACCGCCCCTGTAATCGCAACAACTGCCGCGTCTACATGAATAACTGCATGTAGCATAAACCCGATAAGGGTCAGAGCTAAGATAATAAGAGATTTGATCATTAGCCGCTGATCTTTGATAACCTCTCTCTCATTCATCTCCATCAATTTGGCTTGGCGCTCAGGATTGGGATGCATCTGCTTCCGGAACATGAGGTAAAGCATGACAAGCGATACAATCATAATGAGTAGAGCAATCGGACCGAGGTGGAGCGCAAAGGCATTAAACGTTAAATGCGGATTCGCGGACCCAATCATGATGTTAGGCGGATCGCCTATTAGCGTAGCAGTTCCACCGATATTAGAAGCAATAATTTCAGCCATAAGAAAAGGGACAGGATTTATTTCCAATATGCGTGTGATGGCGATTGTAACGGGGACAACTAGTAAAACGGTAGTTACATTGTCCAAAAGGGCAGAACCAAACGCAGTTAATGTGGCTAGAACAAGCAAGATCTTCATAGGATCACCTTTGACAGCTTTGGCGGCGCGTATGGCAACAAACTGAAATACACCTGTTTGGTTTGTAACACCGACTAGAATCATCATCCCGATTAGCAAGGTGATGGTTTCCCATTCGATGTACTGCTTGAATACGTTGTGAACATCCAGAATACCCGCGAATACCATGATCACTGCACCTAGTAAAGCAATTACCGCACGATTAATTTTTTCCGAAATAATGAACGCATAAGTGACTAAAAAGATAATTAAAGCTATCCATGTAAGCATCGTTGACCTCCATCATGTTCCAATTTAGTTATGACACAAGCGAGCGGTTCTTAACCAGATTTCCCGGGAGTACCCGAAAACGGCAAAAAGGAGCCTGTAATGACAGACTCCTCCGGTGATCTCGTTATTCAATTCCAACTCATTATACCGATGCATGCTCATTTTGTAAATAACAGGACTTGGACATATCCCCATTTCAAAAGCATATACTTGTACAAAGTTTTTGTCTTGTCTATTTGGTAAGTAGGGGGATAACGATGAAGAAAAGATCTAGGTTCATCATCTTGTGCAGCGCACTGATCAGTCTATTGCTCGCACCTTGGGCGCAAGTGGATGCAGCGCCTCCGGGCATTCGTACCCATGCAGTTGGCGCTTCGCTAATTGACGTAGAGTCCGGACGCATCCTTTATAGTGAAAAAGGGGACACGCCTATGCGAATTGCCTCCTTGACCAAAATCATGACCGCCATTATCGCGATTGAACAAGGGAAGCTGAATGATAAAGTGAAGGTCACGAAAACGGCCTTCGGCAAAGAAGGCTCATCGATTTATCTAAAACTCGGTGAAGAGATGAGGCTGCATGATATGCTCTATGGCTTAATGCTGCGCTCAGGGAATGACGCTGCTACGGCCATTGCGGAAAATGTAGGCGGAAGCGTGGAAGGTTTTGTCTACCTAATGAACGAGAAAGCGCGATCGCTTGGCATGGATCATTCGCATTTTACGAATCCTTCCGGGCTTGATGAGGGGGAAGGTCACCGTTCCAGTCCAAACGATATGGCCAAGCTTACCGCTTACGCGCTTAAGAATCCAGTGTTCAAGGAAATTGTCTCGACGAAGCTGAAAAAAGTGCCAAACCCGAATGAAGCATGGGACTATTCGTGGTTGAACAAAAACAAAATGCTCTCCCTCTTCGAAGGAGCAGACGGTGTGAAAACAGGTTACACGAAGCTGGCTAAGCGTTGTCTTGTGTCCTCAGCGACCAGGAACGGCCAACAGCTCGCTGTCGTCACGCTCAATGATGGCGATGATTGGGCAGATCACGCAAGGCTGCTGCAATACGGTTTTAATTATTACCCTCTGCAGACGATTGTGAACAAAGGCGATACCGTCGAAGGGACGCCTTGGGTAGCGGGCAGAACGTTCTCTTATCCTTTAGCAGAAGGAGAATCGGCCCAATTGACGCATCAAGTGAAACTGGTTGATCCTGCTTCGACGTCGTATCGATTAGCCGAGCGGGGGACTATACAGTTTTCACTTCAGCAGAAACTGATTCAAACGGTGCCAATCTACGATAAGGCGAGTCCGTTGTTACAAGCGCAGAGTCAGTCTACATTCTCTTTTCAAGAGAGTAAGCCTTATCAAGAGACGCTGCTCTCCCATTATAGTTTAATATGCCGGATGTTAATTCAGGAATTGTTTTCGATCTCTAGATCAGAGTGGGCGGACTAGAGAGTTCGCAAGGAGGCCATCGATATGGTGAACTGGATTTGGTTGTTTTTTATCGTCATCGGCTTCGTTGTTGCTGCTTTGAATGGGAATATTGAAGCCGTGACACAAGCAGCTTTCGACGGTGCGAAGAGCGGCGTGACGGTCTGCTTCGGACTCATTAGCGTGCTTGTATTTTGGATGGGCATGATGCGGATCGCCGAGGATGGAGGCCTTCTGAGCAAGCTTGCCAGATTACTGCAGCCAGCCGTTCGTTTCTTGTTCCCGAGCGTCCCCAAAAACCATCCGGCTATCGGTTACATCATGTCGAACATGAGCGCTAACATCCTTGGTCTGGGTAATGCGGCAACGCCGATGGGGATCAAAGCCATGCAAGAGCTGCAGAAGCTCAATGGGGATAAGGACACAGCAAGTACTGCGATGTGTACGCTGCTTGCATTGAATACTTCAAGCATTACGTTAATTCCTACTACGTTAATTGCCATACGAATGAATTATAACTCCGTCAACCCCGCGGAGATCGTGGGAACAACGCTGATTGCTACGATAATCTCGACGGCTGTTGCTATTTTTGTGGATCGATGGTACCGAAGGTCTCGCTCTCCCATCCCTCCTCTGAAAGGATGATTACGCATGTATGCCTTCGTTTCTCTCATCTCTGCATGGGCCATCCCCATCATGATCGTGTTCATCCCTTTATATGCGGCTTATCGGAAGGTGCCTGTCTATGAATCGTTCGTCGACGGCGCCAAGGAGGGCTTTGACACAGCAATCAAAATCATTCCGCATCTGGTCGGCATGATGGTAGCCATTTCGGTATTCCGCGCATCGGGTGCGATGGATTTGTTAATTGGCTGGATGCGGCCCTTCTTTGAGAGTATCGGCGTTCCTACCGAAGTTCTGCCGCTGGCCATTTTACGCCCGATAACTGGAGCGGGCTCCCTCGCTTTTACGACCGATTTAATCGAGCAATTCGGTCCTGACTCTATGATTGGCCGAATTGCCTCTACCGTACAGGGAAGTACAGATACAACCTTGTATGTGATTACGGTGTATTTTGGAGCGATTGGCATTCGTAAGGCAGGGTATGCCTTGAAAGTAGGGCTGATTTCCGATCTCGTTGGCTTCGTTGCGTCGATTGTCATCTGCTATTTAGTGTTTAGCTGAGCCCGTGCTCTTGTGATTTGCAGTCAACTCCGTTATCATTAGCTTGAGGTGAAAGCGGATAATGGAAAGACTGCAAAAGGTATTAGCCGAAGCGGGGGTCGCATCCCGCCGGAAATGTGAAGAAATCATCACTGCGGGACGTGTACAAGTGAACGGTGAAGTTGTCACGACGCTTGGCGTTAAGGTGAACCCGGCTGAGGATGAAATCAGAGTCGATGGACGAGCTATCGGCCAACAAAAGAAGATATATGTGATTTTACATAAACCAAAGGGTGTCATTACAAGCGCGACAGACCCTGAGGGACGTAAAGTAGTTACAGACTTCTTGCCAGGCATAAGAGAACGCGTGTATCCAGTCGGTCGATTGGATTATGATACGGAAGGCTTGCTCATTTTAACAAATGACGGGGAATTTGCTCATCTGCTCACGCATCCTAAGCATCATGTACCGAAGACGTATCAAGCAACTGTCAAAGGCGTGCCGCACGGAACGTTATTAGATAAGCTAAAAACGGGCATACAGTTAGAAGACGGGCTGACAGCACCTGCTGAGGTTGAGTATGCGGATGTGAATTTAGAGAAGAATGAGTCCGTCATTCAGATAACGATCTACGAAGGCAGGAATCGACAAGTCAGACGGATGTTCGAGGCAATTTCCTTCCCAGTGATCCGCTTGAAACGGATTAAATTCGGTCCAATCTTTCTTACAGGCCTGCCAAGATCGAAGTATCGCCACTTGACGCCCAAAGAGGTTGAGGAGCTTAGGAACGAGGCTCTCAAGACACATAACGTTCAAAAAGGCCAATAAGAATTGGCCTTCTTTTCGTTATAATAAAGATATTCCCTCTATGTGAAAAAACTAACATAGCTAAAGAAAAAGCGAAGGTGATTAATCGTGGGTGCAAGAAAGAAATGGGTACAGATCGGGATCTTTGCGATCGTGCTTATTATTGGCGTGTTTACCATTATTACGAATTTGTCGGCTTCTGACAGTAAAAAATATCCCCAAGTTGGCGACAAAGCGACGAACTTCTCGTTAGTCGGCTTAGATGGCAAGACACATGAGCTATCGGAATACAAGGGAAAGCCGGTGTTGATTAATTTCTGGGGCACTTTCTGTCCGCCGTGCAAGGAAGAAATGCCTGCTCTGCAAAAGCAGTATGACAAATGGAGCAAAGAAGGCGTCGTATTCTTAGAAGTAAACGTCGACAAAAACAAAGTGACAGTACAAGGCTTCATGGATCAGTATAGCTTGAATATGCCTGTGCTGCTGGATGCGAAGGAAGTTGTGCGCAAGCAATATGGCGTAATGGACTATCCGACGACTTTCTTTATTAGTGCAGACGGCAAAGTAGCCGTCAAAAAAATTGGGCAAATGACAGAAGCTTTTGTTGATGAAACACTCGCGAAGCTTGCCGTTAAGTCTTAATCAGATTGAATGCTTAGAGTTTTCAGGAGGTCATCATGTTCTACAACACCAAATGCGATTGTGGGCATCAGAACCCCACAGGAACAACGCTCTGTGAATCCTGCGGGAATCCGCTGATCGATACGGATGGCAGAGATATACTTGAAATGCGCTATGACGGTATGGCCCGCCGTTCGCAGAAATCCAACCCCTCTATTTTAGATAAAGTCTGGAATTTCTTCTCCTCGGTTAAAATAGCGGTATGGATTATTTTCATCACCTTGCTGGCTTCTGCCGTTGGTACGATCTATCCACAAGAGAACACGTTTTTAGATATGGATCCTGCGCAGTATTATTCGGAAACGTACGGGAAATTGGGAACGATATATCACTTTCTCGGTTTATCACACACATTTAACTCATGGTGGTTCATCACCTTGCTGTTTATGATCGGAACATCACTTGTCATTTGCAGTTTGGACCGTGTATTGCCGCTTTACCGTGCTTTGTCCAAGCAACAAATCCGCAAGCATCTTAATTTCTTGACTCGGCAAAAGGTTACCCTAGTGACAGATTTGCCACAAGGAACAGATGAAGCAGCGTGGACGGATAAGCTTGGCGTGCTTTTACGCAAAAAAAATTACCGCATACATAAGGATGGGACGGCACTTCTGGCCGAGAAATACCGTTTCAGCCGTTGGGGCCCTTATATTAACCACATTGGTCTTATTATTTTTCTGATCGGTGTCTTAATGAGAAGCATCCCAGGTTGGCATATGGATGAGTATATGGGTATTCTGGAAGGTGAAACCAAAGCCATCCCCCATTCATCTTATTTTATTAAAAACGAAAAGTTTACTTTAGAGCTTTATGACGAAAAGGATTTACCTGAAAGCATCAAGTCCAAGGGACAAGTCGTACCCAAAACGTATGAAACTCAGGCTGTTCTGTATCATTGCACGGCGAATTGTGATGATTCTACGAAAGAGCCGGTTTTGGAAGAAGTGCATAAAGCGAATATTTTGGTGAATCATCCTCTAGATTATAAAGGTTTGCAAGCGTATCAATTTGACTACAAAGCGACGCCGCTACTGATCTCGGTCAAACCAACATTAAGCAATCCTACAACGGGTGAAACGTATGGAAGTTTCGATTTGCCGATGAATAACCCGAAGGATGTTTATCAAGTAGGGCCTTACAAGCTGACATTAAAAGGGTTCTTCCCTGAGTTTGGCTTAGAGAAAGGACAACCTATCTCCAAGTCGAATGAGCCGAAAGCTCCAGCATTTATTTTTAGTATTACAGGCCCGGGGTTAGCTGCAAATGGTGAACCGTACTTGTATTTCCCAAGACAAATTGATAAAGAAGCATTCTCCCAAGACACGATCAACGGAGCGATTAGCCAGAAGCTGAAGATCGCGGTCGGAACCATGGAAGGCGTGCAGTTTGCCAACTATACCACTTATCTGAACATCCGTGTAGACAAAGCAATGCCTTATATTTGGGTTGGTTCCGCGATATTCATGATTGGGGTCATTATGGGCTTTTACTGGCAGCACCGCCGTATCTGGATTCGCATCGACGAAGGTAAACTTACGCTCGGTGGACACACGAACAAGAACTGGTTCGGCTTACGTAATGAGGTTGCAGCAGCCTTAAAGAAAAATAACTTGGAAGTACTGCCGAAATCATTAGACAATGGAGGGAACCAGGGGTGAATGTCAATTCAGTCAGCAGCACCTTTTTACTTATAGCGTTTTTCGTTTACCTGGCAGCATTTTTGCTTTTCGTCCTCTCGATTACAGGTAAAAAGTGGAGTAATCGTGATCCGGAGCAGCATCAGAGACAGTGGGGGTTCGCAGCCTTCCTGACCTCAGTTGTCGGCTTTGCCTGCCAAGTGACGTTCTTTTTTACAAGATGGGCGGAAGGGAATCATATTCCGACTTCGAATATGTATGAATTCATGACCTTCTTAGGGATGATGATCATGTTTGCTTTCTTGATCGTTTATCTCATTTATCGCACACCAGTACTTGGTGTTTTCGCATTGCCGATCGGATTTATTATCATTGCTTATGCCTCTGTTTTTCCGAGCGAGGTACAGCCTCTGATTCCGGCTCTGCAGAGTTACTGGCTGAAGATCCACGTAACGACAGCTGCAACTGGAGAAGCATTCTTCGGCGTCGGTTTCGCTGGCGGACTTATGTATCTGCTGCGTGCTGTGGACTTTAAAGGCACAAGCAAAACGGAAAAGCGCGAACAAAGAGGCGTAGAGCTAACCCTCTTTTTTATCCTAATGCTAATCGCATTTATTGCTTCTATTTTTACATTTAACGGTTCAGGCTATAAAGCTGTATTCTCCAAAGAGGTCACCGTTATGGATGCGCAAGGCCAGCAGCAAACGAATATTCAAAACGAGACTTACGTACTTCCTCCAATCGTGAAGCCTTACAATACGAAAGTGGTTGAAATGAAGCCGTTCTTAGGTGTGAAGGAACCTTTATTTACAGCACCATCTTGGATGGAAGGCGCGAGTGCGGGGCGTAAACTGAACACGGTAATTTGGTCCATTCTCGGTGGCCTTGTGCTTTATTGGCTAGCCAGACTAGTTGCTCGCAAACCTCTAGGGGCTGCTATTGGTCCAATCGTCAAAGGCATGGATCCTGAGGATCTCGATGAAATCAGCTATCGGGCTATTGCTATCGGCTATCCGATTTTTACACTGGGCGCATTGATATTTGCGATGATTTGGGCTCAGGAAGCGTGGGGACGATTCTGGGGCTGGGATCCCAAAGAAGTATGGGCATTGATAACTTGGTTATTCTACGCCGTATTTTTACATCTTCGGTTGTCCAAGGGTTGGCAAGGTAAGAAGTCAGCATGGTTAACCGTTATCGGCTTTATTGTGGTGATGTTTACGTTAGTTGGGGTAAACCTTGTTATTGCGGGGCTGCACTCCTATGCAGGTGTATAAAACAATTCGAACTTAATTTAGATAAGGATGTGAAGCTCCATGGAAATGAAAGCTAGCATACTCGTTGTTGATGATGAAGAACGTATTCGGAGATTGCTCCGCATGTATTTAGAAAAAGAGGGCTATATCATTGAAGAAGCAGAGGATGGCGAGAATGCCCTGCGCATGGCGACAGAAACAGACTATGACTTAGTGCTGCTTGATGTCATGCTCCCTGGCATTGACGGAATTGAAGTTTGTGCAAGGCTTCGCCAGGTGAAGTCTACACCCGTCATCATGCTGACAGCCAAAGGGGAGGAAACGAACCGGGTCAGCGGATTTGAAGTTGGGGCGGATGACTATGTCGTGAAGCCGTTCTCGCCACGCGAAGTTATTTACCGCGTTAAAGCGATTTTGCGCCGGTCTTCAGCTACGGCGTATCTATCCAAGGATGCGAGCTCGAGCAACAACATTGTGTTTCCAAACTTGATCATTGAACATGATGCACACCGCGTTACTGCAGGTGGTCAGGAAGTGGCTTTAACGCCAAAAGAATACGAATTGCTGCATTACTTGGCTGTTTCACCGGATAAAGTATTCTCACGTGAGGAGCTCTTGAAGGATGTTTGGAACTATGAGTTTTTTGGAGATTTGCGGACGGTCGATACCCATGTCAAAAGACTGCGTGAAAAATTAAACAAGGTTTCCCCGGATGCTGCTGCGATGATTACGACCGTGTGGGGAGTAGGCTATAAGCTAGAGGTGCCTAAATAACGTGTTTATATTCAGAACCGTCGTAGGTAAGCTTTGGTTGACAATCATTGGCCTAGTTGGGGTAGTACTGCTCATACTAGGTCTTTTTCTTGTTAATTATATGGAAAATTATTTCTCCCAAGCGAAGGATCAAACCGCAAACATTGAGAAGCTAGCTCGGAACTTTTCAGAAGAAGCCTCTCATCATATGTATAATGAACAGTTTTATCAGCTAAGCAACGAGCTTTTAGGCTTTCAGGATGCGAAAATGCTGGTTATTTCTAGGGAAATGAAGGAAATGACGCTGCCTTCCACCTTAGGAAATACGTTAGGTGGTTTCCATGCTACGGATTTGTATACGGATGCTGAACTACAACGTGTATTTGCTGGGGAAACCATCGATAAATCGATTAATAAGTCTAAAATTGGTCGTTTAAAAGCCGGGGAAGAGTATCTGGTTGTAGCTGTTCCATTGAAAAATTTGCAGGGCAGCATTGCTGGGGCAACCATTATTTATCAATCCCTGCAATCGCTTGAAGCGACACAGTCCTACATGCTCAGATTGTTCATCTATGTATCCATCGTTGGTTTCCTGATGACTACTTTCTTCGCTTTCTTCTTGTTCGCAAAAATCACAAGGCCGCTTCAGCAGTTGAAAAAAGCTGCGGATTTCATCACTAGAGGAGAATACGGGACTAGAGTACCGATTATATCCAAGGATGAAATTGGTGAATTGGCTAAGACGTTTAATCATATGGGAGAGAAGATGCAGGAAAGTATTCGAGAGCTTTCCCAAGAGAAAGAGCACTTATCGAGTATCTTGCACAGTATGACCGATGCGGTAATCACGTTGGATGCGAATGGTTCAGTTATGCTGACCAATCCGCAAGGGGAGAAGATCGTGCAGGAGTGGAGCACGATCGAATGGTCGGAGGATGATGAGGAGACCAAACGGTACCGGAAACCTGATACAGCGCTCGGTGATTGGGGTTTAACGAGCTACAGCAATCCGTTTTTGATTCCGATTCCTGTTCCGCTGATTCCCCTCTTTGAAGCGGTTGTGGACGAATCAACGGAAGCGGCAACCAAGCTGCATGTCCAGAACGGCGTATGGTCAGTTGCCATGACGCCATTATACATGAGCGAACAAAGCGAAGAAGTACGCGGCGCGGTAGCGGTTCTCCGTAATGTGACGGAGGAAGAGCTTCTCGATAAGCTGCGCAAAGACTTTGTGGCGAACGTCTCGCATGAGCTGCGTACGCCGATCTCGATGCTGCAGGGCTATAGCGAAGCCCTGCTGGATGACATTCCCTCCACGCCGGAGGAGCGCGTGGAGCTTGTGCAGGTCATCCACGACGAGTCGCTCCGCATGGGGCGACTCGTCCGTGACCTGCTCGATCTGGCGCGGATGGAAGCCGGCCATCTCGAGCTTGCCATCAGTGAGGTCGATGTCGACTCACTGATTAAGCGGATGCACCGCAAGTTTTCGGTGCTGGCCAAAGAGCGCGGCATCGCGCTAAGCGTGACGCTGCCGGATAAGCCTCTCATCCTCGGACGAGGGGATGAGGACAGGCTGGAGCAGGTGCTGACGAACCTGCTCGACAATGCTTTCCGGCATACGGCCTCAGGGGCCAGTATTGCCATGAAAGCGGAGCCGGCTACGTATAAGAATAAGCCGGCGATTCGCATTGAGGTCTCCGACCAGGGGCAGGGGATACCTGCCAATGACCTGCCGTTCATCTTTGAACGGTTCTACAAAGCGGATAAAGCCCGTACGCGCGGTTCATCGGGAGGCACGGGCTTGGGTCTGGCGATCGTGAGAAATATTATAGAATCACATTTCGGGATTGTCACGGCGCAGAGTGTGCTGGGGCAAGGCACAACGTTTACCATATTACTACCTTGCGAAACCAATTAATGTCACAATTTCGACACAAAAGAGGCGTTTGCTGTGAAAACTCACAGCAAACGCCTTTCATTTTGTAGAATATTCAGACAAAATCTTGTTGTTCGTGAAACACTTTGTACCTTTTGGTGATCGGATTATACGGTAAGTGCACGAACATTCACGATTTCAGCTTGTGTCGACAGGTCGGCCAACACTTCAGATGGTGCTGGTTTGTCGATTGTCAGAACCATGATGGCAGATCCGCCGATCACTTTACGGCCTACTTGCATCGTTGCAATGTTCACATTGTTGCTTCCTAACAGCGTTCCTACACGACCGATGATACCTGGTTTATCGTTGTGGGAGATAAGCAGCAGGTTGCCTTCAGCGGCAAAGTCAACTGGATATTGATCGATACGTACGATACGTTCGCCGTAACCAGAGAGCAAAGTTCCAGCAAGCGTTTTTTCTTCTTGTTTTGTTTTAACGGTAACTGTTACAAGGTTTGTGAAAGTGCTTGATGAACTCGATGTTTGAACAACGATGTTCACATCGCGTGATTTAGCCAAGTGCATGGCGTTAACGATGTTAATGCCTTCCAATTGGTTCTGGAAAACACCTTTAACAATGTAACGAGTTAATTGGCTTGTATCGACATCAATCAAATCACCAGCATAATTGACAACAATTTCATAGACAGCGCCTTGTGCGATTTGACCAAGAATGGAACCGATTTTTTCGCCAAGTCCGAAGTAAGGTTGAAGTTTGTTCAAGACATTTGCTGGTACTGGCGGCAAGTTAACCGCATTTTTGAATGGCTCATTGCGCAAAATGTGAAGGACTTCTTCCGATACGTCAATTGCAACGTTTTCTTGCGCTTCAATTGTAGAAGCACCAAGGTGAGGAGTTACGATAACTTTCGGATTGTTCAAGAAAGGGTGATCCTTTTGTGGAGGCTCTACTTCAAATACGTCAAAAGCGGCGCCAGCAACGATACCTTGATCGATTGCTTCAACCATCGCCATTTCATCAATAATTCCGCCGCGTGCACAGTTAATCAGGCGCATGCCTGGTTTCATGATTTCGAATTGAGGCTTGGAGATCAAGTGACGTGTTTCAGGTGTAAGTGGTGTGTGGACAGTAATGAAGTCGGCTTTCGCAACGATCTCATTAACAGTTCCAAGCTTAACGCCTAGTTTCTCTGCACGCTCTTCCGTTAAGAACGGGTCATACCCGATAACTTCCATGCCGAATACTTTCGCGCGTTTGGCTACTTCGCTTCCGATACGTCCCATTCCTAGGATACCGAGTGTTTTGTAACGAAGCTCAACACCGATGAACTTACGGTCCCATTCACCGCCAACTGTTTTCTTATAAGCTTGTGGAATCATACGAGCAGTGGACATCATCATGGCAAAAGTAAGCTCGCAAGTGGCGATTGTATTACCGTCTGGTGCATTGATAACAATAATACCGCGTTTTGTTGCTGCTTCCAGATCAATGTTGTCTACGCCAACGCCTGCGCGGCCAATTACTTTTAGTTTAGCTGCCGCATTCATAATTTTCTCTGTAACTTTCGTTTGGCTGCGAACCAGGAGAGCGTCATATTCACCAATGATGGAAACGAGCTCATCTTCGGATAGACCAGTTTGTTTTACCACTTCAACATCAGCTGCATCATAAAGCATTTGAATTCCCATGTCACTAATTGGATCGGATACTAGAACTTTAAACATCATTCGAACCTCCTTAGAATATGAACATAAAAAAAACTCCCAACCCTCCGGAATAGACACGGATGTCTATATCCAAAGGGACGAGAGATTGCTTTCGTGGTACCACCCTAGTTCGCTCCCCATTCGCATGAGAAGCCTCAATCGGTCTAATGACCTGGAACTGTAACGTGTTCCTGTTCCGACTGCATCTACTAAACTTCAATGCAATAACTCTGGAGTGCTCCGCAAAATGTTCGTTACCGATTCTCACCAACCATCGGCTCTCTGAAAACTACTTTACTTGCTTGGCTCCGTCAACGCTTTACTGTGATAGAATTTTCATTAGATTACCATGCTGTTGAAATCGTGTCAATACATGTCGAATCATTTTCATCAAATCTACATAAAAGCCCTGTTTGACATCGATGTGATAGCATTTTTGTTTATTTTAAAGCAACGACCCTTAGAAAGCAATGCTATTTTTGCTTGTATTTTGTCACGATTTTCGCTAATGTACTGATAAATAGGAATTGTATTTGCAGCAGGCTAGGGAGGAAGTGCATAAGTGGACATATCAAGTATTCACCCGCAGAAATTTGTTGAAGCACTTGATCAACAGACGTTGAAGGACAGCATCATTATTGATGTGAGGGAACAACATGAATGGGATTTTTATCATCTTGATGAAGCTAAGCTGATCCCCATGGGGCAGATTCCACATCGTTTAGGAGAGCTGCCAGAAGATCAAGATATTTATCTCGTATGTGCGCATGGCGTGCGCAGCTATCGGGTTGCTGAGTATTTGCAAGAGAATGGGATCGATCGCGTTATTAATGTAGATGGCGGCATGGCCGCAGTAGCGATGCTCCGCGGTTTTCAATACGACTGAGTAGTATCTATTGGCACCAAAAAGGAGTTAAGCACCTTGAGGCCGCTTAACTCCTTTTGCTATCATAATCGATATATTAATTGACATCCGAGAAGAACGGCAGCTGTGGCAGCTGTTCGTTCGTATACCATTTGGCCTTGCCTTTCACAAAATCGCCGGATCGAACGGCATTTGTACTTAGCAGAAGATCCATCGTTTGATTGACGTCATTGACGTTCAGTTTCTTGGCTTGTCCAGAAGCGATAAACTCATCAATGCGGATCGTCAAATCTTGTGGGTAAAAGGGTGCAAACGATTTGTTTTTTAGAAGTTTTGCGGTTATGTATAGATTTTTGACATTTAAATTCATTGCACGCCACTGATCTAAGTTAGCATTATTAGCAGGATCGAAATTTTCAATGTCAGGATCAATTGTTCCGTTCCAAGCAACAATAGAATCAAAGTAATTTTTCTGAGCCGTTAGCGCCTGGGTTTTCGCTTCTACGAAATAAGCGTCTTTTTGAATGGCATCGAGCAGTTGTGGTCCGCTCAGCCCATTGGCCTTGCTCTGATAACTTTTCAGCGTGTCCGCAAAAAGCTTCAAGCTTTTGAGATACCCTTGATGCGACTGAACGAGAAGCGGTGAGGTTGCCGGCATGTTCTTGCTTTGGAGGGCAGCATATTTCTCGTCAGCTAGCTTGTTTAATTCTTTCAGCACGGCAGAGGCGTCAATGGTTGAATTGCCAGCTTCGATTTGACTCATCAATTCAAACCATTTATTCTGAAATTCCCTAAAGGGCAAAAAGATGGTATGGTAGTAAGAAACGAGTACTTGCTGGTCGTAGGCTCCATATTCTTGCGCCACCGCCTTGTCAGCGTGCAATATTTTTTCGTATTTCTGATCCGATTTTTCCTGCCCGATTTTCAATCCGTAGAAGAAGGCGCCGAGGATACAAACAAGCATAAAGATAAACATGAGGGCAAATAAATAATCAGTGCGGGTAAGACGCTTATCCATAATCAAGCTCCTTATTCTCTCTTTTTCTTTTAACTTAGTATAGGTGAAATAGGTATAAAAGGGAATATGTGAGGAAAGAGGCTGCAGGTATGAAAAAATTCGATTTTAAGAATATCCGTTTCGGAAAAGTCGATGTGAATGATCTCAATGACCGAACTTTACTGCTCAATCTGTACATAACCCAACTACTTACGCTTATTATCGGAATCATCATCATTTTTTTTCAGAGCAATCATAAGTTTATTTCAATGTTTACGATTCAGGGCGGTTGGAAAATCCCAATTTGGGGGAGTTTATTTGCAATAGCTGTTCTTGGGATCGATATGTTAATCTCAAGATGGGTGCCTAAGGAAGTATCTGATGACGGCGGAATCAATGAAATGATTTTCGGACAGCGTCCGATCTGGCACATTGCGCTCATTTCATTTATTGTTGCTATCTGCGAAGAAGTGTTGTTTCGCGGTGCCATCCAACATGCTTGGGGACCTTATTGGACCAGTATATTGTTCGCGGCAATCCATATCCGTTATTTGCAGCATTGGCTCATGACAGGGATGGTATTTAGTATAAGCTATGGTCTTGGCTGGATTTATTTACAAACCGGGAGTCTCTGGGCACCGATTATTGCCCACTTCATCATTGACTTTGTCATGGGATGCATACTTCGTTTTGGTAAGGAGGAGGAAGAACAGAGCACATGAATGCAGAGGGAAAGATGCCTTCTCGTTCTCAGCGAAGGCCAATTGAAATGGAGGAAGATGACACCTATTTACCGCCGCGGAAAGCGGTGCATCCCTCTGAACGGGGAAAATGGACCCAAATCTTTTACGTGACATTACTTTGGTTATTTGTCATTCTTGTTATTAGTTTAACGGTATGGGGGATTAGGTATTATTCATAAGATCTCCCAGTTGAGTAAAGTTGTGTAAATCAAATAGAGAAGCTATGATAGATTCATAGCTTCTTTTTTTATGGGCTCACTTTTTAATAGGGGGATATTATTGCAATGAATGTGATTCAAGTAAGAAGAAAATGGACAACTTCAGTGAAAATAATAGCAGCTTTGTTCGTTTTGTTATCTAGTTTGATTTGGTCGTCAAAGCCGTCTTATGCGTTGTCATATGGATACTTGACCTATCCGCAAGGAGATGTAGGACTATTACGTCCGGATATTGGGGTGAATATAGATCTAAGTGAAGGGAGAACACCAGAAAGCTATCATTTTTACCTCAATAATCAGGAAGTGACGGCGACTTACGATCCTGTTTCTGTTAAATATGTGTATCAGCCCAAAGCGGATTTGGCACCTGGCAAGTATTCGGCACGTTTATCTTTTAGCTTCACCGGTTATGAACCTGTTCAGATTTATTGGGATTTTACTGTAGTAGACGGTGCTGTCACCCTTTCTTCAGAGACAAGTAAAGAGCAGCAAGCAGGTCTGCAAGCGATTAATGACTATCGGGTAAAAATGGGCTTAACAAAAGTGAAGTTTAGCGATGCCCTGAATGTAGCTGCTAAGAAGCATGCGCAATATTTGTCGCAAAACAAAATCGATCCGATTAAAACGGCCGTTTCCTTGCATGATGAGGACCCAGCGCTGCCTGGATATATTGGAAAGTCCTTGAAAGAACGAGCTCAATTTATTGGATATGCTCGCTCAAGCAGCGAGGACGTAGCTTACAATAATGTGTCCCTTGTTGAAGCCATTGATAGTTTATTTGATGCTCCTTATCATCGAACACCATTCATGGTACCTGGACTCGTCGAAATTGGTGTTTATAAAGATGGGCCTTATCATGTCATAGAATTCGGATTTTCAGAAGGGGTATCACCTGAACTGGTTGTTTCTCCAGGAAGTAACGATGTCTATGTCCCTACTATGTTTGATGGTCATGAAACACCGGATCCCATCCGTAATCATGCTGCAGCGTCATATCCAGTCGGCTACCCGATCATGGCCTCCATCTATGGACCTGGTGTGAAGAAAGTTAGGTTGGATGAGGCAGAATTAAAGGATGAAGCTGGGAAAGCGGTCAGCTTGCTGAAGAATGAGCCTGGCACGGACGATCATCTGGATACTGAAGTTATTATCATGCCATCGAAACCGTTAGAGCTCGATTCAACCTATAAAGCGAAAGTCAAACTAACGGCAACCATGGAGGATGGCACCACCAAATCTTACAGTAAGGAATGGATGTTCCGTACAGAGCCTCGCGAGGGCGTAGGTGTGCTCAAACTGCATAATGATGCGGTTTCTTACACACTGCAAATGGGCAATTTCGGACTAAATCGAAGTCACCTCGTTTCTTTTGCCTTAGCTGGCGACAAATATGTTCTTGATCTCATTCCATATCCGATGAAACAGAAGCCTTACATTCAAGAGGGGACCTCATTCCTATATATCCGTGATCTCGCCGCGGCCCTTGGTGCAACGGTGGAGTGGGACGATAAGCAGAAGGCAGCGGTGTACAAGAAGAAAGACAAGACGATTATTTTCTACACAAGCCGGAATGCTTATAACTTAAATGGTGTGGAGCATCAAACGGAGTCCGCGGCAAAATTAGTGAATGAAACAACGATGATTCCAGTTCGTTTGCTGTCAGAAGCGCTTGGAGCCAAGGTAACCTACGTAGAAAGCACGAAAACAGTCAATATTAGCTATTAAAAGAAAAAAGCTTTGCATGCCCCTGTAGATGCTTGAGGGAGCTGCAAAGCTTCTTTTTGTTATCTCATTTCTAGCTCAATGGCATTCGGATCCACGAACGAATACCCTTTTTCCTCAAGCTGTGTGAGGAGAGTGTCTAATATTTTGACCGTCCAAGGCAGTTCATGCATGAGAATATTGCTGCCGCCGTGCAGCTGCTTCATAACATTCTCGATGACTTTGTTGGGATCATTTTTTTGATTGGTCATTTCCCAATCCAATGATCCATTTGACCATGTCATATAAAGCATTTTATTATCTTTGATTTTGGCTTTCAAATAATCGTTCCCCGCACCAAAAGGAGGGCGGAAAAACTGCGGGGCTTGCCCCGTTAATTCTTTAATAATTTTCTGAACATCGTCCACTTGCTGATCAATCTTGGCATTCGGCATGTCTTTCAAATTGTCATGGTCCCATGCATGATTGCCAATGATATTCCCGCTGTCGTGGATGAGCTTAACGAGCTCGGGCTTTTGTTTGATCCGGTAGCCGTTCAAAAAGAAAATGGCCTTCGCGTTATGTTTTTTGAGAGTATCGATTAGCGACTGATTCATCTCTTGCTCTTTGGGGCCGTCATCAAACGTTAAGAGGATAATTTTCTTGTTCCCGTTCGGGTCGTTGGGGACGATATCATAATTTTTGTTCATATGATAGTCCTTCTTTACTTCTTGTGGAACTGGTTTAGTTGGCTCTGGTGTAGGTGTGGGAGCGGGCGTTACTGTTGATGCAGCCGTAGGAGCAGGGCTGGCAGCTGTCGTAACTGCCGTTGTTGGTGTCGCACTGGTTGTGGTAACTGGGCTTTTGGCCGGTTGGCTATCACTGCAGGCAGCTAGGAATATCATCATGCTGATTAACAGGATACTGGCTTTGTTAGTCATTTCTCGTTCTCCTCAGGCAAATTAACTTCAATTGTCTCTCCTTATAGTACCACATTTCGCATGGATCATATCTCCTTTGTTTTCCTATTGTTTGAACGTATGCCCTCTCTTCAACTCGCGCAACCTATGAAGGATTCATACTAAATTAACATGGAGGGAGACCCAATGAAGATAGGTACTTTCTTGTTAGGCGGTATTGCCGGAGCAGCAGCGGTCGTTTATCTGAATCGCAAAAGTAAATCAATGTTGTTCTCCGCGTTCAGCTCATCCAGTGAGTCGATGGGGAAAGTAGTAGATAAAGCGAAAGACACTTTTGCGAATAAATCATTCAGCAGCGATTCACCAGTTCGGAATTTCTCAAGTACAAGTACA
Source organism: Paenibacillus silvestris (assembly GCF_009882985.1). Lineage (GTDB taxonomy): Bacteria > Bacillota > Bacilli > Paenibacillales > NBRC-103111 > Paenibacillus_E > Paenibacillus_E silvestris. The sequence goes on from NZ_WTUZ01000021.1 coordinate 277,409, forward strand.
AGTACAAATGCAGGCGCAAACTCAAGCGGCGGGCTTGGCACGGTGGAGAAAATCGTGAAGGAAGATCCGCATTTGAGTGTGACCGTGAACGAAATTTTGCAAGCCAACAAAGAAAATTCGTCGACAATTCAATAAATACTCACGGCAGGCACAGTCAGGCATACCCACGGGGCCGGCTGTGCTTTTTCTTTTTATACATAACTTGCGCGTGCAATTGGAATCAAATAGTGTTAACATGGTAGGTGAAAACGATAAAAGAATACTTGTCCAAATCTTGCTTCAAGGTTCACATTTTTATTTTTTTATCATATTCTGTTTTAATAAGATGACCATGCTTTCGATGCAAGCTTTCCAATCGGGAGGCTCAAAGGAGGATCCTATCATGAAAATAGAACGCTTAAGTCAGGATAAGATACGGATTTTCCTAACATTCGATGACTTAACTGAACGCGGAATTCAAAAGGACGACATGTGGAGAGAGATCCCCAAAGTACACGAGTTATTCAGTGAAATGATGGATCAAGCCTATTCAGAGCTCGGATTTGACCCGTCCGGACCTCTTGCTGTTGAGGTGTTTGCACTGCCAGCCCAGGGAATGGTTGTCATTGTGACAAGAGGCAAGCTTGATTTGTATGCGAATTCAGATTCGTATGATGATCATGAAGCTGAAGAAGTGTATGAGATGGAAGTAACGCTTGAACAAAGCGATTTAGTCTCCTATGCGTTCCGTGACTTTGAAGATCTGCTGCGTGTCTCCAAAGTAATCAATCCGCTTCTCATTGAGGGCGGCACCCTTTATTCCTACAAAGGGAAATATATTTTACAACTAGAGCCTGTTGACCTTGAAGATACGAAGTACCAAGCGTTAATCGCGGTCCTGTCCGAATTCGGGGAAGCTGCTTCCGTAACACAAGCGGTGCTTGAAGAGTATGGGAAGACGATTATTGCCGATGACGCCGTGAAGGTGCTTTGTCAGCACTTTAAATAAAGGCCATCCTCTTTTCTTTTGTTGTTGAATGAAACAAGCATCTTCAAAAACAACCGTTTTTGTTGATGCTTTTTTTAATTGGCTTTTTTATATGAGATAGAAAGTGGTTTTGCATCCTTGCGAAGAGATGATGGGGGAGAAAATCATGACGAATTTAGAGCATAAGCGCCTAGCGCCAACGTTGGCAGCGGTTGATTTGGACAGTTTGCTAAGCTACTACCAGAAACAGATGCGAGAAGAAGCTTATTTATATTTGCAAAAAAGGGGAATTACCGAAGAGACCGCGCAATTGTTTCGGATTGGTTTTGAAATCGGAAAAATCGGGTTCTACGTCGATCAGAATCAACTGGGCGATTACTTTGAACACAGAGTGATCCTGCCCATTCGTAATTACGAGGGCGAAATTGTCGACTTAATCGGACGTTCTGTTGATAATAAGGAGCCGAAATATAAGGCCTTGTATGGGGTTGACCAGTATCTTTTTAATTACGATGCCATGGAAGATTCGGATGAAGTCATTTTGTGCAGTGGCATTTTCGATGTGCTTTCTCTTACGCAGGCCAAAGTCCCGGCTGTTTGTGTACCGGATTATGGGATATTCAAAGAACACCATCTTTCCCTGTTTACAGGAAAACGTGTATACATTTGTATGGGGAACGATGAGTACGGGCGGAGAGAGTCTACACGGATTGAATCCGTCTTACGAGAACAAGGAAACGAAACGTATATTATTTCCTTGCCAGAGACCATTCGCGACATCAATGATCTATTCGTAAGAGCTAAGAGTCCGGTAGAGACATTCCTCACACTGGTTAATCAATCTGTTGAAGAGGCTATGTTAGCTCCTGTAGCGCCAGATATTAAGAATAGCACGGTTTATTTGGAAGAATACATGAAGAGATTCCGTGGGCAGGTAGCCTCGATTCGAACGGGCTTTGACAAACTGGACACGCTCCTATTCGGTGGCTTTGGAAATGGCTTGTATCTTCTTGCGGGATCAGGATCTATAGGCAAAAGCATGCTGCTGAAGCAAATGGCTGATCATATCGCACTTGAAGAAACTCCAGTCATATTTGTTTCCTGGGACATGACGAATTTTGAATTATGGTCTCGCAGCATCGCGCGGATTATTGGTGTAGCACCTCAGAAGGTGCTTGGCGGGAAAATAGATCCCGAACAAGTGGCTGAGGCGAATAAGCAGTACGCCAAAATTAGTAAGATGTTGTGGATGCTTGAGTGTACGATGAGTACAACGCTCGATCAAGTAGCTGCTAACATAGAAAGAATAGCCGTCATCGTGGGCAAAGAACCTGTTATTTTCATCGATCATTTGCAGCGAATTCCGATGGGCGAAGGTGCGGCGGCGCTGACTTGGCAACAGCAACAGGCGGCCATAGCGTTTACGCTTAAGCAGTGGTCCCGGGAATGGGATTGTCCGATTATCGCAGCAACTGCTCTGGAGTTAGGCGAAGATAACGTACCAGACCGTGTGCAGGCTTCTGCTGATGTCGTGATGATTATGCAACCTGTGAAATCGGATGTGGATGGTCAACAGGCGATTTCGCTTGCACTAACGAAGAACAGAAATGGCACAATAGGGAATATCCCTCTCGTTTTCCATAATGATTGTGCACTTTTTACGGATAAATCATAGAAATATCGTTCCAAAATGACTATAATGTAAGATGACATAACTGTACTGAGGGTACTTCATAACTACTTCTAGCATAAGGGGGAAGCCGCATTTGCAAATATTACCGATTGTTCTTGCAGCCGTAGCCCCAGGTCTCTCACTGCTTGCATACTTTTATTTAAAAGATCGTTACGAAACGGAACCCATCCATTTGGTTATCCGCATGTTCTTATTTGGTGTGCTGCTCGTATATCCAACGATGGTGCTTCAGAATGCTCTGATTCAGGAAGTAGGCGAGGGTACCTTTATTTCGTCGTTTCTCCTATCGGGGGGCATTGAAGAGTTCATGAAATGGTTCATTCTGTATCATTTGATCTTCAGGCATGAAGCCTTTGATGAACCTTATGACGGGATCGTATACGCGGTTGCGGTAAGCTTGGGTTACGCGACTTTAGAAAATATCATATATGCTTTCTTAAATGCAGCATCTTTCTCTGCGCTAATGATCCGCGCTCTTCTGCCGGTTTCGGCGCATGCGCTTTTCGGAGTCATGATGGGCTATTACTTGGGGAAGGCCAAATTCGTTCCTCACAAGGCCCAGAAGTATCTGTGGTTCTCGCTCCTGCTGCCGATTTTCTGGCATGGATTGTTTGACTACATCCTGCTCTTCTTTAAATCCAACTGGATCTGGGTCATGATACCGGTAATGACATTTCTATGGATTCGTACCATTTGGCGGGTTGACCGGGCAAATGCTCATTCGCCGCTGCGCGTCGCATCAGCAGATGAGAAGATTAAAATGAGTTAATTTGGGCAATACTGGACATTATAGAAGGCGATTCCTGGCTCAAAGAGCTTGGAACTACCGGGAGGGTGTACATGTCCATAACACGAGTGAAAGTAAAGATCCGCTGCAGACAATGCGGGGAAAAGTTCGTGCTGAAAGGTAAGAGAGAAAAAGGTAAGATCGAAACAGGATTTAGGCAATGTATTTGCAGCAATGAGCATGATTTCGAAATAGAGACAGACGAATAATGAGAGGCCATTCTTTATGAATAGGCCTCTTTTTTGTTGTCATTCTTGTATAAACCTGTCTATTCGCGCAAAAACTAAGCCAAGTTTAGGGGATGAAAGGGGTATTCACGTGTATAAAAGATTGAGCATTGTCATGTTTCCATTCCTTTTGATTGCTTTAATCGGTGCGTCCGTTTGGGGGTACTTGGAGCATCAGGAGAAAAATACGATTTTGATTAAAGCAGAGAACCAATATCAGCGCGCTTTCCATGATCTCTCTTTCCATATGGACAAACTGCATACGGAGTTAGGAAACACGCTTGCTGTTAACTCGACGGCTGAGCCTTCCTACCGCAAAGGGCTTGTGAATGTGTGGCGGTTGACCAGTCAGGCACAGGGGGATATCACACAGCTTCCATTAACACTGCTGCCTTTTAACAAAACTGAGGATTTCTTGGCGAATATGGCTAATTACTCTTACCGAATGTCAGTTCGAGATATGACCAAGCAGCCGTTAACGGAGAGTGAAATAAAAACGCTAAGTTCGCTTTACGATCATTCCGCCGAGATTACGAAGGAGATACGCGGAGTCCAGGATAAAGTAATGACGAACAATTTGCGCTGGATGGACGTAGAACTGGCACTTGCTTCGGAGAATGAAGTGCATGATAATGCGATCATTGACGGTTTCTCCATCGTAGACAAAAAAGTAGGCGCCTATGAGGAGTTGAACTGGGGACCAGGCAGTATGGGGATGCTTTCCCAGAAAAAGATTAGCATGCTGTCCGGCAATGATATGACGGCAGATCAGATTAAGCAAAAAGCGGCTCAATTCCTTGGTCAATCCGATACAGCTGCTATGCAAGTGGTAGAAAACGGCGGGAATTCGCCTGAGAATCAAAGCTTCAGTGTTGTGGTCCCGAGCGGAACAAACGGAGCTGATAATGTTCAAATGGATTTTACGAAAAAAGGCGGTCAACTGATTTATTTCATGAAGCCGCGAGACGTCAAAGAGTCGAAGTTTGACCTTCGGCAAGCCCGTGATATATCAAATGAGTTTCTGGATCAACATGAATATAAAGATATGAGTGCTGTAAGTTATGATCAATATCAAAACATTGCGAATATAATTTTCGCTAAGCGTGAGAAAGATGTGACCATTTATCCGCAACAAATTAGTGTTAAGGTTGCACTGGACACGCTTGAAGTGATTGGACTTCAAGCAGCTGATTATATTTATGGACAGGTTCAGCGGAATATTGGACAACCCAAAATTACAGCGGCTGAAGCACGGAAGCAACTTAGTCCGAATATGAAAGTGACGGCGGAATCTCTTGCTATCATCAAAAATGATCTAGATGAAGAGGTTCTCTGTCATGAATTTGTCGGGAAAATGAACAATAATTTATATCGTGTGTATATCAATGGTGATTTAGGAATGGAAGAGAGAATCGAAACGATTCGTCCAGATCAAGCGCAAGCTGCTGCAGAAAAAGCAACATAAAGTCGAAAAAAGAAGCGGGTTCGAGCCCAGCTTCTTTTTTTTGCTATTCAAATAAGAGCGGCGTGGTATAATTGTGTCATAATATGTTTCGGAGGTGCAGGGATTGCTGCCCAAGGTTAACCAAATTTTACATATACAAGTAAACAGCATTGATGATGAAGAATCAAGGATTGAATACAAATCCAGAATTGCCGATGTAACGGATAGCTCAATCGTTATAGAAATTCCGATCAATGAGCAATCGGGTCGACTCAAGAAGCTGTATTATGGCGATGAGTTAAGCACCTTTTATATTGAACAAGGCGGCGTGAAACATTACTTTACAACAACAGTAACTGGTTTTCGCGAAGATGTGATTCGGCTTGTTGAACTTCATAAGCCCGAGCCTGAAGCAATTACGCAAGTGCAACGCAGAAGCTTTCTAAGAGTACCTGCTGAACTGGAAATCGCGGTCAAGGTATCCGACCAAATTCAATTTATCGGCATGACCGACGATGTAGGCGGAGGCGGCATTTCAGTGGTTTATGATGGCCAAATTCCGCTAGGTATCAACACAACTATTTCCTGCTGGCTCCTTGTTCCATACAAAAATGGAAACATTGAGCATATCCCGTTTAGCGGCGAAGTTGTGCGCGTCAAAAAATTGGAAACTGGCAAGCAGCTCGCCATGGTTAGATTTGTTGAAATTTTGGATAGAGAGCGCCAGAAACTAATTCGTTTTTGTTTTGAACGCCAGATGGATTTCCGGAAAAGATAATAGAGGATCTTTTGACTTTGTCAAAAGTCTCTCTGCTTGTAAGCATGAGAGTTAGCTCGCATGGGTATACTACCAAACAATATGCCTATTCGAGCAGGTGAAAAGCTCATGTCCAAAGATCGGGAAGCGAAGTCCTATGAGCAGTTGTTTATCCTCTTCTCTGCGAAAGTAGAAAAGGTGATTATTCGGACAACGCTTGTATGTTTTATCGTGCTTATTTGTGTGCAGCTTTTACTCCAAATCCCTTATATACGCAAGCATTTTACGAGGGTTGAACCGCTAGAAGGAAAGCCTTATATGATGCCCCAAAATGGGAAGGGAGAGCGCTCTTAAGCATGTCAGCAAGCAATCTATTATGCGTCCAAGTTTTGCATATACCTAGGTAGTGTGATATAATTTGAATCAATTAGCAGGCAGTGCCTGCTTTTTTGTTCGTAAGGTATTGTTGAGTATCGTTGGGAGGAACAGCAGCTTGGATAAGTTCAATATTGCCATTGATGGACCTGCTGGAGCCGGTAAAAGTACCATCGCTCGGCTTGTTGCCGGGGCGCTTGGATTCGTTTACGTGGATACAGGAGCCATGTATCGGGCAGTAACATGGAAAGTACAGCAAGAAGGGCTGCTACCTGAGCAAGAGACAGAAGTGGCTGCTATGGCCAATCGCATGAAGATTGAGCTAATTCCTGGAGAAGAAGGCCAACAGGTATTTGTCGATGGTGTTGATGTGACGAAAGCAATCCGCACAACAGCCATTACAGATCATGTTTCCCAAATTGCCAGTTATGGCGCGGTACGTGAACTGCTGGTTTCCCTGCAGAAACAAATGGCGATTTCCAGAGGTGTGGTCATGGATGGCCGGGATATCGGCACTCATGTCATGCCGGATGCAGAAATCAAGGTATTTCTAACAGCCAGCGTAAAGGAACGCGCAGAGCGACGCTTCAAAGAGATGCAAAGCAGCGGTACTTGTACACTGACGCTCTCCGAACTTGAACAGGACATCGCTCGTAGGGACCAATTGGACCAAGATCGAGAGATTTCTCCGCTCAGACGTGCTCATGACGCTGTATTGATGGACAGCACCTCAATGACAATTGAAGAAGTTGTGGACGAAATACTTGGGCTTTGCAAAGACAAAGTCGGGGGTGGCAAATAAGATGCTGTATCGCATCGGCAGGGCCTTGTTTCGTTGCTTTTTCACCTTGTTCTTCCGGTTACGTGCCATTGGCATGGAAAATGTCCCAAAACAGGGTGCAGTAGTGCTTTGCGGCAATCATACAAGTGTATTAGATCCTCCATTATTAGGAACACCGCTGAAACGTATGGTGCATTTTATGGCGAAAGCCGAACTATTCGATATTCCTGTGTTGGGCGCAGCCATTTCTAAAGTCGGCGCTTTTCCAGTTAAACGCGGTGGAGTAAGCAGAGAATCGATCCGTCTAGCGGTGCAATTGCTCCGCGATGGTAATATGTTAGGCGTTTTCCCAGAAGGTTCGCGTAATAACGCTGGGGGAATGGGCAAGAAGGGCGCTGCCTCGCTTGCTCTGAAATCTGGTGCTGCTGTCGTTCCTGTGGCAATTGTTGGTACTTATTCATTATTCCGCCGCATGACCATCGTATACGGCAAACCACTTGATTTGAGTGCTTATGCGGGAGCTAGCTCAGAAGATCTGGAGCTGGCGACTGAAGCCATTATGAAAGAAATTCGCCGCTTACACAGTACATATAGCAAGGCATAGGCCACATGTATGGAAATGAAAGCTTGGAATTATACTATCTTCAAAAGCGAATGATTAAGATTGTTTTGTTTGAAACAGAGTAGAAGCTTACATACTGCTTTGTGACTTATAAATTATTTTTTTGTTGGTTGTAATTAGAGGAGGCTAATCTCATGTCAGATGAAGTAAAAGTTCAAGATCAAACGCAAGAAGCTCAAGAAACAGCCGTATCGCAAGCAGAAGCGGAGCATGCCATGAACAATGTTGCTGTGCTGAAGAAAGGCGCTACCGTGAAAGGCAAAATCGTTAAGGTAGACGCAGATCAAGCCTTCGTGGATATCGGTTACAAATACGATGGTGTTATTCCGGTTCGCGAACTATCTTCCGTTAGCTTGGAAGATGCAGGTCAAGCGGTACAGCTTGGACAAGAAGTAGAACTGAAAGTCGTTTCTATCAATGACGCGAAAGAAACTTTGGTTCTTTCCAAACGTGTTGTAGACAGCGAAAAAGCTTGGGAAACACTTCAAGGTCAATTGGAAAGCAAAGAAATTATCGAAGCTTCCGTTGCTGAAGTTGTTAAAGGCGGTTTAGTAGTGGATATCGGCGTACGCGGTTTCGTACCTGCTTCCATGGTTGAGCGTCAATTCGTTGAAGATTTCTCCTCCTACAAAGGCCGCACATTGCGTCTTCGTGTGAAAGAAATCGATCGCGAGAAAAACAAAGTCATCCTTTCACAAAAAGATGTATTGGATGAAGAATTCGAAGCAAACAAAAAGAAAATCATCGAAGGATTGCAAGTAGGACAAGTTCTAGACGGAACTGTTCAACGCTTGACTCAATTCGGTGCATTTATTGATATCGGTGGTATCGACGGTTTGGTTCACATTTCCGAACTAGCTTGGCACCATGTAGATCAAGCTTCTGATGTTGTTAAAGAAGGCGACAAAGTGAAAGTGCAAATCCTTAAACTTGATCCGTCCAACGACAAAATCAGCCTTAGCATCAAAGCTACACAAGCAGGCCCTTGGTCCAATGTGGAGAATGATTTCAAAGCTGGCGACATCGTAACAGGTACTGTGAAACGTCTTGCTGCTTTTGGCGCATTCGTTGAAGTAGCTCCTGGTGTTGAAGGTCTTGTGCATATTTCCCAAATCGCTCACCGTCACATCGGAACGCCTCATGAAGTATTGAAAGAAGGCCAAGAAGTTCAAGTGAAAATTTTGGAAATCAATGCCAATGAGAAACGTGTTAGCCTAAGCATCAAAGAAACAGAAGAAGCTCCTGAAGCTCCTGCTGGCGCAGCTGCTCCGTCTGCTGCTAAACCAGAAAGAGAAAGACAACCTAGAGGCGACCGTGACCGCGGTAACAGCGCTAGCCACCAAAAAGAAATCGCTGGTAACGAGAACGTATCTTTAAGCAACCAAGGTCTATCCATGACACTTGGCGAGCGTTTCGGCGACAAACTTTCCAAATTTAAAAAGTAAGTGATACTTGATTTGTAGGAGGACCAAGGAATGCGCATCTCACGCAAAATGGAGCATGTCCATTACGCGCTGGAGCTTGGTCAATCCAGACAGCAAGGGCTGTCGGATATCAAGCTTGTGCATAACTGTCTACCTGAGACTTCAACGGATCACATTGCATTAACGACTGAAATCGGCGATCTCATTATGAGTTCGCCGATTTTAATTAATGCGATGACCGGAGGCGCCCAGGAGACAGAGAGCATCAACCGCGAACTAGCCATCATGGCAAGGGAGAAGGGAATGGCTATGGCTGTCGGCTCCCAGATGTCAGCGCTGAAGAACAGCGAGGTAGCGTCCAGCTACCAAGTCGTGCGTCGCGAAAACCCGAAGGGGGTCGTGTTCGCGAATTTGGGCAGCGAGGCAACGGTTGACCAAGCAGTTAGAGCAATTGAAATGATTGAAGCGAATGCACTGCAGATTCATTTGAATGTTATGCAAGAGCTGATCATGCCTGAAGGAGATCGCAGCTTTGTAGGTATGCTGAAGCGGATTGAAGCCATTGTTCGGCAAGTGGAAGTGCCGGTCATTGTCAAGGAAGTCGGCTTCGGCATCCTGAAGGACAACGCCAAACAATTGCAAGAGATTGGTGTTCGTGTCTTGGATGTTGGTGGTTCGGGCGGCACGAATTTCGCCGCCATAGAGAACGCGAGACGTCCAGCGGCAATAGAGTGGCTGAACGACTGGGGTACCCCGACAAGCATCTCGCTTTTGGAGGCGCTGTCTATTTACCCAAGAGGCTCTGTGATTGCCTCAGGGGGGATTACGAACGCTTTGGAAGCGGCCAAAGCGCTGGCTCTTGGCGCATCAGCCGTCGGCATGGCTGGAGCATTTCTCAAGGTGCTGCGTGAGCAAGGCACCCAAAGCCTGCATCGCTTTGCGGACGAGCTGCATCAAGGACTTATTTTAATTATGACGGCGCTAGGCGCACCTACGATTAGAGATTTGGGGCAGTGCCCCGTTGTCATTATGGGAGAAACGGCAGAATGGTGCCGGACCCGCGGGATTGATTTAACTTCATACGCAGATAAAACCAATCGGAGTAAATAATCGAAAGATTGCCATACTAAGGATCAAGATGTGCTTCCCTCTACATAAGAAGAGCGGAAGCCGTAGATCCGCAGGCAAGCGGTGATAGATATCATCGGTTCGCCAGTGCCTTGTAGGGTGGTCAGATTATGAACTCCGGTTATTTGTCTCTCATTCTCCTTTGCATCACGTTGATTTTGTTTGCCAGCGGGTGGAAGGAGCTGTACGTCAGAAGTATATCGCATAAGGGCATGCTTCTTTTTTTTGCCCTGTGGATTGTGGGTTCGTGCTTTTCTGTGACGATTAAGCAAGTACATATTCAACTCGTTTATCTCTTGGTTTTCGCCATTAGCCTAGTTATTCTCTTCGTGATTCAAGGCTTCATACATAAGCTTCATTTGCTTTCTATCGGGCTTCTGCTGGGTTCGCTTCATTTCTTGCTGCATCAGCTGCTGGAGATGGATCCGATCCTTATTGTGCGAAATTCAGACTGGGATATTGCCTTATTGCTCGCTTTGATAGCGGTTGTTCTGCAGCGCAATGCGCTGGAGCAAATTGCGGCTATTTCCATGGGATATTTGCTTGGTGATATGTATCAGGCGGGCATTCATCCTGTTGGGGGCTACCATCAACTTGGCCATTCGACATTTCAAGACCAATGGTGGCTTTCTGTCTTTACTGCGCGAACAATGACGATTATTCTGCAAGCGGCCTACACAGGCTGTCGAAGTATGATAAGAAGCTGGATAGAGCGAAGAGGAGGCTGGAGAAAGTAATGGACTGGTTTTATGCACATCGGTATACGATAGGCATCGTTGTTGGTGTTATTTTTGGAATTTTAGCTAGGCTCAATATGCTTAGGACAGATTACAGGCAATACCCAACATACCCGCATGGAAAAATCATACATATTTCCCTTGGTGTTATCGCGGCAGGCCTAGGAGCTGTAGCAGTGCCCGCTTTGCTGGACAAAAACTATACGGCGGTTACGTTTCTTTCCTTAGCGGCTCAGCAGTTCAGAGATGTTCGTAATATGGAGAGACAGAGCTTAACAAAGGTTGATGAATTAGAGTTAGTTCCAAGAGGAGCAGCCTATATTGAGGGCATCGCCATGGTCTTTGAGGGAAGAAATTATCTGGTCATTTTCTCAGCTTTTCTGGCGTCCCTCTTCAGTATTTTGTTTGCTTGGTACTGGGGAGTCTTAGCCGGCATTTTGTCGATCTGGCTTGCACACTTTTTCAAATCGGGTAAAAAATTAGGGGAAATAGCGGATATAGAAGCCGTCCCGATTCGGATAGATGGGCCAGATTTGTTTGTTGGCTCCATTTATATCATGAATGTGGGGCTGGAGGATAGCCGAAATAAGATTAAAGAACACGGGGTTGGCTTTCTGATTAAACCCAAAAATCGCAATTCTCGCGTGACCTTGGCGAATCTAGGCCAAAGACAGGCGATTCTTCATGATATTTCTACCTTGTTTGGTGTTTACAGGGATGAGGGTGAACCGTCTCTGCGGCCAATGGCCAAGCTGGATATGAATACAGGAACTGTCGGTGTGCTGCTGCTGCCACAAGAGAAAGATGAGAACAAGACATTTGTTGCTCTTCATCGGGTTCCTGTCCTGGAAAGCGCTGTGCGTATGCCGTCTGAGGCTGGTGTAAACAAAAATAAGGGGGCGTGAAACGCCATGTCGCAAATTGTTGCTGTTGTGACAATAATGAAGGAAAGAGTTGGTGGGGGTGCCCCAATCTTTGTGGTAGACCAGGAGGATGACCTGCAGAAAGTCTCGTTCTCACTGGAGAAAATATTGGATGCGAACGCGCATGATTTGAAAAATGGCACGATGATTTTGGTTAAGCATACCTAAGATACTGGTATTCCATGATCAATTTGGCGAAGTCTCAAAAGAGATTAGCCAATCCGTGTCTTTTTTGTTATGATGTAAGTTGCGTATTTTTCCATGGCTGATCATGGAATCAGGAGGAGTGAATGAGAATTGGCTAGACCAGTACTTGCAATTGTCGGCCGACCGAATGTCGGAAAATCCACCATTTTCAATCGGATCGTAGGAGATCGTCTTGCGATTGTAGAAGATAAACCGGGTGTAACACGTGATCGACTCTATGGTGTGGGCGAATGGCTGAATACGTCATTCAGCGTGATTGATACAGGCGGGATTGAAATTGATGGCGAGGATGCGATCCTCAAGTCTGTTCGTGTGCAAGCTGAGCTTGCGATTGAAGAAGCGGATGTTATTGTGTTCATGGTAGATGCCAAAGCGGGTGTAACCCCATCGGACGAAGAAGTAGCGCAGTTGCTATTCCGTTCCAAAAAGCCGGTCGTACTTGCCGTGAACAAGGTCGATAACCTCGCGCGTCAAGATGATATCTATGAGTTTTATTCTCTAGGATTTGGTGATCCGGTAGGGATTTCGGGTTCACATGGTATCGGGATCGGCGACTTGCTCGAAGTCGTCTGCGGGCTTTTCCCAGACAAAAAGGATGACGAGTATGGAGACGAAGTTATTAAGTTTGCTCTGATTGGTCGCCCGAACGTCGGCAAGTCGTCCATGACGAATGCCATTCTTGGCGAAGAACGCGTTATTGTCAGTGATGTTGCGGGTACGACGCGCGATGCCATCGATACGCCATTTGAGCGGGATGATCAGAAGTTTGTTATTATTGATACCGCTGGTATGCGCAAAAGAGGCAAGGTTTACGAGAACACGGAGAAATATAGCGTCATGCGGGCTATGAAAGCAATCGAACGTGCAGACGTTGTGCTCGTTGTCATTGATGGTCAAGAAGGCATCATTGATCAGGACAAGCACATTGCTGGATATGCGCATGAAGCAGGAAAAGCGATTATCATTGTCGTAAATAAATGGGACATCGTTGATAAAGATGATAAAACCATGCAGCATTTTACACAAACGATCCGCGATCATTTCTTGTTCTTGAGTTATGCTCCGATTGTTTTTGTATCAGCGAAAACAACGCAACGCTTACATAAGCTGTTGCCGGTTGTTATTCAAGTAGCAGAAAATCATGCCCTGCGTGTTCAAACACATTTGTTGAATGATGTTGTTTCTGATGCCGTAGCGTACAACCCTCCTCCGACGGATAAAGGCAAACGTCTGCGGATTAACTATGTAACACAAGTAGCGGTTAAGCCTCCTGTCTTTGTGCTCTTTGTGAATGAGCCTGAGCTCATGCACTTTTCATATGAACGGTATTTGGATAACAAAATCCGTGCAGCCTTTGGTTTTGAAGGAACACCGATTCGTATCCTAAGCCGTAGAAAGACTTCGGACAAAGAATAAGGAGATGTTGCAGCTTGCTTTTAATTTCCATAATAACAATCGTAGCAGGGTATTTATTAGGGGCTATAAGCTTTAGTTATTTATTTGGGAAATGGTTTAAAGGCATCGATATCCGCAAACATGGAAGCGGCAATGCGGGAGCAACCAATACACTGCGCGTATTGGGCAAAGGCCCAGCGATCATGGTATTGATCTTGGACGGTTTGAAGGGAGTTGCTGCCGTTTGCCTTGGCATCTGGGCAGCTCCTGGACCCGACGATTTGTGGGTTCGTGTATTGTGCGGACTTGCTGCCATCGTTGGACACAACTGGCCAGTGTATTATGGGTTCCGTGGCGGCAAGGGTATTGCCACGACAATCGGCGTAATGGCTACGCTTTGCTTCATTCCTACGTTAATTGCAGGTTTAACGGCTATCGTCATTATTGCGATAACTAGATTCGTATCGCTCGGTTCACTAATTCTAACCGCACTTTTACCTTTTCTAATTTGGGGAATGGATCGACCAATAGAAGTTTTGTGGATCAGTATCTTGCTATGCGCGTTTGCGTTCTTGCGCCATCGAACCAATATTGTGAAGCTCGTTCAAGGTAAAGAGAATAAATTGGGCCAGAAAAGAGCATAGTTTTGGGCGAACATCACCCAATAATTAGAGTGCATAACGTTTAGGAGGGGTAACCATGTCAAACAAAGTATCGGTTCTGGTAGCAGGCAGCTGGGGAACGGCTCTTGCCACGGTACTGGCGGATAATGGACATCAGGTGTTGTTATGGTCTCGCAATGAGGAGCAAGTGCGAGAGATCAACGAACAAAACCGGAATAGCCGTTTTCTCCAAGATGTGGAATTATCACCGCTTATTGTAGCGACTCATTCGCTGCAAGGAGCGGTCGAAGGGGCTGATGCGATCATTATGGTCGTCCCTTCATCCGGCATGCGTGAGGTTGCATCCAACATGCGTCCCTATTTGAATAAAGATGCTTTGCTGATCCACGCGACCAAAGGGTTTGAAACGGGTTCCCTCAAGCGTATGACCGAGGTCATCGCAGATGAGCTGCCCGAAATCAATCCGAATCGGCTAGTGGTGCTTTCAGGTCCCAGTCACGCTGAAGAAGTCATTCGCAAATGCCCGACGACTGTCGTAGTCGCGGCGCAAGACTTGGAAGCGGCAGAGGCCGCCCAGGATCTATTGATTAACGCCTATTTTCGCGTCTATACGAATCCGGATGTGGCAGGCGTTGAAGTTGGCGGAGCGCTCAAGAACATTATTGCTCTGGGTGCAGGGCTGACAGATGGCCTGGGTTTTGGCGATAATGCCAAAGCTGCTCTGATGACCCGAGGCTTGGCAGAAATCGCTCGCTTAGGTACCGCGATGGGGGCTAATCCGCTGACTTTTGCCGGATTAGCTGGCATCGGTGATTTGATCGTGACTTGTACGAGTCAACATAGCCGAAATTGGCGCGCCGGAAATAAACTCGCGAAGGGTATACCTCTAGATGAGGTGCTTCAAGAGATGGGAATGGTCGTCGAAGGCGTGAAGACTACGAAAGCAGCTTATGAGTTGTCTCGGAGGTATGATGCAACGATGCCTATTACCGATGAGCTGTACAAAGTGCTATTCGATGGGAAATCGCCACAGTTAGCCGCGCAGGACCTTATGGGCCGCGTTAGAACGCATGAAATAGAAGAAGTAGCTACGGATGCTATCACAAATGTATTGAAGTAGCCTACACCACATTCTTCCCGCACTCATACTATACCGTATAAGTATTTAGTTCTTATCAGGTATAGGAGGCGGCACATTTGGCAAACAAAGATATGTCTAAAGACGTACTCAGCGTGGTGAAGAAGAAAACGGGGAAAAACGTTACACCTAAAGATATCGAGCGAATTGCGAGCGGTGTGAAACCTTCAACACTTCAAAGTGAGACTCAGCTGCGCCAGTTGATCAAGCAAGTCTCTGGCCTTGTAAATGTCAAAGTATCCGAAGAGACGATCAATGATATCATCCAGGCTGTAAAAAGTTCCAAGCTCGACAGCAACAATATGCAGCAGCTTATGAACATGATGATGGGTAAAAAATAAAAGCATGAAGGGGAGCTTGCTGCCCTTTATGCTTTTTTTCTCATCCTATGCTATACTTACTGTTGATAATTTTTAAAGATTATACATAAGGAGTTAAAAATATGTCAAGTTTGGACAAAATGTGGGCGTCTTTTGTAGCCATTGGTCTAATGGTTGTCGCATCATTATTGATTTCGTACGCAAGAACGCGTACCCAAGGATGGATTCGTGTCGTTCTTTCGACCGTAGCCTTTATTTTATTCGTTCCAATTTTACTCTATATGCTGCTATCATTGTTCTAACTGGGAGGCGATACATACATGCTGGAATTAAAAACGCGCAAAACGCAAAAAACGATGGAGCCGGAAATTGGTTTAAGTATTTTGGATCATGCGCTCAAAAATGACGTGGATTGGGGCTTCTCGTGTACACGAGGTACGTGTGCCAGATGCCGCTGTTATGTAGCTCATGGACGTGAACTGCTCTCCTTGCCTTCTGATGAAGAAGAGAGTCGACTGGAGCCCGAAGAAATAGAACAGGGCTACCGACTTGCGTGCCAATGCATGATTAAGCAAGCAGGAACCATTTCTGCTACGCATAAGCCATATTTTTAAAATCTGAAAGGTGTGGGCATCTTGGTCCTGCTGGAACCGTTAGTACCAACGATTACGACCATTCATACACAATTAATGCAAGTTCCTGGCGTACGATGGCTCATCGGTGGCAGCTGCGGACTACTTATGCAAAACGTAGATATTGGAAGAAGTCCGAGAGATCTGGATATTTATGTGGATAAGAACGATGTATCCGTTATTCATTCTTCTCTTCAAGATTATTCAGTTGATACACCTGTGTATAGTCAAACAAGTATATATGCGTCGATCCTCAGCCATTATCAGATACATGGAGATACGGTTGAAGTGGTAGGGGATTTCAAGGTTCAAGCATTTGATTCCTTCTATCAAGTGGAGGCTGCGTACTTATGGGAAGACCATAGCTATACGGCTGCGATTGGGAACCATGAGGTGAAAGTTATGCCTTTAGCTCATGAACTTCTCTTTAATCTATTGCGAAATCGGCCTGACCGCTATGAGGCGATCTATCGTGCGATGATTGCTGCTCCAGAGCTGCACATGCCGACATTACATGCGTTACTGCAAAGAAATAGCTGGGGACTAGCGTTTGAAAAAAGGCTCGGGGAATTAATAGATTCGTGCTGAGGAATGGGAAGTTGACAGATAAGTAGGTGGACCTGATGAGTGGGATTGACGTGCATTTTTGGCCAGACGACAAGAAGATAAGTGTTCGATCAGGCACAACTTTACTGGATGCCGGACGGAAGGCTAAAGTTCATATTCGCACGCGCTGCGGGGGCAAAGCCGCATGTTTGATGTGTAAAGTGAAAGTGAATGACTCTAGCAGCAAGGGGCTTGCCCCTATGAACGTGAATGAACGGTTGAAGCTTGGCTCACAAGCAGAGGAAGGCTACCGCTTGGCCTGTCAGGCTCGTGTGATTGGCCCTGTGCAAGTGACGATTCCCGAGGACCCTCTGAAGGCAGCTATACGTGCTCAGCTTGCCAGGCAAGCTGAAGAGGATGATTTATTTTAGAGAACAAAGATAGGATGATGGATGCGTGAAAATAGTTCGAGGCATTGTATATGGCAGATGGATAGGCATAATCCTTAGTTTAGTTCTATTGTTAAGCGGATGCGCTTACCCGAAAGAACTGCGTAAGGAGAATCAAATTAACCCTGCGGAGTTTATTACCGTCGTTCAGCAAGCCGTCGATCTTTTCCATGAGAAAAGCGGTGTTCTGCCTATAAAAAATAGCGATATGACGACGCCGCTCTATGAGAAATATGTCATTGATTTTGCGAAGTTGAAAAAGTCGAACTATTTAAGCACCGTTCCTGCCAACGCTTTTGAAAGCGGAGGTATTTTCATCTATGTGCTTGTAGATGCGGAAACGAAACCAACTGTGAAACTGATGGATTTATCGGCGTATCAAAGCGTGGAAGATGTCCAGAAGAAAATAAATGATTATAAAGCGAGTCATGACGGCAAGCTGCCTGCTGGCATTGCTATCAATGAAGCATTCGAGTATGTGGATTTCAATAACTTAGGGATGAAAGCCCCCGAAATCAAGTCGGTTTATAACCGTCAGAACCTCGTAACCTATTTGGTCAATAAGCAAACGGGCGAAGTTGCTATCGATTATGCCATGGATATTATGAAGTTTATTCAAGATCAGGGTTTAGCTAGCTCATTAAAACCGGATCAGGATTTGCGAGAGATTCTCGTGAACAAATCATACTTCGTGCCAATTCGCAGTTTTGAATATCGTTGGCAGAATAATCAGCCACTTCCCCAAGTGACGCCATAAATGGAGATACCTCTTACAGTAATCTGTAGGAGGTTTTTTTCATTTTTCAGAATATCGACGTCGATGCAATCATATATTTTTTCAATGTGGTGAGGAAAGCCCTATATGTGCTTCATAAAATATGAGCGAAAAAAAAGATATGGCACATCTATCATATTTCTATCGAAAGTACATATATTTCTTACTAGTCCAAATGAATGTACGAGTAGTCAATTGTTAACGTCTCAAAAGTCAGTTGACGACCAAACTGTAGGAGGGATTCTCTTGGAGAAAGTGGATATCTTTAAGGACATTGCAGAACGAACGGGAGGGGACATTTACCTGGGGGTTGTTGGAGCAGTCCGTACAGGAAAATCAACCTTTATTAAGCGTTTTGTGGAATCTGTAGTGCTGCCGAACATTCAAAGCGAAGCGGATAGGATCCGGGCTACCGATGAACTCCCGCAGAGCGCTGCTGGCCGCACGATTATGACAACGGAGCCAAAGTTCGTGCCGAATACGGCGGTCCAAATTTCCGTGGCCGAAGGGCTGAATGTGAATGTGCGCCTTGTTGATTGTGTAGGTTATGCAGTTGATGGCGCCAAAGGCTATGAAGACGAAAACGGACCACGAATGATCAACACGCCTTGGTTCGATGAACCGATTCCGTTCCAGGAAGCGGCAGAAATCGGAACTCGCAAGGTGATTCAGGAGCATTCAACATTAGGTGTTGTGGTGACAACCGATGGCACGATCTCGGATATCCCACGGTCATCCTATGTGCTGGCAGAAGAAAGAGTGATTAATGAACTGAAAGAAGTGGGCAAACCTTTCATCGTCATTATTAACTCTCAGAAGCCAAATAGCGAGCCAGCGCTAGAGCTGCGCAGCGAACTGCAAAGCCGTTATGATGTACCTGTTGTAACGATGAGCGTAGCTAGTGCAGGCGAAGAAGAAATGGTTTCAGTCCTGCGTGAAGTGCTCTACGAGTTCCCTGTTCATGAAGTGAATGTGAATTTGCCAAGCTGGGTTATGGTTCTAGATGAGAATCATTGGCTGCGTACTCAATTCGAAAATTCCGTACGTGATACGGTTCAAGATATTAGACGCTTGCGCGACGTGGATCGGGTCGTCAGCCAGTTTGCTGAATACGAGTTTATTGATAGGGCGGCACTCGCCGGGCTAAGCATGGGGCAGGGTGTTGCCGAGATTGATCTGTTTGCACCAGATGAGCTCTATGATCGCATCTTGGTGGAAGTAGTTGGTGTTGAAATTCGCGGCAAAGATCACCTTTTGCAATTGATGCAGGACTTCACTCATGCCAAACGAGAGTACGATCAATTCGCAGAGGCGCTGGAGATGGTCAAAACAACCGGTTATGGCATCGCGCCACCTACTCTTGCCGAGATGGCGCTGGATGAGCCAGAATTGATCCGCCAAGGCTCTAGATTCGGTGTTCGCTTACGGGCAACCGCGCCATCGATTCATATGATTCGGGTAGATGTCGAATCTGAATTCTCCCCGATTATTGGAACCGAGAAGCAAAGTGAAGAGCTTGTCCGCTATTTGATGCAGGATTTTGAAGATAACCCGCTCAAAATCTGGGAGTCCGATATTTTTGGAAGATCCCTGCATTCCATTGTGCGTGAAGGTATTCAAGGCAAGCTTGCTCAAATGCCGGATAACGCGCGGTACAAATTGCAGGAAACACTTGGACGTATTATTAACGAAGGATCTGGCGGTTTAATTGCCATAATTTTGTAAGAAAATAGACAAAAAAACACTCGTGAGAGTGTTTTTTGTCGTTTTATAGCAAAAATACCCACATAAAATGGAAAACGATACTTGAAATTGATGTCGTAGTATATTACTATGAATTTATTCGTCTGCTTTCGATGTTCATTTTTACTAAGAAAATCAACGTTTTTTCATGGAATCATGTATATTTTCTGACGAAACGGTGAAAACAGGAAGTAACGGAAGTAAGAAATCTTGGGGGGAGGTGAATGGCATGAATAAATCTGAATTGATTAACAAGGTTGCTGAAACCTCTGAGCTTTCCAAGAAAGATGCAACGAAAGCAGTTGATGCTGTTTTTGAAGCAATTTCCGAAGCGCTGCAAGGCGGGGATAAAGTACAATTAGTTGGGTTTGGTAACTTTGAAGTTCGTGAACGTTCCGCTCGTAAAGGACGTAATCCACAGACTGGTGATGAAATCGAAATCCCAGCAAGCAAAATTCCAGCTTTCAAACCTGGTAAAGCACTTAAAGATGGCATTCAATAATTGCGTTTTACATACTATTGAACGTTATATAACAACGAAGCCGTGACCGCATTTTGCTGTCACGGTTTTATTCATTTATAGGTAGAAAATGCCTTTACAATTCGAAAATCTCCTACTATAATTACAAAGTGAATGAGTAAGCTAGGGGCTACAGACGGGGTATGGCGCAGCCTGGTAGCGCGCACCCTTGGGGTGGGTGAGGTCGCACGTTCGAATCGTGTTACTCCGATTATGAAAAAGACATCGAAAGTCCGATGTCTTTTTCTCTTGAAGAGACTTGTTCCGAATTATATGTACTTCGTAGATGATTTAGGGGGAACAGTCTTGAATAAGGGGAAACTCAGCGAGCTAGTAAAGTCGCAAGATTGGACAATGTTCGGTATTATTGCTTCGATTTACTTAGTTTGGCGAATTGGTGTCGTTGGGAACTGGAGTAAAGAATGTTGGATCTTGCTGTTAGTTTGTTTGTTAGGCGTTCGTAAAGATCAGATTGATGTGGATTGGAAGCGGTTTTTTCTTTTCGGCATACCGCTGCTAGGCGTATTCTACTATTTCTATGGATCCGGGAACGGATTTTGGTGGAAAATCGCCAATTGGATGTTTGAAAATAACCGCCATCCCTGGCACTGGGATGATTATATGAATGCAATTCCACTGAACACGGGTGGATGGGCGAGATGGATTGCTACTCCGTTTCTGGATAAAGCCATGGTTTGGATTTATAATTACGGATTCGTATTATCTTTATGGATTTGTATTGTGAGAAGTTTTTGGACACGCAGTATTAAGAAAATGCTTTCGTACGCGCTGTCTGGCCACATGCTGCAATTTCCGCTGATTTTGCCATTCTACAACCTGATCTTGTTGCACGAGGTGTGGTATGTGAATAAGCAGCCGGATTTGCTGAATCGTGTATTTGCGGATCAAAATTCATTGCTTGTAGCTGTAATGAACTGTTTCCCAAGCATGCATACCTCGATTTCATTTGCCATGCTTCTCCTGGCCTTACGAGAAAAAGATCGTATTTTCAAAACGATGATGGTGACTTACTGCGCTTCAATCATTTTCTCAACGTTGTATTTGCAAATTCATTGGTTAATTGATGTGTTTGCCGGCATGCTATTTGCGTATGGAACGGTTAAATTATCGGATTTCCTCATTCGATTAGGATCTACGCGTGTGCTGCCTGCCCGATTCAAGAAATTTTACAGTAGTGGTCTGCAAACGACTTCGAATGAAGTTTCCATTTAGGTAAGTTGACTTCGGGATGCTTTTTTTGGCATGATTAGGTAAGGAAGGTAAGAACGGAGGATGAGAATGGACGACACGAGCAAAATGAATCAACCGAATACGAACGGCAATGAATATTTCGTTATCAAAGCCAAAGACAACGGTGTTCATGTTATTGGATTAACACGCGGTCAGGATACACGCTTTCATCATACGGAGAAACTGGACAAGGGCGAGGTTATGATTGCCCAGTTTACGGAGCACACATCCGCAGTTAAAGTAAGAGGAAAAGCGCTTATCATTACGAAATACGGCACCGTAGATACTGAAGAATAATTTATTATTGATAAAGCAGGCATAGCCTGCTTTTTTTCTTTGTACAATGGTGTATAGAGCTTGTAACAGAAGCAATCTGTATAGTCCGATTTGCTCTTGCTGATTAGCCAGGAGGTGCAATATGATATGAGATGGTCGATGCGCATCGTTATGACGTTAGCGGTATCTATTGTCATAGTTGTTTGTTTGTCTTTACTGCCCAAAATGGATAGTTCAACGGGATTAAGTTCACCTTATCGATGGCCAAGCAATCGAGTTGGGCAGGTTACGGACAATAATTTACCGGACTTACTCGTACAAGTACCTCTGCAAATGCGGATTCGCAAAGTTGAGTTGACGAACGCCCGAATGTCGCTTGATTTGAGTTTGCCTAAAAATGCGGACTCGGCAGCCGTTTATCGGGATCTATACACGATCGCTCAGACCATGCTGATGAAAACAAAAAATGTGAATCAAGTGTGGGTTCGGGTCATTGATTATTCTAACGTGTCTGACAATGCCTCAACGCAGCTTGTACTTGCTATGGTTGCCGAACGTGAATCTGGGAAGGATATGGAGAAGAGTGCGAATGACCTCAGTCTTATCCAACTTGAACAGGAGTTACAGAATCGGTTTCGTATTACGTACACCTCAAAATGGCAGCAAAGATATCCCTTATAATTAATTGTGCTTCTCTTTACGTGTTATGATATAATGATTTGAATTGAAACTTGACCAACATTAATGAGATTTGGCACACGGTTACGGAGGCTTTTGCATGAATTCTTATCGGATCCCAGAGATCGCCAAGCAGTACACGGAGTATGATATGATCCAAATTCACACAGACTTGCCCGATTTCCCGGAGCTGCGCACGCGTCTGTTGTTTGCATTCTTGAACGGTAATAGTAAACTAAGCTCCTCAAGTGAGTTGTACACGCTAGCAACCTCGCTTGTGCAGCTTGGACTTGACACGCATGAATTGGTTACGGCTTCGAATGACATCAAAGAGAAAAAGGCCGCAAGATCCAGACAGCTTAAGGTTCTTGCTGGAGATTATTTCAGTTCTCGCTTCTATCATCTCCTTGCCGGTGCCGGCCAAATTGACATGATTAAGCAATTGTCGAATGCCATTTGTGATGTCAACAGGTTAAAGATGAATACGTACATGAAAATGAAGCAATTGAAATTATCAGCAGAAGATTACATCCACCAAACGGTGGAGATCAAATCTCAGCTTTTTTTGTCATTCTCGGAATTTATGTCTGAGGTGTATGACCAAGCATGGCCGGAGATTCTGAGAAGCTATACGAGATGTGAAGTGCTTTTCGAAGAAATTTTCCGACTTGAATCCGGTTCGGATTTCAAGGACAGCTGGGGTTTCTGGCACATTTTGCAGCATGGTACGAAGGATGAGCGGAAACAGCTTCAAACCGAGGAATCGGATCAAGCCAGAGTACGTACACTCATGCACAAATATCATATAACTTCGCAACTGTATCAAATGCTGGACTCTCAGACTAAGCTGCTGCAAGCCAAAGTAAAGCAGCTTGAATCGGACAAACTAATAAGTGAACTGTTTCACATAGGAGAGCCGTTCCTGCGATTTTTAGCCAAGCAGCCCAAAGTGCTGGAAGAAATTTGAGGTGACATGACAGATGAATATGACAAAAACAAAAACCCCCGTTAAACCCACGAAAACTAAAGAAGAATTCGTGCACTCGGTTTTCGAGAGCATTGCGCCAAAGTATGATTTAATGAACAATATTTTGAGCTTCAACAGACACAAAGCATGGCGTAAATTCACAATGAAGAAGATGAATGTTCAGCCAGGCGAGACCGCGATTGATTTATGCTGCGGAACTTGTGATTGGACCATTTCTCTTGCTAAGGCAAGCGGTACCGGCAAGATGGTAGGGCTTGATTTCAGCCAAAACATGCTGGATTATGGTGCAGAGAAAATTAAACAGCTTCACTTGGACAAGCAGATTGAGTTAATTCAAGGCAATGCGATGAGTCTTCCATTTGACGATAACACGTTTGATTATGCAACGATTGGATTTGCCCTCCGTAATGTACCCGATTTGGAGCAAGTCATTCGTGAAATGCAGCGTGTCGTTAAGCCAGGAGGGCTAGTTGTGTCTCTAGAATTGTCGAAACCGACATGGCAGCCGTTTAAGTCCATCTATTATTTTTATTTCCAACGCGTTCTGCCTTTCTTGGGTAAGATGATTGCTCAGAAATATGAACAGTACAAGTGGTTGCCGGAGTCATTAATTCATTTTCCCGACCACAAACAATTAGCAGCTATTTTTACAAACCAAGGATTGAAGAGTGTACAGGCTTACCCATTAACCGGTGGGGTTGCCGCCTTGCATATTGGTACCAAGGGGAATACGAAATCAGGAGAGTAATGCGCATATGTTTACTAAACTAAAAATCTTTCTGGAAATGATTAAATTTGAACACAGTGTATTTGCACTGCCTTTTGCATTCATGGGAGCAATTCTAGGCTCGGTCGTATTAACAAACCACTTGCCAAGCTGGTCTCAAATCGGCTGGATTACACTAGCGATGGTTGGAGCAAGAACCGCGGCGATGGCACTAAATCGAGTGATTGATAAAGCGATCGACAAGAAGAATCCGCGTACGGAGAATCGGGCAATACCCGCTGGATTGATTTCCATTCCGCAAGTCATTATTTATATTATTATTTCATTTGCTGTGCTTTTCTGGGCAACCTCCAATCTAAGCTCGTTATCGATGAAACTGCTGCCAATCGCAGTGTTTTTTCTTGTCTTTTACTCTTATACCAAAAGATTTACATGGACCTGCCATTTTGTGCTTGGATTGACTTTAGGACTCGCGCCGCTTGGTGGCTGGATTGCTGTTACGGGTCAATTCACATGGGCATCCATTATATTTTATTTAACGGTAGTTTGTTGGAGCGCTGGGTTTGATCTCATCTATGCCTGTCAGGATGTTGAATTTGACCGTAATGAAGGTCTTTATTCATTGCCAAGCCGCTTTGGCATCAAGGCAGCACTGAATACAGCTCGAGTCTTGCACGTTCTGACAGCGGTTGGTCTAGTAACCCTATTTTTCATGACACATCTAAGCTGGTTTTATTTAGTAGGGCTTGTCATTGCCTATGTTATTCTGTACAAAGAACACAAACTGGTTTCACCTCAGGACTTATCCAAGCTGAATACAGCCTTTTTTACAATGAACGGTGTGCTTAGCCTTGTGATGTTTGCTTTTACACTGCTTGATGTGCTTGTGAGAGAGTACTTATGAGCGGCGGCAATTGGGTGGTAGGGATTACTGGGGCAAGCGGTGCCATTTATGGCATTCGATTGTGCCAGGTCATGCTGGACCAAGGCTTGGATGTGCATTTGATCATCACAGAGGCTGGCTGGAGAGTGCTGCATGATGAGCTCGACTGGCAGGCAAGCAAGCGCAAAGAAATGCTGCAAGAGCATTTTGGCGGCCGCACAGGCTCGTTCGAGCACCATCCGATTGCTGATATTGGAGCAACTGTTGCCAGTGGATCCTTTCGGACCAAAGGGATGGTTGTCATCCCTTGCTCGATGGGCACGCTATCCGGCATCGCGCACGGCTCATCCGATAATTTATTAGAGAGAACAGCAGATGTCATGCTGAAAGAAGGAAGAAAATTAATTCTGGTTCCAAGGGAAACGCCATTGCATGCCATTCATTTGGAAAACATGCTGACCTTGTCTAGAATGGGCGTACGCATGCTTCCGGCGATGCCAGCCTTTTATAATCGTCCGCGCTCCATTGAGGAGATGGTCGATTTTTTAGTAGGCAAAGTGCTGGATAGCATGGACATTGAGCATTCCTTGTACCGAAGATGGGGTGATAACCATGAGTAGCTCTGACCCAAAAATTCGTATTGGCCGTATCAATTATACAAATGTTTGGCCGATCTATTACTATTTTCCTGAACTTATGAACACGTCCGAAATAGACATTATTGAGCAGGTGCCGACTTCGCTCAATAAAGCCATGGCTGCCGGAGAGATTGACATGGGGCCAATTTCCTCCTTTGCGTATGGAGAATCCTTCGAGAATTACTTGTTGTATCCAGATCTTTCAGTTAGCGCATATGGGGAAGTCAATTCCATCCTATTATTTCATGAGAAGCCGCTCCGCGAGATTGCGAACGGGCATATTTTGCTGCCTACAACTTCAGCTACATCGGTAAATTTGCTCAAGATTATACTTGAGAAATTTTACGAAGGGAAACCCACGTATGAATATGCTACTCCCGATGTTGAGCAGATGATGGCGCATGGGGATGGCGCACTGCTCATTGGAGACGATGCGATCAAAGAGAGTTGGCGCAATAAAACGTATATGATTACGGATCTTGGGCAAGAATGGGCGAAATGGACAGGACAATGGATTTCGTTCGCCGTATGGGCGATTCGTAAGGAGACGGCAGAGCTGTATCCGGAGCTTGTGACCGATGTGTTCAATGCGTTCATGGCAAGTAAAGCCAAGGCACACAGTAACCCGGAAGAAATGATTGAAGAGGCGCAAGCTTCTGTTGGCGGTACGGCTTCTTATTGGCATCATTATTTTCATACGTTATGTTATGATTTTGGTCCGGAACAGTGGGAAGGGCTTGCTTCCTATTACAAGTATGCTTATGAGCTTGGTTTCCTGCCGAAGCCGGTAAATATCGCTTTATGGTCTGAGAATAAAGTGGCACGGGTGACAGAATGAAAAATTTATTGGATATTTATTCAAGAAAGAAAAAAGATATAGCTGCTATTGAAAAGGCGCTCGAGGAAAGCGTATATTCGGATCACGCTATGCTGAGAGAAACATCGAGTCATTTATTGAAAGCTGGCGGGAAACGAATCCGTCCCGTTTTTGTACTTCTTTCCG
The DNA here is from genome assembly GCF_009882985.1 of Paenibacillus silvestris. Lineage (GTDB taxonomy): Bacteria > Bacillota > Bacilli > Paenibacillales > NBRC-103111 > Paenibacillus_E > Paenibacillus_E silvestris. The sequence continues at coordinate 304,066 of NZ_WTUZ01000021.1, forward strand.
GTGAGTTCGGAAACTATCAGTTAGAAACGATGAAGCGCGTGGCGGTGCCACTGGAGCTCATACATATGGCATCGCTCGTTCACGATGATGTCATTGATGATGCGAATACAAGACGTGGGCAATTAACGGTCCGATCCAAGTGGGATAATCGGATTGCGATGTATACAGGAGATTATATATTTGCTAAGGCGTTAGGTGTTATCACGCAAATCCACAAGCCAGCCGTGCATCAGATCTTGTCTAAGGCTATTGTAGAAATGTCCATTGGAGAGATGGAGCAAATTCGGTTCTTTTTTCACTCCGAGCAGACGATTCGTGATTACTTATTGAGAATTAGGCGCAAAACAGCCCTTCTTATCGCTATTTCCTGCCAATTAGGGGCAATGGCTGCGGGAGCACCAGATTGGATCAGCAATAAGCTATATGGATTTGGTTATAACGTCGGCATGACGTTCCAAATCAGGGACGATATTCTGGACCTTATAGGGACCGAGAAGCAGATCGGTAAACCGCCAGGGTCCGATGTGAAGCAAGGTAACATTACGATTCCTGTCCTGTTTGCCATGCAGGATCCTATACTTAAACCTCTTATCATGGCTGAATTAGATCGCATACATAAATTAGATGGACAAACAGACGTTAGCCGTTTCTTGGATATCATCCGTAACAGTGAAGGCATTGCAATGGCAGATTCACTGTCACAGAAATACATTGACAAGGCGATTGCTTCCTTAGATCCCCTGCCGAATGGGCAAGCCAAAAGAGATTTGATTGAGGTTGCACACTTCATCGGCAATCGATCCTACTAAGGAATTTTGCAATTTGAGAAAAGCTGCCAAAAAGTGTAAACTAAGAGGGAATACATAAGATTTAACCCTTTTGGGCGTATAGGCCTACGTTGGAAGTCAGTTTTCTAACGAAAACTCAGTAGATGCTTACGAAGCAAGTTTTCTAAAGAAAACGCTAAGGAGGATATCGTTACATGGAAAAAACATTCTTGATGGTGAAACCAGATGGCGTACAGCGCGGCCTAATTGGTGAAATTGTAAAGCGCTTTGAACAGAAAGGCTTTCAATTAATTGGCAGCAAATTGACGATGGTATCGAGAGAACAAGCTGCGTTTCATTATGCCGAACATGAAGGCAAAGATTTTTACGAAAGACTCGTGAATTTCATTACGTCCGGACCCGTGTTCGCCATGGTATGGCAGGGGGATCAAGTAATTCCTCTATCACGTACGTTGATCGGAAAAACGAATTCCCTGGAAGCAGCGCCTGGTACGATCCGTGGCGATTATGCGGTACATACGAATTTCAACCTCATTCATGGCTCTGACTCACCGGAAAGCGCTGAACGCGAGATCGGCAATTTCTTTAAAGCGGACGAGCTCCTTGAATATACAAAAGTCATTCAGCAGTGGATTTAGCTTTCCAGAAACTTTAAGAACCTGTCATCTTCCACGATGCAGGTTCTTTTTTGTCGTGATTTGAAGGATTTTGGGAAGGAATGCAAGAATGTATGATACTTAGACAACGACCAAGGTAGGTGGACAGCATGGAAGAGGATCAGGATTTTTTGTTATTTATAAAAAAAGTAAAGGAACATACGTCCATTGATCTTGCTCTTTACAAAGAGGCACAAATGAAAAGACGTCTGACAACACTTCGAATGAAACGTGGCTATCATACGTTTGTCTCCTTTTTTGATGCCATGATGAAAAATAAAGAACTCTTTTATGAATTTCTGGATCGGATGACAATCAATGTCTCGGAGTTTTGGCGGAACCCGAATCGTTGGGAACTGGTGGAATCCAGATTCATTCCCGAGATGCTCAAAAAGAATCGACGACTCAAGATTTGGAGCGCTGCCTGTTCAACAGGCGAAGAGCCTTATACGTTAGCCATGATTCTGGCCGAGCAAGGGGCCTTGAGCGATGTCCATTTGCTCGCAACGGATATCGATGAAGGCGCCCTGGATAAGGCGCGTAAAGCAGCCTACCTCGACCGTTCCTTACGAGATGTGCCTGAGAAGTACGTCACGAAATATTTTCGACAAGATCAACTTATGTATCATGTTTCGGATGAGCTACGGAAGCCTATTAAATTTCAAAAGCAGAACCTGCTTGTCGATACGTTTGATACCGGCTTTGATTTGATCGTTTGCCGAAATGTGATCATATATTTTACCGAAGAGGCAAAGCATGTGTTGTATCAGAAGTTTGCCAAAGCATTGAAACCAGGAGGATTACTATTTGTAGGGTCCACAGAACAAATCTTTTCACCGGGGCAATACGATTTAGAACCGGCGGATACTTTCTTTTATCGGAAAAAAGGCGTATAAGATCTTCCATAAATTCCAATACTAAGATGTAGCAAAGCTCAGTGAACGTTAATGAGGTACAGTACATAAAACTGATGCAACTCTTAGGGGGCTCTTATGGACAAACGCAAAGTGATAACCGCTTATCGCAGGGGAATGATTTCCATTCAGGAATGTGCACAAATTTTGGGCGTAGATTCTTCGCAAATCATGGGTTTGATGAATGATCCGCAATTGGCAGAACTTCCAAGAGTTGTCCAAAAGCAGCCTATGCACGGGTAATCTTTGCTCCTGAGCAGATGTTAACACGCTTGCGCCTAAGGGAATACCCCTTATATGCGAAGCGTGTTTTTGCGTTTGTGCTGTTGCCAAACCAGAGTACCTATACTATAATGACTAAAAGATAATCGCGCGTCAAAGCGCTAAAGCGTTTGAAACAATTTCAAGTTGAAGCGGCAGAAACTTCATCTTGACAGCACTTATAAGTGATGGCTTCACCAAATTATAGGGGGTAACAGATTGTGAGATATTTAACGGCTGGCGAAACACATGGACCGCAGCTCACTGCGATTATTGAAGGGTTTCCAAGTAATGTAACCCTTAACTTTGAGGATTTGAATTTTCAATTACATAGACGTCAGAAAGGGTATGGCCGTGGTCGTCGGATGCAAATTGAGAAAGATACGGCTACGATTGCAGGCGGTGTTCGTCATGGCAAAACTACAGGGGCTCCGATTGCATTAGTTGTTGTCAACAATGACTGGAAACACTGGACCACTGTAATGGGCATTGAGCCAGTCGAAGAGGATAACGAAGGCAAACGCCGCGTGAACCGTCCTCGTCCTGGACATGCTGATCTGAATGGCGGTCTCAAATATAATCAAAAAGATCTGCGCAACATCTTGGAGCGCTCAAGTGCCCGCGAAACGACAATGCGCGTAGCGACTGGGGCTGTAGCACGCCAGTTGTTGGCAGAGTTCGGAATCAAGGTTGCTGGACAAGTCATTCGCATCGGGGATGTAGAAGCTCAGCGTCAAGAGCTTCCAATTGATGAACTGATTGCAATTACTGAGGAATCACCTGTACGTGTCGTTGACAAAGAAGCAGAAGCCAAGATGATCGCGGCTATCGACGCTGCCAAGGAAGATGGCGACACGCTCGGCGGGATCGTCGAAGTTATCATTGAAGGCGTGCCGGTAGGACTAGGCAGCCACGTGCAATGGGATCGTAAGTTGGATGGTAAAATTGCGCAAGCCGTGCTTTCTATTCAAGCATTTAAAGGCGTGGAATTCGGAATTGGCTTTGAAGCTGCTGAGCGCAGAGGTTCGAATGTCCATGATGAAATTTTATACACAGAAGAAAGTGGCTTTAGACGCAGAACGAATCGTGCAGGCGGATTCGAAGGCGGGATGACCACTGGTGAGCAAATCATCGTTCGCGGTGTTATGAAGCCAATCTCGACACTCTACAAACCGCTGCAAAGCGTTGATATTGATACGAAGGAAGTATTCACAGCGCAGGTTGAGCGCTCTGATACTTGCGCAGTCCCAGCTGCTGGCGTCATCATGGAGAACGTCATTGCCTGGGAAGTGGCAAATGCCTTCTTGGACAAATTCGGAGGGGACTCCATTGAGGAAATTCGTGCGAATCTCAACAACTTCTTGAAACAAGTGGAGAACTACTAATATGAGAGAGCTAACGGTAGAGCTTGGCGAACGTTCTTATCCGATCTACATTGGTCAAGGTATCCTGAACGATATCACGGCTTTGTTCGACCGCGCGAAGCTCAGCCGTAAGTCACCGCTGCTCGTTGTTACAGATAGCGAGGTGGCTCCACTTCACCTCGAGCGCGTCATGGCGCTGCTGCGCGCAGGCGGCTTCAATGCAACCTCCTGCGTGGTTCCCGCAGGCGAAACATCCAAATCCCTCTCGCAGCTCGAGGGAATTGTCACCTCCGCCCTCCAGGCGGGCCTTGATCGCAGTTCTGCGATCGTCGCCCTTGGAGGAGGCGTGGTCGGCGATCTCGCCGGCTTCGCGGCGGCGAGCTTCATGCGCGGGATCCGCTTCGTGCAGATCCCGACGACGATCCTTGCCCACGACAGCTCTGTCGGCGGCAAGGTAGCGGTTAACCATCCGATGGCGAAGAACATCATCGGGGCGTTCCACCAGCCCGAGCTCGTGCTCTTCGACATCGACTTGCTTTTGACCTTGCCGCCGCGCCAGGTGAAGGCGGGCCTCTCTGAAGTGATCAAGCACGGCTTGATCTGGGATGCAGCGTTCACGCAGTGGTGTGACGACAACACGGAGAAGTTATTGTCTCTTGATCCTGAGGCGCTTGGCTATGCGCTATATATTGGCTGCAAAGTGAAGTCTATCGTCGTCTCACAGGACGAACGTGAGAACGATTTGCGCGCAATTTTAAATTTGGGGCATACGATTGGTCATGCTCTGGAAGCTGTAGCAGGTTATGGTGAGCTATTGCATGGAGAAGCAATCTCAATCGGTATGGTTGGCGCTGCTAAGCTTGCTCAGCAGTTCGGTTATTCCGAGGAGATCCATGAAGTAACCAAGGGCCTGTTCCTGAAATACGGCCTGCCTGTCAGCATTCCGCCGCATTTGGACACGGATAGCATTATGAGCGCAATGATGCATGATAAGAAATTCAAAGAAGGCACAATGGTCTATATTATTCCAATGGAGATTGGTAAAGTTGAAATCCGTAAGGATGTTACAGTGGAGCAAGTCAGACAAATTGTCGAGCTTCTAAAAGGGAGAGGGTAGTCGATGTTCTGTAGGGGAATTCGTGGCGCAACGACAGTTGAACACAATGAAGCGGAAGAAATTCTAACCGCTACTGGAGAGCTGCTTCGTGCCATCGTTGAGGCGAATGATTTTCGCCCAGAAGATATTTGTTCAGTATTTATTACAGTAACGGAAGACATTACAGCAACGTTTCCTGCACGGGCCATTCGTACGATGGTTGGATGGGAACTGGTGCCGCTGATGTGTTCATTAGAAGTTCCAGTTGAGAACTCTTTGCCGAAATGTATCCGTCTTATGGTTCAAGTGAACACAACGAAGAGCCAATCGGAAATCAATCATATTTATTTGAAAGAAGCAAAAGCACTTCGCCCTGATATTGTTAAATTGACAAATGAAGCTGCACGGTAGTATAGTGGAGATAGATGAGATTAGGTAAGTAGAGCAGAGTTTAGTTGAGTAGAGCAGAGCCCAGATGAGATGAGAAAGATAACATAGGATTGTATGGAGATGGACACGACTCATTCGGAGGCGTCTGTTTCGTCATACTTTCAACGTTTATTTTTCATATTCTTCTTAATCTTCTACATTTAACTAAAAGCCAGCCTCTACTTCGGTAGAGGTTTTTTTGTTGTTATTCAATTAGAGTTTGGAGCACCTCGGAAGACGACGGTAGGCTCACAAGCTGAGAGGGGATGTTACCATGTATACACCTGAAATTCAAGAAGTGATTCGACTATCCAAAGACTATAACCTCATTCCTGTGGTGCGTCATCTATTGGCTGATACAGAAACCCCAATTCGTGTGTTTCAACACTTGTATCAAGAAAAGCGTGCGTTCCTGTTAGAAAGCGTAGAGGGCGGCGTGAAATGGGCTCGATATTCCTTCATTGGAAGCGATCCTTTCCTGATGATTAAGGCGAAACATGGGAAGACGGTCATTGAGACACAAAACGAGAATAAGGTTACGGATGAGAAACCAATCGATGTGTTGAAGGCGTATCTAAGATCCTACTCCAGTCCTCAGCTTGCGGATCTGCCGAGGTTCACGGGTGGCGCTGTCGGATTTTTTGGATACGATCTTCTGCAATACTATGAGAAGCTGCCTGCTCATCAAATTGATGATTTGCAAATGAACGACATTCAATTCATGTTTTGTGATCAAGTTATCGTTTTTGACCATTTTAAACAGCAGATCAAAGTGATTGCTAACGTGCATGTACAGCCTTTTGCCACAGATGCAGATATCGCTAAGGCGTACCAGGCGACTTGTGAGAAAATCGATGCGACAATCGAGAAAATTAAGCGGCCGCTCAGTACGGAAACGATGACACATAATCCGATTGTCCTGGAGCCGGATTTAGGTGACATTCGCTCTAACGTCACGAAGGAGAAGTACATTGCCAATGTGAATAAAGCGAAGGAATACATTCGTGCCGGTGACATATTCCAGGTAGTGCTGTCACAGCGTTTTGAGATGGAAACAACCGTCTCCCCACTGCAGGTGTATCGGGTTCTTCGAACAATGAATCCGTCCCCCTACATGTATGTGCTCAAAATGGATGATGAAGTCGTCGTTGGCACATCGCCGGAATTGCTTGTAAGGGTTGAAGAGGAGAAAGTCGAAACGCGCCCGATTGCTGGAACAAGACCTCGCGGCAAGACGCCGGAAGAAGATTTAGCTCTAGAAAAAGAGCTGTTGGCGGATGAGAAGGAACGCGCAGAGCACTTGATGTTAGTTGACTTAGGCCGTAATGATATTGGCCGTGTATCGGAATTTGGTACGGTGAAGTGTGATACTTTCATGGATGTTGAGCGCTACTCACACGTCATGCACATCGTTTCCAACGTATCCGGAAAAATTGCGAAAGACAAAGATTTCTTCGATGCTTTTCTTTCCTGCATGCCAGCAGGGACGGTGTCTGGAGCACCTAAACTGCGAGCTATGGAGATTATTGCTGAGCTGGAGCCTGAAGCGCGCGGCACTTATGCAGGGGCTATTGGTTATCTAGGCTTCTCAGGGAACTTGGACACTTGCATCACAATTCGTACGATTGTTTTCAAGCATGGCAAGGCCTATGTGCAAGCAGGCGCAGGTATTGTTTGGGACTCTGTACCGGAAAGCGAGTACCAGGAAACGGTGAACAAAGCAACAGCTTTGCTCAAATCGATTCGGATGGCAGAAGCAATGTTCAGCCCAGAGCCTAGACCAGTAAGCGATATTAACAAAGACTACTTTGTTAACTCTTAAGGGAAGATGAGGAGGAATCATGTCATGAGTGGACTTATTCAGATACAGCAAGCGCTTGGTAAAGTGATTGGCGGCGGCGATCTTTCCCGGGAGGAAGCGCGCGGCGTGATGTCGGAAATTATGGAAGGCTTGGCTTCGCCTGCGCAAATTGGCAGTCTGTTGACGGCTCTTCGAATTAAAGGCGAGACGCTGGAAGAGATAACGGGATTCGCTGAATCGATGCGGAATAAGGCGTTGCAGGTTCATGTACAGCAGCATGACCTTCTGGACACATGCGGTACAGGTGGTGACGGTGCAGAGACGTTCAATATCTCGACAACAGCAGCAATTGTTGCGGCTGCGGGAGGCATTCGAGTAGCCAAACATGGCAATAGGGCGATGTCCTCCAAAAGCGGCAGTGCGGATGTGCTCGAAGCCCTTGGCGTGAAGATTACGCTTAGCGGCGAGCAAGCGGCACAATGCTTAGACAAGATAGGTATTTGTTTTATGTTTGCACAAGCGTATCATCAATCCATGAAGCATGTTGCGGCACCGCGCCGGGAGTTGGGTTTCCGCACAGTATTCAATTTGCTAGGCCCGCTTACGAATCCTGCGGGAGCGGATCGCCAAGTGTTAGGTGTGTTCGATCGTACGAAGACGGAGTTGGTCGCGCAAGCCTTGCAAGCGCTTGGCTTGAAGCGGGCTTTGGTTGTAGCAAGCGAAGATGGATTAGATGAATTCAGCATTTCTGCGCCAACCAAAGTAACGGAGCTTAAAGCAGATCAGATTAGCACTTATACCATTACGCCTGATGATCTTGGCTTACGGGCTCATAGTATTAAGGATGTAGGCGGCGGGGATGCGATCCTGAATGCCGAGATAATCCGTCATATCTTTGCTGGAGACAGAGGGCCTCATCGCGATATCGTGCTTGCGAATGCAGCCGCGTGCTTCTACGTGACTGGTCATGTTGGAAGCCTTCAGCAAGGGGTTAAATTTGCCGCTGATGTCATCGATTCGGGCCGCGCCGAACAAAAGTTGAACGACTTAATCCATTTCACAGGAGAGTTAAGCCATGTTTCTTGATAAAATTGTTGCCACTAAACGAGCTGAAGTTGAAGCAATGAGCTCCTTTTCCATTGCGCAAGCGGAGAAAGTTATTTCGGAAATGTCGCCTTGCTTAGGTTTTGAAAAAGCTTTGACGACACGTAAGAATCGCGCGATGGGCTTGATTGCCGAAGTTAAAAAGGCATCCCCATCCAAAGGCTTGATCCGTGAGGATTTTGATCCCGTGTTGCTGGCAAGTGCCTATCAACGTGCAGGTGCTGATTGCATCTCGGTGCTTACGGATGTGGATTACTTCCAAGGAAGCAACGAGTACTTGAAGGCTGTACGACAAGCCGTAGGCGTGCCTTTGCTGCGCAAAGATTTCACGATTGATCCGAAGCAAATTTATGAAGCTCGTTTGATTGGCGCAGATGCGATTTTACTCATCGCTGCGATATTGACCACTGACCAAATGAAACAGTATCTGTCGCTTGCTAGCGATCTTGGCTTGGATGCTTTGGTTGAAGTGCATGACCGTGAAGAGCTGGAGCGCGCGCTTGAATTAGATACTCAATTGATTGGCATCAACAACAGGAACTTGAAAACTTTTGTTACCGATTTGAAAACAACGGAAGAGTTGATTCAATTCATTCCGGCAGGCAAAACCATTGTCAGCGAGAGTGGAATCTCCAAGGTTCAAGATATGGCTTATTTGCAGCAAATCGGCTCTCAGGCTGTATTGATTGGTGAACATTTCATGCGTCAGCCCGTTGTCGAGCAAGCGGTTCATGATTTAATGGGTCCGATTGTGAATACAACGAATCAGATGGCTTAGAAAGAGGCGAATAGGATGCCTGCAGGCACGATTCCAACGGTTAAAATTTGTGGACTTCAAAGCGTTGAAGTGTTAAAATCAATCATACATTTGCCAATTGATCATATCGGTTTTGTCTTTGCTCCAAGCAAGCGTCAAGTCAAGCCAGACAAGGCTGGGGAGCTAATTTCATACTTGAAAAATGAAGCGGATCATGGTGTTTCCGTGCCGCTAACAGTAGGTGTATTCGTGAATCCGAGCAAGGAGCAGCTTACTGAAATCATGGCTGCTGCTCCACTTGATGTCGTTCAGTTGCACAGTCAGGAAACTCCTGAATTTTGCCAATGGGTGCGTGAACATTTCCAAGTTCAGGTGTTTAAATCTGTCTCCATTTCCAGATCGGAGAATAAGATCCCTACAAGCGCAGAAGTAGCTGCACAGCTGGATCCGTATGTCGGATCAGTTGATGCAGTATTACTAGATACCTTTGATCCCGTGTATGGGGGAGGATCTGGGAAAACCTTTGCTTGGGAGTGCATTCCCGTTTATCAGGAGTGGGCCCGTTTGGCAGGCGTCAAATTGTTAGTAGCTGGCGGACTGCAGCCTGACAATGTGGATCAACTAGTGGAAGCCTATCGTCCTGACGGCGTGGATGTGTCCAGCGGCGTAGAGACAGATGGTGTCAAAGATATTGCGAAAATTACCGCATTTGTGGAAAGGGTGACCGGAAAGTGACGCAAGTACCTGATAAACATGGCAGATTCGGCAAATTCGGCGGCCGTTACGTACCAGAAACATTAATGAATGCCTTGACTGAACTGGAAGAAGCATATAACCAATATAAAGATGATCCGGAATTTATTGCTGAAGTTCGCTATTTGCAAAAGCAATACTCCGGCAGACCGACTCCCCTATATTACGCAGAGCGTCTCTCTGAACAGCTAGGTGGAGCCAAAATTTACTTAAAGCGAGAAGACCTGAATCATACAGGTGCACATAAGATTAATAACACCATCGGACAAGCCGTTCTTGCGAAAAGAATGGGCAAAAAGAAAATCATTGCTGAGACTGGCGCAGGTCAGCACGGTGTTGCATCGGCAACGGTTGCTGCATTAATGGGCTTTGAATGCAAAGTCTTCATGGGCGAAGAAGATACAAAGAGACAGCAATTGAACGTTTTTCGGATGAAGTTGCTTGGTTCAGAAGTCATTCCGGTTACTTCAGGAACTCGTACACTGAAAGATGCGTGTAACGAAACGCTGCGCTACTGGGTAAGTAATGTGCAGGATACTTACTATATCCTCGGTTCGGTTACAGGACCACATCCTTATCCAATGATGGTACGTGATTTTCAGCGCGTTATTGGCGACGAGTCACGTGAGCAAATTCTAGAAACGGAAGGCAGGCTGCCGGATGCCGTTGTCGCTTGTGTAGGCGGAGGCAGTAACGCCATGGGGATTTTCTACCCGTTTGTACAGGATGAAACGGTTAAACTTATCGGCGTAGAGGCTGCTGGCCGCGGTGTTAACACCGAAGAGCATGCAGCGACGATGACCAAAGGTTCACCTGGCGTGTTCCAAGGCTCGCTAAGCTACCTGCTGCAGGATGAATACGGGCAAGTACTGCCAGCTCATTCGATCTCGGCAGGGTTGGATTACCCTGGTATCGGACCCGAGCACGCCTATCTCAAAGATATCGAGCGCGCGACCTATTTTCCAATTACAGATCAAGAAGCACTTGATGCTCTGCAATTACTTAGTCGCACGGAAGGGATCATTCCTGCCTTGGAGAGCGCTCATGCGATTGCACATACGGTCAAACTAGCTCCAACGATGTCCAAAGATCAAATTATTGTCGTCAACCTATCCGGTCGCGGTGATAAAGATGTGGAATCCATAATGAGCTATCTTGGAACAGGGAGGGAATAAGTCATGAACCTAATTGATAAGCGATTTACTGAGCTTAAAGAGCGGGGGGAAACAGCGATGATCCCTTTCCTGACTATTGGTGATCCATCGATTGAAGCTTCCTTAGAGCTTATTCTTGAAATGGAGCGGGCTGGAGCCGATTTGATCGAGCTTGGCGTCCCGTACTCAGACCCACTAGCTGATGGTCCTGTGATCCAACGCTCATCTGAACGTGCGCTGCTGAGTAAAATTACGATTTTTGACGTTATAAATGTTGCTCGCGAAGCGCGTAGCAGAGGTTCTAAGCTGCCATTCATTCTTTTCACTTACTACAACCCTGTCCTGCAGATCGGGCTAGAACGGATATTCAAGACCATGCAAGAAAATGAAATTAGTGGAATCATCATTCCAGATCTTCCACTAGAAGAAGATAGTGAAACTAGAGCAATTGCAGAAACCTATGGTGTCCATTTGATTCCATTAGTTGCGCCGACATCGAATGAACGCGTTAAGCGTATCGCAGCGGGAGCTCGTGGATTCGTTTATTGTGTGTCTTCACTCGGTGTAACGGGTGAACGGGCTGAATTTTTCGGCGGGATCGAAGAGTTTCTATCCACCGTTCGGGAAGCAGCAAATGTACCGATCGTCGTTGGATTCGGTATTTCTAACCGGGAACAGGTTCAGCGCTTTGAGAAGCTGTGCGACGGTGTTGTTGTGGGTAGCGCCATTGTCCGCTCGATTGAAAGCGCGCTGCATCATTTTAAAGAAGATGCTGCTCATCCAGAAGGGTTACAGCAAATTGGCGGCTTTGTTAGCCAGTTAAAAGGCAAATAGTGCAATCCCTCTAGACACTTGTCTAGGGGGATTTTTTAAATATTACCTATTTACTGTTAAGCGTTAAAGCAGTACACTATAATGTGTTGATCATCGAGACTTTTTGTCTCAAATGAGTGGCTAAAGCAATATTCCTGTTACATAAAAGGAACCACATTTTACAACGCTACTAGTTTTGTGGGACAATTACAAAATTCGGACAACTAATTGATGAGGTGGCTACCAATGAAACCGAAACAAACGATTGTACATTTGCCGGTCTATCAACCGGGTAAACCTATTGAAGAAGTAAAAAGAGAGCTAGGACTCACGGAAGTGATTAAACTCGCATCCAACGAAAATCCATTTGGCTCCTCGCCAAAAGTAAAAGCAGCTATTGAGGCGGAAATCGCTAACATCAGCTTGTATCCAGACGGCGGAGCTGTTCAATTAACGGAAGCGGTGGCTGAGTACCTTGGAGTCGCGACGAACCAATTAATTTTCGGTGCAGGTTCCGACGAGGTTATTCTAATGCTAGCACGTGCTTTCCTCGTACAAGGCGATGAAACAGTGATGGCTTCTCACACCTTCCCGCAATATAAGCACAATTGTGAGATTGAGGGAGCTGTGTCCATCGAGATCCCATTGAAAGATGGCACTCATGACCTGGACGGCATGCTGGCTGCTATTACGGACCGCACGAAGATTGTCTGGATCTGTAATCCGAACAATCCAACGGGGACAATGAATACGGATGCGGAAATTAAAGCATTTCTAGCCAAAGTTCCTGAGCATGTATTGGTCGTTCTGGATGAGGCGTACTGTGAGTACAATACCACGGGAGAATTCCCGGATAGTATCGAGCTGATTGGGCAGTATCGCAATGTCATTGCACTGCGTACTTTTTCCAAAATATACGGACTGGCTTCCTTGCGAATCGGTTATGGCGTTGGGCATCCAGATGTGATCCGATCCATTAATCAAGTCCGCGAGCCGTTCAACACAACTAGATTTGCTCAAGCTGCAGCTTTAGCGGCGATTAAGGATCAAGATTTCATCGCAAGCTGCCGCGAAGCGAATACAGCAGGCTTGAATTATTTAACGGAACAGTTTAACGAAATGGGATTACAGGCTTTCCCAGCACATGGTAACTTCGTTATGGTTAATGTAGGACGCCCAGCGGCTGAAGTATTTAACGGTTTGCTGCGTAGAGGTATTATTGTTCGTGGCGGACATATGCTTGGCTTCCCGACATCCCTTCGAGTTACAATCGGCTCACGCGAACAAAATGAGAAATTCATTGCAGCTTTACAGCAAGTGCTGGCTGAGGTTGCCGTTCAAGCCTAATACAAATTAAAGGTTGATCTCTTATGACAAAAATTGCGATATTTGGTGTAGGGCTTATCGGCGGTTCACTGGCCTTATGTTACAAAGGAAAACCGGGTTTTACCGTTGTTGGCCATTCTCCGAATCCGAAATCCGTTGATAAACTGCTCAAACGGAACGTGGTCGATTCTGCAACAACGAGTATGGCTGAGGCCGTTGACGGAGCTGACTATATCTTCCTATGCGTGCCGGTTGGTATGTTAGAGGAGTATGTTCAGCAGTTGATGAACCTTCCGCTCAAGAAAGGCTGTATCATTACGGATGTGGGCAGCACGAAGGCAACCATTACGGAAAGTGCAGAAACCATGGTGAAAGATGGCGTTTTCTTTATTGGTGGTCATCCAATGGCAGGCTCCGAACGTCACGGCGTTGAGGCAGCATCTTCGCATCTTTTTGAAAATGCCTTCTACGTGTTGACCCCAGCAGAGGGCACACCGCAGGCAGAGGTTGACCGCTTAACCGAGCTGCTCAAGACGACGAAAGCACAAATCGTGCAAGTCGGTGCACGGGAGCATGATGATATCGTTGGGGCGATCAGTCACCTGCCACACATTATTGCAGTTGCACTGGTTAACCAAGTCAGAGGGTATAACGAAACCAACCCCTTATATCAGAATCTGGCTGCTGGCGGCTTCAGAGATATCACACGCATAGCATCAAGCGAACCGATGATTTGGCGGGATATTTTAGTGAACAATCGGCAAGTGCTGCTCAAGCTGCTTACGGATTGGAATCTTGAAATTTCTCGTTTCATCGAACTCATTGAGAAAAGTGATGGCGAGGGAATCGTTGAACAATTCCGTATGGCTGGTGAGTTCAGAAGCCAACTGCCAGAGCGCAGAAAAGGCATGATTACTTCTTTGTTTGATATTTATGTCGATATTCCAGATCATCCAGGTATTATTGGTCAAATTACAACACTATTAGGTAATGCTAGAATTAATTTGAGCAATATCCAGATTATTGAGAGTCGTGAAGATGTGCCTGGTGTGCTGCGTTTATCTTTCCGTAATCAGGAAGACGCAGACCGCGCAGTAGAGCTGCTTAGCGGGCCATATGCTGTACATGTTTAAAATAAATTAGGCACGCAAATAAGCTGATTTCTCCTCTTTTGGGACTTCCCAAAAGAGGAGGAATCAGCTTATCTTTTATTCTATTGAAATTGATTCTCAAATGAAAAACTTCGTGCTATAATGACATCGTTCATATAAATATTACAAACTTCTAGGTGTGGGGCGAACGAGATGAAGCTATGGATGATGTTAAAAAGCACGTTAATTATTATTGTAATTTTTGTTAATTTTTTCCCCTCATTTGTAAGTGCGAACAATGTCATTTACTCGAAAGAAGTTGCCGTTCTCGTCTATCATCACGTGGATGATCAGGTGGAGGGCTCTGTGACGATTTCGACGAAATTATTTGAGCGGCAGTTAGGTGCCTTGCAGCGGCAAGGATACAATTTCATCTCGATGGATCAGTTCAAGAGTTTCATGAGGGATGGAGCGAAAATTCCTGATAATGCGGTTCTAATCACTTTTGACGACGGGTATGAAAGCTTCTATACGAATGCGTATCCGATTCTCAAAAAGATGCGTGTACCGGCTGTGAATTTTGTGATTACCAAAGATTTGGATAACCCGACAGCGACATTGCTGCCATCTTTGTCCAGAGATCAAATTAGGAAAATGAGAAAAGAATTTTCAAATATTGATTTTCAGCTTCACTCAGATCAGTTGCATGCAATGAAAGATGGCAAGCCTATGTTGAACAACAGAATCACGAATAACGGCGTAACCGAGACGCAGGAAGATCTCAGACAAAGGGTAATCTCGGATACGAAAACTTGTATGACTAAGCTTCGAGAAGTAAATGGTTCAAAATCAATCGATTCCTATGCTTACCCATTTGGCAGCTATGATGATTTTACGATTTCCTACCTCAATGAAGCCGGGGTTAAGTATGCATTCACAACCAAAGCGGGATTAACTTCCATGCAAACGGATCCTATGCAAATACCACGTATTAATGCAGGAAGTCCTTATATTCGGCCTCATTCCATTAATAATTTAATCAATCAATCCAAAAGGCATCAACTGCAATAGAACAATTCTTAATGAAAAAAAAGACAAGGTAAACGTTTTCAAAAAAGTGTTGACAGAATGAAACCGTATACATATAATAAAAGTACAGTATGGTTTCTCTCCACTCCTATCCGATAATCGCACCATAAGTGCAGCCGCCAATTTGGCGGTTTTTTTTTTTTGCTCATAGATACCATATTTTTCTGAAATTAATATATAATGGATAGGGTGGGTTGTTGCTTTCAACAGACAAGCTTGGAATGTGAATTTTTTTCAACAATTTGTCGAATGGAGCAGGAATATCGCATTTTATCGAGAAGTTTTTAATAGGTCATATTTTACATATGGATCCTTTCACATTTATTTTACAAATGAACGCAACTTTTCACTCTAACTGCAGTACAACATGTATGAGCAGTTGGAGTGGTACCCGGGAACCGTTAGGAGGGTCGCCACGTAATGACCGATTCCCAATTGATCAGAGAAATCAAGGATGGAAATGTTCAGCTTTATGACGAGCTTATGCGTCGTTACGAGCGTAAAATCCTTGCATTCATCTTTCATATGCTCAAGAGTACACAGATGGAAGCAATCGCAGAAGATTTGTGTAACGAAACGTTTTACAAAGCGTACCGCAGTCTGCACTCTTTTAGAGAGATTGAAGCATCCTTTTCTACCTGGTTGTATACAATTGCTCGGAATACCGTTTTGAGTGAGCTGCGCAAAAATAAAAGTGTTCAAGTTTCGTTGGAGCAAAGTGGATTGACGCCACATGCATCATTTGATGCCATGCCGGAGCAAGCTATGCTGCGTAACGAGAAAGTATCAATGGTTCGAGATGCGATTAATAGTTTACCAGAGAAACAACGATCTGCTTTGATATTAAGAGAGTATGATCAGATGGATTATCAGGAAATCGCCAATATTTTAGGTCAAACAGTAAGTTCGGTGAAGTCTCTATTATTCAGGGCTAGAGCATCTGTCAAGCTACAGTTGGACCCTTACTTCAGTGAACCGATATTCGAAGAATCGAAGGGATGAAACAGCGATGAAGTGTAGCGAGATCCAGGAATTATTTGGGGTGTATTGGGACTTGCCGAATGATGACCTGCGACGTACTGCGGTGGATGAGCATATTGCTACATGTGCCGAATGTGCAGAAGAATTTCTAATTTGGGAGGAAAGTACGATCCTCATACGTACTGCTGCTATCGAGAGCGAGCTTCCCGATTATGAATCGATGGTCTCAGGCAAGGTCATGAGTCGAATTTATGAGGATGAATCATGGCGTATTCCGGTTTCCGAGCGCATGTATACGATCTCTTACAAGCTTCGCCGCAACCTTACGGCAGTTATTGCTTTTTGCTTAGCGTTATTCGTATTCAGCTTTTTATTTGCAATTGTCTATGAAGGTACTCCAAAATCTTCGATAGCCGCTGCTGATAATACATTATTCGATCTCCAAGCGCCGCAAGCGATGAAGGCAACAGGCACTGAATCGATGAATGGTCATAAGATGGTGGATGCCGTAGCAAGTCTAAACCCAAGCTTTATGGAGCCATTAAGATTCCATGTAGGGCCGATTCATTCGTATCCGCATTATTTACTCGTTGTATCGATTCTGGGTTTGATTGCAACTATTATCATTATGAACTGGTTATCACGAACCAAAGCCTAGTGCTCCGGAAGGGGCATTTTTCATTTTATTGACTGATGGAGGAATATGTAATGACAACGATTGGCTTTATCCGGCACGGAAGCACGGAATGGAATCGCTTAGGCAAGCTGCAAGGGCAGTTGGATACGGATTTAACCGATGAAGGAAGAGAACAAGCCAGGTTGCTTGGAATGCGATTAGCCAATGAGTCCTGGGACGGGATTATCTCCAGTGATCTGAAGCGAGCAAAGGAAACAGCTCAAATCATGTCTAAGTTGTCGGGAATCCCGATTATTGGTACGGATAATAGGCTTCGCGAGCGCAGATATGGTCAGGTCGAAGGAACTACTGTAGCGGAAAGAGAAGAACGCTGGGGGCCCGAGTGGAAGCTTCAGGACTTAGGCCAGGAGTCGGATGATGAGCTATGGAAGCGTTGGTCCGAGCTAGAGAGTGAGCTGCTTGAGGCCTATCCGAATCAGAAGATACTACTGGTGTCTCACGGCGGATTCATCGTGCAGATACTCCGAGTATTGCGTATGGACAGCGAGCAATTCCTGCAAAATACGTCTCTAACCATCCTGCTGCGTCAAGAAAAAGGGTGGGAGCTTCAGTTGTACAATTGTTTATCTCACTTGGAAATCGTGCACGAATAAATGCGTGACAAGAAGCATGACTCTGTTCTGGAGTCATGCTTTTTTTGCGTGGCTTGGAATATTTTCGGGAAAAAATCCCATAATGGTTACTAGAAACCACGGAGCTGGAAGCTTCGCCAAATGGGGGATGTAGATGGAAATGAACCTAGCGGACATGCTCAGCTACGCCGATATTCACGAGCTAGGCCGAATCGCTAACACTTATGAGTGTGAGTGCAATGGCCATTCAAAGAACGAGTTAATTCAATCGATTTTGAGTACAGCCTTGCGCAGAGAAATTTTCGAAAAGCATATTCAAAGCTTGAACTTGGAGGACATCCGATTTCTGAATTCTCTCCTCTTCGATCCTCGCAATGCATTCAGTATTGAAGAACTGATCGCTAGAGTTCAACAATCAAGGTTTCAAAAAGATGAATCGGTTGAATGGAATCCCCGCGACATGGTTATTAAATTTAAGAAGCTCGGATGGCTGTTTAACGGGTATTCCCAGCAAACCAAATTTTTGTTTCACGTTCCTAATGATTTGAAGCGAAAATTTAGCGATGTGCTTACGGGACTATTCAAGCAAAGTTTGAATCTGACCCCTGAGCCAAGCGTTTACCGGGACGAGCAATTACTCATCATTGAGGATATCTTTCATTTCTTGACGTTCATTTCTCATGTGCAGGAATTACCTTTAACTACTGAAGGATCTATCTACAAGAGGCAGCTTCAGCAAATTCTAGATCGGTTGTCTGTGCAGGAGGAAATGGTGTCGAAAGGATCTTGGCGCTTCGGCTATGGCCGTATGTTTAAAGACTATCCGAACCGGTTTTCGTTCATCTATGACTATTGTTATTACCGGCAGCTAATTAGTGAACAAGGCCAAGTGCTGACTTTGACGGAGGAAGGAAAAGCACGCTTGCTAGAAGGTAAGAAAGAGAACCTAGCAGAGGTGTATAAGTTCTGGCTTAGGCTTTATAAGAACCCTATCCCTAATGTGCAAAGCCTCACAGGCTGGGTTGACCGCCTAAGCGGACAGTGGGTTACATTAGCCTCACTAAGTGACGTGTTATGTAAATTGGTTAAACCGTTTTATTACGACAGTTCAGAATCCATCGTAGAACAACGCATTTTACAAATGATGATGCATCTTGGGCTTATACGCATAGGAGAAGATCACGAGAATGGTATGGTTGTGCAGGTCACTAAGATGGGTTCTAAAGTGATACAGGGTACTTTTGTTGCAGAAGAAGACAAGGTTGTCCTCTTCCTGGATCAAGAGAGCGCTCGTTTCAAAGGGGACAGCAAGTAGTAGGTAAAGGCACATTCCTGATCAAGCGGGCTTTTGAACGAAGCGCGATTGTATGGAGTGAATATGATAAAAGTAGGAGCACACAGGGGTTGGCAGACACCTAGGAACGGACTTTCATGTTTTTGCGAATAAGAAGCTCCTGACAAACCGCGTACACATTTGGAGGTAGGTCTCATGGGAAAAATGAATGTATCTAACAACGCGCTGCTGGCACTTTTCGCGGAAATGGTTTGGGATGATGCCATTCGCAAATATAAAGAACAAAATCTCTACAAAGAGATTGATCTTGCATTAGCAAAAGGGGATCAACCAACATTCCTTGCTCTGACATCTGAGCTTAAAATGCTGCAATCTTCCGGATAATGATCGTGGTGGCAGCCACAGTAGGGACGTAAGACATGTGAAACCATTTCACATGTCTTTTTTTGCTGGAAAGATGACAAAAAAGAACTATTTTGTAACTCCATACGTCGATTAGTTAGACCATATTGCGACGCAAAAGGAGAATACCTATGAGAAAGCTTATGAAAACCATGCGGAAACGGAAAGTGCTGTCATCCTTTCTTCTATTAACCTTACTCGTTGTCGGTGCTGCATCCGGCTACGCCGCTTTTCTGATGAATAAATGGAATCATGCCTTGGATCAAATAGCTGCTCCGATCGTGCCTTCAACAAATGACATTCAAACAAGCAATTACCCCGTTTCACAGACGTCACATACATCCAATACATCCAATACGACTGAGAATGAAGAGAAACCGCTTACCTTGCTGCTTACGGCCATTGATGAGCGCTCAGGAAGCCAGGGATCGCTGAATACGGATGTTATGATGCTTTTTCGTGTGGATCCAGTGACTCATCAAGGGACTGTAGTTTCAATCCCCAGAGACCTTGAGGTATCTGCAGAAAAGTCGGGCCTAGAAACCTCTCACAAAGCTAACTATTTCTATGCTTATAATTACAATAAGAACAAAGAAACGGCCCTTGAGGAAACGAAACAGCTGTTTAGCAACGTTTATCAAGTTCCGATTGATCATATGGCTGTCATTAATTTTGATGGTTTCCGAAAGCTGATTGATCAATTAGGCGGAATGACAGTGGATGTCGATATGGATATGAAATACCAGGATGAGAGCGACGGAACAGACATTAATCTTAGAAAAGGAACACAGCGCTTAAATGGCAAACAAGTGCTTGATTATATTCGATATCGGAAATCGAATTTGGGAACGGCGGAATCATCTGATATGGAGCGGAACCAACGGGAGCAATTTGTCCTTAATGAATTATTAGATAAATTAACTTCAATTAATGGTGTAACGGCGTGGGGAAAGGTGCTTGATATTATGGGAAGCTCGATTAAGACAGATATTCCTGCAGATGAACTTCGCACTTTAACCAAATCGTACCGTGACTATAAGCCTGCGAATGTGCAGTATATACATCTGGATGGGACATGGGAGAGTCCTTACCTGGTCGTGAAGCAGCAGGATTTAGAAGAAGCGTTGGAAGCGTTGCGGGGAGAAACGGAAAGTTCAATTGACAGCATTTTGCAGACAGATTAAAGTGTACAAGAAGCGATGGCTATTGCTACATAGCAAACGCATTTTTGGTAAAGGATAGAGGGGGAAGCACGGTTGAAGTTTAATGAAATTTCTGCGCAAGAATGGCACGATTTAAAACCATACTTGGACACATGTTTGCTGCCAGTAACGGGGTTGACTGGATTTGAAGACCCCGCACAAGTGACTTTGGCACTGGAGCAGCTCCGAGATGCACTGGAAACCATCGAAATTCCATACAAAGGTAGGGTAGTGACGTACCCAGCGCTTCATTATATGACGGCGGTGAGCATGAGGGACCAGCTAGAAGCCCTCTCTCTTCATTTAAAAAGGATGGGATTCCGTTATGTCATCGTACTGACCATACATACGGAAGGTGCAAGCTGGAAAGCGGATCAAACCGATTTGTTGATCGCTGTCGATATGGAGCAGTGGGAAAGCAAATCCGAACAGATCAAATCAAGTATTTCTAAGCAAGTCCAGCACTTATGGCAGCATAGTGATTAACTTTAGCTGTTAAGTGTATTATTGGAAAAAAAATTGTGCAGGATAAGGGGAGTAATGGCGTACATTGGCTGCCAAAAAGTTGTGACAATTTCGTTAAAATTTGTCCGAACGCCAAGTTTTCAATGGCTCAAAAGGAGTTCTGGATTCTTGACGACCTAGTAGTCGTAGGATATTATTAGTAATGTCCTAGTTATGTAGTGTAATGTCGAACGACACGTGATAGAGGTAACTGACGTCCGAGAGGGTTGGACATCGGCCAATGTAGGAGGGTAGACCTGAGAATGAGTGATCATAACAATCACAATGAAGAACAGCATGGGAAGAAACCCGGGACAAAACGCGAAATGTCTCGTCGACAATTTCTATCCTACACCCTAGGTGGCGCTGGAGGATTCATGGGGGCCGGCATCATTATTCCAATGATTCGGTTTGCGGTAGATCCTGTACTTCAGAAGAAGTCAGAATCAGATTGGATTAAAGTTGTCGAAGAAAGTAAAATTACAAATGTACCACAATCATTTACGTTCCAAGTGCATCAAGTAGATGGTTGGTACGAAAGTGACGCTGAATTGGTTGCGTGGATTTCCAAAGACAGCAGTGGCAAACTCTTTGCACTAAATCCTACTTGTAAGCACCTTGGATGTACGGTTAACTGGAACGATAACCCGGCTTACAAAGATCAGTATTTCTGTCCTTGTCATGGTGCTCACTATACGCAAGATGGTAAAAACCTTGCTGTCGCACCAAAACCATTGGATGAATACACAACCAAAGTTGAGAATGGGTTCGTTTATGTGGGACAACTGCATGCTAACACAAGAGTATAAGGAGGCGTCACAGTCAGATGTTTAAAAACGTATACAACTGGATTGACGAACGTCTTGATATTACGCCTATGTGGAGGGATGTAGCAGATCATGAGGTTCCAGAACACGTAAACCCTGCTCATCATTTTTCCGCTTTCGTGTATTGCTTCGGCGGATTGACGTTTTTCATTACAGTCATTCAAATCCTTTCAGGTATGTTCTTAACGATGTATTACACACCTGATATCATCAATGCTTATGCAAGCGTTGACTACTTACAACATAAAGTAGCTTTCGGTGTTATCGTCAGAGGTATGCACCACTGGGGAGCTAGTTTAGTTATCGTAATGATGTTCTTACATACCCTGCGCGTGTTCTTCACAGGTTCTTACAAAGCACCACGTGAAATGAACTGGGTAGTAGGCATGCTCATTTTCTTCGTTATGTTAGGTCTAGGTTTTACGGGATACCTGCTTCCATGGGATAACAAAGCATACTTCGCTACACAAGTAGGTATGAAAATTGCAGCGTCCGTACCTTTAGCGGGTCCGTACATTGAAACGTTGCTGCAAGGCGGAAGCATCGTTGGTGCGCAAACACTAACTCGTTTCTTTGCCATTCACGTGTTCTTCCTGCCTGGCGTTCTGCTCGCTTTGCTTGCTGGACACTTCTTCATGATTCGCAAACAAGGTATTTCCGGACCGCTATAAATTAGGGAGGGGCGAATAGCGTGGCGCATGGTCATAAGTCAGACGAGAAAATCGTTTACGTAGGGGATTCCCGCGTAATTAAGAAAACAGAAGAACAAAGATTAATTCCTCGCGATTACTCTGCGTATCCGGGAAAATCGGAAGCCTTTATTCCAAACTTCTTGTTAAAAGAGTGGATGGTAGGGGTAGTTGTATTAGTCGGTATGTTAGTGTTGGTAATGTCCGATCCGGCACCGTTAGGTTATCCTGCGGATCCTAAAAATACAGCGTTTATTCCGATGCCTGACTGGTACTTCTTGTTCATGTATCAATTATTGAAATATCCGTATACATCTGGGGATTACGTAGTACTTGGAGCAGTTGTCGTGCCTGGTTTGCTGTTCGGTGGTTTGTTGCTGGCTCCTTTCTTGGATACAGGCAAAGAGCGCCGCTTCTACAGAAGACCAATCGCTTCTAGCTTGATGATTTTATGTCTAATCGCATGTACATACTTAACGTACACATCTTGGGATCACTACCAATTTGAGTTGAAAGAGAAAAACATCATTCCTGAGCACATTAAGCGTGAAGAAGAAATGCACGCTAACAAAGGCGCAGCTGCTGGCGGCGGTGCTGCTAAGGATACGAAGAAAGCTCCGGCTATCGTAGCTGCAGATGATCCGGGTGCTGAAATTTACAAAAAAGCAACGTGCTTGTCTTGTCATGGTGCAGGACTTAAAGGGATGCCGGCTTCAGGCGTACCAGCGCTGCTTGGCGTAGGTGACAAACATCCGCAAGATGAGATTATGAACATCGTCAAGAACGGTAAGGGTAACATGGGTAAACAATACCAAGCTAACATTGATAAAGGTTTAACAGATGCCGATATCACGAAACTTACTGAATGGTTGTCCAAACAAAAAGCCCAATAAAATAGGGAAACCTGGTCGCGAAAGCGGTCAGGTTTTTTTAAATCACTGGAGGAGGAGCTTCCTTGCATCAAGGCGTGTCCATTTCTTATTTTTGGAGTAAGGATTTCTTGTTAAGCAAAAAGATGCTGTGGCTGTTTTTCATTATGAATCTGTTGGGCACCGTGTATGGTTATGAGTGGTATTGGATTCAAATGATGGACACGATAGCTGATTACCCGTCATGGTATGTTATTTTTGTGCCCGATAGTCCGACAGCCAGTTTATTCTTCACTTTGTCGGCAGGTTACTTGATTATTGACCGCACATGGGGCAGACCATCTGGGAAAGTGTACCAATCCATTAGAGCCTTTGTGGAAGCCTTTGCTCTTATCACATCATTTAAATATGGCATTTGGGCAGTTACCATGATTTGGGCAGGCGCTTGGCAAGGAGTTCCTGTTGGCTGGGATGGCTGGATGCTTACATGCTCGCATTTGGCAATGGCAGTAGAAGCGCTATTATTTGTGAGATGGTTTACTTACCGGATTCCTGCCATCCTACTTGTTGCGTGCTGGACGATATGGAACGACTTCATGGATTATGAACGAGGGGTATTTCCTAGATTGCCAGAAGTGCTTGTAAACAACTACTATAGAACCATAGAAGGGTTTACAATCAGCTTGAGCGTTATAGGTATCTTGATCGCTTTCATCTGCTTGGGTTTACGCCAGAAGAAACAACGATAATCACATAACCGATGGTCTAATTTGGGACAAACCTCCATATGATGATGGTGAAGGAGGGATGTCCCATGTTTATATTTCCCGGGGGAATTAAACGACTGACGGTCACACTTTTACTGGCAGCAGTCGTAAGTATAAGCTCTGCATGCGCAGCTAGCACCAGTACGATTGGACAAGCCGCTAAACCAATAGATCCGGAACAGTTGAAGCGGGTTGAGTTTTTGAATCAAATTGCTGACGAGATGTACAAGCAAACGATGGACGGTCAAGTGCTGGAGGCACGAAATAAGCTGATGCAAATGTCAGATCAAATTCCGAAGATACAATTTGAAGGCATTACATCCGTAGAGGGGCTTAATGCGTTAACGGAAACGATTACGCAGGCCAAGAGAGTCTATAACGCCGCGAGCTACTCACCGGAAGAAGCACAAATGGCTGTAGCCAAAATAAGACTTGCAACGGATGCTCTTACCCATAAAAATCAACCCATGTGGCTGCAATATTATAAAGTACTGCAAAATGACACAGCTGCATTGACACAAGTTGTAAAAGCAGGCAAGCAGCAAGAGAGCATTGCAGGCTTCGGAAAGCTATCGCAGCATATTGCCATCATTCATCCTTCATTATTGATTAGCCGGGATGCTTCCTCTGTCGAGAAGCTTGATTCTGTCATCCTCTTTCTAAGAAAGAACATTAATAGTGAGCCTATGATAGGCCGTCAAGTAGAAACAGGGCTGGACCATTTGGGTCAAGTATTGGATGAATTGTTTTTGAAAAACAAAGATGCAATTGCTTTCGTTCCCATTACTGACCCTAAACATCCAATTATCTGGTCTGCAGGGATTGGACTTATCATCGTTAGTGTATTGTCGTTCGTGGGCTGGCGGATGTACCAATCCGGCCGACATATCGTTCCAATCAAAAATCCCCGGGTGCGGGAAAAGGAACTTGGAGATTAATAAGGCTGTCCCGAGAGTCATTATATGACCGAGGGACAGCCTTTTGTGCGCTTGGCAGCGCCTCATTAGATTAACTGGAAATGCTCCCGCTAAATAGTTGAATAACACAGCCAGAGGGGTGAATTAATGGAAGTTCTCCTGTTAATGTAGACAATTGAGCCTGGATATAGGGTTATGGAGCAAATTAACGGGATTTTTTCCAGTTATTAGGACTATCTAGCCCAGAATTTCTTGAAATAAATGGGGTTTTTCCCGCTACTCGATTCGGCTCTAGAAAAAGGCTTTCCCAAGGCAGGAGCGTCTCTTTTGTGAAGCTTTTGCGAAGGCCTCCTTTTATTGTGCTTTAAAGCCTTCGCCTATCACGTCATGGACTTCCCCGATGATGATAAAGGCGCGAGGATCGATGGATTGAATAAGCTCGCGAAGACGTCTTGTTTCATGACGATACACGACACAATACAATACTTCTTTATTGTTGCCGGAGTATGCGCCCCTAGCAGGAAACAGAGTCACTCCACGGTCTAATTCCTTTGTAATAGCTTCCGATAAAGGCACAGCTTCATCGCTTATAATTGTAAATGCCTTAGCTGCATGAGCGCCTTCAGATATGTAATCGATGAGCCTAGAAGTAACAAAGACTGCAACGAGTGAGTAGAGGACTTTTTCCTTCGGCAAATAGAGAAAGGATGTACCAATTACGATAACGTCAATAATTAAGATAACTTGTCCAACACTCCAGCCCCTTTTCTTATTCCCGATCCGAGCCAGGATGTCTGATCCGCCCGTGGTGCCCCCGAAGCGGAAGACAAGACCAAGTCCGGTACCTAGTGTGATTCCGGCATAAAGTGTAGCTAGAAAGTAATCCTGTGTGGTATGAAAGGGGATAAGCCAGTTATTATGTATGAGTTGTTCCATGACCCAAAGAAAAAATGACAAGGAAACTACCCCGTAAATTGTGTACAACATGGGGCCTTTCCCGAAAACACGCCATCCGAGATAAAACAAGGGGATATTACATACCAAAGTAGATACGGATGGAGGAACGTTAAGCACATACTTCAGAAGCAAAGCTACACCCGTAACACCGCCTTCCATGAGCTCATTAGAAATCACAAAATAATGTAAACCAAACGCATAGATTGCGGTGCCAATCGTTATGGCAAGTACATTTGTAAATTGATCAGCCAATCGTTCCTTAAAAATCATTTCATTTCCTCCAAACCTCATGGTTCGCATCTGTCAAAAAAATTTGTCAACTTTTCTTGTTTAGTTTAACATAGTAATGATATCTTGGTGAAGAAGAAGGAAAGAAGGGTGAACATGTCGGAACGCACGCTGAAAGATATACAGAAAGAAGTCGATACTTATATTTCCCAGTTCAAGGAAGGATATTTCAGTCCTTTGGCTATGCTCGCTAGAATGTCCGAAGAAGTGGGAGAACTAGCTCGTGAAGTGAACCATTCCTATGGTGAAAAACCGAAAAAAAGCACGGAAGCGGACAACTCCATCGAGTTAGAACTTGGCGATATCATGTTTATAACGATCTGTTTCGCGAACTCACTAGGGATTGATCTGACGGAAGCGCATGATAAAATCATGCATAAGTTCAATACGAGAGATGCGGGTAGATGGACTAAAATTAACACCGAAATTACATAAGCTTCATAAACTATACCATCCCCTCTGAAGGGAGACTCTCTTTCGATAAGGAGGATGGGCAGATGAATGGAGAAGATCAAATACAGAAAGCGTACGAATCTATACTTTCACAAGACTTCGAAAAAGCCATCGAATGGTTTGAAAAAGCGATAACCGCAGAACCGAACAATGCTGCCTATCACTACAAACTATCGATAACCTATGCAAGAAGCAACAAGCTGAGTAATGCCATTGAACACGCTTCAAAAGCTACCCAGTTGGAACAAGATAATCAAGTGTACCGGTATCATTTGCAAGTGCTGCATGCCAGAGAATTGGTCGGAAAAGCTCGCAAGCAGCTAAGCACGCAATCCGAGCATGCCGAAAGAGCGATATTCTTGTTGAAGGAAGCGATTGTGCTCGATCCTCTTGCAATAGAAGCCTACCTGATACTTGGGGAAGCTTTTGCTTTTCGTAAAGACTACGGGAGAGCCTATCAAACGGTGATGGAAGCCGTTCGACTAGAGCCAAATCACGAATTAGCCAAGCAGCAGGCTGCTCGCTACCAGCAAAAGATGAAAAATAGAGTCTGAAACATACACAAAGGAGAAACATCGTCATGGATCGTAAAATTCGAGTAGCCGTCATTGGGGCAAGTGGAAGAATGGGGAGAGAGGTTGTAAAGACCGTACTCACGGAGTCCGATATGGAATTAGTGGCGGGCATAAGCCGCTCCTCTGGCCCAATTGATCTTGGAAAAATGGTAGGATTAGAAGAATGCGGCGTCAAAATGAGCAATGATTTGGAACTTGCGCTAACCGAATCCAAACCAGATGTAGTAGTGGATTTTACTGGACCGCAAACGGCATTTTCGCATACAAGTTTAGCGATTCGGTTAGGCATTCGTCCCGTGATGGGGACTACTGGTTTCACACCGCAGGATATTGCTGAGTTGGACAAGCAGTGTCAGGACAAAGGTATCGGCGGAATTATCGCACCTAATTTCTCCATTGGAGCCATTCTAATGATGAGATTTGCAGCGCAAGCTTCTAAATACTTCCCGCATTTGGAAATTATCGAGTATCATGGTGATCAAAAGCTCGATGCGCCTTCAGGAACTTCCGTGAAAACGGCTGAACTTATTTCTGAAGTTAGAGAAGAGATGAGGCAAGGCAATCCGAAAGAAGAAGAAACGATTGAAGGTTCGCGCGGCGGGTATTACAATGGGTTTAGAATACATAGCGTACGTCTGCCAGGTATTTTTGCTCAACAGGAAGTCATTATGGCTGAACAAGGGCAGGCGCTTAAGATAAGACATGACTCTTATGACCGTGCTGCCTATATGCCTGGCGTAGCGATTGCTGTTCGTAAAGTAATGACATATAGCGGTATGATTTATGGATTCGAGCATTTTATAGATTAAGTAAGTCCTAGGGGAGTGGAAGTCAGAATGTTAAATATTGCGCTAATTGCTCACGACCGCAAAAAAGATGAGATGGTCAATTTCGTTACAGCCTATGAGCATGTCTTTGCAGATCACAAATTATATGGAACAGGTACGACGGGCCAGAGAATTATGGAGAATACGAAGCTCGATGTCCATCGCTTTATGTCGGGTCCACTTGGCGGAGACCAGCAAATTGGTGCTTTGGTCGCCCAAAATGAAATGGACTTGATTATCTTCTTGCGCGATCCATTAATGGCGCAGCCACATGAGCCTGACATCATTGCTCTATTGCGCTTATGCGATGTTCAAGGAATCCCATGCGCGACCAATATTGCGACGGCGGAAATCCTCGTTAAAGCGCTGGATCGCGGAGATTTTGCATGGAGAGAACTCGTACATAAATATAAACCGGGACTTGAATAAGATGAGCGAACAATTAGATATTCTTATTTTTGGTGCACATGCCGACGATGCTGAGATTGGGATGGCTGGAACGATTGCAAAGCATACCGCGATGGGCTATCGGGTGGGTATTTGCGATCTAACCTACGCAGAGATGTCTTCCAATGGGACGGTTGAAACGAGGAAAGAAGAAGCAGAGCAAGCGGCACAATTATTAGGATTGACCGTGCGAACGAATCTGGGGTTGCCAGATCGGGGCTTGTTCGTGACTCCCAGTCATATTGAACGAATTACAGCAGAAATCCGAAAATATAAACCTAGAATCGTTTTTGCTCCTTACTGGCAAGATCGACATCCCGATCATATTGCCTGCTCGGCATTAATTCAAGAAGCTGTCTTTAATGCCAAACTGCGCAAATATTTGCCGGAGTCTGATCCCGTGAACGTGGAGAACATGTATTTTTATTTTATAAATGATGTGTACGAAGCTGATTTCATAGTCAATGTAACAGATTATTACGAGACCAAAAAGGCGGCACTGAGCGCATATCGTTCGCAGTTCATAACAGGGCAAGGCAGCGTAGCGACACCGCTTAATCAAGGTTATATAGAACGTGTAGTGGCTCGTGACCATTTATTGGGACAAAAGCGTATGCTTCCATATGCAGAAGGTTTCGTCTCTAAGCTGCCAATGGTGGTAGATCGATTCGATTGATCTGGAAAAGAGGTGCAAAATGAACGATAAACTTAAAATTGGAATTACGTGTTATCCAACGTTAGGCGGTTCAGGCGTTGTTGCAACAGAGCTCGGCAAGCTGCTTGCCGAAAAAGGGCATGAGGTGCATTTTATTACGCATAGCATGCCGTTTCGCCTGGGTAAATTTCATAAAAACATTTTTTATCATGAAGTGGAAGTCAGTCAGTATTATGTATTCCGTTACCCTCCGTATGATCTATCTCTTGCAAGCAAACTTGCACAAGTTGCGAAGATGGAAGAGCTTGATCTGCTTCATGTTCACTACGCGATTCCACATGCCGTGTGTGCACTGCTGGCCAAACAGATGGTTGGAAGCAAGCTGAAGGTCGTTACTACCCTTCACGGAACGGATATTACGGTACTTGGTCAAGATCAATCCATTTCAGATTTAATTCGATATGCAATTAATGAGAGCGATGCAGTTACGGCAGTGTCGAAGGATTTAATTAAGGAAACTAGGGAATTACTGGATATTGACCGCGATATCGATTTAACCTATAACTTTGTTGATAAAAGGGTGTATTACCCCAGAGATGTCACGAAGCTTCGTGGGGAATTTGCAAGGCCGGAAGAAAAGATTCTTATTCATATTTCCAATTTTAGACCGGTCAAGCGCGTTCAGGATGTCATTGATATCTTTGCGAATGTAAGCAAGAGGATTCCTTCAAGGCTCTTATTTGTCGGCGAAGGTCCTGATTTGTCCAAAATGATTGCCAAGGTAAAAGAGCTAGGTCTTACCGATAAAGTCACGTTCTGTGGCAAGCAGGACGACGTATCACAGGTGATTTCTCTTGCTGATGTCATGCTCCTGCCTTCGGAGAAAGAAAGCTTCGGATTGGTCGCTCTGGAGGCGATGGCCTGTGGTGTGCCTACCATTGGGTCAAATGCAGGAGGAATTCCAGAGTTGATTACGCATGGGGAAACCGGTTACCTTGCCGATGTGGGCGATACAGAAACAATGGCAGACCATGTAGTGAACCTGCTAAGCAATCAAGTACTGTATGAGCAAGTGGTGCAAAATTGTTTGGACCGTGCCAGATACACGTTTTGTAATGATATCACCACGCAGCAATATGAAGAAATTTATTATCGCGTATTGGGAAGAGAACTACCGGAATCACATCGGATTACAGCCTCATCCTGTCAATAAGAGGATGTACGCTGGATAGGAGTAACATGTTGGATGTTCGAAAAATAGGGGAGGAAGATCGAGGCGCTTCGTACGTTCTGACTAAGCTTACGGAGGCAGGCTATGAAGCTTACCTCGTAGGTGGCTGCGTACGGGATGCTGTACTCGATCGGCCGATTAAAGATATCGATATCGCGACGTCAGCTTTGCCGGAGCAGGTGATTGCCTGCTTCCCGCGGACGGCGCCGACAGGACTTCAACACGGAACGGTTACAGTCATCCTGCAACAGGGGACGTATGAAGTGACGACGTTTCGCCAAGAGGCGGAGTATGAAGGTTTTCGCCGCCCGGCTTCAGTCGCGTATATCTCCGACTTGACGGAGGATCTGAAGCGGCGTGATTTTACCATGAACGCGATGGCGATGGACCGCGAAGGCGAAGTGATCGATCCGTTTGATGGGCAAACGGATCTCGCATTAGGCGTGCTCCGCTGCGTAGGCAAAGCGGAGGAACGCTTCGGCGAAGATGCGCTGCGCATGCTTCGCTGCATTCGTTTTGCCTCGACCTACAATCTGCAGGTCGAGGAGAGCACGTGGCAGGCGCTGCTGGTGCAAGCACCGCTGCTGCGCCACATCGCCATGGAGCGCGTGCGCAGCGAGCTCCAGCGTATGATTGACGGCCCCGCCCCTGCGCGGGCCGTCAGGCTGCTCCTGGCGAGCCGCCTGACGGCGCACCTCAAAAAGCAGCTTCCGCTGCCTTTTGAGCGCTGGCTCGCCTGGGATGACGCGCTGGACGCTGTCAGCGCGCTGGAGGAGCAGCATGACCGCTGGTCCATGCTGCTGATGCTCCTGGAGGTGCCGGCGGACGTGGTCCGCACGGCGCTCCAGGAGCTGACCTTCTCCCGCGCCGATGGCGACGCGGTAGGGGCTATATTGGCCCTGCGCGAAGCAGTGGCCGCCTCACCATCAGACCCTGCTCCGCTGGAGCGGGTCTGGAAGCTTGGCGCGGTGCGCAGCGGCGCAGCCGCCGCTCGCGCGCTGCTGCGGCTGCTGCGTGTGCTGCAGCCGAGTCATGGTCAGCGCGGCAAGCTCGCGCTGTTTCTTGAAGCTACCGCGCCGGAGCTGGTGCGCCGCGGGGAGGTTTGGCTGAGCGAGGTACCTTGCTTCAGCCTGAAGGACCTCGCCATATCCGGCAAGGATCTGGCGTCAGAGCTGGCCATGCAGCCGGGCCCATGGATGGGCAAGCTGCTGCAGGAACTGCTGGAAAGAACCGCGCTCGGCGAATTGCCGAACGAGCGAGAGTCGCTTTTACAAGCCGCGCGTGCTGCGAAGTAGCAGCGCGCGTGGTTTTTTTACTTATGTTTTTCAACTAGTTAATTTGGAGTGAACAGAATGAATGAGCGGATATTAGAGCTATTTCAAGAATCGCCGGAAACTTACGTGTCAGGTGAGGAAATCAGCCGTAGATTAAACGTAAGTCGCACAGCGATTTGGAAGCATATCGAAGAGCTGCGGGCGGCTGGGTATGAATTTGAGGCAGCCCCGCGCAAAGGTTATCGGCTGGTAAGCAAGCCGGATAAATGGCAGGTCGCTGAGCTGCTGCAGGGATTGAAGACGAAAGTGCTCGGACAAAAGGTGCATGTGTATGGAGAAGTAAGCTCCACCCAGACGATTGCTCACGCACTGGTTGCGTCAGGGGCTTCTGAGGGCACGCTGGTGCTTGCTGAAGCACAAACAGCTGGGCGCGGCCGAATGGGGCGTGCGTGGCATTCTCCATCGGGTAAAGGGATTTGGATGAGTCTGGTGCTCACACCCAAGGTACCTGTTTACTTTATGCCACAGCTGACACTGCTGAGCGCAGTCGCGCTTTGTCGCTCCATCCAGAAAGTGTGCCGTGTTGACATCGGGATCAAATGGCCGAATGATTTGCTGATTAAAGGGAAGAAAGTCAGCGGGATTTTGCTGGAGAGCAGCGGCGAGGATGAAAGATTGAAGTATGTCATTGCCGGGATTGGCATATCCGTGAATTTGAAAGTTGAAGACTATCCGGAGGAGCTCCGTTCTATTGCAACTTCTTTGGCGATTGAATCTGGTACGGATATCAAAAGAGAAACATTAGTACAAGCCTTTCTTTTAGAATTCGAAGAGCTGTATGCTTTGTACTTGGAAGAGGGGTTCTCCCCAATCCGATTGCTTTGGGAAGCCCTGAGTGTCACTCTCAAGCGTCCTATCCGAACCTATACACCTAATGGCGTAGTGGAGGGTATTGCGGACTCCTTGGATGACTCAGGCGCGTTAACGGTGATTAAAGGGGACGGAGAGAAAATCAAAGTCTATTCTGGCGATATTGAACTGCGTTAGCAAAAGTTGAGGTATCAATTGGAAGCTACATTTGGTATAATTGAGAAGCGAGGCGGTATCCTTAAAGGAACTGCACTTGCTGCTATACAAGCGTAGTTACATGGTTAACTCAGTCAAATAATGAGTAAACAAGATGTTAGATTCTGCTCTGAGCCTACGGGACCGAGACAGAAGAATCATTGGATTCTTTCTGAACGCGATCCTTTTAGCTCTTAGCTAAAAGGTTTTTTTATTTTATATGAGGAAGCTGGGATATGAATGGAAAAGCGGAAGCCGCTAACAACAGCTAGAATGAGAAAAATGAAGCAAGACGGGGTACCTATTACGATGGTAACAGCTTATGATTACCCGTCAGCTCGTTTGTCCGAAGAAGCCGGTATTGATGTGATCCTCGTTGGAGATTCACTTGGAAATGTCGTACTGGGGTATGATTCGACTTTGCCAGTGACGCTCGATGACATGGTCTATCATACACGTGCCGCGGTACGCGGAGCTTCGAACACGTTTATCGTAGCGGATATGCCATTCTTCACGTACCATGGAAGCTTGGACACGACATTAAAAGGCGTCGCCCGCCTAATGCAAGAGGGTGGAGCGAAGGCTGTGAAACTCGAAGGAGGAGCTGAGATTGCCGCAACGGTCAAAGCGATCACAGAAGCTGGTGTTCCTGTCATCGGGCATCTTGGGCTGACTCCGCAATCGGTTCATCAGCTCGGCGGTTTCCGCGTGCAAGGCCGGAGTTCAGAGCAAGCAGAGAAGCTGCTCAGCGATGCCAAAGCTATTGAGGAAGCGGGTGCTTTCGCGATTGTGCTGGAGCTGGTTACGGATGAATTGGCTGAATGGATTACCAAGCAGCTATCCATCCCGACAATTGGCATTGGATCAGGGGTTCACTGCGATGGGCAGGTACTTGTCTATCATGATCTATTACAGTATGGTTCTGACAGCGCGCCCAGAAAGTTTGTAAAAGCTTACGCGAATATCGGGGAAACTATTCGTGAAGGCATTCGTGAATATGTAAAAGAAGTGAAAGAGCGCACATTCCCCGCACAGGAAAACACGTTTCATATGGATAACGATGTAGTTCAATATTTGTACGGCGATAAGGAGTAGTGAGCGGCCATGAAAGCGATCCAGACCATGGAAGTGATTCATTCGATAGCCGATCTGCGTTCTCGTATCAGCGAATACCGACGTAAGAATGATGGATCTGTAGGTTTTGTACCTACAATGGGTTATCTGCACGAAGGACACGCGAGCTTGCTGCGTAAAGCACGTTCGCAGAGCGGGCTTGTGGTACTGAGTATTTTTGTTAATCCGCTGCAGTTTGGTCCTGGAGAGGATTTTGAGCGCTATCCGCGCAACACGGAGCGAGATCTTGAGGTTGCAGAAGCAGCCGGCGCCGATCTGGTTTTCATGCCCACGGTGAGTGAAATGTATCCGACTCCGACACGTACGACTGTTGCTGTGTCAGGCCTAACATCGAGGCTCTGCGGAGCGTCCAGACCAGGACATTTTGACGGCGTAGCAACAGTGGTTAGTAAGTTGTTCCACATCGTGCAGCCAGATCAGGCGTTTTTTGGACTGAAAGATGCCCAGCAGGTTGCCGTGATTCAGCAGATGGTGCAGGATTTAAATTTACCTGTCGAAATCGTCCCCTGCCCAACACTGCGCGAAAAAGATGGCCTCGCCATGAGTTCACGCAATGTTTATCTATCGGACGAAGAGCGGAAGCAAGCGTTAGTTCTTTCGCAGGCTTTGGATAAAGCGAAGGAATTCGTCCAATCTCGACCTAATTTCCACGCTGCAGAACTAGAAAACTTGGTTACCAGCCATATAGCGTCAGCACCATTAGCCGTTATTGATTATGTGGAAGTACTTGCATTTCCAAGCTTAGAACCATTTGAAAATAGCACTCATACCGATTCAATCATTCTTGCACTTGCTGTTAAATTCGGCAAAACACGTTTAATCGATAATGTCATTTTACAATTAAGGAAGTGAAGTTTATGTTTCGCACGATGATGAAAGCCAAAATACACCGCGCTACCGTAACAGAAGCGAATTTGAACTATATTGGAAGCATTACAATTGATGAGGATTTGCTTGATCTTGTTGATATGCTGCCTAATGAGAAAGTGCAAATTGTTAATAACAATAACGGCGCACGCCTTGAAACGTACATTATTGCAGGCCCACGCGGGACTGGAGTCGTCTGTTTGAACGGTGCCGCGGCACGTTTGGTTCAGGAAGGTGATACGGTCATTATTATGACGTATGCCACGATGACCGACGAAGAAGCCAGGAAGCATCAGCCGACGGTTGCTATCATGGGAGAAAATAATAAAGTTGCCCAATTGTTAAAAGCAGAGGAGCATTCCACCATCCTTTAAGATGGTCCTTTCCATGCATGAAATCGGCTCTGTTTACAAAGAATGAGGGTAAGCTTTCGAAGCAAAGGTGGGATGCCAAATGTTTAAGCATTTATTTTCCACAATGAACGAGGTTTTGGAAGAAATCCAAAAAGAATATCCGAATAGTGATGTGGAGAAAAGAGCGGAGCTTGACGAACAATTGCAAGTGTTGAAAACAATGAGCGATGAGTTCATTGAGGCGTGGCTGCTTTTTGAGGAGAAGCTGGGAAAGTTTTATGGGGCCGTGCCGATCAGTACCCAAACCCTTCATAAAGAACTGATGGATCTTGATCTGTCAGGGAAACAAACGGATGAGTTTGTACGCGGGCAAGGGTACTACAAGCTTTACATGTATGATCAAGCGATCAAGGAATTTGAAGTCTTGATTCGCAGGCAGCCTGATTTCTTGTTGGCAAGGGTCTATTTGGCGATGGGGCATCTGCGCAAAGGGGAGTTTGGGGATGCGTATAGGCACTTCAAATTCCTGCTGCCGCTAACGGATAACTCCAAGATGAAGGCAATTTCCTACAACGCCATGGGAGTCATTCAGGTGCAGAATCAGAATATAGAAAAAGCTTTCGAGTATTTTCAAAAAGCGTACCATACGGATCCATCATGTATGGAGCCTCTCATCAATCTGGACGAGTCCTAAAACCAATATGGCGATCAGGTATTCCCTTTTCCTAATAAGATTTGGTATGCTAGGAGAAGTGCAGGACGAAGGGATTGAAGATACACGTCATGAAATTTGCAGTTTTGGATTTTGAAACGACAGGAAGTCAGCCTGCGGATGAAATCATCCAAGTTGGACTGGTCATTATAGATCAATTTCAAATTATCGACAGGTATACTTCTCTGGTTAATCCAGGGATTGGTATACCTTCTTCCATTACAACACTTACTGGCATTACGGATGAGATGGTTGCAGATGCTCCCGCGCTTGATCAAGTAATGTCGGATATGTTTCCACTTTTGTTTGATTGCGTACTTGTTGCGCATCATGCAGCTTTTGATCTTTCTTTTTTGCAAAAGGGACTGACCAAAACCGGTTACCCGCCATTTTCAGGCCGAGTGCTGGATACGATGGATATGCTTCGCATATTATTCCCATCTATTTCCAGTCTTCAATTGAGCATGGTAGCCGGTTTGTTTGGCATTGACCATGAGCGGCCACATCAGGCTGACAGTGACGCTGAGGTTACGGCTGAGATCTGGGTTCGATGCCTGGAAAGGCTGATTGGACTGCCTCTCCTTACCGTGCAGCGGTTACAACATATTTTCGAAAATAGCTCTAGCGATTTAGGCTGGTTTTTGGACGAAATATGTCTATATAAAGAATCGATTACGAGTATCGACACGGATACGAATCGTTATTTCCGCCAATTTACGTTGAATGTTACGGATTGGGGCGAAGAGGATGACATCCGGGGGGCTTCTGCTGATGACGGACTAGGTGCTTCCTTCAAAGAATTCCAGACAGGCTTGAAATTAGCGCTTCAGCAGAAGTTTGAAGTGTTTGAAGAGCGGGAATCGCAAGAGCAAATGATCTACGAAGTAGAGAAATCGCTTGAGAACGATCAGCATTTGATGATTGAGGCTGGAACAGGCACTGGGAAATCACTTGGATATTTGATACCGGCACTTTATTATGGCATTAAATATGAGAAGAAAGTGGTTGTCTCCACGCATACGATTAATTTGCAGGAGCAGCTTAGAGAGCGGGATATTCCGCTGTTGAAAGAAATTTTTCCGGTTCCTTTCAAAGCGGCGGTGCTGAAAGGAAGAAGTCACTATTTATGCTTGCGCAAATTTGAGACGAAGCTGACAACGCGTGATTACGAGAATGGCAAAGAAGATCCAGTGACGGCGGCACAAATGGTTGTGTGGCTGAGCGAAACGGAACATGGCGATGAAGAGGAAATCCATTTTGGGAATAAAGGCGCTCAATTCTGGTATTCGGTTGCCAGTGACACGGACTCTTGCTTGAATCGGATGTGCCCATGGTACAAAAAGTGTTTCTATCATCGCGCGCGTAATGACGCCAATACGGCTGATGTGATTATCACGAACCATTCCCTCCTGTTTACCGATATGAAAGCGGAGAACCGCCTTCTGCCGGCTTACAAGCACCTTGTCATTGATGAGGCGCATCACTTTGAGGAAGTGGCCAGCAAACATCTTGGTATCGAACTGCATTCCTCGGCGATGTATCATTCGTTGATCTGGCTTTACAAAGATAATCGCAGCGGACAATTGCCTATGCTGAGGTTTCGATTGCAGAAATCAGATGAGCAGCAAGAACGTGCAGCGGCATGGAGTCATACGATTGATGGGCTCTTTCCCAAGATTGTGCAGATGAAAGAGGATTGGGACCAACTGAGTGAATCCCTATATGAGCTGGTGTCGTCCAAAAGCGACCCTTCGCAGACGGAGAATTCCACGTATGTGCTGCGCATGAAACCAGAGACATTGCCACCTAATTGGCATGAGCTGATGACGATGGAGGACAATTTCTATCTGAATGCCAATGATTTGCTTCGCACGCTTGATAAATTGTTAAGCGATGTGAAAGAGCATCAGGAGGTATTCGGGGTTCAAGGATTAGTGACGGACCTCAATGGTACTGTGAAAGAGCTCTACGAGCATCGAGATGCCCTGCATTTCTTTATGAAAATGGCGGATGAAGGTTATGTGTATTGGATGGAAGCCGGAACCTTTGCCAGAACGAAATCGCTACAGCTTTTCTCAATTCCAACAGATGTCAGCAGCTTGCTTCAGCAGCATTTCTTTGAGACGAAAGACAGCATCATCATGACCTCCGCGACTTTGTCTGTGAATAAATCATTCCAGTATTCAGCCGATCAATTGGGGCTGTTAATTCCGCAGGATGAAGAGAGCGGTAAGCTCAAAACAGTTCAACTGCCTTCTCCTTTTAATTACCGGGAGCAAGCTTTGGTAGTGATTCCAAGAGACTTTCCTACGATTAAAGGTGCTGGAGACCCTGTTTTCATCGCATCGCTTATTGAATCGCTAAGTGAAGTAGCTATTGTGACCAAAGGTCGAATGCTAATCTTGTTCACATCCAATCGAATGCTTAAGCAAATTTATGCCGGGATGAAAGATTATTTGAAATCATACGGCATTACAGTGCTCGGTCAAGGAGTGGACAGCGGCAATCGCAGTAAATTAACCCGGATGTTCCAAGACAATAAGATGTGTGTGCTGCTTGGCACAAGTTCATTCTGGGAAGGTGTTGACATACCTGGTGATGCGCTAAGCTGTTTGGCCATTATCCGGCTGCCGTTTCAACCTCCGAACCATCCGCTTGTCGAGGCAAAATGCGAAAATATTAAGAAACGGAATGAGAATCCGTTCATGAAATTTTCTGTGCCACAGGCGGTCATTCGATTTAAACAAGGCTTCGGCCGGTTAGTTAGACGCGCATCTGATAAAGGGATTGTGATCATTTACGATACGCGTGTCATTGAAACCTTTTATGGCAAGCACTTCCTCTATTCACTGCCAGGACCCAAAATCGAGCATATGACAACGGAACAAATGTTACCTAGGATTGAGCAGTGGATGGGGGAGGTTCAGAAATGAAATCACAAAAAATATCGGAGGCTGTTGTTCGCAGGCTGCCCATTTATTTACGATTCCTCAACGAGCTTGCTATGAAAAATGTCGCAACGGTATCTTCGCAGGATTTGGGTCAAAAGCTTGATCTAAATCCGGCACAGATTCGTAAGGATTTGGCGTATTTCGGAGAGTTCGGCAAAAAAGGCATTGGTTACGATATTGCTTACTTGATCGAGAAAATTAGACAGATACTCAAGCTGGACCGGCATATTCAGGTTGCTCTTGTTGGAGCGGGGAATCTTGGCCGCGCATTATGCAATTATAATACCTATCTGCGAAATGATATGAAAATTGTCGCTGTTTTTGATGAGATGCCCTCCAAAGCAGGCGAGACCATCAATAACTTGACGGTGCAACCGATGGCGGAAATGAAGAAGGTTTTATCAGAATTAGGCGTGCGAATCGGAATTATTACAGTGCCTGCCAGCGAAGCTCAAAATGTGGCCAATCAATTTGTTGATTGCGGCATTGAAGCCATTTTGAATTTTGCTCCAGTCATTATTAAGGTCCCTCCGGAAGTACGCGTGCATTACGCGGATTTCACAACGGAGCTGCAAAGCTTAGCTTACTATTTAGATTAACTGAAAATTAGGGGACTTTGAGGTCTAGTTCCCTTGAGCGTAACCTATGGAGCCGAATCGAATAGCTGGAAAAATTACCTTTGTTTCAAGCAAATCTCCACCAGATGTTACCAATAACTGGAAAATACCGTTAATCAGTTTATTTGAACCTGTTTTCAGGCTCAGTCGTCCGCAGTAACAGGAGAAATTCCATGTATTCATGCCTGTAGCAGTAATTTTCAACGATTTAGCGGTAGTTTTTCCCCTTAATCCAAAAAGACAACACAAAAGTTCAAAAAAAGGCTGTTCCGACCGTCATTCAATGACGTTCGGGACAGCCTTTTTTTTATAAAATCAGTCTAAAGATAAGGAAGTAAAGCGAGTACGCAAGCGCAATGCTGATAGGTATGGTAATGACCCATGTGATCAACATACGGCTGACGGTGCCCCACTGAACTTCATGGAAACGCATGACACTGCCTGTCCCGATAATAGCGGAGGAAATAACATGTGTTGTTGATAGTGGTTTTCCGATATGCGTGGAGAACTGGATGACAAGCGACGATGTGAGATCAGATGCAAATCCGTTGATGGGTTCGATTTTGACAATTTTCCCAGACACGGTTTTGATAATTTTCCATCCACCGATCGAAGTTCCAAGACCCATGGCCAAAGCGGCTGAAATTTTAACCCAAAGCGGGACGTCGAGCGTCGTTTGGACATCGGCTGCGACTAGACCGAATACGATAATTCCCATCGCTTTCTGAGCATCGTTACCGCCATGGGAGTATGAGAGTAATCCGGCAGAAATAATCTGTAAAGTCCTGAATATACGATTTAGCTTCGATCTAGACGTATTTCCGGACCATATGACGATGTATTTGATCAATAGCATGATGAGGTAACCAAGGCCGAAGGCGATGATTGGTGAAAGAATCAAAATGATAATGATCTGTGTAAAACCGCTCCAATTCACAGCATTCACGCCAGCACCAGCAATAACCGCACCGGCAAGGGCTCCGAGCAAAGTGTGAGAAGAAGAGGAAGGAATGGCAAGATACCATGTTAGCAAGTTCCATATAATCGCCGCGAGAAGGGCTGCAATAACGATTTCGACGCCATTTTCAATTTTGGCTGGGTTCGCGATACTCCCGCCGACCGTTTTGGCTACTTTGGAGGATACCATCGCACCAACAAAGTTAAGCGTCGCAGCCATGGCGATAGCTACCCGCGGGCTGAGTGCGCGCGTAGAAATGGATGTCGCAATCGCATTAGCTGTATCGTGAAAGCCATTAATGAAATCAAAAAGTAAAGCTAGTACAACAATTACAATTAAATAAGTTAACATGATTTCCTCCTAAGAGCTTTCCATTCGGAAAACTATCCTTCGTACACATCGACTGTTGTGGTCTTATGAATAACGAAGTACTACGCTGTCTAGGATATTAGCTACGTCTTCGCAAGCATCCGTTGTTTCTTCTAAGCGCTCGTAGATTTCTTTGAGCTTGAAGTCTTCGTACACGTCTTTGCGTGTGATGAAGATTTGACGAATTCCTTCACGCATCAAGCGATCACCGTCATTCTCAAGTGAGTTAATGGCAACCGTATGTTCAGGGATTTGCATATATTTCTTCTTCGCAAGCAGTTTGAAGGCATCAAGCATATGTTGGCAGGAATCCACGATGACAGCCGAGAAGTCTTTCATATATGTATCCGTATGCGAGACGTTCAAGTAGTCAAAACGAGCGATTGTAGCTTCAATCCCATCCGTGACATCATCCACTTTGGAGGCAAGGACCATGATGTCCTCACGATCGATCGGTGTAATGAACACTTTATTGAGCCCTTTGAAAATTTCGTGCGTGATGGAGTCTCCGGCATGTTCAAGATCGTGAATGGACTGAACGTAGTCTATTGGGGATTTGTCACCCATCATGGCTGTGCGAAACAGCTGTGCAGTTTGCAATGCGTTCTCTGCAGCGCGGATGAGCAGTTGCAAGAAATCGACTTCGTTCTTTTTTGTGAATAACGTGGTCATAAATGCCTCCTAGTATTTACTATATGTACAAGATTTTGATCGAATTTATAAGATAAACAGACCAACTTGTTGAAAAAACTCACAAAGTTAAAAATATCATAACAATTGGACCTAAAGCAACGAAAATTCCGTGACATTTTACAATTTCTTAACATTAGGCACTTCCTTGATTTTACAAGCCTGAAGATGTAAAGTTTATAAAGCGGTGTTTAACTTAGAATGAGCATAGAGAGGGATTTTTAGTATGAAAAAAACATTAATTATGAACGGTCATTTCATTTCTACTATTAAAGGGAAATCATCTATCAAAGGCTGCATGGTCATAGAAGGCGATCTGATTACATATATCGGTGAAGAAACTCCTGAACCCAAGGAAAACTACGATGAAATCATCGATGGTACGAATAAGTTGTACATGCCTGGTTTAGTCAATACGCATGGTCATGCCGCGATGTCGCTGCTTAGAGGATATGGGGATGATTTAGCTCTTCAGATCTGGCTGGAAGAGAAAATGTGGCCGATGGAAGCGAAATTTACGGCTCAAGATGTGAAATGGGGCACGAGTCTGTCCATTTTGGAAATGATGAAAGGCGGAACTACTACTTTCGTCGATATGTACGACCATATGAACGAAGTGGCGAAGGCCGTAGAAGCATCAGGGATGCGCGGCGTTCTTGCTCGCGGTGTCATCGGGCTATGCCCAGCTGATGTACAGACGGCTAAGCTGATAGATGCAACTGAGTTTGCAAAAACCTGGCATGGTGCAGCGAATGGACGCATCACGACGATGATGTCTCCGCATGCGCCTTACACGTGTCCGCCGGATTACATTGAACGAATCGTTCAAGCAGCTCACGATTTGAATTTGCCAATACATACGCACATGTCCGAAACAAGCCGTGAGGTGCAAGGCAATGTGGACCAATATGGACTGCGCCCTGTTGCACATCTTGAGAAGATTGGTGTGTTCAGCAGACCTACGCTTGTTGCGCATGGTGTCCATTTAACGGATGAAGAAATAAGTGTTCTGCAGCAATATGATGTTCGCGTTTCTCACAACCCGGGCAGTAACCTGAAGCTGGCCTCCGGCGTAGCACGTGTGCCTGAGTTGCTTCGCGCTGGGGTGAAAGTTTCACTTGGTACGGACGGTGCCGCATCCAATAATAATTTGGATATGTTTGAAGAAATGAGACTTGCCGCATTGATTCACAAGGGTGTTTCTGGCGATCCACTGGCTGTACCTGCGGCTGAAGCACTGTTGCTGGGAACGAAGATGGGGGCAGAATCGATCTGGTTGGATAACGTAGGATTGCTGCAACCGGGTATGAAAGCCGACTTTATCGCGCTGGATATTGATCAACCTCATTTCCTGCCAAA
Organism: Paenibacillus silvestris; assembly: GCF_009882985.1. GTDB lineage: Bacteria > Bacillota > Bacilli > Paenibacillales > NBRC-103111 > Paenibacillus_E > Paenibacillus_E silvestris. The sequence goes on from NZ_WTUZ01000021.1 coordinate 346,965, forward strand.
AACTGATTTTGTGTCTCATGTTGTTTATTCGGCTTGTGCGAAAGATGTTGTAGACGTCTGTGTCGACGGCAACTGGATTGTCCGCAAAGGCGAATGCTTAACGATGGATGAAGAAAAAATTAAACGTGAATTTGAACTGTGTTTCGACAGATTAATTGGTTAAGAAGGTGCCGGCAGTTTGTTCGGGGAGGTGAGCGGCGCTGATGGGTGCAAAGCGAACGAGAATTATTACTTTTGGCGTGTTTATTGTATTGACGCTTGGCGTTGTGCTCAGCCGCTTTTACTTAAATGTGCAAAAGGTTCATTGGGACGACAAGCGCATTGCGGTAGAGACTGCTTTTGAGAAAAGTATTATGACCAAAGCGGCAAAAGTGGATTTCTTTTATGGCGATGAGCCATTTCGGATCGTCTATGGAGAAGATAAGATTGGCCAAGGGGTCATCGTATGGGTCTCCGATAAGGGCGTTCACACGGAGATGGCTGCTGAAGGCTTCACAGAAGCACAAATTCGGGATGTCGTTACCAAGAAAAATCCAGGTGCAGAGATTGAACGCATCATGCCAGGGAAGCTTGGTCAGGAGTACATTTGGGAAGTTTTCTATAAAAAGATTGATGATAGCGGCACACGATATTTTTATGATTATTATAAATTCAAAGATGGACTATATTTGGATACCTACAGACTCAGCCTGCAATAGGCTGAGTTTTCCTGTTTCCACTCATTTCATAAGGAATTGGTATATACCAAATGATATACTATTCGTATGGATTTGGACGCAACATAATATATCGAGAAAGGGGGACGTTGACTGATGAAGCTACGTCTCTTACCCGTTGTACTGAGTGTCATTATTTCTGCCGGCGTATTATTCGGAGGCTGGTTCGCTTATACAAGTTTCGCTATGGAAAACCCATTATCAGATATCATCAGTAAAGTTCCCGGAGTGACAAATTCAACGATGAAATTGGACAAAGATCGTGTTGATATAGAAGTGAATTTACAGGCAGATGCGAATTTAAGAACGGTTGTTGAACGAATTAACAAAGATGGAGCATCGATTATTGGCAAACGTACCGTGAATGTTCAAGTGAAAGATCATTCGTCGGAGAAGCTGGATGAGTGGTGGTCCAAAGCGCTATTCGAAGTCGCACAAGCGATGGAGACCAAGCACTATGCAGACATTCCAACGACGCTGCAAAAGTATGCGGCTGACCTGCCAAGCATGAAGGTTGAAAGTGAAATGGACCAAACTTATGTATATATTCGATTAACAGATGGTGATGCCACCAAATTCATCATGCTTCCTAGATCCACGCAGATTGGAGTGTGGCCGAATGAGTAAAATTTATAAAGAGATCGGCATAGGCGCTATTCCGGTATTACTTGTTTTTCTAATTTTCTTAGGAGTAAATATTATCCCTATTTTATTTATCGGTGTGTTAGGCGTTTCGTTGTTTTATATGATTAGAGGCCGCGGCGGTGTAGGTATTTCTGCTGGTGGTGGCGGTGATCGGAAAAGCAAAACTCGGACCCCGGCTTTTCTCACGTTTGACGAGATTGGCGGACAGGACAGAGCGAAGAAGGAATTGACAGAAGCACTTGATTTTCTGATTAAACATGAAGAAATTAAGAAATTGGGCATTCGTCCTCTCAAAGGGATCCTGCTCACAGGTCCTCCTGGGACAGGTAAAACACTAATGGCAAAAGCTGCCGCTCATTATACAAATTCCGTTTATTTGGCAGCATCAGGCAGTGAGTTTGTGGAGATGTATGTGGGTGTAGGTGCAAGCCGTGTACGTGATTTGTTTAAAGAAGCAAGAAGCCGCGCCGTGAAAGAGGGCAAGGATAACGCGATTATTTTTATCGATGAGATCGATGTTATTGGCGGTAAGCGTGATGGCGGTCAACAGCGTGAGTACGATCAAACGCTGAACCAGCTGTTAACCGAGATGGATGGTATTCATACGAACGATGCACCGCGTATTTTACTTATGGCGGCAACGAACCGTAAAGAAATGCTAGACAGCGCACTGCTTCGTCCAGGGCGTTTTGACCGTCATATTGAGGTTGATTTACCGGATAAGAAAGGCCGCCTCTCTATCTTGCATATTCACGTGAAAAATAAACCTTTAGCTGTTGGAGTTTCGTTAGATGCTATCGCGGAACAAACGTTTGGTTTCTCTGGTGCACAGTTGGAAGGTGTGCTGAATGAAGCAGCTATTTATGCCATGCGTGAGGATAAAAAGGAAATTGAGCAGCAACATTTGGCATCCGCGATTGATAAAATCATGATGGGCGAGCGGACGGATAAAGAAACCGCACAAGATGAGAAAGAGCGTGTAGCTTACCATGAGTTAGGTCATGCTATCATTGCAGAGCTCGTGCGTCCTGGCTCGGTTTCGCAAGTAACCGTTAGCCCGCGTGGGAAAGCACTCGGTTATGTGCGTCATAATCCACCGAAGGACCATTATTTGTACACGAAAGATTATATTGAGCAGCAAATCATGATCGCTTTGGGCGGCGCCGCGGCGGAAGAAATCTTTTACGGCGGACGCAGTACCGGCTCGCGGAATGACTTTGAGCAAGCATTATCAATGGTGCGTAACATGATGGACTCTGGCTTAACATCGCTAGGCATCATAGACCGTGAAATGGTCACCAAGGATCAACTGATGAAAGAGAACACAGTTATTCTTGATGCGTTAATGATACGCACTAAGTCACTGCTGGAGCAGCAGCGGAGCGTATTTGATCATTCTTTCGCGATTTTGATGGGTGAAGAAGTCATTTCGGGCGATACTTTCCGTACTTTGTTCGATGCTTCTGTTTCACAAACTGCATAGAAATGGTTGAGGTTGTCACCAAAAGTAGCGATAAAGCGGCTATTTTCGGTACAGCCTCTTTTTTTGTTCATTTTGTGTCCAAACGCGGAAAGTTCCGCAAGGTTTTGTGACGAATAATGAAATTTGGAAGCAAAAATTGTATGATATGAGTGGGTTCCTTAGGTTGTATTGCCTTACAGTTGTGAATGATAAGTATGAGCCCTAAAGAAGGAGAAATTTGGCATGGTGTTTAAAACAATTGGTGTAGTTGGCGGTGGCACGATGGGGCAAGGCATTTCTGAAATGCTTGCAGCCAGAGGCCTAGAGGTATTACTTCTGGAGAAAACAGTAGAGAAGCTGGATCGTGCCCTTGAGCAAATTCAGGTTAGTTTAGATAAGCAAATCGAACGCTGGGCTTTGACGGAAGCAGAGAAAAAGCTCATTTTAGCTAAAATTAAAAAAGCAGATTCCCTCCAAGATATGGCCGAATGCGATATGGTCATAGAAACCATTACGGAGGATTTGAATGCCAAGAAGCATGTCTTCTTTCAGTTGAATCAAATTTGCAACCCATCCATTATTTTAGCGACGAATACTTCAACACTTAGCGTGACGGAAATTGCTGCTATCACAACCCATCCGCAGCGCGTCATTGGCCTGCATTTCTTGCATCCGGTGGCGAAAGTCAATCTGGTAGAGATTATCCGGGCGATGAAAACGTCGGATGAAACCTTTGAACAAACCAGACGATTTGTGGATGAATTCATCCATAAGAAGGGCATTAGCGTGAATGAATCGCCTGGTTTTATTACGTCGAGATTGATCTGTACGCTCATTAATGAAGCTTTGCACACGCTCTCTGAAGGCGTAGCGACGGCGGAAGATATCGATACCGCGATGCGGATCGGTTACGATTTCAAGTACGGTCCGCTAGAAATGTGTGATCGCTTCGGCTTAGATGCCGTGCATGATGCGCTCGAGGGCATGTTCCGCGATTACGGGGATATCAAGTATCGGCCTTCGTTTCTTCTGAAGAAAATGGTGCGTACTGGTCATTTAGGGGTAAAAACGGGAGAAGGATTTTTCCTTTATGACAAGGACGGTGACAGGTTATGAATATTCTCGTCATTAATGCGGGGAGCTCATCGCTCAAATATCAGCTTTTTCATATCGAAAATGATACGGTTCTGGCGAAGGGCCGTGTGGAGCGGATTGGGATGGAAACAGCCATTCTCGTGCATGAGCCGAAGGATAAGCCTGAAGTTCATGAGGTAAGTGAAATTTTGGAGCATACAACGGCGATCCGCAAGGTGCTTGCGCTGCTCGTTCATCCTGAGCACGGAGTGCTCGCGTCAACGGCAGAGATTCACGCTGTCGGGCACCGCGTTGTACACGGCGGTGAAAGCTTCAAAAGCTCCGTCCTCGTGAACCACGAGGTGAAGCAGGAGATTAAGCGGCTCTTTGATTTGGCGCCGCTGCATAATCCGGCGCATATGCTCGGCATATCCGCCGTGGAGGCGAACATGCCGGATGTTCCTCAGGCCGTTGTTTTCGACACGGCCTTTCATCAAACTATGCCCGCGCAGGCCTACCTGTACCCGGTACCGATGGCTTTGTATCGGAAGCACAAGGTGCGCCGGTACGGTTTTCACGGCACTTCGCATAACTATGTCAGCGATCGCGCTGCAGCCTTTCTAGGACGCCCTCTGGAGCAGCTGAAGCTCATTACCTGTCACATCGGTAATGGGGCTTCCTGCGCCGCCATAGAGGGCGGCAAGTCGGTGGATACGAGCATGGGGATGACCCCGCTCGAAGGTCTGATGATGGGCACGCGCAGCGGCGATCTGGATCCTGCTATCGTGCCTTATGCGATGGGCAAGGAGGATCTGACGATTGGTGAGATCTCCTCCATGCTGAACAAGCACAGCGGACTGCAGGCGATCTCGGGGTTATCCAGCGATATGCGGGAGATCACAGAAGCGATGGAAGCAGGCGATAAGAACGCCAAACTGGCTTTTGAGATGTATGAGTATCGCTTGCGCAAATATATCGGAGCTTACGCCGCGGCTATGAATGGTGTGGATGCCATCGTATTTACAGCGGGTGTCGGCGAAAATTCAGAGGCGTTACGCAAGCGAGTATGCGAGCATTTGACTTACCTCGGTGTGGAGTTCGATGATGCCGCAAACCGCACGGGAAGAGGGCTGGAACGACGGATATCAACGGTAAATTCCAAGGTGCAAGTGCTGGTCATACCGACGAACGAAGAATGGGTTATCGCTAGAGACACCTATGATTTAGTTCAATCAACCACACACTGAATCTTTGCTCGAAATAGTGTACAATAGAAAAGCGCCGAATTTAGCATGGGGGCAACCCGGCTGAAGAAGGTTCGCATGAAAACTCAAGGAGGTACTAAATCAGTATGAAATGTACGATTGGTGAAGTTAAACATCATGTCGGCGAGTCAGTTACAATTGGCTGTTGGCTAAACAAGAAACGGTCTAGCGGTAAAATTCAATTTTTACAACTTAGAGACGGTTCAGGATATATACAAGGTGTTGTGGTGAAAAGTGAAGTAGGCGAAGACGTATGGGAAGCGGCGTCCAAGCTGACTCAAGAAAGCTCGCTGTACATAACAGGCAAAGTGAAAGAGGATACGCGCAGCAAGGGCGGTTTTGAGCTTGATGTTACTGGCGTTGAGATCATTCAAGTTACCGAAGAATATCCAATCACTCCGAAAGAGCATGGCGTTGATTTCCTGATGGATAACCGCCATCTGTGGATTCGTAGTCCGCGCCAACGTGCGGTTCTAGTTATTCGTGCTCAGATTATTCAAGCTGTTCAGCAATTTTTCAATGATCGCGGCTTCCATCTGGTAGATCCACCGATTCTGACACCTTCCTCTTGCGAAGGAACGACGAATTTGTTCCACACGAAGTACTTTGATGAGGATGCCTTCTTAACACAAAGCGGACAGCTGTATATGGAAGCAGCTGCGATGGCGCTGGGTCGCGTGTATTCCTTCGGGCCAACGTTCCGTGCCGAGAAATCGAAGACTAGAAGACATCTGATCGAGTTCTGGATGATCGAGCCAGAAATGGCGTTCGTAGATCATGCTGAAAACCTCGAAGTTCAGGAGCAATTTGTATCACACATCGTACAAACCGTACTCAAGAATTGTACGCAAGAGCTGGAAACCTTAGAGCGTGACACGTCCAAATTGGAGAAAATCAAAGGTTCCTTCCCGCGTATCACGTACGATCAAGCCGTTGAGTTCCTGCAAAAGAACGGACATGAATTCGAATGGGGCGAAGATTTCGGGGCGCCGCATGAGACTGCGATTGCGGCAGAGTATGAAACACCTGTGTTCATTACACACTGGCCAACAGAAATTAAAGCTTTTTATATGAAACCAGATCCTAGCCGCCCGGAAGTCGTGTTATGCGCGGATATGATTGCGCCTGAGGGGTATGGCGAAATTATCGGAGGCAGTCAGCGGATTGATGATCCGGAACTCATGGAACAACGTTTCAAAGAGCATGATTTGTCCAAAGAAGCCTACCAATGGTATCTGGACTTAAGGAAATACGGTACTGTGCCGCATTCTGGTTTCGGGCTTGGTCTTGAGCGTACAGTAGCTTGGATTTGCGGCCTAGATCACGTTCGCGAAACCATTCCATTCCCGCGTTTGTTATATCGTCTATATCCGTAATCCGTTTATCGACCAAAGGTAGAAAGGGGACCGGATGAGTAAATCGTTCACTACACAGCAGCAGATTGAGGCCGTCCTATTGGCAAGCTTCCAGGAAGGCAGCGTCGCGGTACCGCTTCTTCTGCTGAAGAACTATCGTGCCCTTCAGTTAAGCGAAATCGAGGTCATGACGCTGATCCATCTCATTACCTTTTTGGATAAGGAAAAGTACGATTTTCCAACGACAGATGAGATTCAATCTCGCATGTCGGCTTCCCCAGATCTAGTTATTGCCAGCTTACAGAAATTGATTCATGAGCAGTTCATCGCCATTGATGAAGACACGGAAGAATCAACTGGGATTCGCAGCGAGAGATATAATCTTTCACCGCTTTACCGGAAGTTAGCCAAACAGGTAGCTGAGCAAGAATTGGCCAAATTATCGGCTGTACGCACGTCAGTGCCGATCGATGAGGGAGCCAAAAATATTTTTTCTACGTTCGAAAAAGAATTCGCTCGACCATTAACACCGATGGAGCTGGAAACGATCAGCGGTTGGTTAGACAAGGATCAATACAAGGAAGACCTCATTATGACGGCATTAAAGGAAGCTGTTTTTGCCGGCAAGGTACATTTCCGTTATATTGACCGGATTCTGCTGGAATGGAGCCGCAACCGAGTGGGGACAGTGGATCAAGCGAAGGAATATTCACAACGGTTTAGACAATCTAGATAACATAAAGGCTGTCTCAAAAGCAGAGTAATCTGCCAATGAGCCAGTCTATTTTTTTGTCTGCAAAGGTTGGTACTATAAATGTATAGGCAGCGTGCAAGGCGTAGAGGAACTAGAGGGTGCTATTTGTGTGATATGGAGTGAAAGGAAGGGCTATCGGTCAGACCCCCTAATTCCGGAGAGTTGCTAACGAAAGTAACGATGCTCTTAGATTTCCTTTGTTTCTCTTTTCTTTTCGTTCATTTTCTTCTTTTAGACGGCTCGAATGTACTTGGCTAGCTGGT
>NZ_WTUZ01000022.1:0-409054 GCF_009882985.1 Paenibacillus silvestris
GCAGCTGACGAATACTAATCGGTCGAGGGCTTAACCTAATATAGGGATCTTTTGACGAAGTCAAAAGTCTCTCTGCTTGAAACCTATAGTTGTTACTTTACGCAAGTTTCGTATCTAGTTTTCAAGGAATAAACCTTGAATAAGTTTTGTTTTTATTCCCTGATAGCTCAGTTGGTAGAGCACTCGACTGTTAATCGAGTTGTCACAGGTTCGAGTCCTGTTCGGGGAGCCATATGGAGAGGTGTCCGAGCTGGCCGAAGGAGCACGATTGGAAATCGTGTAGGCGTCACAAGCGTCTCGAGGGTTCGAATCCCTCTCTCTCCGCCACTATCTTTCTATAGCAAGGCCCGTTGGTCAAGTGGTTAAGACACCTCCCTTTCACGGAGGTAACAGGGGTTCGAGTCCCCTACGGGTCACCATCAATTTCTTCCCATGGAGGCTTAGCTCAGCTGGGAGAGCATCTGCCTTACAAGCAGAGGGTCGGCGGTTCGATCCCGTCAGCCTCCACCATGAATTCTAGTGCAAGGCTTGATTTATTAGAATTCCTGAAATATACTTAATGACGCGGGGTGGAGCAGCCCGGTAGCTCGTCGGGCTCATAACCCGAAGGCCGCAGGTTCAAATCCTGCCCCCGCAACCAATAATGAATGTGGAGCCGTGGTGTAGAGGCCTAACATGCCTGCCTGTCACGCAGGAGACCGCGGGTTCGAATCCCGTCGGCTCCGCCATTATTACCAACATCATGTAAGGCTCGGTAGCTCAGTCGGTAGAGCAGAGGACTGAAAATCCTCGTGTCGGCGGTTCGATTCCGTCCCGAGCCACCATTTTTACAAATGAATATGCCGTTGTAGCTCAACTGGTAGAGCAACTGACTTGTAATCAGTAGGTTGGGGGTTCAAGTCCTCTCGACGGCACCATGTTTTTATGGAGGCTTAGTGAAGTGGCTAAACACGGCAGACTGTAAATCTGCTCTCTCCGAGTTCGGTGGTTCGAATCCATCAGCCTCCATTTACTTTTTCTAGGGGCATAGTTTAAGGGTAGAACAAAGGTCTCCAAAACCTTTGGTGTGGGTTCAATTCCTGCTGCCCCTGCCAAAAAAGTAAGAAATTTAATATTGTGGCGGTCGTGGCGAAGGGGTTAACGCACCGGTTTGTGGATCCGGCATCCGCGGGTTCAAGTCCCGTCGTCCGCCCATTATTACCAAAGCAAGATAATGGGGATTAGCCAAGCGGTAAGGCAACGGACTTTGACTCCGTCATGCCAAGGTTCAAATCCTTGATCCCCAGTTTTATATGCGGAAGTGGCTCAGCGGTAGAGCATCGCCTTGCCAAGGCGAGGGTCGCGGGTTCGATCCCCGTCTTCCGCTCCATTATTACTAAGGCGCCATAGCCAAGTGGTAAGGCAGAGCTCTGCAAAAGCTTTACCCCCAGTTCGAGTCTGGGTGGCGCCTCCACAAATTTATTAGCCGGAGTGGCGGAATCGGCAGACGCACAGGACTTAAAATCCTGCGGTAGGTGACTACCGTACCAGTTCAAGTCTGGTCTTCGGCACCATTGTTTTACAAGTTCATATGCCGGCATGGCGGAATGGCAGACGCGCTCGACTCAAAATCGAGTCCGAAAGGGTGGAGGTTCGAGTCCTCTTGCCGGTATAGTAAATTAAAGCCTATGAAATCAAATGATTTCATAGGCTTTTTTCATTTTATCTATGTAGAAAGAAAACAAAAAACAAAATAGCTGGAAGCTTTTTTAGCTGCAGCAAAGAAATACACAATCAGAAGGAGCCTGGTTCAATGAACGGGAGCTCCTTCTTTTTTTGTAGGGTTAACGATCAGGCATCATAGATTACCAAGCATAAGTCATTGTTACGATTACGAGCAAAATGAACAATACGAGAATAGCAGCGGCAGAAGTTCCATAACCAACACCAGCACCAGCAGCAACACCCATGGATGTCACCCCCAATCGTAAGTAATGCTCTCGGCAGCCTTCCATGAGAGACTATACATCTTATGGTGATCTGCCATAGTTTGACTGGGTGATCTGCCCAAATGAAACTGAAAAACATGCTTTAGGCGAGAGCCTTTTTTTAGAAAATTGATCCAGAGTTTGAACAAGAGACAGCAGCCCTCCATATGGTAAAAAAGAGATTGAAATGCCATTATGGAGGTGTGAGTGCTATCGAGTACCTAGATATGTTAGCAAAGCTTGGCGTGGGTAATGCGCACCCTGGCGGATTCGGCGAGACCATAGAGCAATTGAAGAAATACCCGATAGAGAAAGGGAAACGAGTTCTGGAGGTTGGGTGCGGAACCGGGAGAACAGCGTGTTTCCTTGCAGAGCAGGGATGTGAAGTGACAGCGGTTGATATCCGCCCTGAGATGGTTGCCAAAGCGATTATTCGAGCCGAGAAGCAAGGGGTGAAGGTGGATTTTAGAGAGGGCGACGTGTGCCAGTTACCTTTTGAAAATGAAAGTTTTGATGTAGTGATGGTGGAGTCCGTCACGAATTTTGCTGAAGCGCAGAAGGCAGTTGCGGAGTATTACCGGGTGTTGAGGCCTGGCGGAAAGCTCTATGACCGAGAAGTTATTCGCGTAAAAAATATGTCCACTGGCGTCCACAGGGCGCTGAGCAGTTTCTATGGCGTTAGTAAGATTTATAGTATGGAAGAATGGCGTGAACTGCTGGAAGGTAGCAAATTTGACGTGGAGTTCTCAGGTATCCATCCGTTTCCATTAACTATGTTCGAAGATCAAGTTCAGCATCCGGACCCTGTGCACTTATCTGATAAGCAATCGTTCATGGATCCACGGATTTGGCAAATTACAGCCAGATACGATGAGTTGGTGAATAAATATCATAGCTATATGGGATATACGCTGATGATAGGATCGAAGGAATAGATGAAACCGTGGCAGGAATTAGGCACCCCGATGGCGAAATAAGTGAGAAAGATTATCATTGGGGGCTGTTTCTTTTGAACGCTGGTGCTATAACGGAACGCATTCCGAACCGGAAAGCCAAAGAGATTTATGAGTTGATTTGTCGTCACGCGACGATTTCCAAGACGGAGCTGCTTGAGCAAAGCGGGATGACTGTCTCTACATTGACGCGGCTGTTGGAAGAATTGACGGGCCAAGGATTCATTCTTGAATCCGGCTTCGGTGCGTCAACAGGCGGGCGTAGGCCGATTCTATATGAGAAGAATTCGGCTTACGCATATATTTTTGGGTTGGAAATCTCAAGGACATTGTCCAAGCTGGTACTGGTTGATTTGGGCATGAACAAATTAGATGCCCGGAGCTGGACGATGACGGCAGAGATGACGCCGGAAGTGCTTATCCGCTTCATTGTCGATGAAGCGCGCAGTATGATGGAGCGGCACGGAATTACGAAGTCGATGCTGCTAGGAATCGGTGTCGGCGCCGTGGGGCCAGTGGACAGGCTGTCGGGAACGATATTGGAGCCGGCCTATTTTCAGGCCAAAGGCTGGAGGAATGTTGAAATCTGCAGGGAGCTGTCAGAGGAGCTAGGTATCCCCTCCATGCTGGATAACGGGGCGAACACAGCCATATTAGCAGAGTCCTGGCATCAGCGTACGCAGAGCTTCAAGCATCTGCTATATATCCATGTCGGGGTTGGTCTACGTTCTTCCATGGTCTCGGAAGGGAAGCTCATCTATGGCGCGGTCGACATGGAAGGCTCCGTCGGGCAAATGATTATTCAGACGGACGGCGTGGCGCACCGTAACGCCGCAGGAAACTACGGCGCCTTGGAGTCATACGCATCCTTGTATGCCATTGAAAAGGCGGCACGCTCTGCCTTAAAACAGGGCCGCTCCACGGTTCTGTCGCATCTTGTGGAAGACCCTGAGCAGCTGACCTACACGCAGGTACTGGAGGCACTCAAAAAAAATGATCCCCTTGTCGTGGAGATCATTACGGAGGCTGCGACCTATTTTGGCATAGGACTAGCCAATTTATTAAATATTTTGCACCCGGAGAAGGTCATCCTCGGGGGCCCGCTCATCGCGGGAGGGGAGTTGTTCTTCCAAACCGCTACACAAGTAGCGATTCGGAAAACATACTACTACCCCGCGTATCAGGTTGTCTTCAGCAAGGGGCAGCTTGGTGAAGAAGCCCTTGCCATGGGAGCAGCCGTGATGGTCATGGACCAGCTGGTTAGGCTGTGACGCCTTTGAGGAATTCAAGGAGCAGCGCATTGAAAGCTTCGGGCTTCTCCATCGGCGTCAAATGCGAAGCAGCCGGGATGGTGTGAAAGCTGGCGCCAGGAATCGCGTCAGCCATCTTACTCATGACATCCGGAGGCGCGATGGCATCTTTCTCGCCAGCGATGACAAGCGTTGGCACAGTGATAGAGCCGAGGAGGTCAACGGACTCGGCTCGGAAGGCCATGGCGAGGCTCGCGTGGACGAGCCCTTCGGCAGGCATGGAGGCCATGACCGCGCTTATGCTCTCCACGAGCCCTGGTTGATCATTGGCTGTCTGCTCGGTTAATAGCTTAGGCAGCATAGCATCTCTTGCTGCGCTTGCCCCTTTGTCATAGAGGGCAACTGCCATATTCATACGATTCTTGCGAGCCTCTAACCCGTCTGCTTCCGGACGGGTATTGGCGAGAAGAAGCGCCGTGAATCGTTTAGGAGCTTTGCGCAGAAGTGCAAAAGCCACATATCCACCCATGGAGAAGCCGCCAAGCGCGGCTTTTTGTATGTCCATTTTGTCCATCATCGTCAAAATGTCATCCGCGTATTGCTCAATAGAAATGTTAGCAACGGGTACATCTGAATGCCCCATACCGCGTAAATCAGGTGTAATCACACGATAATTTTCGGATAAAGCTTCTACTTGCGCTTGCCACATACGATGATCCAATGGAAATCCATGAAGTAAAATGACAGGTGCTCCTTGCCCTTTTTCTGCTATGTACAACTCTGCTCCGTTAATGTGATGTTTCATTCGTTGTCATCCTCCAAGACTAGTTTTTACACGCATAAAGTCCTAAATTTCTACAAAATATTAGTTCGAAGGTCGTAAAAACAAGAGAAATAGCGAAAAAGTTATGTCTTCATACTTTCATTATGGTTAACTCATACTTCTTTAACATTTGATTGTTATTCTCTCAGTATACCCGTTGTTAACCAACAAAAGCGAATAAGAATCATTCATTCATGAAGTGAGGTTATGGCTATGACTAAAAAACCTTGGTCCACACAAGAATTGGACAAGTTAATTCGACTTTCATCAGAATGCCCGCCAGTTGTAATTGCCAAAGAATTATCCCGCCCTGTCACATCTGTACGCAAGAAAATGCGCGAAATTGGTGTAAGCTACGTTACCGGTGAGCAATGGAAAAAAAGTCAGATTCAATATCTGATCTCGGATGAGGGAACTTCCTACACGAACAAGCATAAATTAACACAAGCTCCAAAAGAAAATGACTTTGAATCTCCCGTGCTCGACGAATTCTGGACAACCTTAGTAAAAATGGCCAGAGTAGCGAAGAAGAGGGGGAAGCGCGTAGATGTCCTTTCGTTTATCGATACTTACCGGAAGATTCGTATCGGCGGTTAAGAAAATAGGAGATACATAAAAGGTGAAATCCGTTATAACGAGATTTTACCTTTTTCTTTTGCCCAAACCCCTCTAAACTGAAGATACCAAAGACATCTAGGAGGTCAAATGCATAGAATTCCCCTTTTTTCGATGATTAGCAAGTATGACACAGCCATATGGGTTCGAGTCGTCGGCACGATTCTAACATCATTAGCCGGGTTTATGATGAGACCTTATTTAGTTTTTTATTTGTACGACAAGTTGGATGGTTCCGTGTTCTTATCCATGTTGATTGTAGGCTTACAGCCTTTATGCGGGATATTCGTAAACTTGTACGCAGGCAGCCTGAGTGACAAGTACGGGCGAAAGCCAATGATGCTTGCAGCGCTCATTATTCAAGCCTTTGCAATTGGAGGGTACATATTTGCCAGCCATGTATGGGAGTTTGCGCTTATTTCCATTATTAATGGGATTGGACATGCGATGTACGGACCGGCTGCGAATGCTCAGATTTCGGATGTTGTGCCGGAACATAAGCGAGCCGAAGTGTTTGCTTTACTGCACACTGCTTTGAACATGGGATCAGCATTTGGTCCGCTGCTTGGCTTGCTTCTGTTTACCATGAATCCGTCGATTATCTTTCTGGCTTGTTCGCTCACGCTGGTTGCTTATGCAGGGTTGGTCATATGGAAGGTTCCAGAGACGATGCCTGTAAAAAGTGAAGAGATGCTGGCTGCCTCAAAAGCGAACAAAGTCAAAATTAAATGGTCAGAGCATAAATCACTGTTGTGGATTACATTCCTGGCCATGCCGGTATCCCTTCTATATGCGCAAGTTGAGTCTACATTTCCACTGCATTTACAGCAGAATTTTGAGAATTACAAGTCGGTATTTGCGACGATTATTACCTTTAATGGATGCGTAGTTATCGCGCTTCAGCTATGGATTGCTAAGAGAACAGAGCATGTACCTGCTTATATCGTTGTGGCTGTATCGTACATGCTGTTTGCTGTCGTATCTATCGGTTACGGATTCGTTCCTTATCTTGCTATTTTGCTTTTCGTTGAATTTTTATTTACCATTGGTGAAATGTTGAACGGGCCTCATATTCAAAAAGTGATCTCCGTAATTGCACCAGAGGAGCATAGAGGCTTGTACTTCTCAGTGTTCGGAATGAATTGGCAGTTATCGCGCGCTATCGGGCCTATCCTCGGAGGATTGCTGTTCAGCCATTATGGAGGAAAGGTGATGTTTGCCGTTGTCGGCGTCATCCTCGTTGCTGCTGGTATTGCTCAAGCTAGATATATTAGAAACTTAAATCGTAAAGAGAAAGAGCCGGTTATTGAAGGTGTTTTGCAAGCATAGTGCAGTGTGACGAGTTTGATTATGCTTGTAGTGCAGCAGTAGCAGCATGTGCGCGAAAAGAGGCTGTCCCAAAAGAGATGATCACTCGGTCATTGTACGACTGGGGATAGTCTCTTTTTTTCATGGAGTCGAAACGATTAGTGGGAAAAACTCCCTATATTTCAAGCATGTCCTCGCTTTATAGACCTAATAACTGGAAAAATTCCAGTTAAATCGCTCCTATAACCCTGTTTCCAAGCTCAATCGAACGCATTAACTGGAGAAATTCCAATTATTCATGCCTGTAGTTGTGTTTTCCAAACATTTAGCGGTAGTATTTCCAGTTCAACTCAAGAGCCGCTTCCCACAGGGTAAAAAGAGGCCTTCTCTCGGTCATTCAATGACTTTCGGGAAAGCCTGTGTGATGTTTATAAGGAATTCTCAAGTTAATGATTTAGGTCACCACTACGTTATGACCTTGCTCACCTTATAAAGAAAAGAAGAAAGTCTACAATGATTTTAAGATGAGATCTTTTAAAAGGAGTGTGTGAAAATGCGATTGTTTTTGCATGTGTTAGGCCAATAGCGAGGAATCCGTGAAAGTGGGTAGACAAACGGAACGGAAGCGTACAAATGTGTTTCGAAAAAGTGGGATGTCTTCGGCTCGATGGGTACGATTCTCCTAATATTGATGGTGTGGAAGCCTGGCATCTAAGGATGTTGGGCTTTTTATTGTTTTGTAAGACATCTGTAAGTTTCCTTTTCAAAGGATGAGGTATAATTATATTAGCTTGAGGAGGTATGTTCGCATGGGGACAATCGTTCTTGTTGTAGATGATGAACCGAATATTATAGATGTTTGTACCGTTTATTTGCAGAGGGAGGGATATCAAGTCATTGCCGCAATGAACGGTGAGGAGGCGATTAGGCAATGGCGGCAGCACAATCCGCAGTTGATTGTGCTGGATCTGATGATGCCGGGTAAAAACGGCTGGCAAGTTTGCGAAGAAATTCGCAATGAGCGGGACGTTCCGATCATCATGCTGACGGCACTCGGGGACGAAATGGACCGATTGATGGGGCTTACGATGGGGGCAGACGACTATTTGACGAAGCCTTTCTCCCCACGAGAGCTCGTATTACGAGTGAAGGGGATCTTGCGCAGGCTGCAGCGAACGCAGACGGAGGCTATGGTGAATACGGAAGCAGCACTTCCTGGTCATATATTGAGATACCCTGGCCTCGAGATTAATGTGCTGCACCGAAGTGTTCGCGTCATCGACAAAGACATTGAGTTGACGGTGAAGGAATTTGAACTGCTACATTTGTTCGCAGCTCATCCGGATCAAGTTTTTTCGCGGAACCAATTGCTGAGCAAAGTTTGGGATATTGATTATTACGGGGATACAACGACAGTCACCGTCCACATCCGCCGATTAAGAGAGAAATTGGAGCCTAATCCTTCTGAACCTCGCTATATCAAAACGGTGTGGGGAATTGGTTATAAATTCGAAGGGAGGGAGCGATCCTGAAGCTTCGATTTTATTTGCTCATCGCAAGCGGAGTTAGTACGGGTATCATTTTGATTACGCTTCTTATTTGCTATCATTTCATGCTGCTTCATTGGAAGGACGTTGTGATTCTGTCGACCGTGACCTTAAGTGCGGCTGTCGTATCGATGGGCATTCATTACATCATGACTCGTCCTCTGGAAAAAGCTATTCATGCCATCACGCAGGAAACGACTCGCATTTCAGAAGGGTATTTTGAGGGCATAGTACCTAACACGGGGCCGGCTGAATTTCAAAGACTAGCGGGTCAGTTCAACCACATGAGCGGGAAGCTGAAAGAAAGCTTCGGCAAATTGCGAAGTGCTGAGACTTCTCGCAAGGAGCTTGTGGCCAATGTGTCGCATGATCTTCGAACGCCAATGGCTTCAATTCTTGCCTTCGTTGAAGCGCTAGAAGATGACGTCATTCAAGACAAAGCAACCTTTGAACGTTATCTCCGTACCATTCGTTTGGAAACGGGAAGATTAGATGCATTGATCCAAGAGTTATTCAAGCTATCACAGCTCGATGCAGGGGGAACAGAATTCGAGCCAGAGCCGTATCATGTCGACCAACTACTGGTGGATGGCCTGCAAAGCTTAGCTTTTCAGCTGGAAGATAAGCAGTTACAAGTAACAGTGGACCTGCCCGATTACTTGCCTCCTGTCACGATCATGCCTCAGGAAATGAAGCGGGTTCTGGCTAACATATTGGGGAATGCCATTCGCCACTCTCCTGCCGGCGGCAGCATTACAATTAAAGTCGAGCAGTTGGCTACCCCCTATCTAAAGCTGCTTATTCAAGATCAGGGCCAAGGTATTGAGGAGAAGGATGCGGACAAAATATTTGATCGCTTTTATCGCTCGGATCCATCACGGACGCGAGTAAGCGGGGGAGCAGGACTTGGATTGGCGATTGCCAAGTCTATCGTTCAGTTGCATGGGGGAACTATCGGGATGGACAGCCGAGCGGGGCAGGGCGAGGGGAATGGCAGCACGTTCTGGTTTACCATTCCTGTTGATTCTTAGGTGTCGGAGGCAACCACGGGTAGAATAGAGACACGCTGCGAATACTTTGTAATTTTAGCGAGATTGTAAGCTTTATTTAAGATTTGTACGTTATGATTAGAGATATAAACTTTTGGTTGAATAGGATGTGGGCGTATGGAGTCGAAAAGAGGTTGGTTGAAGCAATCTTTTGGCAAGCGTCTTAATGCTATACATAGCTGGAATGCCTGGATTCTCCTGCTGCTAACGATCACGGGCATTGTGCTTAGCATAGGGGCGATTCGCGGGGATTTGGGGATTTTTCGGGTGTCGCTGAAGCAGCTTCACATTTATTTGGGTGTCGCCTCGATTCTGCTGATGGTGCTATATGCGCCAATGATTCGCAAGCATTGGCATCAGATTCGCGCGCGCCGCAATCAACGCGCGAATCTGGTGTTCGTGCTGGCGCTGCTGGTCGGCTGGGCAGCGTCCGGGATAGTCCTGTGGCAATTCCGCCATCTGCCACCAGCTTTGAACAATGCGGCACTCCTCATCCATGACCTGCTCACCTGGGTCGGAGTGCCGTATGCCGTGTACCACGCCATCTCTCGCAGCAGATGGCTGAAGCGGCAGCAGCGGCTGGATCAAGCCGCCGCTGCTGCCGCTTCTAAGCCGCCGGCCGTGCAGCCGGCGGCAACAACCCCCGTGGCGGCGTCTGACGCCACGGCAGAGCGCTCAGCAGCGCAGGCGGTTATCGCCGCGCTGAAGGAGTCGCCGATCACGCGCGCCTCGTTCCTGCGAATTGTCGCAGGACTGCTGCTTGTGATCGCGGTCGGTCCCGCCTTTTATCGCTGGATAAAAGGCGCGTTCGACTCCGGCGGCTCTTCGACCGCCGAGTATGTCGCAGGAGACGGCAACAGCATGCTGCCGCCGCCTGCGCCGCTGCCTGACTCCGCCGCTGTGGTTGGCGGAGGAGCGCAAGGGAATTTCCGTATTTATACGGTGACGGAAATTCCGGCTTTTTCCTCGGAGACCTGGCAATTCGCCATTTCCGGTCTGGTCGATAAACCAAGCGTATGGAACTGGGATGAGTTCCTGAAGCTGAAACGAACCGTACAGGTAAGTAATTTCCACTGTGTGACGGGTTGGTCTATTTATAATTGTACGTGGGAAGGGATACCGCTTAAACAGCTATTAGCTGCGGCAGGTGTGCAGTCCAAGGCGAAATTTGTGAAATTTTATTCCGGAGATAAAGTCTATACCGATGCACTTTCGTTGGAGCAAGCTGGTGGAGATGACATTATGGTAGCTGTGCTGCTGGATGGCAAGCCGATTCCTCAGAAATTGGGGGGACCCGTCAGGCTAATTGTTCCGCAGATGTATGCGTATAAATCCGTCAAATGGCTCCAAGGGATTGAGCTCATTGAGAAGGAGCATATGGGGTATTGGGAAGTTAGAGGCTACGATAATGATGCTTGGGTGGACAGATCAAATAATGCTTAAAGAGACTGAAATGGCAAGAAGCTTCAACTGACTTTCCGGGTGGTTTTTGGTATAGTTATGTCAAAGAAACCTGCTTGGAAATGAGGAATAACATTGAGAATCGTATCGGTTAATGTGGGAAAACCACAAATCATTCAATATCAAGGCAAAGAGCTGGTCACGGGAATCTATAAATCCCCGATCAGCTCATCTTTGTATGTATCGACTACCCAATTGGATGGCGATGGGCAAGCTGATTTGACCGTACACGGCGGTGTTGATAAAGCACTGTGTGTATACTCCGAGGAGCATTATCCCTACTGGGAGGAATTGCTTGGTCGCAAGCTGGAAGCGGGTGCGTTTGGCGAAAATTTAACGGTCCGTGGTTTTCTGGAGGCAGACGTCTGCATAGGGGACATTTATGCCATTGATGATGTTATTGTTCAGGTCTCGCAGCCGCGCCAGCCTTGTTTTAAAGTAGGCAAGCGACTGGAGTGGGCCAAAACCCCGATACAAATGCAGGAAACGGGATTTACCGGGTTCTATTTCAGGGTTTTGCAAGAGGGATTCATCTCCAAAGATTCTCAAGTGAAGCTTGTCGCCAAAGACAGTGAGGGCGTAACCTTGGCCTATGCAAATCAAATTAAGTATCACGATAAAATGAGTAAAGAAGGGGCTGAACGTCTCGTACAGACCTCTGCACTATCTGAAAGCTGGAAGAAATCCTTCACGAAACGGCTGGTGGAACTCGGGTCATGATGACAGGTGTTATTTTGGCCGGCGGCCTGAATCGTCGCATGGGGGGCAGAAGCAAAGCGCTGCTTCCTGTTCAAGATCAGCCCTTGCTCCTTCGGCAGCTTACAGAAATGTCACGTATATGCAGCCAAATGATTGTCGTATCGAATGAACCTGAGGCATTCCAATCTCTAATAGCATCTAATTCCAAGTCAATGAATGTGCAGTGGGTGTCAGACATACATGTTCAAAAAGGTCCGTTGAGCGGTATTCATGCAGCCGCTCAAGTGGCAACTCATGATTTCATGTGGGTTGTTGGCTGTGATATGCCGTTCATTTCTTCAGAAGCCGTAGAGGCTATGGGACAGTTGTGCCAAGAGGCGAATGTGGATGCGGTTGTTCCGGTCATAGATGGCAAGGTTCATCCGCTCCATGGGATTTACTCTAGGTTAGTTGGCTCTGAGGCTGAGGTATTATTGAAGCAAGAGCAATATCGCTTGATGGGTTTGCTCGATCATATCGATTGGTTGCCTGCGGAGAATGCTTTTTTTGAAAAGCTGAATTTGTCGTTACAGTTTGTAACGAATGTGAATACGCCTGATGAGTACAAGACTATGTTAGAAAATCTATCATAAAGTAGTCTCGCAAATAATTAACCATTAGAATCTTAGGATTTTGCTATAAAATGTGTCATAATGGACTGGAGAGAAGGTGAACCTTATGCCGAAGCTGCTGATGGATCGTTTTGGACGGATGCACGATTACTTGCGAATTTCAGTTACGGATCGCTGTAATCTTCGTTGTGTCTATTGTATGCCCGAAGAAGGAATGGAATTTGAACCGGATGATAAGTTATTAACGTTCGAGGAAATCACCGAGGTTGTTCGTGTGCTGGCTGGACTAGGTGTCCGTAAGCTGAGATTAACCGGCGGAGAACCTCTTGTGCGTAAAAACCTGGAACAATTGATTGGCATGCTCTCCCGAATACCGGGGATTGAAGATATTGCGTTGACAACGAATGGGATCTATTTTGCTTCGAGAGCTGAAAAGCTTCGCGCTGTAGGATTAACCCGTGTGAATATTAGTTTGGATTCCTTGAGAGCCGACCGGTTCTCGCTCATCACTCGAGGCGGTGATATTAAGCGTGTTCTGGCCAGCATTGAAGAAGCTTATCGTGTGGGAATTACCCCAATTAAGTTGAATGTTGTACTTATGAAGGGCATGAATGATGACGAGATTGAAGACTTTCTGCAAATGACGATAGATCGTCCGATTCAAGTTCGGTTCATTGAATACATGCCGATTGGGCATCAAGATGAGGCTTGGAAAAGCCGTTATTTGTCTTTGACGACCGTACTGGACCGATGTAAGGAAAAGGGCTGGAACGCTGTCGCATCGGATGCCGTGTACGGGAACGGCCCTGCTCAGAACTATCGGATAGAAGGAGCACTGGGTTCATTCGGTCTCATTCATCCGATTAGTGACCATTTCTGCGAGACTTGCAATCGGCTTAGGATTACAGCTGATGGCAATGTGAAACCATGCTTGTATTGGTCAGATGAATTCAATGTAAGAACCTATATTGGCGACGATGCGGCGATGGAAGATCTCTTCTTCCGCGCTTTGGATATTAAGCCGCAAAATCATGAGATGGCGCAGGCACTCCTGAATGAAACCCAGTCGCATACACCAACACTTCGCCGGATGTCGCAAATTGGCGGTTAACCTATAGGAGGAACAGACGTTAGTGAATAGCGATATGAAGCTGAAATTCGGGCGTAAAGTCATTTCGGTGGAAGAAGCCCGAAGCCTGCTTTTCCAGTGTATCAAACATGGCGAAACGGAAAGGGTACCGTTATCCGCCGCATTCAACAGGAGGCTAGCCGGGGATATTTATGCAGAGCATCCCGTGCCTCATTTTCGCAGATCTGGCGTTGACGGCTATGCGGTGTGCGCTGCGGATATTAAGCAGGCTACGCCTGAGAATCCTTCCATCCTGCATGTCATCGAGCATATTCCAAGTGGAACGGTTCCTAAGCTCATGGTGTTTTCGGGTACAGCAGCCCGCATTATGACGGGAGCGCCTGTTCCTGATGGAGCGGATTGTGTGGTCATGCTGGAAATGACAGATGCACTTCCCTCGCTGGACGTAGGGATAAGTTCGACTCAGGTCTGCATCAAGAAAAATGTACCCGTAGGCAGCAATATAACCCCGATTGCCGGGGAAGTAGCCGAAAAGGAATTATTGCTCCCGCTAGGAACACAAGTTGGACCTGGTGAAGCAGCGATATTAGCTACTTTCGGCTATGCCTATGTGACGGTTTTCCGCAAACCGAGGGTAGCAATCTTCTCAACAGGCTCAGAGTTATTAAATGTTGAGGAAGCGCTGCAGCCTGGACGAATTCGCAACAGCAACAGCTACATGCTTGCCGCGCAAGTGGAAGCAGCAGGTGGAGAAGCAGTTATCATGCAGGCACTTTCGGACCATGTAGATGAGGTGGAAGCCGCGCTGCTGGAGACACTAGCCAAGGTTGATCTTGTCATCACCTCCGGCGGTGTCTCTGTTGGCGACTATGATGTATTGGTGGATTTGTTTGGCCGGTTTACGGGTAAGCTGCTGTTTAATAAAGTGGCGATGCGTCCGGGCACTCCGACGAGCGCAGCACTATGGGAGAATAAACTGCTGCTCTCGCTCTCCGGTAATCCAGGAGCATCGTTTGTAGGCTTTGAGCTGTTTGCCAAGCCGCTGATTAAAGCGATGTCAGGCTGTCCATCCCCTTGTCCCGAGGCCATTACAGCTTATCTGGATGTGGATTACGAGAAAGGTTCGGCCTTCCCGCGTTATGTCAGAGGGACAACGCATGTGGAGAATGGCTGTTTGCGAGTTAAGCCTTCTGGCATTGATAAATCCAGCATTATGGTTTCCATTAAAGATGCGGATTGTTTGATTCAACTGCCTGCTGGAGGCTCGGGTTTTGCGAGGGACGAACGCGTTCTTATCTATCCAATCAATTAGAAAAAGAGCCTGCTTGCACTCAGCTTCTGTAAAAGAAGTTGGTGCAGGCAGGCCTTTTTTACAAGGAATAATCAGGTTGGATGAAAGGCGAGATTAGATTGCGAAAGTAGCCAAGATGATAACAAGCAGAACATAAAGGACAAGAACAACACCTACGGATCCGTATCCAGTTCCACAACCAGCTGCATATGACATAGTATCCCCTCCGGTTCTTAAGTATTTAAGTGGGTTGAATCACTATACATCAACATCATATGACGTAGAGACATTCGTTGATTGGACGTATGCCCTGATTTTACTTTGCAAAACGCCTAATTAGGCGTAGGTATTGTAAATGATTTTCCAGTATACTTAAGCTAGAGGTGATACATAAATGATTGAAATTCGAACATTAGAACAACAGGAAGTAGCGGAGAGTCTTGCTTTGTCCCAATTTGCTTTTCAATATGAGCTCAGCGAAGAGGACCAGGAAGAGCGGAGCAGTTGGACAAATCCGAAGGAAATTTGGGGCTACTTTGTTCAGGGTAAGCTAGCTGCGAAGCTGCAAATTAATCAATTTCATACGTGGCTGAATGGCCAGCATTTTGCCATGGGTGGAATTGCGGGTGTAGCGACATGGCCGGAGTACAGACGTAATGGGATGGTTGCGAAGTTGCTGGTTCAAGCGCTTAAGGTCATGAAGGAGCAAGGGCAGACCGTCTCTTTTCTATCACCGTTTAAGTTTGAATTTTATCGGAAATATGGCTGGGAGACGTACATTGACTATCTCAAATATGAAATACCTGCGGATAAGCTTCCTAAATTTCAAGCCTCGGAAGGCAGTTCAATCGTTCGTGTGACGAAGGAATGGGAGCTTCTGAATCCAATTTATGAGCAGTACGCTGTGCAATTCAATGGGATGCTGAAGCGGGACGCTAATTGGTGGAACAACAGATTGTTTAGGAATAAAAAAGGGACAGTAGCCCTTTATGTGAACCCGCAAGGTGAACGGACGGGGTACGTTTTTTATCAGGTGAAAGAGTTCACAGCGACTATTCATGAGATGGTGTTTTTGGACGAGGAAACCAGACGCGGGTTGTGGAAGTTCATAGCGGATCACGATTCAATGATCTCGAAGGTGGAGGTTAAAGCCCCAATCGATGATCAGCTTCCGTTCTTGGTGCATGACCCTAAGTTCAAGCAGGAGAAAATAACATATTTTTCGTCGCGTATTGTTGATGTTGAAGCTTTCGTGACGCAATATCGATTTGAACCGCGTAAGGAAGTTGAACCGATCTACTTGCGCATTTCTGACTTACATGCTGACTGGAACGATGGTATTTTCCAATTGCAATTCACTGATAACGGGGAAAAAGCGCAGGTTACCAAATTAGCCGAGGGTGAGCAACCAGCAGATGAGCATGTGCTGAGCTGCAGCATTCAAACGTTGACTGCTTTGTTTATGAGTTATCAAAAGGCTAGCTTTATGGCCCTGATTGAGCGGCTTCAAGGTTCGCAGGAGCTTGTAGCGCGATTGGAAGCGGCTATTCCACAGCGGACGACGTATTTGGCCGATTTCTTTTAGATGAATCAGTCCCGGTGTTCCGGGGCTGTTTTTTGTTTGTAGGGAACTACAGTCCGCTATCTCTCGGAAAACGGCCTTTTTAATAGAGAAGGGGAACTACAGGGTCGTATTTCCCCAATGTGCCTCGATTTTCAGCCGAAAACGAGGAAATAGAGGAACACAGTTCCCCTCGCTGGACCAAAAGCCAGCTTTTCAAATAAATAGCGAACCGTAGTTCCGCCAAAAGGCTTTTGGGCTGCTCCCGTACCGATGTCCTGTTAAAATGAAAAAACCCGTGATTATCACGGGTTTAATTTGTACACTTTAACTGTTTGGAAGCCGAACTTGCGTAAAGATTGTTGGGAGCCTGGAACAAAAATATCAACGCGTTTACCTTTGATGGAGCCGCCAGTATCCGTGGCATAGGCGTACATGCCGCCTTTTGGCAGGCCATTGAAATCATAACCTTCTATATAGAGCTTAGATCCAAGAGGAATAACAGATGGATCTACAGCGACGGTTCCGATTCCTAGTGGGTTCCCCATATAGTCCAAAGCTCCATAGCCGCCATTTTCAGATGGATCTGCTGAGTAGGCTGTTGACTCAAATAATTCATAATCAGGTGCGTGATGATGACCGTCTTTACTTAAAATTGCTAATTTGCTGCTTGCGTCCCACTGAACGGGAATGTCGGAAGCATTGCTCAGAAAACGAAGTGGCACGTATACACGTCCGTTTTGGAACTCGGCATGTGTGTCCATCTCGACACGCGTGCTATCGATTTCGGCCTCTTTTTGACCTGACACTAAAGAAATAGAGTGCTTGTCATTGTTAAGAGTGACTTTGATTTCGTCGCCTTCCTTTTGCCATTGTACATCATAACCCAGTTTCTCTGTTACAAAACGGATCGGTACTTGTGTAGCGTGGTTGTCATCCAAATAAGGCTGCGCATCGGGAAATTGAACCAGGTCATCGTTGACTTGAACTTTCACATCCATATTCGCGGCAGCTGCCTGAGCATGTCCCGAAAATGGGGAAAGAAAGCCCCCTGCCAGAACTGTGGCGGACACAGCAAGGCACGTTAACCCTTTTGTAAACATATTCAATTGGTAATCCTCCTTCAAATGAGCCTCCGAGGTTAGTTGACGGGTTCGGGAAGAAGGTTCTCCCTAGTCTACTCTGCATGCAGAGCAAATATTCACCCCATGTAAATCGTCCCCCGTACCGGCACTTTGTCTGTGCACCGGACTCGGCTTCAAATATTCTATCATTGATAGAATAAGAGAAACAACGCCCAAAATATGGTTGCAGGTCTTAGTCCTTACTGGACTTAGGTCTAGGTACAATAACAGTCGGGAGTCCGTTTTGACGTGAATCCATTTCGGCTACGATAGTAGCATGAAGATTACGCAAAGGGCGGTGCAAGAATGAGCATGAATCGATCGAAAAGTTGGGCTTTCATTTTAATAGCTGTAGGCTTCCTCATCTGTATGCATCAAGTGGGTATGCATTTTCATGTTATGGGATTATTGGTTCCTGTGGCGATGGTGGGGCTTGGTTATGTGGGGATAAGTAATGGAAAGAAAATTGGATGGGTTATTTTTGGTATTGGAGCTTTGATATTAATTACGAAATTATCAGGATTACTCGCGATTGTGTTCGCGGTTGGGTTAATGTATTACGGTTATCGCATGCTGAAAAAACAAAAGGATTCGGCGGAGTTCAGACTATAATCGATAGGAACTTAGGGGGTGTGGGATAATGAGCGTATTTAATCGAATTGGCAAAATGGCGGATATGGCTTTCCATGAGGCGGCAAGCAAGCTTGATCTGCATGAGCGGGGAGGTGGCCGCTCCGGTCATTCCGGGCACTCTGGCGCATCGGGCGGCATCGCCGAGCTGGAAGAGCGCTACGAGGAGGCGCTGCAGCGAACCATTGGACTGCGTAAGCAAAGCATCGACGCAGAGGAGATGGCGCAGCTGCGCGCCGAGCAGGCTGAGCTGGCCATGCGCGCTGGCGACGAAGAGCTGGCGCGTCTAGCGCTGCAAGAGAAGCTGCGCTTGGAAGCAGCCTGCGCGGAGTACCGCGCGCAGTATGCGAGCAGCCAGGACGTCTGCCTGGCGCTCGCAGACGAACTAGCGGCGCTGCGTGCCGGCCGCGCAGCAGGAGCTGGACAGCCGCGCAGCGGGCTGTCCAAGGAAGAAGCTCGCGAGGCACTCCGCGAGCTGGAAGCGACCGGCCGCGAGATCGGCCGGGAAGCACTGCAGGGCCTGCGCGTGGCGGGGCGTGTGTCGCGAGAGACGCTGAAGGAGGCTGGCAGCAGCCTCCAGCAGGAGCTGCGCAAGCTTCAGCAGGATTGGCGCGACAAGAAATAAGCCACGCATAATTGTACTGCGCCGCGGACAGCGTGCGGCGTAGCCGAGTTCTGGCCTCCATTCCTCATGCTAGATCCTTGCTGGGCAAGGATTTGCATCTTGGAGGCTGTCCATTCTTATGGTATGCTAGGAATCTATATGAACGAATTAATCGGCAGCCAGAGGAGGTGCAGCGATGGGCGAAGAAACCAAAAACAACCGCAACCGGAATACAGCACTAGTGCTGATTGGAGCCGGTCTTTTTTTGCTTCTGGATCATACGATAGGCTTTTTCCCCATTCTTGCGATTATCCTCGTCTTGCTGGGCATTCATCGGGTCCGTTCCCGCAAAGAGCGCAAAGGTTTTGTGCTTATCGGCGTGGGAGCTGTGATTCTGTTTGGTGATCATATTACGATTGTTTTCGCTATCGTCTTGATTTCATTAGGATTCTTTTTCATCCGTTCTAAGCAAATGCACAAGGATGACACGTATATTCAGAAGCAAAAGCTGATGGACAGCGTTCGTTTGGGGCGTGAGCCTTGGATCATGCGCAATAGTTCTACGTGGTACATTATTGGGGAGACTTATATCGATCTCTCGCTTGCCATTCTAGAGCAAAAGGAAACTACGCTTATCCTGCAAGGTGTGATAGGTGATGTTGATATAAAGGTACCAGATGATATAGGCGTTTCAGTGGGGGCTTCGGTCACCTTTGGCCAAATTCAAGTCGCAAGTGAGCGCGAGTCTGGCGTAATGAACAAATTACAGTGGCAATCGTCGAATTATGAGAGCTGTGATCACCGCGTGAAACTTGTGCTTTCTTATATCGTAGGAGATATTAAAATCAAAGTGATGTAACAATCCAGAGGAGGTTCAGCGCATATTGGACGGCTATAAACGAAGATTAACGAATATGATATGGCGCAGTATGGCTGAATCGATCATTTTTAGTTTTTTTGTATTTGGCGCTATCATTTATTTCATGAACTCGCGGAATTTAATTACACCATTTACGAGCTGGCAGGAAGGCGTGCAATTCGTTTTCATGGCTATCGTTATTATCGGCGGCATTGGCGCTGGATACGGTTATTGGAACAGTTCACGGATTACACGCCGGCTTGAGCCGCTTATGGAAACGATGATTTTATTGGAAAAAGGGACCTTTGCCCGTGAAGGCTTCCAGAACGGCGAGGACGAGATTGGGCGTCTTGGCGAGCAGCTCGGCCGCATTATGAAGCGATGGGAAGAACAGGTTACTTCACTTCAGCGTTTATCTAACAATAATGCCGAGCTTGCGGAGAAAGCGAAACTGTCAGCTGTAATTGAAGAGCGACAACGGTTAGCACGGGAGCTGCACGACGCGGTGAGCCAGCAATTATTCGCCATATCTATGACTGCAACAGCAGTTGGCCGGACATTGGACAAGGATTTCGAGAAAGCCAAACGCCAGATTCATCTAATCGAGGAGATGGCTTCCGTTGCGCAATCGGAGATGAGAGCGCTGCTGCTGCATTTGAGGCCGATCCATTTGGAAGGAAAACGATTGTCCGAAGGACTTGTCGAGCTTCTCAAAGAGCTGGCGGCCAAGGTGCCGATGGCGATTACGTGGGATATGGACGAAGAGATTCGTTTAAATAAAGGTATTGAGGATCATTTGTTCCGAATTGTACAGGAAGCACTCTCGAATGCGTTGCGTCATTCCAAAGCGAATAAGCTTGAGGTTAAGCTGCTGCACCGCGCTGACGGCGTTCGTCTCGCAATCCGTGATGATGGTGTCGGGTTCGAACTGGATGCGAAGAAACTCACCTCGTATGGCATCGTGTCTATGAAGGAGCGGGTGAACGAAATTGGCGGATCCGTTGATATTATTACAGCCCCTGATCGGGGTACACGCATCGAAATTCGCGTTCCAATCCTAGCTGCTGATATAGTGGAAGGTGTATAGTTGTTTATTTGGTTTTTGATTGTTGGTTTGGAAATAGAATGAGAGTTCTGCTGACGAGAGGAGAAGCAAATGGACGATACATTGATTAAGGTCTTGCTTGTCGATGACCATGAAATGGTGAGGATCGGGCTTGCCGCTGTTCTGGGAACGGAGGACGGCATTGAAGTGGTCGGAGAAGCCAGCAACGGGCACGATGGCATTCGGTTGGCTCAGGAGTATCGGCCAGATGTCGTCCTGATGGATTTGGTCATGGAAGGCATGGATGGGATCGAAACGACCCGAAAGCTGCTCCAGCTGTACCCGGACTGTAAAGTCATTGTGTTGACTAGCTTCTTGGATGATGAGAAAATGTATCCAGTGATTGAGGCTGGGGCCTTCAGTTATTTGCTCAAAACGTCTCGTGCTTCTGAAATTGCTTCAGCGATTCGAGCTGCGGCGAGAGGGCAGTCTATTCTGGAGTCTCAGGTTGCCTCTAAAATTATGAACCGTTTCAGACAGCCTAAGGCGGCAGCGGAACCGCATGAAGAGCTGACGGATCGGGAAATGGAAGTCCTGCGGCTGATAGCCAAAGGGAAATCGAATCAGGAGCTGGCGGATGATTTGTTTATCGGTGTGAAAACAGTGAAATTTCACGTCACGAATGTACTGGCCAAGCTTGGTGTGGAAGATCGGACACAAGCTGCAATCTATGCCTTTAAGCATGGCTTGGCTGAGTAGCAACAAGGAACAAGGGAGCGATAAGGATGAATTTTCTCAAGCAATTGTGGAGCTGGTTTGGCTCCATTGCCATTTCTTTTGTTTTAGTCGTATTTCTTGGCGTTTTTGTGTTCCAATCGACGAAAGTAATGGGACATTCTATGGACCCAACACTGCATGATAGTCAACGCGTGTATGTATCAAAGCTATCTCATACGTTCAATTACGAACCGAATTATGAGGACATTGTCATTATTGATTCTAGAGTAGATTTGAAGCGGACGTTCAAGAACGATCTGCTTGACAGCCCTTTGCTTAGCCTATTTACAAAAGGCGATGACAAACACGTTTGGATCAAACGTGTAATCGGGAAACCTGGCGATCGTTTAGAGATGAAAGACGATAAATTGTATCGAAACGGCCAATTGCTCGAAGAGCCGTACTTGAATGAGGCGATGCGAGCAAATGGAAACAAGCAATGGACGGTTCCGGACGATCACGTGTTCGTGATGGGGGATAACCGAAATAACAGTATGGACAGCCGAGTCATTGGATTTGTTCCGCTCGATCATGTTCTAGGTAAGAAGCTATTCTAACAAAAACGACCCTCTGGGAGAGCATGCAGGTGCATGAGCTTATTCCAGGGGGTCGTTTTTGTTAACTCACATCTGTGCATCGAGCAGCAGTCCTCTCATTGGAACCGGCAAGTAGGCTTGAAGCTTCGAACGGTATTGCCCGTAAGGCTTTAGGTCAGATTGGGACATTTGGAACAGCGCTTCGGTTGGTACCTGCTGCAGTTGTCCAAGGCTGTTCGCCAAGGTGGCAGCGAAGCTGGTGAGGTTGCCAAGGCTTTTACGAAAAGAGCCAGAAAGGCTGCTGAGCTGATCTTGCAGTTTATTTTCCTGGAGTTCGAGGTTGCCATCATCGAGCTTGTTGATGCCTATTTCTTTGAGCGAATACGGCTTAGCGGCTTGCTCTAGCCCACCAAGAAGAGAGCGATTCATGTACGCTGGTGACTCCCGCAAGGAAGTCTGAAGTTCATTATATGTATCTACGAATTCACGGATAGGCTCTAGGATGGCTTCACGATTGTTGTCGCCTGGTCTTGCTTTGATCAAGGATTGTGCGGATTGTTTGGCGTTCTCGGCCGTTTGAACGAATCCAGCTACGTTTTTGGCCGCAGATTTAGCGATTTTTTGATAAGGTGAGCCTTCATAAGGCAAATTAAGAGGCACGCCAATCGTTGTAGATTTACCGCCTGCGATGCCGCGGACACCGCTAACCCGATAGTAATCCTTATGGGTTTGGTAGCTATTTACTGCTGTTATTGGAGGATAGGCATAAATCATTACAATCACCCCTTTTCACTTAAGTCTAGTATAACATTCGTAGGTATTGGGGTAAATTGGTACTTGTCAGAATGAATTTGAGTAAGGAGCTGAGTCACTTCTGTCAGGAACAACATAAGATAGCATTATTGCTTCTTGTGGAGGCGATGCAGCGTGATTCGCAAACGTTTAGCTGCTAATGACGATCGGGCTATTCATCGTTTGGTTGTTGAACAGTTAGCACCCTTTTCCAGACAGTATCAATCAGGTATGACAATCAGTTTTTCGGAAATTCGTAAGCGGTTGAACCACAACAAAACGTTTGTGGCAGCGAAAGGCTATAAACAGCCATATGGCTTTATTTCGGTTATCCGCAAATCGAACGTGCTGTTCGTCGATATGCTAGCCGTCGATCCCCGTGAGCAAGGCAAGGGACTGGGTAAAGAGCTTATGAAGATGGCGGAGGAGTACGGGAAAAGTGAGCGCTGTCGTACAGCTGAGCTTTTCGTCGATGATAGCAATCCGAATGCTATTGGCTTCTACACAAGCAAAGGGTATGAAGTTCAAGAGTATCTCCCTGAGCTAAGCTGCTACAGAATGAAAAAGAAGCTGGTTCGGTAAAACAAGGGCTGCTGATGAGCAAGTCATCGGCAGCCTATTCTTCATTCGCTGAACATGACAGCAACTCGGTCGAGTGGAATATCGATGGAACCTTGGCCAGGAGCTGGTCCGCCAAAAAGCGGCGTTCCGAAGAAGCTTAATCGCTCTAGTACTGGTTCTGGGCTGGATGTCTCTGCGTTTTCTTTTTTGGTATGGACAGGTTTCGCTTTGGAAGCGGTCTTGCCTTTCTTCTTGGATGTCGCTCCACTTAGCGTTGGACGAACTTCTTCATTAAGAATGAGAGTATTTTTCTCTAAACGGCTTAAAACTCCAAAGATTTGGGAACCATCATTAAGATAAAGCAGAACTGACTTTCCGCACAGGTTTTTGCAAGCTTTTTCAGTAATCGGATCAATGGGCTGCATGAGAGTCTTGGCACCTCCGTTTTAGTATGTACTTTAGCCTATTCGGAAGGCCTCGTTTCGGTATAGACGAATGTCTAGATCGGTATAAGAAATTGTTATAGGGAAAGTTCTCAGAAAAGTTGAATAGCTTGACAATTTTAGGTATGCTAAGCATATTAACTAATCCTAATAGAGAAAGAATGATGCATATATGAGTGGAGCTGTATTTTATATCTTCGGGGCAACTGGCGATTTGGCGAAAAGAAAGCTGTTCCCAGCTTTTTATAGCTTGTATCGTGAAGGGAAATTAGGAGAAAATTTTGCAGTTGTTGGTCTTGCTCGCAGACCGCGGACGAGTGAACAATTCCGTGATGACGTGAAACATTCGATCGAAGAATTTGCCCGTTACAAAATTGCCGACGATGAGCAATGGTCTCGTTTCGCAAGCCGCTTCGAGTATATGTCGCTCGATATTAACAATGTAGCCGGATTCCATGAGCTAAACGTGTTATCCACAAGGCTGGATGAACAATATCAAACAGGCGGTAACCGTTTATTCTACCTGGCTTTGGCGCCAGAACTTTTCGGCAACGTGTCGTACAATTTAAGTGAAGGCGGCTTGCTCAAAACCAAAGGTTGGCACCGTCTTGTCATTGAGAAACCATTCGGCTACGATCTGCCTTCGGCTGAGCGTCTGAATGGTCAACTCCGTCAAGTGTTTGAGGAGAAGGATATTTACCGTATTGACCACTACCTTGGTAAAGAAATGGTACAAAACATTGAGTTTGTGCGTTTCGCGAACGCCTTCTTCGAGCCGCTATGGAACAATAAATACATAGCAAATATTCAAATTACATTAAGCGAAACGGTCGGTGTTGAAGAGCGTGGCGGGTATTATGACCACTCCGGTGCTTTGCGTGATATGGGCCAGAACCATATGCTGCAAATGCTGATGATGATGGCGATGGAGCCGCCAAGCCGCTTGCATCCGGAAGATATTCGCGATGAGAAGGTTAAGGTTCTGCGTTCTTTGCGTTTATTCGAAAACGGCGATGATGTTCGTGCGAATGTCATTCGAGGTCAGTATGCCAATGGTTCGAGCAAAGGCAAAACGTTACCCGCTTACCGTGAAGAAGATTCCGTGAACCCGCAATCGACGACGGAAACATATTTCGCTGCGCGTGTGCATGTTGATAACTTTCGCTGGGCTGGTGTGCCGTTCTACATTCGGACAGGGAAAAGGCTGCCGGTCAAAACAACGGAGGTTGTTGTTGAATTCAAGAACATTCCGAACAATGTTTATTTGGCTAAAAAGCATGAGATGGACCCGAATCTGCTTGTATTCCGCGTGAATCCGATGGAAGGCATTTACTTGAAGATGAATGCGAAGCAGCCTGGATCTGAAGGCGTAATCGTTCCGGTTGCCATGGATTTCTGCCAAAGCTGTCAAATCGGCATTAACACGCCGGAAGCGTATGAGCGTTTACTGTATGACGCAGCTCGTGGAGATTCTACGTATTTCACCCGTTGGGATGAAGTAGCGCTTGCATGGTCGTATGTGGACCGCATCGCTGCGGCGTGGAATGAGCAAAAGGATGATCTGAAAGAGTATCCGGCTGGATCTTGGGGACCTGAAGAAGCGACTAAGCTGCTATCAGACGACGGCTTCAAGTGGTGGCCGATCAATGGTCAAAATGAAGGCGAAGTCGATTGGGAAACCGTTCAAAAAACGACGGTTTTAACTTAAGTACGGAGTATAACATCCAATAGGCGACTGATGCCTATTGGATTTTTTGTGGTATAATAGATCTTACGGAGTAAATCCTTACTATTATACTTGGGGTGCATTTATGTCACGAAGAGCTTTTATAAGATGGCTGCTTGCAATCGGGGCTGCATTGGTTGGATTAAGTGCTTTTTTTAGTCAAATGTTTAAGAAAAAGTTTATGGCGGAAGAACTGCCAGCCGTTTCATCTGCTTCACCCGAGCCCGCTCAAGCTGTGGTGCAGCCTTCGGCCGAACCATTGCCGACAGGTCCGCTGATGTCCTATTTTATATTAAGCGATCTTCATATCACCGCAGGTGACCCATTAACCGTTAAGAAATTGAGGCAAGCGCTCGATGACATTACCCATTTCGACGGTCCCGTTGACGCCATTATGTTAACAGGCGATTTAACTGATACAGGAACGGAACGAGATTATAAGGAGCTGCGTACCATTGTAAGTGAGTATAAACTTCCTCCTGTTCATGCGAACATGGGAAACCACGACTATTACACGATATGGATCAATAAAGCGAATAGCTGGGATCAAGCGGCCGTTCCGAACGGCAAAAGCGATGAAGTCAGCCGGGAGCAATTCAAAAAGTTTTTTGGCTACAAGACGCTTTATAATGATTTTACGACCAAAGGTCACTCCATTCTGCTGCTTTCACAAGAAGCCTATGTGCAGGAGATGCCAGAAGTCGGTGAAGGCGCATGGTACTCCGATGAGCAGCTGGCGTGGTTCAAGGAACGAGTTAAAGCCCTGTATCAACCAGGTAGACCGCTGTTCGTTATGACCCATCAACCGCTGCCTCCGAAGGGGACAGATGGGGGATCCCACCAATTAATCCGCGCTAACCAATTCCGCGAAACGCTGAAGCCCTATAAGAATGTCTTTGTCTTCTGCGGACACCGTCATCAAGATTTCCAGAATGGGACTCCGCATTATGTGCAGGAAACATTCCATTATTTCCACAATGCATCGGTCGGCAGAACACTGAACCGTGCTTATCAACAGGAAGCCAAGAATAAAGCTCAGGGTATCTATGTCCAAGTATTTGCCGACAAGGTCGTCGTACGTGGCAGAGAGTTCAGCAACCGTACGTTCCTTGACGAGGCGAATTGGAGTATCGATTTGCAGAAAGCCCAAGCTTAATCAATAAGCAGCACTTCAAAGAAGAAGGGAATTAAACCAACAAATGACTACGCAACTCACAAAGCTTCTCGAAACGGAAGTCGCTAAGCGACGCACGTTCGCGATTATTTCTCACCCGGATGCGGGGAAAACAACACTGACCGAAAAACTGCTGTTATTCGGAGGCGCAATTCGCTTAGCAGGAACGGTCAAAGGGCGCAAAGCCAGCAAGCACGCAACATCGGACTGGATGGAAATTGAAAAGCAGCGTGGAATTTCAGTTACGTCCAGTGTGATGCAATTCGACTATGAAGGGCACCGGGTTAACATTCTGGATACACCTGGTCACCAAGACTTCAGTGAGGACACGTACCGGACACTTACGGCAGCGGATAGCGCGGTGATGTTGATTGACGTGGCCAAAGGGGTCGAGACACAGACCAAGAAGTTATTCCAGGTATGCCGGATGCGCGGCATTCCGATCTTTACGTTTATTAACAAATTGGACCGCGAAGGGCGCGATCCATTCGAACTTCTTGAAGAGCTGGAAGAAGTGCTCGGCATTCGATCCTATCCGATGAACTGGCCGATCGGGTCGGGCAAACAGTTCTGCGGCGTGTATGATCGTGGTAAGTCGCAGCTGGAACTATACAATGGTGAAGATCACAAAGAAATTGAAGTCCGCAAGGTCGAAGGGGTAGAAGATCCGCTGGTTCGCCAAATTGCAGGCGAATTCTTGCATCAGCAGCTGCGCAATGACATTGAACTGCTGGACGTAGCGGGTGATCCGTTCGATATGGAGAAGGTAATGAAAGGCGAGCTTACGCCTGTTTTCTTCGGAAGTGCCGTGAACAATTTCGGTGTGCAGACGTTCCTGGAGAACTTCTTGCAGTTGGCACCAAAGCCTGAGCCGCGCAATAGTACGGCAGGTGTAATCGAGCCTACCAAGGAAAAGTTCTCGGGCTATGTTTTCAAAATTCAAGCGAATATGAATCCCGCTCACCGCGACCGTGTTGCTTTCCTTCGCATTGTGTCCGGCAAATTTGAGCGGGGCATGTCGGTTAAGCATGTTCGAATGGGCAAGGACATTAAGCTGGCTCAACCTCAGCAGTTTCTGGCGCAAGACCGCGATATCGTGGAACAGGCATTCCCTGGCGATATCATTGGTTTGTTCGATCCGGGTATTTTCCGTATTGGAGATTCGCTGAGCGAAGGAGAAGCCATCGTGTTCGACGAGCTTCCAACGTTCTCTCCAGAGCTTTTCAGCAAGGTTTCGATCAAAAACGCGCTGAAGCAAAAGCAGTTTCTCAAGGGTATCGATCAATTGACGGAAGAAGGTATGATTCAAGTCTTCACGACGTTCGGTTTCGAGGATATGATCCTTGGCGTCGTTGGTCAATTGCAGTTCGAGGTGCTTGAACACCGGATGAGATCCGAATATGGTGTAGACATTCTATTGCAGCGTCAGAACTATCAGTTCGCTCGCTGGATTATCGATGAGAAGATCGATCCGAGCAAATTCCGTATTAATTCCCAGCTTGTGAAGGATAAAAAAGGGAATTACGTGGGGCTGTTCGAGAGTGAATATGCACTAAGATCCTCCATAGAGAAGAACCCGAATGCGAAGTTCCTAACGAGTGCTCCATAAGACGTTTAATCACAGGAAGAGGCTGTGCATCAGAGTAAAATCTGGTGTGCGGTCTCTTCTTTTTTGGTTGCCGATGGACGGTTTGCTTCATACAATAAGTACGGGTTACGAATACAGGACCGGGTCGGCCGCGGTTTCCATATCCTTTACCGTGGAAGCGATGGCTTCCGGAATCCCGGTAAACGCTTCAGCCAACGGGGGATTGCGGTCATAGCTACGCGGAAAAAGTGGGCAGGCGGCATAGTGAAGCAAGCGCGGATTGATGCCGTTAAGCAGTTCAGCTGGCAGGCCGAAGCGCAATCACTGGCCGATTTCTATAGACTGAAGCTGGAGGAAAGACATGAGAAAAGTGGTAAAGAAACGGACGAAAGTTAGATACCCCAGATACGTCATGAGTAAGATTGGCAAAACCAAGGCGGTAGAGGCCACAGCAACTCTAAAGGAATATGTGCCGACGACGAAATGGATGACAGCAGAGTCACTGAAACAAATGCTGAATCAGCATAAAATGGTCTATATTAAGCCAAATGTAGGCATGTTCGGAAATGGTGTAATCCGTGTGGAGATGTCGGACGGCGAGGGAGCAATCATGCCGTACTCGTATCAGCTTGGAGTCAATTTGAAGCGATTTAAAACATTTGAAGACATGTATGCCTCCATCACGAAGAAAGTTGGAAAACAACGGTATCTGGTACAGAAAGGAATTCACTTGCTGAAATATAAAGGGAACCGCTTTGATTTGCGAATTATGGTGCAGCAAACACCTTTGCGTAATTGGGAAACAACTGGCGTGATCGGTAGAGTGGCACATCCGAGTAAAATCGTGACGAATTTTCACAATGGGGGAACTTTGAAGCCGGTCGATACTCTGCTGCTCAGCTACTTGCCTTCAAGCGAGCGAGAGGACTATGTGAAGAAGCTGCAAGTGCTCGGGAAGCGTGTAGCGAAAGCGATTAATACGAAGTACCGGGGAGTAAAGGAAATCGGAGTTGATGTCGCTCTGGACAAAGATTTGCACCCTTGGATTCTAGAGGTTAATACGAGTCCAGATCCTTACATTTTCCGCCGACTGCGGGATAAACGTATTTTTGCGAAAATGCGAAGGTACGCCAAAGCATACGGCCGGTTATGAAATCATAACCGGTCTGTTGTCATACTGATGGAAGCTTTGCTCAATTTCGTAAACGGAAACCGGTGGGCTTAAGAGATAGCCTTGGATGGTCGTGCAGGTGGTTTCTCGCAATATTTCAAGCTGGCTCAATTCTTCTACACCCTCAGCTACCACTTGCACATTGAGGGCATGACCAAGGTGAATAATGGCGTTGGTTATCGCTAAATCGTCTTTGTTACTATGTATATTTTTTACGAAGGAGCGGTCGATCTTCAAGCAGTGGATAGGAAAATGTTTCAGATAATTCAGTGAGGAGTAGCCGATCCCGAAATCATCGATGGAGATCGAGATTCCTTTCTTACATAGCTTCTCTAACACAGCAATAGTATTTTCCATGTTTTGCATAATTGAGCTTTCGGTGATTTCAAATTCCAGATAGGCGGGATTAATACCGGTCTGTTCAATAATGTGAATGGCCTTGTCCGAGAAGTTCTCGTCCTGGAATTGGCACGGCGAGACGTTGACGGCAACCTGATAGTCTAGAATACCGGCTTCGAGCCATCTCACCTTCTGAAGGCAAGCCTCGCGGAGCACCCATTCGCCAAGAGGCAGAATCAAACCACTTTCTTCTGCAAGTGGAATGAACTCGTTAGGAGGGATCATGCCAAGCTTGGGATGATTCCATCGCACTAAAGCTTCCAGACAAATAATCTTGCCCGTAGAGAGCTCAAGGCGTGGTTGATAATACAAGATGAGCTGATTTTCTAAAATAGCCTTGCGCAGCTCGGTTTCCATTTCCACGGAGCTGGCAGGTTGTGGTGAAAGCACGGGATGGTAGGTGACAAGCTTATTCTTGCCCGTTTGTTTGGCGGCTTGAAGTGCTTGGTCAGCTTGTTTCAAAGCTTGTTCCACGGTTGCTGGCATTAACTCCACTGCACTCATGCCCATACTCACGTTAATGTAACATTCATGCTCCTGAATGATAAACGACTGGTCAAAAAGCTGCTGTACCCGCTGAATACTTTGTGACAATTGTTCCTGATGTAGGGCATAGATAACCAGAGCAAACTCATCATCCCCGGATCGAACAGCGAGACTGCAATTAGGTACGGTGTGCAGCCGACGAGCGACTTCAGCTAACAAATGATCACCGGAAGCATAACCGAGTGAGAAGTTGATATGTCCAAACCGATCAATATCTAAGATAAGAATAGTTTGAATTTGTGCGTCGCGCATAGCTCTGCTATGACGTTTGACGGCTTTATTAATCAAAGTTAAAAGGTGACTTCGAGTCACTTTTTTCGTACTATGCCGAGTACCGATTGTACGTGATGAGGCCAAGTGAAGAAGTCGCTGGGCTACGTTCATTATGATCACTCATTCCCACATCATAGTTGTCCATGTAACCTTAATCATAAAACGAAAGGCAAGGATTAGGCAATATAATAAATTAGATCATTTTACAGAAATTAGTCGTTTTTTGCTGGTTTTATTTGTTGGTAATTGGCGATAGTGTCGAAATGTGAGGTGAATATTTTTTAGTTATCATGTATTGACAAAAATAGCTCTTGGATGAGAAAATGTACGCGTGTACATAATGGATTTCAGGAATGAAAATGGAGGCTTCTACATGGTGACTAGAAAAGAGGTTGCTGAATTAGCTGGCGTTTCCGAAGCGACCGTTTCCCGTGTATTTAATGGGCTCGGCCCCATGAAGCCTACGACCAAGGCGCGTGTTCTGGAAGCAGCTAGCCAGCTGAATTATCATCCGAATGCAATTGCGCAAAGTTTTGCGCGAAGACGCAGCGGGAATCTCGGCGTGGTGCTTCCTTATATGCCTAAGGTGCATCTGTTCTCAGCGTATTATTTTGCGGAAATCTTAAGCGGGATCGGCGAGCAAGTAAGGGAGCAAGGGTATGACATGCTTCTATCGCTGCTCAAGCCGGATGAAGACTTGGATTACGCAAGGCTTTACCGATCGCAGAAAGTGGATGCTTGTGTCATCCTCGGCGCAAGAGATACGCCGCAGCAGCGAGAATCGCTTCAACAGCTGCAAGAGCAGGGGTACCCTTTCTGCTTAGTTAATCAGCATTTTGAAGGTTTAGCTTTTCACGAAGTGGATGCTGATCATGTCGATGGCAGCTATCAGGCTGTTCGCCATTTGCAGGAGGAGGGCTACCGGAAGATTGCGTTCTTGAATGGTTCGCCGGAGTACTCCAATTCCGAGGACAGGCTTCAAGGCTATCTGAGAGCGATGCATGATGCGGGGCTTCAGACCTCACACGAGCTGCTGCTCGAGGGCAATTACAGCCGGAAAAGCGGCTATGAAGCAGCCGAGAGGCTTTGGTCGCAGCGGGAGCAGGTGGAAGCCGTTTTTGCCGCCAATGATCGCATGGCCATCGGCCTGATGCAAGGACTCCGGGAAAAAGGGTGGGTGGCAGGTCGCGACTTTGCTGTTGTTGGCTGCGATGACTCCGATGCTGCCAAACTCAGCGATCCACCGCTGAGCAGTATTAATGTGCCATTTTATGAAATGGGAAAAGAAGCAGCGCGAGGTGTTCTGGCTCGATTCACGCAGGGGGAACGTGCAGAACCTTCAAATGTTAAGTTGCCAACTCAATTAATTATTCGACAATCATCTAAGAGCAGTTCACTTACATAGGCGGAAAATAGGGAAGACAGGCACTAAGGGACTAAGAAACGATTATCCACTTAAGGAGGCTTTCTATTCTATGAAATCATTCAATATTGGTATGGTCGGTTATAAATTTATGGGTAAGGCGCACAGCCATGCTTATAAAGATTTGCATATGTTTTTCCCGCAGACGGCGGTGCCGAAAATGAAGCTCATCTGCGGACGCGATGAGAACGGTGTCAAAGCAGCAGCCGAGCAGTTCGGCTGGGATGGTTACGTTACCGACTGGCGCGAGCTGGTCACGCATCCAGAGATCGACATCGTCGATATCAATGCACCCAGCGACGCGCACAAGGAAATCGCGCTTGCAGCGGCCAAAGCCGGCAAGCACTTGTTCTGCGAGAAGCCGCTGGCGCTGAGCCTTGCGGATGCAAGGGAGATGCTGGAGGCGGCTGAAACAGCTGGGGTGAAGCATATGGTAGGCTTCAACTATCGGTTTGCTCCTGCGGTGCAGCTCGCGAAGAAGCTGGTCGAGAGCGGTCGACTCGGCCAGATTTATCACTTCCGCGCTTGGTTCCTGCAGGATTGGATCGTAGATCCGACGTTCCCGCTAGTGTGGCGTTTACAGAAGGAGATTGCCGGCTCTGGATCGCACGGAGACTTAGGCGCGCATCTGATCGATCTGGCGCATTTCCTGGTCGGCGATATGACAGAAGTCATCGGCATGAGCGAGACGTTCGTGAAGGAGCGTCCACTGCCTAGCTCCATGACAGGGCTAAGCGCCAAAGGCAGCAAGGATGCGCCACATGGACCGGTAACCGTTGATGACGCGACGCTGTTTATGGCTCGTTTCGCAAACGGGGCGCTCGGCAGTTTCGAGGCCACGCGATTTGCACCTGGTCACCGGTGTACGAATTCTTTTGAGATTAATGGCAGTAAGGGCAGTGTGAAGTTTGACTTTGAGCGCTTGAACGAGCTGCAGGTTTATTTTACAAGTGATGATGAGGATGTTCAGGGCTTCCGCCGTGTGCTGGCAACGGATCCGTCCCACGCTTACATGGATGCTTGGTGGCCGGCTGGACATACCATCGGGTATGAGCATACGTTCGTACACGAGGTTGTTGAGCTAATGAACGCGCTTGCAGAAGATCGTCAGCCGGTTCCGAATTTTGTGGATGGTGTGAAGTGTCAAGAGGTGCTAGAAGCCGTGGATCAATCCATTGAGCAGCGCCGTTGGGTGAAAATTAGCGAGGTTTAAGCTTAATCATAAGCGGGAGAGGAGCTTGTACAAGATGAGTAAACAAGCATTGATTGTTTGGGGTGGCTGGGATGGTCATCAACCTGAGGAAGTGGCGGGTATTTTTGCAGGGTTATTGCGCGAGGAAGGTTATGGCGTGGAAGTATCTGATACGCTGGACAGCTTTAAAGATGAGGAGCGCTTGAAAGGCATTGACCTTATTGTACCCGTGTGGACGATGGGGAAAATTGAGAAAGAGCAGCTGACGCCTTTGATTGCCGCAGTCAAAGAAGGCGGAACCGGGATTGCCGGCTGCCACGGCGGGATGGGAGATTCCTTCCGGAATGAAGTCGAATATCAGTACATGGTTGGTGGTCAATGGGTCGCTCATCCTGGCAATGATGGTGTTACGTACACGGTGCGCATCAAAGATCGCCAGCACGCTTTGACGGAGGGGATGGACGATTTCGTTGTCGTCTCTGAAAAGTATTATATGCATGTAGACCCTGCCATTCAAGTTCATGCGGTGACGGATTTCGGCGACGTGGAAATGCCGGTCGTTTGGACCAAAACCTACGGCGAAGGCAAAGTGTATTATAACTCGCTGGGCCATCAAGCCAACATTGTACGGATGCCAGAAACACTTGAGCTTATGCGCCGCGGCTTGCTGTGGGCGACACGATAACGAGTAGAGGAGAGCGAAAAGATGAGTAAGATGAAGGTAGGTATTATCGGTTGCGGAAATATTAGTGCTGCTTATATGAAAAACGTTCCTAACTTTGAGCATTTGGAACTGATTGCTTGCGCGGATATCGATTTGGATAGAGCGAAGGCGCGGGCGGAGGAGTTTGGTATTCCTCATGCGTATACGGTTCAGGAGCTTTTGAATGATGCGAATATTGACATTGTTATCAATCTGACGATACCAGCTGCCCACGCAGAAGTGTGTATTCAAGTGTTGGAAGCGGGCAAGCACGTTTATGTGGAGAAGCCGCTTGCGGTTACACGTGAAGAGGGCTTACGCATTCTTGAGGTGGCTCGCCGTAAGGAATTGTTAGTCGGCAGCGCGCCGGATACATTCCTCGGCGGAGGTATTCAGACGTGTGTGAAGCTGATCAATGACGGCTGGATCGGCACACCGATTGCCGCAACAGCCTTCATGATGGGCAAAGGGCATGAGCATTGGCATCCAGATCCAGAGTTTTACTATGCCAAAGGCGGCGGTCCTATGTTCGATATGGGGCCTTATTATCTAACAGCATTAGTAGCTTTGCTTGGACCTATTCGTCGTGTAACGGGCTCAACGGGAATTAGCTTCCCAGAGCGTACGATTAAGAGTGAAAAGAAACGCGGGCAGAAAATCACGGTTGAGACGCCAACGCATATTGCGGGCGTGCTTGATTTCCATAGCGGTGCTATTGCTACGCTGGTCACTAGTTTTGATATTATGGGCGGCACGCAGCTGCCGAACATTGAAATCTATGGCAGCCATGGTTCGCTGCGCGTACCAGATCCGAACACATTTGGCGGTCAGGTGATGATCCGTAAAAATGGCTCCGACTGGGAGCCGATTCCATTGTCCCATGGCTACAAGGAAAACAGCCGCGGTTTGGGTGTTGCAGCCATGGCACAAGCTCTCATCAGCGGTGAGAGTGAAGCGCATCGTGCGAATGGCGACCTGGCCTACCACGTGCTGGAGGCCATGCATGGCTTCCACGATGCAGCGAGTGAAGGCAAGCACTACGTGATGCAGAGCAGCTGTGAAAGGCCGGCTCCTTTGGCGCCGGATACCGTGCTGTAGTTTGGGTAATTATCCTCCTCTGATATTAGAGGGGGATTTTTTTGTTTGAGATGACCCCTTTTAGGCGTGCCGTGGCTGAAATAGCAGGAATAGCAGGAAAAACTACCGTTCATGTGCACTGTTCGGTGGCAGGGAATGGAATAGCAGTAGAAACTCCAGCTAAATTGTCGGGTACTGCACGAAATTTGGTGCGTATGAGGAAATTAGCGGTAGGAAATCCAGTTATTTGGATAAAAGTAGGTTGATTGTGGGAATTAGCAGGAGTAATCGGCGTTGTTTGTAGGGAGGGGCGACTTTTACGATAGACAGCCAAGGGACTGCAAGAAGCAGCCCTCTAGCTGGCGGTGGGGGAATTGAGATTAAGGTCAAGGTCAAGGGAGATGCCCTTTTAAGGTTTCAACGAGTTCATTTTGGATATTTGCTTCACTATGCTGCCATATAATTTCGAAAAGCACACCTAGCCCGGGCAGTACCCGTTCTTCCCCGCCAATGGAATCTGCAATAATTTCTTGAAGCTCGTCATTGGATTTATTTTGGACTCTTTGGACGATGGCCTGTCTTAAAGTAATATTCATTCGTTCGTGGACCTCGCTTCCATTTCGTTATCGATACTAATATGCGCAAGTTGATGGCGGTTCATCCTTCATATTCTTCACATTCGCCTCTTACCGTGCATAGTGAGTTTACAGATCACAAGTATGCTATAATTTAGAATAACATTGGGAATTTGGAGGAAACGCCTGCCTATGAGAAAACAATTTGCTATTATAGGAATGGGAAGATTCGGGTCCAGCATTGCCAGAACGTTGTCACAGTTAGGTTTTGAAGTCATGGCCATAGATTTTCGGGAAGAGACTGTGCAAGAAATCTCATCGATTGTAACACACGCTGTCCAAGCGGATTCGACGGATGAAGAAGCACTTCGAGCGCTGGGCATTCGCAATTTTGACGTTGTCGTAGTAGCCATTGGGGAGGATATTCAAGCGAGTATTTTGACCACATTAATTCTCAAAGAAATGGGTATACCTACGGTAGTTGTGAAGGCTGTGAATGACTTGCACGGCAAGGTGCTGAAGAAAATCGGCGCTGACAAGGTTGTTTATCCGGAAAGGGATATGGGGCAGCGCGTGGCGCATCACTTGATTTCTTCCAATATTGTTGATTACATAGAGCTGTCCTCCGACTATAGCATTGTGGAGATTCAAGCCTCTCGTCAGATGATTGGCAAAAATCTCAGAGAGCTTGATATTAGGGCCAAATACGGCTGCAATGTCATCGCAATTAAGCACAATGACAAGCTGATCATTCCGCCGAGCGCGGAGGAAACACTTCGTTCTGATGATATTTTAGTTATCGTTGGTAAAAATTCGAACCTTCAAACTTTTGAAGTGACTTTTGCAGAGTAGGTAGAAGAAATGACACATACGGAAATTATGTCTGTTCAAAACGCCCGCGTGAAAGAGTGGGCACAGCTTTTGGAACGCAAGGGTAGAGATAAGCAAGGCAAATACATCATCGAGGGCCATCATCTTGTAGAGGAAGCCTTGCGAGCTGGAGCTTCTGTGGAGACCGTTATTTTTAGCTTGGAAAAAGGCTTGCCAGATGGTCTTGCTGGGCTGGCACTGCCAGGTGCGGTGGAATGGGTCGGCGTCAGCCAAGCCGTTCTGGAGAAATGCACGGACACGCAGACACCGCAGGGCGTGCTGGCCATTGTTGCTCGGCCGCAGCTCGGCATGGACGAGCTGCTCGCTGGCGAGCATGATCTTGTTGTGGTCTTGGACGGCGTCCAAGACCCAGGCAACCTCGGCACCATCATCCGCAGCGCGGATGCCGTTGGTGCCAAAGCAGTTGTGCTCGGCCGCGGCACGGTCGATCTGTACAATCCCAAGACGATCCGCTCGACGATGGGATCGATGTATCATCTGCCGATTGTGGAGGCAGATCTGGGGCTTTTGCTGCCGCGAGCGCGTGAGCGCGGCGTGCGGCTCGTGACCACGAGCCTGCAGGCGCAGAGCTCGTGTTACGACACGGACCTGCGGCAGCCGACGTGGCTGATTCTCGGCAACGAGGGCCGGGGCGTGTCGCCGGAGGTTGCTGCGCTGTCGGATGTGCAGGTCATCATCCCGATGCAGGGGAAGGCGGAGTCGCTGAATGTGGCGATGGCGGCTACGGTGCTGCTGTTTGAGGCTTCGCGGCAGCGGTTGATGTAGCTTATTGTTTAAGTCATGTTGTAGCCAAGAACGCCACAAGAACGCTACCCGTTCTTGTGGCGTTCTTCTCTCATTACCGCTTGAAGAACAGGTAGCGTTCTTGTCTTTTCCATGTATTTATACACTTAATTCAAACTCAGCATTGACAATATTGATCAAGAAAGCTATTATATTCTTTGTTGATTTATGTAACTGAAAAGAGGTGTTTTGAAAATGGCTGTTCCTCAACGGAGAACGTCCAAAACACGTCGCGATAAGCGCCGTACTCACTTTAAACTGGAAGTACCAGGAATGGTGAAGTGTGAACAATGTGCAGAGTTGAAAAA
This sequence comes from Paenibacillus silvestris, assembly GCF_009882985.1. Taxonomy (GTDB): domain Bacteria; phylum Bacillota; class Bacilli; order Paenibacillales; family NBRC-103111; genus Paenibacillus_E; species Paenibacillus_E silvestris. Next base: position 37,426 of record NZ_WTUZ01000022.1, read on the forward strand.
AGCACATCATGTTTGCAAAAACTGCGGTTCATATAAAGGTAGAGAGATCGTTAAAGCTCAATAATAATATGAATTGCAACAGAAATGACACTTCTAAACAATTAGGGTGTCATTTTTGTATTTAGCCGGATGGAGGAACTTATGCCCTTATGCCTTCGCGATACTCATCATTTTTAATAAAGCTGCTGATTACGACCTCACTGATTAGCGCAGTACCTCTGCTATGTCTTGGTGTATACGCTTTCTTTCAATCGACTTCTACGGTTCAAGCGAAAGTGAACGAAGCGAATGTGTTTATTTTACAGCAATCGCAAAGCCGCCTTGAGCAGATCCTGAAGGTAATTGATCAGGTTTCCGGACGGTTCGCAGAGACACCTTTTGTCATCAATTGGGTGGGGAAACGCATGGAGATTGAAGATTTTCAAGATATCGAGCTGCTGGTCAAAGGGCTTCTTGGCGTTCAAACTTACGAATTAGGTGTGAAAGCAGCGGAACTGCACAGTTTGCAGAACAACTGGTATATCAAAGATGGCGGCTTTTACTTTGGCACGGACGCCGCGCAAGCATCGAACGCACTTACTTACGTCTATACCTCTCGGTGGCTGCCTGATCAGGATGCCTCTTTTGCAGGAATCAAACTTGTGAAAACGATTCCACCACTGGCGGCTGAACCCAAAGGCTATTTATTCGTACGCATGTCGAACACGGAGCTCTCCAAGCTGCTAACCGGAGGTTTTTCAACAAGGGAAACGATGGTTTTGGACGACAAAATGACGATTATTATTCACAGCGATCCTGCGAGGATTGGTCAAAGTGTTCTTGCCGAGCCGTGGGCCAAGGAGCTGCAGCAATCAGGCCATACACAGGGATATGTCAATAGTACTTTGTCAGGGAAGCCATATAGCGTGATTTATAATCAGTCCCGCTATAATAACTGGACCTATGTGTCAGTGATCCCGCTGGAGGAGGCGCGGAAGGAATCTGCGGCTATCGGATGGGCGACGCTAACGGCATGTATTGTGTTGCTGCTTTTTGCCGCTCTGCTGTCCTATTGGGCTTCCAAGCGGATGTACTTTCCGGTCCGCAGCCTCATGGAATTCACGATGCGCCACAGCAAACCGCAAAACGGTAGTTCTGCTGTAAAAGACGAGCTGCAATGGATCGGCACACAAGTGGCTTCGCTCCATCAGTCCAAGGAACAGCTAGAAGGCCAGATGAAGATTCAGGCTGGTCAACTCGTGGATTACTTCATGCTGAAGCTGTTTCAAGGGGAGCTGTACCGCGGCGAGATGGAGGAGAAGGCGGAACGGTTCCAGCTGCCTGTCTGGAGTCACTATGCCGTCCTAGTCTTGCAGATCGATACGCTGGATCAAACGCGTTATCGCTCCAGTGAGCAGGATCTGCTGCTCTTTGCGATTAATAATATCGCTGCAGAGCTGATTGCGATACCGCAGCGTATTCATGCGATGCCTATTGGCAATTATCAGGTGATTCTGGTCGGCAGTGATACAGACAATCATATGGAGCTGCTCAGCGAATGGAGCGCTCTGGCCATGTCGGTGCAAAGCGCCGTAGATGAATATTTGGGACTAAAGGTAAGTATCGGCATCAGTAGGCCCTATAACCAACTGTTTGCGACCTCAGGGGCATTTCTAGAAGCTAAAGAAGCCCTGCAATACCGGATTCGTCTTGGTGAAAAAGCGATCCTGCATCTGGGCGACTTGAAGCCAAAACAAGCTTCACGGCACTATTATCCGCATCATTTGGTGTCGGAGCTCATACAAGCCATTGCCTTGCTCGATAAAAACAAAGCGGAGGAACTGCTGCATCAGTTTATCCTGGATGTCCTGCGCGTAGAGACGGATTCGAACGTTTACCGAATGTCTTTTGCCATGCTGCTGACGGATCTCATCCGTGTATTGTATGACATGGGGGATACGGGGGAGCTTCTATTCCCAGACCAACGGAATGCGTATGAGTATATGTTTCGGTGGAAGACACCGCAGGAAATCGAAGTTTGGTTTAAAGATCACATGATTCAACCGATGATGGAACTGACGCTTAAGCGACACGAGTCGTCCGGCAAAAGCATCTCCCGTTCGGTGATGGATCTCATCCATGCCCATTATGACAGCGAATTGACGCTGGAGCAGTGCGCGCTGCGGTTGAACTACAGCACTCATTATATCCGCCGGATGTTCCGGAAGGAAGCGGGGATGAGCTTTAGTGAATATTTGGCGGGATATCGCCACGATATGGCCAAAAGCTGGCTGAGCAGCACAGAGATGAAGATCACAGACATAGCAGAGCGTTTGCAGTATACGAACGCGCAGAATTTCATCCGCCAATTCCGCAAACTAGAAGGAATGACGCCCGGTCAGTATCGGGAGCAGCGCAGAGATGCTATTGGCTGACGATGTTCCTTGCAAATAGCGCCGATTTTTCCTGATATTTCTAGAGATTCATGCGCTTTTTGACCAACCAACTGGAATTTCTACCGCTAAACTCACCAAATCCAGCAGTTTTTATCACCTGCCGACGTTTTAACTGGAGTTCCTCCTGTTATTTCGTTCACTGCCACTGAGCAGTCCGAATTAACGGTAGTTTTCTAGATATATACAGCTGCGGCACGTAAATCGATTGTTCCCTTATTTCCAGATAATCTGAAGAGGCTGTTCCAAAAGTCGTTAAATGACTTGGGATAGTCTCTTTTTTTGCGTACAAATGATTATCCGCAGGGCCGCTAATGATTATAAATGCGGACTGTAGCCGCCGCTTAGCCGGTCATCCGCAGGTGGAGCGCTGTTGATTATTGCATGCAATTTACGGCTTCGATACGCTAACGTTGTCAAAACAAACGAGGGGGACGAGTCAAACGTGGAACTGACTTCTAGACCGGTAAAAGCGGATGCGGCTGCGAGGAGCAAAGCCCGCACGAGGATCAACCGTTTGTTGAAAAACAAATGGCTGTATGCGATGGCGCTTCCTGGCATGCTCTACTTTATTATTTTTCGTTATTTCCCCATGTGGGGGCTGTTAATTTCATTTCAGGACTACCAGCCAGCTTTAGGGATGCTGCACAGCAAATGGGTGGGTTTCAAACATTTTGAGAGGTTCTTTTTTGACGCATCCTTCGCGTTGCTTTTCAAGAATACGATCATTCTTGCTGTCTATAATCTGGTCTTCTTCTTCCCGCTGCCCATTATTCTGGCCTTGCTACTAAATGAAGTGCGCAGGGAAGTTTTCAAACGCAGCATTCAAACCATCGTCTACATACCTCACTTCGTATCTTGGGTGGTTGTGGTTGGGATCTCGTACATCTTCTTCACGACAGAAGGAGGCATCGTCAACGACCTGTTCGTCTCGCTGGGCCTGCCCAAAATGGAGTTTCTCATCTCAAGCGAGTGGTTTCGAACGATGATCGTTTCCCAAGTGGTCTGGAAGGAAACAGGCTGGGGAACGATTATTTTCCTCGCAGCGCTGGCTGGGGTGGACCCACAGCTGTATGAAGCGGCAAGAATCGATGGTGCGAACCGTTTTCGCCAATTGTGGCATATTACGCTTCCTGCCATCCGCAGCGTCATTGTCATTTTGTTCATCCTTCGGCTGGGGTCGTTCCTCGATACCGGCTTTGAACAGATCTTCTTAATGCTGAACGCTATGAACCGCGAGGTAGGCGAAGTTTTTGATACGTACGTTTACAATGTCGGGATTCAGCAAGGTCAGTTCAGCTACAGTACAGCAGTTGGATTGTTTAAGTCGATCATTGGGCTGGTGCTGGTGGTTGGGGCCAATCGGTTGGCCAAAAAATTCGGCGAAAACGGCCTGTATTAGAAGGGAGTGACGTTCAATGATCAATAAAAGCATAGGCAGCCGCATCTTTGACGGCTTCAATTATACGTTCCTGGCGTTGTTTGCTCTAGTCACGCTGCTGCCGTTTATCTACATTATTTCGGTTTCATTTGCAGAGCCGGAAGAGGTGCTCAAACGGGGATTCATTTTGTTCCCTACGTCCTTCTCGCTAGAAGGGTACCGCTACATTTTCTCGACACAAACGATCGTAAACAGCCTATTTGTGACGATTGGCATTACGGTGGTTGGTACATTTATTAATCTCTTGTTCACCTCCCTGCTGGCCTATCCGCTTTCGAGGCAGGATTTCGAAGGAAGAAAGCTGTTTATGATGCTGATCGTATTCACGATGCTGTTCCATGGCGGGATTCTGCCAACGTTCCTTGTCGTTAAGGCGCTTGGGATGCTCAACAGCTACTGGTCTTTGCTGATTCCTAACGCGATTAGTGCATTTAATCTCATCGTCGTCGTGAGCTTTTTCCGGCAGCTGCCCGAAGGCCTGGAGGAGGCGGCCAAAATCGACGGATGCAGCGACGTGGGCCTGCTTTTCCGAATTGTTTTACCTTTATCAGCGCCAGTACTGGCTACGTTTGCTTTATTTTACGCGGTAGGCCATTGGAACACCTTTTTCAACGCGATCATGTACATTAACGATTCAAAAATGTGGCCGATTCAAGTCTGGCTTAGGCAAATCGTCATTTTATCCCAAGGTGGGATCGGTGATTCAACCCAGTTTGATCAGAATTATATTGCACCACCGTCACAAATCATTAAGATGGCCGTCATTGTCATTTCAACGGTGCCGATTTTGCTCGTTTATCCGTTCTTGCAGAAGCATTTTGCCAAAGGGGTCATGATCGGTTCTGTAAAAGGTTGAACAGGCTCCCGAAAACTATTGTGATTGGGAAGCATTCATATAAAATAAGACTATGGGGAGGCATTGCCACAATGAGAAAACACGCGGGAATGAGAAAAAGCGGTTTGGCTGCAATGGGAATGATGGTTGGCGCTGCTGCGCTGCTGGCCGGTTGCGGAAATGAAGCGAGTCCAGCTGCAGGAGGGAATGCGGGTACAAGCAGTGCGCCTGCAAGCAAGGAGCCTTTGAAACTAAGCGTCATGACACTTATGTATGCCGAGCCGCCCAAAGCGGACAGCGAAGTACAAAAGCAAATTGAAGCCTATACCAACACGAAATTGGACATCTCCTGGGTCCCCAACTCTTCTTACAAAGAAAAGGTCAATGTCACGATTGCTTCCGGTGAGCTCCCCAAGGCGCTGCTTGTTCAAAACAACAAGGATTCGAATATTTTGAGCGCGGTGCGTGCTGGCGTGTTTTGGGAAGTGGGGCCTTACCTCAAGGACTATCCGAATCTGTCTAAAATGAACCCAGCGGTGTTTGACAATATCAAAGTGGATGGCAAAATTTACGGGTTATATCGTGCCCGCGATTTGTCGACTTACGGGGTTATTTTCCGCAGCGACTGGTTGAAAAACGTAGGCTTAAGCGAACCGAAAACGCTTGATGATTTATATAATGTTTTTAAAGCGTTTACACTGGGCGATCCGGATAAGAATGGCAAAGCGGATACCGTGGGGCTAACGGAGGAGAAAACGATGGACGGCTTTGGCGTCGTGGCTTCCATTATGGGTGCGCCGAATTCCTGGGAAGTGAAGGATGGCAAACTAAGTCCTGATTTTCTAGCGCCAGAGTATTTCGAAGCGATGAAATTTTATAAAAAGCTGTACGACGAGAAGCTTATCAAACAGGACTTCCCTGTCCTGAACAATCAACAGAAGAAAGACGATATCAACCAAGGTAAGGCTGGCGCGGTTATCTCAAATATGATTGATGGAGCTGGTTATCAGGCATCGCTTTCCAAAACGTTCCCAGGCTCGGATGTGGACGTCGTCTCCCGGATCAAAGGGCCTAAAGGCGAGAGATTGCCGGGCGGGGTAGGCTATAACAGTGTGTTTATGTTCCCGAAATCAAGTGTGAAAACAGAGGCTGAATTAAAGCAGATTCTAGGCTTCTATGACAAAATTTCCGATCAGAAGATGCTGGATTTGCTGGGCTGGGGCGTTGAAGGCAAGCATTACAAGATGGAGGACAACAAGCCGGTATTTATTGATCAAAAGCTGCAGGACACCGAAGTAGGCTCCAGTTATCTACAGCTTCAAATAGCCAAGTATACGGCGAAAACAACCGGGAAAGAAACGCCGCTCATGGAGAAATACGGCAAAATGATCAAAGAGAACGAGGCTATCGCCGTCAATAACCCGACGAACCCACTCGTATCCGAGACACAAACGACCAAAGGCAGCGAGCTGAAGCCGATTATTGATGATGCCCGGACGAAATACATCCTGGGTAAAATTGATGAGGCAGGCTGGAAGCAAGCCATTGAGCAGTGGAGAAAAGCTGGCGGCGATAAAGTGATTGAGGAGTTCAGTGCGCAATACGCGAAGAGTGGCAAGTAAGGCAGGAAAATAGCAGGGGCGGCTACGAAGGTAGAAGATTCTACTTTCACGGCCGCCCCTTATGCGTATGTGTATGGCAGTTTAATTCCATCCTTTAGCAACAATGGGTTTCTTCTTGGTTTTTTTGAATAATCTATAAAATAAGCCGAGTTCCTTTTTCCGTTTGAGAGTGAGTTTAATACCTTCAATCAGCAGCATTGATCTAAGCTCGTCGCGACGATTCAAAGTATGCAGTCTTTTGATAAATAGCTTGTCCATGCGAACATCCCTCCCATTCATCTATCTCCATTATAAACGGGTTCCGCGGATTTGATTGTCGCATTGTAGAGATGGATTTCACTTGTTTTGTCGAAAATGGAGCGGGTAGGCTCGATTTCCTTCAAGTCCCTATAGGCAGATGAATAACTGTGCAGTATTATCTAACGTAGGGTGATTTCATATGTTCATTTCTCCTATGCTTTTGCAAGACGCCAAAGATAATAGGCCTTATAACAGTAAACATCATGTGGTAGAAGTTAAGTTAGACGGTTTCAGATGCATTCTTTCTAATATGGACAAACTATATGTATACACAAAAGACAATCAATTAGTAACTCACAAATTTCCTGAGTTGTTTCAATGTCCGATCCCCGAGGGAACGATACTTGATGGTGAATTGGTTATTTTGGATGATCAAGGTAAACCGGACTTTGAAGCGATGTCTGCTAGATGGTTAACTCCGACAGATTTATCTCCTGTAGTATTTTTCGCATTTGACATTTTAAAATACAAGGGAATTGATGTCACTGGTTTGCCTTTGCTTAAGCGTAAAGAGCTGTTAGACCAAGCTTTCATCGAGACTGATCGGTATAAGAAAGTGAAGGTTTACGAAGGCAAAGCGGTGGATTATTTCGAAAAAATCCGGCAGAATGGGCTTGAAGGCATCATTTTAAAGTCTAAAAAAGAGAATTTCAAATATGAATGCAACAAACGCTCCAGGCAGTGGCAAAAAGTGATTAACTGGACTTATGCAGATGTATATATTTCTGGTTACAGGAAAAATAACTTTGCTTTATTGGCTTCAATTGATTCAGCGGATGGATTGAAGATTCCTGTTGGCGTGATTGAGACGGGGGTAACCGCTTTGCATCAGAAAGCACTGGATGGTGTGAAGAACCGATTAGTCTACAAAGAAGACAATCATTTTGCTTATATGGAACCGCGGCTGATGGCCAAAATTAAAACGAAAAGCTGGACGAAAAACGGAAGGCTTCGTTCTCCGGTTTTTATGGAATTTGTGATATGAATAAACAAAAAAGACTGGATCACCAAGGAGGATGTGGTGGTGCAGTCTTTTTCTCTGTACATTAGGTTGCTTACATGCCTACATGCGTCTAAAATTACCGTTGCTGCCCCCGCTTAGCTGTTGCTCAGCGATTTGAATCAATCTTCTCGTAATGTGCCCGCCGATTGCGCCGGTATCGCGAGTAGCCATGTTGCCATAATACCCGTCCTGAGGAATCTGAATACCTAGTTCCTGAGCGACCTCATATTTCATTTGCTCAAGAGCTGATTTTGCTTGTTGCACAAGGATGTTATTGCTTCTACTGCTAGCCATCTGGATTCACTCCTTTATTTGGTGTATGAGTATTTTGTGGAACTTTTGGATTATTATTCATACAATTGGAAAATTTTTTGATAGGTTGTGGATGCGCTTTCATTTGGACGTTGGAAAATTTTGAGTCATGTTTTCAAGAAAACCCCGTGTTACAATCGGAAAGATCGATTATGGATCAAAAACTTAGAAGGCCGAAGCTTCTTAGGAAGCACGGGGGACCCATTCTTTGGGGTGAAGCCGCTATCTAAGCGGCCGGGTGATTACTCTTTGACCCGAATCCGACAGCTAACCTCGCAGGCCGCAAAAAGGAGAGATTTCTTATGTTGAAACGTTACAAAAAGTTAGTCGTTACCGGAGCTATTGGACTGAGTGTCCTTATGAGCTCTAGCGCGGCCATGGCCGCATCCGCCACGCACACCGTGTCTGGCAATGATACCATGTGGTTGATCTCCCAGAAGTATGGCGTGAGTCTAACTTCGCTTATCCAAGCGAACCCTCAGGTTGCCAATCCGAATGTGATCTGGTCCGGGATGAAGTTGAACATTCCTGGCAGCACGGGTACAAGCGGCGGTTCTCAGACACCAGCCCCTTCTACACCAGCCCCTTCTACACCAGCTGCACCTGCGCCAGCGCAATCGGCGTATGCCAGCCAAGTTGTTACGTTAGTTAATCAGGAACGGGTAAAAGCTGGCCTAAAAGCGCTAACCAGCGATAGTGCGCTTACAGCTATGGCGTTGGACAAAGCGAAAGATATGTACAACAACGGCTATTTTGATCATACGTCGCCGACCTATGGGTCACCTTTTGATATGATGAGCACTTATGGCATTCGTTATTCCTATGCAGGTGAGAACATTGCCAAAGGACAACCTACTCCTGATGCTGTCATGAAAGCATGGATGAACAGCACGGGGCACCGTCAAAATATTTTGAGCCCTAACTTCACCAAGATAGGCGTTGCCTACTATAACGGAGAATGGGTGCAAGAATTCATCAGCAACTAAGTCAGAACTACCCTTGTGATTTCCTAGTCTGGAATTCGCAAGGGTTTTATTTATATTTCCACTTTGCAACTCCCCACATCAAAAGCGGCAGAATGATCGCATGGATAGGTAAGAAAATAGGAATGGCGATTTTTTGCGGGAAAAGCACAGAACTATCGATAAAGTCCCGTGGAACCGTAGTAAGCAGCAAGGTAACTGGTGCTACGAACCACATCATTCGTCGCCATTTTTTGAGACCAAAGCTTTGAGCTGTACCATATGTACAGACGAAAAAGTAGAGAGCCACTTTGGTGAACACACTAATAATCCAAATAGCGATAACAAAGGAATCGAGATTTTGAAAAAAGTCGTAATAGGAAATATAACGAATCAAATTAAAGTAAGGATAGGTTTGGCCTGAAGAGGAGATGTGTCCAAACACGGAAACAATTAAGAATGTCGAAATGCTTGTTAACAAACCTGCAGCAGCCACCCCAAGAATAGCCGGTTTCACCCCTGTCTGGGGTTTTGAAAGAAAACCCATGATAACAAGCAGAAGAATGCAGTCCCCAAGAAAAGTGGAAGTTGGCAGGGATCCCTTCAAGATTGTCATCGCGCCTGTATCCACATAGATGGGAAGGATATGGTTAATATGGACATTTTTTAGGCTGAGCAGAAGTGGAATAGCAATCCCGAATAAGGTTAAAGGTCCTAGGATTTCGCAGCATCTGGCAATGACCTCTATACCTGAAATGGTTACATAGATGGCAACGAGGAGCATGCCAAGAATTGGGACAAGGATCGGGGTTCTAGGCAGAATAGTCGCGACGATAAACTCTGAGTATTGTCTTAGGATGATCGCGAGCACGCTGTACCAGAAGATTAAATACACCACAATGACCATATAGCCGATGTATCGACCAAATAACCTCTTGGCAAATTCCATAAGTGTTTGTCCTGGAAGTGCTAAGCTCAACCGAGTGCAAACAAATGCGATCCCTACACCTATCCCGGTTGCGCATAGGGTTGAAAGCCAAGCATCTTGCTTCGCAGTTTGGATAGACGGATTAATCGTCAGTAATATCGTCATACCCAGCTGCATGGTCAATATCATCCAGAATAGTTGTTTCCCGCCGATCTGCATATCCACAAATGCTCCTTTAACGATCTAAGAGTTTACCGAGAGGGTAGAAAATGTAATTCACCAGCTGCGTCGGACCTGGCATGCCAGGATTCATGACTAATGTAATCGCCAGAATCCAGCATAGAGCCAAGATAGAAAGATAAGCCGCTTTCTCTTTCTTTGGCGTGTTTTTCATGCGAAACCACTGAAATAACGTGATGAGCAAACACGCGGCCATGCACATGGGAATGTCTTTGGATGTCATTTTGTATACTCCTCTTCCTTTTCTTTTTCCTCTTCAGGCCTAGAAGATTTGATGCTGGATAGACCTGGACGCAGCATTCTGGCGTCAGATTGTACGGTGACCTCGACGTCTGGGAAGATTTCGTTCCAACGCTTTTGGTTTTGCCGCCACTGCTTAGGGTAGGCTCGGTGGAATTCCCCAGCGAAATCCAAAATATCTGCTTTGAAATCGTGCTGCACCTTTCGCAAGGCTAGCGCGACACGCTCTTCAATGTCATCATTCATTGCGGCTTCTACGCGCTTAACAGCTTGGTGATCGGAGGTTAAGTCCAGTGAAGTGGTATTTTGCAACGCATCGTCTTCCGTATGAATCCAGACGTTCATGCGCCACTTGCCGTTTTCGATGATAGGCTGCAGTTTCGTCTCGCTTTTCAATAGTCGAAGAGAGACATGACCAGTGGCACCTTCCGGTGTAACGGTGACAACGGCTGCTTTAATCTCATCTCTGAGCCAAAGCAGGCCGCGAGTAGTTGGATCATCAATAGTGCCGACCATTTTATCGTCTCTGAATACAGCTGTATAATTGGTAAAACTCCCTGTGTTGTCATGATTTCTAGAAGTATTTGCATCTAAGGGCTCAATAAATGGCAAAGCAGCAGCACCGGATTGATTCGCCAGCATTTGTGCCAAATCAGCCAACGTTACACTGAGGATGATTCTGCTCTTGCCAATCTCCCTCATGATTTCTGAGGAGTTTCGCTCCAGTCTTGTATTCATCTCAAGGATTTGGCGCGCTTTCCCTTTGCAAACATACATAAAGGCGCGCTCTCTCGGCTGAGGCGCTCTCATTAAGTAATCCACATCGTCTCGAACACCTCTTCGTGCCGCAGACTCACCGAAAATAATGATTTCTGTATGTCCCCAGAAAATTTTGCGTGGCAGTTTCTCTTGAATCTTAGAAACCGCATCTGCGATATCTACGCCTACCGCGGATTTGACGAGAGAATTTTGAATGCTGCCCCCTTTGTTACTGCTTTCCAGCCCTCCACCCCCGCCGCCGGGACCTCTGGGGATAAAAATCTGTACGGTTAATTCGATTGAATTATCGTCATTTTGGTCAATTGCAGCTCCAGTGACGAGTGCCAAGTCGTTCACTTCCGTCCGATCCCAGCAGCCTGTCAGCAACACAGTGAAGAGACTTGCTGTTAACACCAGATTCAGCATCGCTTTCATCCATGCTGCCCCTTTCTGAAAGATGCCGCAATAAGAAGCATGCAAGGAACACCAAGCTGCGTAATCAATGCCAGAAAAGGGATGTTTGTTCCTAAAGCATGCATGAGCTCCTGGAAGTTAGGAGAAACCCAATAGCTGAGCAGCAGCATCAGAAAGCCAACCGGAATGATAAGGGGCCGGTGATCAGATAGCCCCACACACTGCGCGATACCAAGTACAGTGGCATAGTAGACCAACGACACTTTAATGAACATCCCAATGATCCAAATGGTCATTAGCAGTGATTCCACATGTTCCAGAAAGTCAGCGATGGAAATATAACGTACCGCAATGAGAAAAGCGTAATTGAATTGAACCGTAAGTGATCCGAACATTAATAGAATGGTCAAATTAATCGTCAACAAGGTGATCATCACGATGCCGACACTGAGGAAGCTCCACCGCAAAACAAGCTGTTTTTTGTTCAAAAGCGGAAAAAGAAACGACAGCATAAAAAACTGCGAAAACCAAGAGGAGGGCACAAGTGACCCCACTAGTACGGGTAGCGGGCCATCTCCCAGAATAGGAAACATCTCCTTCGGATGCAGAGTAGGTATCATCAAGATAAGCATAATGAAAATGATGATCACAGCGGAAGGGATAAGGATTTGAGAGACTCTGGCGAGCACCTCGATTCCTTCATATAAGACATAGGCACATACAGCTATCATACAAAAAATGACGAGTCCCATCGGTGTTTCATGTAAGAAGTTGCCGATGACAAATTCCCCGTATTCGCGCAGAACGAGCCCATTCGTAAAAAGAAACGACACGAGATAAAAGCCGGACAGCGCTTTTCCTGCGTACACGCCTAGTATCGATTCCGTATATTGGATGAACGTTAAATCCGGATATTTGATATACAGGCGATACATGATAACCACCGACATTAGTCCTACCACTGCCGAAAGCAGAGGAGTCATCCACATATCAATGCCAGCGGTTCTCATGGTTATGGATGGAACGGATAAAGTGGCGGTAGCGAGGACGGTTGGATGCATAATGATAGCTATTTGCTGCGGGGAGATTCGTCCCTTCTCAATCATGAATGTCATCCCCTTTTTGTGAATCTGGTTTTTGTCCAGAGGGCTGCCGAATTGCATTCATCCTTCCAGTAAATTTAGGTCGGGTCCGCATCGACCAGATAGGAGCACGAATGATCACATCTTTTAATTCTTTTGCTCTAAGAGGCGCAAGCGGCTGGAGGTAAGGTACGCCAAGCGAGCGCAAGGAGCAAAGGTGGATCACGATGACAATAAATCCAAGCATGAGACCGAGCAGTCCCAAAATTCCCGATAAGATCATGATCGGAAATCTGAGCATTCGCAAAGCAATGCCTGTGGCATATTGCGGCATCATGAAGGAGGCAATCCCAGTGATAGCTACTACCATGACCATCGGGGCCGACACCAAACCAGCAGAGGTAGCGGCTTGTCCGATGACGAGCGCTCCCACGATACTGACAGCAGCACCAACCTGCTTGGGGAGTCGAACGCCGGCTTCGCGGAGCGCCTCGAAGGAGACCTCCATGAGAAGGGCTTCAACTAGTGCGGGAAACGGAATATCTTCTCTGGATTTCGCGATGCTGAGCAGTAGGGATGTAGGAACCATCTCTTGATGAAATGTCAGAATAGCCACATACAAAGATGGGAGCAGCAGTGTTATGAAAAAAAATAAGTAACGCAGCCACCGGATTAAGGTACCGATAATAAATCTTTGATAATAGTCCTCTGGTGATTGTAAAAGAGAGAACAGCGTAGCAGGCGCTATCAAAGAAAATGGCGTTCCGTCTACCAAGATCGCTGTACGTCCTTCCAAAAGTGCGGCACAAACAACATCCGGACGTTCCGTTACTTGAATTTGTGGAAAAGGAGACAGCGGATGATCTTCAATCAAGCCCTCGATATATCCGCTTTCCAGGATACCGTCGATTTCAATTTCGGAGATTCGCTGTTCAACTTCCTGAATGAGCCCGTCATTGGCAATGCCCTCCATGTAAATCACGACGACTTCCGTGCGTGTGTGTTTTCCTATTTTGTACGAAACCATTTTCAGCGATGGACTTTTAATTTTCCTCCGCAGCATAGCTGTGTTAACAGACATTGTTTCCGTAAATCCCTCGCGTGGACCGCGAATAACGGATTCTGCCGATGGCTCTTCGATACCTCTCTTTTCCCAATGGGCGAGACCGAGCGAGTAGGCCACGGGCACTCCATCGATGAAAAGTCCGACATTGCCTACAGACAGATGAGCAATGACGTCTGAGAATGTCAAAGTCTCCTTAACGTCTGAGATGGAAATGATGGATGATAATTCTTTTTCCGTGTAATTCCATTCTTCTATTGTCTCGCTAAGTAAAGGGCTGAGGACGTTCCGATCCAATAATTCAAGATTAACCATCCCTTCGAAATAAATGACGAGGGCTCTAGTTGTGCCGCCAATAAGGAAATCATGGAAATTAACATCTTTGCATTTTGTATATATAACTCGAAGAGTTCGAAGGTTATCATCGAGTGAGGAGGAAACAGCTTCCAATGAATTCGACAAACTTGCATCCATGAGAACGCTCCTTAGATGTGATAATTATCTGTTTGTCCAATTAAGCTGGTTGCTAAACCAATTGATCAAGGATCGATTTAACAAAAAAATTAGCGAATTTTGGATAAAATACAGCTGTGAAGTAAAAATATGTAAGGAGTCCGAAAAATTAATCGAAACTTGTGAAACGTGATGGGCACTCATCCGTATCAAAGTAATGAGCGTACTACAAAACAAGTTGTGAAGGAGGTGGCCTGATTGACTATCAGTTTGGTCAAAGGTCAAAAGATCGATTTAACAAAAGGAAATGCTGGTCTTACTAAAGTAGTTGTTGGTCTCGGTTGGGATCCTGCTATGGTTGAGAAAAAAGGCTTTTTCGGTTCGAAAAAAACAGCGGTTGAGATCGATTGCGACGCTTCCGTCATTTTATTGGATGCGAATGGTAAACTGACAAAAGAGAAAAATGTTGTGTACTTCGCGAATTTGCAAAGTCCAGATGGCTCAGTTGTTCACTCCGGAGATAACCGTACAGGTGAAGGCGATGGCGATGATGAGCAAATTTCGGTTAACTTGAGTCAAGTGCCTGCAGACGTTAGTAAAATCATTTTCGTCGTAAATATCTACGATTGTGTAAATAGAAAACAGGATTTCGGTCTGATTCAATCGGCTTATATTCGAATTCTGAATGATTCCAATAAACAAGAATTGGTTAAATTTAGTTTAACTGATAGCTATGCCGGTAGAACTTCTCTAATCGTAGGTGAAATTTATCGCCACAGTGGTGAATGGAAATTCAATGCGATTGGTGAAGGCAGTACAGATACGACAGTTGGTCAATTAGTTAAGCGTTACACCTAATCCACTATAAAAAGCGAGGTCATTATCCATGGCAATTTCATTATCTAAAGGTCAAAAAGTTGATTTGACAAAAACAAACCCAGGTTTAACGAAAGTGGTTGTCGGCTTAGGATGGGACACGAACAAATACGATGGCGGTAAAGACTTCGATCTAGACGCTTCCATCTTCTGCCTGAACGGAGCTGGCAAAGTAACTTCTGAAGCCGACTTCATTTTCTATAACAACCGCAAAAATTCCAATGGCTCCGTTGTTCATAACGGTGACAACCGTACAGGTGCTGGAGATGGCGACGATGAGCAAGTTAGCGTAGATCTGGCTACGGTTCCAGCTGAAACAGAAAAAATCGCATTCTGCATCACGATCCATGAAGCGGATACAAGAAGCCAAAACTTTGGACAAGTGTCCAATGCTTATGTGCGTATCCTTAACGAAGGATCTGGCGCAGAATTGATCCGTTACGATCTTGGTGAAGACTTCTCCATCGAGACTGGCGTAGTAATCGGTGAGTTGTACCGTCACAGTGGCGAGTGGAAATTCAGCGCAATCGGAAGCGGCTACAAAGATGGTCTTGGTGGACTAGCTCGCGATTACGGCTTACAAACTTCCTAATAAGTCAAAAATATTCTAAGGAGCTGTTGGATATGGCAATCAGCTTGTCCAAAGGTCAAAGAATTGACTTAACCAAAACAAACCCAGGTTTAACGAAGGCTATTATCGGTTTAGGCTGGGATACCAATAAGTATTCTGGCGGTCATTCTTTCGATTTAGATGCTTCGGCATTTCTGCTTCATGCAGACAATAAAGCCAAAGGCATTGAGGATTTCATCTTTTATAACAATTTGGTTGGCGCGAATGGTTCGGTTCAGCATACAGGAGACAACCGAACTGGTGACGGCGATGGCGACGACGAGCAAATCAAGGTTGATTTCTCGAAAATCCCAGCGCATATTCACCGCATCGGTATTGCCGTAACCATCCATGATGGAGCCAACCGCAATCAGAATTTCGGACAAGTCTCCAATGCGTTCGCTCGTCTTTTTGATGAAGTGACGGGTCAAGAAATTTTGCGCTATGATTTAGGTGAAGATTTTTCAGTTGAAACTGCAGTTGTCATTTGTGAGCTATACCGAGACAGCCAAGGTCAGGAATGGAAATTCCAAGCAGTTGGAAGTGGCTTCCAAGGTGGTCTTCAAGCATTATGTAAAAATTATGGACTTGATGCGGAGTAAAGCTTAAACTAGGTGGGGTGGTGCAGCTTAGGCATCACCCCTTTGTTAGCCAATGGGCATACTTCATCCAGGCACTAGGCAAGATATGTTGGACTATGAACTGGGAAATCACTTCTCCATCGAGACAGCTATAGTTGCGGGAGAATTATATAGATACGGCGCAGTCTGAGCATTAGCGCGGTTGGATCTGGCTTCTCGGATGGGGTATGAGATGGGTTGCAGGCAGTAAATAACTAGCGAAAATTACAGGAGGGTCAAGGCGCATGACGGATTTTTTTCAAAGTTTTATCAATAACTTCCTAAGCTTTTTTAGCTGGGACGTGTTGTCGGAAACACTGACAGATCCTGTGAACTGGGGGATTATCGGTACACTCGTAATCTTAGAGGGCTTGCTTTCCGCGGATAACGCGTTAGTACTCGCGGTCATGGTTAGGCATTTACCGAAGGAACAACAGAAAAAGGCTTTATTTTACGGACTTATCGGTGCTTACATCTTTAGATTTGTAGCTATTGGTGTGGGTACGTTCTTAGTTCAAATTACTTGGATTAAAGTGCTTGGTGGTGCATATCTCCTCTGGATCGCGATCAGTAATCTCTTCTTCAAGAAACATGAAGAAGGCGAGAATGGTGAAGTGAAGAACAAAGGTCTTTCCTTCTGGCGCACGGTATTAGCGGTAGAAGTGATGGATATTGCATTTAGTGTGGATAGCGTGCTTGCTGCATTTGGTGTCAGTGAAAAGGTTTGGGTATTGTTCCTTGGAGGTATCTTGGGCGTACTCATGATGAGAGGCGTGGCACAAGTCTTCTTGAAATTAATTGACAAAATTCCGGAGTTGGAAAAAACAGCATTCATTCTTATTATCGTTATCGGTCTTAAGATGATTGCCGGGGCGTTTGGCTTCCATATCTCCCATGTTCTCTTCTTCTCCGTGATTATTGCCCTGTTTGGCGGTACTATCATTCTCAGCCTTCTGCGCAATAAGAACAAATCGCAAACTCATAACTAAAAAGAGAGCATAATTGAAACTGTGCATCATATCTTTGAATAAGATGATATTAAGTCATTCAAAGAAGGTGCACAGCATGATAATAGGCGGGTTTATACTCTTTGGAATCATTCTCGTGGTCATTGTCGTTGCAGCCTCTGAAAAAGCAGAATCTGTCTCCAAATTTATCGATAAATAGACACCTATGAAACCTGTAAAGGTTTCTTTTTTTTGATTCGATTTGGTAGAATATAAAGATAGAGTCAAAAAGATGGCAGTTAAGAAAAAAGGAGCTGTAACATGCTGCAATTAAGCGATAGTCAGCTTGCAACAATGTGGACTCAAGGGGACTCCAAAGCGTTTAGCCGACTTCTTGAGCTGTATAAGGACAAAATATACCGATTAGCCTATCGGATGCTTCGCAACAAATCGGATTCGGAGGATGTCGTGCAAGAGACATTTCTACGGGCGTATCAGCACTCCCATCGCTTTGACGCAAGCAAAAATTTCTCTACTTGGATATTTAGCATTGGAAAAAATGTGACCATTGATTTTTTGCGTAAAAAGAAGTCGGAGCTGTCCATGGATACGAATCCCAATCCGTTTCAAGATGTGCTGCCTTTCTATGATAAGCTGACCAGCCTTGAGAAAACGCCTGAACTTCAATTAATTGAGCAAGAAACAGCAGAGCAAGTAGAGCTAATGATTCGCGAACTACCCGATAAATATAAAACGCTAATTGTATACAAATACTTTTTGGATATGTCATTAGAAGACATTAGCAAAGAAGTGAACTTACCTGTTACGACGATTAAAACAAGGCTATTTCGTGGCCGCAATTACATTAAGCGCAAATGGGGTTCTCTATTCTTCATACTGCAAAGCCTGACATCGGTTATTATTTTTTAAACATATCATTCTAGCAGACAGAGGAGCATCCTAATGAGCACTTCCAAAATTGAAGCACCAAAGATGCCGAAAGTGTTGCCTTCGATATTACTACCTGAAGAGAAGCTGAACTCGGAAGACAGTTTTCATACTGGAATTATAAGCGATTGTACAATCGATAATCAGAAAGCGTCGAAAGTTGCTTTTGATAAAATTATTTTTCGAAATGTGACCTTTACGCGAATCGCTATGAAAGACATTGAATTGACGGATGTTATTTTCGAAAAATGTGATTTATCAAATGTAGATTTTGGAGAAGCTACGATTCACAGAACTGAATTTCGTAATTGCAAAATTATCGGAATGGATCTGACTGGAGCAACGATTCGAAATGTACTTTTCGATGCTTGCTTAGGTGATTATATTAATTTCCGGATGGCCAATCTGAGACAAGTTGCTTTCCAAGAGTGCTCGCTCTTAAGCTCAGATTTCTATGAGACAACGCTGCAGAAGATGTATTTCGAAGCATGTAAGCTGGATCGCGCTCAATTCACGGGAGCGAAGTTAACAGGAATCGATCTCAGCTCTTGTGATTTCACCAGTCTAGGCGTAGGTGTAGAAGAATTGCGCGGCTGCATCATTTCAAGGGGACAAGCTTCCGTATTTGCAAGTCTTTTTGGGCTTATACTAAAGGAATAATGGGTTTACTGAAATGAGGGGCAACTGTGAAATTTGGTTTTGATATTGATGATACACTCATTAACTTAAGAGAACATGCTTTTCAGATCTATAATCGCAAGTTGAACAAAAATATTAGCTTGGACGTGTTTAATGCTTTAACCACCATGGGAATTCATGAAGCTTTCGGATTGACGAGAGAAGAGGGAGGGAAGCTCTGGACGAGCCTCCGCGATGATATTTATTACTCAGACTGCGCTCCATTCCCGCATGCACGTGAAATCTTACATGAGTTAGTTAAGCAGGGTCATGAGGTGTACTATATTACGGCAAGAGCGAAAGAACATACGGAACGGACGCGAGATTGGCTTGTTCAAAATGGGTTTCCAGTTGTGGAAGGCCATTTCTATTGCGGCATGAGTGATACCGAGAAAGTACATATAATTGAGGCATTGAAATTAGATTATTATTTCGACGATAAGCCGAATGTTCTCGAGACTTTATCTCAATTGCCAGTGAAAGCCTATGTCAAAGACCGATGCTACAATCAGCATCTCGATTTGCCGCGGATAACTTCTTGGGATCAGTTGTGGGAAGAACTGAAATTATAGGAAAGTTACAAATTGACTGTATCGCCTGGTTGTAAGGAAAGTAAATATTCAATACCTTCAGATGCTAGCTGCTTAAGCAGGGCATCTGTTTCTTTTTTTGGGGCATGGACTAGAAGTTTATATGGACTGTTCAATGCTTGAGTCATTTTCCTTACATCAGGCAGTCCTTGGTGGATCTTGTATCGAACCATTTTTAATTGACAGCCACGTTCCTCTTCGCTCATCGCTAGAAGTCGCTGCGCTCTTGTTCCCGTAGCAACGTGGCCGGTTAAAAGAATGCCATTCGTAGATTTCGTGCGCAACTGCTCATAGTACCATTGGGATTTGGGAGATTGCATCATCCCATCACTTGTGAACCAGATGGTTGCCCGAGAATTGGCCATATCCTCATGCAATAAGCGTTGTCGCTGATCTTCATTGTGGATTACCTCAAAGCACTCATTACTCAAAGCCTCGGTGAGACTCTGCTCCATGCCTGGTTTCAGCCAACTGGCATGCTGGATCATTAGCTCCATGACCTGAATGAGTTCCGCTTCTGCACGTATTGGCGTTTCTGGGAAACGCTGACGCATAAGCATGAGCAGATCCTGTCCTCTTCCGCAAACAGGAACAGGCAGCAGCAGTTGACCACCTTCATTTAAAATCCCCTCAGCAGTAGCGAAAAGCTTCTCCAGCTTCTCGCTTTGATGCTCGGTATCGGTACTATAGGCGGCATCAATAATCGCAGCATCCAGAGGAATGTCTCCATGAATGATGGCCTCAGGTCGATCTGTACCCAGGAGCAAAGCATCTTCGCTATAATCTCCGGAAAAAAATAATCGTTTCCCATCGATTTCTAGAAGCATCCATATCGAACCCAGCATATGTCCGCTGCGCCCCCAACACATGCGAAGCGTAGGTGAGAGTGCAATCCATTGCTGAGGCGGAGCCATGTCTTCGATGAAAACGTATTGAATACGAGCGATATCCGTTTCATCATAGGGCAGCTCTCCATCTTGTTGTTTGACGTGTTTCTCCCAAGATGCATAATACCCAGGAAGCTGTTGCGCGGTTAATCGGGTCGTCCATACCTTGCCGGAATAACCTAGCTTATATAACCAAGGGATGGCGATTGAGTGATCCTCATGCGCGTGGGAAAGAAAAACAGCGTCCAATTCTGCGACTTTGGTCGGATCAATCAGCGGGTACTCTCCGCTTCCTTCGCGTTTTACACCACAATCGAGCAAAATCGATGTTTGTTCATTGCCTATCCAATAACAGGAGCGGCCGTGTTCGCCAGCACCGCCCCATACGTTCAATTGCATCATTCCACATTCCACTTTCTGTTTGTATTCATGTTGTTCACGATAAGCAGCAGCACAGTTGTGAGACCGACGGAAACGACGGCCATCGCCATGCCGAGCGAAATTTGACCTTGTTCAAATTGAGCAAAAATATAGGTGGCCGACGTTTGCATCGACGGCGGAAGCACCATCAGCGAAGCGACGAGCTCCCTGAGCGAGATGGTGAAGGTCATCATCCAGCCGGCAATAATACCCGGCAGCAGCAGTGGCAGGACAATACGTCGGAACACGTACAACGGCTGCCCGCCGAAGACTTGCCCGGCTTGCCGCAAGGATTCGTCCAGCTGGCCGTTACGTGCCTTGACGTATTGCACGGTATACGGCAGGAAGAACACCACGTAAGTGAGGACGACCATGCCGTAGGTGTTGTAGAGATGCAGCGGCATCCATGGCGCATTCCATAACATAATGAGTCCTACGACAAGGACCATGTCTGGCACTGTGTTCGGCAGCAGGCTGAACATGTCGGTTATGCGCTGCGGCAGCCGCTTGGCGCGGCCGATCGTTAAAGCGAACCAAGTGCCAAGCGCGGCTGCTAAGCAAGCGGCGAGCAGGGCGAGCCCTAGGCTGTTCAGCAGCGCTTTCATGCTCGGTGAGCCCCATTGCAGCAGCTCGCTGTAATGAAGCAGCGTCAGATTACTCCACGCCAGCCCGCCTCCCCGAAGCTTCATCAGCGAAGCTGAGATGATGGAGAAATACGGGATGCCAATGGATGCGGCGAGTAGCAGAGCGACATAGAGCCAGGCTATCGCTTGCTGCCAGCCGAGATAGAAAGCGACTTTGTCGCGGGTACCTTTGCCGCCGACAAGGTTATAGGAATTCCGGCGGACTACTACGGACTGTATGTACCAAAGCACAAGGCAGGCCAGTAACAGTAGGGAGGCTAGCGATGTTGCTTTCCCAAAGTCAACAGGCCAACTGGAGATAGAAGCCTGGATTTCGGTGGTTAGCACGAAATACCCGATGCGTCTGCCGAATGTTGCTGGTGTACCGAATTCAGCCAATGTTTTGACGAAGATGAGCAGAGCACCCATGACATAGCTAGAGAATACCAGCGGCAGCATGACGCGGCGGAGTGAATAGAGAAAGCTCGCTCCGTGAACAGCGGCAGCTTCTTCTTTGTTGCTGCCGACTTGGAGAATCGCATTGCGCAAAATTAAATATAGAAACGGAAACAAATGCAAGCTCATGATCGTAATCATTCCAAATAAGCTGAAAAAGTGGCTGCTGATCCATTGTGCCCCTGGAAAAAACTGTTCAAGATACCCACGAGGTTGCATGAATAAAATCCATCCCATGGAGCCAATGTACGGCGGTGTCATGAAAGGAATGAGCAGTACAATATCCAGCCAACGATGTTTGCGAAGCGGTGTTTTGGCCATGATCCAAGCTAACGGCAGGGCAAGCAGCGTGCAACCAACCACGACCCATATGCCGAGCATTAAAGAGTGACTGAACACACCCGTCAGATCTTTCTCCAGCACGACCTTAATAGGTGCCAATAAATCGAGGGATCCTTTAACCCAAATGCTTTTGAAAGATACAAATAAAAGAGGAAGGACGACCAGCATGGCTAGAAGCAGCAATGCCAGAAACGTCCCCGTACGTTTGAATATCATGTAATCGTCATCCCCGTCCGGAGCTTACTTTTTGAACAATTGCGTGAATTTCTGTGTCACACCGGCTTGATTATCATTCATCCAATTCCAGTCAACTTTAATTGTAGGGATGTCTTTCGCGCTTACTCTTCCTTGTACTTGGATATCACTGCGTCCGGAAAGCAGGTAGGAGTCAGTAACCATTTTTTGTGCTTCGTCAGAAAGCAAATACTCAATAAATGCCTTAGAGCTATCAACATTTTTACTCGTTTTCATAATCATGGCAGGTCGTGGAGAAATGACCGTTCCACTTGCAGGATAAATTAAGTCAATTGGCTCGCCTTTCGCTTTGGAGGCATATGTCATGTAGTCAACACTTGCCATTACGATGCTTTTAGCTCCAGATATAACAGGATCCATGGCTTCTTGGTTAGCGCCAGCAATAATAGCGCCATTAGCTTTCACTTTACCAAACAGGTCCCAAGCGGAATCACCGTTTTTATTCGCGTAGCCAGTCATGAAATCGAGTGCTGAACCAGACTGAGCCGGATCCGGAATATTTACTTTATCTTTCCACTCTGGATTCGTTAGATCGCTCCACTCTTTTGGAGGGTTGGTAACAGTTTTGGTGTTATAAGCAATACCTAATGCGGACAAGCTGTAGCTGAAATAGTTACCATCTTTATCGGAGTAATCAGTGATCAGCTTGTCGGCATTTTTAGCTTCTTTGAAAGGCAGTGTTAATCCGCTTTTTGTCATACCGATAGCTGAAGGGAGGGAAGCTAATACGACTACGTCTACAACTGGATTTGCTTTCTCCGCTTCCATACGAGCTAAGATTTTTCCTGTTGTGCCTTGGAACATTTCAACTTCTACACCTGTTTTAGCTTGGAAGCCTTTTTGGATTTTTGTAGCGAGATCAGCCGGTCCTGCACTGTATACAACAATTTTTCCGCTAAGCTTTTTAGCCTCAGGCGTTGGTGCTACTGTTGCTGCAGCCGTTGAAGCCGCTGGAGTTGCTGTTGATGGGCTTGAATTGGAGGTCTTGCTTGCTGCGCCACAGCCTGTTAAGCCAACACCTAATAGAACGGACATTAGAGCAATAGTACTCACTTGAAAGTTTTTCTTCATTTTCGTTTTCATTTTACATGCACCCTCTCAATTTGTTTGATTTCAACTCACTACAATTCATGAATCTGCTCTTTTGAAATATAAAGATTTACATTTTCTCCTATAGCCAACCTTGATGGATGATAGGCCATCCAAACTTCCTTTTCACCAATGTCTACACTGATTTCATAACGTTCACCGATATAGCTGACAGCTTGTACAACACCTGAATACACAAGGTCTTGTTCCGTCAAGCGTTCCCAGCGGACATGTTCAGGGCGAATGAGCCGCTTGTCCGTCTCCAACCAATTGGTTTTACCGATAAAACGGGCTGTAAACGGGTGGGTAGGCTTGCGATAGATGGCTTCAGGTGTGTCCTTTTGCAAAATGACCCCGCTTTGCATGACGACAATTTCATCTGACATGGACATGGCTTCGATCTGGTCGTGCGTCACATATATAGCCGTGAAGCCGATATTTCGTACCAGATTCATAAGTTCGATACGCATTTCTTCGCGCAATAGAGCGTCCAACGCACTCATAGGCTCATCGAATAAGACAAGCTGTGGTCGGACCACTATGGCCCGAGCAAGTGCGACTCGCTGTTGTTGGCCGCCTGACAGTTGATGGGGATATCGCTTCTCCATGCCCATCAGTTGAACCAGATCAATAGCTTCCATTGCATGTTGACGCCAATTTGCTGTATCGCCTTTTGCCTTGAGTCCGAAAGCAACATTCTCTAAGACCGTTAAATGCGGCCAAAGGGCAAAATCTTGAAACACCATACCAAAATCTCGTTGATGAACGGGACGGTTAATTCTGCGGTTCTTAGAGAAGAGACAAACATCCCCCAGAAGAATCTCACCTTGATCGGGAGACTCTAGACCTGCGATAATCCGGAGCAATGTTGTTTTACCGCACCCAGATGGGCCTAACAAAGTTGTGAATTTCCCTTTGGTAAGAGTTAGTTGAATGTCCTTGAGCGCCGGTGAGGCGCCGAAGGATTTGTTGATACCGTGAAGTAGTAAAGTCATTTCAAGCATCCTTCCGTTCTTAGGAACAATCTTAGTTTAGGTGAGCAAAATCAGCGGAGTGTCAACGTAAGGTAAATCTATTGTTAAGTTTTTGTTGGGAAACTATTATTCTCCATAGATTTTTTCTATAATGATTCTGCAAGCAATGAATGATAAGGAGAGTCTAACAATGAACTGGAATCTAATTAAACTGCAAATCGTTGAACTTCTGGATAAACATAAACGAATTACCACGGTTGCCGATCAATTAGGGTTAAAGCAGCCGACGGTTTCTTTTCATATGAAAAGCATGGAGCAAGAGCTAGGTGTAGGGTTATTTTACTCAAAAGCAGGAAAAGTGCATTTGACAGAAGCAGGGCAATCCTTAAACCATTATGCGAAAAAGATTAATGCGCTAGCTCAAGAAGCAGAGAGAGTTGTGAAGGAGTTTGATGAGAGAGGGAGCGGACATTTGAAAATTGGAGCAAGCTATGTGCCTGGTACTTATGTGCTTCCAAGCATTCTAAGCGGATTCTCAAAACTTTATCCGCAAATTTCGATTTCCCTCACCATCCGGACCTCTCCTGTCATTCAGGAAATGCTTCTCAATCATGAAATCGATATTGGCATTATGTCGGCGGAACCGTTTCAATGGGCGCCACTCATTGGAGAAACGTTATGTGAAGACGAGCTTGTCTTCTTTTTCAACCCGAAGCATCGCTTGGCAAGACAAGCTAATCTCCATCCAGAGGTGTTAAAGGACGTCCCCTTTATTTTGCATGGACAAGAGTCTAGCACGCGTACCATGACATTGAAATGGGCCAAAAGCTTAGGAATTGAACTTAAACCCGTTATGGAGATGGACTCCCTCGAGGCTATTAAGCAAGCCGTCTTAACAGGTGACAGCGTCTCGATAATTTCTAAAATAGCAATAGCAAAAGAGATGCAGCGAGATGAGCTGGTATATCGTGAAATCCCTCAAAATCCCTTTAAACGCTACATTTATTTCACATATAACGAAGACCGAATTCGGTCCTCATTCTTTGATAGTTTTTTCCAATACCTGCGTGATTCTGTCCAGAGCGAGTAGTTTCTTTTACAAAAACCACATGTTCAGCTGACAATCCAATAACAAAACTTCTTTATGCTCTTGTCTGAGAGGGAAACCTTTCCAAAAACGTAGAGGAGTTGAATTAATGTTTAAGAAAAAGGCATTAAAGTTGGTCATGGCTGCATTCGTTGGAACAAGTGCATTAGTTGGATTTGGAGGAGTACCTCAATCTGTATCGGCTGCAAGCAACATGGTTCCGGACTATGAGGTCAAACTTCTTCTGAATCCGAATGTCGTTCTTGGATCGGACTTCAAGCTAACAAGCAGCGTGAGATCAGCGTTTGGGATGCCAGAAACGGTGACGAAGATGAATGTTCAATTCCTCGACACGAATGCTAAGGATATTTACAACAATGGATGGAGTCCGAGAATTCGCAAGACAGAAGGCGAGAACGATTTCGAGCTCAGTTATAAAAAACGTTATGCCGTCACAGGCAATGATATTAATGGCGCGCTAACTTTAGCTAACCAAGAGGGCTTTAATTCAGGAGATACTGGGTATGAAGCCCAAATCGAGTGGGGATACCAAAAGAAAACTCTGAGTATCACCCGTTCCAAAAGTGGCAGCAAATCAGGTTACAGTGGTATGGATCTTCCTAACCAATCTGATTCACGCAGTCTTCTTATCAACAATGCACCTGATAAATTTAATAACTGGGTCTCAAGTGGATGGGGGACTAGCAAACTGTCCTCCTCCCGTATTTACGGCCCAGTGCTAGCCAAACGCTCGGTTGGTACTTGGAGCGGTCAGGAACTATACATCGAAGTGTGGCCAATTCGAAATGCAGCAGGTACGGGGACAGAATATGTTGTGGAAGCATCCTTCAAAACGACTAGCCAATCGACAGCCTCAGCCAAACATGATGAACTGATCACGTATTTGCAGGGTAAAGGATGGTTTCTAGCTCAAGATTCTTTGAAAACTCAGCTTATTATGGATCGTTATTAATCATTAAAAACTATGGTAATCATGGGAGATGAGAATATGATTCAAATGAGAAGGACATCTAAGGCTATCTTAGTCACAGCTACTGCGGCTATTCTTTTGACGGGTGGAATGATTTCGCCTAAACAGGCCTCTGCTGCAAATGGAACTCCGAGCTACGAAGTTAAACTAAACTTAGCACCAAGTATAGTTGTAGATTCGAGCCATAACTTAGTGAGCAGTGTGCGTAGTGAATTCTCAACGGGTTCTTCGGCTAAAAGTTATCGTGTCCAATACATGGATACTGCAGGGCGTTCGATGGACGGTCAAGGCTGGAGTGATCGAATCCGTAAGCGAAGTGACGAAAGCACGCATCAGCTCCAATTTAAGAAAAGATATCCGGTAACTGGCGGAGATGTTAACGCTGCATTAACGACAGCAGCCAGCGAGGGGCTGGACAGTTCAGCCTCCGGGTTTGAGTTTCAAGTTGACTGGACGCTTAATAAACAAACATTAAGTGTACAGTATGAGAAAGACTTAACGGTTTCCGGGTATAGCGGTAGTGGATTAAATGCTCCTAATCTGGCAACCTCTCGCTCCATTTCTGTTGCTAATGCCCCTAGCAAGTTTGCGAATTGGACTAGTGCGGGCTGGGGAACTACACAGTTAAACAACTCGGTCGTTTATGGGCCTATCGATTTCAAAAGGTATAAGGGAGATTTTGATGATCTAGAATTAGACATTGAAATCTGGACCATTGTAAATGCAGCTAAAACAGGAACAGAAGACATCGTCGAAGCCTCATTTAAGACGGACAGTTTAAGCGAAGCAACAAGTGCACGAACTAATTTAATTAACCTGCTTCGTACAAAAGGGTGGTTGGTTGAGAGCGATGTGCTTAAAACAAGCTTGATCATGGAGCGTTATGCACCAGTAGCACCAACCCCAGATACAACTGCCCCATCGGTCCCAACAGGACTAACTGGTTCTGCACTTTCCAGCAACCAAGTGAAGCTCGGGTGGACGGCTTCTACAGACAATGTAGGCGTTACAAGCTATGATGTTTACCGCAACGGTGCTTTGGTAGGTTCTGTGAACTCCAACTCGTATGCAGATACAGGGCTCACCGCCTCTACATCATACACGTATACGGTTATTGCTAAGGATGCGGCTGGTAACGTGTCTACAGCAAGTACAGCTGTTAGTGTAACTACGCTAGCCAACGGTGGCCCTGGAACTGGTGCACTTTACTACAATGTAAATGGAAGTGCGGTATCTTATATTGAGGCTGAGCAATTCACGGCTAAAAACGGCACATTTATCGAAGCAGCGTGTGCAGCCTGTTCAGGGGCAGTGAATATGGAAACACCTAACGGTTCTAGCGATAGTGAGACGAACTACATCAAATATGATCTAGAGGTCACATCAGGTGGTTCATTCTATATTTTCTTACTTTCACAAGGTCCCGATAGCAGTTCAGACAGCTTTAATTTAGCAGTCGATGGTGGCAGCAGCAAACAAGTGACAACAGGAAGCTCCAGTTGGGCTTGGAAAAAGCCTAGCAGCTCGATATCGCTATCAACAGGTTCACACACGCTCTATATCAAAGTGAGAGAAGATGGGGCAAAAGTGGACAAAATCGCTATTAGCAAATCAAGTAGCACACCATCTGGTCTAGGTGGCACTGCGCTAGCACCTTCCTATCACGAATAGATGTAAACCTCTGAGCCACCTTCCATGAAGGTGGTCTTATTCATCTAGATACATTGTCACTATCCC
Organism: Paenibacillus silvestris; assembly: GCF_009882985.1. Lineage (GTDB taxonomy): Bacteria > Bacillota > Bacilli > Paenibacillales > NBRC-103111 > Paenibacillus_E > Paenibacillus_E silvestris. The sequence goes on from NZ_WTUZ01000022.1 coordinate 65,642, forward strand.
CACGACTCAGATTATTATATGTACCCCCGTTTTAGGGAAACAAAGCTGGCTTAAATGAACGAAAATGGAAATGTTTCTTGTGGTGAGATTTCTACGATAGCAAAATTCATCTAGATAAGCTTGCAAGTGCTTGGTTCCAAGGCCATGGAAGGTGTGGTTAATCCAGTTGCTAGCTTGTCTGGCAATCTCGATCAAGGGACGCAGGCGTTTGGGGGTATAGAAACCGGTAACAATCTCGACATTCTGAGTGTCTGTTTCAATATGCTGCTTGCGAAATATATGAATTTCGTTACGGGAGATATGTCTATCCTTTGGGGTAGGAAGCTGAACGTGCTTAATTTTGAGATAGTTAGATTCATTCGCTTCACTACTTGATGAACCTACGAGAAGAAGGTGCTCTTGCGGGTGTCTATGAACAGATGGGTTGAATGGACGACCATAGATGGCTGAATGAATACGTACGGAGCCTGAAAGGGGATTCTGGGTGTCGGAGTTTTGAATCATAGATCGAATCTTATGCAGGATTAGCCAAGCGGTCTTGTAAGTAACCTGAATGAGACTGGAAAGACCTGTAGCTGTCGTTCCTTCATCAGTACGGGAGACTAGAAATATTGCTAACAGCCATTTGTACAGCTCCGTTCGGCTGCCTTCCATAATAGTTCCTGAGGTTAGGGAAGCTTGATATCGACACTGGCCGCATTCATATAGAGGAAGTCTGCGTGTTTTGGTTGTATAGGCATGTCGATGGCTGCACCTCGGGCAGATAAAGCCCTTAGGCCATTTCATATGAAAAATATATTGTATGCAATGATCTTCAGAGGAGAAGCGACTCTTAAACTGTTCGAAAGACATATGAGAAAAATCCATGTAGCCTCCCCTAAAATGAAAATAGAACATTTGTTCCTGTTTGTATAATAACAAATAGATGCTCTTTTCGCAATACATTTTTGGAAAATATTATATTTAAAATTATTTTTATACTTCTGAGTCAATGGGATAGTGCCCATAGCTTATAAACATAAGAACAGTGGGGGGCAGCGTCTTGGGGGTAGTGTGAAAACAGTGGGAAGCAGCGCGAAGATACGGGAAGCTGAACTGCTCATAGGCTTCTTTTTCACTTCATGTCCGCATAAGGTAGTACTAATGACAAGCGGGGCAAGGGGGGAATGGGATGCTGCAAAGGCGACGGTGGAGAAGCAGACCTACAGGGAAATCAAACCGCAAAAAGGTGCTGTTGATCAGCCTTCTCATCATTGTCTTATTTTGTGTGCAGTTTTTTATCTATGTTGAACGCAATCTTAGACCTCCACTGATGAACTTAGCGAAAGTAAGGATAAAGCAGATTGCAACACAAGCGATTAATAGTGCAATTGCGGATCATGTGGCAGGGAATACGAAAGCAGAGCAGCTCATTGATTGGAAAATGGATAAAAACGGGAAGATAACAGGTTTCATGTTAAATTATAATGAACATATGCGCATTACATCGGATACGATAAAAACCGTGCAAGGTGAGCTGGATCATTTGCAATCCATATCTGAGCACATCCCAGTTGGGCAAGCGATGAACAGCGCGATCCTCTCCTCTTTTGGCCCAGATATCCCAATTAGGCTGCTGCCGGTTGGCAATGTGAAGGTTGATCTAAATACACGTTCGCAAAATGCGGGCATCAATATGGTGATGTTTGAAGTCTATGTACGCATTATTGCAGAAGTATCTGTCATTATTCCCTTTGATTCCGATACGGAGATCGTAGAAACAGAAATTCCAATTTCATATTCGCTTGTGGTAGGGGATGTTCCTACCTATTATTACGATAACAAAGGAAATCCTGTAGGCAGTAATAAGGACGCGGGTCTACCCAGCTTATCTCTTCCACAGATACCGAATGTCGGAACAACGACACCGAAGGGTGAAGGCGTTCAGACACAAGAAACGATACAAAAAGAGCCGACTCCATAAGGGAGCGGCTTATTTTCTTCTTTTATTTCGATCTTCACGTTCCCATTTTCGGAGAGAGGGGTAAGGGTCGAAGCTCCATTCCGTTAAACCATTATCCCGGTAAAGGCCAAAATGGAGATGTGGTGGAAATTTTCCTGATGTTCCGGGCTTACCGTATCCTGAGCTGCCAACCCAACCTATGGTTTGACCGGGTTTGACGATATCATTTTCTTTGAGACTTTTTTGGAAGCCAGAAAGGTGGGCGTAGTAGTGATAAATATTGTTCACATCGCGAATACCAATCCGCCAACCACCATATGGATTCCAGCCTTTCACTTCCACTATGCCATAGCAGGTACTTCTGACGGGCACTCCGTGCCTAGCAAATAAATCCGTTCCTTCATGAGAGCGGTGCCCTCCCCAGCCGCGACTGTCTCCCCAAGTACTGCGATAAGAGTAGTCTGCACTCACTGGAAGTGGGAATGCATGCTCCCCAAGGTCAAGTGTACCAAGAGAGTTATAAATAGTAGCGAATTGTTTGATGCGCTCGACGCTGCGCGAGTTTTGATAATAATTCCATAGGTTAATGAGTAAATTTTCCTCTTTCGTTCCATTTCTACTCATGAGAAAGGCCATTGATGCTAATAGATCCAAATCGTTGTTTCGTTCTGCGATCCCATCCCCCGAGCCATCTCGTCCGTAGCCGTGAAAAAAGGAGATGCTTTTCGGATTTGTATCCTGTTGGTCTGGATTTAGCATGCCGGCCCAATCTGCTTCAGGAAAATAGATGCTGGTAATCCCTTTGTGTACGGGCCTTTTCTTGGCAATATTCATTGTCCTTTCATATTGATCAACAGCGGCTAAGTAGGCCCAGGGAATATCAGAAATTATACTCGTTTTTTCAAAAAGTTCTTTCCGCTCAGCGTTCAGGTTGGGGTTGACCTTCGACGGAGCCGGGGCATAAGACTGTTCGGATACAGCTACTTGGGAAGCCGCTATACGTGAGTGAGTCCCTGATTCGGCTACTGATAGGAGGAGGCAACAAGCTAGAACCCGCGCCCAAAAAGGTTTGCTTTTCATCACTATCATCCTTCCTGAAATGTTAGTTCTTAGGATGTGCTCTTCCGCGAATGTTTATCCTTAATATCTTTCGTTGTTAACCATTTTTTGCTATGATGCCTGTATGAGGTGAGAATGGTGAGTTTTAATCATAGGGAAGAGCATATAGACGATGGGATGCTGTTAATTCAAGCGAACTTGGATGATATGAATCCAGAGTGGGTTTCTTATGTTATGGACAAGCTCTTCGATGCTGGAGCAAATGATGTCTATGTGGTACCGATTATTATGAAAAAAGGACGGCCAGGCGTTATGTTGAATGTGCTGGTTGAAGCGACACGCCTTTCTTTTATCGAGGCCGTTATCTTTAGCGAAACAACGACGCTGGGCATTCGATATATGCACGCTTCCTGTCATAGATTAGCTAGAGAATTCGAACAAGTGGATACTAAATGGGGATTGCTAACGATAAAAGTAGGTTATCACCAAGGCAAATTAGTGCAGTATGCCCCTGAATTTAAAGAATGTGAACAAGTAGCCAGAGAGCATCAAGTGCCGTTGAAATTGGTCTATGAAGAAGTTAGAACGCAGTTTATGCTGCAGCACAAAAAAGCCTCCTCCTAGTTCAGGAAGAGGCTTTTTGTTATTATTGATGATCGTGAGTATGCGGGTGATGATGATCATGGTGGTGATGGTGATCATCATGTGAATGACCATGATTATGGTTATGCTCATGAGCGATGTGCTCGTGACCGACTTGCCATTTTCCAATGAAAGGATCCACTTTGCCGACCACGACACGAAGAACATTAGGTTGATTCGGCAAATCCCTTGTACCTGCTCCGTATCCGATTGTGTCTACGATCATTGGCGGAAAGCTTTTGGAGAACTCGTCCACAATTCCGGAAATAATACCTGCGCCAGTCGGCGTGGTCATCTCCAGACTATGGTTCGTTGAAGCGATGGGTAAACCACGCATCATCTCCAAAGTTGCCGGAGCGGGAACCGGATAAGTCCCATGATCAATATGAATGATTCCTGAGCCAAGTGGTACAGGAGATGCAAAGATACGTTCGATTTGTAAAGAGTCGATAGCCAAGGCTACCCCTACGATATCGACAATGGAATCGATAGCTCCAACTTCATGGAAATGTACTTTTTCAACTGGAATCCCGTGGATTTTCGCTTCAGCAATGCCAATTTTCTCAAAGATGGCTAAGCTAAGCGATGTGACGCGGTCATTAAATCCAGCTTCTTGAATGACTTTGACGATTTCTGAGTAATGACGATGTTTCTTAGGCGGATACTCCGGATCAAGGATTACGTCCAATTTAAGTGCGGAAATTCCACGCTTAATTACACGCTTCCATTCCAGCACGTACGGTTCAAGCTTAATTTTGGTAAGCTCACTTTCAATATAAGTCCGGTCTGCCCCTGCATCAACCAAAGCGCCAAGTGTCATATCGCCGCTGATTCCGGAGAAGCAGTCCAAATATAGAATACGCATGTACGAATCTCACGCTCGTTTCGACATATTTTTGTTAATGAGCCCTGCATAGTAGCCAGCTCCAAAGCCATTGTCTATGTTCACGACAGAGATACCTGGCGAACAACTGTTTAACATCGACAGGAGTGGAGCGACACCTGCAAGGTGTGCACCATAACCGATGCTCGTCGGAACGGCAACGATAGGCTTGGACACGAGCCCGCCAAGCACGCTGGCGAGCGCGCCTTCCATGCCGGCGACGCAGACAATCGCGTTTGCACCGCGAATAAGTTCCAGCCGGCGGAAGAGCCGGTGAATGCCGGCAACACCAACGTCGAACACACGTTCGACGTGGCTGCCCAGGCATTCTGCCGTAAGAGCGGCCTCCTCCGCCACGGGGAGGTCGGAGGTGCCTGCGCACACGACGGCGATGTAGCCGTCGTGGACTTTCAACATCGGCCGCTTGAACCAAGTAAGCGACCTAGCTGTTTCGTGGTAGGTAACACCTTCCACGGCAGCGACAACATGGGCGGCTTTGACCGCGTCGACCCGCGTAGCAAGCACGCGGTCGGTGTGCTCCATCAGCCGCCGAAAAATAGCCTCGATCTGCTCGGCGGTTTTGCCTTCCCCGAAAATGACCTCGGGGAAGCCAGTGCGCTTCTCGCGATCGATGTCCAGCTGGGCAAATCCAAGGTCAAGGTTGCCGGGGCCTTCGCCGCCGCCCTCCTTGATGATTTGCCTTTTGGCTTCTTCGACGTCCAGATCGCCCGTCTGTACGAGCTTCAAAATCTTTTCCAAGTCCATCATAAGGATGCTTCTTTCACCTTTTCTTTGGTTTCCTTAGACAGCACTTCGTTCATGCTGCCAGTTCGGTAGCCTTGCAGATCCAGCGTTACGTAAGTAAAGCCGAGCTTACTGAACTTTTCATAGATCGCGTCGCGGTGCTCCACCACTTTATGTATTTCATCCGGCATGACTTCGATCCGGGCAATTTTCTCATGGTGACGCACGCGTACCTGATATAAACCAAGCTGCGAAAGGAAGTACTCGCCTTCGTCCAGTTGGTCAATTTTCCATTTCTCAATTTGTGTTCCGTAGGGGATGCGGGAGGACAGACACGCAAAAGACGGTTTATTCCAAGTCCGTAAACCTAGTTCTTTGGAAAGTTGTCTGATTTCATCTTTGGTCATTCCAGCCTCTTGCAGCGTACTGCGGACACCTTGCTCGTTCTTGGCTTGCAGCCCCGGCCTATAATCACCGAGATCGTCCATATTTGAGCCATCCAGAATGTAGGGATATCCTAATTCTTTGGCTAGTTGCTGCAGATGTGAATAAAGACCCGTTTTGCAATGGTAGCAGCGGTCCGGATTATTGGCGACGAAATTAGCGTTCTCCAATTCTTTGACCTCTGTTTTGTACAGTGGGACACCAATCTGTTCAGCAAGCTCGACGGCTGCATCGAACTCCCGTGATGGGAATGTTTCGGATGCGGCTGTGACCGCTAGAACTTGATCACCGAGCTCTTGCTGCGCACGCTTGAGGACAAAAGTGCTGTCTACTCCGCCTGAGAAGGCGATTAATACGCGACCCATGCCTCTTAAAATTTCGCCAAGCTTGCGATCCTTCTCGCGCGTTACTTCTTGTATGCTCATGTTTCTTTCCTCCCATACAGCCTATATGTAAATAGCTGAGCTGTTTTGGTCCATCTAGATAAGTGTATCACAACTGGCTGGCAAAGTGGATTGTTTTGTCAGGCTTTCGTGATATAATAACAACATTGAGAAACCAAATAAAAGGCGGGAAATATAATGCCTACAAAACCATTAGAGAGAAAACCAGACTGGTTAAAAATTAATCTGAAAACAGATGAAAATTTCAAAGAAATAAAATCAATGATGCGTTCGAAGACGCTGCATACGGTTTGTGAAGAAGCTAAATGCCCAAACATCCACGAGTGCTGGGCGAATCGAACCGCTACATTCATGATTTTGGGTGACATCTGTACGCGTGCATGCCGTTTTTGCGCTGTGAAAACAGGTCTGCCTACGGAACTTGATCTCCAAGAGCCGGAACGCGTGGCTGATGCTGCCTTACAAATGGGGCTGCGTCACTGCGTTGTAACCTCTGTTGCACGTGATGATTTGCAGGATGGGGGCGCGATGATCTTCGCGGAAACCATCAAAGCGATTCGCCGCAAACTGCCACTTTGCACTGTAGAAGTGCTGATTCCTGATTTCTTGGGTCGTGAAGAATCTTTGGCTACTGTTCTTGAAGCAAAGCCTGATATTCTAAATCACAATATGGAGACCGTGGAGCGCATGTCAGATCGCGTCCGTTCCAAGGCGAAATATCGTCGTTCGCTGGAGCTGCTTCAGCGATCCAAACGCATTGCCCCAAGCATCCCGACCAAATCTAGTGTCATGATTGGTGTAGGGGAGGAATGGGACGAGTTGCTGCAGACGATGGACGATTTGCGAGCTGTCGATTGCGATATTATGACGATTGGGCAGTATTTGCAACCATCAACAACTCATCTGGCCGTGTCCAAATATTACACGCCTGAGCAATTTGCTCTTCTAAAAGAAGAAGGCATGAAGCGCGGATTCAAGCATGTTGAGTCTGGGCCTTTGGTGCGCAGCTCTTACCATGCCCATGAGCAGGTTAAATCTGCATCGAACGTTTAGAACACGAACGAGTCATAGAAAGGAGAGCTTCCTACCATCATGATTCATATTGCCAATAAGACATATGAGCTCGTTACCGACCATAAAAATGGCTGGAACTTTGAAGTATTCAAAGAACGCTTCAGTGAAGTATTAGAGCGTTATGATTATATTGTTGGCGATTGGGGGTACAGCCAGTTAAGGCTGAGAGGTTTCTTCAAGGAAATCCATCCCAAAGCAACGAAAGAATCCTCCATTGCGGCTCTTCAGGATTACTTGAATGAGTATTGCAACTTTGGCTGTGCATATTTCATCATTGAAAAAGTAAATGGAAATAAACAGCAACCACAACAGGTTCCTTCTGAGCCTTCGACTACCACGACATAGTAGATAGTAAAAGACGCCTTTCCCACTCGTAAGAGGAGGGAAGGCGTCTTTATGTGGTTTATTTTAATTCTAATCCTACAAATGCTTCACGAACCCTGTTCCAGAAAGGGAAAGGTCGGAATCTTGCGAACTTAACTTTGACATGGGAAGCAACTCGGCAGCGAATGGAAACGACATCGTTGCGCTGCATGTACTTATGATCAAGGGAAAGCAGCATATTCTGATGTGCTTTGGGATAAATGTCACAGTGATGGTGCGCCGGCAAAATCATGGACGAGCCTAAAGTCCGGTAAACTCTATTGTTGATAGAAGCAATCTCTGCGACCTGAATGGCTTCCAAAGAAGGATGTACCATTGCTCCGCCTAAGCTTTTGTTGTAAGCTGTACTCCCCGCTGGCGACGAAATGCAGATGCCATCACCGCGGAACATTTCGAACATTTCGTCGTTGATATGCAGACGCGCAACGAGCGATACTTCGATGCCACGCAGTGTAAATTCGTTGAGAGCCAGATGTGTCTCGACGCCATTTTCGGTCGTTATTTCGATTTCGACAACGGGATACTGAACAACGTGGAGATCATCGGGAGTGTTCACATTGAACACTAGTGAAGCTAGATGATCTAATTCGTGTGGTTTCCAATCTGCGAAAAAGCCCAGATGTCCGGTATGAAGCCCGACGAACGCAATTTCATCTAATCGATGTACATAATTATGAAAAGCTTGCAGCATCGTCCCATCTCCACCAATGGAAAGGACAATGTCGGGATTCTCTTCATCTCTTGGCATGCCGTGCTCAGCGGCGAGCGCATGGAACCGCGCTGTCAGCTCTTTGGAGATATCATCGCCTCGTTCAATGACGTTGTATTTCAATCGTTTTCCTCCTATTGAAGCGTGCAGTATTTGTCAATTTCTTGCAGAATGGATTCTGGCATATGCCGAAATTTGGCAGCTACACGATAAGAATCGTTGCTGAAATTGGTCACCCTTATTATCTCACCATATGCGGTAATGGGGTGGGGAAACCCTGATAGAATAAAGCTAAATTCGAGAAATAAGGGATAAATAAGCCGATTTGTCGTAACAAAAGAAAGACCTCCTGCACTGATATCAAGCAGCTGTCCGGAGAAAGCGACGCCCTTGCGTGCGGATAAGCCGCGAATGCCGACAATTTGAAGGGTAATTGGTGTTCGAAGGGAGATCTTGGCCCGGTTGTGCTGTCGGTTCTGATGCTGTTGAATTTCTTCGGGAATAGATAGCGTGAGGTAACAAATCGATTTTTTCAACTCAAGTTGAAGCAACTCCACGTGCGTATAGTATAAAATTCCACGGTCTTTAAAAGAAAATTCAATAAAAGAAACATGTTCAAGTTTGTCGAATGGAAACACGCCCGAGAGCTCTAAACAAACCGTGAATGATTCTTCACTAATTTTATCAATGTAGAAATTATCTTCATAGCAAAAAGGCTGTCCATCTTTAGACTCACCGACAACAATCAAATGACAGTCGGAGTTCGGTGCGATATATGCCAATTCTAGTGCCTTATTCCAATCCATAGCATCACCAAGTGGTTAGATTTGCATTCATGAACGCATGCACATACCGTAAGTTCTCTTCTCATAATAATTTATAAAAGAAAATAAGAAAAGCCCCAAAAGGGGCTTAATCGAGGGAATTATACATTTATTGCCACGATAATGTGCTAGTTACTAGTGAAAGTTCAAAAGAATGGGCGAAATTTGTCGAAATAGGTCGAACTCGAATGGAGAAGTGAGGCCCATGGACGAGATGCGCCGGTATACATGCTTTATATTTCTGCACATGCTCAACCAGCTCACCTGATGACTCCATGGGGATGATTCGCTGTTCCCATTTGTCACCGTTGTCTTCGTAATAAATGATTTCTACGGCTGTATCCTGCGGCCAAATAGGACCGAAAAAGATCTGTGCAGTCACTTCCTTGTTTGAAGGTTTGATTTCACATAATGGCACTTCCGTAGACAATTTGGCAGAGCGGTCATCGATACCAATGATTTTTACTTGATACCAGTTGTTTCGGATAAATTGCTTATAATCGGCAACGTTCGTGGCAACCTCGTAGTGATTAGCCACAAATAAACGTGCTCGATCTGCTGTCGGCAAGTAGGTTTCTTCCGTGTAATCCTGCACCATACGATGTGTATTATACAAAGGACTAAGCGATTGGATGGATCGCTTCATTCGGCTAATCCATTGATGCGGGAGATTTCCCTGATTGTAGTACAGAGGGATAATTTCTTTCTCCAAAATGTGATAAATAGACTGGGTATTTTCTTTCTCCTGCACAGCCCAATCGGCCGTACCTGTTGAACCAATAGCCCAACCGTTCGTCCCGTTATAGCCTTCCTCCCACCAACCGTCAAGCACGCTGAAATTCAGAACGCCGTTCATTGCCGCTTTCTGCCCGCTTGTGCCACTGGCTTCAAGAGGTCTTCGAGGGTTGTTCAACCAGACATCTACGCCCTGTACGAGATAGCGAGCCATATTCATGTCGTAGTTCTCGAGCATCACGACTTTGCCTTCGAATTCTTTCATTTTGGAAACACGGTAAATTTCACGGATCAACTCCTGACCTGGATAGTCAGCAGGGTGAGCTTTGCCGGCAAAAATGAACTGTATCGGCCGTTCAGGATCATTAATTAGCTTCTTAAGCCGGTACAAATCGTTAAAGATCAGATTAGCCCGCTTGTAGGTTGCAAATCGTCTAGCGAATCCAATTGTCAAAGCTTTTGGATTCAGATAATGTCTAACTTCTTCAATCCGCTGCTCTGATTCTCCATTGCGCCTGCGCTGCTCCATCAAATTCTGGCGAGCGAAGTTGACTAAATCATCTTTCAACTGCTGGTGCACCTTCCAGATGGATTCATCGGGGATCACTTCAACTTGCTGCCATTGATGCTTATTGGCTTGCTCTTCTCTCCATGTGCCAGGAAGGAAGCGGTCTAGAAGCTCTTTCCAGCTAGGTGCAGTCCATGTGTCCAGATGAACACCATTCGTAATAGAGCCGATTGGAACTTCACTGGCATCAATGTTTCCGTGAAATTCTTTGAACATTTCACGGGAAACTTGCCCATGCAGTTTACTGACACCATTGCGCAGTCCGGCTGTATTCATAGCCAAATGAGTCATATTAAATTGGCCTGTGTGATGGTCAAGTCCCAGAGCTATAATCGCCTGCTTGTGGCGTGACAGCTCGTAAAATAGAGGTCCGAGATAATGCTCTACCATCCCGATGGAGAACGTGTCATGGCCCGCTGGAACGGGCGTATGGGTGGTAAACACGGTAGCCGAGCGGACAGTTTCGACGGCAACGTGGAAGGGCAGACCTAGATGAAGCAATTCCTTCAAGCGCTCCAAAGTGAGGAAAGCGGCGTGACCTTCGTTGATGTGATACACATTGGGGTAAATGCCCAGTGCGCGAAGCGCCTTGACGCCGCCAATCCCAAGCACGATTTCCTGCGCAATGCGCGTATCCTGATTCCCGCCATATAGTTGTGCGGTCAGTTCTTTATCCGCGGGCTGATTAGCCTCATGATCGGCGTCGAGTAAATAGATCTGGTTGCGCCCGACCTGCACCTGCCAAACCTGCAAAGTGATTGCCCTGCCCGGCATGTCAATCGTAATCGTAAGAGGAGCACCTTGATGAATAACAGGGGCAATCGGAAGCTTCGAAAAGTCATAATCGTATAAATGGCTTTGTTGTCCGCCGGAAGCATCGATTTTTTGCGTAAAGTATCCTTTTTTATAAAGAAGGCCAACACCGACTAATGGAATCCCCAAATCACTTGCTGATTTGGCGTGATCGCCTGCCAAGATGCCGAGGCCACCTGAATAGATCGGTAAAGATTCATGGAAGCCGAATTCGGCAGAAAAATAGGCAACTTTGACGTACCCTCGATCTCCGTGCTTTTCTTGAAACCAAGTTGGGCCATTTAAATAGGCATCGAACCTGTCGATCACTTGTCGATACTGGGTTAGAAATTCCGTGTTATGACTTAAAGCATCAAGTCTAGCATCATCTAAGTCGTAAAGGAGGCGAACGGGATTATGGCCGGTTTGAGCCCATTTCACAGGATCCATTTGTGCAAAAAGCTCTAAAGCATCATAGTTCCAGCTAAACCATAGATTAATGGCTAACTCGGATAAGCGCTCAATTGCAGGAGGCAATGTTTTGGCTACTCGAAGGACGGAGTTTTGCATACGGTATGTTCACTCCCTTTATGATTATCATTGTTTTTATCATGGTAATTACCCATATTATCTTGTTCCACCAACCTTTTCATACACGAGTCTAAGTAAGGAATATGCAGCAAAGAGCCCCGCAATGACAGTAAAAGAAGCCAAGATAACGGTTCCACTCACAGGGAGCAGGAGCCTGAGGTAACTGAGAACGGGAGATGATGGATCATACTGGGGCATGAAAACCGTTTTGGCGTCTCGGAAGGCCTGCATAGGCTCCCAAATAATGAGTACAATGGCTGCAGAGACCAAGGCATGGATAAAACGGGAGATCAAAAACGGCATATAGCGCAAGTTGGTATGACTCAAAAGGCTAACAATCTGCGCATGAACCGACATGCCGCCCCATGACAAAATGAATGCCCCGATGGCAACCTTGCTGGATAGAGCCAGTTCTGCCGGAGCATTGCCAGCAGCCTTCGCCCCAATTGTCACCTCGAATAGGCCATTCATGACGGCTTGCGACAGCTGGGGTGGAAGTCCTGTGAAGCGTAACAGGTAGTCAATGAGCAGGTACATGGCATTCATGACCTTGGCTTCTGTTAAGACTTCCAGTACGACGGAGAAGAAGACAACTAGTCCACCTACAACAAAAATTAAATTTAACGATTGAAGGATGGATTGGCTGAGGAGTGTGCCTATAGATCTGCCATCGGAGATGCGTGCAAGATGCATGGAATCAAATGCACGTTTCCATATCCAGCCTTGGCTGACGCTCTTTTGCTGGGTAGGCGGGCTTTTCCGGCCATGAAATCGCATCATAAGCCCAATCATGAGGGAGCCTCCGTAGTGGGCTACAGCCAGAATGATAGCTAAAGAGGCGTCATGGAAGAAGCCTATCGAAACAGCTCCAATCAAGAAGATTGGGTCTGAGCTTGTAGTAAATGCAACGAGCCGTTCGCCTTCCTCGCGGTTCACGAGCTTTTGTGACCACAGCTGGGCTGTCAACTTAGCACCGACCGGGTAGCCAGCTGCGAAGCCCATAGCGACGACGAAGCCGCCAATTCCTGGGATGCGGAAGACTGGGCGCATCATCGGATCAAGCAGCGTGCCGAAGAAGTGAACGATGCCGAAGCCAAGCATAATTTCGGAGATCACGAAGAAGGGAAAGAGTGCGGGAAAGAGCACATCCCACCAAATGGAAACGCCGCGCAAGGCTGCTTGAAGTCCGGCATGAGGGAAGGCAAATAAGCATAGAATAATGGCAATAACAACAAAGGCCATGAGTAACGCCGCGGTAAAGTTTCTTTTCTCCATATGGAAATCTACACCTCCTCCTCAACTATATGAAAGGAATGGGACATACATGCCGGCCTAAAAAACTTAGACTTTGGTGCTGTTATGTAAATGTATTTATGGTAAAATAGGACTAGTAATAGTCTTATATCCTAGGCCGCGGGAGTGATTCAAATGACAAGTGTCATCGTCGGTTTGGTCGTTTGTATGTTCGTGTTTGTCATTCGAGAAACGCTCATGCATGCAGGGGATGAGGATATTGAAAACTATTAAGTAATTATGAGCAGAGAGGTTCTCACCATGTCAGAGCAAGAACGCAATACGTTGTTTGAGTTGATGGGGGGAGCAGAGACGGTTCGCCGGATTGTGGAGGCTTTTTATCCCAAAGTGCTGAAGAATCCTTTATTAGCGCCCCTGTTCCCTTCGGATATTGAGCCCGTTATGGATAAGCAATATATGTTTTTAAGCCAATTTTTCGGAGGCCCGACGCTGTATTCGGATGTCCATGGCCATCCAATGATGAGAGGAAGGCATATGGCTTTTCCTATCACAGTGGAACGTGCAGATGCGTGGCTAAGCTGCATGGCTGAAGCGATGGAGGAAGTGGGTTTACCGCAGGAACTTCGCGAATTTTTGCTGCAACGCTTGAAAGGTTCTGCTTATCATTTTGTGAACACACCTGAAGGAGAATAGTTCTAATTTCCTAGACTTTCCAGAGAAGAGGCGGGGTTCAAGATGGTAGAGCCTTTATATGAGATTTCAGTGAACTGCACGTTTTGTGACAATACCTTCAAAACGATGAAGGTTCGTCCCAGCTTCAAAAAAGCGACGAAGACAGACGCGGATTTCTGCGTTCATTATAAGGATATTAACCCTGATTACTATATCGTGAGGATTTGTCCTTACTGCGGCTATGCGCATACAGAAAACTTTGCAGATAACTGGAAATCGGCTCAACGTGAAGCTTTTCATGAGAAGATTGCCAAGAACTGGACGATGCGCAGCTTTAGCGGTGAACGAACGTGGGAGGATACGCTGCAGAGCTATAAGCTGGCGCTGGTCAGCGCACAAATTAAAGAGGAGAAATCTCGCGTTGTTGCAGGACTTCTCCACCATTTGGCTTGGCTGTACAGAGGTAAGGGCGACTGGGAGCAAGAGAAGCGATTCCTGGCGTTTGCTTTGGAAGAATATGTTCATGTATTTGAAAATGAAGGCATGGACCTCAACAATGCGAGGCTTATGTTTCTGATGGGCGAGCTCAATCGCAGATTGGGTCATTTCAATGAGGCTGTCAAATGGTTCTCACGGATCATTAATGACCGTAAGATCATGGATGCTGCGATGATTCGAGCAAGCCGTGAACAATGGATCGTAACTCGCGAAGATATGCTCGCCATTCGTATGGAACTGCCGGACGAAATGAAACAAGCAACCTAATCATTGAATGATTTTGCAATAAAATGAATGAACGCTTGACTATCTGTTGGGGTGATTGCTTGCGGGCGATCCCTGGCCTAGTTAAGCGTTCATTTTTTGGTCAAGCACTGGGAGTTTCTTGTAGTGGGTGAAACGGTTTTTTCCTTGGCGTTTGGATTCGTAGAGGGCTTGGTCTGCTTCAAAGATCATTTGGGTCAATTCAGCCTGGGGTAATTCCGCGGTAGTAATACCAATAGAGATGGTAATTGGTGTTAGGACAGATTCGCTGTTGGATTGGAAGGATTGGGCAGTCATGAAACATAAACGCTGGGCGTATAAGCTAAGTAAAGTCGGGTCTGTCTCGGAACTGAGAAGAATGAATTCTTCCCCGCCGTACCTTGCCAGGTAATCCTTTTCATGGATATGCTGCCGAAGCACATGACTAATATCTCTTAGCAACTGATCACCTGCGAGATGTCCGAAGAGATCATTATATTGCTTGAAGTTATCCAGATCGATCATCATGATAGACATTTGACGTTTAGCGAGCGCATGGTTTGCAATGGGCTTAAAACTGCGAAGATTCGGTAGTTTGGTTAAGCTGTCTTGATTGGCTTGCAGCTCCATCTGGCGTTGTAAGCGCCAACTTTGACTCTCGTCATTCACCATAATGATGAGCGTGATGAAAGTGCCAGACATGATGGCCAGCATAAAAAGCTGATCACCGACATAATGCGAGGACAATCCACTTACGAAGAGCGCGTGAATCAAGAGGCGTAAGAGAAAGACATAAGTGCATATTTGGAGCCCATGACGAATAGGAATGTCCAAGAAGCCATTGCGGTATTCTTTGTTGTGAAACAGGGAGCTTATAAGCGCAGGGGCGAGTAAATCTTGTGCGATGTTGAACCAAGCATGGTTCTCATGAGAAATGAGGCTGAAGCCCGTCGGTAAGACGGTTGACAGAAGGGCAATCGGCATTCCGTAACGCAAGCCGGCCATGAAGATGGGCAAGGAGCGTAAATCAATTAAACCGAGCGGCTCAGGCAGGGGTACGAGCATCATGATGATACAAGCAAGACCGGTGAGTAAAGGCGCAAGAAGCTGCTCGAAGGAATCGGTCAGCATCTTGCTGCGAACTTTCATAGCCACATAATTCAACGTGACTAATGTGCATGCACTTGTCAAAGGAACGAGATACTCATTCATAGGAACTCTTTCTTCTCCTTGCGCTTGAAAGCTACGATTGTTTCGTTCGTATAGCGGTGTCCGCCAATAAGTAATCGCGGTCTGTGTCAACGAGCGTCAGCTTGTTATGACAGCAAGGAAACACAAGCAGCTTCTTTTTGCCTTCATGAATGGATTTCAGTTCGTTGACTTTCAGCGGAAGCAGCACATTGGAGCTATGGCAAAACGGACATTCGGCCACATAAACGTCCTTCATTACAATGTCATAAGGCCATGTGTTAGCAAAAGGAAACAACACGGGTTACTTCGATTCCGGTTCGCTTGTTTCCGAAGTGGAAGTTTTCGCGAGCTCAGCTAATTTTTGAAGTAAGATATGTTGTGGCATATGCATGAGATGTTCCAAAGGTACTTTAAGCTGCTCAGCCAGTTTGACGGCTGTTTCTGGAGAAATTTGCAACGGTTTCATAATCGTTATCACACCATTCTGTTCCGATTTGTTTGCTGGAACTTTATTTTATTGAATCATACTTCTTACCTATAAGCAATGAGTAAGATTACGAAGATTGCTCCTGATATCCCCTTTATGATTTAATAAAAGAAGGAAAGGAATGGTGATAGCTTTGCTTCATTTACCTCTTAATCAAACGTGGAATTTAGAAACTTTTTTCCCTGGTGGAAGTGAGTCTCCTGCCTTCGCAGCACATCTGAAGGAGCTTCAAGCTTCGATTGCGGCTTTCCAAGAGCAGGTGAGGAACACACCATCCCCACAGCAAGCAGCGGATACGGATGGCCTTGCTAAGCTAGTCGAGTTGCTCCAGAATAATTTGAAAAATATTCATGAGGCTGATTCTTTTGTAGGCTGTCTGCTCGCCGATAATCAGAAGGATAAGAAAGCACCTGTATTGAATGGACAGGTCAAAAGCTTGTACGCTGAGCATCTGTCGTCACTCACGCATTTTGATCAAGTACTGACTGGTATTCCGGATGGGGTTTGGTCAGAAATTCTGTTGAAAGAGCCGTTCCAAGCTATCGCATTTCCACTTCATGAACGTCGTGCTTTGGCACAAGAAAAGCTGTCGCCTGAACAAGAAGCATTAATCAATGATTTGGCCGTAGACGGTTATCATGGGTGGGGCGACTTGTATAATTCTACCGTAGGTCAATTCCGTATGCCTGTAGAGGTTGACGGTGAGACGGTTGAACTTTCGGCTGGCCAAGCGTTTAATAAGCTGCACACAGAGAATCGTGAAGAACGACTTGCACTGTTTGAGAAATGGGAAAATGCCTGGACGGACAAGGAAGATTACTGCGCAGAAGCACTGAACCATTTGGCCGGATTCCGCCTTCAAGTGTACAAATATAGAGGCTGGAAAAGTATACATAAAGAGCCGCTCGCGATTAATCGCATGGAAGAGAAAACGCTGAATGTCATGTGGGATGTCATTGACCGCAATAAAGCAATCTTCGTCGAATATTTGAACCGAAAAGCGAAGCTGCTTGGCGTCGAGAAATTAGCGTGGGTGGATGTTGATGCACCGCTTGGCGACTCCTCCAAGAAAATTTCTTACGATGAAGGCGCAAGCCTCATTATCGAACAGTTCGAGCGCTTTAGTCCGAAGCTCGCAGCCTTTTCGGAGCAAGCCTTCGAGAATCGCTGGATTGAAGCTGAGGACCGCGCCGGGAAGCGCCCAGGCGGGTTCTGCACATCGTTCCCAGTAGCAGGAGAGACACGTATCTTCATGACGTACGGCGGCACGCTGAACAACGTCTCTACGCTCGCACATGAACTTGGTCACGGCTACCATCAGCACGTCATGACGGATATGCCGGCGCTCGCTCAGGAGTACGCCATGAACGTCGCGGAGACCGCGTCAACGTTCGCTGAGATGATCGTTGCTGACGCTGTGGTGAAGAGTGCTTCCACGGACGAAGAGCGCATCGTGTTGCTTGAAGACAAAATCCAACGGGCCATTGCGTTCTTCATGAATATTCATGCGAGATTCATTTTTGAAACGAACTTCTATGCAGAACGAAGTCAAGGACTTGTCAGCGTGGAGCGTCTGAATGAGCTTATGGTGGATGCACAAAAGGTTGCTTACCAGGATGCGTTAAGCAGCTACCATCCGCATTTCTGGGCGGCAAAATTGCATTTCTATGCAACGGATGTGCCTTTCTACAACTTCCCATACACATTTGGCTATATGTTTAGTGCTGGTATCTATGCGAGAGCTGTGCAAGAAGGTACGGCTTTCGAAGATAAGTACATCTCTCTGCTGAGAGATACGGGCAGCATGAACGTCGAGGAGCTGGCGCAGAAGCATCTTGGCGTTGATTTGACAGAGCCTGACTTCTGGCAAAGCGCTGTGGACATGGCCATTCAAGATGTGAAGGAATTCATGAGGCTGACAGAAGCGAAAGTTCAGGTTTAATAAGAAAAGGGATGTCCTGGAAGTAGATCATATCTACGCTGGGACATCCCTTTTGTGATTATAAGGTTAGGCTTATAGTTTGAACACTTGAATTGTCTGCTGCAACTGTGTGACGACGCGGGTCATTTCCTCAGCTTGTGAGACGATGCCTTGGACAGTAGCGATCTGTTCGTTCATGGATGCCGAAACTTCTTGCGTGCCTGCAGCAGATTCTTCTGTGATTGCCGAGATGTTCTCCATGGCAGCAGCAATCTGCTCGGAGCTGACAAGCATCTGCTCGCTTTCTTCTGCGAAGCGGTTAATTTCTTCCGAGATAAAACCAACACTATCGACAATCTGGGAGAAGACTGTTTCTGTTTGATCGATAAGCACGGTTTGCTTTTTGACAACATCTTCGTTGACTTGAATGCTACGAATCGCTTCTTGGATTCCCTGTTCGATGCTTTTCACAAAACCAAATACTTCACGGGTAAGCGAAGTAGATTCCTCAGCAAGCTTGCGCACCTCTTGCGCGACGACGGCAAATCCCCGTCCATGCTCGCCAGCTCTGGCTGCTTCAATGGATGCGTTGAGGGACAGCAGATTCGTTTGCTCGGCAATCTCCGAGATGGAGCGGGTTACGTTGGTGATGCCAGCAGCTTGACGAGCCAACATGTCAATGGTTTCGGAAACCTGCTGAGTGACTTCCACATTTCGCTTCATGCCCACGCCCTGGCTCTCAACGGAAGTACGTCCTTTTTCCACTAGAGTCATCATCTGATCAGAGCGATCTTTCATTTCTTTGGCAGAGCCTGCATAATTAACAATCTTCACTTCTATGTCTTTGGTCGTGATAGATACACCGGATACTTCTTCTGAAATTTGTCCAGCGCCGGAAGCTAGCTCATGGGCCGAAATGCTCACTTGTTCCAGGACGGTGCGAAAGTTTTCATTTTTGGAATAAATATCACGGCTTGTTTGGAAAACTTGTTTAGAGATCGTGCCTGTATCGCGAAGAATATCACGAAGTTTATCGATCATCTTGTTGAAGGATTGGCCAAGTTGACCCAGTGTATCATCGGAAGTTACCGTTACTTTCTGAGAGAAGTCGCCTTTGGAAATATTGAGTGCAATGCGGGATAGATCGGCCACAGGCTCTGTCAATTGGGCTTCAAACCACTTAATGAATGGATAGCTTAAAGCGAGAAGAAGAACGAGAAAGATAATTCCTAGTAAGCGGTTCCATTCTGATGAAAATGTTAGGACTAGCAGAAATACACAGTTTAAACCGATTAACCCATAGCAGCCCAACTGTAATTTCTTTCTAAAAGATAAGGTTGACATTTTATCCAAATTGACCGACTCCCTTGCGAAATTTGTTATGTATGCAGGAATAATGGACTATGTTTGAAAATTATAACATTGAATCTGGAAAGATTCTACACAAATTCGACAAATATCGCTCGCATTCGATTCATACTTAGGTTGTATATAAAGGCAGTATTAAGAATAGTAAAAATTGCATGAATATTTAAATAAATTGTTGAAATTTGTAAAATATATGGATATAATAGGTCTACAGTCGTAATTTACATAATAAGTAAAATTTTAAAACTTAAGGGGGAAGATGATGAGTTTAGATCAAATGTCACTTGCAAGGCAAATCGATTTGGTATTTAGAAGGATTAAAGATGAGCTATCCCATGTAAGTTCAGGAACGGTGTTTGTGCATATCAGGAATAATGAAATAGGGAAATTCGGAGTAAAGCATCTACCGTTTGAGAGTAAGGACGGCGTGCTCCCGGAGGCTACGGTCAAGGGACTCACAGAGATTCAGTATCAATCTTTTCGTCAGATGGGGCTCCAGTCGTTGAAACGGAAGAAGAGTTGGACACATGGCGAAATATACTTTGATTTTACGGTTAGACATGGCATACTGTCGGCAAGCATCACGTTCGAAAGCAATTATAATATGGCTAGTTTAGCCAAAACGATTTAGCACTTATCTTATATAAAATAAACACCCCCGGCCACGTTGATGACCGGGGGTGTTTGTTTATTCAGAAAATTAAGCGCGATTTCTGCTGCGATACAAAACGTAGATGAACAATGGAGCTCCGATAGCCGCTGTGAAAACACCTGCTGGTATATCGAGTGGTTTGAATACGAACCGTCCTGCTAGATCAGCAAGAAGTAGGAGTAAGGAACCAGTTAGTGCAGAAACGGGAATCAGCGAACCGAAGCTGGGTCCAACAAATTTGCGGGCGATATGTGGAGCCATAAGACCAATGAAATTAATGGCTCCTCCGAATGCGACGGCGGCTCCTGACAGCGCTACGCTCAAGATGATGAGCAGAAAACGCTGGCGTTGCACGCTGCTGCCCACATTGCGGGCGATGTCTTCACCTAAGGACTGTACCGTAATGTGACGCGCATACAGGAAGATGATCGGGATCAGCAGACATACCCAAGGAAGAAGCGGGTAGACCGCTTTTTGCCAAGAGACACCATAGATGCTCCCTGTCATGAAGGTAAGCGACTGATTTGCAAGAATAATAGGTCCAGAGATCATCATTAGATAGGAGAGCGCGCTCATCGCGGCTGTGAATCCTGTACCGATAAGGACAAGGCGGAGCGGCGTAATCCCATTTTTCCATGAAAGGGAGTAGACCAGCAAAGTGGCGATGAATGCGCCGAGAATGGCGGCAACAGGCAGCCAGTGAATGCTGATTTTATCCGCGAAAAAGAAGAAAAAGGAAACCGCACCAAGTGTAGCGCCACCTGTTGAGCCAATCGTATCCGGTGACGTTAGCGGGTTGCGAACAATCCCTTGCAGGATGGCACCGGCAACGCCAAGAGAGGCTCCGATCAATACAGCGACAATCACCCTAGGCAGACGCAGTGATCTGACAATCATGTTGCTGGGATCCGTCCCGTAGCCAAAAACGGCACGTACAACCTCCACTGGCTTGATATAAATGCTGCCGATTCCTGTACTTAGAATCATGACAATAATGACGGCTAAGAGCAATGTCAGGGTTACAAGGACAGATTTCTTACTGACTCTATAGGAAAAACTCTTGTTTCGAATCGTAACGTGTCGATTGGAATCATTCATTTCAGCAGTCCCCCTTTGCGAGCGATGTAAATGAAGAAGGGAACTCCGAGAATGGCTGTCGTTACGCCAACATGAACTTCCTTGGGCATAACGATGAAACGGGCCATGACGTCTGCTCCAACGAGCAAAATGCCCCCTAGAATCGCGCTGTAGGGTATGACCCAGCGATAATCGATGCCAACGAGGAATCGGACGATATGAGGGATGATGATTCCGACAAAAACAATCGGACCAGCGACAGCGACAGAGCCTCCAGCCAATACGACGATAACAACTGCGGTAATGAATTTCACGTAAATCGTGCGTTGTCCGAGCCCTTTAGCTACATCATCTCCCATAGACAGGATGTTGATGTGCGGAGCAAGCAAAAACGCGCCAACCCATGCAATTAAAATATAGGGATAGACCGATTGGAGCATGGCCATGGTTCTGCCTTCGACGGATCCAACAAGCCAATAGAGGACTTGGTCAAACGCTTTACCATTTCCTAGCAAAATGCCTTGGGTAAGCGAAGAAAAGAAGGCTGTCATTGCTGAGCCCGCTAGTGTAATTTTCATGGGCGTTAAGCCGTCTCTGCCTAAGGAGCCAAGTCCATAGACGAGGGCTGAGCTCACAGCAGCGCCAAGAAAAGCGATCCATGTGAACTGTGTCAGACTTGATACATTGAAAAATCCAACAGATAACACGATGGCAAAGGCTGCGCCTGAGTTAATGCCAAAAATACTTGGCGATGCGAGTGGATTTCGTGTCATGGCTTGCATAAGCGCTCCCGCGACAGCTAGGCTTCCGCCTACAAGTGCGGCGATTAACGCTCTTGGTATTCGAACGGTTTGAATGATAATCGCTTCGTTCGTAGGCTTAATTAAGTGGTCAAATGATTGCAGGACTTGTGTCCAGGTATAGCTATGTAGGCCGAATCTGACGCTGCAAACCATCATCCCGGCAAGCACGATGAGTGCCGCTAACAGTCCAATACCTTTGTATAAGGGATATAGACGTTCGTTGTTTGAATAATTCTTTGAATAATTCATAGATAAGTGCCTGCTTCCTTATTAGATGCTCCGTTTATTTTAAAGAGAAAGGCAAGGGAAGTCAACGATTTTGAGAATCATTATCAATTTCGATTGACAGAATTCGCACAAGCGAGTACCATATACGTTAGATAATGATAATCGTTATCATCAATTGAAAGTGTGGAGGGAACAAAGTAAGATGTTTGGAAAAAGAGTACAACTAAGAAGAGCATGGGCTCTTGTTGCCATTATGTTTGTAGTATCTATTGTTTTAGCTGCTTGTGGAGAAAAGCCTAGCACGCAGCCATCCGCAACAACATCAGCAGCCCCGCAAGCGGCTGTGAAATCCGATGCTCCGCGTACGATTAAACATGCGATGGGGGAAACCGCTGTACCTGCTCAGCCGAAACGTGTTGTTATTTTGACGAATGAGGGAACAGAAGCCCTTTTAGCTCTTGGAATTAAGCCAGTTGGTGCCGTTGAATCCTACTACGGGAATCCATGGTTTGACCATATCAAAGCAGATATGCAAGGTGTAACAACAGTTGGTGGAGAATCACAGCCAAACCTGGAGTTAATCGCTTCCTTGAAACCAGATCTAATCATTGGTAACAAAATGCGTCATGAGAAAGTGTACGACCAGCTTAAAGCGATTGCTCCAACGGTTTATTCGGAGACATTGCGCGGTGAGTGGAAAAGCAACTTCTCGCTATATGCGGATGCGCTTAACAAGAAAGCAGAAGGCGACAAGATTATTGCTGACTTCGATAAACGCATTGACGATTTCAAAGCTAAAGCCGGCGATAAGCTGAAAGAGAAAATTGCTGTTGTCCGCTTCATGGGCGGTAAAACGCGTTACTACTATGGAAATATGTTCACTGGTGTTATTTTCAAACAAATCGGTTTCCCGCGTTCGGATCCAAAAAGCGATGAAAAAGCATTTGAAGATATTACCAAAGAGCGTTTGACTGAATTGGATGCTGCAGACCGCGTGTTCTACTTTACATATGAGCTTGGCGATGGTAAAGGAACGAAGCAAGAGCAGGAATGGATGAATGATCCGCTTTGGAAAAACCTTAAAGTTGTGAAAGACAATAAATTAGTTAAAGTTAATGATGCGACATGGAATACAGCTGGCGGTGTGAAAGCGGCTAATCTCATGATCGATGACCTTTACAAAATTTATGATGTAAAACCTTAATAAATGTGGGACTGCTTCTTGTGAGCAGTCCTTTTTCGACCCATGAGTGCTTATATGATCTGGGGTTTGGGGGAAGCTGAGCTTGCCCTTTTATTTATTTGTTGTTGTTGGCGGAATCGAAATCGAATAACTGGAATATCTCCTGTAATTCATGGTGATATGGGCTTAGCTGGGGTGAATAACTGGAAAAAATCCAGTTATTTGAGCTGATAATCTTCATGATTATGCAAAGGCTAAGAATATAACGGGAGTTTTTCCAGCTAATGATGCTAAACCGATTGCAATGTACAAATTAGCTGGAAATTTTCCAGTTAAAAGTTGCGGATGCGGGGGAAAGTAAGGCAGATAGTCAGTCACACAAAAAGGAGGGCTCCCTTCCGTAGCGTAGCTACTTGAAGGAAAGCCCTCACTTGCTTAAGTATGGAAGAGATGTTATCTGCTAAATCTGTTAGCGCTGCCGCCTGCTAGCTGTTGTTCAGCAATTTGAACAAGGCGACGAGTGATGCTGCCCCCAATGGAGCCTGTATCACGGGACGTCATGTAGCCATAGTAACCGTCTTGAGGAATCTGGATACCTAGTTCTTGAGCAACTTCGTATTTCATTTGATCCAAAGCTGCTGTAGCTTGTGGAACAACTAAAGAGTTGCTGCTGCGAGATTGTCCTGCCATCTGATATCACCTCCAGTAATAGGTAGTATAATCTCTTTTCTAAAATATACTCATACATTTTACTGGAAATTTTCGGAAGTGATTTGGAAAGCTGAAAAGCAGAATTGGACAGTCTTTGTTATAATAAGAAAAGCAATGGGAGAGCGGAGGCGAAAATTATGTTTGAACTATCTGTAAAGGGCTGGTCCCTTGATAAGGACTTACAAATCATACAGGCGGATGTCCGCATGGCGGTGGACGATAGCGTTATTATCGAAGAACCGCTATGCGTCGATGTGGGACTCCCTGCGCTGCTGTACAGTGCGCTGAAGGACACGGAGCCGAATCGATTTGCACCGCCGGATCAATGGGAGCAGATGCCTTTCTTTGTTTGTGGCTGTGGAGACCCGGAATGTAGAGGGTTCTCATTTGTTGTGCATCATTTGCCGCAAGAACAAATACAGCTTATCTCGGTTGAGGAGCGGACAAACGGCACGTACCGCGAGCTTGAGACCCACCATATACCAGCCGCTCACTACAGGAAAGAGGTCCTGGAGATCGGGGAAACCTATTTGGCATTTATCAAAGGGTTGGATTATAAGCCCTATTTTGCCGATACGGTTAAGGTAGTTGAAGGTCTGGTGCATCAATTACATCAACAATGACGGAGTGAATAGGATGGCAGCAGTGAAGTATTATGTCGTTTGGGTGGGGCACAAGCCAGGGATCTACCGATCGTGGGCGGACTGTCAGGCGCAGACAAAAGGATTTCCACAAGCGAGATTCAAATCATACGAATCCGAGGCGGAAGCGCGTCAAGCTTTGGAAAAAGGCTGGCAGAAATCTCTGAATTTTGGAGGGAAACCGGCATCTGCCTCTGGCAGTAAATCGGCTACCCCTGAGACAGCTCCAGAAGTCGACTATGATAGCCTCTCTGTGGATGTGGGATGCTCCGGTAATCCAGGCATTGTGGAGTACAAAGGGGTCGATACGCGGACGGGGGAGATCCTTTTTTACCAAGGACCAATTTCCAAGGGTACGAATAATCTAGGCGAGTTTCTAGCGATCGTGCACGGATTAGCGTATTTGCAAAAGCAGGGCAGCAGCAAAACGATATATACGGATTCCGTTACAGCATTAAGTTGGATTCGCAAAAAGGAAGTTTCGACCAATTTGGTTCGCGATGCTTCGACGGAAGAAATTTGGACGCTGGTTGACCGCGCGCTGAAGTGGCTCCGGACCAATAGTTATCCGAATAAGATCGTGAAATGGGACACGAAAAAGTGGGGAGAAATTAAGGCTGATTTTGGCAGAAAATAATCCTATTGCTTTTACATTGACGCGTCAGTACACTAAAGGGAGAAATTTGACGAAAAGTGTGATATGATAGATTCATTATTTTTATAAAAGAATTGTAATCTAGGAGGAATATAGAATGGCTCATCCAAAACAGCGTAGCGACATGATTAAAAAAGGATTCGACCGCGCTCCGCACCGTAGTTTGTTGCGCGCAGCCGGCGTTAAAGAAGAAGATTTCGGCAAGCCGTTTATTGCGGTTTGTAACTCTTATATAGACATTATTCCTGGGCATGTGCATTTGCAAGAATTCGGTAAGCTCGTGAAAGAAGCGATCCGTGAAGCAGGCGGCGTTCCTTTCGAGTTCAACACGATCGGTGTTGACGATGGTATTGCTATGGGACATATCGGTATGCGTTATTCCTTGCCAAGCCGTGAAATTATTGCGGATTCCTTGGAAACAGTCGTAAACGCGCACTGGTTCGACGGTCTTATCTGTATTCCTAACTGTGATAAAATTACGCCGGGCATGATCATGGGTGCGCTTCGCGTTAACATCCCTACGATGTTAGTCAGTGGTGGCCCAATGAAAGCTGGTAAAGATAAAAATGGTAAATCCATTTCCTTGTCCTCCGTTTTTGAGGGCGTAGGTGCTTTCCAAGCAGGTAAATTGGATGAAGCAGGTCTAGAAGAGCTTGAGCAATACGGTTGTCCGACTTGCGGATCTTGTTCCGGTATGTTCACAGCGAACTCCATGAACTGTTTGGCAGAAGGTCTAGGCCTTGCTATGCCAGGTAACGGTACAATCTTGGCTGTTGCTGAAGAGCGTAAGCAATTCGTGAAAGACTGTGCGAAACAGCTGATGACATTGATCGAAAAAGACATTAAACCGCGTGATATCGTAACAATCGAAGCGATTGACAACGCGTTTGCACTTGATATGGCGATGGGCGGTTCCACGAATACGGTTCTTCACACATTGGCTATCGCTGCTGAAGCAGGCATCGATTACCCGATTGCTCGTATTAATGAAGTGGCAGAGCGCGTACCTCACCTTGCGAAAATCGCTCCAGCTTCTGATTATCACATTGAAGATGTGCATTTAGCTGGCGGTGTTAGCGCAGTTATCAACGAGCTTTTGAAAAAGCCGGGTGCTTTCGATGGCGATCGTCTTTCCGTTACTGCGCAAACAATCCGTGAAAACGTAGCTGGTTGTGAAATCCAGAATACAGACGTCATTCGTCCGTTAAGCAACCCGCATAGCGAAAGAGGCGGACTAGCTGTTCTGTTCGGTAACCTTGCACCTGAAGGCAGTATCGTTAAAGTCGGAGCGGTAGATAAATCCGTTGGCGGGCGTCACGTAGGTCCTGCGATCTGCTTTGACTCTCAAGATGAGGCTCTCTATGGCATTGCTAATGGCAAAGTTAAAGAAGGCCACGTTGTTGTAATCCGTTATGAAGGGCCAAAAGGCGGACCTGGTATGCCGGAAATGTTGGCACCTACTTCCCAAATCGTAGGTATGGGTCTAGGCGCGAAAGTTGCCTTGATTACAGACGGACGTTTCTCAGGCGCATCCCGCGGTATCTCCATCGGCCATATGTCTCCAGAGGCTGCTGAAGGCGGACCACTTGCTTTCGTACATGACGGCGACATTATCGATGTCGATATGGATGGCCGCAAAATCAATTTGCAAGTCAGCGACGAAGAGTTAGCGAAGCGCCGCGAAAGCTGGACAGAGTTCCAACCGAAAATCCAAACCGGATATTTGGCGCGTTACACGAAAATGGTAACGAATGCGAGTGCCGGAGCTATTTTGAAATGGTAAAATAATAAAAGGCCAGGGCTAATAGCTCTGGCCTTTTTTATGTGCTTTTATAAGAAGAAGTGCATAAATAGCAAAGAGCCAGTCAAAACCGTTACTGCGACAACAACGGAAAGCGTAAGTACGAAACGGGCTTTGAAAATGGATAACAGCATGAGTGTGCTTTTGACATCGATCATTGGGCCGAAGACGAGGAACGCCAGCAGGGAACCTGGGGAGAACGTCTTAGCGAAAGAAGCGGCTACGAAGGCATCCGTTGTGGAGCATAACGAGAGTAAGTAAGCAAAGCCCATCATAAACACATGCGAGATGAATGTCCCTTGACCGATGGCAGATAAACTGTCTTGCGCGACAAAGGTTTGGATTAATGCGGTCAGGAAGGCACCGAGCATTAAGTATTTGCTCATTTCAAACAGCTCGGAAGTACCGTGACTGAACATGATTGCTAACCGGCTGTCACCGTGAGAGTGGCCATGGCCGTGGTTATGATCGTGCTTATGAGCATGGTCGTGCGTGTGATCATGGTGATGATGCTTATGGTCATGGTCATGCTGATGCTGGGGCTCATGTGTGTGGATATGCTCAGCACTATGCCCGCCGCTCATGGCATGGCGCAGCGGGCTGCTTTTCAGAAAGCGTGTCAACAGGAGACCGACAATCAGCGCGACACCGAAGGTGAGGCCCATGCGCGAATAAGCCATTTCCGGTTCGCTGCGGAAAGCCATGAAGGTAGACGCGAACACGATCGGATTCAGAATCGGCCCGACGAGTATGAAAATAACGGCAATGTAGACGGGCATGCCTTTGCGCATAAGCCGGCGAACGAAAGGGATCATGCCGCACTCGCAAAGTGGGAACATGATACCCAGCACGCAGGCGAACAGGATGCCGCCAAGCGGATGCTTGGGTGTCATACGCCGGATGAAAGTTTCCGGGATGAAGTTTTCGACGACGGTGGAGAGCAGGACGCCCATGAACATAAAGGGCAGGGCGTCGAGGAAAATGTC
The DNA here is from genome assembly GCF_009882985.1 of Paenibacillus silvestris. Classification (GTDB taxonomy): domain Bacteria; phylum Bacillota; class Bacilli; order Paenibacillales; family NBRC-103111; genus Paenibacillus_E; species Paenibacillus_E silvestris. The sequence goes on from NZ_WTUZ01000022.1 coordinate 93,808, forward strand.
CATAGAAGCAGCAAACACACGCTTGCTATCATTCAGGATCATCCCCATTGGCGGAAGCTCTCTCGTCGTTAATATGAGGATGAGGAGACATGCGCAAATGACCGTGGAGACGGGAAGGCTCCACCGGTATAATGTTGATGACAATGCATTGACACCCCTTTGTCCATTGATGATAGGATCGTATGTTATCTATCCTATGTCCATGCAGGGAAAGATAGGACAAAGACCTTGGTTGACAATGGAAAGTCAAGGTGTATAATTATATAAAATCAATAAGCGATGACAGGAACAAGTACGTTTGTTTCCCGTTTCTCAGAGAGCCGGTGGTTGGTGCGAACCGGTGAAACGAGCAAACCGAATGGATCCTTGAGCTTGAGGCTGAACACAGTATGAGGTTGCCGGAACCTAGGCCGGAAGAACATCCGCATCTGACAAGTATGCCAAACGGCTGCTCTCCGTTACAAGAGCCTGAAGGTCTTTCTATGCGGCAATGATATGCTCATACATGGACAAATTAGGGTGGTACCACGGTCTCTCGTCCCTTGCGGGGAGAGGCCTTTTTGTTGTCTTTTTTTTACGATTCAAAAGCTAATTTACTATTGAATTTTGGAGGGATTTTCACAATGAAACGAGTACTATCAGGCATGCAGTCAAGCGGTCAGCTGACAATTGGTAATTATATTGGTGCTCTTCGCAACTATGTGAAGCTGCAGCATCTGCACCGTTGCTATTTTATGGTGGTGGATATGCATGCAATCACGGTTCCGCAGGATCCTGCTGCGCTTAAAGAACAAACGGAGTCGATCGCTGCGCTTTATATTGCGGCTGGATTAGATCCGAATAAGGCGTCCATCTTCCTGCAATCCCATGTTCACGCACACGCGGAGCTTGGCTGGATTATGACGACACTGACGCACATGGGCGAGCTTGAGCGCATGACGCAGTTCAAAGATAAATCGGAAGGCAAGGAATCCGTTGGGGCAGGTCTCTTTACGTATCCATCCCTCATGGCCGCAGATATTCTCTTGTACAATGCAGATTTGATCCCGGTTGGGGACGACCAGAAGCAGCATTTGGAGCTTACTCGCGATCTTGCTAACCGTTTTAACAATCGTTTTGGTGATATGTTCGTGATGCCGCAGCCTTATATGCCTGAGATTGGGGCAAGAATCATGTCACTAGACGATGCTTCCAAGAAGATGAGCAAAAGCAGTCCGAACGCAGGCAGTTACATCGCTATGCTGGATGAGCCGTCTGTTATCCGTAAGAAGCTTAGCCGTGCTGTGACCGATTCTGGTCGTGAAGTGAAGTATGATCCACAGAACAAACCAGAGGTTAGTAACCTGATTTCGATCTACTCGCATTTTGCAGAAATGAGTGTAGTCGAGATTGAAGCCAAATACGATGGCCAAGGTTACGGACCGTTCAAAAAGGATCTGGCCGAGCAGATCGTGGCTGTTCTTGAGCCGATTCAACAACGCTATCACGAAATTCGCAAATCCGGAGAAATTTTTGATATTTTGAAAAAAGGTGCGCAAGAGGCTGCTGAGGTCGCTAACGAAACCTTGCTTGAAGTGAAGAAACGGATGGGCTTCGTGGTCATCTAAAAGAAAGCGAAAAGAGCTCAAACAGCGTTATGGCTGTTGAGCTCTTTTTTTGTGGGCAACCGTCGTGGTTACGGCCGGGAATTTTTCTTGCGAATCTTCGCCTTAACAGCAAAGCCATAACCGATAAAGCCTAACGCGATGATCGTACAGACGAGAACCATCCAAGGCTGACGGAGTGCGATAAATAAGGAGATGGTGGCAAGCAGAAGCGTGCCGACTAAAGCGAATAAAAGCGCGAGCGGTTTACTCATGAACGTGACCTACTTTCTAGAAGTTTGAACGGTGTATTCTTATTTTAAACTTTTTTGATCGCTGTGCATATAAATTCATTTCCTCCACATACTATGTTTGCAAGCTTGCAAATACATCAAAGATCATAGCTGACTGAAAGGAGTCTGATCCTTATGGCACAATCTCGTAACAGCAACACTTTGGCAGTTCCACAAGCTACAGCAGCTCTAAATCAATTGAAATATGAGGTAGCTCAAGAACTGGGCATCCAAATTCCTCAAGATGGTTACTATGGCTACATGACATCCCGTGATACAGGTTCAATCGGGGGTAGCATCACTCGTCGTCTAGTGCAAATCGCTGAGCAATCGTTGGCTGGTCAATCTGGTTTCCGCAGCTAATAAGCGATAACCCGTTATTAGTTTTTCCCGATTGTTGTAATATAAAAGCTCAGGGGCCTAAAAAACCTCTGGGCTTTTTTTTGTAAAGCCCCAATAAAAAAAGACGCGCAATTATACGCGTCTTTTTCTTAGTAAAGATCTACTCGAAGTTTCTTTTCTAGTCTGGTGTCGTTGACCCAGCCTACGTAAGAATCGAGTGTTTTGAAATTGTGGTCCATATGGATGACACCTACGAATGGGTACTGTTTACGGTGGCGATAGCGCACATCCGCCCATCTCACTTCGTAACCCCAGCGATGCTCTTTCACTTCCGCGCAGGTGAATGATGAGAAGTACAGCAAAGCTTGAATGTCTTCATGCTTTTTGGAAGCTTCGACGGCTGGGTGATCCTCACACCTCACGGTATCTAACCATTTCAGCTTGGAATTCTTAAGCTCGCCCAGTTGGAAGGTGCCGTCTGCTCTTCTTTTTACGACATTCCAGACATAGAGGTTGAATGTTACAATAAGTGTGTATTGATCGCCATGCTGGAAAGTCGGATCTTTGCGGTAAAGACCTTTTTCTACAATGTAATGGTCAAGCGTGCGCCAAATGTAGTAAAGGGCGATAACGCCATATAATGTTGGAAAAACAAGCTTTGGACTTGCCACGTGGAAGGACCACATGAAGATGGCAGCAATGTGGCTCGAAAAGATAAAGGGATCAAAGATGTGAATAATGTTCCACGATATCCACTTTTCAGAAAAAGGCCGAATGGCTTGTGTACCATATGTGTTGAAACAATCGCTGAAAACGTGAAAACAAACCGCGATCCCTACCCACATTCCTAGATGCAGCAGAGGGATTCCATGAAAGAATAGAGCAAGGGCTCCAGTGATGAGTAGTGTCCAAAGCAGTAAAGCAGGCAAAGAGTGGGAGCGACCGCGATGATTACGGATATACGTGGCATTATTCTTGAAACGAAGCAGCCCGTCCACATCCGGAATCTGTGAACCGATAACGGTTCCGATGAAGACAGCAGTCGTAGCGGCTGAATCCGCAGAAACGCTGGGATCAATCTGCGACAATCCTGCTAACCCTAAGCCAATAACAAGATGTGTTCCTGTGTCCAAGTGGGTTTCTCCTCCTAAGGTCAATTTCCGTCTTCTTATTAGTTTACCATTTTGGAGCAAAAAATAAATCAGAGGGAGATCTAAAAATGTCTAAAGTTTTTGTAGAGTATGCCATATATCCCGAATATCGGGAGTCTTTTCTCATCTATATGCAGGAGAGGCAGGAGCGGGAAGGGCGTTTGGAGGTATTGGAAGGAACGGATCAGCCAGGACTATTTGTAGAAATTTGGAATGATGTGAGTCGTGAAGAGTATATCCATCTGAAGGAAGAACGATTCCAGCAAGGCGGTGGAACTGAGGGCAACCAGGCAGCGTGGGATAAGTGGGTGAAAGGCGGCTTAAGCAAGCTGCATATCTGGCATTTTACACCTATTGGATAAAAAAAGAAAACCGCTGCCTTGGTTAAGGTTAGCGGTTTTGTGGAGGTGATGCGTCCGTATTATCTTCTGTTGCCATAGGGATAGTAGTAATTTAATTCTTCGTCGAATGTGATGTAGTCCAGATTCACCATAAGCAGTAAGTAGCGCATGCCTGTAGCTGGATCGCTGATGATGATATGGTCGCGTCCTGCGGCTTCCAATTTGCCTTTGAAAATTTTGGCGTTCCATTGCGAGTTATTCTCGTATGTCATGTAGAGAGTCGCCATTTTGCCAAGATTGAGCCGTAGAATGTTCTCGATATAAGATTCTTCCATGGGTAGGCCAGGCACGTTTACACCCGTTTGCAGGCCTGTTCCTACAGGTGGCAACGTGGAGCCGCTAGGCTGCATCGGAACCATTTTGTTCGTAATCGCTGTCGGTACCGGGTAGGCCGGATAGGGACTTCCGCCGAATGTTGGCACTTGTGCTTGGTTGCCAATTTTGTAAGGGTTATTCAACATAACTGTAAATCCTCCTTGGAGCTTTCCTTGTGGAAGCTTTCTTCTTGTGAAGCATACACCTCATCATATTGTGCATTCGCCTATTTGGTGACTGATTTCCCTGTTTATCTGCAAAATAAAAAAGCCCCCAATGGGAGCTTAGTTCAGCAAAAATTTATATCCGACACCCCAGACCGTTTTGATATATTTCGGTTCTTTCGGGTCGGTTTCTATTTTTTTTCGAAGGTTTGCGATATGTACATCTATGGCGCGCTCAGTAACATAGGAATCGAAACCGCGAACCCGGTTGAGCAGCTCCTCACGGCTGTATACACGGCCCTGATTTTGCCATAATAGCTTCATAATCTCGAATTCGGAGAAAGTGGTCTCAATCAATTTGTTATGTACAAAGAGACACCGTTTCTCAAGATCCAGCTGCACGTTCTGATTGGTTGAGGGTTCGGCTGCAGTGGCTGCTACATGAGCAAAAGCGGTTGAACGTCGCAGCAAAGCTTGTACCCTGGCGGCTAATTCTCTCATGGAGAAAGGCTTGCATAAATAGTCGTCTGCTCCTGTTTGCAGACCTTTGATTCGGTCGGAAACTTCACTTTTGGCTGAAACCATGAGAATAGGAATGGTGGAAGCCGTTCGGAAGTAAGTGCATAGCTGAATGCCATCAACATCTGGCAGCATGATATCAAGAACGATGACATCAGGCTGGAAGTCCCGGAATAGGGTTTCTCCCTGACGGCCGTTCTCCGCCCGCATGACTTGATAACCTTCTTCGTACAAATAAATGGACATCATTTCGCCAATGCTCACATCATCTTCAATAATTAATACTTTAGACATAAACGTTCCCCTCCTTTTCCTTCAAAAGGCTTGGTGCTCGATATGCCGGACGCAACATTCGATCCTATATTTAACATGTTATCATTATCCATTTTGTGCCGTCCAGTTTTAAGGTAATAATTCGGTTATCTTTAAAAAAAGAAAAAAGAAGCTGGATGGTACTCGATGCCTAAAAATCAGGTCAAGTAGTCCAGCTTCCTTTGGTAGGGTGAGCATTCAGGAACCAAATCATACGGTTAAGTGCTTTCGAACTTGATCTTCGCTCAGCTGTTCGGCATGACCTTCGGCGGCAATCGTGCCCCGGTCTATGACATAGTAATAATCAGCGATGCTCGTAGCGAATTCTAAGCTTTGCTCGACCAATAAGACGGCTATTTCCCTTCTGCGCTTGATGGTTTCGATAATGGCTTCAATCTCCATGACGATGGAAGGTTGGATGCCCTCCATGGGTTCATCCAGCAGCAGCAGTTTCGGACCCGCTGCCAAGGCACGCGCGATAGCTAGTTGCTGCTGCTGACCGCCACTGAGATCTCCCCCTTTGCGGTAGAGCATATCTCGCAGCACGGGAAAAGTGTCGAAGAGAGATTCGGGCAGCTTCTTTCTCCCATCTGTCGCTGCTTCAAGTCCAAGCAGCAAGTTCTCCTCTACAGTTAACTGCGGGAAGATCTCGCGGCCTTGCGGCACGTAGCCAATGCCTGATTTCGCGCGCTGGTCTGGAGGGATGGTCGTGATGTCCCGTTCATGATATTGAATAGAACCAGACTTCGGTTTAATGAGCCCCATAATGCTCTTCATGAGTGTTGATTTACCTACGCCGTTACGCCCCATCAGACAAACGATCTGTCCAGGTTTCACGAGTAAGTTCACTTGGCGAACGACCATACTTTCCCCATAGCCTGCTTCGATGTTCTGAAGATTAAGCACCGCGCTCCACTCTCCTTCCCAGATAAACCTCAGCAACCTTATCATCATTCTGAATATCCTGCATCGTACCTTCGCGAAGGACGGTGCCTTCATGAAGCACCGTGACTGTTTTGGCAAATTGGCGAACAAATGCCATGTCGTGTTCGACGACAATAATCGTTTGATCCGCAGCAATTTCATGGAGAAGCTCACCGGTTTTCTCTGTTTCGCTATCGGTCATTCCGGCTGCCGGCTCATCGAGCAGTAGAAGATCAGGTTCCTGCATGAGCAGCATGCCGATTTCGAGCCATTGTTTCTCCCCGTGAGAAAGGGAGCCGGCGCGTTCCTTGGCTTTGCTTTGCAGGCCAATCATGCCAAGTCTTTGGTGCAGGCGATCTCGCTGCTCGCTTGTCGTTTTGGCCCAGAGTGCACTGAGAAGACCGCGCTTTTGCTTCATGGATAAAGCTAGATTTTCAAATACCGTTAAGGTTGAAAAGACAGAGGGTGCTTGGAATTTGCGTCCAATACCGAGCTGTGCGATTTGATGCTCTTGATGCTTGGTAAGATCAATGGAGTCTTTGAAAAAAACGTCCCCTAGCGAAGGTTTCACTTTCCCACAAATGACATCGAGGAGCGTTGTTTTACCGGCCCCATTGGGTCCGATGAGAAAGCGAAGTTCGCCGTATTCCAAGGAAAAGTCGAGATTGCGCAAGGCTTTAAAACCGTCGAAGCTGACCTCAAGCCCTTTTACGCTTAGTATTTTAGCGCCAGGCACAGGTTGTTGCTCTGCTAATTGTCCGAGCATGGGATGTTCCTCCTTCTTTTATTCATGAAACAAATGGCTGTCAGATTATCTGGCTTCTTGCGAGGAAGAAATCGGCTTAGGCAGCACGGGTTTTTTCCAATTGACTGTGTAGTGGGTAATGGTGCCAACAATTCCTTTGGGCAGTAAAAGCACAACAATAATGAACATCGCGCCGAGAATGAAGGGCCACCAAGTCGGATAGGCTTCACTGAATGTAGTTTTGGCAGCGTTGGTCACCAGAGCTCCTAGAACAGCGCCTCCGATGGTAGAACGTCCACCGATAGCGACCCATAGGACCATTTCTATCGAAGGAACAATCCCCATCTGTGCGGGAGAGATGATGCCTTCTTGAAGCACGAAGAGCACGCCGGCAAGTCCGGCCAACCCTGCTGATGCACAGTAGATGAATACTTTGTACGTTACTGGATTGTATCCGATGAAGCGTACCCGATTCTCTCCATCGCGTATGGCCGTTAGAATATTTCCCATACGGCTGGTGACGAGCAGGCTGCATAGGAGTAGAACGATGGCAACAACCGCTAAGGTGAGATAGAAGAAGATTAGCTTTGTTGACTGTGCTTGCAGGTTTAAGCCTAGGAAGGAGTCAAAGTTGGTCAGTCCATTCGTTCCGCCTGTGTAGCCTTGTTGGCCAACAAACAATGTCACGGTAATAATGACGAGAGCTTGCGACAGGATGGAGAAAAAAGCGCCTTTAATTCGGTTGCGGAATGTGAAATAGCCTAAAATGAAGGCGACAATCATAGGAATGATGAGGGCTAGCAGGAAAGCAGCGCCTGCCGAATGGAAAGGAACCCAGAACCAAGGCAAGCTTTCTACGCCGCTCCAAGACATGAAATCAGGAAGCTCGCCTGGACTCGCGGCTAGTTTCAGATGCATCGCCATACAGTAGGCGCCAAGTCCGAAGTATACGCCATGCCCGAGACTGAGTATGCCGGTGTAACCCCAAATGAGATCAATCCCCATGGCAATAATGGCATAAGCAAGAAACTTGCCGAGAAGCGAAAGACGGAAATCAGACAAAAACAGTGGAGCAAGTGCTAACACGATTAGAAAAAGGGTATAAACCATCAGTTTCATCTTGGATTGTCCGGCGAAAAGCATGGAAGATGCCACATCCTTTCTTCAGTCTAAGGATCTTGAACGGATCGTCACAAGTCCCATCGGTTTCCATTGCAAGAAAGCGATGATGAGCGTGAAGACGAGTACTTTCCCAATCGTCGCACTGGTTGTATACTCGAGCGCTGTATTGAATACGCCAATGCCTAAAGCTCCTGCAACCGTGCCGATCAGCTTCCCGATGCCGCCAAGCACAACGACCATGAAGGCGTCGACGATGTAGTACGTGCCAATGGTTGGTCCAATGGGTCCAACCAAGGTAAGCGCACATCCGGCAATGCCTGCCATGGCAGACCCGAACGCGAAGGATTGTGCATCTACTCTGCGTGTAGAGATGCCGAGGCAGGCAGCCATTTCGCGGTTCTGCATGACGGCTCTCATCCGTCTGCCGCCAGCAGAATGGTATAAGTACATATAAATAATGAAGATGCACAAAGCGACTAACGCAATAATGAAGAGGCGCTTATAAGGAAGAATGAGATCGGCTGTGAGGTGGAGTCCGCCTTCCAGCCACTCCGGCGCTTTCACTGCGACGTTGGGTGCGCCGAATATGGATCTGGCAAGCTGCTGCAGAGCTAAGCTTACGCCCCATGTTGCTAGCAGGCTGTCTAACGGTCTACCGTACATGAACCGGATGAGGCAGGCCTCTAGCAGCCATCCGACGAGGAAGGCTACGGCGAAGGCGACGCCTAGCGAGACGACGAAATACCAGCCGAAGGCGGATGCCGGCAGGAATTGCTGGAACCAGTGCTGGACCAGATAGGCCATGTAGGCTCCGATCATAATAAACTCGCCGTGTGCCATATTCATGACATTCATGAGGCCGAATGTAATGGCGAGCCCAATAGCGATCAGGAGCAGGATGGAGCTGAGACTTAAGCCATTGAATAATTGAAGCAGCAGCAAACTCATGACGATGCTTCCCCCTTAGTGAATCCCGAGTAAAATAGTGAAATCCAGGGCTGCCGCTAGGCAGACCTGGTTTCACGAACGATCCTATCGGTGAGCTTATTTCTTCGTTACTTCGCCGCCCCATGGATATGTTTTGAGGAAAGGATCCGGCTTAAGTGGTTTGCCAGAATTCCATACTTCTTTAATTAACCCGTCAGCGCCAATTTGGCCGATACGCGCTGTTTTGGAAATATGCTGGTTCTCGCCATCGATAGTAACTTTACCTTCCGGCGAATTCCATTCGATGCCTTTGGCTGCTGCTTTTACTTTCTCTACCTCAAAAGAGCCTGCTTTTTTGACAGCTTCAGCCCATAGATAAACAGCTGTGTAACCGGCTTCGATCGGATCATCCGTTACGCGGTCTTTGCCGTATTTCGCTTTGTAGGCTTCTACGAACTTCTTGTTCTCTGGTGTATCCGTTGTTTGGTAGTAATTCCAAGCTGTGTAGTGTCCATCCAAAACAGATGCTCCAATTCCGCGAACCTCTTCTTCGGCGATACTAACCGACATGGTTGTTAAATCTTTGGCTGTAATGCCAGCGTCTTTTAATTGCTTGAAGAAAGCTACGTTACTATCACCATTGAGCGTATTGAAAACAACATCCGGCTTTTCCTTTTTGATTTTGCTAATAATTGTGTTGTAATCGGTGTGTCCTAGCGGTGTATACTCTTCAGCTACCAGTGTGCCGCCATCAGCTTTCAGTTGCTCTTTAATAATTTTGTTGGCTGTTCTTGGGAAAACGTAGTCTGAACCTAAGAGGTAGAATTTCTTGCCTTTGTTTTGGAGGAGCCAGGTTACCGCGGGGATAATTTGTTGATTCGTTGTTGCGCCTACATAGAAAATGTTCGGTGATGATTCTACGCCTTCATACTGAACGGGATACCACAGTAATCCTTTGTTTTGCTCGACGACCGGAAGCACCGCTTTACGGCTGGCTGACGTCCAGCAACCGAAAATCGTCACAACACTGTCTTTTTGCAGTAACTTCTTAGTTTTCTCTGCAAAAGTAGGCCAATCGGATGCGCCGTCTTCAATGACGGGCTTTATTTTCTTGCCTAAGAGTCCCCCAGCTGCATTAATTTCATCAATCGCCATTAACTCCGCATCTCTTACAGATACTTCACTAATGGACATCGTGCCCGTTAGAGAGTGAAGAATACCAACAGGTACAGTCTCGTCTTTCGTTTCCGCTTTGACCTCTGTGGTCTTCGTTGTTGCCGTAGATGCAGTAGGCTCCGACTTTGCACAGCCAGTAGCGACCATCATCAATGCCATACTTAAAGCGACGGTGAGTTTCCCTTTGTTTCTTATCTCTCTCATTAATCGTCCCACTCCCTTACTTACAAGATTTGGATTACAAGGCTTATGATAAAGTGGGTAAAAGGATTGTGTCAATATAGATGACATGTATTGGTTTTTATTTTGTGGTTGATGCACAATTGGATAGGGATTTTTTGTGCTTAACCTATAAAATAGGGGAATTAATTGCAAAAATCGCTTGCTAAATGTTAATTAATATGACATTACAGATTTACAAGTGTGAAATATCCGAATATAATAAGTGTAAAAGAATACCATTATTCGGTTTTTGAAGAGGTGATGATGTGCATTTAACCGAACGCGAGAAAGAAAAGCTTCTCATTACAGTAGCGGCTGACTTGGCAAGGCGAAGACTGGCGAGAGGCTTGAAGCTGAATTATCCCGAAAGTATTGCCCTGATTACATCTGAAATTATGGAAGGCGCCAGGGATGGCATGACAGTCGCAGAGCTGATGACCTTCGGCACCACGATCTTGAAGGCAGAGCAGGTTATGGAAGGTGTTCCTCAGATGATTCATGATGTACAGGTAGAAGCAACGTTTCCAGATGGTACGAAACTAGTGACCGTTCACGAACCCATCACCTAACACGATGGATGAATCGACCGAAAGGGGCGAGAAGATGGTTCCGGGAGAATATCGCATCAACCGAGGTTTTATAGAAATGAATAAAGGCAGACAAACCGTCGAAATCATTGTTACGAATACAGGAGATCGACCAATTCAGGTGGGCTCTCACTATCACTTTTTTGAAGTGAATCGAGCGTTGACCTTTCCCAGAGAACTGGCCTTTGGCATGCATCTAGATATTCCGGCGGGAACTGCCGTTAGGTTCGAACCCGGGGAGCAGAAGCCGATTCAGTTGGTCGAGCTGGGCGGAGCCAAGTTGTCCTATGGGCTCAATAATTTGAGCGAAGGCCCGGCAGTGAAAGACCAGATGTCCGATGAGACGAAGGCAAGATGGCAAGCATGGGAGGGGAAACGCGTGTGAGTCAAATAGATCGTAAGAGCTACGCGCTGATGTTCGGGCCTACGACTGGCGATGCTATTCGTTTGGCAGACACGGAATTATGGGCGCAAATTGAGCATGATTACACTGTCTATGGAGACGAGTGCAAATTTGGCGGAGGGAAAGTAATCCGGGATGGCATGGGACAGTCCAGTGGTGCCACCCGGGATCAAGGCGTGCTAGACACGTTGATCACGAATGCTGTCATAATCGATCATTGGGGAATTGTGAAAGGCGATATCGGGATCAAGGATGGACATATCGTCGGAATTGGCAAAGCCGGCAACCCCGATATTATGGATGGCGTGCATCCGAATCTGATTGTCGGAGCAAGTACAGAGGTCATCGCTGGTGAAGGTAAAATCGTGACGGCTGGGGGAATTGATGCCCACATTCATTATATATGTCCTCAGCAGATCGAAACGGCGCTATCCTCCGGCGTGACAACGATGATCGGCGGCGGTACAGGACCAGCGACTGGCACGAATGCGACAACATGTACGCCTGGCGCCTGGCATATGCGAAGGATGCTGGAATCTGCGGAAGCGTTCCCGATGAACCTGGGTTTCACAGGAAAAGGGAATTCCTCATTCTTGGCGCCGTTAGTTGAGCAAATTGAAGCGGGCGCCATTGGCCTGAAGCTGCATGAAGATTGGGGAACGACACCGGCGGCTATCGACACGTGCCTGAAAGCAGCCGATCAATATGACGTTCAGGTTGCTATTCATACGGATACATTAAATGAAGCGGGATTTTTGGAGGATACGCTCGCTGCCATCAAAGGGCGTACCATCCACACTTATCATACGGAAGGAGCGGGCGGAGGGCATGCGCCGGATATCATTCGGGCTGCTGCTGAGCTTAATATCTTGCCGTCTTCGACAAATCCGACACGTCCTTACACGATCAATACGATTGAAGAGCATTTGGATATGCTGATGGTTTGCCATCATTTGGACAGCCGAATCCCTGAGGATGTGGCCTTTGCCGACTCGCGGATACGCCCGGAGACGATTGCTGCAGAGGATATTCTGCATGATCTTGGGGTGTTCAGCATGCTGAGTTCGGATTCGCAGGCGATGGGCCGGGTTGGCGAGGTCATCATCCGCACTTGGCAAACGGCGGATAAAATGAAGAAACAACGCGGACCGCTGGCGCCGGATACAGAAGATGGGGACAATTTCCGCATCAAGCGCTACATTGCGAAGTATACGATTAACCCAGCGATTACGCATGGTGTTTCGCACTTGGTTGGTTCTATCGAGCCTGGCAAATTCGCGGATCTAGTGGTCTGGAGCCCGATGTTCTTCGGGGTCAAACCTGATCTGGTGCTCAAGGGCGGCAGCATTGCCTATGCACAAATGGGAGATCCGAATGCGTCCATTCCAACGCCGCAGCCCGTCTTTGGAAGGCCGATGTTTGCCGCTTTCGGCAAGGCTTTGACACAAAGTTCGATAACGTTCGTTTCTCAGACGGCTTATGAGAATGGCATTGCGCAGAGGCTTGGTTTACAGAAGAGAATTGAGCCAGTGAAAGGCTGCCGTGAGATTTCGAAGAAAGACATGATTCATAACAATGGCACCCCTTCTATAGAAGTGAACCCGGAAACGTATGAAGTCAAAGTAGATGGAGAAGCCATCACCTGTGAGCCAGCGACGAAGCTTCCAATGGCGCAATTATATTTCCTATTTTAAAAAATGTGGGTGATGCTCATGGAAGAAGTACAGCGGGCAGCGGCCACGCAGCAAGAAGCGGCAGCCACCAAGTTTCACTGGCTTGCCTACCAGCAGCTTCTAGATTCAGCACTTCCAATCGGGGGCTTCTCACATTCCTTCGGCTTGGAAACGTTGGTTCAGCAAGGACGCTTGGAAACCGTTGATGAGCTCGAGGCTTACATCAGCACCATGCTCCTCCACAACTGGTCATCATCTGATGCGATGGTGATCAAAGCAGCCTACACCCATATTCCCGAGGGAGAATGGGTGCAGCTTTGGGCAATCGACCACATGCTGCATGTGCAGCGGGTATCAAGCGAGGCAAGAAGTGGTGTTCAGAAGATGGGACGCAGGCTGCTGCAGTTATCCCGAGCTATGTATCCCGGGCTGGATTGGAAGTCCTTAGACGAAGCAGTGAAGGCTGGGCGCTGCAGTGCCAATCATCCGGTTGTACATGGATGGGTGAGTTATCATCTTGGCGTGCCGCTGGAACAAGCGGTGGAAGGATATCTGTACAGCTGTGTGATGACCTGTATCAATAGTGCTCTAAGGCTCATGTCCATGGGGCAAACGCAGGGCCAAACATTGCTTGCTAAGGTGATTCCGTTGATCGGAATGCAGTGGCAGCGCGTAGCTCACTTAGATCCCATGGATGCTTATACGAATTCACCCTCGGCTGATCTAGCGATGATGCAGCACGAGACCCTATATTCGCGATTGTTCATGTCTTAACTCAAATTCAAGGAGGAATGACTATGTGTCAAGGACAAGGTCATCATCATCATCAATGGGAGAAGCCATCTGTCGATCGGAGCCGCCCGATGCGTATCGGTATCGGAGGGCCTGTTGGCTCCGGCAAAACAGCCCTAGTCGAGCGCCTAGCTCGGAAGCTTAAAGACCGTCTCAGCATCGCGGTGATTACGAATGATATCTACACGAAGGAAGATGCCCGTATTTTGATCAGCTCGGAGGCATTGCCCGAAGAACGCATTATCGGAGTGGAGACCGGTGGATGTCCGCATACCGCTATTCGCGAAGATGCCTCTATGAATTTCGAAGCGATTGAAGAACTGGAGCAGCGCTTTGAGCATCTGGATATCATTTTCATTGAGAGTGGCGGTGATAATTTGGCTGCGGCTTTCAGTCCGGAATTAGTGGATCGTTTCATCTATATTATCGATGTTGCCCAAGGGGAGAAAATTCCGCGTAAAGGCGGCCCTGGCATTATGAGGTCCGATATGCTCATCATTAACAAAATCGATTTAGCTCCGTATGTTGGCGCCAGCCTGGAAGTTATGGATTCGGATACGAAGAAAATGCGTGGCGACCGTCCGTACATTTTCTCCAACCTGATGGGCGGCACAGGACTTGATGATATTGTGACATGGGTGGAGCAGGAGTTCAGCCATGCCTAAGGTGACCGGGGAGATCAAGGCAGCATTTGCGGTACGCAGCGGCGTCACGCAGCTGGTTCACAAATATCATGCCTCCCCGCTCAAAATCGCCAAAACGTTCCGCTATGAGAATGAAACGTTCACTGGAGACCAGCCCGTGGAGCAACTGGGCGTCTATATGATGGACTGTTCCCCGGGACTGATGTCAGGGGATCATTACGAAATTAACGTGCGCCTTGAAGAGGGCGCACGTGTTTATCTAACGAACCAATCGTTCACGAAGGTTCATCCTGCCTTAGGGGAGCAGGGAAGCACGCAGCACCAATCGCTGCATGTGGAGGCAGATGCGCTGCTGGAATACATCCCAGAGCCGCTCATGCTGTACAAAGATGCCCGTTTGTTCTCCGAAACGGAGGTGTTTCTTGCTCCAGGCGCTGCGTGTATATTCTCTGATGTTCTCTGTCCGGGACGAACGCAGAGGGGAGAGATCTTTCAATACTCGCGGTATACCAATCGCATGAGGGTCTGGTACGGCACGGAGCTGATTTATTATCAGAACCAGAGGATTGAACCTCAGGATATGAGGCTCACAGCTCCTGGGAGTTGGGAGCAGGAGACGCATCTGGGGAATTTGTACATCTTCTCAGATCGGCTTGGGCAGCGGCATCTCGATAGCTTGATGGCCTACCTCGAGAAGATTAATGGCATTGAACAAGTCCGTATCGGAGCCAGTCTTACGTATAAACACGGGATCATCGTCACTGTCATGGGTCGGCATGCCTGGCAACTGCAGCATGTCCTTAGCATAGCCTGGCATGAACTGCGCCGAAGCTTGCTTGCCTTAACCCCATTAATGGTTAATAAATAAGTTGAAAGGAGCCCTAGGGCTCCTTTTTTTGCGTTGGGAGAGAATGGTAAGTTTATTTTCCACGCATACTGGTAGGAGAATCGACAATATCATGACAACTTCCCCGACTTCATTGTCAAACCGTGTAGGGGTTGGTATGATAAATGAGATCATAAATAAGTTAGCTCGGAAGTTCGATATAGAGGAGGGCAATGACGTGGAAAATCAAGCTAGTTACGAAAGCATTTCTAACGATTCGACACAAGGTTCCGCTCGGAACGAAGCCATAGATGCAGTCAATAAGTCAACATCTGTAGAGCCTGTGACGTTAAAAGATTTCTATCGCTTGGTGAAGCCGGGGATTATTTATTCGAACCTAATGACGGCCTTCGCCGGATATTGGATGGCTGCACGCTGGGACGTAAGTTGGGCCCATTTATTTTTTACAATGCTCGGAACAGCTCTTGTTATGGCTGGCGGCACGGTGCTGAACAATTACCTGGACCGTGAGATGGATGCCAAGATGGAACGGACGCAGAACAGAGCACTGCCTAGTGGAAGACTCGGTCCCAACGTAGTTTTATGGTACGGCATTATTCTGGGAACGATCGGACTAGCTGTCCTCTATTTTGGAGCAGCGTCCCCGCTTGCAACGTTGATCGGGTTAATTGGATTGTTCTTGTATGTATGGCTCTATACCGCATGGTTCAAAAGAACCTCAGTCTGGAGCACATTCGTAGGCGCATTCTCTGGAGCAACGCCACCGGTTATCGGGTACTGCGCAGTTAGTGGCACCGTGGATTTAGGAGCTATCTTGGTATTCCTTTTCTTATTCCTATGGCAGCCGCCGCACTTCTGGGCACTTGGCATTCGCCGCATGGAAGAATATCGCGCCGCAGGTTTCCCGCTTTTACCAGTGGTTAAAGGATCTTATGTGACTAAGATTTCCATGGTCCGTTATGTCGTGCTGCTTGTTCCGGTTACTGTTATGTTGACTGCTTACGGATATGTGGGTTACCTCTTTTTGTTCGGCTCTACGATTCTCGGATTAGTCTGGGTGTTCATGAGCGTGAAGGGTTTCAAAGCAACTGGTGAGGCTGAAGTCGTATGGGCGAAACGCATGTTTCTTTTCTCGATTATGTATCTAACGCTTTTATCGATCCTCATGGTTATTGATACGGTGAAGATTAGCTAAATGAAGGACGGATGACGAAGATGAGTACATTTTTTGAAAAAAATTGGTTCAAGCTGGCGCTAGGCGCTATCTTGATTGCGATGATTGCTTCTTTTGCCTATAAGCTTTGGGTCAACAGCAGCGAACCGGATCAACGCTTAACGGCGATGAAGCAGTCTCCGTCTTTTCAACTGCAAGACTTGGATGGGAAGACCGTTGCTTCTGCGGATACGGATGGCAAAGTAAGACTCGTTTATTTCTTCTATTCTTTTTGCCCGGACGTCTGCCTGCCGACAACATTTTTACTGACTCAAGTGCAAGATGAATTGAAGAAAAAAGAACTGTTCGGTACCAAATCCGAAATTATCTCCATCACCGTTGATCCAAACCGGGATACACCGGCTGTACTTAAGGAGTTCGGAACCAAGTTTGAGTCCAAGCCTGATCCAAGCGGATGGATGTTCCTCCGTGGTGAAGAAGCGAAGACCCACAAACTTGCCGAGGATTTCGGCATCATGGTCATTAAGGAGAAGGACGGAAACTTCTCTCACTCCAATGCTATTTTACTTGTTGATAAAAAAGGGAAGTTGCGGAATTATTATGATGCAAGCAATCCGGAATTGGATGCCGACCATATTGTCAAAGATGTGGTGACCTTGTCCAAAGAGAAATAAGTTAACTACATAAACTATTCAAGAGCAGGATCTGGTGAAGGGTAGATAATATACTCCTCCAGACCTGCTTTTTCTAATTGCTGAATAAGATATTCCTCAGGCGTCCCCTCAACCCCGGCATACCCTCTGCGCGTATAAATTTGCTCGGCATCCGGGAATGTATCCCGCAACAGAAAGCGTATCCTTTTTCCGGAAGAATCATTATCTGTAAACAAATAAACTTGCTTGTCTCCTGCTTTTTTGTGCAGCTCCTCCAAGGTTTGTGAGCTAGGTGTTCCGAAAGTGCACAGAATCTGAACGCTATCAACAACGACGCGCTTTAAGCGGCTTTTGTCGTTTTTGCCTTCAACAATAATTGTGATCGACATGGGCTATCCTCCATCAGGCTTTTTTGTAGTATAACCTGTTTTTGTAAGCGATCCAAGGATGCCATTCGACGTTTGCTCAAAAAATATGCTGCCATTTCCCGGGAAATGACAGAGAATGACAGCACAAAGACGGCTTGAACATCCCAAGCCGCCATGAGCAGGAAGCGTTATGTCGTAACTGGTGATTTAAACGTGCGCAAAGGTAAAAGCGAAAGTGCCAGCATGAGGACGAAAAAGGCGATAAAATAAGAGGAAATATGGTCGCGAAGCTGCCCAGCCATCATAGGGCCAATAAAGGCGCCAACAGAGTAAGAAATAGAGAGCAGAGAAAAGACGCGTCCGTAACGATTGCTGCTGGTAATGCTGGCAAGCAGTGCTGCTAAAGCGGGATAGATGACACCTTTGGCCATACCGATCAGGAAGAGGGAAACTGACAAGGGGATGGGCCACTGAATGGCTAAGCCAAAGAATACAACAGCTAACGACAAGCTTCCACAGACAGTTCGGATAAATGGCGGCACTTTATTAAGGAACCAGAACGAGATGCTTAGCAGAGCCCCTAAGCTGATTAATGTGAAAAATACGCCAGAGGTAAGTATAGATTCGCGAGCAGATTTCATAAGCGGCAGCTCAAAGAATAAAATGCCTTGGGAGCAGGAAAGCGCCATGGGAATAAGGAAAAATAGCCAAGGGACTGACACGCCGGCAGGCAAATTGGAATCCTCTTCTGGCATCCCGTGGCCATGATGATCCAAAATTTGAGGTTTACCAGCGGATTGGCTCAGCAGCTGTTTTTCTTTGACACCAAAGATAGCTAGAAATCCCGTTATAATCAGAATCCAGCCCAACACGGAAAAAGCGGTTGTAAAGCCGATCTTGGCCACTAAAATGGCTCCAGCCGCAGGAGAAACCACGGAAGCTAACGTGTGGATCAGGCCGTTCCCCGCCATCAGTTTACTCTGCTCAATGCGGTCTTTGGCGATGCGAGCAAGCAGTGACAAGCAGGCCGGAGATAAGAAGGCAAGCACAAATCCGCTTATGGAACGAATGTAGAGCAGGTGCCATGGATCTTTGACATTAGATTGAAAAAGTAAGATGATCCCTGCTACAATCAGGCTAAAGACAATGAAAAATTTGCTGCCGTATTTGTCCACACCATAACCAGCGATGAGATTGCCGGGCAAGTGCGTGATCGAGTATACGCCCATGATTAGCCCTATAAAGGAAGGAGCGGCCCCTAAGGATAAGGCGAAAGGTGACAGAATCGGGTACTGTGCGTGCAAATCAAAAAAAGCCACAAACATAAATAAGTACAGCCAAAGGGCTGTTCGCATGTGCTCACCACCTTGATTAGACTTGTCTCTTCTTAAGATGTACGCCGCTTGTCCGATGGATATGACCTTTCCGTATAATTGACACAATTCTGATGGAGGAAGCTATGGATGCTTATGTGATTCTTTTGCTGGCATGTGTCGCTGTTTTTCTAGTATTCCGGCTTCGGCAGTCCTTTCGCAAAACGAGAGGCAAAGCCGATCAAACGGATGAAATTCAACGAAAACTAGCGTTGTTAAAGAAAAAAAGGGATGAAGACTGAGGATTCCCTGTAGTATGATAGGGATGGACTTTTAGATTAACAGGAGGGGTTCTTTTTGGATCAGTGGATTTCATTTGCACAGGATCGTTGGTATTTACTAGTTGCCGCTATTATTATTTTATTTATTGTTATTGGGATTGTGAAAACAGTCATTAAATGGATTGTTGTCATTGTAGTTGTCGGTGCGCTCATCGTTTATGGAGCAAGTTATAAGGATAAAATAAAGGATATTGGGACAAGCGTGGTAACCCAAGTTGGCGATGAGGTCAAAGACAAAGCTATCAGTACGTTGACTGCGGAAGCGAAAGAAGCACAATTCAAGGCCAATCCTGACGGGTCCTTTATCGTTTCGACGAAGAGTCTGAAAGTGGAAGGCAAAGCAGGAACGGATGAAGTTCAGGTTACTTTTCTTGGCAAAACTTTCAAAATGAGCGCGAATGCCGCAGTGAATGCTTTCATAGAACAAGCGAAGAAAAACGCAGGCTAGTAGAATTAGGAGTAGGGAGGGTGAGCAGTCATGGATATTACCTGGTTCAAAGCCAATTCAATTAACTTCATATCCATTGTGATTGTGCTCACTTTCGCGGGCTCTGTCCTTCAAGGGTTTTTCCGAGGCGGGTCTGGATCTGCGAAACACCTTCTGTCCATGCTCGTGGAAGCGGTCATCGTCATTGTGTCCATGTTCATTGCGTGGAAGGGTGTGCAGCTTATTTCGCCTTTGATTCAAACCTGGCTGAAAGGTCAGAATCTGCAAGTGCCATCCGTAGAGATTAGTGCTCTTAAGCAAGCCTACTATACAGCTTTAACTAGCATTCGAGATTTCCCGCTGCTGCGCTTCGGCGTATTGTTTTTGCTCGGCTATATGATTGTGAAGCAGTTCCTGAACCTGCTGATTGACCCGCTGATTGGACATTGGCTGGCGCATCGTGATCCATATCGGGAACGCAGTAATTCGTTCATCTCCTCCGTTTCTGGGGGAGCAATCGGCTCTGTAGCCGGTTTCGCACGAGCGCTCATACTGATTGCCGTTTTGTTCATTTATGTGACTTTATTCCCGCATTCCATGGTGACCCCGTATATCGAGTCCTCTCAGATGTATCAAAAAGGGGCGAAGGAAGTCATTTCTCCCTTCACTGGAGACTTCATTGCCGATAAGGTGCCGGTATTCACCCGGGCGGTGGAGCAGGAATTCACGAACATTTTACAACGAAAATATGAAGTTCTGGATGCAAAGGTCCCTGGCAACATCGTAGATGCGGCCAAAGAGGTAACCGCCAGTGGAACGACAGATGAAGAGAAGGCGAAACTGCTGTACAAATGGGTGGGCAGCCGAATCGACTACGACTGGGATAAAGTGAAGCTGTATGAAGAACAGCGTATTTGGAAGGAACAGACCCCAGAGGATACGTTCAACACCCGAGAAGGGGTGTGCATCGATTACTCCAGATTATATGCCCAAATGGCTAGAGCTGTAGGTCTGGATGTTAAGGTTGTAACTGGCCTTGGATATGATGGGCAGGGCAGCTACGGACCTCACGCATGGAACGAAGTGTACCTCAAAGAGTCCAAGATTTGGGTGCCTTTGGATTCAACTTGGGTAGCCAGTGGGGGCAACTGGTTCAATCCGCCAAACTTTGACCAAACGCATATTAGAGATGTTTAACCCTATTGAGAGTTAATAAAAGGAAGCAAGGTGGCTTCTCTCGGAGATCCGGGGGAGGCTTTTTTGTGATTTTTCTCATCCATTCGTAAATGTGGTAAACTATTAAGGTGCTATTTTGAGAACATGAAGGAGTCCGTATGTCGAAATCTATTCAGGAATATCCGATGATTTACTTAGATGCGGGAGACACGCTGCTAACGATTCCCGCAGCCCAAACGATTTTGAAGCAGTACCTTGAGTTGCGTTCCGTGGAGCGAGATGAGGCTCATATTAGTGAACTGTTTACAGAGGCTTTTCGTCTATTTTATTATGTGAATAAACAAGATAACTTCATTGTGTGTTCGCCAGAGTCAGATCGTGAATTCTGGGTCAACCTATATAAATATGTGCTGCATAAACTGGGTATTCATGAGGAATGGTCAGAGGAAGAGATTTTCAAGTGCTGCCACGAGCTTTATGACATCTATACCGCACCTGAGTACTATGAATTGTTTGATGATGTTAAGCCTTTTCTCGAACGACTTCAGGCTGGGGGCTTTAGAATCGGGATTATTAGCAATTTTGCACCAACGCTGAAAGCAATTTTAGAAGATAAAGGGATTCTTCATTATTTTGACCCTGTGCTCGTGTCGACAGAGGTCGGTCTTGAGAAGCCGGATCCGGCAATTTTTCAACTCGCCTTAGAACGTGCAGGTGTAGCAGCGAAAGATGTGCTCTATATCGGCGATCACGAAACGAATGACGTTTGGGCGCCGAGTCAAGTCGGCATCGATTCGGTTCGCATTATCCGTTATGACTACCATACCGGGGAGGGTATTCGATCCCTGCTTGAGCTATTTGATGAACAGCAAGCTATTGTGTAAGAAAGGATCTGAGTGTGATGAAACCATCCATAATGGATGATCCAAAGAAGAAGGAGATTACCAAGAAGCGGCATTTTTCGTTTCGGATCAATATCTTTTTCTTTATAACGTTCTTATTATTTTCCGTACTTATCGTGCGATTGGCCATTCTACAATTCGTTCAAGCCAAAGATTTGAAGGCAGCAGAGAATACGAATACGAATCAGACGAATAAAATTGCTCCGATCCGCGGCAACATTTATGATTCTACGAAATCACCTCTTGCCTATACCATCCCAGTGCAGTCCTTATTTTTCCGGATTGAGCCGTCCCAGCAGGATAAAGATGAAGTCATTCGCATGGCGAATAAGCTGAAAACAGACGTTTTTGATAAATACGGCAAACCGGATGCCAAGAAGCTGGAGCCCGCGGAAATCGTGCTCGCCATGGACTTAGGCTATGATATCAATAAAAACAAAGTAAAAGACCCGAGTTATTACTGGGTTCCGCGTAAAATCAAAACGGATTTGTCCAATAAAGAAATCGCTTATTTATTAGAGCACAGGGATGAGTTCAAGTGGCTTGAAGTGACAGAAGAGAGCATCCGTACTTACGAATTGGACGATATGGACACAGACGGAGTACCGTCAACGATTGCTCCGCAATTAATTGGCTACCTCAAAAGCTATTCGACAGAAAAAGCCAAGGAGATGTACCAAGATAACGAAAACAGCAAGGAATATCTCGATACCGAAAATGTCGGTTTCGATGGCATCGAGCGGATGTATCAGGACGAGCTTCGCGGGAAGAATGGGTACAAAATATACCCTGTAAATGCTGCCATGAAAATTATTGGCCGCGCAACAGTAACGAAGCCGACAAAAGGTAACAACTTGTATCTGTCGATCAATAAAGATATTCAGAAAACGGCTGAAAAGGCGATTGCCGATCAGATTGCTTTTTTACATACCCCATATGCGCGGAATGATGCTTTTATTAAATATGGGGCGAATGCGCAGGCTGGTTATGCGGTTGCTATGGAAGTAGACACGGGGCGCGTCGTGACGATGGCGAATTACCCTGACTACAATTCCAATGAATGGACAGGCGGTATCTCGCAGGCAACATTAGATGATGTTGGCTCCTATATTGCGAATGGTTCGATTACAACTGCGTATCCGAAATACACGGATAAGGAGCGGCCGAAACATCCGTCTTCGATCGTGTTCATGGGTTCAACAATCAAACCGTTGTCCGTTCTGATTGGTTTAACTGAGAAATTGATTACACCTTCCAATCAATACTATTACGATTCGGGTACCTTTACTTTTGGTAAAGCGAATTCTACAAGTTCGATTTCCAATTCAGGGAGAACCGCTTATGGAAACTTGGATGCCTCCAGCTCCATCGAACACTCGTCTAATACGTACATGTCGGCCAAAGTCGGGATTCCGTTCTATTCAAAATATGGCGGCGAAAATCCCGCAGTAACTGATAAGTGGGCAGAATATTTGGCCAAGTTCGGCTTAGGCGTCAAAACGGGCAGCGGCTTGCCTGGTGAAATTGCAGGTTCGAATGACTTTGCTAAGAATGCCAAAAAAGACAGTTATCAGTCTGCCATGGTGTATGCTTCATGGGGGCAGAATGAGAAAACAACGACGCTGCAACTCGCGCAGTTCGCTGCCACACTGGGCAGCCGCGGCAAAAGGATGAAGCCGTTGTACGTAGACGAGATTCGAAGCTTTGAAGGTGAACTCGTTAAAAAAGTGGAGCCTGAAGTGCTGGAGGATTCGAGCGCTTTATTCGCCAAAAATGACTGGAACACTATCATCCATGGGATGAAGAGTGGTGCGGAAGGCATTGAGGAGCTGCCTTATAACGTAGCTCGGAAGACCGGGACTTCGACGCAAGCCGTGGCAGGCGGAACGATCGACAACGCCGTGTTCATCGCCTTCGCGCCGGTCGAGAATCCGAAGCTAGCTGTTGCGGTCGTCGTGCCGGAAGGCGGCTACGGGCGCTATGGCGCATCCCCGATTGCGGCGAAAATCTTTCAGGCTTACGATGCAGCCAACGAAGGCATATTGACCAAACTTGGCGGCGGGAAAAGGCCTTGGTAGAAGCAGTAAAAAGTAAAGAACCTTCAAATCCACGTCTTAAGTGGGCTTGAAGGTTTTTTTATGAGCTTGTCTTGAGAAGTAATCCAAGCTTTCCAAAATTTAGTGAACTAAGTTGAGGGTCACTCCGTCTGTTTCAGGATACATCCTGACACAGAAGGGGGCCTCTACCGTGATGAAATCGCCGATTGCGGATGATCCGAAGAAAAAGGAACTAGCTCTTAAGAGGCATTTTTCACTGCGAATCAATCTTTTTTTCTTTGTAACCTTTGTCTTATTTTCCATACTCATCGTGCGGTTGGCTATGCTGCAGTTTGTCCAAACGAAAATACATAAAGCCGCAGAGAATAGAAATGGCACACAAACGATCCAAATTGCTCCCATCCGAGGCAACATCTATGACTCCTCAAAATCTCCGCTTGCCTACACCATTCCCATGCAGTCCTTATTTTTTCGAATTGATCCAAGCAGCCAAAAGCTAGATGATTTAATTGCTATGGCGGATCGGCTTAAAGCTGATGTTTTCGACAAGTATGCCAAACCAAACTCGAAAAGTCCGACTCCGGAAGAAATCATTCTAGCCATGGACATTGGCTACAACTACCAGAAGGCTGAAATTAAAAAACCAAGCTACTACTGGGTTCCGCGAAGAATAAAGGCAGACTTATCCAACGATGAGATCGCCTATATTTTAGAGCATAGGGATGAATTCAAATGGTTAGACGTAACGGAGGAAAGCATCCGCACCTACGAAATGGATGATGATGGCAAGACGACAATTGCTACGCATTTAGTGGGATATACGAACTCTTTTACTTCACCGACAGCCAAAGAAATCTACAAAGACAGCCCTATGGTTCAGGAATATTTGAGCTCGGAAAATGTGGGATTCGATGGCATCGAACGCATGTATCAGGATGAGCTGCGCGGCAGAAACGGCAGTAAGACATACCCTGTTGACGCCGTTAACAAAATCATTGGGAGAGCCGAGGTCACGGCTCCAGTTAAAGGAAATAATTTATATTTAACCCTACATAAAGATATCCAGAAAGCGACAGAACGAATGCTGGAGGAGCACATTAGCTACTTGCGCAGTCCATCGCACGCCAATGATTTGTATTTGAGTCTTGGGATGCAAGCAGCATCCGGGTTTGCCGTTGCTATGGAAGTGGATACGGGACGGGTAGTTACGATGGCGAACTATCCGGACTACGATGCTAATGCGTGGACCGGTGGTATGTCGGCAAGCGTTTATAAGGAAATCGAGACCTTCATTCCCAATGGCAGCATCCGAACGGCTAAAGCTAAGTATCCAGATGAAAAAGAAAATGCGAAACATCCATCATCCATTGTGTTCATGGGGTCCACGATTAAGCCTATGTCCGTGTTGATAGGGCTTAAAGAGAACTTTTTCAGCGGTAGTGGCACTATTTATTATGATACGGGGTCGTTTAGCTTTGGTAGAGGAGGCAATAGTACCATCACCAATTCGGGGAAAGCAGCTTACGGGGCGATGGATGCTGCAGGGGCGATTGAACATTCCTCTAATACGTTCATGTCTGAAAAGGTCGGTATTCCTTTCTGGGCTAAATTCGGCAGAGAGGATCCTGCAGTGACTGCCAAATGGGCCGAATACATGGCGAAATTCGGCATGGGGATCAAAACAGGGAGCGGGCTGCCTGGTGAGCTTGCAGGATCTAACGATTTTATCAAAAATGCTGAAAAAGATAGTTATCAATCCGCAATGGTCTACGCATCTTGGGGACAAAATGAGAAAACGACAACTTTGCAGCTTGCTCAGTACACAGCTACTTTGGCTAGTCGCGGGAAGCGGATGAAGCCGTTGTTCGTAGATGAAATTCGCGACTATCAGGGCCAATTGGTTAGGAAAGTTGAGCCTGAGGTACTGGAGGATTCTTCGACTGTGTTTGCCAAAGCGGATTGGGATACCATTATCCATGGGATGAAAAGCGGGGCGGAAGGGATCGACGAGTTACCGTTTAATGTGGCGCGCAAGACAGGAACTTCCACCCAAAGCGTGTCGGGAGGTTCGGTTGAAAATGCGGTATTCATCGCCTTCGCACCCGTTGAGAACCCGAAGCTCGCTGTCGCGGTTGTCGTGCCGGAAGGCGGCTTTGGGCGCTATGGGGCAGCCCCGATTGCGGCTAAGATCTTTCAAGCTTATGACGCTGCCAACGAAGGCGTTCTGACGAAGCTTGGCGGTGGGAAGCGGCCTTGGTAGGTGGGCAGTTGGTTGGGGAGGACGGGGATGGGAAGGGCCGGGAGAGGCTAGAGGGGGTGAAGTGCTGGGAGCCCGCCAAGCATGCGTGTATCAACACTCCCTCATCTCAAGATCCTTCGCCTGTCTTCCATGCTCATGCTCTCCCCTAGATCCTTCGCCGCTTCCATGCTCCCTCCCCTAGATCCTTCTCCACTCCCCCATACAAGGGGACTGTGGTCCGTTATTTTGAGCGAAAAAGGCTGTTTTCGCGATTAGGGGGAACCACAGGGTCTTATCTATTGGAAAACACGACTTTTTCTGGGGATTACACCCAAATAACGGACCGCAGTTCCCACTAGATCTCCATATTGAGGAAATCTGGAGAAATAGCGGAACATAGTTCCCGCCAAGTGCGCGAACAAACAGAAAAGAGAGGCTGCCTCAGACAGCAGCCTCCCTTACCAAAACGTTACTGGCGTACCCGAATCCACACCGCCATCTCACCAACCCCACGATTTCCCCATTGGAAATAGGGAACTGCCTGCAAAGCGACCGGCTCAGCCGTTGGCGCCCAACGACGGTACGGCTCAGCCGAAGCCCATGCCTCAGCCGTGGCATCTCGAAAGCCCTCGGCTTCAATCCTCACAGTGCCGCCAAGCACATCAGCGTCAGCTTCAACCTTCAGCTTCGTGCTGCTCTGAAGACTAAGACTAGCCAGCGGAGTCCCATTATCGACCTGCTCAACGCAGTAAACAAGCGGTCCTCTTTGAATCGCGGCTTTCCCGGCATTGCTGCGGATGAGCGGACTAGCTTGAATAAGATGTGCCTCCATCGGAAGCAGCCAAGTGACGGTGTCACCGTCTGTCCAAATTCGCTCGATAATCGCGTAGCCATTTTCAATCGTGTATGCATCCTCTTTCTCGCCATTGATAAGCAATTGAGGTTGGCCGTCGCACCAGTAGGGCACGCGCAACGCAAGTGTGAACGAACGCGGTTGTGCCAAGCTTAGCTCAAGCGATGCCTCCCCTTTCCAAGGCAAAGAACATACCTGTTTCAGCCCAACTTGTACAGCATCATCCAATGTAATCGTGCTTTCGCTGCCGATGAACAAATGGCAATTGATACGTCCTGCCTCTGTCGTATAAATATACTCCCCAAGCGAGGAGAGAATCCGTGCCAAGTTAGGAGGACAG
This sequence comes from Paenibacillus silvestris, assembly GCF_009882985.1. Classification (GTDB taxonomy): domain Bacteria; phylum Bacillota; class Bacilli; order Paenibacillales; family NBRC-103111; genus Paenibacillus_E; species Paenibacillus_E silvestris. The sequence continues at coordinate 120,793 of NZ_WTUZ01000022.1, forward strand.
CAAGCGCACCCAAACCATTTCTGGCGTTCAGCTTTGACGTGATACTTGCCGGGATTGCTCGCAGAAGCTTGAGGCCAAACCTCGAGCGGATTCACATAAAAGAATCGTTTACCATCTTGACTCATACTGCCGATGATAATGTTATATAGCGCTCGCTCGATCACGTCGGCGTACTCGCTCCGTGTTTCAATACGCAGCATGCGCTGTGCAAAAAACACTAAGCCGATGGAAGCGCAAGTCTCGGCATACACCGTATCATTCGGCAAATCATAGTCGAACGAGAAAGCCTCCCCATGGTGCGTCGACCCGATACCGCCAGTTATGTACATTTGCTTCTGCGTCATGTTCGCCCAAAGCTTCTTGCATGCAGTAAGAAGCTTCTCATCCCCAGTCAGTCTAGCCAAATCAGCCATTGCCGTGTACATATATACAGCTCTAACCGAATGCCCGATTGCTGTATCTTGCTCACGAACAGGCAGGTGACTCTGATTATAAATACTGCTCAGACTCGGTGATGGCGTTTGACCAGCGCGATAGATCGAAGTTTTTCCCCGACGCTCCCACTCCTCCTCGAAGAAATCAGGTCGCTGTCCTCGCTCATCGATGAAATAGCAGGCCAGCTGCAGATATTTCTCCTGCTTCGTTACCTTATACAACTTGACCAGGGCGAGTTCAATTTCTTGATGCCCGTCATAACCTCTAAGCTTTCCTTCCTGGGGTCCGAATACATCCTGAATATGATCTGCAAAACGGCACATCGCATCCAGCAGCTTCCTTTTCCCCGTAGCCTCAAAGTACGCAACGGCAGCTTCAATCATATGTCCTGCACAGTACAATTCATGGCATTCATACAAGTTTGTCCAGCGCTTGCCGGGTTCCTTGATCGTATAGTAGGTATTCAAATAACCATCACTTTGCTGTGCCTGGACGATGAGGTCGATTGTCTCATCAGCGGTCTGTTCCAACGTTGCATCTGGGTACTGCTGAAGAGAATAGGCGACGGCTTCGAGCCATTTGGCAAGATCGGAGTCTTGGAACACCCAGCCGTGGTATTCCCCTGTTTCCAAGCCTGCGGCAATTCGAAAATTATGGATCGCATGACTTGGTTCAGCGTCCGGAACGCGATCATTCAGTGCTTCCCATTGATACGGGATGACCGTATTTCGAACTAGGCTGACGTAGTGATTCCAGAAGTCATCGTTGATTTGGACTTGATTCAGAGATAATTTGTGTTTTTCCGGCAGCAATGTATTTGACATGATGCAACCTCCCGAATTTGCGAAATAGGCTTTACTTTCTCCAATTATATGAGGGATAATGACGAGGGAACAGGTAGGAATGCAACTAGTTATTTATAAAATTTCACACAAATTATCGAAGGAGACTGCCGCCTGATGAAAGAGATATCGCTAGCTGCACCGCCACTGCCTTATTATTTGGAAAGCGGATTTAGAGCGTATACAGCAGGGGATACGCACCCAGATCGCGCAAGGTTAGGGATGTATGATCTTCTTTTCATTACGAAAGGTACGCTTCATTTGGGGGAAGAGGAGCAGACGTGGAGCTTGACCAAGGGCCAGTATGCGCTGCTGCTTCCTGATAAATATCATTATTCTGTACGGCCCTGCGACTCAGATTGTCATTTCTTTTGGCTGCATTTTCAAACCGTTACCCCGTACATCATCAGAGAGAGCAGGGCTCTTCCGCTCAGCCAGTTCGTTTTGCCTCAAAAAAATGAAATTACGCTGCATCAACAAGGGGAAGTAGCGGACCCCGAACGGCTTGCGCTGCTTTGGGGCCAACTGAAAGAGATGTCTGTTTCGGAGAGATCGTTATCGTTCTGGGAAGAGCAGCGTATGTTCACGGAGATCTTGCGTACGCTAGACATCGGAAATAAACCGGATGAACAGTCCAAGGTTCATAGGCTGGCAGAGCGCATCGAAGCTTATATTAAGCAGCATTACTCGGATGATTTGACCAATGAGAGGTTAGTTGAGGAGTTTCATTTTCATCCGAATTACTTAAGCCGTTGTATGAAAAGCGTATATGGCTGCACGCCATTAGAATATCTGGTTGCCTATCGAATCGAACAGTCCAAGCTGCTGCTGCTGAAAACGCAGTGGTCTATTGAGCGCATCTCGGAGGAGGTGGGCTTCCATCATGCCGCTTACTTCTCAAACTGTTTTCGGGGCAAAATAGGACTTTCACCGCTCGCCTACCGGAAGCAATACATAAGAAGCGGAACCCTTTTCCCTACCTAAGCATATGTTGGTGTAAGGAGGAAAGCCCTCCTTTACGCCAAAAGTTGCGCTAGGTAAACTTTTGTGCGCAGAGAAAAGAAAGGTGGGGGACTGCATGAAAACGACGCGATTAGCAGCTTCATTAAAAAGACTGATCATTACCTTCATTTTCCTGTGATAGACAGCTGAATGCGTACTTTCATCCTATTTCCAGTATGGCGGACGGATATGGTATACTAATGTATCGGTAGTCGCGAGAGATAGTTTGATGAATGGTACGGAGGAGTGAGTTTCACCATGTGTGGTATTACAGGTGTGATGTATTTTGAAGATAGAGAACCAACGGTTGCAATGCTGCAGCAAATGACAGATGTGATTGTGCATCGGGGACCGAACGATTCCGGTTTTTGGACGGATAATCGGATTGGTCTAGGCTTTCGCCGGTTGTCCATTATTGATATTCAAGAAGGACATCAGCCGCTAGCCAATGAGGATGATTCCGTGTGGATCATTTTTAACGGGGAAATATATAATTACAAAGAATTGCGCGGAATGCTGCAGGAACGCGGGCATCAATTCCGTACGCATAGTGATACGGAGGTTATTGTTCACCTTTATGAGGAGTTTGGAGAGGAATGCGTCAAGCATTTGCGCGGCATGTTCGGGTTCGTGATCTGGGACAAGAAAAAGAAGCAGCTGTTCGGAGCGAGAGACCATTTCGGCATTAAGCCGTTTTACTATCATGTTAATGACCGTCAGTTTTTGTTTGGCTCTGAAATTAAGAGCTTGCTCGCTGCGGATGGCATGAACCGGTTGATCCATACGGACAGCTTGCTGAACTATCTAACCTTTCAATATGTGCCAGAGCCGAATACGATGTTCCATGGCATCCACAAGCTGCCGCCAGCCCACTATGTAAAGGTAACCTTCGATGGTGAAATGACGATACATAAGTATTGGGATCCGATGTTCGAGCCGGAAGAACGTCCTTTTGACTATTATGTGGAGCAAATCCGCGAAACGTTGAAGGACTCTGTCAAGCACCACATGGTCAGCGATGTGGAGCGGGGATGCTTCTTGTCCAGTGGGATTGACTCCACGGCCATCGCCACCCATATGCGGAACATTGAACCGATCCGCACGTTCTCTGTTGGCTTCGAAGGTGCCAACAACGAAACACCGATCGCCGCCCAGACGGCTGCGACGCTTGGCACAGAGCACTACGATAAAGTCATCACGAAGGATGACTTCTTCAGTACGATGCCGAAGGCGATCTGGCACCAGGACGAGCCTGTCGCCGATCCTTCGGCCATTGCCCTCTACCACGTGGCGCAGCTTGCGCGCGAGCACGTGACGGTTGTGCTGTCCGGCGAAGGCGCGGACGAGCTGTTCGGCGGCTATCGCATCTATCGCGAGCCGCAATCTTTGCGGCCGATTGATCAGCTGCCGCATTCGATCAAGCGCATGCTGAACCGCTTCGCCCGGATGCTGCCAAGCAGCGTGAAGGGGCGCAATTACGTCTTGCGCGGCACGACGCCGCTCGAGGAGCGCTTCCTCGGTAACGCGAAGATTTTCACAGAGGATATGAAAGCGGAAGTGCTGCGCCTCGATACGGAGATGCTGCGGGCATATAAGAATCCAGTGCAGATTGCTGGAGATTATTACAACAAGACCCAACATCTCGATCCCGTCAGCCGGATGCAATATATCGACATGAACCTGTGGATGCCTGGTGATATTCTTATGAAAGCCGATAAGATGACGATGGCACATTCGCTCGAGCTGCGTGTTCCTTTCCTGGATAAGGAGCTGTTCGAGGTGGCACGCCGCATCCCGGCGAAATATCGAATAGCGAATGGAACAACCAAATATATATTCCGTAAAGCAATGGAAGGCATCATCCCGGATCCGATTCTGAATCGTCCGAAGCTGGGTTTCCCAGTACCTTTGCGCCAATGGATACAAGGCTCGATGGGGGATGTACTGCTTGAGCAGATCAAAGCCAGCGGGATTGAAGATTACATTAATATGAACACCGTAGAACGGATGCTTCAGAAGCACCGTAGTGGTCAGGGCGATTATGCACGCCGGATTTGGACGATCTATATTTTTGCCCTCTGGCATATGACTTTTATGGAAGAGCTGCCTAAGAAAGTGCTCGCTGCTTACTAGGTCTATGAAGGACAGGAGATGGGGAACGTGGGAACTTATAAGTTAATAGCCCTCGATATGGACGGTACCTTACTGGATGAGGAGAAGAAAATATCTCCGGAAAATCAATCCGCAATCCGTCAAGCGACAGAGGCTGGCAAAATCGTCATCATGTCGACCGGCCGCGGAGCGATAAGCGCCATGCCTTATATTCAGGAGCTGGGTTTGTCTACACCTATGGTTATGGTGAATGGCGGCGAAGTATGGGAGTCGCCGGATAAATTGCTTCGGCGGACACTGCTTCCTGTGGAAACCGTGAGCCGGTTGCATGCACTCGCAGAGGAGCATGACTGCTGGTGGTGGGCTTATTCTGTCGAAAGCGGGGTCTTCAATCGCGAGCGCGAAGGCCTGGACATCCCGAACAGCGAATGGTTGAAGTTCGGCTTCTTCACAGAAAACGCGGAGAAATTGCAGCGTATTCGCGAAATTGCAGAGAGCTGGGGAACGCTCGAAATCAGCAACTCTCATCCATCGAACATTGAATTAAATCCACTTGGGATTAGTAAAGCGAGCGGTGTGGAGGCTGTTTGTCAGCTTCTGGGGATTCAGATGTCGGAAGTCATTGCAATGGGAGACAGTCAGAATGATATCACGATGATTCGTGAAGCAGGTCTTGGTGTAGCTATGGGCAATGCGCAGGATGAAGTCAAACAGATTGCGGACATCACGACGGTTACGAACGAAGAGAGTGCGGTTGCCAAAATCATTCATGCGTATATGCTGTAAAAGCTATAAGACTTTTAGCCCGTACAATAACGGATGGAGATGAATCCATGATCACGTTAGCCTGGAGCTTGGTCATTCTTTTATTTGTCGTAGGTATGGTAGGCGCGGTTTATCCAGTGCTGCCGGGTGTTCTAGCCATATATGCAGCGTTCTTCCTGTATGGCTGGCTGGTTAGCTTCGAGCCGTTCGGCTGGGTGTTCTGGACGACACAAACCCTGATTGTCATCATTATTATGGTTGCTGATTATGCGGTCAGTGCAATGGGAGTCAAGAAATTTGGAGGTTCGAAGGCGGCTGTGATTGGGAGCACCATTGGCCTTATTATTGGGCCCTTCGTCATTCCGGCTTTCGGATTAATCATCGGACCGTTCTTAGGTGCTGTAATTGGTGAAATTATCATCGGCACCAAATGGCAGAAGGCGATTAGCGCGGGGATTGGTTCTGTGATCGGTTTCTTTGCCAGCAGTGCAGTCAAAATTGTGCTGCAGCTAGCGATGATTGCCCTCTTCTTCATTTGGGTTTTTTAATTGAACAGGATGTTGTTTGAATACAGGATTAGAGAGTAGGAACACACTTGACGAAGGAAACCAAAGATTCTCTTGTAAAAGGGACGCTCATTCTCACCGTAGCCGCGCTTGTAGCGCGGTTTCTCGGCGTTTTCCAGCGTATTCCGCTGGTTCACCTGCTGCATGAGGGTGGAATGGGCAGTTATTCGATTGCTTTTAATCTGTACTCTATTCTTCTTGTTGTAGCAACGGCGGGAATTCCCAGTGCATTAAGCAAAATGGTATCAGAGAAGTACGCAATCGGACGACCTGCCGAGGCAGAGCGAATCTATCGCGCAGCCATTTTATTTGCTGTTGTAGCTGGTGCGCTCATGACCGTGCTGTTATATGTGTTCGCACCAATTTATGCGGAACAAATTTCACGCGGCGGACCCGACGCTACGCTGGCAACTCGCGCAATCGCGCCGGCCATGCTGTTCTTCCCGCTCATTGCGATTATGCGCGGTTATTTCCAAGGCAGACAGAACATGATGCCTAACGGGGTATCGCAAGTTGTGGAACAAATATTCAGGCTGGTCACTTCGATTGGTCTTGCCTTTATTCTATTAAACATCAGCTTGGCCTGGGGTGTAGCAGGTGCATCATTCGGTGGAGTCATGGGGGGAATTGCCGCTCTGGCGGTTATGCTCTACTATGCGATGAAGCTTAAACGCAGGGACGCTCAAAGGCTGAAAGAGAATGTGTCTCACGCGGCGGCTAATGAAACTGCAGCAGGACATTCTTCGGCGCCAGTACCAACAGTGCCGGCAAAGTATAGCGAGATTTACCGCAGCCTGCTGAAGCTTTCGATTCCGATCGTCATCTTCTCGGTGACGGTTACGTTGGTCTATGCGATCGATACTTCGATCATTATTCCCCTCTTGGAAGGGACGATTGGCAGCAGTGAGGCACTTGGATTGGTCGGTATTATCGGGGGGCGCGCGCAGTCTCTGGCGGGCATTCCGATTATCTTGGCGATTGCGCTCAGTCAATCTGTCGTGCCAATCATCTCAGCGGCTTACTCCCGCAAAGATATGAAACAGGTAGGGCACCAAACAACCAGAGTGCTGCAGTTGTCTATTTTATCGGGATTGCCTGCGGTTCTCGTGATCGCGATTGCAGCGCGTCCGCTCGATTTCTTCATGTTTGGACATGAGGATACTGCCTATGGCATGAGTCATGGGCCATACATGATCTCCTTGTTAACTTTAGGCGCTATGTTCCAAATCGTCATGCAAACCTCTGGCGCCGTACTAATGGGCATGGGCCGTATGAAACCGCTGATGCTGCATGTTGCCGTAGGTATTGCGGTTAAGCTGGCAGGCAGCTTCTTGCTTGCTCCGTTATTCGGCATTTATGGCATTATCGGCTCCACAGGACTTTGCTTCATCGCCATGTCATGGCTCAACTTGCGCACGCTGCGCAAGGATGTGAAATTCACCATTCTTGGACGACGCTTCATTGGTTTAATCATTTCGATTGTGGTCATCGCCGGTTTAGGCATAACGGCTGAATGGTTGACTCACACATATGTGCAGCCAACGAGCTTGTACAGGATCAATGAAGGAATCAATGCTGTACTCGTTTGTGGCTTCACAGCTGCTCTCTACCCATTGATGTTAATGGTGACGCGAGTGGTGACGAAGGACGACGTGAAGAATTTCCCGGCACCAGTCCAAAAGTTGATAGGCAAAGCAAGTCGCCTTATCGGACGACGTTCATAGCCTGCGCAGCAAGTATGGCAAGCTCGATGCTATTAAGCCCTTCGCTCATGGCGCGGGTTAGATCAATGGTCTGTGGCACTTCGATCGGGCGCAGATGCTCCATTGGGGCTTCGACGTCCTGAAACCAATCACCAGGTTCCACAGGCATAAGCGGCCTATCCGGCCATACAGTTTCAAGTGTAGGACTATACAAAGGCGGGCTTCCTTTCTTAAGGAAGCAGCCATCCAGCCTCTCCTGATAGAGATAATCAGGGGGGGCTTTTTGTATGGGGGAAAATAAGTGGGGCCAATAGTCTGCCCGTGAACCTGTGTGAGGCGTTGATGCTGCGAAGCGGAGAACGCCCTGGAGGACTTCAGGCACACCGAATAGTAGAGCATAAAGGCTTTTCCCAAGGGCTATTCTTTCATTTAAGTTGGCAAAATTCTCGAGAATGAGTCCAGCCAGACGGGGCTGGGGGGAGTCGGTTTCGGTGGATGGGGACCAAAAAGGGAAACCAACTGGATTCATTTGCAGCCAGCCTTGCGCTTTGAAAAATGCCTTATCAAGCACGGCTTGTTGGAACTGCCCTTTTTGGACAATACGCTGCTCAATATAATTTTGTTCATTCACAATAAGGGCAATCGTTAGTGCTGCTGAGTCTGGGGCTGCCCAAAATTCATGCCAGGCAGGAAGCATCCACATAGAAATCTCTAGATGGGGAAGCAAGTGAAACAGATTCTTCGCACGCTTCTTACTAGCCTCATAAAGCAGTAGTTGTGGATAAGCATCTTGAAAAATAAGACCGTTTGCGCGCTCAAGAAAAGCAAACAGGTGCTCAGCTTGATCCTTGTCAACGAGACGCGGCAGCAGTTCACCTTGCAGGTCGGTCATGTTCCAGCCGCCGTTGCGGGAGACCATATGGGCAAGCAGAGCCCAGTGAAGCTCAGGATACGCCTGGTAACAATCCCAATAGGCCGTTGTACGCGTTACGTTATTCCTGTTCTCCTTCTGGGTTCGTAGTCGGATGTCCTCCACTAGCGTTCTCTCTTCCGATGTAAGAGGGAAAGGCTGAACACCGCCTCGAAGCAGCTCTAATTGCTGGATGAGGCCCTTTTCTAATCTTCCTGTGATGTTTGTTGACAAAGGGATAGTGTCCAAACTTGATTTCATACTGACAATGACCTCCTCGACCGAACCCGAATCATCTCCTTATTGTTGGCCCATTTCCCCTTAGGTATGTGCGGATTATAGGTATTTAAGGCTACTTTTTTCCATAAATGGGGGAAGAACCTGATAATAAAATCCAATTACTAGCATGATTTTATGCATAAAATGAACTAACAGAAGTCAGCGCTGGCGGGGTGATCTACATTAGTATCAGCATGCACGTGGCAAGTTGTCGTCCGTGTCCTAAGAAGGCGTCCAAACGACGAAAAAAGAGGTCCAGGCATAGAACGAAACGTCTAGGAGTCAAATATTTGGCGCAGACCTATTTCTTCTATACGATTTCGGATGGGGAGAAGAGGGAGTACACCAATGAGGATCAGATTCCTGACTATGGGATTCAATCTATTCCGAGCCCGAAGGTCATCTCTTACCGGCAGGTTTTTGTGAACGGTGTGCTTCAGCCTCGAACGTTATATCGCATACGGGAAGGATCTTTAACTTTAACCTCAGAAGATGTTCCAGAAAAAGGAGTCCCCATCATTGTCCAAAGTATTCGCATCTATAGATAGCTATTGTGAATTAGGGAAGGGGGTGAATTTATGGTAGCGTCTCTGATTAAACTTTTTGTAACCGCCACAGCTACTGCACCAACGGCTACTGGAACTGAGGTTGAAACAACAGTAGATCCGGCTGTAACGAGATATATCGCAACGATTAATGCAGGTATGATAGCGGGAGGAAATACAACGATTCCGGCAGCAAGCTTTGTTGATGACGACGGCGATGCGGTAACCGTTCTTCCAGCACCGCCGACAGACGGTTACTTCAACGTATATGTCAACGGTATGCTGCAAGAGGGAGGATTATCAACCCTTACAACGGCATCTCTGGTTTTAGCCACTGATGAAGCAGTCGAAGATACGCCAGTCGTTCTTGAAGTGTCCGATTTCTCAGGTACGACCTCTACGGTTACCGTACAGCCGATAATTTCTGCACCGACAATTACGGTTATTGTGTAATACGAAAAACATCCCTCTAGCTTAGGCTAGCAGGGATGTTTTTGTGTAGCATAGCATTCAGTCCGATTCCTCGGGAGGAGGCTGGCTGATGTTTGGCCGAGGCAACCGCCCAGCACGCTGCATCGATTCTCGAAGCAAATATTCAATATGGCTGTTGACGCTCCGGAACTCATCCTCCGCCCAGCGCTCCAAAGCTTCATAGAGCTTGGGATCGAGTCGGAGCGCGAAGTTTTTCTTAGGAGCCATAGCGGTGCCCGTTTAGTAAAGCGAGCCGGTATTAATGACCGGACTCGCTGAGCGGTCCGATACAATGGCTACTAGCAAATTGTTGATCATGGCCGCCTTTCTCTCTTCATCCAAATGCAAACCTTCGGCTTCGAGGCGGGAGATGGCCATCTGAACCATGCCGACAGCTCCGTCCACAATCGTTTGGCGGGCGGATAGAATCGCTGAAGCTTGCTGACGCTGAAGCATCGCGCTTGCGATTTCTGTTGAGTAAGCAAGGTGAGTGAGACGAGACTCCATAACCTCCACGCCTGCAACAGAGAGACGATGTTGAAGTTCAAGGCTCAGCTCAGCGGCTACTTCATCCGCATTCCCGCGCAGGGAATAACCTTCGCTGTCGAAACGATCGTAAGGATACTTGCTAGCTACATGGCGGAGCGCTGTTTCACTCTGAATCTCGACGAACTTCTCATAACTGTCCACATCAAAGAGTGCTTTGTACGTATCAACCACTTTGAACACGACGACGGCGGCGATTTCGATCGGATTGCCCTCGATATCGTTGACTTTCAGCTTGACGCTGTTAAAATTGCGAACCCGCAAGGATATTTTCTTTCTGTTTGAAAATGGGACAATGAGCCACAAACCGCTCTTCCGGATCGTACCTAAGTAACTGCCGAAGAACGTAACAACGGAAGCTTCGTTCGGCTGAACAGCCGTAATCGTCGAAACGAAGATAATACCAAGTATGATTAAAATGATACCTGGCGCAATTCGTTCCTGTGTAAGGAGTAAAACCCCTAGTCCTCCGCCAATAATAAATAGCAAAATACCAAGAAATCCGTTAATTGACCAAGCTTGTTTTTCGTTCATGCAAGCAACACCCTTTCAAGTTGGAGTAGCGATTTCATTTAAATATTATCTTGATATAAATATGATATCACTTTTTACTAATAATGTAAATACAAGGGGAAAGGAAGATGATGTCATTCGTATATCTTGACACCCTTTTTGGGGCATGCTATAAGTTAATAAATTCCTAGTAGTGAGGTGCTCATGATGTTGAAAATTTCCGATGAACAAGTTTTTCAAGAACAAATCTCGCAACCTGGATTGACGGTTGCTGTTTTTAAAGCGACATGGTGCAAAGACTGCCACTTTATTAATCCCTTCATGCCAGCCGTAGAAGAGGCCTATGCGGGGCGGATTACTTTCGTTGAACTCGATCGTGACGAAGTGCCGGATTTGTGCGAGCAGCTGAACATTCTTGGTATTCCAAGCTTTATCGCCTTCCGCGAGGGCAAAGAGCTTGTGCGTTTCGTCAGCAAATTACGTAAAACACGTGATGAAATTGAGCAGTTCCTTGATCGGGCTCTTGAAGTATCGAGTGCTCTTGCTCCATAAATAGAGGGAAAAGAAACGGCTCTTCTCGGAGCCGTTTTTTTACAGTTTTCATATGAAAATCACAACTTCGCCACGAGTTTAGCCGAAGATCCGTGGTTTCAGAGCTTTGTAACAATTGCGAATGGATTTGCCAACTTTTTAAAGATATAATAAAAAACGAACCAAATTTAATTCGACAAGTTTTACAGAAGTCACGACGTAAAAGTAGGTGCAATCATGCAAAAATTGATTAAAAGGCTAGCGAATTTGTCCGCCATAGGCATGTTTCTCATTCTCGCAATGGGTGCCTTGGTTACAAAGGCCGACGCAGGCAGAGGCTGCGGAGACGAGTGGCCGCTATGTCATGGGAAATTCGTCCCAGCGCATACGATTTCTTCGTTTATCGAGTACAGTCATCGACTGGTTGTTGGTGTCGTGACGCTAATCCTGATTGCCACATTCATTTTAGTGTTTCGTTATGTCAAACGAAAAGACGCGAAATACTTCATCACCGGAACCGTTGTTATGACATTGGTACAAGCCGTAATGGGTGCACTCGCCGTCGTTTGGCCGCAGTCTTCACTTGTACTGGCACTTCATTTTGGCTTATCCTTGCTTGCGTTTGCGTTTTCCTTGCTGCTTGCGCTTGTGTTTACACCTTGGGGCCAATTTCAAAGAGATACAGCCATTCGCAGTTCCTTTAAGGCGTTCGTATGGATAACAGCGATCTACAGCTATATTGTTGTTTATTTGGGTGCTTTTGTCCGTCATACGGTATCATCAGGCGGATGTTCAGGCTGGCCCTTATGTAATGGAGAAGTCATCCCTGAACTTAGTGGCGCGACCGGCATTGTTTTTACTCATCGGATAGCAGCTTTACTTCTGTTTCTCTGCATTCTGTTCCTTTACTTACAGGCCAAACGTTACTACCAGAGCTCTGACAAATTGCGTTTTGGCAGCAAATGGGCACTCATCCTAGTTTCCCTGCAGGTTATCAGTGGAGCTGTTGTCACTTGGTCCATGGGGAATGAACTTGCTTATTTATTGACTGGCATGGTGCATGCCGTAATTGTTTCCTGTATGTTCGGATTTCTATGTTATTTATGCGTGCTTACGCTATATGATCGCAAAGCATAAGGCCCTGATGGGGCTGGCTTCTGGCAATATGAACAGAACGGTTTTGTGGGAGAAGAGGCCTTCCTATTTATAGAGAGGGCTATTTCTTTATATTTATGCCTATACTTACTTCTATTGTTGTTCCTGCGTAAAGCTTACTAAAAAAGGGGGTGTACCCATGCTGCGAGTATTGTTCAATGAACCCAAACGGGTAGACAGCGGACTTCTGCTGGAGGCCGGGAATGCAGTAAGAGTGTTTATCGAACATCTGGAATCGAAGGAACATCACCACACGGCTTCAGACTACCCGAAGTACCATCGGCAAGCGATCTGGAGTAAAGGGTTCATAGATGCTCTAGACGAGCTTGAGCAGAGCAAATACTGCTGTGAGCGTTATGCTGAGCATATCGATAAACTGTTCCTAGAGGATATGAACGCGCAAGAGATGGAAGCCTACCGGCTTTTCGTCTATTTTTTCAAAAATGCGTTTATTCGCCTATTTTCCATTTTGGACAAATTGGGTACATTCATGAATGATTTATTTGAGCTAAAAACAGAGGTGCTGAAGATAAGGTATTCCTACTTTACGGTATTGCGCAGAATGCATGAGAAGAAAATTCACGAGGCACTCGAAGTTCAGCTATATACGCTCAAAATGGATTATAAATCTCCGCTCGATCGACTGCGCAATCAACGCAATATGGAGATTCACTATATTAATGCCGAGATGCTGGATGATCTCATGCAAAAGGAACCTTATCCGGGGGACCGGATTCATGTCGAAAATGTAAAATCAAATGTCGCTGATCTCCAGCAGGGATTTGAAATGGTTTGCCGAACCTTAACTATAGCATTCTCTTATATTACGGCTAGTATTGCAAAGGGGTAAGGGGACCATGGAATTAAGAGGCCGAACGGTTCTTATTACAGGCAGTGCGAAAGGACTCGGCAAAATGACCGCCATCACCATGGCTAGACAAGGCTGCCAGGTGGCTGTTAATTATGTGAATAGTGAGAGGGAAGCCCATGAGCTTGTCCATCACTTACAAGATCTTGGTGTTCGTAGTATGGCTGTCCAAGGCGATGTCGCTAAGCGCGAAGACATTATACGCATGGTAGATCAAACAGCGACGCAGCTTGGCCCGATTGATATTCTCGTGAATAATGCAGGACCTTTTTTTCGGGAGCGGCGTTTTTTTGCTGACTATGGTGTCGATGAAATTGAATATTTAATGCGCGGCAATTTGCTTGGTGTTATGGAGCTTGATCAATTGGTGTTGCCGATGATGAGGGAGAAACGGTGGGGGCGCATTATCCATTTTGGATTTGGAAAAGCGGCTGAAGCCAGGGGCTGGACGCATCGCGCTGTATACGCGGCAGCGAAGGTAGGCCTTGTCTCCTTCACGAAGACGCTGGCTGAAGAAGAAGCCAGCCATGGAATCACCGTGAACATGATCTGCCCAGGCGACATTCGAGGTAAAAATAAAGAAAGAACGATGCAGGAGGCCCGTCTGGAAGTCGATGGCGAAACGCCTGTAGGTAGACCGGGGACTGGCGAAGATGTGGCTAGAGTCATCGAATTCTTATGTTTGCCAGCTTCTGATTTCATCACCGGCAACATCATGGATATATCTGGCGGGCTTGACCCCATTCAGCCGCTGCCGGTGCTTAATCAGCGTAAATAAGCTTAACAAAAAGAGCTTACCATGGAGGTAAGCTCTTTCTTATGATATAGTCGTATTAGAACACTTGCACGACTTCAGTTATACCTTCAACTTCTTCAACAAGTGCGCGTTCGATACCAGCTTTCAACGTGATCGTTGAACTTGGGCAGCTTCCACAAGCACCCATCAGTTTCAGCTTCACAATACCGTCTTCTACGTCAACGAGATCCACGTCACCGCCATCGCGTTGTAGAAAAGGACGAAGTTTATCTAAAACCTCAAGGACTTCATCATAAACAGCTTCTTTTGTTTTTTCAGACATTTGATTCATCTCCTTTCTTTTAATATTATATTACAATAATGATTAAATGAAAATGGTTTTCAACTTGAATATATCGACATAAGGTGGAATTTTTATTATGAGACCAATCATAGAGTTTTGCGCCAGCAACATGCACAATGGAACAGAGAAAGTCATGAAAGCACTAGAACAAAATCCTGACTTTGATGTCATCGAATATGGCTGTCTTGGTAATTGCGGACAATGCTACATGGAACCCTATGCGCTACTGAATGGCGAAATCATTGCCGCAGAGAACGCAGACCTGCTTCACGAACTCATTCTCGCAAAGATCAAAGATATTGAAGCCATGTACGATCTGCTAAGCGATTGACCCAAAACTTACCCGAAGTGGCGTTTCGATTTCCAGAGAACGCCACTTTTTAGCATGCGGGCAATTTTGCCTGTCATGAGTGTACGTTTGCCCATGATGCCGAATCCGCTTTTTTTGCCAAGTGAACCTAGTGTGCCTCTGAGCTTAATTTCACCAAGCCGCGGCGTTTCACCTTTCCATATCGCTTGCATCACTTCAGCAATCTGCTTGCCTTGTGCCTGCGCAGCTTGCGCACTTGGTGAGAATGGCAGGGAAGCACAGTCACCGACAACGTACACATCTTTGTGATCTGGAATTTGGTGATACTCATTTAACATAATACGCCCTTGGCGGTCTTTAGGTACGTTCAGAGCCTCAACAATTGGATTCGGCTGAATGCCTGCTGTCCAGATTGTCGCATCTGTACGAATGATTTCATCTCCGTTGTGCAAATCCCCGCCATCCAGACGGCATAGCGATACATTTGGACGAAGCTCAATGTGATGCTCCACCATCCATTCCCGCACATATTGCTGCAGGTTGCTTGGGAAAGCAGATAGTAGGCTTGGACCGCGGTCGATGAGTCGAATGTTCAGATCAGAACGGCTTTCTCTTAACTCCGCAGCCATCTCGACACCACTTAATCCGCCACCAATAATAGAAACTTGTCCATAAGGAGCAATATTGTTGATGTGTTGGTACGTAGCGCGAGTTTGTGCCAGTGTTTGAATGCTGGATGAGAACTCTCTTGCACCCGTGATGCCATGATAGCTATCTACACAGCCTAGACCAATTACCAGCCAATCATACGTTACAGGTTCTCTATCTTCAAAAAGAATTTCCTTTTTCTCCATATCCACCGAGGACACTTCTCCGTATGTTAGCAATAAACGAGGATCATCCGGGTAAGCCACTCGAATATGCGTTTCTGCAATTGTACCTGAAGCAAGTGCGTAATATTCCGTTTTTAATCCTTGAAAAGGACTGCGATCGATCATTTCCAGTATGGTATCTTCCGGTAAATCTTTCTCCAGCATGTTTAAGGCTATGGTCAGACCGCCATAACCTCCTCCGAGAATCACAAATTTTTTCATTACACTCCGTATCCCTTCTGTACTAATCTCTCTTCTCTATTATGACTAATACACTTTAATTTCATTATAAAAGGTGTCGCGTTCAACGGCTGTGCGTCCAGCACCTTGAATCAACCAAACCAGTTCGTCTCTTGTAAGACCTTCTGGGGATAATGCGCCAGCAGCGTGTGAAATTTTCTCTTTCACGATCGTTCCATGTGCATCAGAAGCACCGAAGGTAAAGGATAGCTGAGTCAACTTCGTACCAATATTAATGAAGTAAGCTTTGATATGAGGGAAATTATCCAGCATTAAACGGCTGATCGCGATGGTTTTCAGCTCATCCCAGGCAGGTACACGTCTTTTGAGGCCCGCGTTTTTGCTGGCAGGTTGGATGGAGTTCGGAATGAATACCAGGAACCCGTTCGTTTCGTCTTGCAGTTCGCGTAAAAGCATCATATGGCGAATGCGCTCTTCCTTCGTTTCAATCGATCCGTACAACATCGTTGCGTGAGTTTTCATACCCAGCATGTGCGCGTTGCGATGAACATCGAGCCACTCTTCCGAAGAGGCTTTCTCAACCTTCATTTTGGACCGGTAGCGCTCTGTTAGAATCTCGGCTCCGCCGCCTGGAAGTGTGGACAGACCTGCATCCATCAACGTTTTTAAGACATCTCGGTAACTTAAGCCACTGATGCGTGAGAAAAATTCAATTTCTGCCGCGGTATGCGCTTTGATTGTCACATCCGGGTAGGCATTCTTCAATTGGCGAATACAATCAACGTAATATTCAAAAGGCAGATGAGGATTATGCCCTTGGCTAATATGGAACTCTCTAATTTCTGGGTTAAAATGTTCAGCTACATAGTCTAACATTTGGCTTGGTGTAAGCGTATAGGCGCCTTCTTCGCCTTCATCTCGGCGGAAATGGCAAAAAGCACAATGCTCCTCACACACATTAGTGAAATATAAACTCATATTTTGTACAAAATAAACCTTGTTTCCGTTCAAACGTGTATTTACTTTGTTTGCCATTTGTCCTATGCTCAGAAGATCATCCGATTCATACAAAAACAATCCATCTTCCAAGGAAAGACGTTGACCGTGCTCAACTTTGTCGGCAATTTCTGCCATCCGTTTGATCGGGTCTGTGGTGATTACACTCATCTTAACTCCTCCTATGAAAATCAAAATAAAGCACATAAAGAATCGACGCATCCATCTGTTGAGGATCTCATGCGCCTTTTGCGGTGTGAGTGGCTCGCCTACCTGTCAGCCAGTTCGGTTCAGGAATTCACACTTATAGGGAGCTCTGAGTTTGGCTCAAAGGCTCTCTATGGTTCTTCAATATACGTACAACCCATCGTAATCATTATAAACCTCCATGTGGGAGGGGGCAATATGATGAACATGGACATAAATTGACAATCTAGGAAATCTATAAATTTTGCCGCCAAATTCGTAAAAAGGTTATTCCCAATATTAACAAATTCCTGTATACTATTGCAATGTGATTACGTAGGGTTAAAAGGTGATTATATCGTGCCAACATATTTCGTGACCGAATTGCAGGAACGATTAGATATAGCAATCGAACAGCTTCGAGGCCAGATGGTGGCATTAGGCACTGAATATGGTTTCCTGCATCCTGAAGTGCAACAGTGTAGTCGAGAACTGGATGAGTTGCTATTGCAATATTATGCGATACAACGCAAACAGTAAGCTCATGGAAACAATGGCTAGTCATGTATGCGCAACTGCCCTTGAGCAATAGAGCGAATAGGAGTATACTTGATAGTAAGCATTACGAAACTTATGGATAATGCCAGTTTTCCACGATGGGAAACATCAAGGAGGGATTTCCGTTATGATCAACATTAGCGAATCAGCGAGTGATAAGATTAAAGAACTTTTGGCTTCTGAAGAATCACCGAACCTGTTCTTGCGACTAGGTGTCAAAGCTGGCGGTTGCAGCGGCTTTTCTTACGGTATGGGCTTCGACGATGATCAGAAGGATGACGATAAAGAGTTTACCATTCACGGCGTGAAGGTTGTGGTGGATTCAGATAGCTCCAAATATTTGTACGGCGTCGAAATCGACTTCGAGGACAAAGGGATGGGCGGCGGTTTCACCATCAACAACCCGAATGCAGTAGCATCGTGCGGATGCGGGTCTTCCTTCAAACCAGCGGATTATGAAGGAACTCCTGAGCCTTGTGATGACAAGGTTGAAGCTTAATAAAAGATGAGAGTGGCTTGTAGCCGCTCTCTTTTTTTTTGCCCCTTTTGGACGAGCTTTGAAAGATTTAATCTTATTTTCATAAAACTCTGCTGAAGAAGGCGTATAATTGAAGTAAGTTCACAAACTTGACAAATTTAGATGGGAGTGATTGTGGTGAAACTTTTTAAAAATTTTCTGCAAGGATTTTTTTATGCTTTTATCTCCATTGGTGCGCTTCCCTTCTTATTGGTGAAAATGATCATGGAATCATTTTAAGATTAATGTATAGAAGCATCATGTCTTCTTTATTTATAAAGATCAAGAAGCAGCAGATTTTGCTGCTTCTTTTTTTTGACCTTACGGCACCGCACTCTGAGAAGCGGGAACTGTGGTCCCCTATTTTTTCAAAAACGAGGTATTCGGCTGGTGGGAGGGAACCGCAACCACCAAACCCCCGCGCACTCCGGAAGCTGTATCCAACCTTCCCTAATAACTTGCTGGGCTAAATCATCCCCAAAGAAAAATCGACTCAACCGCTCAGCCTCCTCTAAGCTGTCAAATTGATAATCCGTCCGAATCCACGTGTGGGACATGCCGTATTCTTTTTCAAGCAAATCGAAATAAGCACGCAAAAAACTCGGAGGACTCGGGACGGTTGATCCCGTTCCGAAATTCTCAAAAATAATAGCGCTGCCGCCAGGGCGTAGAACTCGCTTTATTTCCGCCATGACCTGGTGAATGTTTTCTTTCCAATTAGGATCGCCTGAGCTTCCTAAATAACAGATACTCCAGCCTGACACGATTAAGTCGTAGCTATTATCAAGGACAGGGAGATCACGGTGGTCGGCAACCCGTGTTGCCCAGTTAAGTAAGCCGGCTTCTTGCAGCTTATCTGCGGTTACTTGCAACATGGCTTCTGATGCGTCGATGGCCAAGATTGATTTGGCTTTTGGCGCCAGCACACGGGTCAATCTTCCAGAACCAGCGCCCAGGTCTAAGATGTCCAAACCTTCAACGGGTTGGATACTTTCAATTACATCATAGAGACTTGGCTGCTTAGAAATGAGCAAATCATACGTTTCCGCTTCTGATTTGTAAATGGCATCATGGTCAGGCATTGTTCAAACTCCTCCTTAGGTTAACGTTACACATCCATCGTAAGGATTGACGTTAGGAGAAGGTCAACATTTATTTAGCTAATGGATTGGAACCGCATAAACCACCGTGAGCAGCTCATTCAGCTGTTTATGTTTCGTGATATAACCGTTGTCATCAAACCAGCTGAGCAGCGAAGAGCTCATTGCGTAGTATTCATTAAGGATCAGCTGGATATCATCCGCTCTACCTTGGCGTTCTAATTTAGCTATGTACTGCTCTTTCTGCCATTCATTTTCGAACATTAAATCCGTGATACATATTCGACCGTGCGGTTTCAAGACGCGGCGCATCTCGCTTAGAGCTAATACTTTTTGTTCGTCCGAAATGTGGTGCAGGGCAAAGCTAGTGACAATAAAGTCGAATTGACCATCCAGATACGGGATGGCAAGAAAGTTCCCGAGTTTAAGCTCCATCTGCGGATATTTGCGTCCACAGTGCCTCAGCATTTCTTTGGATTGATCGATTCCCGCCATTGGAATGCCCTTATTTAGAAACTTCCCAGCTAGATTCCCCGTACCTGTCCCAATATCGAGACCCCGTTCACCAGCCTTTGGGGCAACCCAGTCGACTGTAGTCTGAAGGGCTTTCTCATAGTCCTTATATTCTCTATCATTATTAGCTACATTACTGTCATGCGTTAAGGCTTGATGGTCGAAATTCCATTTATCGTTCCAGTTCTTTCTGGTCTCTCTTAAACGTTTGGACCCTTCGGCGAGCATGAAAATGTCGTCTAATGGAAGTGTTGGTTGATATTTTAAAAGATCGATCATCGTATCCGTAGTTTCAATAATTTGTTTTAGCTCCAGCCACTGCGAAAAAATGATCGACCGCTGCATTTCCAAATAATACTGAAGCTGTTCCGTATCCTCGTCATCATCAGCTTGAGGCAATGCTTTTTTGATATCCTCAATCGTCATCCCAGCTTCTCTCAGAGAAATAATCGTTTGTAACCGCCATACTTCCTTTTCCGTAAATGTTCTATATAAGTTGTGCTCCTGTTTATGAGGAGAAATCAGCCCTTTTTGTTCATAAAAGCGAATCGTTCTTGGAGAAATGTTAAGCTTCTCTGCTAATTCTTTGATTTTCATCCTAAAATCAACCCTCCTTCCCCTACTAAACCTTAACCTAAGGTAAAAGTAAAGAGGGCTCTGATCCTTAACTCGAATCCTTATACGGGGAACCGTTTGCTCATCGAAGAATAAAATAGAATGAAAGAGTACTAGCTTGATGAACTAGGAGAAGGGGGTGAGTGCATGGTAACTAGACAAGCATTTATCGAGCTGATTGCTCCCATTGCTGTGAAACTTCGGTTGGATAATTCTCCGATATTTCCGTCCGTACGGATTGCGCAGGCAATTCTGGAGACAGGTGGGAAAGTGAATGCGTGGAACAATTTGGTAGGTTACAAGGTCGGCAGCGGTGTGCTTACGCCTTATTGGTCCGGTGACAGAGTATCGGCCTTGACTTGGGAGATGGTAAACGGAGTTCGTTACGATAATGTGCCTAGTGATTTCCGCGCGTATCCGACGATTGAGGCAGGTTTCCGGGATCAAGATCTCCTCTTTCAGTTCTCCCGATATGTCAGTGTAAGGAATGCCAAAAGCCCAGGAGAACAAACACAAGCTTTGCAAAACAGTGGATACGCTACGGATATCGCTTACGCAAGTAAGCTGAATACTTTGATACAAACCAATGGATTAACGCGATATGATGAGGAGGTTGTTGAAATGTTAGAACAGCTGCAAGCGCAAATAGCAGCCTTACAGACGAGAGTTGGCGCATTAGAGGGACAAGCGGCGCTTAAGGAAGTGCCCGTATGGGCCAAAACTGCAGTTGATGCGGCGGTTAAAGCAGGTCTTATTGATACTCCCAAAGATGGAAGCTATGATTTCTACCGATTGTTAACGGTGCTTCATCGCAAAGGAATTATCTAATCCACATAGTCAAAAAAAAGAGCCGCATGTGACGGGGAATCATTCCTAGTACACGATGCGGCTTTTAATTTTTACGTTCTCGCCATATTTAGCTTTCATAAGCTTTGTTTGATCTAGCATAAACGAATAGATTTCTTTCAAGCGGTTCTTTTTAGGCTTAATTGTTTCTTTGATTTCACCATTCAGTACAATATCGTAGACGATCATGGGCTTTCACTCCTTTAATTAACTTTCTAATACTATTGTAAGCGATGAATATTAACGGGCGATTAAAATTTCTTTTCAAATTTGTGAACTTCGTTAAGGAAAGATTAAGTATTCCGCGGATCTTTACAAATAAAGCGATCAATTTTTTTTATCGATATTGGAGCAGTCTAGCATGTGTATAACTTTATACACAGTATCCCCCAAGCAATCATACCGTTTAGGGGGGATATCAACAATTTACCCACAGGATATACACAACTTTCTGTGGATAAAGGAACAGTTGTTCTATTTTTAACCCCATGATAATATAATTACAAATTATAGAATAAAGGTGATTTCAGTGAGACAAATTAGCGACGAAACATTGATCGACTCTTATTACAAGGCACTGGATTTGAGATTAGAATCAGATTTTGTTGATCTATTGCTCGCCGAAATCCAGAGACGGAACTTGAAGCTGCAGGTCTACATCAGGGATGAAGCTCCGCTCAACTAGCGTATTTACCTTTTACCTCATCTACGAGAGTTTATTTCATAGATTTGGTATCTGGATAGTTAAACTGTGCATACAATCGGGGCAATTGAGCAAATGAAGGCATTTACCACCATGACTGGGCAGCATGCCATCCGAATCAGACATCGAGTACTCATCAATCTCCCGATAGGGGGAGTAGGGACCAAGGTAGTCGCTTAGTCTGCCGCCATCACACATAGCATGTGAACACACGGGGCATTCGGTGGTTAATTCCTGCAGGCCATTGCAAACCGGACATATAGATGACAAAGGGGTATTCCTCCTAATCCGAAGATTAGGTATAGAATACCCCTTTTTATGTAGAAAGATTATGATTAGAATTTCAAATTCGAACTGTGTCCTGGTGAAAGCTTAGCTGTCGGGTCAATATAAACTTTGGCGTTATTAATCGCTGTAGGTGCTTCACCGAAGCCAACAGCAATCAATTTCAATTTGCCCGGATACGTAGTGATGTCCCCTGCAGCGAAGATTCCCGGAATGTTCGTTTCCATTCTGGAGTCAACGACGATGGATCCGTTCTCAATGTTAAGACCCCACTCAGCGATCGGTCCAAGAGAAGATACGAATCCGAAATTAACAATAACAGCATCGACATCATGAACGGTTTCTTCGCCCGATTTGATATCTTTGAGTGTAACTTGCTCGATACGGTCGCTGCCTTGAAGCTTCGTAATTTCTGTAGGTGTTACGATATTTACTTTGGAGTTCATCAGGTTTTCAACACTGTGCTCATGAGCACGGAATTTATCACGACGGTGGATAAGGGTTACTTTCTCAGCAATTGGCTCGAGCATTAACGCCCAGTCAACCGCGGAATCGCCGCCACCGCTGATCAATACTTTTTGGCCGGCAAAAGCATTCAAATCGTTTACGAAATAGTGCAAGTTCTTTTTCTCGAATTGTGCTGCTTCCGGAAGTTCTAAGCGACGTGGTTCGAATGCGCCAACTCCGCCTGTGATAATAACCGCGCGGCTCGTGTGCGTACCTTTGTCTGTTGTAATTTCGAAGAGACGCTCTTCTTTCTTAACTACTTGATGTACTTTCTCTTCTAGGCAAGCATCTATAGGAAAGTGTTTCATTTGAGCTAGTAAGTTATTGACTAAATCTTGCGCCGTTACTTTCGGGAATCCGGCTACGTCATAAATGTACTTCTCAGGGTAAAGCGCGGCAAGCTGACCACCTAGTTGCGGCATGCTTTCAATAATTTTCACGGACGCATGACGCATTCCAGCGTAGAAGGATGCGAACATCCCAGCAGGTCCACCACCGATGACGATGATATCGACGATGTCTTGATTAGTTTCTTTCTCGATCATTGTTAAACTCCTCCGATTCATTTCCTTTGATGTGGCATTATTCTGAGAATTGCAAGAATTGCCACAATCATTATTCCATTATAAACGTCTCTTCTATTGAAGGAAACAGAAAAGTGTGATTTCTTTATATAAATCGCTTATAAATATGATAAGTAATGCTTACATTGGTTGGACAGGCCAGAAGCGGCTGTAAGCTTGATTTTAAGCCAAAATAGCACTTGATCTTTACTAATTTAAATTATATTATATCATGAGAATCGGTTTACCATGTTTAGACTAAATTTGTGTTTTTTGATGCTTTTTGATCATAAATCACTGCGTGTGAGAGCAAACTAGAGGCAGTATACCACTTTCGAAGCTGTTTGTGTAAATTTTCACAAGATAGAGAAACCATGGGACAATAAAATCGGATATGGAAGTGAGAGAGACATGAGTAGAATACCAAGAATCGTTATTCTAGGAGCCGGGTACGGCGGGATTCTTTCTGCAATTCGATTGCAAAAGGAACTAAACTACAACGAAGCTGATGTAACACTCGTAAACAAGCATGATTACCACTACATTACCACGCATCTCCATATGCCTGCTGCTGGGACAGATAATCCTGAAAATGCACGCGTGAACATTCTGAAATTAATTGATGAGTTCAAAGTGGATTTCGTGAAATCGACTGTTACCCAAATCCGTCCGCATGAGAAAAAAGTGATTCTCGAAGACGGTACGCTTTCTTATGACTACCTAGTTATCGGTCTTGGTGGCGAAGCTGAAACATTCGGTATCCCTGGACTCAAAGAAAACGCGCTGAATATCCGCAGTATCAACAGTGTTCGCTTCATTCGCGAGCATATTGAATATCAATTCGCGAAATACAAGCGCGAGCCGGACCGCAAAGATTACCTGACGTTCGTTATCGGTGGAGCTGGATTCACGGGTATTGAATTCATTGGTGAACTTGCAGATCGTATTCCACAGCTTTGCAAAGAGTTCGACGTCGATCCTTCCCTTGTGAAGATTTATAATATTGAAGCTGCTCCAACAGCGCTGCCAGGCTTTGATCCTGAGCTGGTTGAGTATGCGATGAAAATTTTGACAGACAAAGGCATCACGTTCAAAATCGGGACAGCGATTAAAGAATGCACGCCGGAAGGTGTTCTTATCGCAGGCGATGAGTTTATCAAAGCTGCAACGGTTGTTTGGACAGGCGGTATCCGCGGTAACCACATGCTCGATGAGGCTGGATTCGAAACGATGCGCGGAAGAATTAAAGTGGATGAGTACCTGCGTGCTCCTCAATTCGATAATATCTATGTTGTAGGCGACTGTTCGATCGTCATGAACGATGAAGGCAGACCGTATCCGCCAACAGCACAAATCGCGATGCAGCAAGGGGAAGCGGTTGCTCATAACCTGATTGCTTCCATTCGCGGTTCGCAAATGAAAACATTCAAGTTCTCCAACAAGGGTACCGTTGCTTCCTTAGGCAAAGGACAAGCCATTGGTATTGTTGGTTCCCGTAAACTCAAAGGTAATGTAGCAGCCATGATGAAAAAAGTGGTTGATATGAGGTACCTCTACATTATCGGCGGAATTCCGCTCGTTATTCGTAAAGGGCGTTTCTAGTCATCATTCGTAATCGGGGGGATCGCTATGCGGCACTGCAGTGTCCAAGTAAGAGGACTTCTTACCCGGGATGAGCTGGATCGTTACAATGGACTGATCGAGGTTGGTCATTTTCTGGAGACGGAGAAGCGTTACGATCATGTAGCTGTTGTACAAAAGGAAATTGATATTCTCATCCTTCCAGCCATCGAACGGTTGAAGGAAAAGAGTCGTCAGCGTGACCGTGATACCGAGGCGTATCTCGCACGCAAAGCGCAGCTGGAAGCCGAACTTGCAGCTGCGCTGCGCGACGACGATGATGAGGAATGAACCATAAAGAAAGCTTGCTCCTAGAGGGCAGGCTTTCTTTTTTTACTACAAAAAAGAAGGACAGACATGAGGTCCATCCTTCTGATTTATTTTAAATCGTAATGAGTTTAGCAAACTTCTCAGGTGTAAGCAGGTTGCCTACATAGAAATCACCGAATTCACCGAAACGTGCGCTCACTTCGTCAAAACGCATTTCATAAACGAGCTTTTTGAAATGCAGAGGATCATCGGAGAACAGCGTTACGCCCCACTCCCAATCATCCAGACCAACTGAACCTGTAATGATTTGTTTCACTTTGCCCGCATAGGTACGACCAATCATGCCATGGCTGCGCATCATCGTTTTGCGATCGTCCGCAGGGAGCATGTACCAGTTGTCATTGCCTTCACGGCGTTTATTCATCGGATAGAAGCAGATATGCTTCGCTTTAGGCAGAACTGGCTTCAAACGCGCTTGAATCTCTGGATCTTCCGCAGGATCAACCCCAGGCTTAGCCAGGTAACTGCTTAATTCTACGATAGAAACATAGGAATATACCGGGATTGTAAAAGCAGCGAAGCTGGATTTATTAAAATCATTTTCCAAATCGTTCAGTTCTTCTAATGTTTCGCGCAATTGCATGAATACAAAGTCAGCTTTCTGTCCAACGATGCTATATACGGCAGTACTGCCTAATTTATCGTTTTCAATTTGCTGCCACTCGGACAGGAATGTATTCAGCTCTTCCGTTGCATGTTTACGCTCTTGCGGGGTTGCGGCATGCCATGCGTTCCAGTCAATCATCCGGAAATCATGGAGCGCATACCAGCCTTCCAGCGTTTGTACGGCTTCACTCATGAGTGTTCCTCCATTCAAGGCTAATATCCCCTACATTGTATCCAATTCATGGGGAAAGGGCAAATGAACAAAGGGTGAATGTGGAAATGTTCAATTTGTGTACACTTTACCTGTGCGACCTCGTGGATTACAATGAAAAGAAAGCGGAAGTTGAGTTTCATAATTAGGGGGATCAGACATTGCTGCAGATGATTATCGCCACTGTCTTAATGATGGTGTTATTTTTTGGAATCGGTTTTATTTTGAACATGCTGATGAAAACCACATGGTTTCCACTCTATGCGTTCATCGCGCTGGTCATTGGTGTCGTGATTTACGGGTCAATGGGGTCAGCCTCTTTCCTATCAAGCGGGGATAGCTTTACGATTGTTGATATCGTTCCGGCTATCGGCGGTTTGGTTGGTGCTATTCTCAGCGGATCAGCGATTAAGACATTACGTATCAAAGGGTTTAAAATGTTCTAGTGTAATAATAAAAGGCAAAGCGGGCTACGATAAGGTGAAGTTCTTGAACTTGACCTTACGGAGGAGACGACTTTGCCTTTTGCCTATTTAAAAGGGACGGTTCTGAATTATGAGATTTCAGGAACCGGCACCCCCATCGTGTTCATTCATCCGCCTCTGTTGACCTCGGAGGCTTTCTTTTATCAAAAAAAACAGTTGTCTCAGCATTTTCAAGTGATCACTTACGATATTCGTGGGCATGGAGCCAGTCAAGCGTCTGAGCGTCCACTCAGCATTGAGTTAATGGCACGAGATGTTCGCATGCTGCTTGATGAAATCGGAATTGAACAGGCTTATCTTTGCGGGTATTCAACGGGCGCAATGATCCTACTGGAAGCGCTTCTAATGTATCCTGAGCGTTTTCTTGGTGGTATCGTGGTGAGCGGTATGTCAGAATTGACGGATGTGTATAACAAAATCAGGGTGTGGATGGCGTGTAATATGACCGGCCCGCATTTACTCATGGATCTATTAAAGAAAGCCATTACGAATGGAAATGCAGATACCACCGCAACCTATCGCCAGTTGTATGAAAGCTCGCAGAAAGACACGGCCGATGATGTGTGCATGTACTTTAAACAAGCCCGTTCTTACACCTGCACGCATCGACTCCGCAATATTAAGCACCCTATCTTATTAATGTATGGTACGAAGGATCGTTCTTTTCATCGTTACGCGAATTTGCTTCACCAAGGCCTCCCTCATAGCTCGCTCTATTTCTTAAAGGATGCTAAGCATCAAATCCCGATCAAGAGCGCAGCTAAGATGAATGATTTGATCCGTCTGTGGGTGGAAAGTCTGGAGGATCAGCATACGGAGCGGGGGCTGCTCGACTTGTCCATCGCGCGGAAAATGAATCCTGCCATGTATGGAGAGGACACCAGCGGAAGTGAGGAGCTGGGGATTTCACCTGATTGAATCACCGGTACGTGTGAATAAGCAAAGTAAGGGGTTGTCCAAAGGTCATAATTAGACCTTGAGACAACCCCATTTCTTTTATTCAAAATGTTCCAGAACAATTTTGCCTATCGTATGGCCTTCCTCAAGCATGGCATGCGCCTTGCGCAGGTTTGCAGCATTGATTGGCGCTAATCGCTGAGTCACTGTGCCGCGCAAAGATCCGTTATCGATGAGCTGGGCTACTTCATTAAGCAGGTTGTGCTGTTCGATCATGTCGGATGTTTGAAACATTGCGCGCGTGAACATTAATTCCCAAGCAAATGTGACGCTCTTATTTTTCAGTAGATTCATATTCAGAGCTTGATCCGTTTCTACAATGGAACAGATTTTCCCTTGCGGAGCGATTGCTTCAGCCATATTCTGCCAATGCTGATCTGTGCTGTTTAAGCAGAGGATATAATCAACGTTTGTAAGGCCGATCACGTTTAATTGAGCTAAGAAAGCTTCATAGTGGTTAATAATATGATCGGCTCCCTTCTCCTTCACCCATTGCGTGGATTCAGGCCGTGAAGCTGTACCGATAATAGTGAGTCCGGCAATTTTCGCGAGCTGCGTGGCGATAGAGCCCACACCACCGGCAGCTCCGATGATCAGTATGGTTTTGCCGGCGTTGTCGTCTGCATTTCGTGACACGCCAAGTCGCTCATAGAGAGCTTCCCAAGCGGTGATGGCTGTTAACGGCAGCGCGGCAGCATCGGCGAAGGTCAGCGATTTCGGTTTCTTGCCAGCGATGCGTTCATCAACGAGATGGAACTCGCTGTTGCCGCCGGGACGTGTGATGCTGCCTGCGTAATAGACCTCATTGCCCGGTTCAAATAAGGTGCAATCCGGTCCGGTTTGCTCCACGATGCCCGCGACGTCCCAGCCCAAAATGCGAGGTGCGTCTTCCGTTTTCTCTTTGGGAGCACGTACTTTCGTGTCTACGGGATTCACTGAAATAGCTTTGACCTTGATCAGCAGATCCTTGCCAGTGGGCAGCGGCTTCTCGATGTTCACGTTAATAAGGCTCTCAGGATGATCGATAGGTAGATAACGGAAAAGTCCTACAGCTTTCATCGTTTCTTGGGAAGTCATATGCTCATCTCCTCTAAATAATAGTTATCATGTTGTCAGTGTAGCCCATTCAATCTAAAATAGGAAGTACGCACATTGGTGTGGTATAGTATCAATTTGTATACTAAGGAGGTGCCAAAGTATTATGCGCGATCGCGAAAGCGGCTATGGCAGCACAGGAGATCGGGAAGGCTGCCCTGTAGAATATACATTAGATGTTATCGGGGGAAAATGGAAAGGCGTACTCCTCTATCACATGATCGATGGCACCAAAAGATTCAATGAATTCAAACGAATTTGTCCATCGATTTCACAAAGAATGCTAACCTTGCAGCTGCGTGAGTTGGAGGAGGATGGCATTGTCCATCGCGAGGTGTTTCACCAAGTACCACCCAAGGTGGAATATTCATTGACGGAGTTTGGCCAGACCTTGACGCCGATTATTTTATTAATGAAAGAATGGGGCAGTAAGTTCCAACAAAATTCGGAATGTTCCATCGAAAGCTGAGAAGCATCTAAGAAGCTATTCCAGCCAGCCGAAACGGTTGGTTTTTTCATTTTAGGTAATATTATCTTTCTCTAGTAGATACCAAGCATGTCGATTTTTGTGGTAGACTAGTAGAGAGAAACCGAGATGCCGGCAAGAATGGCAGGGTAATCGGTTGAGCCTAGGCAGGATGGTGCTGTAATCGGATGAGAATGACGAATATGCTGCATTTCACGGAGAATCACAGGTTTTGTGTAGGCCGTGAATTTTCTTTAAGCAGTTTGGATTTTAAAATGTTGGCCATGATGTACCAGCCAATGATCGGTGGTTTGGCTATAAGTCTCTATCAGGCTCTCTATCAGCAGATGAGTGCGGAAAAGGTCGGATTTTCGCCGCTAGAGCAGCAGCGTAAGCTATTTCTATTGCTTGACCTAGAGCAGGGAGAACGAGGCCGGAAGTATTTGATTGAGCAATCTTCCAAGCTGGAGGCTATTGGCCTCTTGCAGACGACCCGCAAGTTTTTGGCGGATGAAGAAGATTATATTTTTGTTTACACGTTGTTCGCGCCGCTTGGCCCCAATGAGTTTTTCCGGAATCAGCATTTGACACTGCTGCTCCGCGACAAGGTCGGCAAGTTCATGCTCCTCTCTCTTCGGGAAGATTTGCTGGCGCCGGAGCCAGAAGAGTGCCGCGAAGCTACGGAAGAGAATTTATCAGTTCCCTTTTATGATCTATTCAGGCTTAATACCCAAGTGGTTGATTATGAGTTGGAGCAAGCACTATATGAAGCTTCTGCGAGTAAACAGGGTGAAGCTCGTATGGATGTCACGACCAAAGGCTTCCAATATGCAGACATTATCATGAGGTTCCCACGCGGAGCGAGTAATCGGATTTTCGTCGAGGCCCTCAAACATAAGCCAGATCAGATGGCGGCCATTAATATCGTGGCCAAGAAATATAATCTTTCCCTGCAGGAAACATGCCGATTGCTCGACGAGGATGGCGTGTTTAGCGAAGAAGGCGAGCTGCAGATGGATCTCATGCAGTACAACGCGAACCTCTTTTATAGGCAAAGCAAGAAGCGTGATGAAGAAAGAGAACGAACGATATCCAGATCGGAAGAGGCTGGAGCCGAGGACTCTACCGGACAGGCTGACGAGAAATCAGTTGAGATGGCGTATTATTTGGAAGTGCCACAGCAGCTGCGCGGTGAATGCACGGATCATCAATACAACTACATTATGCGTAACGAGCCGTACACAGCAGTCCTGAAAATGTTCTTTACACAGGGCTCTATTCCTGACGGCGTACTTAATATATTTGAGAAGATTGATTTGAATTATAAGTTAAACGAAGAAGTTATCAATGTATTGATTCATTTCCTGCATATCGATCGCCGTTCTTGGGCGAAGTCTTCGATTGAGGCGGTTGCTTCGGATATGCTCGGCAAGCAGATTATCACGTACGAGCAAGCTGTGGAGTATGTGCGCGAGAAAATCAGCTACAAACAGAAAGCTGCATCCAAAGTCGAGGCTGCTAAGGCTGGTGGAGGCTCCGTGACCAGAGGTCGGCAGGGCAAGACGCAGAAGCCGCACATCCCGATTGTTGTACCGGATGCAGGTGCTGTGGCTTCTTCGAGACTAACCGAAGAAGAGTTGGAAGCTGCCAGAAGGATGGCACAGAAGCTGGATGAGCGCTTTAACCGGAAGAACTGACGAGCAGGTAGCAGAGCCATAGAGTAACAAACCGTAAACCGTAGAGTATCAAGAGATAACACATGTAGGAGGTGCCGCAATCATGGAATCGCTGTCGCACATTCTTAAATCCATGCCTAATTCGGAATGGAGACGAAAGGCGGAGGCCAAAATCAAGGCTGTCATGGATGACGCCTTAGTTCATAAGTTTCGCCAGAAGTATCCGTTTGTCGATGATTATACCGTCAAGATTAATATGAATAAGCTATACCAATACGTGACCGAGTACAAAAGCTGTTCGAACTGTCCAGGATTGGACAACTGCCCGAATGATATGACGGGTCACTATACGATGCTAACTGCCGATACGGATAACGATAGAGTGTACATTCACGAAGAAAAAGTAGCGTGCAAGAAGTTTACTTCCAAGCAGCTGCAGGACGCGATTTCCTCACGAATCCGCACCTTCCACGTAGATCCGCGTATGATTTCGCGCAGCTTCTCGTTTGGTGATATCCTTGAAGCGGATTTGGACCGGGCGAAAGCCGTCATGCAAATCAATGACTACGTCAGCCAAACCATGGAACTCGGACTGCAAGCTCGCGGGCTTTACTTAAGCGGATCATTCGGTACGGGCAAAACGTTCCTGATGGGCTACATGCTGCATCAGCTCGCCAAAGTTGGTATGACGGGGGCTATCGTCTATATGCCGGATTTCGCCGAGGATCTGAAAGGCATGTTCCAAGAGCCGTATAAGTTGAAAGAGACGATCGATCTTCTGAAAGAGACAGATCTGCTTGTTTTTGACGATATTGGCGCTGAAAACCTGAATCCATGGCTTCGTGACCATGTCATTGGGGCGATTGTGAACCACCGGATGAACCGGAAACCGACTTTCTTTACGTCGAACTATGCGCTGCATGATCTTGAGAAGCATTTCAGCTTCACGAACAAGGATGGCGACGAGGAGTATAAGGGACAACGGATTATGGACCGTATTCGTCCTTTTGTTGATGTCGTTGAAGTGACAGGTACAAATAAGCGAGGAAGATCGTAAAGGATGGGCTGAAGGCATCCTTTGCAAGATGAAAGTGTAAAAAGTGCAGCAAACTGAGGAATCAGTTTTAAATTTTGAATTGCCTGCATTTCATACATCAAAATCGCCCCATTTGGCTGAAAAAGAGTAATTATCCTATATTTTGATGTGCTTTATGCAGGTGTTTGCTCAGAAAGCGAAATAAAGCTTGAATTTGTTATAGTTTTTACACGATTCGAGGTCTAAATCCAACGAACAAGACCCTTCTTCCACTGAAACGTGGATGGAAGGGTCTTTATTTTATAAACGAATGTTATGATTTCTTTAAACGCTCTAATTGGGTGGTTACGCTCTCAATCATATGAACAAATGAGGTAAGTTCCTGCGCGCTAGCTGCTTGTGTACGAGCGAAGTGAGTCGTCTCCTCGGAGCCCTTCTGCACGAGCTCAAGCTTCTGTGTGATCAGCTTCAGCTTCTTCTGGATCGTGTCCAGCGCTTCACGTGAATGCGTGGCTAGCTTACGCACTTCGTTGGCGACAACTTCAAAGCCGCGGCCATGCTCGCCTGAGCGTGCAGCTTCGATAGCTGCATTGAGGCCAAGCAGATGCGTCTGGTCGGAGATTTCCTTCATCACGGAACCCATCTTCGAAATATCTTTGATTTCATGTTGGAGTTCATCAATTCGGTGATTGGATAGATCTTGCGACTCCGCCGTTTTGATCGCCGTACTGGCTACCGTTTGACTGCTGCCACCTAGCTCGACCATCATGGAAGCAAGGTCTTGTACAACACTGGAGATGGTCGTCAGCATGATAGCCTGCTCATCCACCAAGGTCTGAATTTTCAACTTCTCATCCTGCTCGTAGGCTTCCAAAACAAGTTGGCTGTCCAGATTGAACATTTTACTTAACGCATGGAGCACTTGCGTCCACTCATCAGGCATGATTTCTTTGAAATGCTGGGTAGCTATGTCTGTATATTTTAAATAGGTGCCCAAATACCAGGAGGTTGTCAGGCCGATACGGGAGTGTACTTTTCCAATATATAAACGTTTCATTATGTATTCATCATCAATAAGGCCGGATGCCATGGATAGAAAGTACCAACGCTGTGTTTCTTTTAGGCGCTCGATCGTGCTGTGCTGTTTAATAATCGCTACGAGCTCAGGAACTTGGATGATGTCCGCATACAGTTGGTCGACGAGTTGTTCTACAACACGTTGGAAAGCTTCTTCTTTGCTTTTTAGCAATCGTAAGTCTGCGTTCGTTAAGCCGATATAAGAAATGAGTTTTTGACGTTCTGGATGAACTTTAATCATTTGAATCGTTAGTCTCCTTTGAAATTAGGGAATGATCTAATGAAATGAAGGCTGATCTAATGAAAAAACCGCCCTACACAACAGTGCAAAGCGGTTGACTTATGGGCTTGTACAAGCCTACTTCATTACTTGAATAACAGTTGCAACGGCTGCAATAATAAACAATATGCCAAAGAACGCGCCAAATCCGATACCAACATCCATGAAATCGTTACGCGGCTCTTCATACACGTGAAGCTCAGGGTGTTTAGGATCGCTCATGTGGTTACCCCCTAACGTCCGACATTCTAAAGTTTAAACTTAGTATACCCAAATTCGTCGAAACTTGTAAAGCTAATGGAAGTGACAATTATGCAAACAATAACAGACAGAAGCGGAAACAATAAAATAAGTCTTGACTCTAACATTAGTGTGATGGTTTACAATAAGGTTATCCTTACTTGATCAAGGAAAAGGAAAAAGGTGAAAGCCATGCGGATTAGTGAATTATCCAAGCTTACAGGTGCCAGCATTCGTTCATTGCGGTACTACGAGGCCAAAGGGCTTATCGCAACACAGCGCGAAGAGAATGGCTATCGGGTGTTTAACCAAATGGCTGTTGAGCGCGTGAAAACCATTCAGTTTTATTTGAGCCTAGGCTTTACGACCGAACAAATTGAGAGTTTTCTCAACTGCGTCATGAAAAATCAGGAGTCGCAATGCGATGATCTGCTGCCACTCTACACAGAGAAGCTGCAGGACATTGAGCGGCAAATGGAAATGCTGCAGATGCTGCAGGCAAATTTGAAGGATCGTATCGCTTATATTGAGCAGCAGAGGCTTCAAGGGCTGCCAGTTGGAGTGCCATCCAAGTAGGTTCCAGAGCCTGCCAGATTGCTAAGTTATGGTTTGGTTGAAATGGCCTATGGGTGTGGTATACTTTACATGTTGACGTTCATCGGTAGCAATTACTACTTGATGTTATAAATCCATTCTTAGAAGGAGGAACTATCATGGCAATCGTGAATGTTTCTGATAACAGCTTTAAAGCTGAAGTTGAGAGCGAAGGTACAGTACTTGTAGACTTCTGGGCACCTTGGTGCGGACCTTGCAAAATGATCGCTCCTGTTTTGGAAGAGCTTGATAAAGAAGTAGAATCATT
Organism: Paenibacillus silvestris; assembly: GCF_009882985.1. Taxonomy (GTDB): domain Bacteria; phylum Bacillota; class Bacilli; order Paenibacillales; family NBRC-103111; genus Paenibacillus_E; species Paenibacillus_E silvestris. Next base: position 154,849 of record NZ_WTUZ01000022.1, read on the forward strand.
GAAAATCGCAAAAGTGAACGTGGATGACAATCCAGAGTCCGCTGCGCGTTTTGGCGTAATGAGTATCCCAACACTGATCGTTTTCAAAGACGGACAGCCTGTTGATAAAGTGGTTGGTTTCCAATCCAAAGAAGCTTTGAAAAATGTTGTAACACGTCATCAATAAGTTGTTTCTAATTAGAAACAATTGTTCGTGAGAAAAAGCTCATTTTCTGCTATGCTGAAAATGAGCTTTTTTGTGTGCGCGAAAGGAGATAGGAATCATGACGGAGTTTGAACATGAGCCAGAGGACGCGGCCGTCCGTGAACAGCGTCTAGAAACAATTAAACATAAGCTTTCCTTATTACCGGATAAACCTGGTTGTTATATAATGAAAAACCGCGAAGGTACGATTATCTATGTAGGAAAAGCCAAAGTGCTGAAGAATCGTGTGCGCTCGTATTTTACAGGAAGCCACAGTGCGAAGACGCAGAAATTAGTCAGCGAAATTCGCGACTTTGAATATATCATCACCTCCTCCAATGTGGAGGCGCTCATTCTTGAATGTAATCTGATTAAGCAGCATCATCCTCGGTACAACGTCCTCCTCAAGGATGACAAGACGTTCCCTTACATCAAGATTACCCATGAAGCTCAGCCGCGTCTGGAAGTCACGCGGCGGGTGTACAAGGATAAGGGCAAGTACTTCGGCCCTTATCCGAATGCTTTCGCTGCCCAGCAGACCAAGAAGCTGCTGGACCGGTTGTATCCACTGCGCAAGTGCAAGACAATGCCCGATAAAGTATGCCTATACTATCATATCGGGCAGTGTCTGGCGCCTTGCGAGTACGACGTATCCGCTGAGCAGAATGAGCGGATGGTGCAGGAGATCACCCGTTTCCTGAACGGGGGACACGATGTTATTAAGGAAGAGCTGACGACCAAGATGCTCGCGGCAGCAGAAGAACTGAACTTCGAGCGCGCGAAGGAGCTGCGCGATCATATCATGAGCATCGATGCTTTGATGGAGAAGCAGAAGATCAATGCCGTTGATGCGCAGGACCGCGACGTGTTCGGCTATGCGGTAGATAAAGGCTGGATGGCTGTACATATCCAGTACATGCGCCAAGGCAAGCTGATCGAGCGGCACGTCTCGCTGTTTCCGTATTATGGTGATGAATACAGTGATTTCATCACCTATGTTACGCAGGTCTACATCGACAACCCTGCGCTGCCGAAGGAGATCTTCCTGCCTAGCATGCCTGAGGCAGAGGCGAGCACTGCCCCTGAGGCAGACGTTGCCTCGGTGGAGCAACCTGAGCAGTCCTCTGCGCAAGCGGAGGCTGAAATGAAAGATGTCCGCGAGGCAATGGAATCGTGGCTGAAGGTCAAGGTCCACATCCCGCAGCGCGGACTGAAGAAGCAAATGGTCGATATGGCCAAGGATAACGCCCGTAACGCACTGGATGAGAAGTTTCGTCTCGTGGAGCGGGACGAAAGCAGGACCACCAAAGCCGTGGAAAACCTCGGCGAGTGGCTCGGTATGGGCAAGATTCGCCGAATTGAAGCGTTCGATAACTCGAACATTCAGGGGACGAATCCGGTCTCTGCCATGGTCGTTTTTGTGGATGGGAAGCCTGACCGCAAAGAGTACCGCAAGTACAAAGTGAAAACCGTCATTGGCCCGGATGATTACGAAACGATGCGCGAGGTCATTCGCCGCAGGTACGAGCGAGTGCTTAAGGACAATCTGACGATGCCGGATCTTATCGTTGTCGATGGAGGCAAAGGGCAAATTTCCGCCGCGGTCGATGTTTTGGAGAATGAACTAGGGCTATACATTCCGATTTGCGGGTTAGTAAAGGATGCCAAACATAAGACGGCGCAGCTCATGATGGGAGATCCTGCGGAGATCATTCCTTTGCCGCGGGACAGCCAGGAATTTTATCTGCTTCAACGGATTCAAGATGAGGTCCACCGCTTCGCAATCACATTCCATCGGGAAACGAGAGCGAAGTCCATGGTTGCCTCGCAGCTCGATGCCATCCCTGGTATCGGGGAGAAGCGCAGGAAGGCTCTCTTGAAGCATTTCGGTTCGGTACGCAAAATTAAAGAGGCCGAAGTACAAGACTTCAAGCCTCTTGGTATAGGTGAGAAATTAGCGGGCGATATTCTTAAAGCGCTCCAAGGTGAGGCGGCGGTTCCCCTGGAATAAGGGGACCCCGCCTTTTTCCATGCAGCCATGTAAGGAAATAGCCGACGATTGCTGGAAGCAGGAGATACAAGATCCCACAGAGCACATCATTTACTTGCCCTAAGGAGAAGAGCGACATTCCCATGAGAATGCTGTCCATGCAGGCATGGGCGAAGACGGCGGTTATGAAGCCATACTTGAGGAACACATAACCAAGAATGATGCCGATAATGGTTACCTCGATTAGCCGCGTATAGACCGGATAGATCGGATACTGGGTGTGGCTTGCAGCCCAAATCACACTAGGAATGAGAATCGCAATAAAATTATTGCGGAACAATTTTTTGAATAATATAATGCCGAGCAACCGGTAAGTGGCTTCTTCCGATATCGCTGCAACCCAGGCCATCAAAGGAAAGAGGCGGGGCTGCACCATGTTGAGGACGGAGTCGGTTGGATCATTGACAGCCCAAACTTCAAATTTTACATCCCCTGTATAGAAGAGGACCTGCTGAATGCCGAGGATGAAAAGCGCTAGCAAGTAGCCACGCCCCATGCCATAAAATACATCTGTACCGTAAGTGTGTTCTTTCCAAGTTGGCCACTTGGGCTGCCCGATCGCATTCCACAGCCCGTTGCCGGCTACCAGTGAAAAGTAGAGCGAAATAGCGAGCCCAACCGCCAGCACATTCATGAAGATGATCGTTGCCCATGTGGTGAACTCATCATTCGGACCTCCACCGCTAATTAAGCGGAAGGCAGGGTACATATTTAAGTTATTGATGATATAAATGGCTAAGAAAATAGCAGTCAGCAGAAGTCCGCTGCGAAATCTCATTTGTTTGCGATAAATGATAACAAGAACGATGGCGGCAATGGTCATCAGGATCGAGAAGCCCATAGAAATCCAGGTCATCACGGAAGCTGAATGATCCTGCGCATCAAGCCAATCTAGATGTGAAGCCGGTAAGCTGAAGAGAACAGTGTAGCCAACCAAGCTCTTCTCATCGAATTGGGTGCGAACTTGTAATTTCGATTCTCCCATAGGCTGAGATTGTTTTTCATAGTATAGAACCAAGCCGGAGTTTTGTTGTGCTCCCTCTTCCACTTTATCAATCGCCTTCATGTCATCCGGATCAATGCCGCGGGCTCGCATCTCCTGCTTGGCCATAATGTCAGCCTTTTGCTTGCTGATTAGCGCGCTCTCGCCATTAGCGTGATAGACCTCACGCCATCCGATCACGGCGCCATCCGTGTAGTTGATTTCAACTTCGAACTGACGGCTTTTTTTGGCATCACTTACGTTTACTTGATAAAAGTCTAACGGATAGCGTTTGCCGAATGCCGCATCATAGCTTTCGGATAAATGCTCCTTTTGCAAATAGCCGCTGCGTTCTTTTTTGGACTGGTACGCTACAAAAGTGTTGGCCCCTTTGATCGCATAGCGCTCGTTGATAAAGGCAGAGGCGTGTTCTGCGGCCTGCTGTTTGGTGATGGAAGGGTTCTCGCCTGCTGGTGCCTCTTCCGTTTGTAAGCCATACAAAGCTGTTATGCCCACATAAAGGGCTATGCCTATACAGGCTAAGAGGATGAGAAATCGATTTAATTTCGGCCTTGGCATCATTAAGTTCCCTTCTGAGTTCACGAGTATGTAACCTTCATTCCACGTTACCATGAGTTTTAAAAGAATGCGAATTTTAGGTGGAAATACAAACCAAACAGTTATATAATACGTATATTTGCATGTGAGGCCGAATGACTTGCGTCTAGCTGGGAACGCTACCGTTGGCAGCATTTGGACATATCGTTTCTATTGTTTCTTCCGTATCATATACTAGGAGGCCCTATGCGTAAAAAGTTAAGAGTTTGGCAGATGACACCACCACAAATTCTAGTTCTTGGGTTTGCCATCATCATCCTTATCGGAGCAGGTCTCCTCATGCTGCCGATTGCATCAGCGACTGGCCAATCCATGCCTTTTATAGATGCGCTTTTTACTTCAACTTCTGCGACCTGTGTGACAGGACTAGTTGTGGTCGATACGGGAAGTACATATACCATGTTCGGTCAGATCGTGATTGTCTCCTTAATTCAGATTGGCGGACTAGGGTTTATGACGATGGCTACACTGCTTGCCCTTGTTTTCCGCAAAAAGATTACCCTCAAGGAACGCTTGGTGCTTCAAGAGGCTTTCAATCAAGGGAGTATGGAAGGCATTGTCCGTTTGATCCGTAAAGTGATTATTTACTCCTTATCCATTGAAGCGATTGCTGCAGTGATTTTCACGATTCGCTGGAGTTTTGACCTCGGTTTTTCTAAATCGCTGTACTTTGGCATTTGGCATGCTATTTCCATGTTCAACAATGCAGGATTTGATTTATTTGGGACCGTCGATGCTCCTTTCGTTTCCTTAACAGGATATGCGAATGATTTTGTGATTAACTTTGTTGCAATGGCCCTCATTGTCTTAGGGGGTTTAGGCTTTGTTGTTCTGTCGGAAGCGATGGATTATCGCAAAACTAAGAAGCTTTCCTTGCACTCCAAGGTTGTACTAAGTACGACTGGCATTCTTATTGTTGCAGGAGCTCTTATCATTTTTATATTCGAATATACGAATAACAGAACTTTAGGTTCACTTGATTTAGGTGGCAAAATACTTGCTTCCTTCTTTCAATCCGTTGCGCCGAGGACGGCTGGTCCGAATACGGTGGATATTGGCGGTCTTCGTCAAGCATCGCAGTTTTCCATGGTTATTCTCATGTTTATTGGAGCCTCTCCGGGTTCCACGGGTGGGGGGATCAAAACGACGACTTTTACCATCTTGATCGCTGCCATAGTCACCATGATCCGGGGAAAAGAGGACATCGTTATTTTCCGCTATCGCCTGGCAAAGGACCGCATTCTTAAAGCGATTACCTTAACGATGATTGCCTTATTTCTAGTCATTATTGTTACCATGCTGTTATCGACTACGGAAGATTCGCAGCTGCTCAAAATATTATTTGAAGTCACTTCCGCGTTCGCGACGGTAGGACTAACGATGGGCTTAACGCCAGATTTAACGCTCTTCGGTAAAATTCTCATCAGCTTGACGATGTTTGCCGGGCGTCTGGGCCCGATCACGCTCGCTTATGCGCTTCAGCCGAAACAAGAGAAGGAATTATTTAGATACCCAGAGGGTAAGATTACGATTGGATAGGGGAAGCCAAACAGATGAAGAAAACGCAATATGTGGTTGTTGGGCTTGGGCGATTTGGATCAAGTATTTCCAAAGAACTTGTTAAGCTCGGCAATGAGGTGCTTGGCATTGATAAAGATGAGGAAAAGGTAGACGAGATGAGCCATGAGCTTACGCACGCCGTTGTGGCAGATGCCACCGATGAGGATGTGCTGAAGTCTTTGGGAGTGCGTAACTTTGATTGCGCAGTCGTAGCGATTGGAGACGACATACAGTCCAGTATTTTAGCGGCGATTGTATTGAAGGATTTAGGGATCAAGAAGGTTGTAGCCAAAGCCTTGACTGAATTGCATGGGAAAGTTTTGCAAAAGCTAGGGGTTGACCGGGTTATCTATCCCGAGCGTGACATGGGGATTCGCGTAGCCCACCAGCTTAATTCACCGAACTTATTAGATTATATTGAAATTTCTAAAGATTATACGATTGCAGAACTCTCTGTTCCGAAAAGGCTGTGCGGGCGCACGATTAAACAGTTAGATCCTCGTGCCAAATATGGCTGCAGCGTCGTAGCGATTAACAAGCAATCTGGCGTTATTATTGCTCCTACGGCTACTGATATTGTGAATGAAAATGATGTCATGGTGATCATCGGAACGAACGATCAAATTGAAGAATTCGAAAGTGAAGTTATTCGATAAATGGAGAATGCTACTTCTGGGCTTATCGAGCATGTTATCGTGCTACTGGTGATTATTTTCGGATTAGGAATGCTGTTCGGGAAGGCAGCAAACTGGCTTAAACTTCCTGATGTCGCCATGTTTCTTGTGGCAGGCATGATTGCAGGGCAAGTCTTTCACTGGATCTATGAGCCAAGCACTTCTTTTACGAATCAATTCATTCTCGTTATCGGGTCAGCGTTAATTCTCTTTGACGGGGGGCGCAACATTAAGCTCTCTGGTTTGCGTCAAGTTTGGCTTACTGTCGGTATGCTGAGCATTCCTGGTGTGATCATTACCTGCGTGGCGGTTGCAGCGGCTTCGCATTTCCTTCTGGATCTGCCATGGCTGTATGCTTTGCTGCTTGGCGCAATTATTGCTTCTACAGACCCAGCTACGCTCATCCCCGTGTTCAAACAAGTCAAAATCCGCACCAAAGTCAGAGAGACGGTGGAAAGTGAGTCGGCATTTAATGATGCGACGGCTTCCATCTTGACATTTTCGCTAATTGCTATCCTCTTAGGTACGCAGGAAGTCTCTTTCCTTTCAGGTACGCTTGATTTTGTTAAAACAGCTCTTGGAGGCCTGCTTCTTGGAGCTGCTATCGGCTATGTGATGACCTTTCTGACAGCCCATCTGAAACTTGGCATGCTGAGGGATTACGCAACAATCGCGATGGTCGTTACCTCGTTAGGTGCTTATATGGCAGGAGAAATCCTCGGTGTTAGCGGGTTTATGGCGACCTTTACAGCGGGGCTGATTTGGGGGAATGCAGGCACCTTCAAGCTCGGTATGGCGGATAAGCAGCATGAAATGGACCATTTTTCCGAAAATATGACGGTTATCATGCGAATGTTGATCTTTATTTTGCTAGGGAGTCAAGTGAATTTCCCAGTCATTCTCGCGCATTTTTGGACGAGTTTGGGTGTCATCTTCGTATTTGTCTTTATTGCGCGTCCGCTGACGGTACTAATCTGTACGTGGCCGGACCGCAAGGCGAAGTGGAAGTGGAATGAAATCATCTTTATGTTCTGGGTTCGTGAAACAGGTGTCATTCCGGCGGCGTTATGCGGGATGGTGGCAGGTATGGGGATTGCACACAGTGATCTTATTGCAAGTGTTACTTTTATGGCTGTGCTGATCACCATCCTTATCCAGGCAAGCACAACGGCTTTTGTGGCGAAAAAGCTGGGACTTGAAGTAAAGTCGGACGGGCCAGAAAGCTCATAGGTCCGTCATATAGGTCTCAACGAGAGAATTTCGAGGCGAAGGTGGACTCCGAATGTACAAAGTATTAATAATCGAAGATGATCCTATGATTGGCGATATGATCTCCATGTATTTGGGCGAAGAGGGATTTGAAGTCATTCGGATGGAGACGGGGCAAAAAGGGATTGAAGCCATCAAACAGTTTGCCCCTGATGTTATTTTGCTGGATCTGATGCTGCCAGATATGGACGGACTGGAACTGTGCAGCCAGGTGCGAACTACGTCACGTGTCCCGATTATGATTGTTTCGATGAAAAATAAAGTGGTTGAGCGGGTGGCCGCGCTCGGGGCTGGAGCGGATGATTTCATGTGCAAGCCGTTCAGCATGCATGAAATGAGTGCTAGGGTCCATGCGTTGATCCGCCGATCCAATTTCTATCAAAATGCAAGTGACAGCGCACGGATGAACCCGCCGGCACGCCAAGATGCAAAGTCAGAAAGAGCAGAGGCGCTGCTGGCGGATAAAAACAAAATTATTCTGGATGTCCAAACTCGTTCGATGATTGTTCAGGGGCAGCTTGTCGAGACGACCTATTCAGAGTTTGAAATCATGAAATGTTTCGTCAATCACCCTGGCCGTGTCTACACGCGAGAGGATTTATTGCAAACCGTCCGGGGCTTCGATTCCTATGTCACTGATCGCGCGATTGATGTGCATATTGCTAATCTCCGTAAAAAAATCGAAGACAACCCCAAGGAGCCTAGACGGATTCGAACCGTATGGGGTGTGGGATATAAGTTTGTTTATTAGTTTGAAAAGAACCTCTAAATGTGCTCGATAACCCGAGCGTATTAGAGGTTTATTTGTGTTTAGCAAAATAGCTGATCGTTTGTTCGATGAATTTCAGGGACTCCGGGCTATCTGTCGCTTGGTCGGAGTAGATCAGCGAGGTAGTTCGCTTCGTTTGTTCTAATTCCACTAGATAACGCAGAATTAATTCATTATTCTGAATTAAATCTTCTCGCAGATACGACTTGGGAAGCAGGGTCGCCGTCTTGCAGGTAGACACGAGTCGGATGATTGCCTCGAAGGAATCGATCTCCATTTGGACATTGGGAAGAATCGTATAGCGATGAAACAGCTCATCCATCAAGATGCGATACCAGGTGCCTTTGGAGAAGAGGATCATAGGCAGATCATTCAAATCGCTCATCGTAATGTTGACACGATCGATGAAGGGGTGCCCCAGTGGAAGCACTAGACAAAGATGATCATCGAACAATGGCTCGCAGTGCAGGCTCGACGCATTGATTTGGGAAGCGACGATACCGATGTCGACCTTATTTTCCTTAACCAAGGTCACAATTTCATGCGTTTTGCCTGTAAGCAGTTTAATTTCCGTGAGAGGGTAAACCTGCAAGTAATGAGTAATCAGATCTGGCAGCGTAGCTTGCAAGGTAGTTAAACTGGCACCAACCGTAATCGAAGAATGAGTGCCCGCAGATTTGTACATTTGAAGGGTTTGCTTAAATTTCCGTTCCAAATGACGGAGCTCGAGCGCATGGTCGTAGCAGATTTGCCCTGCTTTGGTCAGCTCGAGACGCTTCCCTTTGCGGATGAATAGTTCCACGCCCAGCTCTTCTTCCAGCTTCATGATTTTGCGTGAAAGAGCTGGTTGTGAGATATTAAGCAGCTGAGATGCTTTATTCAGACTCACTTGTTCGACAACAACAGCGAAAACATCCAAGAGTTCCATGTTTTTTTCAACTCCGTATGCATTTGTATATGCAAATTTGTTATAAGTATATATAAAAAAACGGCACTTCCATTATAAGCGTAGAAGAGGTACGATGTACATGTCACTTTTTATTCACATTTATTGGACGACAGTGTATATTCGCTCACTAATTAGGCGTAAAATAGGCGTGGATGATTATGGGTTGACGCTCGTTTGCGGCGAGAGTAGAATGGTATGTGGCTTGTTTTGTCAGAACATGTCGGATCGTATTTATGAAATTTTATTGAGGGGGGAATTGGTTAAATTATGGGTAATTCGTATTACTTTCGAAAGATCCACTCTTTGCTTGGAGTCATTCCGGTAGGCTTCTTCCTTATTGAGCATTTGCTCACTAACTATGAAGCTACGAAGGGTCCTGAAGCATTTGTAGATCAAATTAACTGGTTGAACGGTCTGCCGTTGGTCCTGCTGTTAGAAATCGTGGGTATCTGGCTTCCGCTTCTTTATCATGCCGTTTATGGACTTTATGTAGCTTATCAAGCACGTAACAACGTGTCGAACTACAGCTACTTCCGTAACCAAATGTTTATGCTTCAACGGGTAACTGGCGTCATCACGTTCCTGTTCATAGCTTGGCATTTGTTCGAGACTCGTCTGCAAGTTGCGCTAGGCAATGTTGCACACGAAAATCTCGGTATGACGATGCATGATATTGCGACGAATCCAGTTGTGTTTACGTTATATGTCATTGGTATCGTTTCAGCAACATTCCATTTCTGCAATGGTTTATGGTCATTCCTAGTTAGTTGGGGAATTACAGTTGGACCTCGCGCACAACGTTACTCCTCCATTATTTGGATGGTATTGTTCGTGGTGATGTCCGTGATGTTTATTATGTCTTTGACTGCATTTACAGATACGCAATTTCAAGTTCCGGTAGAAGCGAGTACGGGGCATTAAGGGAGGGTGAACAGAAGTGGCTAATTCGAAAATCATCGTCGTTGGCGGAGGCCTTGCGGGACTCATGGCGACAATTAAGGCAGCGGAGGCCGGGGTTCACGTGCAATTGTTCTCCTTGGTTCCTGTTAAACGTTCCCACTCCGTATGTGCGCAAGGCGGCATTAACGGTGCGGTGAATACAAAAGGTGAAGGGGACTCCACATGGGAGCACTTTGACGATACCGTTTATGGTGGGGATTTCTTAGCGAATCAACCGCCTGTTAAAGCATTATGTGATGCAGCACCAGGCATCATTCACTTGATGGACCGTATGGGTGTTATGTTCAACCGTACACCAGAAGGTCTTCTTGATTTCCGTCGTTTCGGCGGAACGAAATATCACCGTACGGCATTTGCGGGTGCAACGACAGGGCAACAGCTTCTGTATGCACTTGATGAGCAAGTACGCCGCTGGGAAACAGCTGGTCTCGTAACAAAGTTCGAGCACTGGGAATTCCTCGGTTCCGTTCTGGATGAAGAGAATGTTTGCCGTGGTATTGCGGCTCAAGATCTGCGCAGCATGGAGATTCAAACATTCCCGGCTGATGCTGTCATTCTAGCAACAGGCGGCCCTGGTATTATCTTTGGTAAAACGACGAACTCCGTCATTAACACAGGTACGGCAGCGAGTGCTGTTTACCAACAAGGCGTTAAATATGCAAATGGCGAAATGATTCAAATTCACCCGACGGCGATTCCTGGCGATGACAAGCTTCGCTTGATGTCAGAGTCCGCACGTGGTGAAGGCGGTCGTATTTGGACTTACAAAGACGGGAAGCCTTGGTACTTCCTTGAAGAGAAATATCCGGCGTACGGCAACTTGGTGCCTCGTGATATCGCAACGCGCGAAATTTTCTCCGTATGTATCGATCAGAAGCTTGGTATTAATGGTGAAAACATGGTTTACCTTGACCTTTCTCATAAAGATCCCAAAGAGCTTGATATCAAGCTTGGCGGTATCATGGAAATCTACGAGAAGTTCATGGGCGATGATCCACGCAAAATCCCAATGAAAATTTTCCCGGCGGTTCACTATTCCATGGGCGGTATGTGGGTTGACTACAACATGATGACGAACATCCCAGGCTTGTTCGCTGCGGGTGAGTGTGAGTATCAGCATCACGGTGCAAACCGTTTGGGCGCGAACTCCCTTGTTTCGGCCATCTATGACGGCATGGTTTCCGGTCCTAAAGCGGTTGAGTATATTCGTGGTCTAGAGAAGCATGCGGATGATACTTCCTCCATCGTGTTCGATCGTGAGAAAAAACGTCACCAAGATCGCTATGAGAACTTGCTCAAAATGAACAGCGGGACAGAAAATGCTTATGTTCTGCACAAAGAACTAGGCGACATGATGAATGCGAATATGACGGTTGTTCGTTACAATGATCGTCTTGAAGATACAATCAGCAAAATCAAGGATATGAAAGAAAGATACAACAACATCAACATCACAGATACAGCTCGTTGGAACAACCAAGGTGTTGCGTTCACACGCCAACTCTGGAACATGTTCGAGCTTGCTGAAGCGATGACGGTGGGTGCATTAATGCGTAACGAAAGCCGTGGCGCGCACTATAAACCAGATTTCCCAGAACGTGATGATGACAACTTCATGAAAACAACGATTGCCGATTGGACGCCGGAAGGTCCGAAAATCAGCTATGATGAAATTGATGTATCTTTGATTGCACCGCGGAAACGTGATTACTCCACGGAGAAGAAAAAGGGAGGACATTAATCATGGCTGAGACACTAAGCGCACAAAAAACCGTGAAGTTTATCGTGACTCGTCAAGAGAGTCCGGATTCTAAGCCTTACACAGAGGAATTCGAAGTTCCTTATCGTCCTAATATGAACGTCATCAGCGGTTTGATGGAAGTGCAGCGTAATCCTAAGAACGCGCGTGGTGATAAAACAACGCCAGTATGTTGGGAATCCAACTGTCTGGAGGAAGTTTGTGGAGCTTGCTCCATGGTTATTAACGGTAAGCCGCGCCAAGCTTGTTCGGCTCTGATCGATAAGCTGGAGCAGCCAGTTCGCGTAGCTCCGATGAGCACGTTCCCTGTTATGCGTGACCTTGTCATCGACCGTGGACGCATGTTCAACGCTTTGAAGAAGGTCAAAGCATGGGTTCCGATTGACGGAACGTATGATCTTGGACCAGGACCGCGTATGGCGGAGTCGAAGCGTCAATGGGCATACGAGCTATCCAAATGTATGACATGTGGTGTATGTTTAGAAGCTTGTCCGAACGTTAACGACAAGAACTCTTTCATCGGGCCATCTGCGCTTTCCCAAGTTCGTTTGTTCAATGCTCACCCAACAGGTGAAATGAACAAAGACGAGCGTTTGGATACGCTGATGACAGATGGCGGTATCGAAGGCTGTGGTAACTCGCAGAACTGCGTACGCTCATGTCCGAAAGGCATTCCGCTGACGACTTCTATCGCAGCATTGAACGCTGACACAACGAAACATTTGTTCAAGAAATGGTTAGGCGTGTAAGAGTTAAGAATAAAGCCCGATACCCTGAGCTACAGGGTGTCGGGCTTTTGTGCATACAGGGGTCAGTTTGCTGGGGGGAGCGCGTTCGTCTCCGCCCAATCAGCGTTATCTATAGGGGAAGTCTGTAGAGGATACTGGGTTGCCGGCTGTTCCTGGCTTGATGCCGGAGAGGGAACTGTTCTGGTTTTTGATGAAGCAGCCATACTGATATCTAACATACTTAAGTGGAAATGAATCGAATACATCGTCTGCACCTCCAAGACAGTTGTTATTATGTAATATATTATTACACAATTGGATGAATTGACAACAAAATAATTATTTGTGTTATGTATATTGACATAAGACTAGGATGTAAGTATGATAAAGACAAATGTAAGAGTTGGTTACAACCTCATAGCAAACTTGTTTTCTAGGGTTCCGCGGCAGATGAAGGCTGTCGGTCTGGTCCAAGAGAAGACACACGGTGACATTCATCGTGCACACGGAGGGATAAAAGCCCGGGAGGATATCAGAATATGATATCGTTCCGGGTTTTTCTTTTTACCAGTTTAAATGGAGAGGGAGAATCAGAATGAGAAAAAGAATGGTATTTCTGATGATGGCGTTGTTACTCGCTTTTACGGTAGTGAGCGGATGCTCGAGCAAGGAGGCAGCAAGCACGGCAGCAGGTGGCAGTGATCAGCCTATTAAATTGGCGCTCAGTCCATGGCCGGGTTGGTTTGTTTGGTATTTGGTGAAGGAAAAGGGCTTCTTTGAGAAAAATGGTGTGAAGGTTGATCTTGTTTGGTTCCCTGTCTACAGCGACTCTTTATCCGCTCTTGCGTCAGGCAAAGTCGATGCGAATAGCCAAACCTTGAGTGATACGCTTGCTCCTGCAAGTAAAGGGATTCCACTCAAAGCAGTGCTTGTGAACGATAACTCCAATGGTGGAGATGGCGTCGTAGTGAAGCCTAACATCAACTCTTTGCAGGAGTTAAAAGGGAAGAAAGTGGCAACGGAGCTAGGCACGGTTGATCATCTACTCATGCTAACTGCGCTGGAGAAGGCTGGCCTCGCTGAGAAAGACGTCTCCTACACCAACATGACGGTTAATGATGCAGGACCTGCTTTCATCTCTGGCAACCTGGACGGTGCCGTGCTGTGGGAGCCATTCCTGAGCAAAGCGATTCAAGAGGGCAAAGGCAAGTTGTTATTCTCCTCCAAGGATACACCGGGACTCATTCCTGATCTGCTCGTATTTAAGGCAGAAATAACCAAAAACCGTCCGGAAGACGTAAAGAAAATTCTTAATGCCTGGTTCGATGCGTTGGACTACTGGAAAGCTAATCCGGAAGAATCTCTACAAATTATGGCGAAGGCGGCAGAAACGCCAGTGGATGAATACAAAGCTGGAGTCGACAGCGTGAAAATATTTCAGCTAGAAGATAATGTGAAAGCATTCCAAAAAGGTGACTCCTACAGCTCCCTGCACTATACATCCCAGAAGACAGCCGAGTTCTTGAAAGGCTTGGAGATGCTGACAACCATACCGAAAGCTGAAAGCTTCTTGGACGGACACTTTGTCGAAGAAGTGATGAAGGAACGCAAGAAATAACAGGTGAGTGAGAGGTGCTCTATGGAAACGGCTATGAAAAAAAAGCGCAAATCCACGTTGTTTGCCATACGAGGCGACATCAATCGTAAAACGTATGTTTCAGGCATTGTTCTCATTATATGTTTGGTAGTAGCATTCTGGAGTGTGCTCAGTTATGGCAATATGGTTAATCGAACATTCTTGCCTACACCGGATCAGGTGCTTCGTCAATTTGCCATTCAGCTGCAGAGCTCCGTATTCTGGCATCATGTTGGTATGAGTATTTTCCGTGTTGGTGCGGGCTTCTTGCTTGCTTGTTTGCTGGGTATACCACTTGGTATTCTGGCGGGTACCTTTCGCTTTGCGGAAGCGCTGCTCGTTCCTCCGACCGAATTTATCCGCTATATGCCGGCAACGGCGTTCATCCCGCTGATTATGGTTTGGGCTGGAATTGGGGAATGGGCGAAGGTTATCGTCATCTTCATCGGCTGCTTCTTCCAGCTCTTGCTGATGGTGGCAGACAATACCCGATCGGTTTCTAATGATTTGCTGCAAACCTCGTACACCCTTGGCGCGAATCGCTGGCAAGCCATTGAGAAGGTGCTGATCCCCGCCTTGCTGCCTGATTTGATGAACACCTTGCGCCTGATCATTGGCTGGGCGTGGACGTATCTTGTCGTGGCAGAGCTGGTTGCGGCTAGCAGCGGCCTAGGATTCTCCATCATGAAGGCGCAACGGTTCCTGAATACGGATCAAATTTTCGTAGGCATTATCGCCATTGGCTTGCTTGGATTGATGACGGACCGCACATTTGCATACTGTCACCGCCGATTTTTCCCATGGCTGGAAGGAGGACGTTAACGAATGCGAGCACATCAACAAGCCTTACATATCGAACCTTTGCATGAACAAGAGATGAAAATGAGCAAGATTATGGCTTCCGATGTTACAAAAGTGTACAGTTCGAAGAAGTCGCAGTTTGTAGCGCTGGACCGGGTTTCCTTCCATGTGGATGCCCATGAGTTTGTGAGTTTTGTTGGTCCCTCCGGCTGTGGGAAGTCCTCTCTCTTGCGAATTGTTGCGGGTTTAGAGACAATGACAACAGGATCCCTGAGCATTTCGGGGCATGAGATTGATGGCCCTGGCGCTGATCGCGGAATGGTGTTCCAATCCTACACATTGTTCCCTTGGCTTTCTGTGCGGGAAAACATTGAGTTCGGACTGACGCTGAAAGGTGTTCCTATTTTCGAAAAAAGAGCCATTTCCGATCACTTCATGGAGCTTGTGGGCTTGCATAAGTTCGCCAGAGCGCTGCCGAAGGAGCTCTCCGGCGGGATGAAGCAGCGGGTGGCAATTGCAAGAGCACTCGCCAACAACCCGGAAGTGCTCCTGATGGATGAGCCATTCGGGGCGCTCGATCCGCAGACGAAAAATACGATGCAAGAGCTGCTGCTGCGCATCTGGGAGAAAGAAAAGACAACCGTCGTCTTCATTACCCATGATATCGAGGAGGCGATCTTCCTCTCCCAGCGTGTGTATGTGATGCAGGCGCACCCGGGCACAATTCGCAAAGAAATCGTCATTCCACCTGGATTACGGGACGTGGAAGATGTGAAGGATTCAGAATCTTTCCTGAAGTTGAAAAAGCAAATTATTTCCCTGATTGGATATCATGAGGAATGAAAAGAAACTTGGCCGTTATTTAGGTCAAGTTTTTTTGTTTTTAGAAGGTGGAGTTTCGAAGGGGTGTCTGAGGCAAGCTCATTGGATGAATTCCAACGAAGATGCGATTTTAGATGCCTAAATGCCTATTTGATTGGACAGAATCCAGCGAAGCTATGAATTTTGAAGGGGGTTAGCGGCTTTTTAGCCATTGAGGTTGGATTTCATCCAACCAAAAGAAGAATGAACACGTCTGTACCGTGTTCTCGTTGTATTTCATCCAATGCAGTTACACAGTAGGACCGTCAGACCGTAAGACCGTCAGGATGAAACTTGGATAGACTGGACATTCACTGGAAAATTTACTTTTACTGTTCTAATTGACGTGTGATTGGCTGTTCGATAGAATAAATGAAAGTGATTCATAAATGAGGGAAATCATGTGAACAGAAATAAGCAGCCCACAATTGTCGATGTAGCCTCGGAAGCCGGTGTTTCCATTGCTACCGTATCGAATGTTATTAATCGCAGGAAGGTGCCAATGGCCCCAGAAACGATTCGCAAAGTGGAAGAAGCCGTTGTTCGGCTAGGCTATCGCAGGAATGTGATGGCGACGAATTTGAGCCGCCGCAGGTCCTACGAACTTGGGCTAATCATTCCGCATTTTGGCGGCTATTATGGCCGTTTTGCGGAGAAGCTGGAGCAGAAGGTGCATCATTTTGGCTACCATTTATCCATCTTCTCAGCTGCTGGTATGGATCCGGAGATTGAGCAGCGCCATCTGGAGCACTTATTGCAGCGCAGAGTAGATGGCTTGGTGAGTCATGGATTAGCAATGAGCATGCAGTCTACGCAGCAGTTGGTCGGAGAGGGCACGCCCCTTGTCATCTTCAACGGGTGGGGATGGCCAAGTGAAATCGTCAAATTGGCGGTTAATTTGGATTTTGCGAAAGCGTCTTCAGAGGCTGTTCAGCATTTTCTTGAGAATGGTTGCCGCTCCGTCATGTATGCAGGCAGAAGTAAAGGAATGGGAGCTAACGAACAGCGTATTCAAGGATTCATGGCTGGACTAAGCGAGCGAGGAGAATCTACCGTGCATGCGCTTTTGGATGCAGGCGACCTTGGAATCGTCGGTACGCTTGATGAAGCGCTGCGCTTGAGTGGTGAATTGCGGCCAATCGGGATCTATACGTTTAATGATGCGTTGGCGCTTGAATTGCTGGCATTGTGCCATGAACGAGGGATATCGGTGCCGGAGGATATACAGCTCATTGGGATGGATAATGAGTTTTATTCGAGGTCAAGCTTCCCGTCCATTACCAGCTTTGAGATGCCGGTTGATTTGCAAACCAGCTTGGTGGCCGCCTTCCTCATGAGACAGATCGGAGAAGATTTGGACGAAGAGAACACGCAGCTGCTTGAGGAATATTTGCCTCGTGTGACGGGGCATGAGTTGTTTATTGATCTAGAGATGATCGAACGGAAATCTTCAGGCAAATAAGAAAGACCATTGATCACCTGGCATGAGGGATCGATGGTCTTTGTTTTTTGGGTTAGAGAAGTGGCAAGGTGCTGGAGGCAGTGTTCATGCTGTTTTGATGCTTCAAGAAGGCTTTGCCGTATTCGCCATGCGGATTTATTTCGGCGTGCTCAATTTGAATAGTGGCATGCTCGATGCCGTATTTGCTTTTGAGTGTTTCATTGATGGCTAGAATCACGCAGAACGGTTGAATGTTGGGATTTATGAACACGTGGGCGGTTAAGGAGTAATGGTCCGTTGAAACGGCCCAAAGATGCATTTCATGCACATCCTCGACGCCCTCGACAGAGGCAATCTGCTTGCGAATTTCGTCCAGGTTATAACGCTCCGGCACGGATTCCATGAGAATCAGATATGATTCACGAATGATTTTGCTGCCACCGATGAAAATAATACCGCCAATCACCATGGAGATGAGTGGGTCAAAAATGAGTAACCCCGAATAATAAATAATAATCGAAGATATGATAACGCCAACCGAGCTGAGCAGATCGCCAAAAAAGTGCCAAAGGGCGCTTTTGACATTCAGATTATCCTCTTCCTTGACGCTGTTATGGAGCACCAAAGTGAGCACCAGATTGACGATGAAACCGATCGAAGCAATCCCTAACATGAGGCCAAGCTGGATCGGCTGAGGATGAATCATGCGCTGAATGCCTTCAATGAAGATTCCTAAGGCGATGACGCAGAGGGCTAGGCCGTTAAGGAATGATGCGATGATCTCAAACCGGAGGAACCCGAACGTGAATCGTGCATTCGGCTGCCTAGTTGCGAGGTGCAGGGCAATCATGCTTAAACCTAGCGCGATGACATCCGAGATCATATGGGCCGAATCCGAAAGCAGCGCGAGTGAATTGGAGAGCACCCCGCCGACAATTTCTACAATGGTGAAGAATGCAGTTAGCAGGAGGGTAATCCACAATGTTTTTCTGGATTTCGTCTGTTCTTTTACGTGATGAAGATGGTGGTAGTCGTATTCCGTATTCATACGATCCCTCCTTATTTATAATGATTCTAATTTAATTATTATTATATGCTAGGGGGAGGGAAGGTGCAACCCTTTTTGGAGTTATTTACAGATTAAACACATTTTCTGTGGAGTCTGCAAAATAAGCAAGAAGGGCGTATAGGCGTGTAGAAGCGTATGGAAAAGTATAGAAACGTATGGAAGCCTAAAAAGGCGTATAGAAGTGCTTAAAGATGCTTAAAGAGGAAAAAAATAAAGCGTTTTCTATTTTGTAACATAAATGAAATATTCCTGTTATGGTTCCATAATGTTTGGGGGGTAATATAATAACCAAGACCCCCTTTTTAATATAAACTTTTTGAACCCGGCCCCGTTGGCTGGGTTCCTTTTTTTGTTTAGGGCATGTAAGCCTTTCTTACCTCAAACAATCCAGTCAGAGTATCCCGAAAAAAGAGGGAAACCGCTATAACGGACCTTATCGCCGTTATTGTATGCAAATTGCCTTTATTTGCATCACTAACGGACCCCAGTAACGTTATCTTGTCATTTCACATCACAAATTCACTCTTAAGGGGTAAATAGCTGCGCTGATGTCCGTTAGAATTCTAGAGAGTCACAATTGTTGCAAATAGGGGCTTCTCGGTCCGTAAGGGATTCGAATTGTCGTGGCTTAGAAGCATAGCTACGTACTGAATCTCGTAACTAAGATTACTGCACACGGAAATCAACATGCATGAATTAAGTTACGATTGCCTGCTTTTAATAAAAAAAAGCCCAAACAAGGGCTTTTTATTCTATCCCAACAATATATCTAATACTGTTCCTAGTTAGCCGCGTGACTTACGCTTAAGAATATGGCACTCAGCATACGGGAGGGGCAATCCATGATGTTAACTTCTCTTTTTACAAAGATCTATATGGCGATGTCCGGATTCAAAAATAACGTGCTGCAATTATCTGGAAATCCTGATATTCTAGAGGATGAAGCCGTAGCTGGGACGAGGATCGACATGGATGAGTTCCCAGATTTACTGCACGATATTTCGTCTATTTTCGAAAAAGGATTGAGTGAGCAGGAGATTATGATTGCTCAACATACAATTGAAGCCTTAAGTATTAATGGAACAACGAAGTTTCACTATATTGTTCGTATGAATGCTGAGGTCTTGGGAATGACCATTATTGCGGTTCGCGATCGGCCGACGAGTGCTGTCCTGTGTTTTGTCACAGAGGAGAAGATTGCTTATCACATTCAAGGGGTTATTTCCGTATTCCATTTGCCAGAAAATCAAGTACTGCAGTAGTTGGAAACGGAACGGATACCTATCGAAAGGCGATGATTAGATTGACTTATCCAATTCGGGTAAGAGCGTGTGCGCTTATTATCGAAAATGAGGCTGTTCTGCTTGTTGAGTTTGAAGACGAAGACGGGATTCATTACAATCTTCCCGCAGGTGGCGTTGAGTCAGGGGAATCGGTCATAGAAGCTGTGAAGCGGGAGGCCTGGGAAGAAGCAGCTGTGGATGTAGAAGTTGGGCCGCTTGCTTTTGTTTCCGAGCATGCCCCGCATTTGATTACAACTTACGAAAGTAATTCACCGCATGGTTTAAGCTTGATGTTCGATTGCAAGATAAAAGAAGGTTCCCAGCCGACTCTCCCGGCGAATCCCGATATGAATCAAGTAGGTGTCAGATGGGTTTCATTGTCTGAGCTGGACAGCATTGTACTCTATCCGAATATCAAGCATCTTATTAAGGATTACGCTCGGGATCGGAATAGGAATATTGAACTAGTTGAGGAGTACAAGCTTGCGATAAACTAATAGGAATACAACCCGCCGATGCATACCAATGCTCGGTTTTTTTAATTTAGAATAATATTCGACAATATATGCAATTTGTTAAAAATAGCGATGTATTTAATCAATTTATTATGTGAAAATAAAATTCCGTATGATAAGCTTTACTAGGATCGCTTTTTATTTGCGAGATTGTTGAGGAGGGATAGTTTGATAAGAAATCTACAAAGAGTAGGTATAATGTTCATTTGTTTCTTGCTCGTTTTTGGAACGATGTTAGGGCAAAAGACAATGGCCGCAAGTCAGCAGCCAGGTGATCAGCACAGCGTAATTCCTAATGAGCCTATTACAGGCGCAGTTTTTGGAAATGGCGTGTATGTCGCAGTGGGCTACTACGGCAAAATTTTGAAGTCTAGCAATGGGGTCGATTGGCAAATAGCCGCGGATAAATCGCGTCTTGACATCACGTATACCGGTGTTGCTTACGGAAGCGGTCAATTCGTTGCTGTCGGGGATCAAGGGACGGTAATGACGTCGCCTGACGGAAATACATGGACGCAGCGCGATTCTACGATATCAACCAGAATTGATAGAGTTGCTTATGCCGGGATGAACAACGTCAACAAGTTCTTCGCGGTTACAACTGGTGGCAAGGTGATTATTTCTTCGGATGGTATTGTATGGTCGTCGATGCCGAACGGAGTGGGCAACAATAATCTGACCTCTATAGCTGTCAGCAACACTGCGATTGTTATTGGCGATTCCGGCGGTAATGTACATACGTCTACAGATGGAAGTACTTGGTCTAAGCATACGAAGCTTCAGGGTTCATTTTTTATCAATTCTGTGCTGAGCCTAAATAATCGTTTTTATGCTAATGATGCTTTGGGATCAAGTTATACATCCGTTGATGGAATTAACTGGTCTAGTCCATTCAGAGCAGCCGGCAACACGTCGAGTCAAATATTTGGAGGCTTATACGATAACTCCAAATATTACTTGTTTGGCTATGATGGGTCATCTTATGGCGGTATTTTTACATCGACGGATGGTACTAGTTTTCAACAGCAAGCCAAAGGATCCACCATGACAGCTCAAAATGCCTTCTATGCAAATGGCGTATATATGCAGCTTGGTAATGACGGTATTGTGGTTTCAACTGATGGAACGAATTGGCAATATCCGTATGGGGGATCATTTGCCAATGTGATCTATGATGGAACTCACTATCTTGCCGTTGGGCGCAATGGGAATGATGGCTTCATTAAAGGGTCAACTGACGGCATTAATTGGTCCAAGGTTAATTTGAACTTGGTTCCTGCGTTGACTTCCATTGTTTATGTTAATAGCAAGTATGTTGCTGTTGGTAATTCGGGAACGGTAGTCACTTCAAACGATGGCATGAATTGGACAGTAAATCCCACCGCAATTTCGGATTACAAACTCACTTCGGTCACCTATGGCAATGGGGTATTCATTGCAGTTGACGAAATCGGTACCATTTATAAGTCAATGAATGGAGCGACTTGGACACCAGTTAGAGACGATTTGATTGATTACCACGGTTTGCAGTTCGTTTCCTATACAAATGGAAAATTCTATGCCGTTGGAGATTATGATACTTATCTGGAGTCGACAGATAATGGGGATAGTTGGCATGCAGTTGCTTCTACTGCGGTTTCGTCCGCAGCTTTCTTTAACATCAATATTATACAGCAGGCGGATATTCCGGTAACGCTGATCAACACACTGAAGAGCATCAGTGTCAGCAACAAGGGTACGGTTTTGACGCTAGGTACTGATTTTGCTGTGTCCGGTAGTGTTGTAACACTGAAAAAAGAGTTTTTGTCTCAACTGGCTGAAGGATGGCAGACGTTTACTTTTCATTCGAGTAATGGAGCATTGCAGACGCTGGTTGTGAATGTAAAAAACACTTCCGATGCACTAGATAAGGCAACAAACGTGAAACTGTCGAATGCTGGAGTCGCCACTTGGAATCCAGTGATAGGCGCAGCAGGCTATGAAGTACAGCTGTACCGCAATGGATCAGTCTGGGGCAGCGCAGTTCTGACGAGCGCCGGTACTCTAAGTGCAGATTTCCTTACCGTTATGCGTTCAGCAGGCGCGGGGAGTTACACTTTTAAAGTAAAGGCAAAAGGAAATACGGTTAACTACAAGGATGGGCAGCAATCAGCCGCTTCGAATAGTGTAGAGGTTGTAAAAGCTCCAGTTGAGGACGGAACGGCTAACAAAGCGGGAACTTTTCAAAATGCAAACTTCAACATCGATGTGAAAGCATTAAATGGAGCAGTAGTGACAGCGACAGTAGGAACTCAGAATGTTCTAGAGTCAGTAACAAGTGTACCTGCGGATTCTAACGGGAATGCAACACTTCCCATTGACATCTCAAATCTAGCAGAAGGCAACTACAATATTGTGATTGCTTTTACTGGAACTGACCGTTTGTCTGAAGAATTAATAGTACCGTTCACGAAGGACATAACTGCACCTTCTGCAGCAACGGAAGACGGAACGGCTAATAAAGCAGGGACAACTCAGAATGCGAATTTCAGTATTGTCGTCAATGCCGAAAATGATGCTACTGTGACAGCAAAGATTGGCGGTACGAATGTGCTGCTAGTTGGAACTGCCATAAAAGCAGCTAATGGGAAAGCAACGCTTCCGATTGATCTAGCGAAGCTTGCTGAAGACAGCAATGACAATGATATTGACAATGACATTGTCATTATTGTGACTGACGTAGCAGGAAACGCATCAGTACCACTGACGGTAGTCGTCACGAAAGATACGACAGCGCCGATCAAACCTATCGAAGACGGATCAGCAGACAAAACAAACACGACCCAGAACACCAATTTCAACATCATCGTAACCGCAGAAAACGGGACAACGGTGACAGCGAAAATAGGAAGCACGAATGTGCTGCAGTCTGTTTCGGAAGTAACGGCGGCGAATAATAAAGCCTTGCTGCCGATTGATCTAACAAAGTTGGTAGAAGGACCGAACAGTATCGGAATCGTGGCGACAGATGAAGTTGGCAACACGTCCGCTACCTTGACGATTACTGTCAATAAGGATACGAAATCTCCAGATGATCCAACGGAAGACGGCACGGCCAACAAAGCCGGAACGACTCAGAACACGAACTTCAGTATTATCGTAAACGCTGAAGTGGGTTCAGAAGTGACCGCGAAAGTGGCAGGTGTGAACGTCCTAGAGTCAGGAGAAAGTGTAAAGGCTGTTGGTGGCAAAGCAACGTTGCCTATTAATTTTAGAAAGCTAGCTGAAGGTTCTAATGAGATCGATGTTATCGCAACAGATGCTATAGGCAATGCTTCAAATCCTTTGAAAGTTGCTGTAGCTATAGACACGACTGCGCCAGCTGATCCTACGGAAGATGGAACAGCAAACAAGGCGGGTACGAGCCAGAACGCAAACTTCAACATCATCGTAAATGCCGAATCAGGGGCAGCGGTGACGGCGAAAGTAGGCGGCACCAGTGTTCTGCAATCGAGTGTGACAGGTACAAATGGTAAAGCAACATTGCCTATTGATCTCTCACTCCTCACAGAAGACGTAAACAATATTGAGATTGTTGCAACAGATGGTATGGGTAATGCCTCCGGCACATTGACAGTACCTGTAACCAAGGATACGTCACCGCCGGCTGTACCGGTCGAAGACGGATCAGCAGACAAAGCAAACACGACGCAGAAAACCAATTTCAACATCATCGTAACCGCTGAAAACGGGACAACGGTGACAGCGAAAATAGGAAGCACGAATGTGCTGCAGTCTGTTTCGGAAGTAACAGCGGCGAATAATAAAGCCTTGCTGCCGATTGATCTAACAAAGTTGGTAGAAGGACCGAACAGTATCGTAATCGTGGTGACAGATGCCGTTGGCAACACATCCATTCCCTTGACGATTACTGTAAATAAGGACACAAGTCCACCGGATGCTCCAACGGAAGACGGCACGGCAAACAAAGCAGGAACAACTCAGAACGCGAACTTTAACATTTTCGTAAATGCAGAAGTGGGCTCAGAAGTGACAGCGAAAGTGGGAGGCGTGAACGTCTTACAGTCAGGGGCAAGTGTAAAAGCTGTCGGTGGCAAAGCAACGTTACCTATTGATTTTACAAAGCTAGCTGAAGGATCTAATGAGATCGATGTTGTCGCAACAGATGCTATAGGCAATGCTTCAAGTGTTTTGAAAGTTGCTGTAACTATAGACACGACTGCGCCAACTGATCCTACGGAAGATGGAACAGCAAACAAAGCGGGTACGACCCAGAAAGTAAACTTCAACATCATCGTAAATGCAGAATCAGGAGCAGCGGTGACAGCAAAAGTAGGCGGCACTAATGTTCTAGAATCAGGAACGAGTGTGACAGCTGTAAATGACAAAGCAACGCTTGGCATTGATCTCTCACACCTTACAGAAGGCGTAAACAACATTGAAATTGTTGCGACAGATGGTATGGGAACGGCTTCAGGCACATTGACAGTAGCTGTAACCAAGGACACGGCACCGCCAGCAGTGCCTGTCGAAGACGGAACAGCCGACAAAAATAACACATCACAAACGGATAACTTCAACATTATCGTTGATACGGAAACGGGCGCTACGGTAACGGCGAAAGTCGGAAGCACGAATGTCCTGCAATCCGGAACGGATGTAACGGCAGTAGGCGGTAGAGCGATTCTTCCAATTGACTTGTCGAAGCTAGCTATGGGTGACAATGATATTGAGATCGTTGCAACGGATGCCATTGGCAATTCATCAGTACCTTTAACAGTCAAAGTTACTCGCGAACTAAGTTCAAATGCTGATTTGAGTGCTTTGGTTGTTAGTAGTGGAACCTTGAATGAGACTTTTGCAGCTGATACGAAAAGCTACACGTTAAGCGTAGCAAACAACGTCGAGAGCATAACGATTACGCCAACGACGGCAGATGCCGGTGCGAGTGTAACTGTAAAAGGCCAAACGGTAGTAAGCGGTCATGCAAGTGCGGATGTTGCGCTTAATGTTGGCGTAAATCGTATTGAAGTTGTGGTGACTGCCGTTAATCAAACGACGAAAACGTACACGATCGATGTAACGAGAATTAGCAACAACGCGCTTCTTACAGACTTGAAGGTCGATCAAGGGACGCTAACACCGAATTTCTCAGCTTCACAACTTCAATATCAAGTGGAAGTATCTAATACAGTTTCAAGTCTCAATATGAAATTAGAAAAAGCTGAACCTAGTGAAACAATTACTGTAACGGGTGCAACTTATGCAACTGTAACAGGCAATGTTTATATCTACAGTGTTTCAAATTTAAACGTTGGCTCTAATACGATTAACATCGTAGTAACTGCACAAGACGGTACGACAAATAATACGTACAGCCTAACGATTGAACGTATAAGTGACAACGCGGACTTGAGCAGTTTGACGCTTTCGAGCGGAGCGTTGACGCCGGCATTTGTTTCCGGACAAACGAGTTATACCGCCAATGTTGCAAACGGGACATCGAGTCTTACGGTAACTGGCAGTACGGCTGATAGTCATTCGACAATGACCATAAACGGGACACAAGTCTTGAATGGTCAAGCTAGTGGAATGATCAATTTAACTGTCGGGGCCAATACGATCACGATCATCGTGACAGCGCAGGACGGGACATCGAAGATTTATACAATTAACGTGAATCGCGCTTCTCAGGATAATGATGATGATGGAAGTCCATCACCAGCTACGCCTTCCTTTGTGACTGGAACAAACGGTCAATTAACGCTTCTTGTAGGTCAATCAGGAGAAGTTAGTCTAGGTGATTCAATTACCATTTCCATTCCTCCGGGAGCAGCGATGAAAGAACTGAAATTATCGATTGAAAAATTAGTGAACACTCAAAATTTGATTTCGGCTAAAGACGTTCTCCTTAGTCCAATCTTTGAGATTTTGAAAAACTTCTCGGAGAACTTCAGTAAACCGGTCACATTAAGCTTTGCTTTTAACCCATCAGCTGTACAAAAGGATCAAAGACCAGCTGTCTTCTACTTTGACGAAGTTCAGAAGAAATGGGTGGAAGTCGCTGGGGGTACTGTAAATGGAGATCGGATTACGGTATCGGTGAATCACTTTACGAAATTTGCGGTATTCGCTGTCGGACCATCCGAACCAACGAAGGAGCCATCTGGTGACCCTGCTTTCCGTGATACGGCAGGACATTGGGCAGAGGTTAGCATCAAAAATGCGGTTAACGGAGGCATCGTAAGCGGATATCCGGATGGCACGTTTAAGCCGGATTCAACCGTAACTCGCGCTGAATTCGCGGTTATGCTCATGAATGCATGGAAACTGCAAGGCGAAGGTGCGCAACTTACCTTCACAGACAATGGCAAAATCGGAGCTTGGGCACAACAAGCTATCGCAAAAGCAGTCAAAGCAGGCATCATTCATGGTTATGAGGACGGCAGTTTCCGTCCAGATGCACAAATAACACGTGCCGAAATGGCCGTGATTATCGCAAACGCAATGGGAGCATCGACTACTGCTGGTGCCGCTACTGGCTTCTCGGATGACGGGAATATTCCGGCATGGGCCAAAGACAGCGTTGCTTTCGTGAAGCAAGCGGGTATTGTGCAAGGCAGAGACAAGAATACGTTTGCTCCGCAAGCTAACGCAACTAGAGCTGAATCTGTCGTGGTTCTGTTAAAAGCGTTGGAACAAAAGAACAAGTAGCAAGAACTGAAGGAACCCAGCCTAATTGGCTGGGTTTTTTTTTCAACAGAGCTCAAAGGAGAAATAACTGCATTTTCTACTGTTAAAAATGGCGCTAAGAGAGGGGGGATGGAATAGAAGGAATTCCTCCAGCTAATTCGACCAAAGCTACCCTATTTATAAAAAAACCAGGAGAATAGCAGGGATATTTCCATCTAATTCCATATAATTAGCCCGTTTGAACAAATTAACCGTATTATTTCCATGTAAAATTTATTGAGGGAGCTGTGCATTGGAAGGCTTCAAATTTTCAGCCGTCGTCCCACCAATCCACAGCTCCCCCTGGATGCGAATATGCTCACACGGCAGCGTAGGATTCGCGATACGCCAGAGCATGCGATCAGCCGCCCGGTAGCCGGTCTCGCGAACGGACAGGAGCGGCCGGGTGAACTCCGGCAGGGAAGCGGGCTGCTCATTGAGCATACCGATGAGGGAGATGTCCTCGGGAATGCGCAGCCCCAGCTCGGTGCAGAGCTGATACACCGCCGGGACCTCG
The DNA here is from genome assembly GCF_009882985.1 of Paenibacillus silvestris. Lineage (GTDB taxonomy): Bacteria > Bacillota > Bacilli > Paenibacillales > NBRC-103111 > Paenibacillus_E > Paenibacillus_E silvestris. The sequence continues at coordinate 182,206 of NZ_WTUZ01000022.1, forward strand.
CCATCGACGCCGCAGATCAAGGCAGTGGGCGCGTGGCGAAGCAGCTTGGCGCGCAGGTCTTCCAGCCAATGCGGATTCGTATTCCGCGCATCAATGGAATGCAGGCGGGGATCGATGGCCGCCTCAAATTCATTCATGGCATGCTGGAACGCCTGCCAACGCAGTATAAACCCACGTTGTTGATGCGTATCGCCAACATACATGATATGGACGTGCCCGATGGACCGCAGGTAGGCAACGGCTTGGAAAGTCGCTTCATAGATGTCCCAGATGACGCTGTCTACTTTGGTGCCGAGCGGTGGATAGCTCAGCAGAATCTTGGGGATCGGCAGCTTGAGGAGCTCATCCTCCCAAGATTTGGGCGTCAGGCTGGGAGCGATGAAGATGCCGTCGGTGTAGGCAATGCCACGCTCTTCCAACCAGCCAGACATCTCACTGCTGCGGATGGAGGTCGGCAGCATACAGACTTCGATGTGATGGCCGAAAGAGGCGAAGCGATCCTGCAAGCCGCCAATTAAACGCGCATGATAGTTTAAGGATGCTTCCGTTTGAGCAAGCAGAAATCTCATTTTTTCCACAGGGTAAGGAGAAATGTGCTCAGCGCGCAGGCTGCGAATTTGATCCTTGGTGAAATATCCTCGCTGCTCCATCGTTTCGAGAATGAGCTGACGGGTCGTTTCGGACATGCCGGGCTTGCCTTTCAAAGCTTTGGAGACGGTTTGTACGGTTAGCCCAAGCTCTTTGGCGATTGTTTTTTGAGTTACGTCTTTTCGTATAGGCACGTGATTCCACCTCGTAGTTAGCATGTTGCATCTTGGTTTCTATCGTACCATGATCGCTTTTTTGATTAAACTAAAATTAAACTAGTTTCACTTTCAGGCCGGACTATAATGAAGGTATTAGATCATGTGGAGGTAGAACAAATGGCTAAACCTACGACACAAACCATGACAGTTTCATCTGAACTTCCGATTTCCTATACCCCAGACGTCGTCGTTGTTGGAGGCGGGGCAACAGGTGTTGCCGCTGCCATGGCAGCGGCACGCAATGGCGCAGACACACTGCTGATTGAGCAGCGAGGTTATCTGGGCGGTATGGGGACGGCTGCCTTGGTACCTGCATTTTGCCCATACTCAGATGGCGAGAAGCCCATCATTCGTGGGATTGGTCTGGACCTTCTTAACGAGATGAAGCGGGAAGCAGGAGACGCATTCCATGAGCGTTTCAAGGAACAACTGGACTGGGTGCCAATCGATGTTGAAACGCTGAAACGTGTGTATGATCAGCAAGTTTTGGAAAGCGGTGCCAAAATTTTGTTCCACACCGTTGCGGACCAAGTGCTGCTTGAAGGCGACCGCATTAGTGGTCTGGTGATCAGCAATAAATCTGGACGCTCTGTCGTTCAAGCTAAGTTGTACATTGATGCAAGTGGGGACGCGGATTTGGCGGCATTAGCCGGAGTACCGTTCCAGACAGGCGGCGAAAATGGCGAGCTTCAGCCAGGAACGATGTGCTATCTCGTGACGGGAGCAGATAAAGCGCGTTTTGATCAGTTCTGCCAGGACTCGGGGCAATCCAAGCAGCTCGACAAAACGATTGTGGAGGCCCAACAAAACGGAGATCTCCCAGAAGGCCGCAAACGCGTGTCTGGTATCGCATGGATTACAGATGCTATTGCTGGATTTAATTTTGGTCATATTTTCGGCATAGATGGTACGAGCGCGGAAGATTTGACGTATGCGGCTATTGAAGGGCGCAAGCTGATTGATGTACAAATTAAATTCCTGCGCAAATATGTGCCAGGGTTCGAAAATATCCATCTGGTGCACTCTGGCGATCAAATTGGTATTAGAGAAACGCGCCGTATAGCAGGTGACTACACGCTTGTTGTGGATGATTTTATCTCCATGAGGACGTTCGAAGATGATATTGCGCGTAATGCGTACTTTATCGATATTCATCTTGCCAATGCCAGCAGTACCATGGTGATCAAACATTTGCCTAAAGGGAAATCGCATGGTGTTCCATACCGCTGTATGCTGCCACAGGGTAAATCCAACCTTATCGTCGCTGGTCGCTCTGTTTCGTCGGACCGTCCTGTTCAAGGTTCGCTGCGCGTAATGCCGAACTGCTTTGCTATGGGGCAAGCGGCTGGTACGGCTGCGGCAATGGCGAGTGTGACAGGCGCCGGTTTCCGTGAGGTGAACATTCCAGAGCTTCAGCGCAAGTTGGTCGAGCAGGGGGCATGGCTGGGCGAAAATCCTGGCAAAGTAGAAGCAGTTACTGTCGCCTCCGGTCACATTGAATACGACGAGGAAAGCAATTAATTCGAAGAGAAGATGGTCTAGAAGATCGTCCCAGGCCTGCCTTTGGCAGCAGGGGGCGATTTTTTTTGATCACCGTCTATTTCGAACACGCAGACTAGCAAGTATACTAGAAGAATAGGATAAGGGAGGTGCATTCGACATGTTTCGACTCGTAATCGTAGATGATGAACCTACTGTGAGGCATGGATTAATGTCCTATTTTGAATGGGATAAATATGGCATTGAGGTTGTTGGCGAAGCTGATGATGGGGACGTGGGTCTGGAAGTGATTGAGAGCCTCAAACCGGATATTGTTCTAACGGATGTTCGCATGCCGCAGATGGATGGGATTCGTCTCTCACATGCAATTAAAGCACGTTTTCCGACCATGAAAATCGTGTTTGTGAGCGGTCATGACGATGCTGATTATTTGAAATCAGCCCTCAAGGTTAATGCGGTGGATTATATATTTAAACCTGTCGATCGGTTGGAACTGGCAGCTGTTGTCGAGCGGGTCGTAAGTGAACTAAAAGAAGCGGAGCAAGAACGGACTTATATCGTTGATATGCAGGTAAAACTAACCCAAAGCATGCCTTTGCTGCGTGAAAAGTTCCTGATGTCATTAATTCGGGATGGCATTCCGCACCCAGGCAGAATCAAGGATCGGCTTGACTTTCTGGGGCTCGTACTGCCTAGCGAAGCGGTTTATTGGACGATTGTTGTGAAGATTGATGATAGTGATCAGGTTGTAGCGACACGCACGGAGAGGGATCAGCAGCTGTTATCTTACTCTATTTTGAATATTATCCAGGAAATTATCGGGAAATATATGCAGGGTTATGCTTTTGAGAATCGCAATGGCGAATATGTGGGCATTCTGAGAATGGGCGAAGAGGATAACCAGGAGGAGATGCTGCTCGCTGTTGCTGAAGACATTAGGGATAGTTTGCTTAAGTGGCTGAAAATAAGTGTTACCATTGGCGTAGGTGAGCGAATTTCTGAGTTGGCTGCTTTACCGCAATCGTATAATCAGGCACAAGAGGCTGCAGATCACCGTTGGTATTTGGGGAAAAATCGCATCATTTCCATTGACCATTTGGAACATGATAATGAAAGCGTGTACCGTTTTGATGCTGCGCAGGGAGAACGTATTATATCAGTGGTCAAATCATCGGATAAAACAGCGCTGCATGCCGAGTTGGATGAGGTGTTCATTCCGCTTTCTCAGAACCGCAGGTTAGGATTCTCGAACGGACGAAACGTGAGCTTGCAATTAATTTTGCTGACAAGCCGGCTTTTGCAAGAGCTGAATATGCTCGGACCCGACATGGAGAAGAAGGAACGAGACTTGTGGGAACGCATTTTTAAACAAGAACGGATGGCAGATTTGCGTCAAATTGTGGAAGAGCACCTTCTACAGGTTTGTGAAAGTATTGAGGAGAAGCGCAAAGGGAAGCCGAAAAATGTCATTGAACGCATTCATACCTTGATCGAACAGCGTTATGCCGAGAATTTGCAGATTGGGGATATTGCCAAAGAGGTCTATTTGTCATCCACCTATATGTGCTTGCTGTTCAAGCAGGAGACAGGTGAGACGATTAATGAGTTTCTGACCAAGGTGAGAATTGAGAAAGCGAAGGAGCTGCTGAGTGATCCCCGCAATAAATTTTATGAGGTTTGTTTTCTGGTAGGTTATTCGGACCCCAGTTATTTCAGCAAGTTGTTCAAGAAATACGTCGGACTTACGCCAAGCGCATACCGTGACCAGATGATATAAAGAGGGTGCCAATCGATGAAACGGCTGCTTGTTAATGGTTGGAATTATGTGCTGCTGCTCGCAAACGGTGTGATGGCTGCAAAGTATTGGCTGCTAGGTTATGTGCTGTTTATCCTCATTCCTGCGGCTGTTTTGCTTGTCGTGCATACCCAGAGGTCCTCGCACATCTTAGAAGAGGAAGTAACGAACACGATGCTGCAAACGCTTAAGCAAGCGAGCATCAACCTGGATTTTCAATTCGATTCGGTCCGAGATACATCCAATACCTTATTTATGAATCCGAAATTGGCGGAATATTTGAATCGGACAGCCACGATCGATCAGCAGCTGGAATCTCTGAAGGAGCTGCGCTTTTTGGTAGATAGTGCAGAGACGAATACCAATGTATTTCGGGTTCGTTTGTTCGTGAATGGAGATCGCTTGTTTACGAGCGAGCGGATTAACTTTTTTACACAGGAAAGTCTAGAGAGCTGGCCTTGGTATGAAAAGGTGATGAATTCAGGGGGCGCTATCGTATGGTCGGGCGCATATTTGGAATCATTTATCGATAGCGGTCCGGCCTATATTTTCTCTGCTGCCCGTATGCTTAGAGATTTGCATGATTTCGATCAAATTTCCGGTGTACTGCTAATTGATGTAGCTGAGAAAACGATTACCGACATTTTGAATCAAATTAAGTTGACCAAAGAGGGCAATATTTATTTGATTGCGGACGACGGCCAGATCATATCGCATAAAGATAAGTCGTTGCTGGGTCAAAAAATGATAGAAAGCGAGCCGATGACTTCGATTGCTCAGCATGATGAAGGCGTCGTTCGTCTGCTCGATGATAAAAATCCGCGTTTTGCCATCTATACGAAGGTGGCCTCTACAGGATGGAAGCTTGTTGCCGAAGTGCCGCAATCGGAGATCAGCTCGCGGGCTGTAGCTTTGAACCAGTTTTCTGGGGTAGCGACGATTTCGACGGTGACTATTTTGTTTCTTCTGCTTGTGTTTATCCTTCTGGCCATGATCGTTCGCAACATGAATCGGCGCATTCAAACAGTCATCAGGACGATTAAACGAGGCGGCATTGAAAGTCTGGATGACCGTACATTTAACACTGGCGGCGACTTTAAGCTGCTTGAAAATAGTGTGGATCACCTCATCCACAGAGTCCATGGTTTGATGGAGGAGACCTATCAATCCAAAGTGCAGGAGCGGGAAGCACAGCTTCGCGCCTTACAAGCGCAGATTAATCCGCATTTCTTGTACAACACACTGGATACGATTAATTGGATCGCCATTGGTCATAATGCGCCAGAAATTTCGAATATGATTAATGGTTTGGCCAAATATTTCAGGCTTAGTCTCAACAAAGGCAGAGACCTGGTCAGTGTGACCGATGAACTCAATTTGGCTAAAGTTTATTTGGAAATCCAGCAAAGCCGGTTCCCTAAGAGCTTTGATGTCCACTTCGACATCGATGATGGACTCGATGACTTGGAGATGCCCAAGCTGACACTGCAACCGATTGTCGAGAATGCACTTCTGCATGGGATTCGCAAATCCAAGGGCAAGACTGGCACCATCCTCATCGGAGCGAAGAAAGAGGACGGAGTTCTGATACTTTCTGTTACGGACGATGGCATCGGCATGGATGAAGAGCTTGTGCAGAGCTTGCTGACGAAACCTCGTCCTTCGATGAAATCGGACGGTTCCGGAAGCTCGTACGGACTGTACAACGTTAACGAAAGGATCAAACTGTTCGCTGGTGATCACTATGGGCTTGGCATTCACTCCACGCTGGGGGAGGGAACGACCGTCACGGTGCGCATCGCTTATAAAGAAGTCGCCTCTTAGGGGCGGCTTTTTTAGGTGGGCGGCGAGGTGTAACCGCTCTGGGTCTCCCACTACATTTCCTCAAAAACCATAAGATTGCACCAGAAACAGAAATATTACCATCTACATTTCATTTGTGCCCACCGATATAATTGTTCTATAAGAACACGGAGGTGAGCCATTCATGCGTACAACACGAGCAGAGATAGAGCTGCAAACAGCTCACGCCAAGCCAATAACCAAAGGTAGTGGCCGTTTGAAGCTGATCCTGAGCAATTATGATATGTATTTGCTACTTGTGCCCGGACTGATCTTTTTGTTGCTGTTCAAATATGCGCCGATGTACGGCATTGTAATTGCCTTTCAGGACTTCAACATCTTCGACGGGTTTACCGGGAGTAAATGGGTAGGGCTCGATCAATTCGAGAAGCTGATTCATTCGGAAGAGTTTTATCAGGTTTTCATCAACACGCTGCTGATCAGCTTGTACAAGATTGTGCTGCTTTTCCCAATACCGATCATCATCGCGCTTTTCCTAAATGAGGTACGCAAAGTCTTTTTCAAAAAGACGATTCAGACCATTATTTTCCTCCCGCATTTCTTATCATGGGTCATCATCTCGGGGTTGTTCATTAACATTCTGTCCCCAACAGGCGGTCTGGTGAACAATGTGATTCAGTGGTTCGGGGGCGAGCCGATATCCTTTTTCCTGGACAACCAGTTTTTCCGAAGTGTCGTTGTATTTACAGCAGGTTGGAAGGAGTCTGGATGGAACGCCATCATCTTCATCGCAGCAATCGCAGGAATTGAGCAAGAGCAGTATGAAGCAGCTTCTATTGATGGTGCGGGCCGTATCCGACAAATGCTTTACATTACGCTGCCTGGCATTGTGCCAACCATCATTTTGATCTTGATTTTACGCTTGGGGTACTTGCTTGAGGCGGGTACGGAGCAAATTTTGACCATGTACAATTCGGTTGTTTATTCATCTGGCGATGTCATCGGCACTTTCGTGTACCGGCAAGGTCTCGGCCAGCAGGACTATAGCTTTAGTACAGCGGTCGGCCTGTTCAACTCCGTTGTTGGGTTCATCCTGATCGTAGCCGGCAACGAACTGAGCAAAAAGCTAATCAAGCGCAGCATCTGGTAGGAGGCGTAAACAAACATGCACAAGAAAACGATTGGCGATTGGTCGCTGGATTTCTTCATTTATCTCGTATTACTACTATGCGGATCAGCTACTTTGCTGCCGTTGGCTAATATTTTATCCAAAGCCATAAGTGATGAATCAGCCGTAGTTTCCGGCAAAGTAGGTATTATTCCCATTGGCTTTCAGCTCGATACGATGAAATATGTCGTGTCCTCCAGCCAGTTTCTACATTCGATTGGGATTTCACTGCTGATTACGATTGTGGGTACCTTTCTGGCGATTCTGATCACAGCTTTAACAGCCTATCCATTGTCTAAAAGGCACCTGCCAGGCATTTCCTTCATTATGCTGCTGTTCATTTTCACGATGATGTTCAATGGTGGTATCATACCGAACTACTTGCTGATGAAGCAGCTTCATCTGATTAATAGCCTTTGGTCCATCATGCTGCCGGCCCTGATCAGTGTCTTTAACATGCTGGTGATCAAAAGTTATTATGAATCTTTGCCAGAAGCTTTAGAAGAGTCGGCCAAAATGGACGGAGCCCGCAACTTCACGATTCTTTTCAGAATCATTATTCCGCTCAGTGTTCCTGTTATCGCAACGATCGCACTTTTCTATGCCGTATATTTCTGGAATGATTATTTCCATCCGATGCTCTACATCAACGACGCAGGTTTGAAGCCCCTGCAGCTGTACTTGCGCGATATTGTGATGGATGCGGACAGCTCTAATGCCGTGAACAAAAGCGTAGACGACATGATGAACGTTTCACCGGAAGGCATTCGTGCGGCAACGGTTATCGCTTCCATTATTCCGATGCTGCTCGTGTATCCTTATTTGCAAAAGCATTTTGTCAAAGGCGTTCTGATCGGCTCTGTCAAAGGGTGAAAGAGCATTAATGCCCATGATGCTAGCGTCAAGGGTTTAATGATATAGTATATACAATTACTAGGGAGGTTTGCACATGTTAAAAAGATACAATAAAGTCATGCTTTTAACGCTCGCAGCAAGCTTATCGGTTACTTCACTTGTCGCTTGTTCTTCCAAAAGCAATACGCCAGCAGGCAGCAACACAGCTCCGGCAAGTGCAGCGCCAGCAGCAACGACAGCTGGACCAAAGCCAGAATTGAAATCGCTTCAAATTTGGCAGAAGGACGACTATAACACGTACCCGGTTGCGAAATTCCTAGAAGAGAAAACAGGCTACAAAGTGCAATATGATATGCTCCCTCAGGATAAAGCGGCAGACAAGCTAAACATTCTCATTGCTTCCGGCGAACCTTATGATGCTGTTACAACAGGAGGAACGACAGATTTCAAGGCATTATTTGCCGATTATGCGAAAAAAGGCGCGTTGACAGACCTGGGACCTCTCATTGATAAATTCGGACCGAACATTAAAGCATCCGTTGATCCAGCCGTGCTGGAAGCCGCTAAAGTAGACGGTAAATTATATGCGATTCCAACCAAAACGATTTCGTTCGCAGGTGAGAGCTTGTATGTGAGACAGGACTGGCTCGACAAAGTAGGCATGAAAGCCCCGACAACATTGGATGAGTTGGTTGCTGTTTTGAAAGCGTTTAAAGAGAAAGATCCCGGAGGAAACGGCGATAAAAACATACCATTAACGATTAAAAGTGAGGCAATGTTCATTAATAACATCGCTGGTGCTTTCGGTATGCCGCTTTTCTGGAACGATGTGAACGGCAAGCTGACGCCACGCGTTCTGGACCCTGCTTTCAAAGATTATGTGACATTTGCGAGTGATCTTTTCAAACAAGGGCTGCTTGATAAGGAGTTTGCTGCTAACAAAGATGCTACGGCCAAAGAGAAATTTACAAGCGGTAGAGCGGGAATGATCATGATACACTGGGCTGATGTTCCTGTGATTAACGATGCTCTTGTGAAAAATAATCCTAACGCGAAAGCGAATTATATCCCTGCGCTGAAAGGCAAAGACGGAAAAGTCGGTTTGAGCGCTGCGACAGGTTTTGACCGCATTACCTTCATTCCTAAAGCGTCTAAACATGCGGAAGATGCTATCAAATGGATGAATGCGAAGCTGGAGCCTGCAACATTTAAAGAAATGGCGATTGGCCAAGAAGGTAAGCATTACACATTCAAAGACGGCGCTTATACGCCAATTCAACCGATTTTTACGGATGAGCGCAACCAAGCGAACAATTTCTTGATGGGTACTGATGATAAAAACTATCCAACTTACTGGCAGGCACGTGTTCGTAAAGATATGCGTTTATTCGATGCTTGGAACTTCATGAACACGATTGAACCAGAGAGTACAAGAATCAAAGATCCATTAGGCCTTGCTCCGTACTTGCCTGAGTTCTCGAAAAATTTCCAACAATTGAACACGATGGTGGGAGACTACACGACGAAGCTGATTTTCGGGGCGGAGCCTATTAGCGGAATTGAGGCTTTCCAAGCGAAATTCAAATCGTCCGGCGGAGATGCCAGCTACAAAGAAGTCAATGATTGGTATGCGACGGCCAAAAAATAAACAAAGCTGAGCCCAGAAGAGAACGTGCCCTGCATTCACTTGCTGCATGTTCTCTTCTTTTATGCGGATCATGGAGGAAGCCAAATGAAATTCAAGAATCAGCCCAAATGGCAGGGAAAAAGCTGGTGCACGCTAGGGGACAGCATATCTGCTGCAGGTGGTTATCAACCATTGGTAGGTGCAGCGTTAGGGTTTTCCGCCATTCTGAATGAAGGCAAAAGCGGATGCCCGCTCACAGCGGGAGGAGACCGCGATTACGGGGCGACCGTGCATGTCGGCAGGCAGATGGAGCCCGTGTACGATTGTGTGACCATCTTTGCGGGAACGAATGATTTTCGGCTGGATAAACCGATTGGAAGCAAGGAAGAGCGGGATATTCATACATTTTATGGAGCATATGTTACCTTGGTGGAGGATATTCTAAGCAAAAATCCGGCTTGCCGCCTTAATTTGTGGACACCGCTGCAAAGGGATAAAGACGGTTTCGACATTGATTCTGTGAATGTGAAGGGCCATCGCTTGGCAGACTATGTCGAGGTTATTCAGGCGATTGGCGTCGAGTACGCGCTTCCTGTGCTGAACTTGTACGCGGAGAGTGGCTTCAATCGCTTCACGCTGGGCTTTCTGAGCAGTGATCGGCTGCATCCGAATCAAGAGGGATTTAAACGAATTGCCGCTATGGCGATTCCTTTTCTTGAGCGTATTTAGCGCTGGCTGGTATGAGCGCTGGAGACAATAGAAGTGCCTGAGGGATTGTTTCCTCAGGCACTTTTTGGGTGGACGCCGTGGTGCCCGTAGAAATGGGGATCTGGCTGGAAACCGCGTAACTGTTTAGCGGTGAATACTTGCACTTAACGCCGATTCCTCCTGCTATTTTCCACAAATGTACCACTTTTCGCCAAGTAGCTGGATTTTCTCCCGCTAATCTCGCCGTATCGGGCGGATTTCGTCCTACCACCCACGATTAGCTGGAGCAACTACCGTTATTCCGTTCCCTGCTACCGAGCAGAGTGGATTAACGGTATTTTTTCCAGCTATTTCAGCCGCTGAGGCGCATAAGTGAATTACTCGCACTTAATGCCGAATAGGTGAGCCCAATCCCGGCCCCTATTTATAAGCGTCAAACGTCCGCTTGACGAGAAGGATCGCCTGCTCGCGCGTCGTGCTCCCAAGCGGGTCAATGCGCCCTCCGCCAACGCCATTCATGATGGCGTGGTTGACGGCGAACCGGACCGCATCAAGCGCCCACGGCGCGATGAAGTCGCTGTCGGCAAGGCCGCCGAAGCTGCTGATGTTCAGCGTGGCGGCAGGCTTCGCCGCCTTCACAGCACGCATCAGCATGACGCACAGCTCTTGCCGTGAAATGCTCGCGTCCGGCGAGAAGCTGGTCGCGGATACGCCCGTGACAATGCCCAGCTGGAACGCCTTCAGCACGTCGACGTTCACCGTATCCGTGAATGGATTCGGCGAAGCCGCAGCTGCTGGTTTGCTGCTGAGCGCTTCGTAAAGCTTCACGGCGATGCCGGCGAACTGCTCCCGAGTGATCGGCTGCTGATAGTTGCCAAGCACCGACGGTGTCGTGAGCGATGCAGCAATGGCCAGCTTGAGATCAGCTTTGGCCCAGTCGCTTGAGCCTTTGACTGCCTCTTCGAGTAAGGCCTCAATGCTCGGCTGACCGGCATCTCCTTGCGTGCCGCCTTTGATGATCGGCCCGAGTCCATCGGGGATCTTCACGCCTACGGCGGGCTTAAGATCGATGACGGGAACCTTGGTAATCACTTTGTTTTTACCAACGAGAACAGGGATTTGAACGACAGGATTAATTTTATCTACAATAACTAGACCGTCACGAGGGGCTTTGTTCCAAATGAAGACCGTCTCCACCCCAGGTATGACATTGTCCGGCAGCGTATACTGATCAATAACCGGCGTTACGGTATAGGCATATAACGTATTCTTATTTTTATTCGTCGCTTTATCGACGGTTGCCAGGGGCCCGAAATCACCTGCTCTATTTTGCACATTAAAATATTTGGTGCCATCCGGACCATCGCGTTTGATCACGTAGGAAGATTCCATGTTGGAGTTATCGTTCCAGGTAAGTGTCACCGAGCCGTCATCATTGGCGGAAGCTTGGAAATCGCTGGTTTCCCCCGGCTGCATGACCTTGAAAGGCCCTTCAGTCCGCTCCAAATAAGTGTCAGAGCCCAGGATGGGGACATAATGCACCTTAACGCGAATCGTCACTGAGGTGATGGAAGGATCGATCGGTAGGTGGAATGAAGCGCTAACCGGCATGGTTTTCAGCTCCAATACATTATGCCAGTTAATATTGTCGGTCGAATAAAACATTTCGAAGGAAGCTACATTGGTTCCTATGGCTCTGTCATCACTAAAGGATACTGGGACGTCTGCGCCAGCGATTAAATAAGGATCATTGCCCCCAATGAAGAAATATTGCATTTGGACCTGCGCATGAGCGCGCGGAGTTGGCAGTACGAAACAGAAAGCCAAAATAAAGACGGTCAATAAGGAAATCATCTTTTGCTTAAGACGCATAGACATGTGCTCTCCTCCACTAATTGTTCATTATTTTCTAGCTTTATATGCGATATGAACAGATGTTTCTCTCTTGCCTCCGTGTACTAACGATATATCAATAGGAAGATTGGCACTACTATCCTATGGTATATTTTGGTATGATACCTTCGTATAAAAATCCTAACGTCAAATGGGTGGATAGCGATGGCGGAAATCAACAGCAGATCGGTCGTGGGCAGACAGCGGGAATTACAGATGTTTAATGAATTTTTGCAAAGGACTCACCAAGGTATTAGATTGTTGAATATATACGGCACAGGCGGTATTGGCAAAAGCTTTCTGCTCGATGAGTTTCGGCAAATCGCCGCTAAACAAGATGTTCTAATGATTTCGCTGGATAGCCGTGATATCGTACACAACCCCTCCTCTTTATGCCATCATATCGTTCACTTGGTAGAGCGGCTGATCGGCAAAACCATCTCCGCACCTGACAAACCTATTTCCACCATAGAAAGCATAGAACTTCTTAATCAAGCAGCAAAAGAGAGTAGATTACTCTTAACCTTCGATACTTACGAAGAGATGGGTGAGCTTGACCACTGGCTTCGGGAGCATTTCATCAAAGAGCTGCATCCTTCTATTTGTATGGTGATTTCAGGCCGTTATGCGCTGCAGGGCGCATGGAAACTGTCCGCTACATGGCGACAGAGTACGATGCAGATGCCGCTCTCAGATCTGTCGTTTACAGACGTGAAAGCCTACTTACATAACCTATCGATCCTTGATGAAAAGACGGTTTACTGGATTTGGAACCAAACCAAGGGGCATCCGCTAACGCTCTCTTTAACAGCTCAAACCTCCTCCATACGAGAACTTATTCACCTGCAGGAAATTGAAGTGCTGCCTTTAATTACGAAGCAATGGTTAAAAGAGGTCCCTCAGCCAGCCCTGCGCAAAATGGTGGAGGCGGCTTCCGTGTTAAAGCACTTTAATCAGGAGACACTTGCTCATGTGTTAGAAGAGCCGGTGACTGTGGAGCAATTTCAGCAACTTACTGAATTGTCATTTGTCAGAAGAGTGAAGCGGGGGTGGCTGCTTCATGATTTGGTTCGCTCGGCCTTCAGCCAAGAGCTGAGTGCAAGGTCGCCTGACTATTATGCGGGTTTGAGGCGAAAATGCCTGATGTACTATTATCATCGAACCATTCGTAGTATTGGGAAGAACTACGATATTTCACTTGAAGCCAGTGATTTCTTCCACTATTTCGGGGACGAGCTTATTCGGCAGTTCTTCAATCAAGACGCCGCTGTCAATTACTTTGAGACGCTGGACGAGGCGAATTTCGCGGATGCCGAGCGTTACATGAAGCGGCGCTACGAAACGGCCCAAGAGTACCGAATTCCTTATGTCGACAGCACCACGAATCAAACCGGGGAGTTCGTAATTACTCGCGAGCAAAATTTATTCAATCTCAAGCATGTGCATTTGCGTGAGCTTGCCGAGCTGGAACCAGGCACCGTCCGGCTGCTGCGCAAGCCGCAAGGGGAAGTTGTCGGCTTAACAGCTGTCATTCCAATCAAAGGCTCAACGATTGACTACCTGCTAAACAAGCCGCTTTCGTCGGCCTATTTTCGCAGTTTGTCCCAGGAACAACTGGATGAATTTGCTATAGCGACGGAGATTCCTGTCGGATACTACATACAAACCATTGATGTAGTGAGCTACGACGATGTGAGCTTATTGGCGGACACGGGACATTACTTCATCACACTGCTGCTTACTGGCGGTTTCGTTGCCGGATCGCCGCCTCCGATTCCGTTTTCTACAGAAATCCATCACCGTCTAGGGTGCGAAATGTCGTCAGTCGTCCACTACGACTATGATCAGGTTACGCCGACGCATACCTTCACAACGGATACGAGAGGGCATAAATTGCAAGCGTATCTGCGGAAAATGATGCTGAAGCTCGGGATGGAGGAGTTCATTGAGAATGAACCGATGGCAGATCAACCATCCATACAGCTAACAGACATACAGCGCAAAATCACTGATTTGCTAGTCCAAGGCATGACGAACGCCGAAATTGCCAAGCAGCTTTATTTAAGCGAGATTACGATCAAGAAACACCTTACGGCGATTTTTCACAAGCTTGAAGTGAAGAACCGCACACAAGCGGTAGAAAAGCTGATCCGCAGCCGCAAAGCCACGGTATAATGTGGACGGAATGACTTTGCAAGAATAGAAGACCATAGTTCCCCTCGGCTTTACGCATTAAAAGGCGCATCGAGCTGCACAGTTAAGTCGGGTGGACTCAGATATGCGGGCTTTCTCAGATGATCCTAATGATCTGGGGAAGTCCGTTTTTTGTGCAAAAAAACAGGATTTGCAGCCAAGCGGATGACCCTCTTATTCACGAAATGGATTAAATTGGTGCTTGCATAATGATTTTTATTGAAAATGATTCTCAAAATCATTGACAATGGTTTTCATCAACTATAAACTAAAATAAATAAAGTTTGGATTCTACTTACCTCACATACAAAGACGAATATTGACGCTTTCGTTTGATTATATAGCCAAGGAAGGATTGATGACCGATGCACGCCATCGAGGCTCAGCAGTTAACGTTAACTTATGGAGAGAACAGTATCTATGAAAATTTGGATATTGCGATCCCGAAAGGGAAAATCACCGTGTTTATCGGCAGCAACGGCTGCGGTAAATCAACGTTACTTCGTTCATTGGCCAGGTTGCTGAAGCCTACCAATGGCAGCATCTTGCTTGATGGGCAAGCCATCGCCAAGCTTCCGACGAAGGAAATTGCGAAGCGTTTGTCCATTTTGCCACAAGGTCCCGTTGCTCCAGAAGGATTAACGGTTCTCCAACTTGTCAAACAAGGGAGATATCCCTACCAGAGCTGGCTGCAGCAGTGGTCCGCAGAAGATGAAGAGATGGTATCGAAAGCGCTGAAGGCTACGAATATGCAGCAATATGCGGATCGTACGGTCGATTCCTTATCAGGTGGACAAAGACAACGCGCTTGGATTGCCATGACGTTGGCACAGGGAACAGAAACGATTTTACTCGACGAGCCTACCACGTATCTGGATATGTCACACCAAGTAGAAGTGCTTGATCTGTTATTTGAATTGAATGTTTCCCAGCAGCGCAGCATCGTCATGGTTCTGCATGATATTAATCTGGCTTGTCGCTATGCTCACCACATTGTGGCTATTCACGATAAGAAGATCGCTATCCAAGGGACGCCGGAAGATATTATTACCGAGGATACAATTCGTACCGTGTTTAATATGGACTGCCAAATCATTCAAGATCCGTTATTCGGCACTCCGCTATGCATTCCTTTTGGCAAGGGCAGGAAGGTTAATGAGCAGGAGCAAGCCTCCAGCAACCTAGCGAACGCTGCTATGGTCGTTTAAGCTTCTACATAAGTAACTAAAGTCTCTATTTACGCTTATAGCGTGGATAGGGGCTTTTTTGTTGTTCCGTACAATTGGGGCCACAGTAGAATGAGACCGGTACATTTTGGGAGAATAAGGACAAGATATTAGACCTTGTCATTCGCAGATGCGCTTCATACAATAGAAGTATATAGCTAGAACCTCTAAGGATTGGAGAACTGCATGATGCGATTTAAAGATGTGTTTTCCATCATCGGACCTTCCATGATAGGTCCATCCAGCTCCCATACAGCGGGAGCCGTCCGTTTAGGACGTGTTGTCAGGCAACTGCTCGGCGAGCAGCCAACAAAAGCTGAAATTACCTTGTACGGCTCTTTTGCGGATACATACCGGGGGCATGGTACCGACTTGGCGCTTATAGGCGGCTTGCTCGATTTTGAAACGGATGATCCGCGGATTCCAGAGGCAGCCGAAGAGGCGGAAGCCCGCGGCGTGGAGATTGCCTTCCTCACGAGTAAGGATAAAGCGGATCATCCGAATACAGTCAAATTTACGATTTCCTCTGGGACCAAAGAAGTGAGCATGATCGGGGCATCCATCGGTGGCGGCAATGTTGAAATTGTGAATGTGAATCAGTTCGATGTGAAATTTACCGCGGTTTACCCTACGCTAATTATTTCTCATCACGATCGTCCGGGGATGATCGCAGACATTACCACTTTGCTCGGACGCAACCAAATTAATATCGGGTTCATGGATCTGGATCGGAAGGGCAGAGACCGCGAGGCCATGACCGTCATTGAAACTGACGTTTCCGTTCCGGATGCCCTGATTGAGGAGCTTAGCTCCTTAAGTATGATATTTGATATAAAAAGAGTGGATCTCGCAGAAAGAGGCGAATAACATGAGATTCCGAACATTAAAACAACTCTCCGAGGTATGTGCCGTAGAAGGAATGACAATTGCGGAAGTCATGCTGGCAGATCAAAGTCAAGAATCGGGCAAGACACCGGAATATGTTTTTGAAAAAATGCGGGCTTATTATCAGATCATGAAAGAAGCGGTGGCAAAGGGGCTAACGGAAGATACAACCTCCCGCAGCGGACTGACAGGCAAGGACGCTCAGCGTGTTGCCAGCTATATGTTAGCGACAGAAGCTTCCCTTGGTGAGGAAGCTTGCAAGGCAATGGCGTACGCGTTAGCCGTGTCCGAAGTTAATGCTTCCATGGGACGCATTATTGCTACGCCAACGGCTGGCTCTTGCGGGATTATCCCCGGTGTATTCATCAGCAGCCAGCAGCGGTTCGGCTGGGATGATGATCACATGGTACGGGGATTGCTTAGTGCGGGCGCGATTGGTTATGTAATCGCGAACAACTCTTTTGTTTCTGGCGCGGAAGGCGGCTGCCAGGCTGAAGTGGGCTCCGCGATCGGGATGGCCGCGGGAGCGCTGGTTGAGCTTCGCGGCGGTACGCCTGAGCAGGCGATGCATGCGGTTGGACTAGCGCTGAAGAACACGCTAGGGCTCATTTGCGACCCGGTCGGCGGACTGGTCGAAATTCCCTGCATCGTCCGCAACGGCTTCGGCGCAGTGAATGCGATGGCAGCTGCCGACATGGCGCTGGCGGGTGTCCGTTCCGTCATCCCGTCCGACGAAGTCGTGCAGGTGATGTACGAGGTGGGCACAGCGATGCCCGAGAAGCATCGGGAAACCGCCAAGGGCGGCTTGGCCCAGACGCCAACAGGCCGGCAAATTATGAAAGAGCTCAATTTGGGCAAGAAGCGATAGAAGTAAAGTCCGCAGGGGCAGTTTCATTGAGTGCTGTTTACAGAGATCAAAGAGGTATTCCTAATGGAATACCTCTCATTTATCTTACCATTGACTTCGAATTATATTGATCTTTAGGAGGGTTAATTTGTTAAGGGCTCTTGGTGGATTTGAAAGCAACCCACCGACTCCAGAATTAAACAATATTTGTAAAAGAGAGTGGAGTAGGATATGCCCGTTGATTCTAAGGTCTGTCGAACAAAATATTTATTAAGAGGTGGTTGATAGATCAATATTTTTACTAGAATATTATCTAGTCTTGGTCGTAATATTAACGTTTGCGACTGATTTCGACTAAGCATACCATGAAATAGAATAATAAATGCCTTCCGAATTGGAAAGCATTTATATAAATTAATTGACAGATGTGGTTTGTTCTTTATTCATTAACCAAGGATTCTTCAGTAAAAATGGTAAAATCATTATTTTTAAAAATATATAACCATTGGTAGCGCCAATTGTATTCAAAATAATATCGTCTACATCAACTGATCGATAACCAAATCCAATTATTAATGAAATTACACCTTGTGTTAATTCAATCATAATCGATATTAGAATTGCTAAAATTATTGATTTAGTGAAGCTACTCATCTTTTTTGAGAGCAATGGAATATAAGTTCCGGTGGGGACAAACATTAAGATATTACCGCCAACTTGCATTAAAAATTGACTGGGACCATCAGAGTAAGAACTAATAATACTCTTTAACGGTATCAAATTAAATGGATATCCACCATTCAAGCGCAAGCTATTTAACAATAGACTATCTATTGGAATTTGGAACAAAGTTACTTTGATCACTAAACAGATATAGATATAAAAAGTTGTAAATATCATGTGTTCTATGAAGGTTTTCCTTTTTTTGTAATTGATAAATAATAATACAAAATATAATGGTACAAGAATTATTGCAATAGCTGCAAAGTTTAACAATATACTCTCCACCTTATTAAAAAGTATAGAATATACAAAATACAGAGGGGGAGTTCTCCCTCTGTATTTTGTAGTAAAATCAGCATTGAGGATCTTCATATTCCTTGCAACAAGGTGTGTTTACACTGTAAACGTTAGTTGCTAATTGTGCCAGTTCCTGTTGTGAAGGCCCCGTCATTTGTCTTCTGTAAATATAAATAATAAGTACCAGCATTTAAGTTTGTCCACTGATTTGAATCTGAACCATTAATCGGTACTTGTACTGTACCTATAGCTGTATCAGAAAAAGTTCCCAATTTCATTAAAGTTTGGCTATAAGTTTGTGGTTGACCAACAAGATAGTCAGTAGATGAATCTATATCAACTTTAATTGTACCAGCACTCATAGCATAAGTTTGGTTGTTGTCTTTACCCTTAACTTGATATTTAAAATTGTAAGAAACACTATAACTTGCTGCAAATGCAGCCATGGGTACTACAGCTAAAGCTCAAGCAATAATTGCAGATACTAGCATTTTTTTCTTTTTACTTAACATATTATTTCCCTCCAGATAATATTATAGTAAATAAAAGATTTTATTTACTCAATTACCATATTATACAATTATATTAATATACCTTTTTTTAATGTATAAAATGAGTATTAAGTAACAAAATGTAATTGAAATAATAGGTCTATTGTAACATTATGGAAATTAAACTTGAACGCAATTAATAGAAATTGTACTTCATACCAACTTTTTAGGATTACTCCTGAGTGTATTCTAGTGTTTTCCTGATACGCTACGTACGTATGCACTATTAGATGATACCGTATTAAGAAGTGAATCAAACTATAAATCATAAGAACCATTTAAATTGTCCACTTAATGACTAATGCTTCTAGCGCAGCCCTTTTAGTTATTGAAATGGAGGGATATCGTTGCTGATTAAAATGAAATCATTTTTAGAATGACAGTATATCAACGAACCTCTCAACATACCAGAGTTAAAGAATGTGCGCGACTTAATCGCTGACGCTTTTTATGTTGGTGCCCACACCCTATACCCCCAGTTTATTCTCACAAAAATTTGGCATCCTAACAGCATCACAGGCCAAGGAGTTTGATCATGCGCATATTTGCAATGAGCATCGTGTTAGCCTCTGCACTAACACTTATTGGATGCTCCCACCCATCTAAGATTAGGCAGCTCAGCACAGGGGAGCACGTACAACTGACCCCCGAGCGGGAGACGGATAACCGAATGTCGGACTGGAATCTAACTAGCAGCGATGCAGAGCTTTACATCGGAGATTTGGGCGTGGAGCAGCTTTATGCCGCCTCAAATCAAGTAAAGAGCTTGGCTGCTCAGAGTAACAAGCAGGCGCTGCTGCCCAACGGTTTCCCCTTGATCCAAGCTTTCCCTAGACCAGGCATCGTCCCGAAACAAGGAGGTTACGTCGAGAACGTCATCCAGACAGCCAAGAGCTATCTCGGAACCCCTTACGTATATGGGTCGGACCGGCTGGATCCCAAATCTTTTGACTGCTCGGATTTCACACGTTGGGTGTATCTGACCGCGCTGGGGATGGATTTACCATGGGACGCGAAAAATCAGGCAGCCTATGTCGAGGCCCTATCCAAACGGAAATACACCGACCTCAAGCAAGCGAAACGCGGTGATTTGCTGTTCTTCACGAGCTTCATGGGCAACCGGCCTTCCGATTATGCCAATCTCACGCCCGCTCAGAAGCCGATCAGCCATATGGGCATTTATTTAGGCAATGGTAAAATCATTCATTCCGCTTCCAAAAAGACAGGCGGCGTACGAATTGACCATATGTTTTTTAAACATCTGCAGTATCGTTTTATGCTAGGAGGCTCAGTCCTAGACTAAGCGCCAATACCTCACGAGGCCATCCAAAGGGTCATTTTCATGGGCAAATGTTTCACTTCCTTTTAATTCGTTATATAGTAAAGAAGTTAAAGTGATGGAGGGGAGTAATAGCAGATGCACTCGTCAATGATTGAGCAGGAAAATGGTGTTTTTCCAGCTGTGTGCTCACTGGATTGTCCAGATCAATGCGGATTGCTGCTTCATAAAGAAGCTGGCAAGATCGTTAAAATAGAGGGGGACCCCAACCACCCGGTTACACAAGGGGCAATATGCAATAAAGTTCGCAACATGACGGCACGTCTTTATGATGATAAAAGGCTGCAGTACCCTATGAAGCGTGTAGGTCCAAAAGGCGAGGGCAGCCGCTTCGAGAGGATTTCCTGGGAGGAAGCGATCGCAACCATCACGACCCGCTGGAAAAAGCAGATCGCAGAGGAAGGCCCCGAGTCCATTCTGCCTTACAGCTTTTATGGCAATATGGGACGGATTGGGACCGAGGGGATGGATCGCCGTTTTTTTAATCGGATGGGTGCAAGCCGTTTATTGTACTCAATCTGCGAATCGGCAGGAACCGAAGGCTATAAATATACGATGGGCGGCAGTTTTGGAACCGATCCGGAGGAAACAGTGCACGCCAAGCTTATCATTATGTGGGGGATCAATGCCGTCAGCACGAATATGCATCAGGTGATGCTGGCGGAGAAGGCACGCAAGAACGGTGCCCAAATCGTCGTCATCGACGCTCACAAGAACCAAACCGGCCGCTGGGCGGATTGGTTTATTCCGATTATGCCGGGAACGGATGCTGCGTTGGCTCTGGGGATCATGCATATTTTGTTCGCCGAAGATCACGTAGATGAAGCTTTTCTGAGGCAATATACAGTTGGCCATGAGGAACTCAGGGAGCATGTTCAGCAGTATGAACCTTCTGTGGTATCTGCAATAACAGGCGTTCCGGTCGAAGACCTCTACCGCTTAGCTAGATTATATGGTCAAACCTCGCCATCATTTATCCGCATCGGTAACGGGATTCAGCATCACGATAATGGCGGGATGTGCGTGAGGACCATTGCCTGCTTGCCGGCGTTAACGGGGCAGTGGATACAGCGTGGAGGCGGCGCTATTAAAGGGAATGGCGCCTATTTGGAGCACAATATTCCGGCCTTGCAGCGACCTGATCTAAGGGTGAAAGAGGCGCGTCAGATTAATATGAATTTGCTTGGCAGCTCACTGCTGGAGCTAGATCCGCCCATTCATTCGCTGTATGTATACAATTCTAATCCGGCGTTAGTTGCCCCTCATGCTAATAAAGTGAGAGAAGGCCTTCGGCGCGAAGATTTGTTTACGGTTGTACATGATCTGTTTTTGACCGAGACGGCGAAATATGCCGATATCGTGCTCCCGGCGACTTCATCATTTGAGAATACGGACTTTTACCGTTCCTATTGGCATCAATATGTGCATCTTCAGCTTCCAGTTGCGCGTCCTTATGGCGAGAGCAAAGCGAACGTCGATGTGTTTCGCCTGCTCGCAGCAGGGATGGGTTATGAGGATGAGGCTTTGCAGGATACCGATGAGGATTTGGTGCGCCAAGCCTTGAATCATCCTGGCAATCCGGCTTTAGCGAATATTACCTATGATAACCTGCTGGAGAAGCAGTTCATGAAAGCGGAAGTGAAGCCGCTATTTCCTGGGGAATTGCGAACGCCGAGCGGCAAAATCGAACTTTACTCACGTGAGATGGAGGAGAAGGGCTATCCAGCTTTGCCAACGTACATTCCGCTTCCTGATGAAGGCGATTTGCCGTTCCTTTTCATCCCTGCGCCGAATCACAACTTCCTGAATTCGACCTTCGCTCATAATGAGAAGCATGTCCGCATGGAAAAGACGCCCAAACTGCACATGAATGAAGCAGATGCGGCCTCTTTAGGGCTAGTGAGTGGCGAGAAGGTTCGCGTGTGGAATACACGTGGCGAATGTGAGTTAACTGTAGCAGCGGGCTCGGATGTGCTGCCAGGTGTTGTCGTAAGCCAAGGGCTCTGGGCAGATTCGGCGGCTAGCGGCAGCAAAGCTTTGGTTAATGCACTTACACCGGATCGTGTGGCGGATATGGGCGGAGGGGCAACCTTTTTCTCCGGTCGTGTACATGTAGCCAAGCTGTAGAAGTGAGCCGAACGCATAGGCGCCTCGCCGCATAAGGTAATGCAGGAGGTGATGGCCTATGTCATTACAGCAAAAAGCTTATGCTTGGATTGGCAGTCCAGTAGGTGTATCCCTAATGGACGGTACCGGAACTTCGGGCATTCTGTGCAGTGTGCAAGGCGGGTCGATTTACCTGATCGAATACCTATATCATACGCAATTTGCAACCAAGCATTATGCCTTCAATCAAATTCGGGATATTTATCCTTTCCCGCAATGCCCGCAGCCGCAAGTGCTGTACCAAGCGAAGCCCATATATTAGTTTCTGAAGAAGCCGTCCCTGAGGGGGCGGTTTTTTTGTCATTGGGTGAGCGAAACAGGCGGAATTGTTGAAGGGGTTGGCGCTTTGGTGACATCTAGGAACATCGAGGGAACTCCGAGGGAACTCCGTTCCTCTATTTTGGTGAAAACCGCTGGTTTGAGAGGTCGTGGGGAACTACAGGGTCTTAATTAAGCTAGAATAGCTGTTTATGAGCTTGTAGCGCACGAATAACGGATCATAGTTCCCTCCTACAGCTAAAAGGGCATTTCTCGGGGATATAGCGCCCTGTAGTTCCCTTCCACTTCCTTGGATGTTCCTCGATGTTTTTCGATCTGTTTCTCGATCTGTTCCTGAATGCTTCCTCAGTCCTTCCTCAATTCTTCCTTAGTCCTCCCTCAATCCTCCCTCAGTCCACATGACCTTCACCATTTCCAATAATATCCCTCCAACACCTAAATAAATGACAATGAAAGTAGATCAAAAGGGGGTAATATGGAATCGCAGCTAATTGTATACGCTTACAATACGCGAGACTAAATTGAATAAGGAGCATCGCTACATGAAAATTCACTTTTTACAAAAGAGATTAGCTTTGTTGGTATTGTTCTGCATGGTCTTTTCGCTACTCCTCGTTCCTGCGGCAGGCAAGGCAGCGGATGTTGAGGTAGATGTTGCTGCTCTCCCAACCATTGCAGACGCTGCTATCGTGACAGATAGCTCCAAGCCTGAGGTGGCGGATGCGAACTATGACAACAGAACGAATTTGGGAAGCTCGACGCAAGGATTATACAGTCTTTCAACCAGCAGTTCGAAAAAAACAGAAGTCTACTTCAAGTTTGATGTGTCTACGGTCTCCGATAGTACGTACAGATATTATTTGCAAGTGTCTGCGAAAAAAGGCAGCAGCGACATCGACACTGCCCTTCAAGTGTATGGTCTACTCAATAACTCATGGCAAGAATCAACAATAACCTGGAATACGGCTCCTCAGACAGATTTGTCTGCAATGAATCCATTAGGGCAGTTTATCGTGAATCAGGCTAATGCAGGTAAGCCAATTTTATACACCGTAGACGTAACGGATTATGTCAGGCAGCATCTCTCCGATCAAGCCGTTTCTTTCATCATTGCTTCAAATTCTACGAACTCTGTTAACGTGTATTCCAAAGAGAACACATCGGCCTCCAATCCGGAGCCGCAGCTCTCGGTACGACGTGTCGTTCAAAGCGACAATACCCCTCCAACTTGGGGGCAAAACGCAGCGCTAAAATCGATAAATCTAGGCATGGATTTTGTTCAATTAACGTGGCCGGCCGCGATGGATGATAGTGCAGTGTCCAACTATAAGCTTTATCAAAATGATGTACTGCTAAGTGACGTAAAAGGAAATACCTACACCGTACAAGGATTAGCTCCGAATACGAGCGTTACTTATAGTGTGTACGCAGGAGATGCCGTCGGTAATTATTCGCTGACACCGCTGATTTACCATGTAACTACATTGTCCGCTCCAGTTGCACCTTTGCAAGTCGTTGAAGTCAATGCGAGCAGCAGCGATGGCAATGTAGAGAGCAACACGCTCGATAACAACTTATTCAGCCGCTGGTCAGCATCAGGTGACGGGCAATACGTTATGTTTGATTTGGGGCAAGCGAAGAACATTGGTTACGTTGGTATTGCCTTCTATAAAGGCGATCTGCGTACGACGCTCATTGATATTCAAACTTCAAACGATGCGCAAACCTGGACGAATGTTTTCACCGGAAACAGCCGTCCGAACATGGTAGATATGCAGGCTTTTGATATCCCGGATACGCAGGCGCGTTTCGTTCGAGTCATTGGACACGGTAACTCAGATGGCAGCACGTTTACAAGTTTAACGGAAGTCATGATCTACCCGCCCTTCCCTTCCGGTGATACGCCAGTAGCGATTGTTCCTAATATTACGCCAACAGCGCCGCCAGGGACGGTACCTTTTACTAAGCCGGGCTTAACGAATCCAGACGGGTCTGAACACGCGCTCCACACGCCTAATCAGGTAACTGGCGCTACACGTAACGTGCTTGATTATGGCGCAAACCCAGCGGATAATGCCCAGGATGATCGTATCGCGATCCAAAATGCCATTGATGCCGCAGCAGCAGGCGACGAAGTTTTTATTCCCAATGGGGTTTATAACTTAATAACTTCCCCAGATGGGTTCATCAACTTAAAGCTGAAGTCAGGCGTCAACCTTCGGGGGGAGAGTGAGTCACAAACGATTTTGAAATCAAGCATTGATGATGTTAAAAATAGTTCTGTCCTGAAATCATCGAGTCAACATGATATTCTGGTTTCAAATTTGACCGTTACATCAACATGGGATCGTACGTTTTCATTAGATCATGTTATGAACAATCCGGCTGCCGGAGGGCCTGACAGCATGATAGCAGTCGCTAATTATGGTGAAATTCCTTCGTATAACGTGACCATTGATCATGTCACTGTGGAGCGTTTTCGTCGGATGGCCATACGGATCGAGAATAGTCATGATGTCGTCGTGCGCCATGCGACTTTCCGAAAGGCAACGGACTTAGGCGGCGGCGGTGCTGGCTATGGCACTTCCATTCAAGGAATGCCGAAGGTTGATAGGCTCGGTTTTGATAATGATACGTATTGGAACGTGGTGGAAGATTCCACCTTTGAAGGGCCGTATCTACGCCATGGCTCCCTCATTCAAAACGTAGCGCACAACAACGAACTGCGAAATAATCACTATAAGAATACAAAGCTAGACGCGATTGATCTCCACGGTGAGTTAGAATATTTAAACGAAGTTTACGGGAATACCGTTGAGGATATTTTGACAGGCGGGGGCGTAGGACTTGGTAATACAGGCGGGACGGCGCCAAGCAATCATAGTAAAACAGGACCTCATAACTACATTCATGACAATGTGATCCGTAATGCGCGTGAAGGAATTGTCGTAACAATGGGCACTCCGGATACGTTGATTGAACGTAACATCATTGAAAATACAACGACTGTAAACAATGGTGTGGGCATCAATATTTTAAACGGACCAGGAACACGTATTGTGAACAACATCATTCGTAATAACACAGCTTCTGGCTACTGGGGAATTTTGCTGGAACACGACAATGGGGATCAAAACGCCGGTAATGTTGGTGCTGGGGACCCTCAAAATGTACAGATCATAGGCAATACCATCACTGGAAACACATATGGGATTCAGCTGCAGAAGGGTACGAACATTTCTGTTACCAAAAATATAGTAAATAATATAGGCACGAATTATTTGAAAGCTAGTGGTGTTACGGCAACTGAAATTTGGCCATCCACAGATAATACGTTGAGCAGCCTCACAATCAGTGCTGGGGCGTTAAGCCCTGTATTTGACGCAGCACAAACGAATTACACTTTAAGTGTACCAAAGGTAACAAATGAAATTCTCATCACGCCAACGGCAGCAAGCGGCGAAGCCGGCATTACTGTGAACGGAGCCTCCGTGGACAGCGGCACAGCATCAACTGCAATCCAACTAAACGTAGGTGCAAATGTAATCGATATTGTAGTTACCGCAGAAAACAGCACAACGAAGACGTATCAGCTGACAGTAACACGCATGCTTTCAGACAATGCAAATCTCAGCAGCCTGATAACCAGTTCTGGAACATTAAGTCCTGGGTTCGATGCGAATATCACAGCTTACACCGTAGAAGTTCCAGTAGGAACAAGTAAAATCACGATCAAACCGACTACAAGCGATAGTTTGGCAAAGGTAACTGTGAATGGTGCAGATGTTGTAAGTGGTACAACATCATCTGTTATTCATTTGAAGCAAGGTGAAAACAGGATAGAGCTTATGATTACGGCCGAGAATCAAACGGCAAAAGTTTATAAGCTAACTGTCAAGAGGGGGAACAAAGGGGATAAAGACAAAGATAAGTAATTAACTGTTGTGCAAGCTATGGCTGAAAGCTTCGAAAGAAGCAATTCCGTCATAGCTTTTTTACTTCCTGGGCGTTATCCAGAAAAATCCAATGGTCAAAAAAGGAAATATCCTAACATTTGCAGAAGATACAAGGAGTGAGAATTTGAAAGGCCCTAGGTTTAGGAGGAGCTATGTTACTAGAGAAATTATTTCTGAACATCCTGATTGTCCTTGCTCCTGTTTTATTGCAGAGCGTTTTTGGCGAGCGCTGGAGTTATGCGAAATCTCCCATTGCGATGGGGCTGTTGTATGGAGCTGCCTCCTCTCTTTGTCTACTGTTTTCTTATGAAGATCTTAATTTGTTTTGGGATTTGCGCTACGTTCCTACGGTCATAGCAACGGTCTATATGGGGCGGAAGGCAGGCTTTATTAACTATGTGATGATTATTATGACGCGTACCTACCTTGGTGGCGATGCGCTTTTGTTCGGCTATATCAGTATGACCCTTGCGTTTTTGATTCCCTTACTGGCTTCGTTCAAAGTCAACTCGCTGACAGGAAACTCGCGGATTAAGGCGACTATTTTGGTTGCTCTCGGGCCACTGTTTGTCATGCTCACGATATTAGTATCGTACTCGCTGTTTTCTGGCGAACCGTTGGATTATAGAATGATTCCTGCCATCATTGCGTTCGGAATCCTCACGATTCTAGGTACCTGGTTCTCAACGATGCTGCTGGAACTTAACGAAGAACATGCCAAAATGAAAGCGGAAATTCAAAAAGCCGAGAAAATGAAGACCTTAGGTGAGCTTGCTGCATCTATCGCCCATGAAGTTCGTAATCCGCTAACGGTTGTGAAAGGCTTTCTTCAACTCATGCGTCCGAGCGAATTAGGTAAAAATCAACAGTACCTGACCATTGCCATGGAGGAGCTGGAGCGGGCAGAGACAATTATTAGTGATTATTTAAATTTCTCCAAGCCCAAACTAACGAAGCTGGAATCCTTTTCTTTTTCAGATGTGCTAAATAATATCCTGATTCTTCTTTCGCCGATGGCGATGAAAAATGGTGTTGAGCTTTCCTGTCATGTCGACGACCACATCTATATTCATTCCGATAGAGGGCAGCTGCAGCAGGCGCTGGTGAATGTGATCAAAAATGCGATTGAGGCTACGCAGGTGAATGGCGAAGTGCAGGTTCGTTTGACGGGGTTAGCAGGCGAAGTGCAAATCAGAATTTGCGATAATGGCAAAGGAATGAGCAAAGAACAGCTATCCCGCATCGGCCACCTGTTTTACTCCACGAAGGATGTAGGGACGGGACTGGGGACAGCTGTTACCATCCGAATCATCGAAACGATGAACGGCACAATTGTTTATGAAAGTGAAGAAGGCGTAGGCACAACAGTGACAATTACCTTACCCTTGCAGCAAAATTAGCGATTATCGATTTTTTCTGGGTACATATCGTGATTCATCAACCGGTGCTCAGCCATCGCTTCAAATTTCGTCCCCGGCTGACCCCAATTGCAATAAGGATCGATCGAAATGCCGCCGCGCGGTGTGAATTTCCCCCAAACTTCAATATAGCGGGGCTCCATAAGCTTGATCAAATCATCCATAATAATGTTGACGCAGTCCTCATGGAAGTCGCCATGGTTACGGAAGCTGAACAGATACAGCTTGAGGGATTTGCTCTCTACCATTTTGATATTCGGAATATAGGAGATGTAGAGGGTGGCGAAATCCGGCTGTCCAGTGACGGGACACAGGCTCGTGAATTCAGGGAAATTGAATTTGACGAAATAATCTCTGTTCGGATGTTTGTTATCAAATGCTTCTAGCAGCGTCGGATCATAGTTGAACACATATTTCGTTCCTTGATTTCCGAGCAGGGTGATCTCTTTTAAATCTTCATTGCTTCTACCTGTAGACATGATGAATCCTCTTTTCTTAGTTTTTTATAGAGGGAGTTTGCGAACCTCTTCTAGGAGCAAATAGTACCATATACGCCGCGAAAATGCATCTCTGGAAGGTTGGAATTTCATGGTGTCCGCACTTGTAGATACCACAGAGGAGGCAGTAATGGTAAAATAGATAGATATGCCTTTTTTATTACGGGATGGAGGTTCGTTAGCTTTGAAAGCCTATCAGGAACTACTACAAGATATACTTACCAATGGGACAAGAAAGGAAGACAGAACAGGGACGGGGACGATTTCCGTATTTGGCAGGCAAATGCGGTTTAACCTTGCAGATGGATTCCCACTTGTCACGACGAAAAGAGTGCCTTTTCGGTTAATCGCCAGTGAAATGCTTTGGTTTATTAAAGGGGATACGAATATTCGTTATCTGCTGCAGCATAACAACCATATTTGGAATGAATGGGCTTTTAAAAAGTGGGTGGAAAGCGCAGATTATACGGGACCGGATATGACCAATTTTGGTCTGCGAGCTCAGCAGGATGAAGCATTCAAGGTGCAGTATGACGAGCAAATGGCGAGTTTCGTGGAAAAAGTGCTGAATGACGAGTCGTTTGCGAAGCAATACGGCGAGCTCGGAGATGTGTATGGCAAGCAGTGGAGAGATTGGACGACAACGCAGGGCGGTACGATCGATCAGCTCAAAGAGGTCATTCATATGATCAAAACGAACCCGGATTCGCGCAGGCTTATCGTCTCCGCATGGAATCCCGAGGATGTGCCAAGCATGGCGCTGCCGCCGTGTCACACGATGTTTCAGTTCTATGTGGCAGATGGCAAGCTGAGCTGCCAACTGTATCAGCGCAGTGCAGATACGTTCCTGGGTATTCCTTTTAACATTGCAGGTTATGCACTGCTCACGCACCTTATTGCACAGGAGTGCGGACTAGGTGTAGGGGAATTTGTCCACACCCTTGGAGATGCTCATATTTACACGAATCATATCGACCAGATTCATACGCTGCTGAGCCGTGAACCGAAGGAATTGCCAACGATTAAGCTGAATCCCAATGTCGCGTCGCTGTTCGAATTTGATGTAAGCGATATTGAGCTGGTCGGATACAACCCGCACCCAACGATTAAGGCGCCAGTAGCTGTATAGCCATGTTACGAGAGGAGCTTGTGAACCAGCTATGAGTATATCATTTATCTTTGCTATGGACCGCAACCGTGCCATTGGTGTGAACAATACATTGCCGTGGCACTTGCCAGGCGACCTTAAATTTTTTAAGGCCGTAACGATGGGGCACCCGATTCTGATGGGCCGCAAGACGTACGAATCCATCGGAAGGCCGCTGCCAGGCAGACGCAATATGATCCTTACCCAGAATACCGAGTTTCGGGCGGAGGGCTGCGAGGTCATTCACTCCGTAGATGAAGCCGTACAGGAATTCAGGGATCAGGAGCTTTTCGTTATCGGCGGTGCAGAAATATTTCGCTTATTCGCAGAGACGGTTGATCGAATGTACATAACGTTCATCGAGCATGAGTTTGAAGCGGACACGTACATGTCGGATCTGGACTTGTCCGAGTGGACCTTGGTCTCCAGCGAACAAGGTGAACGGAACGAGAAAAATCCGTACGAATATTACTTCCGGATTTACCAAAGAAAACAAGCATAACAAAGGCCCTGAGTTCAGCGTCAATTCTGACGGAGAACTCAAGGCCTTTTCTTATGGCTATATTACCGGCGTTTTCTTGTTAACGAAACGATCAAGGATAGCGCGCCAAGCACAACAGCTGCGATGGAAAGATACAGCGGTGTTGTGGAGCTGGAATTGCTGCTTTCAGCAGCTTGGCCAGCAACTACATTCCCGTGGCTGTCGGTAACAGGGCCGGCTTTGGCTTTCACTGTCGTAACAGAAGCAGGCTTGTCTGAGCCGTCTGCGCCGACCCATTCCACGACGCTGCCGTCTTTGTAGGTTTGGTAAGCTTTCCAAACGATTTGGGTAGCTGCGTCAGCTACTTTACCCTGCATATTGAACTCACCGAATTCGGTGCTCGCGAGTCCGTCTCCACTGGCTGTCCAGGTAACGCCCGTAATTTTACCTGCGGAATCTTTGGCAAGTTGGTACGTCCAGCCTGCTTTTGGCTCAAAACGGGAAACTGCAACGGAGTCCATCGGAAATTTCACTTCCACTTTCACCGTAGGAATATCTTTCTCGGATGGGACACGAACCGTAAACTTCTCGTAGCTGCCTTGTGTAGCTTCTTTGGGATAAACCGTTACGTGGGCACTTGCCACACCGGCTACTAACAGCATGGAACCGATTAGCAGGATACCTGCGTTTAACATTAATTTTTTGAACATGGAACATTTTCCCCTTTCGAATCAACTCTTCTCATGTTGTCCATGTTACCTGTTTGGTAAGCATCTGAGTATGACTCGACTGGGCTATTTTTTCGACTAGTTTTGTCCTTTTCGTGTCAAGCCGTGCTTGATGGCGAAACCAGTTAGCTGAACGCGGTTCTCAAGTCCGAGCTTAACCAATATATTTTTCATATGATTTTTGACGGTGTGCTCCGAGATCAGCAGCTTCTCAGCAATCTGCCGATTGTTGTCTCCCTGGGCGACATAGGCGGTAATTTCCTGCTCGCGTGAAGTTAGCATGCTGGGGGATGGGCCTTCGGTTAAGTTCCCGACCGGTGCCCGGAACCGTTGGAAAAGCTTGTCCGCCATTCCCCGGGCGGCATCGGAATTGTCGTCGAGCAGCGCTCGCAGGTAGGCGAGCCACTCGTCAGGATCCATATTTTTGAGCAAATAACCTTGGGCTCCGAACTGCAGTGCCGTGAAGAGGTCGGCAACATCATCGGAAACAGTAAGCATGACGATCCGGATCGTCCCATAAGCTTGTTTGATGCGCCGTGTTGCTTCAAGTCCATCCATAGGAGACATATGAATATCCATCAATACCACATCGGGTGCGACTTCACCGCACTGCACAATCGCATCTTCTCCGCTGCTGGCTTCACCTACAATTTCAAAATCGGCCACAGGCTCCAGCATGCTGCGGATCGCTTTTCGCGCCAAGGGATGATCATCTACAATAAGTACGCGGAATGGTTGCGTGGATGTCAAAGTCAGTTCCTCCTATCTGCGGCTTGTACAGTGAGCTCGGTTCCGGATGTATCTGTGATTGCCTTAAGCTCGAATGTGGCACCTAGCTCAGATGCCCGTTTCTGCATCAGCTCGATGCCATACTTCTTGCCTATGGCTTCAGTATGCTGAAGTCCACGGCCATTATCCGTAATGTGCAGCTTCCAAGCATCAGACTGGGCTTCCAGCAAGATCGCTGCTTCCGTTGCCATCGAGTGCTTGCGGATGTTCGTAAAGGCCTCCTGGATGATGCCAAATAGCTGAACCTCCTCTGCGGGAGTGAAGCTGTTCTCATCCATTTCCAGCTCTTCTTGCAGCTCAATGCCTGTGATAAGACGCCAGTCGTTCAGAAATTTATGGATACGCTGCTCAAGGCTAGTTCCTTCTTCAGGCGGTGTGCGTAGATTAAAAATCGCCTGGCGGAGCGAGTTGTCGATTTCCGAAACGGCTGCTTTGGCTTCCTCCAAATTGCCTTGCTTCAACTTGACGTTGAGGAAAAAAAGCGTCTGAGCCAAGTCGTCATGCAGCTCTCTAGCGAGACGTTCGCGCTCTTCGTAGACCGCTCTGCGGGCTTCGCCCATGGTCAGCTGTTCATTGCTGTGCTCAATGCTCTGAAACATCCATGAGGCAAAAAGGTAAGAGAGCAGCAGCGTAATAACAGTAATGGAGAAGTTGCCGGCTTCCATGGTTAAGTAATTTAGTAAGAATTCATGGCGTATATATTCAAAGCCGCCGATGATGACCACAGGTACGAAGATCGTAAAAAGTTTAAAAAGGCGAAGAGACATGAGATCATTTACACTCCTTACATAGCTCATTAGTTGGAACGGATACTATTATATCAAATAAATGTTAGATTTCTTCACAATAAATTAGGCAAAAGACTTCTCAAGTCATGCACACGTGTGCTACATTATTAATAAATCGTAGCACGAAAGGGAAGGGTGTGTGTTTACCACATGTGGAAATCATTGCTGGAGGAGCGAAAAAGCTGGGCCGGATACGTTGGCTTTATCGTACTTCTCCATGTATTAGGACTAATTGGCCTTTATTCCGTAGCCAAATTGACTCCTGCCTTTTGGGGGATCGGACTGCTTGCCTATACGCTAGGCATGCGGCATGCCTTTGACGTCGATCATATAGCGGCCATTGATAATACGGTCCGTAAGCTAGTTCAACAGAAACGCAATCCGCTCGGCGTCGGTTTTTATTTCTCACTGGGTCATTCTTCCGTTGTCTTCCTTATGGCGATTGTGACCGCCTTTTCCGTGACATGGGCGGAGCGGGAGCTTCCTTGGATGCAGCGTTTTGGGGGCGTCATTGGCGCTTCAGTATCGGGACTTTTCCTTGTTATCATTGGTGTTATTAACTTGATTATTCTAATAAGCTTATATAAACTGTTCGTCAAGTTTCGCGGCGGCCAGCAGGATGACAATGAGTTTGAAGAGCTTTTACAATCTCGCGGCTTTATTGCCCGCATGATCAAACCGCTGTTCTCCTTCATTAGCAAAAGCTGGCATGTTTATCCGTTAGGTTTTCTCTTTGGCTTAGGCTTTGATACGGCTAGTGAAATTGCGTTATTAGCTATCTCTGCTCATGCGGCAAAAGATGCGATTCCCTTCATAGGCGTCATTTCACTCCCGCTGCTGTTTGCAGCAGGCATGAGTCTATTTGACACAGCCGACGGGATGTTCATGACCAAAGCCTACAAGTGGGCTTTCCATACGCCTGTGCGGAAGCTTTATTACAATTTGACTGTAACTGCTTTGGCTGTCATTGCCGCCTTAATTATCGGTGTCATTGAACTGGGACAGGTGCTTTCGGAAGAGTTCGGGATGCAAGGCACCTTCTGGACTTGGCTGCAAGACATTGATTTCGGCACCTTAGGTTTCATCCTCGTTGCCCTGTTCGTTATCGCGTGGATCGTCTCCATTGCGGTATGGAAAGGGATGAAAATCGAGGAGCGCTGGCGTGCTAAAGTATAGAATATCGACTAGCCCTGGAGCAAGTTCCGGGGCTGTTTTTTTTTGTATTGGTGAACAATGGAATATGAATATTTTCTAAAGGTTATCATAGAAAGAAGGATTTTGGCGAAATTCGTTGAATTAGTTTGGTCTGATCTTTGATACCATTTAGAGAAAGTAGGACTTATATGATTGAGTTTAAACATATTTCCAAGGTGTATCCTAACGGAACTGTGGGTCTGAACGACATTAATTTGACAATTAAACCGGGAGAGTTCGTGGTCATTGTTGGTCTCTCTGGCGCAGGGAAATCGACGTTATTGCGTTCAATCAATCGCTTGCATGAGACGACAGACGGAGAAATTTTGATAGATGGCAAGTCGATCACCAAAGCCAATGGTGCTGAATTACGCCGGATGCGCAGAGATATCGGGATGATTTTCCAAACTTTCAATCTCGTTAAGCGTTCCACCGTGCTTCGCAACGTATTGTCTGGTCGCGTAGGGTATCATTCGACATTGCGTACGGTTCTTGGATTATTCCCTAAACATGATATTGAGCTTTCCCTGAAAGCACTGGAAAGAGTGAATATTCGGGAGAAGGCTCATTCACGCGCTGATGAATTGTCCGGCGGTCAACAACAACGTGTTTCCATCGCGCGGGCGCTTGCCCAAGAAGCCAAGATCATTTTGGCAGATGAGCCGGTAGCTTCCCTGGATCCTTTAACAACAAGACAGGTTATGGATGACCTGAAACGCATTAATACAGAGCTGGGTATCACAACAGTTGTTAACTTGCACTTTATCGATTTGGCACGTGAATACGCGACGCGGATTATTGGACTTCGTGCAGGTAAAGTCGTATATGACGGACCCGTTGCTGAAGCGACAGATGATGTATTCTCCGAAATTTATGGCCGCGCCATTAAGAAAGATGAGCTGTTGGGGGTGCAGGAGGGATGAGTGTGACGTCTGTCAAAAGACCTCCTCGGACAAAGATTTATCTCACAGCCATCATCATGGTGCTGTTCCTGATCGGGAGCATTTATCAGACGGATGCGACACTTTCGAAGCTGATCACGGGAACGCCGGAAATTTTCAAATTCGTGGGGGAAATGTTTCCACCGGATTGGGCGTTTTTCGCTGATATTTGGAAACCGATGGCACAAACCATCCAAATGTCCATTATTGGTACAACTGTGGGAGCTCTTTTCGCTTACCCAATGGCGCTTCTTGCAGCACGTAACGTAACAACGACGCCGTGGCTTTTCTATCCGGCTAGGCTGATTATGAACCTGCTTCGTACGATTCCGGATTTGCTGTATGCTGCACTATTTGCAGTGTTAGTGGGTTTTGGCCCGACAGCAGGTACGCTCGCACTGATTTTCTTCACGTTCGGCATTTTGTCTAAGCTCTCATACGAATCAACGGAAGCGATTGATCCAGGCCCTCTGGAAGCGATGACAGCCGTTGGCGCCAATAAGCTGAAACTGATCCGTTTCGGTGTTCTGCCACAGGTTGCACCTACGTACCTCGCTCATTTCCTGTATACATTTGAAGTCAGTATCCGCGCGTCCGCCATTCTTGGTTTGGTTGGAGCCGGGGGTATCGGTTTGCTGCTCAAAAACACGCTGGATCTGTTCCGCTACGATCAATCCTGTGCGATTGTTATTTACACGTTGATTGTTGTTGTCATCATTGATCTAGTAAGTACGCGGTTCCGTTCGTACCTGCTGAAAGGCAGCGCGAAGCCAATGTCAGAATCTCGCGCGCTTACTTACAAAATTGTCGGATGGGTTGCCGTTATCGCTTTATTCATCTGGTCGTTGACAGGTCTGGAGTTAACAGGATTTCAACCAACAACCTGGATTTTGACCAAAGCAATGATTTCCGGTTTGTTTCATCCGGATTGGGCGTATGTCTATATTCCGGAAGGGGAAGATTTACTTCGTTCCTTGCTTGAAACGTTGTCGATTTCCTACTTGGGTAACTTCGTTTCGGCGATTGTATGTTTGCCGTTTGCCTTCTGGGCTGCAGCCAATATGAGCCGTTTCCGCGCCGTTTCGGGAACAGGTAAATTGTTCCTGAGTGTTGTTCGTACGATTCCTGAAATTATTATGGCTTTGATCTTTATCAAAGCTGTAGGACCTAACGCGTATGCCGGGGTAATGGCTTTAGGCTTGCACTCTGTCGGGATGCTCGGAAAGCTATATGCCGAAGCCATTGAAAACATGGATATGGGACCAACAGAGGCGATGACCGCCGTTGGCGCCAATATTTGGCAGCGGATGGCTTTTGCCGTCATTCCTCAAGTTATTCCTGATTTCATCTCGTATACCTTGTACCGTTTCGAGATCAACGTTCGCTCGGCAACCCTGCTTGGAGTCATTGGTGCCGGAGGGATTGGTACGCCGCTGATTTTCGCACTTAATGCGAGACAGTGGCCGCGTGTGGGGATCATCCTCATCGGAATTATTATTACCGTCTCGATCATTGACTACATCTCAGGATCGCTTCGTAAACGCATCGTATAAAGCAACAGACGCCGCAGCCTGCGGCGTCTGTTTGGTTATGTAGTTTATGTATGTCTATTACACTTGATTTGAAAGTCTCTCACGGGTAACTAAACGAAGTGAACCGCGGCTAATTTTTGATAATGCTGTTGAGCTGCTTTTCGGCTCCAAGACTTCAATCTGTTCGATTAACTCTAGAGGAATCATGATATTGCTTATTTTCAAAAGTTGGAAGGCTGAATAGTAATTCGTAATAACTCCTCTAATCTCGTCATTGCCGCACCGGATGGAGACTTCATTTTTGCTGCTTATTAGCTTTTCGAACATTCCATTTTCACCCCACTATGATATATGACATGTCCAGGTAAACGTTTGTCATGCAAAAGTAAAAAAATATTTACCAGACGCGCCACATCCATAGTATGCAAGAGCAGATAGGCGTAGAATTGAAAAAAAGGTTGCAAAAGTTCAAAAAAGAGGCTGTCCCTGGGTCAATTTAATGACTTTCGGGAGAGCCTCTTTCATTTGCAAAAGACTTATTTCAAGCCCATTTCTTTGTTCGCATCACGAACGATGTTGAAATCTTCATCTTTAGCTACAACATAACCTTTGTGTGTGTATACATCAAAGATAATTTTTTGACCTTCTGGGTCATTACCAAGTGCTAGGAAAGCGTCTTGGATTTTCTTTTTCCATGCTGCATCCATATCGGAGCGAACAGCGATTGTGTCGTTAGGGATTTTATCGGAGAAAGCAAGAACTTTTGTTTGTTTGAAAATGTCTGGGTAATCTTTGATCATGTTCGTACGAATATCTTGGAATACGCCAACAGCATCAACTTGACCGTTAAGAAGCGCGATAACCGCTTTGTCATGCCCTTGGAATTGTACGCCTGTTACGTCTTTCACTGGATCAACGCCAGCTTTTTTCAGCAACAATCCTGGGTAAACATAACCAGCCGCGGATGTAACACCTTGCCAGCCCATTTTCTTGCCTTTCAAATCAGCAACGGACTTGATCGGGGAATCTGCTTTAACAAGGATTTCGGATTTATAGAAATTCACGAGATCTTTGGTTGGTTGGCCTGTTGCATCGTCAACGCCGAAACGTGTTGCTTGAGCAAGCAGATCAGCCGCTTTACGGTTATCATGGGCGACGACATAGTTGCTTGGTGGCAAGAAGCCAACATCAACTTGTTTGGAAGCCATGGCTTCGATTACTACGTTATAGTCAGTTGAAACGGAAACTTTAACTGGGATACCCAGCTTGTCCCCGAGAAGTTTTTCAAGAGGTTTTGCTTTCGCTTCAAGCGTCTCAGCATTTTGGGAAGGAACGAATTGAACTTTAAGCTCTTTTGGAACAAAGCCTGTTGCAGCTGCTGGACTAGCTGAAGCTGCTGCTGAAGGAGAAGCTGTTGCTGCTGCACCAGCTGAAGCTGATGGAGCTGGTGTTTCTTTTTTTGCGCAACCAGCAAGTAGACCTGTTGCAACGACCATCATAGAAAGTGTAATAACTGTTAATTTTTTCATTCTTTTTTTGACCTCCGTTTAATTTTATTTGCTATTTATCTAAGGGGTAATATAACATTATCATAAAGGATATGGAAGATAGTGTGAAGTATTTGTTAAACTGCCAATAGTTATGTACGTTTTTACAAAATAAAAAGTTGTGGAGTGGGGAATTTGACTCAACCTGGTAAGGTGCAGAAAAGCACAGTAACCATACTGGAAACGAGCGATTTACATGGCAATATGCTGCCTTTGCATTACGCGAATAATAGGCCCAATGAAGTAGGCTTAGCCAAAATAGCGGCATTGGTTGCAGAGGAACGGAAAAAAGAATCCAATGTGATTGTAATTGACAACGGGGATCTTATCCAAGGCACTCCGCTCGCCTACCATCACGCTAGATTGGATAATGAACCAATGGACCCGATGGTGCTTGGACTCAACTATATCGGCTATGATGCTGCTGTCATCGGGAATCATGAGTTTAATTATGGTCTTGATGTGCTCGGTAAAGCGGTCGAAGAATCCGAGTTCCCGTGGTTGTGTGCAAGCATTGTTGACGGAGAAAGCGGAGAGCCATTCTTAGGGAAGCCTTACATCGTCAAGGAACTTCCTGAGGGTGTTCGCATCGGTATTTTGGGACTGACGACGCCCTATATTCCGAATTGGGAAAATCCTGCACATATCGCAGGTTTACAGTTTGTAGATGCTGTACAAGCCGCTCACAAGTGGGTAAAAGTGCTTAAGGAAGTAGAGCAAGTAGACGTCGTTGTGATCTCCTATCATGGCGGCTTCGAAAGACATCTGGAGACAGGGGAGCCGACAGAACCGTTGACAGGTGAAAATCAGGGCTATCAGCTTTGTATGGAAGTCGAAGGGGTGGATGTGCTCCTGACAGGGCACCAGCACCGGAGCATTGCAGGGCAAGCAGTCAACGGCGTCATCGTTGTTCAACCAGGAACAGCTGGCGTTACGCTTGGGAAAGTGAAGCTGGAGCTTTCAATGATTGATGGTAAGTGGCGAATCGACAACAAGACATCAGAGCTGCTCTCGGTAACAGGAGTGGAAGCTGATAAGCAGCTGATAGAGCTTGTTAGTGAACATGAAGCGAAAACCCAAAAGTGGCTGGATCAACCTATCGGCAAGCTTACAGGAGATATGCTGGTGAAAGATCCGATGCAGACTCGCCTAAAAGACAGTGCGCTGATCGAATTCATCAATCGGGTACAGATGGAGCTATCTGGAGCGCCCATTTCGAATACGGCTTTGTTTGATAACGTATCGCCAGGCTTTCCTTCCGATATTACGATGAGAGACATCGTATCCAACTATATTTATCCGAACACGTTGAAAGTGATTCGAATTTCGGGGCAAGACATCAAGGATGCCTTGGAACAGTCAGCGGAATATTTTGAGTTGACGTCCGGTGGCGAAGTTCAGGTTAGCAGCAAATTTAGAGAGCCGAAGCCACAGCATTACAACTATGATATGTGGGAAGGCATTACGTATAAGTTGAACATCTCCCGTCCAATTGGCGAGCGAGTTGTACAGTTGGATTATGACGGGAAGCCGCTGGATCTTGACGCATCTTACGACGTAGTGATGAATAATTACAGGGCAGCGGGCGGAGGCAATTACGCCATGTTCCAGGATAAACCGGTCATCAAGGATATTCCTACGGATGTCGCGGAGCTGCTTGCCGGATATATTATGGAGCGAGGCACGATTGAAGCTAGCGTGAATGAGAATTGGGAAGTCATTTGGGATTTGGAGCGCAAATGACAAGTGGAAGGCGGTGCAGGGATCATCCTGCACCGCCTTTTGTCTTTTTTCACATAAGAGTCGATCCACTTTTTTATTTTATTGTAAAATCCTACCTATGCGAACTAGGGGTGGATTCGATATGATTAGCTTAGCACATAAATGAAGGAGGGTTCTTGAGTGAACACCGCAACCACAATTGAATTATGGCCCGGAGCATCCATGGATAGCATCGGTGAGGAAAACCAAGGATGTCCGAGCTTGACCTTGTATCCTGTAGCAAACGAAGGCTTGAGCTCTGCCGTTATCGTATGTCCCGGAGGCGGCTACGGCAGGCGCGCGCCCCATGAAGGCGAGCCCGTCGCAGAATGGCTCAATGGACTAGGGATTTCAGCCTTTGTTTTAAACTATCGGGTAGCTCCATATGAACATCCCATTCCGCTCCAAGATGCCCAAAGAGCGATTCGAACGGTAAGACATCATGCCGAGCAATGGGGCATTGATCCCAATCGGCTAGGCATTCTTGGTTTCTCTGCAGGCGGACATCTGGCTTCCTCAGCGGGCACACTATTCGATGCCGGGAACCAAGATGCAGCAGATCCTGTCGAGCGACAAAGCAGCCGTCCGGATGCTTTAATTCTCTGTTATCCAGTTATATCTCTGTACGAGTATGGACATATGGGTTCCAAACGTAATTTGTTAGGCGAGGCACCAGATGAGAAGCTGGTCAGCTTGTTATCCACAGAGAAACAAGTGTCGTCCGATACACCGCCGACTTTCCTCTGGCATACCGCAGACGATGCTGCCGTTCCTGTAGAGAACAGCTTGCTTTTTGCTGCAGCGCTCAGCCGTCATAAAGTGCCTTACGATCTGCACGTATTTGAGAGTGGACGGCATGGTATTGGAATGGCAAGTGATCACGACGAAGCCTATATATGGCCAGAACTTTGCGCAAATTGGCTGAAGAAGCAGAAGTTTGCATGACGAAGCTCCATTACGAATGGCATCACCTTGGAGATTCGGCCATCGTACTTACACTAGGCACGAGCATCGACCTGTCCACCCTTGATCTGGTAAGGCAAGTAACAGCCTATCTGGAGAAATATCCTTTCGCAGGCTTTATCGAATTGGTGTCCGCTTATACGACAATCACGATTTATTATGATCCCGTCGCGGTTTATGAACATTTTTCGGACGCGGAGGTCCATCGTAAACATGAGCATCCTGCTGGAGAGAACTATTTGCTTCCTTGCGACAAAGTTCTTCAACATATTCAGCGGTGCTTGGACGGGTTTGAAATGGGGAATGAGAAACAGTCTTCTCAGAACGAAGAATGTATAGAAATCCCCGTTTGTTACGGTGGGGAGTTCGGTCCTGATCTCGCGGCAGTTGCGGCTTATCACAGTGTGACGGAGGAAGAAATTATTGCTCGGCATACGGCACTAGTCTATCCGGTATATATGATTGGTTTTGCGCCTGGTTTCCCGTATTTAGGCGGAATGGATAAGCAGCTGAATACACCAAGGAAAGCGGTGCCTCGGCCCCGTATTCCAGCCGGATCAGTAGGCATTGGGGGCGCACAAACCGGTATCTACCCGTTTGAAACGCCAGGTGGGTGGAATTTAATTGGGCGGACGCCGCTTGCTTTATTTCAGCCGGAATCCGCTCCTCCGTCCTTATTGCGGGTAGGAGATCGGGTGAAATTCATCGCCATCACACCGGAGCAGTTCCATTTTAGCGCTGAAAGGAATCAGGGATATGGGCTTTAAAATCATCAAGCCGGGCATGTTATCGATCCTGCAGGATCAAGGACGCTATGGATACCGCAAATATGGCGTGATTGCCTCGGGTCCCATGGACTTTTTTGCCCACCAAGCTGCTAACGTTCTTGTAGGAAATACAGAAGACGCTGCTGTATTAGAAATAGCGCTGAACGGACCGAGTATGGTTGCACAGCTGGATATGCTGATAGCCCTGTGTGGAGCTGATTTGGAGGCGGATGTAGAGGGGAGGAGAGTGCCATTATGGCGATCTTTTCTCATTCACAAAGGAGAACAGCTGAACTTCCGTTATGCGGTGAAGGGTTGTAGAGCTTATTTAGCTGTACATGGGGGTTTTGCGGCAAATGTCAGCATGGGCAGCACGAGCACTTATCTGCGAGCAGGAATAGGCGGTTATGAAGGCAGAGCGCTTCACGCAGGTGATGAACTGAAGCTGGGCAACGCCAGGAAAGCAGCAGCGAACATTGGCAATCTGTCTCTTTCAGGTGCTGTTACTCCGTTTATTCGCCCGAATTACGAAGATAACCCAGTTGTGGGTATTGTTTGGGGGAAGGAAGCTGACCATTTTGCGAAATCGGACAAAGCGAAATTCCTGACTCGAAGCTTCACAGTCACACCACAATCGGACCGGATGGGATATCGACTGGAAGGAAAACCGATCTCGTTGAAACGCGGTAACTCCCATGAGATGATCTCGGAAGCCGTCGTCCCAGGGACGATTCAGGTGCCGCCGAGCGGTCAGCCGATTCTTTTGCTTGCTGATTGCCAAACAACAGGTGGTTATCCGCGAATTGCCCATGTCATTACGGCTCATCTGCCGCTTATCGCTCAAGTGAAGCCTGGGGGTAAGCTGCGTTTCCGTGAGGTTAGCCTTCGGGAGGCTCAGGAGCAGCTTTTGCTGCAGGCTATGGATATGCGGTTGTTGGAAGCTGGCGTGCAGGCTTGGTTTAGGGATCGTGGATGATTGGTTGGGGTGAGAGACGGGAGCGGGGATCAGGAGTAAAGAGTAATGAGTGAAGAGTAAAGAGTAACGAGTAACTAGTAACGAGTAAAGAGTAAAGAGTAAAGAGTAAAGAGTAAAGAGTAAAGAGTAAAGAGTAAAGAGTAACGAGTAACGAGTAAAGAGTAAAGAGTAAAGAGTAACGAGTAACGAGTAACGAGTAAAGAGTGAAGAGTGAAGAGTGAAGAGTGAAGAGTAAAGAGTAAAGAGTAAAGAGCGACGAGTAAAGAGCAACGAGCAACGACCAAAGAGCATTAAAAGACAATTGGAGTTACGGAAGGTGATGGGAGAGTGAACATGCTGCGTATAGATTTGAATTGTGATATGGGCGAAGGCTTCGGCGCTTATCGCCTCGGGCGCGACGAGGAGCTGCTCGACTTCGTCAGCTCCGCCAACATCGCCTGCGGGTTCCATGCAGGCGATCCAGCCACCATGCGCAGCACTGTGCAGCTGTGCCTGCGCAAAGGCGTCGCGATCGGGGCCCATCCGGGCCTCCCCGATCTGCAGGGCTTCGGCCGGCGCGAGATCGCCATCACGCCGGCCGAGGCTTACGAGCTGACGTTGTATCAGCTCGGGGCCCTGCAGGCGTTCGTCCACGCCGAAGGCGGACGCCTGCAGCACGTCAAGCCGCATGGCGCGCTCTATCACATGGCGTCGAAGCGCCATGATCTCGCCGCCGCCATTGCGGCTGCGACGCTCAGCGTCAGCGCGGAGCTGACGCTGTTAGGCCCGCCCGGCAGCGAGCTGCTGCGGGAGGGCGCCGCCGCGGGGCTGCGGACCGCGAGCGAAGCTTTCGCGGACCGCACCTACCGGCGGGACGGCACGCTGACGCCCCGGGATCAGCCCGGGGCGCTGCTGGAGAGCGCCGCGGATGCAGCGGCGCAGGTCGTGCGCCTCGTCCGCGAGGGGAAGGTCCTCTCCCAGGAGGGAGAGGACCTTAGCATGCGCGCGGACACGATCTGTATCCACGGCGACGATGCTCACGCCGTGGAGTTTGCGCGCGATATCCGCGCGCTGCTGGACCGCAGCGGCATCGCGGTAAGGGCGCTGGGGCAGTAACCCCAGTGCCCTTAGCCTTGCCGTTGCAATTGCACCTGCTGTAGCCGTGCCCTTAGCCTTGCCGTTGCAATTGCACCTGCTGTAGCCGTGCCTGCAGCCGTAGCTGTTGCTCTTGCTATTGCCCTTGCCCTTGCTGTTGCACTTGCCGTAGCCGTAGCAGTTGCAGTTGCCCTTGCCCTTGCCCTTGCCCTGCCCTTTCCTTGCCTCTTCCTTTGACGCTGCTATTACCCTGCCCACAGCCCACAACACACATCCTAACGGACAGAGATGCCCCTATCTGCCCCTTTTAGGATGGAAACGGGATGTAACGGACCCAGATGCAGCTATCTGTCCGAAAAGTCCCCTTTCCTCCCTGAAATCAACAGATAACGACCATACAGTCCGTTACTCCCCACGCTTGCTGCTAAAAAACCAAATTAGCGGCTACCGAGTCCGTTAGCGACATCAATCCCAGCTCCTTCCATAACTCAAACCTAGGAAAGAATCCTTATAACGATTCTTTCACTTGAGAATGGGCAACCATTATGAGTAAATAGAGAAGTAGCCGGCCAGCTAATAACTTCGGAAAGGAGTGATCAAGGTGATTACAACAAAAGCGGAGGTGATCTCTGCGTAAGCAGAGGTCATCGTTACAACCGGGAGCCTTCTAGGCTCCCGCATATTCTTAACTTACGAGTAGACAGCGAGAAGCTTTTTACATATAATGAGAATTGTGAACACGAAGTGAACACACAGGCAAGACAGGAGAGATTTTGCTCTCCAAACCCGTTTTCCCCAAAATTCCACTATTAGGTGAAAGGAGTGCTTTTTAATGAACACAATGACAATGACAGTAGCGATGAATGTTGCGGCCGCCGCAGAGGTAATCGTCTCCTAACTGAATATCATTCGTGGAATAACCGTTCACCTGAATTTGTATAATTGCATATACAACCGACAGGCACGATTATGGTCGTGTTTTTTTTATTCCATTTTGATAAGAATGGTATGAGGTTTAGGGGCGATGAGATTACTCTCTGCAAATCCAAACAAAGTTCAATCTTTGCGACAATTTGAGGAGGTTTTCATCCATGAGTTACAAGAACGGGAAAGACGTTCTTCCCCCTAACCTATTAAAACAATTACAAGAATATATCCAAGGTGAAATCGTATATATCCCTAAGAAAGAACAGAAACGCGCTGGATGGGGAGAAAATAACGGAACACGCATTATCATCGAGCGTCGAAATCAAGAAATTTTCCGGTTGTACCAAACAGGCTCCACAGTAATGGAGTTAATCAAGGTCTTTCATTTATCGGAAGACAGCATCCGCAAAATTATTGTGAAAACGCGCGAATTAACAGCAAATCAAGCATAGAAGCAGCATCCATTGAGGATGTTGCTTTTTTTCTTTTCTTCATACATCCCACCATGGGAATGTAAAAGGTTGGATGTTTCGAAAAGGGATCAGGGAGATGGTTAGCGAATTAAAAATGAACATTGCATTTACATAATTCGACAGGAGGGGTTTTCATGATATCTGTATTCGTTTACGGCACACTGCTTGTCGGAGAGGGGAACCACTTCGTAGCTGCTCCTTATGTGCAATCAGTGCAATCAGGCACGATCAATGGGCGTTTATTTGACGTTGGACCTTACCCTGCGCTCTTGCTAACGGAAGGCAATGCAGAGCAGCACGTTGTTGGAGAATGGTTGGAAGTGACAGAGGATGGTTTGCAAGCGATGGATGTTCTGGAAGGTTATTATGGCC
This sequence comes from Paenibacillus silvestris, assembly GCF_009882985.1. GTDB lineage: Bacteria > Bacillota > Bacilli > Paenibacillales > NBRC-103111 > Paenibacillus_E > Paenibacillus_E silvestris. The sequence goes on from NZ_WTUZ01000022.1 coordinate 227,198, forward strand.
CTGGCGCCTCCAATAATGAATATGACCGCGTTTGGATCCGAGATGTGGACGGGCAGCGTGAAGGTTGGGTTTACGTTTACCCCTCTGTGGCGGGGCTTAAAGCAATTGATGGCTCATCATGGAAAGAATATGACGCTGCGCGAAGCAAATAATAGTTTTTGACTTTTTTCGACAAATTCCTATCTTGCCTATGAGCATGATGTTATAATTAAAGTCATATTTTAATAGAGGAGACCACTATGCCTGTTTATAAAATATTGCTGGCTGACGACGAGCTTGCGCTCCGCTTTCTGCTTACAGAAACGTTATCAGATGAAGGGTATCAAATCACGGAAGTGGAAGACGGTCAGCAAGCCATTGAACAGCTTCAGAAGGAATCGTTTGATCTGGTTATTCTTGATTATATGATGCCAGAACGTACGGGAGTTGAGGTATGCGAGTGGCTCCGTCAGAGCGATAGCGCAAACCGGGAGCTGCCTGTTATTCTTTTAACGGCTAAAGCCTTGGATAAAGATAAAGAGAAGGCCAAAGCGGCCGGCGTTACCACCTATATTGTCAAACCTTTCAGCCCGCTTCAACTACTAGATACAGTCGGACACTTATTAGAGAGTTGATTCGATTTCAATAGAGATTAATTTTATTTGTAAAAAGGGTGATTGTCCTTCATGAATCATACGAATCTAGAGCCACAGAGCTCCAGGTCAGAATCGGATAAAGATGCAAGGATTCTAAGACAAGGCAGAAAACTGTTCATTCGTGAGTTTGAGAAGCAGCTGAAGGAGCTGGATGCTCTGCTGAATTCCCTACGTGCTGTTCCGGCAGTCGAGGACTTGCATCGGTTCTATCGCATTATCCATACACTGAAGGGCAGTGCGCCGATTTTTGGATATGACAGAATTGGCAGGCTAGCGGAAGAGTTAGTGCGCCTATGGGAATGGACGCAAGCCATTGATCAGGGGCAGGAGCAGATCCTCGCATCGACGAACCCAGTTCAAGAACATGCAGAGCGCAGCTTCAAACTCCTTCGCGATCTCAATATGGAATACGATATCGGATTAACAGAGATCCAAATGGACGAGCAGAAGGATCCTACGGGAGGCTCGATGCTTCGAACGTTGAAGAGTCGGTTGCTGCTTGTCGATGATGACGAAGTGCTGCGTTCGTATTTGACCCGGCGTCTTCAACTTGATGATTGTATTGTCGATGAGGCCTCCGATGTGGAGTCCGCTATTAAACTACTGCGTACGCACACCTACGATCTCGTGACGCTTGATCTCATGATGCATCCGCAATCGGGGTACGAGCTGTTCGAATTTCTCAAAGAAGATCCAACGTTGAAATGGCTGCCTCTCATTGTGTTGTCAGGACGCAACGATTTGAACGATAAAGTTCGTTGCTTCCATCTGGGAGCTGATGATTATGTGACCAAGCCTTTTCAGTATGAAGAATTAGCCGCTAGGATCTATGGTTTGCTCAAAAGGACGAAAAATTTCGAGCAGCTGGCCTTCCGTGATCCGCTTACCGGCGTGTTTAATCGGCGATATTTCGATCTTCAGATTGGCATGGAGCTGCAGCGGATTGAACGGTATCCGGCGCCGATATCGCTTGTTTTTATCGATATTGATTATTTCAAAAGAGTCAATGATACGTATGGCCACCACGTGGGAGATTTGGTGCTGCAAGGCTTGGCACATCTTCTGCAAACCAATTTGCGCTCAACGGATTTACTGGCTCGTTTTGGCGGGGAAGAGTTCGTGATTGCCCTGCCGAATACCTCCTTGGAGCAAGCTCATTCAACGATGCAGAACATCCTGCATATCATTAGATCTAATCCAGTAGCTCAATATGAGGGTAAACCTTTCTCTATCACGTTCTCCGCAGGAGTTGCCGAGTGGCAGCAAGGGTTATCCGTGGAGGAGTGGCTTGCTAAAGCGGATGAAGCGATGTATCAAGCCAAACAGCAAGGCCGGAACCGCGTATTATGCGCCTCAGCAGAGAAAGAAACCGATCCAAGCAAATCGGCAGCGCTGCCTCTGCCCGAGAAGAGAAATTTGCTAATCGTTGACGATGATCCGATCTTAAGAGCGATACTAACTTCTCATTTGGAGCATTTGCCAATTGTCATTACACATGCTTCCGATGGTGAAGAGGCGCTTAGCTTGCTGCAGGAAAAAAGCTATCATGCGTGCATTCTGGATGGCATGATGCCTAGATTGGACGGGTTTTCCTTGTTGGATCAGATTAAGAAGGATGAGCGGTCGGCGAATGCCAACATGAAGGTACTTATGCTTTCAGGCAAGAAAAAGGAAGATGATATGCTCAAAGGCTATCAGATGGGCGCTGATGACTATATGACGAAGCCTTTCTCACTCGTTGAACTGGAAGTACGTGTGAAGAAACTCATGAACTTTATCTAAGGTAAGGGAGCTGGGCTTATGTCCGCTCTCTTTTGCTGTTTCTTACCATTTTCGCATAAAAAAGAGGCAACACATTTTGCGACACCCCTACTTTCTGGTAGAGTAAGGGTAGAGGACAGTCAGTTAGAAAGGAGCGTGATTCCATGTCGGAGAAAGAAACGCTTGTACGTTTTGGCATCTCTATGCCGCAGTCATTAATTGAGCAATATGATCGGCTTATTGCCGTCCAGGGCTATAGCAACCGCTCGGAAGCGATCCGGGATCTCACACGCAAAGCGCTGTTAACTTCCAGCAGCATGCAGTTGGACGAAACAGTAGCAGGCACCATTGTGATGGTATACGACCATGATATTAGCGATCTGCCCATGACATTGATGGAACTGCAGCATGAATACCACCATGCCATTATTTCAACGATGCATATTCATTTAAATCATCATCAGTGCTTGGAAATCGTAGTTGTTAGGGGCAAGGTACAGAAGCTGAGAGAACTGCAGCAGCGGATTCAAGTACTCAGAGGTGTCGGATATGCCGAGTTATCGGTGACTCATGTGGATGAGCATGGATCCTCACACGAGCATTCGCATGTTCATGCGTAGAATTCGAAGTTGTGCTCTTTTTTTGTTAAAATTAGGCATGGAGGTGCGAGATGTCTGATAAAAAATATTTTAGCTTGGAAGAAGCGAATGAAATGCTTCCGTTTGTTGATCAGGAATTAAAGAAAATGCAAATTCTGAAGCGAGCTTTTGAGGAGAAATACACAGAGCTTCGCAGGAAGAAAAATGAGTTGGCTGAGAAACCCGGCGCGGAAAAGGATCCATTTTTTATGCAGGAAGCAGAACTTGAATTTATGCAAATCGAAGCACGCGGGCTGATTCAGCATTTTCAGCAAACGGGCATCGAGCTTAAATATATAGAAACAGGTCTTGTGGATTTTCCGTCTATGTTCGGGGGGCAGGAAGTTTTGCTTTGTTGGAAACAGGGAGAGGACAAGATCCGTTATTACCACGGCAAAGAAGATGGTTTTGCCGGACGTAGACCTATAATGGATTAGAGGGACTTATCTATGTATAAACAGAAACAACATGTTCGTCAGCGGTTTTGGTTCTTGCCTGCTGTTTTTTTGTGTATATTATCTATGATGCTCTTAAGCTCATTCGTCGTCGCCCCGCAAGCTGCCTATGCGCATGCATCCCTAGTACAGGCAATTCCGGAATCAGGCGCTAAGCTGGAAAGCTCTCCGCCTCAGATTGCCATTACCTTCAATGAACCCTTAGATGCTGGGCTCTTTTATATCAAGGTGTTTAATCATGACGGCGACGAAATGACCAGTAATAAAGCTTATTTGAACAAAGAGCAAACAGGCGTGCTCCTTGATCTGCCTAAGCTGAACGAGGGCGTTTATTTAATTAGCTATCATGTCATTTCAGCTGACGGCCACCCTGTTGGCGGAAGCTATCCTCTGACGATCGGAAATCCGCCGCAAGAAGATACACTGGATCTTCCATCAGCCCATGCTAATCACGAGCACGGCTCAGGTCCGCTGACGACGAAGGTTCTCCTTCAGTATGCGTCTCGCGGTCTGTGGTATCTGATGGTGCTCGCGTTGACCGGATGGGTCATATGGTTAAGGATGCTAGGTGCAGATGGCGGCAAAGAAACAAGAAAAACCTTATCTTCATGGACGCTGAATTTGCAGCGTGCTCAACTCGTTGCACTCCTGCTGCTAATATTTACTCATATCGAGGATTTATTAGGCGGCGGCGGTGTGGAAGAAATTGCGAAGCTTTTTAGTGCAACGAATATCGGGATATCCTGGCTGATTCTGCTCGCTTTATCCTTCCTTGGGTTCGTTCTTATCGGCCGATGGGCATGGTTAGACTGGATATGGCCATTAGGCTTGCTGGCGGCCAAAAGCTTTAGCGGTCATGCAGCATCCTTTTCACCTGTTTGGGCGACGATCGGGCTCGATTGGATTCATTTGGTGGGCGCAGCCATGTGGGTGGGCGGCTTAGTGCTTCTCTACGCGAAGTGGCGTCAGAAGAATAGTGACATTGCCACGTACATGCGACAATTTTCGAATATGGCTCTGATTTCCATCGTCGTGCTCGCGATATCCGGGTCTTTATCTGTTTTGTTATTCCTACCGAATTTGCATTATTTGCTATACGCGGGATGGGGAATCTTGCTGCTAGTGAAAGTTGGCGCAGTGATTCTTGTCGTGCTTACGGCAATTGTTATTCGTCTCATGATGCGCAAGAAGAAAGCAGTTCAGTCCTTCCTCTGGGTAAGGGTCGATCTTACCTTAATGGTGATCATTGTGCTGCTGGTGGGCATCATTACCTATGTAGCGCCAATTCCAGCCAACGAGCCGCTGCAGTGGCATCAAATGGGAGATAAGGTCCATGTATCCGCGGATATTACACCCAAAATCCAAGGGACCAACTCCTTCACGGCCAAAGTATTCCTTCCTGAAAATTCAGGGAAACCGAAGCAGGTGCTGATGATTCTACATTATGTGGATGACAAAGAGATCGCTCCGATCACGGTGCCGATAACGGCATACGAGGATAAGGTGGATGAGGAGTCCTACGGCTTTGCCAAGTTCAGCTATCGAGCGGAGGGGGCTTTCCTTCCATTCAGAGGGAACTGGGAACTGGAAATGCGTGTGATGGATTCAGAAGATAATGAAACGGTTTATAAGAAAGAATTCATCGTCTACTAACACATTGACCGAAAGCAGGTGCCGTCATGGCTTGGATTAATATGCTCGAAAGAGAACAATTGTCTGTTAAATTGGATGACAAGGATGAGGTGGCCTTGCTGGAGATCAACGACGGGGGAATATCACCTAATTATGTGACGGTTCGCCTGAACGAAAATGAGATTGATGAACTGATTGAAGTGTTGCAGCGCGTCAAACGAGCTATTCAATAGACTGTTTAATATACGAAGTAACAAAAGAAAGAAGCTCTCCCTCGGTCATTTGATGACTTCTGGGATAGCTTCTTTTTCTGCGCGGTCAAATGATAGGCTTTCCAGTCCATCTAGCCACTCTTGAAACTCAATCTCTTCTTGTTAAAATAAGCTCCAGTCAAACTCCTGCGAAAGTTTCCCCAGGAGGTGAACACCGGCGGTGCTGTTGCCTTTGCGGTTTAGGGCAGGGCTGACAAGACCGATGCCGTATCGTCCAGGCACCATCGTTAGAATACTGCCGGACACGCCGCTCTTGGCGGGAAGCCCTACGTTCATGGCGAACTCGCCTGAGGCATTATACATCCCGCAGGTGAACATGAACGTCTTCGCGATCTGCACGAATCGCCGCGGAATCAGTCGCTGATTGCGAATTGGATCGACGCCGTTGTGGGCGAGAACCAGCGCCATTCTGGCCAGATCTGTGCAGTTCACTTGAATCGAACAATGGTTGAAATAGACCTGCAGGACGTCGTCAACTTCGCGGTCCAGAACGCCGTTATGTTTCAGGAAGTAGGCAAGCGAACGATTTCGGTGAGCGGTATCCGACTCCGATTTGAATACATCCTGATTAATATCCAGGGCAGGATTATCTGCAAGCTCGCGAAAAAATTGTAGAATTCGCTGCGTTTGTTCATCAGGTGTGTTACCTGCAATCAAGGACGAGATGGCGATCGCTCCCGCATTGATAAGCGGGTTAAAAGGGATACCTGGCTCTACCAGCTCAAGCTTCAGCATCGAGTTGAAATCGTCTCCCGTCGGCTCCATGCCTACCTTGGAGAACACCATTTCTTCGCCGTTATCCATTAGAGCTAGAATGAGCGTGAAAACCTTGGAGATGCTTTGCAGCGTAAAATGATAGTCGGTATCACCGGCGGCAACTGTATTCCCCTCAGCATCCATGATGCAGATACCCAATATATCAGCTGGAGCATTCGCAAGTTCAGGAATGTAGGAAGCAACGTGGCCATCTTCGGTATGGACTTTGCTAGCTCTAACCCACTCCGACAAATGGTCGTTAAGCTGCTTCCAAGTTGTTGTATGCTCGTCCAAGTTCATCTAGATGTGATTCCTTCCTATTGCTTAGGCTTTCCAAGCTTGTGGGTGGTTGTCGCTGATAAGATCCGTAGCACTTGCGTTAGCAATCACTTGCTCAGGGTTTTTGCAGCCTGGAATAACGCTTGTTACAGCATCATGTTTTAAGCACCATGCGAGCGCCCATTTAGCCATATCCATGCCTTCTGGGACTTCTTCTTTTTGAATGCGCTGCACGTCTTCCAGCTTTTGTCTTACGCTCTCAGCATCATGGCGATGACGGACATCGGTATCGCTAAATACCGCACCAGGCTTATACTTGCCGCTTAGATAGCCGCTTGCTAAAGGAACCCGTGCTAATACGCCTAGATCCTGACTCACGCAGGAAGGGAATACAAGCTCTTCTGGTGCACGATCCAAACGATTATAGACAACTTGAATCGCTTTGGAATTTACTTTCGTAGAGGCTTCGGTTTGATGGATGTTGGCGTTGCTTCCGATGGAAGTTCCCAGATGTCTGATCTTTCCTGCCTGTACTTGTTTATCTAAGGTTGTCCAGAGGTCATCGTTGTCGAATACGCTATCTGGTCCGGAGTGGAATTGGTACAAATCTATGTAATCCGTTTGCAAAGCTTTGAGCGAAGCATCCAACTGCTTGATGACGCTCTCTGAGTTAAATTCATCGGTTCGGGTAAATAAATCATGGAAATGGTGGCCGAATTTCGTTGCTACAACCCAATTCTCGCGATTGCGTCTAGATAAATAATTACCTATGAATGATTCAGAAAGATGGTCACCATAGCATTCCGCGGTATCTATTAGGTTAATGCCAAGATCAGCGGCTTGATCCAAAATAGCATCGGCTTCAGCTTGTGTGTACGTAAGTCCCCATTCTCCTCCGAATTGCCAGGTTCCAACACCAACGATAGAAACTTTTAAGTCTGTTTTCCCAAGTCTGCGATATTTCATGGTAATCACTCTCCTTTTATAGTATCCAACCTCATTAAACGCTATTGATGGATTGATGTCAAAAGAAATGCAGGAAACAGTTACATAAAAAGCTCCCAGCCTTCCGAAGAAGGAGGGAGCATGAATGTTCGATTAAGCGAGTCCGGCGGAAAGGTCTTTTTCAGTCTCCTTGCTTGACTTTTTCGATTTATTTACTTTAATGTTGCCGATAAACAGTGTAAGAACAGCCCCGAGTAATACGAATACCAACCCGATAACGAATACTTGATGTAAGGAAGATACAAGGGCATTTTTCAAAATAGGAAGCATGTGCTCTACAAATTCTTTCGGCATTTTCGCCATCGTTTCAGGACTTAGCAGAGATGAATACAAGCCTTGCGGATTCGAGTGAATCATATCTGTCATCTGGTTGGATAACTGGCTTGCTTCTGCCGGCAGCTGTTTAACAACAGGTGTTAAATCTTGCTCGAGCAGAACCGATGATTTATGGTTCATAATTGCGCCTAGGATCGTCATACCAAACGTACCACCGATTTGACGGAAGAATTGGCTGGAAGACGTAACGACACCAAGCTCAGATTTCGGGAAACTTTCTTGTAAGGCGAGGGTCAGAATCGGCATAACAAGACCCATACCAAGACCCAGAATCAGCATAAAAGCAGAGGCTGTCAGCTTTGTGGTGTCTACGCCCATCGTGCTAAGGAAATAGAAACCAACGGCCATGATAATCATACCGGTTAACATTTGTTTACGCACACCGATTTTATGAATAAACTGACCAGATACTATGCTTGCAGCAATCATCGTAAGCATAAGAGGCATCATTACAGTACCGGACGCGGAAGCGCTGATCCCAACGATGCCTTGCATGAAGAGAGGTACGAACATAATAGCACCGAACATACCAACAGCCATAAGGAACCCTACACCGTTAATAGTTGTAAAAGTTCTATTTTTGAACAAACGAACAGGAAGAATTGGTTCTTGCGCTTTGCTTTCAATAATGACGAAGGATACCAAAGATACAATGGCTACTGCAAATAGACCAATGATTTGCCAAGATAACCAAGCATAATCCTTACCGCCGAATGTCAATGCTAGAAGCAAGGAAACAACACCGAGAACCATGGTGGCAATGCCCGGGATGTCGAATTTCACTTTACCGACTGCTTTATGCTTCGGCAATGCAATTGCGATTAAGACAACAGCCAGGATACCAACGGGAAGGTTGATGTAGAAAACCCAGCGCCAATCTAAAGCGTCAACGATCCAACCACCGATTTGGGGGCCGACAACAGAAGATAGACCGAAAATCGCACCGAATACACCTTGCCATTTGGCACGTTGTTTACCTGTAAACAAATCCCCGATAATAATCATGGCCATCGGCATCATAATACCGCCGCCTAGACCTTGCAAGCCGCGGAACAAGATGAGCTCAGTGATGTTCTGGGCCATACCACAAAGCGCAGAGGCGCCGATGAAAATAATAAGACCCGTTACATAAATAACGCGGCGACCCATTAAGTCAGCAAGCTTACCGGCGATTGGAACAATGACGGTTGAAGTCAGCATGTAAGCTGTTGTCAGCCAAGCCATTAGTGCAAGACCGCCTAGTTCACCAACGATACGTGGCATGGCCGTCCCGACAATCGTACCGTCGAGAGCACCGAATAGCATGGCAATAATAAGTCCTGTCAGCAGGAGGCCGCGATTTTTGAGCGGTGGCGCTGCTGACTCGGAAAGGTTGTCGTCAGAAATCGTTTTTTGTATAGTTTCCACTACAGTTCACTCCTTTTAAATAATAATGAATTTTAATAATAGGATGTTAGTTTTTCAAAAGCACTTACGAAGACGTTGAGTTCCTCTGGCGGGAGCTTAGATAAGCCGCGAGCAATCACGTCTTTTTGAACATTTTGAGCGGCCGTAAGAACCTCTTGCCCGAGCTCTGTATTTTCTACCAAAACAATGCGCCGATCTGTTTCATGATGCTTGCGTATGACATGTCCGCTTTGGACAAGACGATCGATCATCACCGTAATCGCACTTGGTTTGACCCCCATTTTCTCAGCGAGAACGGTTTGTTTTGGGGTTCCCTCTTTGGCGATCATGAATAGCATAAATAACTGCGGTCCCGTTAACTCTGATTTCAACTCGGCGAGTACGGCACTGCTAATTTTTCGATGGGCTGTTTCAAACGTCGTCCGAAAACGTATGGTATAAGCCATCAAGTCATCTTCCATTGAAAGTCTCCTTCTGGTTAATTATATGATCTAAATGTTAAACACTAAAATGTTTATATGAATTAATGTTTAAACTGTTTAAGTAAAATATACGCTTATTCACTTGTTGAGTCAACTGGGAAAATGCGAGATACGAGGGGCACGTACTTGCATATGAGCACTATCTTGCATATAATAACTGGTACATATACGTAAAAATGCTTTGACGGAGAAGAGTACGCAGTGCTTCTTGACAGGGAGGGTAAGCCGTTGATTGAGAGCTGGCCCCGAGAATCAGGCTGCAGAAGTTCGCTCCCGAGCAGTCCTTTGAACCGAGATAGCTTTATTGGCTTTCTTCTAAGTAGAGGGAACCGGACACATCGTCCGTTATCTGGAATGAAGTGAGATCATTTTTTGGCCTATGGCCGAGAGATGCATCTAATTAGGGTGGTACCACGGCTTTTCGTCCCTTGTGAGGGAGCGGAAGGTCTTTTTTGTGTTTTCATTTTGGTTGATTCAGGGCCTAATTCAGGAGGGATTGCAATGAAAGAGCGGTTAGAAGCTTTGAAGCAGGAAGCGCTGCAGGAGCTAAGCGGCGTACAAAGCCAGCAAGAGCTGAACGATTTACGTATTAAGTATATGGGTAAAAAAGGTCCATTAACCGAGGTTCTCCGCGGCATGGGTGCGCTAAGCGCAGAAGAAAGACCGATTATTGGGCAAGTAGCGAACGATGTTCGCGCTGCCATTGAATCGGTGATCGAAGAGAAGCAAGCAGCGTATCAGCAGCAAGAAACGGAGAACAGACTTCGCGCTGAAATGATCGACGTTACGCTGCCGGGCCGTCCATCTGCGCAAGGTGCGGTACACCCATTAAGCAAAGTGATCCAAGAGATTGAAGATATCTTCATCGGAATGGGGTATACCGTTGCAGAAGGACCAGAGGTTGAGCAGGATTATTACAACTTTGAAGCGCTGAATCTGCCCAAAGACCACCCAGCCCGCGATATGCAGGATTCCTTTTATATTACCGAAGAGATCTTGATGCGTACGCAAACCTCCCCTGTTCAAGTGAGAACGATGGAGAAACGTAAAGGCGAAGTTCCGATCAAAATCATCTGTCCGGGGAAAGTATACCGCCGCGACGACGACGATGCGACACATTCCCATATGTTCACGCAAATCGAAGGTCTGGTTATCGACCGTAACGTTCGAATGAGCGATTTGAAGGGCACCTTGCTGCAATTCGTGCAAGAAATGTACGGCAAAGAAACAAGAATCCGTTTGCGTCCGAGCTTCTTCCCTTTCACGGAGCCAAGTGTTGAAGTTGATGTGAGCTGTGCGATGTGTGGAGGCGTTGGCTGCCGTACCTGCAAACAAACAGGTTGGCTGGAGATTCTCGGAGCGGGTATGGTTCATCCGCGCGTTCTTGAGATGGGTGGCTACGATCCGAAGGAATACACAGGCTTTGCATTCGGTATGGGCGTTGAGCGTATTGCCATGCTGAAATACGGAATCGAAGACATCCGTCATTTCTACACGAATGATCTACGTTTCTTAAAACAATTCTTACATCTGTAAGCATCAGGAAAAGGAGGGGTTAAGCATGAATGTTTCATACCAATGGTTATCGGAATATGTAGATGTATCAGGCTTTACAGCAGAAGAATTAGCAGAGAAATTAACCCGAAGCGGCATCGAAGTGGATATCGTGGAGGATCGTAATAAAGGTGTAACGAACGTCGTTGTCGGGTATGTGAAATCCCGTGAGAAACATCCGGACGCAGACAAATTAAGCGTGTGTATCATTGATGCTGGTCAAGGCGAAGATTTGCAAATCGTCTGCGGAGCCAAAAATATTGATGCCGGCCAAAAAGTACCTGTCGCTATGATCGGTGCTGTTCTGCCAGGCGGACTGCAAATTAAACGTGCCAAACTGCGCGGCGTTGAGTCGCAAGGGATGATTTGCTCAGCCAAAGAGCTTGGTTTGAACGATAAGCTGCTTCCAAAAGAAATTCAGGAAGGTATTCTAGTACTTCCGCAAGAAACGGAAATCGGAAGTTCCGTTCTTGATGTTCTAGCCATTAATGACAAAGTGTTGGAACTCGATCTGACACCGAACCGTTCCGACTGCTTAAGCATGCTCGGAGCAGCTTATGAGATCGCAGCGATCCTTGGTCGCAGTGTCAAACTGCCGGATGCAGAAGCAGCGCTTGGGCAGGCTGGATCAGCCGGTGTGAAAGCCGCTGACCGCATCAGCGTGAAGGTCACAGCGTCGGAGCAGTGCTCGCACTACGCAGCTCGCCTGATCGAAGGTGTGCGCGTTGGCACTTCTCCGCTCTGGATGCAAAACCGTTTGATGGCCGCAGGGATCCGTCCCATCAATAACATCGTAGACATCACGAATTTCGTGATGCTGGAGTATGGTCAGCCGCTGCATGCTTTTGATGCTGAACAGCTGAACAATGGCCACATCGATGTACGCCTTGCTAAGGCAGGCGAGAAGCTTGTTACGCTTGACGATGTAGAGCGTACCCTAGAGCCGCACATGCTGCTTGTTACGGACGGCACGAAGCCTGTAGCGATCGCTGGTGTTATGGGCGGCGCGAATTCCGAAGTGACGAATGATACGACACGGATTTTACTTGAATCCGCTAAGTTCGCAGGCTCCTCTGTGCGCCGCACATCGCGCCAGCTTGGCCTTCGCTCTGAAGCGAGTCTTCGCTTCGAGAAAGAAGTGAACCCGGAAGCGGTGCTTCCGGCATTGAACCGCGCTGCTGCATTGATTGCTGAGTATGCAGGCGGTAAAGTCGCAGACGGCATCGCCCAAGCTGTTGCCGGCTCGCATAAACCAGTCAGCATCGAGCTGGCTGCTGACCGTGTGAACAACTATCTCGGTACGAAGCTTACGCTTGACGAGATGGGACAAATTATAGAGCGCCTGCACTTCACGTTCGAGCAGGCGGGAGAAGGCAAGCTGCTTGTGCACGTGCCGAGCCGCCGAGGAGACATCACGCGGGATGTTGATTTGATCGAAGAAGTGGCACGCCTCTTCGGCTATGATAACATCCCGACGACCTTGATGACTGGCGTGACGACGCCAGGCTCCTTGTCCAAAGAGCAGTCGATTCGCCGCATTGCGCGGAATCTCCTGACACAAAGCGGGCTGCATGAAGTCATTACCTATGCCTTCACGCACCCGGACCAAACGGCTTCGCTGCCTGGTCTATATCCAGCGGCTAAACCGATCTCCCTCGCAATGCCAATGAGCGAGGATCGCAGCCAATTGCGTACCAGCTTGCTTCCGCATTTACTGGAAGTAGTGAGTTACAACCGTAACCGTACGATGGACGACGTAGCTATTTTCGAAGTCGGCAAATCGTTCATCACAGATGAATCAACACTCACTACGCTGCCGCAAGAAAAGCTTCTGCTTTCTATTGTTATGACAGGCAAACGCCGCGGTGCTCATTGGGCTCAGAAGTCTGAAGCCGTTGATTTCTATGACATCAAAGGAATTTTTGACCGACTGATCAGCTACTTGGGTGTCAAAGGACTTACGTACACATCGGCTTCTCCTGAGGGCTTCCATCCTGGGCGTACAGCAGAGCTGCTGCTTACTTCCTCCGAAGGTTCGAAGGTTATTGGCCGTGTAGGTCAATTGCACCCAACCGTTCAACAGCAGCGTGATCTAGATGACACGTATGTGCTTGAAGTTGAGTTAACTCCAATCCTAGAAGCTGCCGGAGATGCGATTGTGTATAAGCTGCTGCCGCGTTACCCGTCCATTGGGCGTGATATTGCGGTCGTTGTCCATGCAAACGTACCGGTTGGTCTTATGGAGCAGTCGATTGCAGAAGTTGCCGGGGATTTGCTTGAATCTATCCAGGTTTTTGATATCTACACAGGAGAGCGTCTTGGTGCAAATCGTAAGAGCGTAGCTATCGCTCTCGTGTACCGTCATGCGGAAAGAACTCTGTTAGATGAAGAGGTCACCGAGCTCCATGCCAAAGTGGTTCAAACCCTTGAACAGCAATATGAGGCAGAGTTAAGAAAATAGTGCAAGTTTCTTCTAAGTTGCAGGAAAACAGGCTGGTCTTATCGAAATTAACGTCGATAAGGCCAGCCTTTTCATCTAAGGGGGAAATAATATGACTGCAGAAGACAAAACGAAAATAACCGTTGACATATATGGAAATCAATACAAGTTAAAAGCAGATACCAATACCAATTACATGAAACGTGTTGCGGAATACGTGAATGACCAAATGTTTCGCATAGCGAAGGGATACCCGCGATTAGATTCGCAAAGGATTGCTGTACTTGCTGCCGTGAACATGGCCGATGAATGCTTCCGAATGAATGAAATCATGGAAGAGCTAAGCGCAGCGCAGAAAGAACAAGAAGCAACCAAAGTTGCTTTTGAAAAAATGAACGTTACCTACAATCAATTAAAGCATGATTATGATAAACAGCAAGCGTTCGTGACTGAGCAAAAGGTTAAATTAGACCAAGCGCAGACACAGAAGGAGCAGCTCCAGCAAGACGTGCAGAAGGGCAAGGAAGAGCAGGAGATAGCCAAGCAGCAACTGCTGCAAGCTAAGCAGCAGCAAGATCAAGTCAAACAGCAGCAAGACCAAGCTAAACAGCAATATGATCAAACGAAACAACAGCTCGAACAAGAAAGAAAGCAAGTTGCCCAAACGCGGCAGCTGCTTGATCAAGAAAAACAGCAGCACCTACAAACGAAAAAGCAAATTGATCAGGGCAAGCAACAGCAAGAGCTGCTGAGACAGCAATTGCAGCAAGTTAAGAAGGAACAAGACCAAGCTAAGCTGGTTCATGAACAAATCAAACAAAAGCTTGAACAGGAGCAAAAGCAATTAACGCAAGCTCAGCAGTTGCTTGAACAGGAGAAACAGCAGCACTTGCAGGCCGTGCAGCTGCTTGAAGAAGGCAAGAAGGAACAAGAGCAACTGATACAGCAGTTGCAGCAAGCTAAGCAGGAGCAAGTTCAAGCTAACCAGCTAAATGAGGAAATCCAGGAACAACTTGAACAAGAGAAAAAACAAGCTATAGATACACAGCTATTGCTTGATCAGGAAAAGCAGCAGCAATTAGAACTTGAGCAACAGCTCGAACAAAATAAGCAACTACAAGCACAAATGGAGCAGCAGTTACAAGAAGCGGGTCAACAAAACGAAGAAGGCACACTTATTCAAGAGCAAATTAAACAACAGCTTAAAGCAGAGAAAGCGCAGTTCTTGCTAGCCAAACAGCAAATCGAACAAGGCAAACAACAACAAGAGCAGTTGAGACAGCAATTGCAGCAAGCCAAACAGCAGCAAGATCAAGCTAAGCAGTTCAGTGAACAGATCAAACAACAACTTGAACAAGAGAAGAAGCAAGTTTATAAGACGCAGCAAGAGCTTGAACAAGAGAAGAAGCAGCAAGTAGACCTGCAAGATCAGCTTGAACAAGAGAAGAAGCAGCAATTAGATTTGCAAGATCAGCTCGAACAGGAGAAAAAGCAACAATTTGTCTTGCAACAACAGCTGGAACAAAATAAGCAACTGCAAGAACAAATGGAGCATCAGTTACAAGAAGCTGGCCAACAGAATGAGAAATTCATTTCACTCCAAGCGCAAATGAAACAACAGCTTGAAGAAGAGAAACAGCAGTACTTGCTAGCCAAACAGCAAATCGAGCAAGAGAAAAAGCTGGTTCATAAGACACTACAACAGCTTGAACTGGAGAAACAGCAGCACTTAGCGTTGCAGGATAAACTTGAGCAAGAAAAAGAAGAAAAAGAAGCGCTAGTTCAAAGTTATTTGGAGGAAAAAGAATCGGCAGATTTGCAGTATCTAGAGGAAATTGAACGTATAGAGAGCAAACATAAAGAAGAACTACACGCAAATATTACCCGAGTTGAGCTAGAAAAGGTTGATATTGTAGGAAAATTCCAAGAGCAACAATCTAGTATCGTACAACAATATGAAGACCAAAAATCAACGATTATCCAACACTATCACACTCAAATAGAATCTTTAATTCAGCAGCAGCAACAGGAGAAACAATTGTTAAATCAATATTTTGAAGAGGAAAAAGAACGTCTTCATGAACGATATGATAGTGAGAAAGAAAAATTATTAAATCAGAACTTGAACGACGATGCCTTGCAAAAGGAACTTCAACAGGTTAAAGAAGAGTACAGAGAACTTCGTGAGGAATATGCTAAGCTGCAGAACGAGTATAATGAATGGATTGAATTAGTCGAAACAGACAGCCCGGTCCGGTAATCCGAGTGATCATGAACAAATTAGATTATATGTTATTGGCTATCGTCGTTTTGGGATTGCTGATTGGTTATTTTAGAGGCTTTATCGCTCAGATTGTCTCTGTCGCTGGGTTTGTGCTTGCCTACTTGGTAGCTTTTTATTTTTACAAGGATTTTGCGCCGCTGCTTCGGAATGCTATCTCATTACCCACTTATCAAAGTTATCAGAAATACGAATTTATCGTAAAAGGTCTCAATCTAGATACGTATATCTTGAATGCCATAGCCTTTGCCATCTTATTCTTTGGCGTCAAATTCGCCCTCGTATTCATCGGAAGAGCATTAAATATTTTAGCTAAAACGCCAGGCTTGAATGTCATTAATCGTTGGAGTGGGGCGTTACTTGGCTTGGCAGAAGCGCTCTTGATTGTCATTATTGCCGTGAACGTCATCACGATTATTCCATCGGATGGACTTCAAAAGCTGCTCTCGAGCTCAGCAGTAGCTCCTTATCTCATTAATGAATTACCCAACGTTGCAGGTAAATTGCAAGAGCTCTGGAAGCAAGGGATTCCCATATGAAAGCTGCCGATTTCTATTTCTATAGAAAAAGGCGGCTTTTATTTTTTTGGAGCATAAAAAAATGCCTTACCGCGGTAACTGCGATAAAGCATTTGTGAATTTGTTATTCAACAATCAATGTTGTTTTCATATTGGCATGGCCGCTTCCGCACATGATGGAGCAAGTGATAGGAAATGAACCGGCTTTGTCCGGGGTAAACGTAAATGTTTTGTTGCTGTTGTCAAGTTTAACGCTGAATTCCTTAATAGATGCACCGTGAACACCTTGTGAGTTGTCAAGCGTAATCGTGACAGGCTGACCTTTTTTTACGCGATATTCTGCTTGATCAAATTGGAAGTTAGTTGCTTTCAAAACCACGTTTTGACCACCAGCGGCAGCTTGCGTGGTTGCAGCTGGAGAAGTTGTTTCTGCTGGTTTGGACGCTTTACTTCCACAAGCAGTGATTGCAATAACTATAGCAACTCCCATTAAAAGCACGAGTAGTTTTTTCATAATACCCTCCGACTATAAAATGTATTTGTTTTCCTCTCAATTGTACATCACTCATTTGGAAAAAACAGTGACAAACTAGTGAAAGAGTTCGGAAGGGCTCAGAAAAGGAAAAGATCGGCCCGGCGGTTGAATACGCAGCAGACCGATCTTTTTTGGGCTTTATCATGGCTATCAGGACAACAAACTGATACAGTTATCGACGATCTTCTCTTCCTGTGATCCCTTGTTCGAAAGGGGTTTTCACAGGGATGAACAAGTCGATGATCCCAATGACTAAAGCGGCTAAAATCGCACCTATAATGCTCGTTGTAACATTGCTTACGACAAACTGGGCCGCCCAGATGACCAGTGCGCTCACCAGAAAGCCTACGATTCCTCTGCCAAAGGGAGTGATTTGCTTGCCGAAAATTCCTTCAATGATCCATGCCGCAATGGCAATGACCAAAGCAAGGAAAAACGCGCTCCAGAATCCGCCGACTTGAAATCCTGGCACTAACCAACTTACAAACATTAAGACCAAAGCAGATACAATAAACCTGACCAGATGTCCTAGAAGATGCATTCAAGAACCTCCTTTTTTCTACGATGAGACGAACCCGCCTTCATGATAGAAAAGATGTTTTTTGTTGAATTTTGCTTGGTGTGTTTGACATTTATTTCGATTCCTTGGCAGAAGGAATAGGTGCACAAATTAGTGTATCCAATTATGGAACAGATTATGGTAGGCAGCATCTTCCATATAACAATTGTCTCCGTAGCTAATCATACGCAAAATGGTTTATAATATAGGATAGAAATGAGGTTGGGACAGTTGAACAAGAAAATTATTAAAACATTAGAATATGCGAAAATTTTACATAAACTAGCTCATCATGCGGCTACGTCTCTAGGGAAAGAAGCTGTCCAAAATCTTGAACCGATTGGGGATTTTGAACTCGTTAAGCTGCGGCTGCAAGCGACCGATGAAGCGGTAAATGTAGAACGATTGAAAGGCAACGCCCCATTTGGCGGGATTCGCGACATTCGATCTTCCTTGCACCGTGCCAGAATTGGCGGGATGTTGAATCCAGCGGAATTGCTGGACATTTCGACGACGATGTTTGGTACCCGCAGGCTAAAAAGATTTATTCTGGCTGTTCACGAGGAATATCCGATTCCGATGCTCAAGGGGCAAGTGGAATTGCTCACGGAGAATAAGTCATTAGAAGATAAAATTAATAGCTGCATTGATGAGAATGCTGTTGTTGTTGATAGCGCAAGCATTGAACTAGGACGTGTGCGCAGTGAACTGCGGACAGGCGAGAGCAGAGTGCGTGAGCGTCTGGAGCAAATGCTGCGCAACTCATCGATACAGAAAATGCTGCAGGATGTGCTGATCACTATCCGCAACGATCGATACGTTATTCCGGTAAAATCGGAATATCGTTCTAACTTCGGTGGGATGATTCATGATCAATCGGCATCTGGAGCGACTTTATACATTGAACCCGATGCCATTGTTCAGTTGAACAATAAGATTCGTGAGCTCAAGTTCAAGGAAGAAGCGGAAATTGAGAAAATTTTGCGAGCCTTAACTGCGCTAGTGGCTGAACAGGTAGATGTTCTTGTTTATGATGTAGATCAGTTGGCAGAGCTGGACTTTACTTTCGCCAAAGCTGGTCTGGCTAGAGAGCTCAAGTCTACGATGCCAAGGTTGAATGACCGAGGTTTTATCAAGATCAAGCGCGGCCGTCATCCGCTTATCGCGGCAGAGCTCGTTGTTCCGCTTGATTTGGAATTAGGGAATGATTTTTCGCAAATTATCGTGACGGGGCCGAATACGGGGGGGAAAACAGTCTCACTCAAAACCGTGGGTTTATTAAGTTTGATGGCGATGTCAGGCTTGTTTGTACCCGCGGAAGAAGGCACGCAATTATGTGTATTTGATGCTATTTATGCCGATATTGGGGATGAACAGAGCATCGAGCAGAATCTAAGTACTTTTTCAAGTCATATGACTAACATTATCAGCATATTACGGGATATGACGCCTAAGAGCTTAGTGCTGCTTGACGAGCTTGGTGCGGGAACAGATCCTGCTGAGGGATCTGCGCTGGCGATTTCCATTCTTGATTATATCCACCAAATAGGCTGTCGAATCATTGCGACGACCCATTATTCGGAGCTTAAAGCTTACGCCTATCAGACAAAAGGCACAATAAACGCGAGTATGGAATTTGATATCCAAACCTTGAGTCCAACTTATCGTTTACTTGTAGGTGTTCCTGGGCGAAGCAACGCGTTTGCAATAGCCGAACGTCTTGGTTTGTCACGCCGAATTATTGAGCATGCTCGCACCCAGGTCGGCGAAGAGGACAAACGCGTAGAGTCTATGATCGCTTCTCTCGAAGAGAATCGACTAGTCGCCGAAGCGGAACGCGAGACCGCCGAGAGGCTGCGTCACGAGGCAGAAGAGATGCGCCGCACGCTAGAAGCGCAGCAGCTGAAGTTCGACGAGCAGCGCGATAAGCTGCTCGAGAAAGCCGAACGCGACGCGCGTGAGGCAGTCGCCAAGGCGCGCCGCGAGGCGGACGAAGTGATCGCCGACCTGCGGCGCATGGCGCAAGAAGAAGCCGGCGGGGTCAAGGACCACCGGCTGGTTGAAGCGAAGCGCCGCCTCGATCAGGCGGCGCCAGAACTGCGCGAGAAGCAAGTTCGCGCGGCGAAGAAGCGGCCTGAGAGAATCGAGGCCGGAGATGAAGTGCGTGTCGTGAGCCTGGGTCAGAAGGGTCACGTGGTTGAAATCGTCAGCCCTACGGAAGCCACTGTGCAGCTAGGGATTATGAAGATGAAGGTTGAGCTAACCAACCTCGAGAAAATAGGCAGTCCTGTTCAGAAGAAACCGGCTCATCAAACGGCTGTTACGGTCAAACGAACAAGGGATGACAGCATCCGAATGGAATTGGATATGCGCGGGTTGAACATGGAGGAAGCATTGATTGAGGCAGATCGTTTCCTTGATGAGTCTTTCCTTGGCAATCTGGGGCAAGTATACCTGATTCATGGCAAAGGAACAGGTGTGCTGCGCACAGGCATGCAGGAGTATCTGCGCCGCCACAAACATGTGAAAAGTTACCGCATGGGGAACTACAACGAAGGCGGAGCGGGAGTAACAGTTGTGGAATTGAAATAACTTTTAAAAATATTTTCAACTTTTTGAAACTCATTCTTTGGGATTGCGTATTTAATGTGTGTAAGCACCGGTGATTAGAAAACAAAACGCAACACCAATTATAAAATAAATAAGGTTTAACCTTAGGAGGAATTCAGAATGGGTATTTTTAAAAGATTACGTGATATGACGATGGCTTCGGTGAATGACTTGCTGGACAAAGCTGAAGACCCGGTTAAGATGTTAAATCAGTTTTTGCGTGACATGGAAGAAGACATCTTGGAAGCAGAATCTGCGGTCGCTAAGCAAATTGCTATCGAGAAGAAATTCAAGCTTCAATATGAAGAATCAGAAGAAATGGTTACCAAACGCACAGAGCAAGCTATGAAAGCTCTTGAAGCTGGCAATGAAGATTTGGCTCGTCGCGCTCTGGAAGACAAGAAAGAGCAGCAAACTCGTTTCGATGAGTTGAAACGCCAATATGATCTTGCCAAAACCAATGCGGATCAGCTTCGCAACCAGTTGACTGAGATGAAAGATGAGTTCAACAAAATGAAAAACAAGAAAGATTTGTTGATTGCTCGTGCTGAAACAGCAAAAGCGCAAAAACAAATCAATCAAGCGATGTCCGGGTTCGGTACAGACAACGCAGCCAAAGGCTTTGACCGCATGAGCGAGAAAGTACTTCAAATGGAAGCTGAAGCACAAGCAAGCGGTGAGATTCGTTCCAAAAGCCGCAGCTTGGACGATGAGCTAGAAGGACTTGGCGCAAGCAAAAGCGGCATCGATGATGAATTGGCAGCCATGAAAGCAAAGCTTGCTGAAAAAAAACAATCTTAATGATATACTAATAGTACCTGCGAGAGACTGAGCCAAACTCAGTCTCTTCTACCGTATATAGGGATTTTTAAATCAAGGTTTAAACTCTCTACGTGGAAGGAAGGCAGGAGACGATATGAATGAAGAGGTGGATGTGTTGCTGAGTAATCCGTATTTATCGACGCTTGCATTTTTTGCAGTTGCTGTCATCGCGCTTGTGGTATTTTTAACGATTTTCGAAATGGTCACGAAGTATGATGACTGGGCAGAGATCAAAAAGGGTAACTTGTCTGTAGCCATGGCGACAGGCGGGAAAATTTTTGGGATATGTAACTTGTTCCGGTTTGCCATTTTGAATAATGACACGATGATTCACTCTCTTATTTGGGCAGGCTACGGATTCTTGCTATTACTGGCAGCCTACTTCATTTTTGAGTTCTTAACTCCTTATTTTAAAATTGATGAAGAAATCAAAAAAGATAATCGTGCTGTAGGTTTCTTGTCTTTGACGCTATCTGTCTCCCTATCTTACGTAGTGGGCGCGTGCGTAACTTAGAATCATACATAGTCTTGGAGGCTTGAACATGAAATACCTGTGGGGCACCTTGTTTGCTATTGCATTTGTATTTATGGCGGCAGGGATTTATTATTTAATGAAATTTGCTTGAGTGCAATAGATGGAGGATTACGTCATGAGTGCGAATGAAGAAGTTGTTTGTCCTTGGTGCCAAACGGAGATTGTTTGGGATCCGGAGATTGGTCCAGAGGATGAATGTCCGCATTGTTTTAATGAGTTGAATGATTATCGCAGTATTGATTTGAAAGTGAAATTAACGGGTCAACCGCTCCGTTTTCAAGAGCAGGAGTTCCCTGATGCTGATGAAGATTTGTCTTTGGCATGGGATGACTCGGATGAGCCGCTTGATAAATATGGGGAAAAAGTACAGCATATCACGGATGAGCAGGAAGAAGCTCCTGAATGCTCGAACTGTCACGAGCTGCTTCTGCTTGCCGGGAATGAAATCGTAAACGAAACTTCGTTCACACCAACGATTCCCAAAACGCTGGGCAGCGCATTCCTGACGGCGCCATTCACGATGAATGTGTATGTGTGTCCATCCTGTTTTAAAGTGGAAAAAGTATTGTCCGATACAGACCGATTACTCATGGTTGAACGCATTAAATCGGAGTAAAAAAGTGAACCGAGTCCTCAGGGATTCGGTTTTTTTATTAGGGAAATACCTCATACTTTCATCCGAATAGGGAAGCTTAACTAGAACTATTTCTTATCCGAGGGGAAAGGTGAGGGAAGTATGCACAATGATGAGAGTATGCAGCGAACGCAGCTAGGTAAAGGGAAAGAACGACAGAACGGCAATTATTTTGAGGATCGCGATAAACAACCTGTTGAGGATAATAAGCCGGAAGCAAAAAAAGGGAGATTAGACTCACAGGCGATTCTTCTGCTTATTGTCCATACGCTGTTTGGCAGCGCAAATGCTTTGTCGGGAACTTTCGTTGGCGTATATTTGTGGAAGGCCAAAAATGACTACGCTTTAATTGGCTGGTTCACATTAGCGACTCATTTGACAATGGCCGTGACCTTCTGGTTAGCAGGGAAATGGGTGAAGGAGCATAACAAAATGAACTGCTTGCGCATTGGCGTAGCCATTTCAGCAGTCTTTTATATGCTAGTTCTATGGTTGGGAGCGAATAGCTTTCAATATTTTGTGTGGCTGGGCATCGTGCAAGGGATTTCAGCTGGGCTGTTCTGGGTCGCTTTTAACGTTGTTTATTTTGAGGTGACGGACCCTGACAATCGAGATCGATTTAACGGTTCTGTAGGGCTGCTAGGAGCTGGGGCGGGCATTGTTGCTCCATGGATTTCAGGGTTATTGATTGTGAGTTTGGGAGATATCAAGGGCTACCGGTTAATCTTTTCGATTTCACTCGGCATCTTTTTGTTAGGTGTAGTGATTAGCTTTTTCTTGAAAAAGAGAAAAGTGCAAGGTACTTACGAATGGATGTTTCCTATTCGAAGTCTCCGGCAAGCGGAAACGCCTTGGAAGCGAGTTAGCTTGGCCTTGGTTTTTCAGGGCGTTAGGGAAGGTGTCTTCGGCTTCATGATCGCTCTGCTCGTTTACATTTCCACATCAAGTGAAGCGAGTTTAGGGAACTTTGTGTTGATTACATCAGCGGTTTCTTTAGTTAGCTTCTGGGCGGCAGGTCGGTTTATTAAGCCTCATTTCCGTAAAGTTAGTATGTTTATCGGCGCGGCTATGGTGGTAGCGATCATTCTTCCTTTTTTCTGGAAAATGGGATACAGCACTTTGCTGATTTTCGGATTGGGGTCAGCGCTATTCTTTCCTATGTACTCCGTACCGATGGTATCAGCCGTATTTGATCTGATTGGTTCCACAGAAGCAAGTGCTAAGCAGAGAGAAGAGTATATCGTGCTTCGTGAGCTTGCTTTAAATGTTGGCAGGGTCTGCGGGGTTCTGCTGTTCATCGGTGTGATTTCGTGGAGCAAAACGCCGCTCGTTATTAATGTGCTGTTACTAATCATTGGCAGCTCTCCACTTTTTAGCTGGTATTTTATGAAAAAGCAGTTATCTGTAATTAAAACTTGACATCTCTTAGACTTCCCGATAAAAATGTGGATAGTGTTGGTTATTGGGAAGAGGAGGGGGAAACCCTTGGCACATAAAAAAATGGTGAACAGCATCACAGAACTAATTGGTGATACGCCGGCAGTCCGAATTCATCGCTTGGTAGCACCTGGTGATGCCGAGTTGTATGTAAAACTTGAATATTTTAACCCAAGCGGCAGCGTGAAAGATCGGGCGGCTTTTAACTTAATCGAGCAAGCGGAAATCAGCGGGCTGCTCCGCCCAGGCGCAACGATCATCGAGCCGACCAGCGGCAACACGGGCATTGGTCTGGCGATGAACGCCGCAGCCAAAGGCTATAAAGCGATTCTTATCATGCCGGATAATATGTCGAAAGAACGGATCAACCTGCTCAAGGCCTATGGCGCAGAGGTTGTCCTAACGCCTGCCGCGCAGAGGATGCCAGGAGCTATTGCCAAAGCACAAGAGTTAAGAGATCAAATCCCGAACAGCTACATCCCTCAGCAGTTCGAGAATCCGGCTAATCCGAGCATTCACCGGGTTACGACAGCGCCTGAGATTTTGGAGCAAATGGAAGGACGTCTGGATGCTTTCGTTGCTACTTCAGGCACCGGTGGAACCATTACTGGAACGGGTGAGGTGCTCCGCGAGAAGCTGCCGAACATACAGATTTATGTCGTTGAGCCTAAGGGGTCTCCGGTATTATCTGGAGGCAGCCCAGGACCGCATAAGCTTGTTGGCACGAGCCCGGGCTTTGTACCCTCTATTTTGAATACGAGCATTTATGATGAGATTGTACAAGTGTCAGATGAGGATGCGATCGGCACGATGAAAGACTTGGCTAGTAAAGAAGGTATCCTCGTAGGGCCGTCTGCTGGTGCATCGGTTTGGACAGGATTGCAAATTGCCCGTAAGCTTGGAGCAGGGAAAAGGGTGCTTTGTATTGCACCGGATACGGGTGAAAGATATTTAAGTATGGACCTATTTTGAATATAGGATAGGTAAGGAGTACGGCTTACTGGATGGAATCGTCCAGAAGTCGTATTTTTTTTATATTTGATAAAAAAATATTGAATAAAAATTCATTGTTGAGTATAATTATAGAAGTAACAAAGCGATTGCAGAGAGGTGGATTTACCTTGAAATTAGCCTACATTAATGGGCAACCCAAAGATGATCAACTCCTTGAGTTTATACAGACATATACAAATGAATGCATAACAACCGGATCTCAAAGTCAAGTGAACTGGGATCAACTGGAATCACAAAATGTGATTTCGGTGTATGATGAGAATACGCTTGTCGGAATTGGCTGCATGGCTGGTCAACCGAGTATCCATGTGCGACCTACGTATGAACACCGTGAAATTGAACATATGGTTGCTAAATTGTTGAAAGCTGGCATCTAAGTTGATTGTAAAAGTTATAAGCTGCCTTGTTCGAGGTAGCTTTTTTTGTTCTTGGGCAAGAAACATGAATTATACACAAATTATCTGAAAATTTGATGAGCGTAGTAATTGAATTAGGACAGCAATTCATTGTAAGATGAAAGGATGAAATGAATACGATCTCAGAAAGGTTGGTTAACCATGGATGCTTTGAAGCTTAAAATTCTCGAATTACTGAAAGAAGACGCCCGCCGGAGCGCGGAACTCATCGCCACAATGTTAGGAACGGCGGAGGACGAGGTGGCGCGAGCGATAAGCGAGATGGAAGCGGATAAGGTCATCGTCAAGTACGCCACAGTTGTTAACTGGAGCAAAGTAGATGACGAAAAGGTTACCGCCCTAATTGAAGTGCAAATTACGCCTGAACGCGGACGCGGGTTCGACGCTATTGCGGAACGGATCTATTTATATCCAGAGGTCAAATCTGTGTATCTCATGTCTGGCGCTTACGATTTACTTGTAGAGATCGAAGGGAATTCACTTAAACAAGTCGCTTCTTTTGTATCTAACAAGCTATCACCTATTGATCGCGTGCTTTCAACCAAAACGAATTTTATCTTGAAAAAATACAAACAAGACGGCATCATTTTCGAGGATCAGGCAGATGATCATCGGATGCTTGTCTCTCCGTAAGGAAGAGGTAGCGCCATGATCAAAAATGAGACAATTGTAGAGCCGAACAAAGTGAAATCCATGCAAGGTTACCTTGCACCTGCCGTACGTGAAATGAAGCCTTCAGGCATTCGGAAGTTTTTTGATCTAGTTAGCAACAGCAAGGATGATATTATTTCCCTTGGTGTAGGGGAGCCGGATTTCTCCACCCCTTGGCACGTACGTGAGGCAGCTGTTTACTCCTTAGAGCGCGGCAGAACGAAATATACACCAAACTCAGGGATTCCTGAGCTTCGTGAAGCGATTGCGGATTATTTGTACACGTCATTTAAAGTGAAATACGAGCCGTCCAATGAAGTTCTGGTGACTGTCGGAGGCAGTGAGGCCATTGACTTGGCCTTGCGTGCTTTGATTACGCCAGGGGACGAGATTCTGATTCCAGAACCTTGCTACATCTCTTACTCGCCAATTACGAGTATTAGCGGCGGTGTTCCTGTCGGAATCGAAACATTCGCGAAGGACCAGTTCAAGTTAACGGAGAAGGCCCTCCGTGATGTCATCACGCCACGCTCCAAAATTTTAATTCTATGCTATCCAAGCAACCCTACTGGCGGCATAATGACTTATGAGGACTGGCTGCCGATTGCCAAAGTTGTCGAAGAGAACGATCTTATTGTCATTTCGGATGAAATTTATGCGGAATTGACTTACGGTCAGAAGCATGTAAGTTTTGCAGCTGTTCCCGGTATGAAAGATCGGACGATTCTAGTCAGCGGCTTCTCCAAAGCATTTGCGATGACGGGCTGGAGAATGGGATACGCATGCGGTCACCAAGAGCTGATCTCGGCTATGACCAAAATTCACCAATATACGGTAATGTGCGCACCTGTTATGGGTCAAGTTGCTGCACACGAGGCTTTGACGAATGGTTTGGAAGAGAAAGATCGCATGATAGAATCCTACAATCAACGCAGGCGTCTGGTTGTCAAAGGGTTCCGCGATATTGGACTTGAGTGCCATGAACCGCAAGGTGCTTTCTATGCTTTCCCAAGTATTATAGCCACAGGACTAACGTCAGATGAATTTGCCCAGCGGCTTTTATTCGAAGCTAAGGTTGCTGCCGTACCAGGAGATGTGTTTGGATTAGGTGGGGAAGGATTCCTGCGTTGCTCCTATGCGTATAGTGTTTCTCAACTGAATGAAGCATTGGAGAGAATCGGAAAATTTCTAAGAAATTTGTAATTCTATACGAAAAATCTATGTTCATTATTCACGAAAACTGGTATTCTTGTAATAAGGAGGGATGAGCATGGCTTTCATGGAATACCAACTATCAACCTATCGAAAACATTTACAAATCAATGAACAAGATTTCGAACAACGTTGGTTGACTAAGCGTGCTAAGAAACGTAACTCCCTAAACTTATTAGAAGAAGAGATTCATTCTCTACGGCGCAGGTTAGAACAGATGGTTCTAGACGGGGAAGAAATGACATCCGAATCCGTCGTGGAACTTAGTACGATACTTGATCTCAAAATAAATGAATATATGAATAATTGGAAGAAAAGTCGGTGAAAACCGACTTTTCTCACGACTATCGATAGATTAAGATCGTATACGGAGGTACTTTTACAACATGAAATTGAAATTGATAATGGTAGTGCTGGTGTCGGCGCTTATGGTGATGCTTGCGGGTTGCGGTGGACCGAAACCGGATGTTTCCATATTTGTAATGGGTCAAAATGGCTTCCCAAGTGATGCAGGTGAGAAACTCGAGGCATCCTTGAAATCGAAGGTTGGTGAGGTTCCTACCATCAAGTTGAATACATCTCCTATTTTCTCCATGGAGAAAATGATCGTTGAACTGGCAGCAGGAGGAAATGGTATCTTCATTCTTGCGGATGAGCAATTTAAAACATTAAGCCAACAAGCTGGGTTTCTATCTTTGGACGAGACGATTAACCCTTCTGATTACCCAGATGGGGTTGTGGAAATCGCGGAAGAGGGCAAGCCTGCCGAAAAGCATCTGTATGGGATTCCGCTCTCAGGGAACAAGTGGATGAAGGAACAAGGATTTGAAGGAAAAGGACTTATTGCTTTTATTCCTGTCAATGCGCCGAAGCAAGAGGAAGCCAAGAAAGTACTTAAGGTTATTGCACAAAAGTAGCAAGAAGTCTATAATCGACAATTAGATTGATCGTCAAATATGCAGCCATTGGTGTCGGCAACGAATTCAGAGATGAAGGTCATTGCCGCTTAAAAGGGAAGCCGGTTAAAGTCCGGCGCGGTCCCGCCACTGTAATCCGGAAGGTACGTAGGTATAGCCGGAGAGCCAGGATACCTGCCATGGTGCCGTTACGACATCCTTCGAGGAAAAGGATCGCGTTAAATCAGGAGGCAACTTCTTCGTTGCTGAGTACCGCGATTTATCGTCCCCTTTGTTCCTTAGGAACAGAGGGGCTATTTATATTGGGGCAATCATAATCATAGGTTTCAGAGAGAGGGGTTCCATCATGCAAATGAATAAAAACGGGATAAAGAGGGCGCTAATCCTAACGGTTGCTTTAGCTACGGCAGTTAGCTTAGCAGGATGCGGTAAGAAAGAAGCGGAAATTACCAATCCATCCAAACTTGGAGGAGAGGCAACAACAGCGCCTACGCCTTCAGCATCAACGGCTGCGACATCCAAAAAGACGGTATATCCGCTGAAAATTAAAGACGCAACGGGGCAAGAATTCACTTTTGACAAGGCGCCAGAGCGGATTGCCTCTGTTTCGCCTGCAGAAACGGAAGCTCTTTTTGCACTTGGATTGGATGCTAACATTGTCGGTGTATCCGATTTCGATGATTATCCGGAAGCAGCGAAGTCCAAGCCCAAATTAGGCAGTATCACAAAGCCCAACCAGGAAGCTTTGATCGCTACCAACTCGAATATTGTGTTTACAGGTGTCTCGATGAAAGCAGATACGGTTAAACAGCTGCGTGAATCGAATATCAATGTGTTTAAAGTGGAGCCCAAAACGCTGGATGATGCGATTGCGAACATTCAAACATATGGTTTAATAACAGATCATCAAGAACAAGCCGAGAAAATAGTTTCCAAGATGAAGGCAGACCGTCAGAAAGTTGTCAACGCCGTGAAAGACGTAAAGCAAGAAAATAAGAAAAAAGTATACATAGAATTCAGCCCAGGCTGGACAGTCGGCAGTGGCGAATTCATGGATGAGCTAATCAAACTTTCGGGTGGTATTAATGTAGCTGGTGACGGCAAAGGTTGGTACCAAATCAGCGAAGAGAAAATCATCGCCCAGAACCCGGCTGTTATCTTATTTGCGAATGGTGTTATAGATAGCAAAAGCAAGAAATCGCTGGATGAAATTATTCGTACGCGAAGCGGCTGGGATGCCATTGAAGCTGTTAAGAACAAACAGGTAATCGGTCTTGACCAGAACCTGCTGAGCCGCCCGGGACCGAGATTGACTGATGGACTGCTGGAAATGGCGAAAGGCATATATCCTGAACTGGTGAAATAAATGAAAAAAAAACTTATGCTGTGGGGAGGAGTAGGAGTTATACTCCTTCTCCTTTCTATTTTGGCAAGTTTATCGCTGGGAACGGCCAATCTTCCAGTTCTCCAGATTGCGGGCATCCTGGGGAAGCATATTCCTTGGGTTGGCCACTACATTGACGTTACCTGGCAGCAGTCATCGGAGCAAATCATCAATAAGGTGCGTTTACCTCGCGTATTGCTTGGAATTCTCGTCGGGGCGTCTCTCTCCGTTGCTGGAGCTGCTTTCCAAGGGGTTCTGCGCAATCCGCTTGCAGACCCTTATGCGTTGGGAGTTTCTTCAGGCGCTTCGGTCGGGGCGGCGTTTTTAATTTATTTTGGGCTGCAAATGGCTTTGTTTGGGCAGTGGTCGATTCCGATTGTTGCCTTTGTGACGGGACTTATCTCCCTATTCCTCGTTCTTAAGCTGGCTCAGATCGATGGCAAGCTGAAGATGGAGACTCTTATTTTGTCCGGCGTTGTCATGCAGGCTTTTCTTGGCGCGATTGTTTCCTTTATGGTTTCAATCTCTAAGCAAGTCATCAATGAAATTGTATTTTGGTTAATGGGCAGCTTGGCGATGCGGGGCTGGCCGTACATAACGGTTATTTCACCTTATTTAGTCATAGGTTTAGTCGTACTGCTTAGCTACGCAAGATCATTGAACTTGCTTGCGCTAGGAGAGCGGCAGGCCTCCCATTTGGGAGTAAATGTAGAACGTACGAAGCTGATTGTGCTAATTGTAGCTACTTTTATTACGGCAGCAGCGGTGTCTGTAGCAGGTGTTATCGGTTTCGTAGGACTTATCATTCCGCACTTAGTTCGTCTAATCGTGGGTCCGGATTATCGTCTCATTATTCCTTTATCCGCCATCGGAGGCGGCATTTATGTCTTGTGGGCGGACACGCTCGCTCGCACTTTGCTAAGTCCGACAGAGATTCCGCTTGGTGTTATCACGGCGTTTTTGGGCGCGCCATTTTTTGCCTATTTGCTACATAAGGATAAGAAAACGTTAAGAGGTTGAAAAAGATGATTAAAGTGGAGCAGCTTTCCCAAAACTTTCATGAACGGTCGGTCCTTGAAAATATTAGCTTTGAGGTCAAACACGGCGAGTTTTTTGGTATTATTGGGCCAAATGGCAGCGGGAAATCGACGTTACTTCGCCTTCTTTCCGGGATTGATCCGGTTAAAAAAGGTTCAGTAGAGCTGGAGGGTCGTCCAACATCCGCCTATTCACGAAAGGAACTAGCCAGATGGCTGGCGGTTTTGCAGCAAGATGCACTGCCACCCGTTGGTTTTACGATTCGTGAAGTCGTGGAAATGGGCCGTTATCCCTTTCAGAACTGGCTTGGGGAGGATATAGCGGAAGCGGAGCAATTAATTGAAGCTATTATTCGGAAGCTGCATCTGGAACCGCTTGTTGAACGAACGATTGAGCGTCTCAGCGGCGGAGAGAGGCAGCGGGTAGCTCTTGCCAAAGTCATGGCCCAGCAACCGCGCTTACTCATGCTAGATGAGCCTACAACTTTTTTGGATATTGGATATCAAGTGCAGATGATGGATTACATTCGGGAATGGCAGCGTGAGTCGCAGTTAACCGTTGTAGCCGTTCTGCATGACTTGAATTTGGCCGCGCAATACTGCACACGGCTGATGGTGATACATAACGGAGAGTTGGCAGCGATAGGAACGCCTGATGAGATCATCACAAGCAAGTTAATTACAGAGGTCTATGGAACAGAACCCATTGTTCTGCAGCACCCTGCGAACCAAGCACCACAGATTTTATTGCAACCAGGAAAATAATCAACTTGGTAACGGAGGAATGGAAGATGAGTAATTTGCAGGAGATTATCGGGGCCATCGCACCTATTCATGCAGATGTGGTAGAACAAGCGAATGATCACTTGAATCAATTGACTAAACCGCAGGGAAGCCTAGGCAAATTAGAAGATATTGCGCGGCAAGTCGCTGGGATCACCGGCGAAGTGAAGCCACTTTTTGATAAAAAAGCGGTTATCGTCATGGCTGGCGATCATGGTGTTTGTGAGGAAGGTATCAGCGCTTTCCCGGCGGAAGTTACGCCGCAGATGGTGCTGAACTTCCTTCATGGCGGAGCAGCGGTTAATGTGCTTGCCAGACATGCCGGTGCAGACGTTGTTTGCGTTGACATGGGGGTTAACGCGGATCTGGAGCATCCGAACTTGGTTTCACGCAAGGTGAGAAAAGGTTCACGCAACATGGCGCGTGAAGCCGCACTAACGTTGGAAGAAACCATACAAGCGATTGAGGCAGGTGTCGAGCTAGTGGATGACCTAGCGCTGAAGGGCTATCAGCTTTTCGCAACCGGCGAAATGGGGATCGGCAACACTACGGCTAGTGCAGCGATTCTATGCGCTCTGGCTGACGTAGATGCTGAGATATCCGTTGGCCGCGGCACGGGCATTGATGATGCGAAATGGCTGCATAAGCGGACTGTAGTCAACAAGGCGCTCCACGTGAACGGGCTTCGCCCGGCTAAGGACGACGCCATTCGCACAAGCGGAGACTTCGCGCTTGAGGTGCTCAGCAAAGTTGGCGGATTGGAGATCGCCGGATTGGTTGGCGTGATTCTGGGCGCAGCGAAGAATCGCTGCCCGGTTGTCGTCGACGGCTACATCTCGTCGGCGGCAGCGCTCGTGGCGAGCCGATTAGCTCCGCTAAGCGCGTCTTACATGCTCGCCTCGCACTTATCTCAAGAGCAGGGACATGCGAAGATGCTCGAGGCGGTCGGCCTCTCTGCGATGCTGCAGATGGATATGCGCCTAGGCGAAGGAACAGGCGCGGTGCTTGTCTTTAACTTGATCGAAGCTGCAGGCAAGATCATGAGAGAGATGGCGACATTCGAAAGCGCAGGCGTGTCGCGGGAGTAGACAGCATAAGAAGGAGGCGAAGGCGCCATGGCGGTTCTAGTAACAGGCGGCGCGCGCAGCGGCAAGAGCTCTTTCGCTGAGAAGCTCGCGATGCATGGCAGCGAGCACGGGATCTATATCGCGACCTCCCACATCTACGATGAGGAAATGAGGGAGCGGGTTCGTCTGCACCAGCAGACGAGGCTCAGCTCGGGGTATCCATGGGATACCCGTGAGGAGCCGTATCGGCTGTGCGAGCTCTTGAAGCAGCTAAGCGAGAGCGGCGAGGAGGCGGTCGTATTGGTCGATTGCTTGACACTTTGGCTAAGCAACTGGCTGCTTCAGTTTGAGGGTGAGCAGGATGCTTCCACTTTGGTGATGAAGCAAGTTGACCAGCTGGTGAATACGGTGTCGGATTACCGTGGACAGCTCATTTTGGTTACGAATGAAGTCGGCGACGGCATTGTGCCGGAATACCCGCTGGGCCGCAGCTTCCGCGATTTGGCTGGAAGAATGAATCAGCGGTTGGCAGAGGTGTGTGAGCAGGTATTCCTGGTTACGGTCGGGATACCTGTTGAGCTGAAGAGTATGGCCTACCGGCTGGATGGAAGCAAGCAGCCTTAAGAGCATGGAATGAACGGTGCGGTGATAGGTTATGTGGATTTATTCCTGGCAGGAGATCGTCATTATGACGGCTGCTGCCATTGTACTAGATTGGCTCATTGGCGATCCCAGATGGCCGACACATCCCGTTATCCTTATTGGGCGTTGGATACGCTGGATGGAAGGCTTGCTGCGCAAAAAAAGCTACATGCCTATGCGTGAAAAGTTAAACGGAGTTCTGCTTACAACTACTACTATAATAATCAGCAGCGGGAGCGTGTTCATTCTTATTCTAGCGGCACGCTCGATTAATGAATGGCTTGGCTATGCCGTCTGCACATGGTTGATATCGACGACGATTGCAGTGAAAGGGCTAAAAGATGCCGCGTATCTTGTGTACAATCCGCTGCGCAAAGGCGAACTTGCCGACGCTCGCAAGTATACGGGCTACATCGTCGGCCGCGATACGGAATCGCTCGACGAAGAAGAGCTAACGCGCGCGGTTGTAGAGACCGTGGCGGAGAATATTGTCGACGCGGTGATCTCTCCGCTCTTTTATGCGCTGCTCGGCGGAGCGCCGCTGGCTATGCTGTACCGGGCATCGAATACGCTGGATTCGATGGTCGGCTACCGAAATGACCGTTACCGTCATTTCGGCTGGGCGTCGGCCCGCTGGGACGACGCCATGAACTGGATCCCGGCCCGGCTGACCGGCCTCCTGCTGATCCTCGTCGCCCTGCTGCAGCCGGGCCTCTCGGCGAAGCGCGCAGCGGCGGCGATACGCCGCTTCGCACATCTGCACCCCAGCCCGAATAGCGGAATTCCGGAGTCGGCGGTCGCCGGGGCACTCGGAATTGAGCTTGGCGGGCTGAACATCTACGGCGGCGTCCGGAGCGAGCGCGCCCGCCTGGGCTGGCCGCTGCGTCCGCGGACGCAGCAAGATATCGTGTACGCCGTGAGAATGCTCTACGGCGTCAGCTTTGTAGTGATGGGAGGATTGCTGTGCATACTGCTCGTATTGTTCTAGACTGGCTGCGTGCTTGCATCGCAGCCTTTCAATTTCTAACGCGTTTGCCGATTCCTGTGCAAATTACCTATACAGACCTTGTCTTCCGGCGCAGCGTGATTTTCTATCCGTTAGCCGGCGGTGTGATAGGTCTCTTGTTGCTCCTGGCGAGTGAAGGGCTGGGTCTGATCCTGCCCCCACTCCCAGCAGCTGTGCTGCTTCTGGGACTTTGGGTCGTCTTAACAGGCGGACTGCATCTGGATGGGTTAATGGATACCGCGGATGGTATCCTCAGTCATAGACCGCGCGAGCAAATGCTTGAAATCATGAAGGACAGCCGTGTTGGAGCTATGGGTGTCATTGTTGCCGTCCTTCATCTGCTCCTCAAGTTCGCGCTTCTCTATACGCTGCTGGAGTCCAATCAGTGGGATGGAGCCACCGGAAGTATGGGGTATTTGTTGCTGGCAATTGTTCCTATTTGGAGCCGGTGGTTTATGGCAGCGGCTATTCAGGGGTGGCCTTATGCACGAAAAGAGTCGGGTTTGGGCAGTTTTTTTCAAGGGATAACAAAGTGGCATGTTGGTATTTCTTTATTAGTAGCTCTGTTTACAACTACTATATTTGTTAAGTGTATCGATTCAACTTTTGACACAGCGATTTGGCCTATTCCTATCTACTTTGCCTGCGCCACATGTATGGCAGGATGGTTAATTGCGAGCTATATAGGCCGTAAATTAGGAGGACTAACAGGAGATACCTATGGTGCTTTGAACGAGCTGCTTGAAGCGGTTCTCCTGCTTGGCGTCGTTATTTGTGCAACACCATAAAGGAAGGAGTGACATTCATGTTAGAACGCTACGGACACGGAGGGGATCTCTGGACGGCTGAAGAAACGTTTGGCCGGCCTAGAGATCAATTTCTCGATTTTAGCTCAAATATGAATCCGCTCGGTCCACCTCCCGTTGTAAACCAATTATTGAGGGACGCATGGCAGGATATCGTGAAGTATCCAGATCCTGCTGTCCGTGAATTGCGTTACAAGCTGGCTCAGAAGTACGAAGTTGGGGTGGAGAGTATTCTGGTCGGTAATGGGGCGGCAGAGCTGATTGATTTGACAGCGAGAGTGTTGAGGCCTTCAGTAACGGGGCTTGCGAGGCCGTCCTTTAGTGAGTATGAGGAAGCGATCCACAAAACAGGGGGCAGGATTTATAATATCCCGTTGAGGCCTTCTCATCAGTTTGAGCTGCAGCAGCAGGATGTGGAAGCCGCAATTTCGGCTGTGGATCTCTTTTTCCTAGGCCATCCCAATAATCCGACAGGTCGGTTGTTGCCACGCAACATCGTAGATAGTCTCCTAGAGAGTGGTCGCAGCTGTGTGCTTGATGAGGCCTTCATGGACTTTGTTCCAAATGAGCAGGAACACTCGCTGCTTAAGCTGGCTTCTACGAGCCGGAAGCTCATCGTTATTCGTTCGATGACGAAATTTTATTCGATACCGGGGATTCGGCTAGGGTTCATGGTGGCACATCCGGATTTGATTCGGGAAATTAGGAATCAGCAAGTACAGTGGAGCGTTAATTATTTGGCTCAGCGCATCGGTGCGGCTGTCTTGGAGGATGAAGAATTTGAGAGGGCGAGCCGTCAGTGGCTGCAGGATGAGAAGGTGTGGCTGACTGATCAGCTGCAGCAATTGGGCTTAGATGTAGTGCCTACGGAAGTGAACTTTGTTTTGTTCTCTTTTCCTGCAGTACTAGGCTTAACTGTGAAACAGGCTCAAAAGCATATGGGGCAAATGGGCATATTGATTAGAGATGCCTCGCTTTTTGAAGGCTTGAACGAACAATATGGCCGAGTCGCTATTCGGCTTCGCGAGGATAATGAGCGCTTAATTGAAGGGCTCCGTCAGACCATAGAAGTTTTGGCACAGAATCGAGGTCTATCTCATGACTAAAGCAGTAACGTTAATGGTTCAAGGCACAGCTTCGGATGTTGGCAAAAGCATTCTAACGGCGGCGCTATGCCGTATTCTTGTTCAGGATGGTTGGCAGACAGCCCCTTTCAAATCGCAAAATATGTCGCTCAATTCTTACGTTACCTTTGACGGAAAAGAAATTGGAAGAGCGCAGGGCGTTCAGGCGGATGCCTGCCGTATTTTAGCAACTACGGATATGAACCCTATTCTGCTTAAGCCGAAGCAGGACATGGTCGCTCAGGTGATTGTGCACGGTAAGCCTTACTCTGATTTAGATGCTAGGACCTATCGGGAATCGTACTTGCCGAAGGCGGAAGCGATTGTCAAAGACGCCTTAGGGCGGCTGCGCGACGAATATGAGATTGTGGTGCTGGAGGGAGCAGGGAGTCCTGCTGAAGTGAATCTGAAGGATCGCGACATCGTCAACATGCGTTTAGCCGGATGGGCCGATGCGCCCGTGCTTCTCGTCGCTGATATTGATCGGGGGGGTGTCTTTGCATCCATTGTAGGGACACTGGAGATTTTGACGCCGGAAGAACGAGATCGTGTGAAGGGCTTTATTATTAATAAGTTTCGTGGTGATGTCACTTTGCTGAAACCAGGATTGGATTGGCTGGAGGAGAAGACAGGGAAGCCTGTGTTAGGGGTTATCCCGTATTTGCCGCAGTTAGGTATTGAGGATGAAGATTCGGCTTCACTGGATTCCAAACGGATGCTGAAGAGAGCCCAAAGCGCGCCTGAGAAGTCAAAGGAGCAACTGGATGTTGCGGTAATTCGCTTGCCTCGTCTTTCTAATTTCACGGATTTCGATCCGCTTCAGGAAGAAAAGGATGTTCATTTCAGATACATCACCCATCTCTCCGATTGGGGAGAGCCCGATGTCGTCTTGCTCCCAGGAAGCAAGAATACGATGGATGATCTGAGGCACTTAATCGAGTCCGGCCTGGCGGCGCGAATCCAAGCATTTGCACAATCTGAGAATGGATGGGTCGTGGGCATTTGTGCGGGGTATCAGATGCTTGGGGTTAGACTGCTTGATCCACACGGTTATGAATCCGATCACCCTGAACTGGATGGCATTGGGCTTTTACCGACAGAAACCGTGTTTACACCTGACAAACGTACGGTTCAAGTGCAGGGAAGCTCTTCACTTTTTGCCGATGAGGCGGGCGGGATATTTGCAATTGATGGGTATGAAATACATATGGGTAGGACACGGTTTTTGGAGGATGCTGTCATGCCTTTTCAAATTAAAGCGTATACCAATGATGAGGCATTCGCCTTGCATGATGAGCTGCACGGAGACGGGGCAGCCGTGAATCAGGGACGTGTTTGGGGTACTTATGTGCATGGGATTTTGCATAATGATGATTTCCGGAGAGCTTGGTTAAACCGCATTCGAAAAATGAAAGGGTTCACGCCTGTTGATGGGGGCTTACGCTTCAAAGAACGCAGAGAAGCTGCGTTTGATAGGCTGGCTGACCATGTTAGAAGTCACTTGGATATGCAGCGCGTTTATGAGATGATGAAGGTATCACAGCCTTGTCAAAAGGAGGACGTCAAAGAATGAAAATTTATACTCGCACCGGGGATGCCGGACAGACAGGCGTAATTGGGGGTCGTGTGGATAAAGACGACGCTCGTGTTGAAGCATATGGAACGACTGACGAATTGAATTGTTATGTGGGTCAGGCGATGAGCTTCATGGACCCGGCCAAATATCCGGATTTACTGCCGGATTTGCTTCAAGTGCAGCATGAACTGTTCGACTGCGGGTCGGATCTTGCGCTTTTGAAGCAGGAGCTGCGCCCATACAAAGTAACGGCAGATATGGTGGATGCGCTTGAGGCGTGGATCGATAGATACGATGCGGAAACGCCGGATATTACGCGGTTCATCTTGCCTGGCGGCGGAAGCGTGTCTTCTACGCTGCATGTATGCCGCACGGTTTGCCGCAGAGCGGAACGCAGGGTCGTCACGCTTGCACGCACGCAAGAAATTAACCCGGAAGTACGCAGGTACTTGAACCGGTTGTCCGATCTATTCTTTACGATTGCCCGCACAGCGAATCACCGCGAAGGGATTGCTGATGTGGAGTATGTACGCAGCGCCGAGGTGTTTAGACGTAAATCATGAGCTATTATGAACCGCTAGTATATATGGTGCCGCCGGAGGAAGAGGGATTTATTCTGAAGACGGTGCTGCAAAAAAGATTGATGGTCTCACGCAAGCTGCTGTCCCGGATTAAATTGACGGAGCAAGGAATTACCGTGAATGGGGTCAGGCAGTATATTAACATTAAAGTGAAAGCCGGAGACCGTGTAGAGATTCGTATGGAGGAGGAAGCGTCCGAGGATATTTTGCCGCAAGACCTTCCTCTGCATATTCTTCATGAAGATGAGCATCTGTTGATCCTGGCCAAAGAAGCTGGGATTATTGTGCATCCCACGCATGGACACTACGTGAATACCATTGCTAACGGAGTCGTGTATCACTGGCAGCAGGCAGGCATTACATGCCGTTTCCGCCCTGTTCATCGGCTTGATCAAGAAACATCCGGTGTATTGGCTATCGCTAAGACGCCTTATGTACACCAGCAAATATCCGAGCAGATGATTGCGCATCAGGTGAAAAAGGAATATTTGGCCTTTGCTTGGGGGCGCTTCGAGGTGACGAAGGGAACGATTAATGAGCCTATCGACCGCGATCCCGAACAACCGCATGTGCGTATCGTGACTCCAGAAGGTTATTCGGCAGTCACCCACTACGAGGTCGTGGAACAATATTCGCAGGCAGCATTGGTTCGTATTTGGCTTGAGACCGGGAGAACGCACCAAATTCGCGTACATATGCGGCACTTAGGTCACCCGCTTATCGGGGACAAAATGTATACATTACCTGAATTTGAGACGAGCCCGGCTGCAGAAGAGGCTGGTGAGCGGCTGAATCGGCAGGCACTGCATGCTTTTCGGCTTGGTTTTGTTCATCCAGGGACAAGGGAATGGTCAGAGTTCAATGCTCCACTTCCTGCGGATTTAGCTGGTTTGCAAGCTTGGCTACAAAAAAATGACTAGTTTTACAGAAACCATCCAAATTTTAGGGTGGTTTTTGTTTGGAATAACTTGACTTTCGAATTAAATTAGCCCAAAATTTTAATTAATTATGAATTAGCTTTCCACTTACATAAAGGAGTCCTTACATCATGGGAGTAAAAGTCTATTGTTATGATAAATGCGGCACATGCCGAGCAGCCTTGAAATGGTTCAAAGCGCATGACGTCGAAGTCACAGAAAATGTTCCGTTATTCGAGACCCCGCCTTCTGCGGGCGAATTGTCCAAGCTGTTAAGTGATAGTGGCCTTCCAATCAAAAAGTTTTTTAACACCTCTGGTGAAGTGTACAAAGAGATGAATTTGAAGGACAAGCTCCCAGGCATGACGCAAGAACAAATGCTAGAACTATTAGCTTCAAACGGCAGATTGATTAAACGTCCAATTGTGACGGATGGTGCGAAGGTTACGGTTGGCTTTAAGGAAGCTGAATATGAGGAAACATGGGCAAAGGGGTGAGGTGAGGTTGGAACAGAAGCAGAAACCACCACGCAAAAAATCACCATTAGCCATAGGCGGTTTCCTCGCGGTTTTGTTGTCGCAAGGAAAGCTGCTTTTGGCAGCC
Organism: Paenibacillus silvestris; assembly: GCF_009882985.1. Lineage (GTDB taxonomy): Bacteria > Bacillota > Bacilli > Paenibacillales > NBRC-103111 > Paenibacillus_E > Paenibacillus_E silvestris. Next base: position 266,517 of record NZ_WTUZ01000022.1, read on the forward strand.
TTGAAATTAGGTAAGGTCGGCGGGGCCATCATATCTATGTTTATTACGATTTGGGCTTACGCTTATCTCGCGCCACTTCCTTTTGCCATCGGCATAGTGGTCATGATTCTCATTCATGAACTCGGTCATGTTTTTGCGGCAAAATTGAAAGGGCTTCCTGTATCAGCGCCTGTCTTTATTCCCTTCCTTGGCGCATTGATAACAATGAAAAAAAATCCGACCGATGCCGCAACAGAAGCTTTTATCGGTATCGGAGGCCCTATTTTAGGGACAGTAGGGGGCGTTGCTGCGTTTGCACTCGGCATGTATGTGGACTCCCCGGTCATTGTTTCAGTAGCTTATGCTGCGTTTTACCTGAATTTAATTAATTTATTGCCGATTCATCCGCTGGATGGCGGTCGAATTGCAACTGCGGTAACCCGTTGGTTATGGATTGTTGGTTTAATTGGCGGTTTAGTTTTTATTTTCTACCTCGATCATTATGTCAATCAACTTATTTTCTTCGTCATCTGGGCGATGTTTGCCTGGGACTTGTATAAGAAATACGTGAAATATAGACATAGGGAGCAGTTAGTTTCTGTGTCCACACGTTTTGAATTTGCTGCCGACCATTTGCTTCAGCAAGGGTATATCATCCCTGGTGAGAATCACATGCGTGATTTGGACTTTACGACGTATTCGGATTTACAGGGTGCAGGTGACGGCAGGCAAACGATTGTCATGTACTGGCAGGGAATTGGCTTTGAAGGTCAAGCTTATTTGCCCCAGCAAGCTTTGATTCGAAGAGTGCAGCTGGTCAAAGTAGACCGTTTGCAGAAAGAAAGTGGATTTTATCTAGGACTTCAGGTACAGGTCGATTTTTCACCTTTAGGTACTCAGGAGCGGTACTATGAGGTTCCGACCAAAACCCGCTGGAAATTCGGTGCAGCTTATTTTGGGCTCGTTTTATTCTTACTTTATATGATAAGACTAGTTCATCAAGCAGGAATTATGGATTGACTGTTTAATACAACATAACGAGGAAAACTATCATGGAATTTACTGGATCAAAGCGGCTTAGTCAGTTAGGATCGGCTATTTTTTCGGAAGTGGCAGATTGGAAGAGAGAGGTTATGAACCAAGGGGTAGACGTCATAGATTTAGGTATAGGAAGTCCTGATCTACCGCCGTCTGAACGCATAATTGATGCCATCACAGAGGCAGTGCGTAACCCCGCACACTATGGGTATCCGACATCGGAAGGCAGCCTAGCTTTTCGCGAAGCGGTAGCAAGGTGGTACCAGTTCCGATTCGGAGTAGAGCTTAATCCCGACAATGAAATTTTAACGTTAATGGGTTCTCAAGATGGTCTTGCTCACTTGGCGCTTTCACTCTGTGATCCTGGGGATATCGCAATTGTTCCCGATCCAGGTTACCCCATATATTCGGCAAGTCTCGTGCTAGCGGGAGTTGAGCCTTACTTGCTGCCCCTGCGCGCTGTAAACAATTTTTTGCCTCAATTAGATGACATCCCAGTAGACGTGGCTGCCAAAGCGAAATTCATCTTGTTAAACTATCCGAGCAATCCGCTGTCTGCTGTTGCAGATCGTGCTTTTTTTGAGCATTTAATAGCCTATGCCAAAAAGCATGAATTGCTTGTCGTACACGATCTAGCCTACTCTGAAATGGCATTTGACGGCTTTAAACCCATCAGCATTTTAGAGATCGAGGGCGCTAAGGAGGTTGCTGTCGAGTTTCATTCTCTGTCCAAAAGCTTTAATATGGCAGGTTGTCGGATCGCGTTCCTAACTGGAAATGCGGCTGCAGTAAGGGCGCTGCGAACGCTCAAATCGAATATCGATTATGGCGTATTCGGAGCCATTCAAGCGGCTGGCATTGCAGCATTAGAGGAAGATATGGAACACGATCATTCCGTTGCCGGCGTTTATGAAAGAAGACGAAATGTGTTTATTTCGGCTTTAGCAGATGCAGGTTGGATCATACCGCCACCCAAGGCAACCATGTTTATCTGGGCACCCATTCCAAAAGGATGGACATCTCGACAAATTTCCCGGGAAATGCTGTTTCGTGCTGGTGTCGTTGTTATACCTGGAGACGCTTTCGGAGCAGAAGGAGAAGGCTTTGTACGAATTGCTTTGGTGCAGGATGAAGCCAGATTACTTGAGGCGGCAAGACGCATAGGCGATTGGCTTCGAACCGTAGAATGAAAATTAGAGATTTTGGTAAAAATAGGAGAATGAGAGATATATTAAATTTTCACGCAAGATTAAACCTTAATAGTTGAAAGGGGTAAGCATATGGACGCCATTTCCTCATTATCAGAGCTCTTAGCCGAGCAAAAGCCTTCATCGTTTGTAGAAATTCCTGGAGTGCTGGGACAGACGTTTGGGCAAGCGACAATTGCAGCTACATTACCTATGAGCAAATTATTTTCACTCTATGAAGTTGATTTAGAAGTTCAGCGTGCGATTATTCCGCGCAATCTTTCTAAATTAATTGATTATGTTAATCTGTATTTGGAAAATCGCCAACCGATCTACTTCCCGGGTATTATTTTCTCGGCAAGAGGCGCGGGTCAATACGACGATGAGCAGCAAGCCCTTCGTTTACAGCCCATTGAGAAGCTGTATGTGGTGGATGGTCAGCACAGACTAGCAGCTTTCCAACGTATTATGGAAACATTGCAAAGTCAGATGGCACGTGCCAAAGATCGTCGGGAATACGAGAAAATGGAAGAGATCACAGAGAAGCTTCGCCGCTTATATGCCTTCCCGATTTCCACGATGACGTACCTGGACATTAACGCTCGTCAAGAGCGCCAATTGTTTTCGGACATTAACAAGCTTCCGCGCAAGCTTGGCGGCAACTTGGCTGTGCTTCGGGATCAACGCAGATTTTACCATGTTGCAGCAACGGAGCTTGCATCCAAAGCCCCTGCTATGCAGAAGCTGACAGTCGATATGTTCTCTGAACGCGGCAAGTCGCCTGAGTATTTGTTCTCTTATCACTTGCTGATTGAAATTTTGGTCGCTTTGTTCGAAGGCAGAATGAAATCAGCGGCACGGAATAACGGTTACCAGTATGAGGACAAAGATTTGCAGGATCTAGTAGCTTTAGCGGGCACGTACTTTAATGGTTTGCTGAATTATTTGGATGAGCCAGCCAAAGGTGATATTGTTTGGTCGGAGAATATCCAAATTGCCCTTGCCTTGTTTATTCATGAAGAAGCTACGAAAACAGGCAAATTCAATCGTTATGCGCTTGAGCATGCTTTGAAAATACTTCCTCATGTGAATTGGAATGGCATTTATGCGGGCGACGAGAAGGATCGTTTGCCAAGACGTACCCGTATCATGAAAGCTTATAATTTCATCAAAAATTTCTATACGGAACAGAATGCTTTCCTAATCAGCGATAAGGAGGATGTGAGCTAATGGAAGGATTACGCCTCAAAATGACGATTCATCCGTTTTGCGAGAGATTCGGGCTTTCAACCGTAGCTTTGCGCGTTCAGGATTTGCTCAATTATACGATGATCGACCCTATGGTACAGCGGAAGCTCAGCAATATGCAAAGACGCAAAATTTCCACGTATCTGCAAGAACGCGAGCTGGATCATGTCTTTTTTGGCCCGGTTACGCTTTCACTGCGTGAAGTGAATCAGCTGTCCAAAGGCGAAAAGGAATTTTTGCTGAAGCATGGCTCGAAGCTTTCCATTTTGGACGGACAACATCGCATCCTGGCGCTTGGTTACGTGAATGATCAAATGCAGAAGGAAGTTCGACGCTATGAGAAGAAGCTGGTGCTTCTGAAGATTAAACAGCGTAAGATGCCTCAAGATACGGATATTAAGCAAGAAGTTGAAGAAACAGAAGGCACGATCAATCAACTTGAGAGTAGACGTCTTGATTTAATGGAGACACAGCTTGCCGTGCAAATCTACATTGGCCTAACGGAAGAAGAAGAGCAGCAACTGTTTGGCGACATCAACTCCAAAGTGCAGCTGGTGAGCAAAGAACTCGGTCACTCTTTCGATTCCATTGATCCGCTCAATCTGGTTATTCAGCAAGTTGTTGATCACAACGTGTATCTCAAGGCTGTTGGTGTAGAGCGACGCAGCAATTTGACGTCCTTCAACCGCAATTTCACTTGCTTCAGCTGGTTATATGCGACAGCGACGATGTTATTTTCAGGCAGAATGCAGCCTTCTTATGAGCTTCAACGCAAGATACGTCACGATCCTTCGACGTATGTGGAGATTCTGCACCAGTTCTTCAATACGTTATTGCCGATGATGCCTGAGCAGCCAGGTCTCGCGCAGTACACATCAGCAAATCGGGTTATCCAAGAAAGCATCGCGCTGTATTCGAACCGATTCTTATTCCCGAACGGGCAATATAATGAGGAATGGACAGATTGCTTGCAAATTCTTGAAGGATTTGACTGGTCCCATGAGAATGAGGAATTGATTTATGTCTTCGGCGCATTGGATAACGGTAAAATCAACCTGATTCACGAAAAATCATTGAAAAAACACGTGAAGCTTGTGCAATTTTTCCTCGAAGGCACAGACTCAGACAGTGCTTCGGATGAGGAAGAATCAACAGCGTAATAGAATAGACGAAAAGCCTTTCTCTCTCAACAGATGTTGGGAGAGGAAGGCTTTTTTGCTGTTAAGTGGATGTTCGCTTCGTCTGAACCAATATTGAAAGAATAGAATCCCACTAATCTACAAAAATACGAAATATACGAATATCTTCCGTCATTCGTCTATACCAAAAAAGGCCACTAGAATACTATATACTATAAAGCTTGAAAGGAGGAGAAAACGATGAGTTGCTCCGTATATGCTACTTTGTCTCGAATCAGCCTTGGCACAGTCATCACGATCCATGCAGGTACTACTCCGAACCACACAGGTAGATTTCTAGGGATCGAACATGGTAATGTTGTTCTTGCTAGTAATAATGGTACTGTATTCTTTTTCCCAGTTGATAGAATCTCCGTTATCCACATTCCTTAATTAAAAGAGTTTGAAGAGGCTGTCTTGAAAGGTCAGAAATGATCTGATGGACAGCCTCTTTTTTTGAGAGATTGTACAGCCTAAGTCTATTGCGGAAATTCTGCTATTGGGTTACACTTCCTATAATTCGGTCGTGAAGAACACGCCGCTTCGATACTTTGTATCGGGGTGGCTTTTTGTGTTTACCATGTCAAAAATAGGAGTGTGGCAGCATGCAAAGTTTTGAACAGAATTACGAGGAATAGTTGCAAATGAATTTAGAACAGGAAGCTAATCCGAGAAGGCGGGGATTGCTTGAGAAGGGGCTTGGTCATGGGACGGTGGAATTTCTGCAAACCATTTGGTATCCAACGGTGAAAAATTTTGACCACCTATATCCTGAATGGGAAGTGCGTGATTTTAACGGTGGCTATCGCTATGTAGATCTGGCTTACAGGCCTGGGGGTATGAAGGGGGCTATTGAAATTCAAGGCTATGGCTCTCATGCAAGGGATCTGGATGTAGTTCGATTTAAGGATTTATGTTGGCGGCATAGTCTGATGGCGATTGATCGTTGGATATTCTTACCTGTCGCCTACCTTTCTATTAAAGATGAACCTTGGCGGTGTCGGCAGCTCGTTCTTTCCTTCATCGGAACCTTCCTCTCGACAGAGGTGTCATCTGAGCTCACATTCCTTGAAGCTGAAACGGTTCGCTTTTCCCGTCGCCTTTTGCGTCCGTTTACACCTGTAGAATTGGCTGGTCATTTGCGAATCACGGATCGACATGCGCGGCGGCTCCTACATAATTTGGTAGAACGTGGCTTTTTGATTGTGCATAGTGGGGAAAAGAGGTATCGCACGTATTGCTTACAGACCGAGCAGACTTTATTCGGTGGAAAATAGTCCATTTGAAATTCTAACGGACACCCATGCAGTTATTCACGTGATTAGGGTGGAAAATAGCCGATTTTTGTCCAATAACGGTTCTGGAGTCCGTTAGATAAGGTACAGGGTCAAATTATGCCAAATAACGGCAATGAGGTCCGTTAGAAAATGGCAAGCGTGGTAAACGCGCTGCACGGAGTATTTTTATAATCATCCGCTTGTTTCAGCGCTCGCAACTTTGTCCATACTGCATAATGTTAGCACCTTATCGAGCAGGGGGTTCTTGAAACCATGTTGGCCGTTCATCAACGCATGGCGGAGTTATGGACATTACGCAGAGCGCGGGAGTTAACGCGAGCAGAGCAGGATGAGTTACTGCTGTGCATGGAAGCTAACGCGACATATGTATGGAACCGATTAAAACTAGAAAATTTATCGCTTTGCGCCTCGCTTACAGGGGATTATGATTGGCTCCATGATATCTGCGAACGCATTGAAAAGATTGAACCTAAGCACTGACCAAAAGGGTCGGTGCTTTTTTCCTTTTCTGCTAGAGAGTGGACGGGTATAATGGTAGTAGTCTATTTTTTAAGGAGATGCCTCATGGTAAGCTGGTTCAAGCAAGTGGGCGAAGCGCCCTATAAATTCTTACTTCTGGGTTTACTGCTACTGACAGCGTTAGTCATAAGACTATATCTTGCACCGATATGGATGGGCTATGATACGGATGTGCGAACCTTCCTGGCTTGGTCAGACCGTGCCTATACGGTTGGTTTGTCTGGCATGTATAACAACGCCAAGGACTACTTTCTCGATTACCCGCCAGGCTATATGTATGTCCTTTATATGGTAGGGATGCTGCACCACAAGCTATCTATTCCATGGGAGAGCAGCGGGTCGTTATTACTGCTGAAATTCCCTGCCATTCTGGCTGATATCGTAACCGTTTATTTGTTGTTTCACCTTGCTTCAAGCTGGAACAACGGGGCGCGAACATGGCTGCAAGCCATAGGGATAGCTGCACTCTTTGCCTTTGATCCTGCGATTTGGGCGAACTCTGCCATCTGGGGACAGGTTGATTCGTTTTTTATGCTGTTTATTGTGGCGACATTTCTGTTGCAGCAGCGGGGGAAGCTGCCTCAGGCTTCCGTGTTTATCGCTTTAGCTTTATTACTCAAGCCGCAGGCGCTTCTATTCGGCATTTTTCTGCTCATTGATGTGATACGTAAGCGCAATCTGATGGTATTCCTGCTGAGTGTGCTCAGTGGGCTGACGACGATTGCGATAGTTGCGCTTCCTTTTGCCATTGGAAGAGGTTATGGCTGGTTGATCGGGCTCTACTCGGGCACTCTAGCCTCCTACCCGTATGCTTCCTTGAATGCGTTTAATCTCATGGCGCTCTTAGGCGGCAACTTTATCGATATGAAAACGAGCTTCCTGCATCTCTCCTACGAAAAATTGGGTTTAGTGCTCATGGTCCTTTCGATCTTGTACACTTGCTATTTATATATCCGCAGCAAAGGTCAAAAAGGCGCCGTTTTATATGTAGCCTTCTTATTTATAACGGCTGTGTTTATGTGTATGACCAAAATGCATGAGCGCTACTTGCACTATGGCCTGCTGTTAGCACTTACGAGTTTTATTTATATCAAGGATCGCCGTATTCTTGGTCTGTTTATTGGATTTAGCTTGACTAATTTCATCAATATCGGGGATGTGCTGCTGCGAAGTTTTCATCAAGATTATCATATTCCGCGCTATGATCCGTTGATGCTGGCTGTATCTGCTATCAATGTTATATTATTTGTTTATGCGTGTATTTTGGGATGGAGGCTTTTCGTGCAATCACAACAAGAACAGAGAAATCAGGATGACCCTGTCCCGATTCCAAAAGTGCCGACCGCGGACAAGTGGACCGAGCGTTGGAACGCCATTTTCAAAGAGAGACCGGATGGTATCGAACGAAGCTCGAAGGGACGTTTTTTCACTAAAAAGGATGCATTGTACTTAGGAATACTGGTAGTCGTTTACACCATCATCGCCTTATTCCATCTGGGTGGACACCAAGCGCCGACTACTTTCTGGAAGCCGACATCGACAGGAGAAGCCGTTATTGCTGATCTCGGCAGCTCGCACAAAATTACGAGAATTAACACCTTTGCGGGTGTTGGAGAAGGCTCCTATTCCTTCTGGTTCTCACAAGATGGCCAGCAGTGGCAGGACCAGATCACTGTCAAATCCGATCATACCAAAGTCTTCACCTGGAACGCAGTAGAACCGATGAAAGATGCGCGTTACGTTAAAACGGTGATTGACGGGCAGGAAAGCGCACCGCTGCATCTGCATGAAATCGGTATTTTCGGGGATGGGAATTCGACCATTCTACCGATTGCTGAGATGAAGGAACAAGATATTAACCCGGCGGACGAAGGAACAACAGCGAATTTATTCGATGAGTCCAGCGTAGTACCGTACACGCCTACTTATATGAACGGGACTTATTTTGATGAGATATATCACGCAAGGACGGCCTATGAACATCTTCACAAAATTGAGCCATATGAAAGCACGCATCCGCCGCTAGGGAAAGTGCTTATGGCGATCGGCATTTACATATTCGGACTTAACCCATTCGGGTGGCGAATTATTGGCACGTTGTTTGGGGTTGGGATGATTCCCGTTATTTACATGTTTGCGAAACGGATGTTTGGCCGATCTGAATATGCTTTTATCGCGGCATTCCTCCTAACGTTTGATTTTATGCATTTTGCGCAGACACGCATTGCAACCATCGATGTTTACGGCGTATTCTTTATCATGCTGATGTTCTATTTCATGTACCGTTATACGACGCTAAGCTTTTATCGTGAAAAGCTGTGGGCCACATTGATTCCGCTAGGGCTGTCAGGCCTCTTTTTCGGAATCGGCGCTGCCTCCAAATGGATCGTGATCTACGGCGGTGCAGGCCTTGCGCTGCTGCTGCTCTTATCTTTATTGGAGCGTTATAGCGAATATCGCTTCGCTCGACGCTTGCTGCAGGAGGATGCTCACAAAGCGCCGCCTCAGATTCAGCCGGAGACGAATGACTCAGAGCAGCACATCTCATCTTTGGATGAGGCGGAAGAAGTTGCGAAGCCGACTCTGTCAGATTCGGAGCGCAGCCGATTAATGCTCGTGCAGAAGCTATTTGCAAAAAATACCATCCTAACTCTTCTGTGGTGCGTGCTGATGTTTGTTATCATCCCGTTAGGCATATATACGTTATCGTATATTCCTTTCATGATGGTGCCGGGACCTGGGCATCAGTTGAAGGATGTTGTTACTTATCAGGTGCACATGTACAAGTATCATAAGGATTTGGTAGCGACTCATCCCTTCTCTTCCCCTTGGTGGGAGTGGCCGATGATGCTGCGCCCGATCTGGTATTACCAAGCTAAGTTTATGCCCCAAGGTATGCTGTCGAGCATCGTCTCGTTCGGAAATCCGCTTGTTTGGTGGCCTGGTTTTGTAGCTGTGGTCTGCTCGTTCTATGTGGCAGTAAAGAGGAAGGATAAGCTGCTGCGCATGCTGCTAATTGCTTATTGTTCGCAATACTTGCCATGGATGCTAGTGCCGAGACTGACTTTTATTTATCATTATTTTGCCATGGTGCCGTTCCTGGTGCTCATTCTGACTTACTATATCAAAGATTATTTGGAAGAAGGTCCGCTTCACAAAAGAAGATGGGTTTACGGCTATTTATTAGGCGTGTTTGTCCTGTTCGTTCTGTTCTATCCGATTCTTTCAGGGATGATGATTCCGTCGAAATATTCCTTCTTCCTCCGGTGGCTGCCGGGCTGGAATTTCTTTTAAGGAAAGTGGTTGACGTGCCTGACATGCGATGGTAAGATAATTCCAAGTAAAATACTATGAATTAAAAGTCGACCAAATGAATGGAGACTCCGACCTTGTATCGAACAATGGAAGCGGGGTCTCTTTTTCATCAACCAAAAATCATAATGGAGTGTGAATGAAATGGCGAAGGTAGTCATTATCTCAGGAAGTCCAACCCCTACATCCCGATTACACGGGGTAATTGAAGTAGCGAAGAGCGAATTGGTGCAAGCAGGTCTTACAGTGGACTGGATCAAAGTACGCGATATACCTGCAGAAGACTTACTGTATGCCAAGTTTGACAGCGAAGCCATTGTGAGCGCGAACGCGCTTGTTGCTGCAGCAGATGCTGTTTTCGTTGCTACGCCAGTCTACAAAGCCTCCTATACCGGTGTGCTAAAAGCCTTCCTTGATCTGCTCCCGCAAAAAGGGCTGGAACGTAAAATTGTCCTCCCTCTAGCTGTAGGCGGCACGCTTTCTCACTTGCTCGCTATCGATTACGCGCTTAAACCGGTGCTGTCCGCATTGGGTGCACAGAACATCTTGCAAGGGGTGTATGTGCTTGATAAACAAGTGACTTGGGGCGATCAAGGACAAGCTATTCTAGATGATGAAATCTCAACTCGGTTGCACGAGTCCGTATCGGAGTTTATCCAAGAAATTAACTGGCATACCAGTCGCTAAATTGGCATAGAGATGACATAACCCGCCATTAGGATTCCTTTGCTGATGGCGGGTTTTGTGTGTCTGCATTTAGATAGATAGCTATTCAAGGAGGAGAAGCAATGGGATTATTTGATGGTTTAATGGGGAATGCCTCGGAGCTTAATCTGGCGGATGTGAATAAGGAATTTTCTCATGTGTTGGCAAGTTCAGAAACGATCGAAAAAGCGTATAAACTGATCCGTGATCTTTTTATTTTTACCAACAAAAGGCTAATATTAGTAGATAAACAGGGATTGTCGGGCAAGAAAATGGAGCTTCACTCGATTCCTTATAAAAGCATTACCCATTTCAGTATTGAGACAGCAGGTACATTTGATTTGGATGCTGAAATGAAGATATGGATCAGCAGCACCCATACGCCAATTGAAAAAAAGTTTAACAAAAGCTTAAACATTTACGAACTGCAGAGCGTACTAGCTGAGTATGTTTTGAAATAAAAGAAGTAACATTGTGCTTGAGCCGCCATTGGTAACTTTTACTGATGGTGGTTTTTTGTGCCGGGGAGAACGCTGCCGTGCTATACTGTACATATATTTATTTGGATAGGAGCGATTATGTTGTCAGAGAATTCATCTGGTTCCGTGCTGCTTGTTGACGGTATGGCCTTATTATTTCGCGGTTTTTACGCGACTTCATCGAGCGGTTACATTATGAGAACAGAAAACGGCGTGCCGATTAATGGCGTATACGGCTTTCTGAAATATTTACTTGATGCGATTCAAACCTTTAAGCCTTCCCATGTGGTGTGCTGCTGGGATATGGGGAGTAAAACGTTCCGCACAGAGAAATTTGAAGCGTACAAAGCGAATCGCGGACCTGCCCCGGAGGAGTTAATTCCACAGTTCGATTTGGTCAAAGAAGTGACTGCCAGCTTTAACATCCCGAATATTGGTGTTGTCGGTTATGAAGCAGATGACTGCATCGGAACACTGGCCCGTACATACAGCCCGCTGACGAAAGTTCAAATTTTAACCGGAGATCATGATATGCTCCAGCTTGTGAATGAGAGCACGGAAGTCATTATTATGAAAAAAGGGCATTCCAACTACATGGTTTACACGCTGGAAACGTTGATGGAAGAGAAAAGTCTGACGCCTGCGCAGATTATTGATCTGAAAGGTCTGACTGGCGACACGGCGGATAACTATCCAGGCGTCAAAGGCATCGGCGAGAAAACTGCAACCAAACTGCTGAACGAGTATCAGGATATCGGAGGCATTTTGGAAAATCTGGCGGCGCTGCCCAAAGGTGTTCGAGCCAAAATCGAAGCGGAGCTCGAAATGCTGCATTTGTCGCGGGACTTGGCAACGATTCGTCTGGATGCGCCTGTTGCTTGTGCGCTTGAGGATTGCGGATGGGCGATGGAGCGGGAGAAAGTGATCGCGAAGTTCGAGGAAATTGCGTACAAAGGATTAATTAAACTGATCGGTTAAGACATAGAGAAAGGAGGGTGCCACTTAAGTGGCCCCTCCTTTTTTGCGCTTCAACGTGCCGATGATCCTTATCGTTTTGGCGAGAAATGGGCAACTTGCTTCAGGATCTCATCAATTTGATCCAGCGTCTCAGGTGTTAGCTGAATGTCAACGGCTTTCACATTCTCTACGATCTGCTCAGGCTTCGTCGCCCCGATGAGAGCTGTGCTGACGCCAGGTTGACGGAGTACCCACGCCAGAGCTAGCTGAGCCAGGGAGATATCTTGTTTGCGGGCTACTTGCTCTAACTCTTGCACAACCAAGAGGACTTGTTCGTTCAAGTAGCTCGTAATGATGCTGTTGACGGAATTGTTTGCAGCTCGGCTATCCGCTGGAAGCGGCGCGCCTGGCTTATATTTGCCGGTTAGAATGCCTTGAGCAAGAGGAGAGAACACGACTTGTCCTAATCCTTTTTTGGCCGAGACAGGCAGGACTTCCCGTTCAATATAGCGCTCAAACATATTGTAGATCGGCTGATTCGAGATCAGAGGGCGCAAGTTCAACCGTTCAGCAATGCCTGCTGCTTCGGTAATTTGAGTACCCGTCCACTCGCTGACAGCGGAGTATAGAATCTTACCTTGCGCCGTCAGGTCATCCAAGGCGCGTAGTGTTTCTTCCAGCGGAGTTTGAGCGTCATATCGATGGCAGAAATACAAGTCGATATAGTCGACTCCTAAACGTTGTAAACTAGCTTCGCATTGCTCAAAAATATGTTTGCGTGAAAGCCCACGATCATTAGGACCTTCGCCCATCGGGAAGAAAACTTTCGTCGAAAGGACATAGGATGAGCGCTGATATGGCTTAAGAGCTGCTCCCATCGCTTTCTCACCTTCTCCTCGGTTGTAGGCATTGGCTGTATCGAAAAAATTGATACCGCTCTCAAATGCTTGTTCAATACAAGCATCGGCCGCTTTTTGTTCAGCGGCTGTACCGTAGGTAAGCCAACTTCCGAGAGCAATTTCACTTACTTTTAAACCGCTATTGCCAACGTTTCTATATTTCATCGTTATTCATCCTCTCGTTCTCTCAGTCTACTGCTTTACTGTCATTATAAGAGGGGGGATGAGGGCTGACAATGACGCACAATTTATTCACTTAGTTACATGGAGTTAAGTACCAGCCAATTGCCGGTATCGAAGGGGCGTTGTTTTGGTAATCTGCCGAAAGACACGGCCGAACTGAACTAAGGAGCCGAATCCGACCTGCTCAGCAACGACAATGACTTTCATTTTGGTCTCCATCAAGAGCCTCTGCGCTTCCTGGACACGAACGAGATTAATATATTCGATAAGTGAAAATCCAGTGATCTCCTTGAACATACGGCTTAAATAAGCGGGGCTGATTTCAAATCTTTCTGCAAGCTCTTCCAATCGCAAAGGTTCGGCGAAATGAATGTTAATGTAACGCACAATCGTCGATATTTTTCTATGCAGGGGAGAGACATGCTCAGGTGAAGTGACAGGATGCAGGCGTACGAAACGTGCAGTGAACAGCAGCAACTCGATCAGAAAATGACGCAGAGCGAAGGTTTGGCCGAGCTGAGGTTCTTTTGCTTCATGGATCATTTTGCCAAGGATGTCTTCGACAAATCGCCGGGTTGGGAGATCAAGCCTGAGCACAGGCGCAGCATGCGTGAAGGCATCAAGCAAGAAAGGAGCATCGGACTTCATGCTCTCTAGGAAGTTGTCGCTGAAATTCATCACAACACGCGCATGCCCAAGCTTATCGGAGTCGGAAGTGGCGTGAAGTTCACGCCGATTAATGAGCACTAAGTCTCCCGGAAGGATGAGATACGAGCGGTCCCGAATGAAATACATGCGTTCACCTTCATACAAATAATAGAGCTCATACATATCATGCATGTGCTGAGTTCTCTCGAACGATCCATTGCGATGAATATGCTGAATATAAAATGGGCCTTCATCTTCATTGCCGAAGGTGACGGTGCTGGGCATGAGAGCACTCCTTTAGTACGTATTGTTGTAAGGGAAGTATATCACAGTCCTAGTGAAAAATATGAATAGTTTTGCTTGAAAATAGGAATAGATGAAGAGAAAACGCTCCTAACTTGCGATATGATAAAGCTATATAGGAAAATAGCAAACGTTTGCAAAATAAGGGAGGAACACACAAAATGAAAGAGCTTATCGACGCAATCAAAACGGGAAATACATCGACGCTAGCAGCACCGGGCGTTAAAGTATATGCGGCATCTTTTACACAAATTGGGAATACTTCACTTGTTATGGTACGTACAGAGGCTGGAAAGCAGTTGCTTGCAGTTGGTGAGAGTGATTTGTACGATCAATTAAACGGAGAAGTTGTTGATGGCGCTAAAGTTGCTCCCTTAACACATGAGAATCGTTTGACACTAAATCAATTTTTGCCGTATACAGCCCCGCAAGCGTTTGGCACACAGGTTGCTACGATGGGTCTGGGTGATCGACTTGGTATTGCAAGCCCTGGACACATTCAAACGATTCGCGGCAGAGATATTCGTCCCGTGTTGGCACAGCAAAGTATTCGTGAGCTTGCGCTTACAGGCAGAACGTATGAAGATGTTTTGGATGCAGCTGCTTATGCCGTATTCCAAGAAGGCTACAAAGATGGTTATGGCGCAGATGGCGACCATTTGAAGAAGGAAGAAGATATCGAGTATGCTTTGCGTCTTGGCTTTACTATGTTGACGCTGGATTGCTCCGAAAATATTGATAATACGATCGAAACGTTGTCCGCACAGGAAGTAGCGGCGAAGTATGAGAAGTTGCCTGCGAGCTTGCGTGAGCACTATGAGAAACGTTACTTGGAAACACCTGCTGATGTTCCAGGTGCAGCACTTAACTACACGCGCGAAGCGCTCCAAAAAGATGTTCTGATCTACGACGCAGCGATTAATTTCATGGAAGCCATTTACCGCAAATATATCGCGACTCTGGATCGTGCTGTTGATTTTGAAATTTCTATTGATGAAACGGCTACACCTACATCACCAGAAGCCCATTATTTGGTAGCAAACGAGCTTCGTGATCGCGGGGTTTCCATTTTCAGCATGGCGCCACGCTTCTGCGGGGAATTCCAGAAAGGTATTGACTACATCGGTGATATCGCGCAATTTGAGCGTGAGCTAGCGAGCCATGCGGCGATTGCTGTGCATTTTGAATATAAGCTGAGCATTCATTCTGGTAGTGACAAATTCAGTGTATTCCCACTGATTGGACAATACACCAACGGTTTGTTCCACATCAAAACAGCGGGTACAAATTGGCTTGAAGCGGTACGTGTGGTGGCAAAAGTGAACCCTTCCCTGTATCGCCGCATGCACCAATTCGCTTTGGATCATTTCACAGAAGCGACAGCTTATTATCACGTGACGACGGACATCAATGCCATCGTTCCGCTTTCTGAAGTTGCGGATGCAGATCTGCCCAACTACATGGAAGAGAACAATGCACGCCAATTGCTGCACATCACATACGGCCTGTTGCTGCAGGCAAAAAATGCAGATGGCAGCAAGACGTTTGCTGACGAGTTCTTCCACACGATGGCAGAGCAGGAAGATGTATTCGCTGAAGGCTTACGTCATCATATCGGCAGACATTTGGAGCTGCTGGGTAAATAAAATCACAAAAGAGGCAATTCTCAAGCCGTTAATCTGCTTGAAGATTGCCTCTTTTTTTAAATCCTATTCTTGATTCGAAGGTTCATTCCGATTATCATCTGCGCCTGGGTAGTCCCGTTTGATGCCTTCATGCAGCTCATGATTTTCATAGGAAAACCGGTTTGGCGGGCGCTGATCTTTTCGCCATGGGGAGCTTTTTCCCAGCGATTCCGTGTTTAGGCTTGTGCCATAAGGACCTTCGGGAAATTCCTCAGGAATCAGGTCATTTCGCTGAGATTCGACTGTCTCCAAATCGGTGTATACATCTCGCTGTTCAGGTATGAAACCTTTTGTTTCGGTATATTTGTCTTTTGCGGTTTCTTCGACACTCATGGAAAATGCCTCCTCATCTGGGTTGCGCATGCTTTTTCCAGTGTCCCCCGCTGATCCATTAAATATCCGTGAAATGAATAGAGCCGATAATTTGCTGTAAAAATTCATTGAGTTCGAGTGCTTGTTCCTCATTGAGCTTGAACGCGTACTCCAGGTATCCCTCTTCCGCCAAATCATCGGGACCAATTACAGCACTGCGTCCTGATTGTAAATCAATGACTAGCTTTTTGCCGTAATAACGGGTGGTAGTCATTATCGCAAGGTCAAAACGGTGCAGCGCATTGCCGACGAAGCATACAAAACGCGTTGTCGTTTCTTCTTGATGATCGTATAAAAAGTCATAATCAGACATAAGGGCCCTCTTTTCATTCTGGTATGTGTTCCATTATAACCGAAATAGGCCTGTCAACAAAACATAGGTTGCGCCTATCTTACAAACATGGTATGATTTGGATATTAGAAAAAGGGAAGCACCTTTTCAGCCTAGCTGAAGAGGTGCTTTTTCGTTTTTCTTACCCTATTTTTCGTAACCATTTGGAGGAGGTAAGTATGAACATTGTTTTTTTGAACACATTGGAGAAAGAAACGGGGGATCATCAAATTTTATCGGCGCAGGTGTCGATTGCTGAGGAGCAGGGCGTGTGGAATGTGTTCTGGAACGAACCAGACAGCGCAGGCAAGCAGCAGCAAGCTCAGTGGTATCAGGGGATGAGCTGGGATGAGATGCTTAGCATCTTCCGTCATGGATTGCGAGAGAAGTTTCGCAACGGCTTCCGCCCTATTGTGAGTTCGGATCTGGAATCGGCGCAAGTGCTATCAGGCAAAGCGAGGATGACACAGATGCTGACCTATTACTGCGAAGAACATCCAAGCGATGAAGTGTATGAGCCTCTTCGTGCGTGGAGACGTGAACAAGCCGCGCGCGAGGGCAAAGCTCCTTATATTCTCGCTACGAATCGGGTGCTGCGCATGATTTCTGTCTTCCTGCCTCAGAGCAAGGAGGAGCTCCAGCAAATCCCTGGTTTCGGTGAGCAAAAAACCAATATGTATGCAGGGGATATCCTTAAGCTAACCGCAGAGCATACGCGAACGAATGGCTTTCCACTAGATTGGGTTGCCAGGAGTGTTGATATCGTCAAGTTCGAGGCATGGCTCCTCGCGCAGAAGGAGCAGAAGCTGCGTATGGAGCTTGATCGTGAGGTCAGCAAACGCAAGCTGCTGGAGATAGCTGCCCGCGGAGGCAGCTTGGCGGATCTTCAAGCTGACTTAACGATGCCGCGCAGAGAGCTCTTGCTGTGGGTAGAGGAATTGGATCGGGATGGCTACGATATGGATCTACTGGTGGAAGCAGAGTTGACTTCAGTCCCGGAGGAGGAACAGATCAAAGCTTGGAACGCATTCGAATCAGAAGGCGACCGCTATTTGAAGCCGGTTCTTCAACGTATGGGCGGCACAGAGGAGCTGAAAGGCAAAGAGCTCGACCACGCTTATGAGTGGCTTCGATTGCTTCGATTGCGTTTCCGCAAGGAGAAGGAGAGCATAAACACGGGGGTTGCAAGTTAACATTGACAGGGCTTAGGCAGATGTGATTAAATGGTCAATAATCTTAATAGCAATCAAAGCGATGACGAACTGGGGCGATGCCCTTAGTAGGAGTAATGCCGCTGCTGCAGAGAGTCGGTGGAAGGTGCAAACCGATGCAAGTATGGCTCCGAATTACCGTTCTGAGTTGGTTGAGGGAACATGCTCTTGTGTGAGCATCAGTAGCTTATACCCGGCAATCCTATGCCGTTACAATTACTAAGTGAAAGAGAAGGCTGCGAATGAGAGTCGCAGATCCTTCGCTTTAATTAGGGTGGTACCGCGAGACAACCGTCTCGTCCCTTTGTGGACGATTTGGTTGTCTTTTTGTTTTTTCTTGAACTATTTTTATAGCGATTAAGGAGGGATTGTAGGATGACGGGAAAAGAGTTAACCGATGCACAGAAGCAGGAAGTTCAGCGCCAACTGCAGATTATTAAACGAGGCGCGGCAGAAATCATACCGGAAGATGCCCTGAAACAGAAAATTACCCAGAGCATTGTGACAGGAAAACCATTGAAAGTGAAGCTGGGCCTGGATCCGTCAGCACCTGATATTCATATCGGGCATACCGTTGTTTTGCAAAAGCTTCGTCAATTTCAAGAGTTAGGCCATGAAGTTCAGCTAATCATCGGAGATTTCACAGGTCGGATCGGTGATCCAACAGGGAAGTCGGAAACGCGCAAACAGCTGACAGAAGAGGATGTTCAGCATAATGCTCAGACGTATCAGACACAGCTGTCCAAAATTTTGGATTTCAGCAAAACGACCTTTTACTACAATTCTAGTTGGCTTGGTGAACTGAAATTTGATGATGTGCTGAAGCTTGCGGGTAAGGTGACGGTTGCGAGGATGCTGGAGCGGGACGATTTCGCCAAAAGATACGCAGCGAACCAGTCGATTCATGTGCATGAATTTTTCTACCCGTTAATGCAGGGCTACGATTCCGTGTCGCTTGAGACCGATATTGAGCTAGGGGGTACAGATCAGACGTTTAATATTTTGATGGGACGTACACTGCAAAGCGCCTATGAGATGAAAGACGGGCAAGTGGCTATTCTGATGCCGCTGCTCGAAGGGCTGGACGGCACGCAGAAGATGAGCAAAAGCTTGAAAAATTACATCGGTATCGATGAAGTGCCGAATGAAATTTTCGGGAAAACGATGTCGATTCCAGATTCGCTTATGCTGAAATATTATGCGTTAACGACTGCGATCTCAGGTGAGAGCCTTCAGGAGTTGAGAGAGGGACTGGAGGCTGGCTCCATCCATCCGAGGGATGCCAAGATGAAGCTGGCCAAGGAATATGTTCGTATGTATCATGGTGCGGAAGCAGCCCAAGAGGCTGAGCAGCACTTTATTACGGTCTTTCAGAAGCGGGCGCTGCCAGATGATATCGAAGACATACAGATAAGCGGGGAACTGCTGGAAGCGGGCCCGATTTCCATCATTAAGCTGCTTGTTTCTATGGGGCTGCAAGCTTCCAATGGAGAGG
Organism: Paenibacillus silvestris; assembly: GCF_009882985.1. GTDB lineage: Bacteria > Bacillota > Bacilli > Paenibacillales > NBRC-103111 > Paenibacillus_E > Paenibacillus_E silvestris. Next base: position 285,544 of record NZ_WTUZ01000022.1, read on the forward strand.
CGAGACGCAGTATTGAACAAGGCGCAGTGAAAATCAATGAAACGAAGATCATGAATATCCATGAGTCTTTCCACCCGCAGGACGGCGATATTATTCAAATAGGGAAACGTAAATTCGTGAAGATCAAACGGGTTTAGCCAAAAAAGGGCTTCCTGATCAGCCGTTTCAGCTGCTTCAAGAAGCCCTTTCTTACATTAAAGCCATTCTTTTTTGCGGAATAAGATATACATCGCAATGCCTAGCACACCCATGAATGCTAAGACGAGCTCATCTCCGTGAGCGACATGGAGCCCTAGAATGTTATCAAAGTTCATCCCGAACACACCTGTAATGAACGTCAGCGGCATGAAAATGGTCGTCAGCGCGGTAAAAACACGCATGATATCATTCGCGCGGTTAGCCAGGCTGGACTGATAAGCTTCTCGTAAGTTCCCCATGAGATCGCGGAGCGTATCGAACGTATCCACAATTTTCACGGCATTCTCATAAATGTCGCCAAAATATTTCTGGAGCTGGTGATCGATCAGCCTAAGATCCTTTTTGCCGAGGGTACCGATGACATCGCGCTGCGGAACGAGCACTTTTTTGAGCCAGAGAATTTCCGAACGAAGTCCGATGATCTCATTCAAATGCGTCTTCTTGGTAGCTACCAGAATATCTTCTTCCAGCTTTTCAATCTTGGCCTCGATACGGTCACCAACCGCAACGTAATTATCGACGACAAGATCGACTAGATGGTATAGGAAACGATCGGCGCTGTTGACTTCCTCTTCCCATAGAAAGGGCTTCAAAGCGCGAAGTTCATTAATTTTTTGTCTAGTAACGGTAATAATGACATGCTTGCTAAGAAATAAATTAAGTCCACGAAGGAAAATTTCTTCATCATCAAAACGAATGCTATTAATTACGATAAAATAATGCGAATCATAAAATTCAATTTTAGGACGCTGTTCCTCTTCGCTCAAGCAGTCCTCCACGGCCAAATCATGTAGATGGAATAAAGGCTGAAGAAGTTCTAAATCCTCGATCCCTGCATCAATCCAATAAAAGCCTTTTTCTGGAGGTGTTAGTGCGACAGACACGTCATCGACCATTGTGAAAATGCCATTCTGAACCCACCGTGTTTTCATCTGATCCACCCCTTTGCATGGAATCAGCCGGTTACGTTCATCATGTGTGCGAGACTACGAATGATGGAATAACCGACTGCATTCCTACACTATAAAATTTACTAATCTTGCAGGTGCTACTCCTCGGTTCCCCGTCCAAACGTATGCCCCCCTTTTGCGTCCGTGTCGAATAATACTTGTCTAGTATAACCCTTCATATATCCCGTTTCAAGCCAAAAAGTTTGGCGAAACAAGTAGGAATGCGCTTTAGATACTTTATGGATTCAGGGCTTGTTCGGTGTCAAAAAAAAAGCGCCATGAGTTACATGGCGGCTTTCAAGATTTTGGCTTTCATTTCTGTATAAATGTCAATCAATTCAGAATTACCTTGGAGCAGTAGTTCTTCCTCATTCGCTGCACCGTAGATTCGACATAATAAGGCTGCGGCATCCTCTGCCTGTTGCATAGTTGGCTTCGATGTTTCAATTAGAGCGAAATATCGATTTAATGAAGCGAAAGCAGAAAAGTTATCCGAAGTTGGTGCGGACATAATAGACCCCCTTTGTTTGGTTAGATAATGTAATCAGTTTGATAGTTATTTAACCCTGTTTTGAGTTATTTAAACACCAAATAACGATACATTTCGTATCAATATTATCATAGTGGGACAGCCTTATGCAATTTCTTTATTTTTGGAGGTTGCAGAATCAGTTAACGTCTTGACTTTACCTCATTTTATAGTATGATGATTTTAATCGCATACGTTTCATTTTCTTATCAAGAGTAGGTGGAGGGACTAGCCCTATGACACCCGGCAACCGACAAACCTTTGCAAGCAAAGGGATGCACGGTGCTAATTCTTGCGGAAACGCTTTTCGAAAGCGAATCTGGGAGATAAGAGAAGGACATTGACAGTGACATTCCATGGCCTTTCTCTGATTCCAGAGAAGGTCATTTTTGCATTTCCATACACCCATAATAAACCATTGAAGAGGAGTGAACAGGATGCCGATCAAGATTCCTGACAACCTGCCTGCCAAAGAAATTTTAAACCAAGAGAACATCTTCACCATGGACGAATCTGTCGCGTATCACCAGGATATACGTCCACTTCGCATTGCTTTGCTGAATTTGATGCCAACCAAAGAAACGACCGAGACGCAATTACTGCGCTTGATCGGGAATACCCCGCTGCAGGTGGAATTCGTTCTTCTGCATCCGAAAACTCATACTTCTAAGAACACTTCCGTTGAACATCTGGAGTTGTTCTATAAAACTTTTGACGATATTAAGGAAGAAAAGCTGGATGGCATGATTATTACAGGCGCCCCAGTCGAACAGATGGAGTTTGAAGATGTGAATTACTGGGAGGAGTTGACGCAAATCCTGAATTGGAGCAAAGAAAACGTCACTTCGACCTTGCATATTTGCTGGGCAGCCCAAGCGGGCTTGTATCATCATTTCGGGGTTCGTAAATTTGCACTGGACAACAAAATATTCGGTGTATTCCCGCACACGGTAGAGGTGCCGAATACGAAGCTTCTTCGCGGCTTTGATGAAGTATTCCATGTGCCGCAATCGCGCCATACCGATGTTCGTCGTGATGACATTGAGCGATGTCCGGATCTGGAGATTTTATCCGAATCGGAGGAATCAGGTGTTTATATCGCGGCTACACGTGATGGAAAGCATATTTTCGTAACGGGCCATTCCGAGTATGATGCGAATTCATTGAAATGGGAGTATGATCGGGATGTGAGCAAGGGACTTCCTATTGAAATCCCAAAAAATTATTACCCGAACAATGATCCTAGCAGACAACCTTATAACACTTGGAGAGCCCACGCTAACCTGCTGTTCTCTAATTGGTTGAACTATTATGTGTACCAAGCAACGCCTTTTGAGCTTAACGCCAATATCAATGAAAGCCTGGCAAGTGCGCAACTGTAATTCGAACCCAAATCATGAGGAGGAACTCCCTTTGTTGAAAATCGAAAGTCGTCTCGCCCAAATTGGCTCCATCGAAGAACCTGTAACAGGAGCTGTCAGTTTCCCTGTTTATCAGGCTACTGCTTTCCGTCACCCGAAGCTCGGTCAAAGCACTGGTTTTGACTATGCGCGTACCAAAAGCCCAACTCGTAAAGTGCTTGAGGATGCGATCGCTCAATTGGAGTCCGGAGATGCTGGTTTCGCGTGTTCATCCGGGATGGCCGCGCTGCAAACGGTGTTTGCCTACTTTAGTCAAGGAGATCACTTGATTGTTTCCTTGGACCTATATGGCGGTACGTACCGTCTGCTTGAGAAAATCATGTCTCGCTTCGGTGTAACGGCTACGTATGTAGATACGAACGATTTGGATGGTTTGGAATCTGCTTACCGTTCGAATACCAAAGGGCTGATCATTGAGACGCCGACGAATCCACTCATGATGATCACAGATATCGAGCTTGTATGTACATGGGCCCGTAGGAAAGGTATTGTATCCATCGTCGACAATACGCTCTTAACTCCCTATTTACAGCGCCCTCTAGAGCTGGGTGCAGACGTCGTTGTTCACAGCGCTACTAAATATTTGGGCGGACACAACGACGTGCTTGCCGGTCTGATTGTGACCAAAGGCAAAGAGCTTTCTGAGCAAATGGCGTTCCTGCACAATTCGATTGGCGCCGTGCTTGGTCCTCAAGACAGTTGGCTGTTGATGAGAGGCATGAAGACGCTGGCACTTCGTATGGAGCGTCACGAGCAGAATGCAACAGCTGTTGCGAACTTCCTGCTGGAGCACCCGCTGATCAGCGATGTGTATTATCCGGCACTGGAGTCTCATCCAGGTCATGCCATTCAAAACAAGCAATCCAGCGGAAACACAGGGATTTTCTCCTTTAAAGTGAAAGACGCCAGACTGATTGAGCCAATTCTGCGTCACATCCAGCTTATCGCCTTCGCAGAGAGCTTAGGCGGCGTTGAATCGCTGATGACATACCCGGCTGTACAAACGCATGCCGATATTCCGCTTGAAATTCGTCAACAAATCGGCGTGGATGATCGCCTTCTGCGCTTCTCAGTTGGGATTGAGCATCAAGATGATCTCATTGCAGATTTAGCGAATGCGCTTAGCCTGGCACAAGCTGAATTAGAAGGAGAATCCCTGTAATGAGCCATTCACCGAACGATAAACGCAAGCCTCACGGCAAATTCGCTACAAAACTCATACATTTCGGCGCGGCGATTGATGAAGCGACAGGCGCTTCCAGCGTGCCTTTATATCAGGCATCAACGTTCCATCAAGCCGACTTAGAGGTTTCCCCGGAGTATGATTACACGCGCTCCGGCAACCCTACCCGTCAAGCTCTGGAAGACTACATTACAGTGCTTGAAGGAGGAACGCGCGGCTTCGCCTTTGCTTCCGGGATGGCCGCGATTTCCTCGGCTTTCATGCTCCTTTCACAAGGAGATCATGTTATCGTGACGGAAGACGTGTATGGCGGTACATATCGCTTGCTTACAACGATCATGAATCGGATGGGGGTCGAGTCAACCTTCGTCGATATGACGGATATGGCCCAAGTTCGTGCAGCGCTGCGTTCTAACACAAGAGCAGTGTTCCTTGAAACACCTTCGAATCCGACTCTCAAAATCACCGACATCGCCGAAGTAGCTGCTTTTGCCAAAGAGCATGATCTGCTGACGATGCTGGATAATACATTCATGACGCCTTACCATCAACGTCCAATTGAGCTGGGGATTGATATTGTGCTGCACAGCGCAACCAAATTCCTGGGGGGACACAGCGATGTCCTGGCTGGACTTGCCGTAGTTGCCAATGATAGCCTGGGGCGCAGAATGAAGCAGATTCAGAACGGATTAGGTAATGTTCTTGGCATTCAGGATTCATGGCTGCTCATCCGCGGAATGAAAACTTTGAAAGCCCGTATGGAAGTTTCAGAGAAAAGCGCTCAAAGATTGGCACAATGGCTATCTGAGCAGCCTGACATTGAGGTCGTGTATTACCCGGGTCTTCCGAACCATCCTCGCAGGGAGATTCATGAGAAACAATCCCTTGGCTACGGGGCCGTAGTTTCGTTTGATGTAGGCTCCGGCGAGAAAGCCAAAAAGATGCTGAGCAAAGTGCGTATACCGCTTGTAGCCGTTTCCCTTGGCGCTGTTGAAAGTATTTTGTCCTATCCGGCTATGATGTCTCATGCCGCGATGCCGAAGGAAGTTCGCCTGCAGCGAGGCATTACTGACGGTCTTGTCCGTTATTCGGTTGGTCTTGAAGACATCGAAGACATAATTGAAGATTTAGAGCAAGCGCTTCGCGGATAGAGAATCCGGAATTCCCAAAATAGTCATATTTGAAAAAGGTTCCTACTGATGAAAAGCAGCAATTTGCTGCTTTTTTGGCATGAATATGGTACGATGAATGGATACGAGCCATCAGAAATTAAAGGAGTGAAGAGCTGTGAAACCGATCGATCGTATTTTAAATAAAGCACAATCAGGCGGCCGAATTGATGTAGAAGAATGCATTACACTGTTCGAATCCGATCAAATAGAGAAAATTGGCGATACTGCTAATCAAATTATGAAAAAATGGCATCCGGACCCGATTACCACGTTTGTTATTGGCCGGAATATCAACTATACAAATATTTGTGATGTATACTGCAGATTCTGTGCGTTCTATCGTGCACCAGGTTCAGCAGAAGGGTATGTACTACCGGACGAAACCATTTTCCAAAAGATTCAAGAGACACTGGATGTGAATGGTACGGAGATTCTGATGCAGGGCGGTACCAATCCGAACTTGCCATTCAGCTATTACACGAACATTCTGCGTGAGATCAAGAAGCGTTTTGACATTACGATGCACTCTTTCTCACCAGCTGAAATTATGAAAATGAAAGACGTTTCAGACGGTTTGTCTCTAGAAGAGGTTGTTCGCCAATTGCATGAAGCTGGACTAGATTCCCTGCCTGGCGGCGGCGCTGAAATTTTGGATGACCGGACTAGACGCAAAATCAGCAAGCTCAAAGGCTCATGGCGCGACTGGATGGACGTGATGCAAACCGCTCACAAAATTGGTATGCATACAACGGGCACCATGGTTATCGGTTTCGGCGAGTCGATGGAAGAGCGCGCGCTCCACATGCTGCGTATCCGTGATGCACAAGACGATGTATTGATGCAGAAGCTTAATACGCCTGGTTTCCTTGCGTTCATTCCGTGGACGTTCCAGCCGGATAATACGAACATGAAGGCGGAGAAAGTAACACCTGAAGAATATTTGAAAACACTGGCGATTAGTCGGATTATGCTCGACAATGTACCGAACTTCCAATCTTCATGGGTAACCATGGGACCTGAAGTGGGTAAACAGACTCTGAGCTACGGCTGCAACGACTTCGGTTCTACGATGATTGAAGAAAACGTGGTATCCGCGGCGGGTACGACGCACAAGGTCAACGTGACCTCAACGCTGGACATCATTCGCCAAGCAGGCAAAATTCCTGCGCAGCGGAACACGAAATACCAAATTTTGCGTGTTTTCGATGACGTGAATGTGAAAATTGACAAAGATTTTGTCATGCAGAATTAATCTTTCTAGCTTAAATTAAGCAGCCTCCATCCCACTTGTATTGTGGGTTGGAGGCTTTTCTGCATGATTTACCGTGCTTCCTGCACGGGAGCTGTGTGGATGATCGTTTTGTTTTTACCGGTTTTCTTGGCTGTGTACAAGGATTGATCAGCGCCAGCGAAAAGCAGCTCTTTGGAGGTCCCTGGTAGGTACTCACTGAGTCCGATGGAGATGGTGACAGCTTGTCCATTCAGCTCTTCTTGTTTCATTTGGGAAATTTGCCACCGGATTCTTTCGAGTAAATCAAACACCACATCCGTGTTCTTCTCCGTGAAAATAATAGCGAACTCCTCGCCGCCGTATCTGGCCACAAAATCATTGAGACCTACATGAATTTTCAAGGCACTGCTTACATTTTTCAAGACAGCATCCCCAGCTCTATGGCCGTAAGTGTCATTGACTTTCTTGAAATTGTCGATGTCGAGCACAGCGATATGAATGCAGAAGTGACCTTGCGCGTTTTGCATAATGAGCTCATCCAAGTATTCATGGAAGGTAATGTGGTTGTATAGATCGGTTAGCGCATCTGTTTTGGAGAGCTTGTCCATGATTATATTTTTGATCAATAGTTCCTGTTTCAATTCTGTTGTTATTTGCAAATTGTTCAGGATTTCGACGCCGCGCTTGATAATTCCGAATGTAATCATCGAAATAATGCTCAGCACCGGCAATATCGTTAGGAGATCTACAAATGTATAATCGGCGAGCAAACGTAATTTTAGAGTAAAAAGAAGAAAGAAGGAGACTAGTGACAAGGCTATGGAATAAATAATTTTGGAGAATTGCAGGTAGAAAATGGAAACGAAAATCGGGAGTAAAAGGTAAAGGATGACGATATTTATTTCGTAATTGAAGTAGATTATCGTGAATGACAAGACCGCGCCACCGCTAATGATTTGGTAATCGAGCAGCTTCCTGGAAAATTTATTGGTCGTTTCTAGCACGAGAAGGATAAGTACCATGGTGAAGACGGAGATAATGAGATGCCCTGACAGGTGGGCTGCATCCCTTTTTACGGTGAAAGAGTAGAGAAGTTCGAAAGGAAGTTGAAGCATGACAAGGAACCAGTAGATGTTCAGCAATTTGCGGTTCCAAGCGTGTCTGTGCAGTTGGTATGCGTCTATTTGCATGGATACTCACTCCAATATGAGACTAAAGCACTATAATGATTATCATAGCATGAAAATTTGCGTGATTGGAATACCTTTACTTAAAGATTTGATAAAGAATACTGAAAGGAAATGGCAATTTGTTCGTTGTATATCTCCTACCTATCGACCATATACTCTTAAGAGGAGGATGTATTGATGGAAGGAGTGAGGGTATGGAGCTGTTTACTATTGTGATCATGAAGGTTGATGAGTCCTATGTACGTTCGCTAAGCGCTCAAATAGAACGTGAGCTGCATCTTTTACATATTGTTGAAAGTGGATGGACAATTGCATACGAATGGACAGAAACACATGCATATATCCGCCTTGAATCGAAGCTAACGGATGAGGAAGTTTCAGCAGTACAAGGCCAAATGAGGCCGAATCTCGCTGGTGTTTTAGCAGATCACATCATCGCGGATAAGGAATCCAGCATTTTGCGTAACCTGCTTATAAAAGAATTTAAATATGAAGCTAAGGAAGACCTAGAAGCTATTGAAGGCTACTGTAAACCAGCGGTTTATGCAGACACAGGGATGGAGGATTCTCCTGTTCTCACCAACAGCTTTGGCATTCAGCGACGCAGACAAGTATTAGTCGACCAGCTTATGCTGGCCTTAGAAGAAACTTCGAGGCTCAGCTTGGACGGCTTCCTCCATTTCCGCTTGCAAGATTACACGGACGAGCTGCGGGAAATAGCAGAATATGCGATAGACGAGTACATGATGGATCGTCAGTACCAGGAATTTATTTCACTTTTGCAATATTTTGTGTACATTCAAGAGGCCAAAATCCCGATTGTTCATCTCATCCACAAAGGTGGCCATGAGTTTGTTATTCTGAATGATCGCATGGAGCTCATTGATGCCAATGAATTTGATGCCTCTTTCAAGATGGAAATGTTGGAAAAGGACATTAATTTCGAAGATATGATCGTAAGCACGCTGATCACAGTATCTCCTGCAAATATCTATATTCACACAAGAGATGCTGATATGACGATAATTAAAACGATTAGGCAAATCTTCGAGGATCGCACTACGGTGTGCTCATACTGCCGGACATGCGACATTTATTTAGGGGAAGCGAAAAAACAAGATCAACTATCCCCTTGACCTTGAACGAAGAGCCAATTATAATAGTGATCGAAGGCGTTAATCAAAGACAAGAACTTTCTGCAAGAACTGCACAGAGAGAGGAGACTAGGCTGCAATCTCCTTCAGTGAAACAGTTAGTTTACCCCTTTGTAGCCGTGTTGTGGAATTCGGTCTGATTAGCAGGCTGTTAGTATTCAACACCGGAATCATTCCCGTTACCGAATGCTGATGAGGATTCGCCATGCTCTGAGTAGACATGAAGCGAATCGAACTAGGGTGGAACCACGAGCTGAGCGCACTCGTCCCTTATGGGATGCAGTGTGCTTTTTTGCGTTCAATCACATATACAGGAGGAACGAAGATGGTTGTACAAGTGAAATTACCAGATGGCGCAGTGAGAGAGTACGCAGTTGGAACGACCATTGAGCAAGTGGCGGAATCCATTTCTTCCGGACTGAAGAAAAATGCGGTAGGCGGGAAAGTGAACGGAAAATCAGTTGATTTGTCGTTCGAATTGGAAAATGATGCAGACGTTGAGATTTTGACACTCGACAGTGAAGCAGGTTTGGAAATGTATCGTCACAGTACGGCTCATTTAATGGCTCAGGCTATTAAACGCATTTATGGCGAAAAAACTGTAAAATTAGGAATCGGACCTGTCATTGAAGACGGATTCTACTACGACATCGATTTGGATACTCCGCTGAATCCAGAGGATTTGGTGAAAATCGAGAAGGAAATGGAACGCATCTCCAATGAGAACCTGGCGATTACTCGCCGCGTGGTCTCTCGTGAGGAAGCGATTCGCATCTTCACTGAGATGGAAGATTCGTACAAACTTGAATTAATCCGTGATTTGCCGGAAGATTCCGTGCTTACGATTTATGATCAAGGTGAATTCTTTGATCTATGCCGCGGGCCACATTTGCCATCTACTGGAAAGATTAAAGCTTTTAAACTGTTGAGCGTAGCAGGCGCTTACTGGCGCGGAGACGCGAAAAACAAAATGCTGCAGCGTATTTACGGAACTGCGTTCCCTAAAAAAGCGCAGCTGGATGAGCATTTACATTTGCTCGAAGAAGCAAAAAAACGTGACCACCGCAAGCTTGGTAAAGAGCTGAAAATGTTCGCTTTCTCCCGTGAAGTGGGACAAGGTTTACCGCTTTGGCTGCCAAACGGTGCCAAATTGAGACGCACTATGGAGCGCTACATTGTAGACCTAGAAGAGCGTTTAGGCTACCAGCACGTTTACACACCGGTTCTTGCCAACGTTGAGTTGTACAAAACTTCCGGTCACTGGGATCACTATAGCGAGGATATGTTCCCCAAAATGGTCATGGACAATGAAGAACTTGTCCTTCGTCCGATGAACTGCCCGCATCATATGATGGTCTACAAAACGGATATGCGCAGCTATCGTGATCTGCCAATTCGTATCGCAGAGCTTGGAACTATGCACCGTTACGAAATGTCAGGCGCATTAACGGGTCTGCACCGTGTTCGCGCAATGACATTGAATGATGCTCATATCTTCTGTCGTTTGGATCAAATCAAAGAAGAGTTTTCACGTGTAGTTAACTTGATCCGTCAAGTTTATGCTGATTTCGGCATTACGGACTACCGTTTCCGCCTTTCTTACCGTGATCCTAAGGACACTGAGAAGTATTTCCAAGATGATCAAATGTGGGAAACTTCCCAACGCATGTTGCGTGAGGTTGTAGAAGAGTTAGGACTTCCGTTCTACGAAGCTGAAGGGGAAGCAGCATTCTACGGGCCTAAGCTTGATGTTCAAATCAAAACAGCGCTTAAGAAAGAGGAGACTCTTTCCACAGCTCAAATTGATTTCTTGCTGCCTGAGCGCTTCCAGCTTGAGTATACAGGTGAAGATGGTCAGAAGCATCGTCCGGTTGTTATTCATAGAGGGATCATCTCGACTATGGAACGGATGACAGCTTTCCTGCTTGAAAACTTCGCAGGTGCACTGCCAACTTGGTTAATGCCGGTGCAAGCCAAAGTTATCCCAGTATCTCCTGCATTTGAGGAATTCTCAAATAAAGTGACTGAGCGCCTATTAGCTGCAGGTATTCGTGTCGAAGCGGATAACCGCAATGAAAAGCTGGGTTACAAGATTCGTGAAGCGCAGCTGGAGAAAATTCCATTCATGCTCGTTGTCGGGGAAAATGAAGTAACGAACGAAAGTCTATCTGTCCGCAAACGCGGTCAAGGGGACTTGGGTACTCATCCGATTGAACAAGTTATCGGCATGATCAATGAGGAAATCAGCAAAAAACTATAATCGCATACAAAGGAAGCAGAGAAGAGTCATTCTTCTCTGCTTTTTTTGTTTTCAAAATTAGGCATTTTGGTATGTATAAGGGAACGCAAAGGGGGCATTTTAATCTGTGAGTCTGCATATGGAGGTTTAATTCTGGAATGAACTGGACAACCTGCAATAGTAGGGGAGGTATCAAAACGATGTTTACTGCGTTATTTACTAAGCCCAAGTGGCTTGGAACCTGGATGATCATGAATGTTTTGATTGCGCTTTTCGGACAAGAAACAAGAAATACGGCAGAAACCGTAAGCCATATACAAGCGCCGCATCAAATGGATAACCCGAGTAATTCGGAACCTGTTTCTGTACCTGTAACACAAGATAGTAAGCAACAAATCAATTATCGCTACGTGCCTAAACTGGACTCGGATCTGTCCAAGCTTAAGGCGGTTGAAGTGACGGCTACTGGGTATTATGCAGGTAAAGAATCCACGGGGAAAACGCCGGGTCATCCTGAGTACGGGATTACTTTCTCCGGGATCAAAGTAAAGCGAGACGACAAAGCCTTATCGACCATCGCTGCAGACACGAAGGTTTTTCCACTCGGCACGGTTTTGTTTATCCCGGGATATGGTTACGGGGTAGTTGCTGATACAGGAAGCGCGATTAAAGGGAAGAAAATCGACTTGTATTTTGACACGAAAGATCAGGTCTACAAAGAATGGGGCAAAAAAACCGTTAAAGTATTTATCGTCAAGCAGGGCAATGGCAAGGTGACTGAGCTCATATGGAATCAATTAAAGGATGAGATCATAGCTCCTACCAAATCGTTATAAAATTTGTTCTGGCTAAATTTTTCATCATAAAAAATCCTGTTTGGGAAATCATAAACATACAGGAGGTGATTGAACATGGCTAAGAACAAAAACAACAAGAAAGCAGCACAAGACGTAGAGTTCGCTACGGAAACTGCGGTACCTAACAAGCAGCAACAAACGAACACACAAAACCAAAACAAATAACGAATAACCATAACCATAGCAATGAATGAAAAGCAGGGGCCTGAAAGGGTCTCTGCTTTTTTATTTCTTTTCATAGTCGCCTATTTTCGATATAATGTAGCAAAATCTAACATTTGCCCTTCTGGGAGGAGTGCCAATTGCTTATGCAGGCAGAGACGAAACTGAAAGCTTGGATGTATGCTCTTATTCTCATCGGTATTGCCGTAAGTGTAGTTGCTTTATTCTCAACATCTATTTGGTACACGGCTGCAGGGTTGGCTGTTTTTTTGTTTCTAGGGATATTGACCATTGCAATGAGTAAAGGATCAAGCGATTCACACCATTCAGAAAAAGCGCAGCAGGAGCAGTTCCGGACGTTTATACAGGAATCGCAAGTAGTTGCGGACCGTTTGGCAGCAGCGGTGGAAGAAGTGAATCGTTCTATTAGCCAACTGCTGCATATTGCTGATGCTTCCATTCAAGAGGAAGAGCACTTGAAAGCTCGCAGCGATCAAGCGGTTGGACAACTGCAAGAAGCCTTCGCAGCGATTCAGCAGGTGGCGGCAGCAGCCGACCATATTTTAGATTCGTCCTTACATATGCACAAAGAGAGCGAACAGACCAAAGATACGGTTGTGGATGTGTGCCGCTCGCTGAATGCGACAGACGAAGTCATGAGTGATCTACATATTAATAATGATACGATGCAGCGCAAGATTCAGGATCTTACCAGCCATACTTCCAAAATCGAAGAAATCAATACGTTCATTGCTGAAGTGGTCTCTCAAACGTCATTGCTTGCCCTTAATGCTTCCATTGAGGCTGCTAGAGCGGGTGAGCAGGGGCGCGGGTTTTCGGTTGTCGCGCAGGAGATCAAGAAGCTGGCTGCACAAAGCCATGATGCGGTGACCAAATCCTCGGAAATTTTGACCTCGATTGAGAGTGGCGTTGCGCAAGTTGTAACAGCCGTTGCAGAAGAAAAGAAATCAGTTGCCCTAGGTATTAGCGAAATGAAAGTGATGAAAGAAAAGATCGATACGATTTTCTCTCTAATCCTGAATGTGAACAATCTCGTCGCAAGTACGACAAGCTCAACCAAGACGCAGTCCACCCTAGTAACAGGCACGAGGTCCTCGCTCGGACAAGTGGTAGATCTGATGAACGAAACCATGGACAGTGTGGAGAATACGCTTTTGCAAATGAAAAAGCAGCGCCAAGAAGTTTCGATGTTGCAGCACATCAACCATAATCTTGATCGCTCCTCAACAGAGCTTATCCAAGCCATTCAAGCGGTTGGTTTGCAAAATACAAAGGGGACTACAAACGTCAATATCCAAGAGATGAAGCAGTTGCTCAGCTCCCTTGTACTCAAACCTGACATCACATCCCTCGTGGATGCGAGTCATGCCGCTCAATTAAGCGCAGTTTTGAAGAAAACGGATGGTATTGAAGCTATCTGGTCGAACCGGGCAGACGGGACCTTCATCTTTTCACTGCCAGAAGCTGGTCTAGTAAGTGGGAAGGGGAGACAGTGGTGGAAGCGGGCGATGGCTGGTGAACTCTTCATTTCGGAGGAGTACGTGTCAGCTATTACGAAAAAACCGTGTATTACCTTATCAAAAGCAATAATAAGTGACACGGGAGTCCCTGTTGGTGTTGTAGGAATCGATCTAATATTGAAATAATGGTTCTCAAAACCATTGTTTTAGTGTAAAATAAGATTACTGTGATGAATGTTAACATGGAGAGATAGGTGAGTGACTATGCTGAATGCTATGCGATTCGACGGTAATTCTCAAAGGACATCTAGGAAAGCCGCGGAGGTATTTCCTTTCTTGGAAGCTTACATTGCCCGCAAGGAACAGCAGGCTTTAGAGATCGAGCAGGTAGTGGAGCGTTACGAAATGAAGAGAATGAAGGAAGAGCGGGCTTATCAAGCGATGTCTTCACTTCGTCGCATGTTTACGGGGAAGAAACCTGACCATCATCTGGCCGTTGAATATATCCATTATGTGAAGAAGCCGATGGAGCAAGTGAATAAGCTTCGATCGGAGATAGCACGTGCCAGACAGATTATGAACGAATCCAAGCCTGGCGAGGACATTACCATTCCCGATGATTTCGAAGAACTGCTTAACTAATATAAAGATTAAAACCCTTCTAGATAGAAGGGTTTTTTGCTGTCGTTTTATCCTTTTTTCAACTGTTCCAAATCCAGAAAACCGTCTTCTTGGCTATAAGCGGGAACCCCGTGAATCCCTACATCCAAGCCTACGAGTTCTTCATCACTGCTGACACGTATGGGTACGATAAGGTTAATGAGCTTCATGACGCCCCAGGTGATGGCGAAGCCCCAAATGCAAATCGTAACGAGACCTAGTGCTTGAACGCCTAGCAGGCCGAATCCGCCGCCATAAAATAAACCGGCTGTTCCTTCGCGGATCGTATCAGGCTGAGCGAATAAGCCTACAGCCAATGTTCCGATGCTGCCACTGATCCCATGCACAGGAAATGCTCCGACAGGGTCATCGATTTGTCTAGCTTCCAGCATTTCCGTTGCGTAGACCATTGCGATTCCGCAAATGGCTCCAATGAAGATGGCGGCCGCATCACTAACGAAAGCACAGCCAGCAGTGATGCCGACGAGTCCTGCGAGTGCGCCGTTGATGACCATTGGCGGGTCAGCCTTGCGATAGCGCATCATTGTGAACAGGATGCAGGTTGCACTGCCTGCTGCTGCAGCCAACATGGTTGTTACAGCGATATGGCCGATCGATGTATTGGTAGCGCTTAGAGTACTGCCGGAGTTGAAGCCGAACCAGCCGAACCATAGGATGAAGGCACCTACGGAAGCTAGAGGTAAATTGGAAGGCGGGACGATGTTGGCTGAGCCATCCGCAGAAAATTTGCCGATTCGGGGGCCGATAATCATAGCAGCTGCGAGTGCTGAGAAGCCGCCAAGCGCGTGGATAACAGCCGATCCAGCGAAATCAACCATCCCTAGCTTACCAAGCCAGCCGCCCACGGCCCATACCCAGTGACCGGCAATGGGATAAATTAAACCTGTCATGGCAATGGTGTAAAGGATGTAAGCTCGGAAGTTGATGCGTTCTGCGACAGCGCCCGACACGATGGAGATAACAGCAATTACGAAAGCACATTGGAATAGCCAGTAGGTCTCATGTGAGATGTTAAGCACGATGTGTGTTAAATCTCCTCCCATGAAGAAGCCGCTGGTTCCAATGATTCCGCTTGCATCTTTGCCATACATGAGTGCAAAACCGATGAAATAGAAAACAAGTGCTCCGAAAGCGATATCAACAAATACTTTCATAATGATGCTCACGGCATTTTTCTGCCTGACAAAGCCTGCTTCGAGTAACGCGAAGCCCCCTTCCATCAATAAAATCATGGCAGCAGTTAGTACCACCCATATGGTATCTAGACCGCTGGAAAGCTGTTGGATTTGATCCATTTGTAATCTCTCCCTTATATTCGAAGCGTTCTAATGGAACAATTATACGGTTCTCATGATAAGCATGTCAACGAAATACGTAAGAATACATAACATATGTGGCGCATTGTTCGTATCTTCCAAACTCATGTCAGTTATTTGTTGGTTGTGTTCGAAAAACTCAGTCTCTAGACCGAGGCGGCCTTCAATCCCTCGTCTCTTTTCAATCATGCTTGTATCTTATAGACTAGAAGTATCTTAACAACGATGTATACAAATGGAGGAAGAACGTATGAATCCGCATATGTTTCAACGCATGATTTGGGGGCTTGTCCTTGTGACGGCAGGTATCCTTTTTTTACTTAATCAACTGGGGTTCATTCATATTGACCTTGCTTATATGATTTCCACGTATTGGCCTGTCATTCTCATCTTGTATGGCCTCGTCGGATTCGTATGGCAGCGTAAGTATCATTGGGGTGGCTCAATTTGGAGCTTGCTCGTTTGCGGCGTAGGAACGATTTTCCTTCTTAAGAATCTGAATCTCACCGATCGCTCGCTTGGAGACATGTTCAAAACTTTGGCTCCTGTTGCTTTAATCTTATTCGGACTGAATGTCATCTTCCGCCCTGGTCGCAGAGAATCACCTGACTGGCTTTCAATGAAAGAAGCGAAAGAGCAAGCAAGAAGAGAGAGACGGGAGGCAAGGCGGAAGGAACACGCGAAGCATAGCAATCCGTGGGATTCCTCCAGTTGGAATCATCCTGCGGCGAAGGCGTCTAATAAGGATAAAGCAGAGCAAGACTCTTTCTTGGGAAATGAAACGAAGCATACACTAAGCGATGAGGAGAAAGAAGTTCTCAAGGATATTCATGGCGAATTTCATCAAAAGCATGCAGAAGAATGGCTTGGCTCTGGGGATCCAGCCGCGAAGAAGCCATCTATTCAACCTGAATCGCAGGCTCAGCCGAAAACACAAAATCTTCATGGCCACAGCCATAACCACCACCACCACCGCTACGATGACTTCGTACGCAACTTTGATTCTGGCGATGTTCTTCATCGTCATGGTTTCATCGGGGATGTGCATCTGGGGCAAGAGGCTTGGGAATTAAAGCCGATTCAAATCTCTCATTTCATTGGAGATTCTGTTATTGATTTGACTCGCGCCGCCATCCCACTTGGAGAAACAACGATTCATGTAACGGCTTTTATCGGCGATGTGAAAATATTTATTCCTAACGATCTGGATGTAGAAGTTCGGGTGATGGCAAGTTCTTTTATAGGGGATATGAAGGTTCTTGATCGTCGTGAGAGTGGATTCTTGCGCAGCGTGAGAACACAAACCTCCCACTATGAAGAAGCTGAGCGCAAGCTGATTGTCACGACAAGCATGTTTATTGGTGATATCACAATCAAAAAGATAGGTTAAGGATGGAGCATGTACAAATTGCGAATGTTCAATATGAAGTGGCAGCTGCTGAATTACTTTCTGATCTCGAGTCTTCTCACCGTCTCAAGTATTTTTATAGTGCTGGAATACTACAGCCGGGAGCTTGCGTCATGGGAGTTCCGGATGTGGTTTCTCATTGCCATTTTGGCGGTCTGTTTAACAGTTGGTTATATAGCAACCAAGAGATGGCAGCGTAAAGTTGATGAACTTCATGTGGCTATGCTCGAACTATCTAAAGGGAATTTCTCGAGCCGAGTTGAGCTGGAGCCTGTTGAACCGTTCATGTACTTATATGATGCTTTTAATAAAATGGCGGCTTCTGTAGAAGAACGTGTTCAGCTGCTGCAGAAACTTGGCGAGGCCGAAGCGATTCGTGATCAAGAACTTACAGAGAATGCCGTAATGGAAGAACGGCGCCGGCTTGCACGTGATTTGCACGACACGGTCAGCCAGGAGCTGTTCGCGATTCATATGTCGGCCTCCTCTTTGCCCAAAATATTGGAAAGAAACCCGGATGCTGCGGGAACGGTAATGGATCAACTTATTCAAATGTCGCATCATGCCCAGAAGCAGATGCGAGGCTTGATTTCACAGCTTAGACCCATTGAATTAAATGATAGGAGCCTTCAAGAAGCCCTGGAGAAGT
Source organism: Paenibacillus silvestris (assembly GCF_009882985.1). GTDB lineage: Bacteria > Bacillota > Bacilli > Paenibacillales > NBRC-103111 > Paenibacillus_E > Paenibacillus_E silvestris. The sequence continues at coordinate 303,365 of NZ_WTUZ01000022.1, forward strand.
GGTTTCCGGAATATTGCCGGAACCATGAGCTGCAGGGCCAGCTTGATGTTTCTTTGCGTGATCCGATTTCAGAAGCGATTGAGCATCAGTTTTTCCTGATTATCCAAGAGGGTCTTGCCAATGTCGTGAAGCACGCTTCTGCCAAAGGCGTTCGGCTGGCCATTTATGAAAGAGAGCATCAATATGTGCTTCAGCTGCAAGACGATGGCCAAGGGTTCGAACGGAAGGATATCTCTTCCGCTTCTCATGGTTTATCCACGATGAGGGAGCGAGCGCAGAAGCTGGGCGGAGATGTGGAAATCGACAGTAAATTAGGTTCAGGCACTCGTGTTAGAGTTCGCATTCCACGTTTTACAGGACAGACTGGCATTGTCACAAAGGAAAGAGAGGGAGAAGGGCATGAGTAACATTAAAGTCATGATTGTTGATGATCACGATATGGTTCGCGTAGGATTAAGGACTTATATTTCAATGGAACCGGGGCTGGAGGTTGTCGGGGAAGCGAGCAATGGCCAGGAGGCGTTCGATAAGCTGAGTGGCGAGCTGTCCCAAGGGCTCCCAGATGTTATCTTAATGGATCTCACGATGCCCGTGCTCGATGGGATTGGAGCAACGAAATTAATTTACGGCAAATACCCGCAAATCAGAATCATCATGCTAACCAGCTTTCTGGAGGAAGCCAAAGTACTTGAGGCAGTGGAGTCGGGAGCTATCAGCTATATGCTGAAAACCATCTCATCCGAACAATTGATTCATGCCATCCAGAGCGCATACCGCGGCATGCCTGTGATGAATTCGGAAGTTTCGATGGCGCTTACGAGAGGTGTCAGGCAGCGCAATGCCATGCCGGAGGAAGAAGGACTGACTTCACGCGAGAAGGAAGTGCTGTTATTGATTGCAGAAGGTAAAAGCAATAAAGACATCTCTGAGGAGCTTTTTATTAGTATAAAAACAGTCAAAACGCATGTCAGCAATCTGCTGATGAAGTGTGAATTAGATGATCGTACACAGTTGGCTATTTTTGCACACCGTAAAGGCTGGGTTTAATGAGGCAGGCATTTTTGACACATAAAAACTACATTTTGGAACACTCTATGCGTAAGGAAACTAATATGAACGCTTAAGGAGTGTCGGAATGAAAACAATATCATCATCATTAGAACAGGTCAAAGAGTCTTTCGACAGTGTGAGAGACCACCTGCATGAGTTTGACTTTGCGCTGGGTGGCAACTGGGATTATGACCATGGTTATTTTGACCGGTTTTTAGATGAAGCCCATAAAGTGTGGTTGCGCATTCCTTTTCAAGTGGTGACGGGTAGAATCGATGGCGATACGGAGGCGACAGATGCCATCGTAGAAATGGGAACCCCCTTTGTGCTGAAACATGTCTATAATGAAGGCCTAGATCAAGAGGCAGAAGCGGAAACCTATGGAGCTATGATTGATCAGTTTCAAGCGCCGCTAGATCCGGATGCTGAAGTAGATGACAAGTGGGTCAAAGAAGCTGCGGGACTGCTCAAAAAGGTTGAACAAGCTTGGCTGCAATAGAAGTGTCCTTTTTTTACCTCCATTTTATTGTTTTTTAATATTCGTTTAAGGTTGTGAGTGCATGATAGTACCATAGACAGCAAGACATAAATCAACTAACAAACATGCACTTTATAACTCATATAAACAAATGGAGGTAAGAAGTATGGAAGACAACAAAAAAGACTATAGCGATTTCTTCAAGTCGCAGAATAACAATAACGATTCGAATGACACAATGAACCGTAAAGAAACGAACCCTGAGGAACCGCATGACCCGAACAAAGAAAGACCTTCTTACTATTATTCTTATGGACCTTACAAGTCAGCTTTTAACGAGAATAACGAACAGGAAGCACTTACAACTTCCGCGTCAAGTACAGAGGGAACTTCCAGTGTTGAGGTTACTCCACCAAAGAACTTGCGCCCATTCAGTTTCGGCCCTGATGTAAGTTCTTCACAAGGACCTGGTCCTTGGGATCCTCATGCTAGAAAACGTTCATCTGTAAAAAGCGTTTTCGCAGCTTTCATGGCAGGCGCCTTGGTCGTTGGTGCACTCATGTTCAGTGCTGATAAGTTGAACTTGTTCACAGGCAACCAGCCGCTGGCTTCAGGCAGCACGACTACAGCAACGACGAAGAGCTCCAGCGATAACGGTGAAGTGAAGAATGTAGGGCTTGACGTTGTCCGCCCAGGCAATATTTCTGCAATTGCCCAGAATGCTGGGCCAGCTATCGTGAAGGTCGAATCTCTGGTGAAACCGAAGCAGTCGACGCGCGGCGGTGGTAACTCACTTTTCGATGATCCGTTCTTCCGCCAATTCTTCGGAGATAACGGCGGCGGTACTGCACCGAAGAGTGGTACGGAAGGATCAGCCAGCGGCGAGCTTCAGCCAGCAGGCATGGGAACAGGATTTATTTTCGAGAAAACGGGCTATATTCTAACGAATGAGCACGTAGTCGACGGAGCTGATGAGGTTCAAATTACGGTTGAGGGTTACGATAAGCCGTTCAAAGCCAAATTGCTTGGTAATAGCTACGATCTAGACTTGGCTGTCCTCAAAATTGAAGGCGACAAAGATTTCCCGATTCTCCCTCTTGGCAAAGCAGAAGATGTGAATGTTGGGGATTGGGTTGTTGCCATTGGTAACCCTTACGGCTTCGATCATACGGTAACCGTTGGTGTGCTGAGTGCGAAGGAACGTCCGATCAGCATTCCGGATACCAAAGGAACACGCGAATATAAGCATTTGCTTCAAACCGACGCTTCCATTAACCCTGGTAACTCCGGCGGACCTTTGCTCAATTTGAATGGTGAGGTTATCGGGATTAACACGGCTGTAAGCTCACAAGCTCAAGGGATTGGATTCGCGATTCCGACAAGCACAATCTCTTCGGTATTGGAGAACTTGAAAAACAACGTTCAAATTCCTAAAGAACCAGTTCCTTACTTAGGTGTAGGTTTGCAAGATATCGGTAAAGATTGGGTTAGTGAATTGAAGCTTTCAAATACGGATGGGGCATTGGTAGGCAGCGTTCAACGTAAAAGTCCTGCTTTCCAAGCTGGTCTTCGCCAATACGATGTAGTTGTTGATATTAACGGCGCGAAGATTAAGAACTCCCAGGAGCTGATTACGAAAGTTCAAGCAACAAAAGTCGGCGATAAAGTAACATTAGGTGTTATTCGTGACGGCAAACGCATGGATGTTCCGCTTACAATCGGAGACAAAAATACATTGGCTGAAACACCTGCTGAATAAAAGAAAGTATCCAATCTACAAAAAGAGATTCGTGCGTACGATAAAAAGGAAGTGGAGACCCGCGGGCCGGATGCTTGCAGGCTCTGCTTCTTTTTGCTTGTCAAGCGGATTTTGATACAATGAAAAGAAAGAAGGGGGGCCAACCGATGAGAGAAAATATTATGGTTATCGATGATGATGAGAAAATTACGTCTATGTTAAGACGTGGCCTGGCATTTGAAGGCTATTCCGTTGAAACGGCAAGCAATGGTGCTGAAGGACTTAAGCAAATGCTGAGAGCGGAGCCGAATTTACTGATCTTGGACGTGATGATGCCGCATATTGACGGTTGGGAGGTCGTGCGCCGTATCCGCGAAAGCGGCAGCGAGGTGCCAATCTTGATGTTAACAGCCAAAGATGAAATCAGCGATCGTGTGAAAGGCTTGGATCTTGGGGCTGATGATTATTTGGTCAAGCCCTTTGCGCTGGAGGAACTGCTCGCCAGGGTGAGAGTTCTTTTGCGTCGTAGAACGGAGCGCGCTGAGCAGCCTACGAACCGTTTGAACTATGAGGATACGATACTTGATTTGGATACACGTGAGGTTTTTCGTGGCGATAAATTGATTGAACTTACAACCAAGGAATTTGATTTGCTGCACTTGTTCATGCAGAATCCGAAGCGTGTTCTTTCGCGTGATATTATTATGGAAAAAATTTGGGGCTACGATTACAGTGGTGAGTCCAACGTGCTCGAGGTCTACATAGCGCTGCTTCGTCAAAAAACAGAAGAGTTCGGCCATAAACGATTGATTCAAACCGTCCGGGGAGCGGGGTACGTATTGAGAGGAGAATTCTGATATGTCGCTTCGTTTGCGGCTGACGCTTTGGTATTCAGGTGTTTTGGCATTGACGATGCTGCTTTTCGGGATTGTGCTGTATGTTTTCTTGAATTATTTTTTGTACGATCAGATTCGTCAGGATTTGAAACGTGAAGCAGGAAATTCCTCCCTGCGTATTCAGAAAAGCATTGCCCTTTCACAAAAAGGGCTTGTCGTCGAACTTGAGCTAGAGAACAGAGATATTTATTCAACGAATACATTCTTGCAATTATATAATGTGAACCTCAAAAGCTTTAATCGCTCGGCTAACCTGCAATATTATAATGTAGCTCTACCACTAGATGCTTCTAGTATCGATAAATTGAGAGGGGATGACGATGGTTTCTTTCAAAAAACCAAAGTTCTTGAACAGGATTTCCTTATCTATTATCAAGGTGTCTATGATCAATCCAGCAATTTGATTGGAATTCTCCAAGCGGCTGTCCCTATTGGCAGCTACGAGAGAACAGCTGTGACTCTTAAGTATACGCTGATGTTCTGGGCATTGCTGACGATCATCGTTGCTGCTTCGCTGGGGTGGTTTTTGTCGCGTAAGGCGCTACAGCCGATCGAACGCGTGATTGACGCTGCCAATCAAATTGGCAGCGGAGATGATTTGGAGAAACGAATTGAGTACTCGGGACCACTTGATGAAATCGGTCGGCTCACCCAAACAATTAACGGCATGCTCTCGCGGATCCAGATTACTTATCTGGAACTGGATGAAGCTTACCGCGCGCAGCGGAGATTCGTTTCGGATGCCTCACATGAGCTGCGCACGCCGCTGACGACGATTCGTGGGAATGTGGATCTTCTGGAGAAGATGTGGAAGAAGACGTCTGGGACGGAACTCGCCACACCCGAGCAGATGCAGATGTCGCTGGAAGCTATGCACGACATAGCTGGAGAAGCGCAGCGGATGAGCAGGCTCGTGAACGATCTTCTCGCGCTTGCTAGAGCAGATGCAGGGGTTGTCATGGAGAAGAATCCTGTCGAAATGCTGCCTCTCGTACAGGAGGTTGTGAGAAGGGCTCAATTATTGGAGCATACCGCGGATTGGCAGGTAGGCGATCTGGAAGCTCTAGAGGACGCTATCGTGCAAGGTAATCGTGATTATTTGCAGCAGCTGTTGTTCATTTTCATTGAGAATGCGTTCAAATATACACCAGTTGGGACCGTGTCGTTTCATGCTTCGCGGACGAACAATTTTATCGGTATTCAAATTATAGATACGGGCATCGGGATGGATAAAGAAGATATTCCCCATATATTCGACAGATTCTATCGTGCTGACTTATCTAGAGGGCTAACTACGGGTACAGGACTAGGTTTATCGATCGCCAAATGGATTATTGATGAGCATGGAGGATCCGTTGAAGTGACGACGCGCAAAGATGAGGGCAGTACATTTATGATATGGTTGCCGGCTAACTTTCCTCTACCTGTGTAATCCGTTATAATAAAAGGAAAACAGATGATGTGGGTAGGTGGAAGGCATGGAAGTCGTACGAATTTCTCCAAGAGGCTATTGTTATGGTGTCGTAGACGCGATGGCATTGGCTATGCAAACAGCAAAAAATTTAAATCTTCCAAGACCAATTTATATATTAGGCATGATTGTGCATAATGCGCACGTCACCGATTTCTTCAAAGAAGAAGGTGTCGTCACACTGGATGGCGAGAATCGTCTCGAAATTTTGGAGCAAATTGAAAAAGGTACTGTCATTTTCACGGCGCATGGCGTTTCTCCGGAGGTAAGAAGACGGGCTAGAGACAAAGGTTTGACGGTTGTCGACGCAACTTGCCCAGATGTGACAAAAACACACGATTTGATTCGCGAAAAAGTAGCAGACAATTACGAAGTTATTTATATTGGTAAAAAGGGGCATCCGGAGCCGGAAGGCGCTGTAGGGGTTGCTCCTGGCCTTGTTCACCTGATTGAGAAGCTGGAAGAGGCTGACCAGCTGAACATTAAGTCAGAGCGTATCATCATTACGAATCAAACAACGATGAGCCAGTGGGATATCAGGCACATCATGAATCGCCTCCTGGAGCTGTTCCCTAAAGCGGAAATTCATAATGAGATTTGTCTTGCAACACAAGTGAGGCAAGAAGCTGTGGCAGAACAAGCCAAAGAATCCGATCTTGTTATCGTTGTGGGAGATCCCAAAAGCAATAACTCTAACCGCTTAGCGCAAGTTTCAGAGGAAATTGCTGGCGTCAGGGCGTATAGAATAGCTGATATCACAGAATTGAATCGTGAATGGTTAACCCATGTCCGTAAAGTTGGGGTGACTTCAGGGGCATCGACACCGACACCGATTACCAAAGAAGTCATATCTTACCTAGAAAGCTACGATCCGAAAGATGAAACCACTTGGGCAGTTACACGTACTATTAATATGAAGAAGCTCATTCCGGCTATGAAGTCCAAAGCAGCCAGCAGTGAGTAATTCGTATTTATTCCACAGGGCGGGATTGTGACCAGCATGCAGAGCACTCAGAAGGTGAAAATGATGAAAACTCGCTACGATTGGAAAAGCAGCAAACGCTGGTTTCGGTACAAATATTTACTTCTCTTACGTGCCAAAGGCGGCCCTTCTAAGGTTGCACGCGGCTTTTCAATTGGTCTGGCTATAGAAATGTTCACCCTGCCTACAGCAGGATTTGCATTCGTTCTTATTTTTCCTTTGGTATATTTGTTAAGAGCTAATCTGCCTGCGGCATTAATTGGGTTTGTATTCGGTAAAATCATTTATATTCCGTTCTCAATTCTCAATAAGCAGGTTGGAGATTGGTTGGTACCGAAGCATGTTAAGGTTTATCTGATTCATCATTTACCGCATATCCTATCCAATATCATCAGAAGCGGTTTGGACTTGATTGTAGGTGGCATGGTGGTCGGAGCCATTCTCGGTCTTATCGCTTACTTCCCTGTAGTGCTCTTTCTCAAATACCATACTAATCGTCGCAAGGAAAAACGCAGAATCCGCAAGGATCAGCTCGCACCTTCTAAGCAAGAAGAATAATAGCAAATAAATTAACGCTTGACGAATCTTCGTCAAGCGTTGTATATTTACTTTAGTGATTAAAAGCGTAGAAGCGAACAAGCGTTGAAGTGATTAAGTGGAACAACCCATATAAATGAGGAGCGTGTATATCATGATCGCCATTACTTCCAACAAAACGTCTGATGAGCGTATTCAAGAAATCGTCCAATTTATCGAGAAGCAAGGTGTGCAAGCTCACGTCTCCAAAGGCGAAGATCGCACAGTTATCGGGATTATCGGTCAAGCAGATCCTAAATTAGCAGAACAACTGCGCCAAATGTCAGGAGTCGAACAAGTCGTGAAAATTTCGAAATCATACAAACTAGCAAGCCGTGACTTCCATCCGGCAGATACTGTTATCAATATTAAAGGCGTAGAAATTGGCGGCGAGCAGTTAGTCGTTATGGGCGGACCTTGCGCCGTAGAAACACCGGAGCAAATCGATGAAATCGCCCGTTTGGTGAAAGCGGCAGGGGGGCAAGTGTTGCGCGGCGGCGCGTTCAAGCCAAGAACAGGACCTTACAGCTTCCAAGGCGTTGGCGTAGAAGGTTTGATCATGATGGCTGAAGCGGGCAAGAAGCATGGACTTCTAACGATTACAGAAGTTATGACTCCTGAGTACGTAGATGTGTGCGCTCAGTATGCAGATATCCTGCAAGTTGGCACGCGCAATATGCAAAACTTTGATCTGCTTCGCAAGCTTGGCACGATTCAAACACCAGTCCTGCTGAAACGCGGATTCAGCTCCACCTATGACGAATTCCTGAATGCTGCAGAATACATTCTTGCCGGCGGTAACCCGAACGTGATGCTCTGTGAGCGCGGAATCCGAACATTCGAAACTTACACACGTAATACATTGGATTTATCTGCTATTCCAGTACTTAAACAGCTTAGCCATCTTCCTGTCATATCTGATCCAAGCCATGGTACGGGTCGCAGAGAACTTGTCGTTCCGATGACGAAAGCTTCCGTTGCTGCAGGCGCGGACGGTTTGATCATCGAAATGCATACAGATCCGGACAACTCCATGACTGGTGACGGCGTACAATCGCTGTTCCCGGACCAATTCGCAAACTTGCTTGTTGATTTAGAGAAGCTTGCTCCATTGCTTGGCAAAAAGTTCGATACGCAGAAAGAAGCTATTCTGGCATAAGATTATGTTCAAGGAAACGAGTTTCTTCTATTAGGAAGAAACTCGTTTCCTTTTTTTGTATATAAGAAAAGTCTGTGAAAGAGTGTGAGCATAGCTTACACATAAATAAAAAATACCTGACATAAGTATTGACTGTGAAAGCTTAATCGCTATATAATATGTGCAAGATAACAACAAAAAGTTGAACATTAATCATGTAAAGTACGTTGAATGTACGGAAATGGGAGGGTTTTTTAAATGTCAGTTCAAAACGTGTTGAACCTTATCAAGGAAAAAAATATTGAGTGGGTAGATTTTCGTTTCGTAGGTCTTTCCGGTAAAGCACAGCATATCTCTTTGCCAGCTACGGAAGTAGATGAAGAAACATTTGTAAACGGCGTAGCTTTTGACGGTTCGTCCATCCCAGGATTCCGTGGTATTGAACAATCCGACATGGTAATGATGCCAGATACGGAAACTGCTTATGTAGATCCTTTCACAGCTCACCCAACATTGATCATTATGAGCAACATCCATACGCCAGAAGGCGAGCGTTACGATCGTGATCCGCGCAGTATCGCACAAAAAGCTGAAGAGTATCTTCAAACTACAGGTGTTGGTACGACAGCATTTTTCGCACCAGAATCCGAATTCTTCATCTTTGATGATGTTCGTTTCGAAAATGGCATGAACAAGTCTTACTTCGAAGTTGACTCCGAAGAAGCAGGTTGGAACACTGGCCGTAAAGAAGAAGGCGGCAACCTTGGTTATAAAGTTCCAGTTAAAGGCGGCTACGTTCCAGTAGCTCCAATCGATTCCCAACAAGACATTCGTTCCGAAATGTGTAACAAGCTTGCTGACGCAGGTCTTCGCATCGAACGTCACCATCACGAAGTGGCAACAGCTGGTCAAGCTGAAATCAACTTCCGTTTTGACACTTTGACTAAAACAGCAGATAACCTGCTCAAATACAAGTACATCGTTGCTAACACTGCAAGAGAATATGGCAAAGTTGCTACATTCATGCCTAAGCCGCTGTTTGGCGACAATGGTAGCGGTATGCACGTTCACATGTCCATTTTCGACGGAACCGAGCCTTTGTTCTACGAAAAAGGAGCATATGCAAACTTAAGCGAAATGGCAATCAACTACATCGGTGGTATCCTGTACCACGCACCAGCTTTGATTGCTTTGACGAACCCAAGTACAAACTCCTTTAAACGTCTAGTTCCTGGTTACGAAGCACCGGTTAACCTTGTATTCTCCAAAGGAAACCGTTCCGCTGCAGTTCGTATTCCAATCGCGGCTGTGACACCTAAAGGCTGTCGTATCGAATTCCGTACACCAGACAGCACAGCTAACCCATACCTTGCTTTCGCAGCAATGTTGATGGCTGGACTTGACGGTATCAAAAAGAAAATCGATCCACGTGCACTTGGATACGGTCCTTTCGATACGAACATCTATGAAATGTCCGATGCTGAGAAAGCTGAAATCCGCAGCGTTCCTGGTACATTAGACGAAGCTCTTGATGCTCTTGCAGCTGACTCCGAATTCTTGACTGAAGGCGGCGTATTCACACAAGATTTCATCGATAACTACATCGATTTGAAACGTGGCGAAGCGAAACAAGTTGCAATCCGTATTCACCCGCACGAGTACAACCTGTACTTCGATTGCTAATTCCTTAGCCCTTATATACGTTACTAATATGAGCTGCTTCTATCATGGTTTTCCATGGTGGAGGCAGCTTTTTTAATTGATAATAATTTCTTTTTAATAATAATTCTAAATTAATGGAAATTTATTGAAAACAAGGTATAATGAAAACATCATTTCATATTCATTTATTCCAACGCAGGGAAGGAAGATATTTCATGAGAATCACCCTTATTGCAGGAAGCAACCATCAGGCAGCTACAAGTACAAGGCTCACGGAGTACATTCAGCACTTGGTACAATCACATGGGCATCAAGCAACACTTATTGATCTGAACAAAACGCCGATACCGTTCTACTCACCGGATGATGCTCATGGTGGTCATGAAGCACTTGAATTTCTGAAGCGTGCCATGCATGAAGCGGATAGCATTGTGCTCGCGACGCCCGAATATCATAGCGGAATCTCTGGTGTTCTGAAAAATGCGCTGGATCATCTCGGACAAGATCATTTCCATAATAAGGCTGTTCTTTCTGTTAGTTCATCAGGCGGCGCCGTAGCCGTTAGCTCGCTAACGCAGCTGCAAACAATTGTTCGCAATCTTCACGGTATTAACTGCCCGGAGTGGATTTCAATTGGCGGCGATCAGCGGAAAAGTTTCCAAACGGGAGTAGCTTACGCCGATATTCATCCGGATGTCGATAAACGTGTACGGCGTGTCGTAAATTCTTTCCTCGAGTTGACAAATGCATTGCATGTTCGACAATAGTTTGTTCGACAAGAAATGATTCTTATCGGCATTTTATTTATTAAGAGTAATACAAGGCGTCTCGACGCTGTGTATTGCTCTTTTTTCATTGTTAACCGGTGGAAAAATGAAAATGTATTTACAAGGTTGTTTTGATCTGCTAAACTGACCACTATCTATTGTTAACCTAAAACGATAGATATAAGTTGACAATTAAATCTGTTTAGGAGGGATTGTCGTGTCAAAGTCCTACGAACGGCTCGCGGCTCTAAACAAGTCGCACGTGTGGCATCCTTTTACACAAATGAAAGACTACAATAACGAGGATCCTCTCATCATTGAGCGTGGAGAAGGCGTTAGGCTCTATGATGTCCAAGGACGTGCCTATTATGATGGATTTTCGTCCGTTTGGCTTAATGTTCATGGACATCATGTCCCGGAGCTTAACCAAGCCATCTCGAACCAACTGGAGCTGGTTGCTCATTCAACTTTGTTAGGCATGGCGAATATCCCTTCAATTGAGTTGGCGGAGCAGTTGGTGAACATCTCACCACATGGATTAAACAAAGTGTTTTATTCAGATTCTGGTGCAACCGGCGTGGAAATCGCGATTAAAATGGCTTTCCAGTACTGGCATAACAAAGAAGGGCGCAATAAAAAGTCTTTCATCACAATGGGGCAGGCCTATCACGGAGATACAATTGGCGCTGTAAGTGTTGGAGCGATTCCGCTTTATCATGAGGTGTTTCGTCCCATGCTGTTCCAATCGCACGTCATTCCTTACCCCTATGCCTATCGGCATGAAGGAGGGGCAGAGGGAGCCAAAGAAGCGACGATAACTGCTTTGCGAAGCTTGCTAGAGGCGCAGGCAGATGAAATTGCGGCACTTATTGTGGAGCCTATTGTCCAAGGCGCCAGCGGAATTGTCGTGATGCCGGAGGGCTGCCTGCGCGAGATGGCTGACCTTTGCCGCAAGCACGACGTACTGTTCATTGCAGACGAGGTAGCAACTGGCTTCGGACGGACGGGTGAGATGTTCGCTTGTGATCTGGAAAACGTAACACCGGATCTGATGGTGGTTGGAAAGGGACTCACAGGCGGCTACTTGCCTGTAGCAGCGACGCTGGCGACAGATGAGATCTATAGTGCCTTTTATGCGGATTATCGCGAGCAGAAAACCTTTTTCCATGGACACTCTTACACGGGGAATCCGCTTGGTTGTGCTGTAGCTTTGGCCAGCCTAAAGCTTTTTAAGGAGAATAACCTATTGGAGGGAGTCCGTTCTAAGGCCGTACTTACGGCAAATAAGCTAGCTGCGCTTAAAGATAGACCGCACGTCGGTGAAATCCGGCAAAAAGGGCTGATGATCGGAATCGAGCTTGTTCGTGATAAAGGGTCACGAGAATCGTACGAATGGGAAGAGCGGATTGGCGTACGGACGAGTCAGAAAGCGAGAGAACTTGGCATGCTGACGCGGCCGCTTGGCAATGTGATTGTCTTCATCCCGCCATTAGCGAGCACAGAGGCTGAACTGGGCGAGATGACGGACATTTTGGCGGCATCCATTATTCAGGTCACAGAAGGATGAGGCGGGTTATGAACAAAGACAGTGAAGAGCCGATCCGGGGTTTGTTCATCACAGGTACGGATACTGGAGTTGGCAAAACGATGGTAACAGCAGCGATAGCGGCGGCGCTTCGTGCGGATGGTTGCCAGGCAGGCGTATGGAAGCCCGTACAGTCAGGCGCACGCCTGGGCAGTGGAGAAACCGATGCGGAACGATTGCTGCAGCTAACAGGCATCAATGAGCGGCCAGACGCAGTAGCGCCATACACCTTTGAAGCGCCACTGGCTCCTATGCTCGCTGCTAGATATGCTGGCGTGACCTTAACGGTGCAGGGGCTGATCGCCGCGGGCACACCGCTAATTGAGCGTTACGACGCCTTGCTAATTGAAGGCGCGGGAGGCGTGGCCGTTCCGCTGAACGATGATGCCTTGATGGCGGATCTGATCGCAGCGCTTCGAATTCCCGCACTCATTGTTGCCCGTTCCGGTTTGGGGACGATCAACCATACGCTATTAACGGCAGCTTTTCTATGCCACTACGGAATCCCTATCGTAGGTGTCATTTTAAATGATGGTGATGATACAGGAATTGCACACGATCCGAGCGTTGCTACGAACGCTGAGCTTATCGAACAGTACAGTGGTCTTCCCGTACTCGGCCGTTTTCCTTTTTTACCCGCTGATGCTGATACAGATCTTTTGATACATACGGCTAGGAATTCCATACAACTGGCACCGATCAAACAAGCGTTAAAGTTCTGCGATAATGAACGCCAAGGAGGAGACAATGAATAACATTTCAACTTGTAAGGATTGGTCTTTGCTCGCCCAAAAAGCTTTAAATGGCGAGTGTTTGACGGAAGAGGAAGGGCTCGCGGTGCTGGAGGCAGGCAATGATGAAGTTCTGCCGCTGCTGCAAGCCGCTTTTCAAGTAAGAAAGCACTATTACGGTAAAAAAGTTAAATTGAACATGATTATTAATGCCAAAAGCGGACTTTGCCCCGAGGACTGCGGCTATTGCTCGCAATCGATTGTTTCAACGGCGCCAGTAAGTAAATATACGTTGCTGGATAAAGATACGCTGCTTGCTGGTGCTCGTGAAGCTATGGCGCGTAAAGCTGGCACGTACTGCATCGTAGCGGCAGGAAAAGGTCCGACAGACAAGGAATTAGCGCAAGTTGTAGATGCTGTCAAAGAAATCCGTGAAACGATGCCGCTCAAAATTTGCGCTTGCCTAGGCATTCTGAAGGACGAGCAAGCACAGCGACTGGCTGAAGCAGGTGTACATCGATACAACCACAATCTCAATACGAGCAAAGCGAACTACCCGTCGATTACAACGACCCATACATACGATCAGCGTGTTGAAACGGTGGAAAAAGTAAAAACATACGGCATGTCCCCATGCTCCGGTGTCATTATCGGAATGGGTGAAACTCATCAAGAAATTGTGGAAATGGCCTATGCGCTGCGTGAACTGGATAGCGATTCGATTCCGATTAATTTCCTGAATGCCATTCCTGGAACACCTTTGGAGCATGCAGGCCGTACTCCGGCGATGAAAGCTTTGAAAGTGCTGGCCTTATTCCGTTTCATCTGCCCATCCAAAGAAATTCGTGTAGCGGGAGGCCGTGAAGTGAATCTGCGTACGTTGCAGCCTATGTCACTGTACGCAGCGAATTCGCTTTTTGTTGGTGATTATTTAACAACAGCAGGTCAATCGATTGGCGTGGATCACCAAATGATCGAGGATTTGGGCTTTGAGATTGAACTCAATGCTTTGTAGGGGGCCGCAATGAATCCGATATCCTCTTTGAAATGGATGGAACAGGAGCTTGCTTCTCTGGATGACGCCTCATTGAAACGATCCTTACGGGGAAGTTCAGCAGTTCCATCGTCTCCAGGGCGGCTGTTCCGGGGGACAGGACCGCAGAACATGCACAACAGGCACAATTTGCTCAACCTGTCAGGCAATGACTATCTTGGACTAGCCCAGCATCCTGCGATGATCGAAGTGATGCGGGAGGTGCTGCTCAAGGAAGGTGTTGGCGCGGGGGCTTCCAGGCTGGTCACCGGCAATCGGCTGGCTTATACGGAACTCGAAGAAGGAATCTCCGAATGGCAGAGCTGTGAAGCCGCCCTTGTATTTGCCAATGGTTATATGGCGAATACAGGAGTTATCCGTGCTGTAGTCGGCAGGGATGATGTGGTGTTCAGCGATCAGCTGAATCATGCCAGTATTGTTGATGGTATTTTGATGAGCCGAGCGGAGATGGCACGTTATCGGCATAACGATATGGAGCATTTGGGAGCGCTGCTGCATAAGCACCGCGATCGGAAACGAAAGCTGATCGTTACCGACGCTGTCTTCTCCATGGATGGAGATCAGGCTCCCCTGAAAGAGCTCATCCTGCTCAAGCATGAGTATGGAGCAATGCTGATGGTGGACGAAGCACACAGCGGCGGCGTATATGGGAGGTGTGGCGAGGGATTATGCCATGCGCTCGGGGTTAAAGACGAGGTGGACATTCATATGGGAACGTTCAGCAAAGCCTTCGGCGCCTATGGAGCTTATGTGTGCGGCAGCCGCACGCTCATCGATTACCTCGTGAATAAGGCGCGCACGCTTATCTATTCCACAGCAATGCCCCCTGCGCTGCTCGCAGGTATTGCTCAAGCATTAGTGCTGGTGCAGCAAGAGCACTGGCGGCGTGAACGGCTGCACACAGGTATTCGTGCCTTCCGATCCTCGCTTCAAAAGTCAGGCTTCTTGCTCGGAATAGGCGACTCTCCTATCGTGCCAATCATCATCGGCGATAATGAGACTGCCTTGCGCTTCAGCGCTGCGCTGGAAGACAAAGGCATCGCAGCGGTTGCGATTAGGCCGCCGACGGTTCCAGAGGGGACAGCTCGCATCCGCTTCTCTTTATCTGCAGCACATACAGATAAAGAGCTGCGGTATGCAGCAGTAAGCATTCGCGAAGTAGGATTGCAGCTTGGCGTTTTGGGATGATGACACAAGGAAAGAAAGCGACGATTGTCTGGTTGCCTGGATGGAGCATGCCGTCCGAGGTTTTTGAGCAGCTATGTAAGTCGCTGCCTGACTATCAACACGTGCATGTCAATATTAGCGAGGCTGAAACGCCTGAGGAGATGCTTTCGATCACAGAAGATGCGGCAGCAAAATGGCAAGCTTCGGAAATCCATAAACCTCTATTTATTGGCGGATGGTCGCTTGGCGGATTGCTGGCGCTTAGATTAGCAGCTCAAGGTAAGGCGAATGGCCTCCTTCTATTTGCGGCTACGGCTCAATTCGTTCGCTCGAAGAGCGAAGCCCATCTAGGCCAGCCGGATGCTTATGTCAGGCAGATGATCAAGGGTGCCGCGCAAGATGCGCTTGCGGTAGAATCCAAATTTCGTCAAATGCTGTGGACAGAAACAGAGCGAGAGACAGGAATAGCCGAAGGGCTGCCTCCAATAGGCAGCTGGACAGTTCCCGCTCTGACGGCAGGCCTTCAGATTTTAAGGAAGGTGGAAGTTAGCGCTGTACGCTCAGAAATTATGTGCCCAGTGCTGCTGTTTCATGGCAGGGAGGACCGGATATGCCCTTATGAAGGGGCAGAAGAACTTGCTGCTGGACTGCCGTACGCAAAGTTACATGCCATACCCGATTGCGGTCATGTACCGTTTGTAGGAAGGGAAGAGGAAATTGCAGCGGAAATGAGGCGGTGGCTTGAACAACAGCACGGAAATTGAGCGTCAATTCAATCGGAGTTCAGCAGGTTCCTATGATCAGCATGCCCATGTGCAGAGGATGATGGCGGAGCAGCTTGCTGCAGCTCTTAAGGGGTTGGACGGTGCGCGCGAGAATGCGCCAATACGCAGCATTCTGGAGATTGGCTGCGGCACAGGCGTTGTGACGAGTGGACTAGTTGATACATGGCCAACAGCCGTGATTACCGCATTGGACATCGCACCTGGCATGCTTCGGGCGGCTGAGCAGCGTGTAGGGTGCAGTCATCCAGCTGCCAGAGACCTACACTTTATTCACGCTGATGTGGAAAAGTGGTCGTTGGCTGCATTGTCGGCTTCGTTCGATTTAATCGTCTCTGGCGCCTGCTTTCAGTGGTTGAAAGAACCGAAGCAGACACTCAAGCATCTTCGGCGTCTTCTTCGCCCAGGCGGCAAGTTGGTGTTCACGACATTCGGGCCGGCAACCTTCTATGAGCTGCATGAGTCATTCATGGCCATGTATCGTGAGGAGGGGCTGAAGCCGCAGCGGCATGGGCTAACTTTTAAGTCCAGCGCTGGGTGGAGAGACATGCTTGTGGACAGTGGCTTCTCGCACATTCAAGAACATGGCCTGCTCCAGGTGGAAACGTACCCGACGCCAAGGGATTTTTTGCATACAGTTAAAGCAATGGGAGCTAGCACGTCAGAGGCAGCTGTTACGCCAGGCGTCAGCACGCGTCGTTTGTTTGCAGGCATGTACAAAATGTATGAGTCGAAGTTTAGCGTACCTGGAGGCGTTACAGCCACCTATGAGCTTTTGATGATGCAAGCGATGGTTCCTAATCAAGATAGAGACTCAGACAGGTTCTGAAGTCTCTATCTTTTTTGTTTTATACATCGTTTTGACACATTTATGTGCTACAGTATGGAAAATTAGGCGTGGAGGGAAATCATGGGTGTAACTTGGACGAACGCGGAAGTTGTTCATTTATTGCTTCGTGCCGGATTTGGAGGGGCAGAGGACGAAGTTAAGGCCTGTTTGGCGCTGGGTCGCGAGGAGACGGTGCGACGGCTTATCGCAGGTGAAGCATTGACCGAAACGGCTGCGCTGACACCTTTTGATCAACTTAACGCAGAGGGTAAGAAAGCTCTGGATCCGGTGCAGCTTGGCGATCAGCAGATGTACTGGTTATACCGAATGGTGAATTCAAACGCACCATTAATTGAGAAAATGACGTTGTTCTGGCACGGACATTTTGCAACAGCAAATTACAAGGTCAAGAATGTCACACTGATGGTTCAGCAAAATACGCTGTTCCGCAAGTATGCTTTAGGCAACTATAAGGAGCTCGTGCTCGCTACCGGCAAAGATCCGGCTATGATGATTTGGCTGGATGTGAATCGCAATAAGAAGAACAAACCGAATGAGAACTACGCGCGTGAAGTGATGGAGCTTTTTACACTTGGCATTGGTCACTATACCGAAACAGATGTGAAGGAAGCGGCTAGAGCTTTCACGGGCTGGACGTACAGCGAGAAGGAAAATAAAGTAGCGTTTAATCCCAAACAGCATGATAATGATCCGAAAACGCTGCTTGGTGAGAAGGGGAATCTGGACGGCGACGAGGCCGTTGATATTATTTTTCATCAAAAGTCGTTATCTACCTTTCTAGCTTTGAAATTGCTCAAATATTTTGTGACAGATAATCCGCCAGACAGCTGGGTACAGCAAGTGGCGAAGCACATTGTAGAGAAGGCGACCATCGGCGAAGTACTTCATGAGCTGTTCTTGTCGGACGATTTCTATCATCCCAATTTACGGCTAGCCCTCATTAAAACACCGGCTGATTATGTTGCTGGTATTCTCAAAACGCTGCAGCTGCCTGCTGCTAGAGGGCATGCGCAAGCGATGAGAAAGATGGGCCAGGAGCTCTTTTCTCCGCCTGATGTTGCAGGCTGGAGAGGCGGCGCTTCATGGCTGAATACCAACTTGCTGCTCGCGAGGTATCAATTCGCCGAGTCCATTGCCATGCAAATGAACAATAAGAAGTTGATGCCGGCTGATGCAACGCCGAAGCAAGCGGAGCTGCCAGAGGAATGGGTGAAGCTGTGGAGTCAGCGTCTCGGGATCACGCAATTATCGGATAAGACGTTGAAAGGCTTAAGCGCTTATGTGGAAGATACGATTGTACATACAAAACAGAAAAACGCCGGTTTACGGGGCTTGCTGCAGCTGATCTTAATTAGTCCGGAAGCACAAATGAAATAGGGGAGGTGAAAGCATTGAAATTAACAAGAAGAGAATTTCTGCTGAAGGGTACGGCGATGTTTGCTACTTTAAGCCTCGGCGGCTTTCTGTTCACAGAAACTGGCAAATCGATATTCGCTGGGGGAGTCAGTGACGATGTCGAGGAGCCGGTGCTGGTTGTTGTGCAGCTTAGCGGAGGCAATGATGGTATAAATACGCTTATTCCTTATGGGCAAGGCGTTTATTATGATGCAAGGCCGACGCTGGCCTATCAGCAAAAGGACGTGCTTGCCCTTGATAATCAAGTGGGCTTGCATCCTAGCCTGGCGGGGCTCGCAGCCCTATTCAAGAGTGGGAACATGGCGGTCATCCAAGGTGTTGGTTACCCGGAGCCGGATCATTCCCATTTCCGGTCTATGGAAATTTGGCAGACTGCCGAGCCGGCGAAAATTAGCCGGAGCGGCTGGTTAGCCCGCTATGTAGAGTCTTCGCTGCGCGATAACACGAACCCGCTCAAAGCGGTTCAGGTTGGTGCAGCGGGCAGCAAAGCTTTTGCCTCGGAAAAGATGAGCTTTCCTGTTGTTCAATCGCTGGAATCGTACCATGTGATCGATCCGAAGACGGCGATGATGGACAAAAATCGGATAACCAAAGCTTTTTTGGACATGTATGGTGATCAGAACCAGATGGAACAGCTGCGAGTCGTTGCGGGGCGCGGATATGAGGCTTATAAAAGTGTTGAAGCCATACAATCGTTAACAGCTGCTTATGTCAATAAAGTGGAGTACCCGAAAACGAATTTTGCCAGTGATCTTCAACTCGTAGCGAAGCTGCTTGCAGGAAAGTCGGGAACGCGGGTATTCAATGTCCAAATTGGCGGATTCGATGATCATGCCGATGAAAAGGAGCAGCATGCAAGGGTTTTGACACAGGTTGATCAGGGGCTGACGGCTTTCTATAAGGATTTGGAAGCGCAAGGTCTGCAGGATCGGGTTGCCATCATGATGTTTTCCGAATTTGGGCGTCGTGTGAAGGAAAATGGGAGCGGTGGCACGGATCACGGCACGGCAGCACCGATGTTTGTGATTGGCGGGAAAGTGAAAGGCGGTCTCTATGGCGCTTACCCGAGTCTAAGTAATTTGGATAATGGGGATTTGAAATATGAGGTTGATTTCCGCTCCGTGTACAGCACTCTGGTGGATAGTTGGTTAAAAGGTGATGCTGCGACTGTGCTTGGAAAACCCTATGAGTCGTTGAAGTTTATATAGGGATAGTGGTAATCTATTTGAAGGAGTGAAGATTTCTAGCATTTGATGGATGCATGGAAGGTGGGCTAAGCACGGTGGGAATAAAACCGATTTCGGATCATTTGAAGGAGCAATTAAACATCCTTTTCGTGGGATATAACCCAAGTATTCGATCGGGTGAAACCGGCCATCACTATGCGAATCCGAACAATCGGTTTTACCGCATATTAGTTCAAGCGGGCTTAACGCCTCGGCTGTATAAGCCTCAAGAAGATCAGGATCTGCTTGAACTCGGTTATGGATTCACGAATATTGTGGCGAGGCCCTCGCTGACGGCAGCTGAAATAACACCTGAGGAGTATAGGGAAGGCCGCATCATTCTCAAGGAGAAGATCCAAAACATAAGACCAAGGGTTGTATGTTTTGTAGGCAAAGGGGTCTACGAACAATATAGCGGCCGTAGAGGCATGACATGGGGCAGCCAGCCAGAGCCCGTCGTACCTGGTGTGGTTGAGTATGTATGTCCCTCCTCCAGCGGGTTAGTTCGAATGAAGCTGGAAGAGATGGTCGCTATTTATAGCGGAATTAAGACATTTATCGGGATGGAGTTGGGTAATGAATGAATATTCCATGGCTGAATTGGGCGAAAGAAATTCAAGCGATTAGTCAAGCTGGGCTTACATATGGTGAGAACGGCTATGATTTGGAGCGCTACGAGGCGCTGCGCAAGATCAGCGTGGAGATGATGAGTCATTTCACGGACACCCCGATTGACAAAGTGACGGAATTATTCGCCAGTGACACGGGGTACCAGACACCGAAGGTTGATATTCGGGCGGTTGTTCTGAAAGAGAACAAGGTGCTGCTTGTGAAGGAAAGAGCCGACGGCGCTTGGGCTTTGCCCGGCGGTTGGGCGGATATCGGCTTCACGCCGAGCGAAGTCGCTGTCAAAGAAACACGCGAGGAAGCGGGTTACGAGGTCAAGCCTGTGCGCTTGCTGGCGGTTCTAGATAAGAAGTGCCATTCACACCCTCCTGCTCCCAACTATGTATACAAGATATTTATCTTGTGCGAGTTGGTCGGCGGAGAGGCGCTCGAGGTCAGCTTGGAGACGACCGAAGTCGGCTTTTTTGGTGAAAATGAACTGCCGCCACTGTCGTTAGAACGGAATACAGTTGAGCAGGTAAAACGGATGCTTGAGCTTGCTAACGGGCCAGCGTCGCAGGTCCTGCTGGATTAACAAGAAGAATGCTCCCCAGTCGTATAGCCACGGCGGGGAGCATTAAGATTTATCGCGTCAATATTGGCTTAAGTTGATTGATCATATCCTCCATTTGATGGGAGCATTGCTCGTACATCGCTTTTGCTTGTTTATTGTTGGTCGTCAGTCCATACAACATAAGGTCTGCTTCGCACTGTTTCAGGGTCGCGAAGAGCGTAGCTTTTTCCTGCGGTACGGGAACATTGATTTTATCATCGAATAAATCAAGATACAGCTGACCGTACGAATCGACTTGCCCCAGAAACACATTTTCAACCGTAACCCCAACTTTGTCCAACTCCGCTTTTAGCCATCCCCGGTTAAATGCAAGGGAAGCTAGCCCTTCATCCATAATCTCACCGTCCATGATGACCGCTTGCGGCTCTTTCTCCGGTGCCACCTTGATGCCCAAATGTTTGGCCGTGAGCGGCAGGTTTTCACGATGCAGCAAGACGTTAATCTCACCGCTGGGCTCCATAATGGCAAATTCAACGTCCGCTACTTTGAAAACGGAGCGCTTGCGCAGTTGTTCCATAAGTTCGTCCGTGGTGAGCCGTTCTTTTTTTAAATTATCCTCCAGCACTCTTCCGTCCTTAATGAGGATCGTCGCTTTACTGTCAATAAAATCGCGCATTTTTTTACTTTTTAGCTGTAAAAGCTCAATGCCTAAAGAACACACAATCCAAACGGTTAACGAGATCAGGCCAAGGTACCATTTCGATTCGAGGTCCAGTGATATCGCTCCAGCCAGGTTTCCGATGGTAATGCCGGTGATGTACTCGAACAGGGATAGTTGAGATACTTGTCTTTTTCCGAGCAGTTTGGTCATGATGAACAAGACGATTACAGCTAAAAAGGTGCGTACGATGACTTCATACACATTTGGCAAGTGATTTCCTCCTTACTTTGCAAAAAAGAAATGAGAAGCAGCATTAGGCGGCGGCTTGAATGTCAGTAGGCAAGTTTCTACATTATTTGTGAAAATAATGGAAGTTATACGCCGGAGCTAAAAGTAAAAAAGCCGATATGTGTCGGGCGGTGTTGAAAGCGCTTTTGTCGAATGAGCAGAAGGATGCATGCAACTGTGGACTCCTATTCAGCTTTTTATGGCGCGTACATGGGTTCGGATTTCCTGCTTCATCTAGCATTGCCAACTAAGGTTTTACTTGATGCATGAGGAGAATATTGCTATCATAGCCATAATACAAAAAGCAAAGGTGTGGTCATTCATGGGAAATCGGGCCTATAACTTTAACGCAGGGCCTGCGGCATTACCGCTCGAAGTTTTGCAGAAAGCGCAAGAGGAACTTGTCGAATTCAAGGGTATCGGCATGTCGATCATGGAAATTTCGCATCGCAGCGCGGAGTACGAGCAAGTACATACGGAAACTCAGCAATTATTGAAGCAAATTTTTGCGATTCCTGACGGGTATCAAGTACAGTTCCTGCAAGGCGGAGCAAGTACGCAATTCGCTATGATTCCTTTGAATTTCTTAAAGCCAGGCAAAGTGGGCAGCTATGTGCTGACAGGCGCTTGGGCGGAGAAAGCGGTACAGGAAGCAGGCCTTTTTGGAGAAGTAGCTATTGCAGCTAGCTCCAAGGAGAGCAAATTCATGAAAATTCCGGATCTTAGCGAAATCAACATTCACCCGGATTCTGCTTACCTGCACTTGACGTCCAACGAAACGATTGAAGGCGCTCAGTTCCAAAGCTACCCGGACACAGGCAATGTGCCGCTTATCGGGGACATGTCCAGCGATATCTTGAGCCGTCCAGTGGATGTATCGAAATTCGGTATGATTTATGCCGGTGCCCAAAAAAATCTAGGTCCATCAGGCGTGACGGTTGTCATTGTCAAAGAAGATCTTCTGCAAGATCTGCCGAAAACAATCCCGACCATGCTGCGTTACGAAATTCACGGCAAAAACAATTCCCTCTATAACACACCGCCGGTGTATTCCATCTACATGGTGAACCTCGTGCTGAAATGGATTCAGGAGCAAGGCGGACTTGCTGCTATCGAGAAAAACAACCTAGAGAAGTCAGGTTTGATCTACAGCGCAATTGATCAAAGTGGTGGTTTCTACCGTGGTCCTGTCGATAAGGGCAGTCGTTCAGCAATGAACATCACGTTCCGTTTGCAGGATGAAGAGCTGGAGAAGAAATTCATCAAGGAAACCGAGCAGAACGGGTTTGTTGGGTTGAAAGGGCATCGCAGTGTAGGCGGCTTGAGAGCATCTACTTACAATGCAGTTCCTTATTCATCTTGCAAAGCACTCGCAGATTTCATGATTGATTTCCAGAAACGCAACGGTTAATAACGGACGAAGTCATACATGAGCTATTCATGGCACCCTCGTGTGCGCGTGAATGGCTTTTTTTTGTCTCGGGATAGAATGGTCAGTTCATCCTTTACAATGTCTTAAGATGGCCTCTGAGACGGTTTGAGAGGCATTTATTGAGAGGGTAGCGGAACTAGATCTAGTAGGGTGAAAGAGAAGATTCCGGGCGATGTTCCTTTCGACATTTGTGAAAATTTCAAGTCTAAAATGAAAATATTTTTTCAAATCCTCTGGAGCCACGTCCTGTCTGGGTTTGGCTATTTTAGGGTCAGAAATGTGGGATAATACACGTTGACAAACACAATATATTGATATAAATTTGAATCTATCAACTAGATGTCGTGGGAAAATGCGAATTGGACATCACCTGAATTCGCAGCGGAAATACCGCGTAATACCGGGGAAAAGCCCGATTTACCGCCAATTTCAGCCCTTTTCCTGCTTGCGGAAATTCGCTAATTTTGTCGAGTAGACAGAAGACAATACTAGATATGGATGGACGGTAAGATTTATATTACTAACTAGATATAGGTTATCTACATAAGTTAGACACAAGACGCGAGAATGCTTGAAACCATGATAGAGATGTTAGGAGACGGAGCCCATGCTGATTGCTTACGATTCGAAAACGGGGAATGTTCGCCGATTTATTAACAAACTTCAAATGCCGGCGATCCAAATCGAGGAAGCGATGAAAGTGGACGAGCCTTTCGTGCTCGTTACCTACACAACCGGATTTGGCCAAGTTCCTGAGAGGGTCAGTTCCTTCCTGGAATCGAACGCCTCGAATATGATCGGAGTAGCAGCAAGCGGTAACCGTAACTGGGGAGACGGGTTTGCCAAGAGTGCAGACACGATCTCACAGCTGTATGATGTGCCAGTGTTAACGAAGTTCGAGTTATCCGGCACCAAAAATGATGTAGAACGATTTGTTCAGGGGGTACATGCAATTGCGGCACATTGAGCTGAATAATTTATTGATGCAACGCGGAGCGGATGGTTTTTTTCAACTAGAGAAGGATAAAGAAGCTGTTGAAGTTTTTATGCAGGATGTTCATAGTAAAAGTCTCACTTTCCCTGATACAACGACAAAAGTTCGTTATATGATTGATAACAACTATTATGAGAACGTATATGAGCACTACACGTTAGAGGAAGTAAATCAAGTTTATCAAGTGGCTCACGACAATCAATTCGAGTTCGCCTCGTATATGGCAGCTTCGAAATTTTATACAGATTATGCCTTGCGCAGTGACGATAAATCCTTGTATCTAGAGCATTTCCCCGATCGCGTTGCGATTGTAGCGCTTTACTTGGGGCGCGGCAATGTGGAGACGGCAAGCACACTTGCTGTATCGATGATGGAGCAGCGCTTGCAGCCGGCAACGCCGACATTCCTTAACGCTGGGAAAAGCCGTCGTGGCGAGATGGTCTCTTGTTTCCTTCTAGAGATGGATGACTCGCTCAACTCGATTAACTACGTGCTTGCTACATGCATGCAGCTTTCCAAAATTGGCGGCGGCGTAGCCGTTAACTTATCCAAGCTTCGTGGGCGCGGTGAGTCCATCAAAGGGGTAGAACGCGCAGCCAAAGGGATTATGCCTGTTCTTAAGCTGATGGAGGATGCCTTCTCCTATGCGGACCAAATGGGACAACGCAAAGGTTCTGGCGCAGCTTATTACAACATTTTCGGCTGGGATCTTATGGAGTTCCTGGATAGCAAGAAAATTAATGCAGATGAGAAATCACGTCTAAAAACACTTTCCATCGGTCTTATCGTACCGAATAAGTTCTACAAGTTGGCAGAAGAGAACCAACCTCTTCACGTTTTTGCGCCTTATACGGTTTTACAAGCCTATGGCAAGCATTTGGATGATTTAGATATTGATGACATGTATGATGAGCTTCTGGCGAACCCGAAAGTGAAGAAAAAAGTAGTGATGAGCGCGCGTGACATGCTGATCAAAATTGCGACAACCCAACTGGAATCCGGTTATCCATATATGATGAATCGAACGAATGCCAATAAGGATCATGCCCTGAAAGGGATTGGAATGATCAAAATGTCTAATCTCTGTACAGAGATCTTCCAATTGCAAGAAACATCGGAAATCAATGATTACGGTCAAGATGACGTGATTCTGCGTGATATCAGCTGTAACTTGGCTTCCATGAATATTGCGAATGTGATGGGTCACAAGAAACTTCGTGAAACGGTTCATGAAGGCATGACAGCTCTGACAGCAGTCAGCGATATGACGACGATCAGCAATGCACCAGGTGTGGCAAAAGCAAACCGTGAGCTGCATTCCGTTGGACTCGGAGTCATGAATCTGCACGGCTATTTATCCAAGAACAAAATTAGCTATGAGAGTGATGAAGCGAAGGATTTCGTCCGCACATTCTTCATGGCGATGAACTATTATTCGATCGAGAAAAGCATGGAAATTGCCAAAGCGAAAGGCCAGGTTTTTGCAGGCTTTGAGCTGTCAGAATACGCGAATGGCGCTTATTTTAACCGTTATACAGAGACAGATTACCGTCCGGTTACGGATAAAGTGAAGGAACTGTTTGCAGGTATGGAGATCCCATCGCGGGATGATTGGAGCAAGCTGAAAGAAGAAGTCCAGAAGCACGGTTTGTATCATGCTTATCGTCTGGCTGTTGCTCCAACACAAAGTATTTCGTACATCCAAAACTCGACTTCGAGCGTTATGCCGATTGTTGAGCCAATCGAGACTCGTACATATGCAAACTCAACGACTTATTACCCGATGCCATTCATGGCACGCGACAATTATTTTTACTATAAATCCGCCTATCAGATGGATCAATTCAAAATTCTCGATCTGATTGCTGAAATTCAAACGCATGTGGATCAAGGCATTTCGACTATTTTGCATGTGAATAGTGATGTGTCTACGAGACAACTTGCTAGATTGTATCTATATGCGGCACACAAAGGACTTAAATCGCTCTACTACACACGAACCAATCAACTATCTGTTGAGGAATGCGTAAGCTGTTCGGTGTAATTGGGAAGGGGACCAAACATAGATGAGCATGGCAACTACCATTAATCAGCCAATCGTCAAAAAAGCGGTGAACTGGAACCGGCCAGATGATGATTTCACGATAACATTCTGGAATCAGAACATTATGCAGTTCTGGACGGACGAGGAAATTCCGCTGTCTGACGATAAAATGTCCTGGATTACGCTCAGCGGGGCTGAGCGTGAGCTCTACATGAAGGTGCTTGGCGGCCTTACGCTGCTTGATACAATGCAAGGCGGCGTTGGCATGCCGAAGATTCTTGAGCACGTCGACGGGCTGCAGCGCAAAGCGGTGCTAAGCTTCATGGGCATGATGGAGCAAATTCATGCGAAGTCATACAGCTCTATTTTCACGACACTGTCTACGACAGAAGAGATCAATGAGCTATTCGCATGGGTAGAGCGCAATCCTCATCTGCAGTTCAAAGCGAATAAAATTTCTCACTATTACGAAAATATCACGACGACGAAAGAGCTGTACTTAGCGATGGCAGCGTCGGTTCTGCTGGAGAGTTACCTGTTCTACAGCGGCTTCTATTACCCGCTTTATTTGGCCGGACAGGGTAAAATGACAAGCAGCGGAGAAATCATTGATTTGATTTTGCGTGACGAGAGTATTCATGGTCTGTACATTGGTGTATTGGCTCAGGAAGTATATGCAGAGCTTAGCCCTGCTGAGCAAGATGAGGCTTACGAGACGTTGTCTGCGCTGCTGAAAGAGCTTCATGCCAATGAGGAAGGCTATACAGATAGCCTGTACGGACCACTTGGGCTAGCGGATGACGTGAAAGCATTCCTGCGTTACAACGCGAACAAAGCGTTCATGAATTTAGGGGTAGAGCCGTTGTTCCCCGAAGAGGAAATTAATCCGATTGTTCTGAACGGTTTGAGCACGAAGACGAAGCAGCATGACTTTTTCTCTAAAAAAGGGAATGGGTATGTGCGTACGATTCACGTTGAAGCTTTGACAGATGATGATTTTGTATTTTAATATGTTGATAAAGGGTGCCTTTGGGCGCCTTTTTTAATTGGGTTGGATAGGGGGAGAGGCGGCTGGGAATTAGCTGGAATTTGTAATCTTAGATCTTGGAAACGGAAACATGTATGAAGTTGTCCTAGTCAGCGTAAATATGGGGAGAGATACTACCTGCGTCTGTAGCTGCAATTGCGAGCGGACCGGCAACAATGCTGGTCGTTTGAAAAAGGGAGAGATTTCTGTGTCCAAAATAAAATTAGGTATTATCGGTCTTGGCGAGGTCGCTCAAATTATCCATTTCCCAGTATTGGAAGCGCTTTCTGATAAATATGAGATCATCGCTATCTGCGATATTTCCCCTAAGTTATTGGAGGTTGTCGGGGACAGGTATCACATTCGGAATCGTTATGTAGATGCGGCTGAAATAGTGAGCCTTCCCGAGCTGGATGCCGTTCTCATCTGTAATAGTGATGAATATCATACGGATTGTGTGATTGCTGCCCTGAAAAACAGAAAGCATGTGTTAATCGAAAAACCGATGTGCTTAACCTTGCAAGAAGCTGATGACATCATACGTGTTCGCGATGAAATGGGCGTGAAGGTTATGGTAGGCTATATGAGAAGGTACGCCCCGGCCTTTGTGCAAATGGTTGAAGAAGTGAAGAAGCTGGATACAATCAATTACGTGAGGGTTCGCGACATTATTGGGGGAAATCATTTGTTTATCGACCAGTCCAGTAAAGTCCACCGTTTCGATGATATCAGTGAGCATGCCAAAAAAGACCGTGCCGATCGGGCAGCCAAATTGGTGAAGGATGCTATCGGCGAAGCCCCTGCGGACTTGCGTTCTGCCTATCGGCTGCTTTGCGGACTAGGCAGCCATGATTTATCCGCGATGCGGGAACTGATCGGATTCCCCAAAAGGGTTGTTTCCGCTCGGCAATGGAATAACGGCAGATTTATGAGTGCAATTCTGGAATATGATGGATTTCATGTTACTTATGAAACGGGGATAGACAATATACGTCGGTTTGACGCGCACATTGAGGTATACGGCAACGACAAATCGCTGAAGGTCCAGTACAATACACCGTACATGCGACATCTTCCTACAACGTTGCAGGTGACTGAAACAAATGAAGAAGCGTATAACGAAACGGTAGTTCGTCCTACCTTTAAGGATGCTTACACTTGCCAATTTGAATATTTTTACGATGTGGTTGTTAACGATATGACTCCGAAAACGACGCCGGAGGATGCCATAGAGGACTTGCAGTTGTTCCGAATGCTGATTGAAGCTATGAAGGAGCAAGAGAAATGAGCTGGAAAATGGATGAATGACAAAATCGCCGTCCCTGATGATTTGAGCGGACGGCGATTTTGTCATTCATTAAGCTAGTGATTCTTTTACGACTGGTTCTGTCAGCTTGTAACCAACATTGCGAATCGTCATGATATATTCCGGATTACGAGCATTTTGTTCAATTTTGTCGCGCAGATGGGAGATATGCACATCCACGATTCGGGTATCGCCAAGGAAGTGATAATCCCACACACCATGAAGCAGCTGTTGTCTGCTTAGGACTTTCCCGCGGTGTTTGCATAAGAATAGCAGTAGTTCAAACTCTTTTGGCGTAAGTTCGATCGGTGCGCCGTTCATTGTAACTTCTCGTTGGTCAGCTTTAATCGAGATCTGGCCAATTGTAATCGGCGTGTTCTCTGACGCGGACGGCAAGGTTTGAATACGACGATGAATAGCATGAATACGGGAAATAAGTTCTTGCGGCGAAAACGGCTTCGTCATATAATCGTCAGCACCGTTATCTAATCCCGCAATTTTGTCGGTAAGGTCCTGCATGGCAGTCAGCATAATAATAGGTACAAGGTTATTCTGATTTCTAAGCTTGCGGCATACTTGAAAGCCGTCCATTTTCGGCAGCATAAGGTCTAGAACAATGAGGTCAGGTCGAAAAGTTTGAATCGCATCAAATACAGCTTCACCAT
Organism: Paenibacillus silvestris; assembly: GCF_009882985.1. Lineage (GTDB taxonomy): Bacteria > Bacillota > Bacilli > Paenibacillales > NBRC-103111 > Paenibacillus_E > Paenibacillus_E silvestris. The sequence goes on from NZ_WTUZ01000022.1 coordinate 332,531, forward strand.
CGAATACACAATATACTTCGAAGCCCACGAGCTTCAGGTTGAACTCTATAAGCATGGAGATTGAAGGTTCGTCATCGACAACGAGGATCTTTTTCTTTAGCATTAGGTTGACTCCTTTTATCGAGAAGGATAACTCTATTATGCGGGAGCTCTATCATCGACATATTAAGATAAAGTTAACGCTGTGTAAAATTGCAATCCTTGGGCGCATATAATAGGATAGAAGATGAGGTGAATTTGACAGAGATGGCTTTTCATATTGTATTAGTAGAACCCGAAATTCCTGCAAACACAGGAAACATATCTAGGACATGCGCTGCAACAGGCACGCATCTCCATTTGGTTAGGCCGCTGGGCTTCCAGACGGACGACAAGACGCTGAAGCGTGCAGGCTTGGACTATTGGCACTCCGTTAAGCTCGAGTATCACGATTCGTTTGACGAGGTGCTGGAGATGTATAAAGAGCATCGCTTCTTTTTTGCAACGACGAAGGCGAAGAAGCGTTACACAGAATTTACATTTCAGGATGGCGACTTTTTTGTATTTGGTAAAGAGACGAAAGGTCTCCCGGAAGAACTTCTGCGTCAGCATCCGGAGACGTTGCTTCGACTTCCGATGTCGGATAACGTCCGATCGCTCAATTTATCCAATTCAGCAGCTATTATGCTGTATGAGGGATTGCGGCAGACAGGCTTCGAAGGCCTTGACTAGGTTGAAGGTTGGGCATTATTTAGGTCTGTGTCGACAAAATTGACAATAAAAGAAATTTCGGCTTTTAATTAGAAGGAGTTTCTTGACCAATGGCGAATAGTATTCCCTATCAGTCCGTATAGATATGCTAAGCCGAAACGCTGAGCATAGAAAATGAGAGCGGAAGAGAGGTGAAGTCCTATGATGAAACCAGCCGGAGTCGTTCGTAAAGTCGATCAATTGGGACGTATTGTTCTGCCTAAATCGTTACGTAAACGATATCAGATGAATGAAGGAGATCCTGTCGAGATTTTGGTACAGGGTGATCATATCATTTTGGAAAGATACCGCCCGAAATGTGTATTTTGCGGCAGTATGGAAAGCGTAAGTGAATTCAAAGAACGTTACATATGCGGAACTTGTGTAACTGAAATGAATGCTCTTAAAGTAAGAGCATAATGACGAAAAAGCATCTCTTTCCTTCTTGGAAAGCGGTGCTTTTTTGTTTGCGCTTGTTTTAGGGGAACTATGGGACGCTAAATGTGAGAAAAGGGCTGATTACACAGTTTTGCGGAACTACAGGGTCTTATTTGCTTTGAAATGATGGATGAGTAGTGCTACTGGGCTAAATAGAGGATCGTAGTTCCCTTGGATGGGCTGGAATGCCGTTCTTCGAGGAAATAGAGAACCATAGTTCCCTCTGAGCATTCTTCCCTGCTCAGGTGGACTTGGGGTTTCGCTGAGCAACGTAAAAAGACCACCAGAATGAAACATTCCGATGGTCTTTGGAAACTTACAGGCCTTTAGTTTTGTCCTCGTTATAGGAAGCCGTCATCATAGCGACGAGAAATAATACGAAAACGGAATTAACGAGCCAAAATGTTGCTGATAAGCCAAACATTGCTGCACCCCCTATAGGTTAAAGAACGTAAAAGCAGATAGTTAAAGATTATTATACCCAACCATCCTAAAAAAAGAAACGAATAAAGTGTGAATAATTTCGGTTATTTGAAAAATAAAAAGTTCGTAGCCAGCGGTCGTAGCTTTCCATCGGATGGGCGGTTAATGACGCTGCCTCCCATGACTAGTGTAGTTGAACCGCCTCCATCCAGGTTATAGGCATCAACAATACCCAACTGCAGCATCTTATCCTGCAGCTCAGCGAGCGTGGCTCCCGAGTTGCCGCTCTCATCATAACCATCGGTTACGATAAACAATAGCTGATCGTTTTTGTAATCGGCCATCACGGTTCTGGCTGCACGCGCCGGCGAGCTCTGCCACTGATAAGGGATGGTCGTCTTGGCTCCGTTCTTGAGGAGCGTAGGAACGAAGGTCGAACCCATCAGCGGATTAAGCTTGTCCAGGTCAGCCTGGGAGCTGAACTTGCCGCCAATGAGCTGGCGATCTTTATTCAAACCGATGAAGGTTGTATCGTTTTTCGTCGGGAAGAAGCCGTTCAAGTATTTGCCGTTCATCACCGTCGTGTCGAGCGGGTAGCGTTTGCCTTTGCTGTCATCGGCGAAGCCTCCGGCATTCACGCCGGCAATAGCACCGTAGCGTGACGCAGCCTCCAAGGTGGTCTCGCTGGAGCCCATTTTATCTTTGCCCAAGACGAGCTTAATGGCTTTATCACTCTTGAGGTTTACTTTAAGCGCATATCCTTTGTAGTTACTTTCATTCAAAGCAAACAGTTTCAAGTCGATATTCCCAGATGAAGCTTGTCGAATAGGGCTGCCGAGCTTCGCCGTAATCCGTGCATCATAGATGATGCCAGGCTTCGCTATCTGGGCTGTGGCACTCTGAAGAGCCGCCGTTACTTCTGCTGTGCTCTTCTCGTACAGCTCAAAATATTGCTGAATAATGGTCTTGGTTTGCGCTGCATCATTCGTTGCTTTGGTCAGCAGGCTGTCTAAGGTACTCGTTTCTTGTTGAAAGGAAACGGGGGTCGGCGCAGCTGTTGACCATGGATGAATGGGAATATTCGCGGTAACGAATAGCAGCCAAATTAACATGCCCACAAACGGTGCGCAAGCAAGGAGAAAGACGCGATTAACACCTTGAATCGTGGTCATTATTTTAACACATCCAAGTTCTTCTGCAGCTCATCCAGCTTCTTCTTCACATCAGCAAGCTGCGTGTAGAGCTGGTTGCTGTTATCGGTCTTGCTGTTGGCGCTGTCCTTCGTGAAGGCGAGCAGTTCATTCAAAGAGTCTACTTTGGTTTGCAATGCTTTCATGTCTGTTGAAACGCTGTCTTTCAATTGGGTAACTTGCTTCTGATAATCTTCTTGTACGACTTGCAATTGCTGTTGGGTTTGCTGTGCGATATCGGTTGTTATTTGTTGTCTCAAATGCTCTGTATACAGCATGGCTGCTGCCACTCCGATTGCGATCAGCATGACCCAACCTAGAAACAAGTAAACGTACGTTTTTCTTCCAGCCTTAGTGGCTTTTGCAGCCCGAGGGAAGGAATTCGCCGTCGTTGTCTCGATTTGCATGCTCATGATAATCACCTCTGTCTCCTAGTATAGCATATTCCCTTATTTATACAGAAATTTAGATAGAATTCGATGTTTTTCGATATTCATTGGGGGTAATCCCCTCTAATTTCTTGAAAACTTTGCTGAAATATTTCTCGTCCTGATAACCGACCATTTCGGCAACTTGAGATATCCGAAGATGCGGATTGCGCAGCAGAACCTTCGCTTTGCTCATGCGGATCTGACCCAAATAATCCGAAAGGTTAACCTCGAATTCCTGTTTAAATTTGCGGGAGATATATTCGCGGCTTAGAAAGAAGCGGCTAGCGATTTCCTGCAGGGTCACATCTTCGTGATAGTGATTCTGAAGGTATTCGGAGATTTCAAAAATAACATTTTTGTCCTTGTGTTGATTCTCAAGCAGCATCTTGGACATGTGCACGATACTCCGAGTAAGCTCTTGCTGCCACTGGGAAAGGGAAAGAATCCCCTGCTCGTCAAGCGGTACGATAACGCTGGTTGGATCATCCGTGAGCATCTCCTTGACTTTGTCCTCGCTAATGCCGGAGAAGAACTGCTGTACCCAGCGGCGTTTCATGACGGTATATTCCCGCCACCAAAGATCTAGCTGCTCGAGCGTAATGACCTCGCTTTGCTTGACATTGTCCATCCACATCTGGATAACTTCCTCGATTTGCTGGGTGCTGCCGCTGCGGATAGCCAGATTCATTTTCTCCTCATACTGCGTGAAGGTAAGTGCAGGTTGAGGAGACTTGGCAGGGTTCAACATGCTATGAATCCAGGTATCCCTGGCTTTGAGGTTGCGTTTGCGAAGTGCATCGCGTGCTTCTTGATAAGATAAGGTCACATCAGCAGGGAAGGCATGTAAACGACCTATCCCAAAATCAACACGCGTGTGCAAGGCAGTACGCATGCCTTCATTAATTTTTTCAAGAAAAGCCTCAGCGCCGAGGAGATCCTTCCATAATAGCAGTACAATTTCTGTTTCACTGTGCCAGTGGCGGAAAGCGTAGCCGCGTCCATCCGTGGTGAGAAATTCATTGCAAATGTTAGTGAGCGAAAATAATAATAGATCCATGTTCTGGCTGAATTTATTTTTCACGCTGCGTTCCATGGTATCTAGCGATAAAATGGCAACCCGGCATTCGTTAATGCTCCGGGTCAAGTGAAGCTCTTTATCTAGCTGCTCAGCGGCACTCTCATAAGTGGAGGGCTCAGCGATGATGCCAGATAGAAGCTTGTCCCAATACATCGGTTTAATCGTATTCATTTCAATATTCAGCTCGCGATTGGTTTGACGAAGCTCTTCATCCTTGGTCCAAGCTTGGATCGCTTTATCGAGCGCTTCATTCAGCTGACCTGGATCAATAGGTTTCAGGATATAGTCGGTTCCTCCATACTTCAAGGTATGGCGCAGTAATGAGAAATCGTCATGACCGCTGATAACGATTGTTTTGGCGTCTGGGGCATTCGCATGCAGCCACTCCAGGAGCTTCACGCCATTCATAATGGGCATCATCATGTCTGTCATAATAATTTCGGGATGGTGCTGTGCAATGAGCGCGGTGGCAGACTCGCCATCCGGCGCTTCAAGTATGGTATCGATTCCGTGCTGCTGCCAGTTCACAAGCAGTCGGATGGCGTCACGTACATGTTTCTCATCATCGACAAGTAAGACTTTCATTAGTTAGCTCCCTTATTCATCGGGATATGGATGACGATTCGTAAACCCCGGGGTTCAGCATGTTCAATGTCAAGAGCAGCATCATCGGTGAAGTACAATTTCACCCTAGTTAACACATTGCTTAGCCCAATACAAGCCTCATCGCCCGTGGAAGGCGCATGTAGTCTGTTTCTAATTTCGCGCAAACGCTCCTCGGTAACGCCAATTCCATTATCCTCAACAACCAGTTGTAAATAGTCATAATCCTCTTCTGTATGCTTGGAGGCTTGAATGCGCAAGAGCCCGTCTTCGGCCGCACTTGGGTTAAAGCCATGTTTGAAATAGTTCTCGACGAGCGGCTGAATGATCATTTTGGGCACGGAGATGACTTTGGTATCCTCCTCGATCTCATAGACGATCTGGAATTGATGCTCGAAGCGCTGTTTTTGCAGCTCCAGATAAGCTTTGATATGTTCAAGCTCTTTGCCCAGAGGGACGACGGATTCATTCGTATTCATGCTGTAATGCATCATTTTGGCAAGGGAAGCGATTAAGGCATATACTTTGGGCGCATCATGCTGCAGAGCCAGCGTACCGATAGATTGCAGGGCATTATTCAAAAAATGCGGATTAATCTGGGCTTGCAGCGCCATAAGCTGATTGGACTTGTTCGCAAGCTCCAGACGATATTCGCGCATGACCATTTGATTCAAATCCTGCATAAGGCCATGGAAACGATTGGCTAGAATGCCCATTTCATCTGTTCGTGTCAGTTCAATATCTTTGTGCACCTGGCCTAGTTGAACCTGACCAGCTTGAATGCGTGTGATATATCGGATCAATTGCTTGATCGGTTCAGTAAATCGAATGGAGATATAGATCGTTCCACCGATGACGATTAGCATGAAAAAAGTCAGAACAAGCGAGTTAATCAAAGTTAATTGCTTGGCATTTTTGGTTAATTGATCATAAGGAAGACGTTTCACAATGGTCCAGTCGACATAGTCCGTTTTCATCTTTTCATAAACATTAATGCCGGCGAAAGGGCCTTTGCTCCATTCATACGAGCCCCTATCTAGTGGGCTGTGTATGGCTTCATTTCCCCAGCTATCTTCAAGCCGCTGCCCCCATTTGGAAGAATCCGGACCGAAAACAATATAGCCTTCATTATCCAGTATGTACAGTTCTTCGGTGTCATGTGTGTACAAGCTCTGTGAAATTTCCGATATCAGGTCTAAATGAAGATCAATAATAAGTTCTCCAATAGAGGTGTTATTAGGTGAGTACAGCAGTTTGCGATGCATAGACAGGACAGGTGTTGGTGCAGAATACACGTTAATTGCAATATTGTAACTGTGGCTCAAATGAGTGGTTTCAAAATAAACCGTTTTGTCTTCCGGAAAAGGACGTAATGACGTATATTTGCCAGTAGTGCTTCCTGTAAAATCGTTAATCGACAAAAAAGAGCGGTCACTTACTGAAGCGTACAAGTAAACTTGTTTGAACTCCTTAATGGCATGCGACATGACCTGCAGCCCGCTTTTGATCACTTTATCACTCATATAGTCGATATCCTGCTTACGCTCCAGAATTTCGTATAATTGTCCGAGCTCTGACAAATGCTGACCTGTATAGATCGTCGTGGACGCTTGAACAACTCCATTTAAATAGTTTAATATATTCAATTTCGCTTGGGAGATGAGGGCCGAATTGTTGGTGACAGTGTCTTCGGTGACTTTTTCCTTGGTGAATATATAGGAGACTACAATGGAGGTAATGAATGGAACGAGTGTGGCGATCAGTAAAAAAAGGATCAGCTTGTTGCGTATGCTATGACGAAACATGTCGAATCAACTCGGTTTCTTCGTGGACTTTTCACCCTATATTGTAGCAGTAGAGGTCAACAAATTCCACCTAATGCATCACGATTATCTGTGTTTCAGAAGGGTAAAGGTATTTATACTAAAGGTTATAGTTACCTAATCGTAAGGGGGAAATTCCCATGAAACAGAGCAAGGGGTTATCAGGACTATTACAGCAATGGGTGTTTATCGGGCCTGCGTTCCTATTTTTCGCGCTCATTGTAGTGATTCCTTTTCTCATGAGCATTTATTATTCATTTACAGAGTGGAATGGTGTAACGACAACCGTCAAGTTTAACGGCTTGGACAATTTCAAGCACCTTCTTTTTGATGACAAGGATTACCGCAACGCCTTCTGGTTCACAACGCGGATTACCGTAACAGACGTAATTCTTACGAACCTCGTCGGCTTCCTTCTGGCTCTGCTGCTCACACAAGCGCTGAAAACCAGAAATGTACTGCGTACCATTTTCTTCATGCCGAACGTCATCGGCGGACTGCTGCTTGGGTTCATCTGGCAGTTCATCTTCGTCAAAGGTTTCGGGACACTGGGCGAGTTGACGAATTGGAGCTTTTTCCAACTGCCTTGGCTTGGCGACGCGCCTACGGCCTTCTGGGCGATTGCGATCGTAAGTATTTGGCAAGGTGCAGGCTACTTAATGATCATCTATATTGCGGCGCTTTCCAATGTGCCCAAAGATATGGTCGAAGCAGCTTATATTGATGGAGCAACCCGTTTCCAAGTGCTCAAAAGCATTATTATTCCGCTCATCATGCCAGCGGTCACAGTGTGTCTGTTCCTGACGATTTCGTGGAACTTCAAAATGTTCGACCTGAACTTCTCCTTAACCAAAGGCGGACCGTTCAACTCTACAGAATCCGTATCGATCAATATTTATCAAGAAGCGTTCCGCAATAACAACTATGGCTTAGGAACAGCGAAAGCATTAGTGTTCTTCATCGTAGTGGCCATTATTTCGACCATCCAAGTCATGTATACGAAACGCAAGGAGGTTGAAGTGTAATGGAAACAGTCAAAAAATATTCCGGACGGCTATTCACGCTTGAAGTGCTGGGTATCCTGATCGCTCTGCTATTTCTAGTCCCATTCTACTTTGTTATTGTCAACTCACTCAAAACCTTCCCGGAGCTCGCTGCTAGTACAGCAAAGCTTCCGCAAACGTTATATTTAGATAATTACAAAAAAGTATGGACGATCATGAAATTCCCTAGTGCTTTCATGAACTCGTTGATCATTACAGTTTTCAGTAATATTGGGCTTGTCATCATTAGTTCTATGGCGTCTTACCGCATGGTGCGGAAGCCAAGCAAGTTCAACAATCTTGTCTTCTTGGCTTTCGTTGCAGCGATGGTCATTCCGTTTCAATCGATTATGATTCCGCTTGTCCGTGTAGCAAGCCAAGTAGGACTGATGGACAGCAAGTTGGGATTGATTATTTGTTACTTTGGCTTTGGTGTATCACTTAACGTTTTCTTGTTCCATGGATTTATTAAATCAATTCCGCTCGAAATCGAAGAATCCGCTACGGTGGACGGTTGTTCGCCCTATGGGGTGTTCTGGCGTATCGTTTTCCCGTTGTTAAAACCGATGTCTACGACGGTCGTTATTTTGAACAGTTTATGGATTTGGAACGATTATTTGCTGCCTTCTCTCGTGTTAAACAGTCCTGAACTGCGAACAATACCTTTAGCGACGTTCTCTTTCTTTGGACAATATACGAAGCAATGGGATTTGGCTTTGGCTGGTCTGACACTAGGTGTTCTACCGATCGTTATTTTCTTCCTCGCCATGCAGAAGCATATTGTTGAAGGAATCACAGCAGGTTCCGTAAAAGGGTGACATATTTGTTAGGAAGTTCAAAATCTTCCACCTTTATGTTCAATATCCTCTGTGTTAAGGGCTCAAGAAAGTGTTTACAATAAACCATGTAAGCTGATGGCGAGGGAATGAATGGCCTGTCATCATCAGGGTAAGCTGAGTAAACAAAAAAAGGGAGGCATTACCTCAATGAAAAAATTAACAATGATCAGTATGGCTGCTTTACTCACACTTTCTGTGGTTGCAGCTGGCTGCGGTAAAAAAGAAGAGACACCTGCGCCTGCTGCATCAGCTGGGGCAACAACATCAGCAACACCTGCTGCGGCTGGTAAACCGGTAACGATTAAAATGTTCCAATTCAAAGTAGAAATCGCGGATCAATTGGGTAAATTGGTTGCTGAATATCAAAAGCTGAATCCAAACGTGAAAATTCAAATTGATACGGTAGGCGGCGGCGCGGATTACGGCGCAGCTTTGCTGGCGAAGTTCAACTCCGGCGACAAACCGGACATTTTCAACAACGGCGGCTTCTCGGATCTTGATAAATGGATCGAAAACTTGGAAGACCTCTCCGATCAACCTTGGGTTAAAGATCTGGTAGACGTAGCGAAAGAGCCAATGACCAAAAATGGTAAACTATACGGCCAACCGCTGAACCTTGAAGGCTACGGCTTCCAATACAACAAAGATCTGTTCACCAAAGCTGGCATTACTGAGCTGCCAAAAACAATCACACAACTGGAAGATGCTGCTAAAAAGCTGCAAGCTTCAGGGATTACACCTTTTGAAACCGGATATGGCGAATGGTGGGTACTAGGTAACCACTTCGTAAACCTTCCTTTTGCGTATCAGAAAGATCCGAATGCTTTCATTGATGGTTTGAACAAAGGAACAGCAAAAATTCCAGGTAATGAACAATTTAATCAATGGGTAAAATTATTCGATCTTCAATTGAAATATGGTAACAAAAACCCGCTGCAAACAGACTACAACACACAAGTAACTGATTTTGCAACAGGCAAAGCGGCTATGACGCAGCAAGGTAACTGGACACAAGTCCAAATTTCCAAAACAAATCCGGATATCAAAGTTGGCTTCTTGCCAATGCCGATCAGCGATGACGCTGCGGCAAACGACAAATTGTTTGTCGGTGTTCCGAACAACTGGGTAATTAACAAAAACTCCGCTGTGAAAGACGAAGCGAAGAAATTCTTGAACTGGATGGTAACATCCGATGTGGGTAAAAAATATATCACTGACGAGTTCAAGTTCATCCCGGCTTTCAAATCCATTCCTGCTGACGAAAAAGTACTTGGACCATTAGCAGCAGACATTATTGCTTACAGCAAAGCTGGTAAAACACTGAGCTGGAACTGGTTCAAATTCCCTGGCGGCGAAGCATCCAGTAAAAAATTCGGCGATATTATGCAAGGGTATGTCGCGAAGAAGTATACGAAGGATCAAATGCTTGATGAATTCCAGAAAACATGGGATAGCCTGAAGAAGTAATACGATAATGGTTGGAAACAGAGCCTCAGCGCCAAATGCTGGGGCTTTTTGCCGTTTAACAGAAGGATTTCGGGCTGTTACAATAAGGAAGACTGGGAAGCGGGGGGCTACGATGTATTTAAGAATCAGGACTTGGTTACAAAGCAGGGGCAACACGCTGCCGCAAGAGAAAAGATTAACTCGTGAAGCGGTCATTTCGCTTATTATTCATTCTACTTTTCAATTCGGCGCTTCGATGTCGGGTGTGTTTCTGAACTTATATCTCTGGCGTTTGACACACAGCGTAGCCGTAAATGGAACTTACAGTATCATCGTGTACATTCTGACACCGATTGGTTTCGCGATTGGCGGCTGGATGATCAAAAAGAAAGACAGAATGGTCTCGTACCGCTTAGGCATCATGCTGATCGGTTTATTTTACTTGAGTGTAATTATCGCGCAAGAAGCTCTAGTGGAATATTACATAGCGTTCGCTATTTTCAATGGGCTCGCTGGCGCATTTTACTGGGTGGGTTATTTAACGCTGATGTACGATGTATCAACCGAGCAGAATCGGATTCGATACCTCGCTTATAATATGATTTTCTTTACGCTGGCTTCATTGGCAGGACCAGCGCTTGCCGGGTTTATTATCCGTTTGAGAGAGGGACTTAGCGGGTATACGATCGTTTTTGGTATAGCCTTTTGTATGTTTCTTCTAGCAGCCTTAATATCTTTGAAAATAAAAGCTTCCAGCGGACATCATCGAGTTTATTACTTAAAGTGGACTGGGCTCATTATGAAAAAAAACCGAGATTGGCTAAAAGCGTTGCTTGGTTTTTTTGGGATGGGCTTGCTTCAAGGCACAATGTTATTTCTTCCGAATATTCTCTTGTTTCAAGTCATGCCGCGGGAAGATATCGTGGGCTATCTAGGCGTGCTATACTCCAGCCTCAGCATAGCCATGGGCATGTTTATTTCTAAATATGCTCAGGGCAGCAAATCTCGGATGTATCTGGCGATATCCACGATTGGCTATCTGGTGGGTGTATCGCTTTTATTAGGAAGTATCACGCTTTGGACTGTTGTAGGTTTTATGATCCTGTATTCGGTCTTCTCGCCACTGCAAGGCAATACGATGACAGGTTACTATTACGGGCTTATCGCCAAATTGCCGCTCAAGGGCGAATTGAAAGTGGAAAGTGTTGTCGTACGCGAGCTTTTTCTAAATGTCGGGCGTGTGATTTCCATTTTTTGCTTCATTACATTTGGAAGTGATTTGGAAGGCGGGATGATTCCATGGATTCTCATGATCGCTGCTCTCACGCAATTTACTTTGGTTTGGTCTATTAAGAATCGTTAGCAGGAGCATGAAAGCGCCCTTACAGGGTTATCCTAGGGATAGCTGATAGGAGAAGAGGGACTTCAGGTTATGGAACAGTATGACAGTATAATTGTTGGCGGGGGCATTGCCGGACTTCAGGCGGCTATTCAGCTTGGGAGATATGAGCATCGTGCTCTCGTCATTGATGCCGGCTATGGCAGGTCGACCTTGTGCAAAAGCTATCACAACCTTCTAGGTTGGCCAGATGGCGTTTCGGGTGAAGAACTTCGGAGGCTGGGGAGGCTGCAGGCCGAGAAGCTTGGGGTTGCTTTTGCCCATGATGAAGTTGTACAGGCCGTAAATAAAGGAAAGCCAGGAGATGGCTTTGAGTTATGGGGGAAGTCTGGCAAAGGGTACGAAGCACCGACGCTGCTGCTAGCGACAGGATTAATGGATCGTATCCCCGACATTCCAGGGTTAAAGCCGTGTCTGGGATTAACGATCTATGTATGTCCAGATTGCGATGGCTATGAAATTAGAAATAAAGCGACCATTGTGATGGGGTCGGGTGATGTCGGGGCAGCCATGGCTCTGAAGCTGAGCCTTCGGACGGATAAGCTGACTTACGTGAACCATGGATTGTGCGCCGTGAAAGGCAGCCATGTGGAAGAACTCAAGAAAAAAGGGATCACCTACATAGCGGATGATATTCAAGAGGTAATTGCGAGCGAGAGCGGCCTTTTTGGGGGGCTCGTGACGGTTAATGGGAACCGGCTGGAAGCGGAACGAGGCTTCATTGCTTTCGGAGGGAATGAAGTGAAATCGGATCTAGCCCGCCAGCTAGGTGCGGAACGATTGGAAAATCGGCATATCATGACAGATGCACGTTCCAAAATGACAAGCGTGCCGTTCCTCTGGGCCGCCGGCGATGTTGGTGTCCATGCAGAGCAGGTAACGATTGCGATGGGTGAAGGCGCGCAAGCTGCGATTTGGATGAACAAGGTGCTGCTCATGTTAAAAGAAGAAGCGAACGCCAATAAAGTGGTCGTTCGCTCTTAAGGTGTTCTTAGGGCGCTTCCGCGGGAGAAAAAGCAGTGGTAACGTGAACGTAGTCCGCCAAAGCTTGCTCACCAAGCGGGGTGATGTGATAGATGCCGCGACTTTGGCGAACGAACCAGCGGTAGTAGTTTTTCTGAAGCAGGGAGCTGACGGCTTTGTTATTCGTCAGGTCACGAAGCTTCCGCGGACTAAGAGGTCCATGTTCACGCATCAAATAAGCGCAATGCAGCGATTTCTCACGGTAAGCGGTCATCAGCTTTTGCTGAGAGCTGCCACCTACGTTGTAGTCACCGCTTCGTTCATGAAACTCATTGACGACTCGCAAAGCTGCTCTTTTATTGTGGCGCAGCATATAAGGTGTAGGCTCGCAGACGAGATCGACTGCGGGTTTTTTGCGTTTGTAGAATTGAACGGTCAAGACGCCTAGTCCGAGCATGCGGCAGAGTCGCCGAATATCTTCCCACTGCAAGCGATGCGGAGCTTTCCCTTTATTAGGCAGTTCGAAAGCAACATACACTTGCTCCGTCAGACGAAGGCGATCGATGCCTTGCACAAGGAGCGGGATGTTAAAGCTTTTCTTGAGCTCTACGACGACAGGGGGCTCATCCCCGCGAATAGCGACTAAGTCACAATGTTTCACTTCTCCGCGAACGGCATAGCCGCGTTCTTCAAAATATTGTTTCACCGGAGCGTACAGCTCCGTCTCGGTTTGAATGGGCATGATGGATATTCTCCTCCTACTTGCGATGAAGGCAATGTGTATCATTATAGCATAGGTTTTGTTAAAATAGGGGAAGAAGAACTTGTACGTACATCTTGGTAAGGTGGCGTGCGGGGAATGATTTTTGAGTGATGGAGTAGGGATTTGAGGAAGCTGAAGTTGGAGTGATGGAGTAGGGATTTGAGGAAGCTGAAGTTCGAGTGATCGAATAGGGATTCAAGGAAGCTGAAATTTGGTTTTGGAGATGGAGAGGGGATGTTGGGAATGAGTGAGGTTTTGAATACATGGCTTGGTCGTACGATTGATTGCGCATGTGGGCAGAGGCATGAAATTCCGATTCGTCGTATCGTTATTGAGCGAGATGCGCTGGGGCAGGTGGCCGGTTATTTGAAAGAAGCCGGCTACCGTGAAGTCACGCTTGTCGCGGATGAGAAGACGTATCAAGCGGCGGGCGTGAAGCTGCGCGGGCTGCTCGAAGCCGCGCAAGTCAAGGTCAGCATCAGCGTGATCCGTGAGAACGCGATGGGGGAAGTTGCCGCCGATGAGGAAGCGATCGTCCAGCTGATGCTGGACACGCCATTATCGTCGGAGGTTCTGCTTGCCGTGGGGGCGGGAACCCTGCACGACATTGTGCGCTTCGTCGGTCACCGCACGAAGCGGCCGTTCTTGTCTGTGCCGACGGCTCCATCCGTCGACGGCTTCGCTTCGGTCGGCGCGCCGCTCATCGTGCGCGGCTTCAAGACCACGATCCCGGCGAGCTCACCGGAAGCGATTTTTGCCGATCTCGCGCTGCTGGCGGAAGCGCCGCAAGCGATGATCGCAGCCGGCCTCGGCGACATGCTCGGCAAGCACACTTCGCTGGCCGACTGGTCGCTGGGACGCGTGCTCCTTGACGAGCACTACTGCGAGCTGAGCGCGCGGTTGACGCTGGAAGCCGTGGAGCTCTGCACGGCTCACTTGGACGAGATCGCGCAGCGCACGGATCTCGGCTTGTTGAAGCTGATGGAAGGCCTGCTGCTATCCGGCCTTTCCATGCTCTTGGTCGGCCACTCGCGGCCGGCCTCCGGAGCAGAGCACCATCTCTCCCACTACTGGGAGATGGTGCTTCTGCAGCAGCGCCGCCGGGCGCTGCTGCACGGCGCGAAGGTCGGCGTCGCGACCGTGATGATGGCGCAGCGCTATGCGTCGCTGCGGGACATCACGGCCGCTGAGGCCGCTGCGCGCCTAGCGCAAAGCCAGGCCCCAAGCCGGCAAACGGATGCGGAGCGCATCCGCAAGGCCTATGGGGCCATGGCGGAGCAGGTCATCGCCGAGAATTTCCCGGCGGATGGCGGCGTTGTTGATAGCGAGGCGCTGAAAGCGCGCATCGCGGAGAGGTGGGGCGATGTGCAAGCCATCGCCCGCGCGGTCCCTGCACCCGAGCAGCTGACGGCGTGGCTCGGGGCTGTGCAGGGACCGGTGGCGCCGGAGCAGCTCGGCGTAGAGCCGGACCTGGTGGAGGCGTCACTGCGGGATGCGCTGTTTGTGCGCAACCGGTTTACGGTGCTGCGTTTACTGCGACTGCTGGACGATTCCAAGTAGAGCCTAATGGACTGAGACGCTGCTAATTTCCATTATTGGCCGAGGTTTCATAGTGGTGTCTCATAGTTTCTTTTATTGGTTTCGGTTTCTTTACCGTATCTTACTATTATCTCTAACGGACCGAGACGCCGCTAATTCCCATTTTTAGCTCGAAAATAGAACCTAACGGACTCAAGAGCCGCTATCTGCCTTGAAACACCCCAAAACCAGTCTTGAATAACCAGATAAAGGCTGTACAGTCCGTTAGCTCTCACAAATACAGCCGGGAACCCAAATAGCGACCCGTGTGTCCGTTACATAAAAACTCCTGAGGTAAAGTCTCAGGGTTTTTTTGCCTTTTCACCGCGTAGCTCGAACTCACCAAATGATAAAAAAAGACAAAAGCATCGTAAAAAACTGCATCTAGTTTTTCCTGATCGGGGATTATGATAGAAGCATTCAAGGTTTGAAAGCGTGTACACCAAGGTTTCCTTGATGCAGAGCAGATGCAGATTGAGATTCAGATTGAGATTCAGATTCAGATTCAAATTCTACGGAGAGAGGAGGAATCTTACCGAGCAGCATGAGCCGACTTCATCAGCAACCTATAGAATCGCGGTTACGGGTAAATCCGGAATCCAGTACGCCAATCTATTACTATGAAAGGGGTTAGCCCCCGAATGAAATCATTTAAACATTTTAGAAGAAGAGTAGCTTTGTCATTGGCCGTATTCCTTATTTGTCATCTTGCTATTGGACAGTTTTCCCTATTGTCAATGACGAATGTCGCTAGTGCTGCCGGAGCTTCCTCTGTTGATGTGCTCGATTCGCAGTTCATTAACAGCCACGGCGGTAATTCAGTTTCCATACATGCAGACCCATCCAGATCGCCTTACGACGTTTTTGGCGAAGCATTTGGAACAGATAATCCTGTTGAAGGTGCCACCAAAACGGCAAGAGATATTCTCGGCGAAGAGGCCGAAAGACATGTGGCCAATTACTATGATCAGGCATTAGGAAAAGATGTTTTCAAAGTTGAAGTGAATGGCAACGATTGCTTTTCCTGTTATTTGCATAATACAACCTATGACAGTACAACCGGGCAGTTCGTTGGAGGGAATGATGACAGACAGCGAATTGAAATCAGACCGCCAGATGAGAACCAAGACCGAATTGGTTTGGAAAATGATATTACGGCATACAACTGGAAGTTGAAGATTGATAAAGACTTGACCAAGCCGGATGGTTTTTTTCATATTTTCCAATACAAGGCATACAACTCCTACGGATTGGTGGGTAACAAATTACCGCTTCATGACGCTGCTAATTATCCAAACTTCTCTAGCGCCGAAGATGGTAATCCGATACTTACGTTTACGGTTTCCTCATCTGCCACGCAGAATTTGGAGTTCCGCTATGCCAATATCGGTACGGATGCCGGGCAAGAAACGCTTGCCAGTATTCCGCTGAATGACGTGAAAGACAAATGGGTGGATATAACGGTTAAAATTTTAAACTCGGAATATGGTTGGGTCACAATGATTATGAAGGACGTCGAGACAGGCAAAGTATTGATGGAATACAACGATCCTAACCGGGTTCTTGATATTTGGAGACGTCCTGAGATCAAGTATAACGGGTCGACGTTCGAGGGGCCGTATCCTGCCGTGGATGATATGATTAACCGTCCGAAATGGGGTATCTATCGAAAAGCGGATAAGTCAAATCCCAATGTGAAGGATGCCAAGATTTACCTTGCTGACATGACGCTGTATAAGTCGGCTGTAGATGTTTCACCGGTTAACTTGGCTTACGGTAAAAAGGCATATAATTACGGCCCTGCAAGCGGCAATACGTTCCAGGTCGCGAATGCTAAACCAGAGAGACTCCTGGATGGGGTTCAAACAGACCCGGTAAAGTATACGAACGTGACGCAAGTGCCTCAGAACAATACATCAGCGTTAGGAGATCTGAGTTGGATCGGTACGGAAAGCTCCAAAAAGGGCAGCGTAGTCATCGATTTAGGGAAGAAAATGCCGTTTAGTCAAGTCAAGCTATTCGCCAAAACTTTAAGATTGCAGACGGTGAATATAGCCGTTTCAGATGACGAGACAGATCATACCGAAGCAGATTTAAGTACTATTATTTTTAAAGCAGATACCTCCTTTACCTATAATGGCCCTAATAGCGGGGGAGATGATGCGGCAGATAAGGAGTATGTGATTGATCTAGGGAAGTCGTTAACCTCCCGATATGTCAAATTTTATTTTGTAAATGGTACAGGTTCTAATGGTACGGGCACGCCACTTAATGGACTACCTACATATGTTATGACAGGACCGCCTCGGATCACGGAGCTTGAAATGTACAATGCGCCTCAAACGCCATCGAATGTGGTAATTGAATACACCGGCGGATCTCAAGCGACTATTTCCTGGAATGAGGTTCCTGCCGATCATTTCATTATTTACGATAACGGAAAGGTACTTGTTGATGGGGTGGGCGCTAATAGCGTTAACCTGACGAATTTAGACCCTGGTGCCTTATATAATCTTTCTGTTAGGACGGTTTATACGGATCCGTATTCGTTCAAGCCGTTGCTTTCAGCGGTAAGTGAAGTGAAGGTGCTGCACACCGATGGAGACCCGATTATT
This sequence comes from Paenibacillus silvestris, assembly GCF_009882985.1. Taxonomy (GTDB): domain Bacteria; phylum Bacillota; class Bacilli; order Paenibacillales; family NBRC-103111; genus Paenibacillus_E; species Paenibacillus_E silvestris. The sequence continues at coordinate 349,892 of NZ_WTUZ01000022.1, forward strand.
CCTAATCCGCCTACATCCGTTACAGCGACAGCGTTATCTGATAAATCTATCCAAGTTGTATGGGACGCTGTAGCAGATGCCCAGAATTATAAGGTGGCACTAGTTAATGGTGATACGGAAAGGATCGTGGCTGCTGAGGTTCAGGATACCTCCTATACGATCAAGGATCTATCTCCTGGTACGACTTATAAAGTGAAGGTTTACGCGATTCGCAGAGGTACTTTGTCAGCTACCGGCGCAGAAGGCGAAGTCACGACTACAGGTATCAAGAACGCTTCCGACAATCTGCTATTCAATAAGGAAGTCCAGTATCCACGAGTTTGGAACGATGATACAAGCAGTTATAGTGCTGGCAAGGCTCTGGACAATGAGACAGGTTCCAGGTGGGTTGCGCTAAAAGGCTCGACTTCCTCATGGATGATGGTGGATATCGGGGAACCGACGTCGGTAAACAGCCTTGCATACAATAGCTTTCAAAACAAGCTGAAAAAGGTTTCGTTTTATTATGCCACCGACAGTGAAGCGTTCACGAATCCAAACAGTGATAAATGGATAAAGTTATTGACCGATGACCGTGTAAGCCAAGGGAAATACGGCAATCCGAATATTACGAGTATAGATGAGAAAATATCACTCCCTGCGCCTGTAGAGGCAAGATATATCAAATTTACAGTCGATGAGGTCGATGGTGATATTAATGTCAATGAGGTTAAAGCTTATGGACCGATATCCTTTACGGGGAATTCTGCCCTTAAGGCGACGGAAATAACGGATCGCAGTGCTGCTTTAAGCTGGTCTGGCGCCACGACGACCTTACCGGTATCTGCGTACGACATTTATCAAGGAAATACCAAATTAACAAGTGTGACAGCCGATGTCTATACCTACAGTGCAGTCGGATTGATACCAAGTTCAGCTTATACCTTTAGGGTGAAGGCTGTTAGTCAGTCTGTCTATGGCTCCGTGTACGAGACACTGGGCGGACTGCCGCTTCAGTTAACTACGTTAGGACCGATCACGCTTCCGCCTACAGATTCGGATTCAGAAGGCTCTGGTGGCACAGGTTCTGCTTCTGGACCTTCAACCCCTTCAACGCCTGCGAACCCCGACACTACGAACAGTGCAGGAGTGATTACAGCTGTTCGAGTGCAGGGAGAGAACGCCTATTTAGCTGCTATTCCGGCCGAATTCCTTAGTAATGGCTCCCTGACAAGGAAGACAGAGGTCAGGTCGGAAATTGGGAATGTGATCTTGCCAGGGAATATGTTTAGCTCCGGCGCGCTTGGAGATAACAAAACGGTTGAATTAAAGCTTACTATGACGGATAAGTCGGCGCTCCCCGACACACTTCAGACGTTGATTGGAGATAGACCAATTGTTGATTTAACTCTATGGGTAGAGGGCAAGAAGGTGGAATTTAATAATCCTTCCGCTTCTGTTGAAGTAACCATGCCTTATCAACCGACAGCCGAAGAGTTAGCCAATCCGGAACACATTGTTGTTTGGTATGTGGATGATAGTGGCGCTCTAACACCAGTTCCGAGCGGGAAGTATGATGCTGGCAGCGGAACAGTCACGTTTAGGACCACACATTTTAGCAAGTATGCGGTAGGATTCGTTGTAAAAAGCTTCGACGATCTTACGAGTGTTGAGTGGGCTAGGAAGTCTATTGAAGTGTTGGCGTCCAAAGGCATCATTAACGGAAAGTCTGACGTAGAGTTCGCGCCGGGCACGCCAATAACACGAGCGGAATATATTACGCTGCTCATGAAGACGTTAGGTCTATCAGCTGCAACTGAGGCTGTATTTGATGATGTGAAAACATCCGATTACTTCTATCAAGAAGTCATGATCGCGAAGGCGCTTGGGATTGTGGAAGGGAAAGATCGGAACGTGTTTGCTCCCAATGAAGAGATTACCCGCCAAGATATGATGGCGATGACAGCAAGAGCCTTGAAGCAAGCAGGCAAGCTGAATACGTCGGTCCGTACAACGAGTCTAAGTGCATTCGCAGACTCTAAAGATGTTGCGGACTATGCCGCAGAAAGTGCCGCTTTATTAGTTGGTAAAGGCTTGATTCAAGGTAACGGTAATTTGCTGCAACCGCTGAATAAGAGTACACGAGCAGAAGTAGCCGTTCTGATGTACAGAATTTATAACGATTAATTTTATCTATGCAGGCATGGTCTGTATAGATGGACTGGACGCCCTGGGGAGCATGCTCCCTGGTTGGCGTCTTTTTTATGCATGGCTCCGTAGCAAAAGTGTAAAAAATCACAACCCAGCTAAATTTTTGCCATCCCTTTCATTCAGATTGTTTTCTATACTTGTAGCGTATGCATGACTGCACGATGGTGAGGAGGAGCAAAATGAAATTCAATAACGGGAAAGTAAACGAGATACAAATTGCTTATATTGGTGGAGGCTCTATGTATTGGGCCAAAAATCTCATAGCGGATCTTGCGCTGGATGAACAACTGTCGGGTACGATTAGGCTCTATGACCTTGATTATGACAAAGCTAGAAATAACGAGAAATTAGGTAATTCAGTTTCTGAGTATGCTGAAGCGAAGTCCAAATGGACCTACAAGGCATATCCGACTCTGAAGGAAGCCTTGAGCGGTTGTGACTTTGTGTTCATTTCGATTCTTCCCGGTACATTCAACGAGATGGCATCGGATGTGCATGAACCGGAAAAATACGGCATTTACCAAGCGGTAGGCGATACAACCGGGCCAGGGGGGCTCGTTAGGGCATTGCGGACGATTCCAATGTATGTGGAGATTGCTGGGGCTATAGAGCGTTTTTCGCCGGATGCTTGGGTGTTTAATTATACGAATCCGATGACGCTTTGCACGCGGACGTTATACGAAGTATTTCCAGGAATCAAGGCGCTTGGTTGTTGCCACGAAATCTTTGGCACACAAGGATTATTGATACGCATGCTGCGTGACATGGAAGGGATAGAGGGCGTGCATCGCGATGATGTGAAAGTGAATGTGCTTGGGATTAATCATTTTACATGGATCGATCAAGCCACTTACCAGCATCTAGATTTACTCCCGATGTACAGGAAGTTTGTTGATAAGTACTACGAGTCGGGCTTTGAACATAACAAAGATGCCTGGATGACGAACACGTATACAGCCGCTAACCGAGTGAAATTTGATTTGTTCCGACGTTACGGCATTATTGCGGCGGCAGGCGATCGCCATCTGGCCGAATTTATGCCTCCTTGGTATATGAAGGATCCGGATACGGTTCGCTACTGGAAATTTGGCTTGACGACGGTCGAAAGCCGTGTGGAGAAGCACATTGCGACAGAACTTTATTACCGCAAGCTGCTTAGCGGAGAGGAGAAGCTGCCGCTGAAAGCATCGGGAGAAGAAGAAGTTAGACAACTTAAAGGATTAATTGGCCTTCAGCCTTTTGTTACCAATGTCAACATTCCGAATGTGGGACAAATGAAGGGGATTCCGCTGGGAGCTGTTGTCGAGACGAATGCCTTGTTCTCAAGCAGCAGTCTGCGCCCTGTATATGCAGGTGAGCTCCCGCTCGCTGTTAATAATTTGGTGCTGCAGCATACCGTGAATCAAGAGCTTATTTTGAAGGCTGCTCTGCAAAAGGATAAAGCGCTAGCGTTCAATGCTTTCGTGAACGACCCGCTTGTGAATATCGATGTGAACCAGGCAGAGACGTTGTTCGATCAAATGCTGCAAAATACGAAAGCGTATTTGCCGGGATGGAACATCTAATGGCGGCCTGGTCATGAAAGCAGCAGAAGCCTACAGTGATTCCGTCACGGTTGATCAGCAAGATAATAAGGCGGTGCGCCGGATCATTTTTAAGCTTGCCGGACCCTCTTTGGCGGAGATGCTGCTCATTAACATGACACAGATGGTGATGATGATTCTGGTGGGTCATTTAGGAGCGGTAGCTGTTGCAGCAGTTGGATTAACGAGCCAGCCCTATATGTTAATGACCGTCCTTTTTGCAGCGCTAAATACAGGTACAACGGTTATTGTTGCTCGTTCCACGGGAGCAGGCAACATGGGGGATGCGAACCTGGCTGCTGGCCAATCGCTCATGCTCGGTTCTGTGCTCTCCATTCTTATCGTTGCACTTGGCGTTCTATTCTCAGAAGCGATGCTCCGAATGATGGGGGCAAGTAGCGAGGTTGTCCATTACGGACTGAACTATGCACGGCTGATGTTTCTATCCATTGGATTTTCCTCCATTTCTTCGAGTTTGTCCGCTATTTTGCGGGGGGCTGGAGATACTCGGACTCCGATGAAAATTAATGTCTTGTCAGGATGCTTGTCTATCTCCCTAGGGTTTGTATTGATTTACGGTCATCTTGGCCTGCCTGAAATGGGAGTTGCTGGAGCGGCTATCGCCACTTTGGCGGTTCAGGGCATGGCGATGATTGCCTTTATAACGGTTCTGTTCAGTGGGAAATTCGCGGTGAGGATTGGTTGGGTGGAGATAAGCCGTTTGGATAAAAGCATGATTCACCGCATGTTGAAAATCGGCATCCCATCGAGCCTGGAGCAGCTCATTATGCGTTTAGGTATTATGACGTTTGTCAAAATTTGCGCAGGACTTGGGACGGTTGCTGTTGCGGCCTCTCAAATTGTTACGAGTATAATCGGCATCTCGTTTATGCCTGGCGCTGCTTTTGCCATTGCGGCTTCAACCTTGGTCGGTCAAACGCTTGGCGTAGGCAAACCCGACCTTGCTGAGCAGTATGTTTGGCAAATCCGTAAATACGGCATGATCTTAGCCGGTGTCATGGGGGCGGTGTTTATCTTGTTTGCCCCCTATATTTTTAGGCTGTACACAAGTGACGCCACCATTATCCGAGAAGGAGCGTGGGCTTTGCGGATCGTTGGTTTTATCCAAATTTCCCAAATCTCACAGTTCATTCTTGGCGGAGCTTTGCGGGGAGCTGGGGATACACGATTTCCTTTATACTCGACTTTGATTGGTGTCTGGGGCGTACGGGTCCTGCTTAGTTATTTATTTGTGTATATCTTTTCGTGGGGGATGTTCGGCTTGTGGAGTGCGGTTGCCTGCGACCAATTCCTGCGGTCTAATCTCATTTATTTCAGGTTTAAACGGATGGTTTGGAAACATGTAAAAATTTAAGGCCATAGAAAGGAGCTGCGGGATATGGGGATTGTGTATGATCCGAACTCACAAACCTTCCATCTTCAAGGGAAGTCGACCAGCTATATCATGCAGTTGGTAAAATCCAAATACCTTGCCCACGTTCACTTCGGGCGCAGGGTTCGCGGAAGCAATCTTGGCGGCTTGCTCGCTATACGGCGTCGCTGCTCATTTTCGCCATCTACGGATCCGAACGATTTGACACTGTCGCTCGACACGCTGCCTCAGGAATTTCCGGCGTATGGCGGCAGTGATTTTCGTGTACCTGCTTATCAGGTGCAAATGGAAGACGGAACGACCGTCAGCGAGCTTATATATGAGTCTCATCGCATCTATGCGGGGAAACCACAGCTGGAGGGCTTGCCAGCCACTTATGTGGAAGAGGACAGTGAAGCGGAGAGCCTCGATATCGTTATGACGGATGCAGCGATCGGCTTGCAAGCCGTTCTCACCTATACGGTTTTCCGCGATCATGATGCGATTACTAGGTCCGTTCGTTATAGGAACACGGGAAATCGTTCGATGAAGCTGCTTAGAGCCTTAAGCTTTGGCCTTGATTTACGCCATTCTGAGTTCGATATGCTCCATTTGTCTGGAACATGGGCGCGTGAGCGTCATATCGAAAGACGCCCACTTGCATCAGGCGGGTCTGTGATTGAGAGCCGCAGGGGGAGCAGCAGCCATTCGCTGAACCCGTTCATGGCTCTGCTCTCGAAGCAAGCGGATGAAGATCATGGAGAAGCCTATGGGTTTAGTCTTGTGTATAGCGGAAGTTTTGTTGCACAAGCAGAGGTAGATCCTTACGGAACAACCCGTGTCATCATGGGGATTAATGCCTTTGACTTTTCCTGGCTGCTAGAGCCGGGTGAAGCGTTCCAATCGCCCGAGGCTGTTCTTGTATTTTCAGCAGAAGGAATTGGCGGAATGTCGCGCATTTATCATAAGCTGTACCGCACGCGACTATGCCGAGGAGAGTTTCGAGATCGTCACAGACCGATTCTCATCAACAATTGGGAAGCGACTTATTTCAACTTCAATGCGGATAAAATCGAGGAGCTTGCGGTGGTTGGAAAGGAGCTCGGCTTAGAGCTTCTAGTCCTTGACGATGGTTGGTTCGGCAAAAGGGACAATGACAAAAGCTCGCTCGGAGACTGGTTCGTCGATCTGGGCAAACTGCCCAAGGGCATGCCGGATTTGGTTAGCCGTGTGAATCGGCAGGAGCTAGCGTTCGGTCTATGGTTTGAGCCGGAAATGGTTTCACCGGACAGCGACTTGTATCGCGCGCATCCCGACTGGTGTCTGCATGTGCCTGGCCGGCGCAGGACAGAAGCGAGGCAGCAGCTGATTCTGGATTATTCACGCCAAGATGTGAGGGATTACATTGTAACCGTCATAACGGATATTCTTGCCAGCTGTCCAATCGCCTATGTCAAATGGGACATGAACCGCAATATGACGGAAATCGGTTCGGCCCTTCTCCCTCCGGAGCGGCAGCGGGAGACAGCTCACCGCTATATGCTTGGTCTCTACGAGGTGCTGGAGCGGATCACGTCCAGATTCCCGAGTGTGTTGTTCGAAAGCTGCTCCGGCGGCGGCGGACGGTTCGATCCAGGCATGCTCTATTACATGCCACAGACGTGGACGAGTGATAACACGGATGCTGTGGAGCGGCTGAAAATCCAATATGGAACAAGCATTGTGTATCCAATCAGCACTATGGGGGCGCATGTTTCTGCGGTCCCGAATCATCAAGTGCATCGTACGACACCTTTGGATATGCGAGGACATGCTGCCATGTCGGGGAATTTCGGCTATGAGCTGGATTTGACCACATTTACGGAAGCTGAAAAAGAAGCCGTAAAGCGGCAGGTCGCGCTCTATAAGCAGCTGCGCCCCCTGATTCAATTCGGCGAATTTTACCGGTTGAGCAGCCCATTTGAAGGTGTTGATGCCGCTTGGATGTTCGTGTCAGAAGATCACAAAGAAGCGCTAGTTGCTTATTTTCAAGTACTGGCTGAGCCTAATGCTCCGCTTAAGAAGCTGCGTCTGAAGGGTTTGGAAGCAGGAAGCAATTATCTTGTGTATGATGCAGATGCTCCTGAGGAGAACGAGGAACTGATCTTCGGTGGTGACGATTTGATGCACATTGGTTTGAATGTACCAATCTGGAAAGGCGATTTCCGAAGTCGTCTTTACCATTTGATTATGGAGGGGTAACGATGTTAAAGCTGCGTTTGAGTGAGCTGCGGGATAGGAAGAACGGACACATTTTGCAGGATATTTTACCAGGTGATTACTTATCTTCGGGCGGCCTTTCCTTTGCCAAACGAGGAGAGCGCAGTCACACAAATGATGGACCTGATGGCAGAGACTATCATATCCATGGGGACTGTGAGGCGTTCATCATTCTGCAGGGGAGCGGAACCATGGAGATTAACGGGGAGCATACGCCGGTTACAACCGGGGATATCATCATCGTTGAGCCAGGTGAGGATCACCACCTCAATTCGAGCGAGGACGATCCCATTGTAACGGTATGGTGCCATGCAAGCTTGAATCGCCATAAGAATCAACAGCAGGAGGGGTCTGTATGAACCAGCAAATCACGACGGCATCCCATACCTTTACGTTAACTGGAGAGAGTCACCCGTTCACGGTTTCACTTCTAGCGGAAAAGCTGCAGGAGGGTCTGGATGTAATTACACTGCGTCTGGATGCTGAGGAAGCTTCAGTCCCCCCTGCTTTAACGCTGAATTGGTCACATCCGGCGTGTGATATTCAGGCTAGCTGGCACCCTGCGCAAGACCGGAATAAGAGCTTTAAGGCTGACTGGATGCGCACGCTGCGATCCAATGCTGCTGCCTCGGCCCCTGTCTATGCGCTGTTTAACAGTCTTGGTCATAATCGACTTACTTTCGCTTATTCGGATGCGCTGAATACGGTTCATTACTCAGGAGGCATCAGCGAGGAAAAGGCGGACTTTCATTGCCGGGTACAACTATTTGCCGAGACGACAGCACCCTTTCGTTCCTATGAAGCCAGGCTTCTCGTGGATACGAGAGATATTCCTTATTACGAAAGCTTGCAAGGCGTGCAGGAGTGGTGGAGTGCAATGCCGGAATATCTCCCTGCTTTCGTCCCAGCCGCCGCCAAAGAGCCGATGTACTCCACTTGGTACAGCATGCATCAGAATGTAACGGATGAACAGATTGAACAGCAGTGTCAGATCGCCAAGACGCTCGGGATGGAAGCCGTCATCGTCGATGATGGCTGGCAGACGGAGGATAACCGCAGAGGATATGCCTACTGTGGCGATTGGGAAACATACGCAGGGAAATTCCCCGATATGAAGCGGCATGTGGATGCGGTTCATCAACTGGGCATGAAATTTATTCTATGGTACTCTGTGCCTTTTATCGGGAAATATAGTCATGTGTGGGATCAATTCAAAAACAAAATTCTTCGGTTTAATGAGAATCATGGCGCAGCCGTGCTTGATCCGAGATACCCGGATGTCCGGGAGTATATCATTCATAAATATGAAGAAGCGGTGAAGGAATGGGACCTCGACGGCTTCAAGCTCGACTTCATCGATACGTTTTATTCGCCGGAACTGCAGCTCCCCTCGACGGTTGAAGGGAAGGACTATGAGTCGATTCCAGCGGCCGTTGACCGTCTTTTAACGGATTCGATCGGCAGACTGAGAGCGCTGAAACCCGATATCATGATCGAATTCCGCCAAATGTACATTGGGCCAGCTATGCGCAAGTACGGCAATATGTTCCGTGCGTCGGATTGTCCGAATGATAGCATTCAGAACCGGGTGCGGACACTGGATATTCGACTGATTGGCGGAAATACGGCAGCTCACGCGGATATGATCATGTGGCATCCCGAAGAGCCGGTGGAAAGCGCTGCACTCCAGCTGATTAACTGCTTGTTCTCCGTACCTCAAGTTTCTGTACTGCTGGACAAATTGCCATCTGACCATTTGACGATGTTAGGCTATTGGCTTGCTTTTTGGAAAGAGAACCGCGATCTGCTGCTAGACGGCAGGATTGAACCGATGAATCCAGAGCTGTTATACCCGCTTGTACGTTCTGTTAAAGAGGATAAAGGGATCGTTGTCGCCTACCATGACAGCATTGTGGCTATCCCGGCGGAAAGTTCAGTTGTGAAGTGGATAGTGGTGAACGGCAGAAGGCAGGATGGACTTTACCTTGAGCTGCCCGAAGCTGTTGAGTCAGCTAAGGTGGTCATTACATCGTGCACAGGTGAGATTGTGGAGGAAGTGTCTGCCCGACTTACGGCAGGTATTCATAAGCTGGAGATTCCGGCTTCCGGAACGGCAGCGCTCTACTTTTCATAGTCACCTATAAAGTACGTACCTATTAGGAGGTTTCTTTCATGAACTATTTGGCTGACGAACAGCGATATTCGAAAATGACGTACCATCGGACGGGATCAAGCGGTCTTAAATTACCGCCGATCTCACTCGGTTTATGGCATAACTTTGGCGGCGTAGATACTTTCGAGAGCAGCAGGACACTATCTCGACACGCTTTTGATTTGGGTATTACGCATTTTGACCTTGCGAATAATTATGGACCGCCGGCAGGCTCTGCGGAATCAACTTTTGGTCAGATTATGAAAAAGGATCTGTTCCCCTACCGCGATGAGCTGATTATCGCCACGAAGGCAGGCCATCGTATGTGGGAGGGCCCTTATGGTGATCGTGGCTCCCGCAAAAGCATGCTGGCTAGTCTTGATCAGAGCCTGAAACGGTTAGGCTTGGACTATGTCGATATTTATTATTCGCACCGTTATGATATCGAATCGCCGCTTGAAGAAACAATGGGCGCTTTGGATCAAGCTGTACGCCAAGGGAAAGCATTGTATGTTGGCGTGTCCAATTATAATGCAGAGCAGACGGAAAGGGCAGCGGGTATTTTGAAAAGCTTAGGAACTCCGTTCGTGATCCATCAAGTGCACTATTCTATGTTTGAAAGAAGATTAGAACAAGGTTTGTTGGATGTGCTGGCTCAAGAGGGCATTGGTTCGATCGCTTACAGTCCGTTAGCTAGGGGGCTGCTCACCGATCGCTACTTGGAGAACATTCCGGCAGACTCGCGTGCAGCTGGGGGCAGCGTATTTCTGCGGCCTGAAGACATAACCGAAGAGAAAATTGCGAAATCACGGCTATTGCAAGTGTTGGCGCAGGAGCGAGGACAAAGCTTGGCCCAGATGGCCTTGGCGTGGGTCCTTCGCAAGGGGCGCGTCACTTCCGCTTTGATCGGGGCAAGTAAAGTGAAACAATTGGATGATAATGTGGCAGCGTTGAACCAGCTCCATTTCACAGAGGATGAATTGGCTTTAATTGATCAAATTCTTGCAGGGTGAAACATCAAAATATCGCAGCAACAGAGGAGGAAATAGCAATGAGCACGGGGATACAACTCAGTAAGGAAGCGTTCACGAAGCATATTCTGCAGCAACCGGTATTGGATACTCACACCCACCTAGTAGGGGATCGACTTGCAGCTAGAGATTTCTGGGAGGTTGCCCATTACTTCTGGCTGTTTCGCGAAATGCAGGCAGCAGGTTATCCGGCAAATGCCATGGAACTCCCGGAGGATTTGCGAATCCCTGCGTTCTTAGAAGCCTACCAGGCAACCCGAAATACTTTGATGAACATAGCGTTTACGCACGTTTTAAAAGACCTCTATGGGATAACTCTCAGCGATAAGGCTTCCGTCCTCGAAGCAGACTGCGCCATCAAGCAATCTGCCCAAAGGGCTGACTGGGCGCAAGAAGTGGCTAACCGTATGCAAGCGAGACGGTTCGTCGTGAATATCCCGGAGCATGCCGAGTTTCAAGGTATGGAACACAATGCCATTCTCATCCCACGGATTGATGGGAAATTGGGGGCATGGGTGAAAGAAATTGAAATGTCGAGTGACCGAGCTGCGGCGTTTGCAGAAACACGTGCGAAGCTTGGGCAATTGTTGGATGCGTACACAGAGGATGGCGTCAAGGGGATCATGACGACGCTGCCAAGCTATAATGCTAGCGCCAATCATAAAGTTGTGATCGGACAAGACAGCACCAAAGATGAGATCCTGATGATGCTCTTGCACGAAATCGGAGCAGCAGCCGAGCAGAGAGGGCTGCTTGTTCAGCTATTTCTCGGCGTTGAACGTTCCTGGTGCGGAACGGCTGTGCCCGTGAATGATCCAGCGCGTATCTTGAAGCTGTCCGCCTTATTCGAGGCGTATGCCTGTCCTTTCGAGCTCGTCGTTGCCTCGGAGCTGAACAACCTGGATATCGTGCAGGCTGCATGGAACTTCCCCAATGTGCACGTCGGCGGGCATTGGTGGTTCAACTTCCGGGCGAGCACATACCGTGACAGCATGCAGTACAGGCTGGAAGCTCTTCCTGCGATCAAGAGCTCACTGATCGTGTCCGATGCACGCTGCATGGAGTGGAGCTACGGCAAAATTATCGTGATCAAAAGGCTAGTGAGCGAGTTCCTCTGGCATCAAATCGAAGCGGGCTGGATTGACCAGACGGCGGCGATTCAGATTGCAGAAGACTGGCTGTATCGAAGTGCAGCGAAGCGGTACGGTATTGAGTCTTGATATGATTGTATCAATCGTAAAAAAACACAAAGCGCTATAAGTTTCGCCATCGCTAGCTACTGCCAACCCTTGTAAGATATAGAAGTACATTAATGCAGCAGGCATGAAGGGGAGGAGAACATGGCCAGTAAAATTCAGCCATCCGATCGAACAATTTATAATTTCTCATCGCAGAGTCAGAAATGGGCTTTTATGCGAAAACATTGGCCGATTTATGTAATTTCATTACCGGGTATTATTTATTTCTTGCTTTTTAAATATGTCCCCTTATTCGGTTCCGTCATTGCTTTCCAAAACTACAACATATTCAAAGGCATTAAAGGGAGTGCATGGGTCGGTCTGGAAAATTTCCAGCGCATGTTCCAATATACAGAGTTTCTGCAGATTTTGAAAAATACGATTCTAATCGGGGTCTACGATTTGGTCTTCGCTTTTCCGGTTCCCATTATACTCGCCTTGTTGATCAATGAATTACGGATCATGGCTTATAAAAGAATTGTTCAAACCGTCGTTTATATGCCGCATTTCCTTTCATGGGTCATCGTAGGCGGGGTTGTCGTAGGTGTGCTATCCCCATCTACGGGAATTGTCAATCATCTTCTCGGCCTGTTCGGCGTCGATCCGATCTACTTTTTAGGGGAAAATGAATATATCCGTACGATTCTCATCTCCTCGGGGATATGGAAAGATAGCGGTTGGGGGACGATCATCTATTTGGCAGCCATTGCGGGTATTAACCCTGATCTATACGAAGCCGCCCAAATCGATGGTGCAAGCCGGTTCCGACAAGTATTTTCTATTACAATTCCGACGATTCTACCGACTATTGTTATTCTATTCTTGCTTCAGATCGGCAACTTTCTCGACTTTGGCTTTGAACGCGTCTTCGTATTCCTGAACCCGCTCAACAACGAAAATGGCGAAATTATTGATACGTTTGTATATCGTGCAGGACTTGTCGACCGTCAGTACAGCTACACAACGGCTATTGGGTTGTTCAAGTCGGTTGTCGGCTTAGCCTTAATTATGTTCAGTAATACCTTCAGTAAAAAAGTAACAGGCGAAGGCTTGTATTGATGACACAGATACGAAAGGAGGTAACTTGCTATGATTATGACAAGAGGCCATAAAATTTTTAACTTTTTTAATGTTATTCTGTTGGGAGCTCTCGGACTCAGTATGGTGCTTCCCCTCATCCATATTATTGCGCAATCTTTAAGCAATAACGTCGCGATTAACGCTGGGCAAGTCTCGTTGTGGCCGGTTGGTTTTACACTTGGCAGCTATAAGCTCATTTTGCAAGATCCGACCATTTGGTTAGGATTTCGAAACAGTGTCATCATTACCGTATTCGGCACATTCATTAATTTGTTTATGACAACGACGCTGGCTTATCCGTTATCCAGACCTGAATATTTGTTCCGTAAATCGATTCTGATCATGGTGCTATTTACACTCATTTTCAGCGCGCCACTAATCCCGAATTATTTGTTGATAAAGCAGTTAGGTTTGCTAAATACACTCTGGGCTTTAATGCTCCCGATGGCGATTAGTGCTTTTAATCTATTTGTTATGCGATCATTCTTTCTTAACCTGCCGGTTGAATTGCTGGATTCAGCAAGAATGGACGGTTGCGGCGAGTTCCGGATCTTGTGGAACATTGTACTGCCGCTTTCCAAGCCCGCTATGGCAACCATGGGTATCATGTATGCAGTTGGACACTGGAATCGCTATGCCGAAGCCGTCTTTTACATCGATCACCGAAATTGGATTCCGCTGCAGGTTCGCTTGAGGGAGATTGTATTCACAGATCAGTTCGGTCAATCGGATGTATCGTCCGAATTAATGCTCTTTCTTTCACCCGAAGGGATCAAAATGGCCGTTATTGTTGTCGCAACGATACCTATTCTTCTTGTCTATCCGTTCCTGCAGAAACATTTTATTCAAGGTATGATGGTAGGCTCAGTCAAGTCTTAACCGTATGGAAAAGCATCTAATTTCGATTAGAAAGAAGGGATTCCATTGAAAAAAGTAGCCGTTGTGGCGCTAGCCGCAGCATTGTCTGCCGGTACGATGGTCGGATGTTCCACGGGAACTACCGAGCCGCAGCAAACCGCTGCGTCTACGGCGACGCCGGAGGCGAAGAAGCAGCCGACGAAATTTTCTATTTCATATCCGACGACGACCAACACTGGCTATCACACTCGCGTTGATATTAACAATGACAAATGGGTAAAAAAATTAGAAGAACTGACGAATACCGACCTCACCTTGAAAGTAACGGAAGTAAGCAAAATGGGTCTTATGTTCGCAAGCAATGACGTGCCCGATGTCGTGGGAAGCTTGGGGACAGCGACGGACAAAGCGATGTCAGGCTCCGTAGAAGCGGGCATGTTCATGCCCCTGGATGATTTGCTGAAACAGAATGCTCCGAATTTGATGAAGATGGTACCGAAGGAAGCTTGGGAAGCTGTCTCGTATAATGGCAAGATATACGGCATTCCCAACTGGTTGAACAATCCCTCCAGGCGTGCCACGTTTATTCGGACCGATCTATTGGAGAAGGCGGGATTGCCGGCACCGAAGACGGTTGAAGAGTTTGTGAATGTCCTCCGCAAATTCAAAGATATGGGGGTTAAGTACCCATACGGCGGGCGTGAAACGTTGAAATATGCGGATACCATCCTCGGTGCATTCGACGTGCTTCCTTATAAAGAACAGTTCGAACTCATAAATGGTCAAGTTGTGCCGAAGTTTTTCGATGTGGAAAATATGACGAAAGCATTAACCGTCTATAAAACGATGTATGATGAAGGGCTGATGGCTAAGGAATTCGCTACGACCTCATCGACGGATTGGTTGAAAAATATTCGTGCCGGCGAGGTAGGGATATGGTCTTCCAATTTGGTCAGCTTAAATGATTTCCGAACGAATATTCCGAACGCTGTGAAAGGCGCGAAAATCGACGTTATCTCTTCTCCAAAAGGTCCGGATGGCAAAAGTGGCTATCTCATGTATTTACCGGTTACAAGTGCGCATTATATTAACAAAAATGTAAAGCCTGAGACGGCTGCAGACATCGTGAAATATTTCGATTGGATGTCGTCAGACGAAGCTTATAAGTTCTTCACTTTCGGCATTGAAGGTGATACGTATACAGTGGTCGATGGTAAAATCAAGTATAAAGAACCGACCAACAAAGAAGAACAAGAAGAGCAGGACCATAGGGGCACCTTGCACTCCGCTCATGAAAGCACGGTTAACCGTCTGAAGATGGAAACAGATCCGAATGGTCCCTACATTTTGAATGCTTTTGATAACATTCTTGCGCAAGAAGGATTGTCTGGCATTGGCTTTGCTCCGGATCTGGAGGCAAATAGCAAGTTCCCGGATGCTGCTTCGCCGGGTTCGGATGCAGCTCCGAAAATCATTATGGATCATATGATCAAAATGATTTATGGCAAAGAGTCCATTGCGGACTGGCCGAAGGTCATCGAAGAGTATAAATCCAAAGGTGGCAATGAAATCATTAAAGAAGCAACCGAGCGTTATCAAAATAAAAAGGGCGTTCTGTTCCTTGGAAAAAAATTAGGATGACCCCTTGGCAATCGTATAAAATGACATAGCTCCTTAAATTTATACATTCAGAAAATGATAAGCAGTCGTTATGATAACACTGAGCAGTGAAACCGCTTGCAAAAAAGCTAGAAAGAAGGGGTTATATGAAAAAAACGATTAGTCTCACTCTTGCTGTCATCATGGCAGCATCCGCACTTACCGCTTGTTCAACAGATAGCAAAGTAGCGGAAAAAGCGTCGTCACAGCCGTCTACAGATGCGAAGAAAGCACCGGCGAAATTCTCTATCCTGTTCCCGACGACAGTCAGTACTGGCTATCATACTCGTGTGCCGGATTTGAACAAGGACAAATGGGTATTGAAGCTTGAGCAGCTAACCAACACCGATCTGGACGTCAAAGTGATGGAGGATGCCAAATTCGGCGTCATGTTCGCAAGTAACGACATCCCGGATGTCGTCGGTAGTATTGGCGGTCCCGGCAGCAAATCGATGTCCGGTTCTGTTGAGAATGGTGTATTCATGCCACTGGATGATCTGCTGAAACAGTATGCTCCGAATTTGATGAAGTCGATTCCGAAAGCAGCTTGGGATAGCGTTTCGTATGAGGGCAAAATTTATGGGGTGCCAGAATTTTTGAGCAATCCTTCCCGCCGTTCGACCTACATTCGTACGGATCTGCTGGAGAAGGCAGGGCTTCAAGCGCCGAAAACCGTTGATGAATTCCTGAATGTGCTGCGGGCGTTCAAGAAGCTTGGCGTCGAGAACCCGTATCAGATGAGGGAGAACTTCAAGTATGCGGACGTTATCCTGGGAGCATTCGACGTGCTGCCGTACAAGGATCAATTTGAACTGGTGAATGGTCAGGTTGTTCCGAAATTTTTCGATGTAGAAAATGTGCAAAAAGCGCTTACGACTTATAAAACGATGTACGATGAAGGCTTGATTCCAAAGGAATTCGCTACAATTTCCTCAACAGATTTCTCCAAAAATATTGAGTCAGGCAAAGCCGGTATCTGGTCGCAGAATGCTTCAGGCTTGCCGGGTTACCGGACGAAAATTCAACAAGCTGTTCCAGGGTCCAAGGTTGAAATCGTAGGTTCACCGAAAGGTCCGGAAGGAAAAGGCGGATACTTCTACTACGCGCCAGTCATTCGTACCTTCTTCATTAACAAAAATGTGAAGCAGGAAACAGCCATAAACATCATTAAATTCTTCGATTGGATGATTACGCCAGAAGCTGAAACTTTCTTCACTTTCGGAATTGAAGGAGATACGTACACCAAGGACGCAAGCGGCAACATCAACTATAAGTTCCCGACGACCAAGGAAGAAACAGATGAAGAAGGTTTCCGCAGCGGAACGATGTGGGCGGTGCATGACTCCACTTACAATAAACCAAGATTGCTGCTCAACGAAGATGGCAAAGCCACTTTGAAAGCATTTGATGAGGTGTTAACGAAGGAAGGGCTGCCTGGTATTGGCTTCTATCCGGATTTGAGCACATTCTCGAAATTCCCGGATCTTGCGGCGCCGCAACCGGATGTTGGTCCCAAAATTATCGTTGATCATATGATTAAAATGATTTATGGCAAAGAACCAATTACCGATTGGCCGAAAGTCATTGAAGAGTATAAGTCCAAAGGCGGTAACGAAATTATTAAAGAAGCGACGGATCGTTGGAACAAGAAGCAAGGCGCAATTATGATTGATATCAAATAAGGGTTGTAACGAGAAAAGTATCCTTCAGTAGAGCAATCTGCTGCAGGATATTTTTTTCATAGGTAGAAATCGTAAAAAATGACATACGATCTTAATTTTATCCTTTCTGATTGACGGATTAATTTCTATAATGAAGGCAACGAAATGATGGAGAGGTGTGTTGCGTGTGAAAGCGATATTGGTAGGGTTAGGCTCGGCAGGATTCAGCTGGTATAAGCGTCTGCGAGATCAAGGTTTATTGGCAGCCGTTGTTGAAGTGGATGCAGCGATGAAAGAGAAAATGCAGAATGATCCTTTTCCCTTCTACACATCATTAGAGGAAGCTTTGCAGCAGGAAGAGGCGGATTTTCTTGTCAATGTAACTTCTCCAATGGTGCACACCGTGGTGAATCATGCAGCATTTGACCGTAAACTGGCGGTTTTATGTGAAAAACCGATTTCTTTTGATTACGAAGAATCCATGGAGGTTGTGGCTCGTGCAGAACGAGAAAAGCTGCCTTTCATGATTGCCGAAAATTACCGCAGGATGACGCATATACGCAAAATGAAACAGCTGCTGGACGAGGGCGTTATCGGCAGCCTGTCCTCTATGGATGTACAGTTTTACAGATATCACAACGTCCAAAGAAGATATACGGTCAGCATTCTGGATGACATTGGTGTTCACCACTTTGATTTGCTTCGTTATTTTAGCGGAAGAGAAGGCAAAACGGTGCAGGCGAAGCTGTATAACCCGATCAATGCGTGGGAGCAAGACGGCGCCATTATTAATGCTTATGCATTCTTAGAAATGGATAACGGTATTACGGCTTCGTATAACGCCTCCATTTCGGCTAGGGGCACTGAGACGCCATGGAGCGGGAATTGGCGATTGGAAGGCACGGAGGGTGCCATTGAATTCATCGGTAAGGAGATTCGCGTCATTCGGGACGGGGAGGTTCAGCTGATTGAAGATTACAGCGGCATTGATGTAACCGATACACTTGCTGAGTTCCTGGCTTCACTGCGTGAAGGGCGGGAGTCGGAGTCAAGCGGCAGGGATTATTTGAAAACGCAGGCTCTTGTGCATTACGCCAAACTGGCCAGCAGTTCCGGTCAGACTTACGCCATTGATGTTCCAACATTATAGATGAATGGGGATTCGAGCATGCTGACTAATCATTGGGAGCAAACAGCGACTGGGATATGGCGTTTGACAATTAGAGAGCCTGAGGGGATCACCCCGTTAACTTGGATGGGGGTAACACCTAAGGATGAGGTTTTGCAGCAAATGCCGCAGGTAGAGCCGCCTTTGGCCTGGGATCGTATTCAGCTTGAGGAAGCAGGACGGAACTTCATGCTGTCTTTTCCGCTGAACCCAACCGAGAAGCTATATGGGACAGGCCTTCAGTTGCTGCGCATGAATCAACGCGGAAGAACCCGCTATTTGCGTGTAAACAGCGATCCTAAGCAGGATACGGGTGAAACACATGCGCCCGTTCCATTTTATGTGAGCGATCAGGGGTATGGTGTCTGGGTGGATACGTCACGAATCGTAACGATGCATCTCGGCTCATCTTTGAAGCAAGAGGATACGCGGCTTGAAGAAATTCGTGATCGCAATACGGATAAGGGATGGAAAGCGACGCCGGTGGCTTCTCGGGTGGAAATCCAGATTCCTGCCGAAGGTGCAGTCGTCTATTTATTTGGCGGGCCTACCCTTTCGGATGTGGTAGCTAGATACAATTTAATGTGCGGCGGAGGCGTCTTGCCTCCCAAATGGGGACTAGGTTTCTGGCACCGCGTCCCGACACTATATAGCGATCAGCAAGTGCTTGATGAAGCCGAGCAGTTCCGTCTTCACGATATTCCTTGCGATGTCATCGGACTGGAGCCTGGCTGGCATAGCCACAGCTATCCTGTCACCTATGAATGGGAGAAAAGCCGGTTCCCTGATCCAGCCAGCTTCGTAGATGAACTGGCGCACAAGGGCTTCCGCGTGAACCTCTGGGAGCATCCATACGTTTCGCCGCAGAGCGAAATGTATGCCGATCTGCAGCCGCTTTCGGGGACCCATACGGTGTGGGGCGGGCTTGCGCCGGATTACTCGTTGCCAGAGGCGGCAGCACTCTACAAAAAGCAGCATGAGGAACAGCATATCCAAATCGGGGTCTCTGGGTACAAGCTGGATGAATGCGATGGCAGTGAATTGACGAACAATTCCTGGATGTTCCCGGCACATGCTATGTTCCCATCAGGTCTAGATGGCGAGCAGATGAGACAGATGTATGGGTTAATGTTTCAAAAAATGACGGCAGATCTGTTCCGAAGCCAAAACCGCCGAACGTACGGACTAGTCAGAGCCTCGAATGGTGCGGCCTCGACGATGCCTTATGTCCTGTACTCGGATTTATATGACCATAAGCAGTTTATTCGGGGCATCTGCAGCTCCTCTTTCAGCGGTCTGTTGTGGACACCGGAGGTTCGCAGAGCGAGAAATGCCGAAGATTGGGTTCGGCGGATGCAAACCGTCTGTTTCTCGCCGATGGCTATGCTGAATGCATGGGGAGACGGGACGAAACCATGGTCCTTCCCTGAGGTAGAGGGCACCGTGCGGCATTATATCAAGCTGCGGATGAAACTTCTGCCGTATTTGTATACCGCTTTTGCCGTTTATCGCGAGCAGGGAATTCCGCCATTTCGGGCGATGCCGTTTGTTATGACGCCAGCTGAGATTGCCGGTGCTGAAGCCAAATTAGCGGCAAATGAGCAGCAGCATTTGAATACGACAGATGGCGCATACGGCAAGAAGAAGGCGAGAGAATGGGACGACCAATACATGGTCGGTGATGCGCTGCTTGTAGCTCCTTTGGTTGAGGGTGAAACAGAGCGTGAGGTGCTTCTGCCAGCTGGCATTTGGTATGGATTGGAGACTGGGGAGCGGTATACCGGTGGCTGTGTGATCCGGGTGCAGGCGGGCCTTGAACATATCCCGGTTTTCGTTAAAAGCGGCTCCATCCTTCCTATGATGAGTGCGCTTTCGCATGTTCCGGCAGCTGGGACGCCTACGGCGATTGAATTGGTGCATTTTGGAACCGAACCTGGTACAGCAAGACTTTATGAGGATGATGGCGAAACCTTTGACTACGAGCAAGGCAAGTGCAGTTGGTTCAATCTGGCTGTCACAGTAGATCAAGATGGGAATTATACCGGTGCTTGGACAGGAGATAACGATCAATCGTCATCGTATGTTGGCGTCACTTGGCGGTTCGCGCAAACGCGTTTGTTGATGAACGAGCAGCGGTGAGTTATCATAATTGGATTAGCAGCGCAGAGAGCATGAGGAGGTCTGGACATGCACGTATTGATCGTAGACGATGAACCTGTTATTCGCAGAGGAATGGTAAAAATGGCGGAACTGTACACCCCCGCTTTCTCCAAAATTCAGACGGCCGAGAACGGCGAGGCTGCTTTGGAGCAAATTCGGGCGTCAGAGCCTGATCTGGTGTTGACGGATGTTCGCATGCCCAAAATGGACGGACTGGAATTATGCAAAATTATTCATGAGGAGTTTCCTCATATCAAAACCGTTGTCATATCCGGTTACAATGACTTTGAATATGCACAAAAAAGTATGAATTACGGCGTTAGACATTATTTATTGAAACCGGCGACCAAAAGCGATGTCCATGACATGCTGGATCAACTGATCAAGAAACCGAAACACGGTTATTTATCGCCTTCCCGTTATATTGAGTGGATCGATCAGATGGAACAGCAAATATGGGCGTTACAGATGGAGGAATTCAGGAATCTCATCATAGGCTGGCGCGAATATTGCCTGTCGGCGAATATCTCGCTAGCCCAGCTGAAAGAGCTGCTGGATGATTGCAATGCGCTTCTTGTGAAACGCTTTCAAGCGCGCCATTTCTCACCTGCGTCCGTACCTGCTCATCTGCAGGCGGATAATGTGAAAGAGGCGCTAGACGCGTTTGAGAAGGGGCTTTTGAACATGATCAGCGGGCTGCAATCCGTCCGCAGCGGTCATTTCAAAGATCCGATGGAAGAAGCCAAGGCGTATATCGACAGCCGGCTGTCAGAGGATATTTCTTTGGATCAAGTCGCTGCTATGGTTGGATTAACGCCGACGTATTTCAGCTCGCTTTTCAAAAAAATCACGCAAGAGACCTTTGTCCAATACCGGATTAACAAACGAATGACGAAGGCGAAAGAAATGCTGTCCGCACCACATGTTCGAATCGTTGATGTTGCTGCGGATGTCGGGTATGACGATTACCCCCATTTTACCAAAACTTTTAAAAAAATTGTCGGCGTTTCCCCGACGGAATACCGCGCCAGTTTAGGTATCAAATGAAAATAAGAGGATTTACGAAAAAAATATTCGCGTATTTCCTCATTGTTATTATCCTTTCACTCAGCTGTGTAGGTATCTTCTCCTATATCATTACTTCTGGAGAACTGGAAGAAATGGTAGAGAATCAAATGAATCAAATTGCCGGCAACGCTGTTCACCATACCGATCTGTATCTGCAGGACTACGAACGCTCGATTGTCTCGTTGTTAACGAATAGACAGATTATGGAGTTTATTGATCTGCCGACCACAAGGGAAGAATATGACTACTATTTGTATCGTAAAACAATCCGGGAATTTAGTGTGGACCCTTTATTTATACGTAATCCCAAACTCGCTTCTGTCTATCTGATCAGCGATAAGAAGAACGCCGTTTATTATTATAATAGTGTGAATGAGCAATCGTTCAATGCCGAAGACATCCAAAGGCAGCGCGATTATTTTCTCGCGAATACGACGCCTGACGGACAATTAAGCATCTTGAATCACACGATCATTGAAGGGCAAGAGAATCAAATGCTAACGATCGTTCGCCGGATTCGCGGCTACACATCACCGGAATTGTCCGGCTTGCTTGCGATTGAGATGCGGTCTGCCGATCTATCTGCTCTATGGAAAGGTATCGATTTAGGGAAGTATGGGTACCTGTTTATCATCGATGATAAAGGGCGTTACATTTATCACCCGGATAGGTTGAAAGTCGGCACGACCGTTCCGAAGGCTTTTTCTGAAAAGCTGAATCAGGCAGGTTCGCATTCTTTTACCGACGCCTATGAAGGCGATGAGCGCATGTATGTAAGCCGCAAATCGGAGTCTTCCGATTGGCAGCTCGTTGTGTCCATGCCGGTTCGCGAGCTGCGTAAACCGCTCTCCAACATTCGCTCGACAACGCTTGTCGTTGGTCTGTTCACTTTGATCTTGGCGATGCTGCTTGCTTACAGGTTCGGCAAATCGATTGCCAAACCCGTTCAGACGCTCAAATCCGGCATGCGGGAGACCGAGAAAGGGAATTGGGCTACGATTCCGCTCCCTCCTCACCGAGATGAGATTGTTGAGCTGATGGTTCGCTATAATTTGATGGTCAAGCGGCTTTCTGAAGCTGTGGACCGCGTCGTGCAAGTGGAATTAAGCAATTCCGAAATTCGGATGGAGCGTCAAAAGGCCGAATTTCAATCGCTTCAGCTGCAGATTAATCCGCATTTTATGTACAACACGCTGGAGACTATCGTTTGCTACGCGACCATTCAGGACTCCGAGGAGATTTCTGAAATTGTGAAGGCGTTGGCTTACATGCTGCGTTACTCCGTTCAGACGAATCTCGAAGAAATAACGGTAGCTAATGAGTTGAAGCACGTCATGTATTATTTGGTCGTATTAAGGCACCGCATAGGTCGCGAGTTCGAGATTGATGTGGCGATTAAGCCTGAGTATTTGCTTCATGTTATGGTTCGTTTGACGCTGCAGCCGCTAGTTGAAAATGTATTTCAACATGCCTTCCCGGATGGCCTGGAGGATTATCATGTTGTCCGGATTGATGGCGGCGTTAGCGACGGCATCTTTTGGATCAGTGTGGAGGATAACGGCTCTGGGATGTCAGAAGCGAAGCTTGGGCAGCTCCAAGAGAAGTTGAATACCAATAGACTGGCCGATGGCGAAGTAGATGAAGCGGGTAAAAAGGGCGGCATCGGCGTTTTGAACGTTCACCGCAGGATTCAGATGGTCTATGGCGAGCAGTATGGGCTGCGAATTGAAAGCAAGCTTGAGCAGGGCACCAAGATGATCATGGTCATGCCGGCTTCCCCAAGAAAGCTGGAGTAGGTGTTTCTTATGAAAACTAATTCTCATAAAAATTTCGGGCAAGTTCTCTTCTGTGGGTGCATAGGATTGTAGTACACAATTCACCATCACGAGCTGACCTATATTTTGAAAGGCAGCAGTGAAAGGAGGTACCCATGGACATATTCAAAAGAATTTCGGAGCATCGTACGGAGAAGGATGCATTGAGCTGGACCGGTACGTTCGCGGAGTACATAGAATTGCTTCGCAGTAATCCTGGACTCGCAAGAACTGCACATTCCAGAGTCTATGATATGATTGCTTCGCAAGGGATTAATGATCAATCCGGGCACAAGTCTTACAAATTTTTCAACCAAGAGATTTTTGGCCTGGATCGAGCGATTGAGAAGCTGGTAGAAGAATATTTCCACTCCGCTGCCCGTCGATTGGATGTTCGTAAACGTATTTTGCTGCTAATGGGTCCTGTAAGCGGTGGTAAGTCCACAATTGTGACAATGCTAAAACGTGGATTAGAGCAGTTTTCCAAGACAGATCTGGGGGCCGTCTATGCGATTAAAGGTTGCCCGATGCACGAGGAACCGCTTCATCTGATTCCGATGGAACTGCGCCCCGAGATCGAGCGAGAGTTAAATGTGAAGATTGAAGGCAGCTTATGTCCTTCCTGCCAAATGCGTTTGAAAACCGAATACAATGGCTGCATTGAAGACGTCATGGTGGAGCGTGTGTTTGTTTCAGAAGAAGGTCGTGTCGGTATCGGGACATTCAGTCCTTCGGATCCCAAATCACAAGATATCGCTGATCTGACGGGAAGTATCGATTTCTCGACGATCACGGAGTTCGGTTCCGAATCCGATCCGCGTGCTTACCGGTTCGATGGGGAGCTCAACAAAGCCAATCGCGGGATCATGGAGTTCCAGGAAATGCTGAAGTGCGATGAGAAGTTCCTCTGGAACCTGCTATCCCTTACGCAGGAGGGGAATTTCAAGGCGGGACGCTTCGCGCTCATTAGCGCCGATGAGTTAATCGTTGCTCATACCAACGAAACTGAGTACAAATCCTTTATTGCGAATAAAAAGAATGAAGCGTTGCAATCCAGGATGATCGTCATGCCGATTCCGTATAACCTTCGAGTAACCGATGAAGAGAAAATCTACTACAAGCTCATTGGACAGAGCGACATGTCACATATTCACACAGCCCCTCATTCGTTACGTGTGGCTGCGATCTTCTCCATCTTGACTCGCTTGAAGGAAACGAAGAAGCAAGGGATGGATCTGGTCAAAAAGATGCGGATGTACGACGGCGAAGTTGTCGAAGGCTACAAAGAAGCCGATCTGAAAGAAATGCAAAATGAATTCCAAGAAGAAGGCATGAGCGGTATTGATCCGCGTTATGTCATCAACCGGATTTCGAGCGCACTGATTAGGCAGGATCTTCAGTGCATTAACGCACTGGATGTATTGCGTGCCCTGAAAGATGGCTTGGATCAGCATCCGTCGATTACGAAGGATGAGCGTGAACGGTTCCTGAACTTCATCTCTGTCGCGCGCAAAGAGTACGATGATATTGCGAAGAAAGAAGTACAGA
This sequence comes from Paenibacillus silvestris, assembly GCF_009882985.1. Lineage (GTDB taxonomy): Bacteria > Bacillota > Bacilli > Paenibacillales > NBRC-103111 > Paenibacillus_E > Paenibacillus_E silvestris. Next base: position 374,733 of record NZ_WTUZ01000022.1, read on the forward strand.
AGGCCTTCGTGTACTCCTTCGAGGAGTCAGCCAAAACCATTTTCGACAACTACCTCGATAATATTGAAGCTTATTGCAACTGGGGCAAAATCAAGGATCCGCTCACCGGTGAGGAGATGGATCCAGATGAGCGCCTGATGCGTTCCATCGAGGAACAAATCGGCATTTCTGAAAATGCCAAAAAAGCGTTCCGTGAAGAAATTCTGATCCGAATTTCCTCCTATTCCCGCAAGGGCCGGAAATTCGACTACAGCAGTCACGAACGTCTGCGTGAAGCTATTGAGAAGAAGTTGTTTGCTGATCTGAAGGATATCGTGAAGATTACGACATCGTCGAAAACACCGGATGAGAAGCAGCTGAAGAAGATTAACGATGTCACGAAGCAGTTAATCGATGAGCATGGCTATTGCCCCGTATGCGCGAATGAGCTGCTGCGTTATGTGGGAAGCTTGCTGAACAGATAAAGAGGATTTATAAGCCTGAGGCGCTGGTGGTGGCGCTTTGGGCTTTTTGTTTTGGGCAGGGGCAGGGCAGAGCAGAGCAGGCTTGATGCTCCCACATCTGTGTGGCAATGGCCGCAGTGTGGATGTCTGCGCGGCGATGGCTACAGGGAGCTATCGATGCCAAGGTAGCGAAACGGCCATTGTGGCAGGGAGCGGGGTAACAGAGAGGGAGGGGCTGTTTGGAATTAACGCCAATTCCTCCTGCTATTTATCGTGTATTATCCACTTTTTCCCATTTAACTGGATTTTCTACCGCTATTTCCATTGAATTTGGAAGATTCGTGCAGATATAGACGAGATAGATGGAGTTTCTCCCGTTATTTCATTCACTGCCACACAATCGTGCTGATTAACGGTAGTTTTTCCATGTATCACAGCTGAGGCGGCTTCAAGGATCGCTCGGATCACTTCAATGAAGCCCGCGCGCCCACATCCCGTGTGAACATACCTGCGTGCTGAAATATTCAGGCCGCGGCATCGACGCACACTTGCTTTTATTAAGTAAATAGGAACACGGAATCTAGCAATCTATCATATACTATTTTAACTTCTAGCAAGGGAGGTGTAACAGATAATGAAAGTGAACTTCATGAAAAAAACGGGGATTGTTTTCTTGTTTTTTATAAGCTTAATGGCTGCGCTCATGACTTGGCAAATGAATATATTATCAAACTTTGGGGGGATATGCATAATCGGATTTTGTTTCGGCGCAGCAATGCTCATGTGGTTGGATGTGCTGGAAGTCAACGAAGCCATTCGACGATCTGTAAAAAAGGATGACAAACGAACAAAAGCCGAACACTGAACCTCCAAAGGACAATTCCCCCCAGAAAAAATCCAATGAACCGAACAAATCTTCAGATCTTTTCGGATTTGGCAGGATGATGGACAAACTTCCCCTTCACAAGCTTTCAGCGCGTATGGCGTATTGTATGTTTTTTGATTTGCTTCTCCTCCTCTTTGTCATTATTTTGCGTGTAACAGGAACCCAAGTGAATGAATTCCCCAATGCGTGGGATTTTCGATTTATTGTTATGACGACGATCATCGTCTTTTTTATTGGGCTTTGCGATCTTATGGGTCTTAAGAAGAAATAGGTTGATTGTTTTTTTTCTTCCGCCCAATTTCAGCGATCTATTCACCAACTAGGCATTCACACACATACAGTGTATTAGGCATATCAACTATACAAGAATGTGAGTGATCCTTTAATGACGAATCCTGAAGAACAAGAATTTCGTCCGCCGGTTGGTGGCGGTTTACATGGTGGCGGCATCGGTGGAGGCCCTGGACATGGTGGTATTGGCGGTATTGGTGGAATAGGTGGCCCTGGTCATGGCGGTATTGGTGGCATTGGCGGAATTGGCGGCCCTGGGCACGGTGGCTTTGGCCCTGGATTCGGACCTGGCTTTGGTCATGGCCCGGTTGGTCACATTGGACCCGGCTTCGGCGGACCTGGATTCCATGGCGGTTTCTTTCCCGGCGGTGGCTTCAACAATGCACTTCCATGGCTAGTAGCTCCAATTGTATATAATTCTGTTGATCCCTACTATCCATATCCTCCATATCCGGGGTATCCTTACCCTTACCCGTACCCGCCTAATCCCTACTATCCATATCCACCAGGCTATCCTGGGATTTAATGCGATCGTTGTAACCGAGGAGATTCTCTTAAGGAGAAACCTCGGTTTTTCTTATTGACTGAAGCTGTAGCAGGGAGTTGCGCTCACTCTGGCACCATTCGTTAACGCGCCCAAAGCTGAAATACCATTAACCGTGTTATATAAAATAACAATGTTCCAAGCGTCAATCTTGGAAATATGAAAAAAAATAGTTCAATTCAAGCTTTTGTGTTATATTACATGACATAAAAAACAAAAATTCTTGACAGCGTATAGATCTCTTGATAATATCTTATTAATAACACCGAGGGATTAATTACTGTTGTATTCCTTAGTTAAATCGCCTATTACATATAAATTTATTTATTATCTACATTTTTTTTGTTTAATTAATAACACCAGTGGATTAATTAAAGGTGGTAAAGAAATGGATATTAGCAAGCACGATCAGGAGTTTATTAAGAAAAAAAATAAAAATATGGTGCTGGATATTATCAAGAGCAGCCGCCCGATATCTAGAGCGAAGATTGCTAAGCTCACCTCGATGAGCGCCACTTCTGTAGGCCGCATTGTCAACGATCTTTGTCAAATCGGTCTGGTCAAGGAGACGGAGCAATACTCTTCGGGTGTAGGAAGAAAAGCGACGATGCTAGACATTGATGCTGGTTCCGTGCTTACGATCGGTGTCGAGATGGATAAAGGAGTAATTAAAATAGGGATCGTCGACTTTGACGGTCACATCATAGCTGAGAATAAATTGACGAAGCTGTATCACTTAGATGATCCGGTTAAGGTGGCGCGTGAGCTTTCCGAGTACATTCAAGAGCTTATTGATCACAATGAGATTGTTATTTCTAAAATCATTGGAATCGGAATTGGCGTTCCGGGAATCATCGATATGGATAAGGGAACGATTGTTTTCTCTTCACAATTAGGATGGGAGAATGTCAATTTCGCTGCTTTGGTTGAGTCACATCTCCATATCCCGACCGTGATAGATAATGATCTAAAGGTTAAAGCGCTGGGTGAAACGTACTACGGCTTCGTCAAAGGTTCCAAAAGAGCGGTACTGCTTGGTTTTGGCAGCGGAGTCGGTTCTGCGCTCGTCATTGATGGCACGGTTTACCGGGGAGAATCGAATATTGCAGGTGAGATTGGCCATTCAACCGTAGACCCGAATGGCATGCTCTGCGAGTGCGGGAAACGTGGTTGCCTGCAAACGTATATTGCGGATTTCACCATCATTCAGGAAGCCAATAAAGTTAAACCTATAACGAGTATTAAAGAAATATTTGACAGTGCGCATAATAATGAGACGTGGGCCGTGCAAATTATTGACCGTGCCTGTACGTATATCGCGATTACCGTCAGCAATGTTGTGTGCATGTATAACCCAGACACGATCATACTTGGTGGACATTTGATCGAGCAGCATGTAGAAATGCTTGAAACTGTGAAACAAAAAATAAATCAGTTTATATGGGGCCCATTTAACGGAACGTATAAGCTGGTAAGTTCTAAACTGCAAAGTAATGCGGTTATTATCGGTGCGGCAACTCTCGCATTGCAGCAGCGATTGGATCATGAAATGTAACCTAGGAGGAAGTCATATGGACCAAGTATTGCTGGAAGAATATCGAGGAGACACGCTCGAATGCGTGCATCGGGGGCACATTTGCGGAGTTTCTTATACGGGGGAAGTGAAGTATGTTGTCGGTGATACGAACGCAGTCACGTTTCTAAGATCTGCTGGCAAGCCGTTTCAAGCAATTCCCGTGCTGCGCCATGGCGCTGATGTCCACTTCGGGCTAACCGGTAAGGAAACGGCCATCATGATGGGTTCTCATCGCGCCGAGCCATTTCATGTTGATGCGCTCGAGTCGATGCTCCGGAAGATTGGCGTGGCGGAAGACGGGCTTGTATGCCACCCGACTTACCCGCTTAGCGTTTATGCGACGGAGGATCTGCTTCGCAATCAAGCGCCTAAACGTTCGATTTATCATAATTGCTCTGGCAAGCATCTGGGGATCTTGGCCTTGTGCAAAATGATGGGATATCCGTTGGAGACCTATTTTGAGCCTCAGCACCCAGCGCAGTTAGAGATATTGGAAACGCTCTCGTATTTGTCGGAATGCGCGATTGACCAGATTGGGCTTGGAACAGATGGCTGCGGTTTCCCCGTGTTTGCCATTCCTTTGAGGAACCTGGCAACAGCCTTTCTCAAGTTGGCGTGCCCAGAACTTATTGAGGATGCAGCGATTCGAACGGCTGTTCAGAAGATGGTTGGTCTGATGAATGAACACTATGAGATGGTTGCTGGTTCTGACCGCATTTGTTCAGCTCTGCTTATGGATACGAATATTGTTGCGAAGGGTGGGGCCAAAGGCGTCTATTGCTTCGGGCTAAAAAAAGAAAAGCTAGCTTTCGCCTTGAAAGTGCTAGACGGTTCCGAGGATGAATGGCCGTTAATCGTCGCGTCAATTTTGGAGCAAATCCACTATGACAATAGCAACACGATTCAGAGCATGTATGAGCTCGCACCTATAGAAATCAAGAATGATAACAAGAAAACTATCGGTCGCAACACGGCTGTATTCACGCTTCAAATTCACTCATAAGTGATATGAGCATTGTCGGACAAGCGCAACTAACGCTCCGACAAGTTACATATATAATTTCGAGGAACAATCGGGAGGGGTTATTTTGAAAAAAAGAATGTCAACAATGGTGATGAGCATGGTTCTTGTGCTGACGGTTGGATTAGTCGGCTGCTCCAGCGAACCTGCAGGAAATGCAAGTAATGCAGCTCAAAGTTCAGGCAAAAAAGAAAAAATCACGTATTTAGATCCGCTTCCAAGCCCAGAGCGAACAGCACTCATGCAAGATTTCATCAAACAATTCCAAACAAAAAACCCGAACATTGAAGTCGAATACACTTCCGTTCCTTGGGATGATGCGAATAAGAAATGGATGGCTCTCGGTGCTGCCAAACAGCTTCCTGATGTCATCAGCATCGACGACACCTCTCTCGTAGCTATGTCAGCCGCCGGTTATATCGAAAACCTACAGCCTTATTACGATAAATGGGATCAAGTAGGCAATTTAACCGAAGCGTTCAAACAGGCAAGAAACAAGTATCAAGACAAAGTCTATGCAATTCCCGATGGATTTTTGCTGCAAGGTCTATTTATTCGCAGCGACTGGTTCAAAGAAAGTAACTTGCCGGAGAAAATCGATACATGGGATGACTACTTCAAGCTTTCCCAGCAGTTAACGGATGCTTCCAAATCAAGATATGGGATTTCATTCCGTGGTGGCGCGAACGGTGTTCTTAGAGCCATGGAATATGTTATGGCGGCGACGCATAGCGAGAGCTGGTTCGATAAAGACGGCAAATCGATTCTTTACAAACCGGAAGCGCAAGCGGCATTCAAGAAATTTTATGATATCTATCTCAATGGTAATTCTCCTAAAGAGTCGATCAACTGGGGCTTTAATGAAATGGTGCAGGGCTTCTTGAACGGGCAGACGGCCATCCTGAATCAAACCCCTGAGGTCATTATCACGGCTCAAAAGAACATGAAGGAAGGCACATGGAACGTCGTTCCGATGCCAAAATCCGATGACGGCAAACGTTATATTTTCTGGGGTTACACAGCTGCATATGCGATGGCAGCCAACTCCGAGCACAAAGATGCAGCTTGGAAGTTTATTCAGTTCTTAAGCTCCCCTGAGATCAATTTACAATATAGCATTAAAAATTCGAGCATTCCGATCTATAAGGACAATCTGAAAGATCCGTTCTTCAGCAAAGGTCCAATTGCCGGATATGCAGGGGCTATGGCGGACTCCAACATTGTATTTGCCGGACCGCCGAGCCATCTGACCAAGCTGGGGCAATTCTCAGGTACATTCGCTGTACAAGAAACTCAAAAATATTTGAGTAAAACGCAATCCTTCGAAGATACGATTAAGCATTTGGCTGATTTCCTAACGAAAGAGCAGCAAGACTATTTAAAAAATAATAAATAATAAGATCTAGAAGCAGACAACCGAGGCGGAGTTCTGTCCCGGTTGTCTTTTCCTATCCAATGGGGAGGTGAAGCGGCTTTGAAATTGAGATTGAAACTATGGGAGCCTTACTTGCTTATTGCTCCTGCCATCCTAATCCTGTTAGCTTTTTTTGCCTATCCACTGCTCCAAGGTTTTAAGCTCGCCTTTATGCACTATATTTTGTTTGAACCGAACGACGTTCGTTTTTCTGGTTTGGAGAACTTTAAAGCCATATTTACGGACAACAATATTGTTAGAATTTTGTTAAATTCTTTACTGTGGGTCGTTTTGACGGTCGGTCTGCAATTTGTTCTAGGGTTTGTTCTGGCACAGGCTTTGAATACGAAGTTTAAAGGAAAAAACATCTACCAATCCGTTGTATTTCTTCCATGGGCGGTCTCTGCTTTTTTGATCGGGATGATTTTCAAGTGGATGTTCAGCGAGCAAAATGGATTGATTAACTATCTGTTAATTAAGCTGGGAATCGTGGAGAAAGGCATTTCATTTTTGGCGCTTCCAGGCATTTCGATTTTTCCCATCATTATCGCGATGGTTTGGTACGGCGTACCATTCTTTGGAATCATGCTGCTGGCCGCTTTGCAATCGGTGCCCAAGGATATTTATGAATCCGCAGATATCGATGGTGCCGGCAGGTGGACGAAGCTATTTTATGTAACAATTCCGTTCATTAAGTCGACGATCATCCTTACCGTTTTGCTTCGAGTTATTTGGGTGTTCAACTCGGCGGATCTTATTTATATTATGACAAATGGGGGACCAGCTAACACTTCGCATAATCTGTCATCATACATATTCAATCAGATTTCCTATACAACGGATTTCGGGCAAGCGTCTGCTCTTGGCGTAATCATGCTGATTATCCTCATTATCTATACGTTAATTTTCCTTCGTGCAACCAAATATGACGATGCAGGTGATTTCTAAATGACTTCCTTCGGACGAAAAGCGGCTCCTGAATTAGTTCGATTTGTTGTGCTGTTGCTTTTTGCGTTAGGTACGCTGCTTCCTTTTTATTGGATCATAGTGACCTCTTTAAAAACAAGACAGGAAATTTATAGCGGCCAATTAACCTTGTGGCCCAAAGCGTTAACGTTGGCAAACTATATAGATACCCTGCAAAATACAAATTTTCCCCGATATTTATTGAACAGCTTTACAGTCAGCATGAGTAGTTCAATTCTGGTTCTACTTGCTTCCATCTTGGGAGGATACAGTTTGGCCAGATATCAGTTTAAGGGCAAAAAATTTGTGCTCGTCTCCTTTTTGGCTACCCAAATGGTGCCGGTCATGGTCATCCTAGTGCCTTTGTTTATTACATTTAGCCAAATTCATTTATTGAATAAGCTGCCCGCATTGATTATTACGTACACAGCGATGAACATACCGTTTTGCTTGATTACGATGTCCAGTTTCTTTCAGCGTATTCCGGTTTCTTTGGAAGAAGCGGCCATGATTGACGGCTGCAACAAATTCCAGACGATGTCTAAGGTTGTCTTGCCGATGATGCAGCCAGGTATCGTGGCGACATTTGTGTTTGCTTTTATTGGTTCATGGAACGATTTGTTCTTCGGGGTTATGTTCACAAACAGCGAATCTGCCAAGACAGTTCCTGTCGGTTTAAGCAGTTTTGTTCAGAAATTCGATATCAACTGGGGGCAAATGAGTGCGGCAGGCATCATATCACTCATTCCTGTCGTTATTATGTTTGCCATCGTGCAAAAATATATCGTTGCTGGTTTAACACAAGGTGCTGTGAAAGGTTAGGTGAAACATATGCTGCTCGAAGTTATTGCTACGAGTGTGAGGGACGTGATTGCAGCTGAGCGGAGTGGCGCCGATCGGATCGAACTAATTACGGGCATGCTGGAAGGCGGGCTTACGCCAAGTTATGGGCTCATTGAAGCAGCGGTTCAGGCTACCAAGCTGCCCGTTCAGGTTATGATTCGACCTCACTGCTATTCTTTCTGCTATGATCGTCTAGATGTTGCCGCCATGATTACGGACATTCGCATGGTCAAACAACTTGGGGCTGCTGGTGTAGTGTTTGGCGCGCTTACGGAAGACCAGCGTCTGGATTTGGAAGTGATGGCGAGATTGTTGGAAGAGGCGGAGGGGCTCTCCGTGACCTTCCATCGTGCGTTCGACGAAGTCCGAGATGTTCAGGAAGCGCTAGATGAGCTAGATAAGTTCAAACAAATCGATCGCATACTTACTTCGGGCGGCAAGCCGAATGTGCTGGATGCCGTCCAGGAGATGAAGCGTCTGGTCGCTTGGAGTCAAAAGACGTCCATACAGATTTTGGCAGGAAGTGGACTTACGTTGGCGTCATTGCCTGCATTTGCAGCCGAAACAGGAGTTCAAGAGGTGCATTTCGGAAAAGGTGTACGAAAGAATGGCGATCCGCTTGGTCTGATCGATCCCGTTACGATTCAACAGATTAAACAACACAGGTACGAGTCTACCAAGACAGATGTATGAAGGAGCAACTATGACAATTGACGGGTACTTTTTAGGGATAGACATTGGCGGAACCAAAATGTTGGCTGCCTTGGTGGACGCTCAAGGTCACGTACTAATCAAGGATCAACAGCCTACCTTAGCAGCTGAAGGGGAGCATGAAGTTATTAGACGGCTGATCCATATGATCGAGTCGCTGCTGTCCTCTGTACCCAATCTCAATGCCCGCAGCATGGTAAGTCTAGGTATCGCGACTGCGGGTATCCTTGATATGGATACGGGAACAATTGTTCTATCAACAAATTTAGGCTGGAAAAATGTTGCCTTAGGGCCGATCTTGGAACGGAGATTTGGCATTCCTGTCCGCTTAATTAATGATGCAAGTGCAGCAGCGCTGGGAGAATGGCTCGTTGGTGCTGGTCAAGGAACAGAGGACTGTTTGTATGTAACCGTGTCCACGGGAATAGGCGGCGGTGTTATAAGTGGCGGCCACATGCTGCTGGGTGCTTCGAATAATGCAGCGGAGATCGGCCATATCAGCATAGATCGGAAAGGGCCAACATGCAAGTGCGGGAATAGAGGCTGTGTAGAAATGTATGCCGCAGGCAATTCAATAGCCCGTCTAGCCGCTGAAGATATCCTTGCCGGCAAGCCGCAAACCGCGCCGCTAGCGGAGTTGGCCGGACATGATCCGAATAAGGTTACTGCGAAGCTGGTGTCAGAGGCTGCTTCAAGCGGTGACCCTTATTCCATCTCTTTGCTGAAAGAGGCGGGGGAAGCGCTTGGGACAGCGATGGTGACGATCATTCATCTGTTCAATCCGGAAATTATCATTTTCGGTGGCGGCGTGTCCCTAAGTGGGGATGTGCTTTTCGAGCCCATGTGGAACACGATTCAAAAACTTGGCATCGAAGATATGGTGAAAGATGTGAAAATTACGCGTTCCTCTCTTGGTGTGGATGCGGGGGCAATCGGCGCCGCTTTATTATGGAAGTATGAAAATCAAGCCGTTACAATTTGAAACGGTAACATTCCTATGGTTAGTTAGATAAAGGAAGGCGAGGAGAATTCGCTTGAAAATTGAAGTATTGCCAGCGGAAGAAATTAAAACTAGAGTTGCGAACCTGCTGTCGGAACAGATCAAGCGCAATCCGAAATCGGTGCTTGGCATGACCACAGGCTCATCACCTTTAAAATATGGGATCTATCAAGAGTGGATCCGGCGAGAGCAAGCAGGTGAGCTTTCCTTTCTTGAAGCGAGATTCATTAACCCTGATGAGCTGGTCGGCATTCCGGCTGATCATCCGGAAAGTTATCGGACCTATATGCAAGAGCATTTGTTTGGTCAGCTTCAGACACTTCAATACGAGCCGCAAATTCCTGATGGCAGTTCAATGGATCTAATGGCTGAATGCCAGAGATTTGATCAATTGTTGTCCGATCTGGGTTACGTTGATTGGCAGCTTATGGGACTAGGCTTAAACGGACATATTGCTTTTATCGAACCAAGCGATCATATACCGGCGAAAACCTATATTTCGCAATTGTTTGAAGAGAACAGACCTACTCACTCGCCGCATTTTGGTTCCGAGGAAGAGGTTCCCAAGCAATCGATAACGATTGGTTTGGAGGCTGTTATGAAATCACGGAACATCGTTCTGGTTGCTACAGGCGACAATAAAGCCGACATGGTGGCGAAAGCTTTTGCTGGGCCAATAACAACTAGTGTGCCAGCATCTTTCTTGCAGCTGCATACGAGTGCGACGATTATTCTCGATGCTGCGGCTGCTTCAAAAATCTCGTTGTGATGCCTTTGTGCAAAATATTACAAAAAAGCTAATGGGATCGTCCCTCAATCAGAGGGGTGAGCCATTAGCTTTTTTGCATCTTTAATCAGATTTTATGTTAACAAAAATAACATAATTATATTATGGGGTTTATATGTCATATTATTTGACGTTTATAATTGGAAAAATATATAATTCTATCAAACTTAATCTATTTTTATTTGCTTTATAGCGAAAATTATTGACCACGTGTTAGTTTTTATGACATTATATAAACGAAAGGGGGCGAATTAGAGCATAGAACCTGTTTTCAAATGCAATCCAGTTCAGAATCTATTAATCTGGTAGGAGGAGAAGCACACTTGAAGAGCCACTCGAAGAGCAAGCTGTTCACTACGTTGTTGTTATCTTTTATTTTAGTTTCTGGTGCTGTTGTTCCGAATTACCAAGGGCTTGTCCTTGCGCAGGGAACCGATACTCCCGAGAAACTCCGGAAGACGAAGTGGGCGCTCAACGGGAATATAGCAGAGCCGACTATAGAAGTCCCGGAGGGACTTCCTGTGGAGACAAAACAGGTCCCCCTTAGCCCTCGTAAAATGTCTAAAGCCGACAGTATTGTCGTGAAATACAAAGATGGAATGAAACCGATTTCACTCGCTGCAACTTACGATATAGCATCGGTACATCCACTTCCAGCACTTGGCGCCGAGCTCATTAAGCTACCAGAAGGTGCGGATATCAACTCCATCCTCTTAAGGCTTAAGTCCGATCCGAGCGTTCTGTTCGCGGAGCCGAACGGCCTGGTCTTCACATCCGATTCGGTGACAACTGGCGAAAGTGTCACAACAAATGTCTATTTCGGTCCTCCATTCTATTCGTCACATCCTGTCACAACGAATGTCTATTCTAGCCCTCCATTTGCTTCGTCACGCCCAGTCACATCTGATGTATATTACAGCTCTCCATTCGTTTCGCCATACCTCACCTCGCAGGGGGCCGAGTTGGAGAATTTTATCCCGAACGACCCGTTGTTTCCTGAACAGTGGGGGCTGCACAATGCGGGAAGCAGCAATGAAGATCCAGAAGGTTTAGCGGATATTGACATCAACGCTCCTGAGGCTTGGTCGATTATGAAAAAAGACAGCAAAGAATTAGTCGTGGCGGTGATCAGCGACGGTGTTGATATTAATCATCCGGATTTAGTGGAAAACATCTGGACGAATCCCAAGGAAATCGCAGGCAACGGCATCGACGACGATGGTAACGGCTTTGTCGACGACGTCCACGGTTGGGACTTCTATAACGATGACAACAACACTAACGACTTGATAGACCCACCCAATAACGGAACAGCGATTGCAGGAACCATAGCCGCTTCCATGAACAATGCTATCGGTATCGCTGGGATCGCTCCGAATGTGAAAATATTACCGGTCAAGTCGCTTTCTTGGACGACGAAAAGTGGATACGCCAACCAAATCGCCGAAGGTATAGCTTACGCAGAGCGGATGGGTGCCGATATTGTTGTCCTCGATTTCTATTATTATGAACCCAGTGATTTGATCCTGGACACTCTTAAAGCAACCAAAATGCTAATCGTCGCGCCAACCGACAATCAAGGTAATGACATGGACAAATATCCTGTCTATCCGGCATCCTACAGCCTACCTAATCTGCTCACGGTCATGGGTATGCTTCGAAGTGGCTCCGTAATTACTAGCTACGGCAAAAAAAGCGTAAATATCGCAGCACCCGCTGCTTTCCAGGTGATCACTACCGCGCCTTCAGATAACCCTGCATATGCTGCGCAAATCGATACTGGTGTGTACAAGGCAATTTTTAACGGGATAGGCTTCGAGAATTTTAGTCCTCCTTTTCAAATGGATTCAGCCCGCATTGCGCTTGATTACTTAGCCGAAGGCTTCAACAAACCGTCCGTATTGCTCGTCCAGGACGACAATTCGGTAGGCGGCAAAGAATGGGAGCAGAGTTATCTGGAAAAGTACATGAGCTTTCTACTTTCTGCTGGTTATGAGGCCAATAACATCCAAATCGTTAGTGTTCCTAAGAACGAGAGTGGCCCCTCTCTCGCGTCCATGAAACCGTACGATATTGTCGTATGGTTTACCGGCGATGCCGATCCTCAAATAAATCCAGAACCTAATAATCTCTCAATGCTGACCGAGTTCGACAAGGCAAACTTAACAGACTACCTGAATTCAGGCGGCAGACTTCTCCTAACAGGCAGGAATGCGCTCTTCGGGAACGAAACGTCCTCTTTCGTTACTGACATGCTTCACATGGACTATCTGTCTGAATCGTTTGTTGGATTATACGAATTGCTTGGCGGGTTAGGAACCATTTATGACGGTCAATCAACTCCAATGCCGGAAATCTATAATGGCGAGATGATCGCAGCAAGGGATTCATTCGCCCGGACCAACCTGTTGCTCAACAAACCAGACTATGATTATCACTCCTTTTTTAGCTCTGCCGCAATCGCACACGCTGCCGGAGTTGCAGCTTTAGTGCTCGGTGCAAACCCTAAATACGATGCAAAGATGGTTATTCAACGATTAATGAATAGCGGGAAGAAAGTCAGCTCCCTGCTTAATAAAAACATCTCTGGCAAGATGCTTGATGCTTATCGCGCGTTATCTGACAAGGATATCCCAGGAACTCCGCTTCAGGTTCCAGAAGTGAGCGAACGCCTCGATGAAGCAGTCGATCCAGACCGCGTGTATGCGATAGAACTGAATGCGGGTGAAACAATTCAGGCAACGTTGACCGGGGAGGAAGGGACAGACTTTGATTTATACCTCTTTGATCCCTCCACCACTAGCGTCAACGGCAAAGCCGGTATTGTCGCCGCATCCGAACATCCGGGAACATCTAACGAAGAACTTTCTTATTTGGTTAAGAAAACAGGCACTTATTATTTGAATGTCTATGCGTTCGCAGGATCGGGCATCTACAAGCTGCGTCTACAGCACGCCAACTCTTCTGGCACTTACGAAGAGAATTCAAACGCTGTGACTCTCGTTGGAGATTGGGCATCTGTTATAGATTCGAAATTGTCGGGGGGGAGTTCGAAGCGTCTTGATGCTCAGGGATATGTGGAATTCACCTTTGAGGGCAGCTATGTAGAGTGGGTCGGGACCAAGAACGTCGAACAAGGGATCGCCAACGTCTATCTCGATGGCAAACTCGATAGCCCCGTATCCTTGTATAGCGAAACTGAATTGAAAAAGCAAGTGCTCTTCAAGAAAGATGTCTTATACGACAAGCATACGATCAAGATCGAGTGGACGGGCAAGGCCGATCCGAAGGCTCGGAAGAACGCTCCCGCATTCGTGAACGTCGACGCTTTCGTCGTCAAACATCTCATTCAAGATTCCGATATCTCTCAGGTGCTCTTCGAAGGCACGTGGGCAAGGAGTTTTAGTTCATTATATTCGGGTCATTCCATCCAAACTTCCTATGCGAAAGACAGCTACAGCGAAATAACATTCGTCGGAACGAGGGTCCGCCTCCTCGCGCGGGTCGGCGGCAACAGTGGAATCGCGGATATCTATATCGACGGACAATTTGTTAAATCGGTGGACTTCTACCGGAAAACTCGGCAATATGAGGCTGTTATTTTCCAATCGGAGCCGCTTTCCGAAGGGAAGCATACGATCCGTGTCGTGAACAAAAGCGAGAAGCATATCGACTCCACGGGTACTGCCATCTCGATCGATGCCTTCGAAATTGACTGATGATTCCATGCGATATCGACAAACTCATAGGGAATGGGGAAACCGGACTTGAAGAACACATATAAGCGCATCCGCAAGATGTCATCCATATTCATTGCCTCAGCTATGTTGGCGAGCGGTCTTTTTCATTCAGCCAATCCCGCAGCAGCTAACGCTTCCCTAAATGGTCAACTTCCTGTGGTCGCCTCAGGGGCAGATCTTGATTTGAATTCGTTTCAAGAATTCACCTACGATTGGAAGAAGAGTTTATCTCAATTTTCCGAGGACCCAGCAATCGTATTTATTTCACCTGACATTGACACATCTTCTACAGAACCTGTCAGCGTCATCATCCAATTGAGTGGACAACCTGCAGCAGTCGGGAAATACGCTGCGAGCAAGGGATATACCGCTTTGGCCGCTGAAGCGACTGCGAAGGCGGTTCAGAATGAGCAAACCGTATTCCTGAAAGCTGCTAAAAAGGACGGAATGTCGCTGGACGTAGAATTTCAGTATAACCAAGTGCTGAACGGAATGGCTGTTACGTTGCCGGGCAGTCGCATCTCCAATCTGGCGAAGCTCCCAGGGGTGAAGGCGATTTATCCGAACTTGACCTACACGTCGAAGCCGATTCAAACATCCGATGAGGAGAAGGTCGACCCCCGGATCGATATGGTTCCGTTGCAACAGTTAGGTGTCGAATCCGCTTGGGCGGAAGGCTATACCGGCAAAGGGCTGAAGATCGGCGTCATTGATACGGGAATCGATTATTTACACCCCGATCTAAAAGATGCTTTTAAAGGTGGATACGATTCCTATTATAACGATGACGATCCTTATGAAGATCTTCCTGAATCTGGCGGGACGATGCATGGTACACATGTGTCCGGCACGATCGCTGGACGCGCTGCGAATGCCAAAGGAAGCTTTCTGCAAAAAGGCGTCGCGTACGAGTCGGATTTATACGTTTATAAAGTGTTGGGCGGTCCACAAAGCTACGGCACCTCGGCTATGATTGTTGATGGCATCGAGCACGCCGTAAAAGACGGCATGGACGTGATTAACCTATCGCTTGGTGACGACGGGTCGAGAGATCCTCACTCTGCGGAGGCGATAGCCGTCAACAATGCTGCGTTAGCCGGCGTAATTCCAGTCCTTGCGGCGGGTAATGCCGCCATGGACGCGCCGTACTACTATTCTCTTGGCGCACCTTCGACGGCAGAATTAGGCATCACGGTTGGTGCAGCAACCAGCGAGATCAACACCTACCAGACGGTTGCTACAAGCTCCTTGTCCGACCAAGACTACACCCTTCGTGCAATGGTATGGGAGCCCGGAAACACGGATTTCACCAAGATCCTCGGAACGGATCCAATCGAAGCCGTCTATCTCGGCTTTGGCGATGATGGGGGCGGCATAGATGTGGATTATGCTGGGAAAGACGTTGAGGGCAAAATCGTCATAGTGACGAGGACACATATCGGTCAAAATCTTCCATTCGGCCAACAAATTATGAACGCTAAAGAACATGGAGCCAAGGCGATCATCATATTCAACGGTACTACCAATGATAGAACAGATTTTTTTGGAGATAGAACCGTTAATTTGTCGGATTCGATTCCGGGCAGAGACGGCTTTATCGGGTACATGGGCTTCCAGGGCGAGTACTCCGATTCCATTCCCGCATTCGATATAGCCGGCAAAGAAGGCCGAGCATTGGTTCGAGCGATGATGAAGCAACCTGATGT
Source organism: Paenibacillus silvestris (assembly GCF_009882985.1). Taxonomy (GTDB): domain Bacteria; phylum Bacillota; class Bacilli; order Paenibacillales; family NBRC-103111; genus Paenibacillus_E; species Paenibacillus_E silvestris. The sequence continues at coordinate 390,661 of NZ_WTUZ01000022.1, forward strand.
ACCGGTAACGCTAACCTTCGCTAAGCCCTTTGAGAAAGTCTTGCTGACAGGAGATACGATAGCAGAATTCAGCTCGCGCGGGCCGAACAATGACGGCAGATTCGGGATCAAGCCGGATGTCGTTGCACCCGGACATCGTATTCGGTCGTCTATTCCCGCTTACGGGATTGTGAATCCGGAAGCCGATTATACTGGTGCTTACGGCCGCGAAAGTGGAACTAGTATGGCTGCGCCGCATATCTCTGGCCTTGCCTTACTGTTGAAGGACAAATTTCCGAATTGGACGCCCTCAGATGTTCGGGCGGCTTTGGCGAATACGGCCGATCTGTTGTCTGACGAGGATGGCACCCTATATGACACCTACTCGCAAGGTGCGGGACGCCCAGATATATCGAATGCCCTTCATACCTCATCTTTATTGAAGGCGCTTAATGAAATTAAAATATATGATAAGGAAATGAATCCTATCACTCTACCGAGCGAAGCTAGCAGTGTCTCGTTTGGAATCATTGATCCGACTGTCCGTACCACGGCATCAAGTCCTCTTCAACTTAAAAGTGTTACCGATAAGCCTGTGACGTATACGGCCAGGGTAGGCTTGCATGATGTGTTTACAAATAAGCCTGGTACGACTTCGAATCCGAATTGGGACGGTGTCTCTGTCAAGCTAACGGGTATTGACGCAGATGGCAAGGTTTCTGTCAACGCAGGAGAAATCCGAACCTTTACACTGTCCGTCGAAGTGAAACCGGACGCTAAGCAAGGGGTTTACGAAGGGGGCGTAATCTTGGAAAGCTCAGGAGTCCCTGCCTTGCACCTGCCATTCGTGTTTCATATCGGGAAGCAGTCGATCCAGAACGAGAATGCAGTTAGTATTAGCGTCTCGAATCGGATTGTTTCGCCTCATGCACCAATTGATATTACCTTGAATCACAGAGGTGGAGGGTTTAATAAACTTCTGCTCGACATCTACGGAAACGATGGCCAATATTATGGGCGGATTGCGGATTTTAATGGCGTGAAGAATGGCCTTCCAACCTATCTTCAGAAAGGTGACTATGTCATTGAAGACTTCAATGGCAGCTACAGCCTAATGAGCGAACAGGAAAATGGTGAATCCGGTATCTTTAAACTTTCCACTTTGCCTGATGGTCAATATGTTTTAATAGCAATTACAGCATCTGTCGTCTTCGGAAGTCCGACACAAATTCTTATGTCCAATATAACGATCAATGTAGACAATGATTATAAAGGTAACGACGAGCAGCCTGGAGGCGGGAATCCACCGGGTGGTGATCCAGGCGGCGAGGATCATTCACAGGGAAGTTCTGGAACTACGTATACTCCAACTCCGACTCCGACGCCAAATAAATTCAATGCTCAAGTAACGGCGTCTGTCGTAAAGGAATCCCAAACATCGACTTGGCTGGACGCGAAGGCAAGCAAAGCTGACGGAGTTCTAGCTGTAACCGTTAACGATGCAGACCTTAGCAAGGTGCTCGGAAACAGAACAGGACCCATCGCAATCATTGCTGGCGTATCCTCCACTGAAACCAATATAGCGGAGTTGAGATTCACACTTCCGCAAGCGCAAAGCTTGAAAGCGGCGCCTGAAGGGAGTTCGGTTGTGTTCACCTGGAACGACGCGTCTATCGCTCTCCCGACTTCCGCTCTAAGCGGTGTTCCGGAGGGAGCGGGTCTCCTAATTCGCATTAGGAAGGAAGAGGCGAGCGCCAAGCGCTTTGAAGCCTCATATCCGGAAGCCGAGGTTGTCGGCACGCCAGTCGCCTTCGAAGCGAACGTCGTCATGGACAACCGCGAGACTCCGATTCCACTTTCCACAAGCGAAAGGGTGGCACGCGCCTTCCTGGTCGGTGGAGACGTCAATGCAACGACAGCTGGTGCTTTGTATGAGGCAGGCGGCGTAGTCCATCCGGTGCCTGCAATCTTTACGGCAAGTAAAGACGGCGGGACCATCATATCCATTACGCGTCCTGGCTTCTCGACACTTGCGGCAGCTAAGCGAGACATCGCGTTTACGGATATTGATAATTCATGGGCGAAGGAGTATATCCAGAAGCTCGCTGACAAATTTATGATGAATGGCGTAACATACGACACGTTCGCCCCAATGAGCAGCGTCACTCGAGCTCAATTCACATCGATGTTGGTTAGAGCGGTCGGTCTGCCATCGACAGACAAGGGAGCTCCGTTTAAGGATGTTAGCGAGAACGATTGGTTCGCTGGCGAGGTTGCCGCCGCCCATGCGGTAGGCTTGGTGACAGGTTATGATGGAACTTTTATGCCGAATGCGAATATCAGCCGCCAAGACCTGGCTGTCATGCTGAATCGCGCGCTAAAATTTCTTGATGCGAAACCTTTAACCAGAAGCGACATCGTCTATACAGATGCTGAGACATTCGGCGCTTATGCGAAAGGAGACATTCAAGCTGTCACTGAAGCTGGTCTGATGGATGGAGTCGCAGACCAAGGCGCCTACGTCTTTCATCCTGCTGAGGTAACAACGCGAGAAGCAGCCGCCAAGGTGTTGTACCAATTGCTTAAGGTTTCAATCCTTATAAACTGATCGTGAATAAAAGGCTGTCTTATCATGAGATGTATCTCTTGATAGGACAGCCTTTGTTAAGTTTTGATAACATGATCAGATCCTCATCTTACTCATCAAGAGCTTGATGCTTTGGTAAGGTGGAAGAACAGGTATATAGACATGAACGTTCAAATATACTTCTAAGGTGCTCCACTTTCATCTAAGGAGGTAACAACTTGGAATACTTTATCACTGTAGAATCAGGAGTGCGGGTATTTGTGCAGGATTTAAATCCGATGGGGAAAAAGACGATCTTGTTTATTCACGGCTGGCCTTTAAGCCATAAACAGTACGAATATCAATTTAATATTCTCCCGTCGATGAACATTCGGTGTATCGGCATGGACTGGCGAGGATTCGGAAATTCGGATAAGCCATTCGTCGGATACAATTTCGATAGATTGGCGGATGACATTCGTGTCATTATCGAGACGTTGAAATTGAAAGACATAACGCTTGCTGGGCATTCCGCAGGCGGTGCGGTAGCTATTCGATACATAGCGAGACATCAAGGTTACGGTGTATCCAAACTTGTTCTTATTGACGCCCAGTCACCCGGCTCTGTACCGCAACAAGACGCTAATATGTTCATTTCAGGAACGTTAACCGACCGACCCAAAATGCTTGCCGGATTGACCGATTTATTTTTTTTCAAACATATTACAGCCCCCTTCACCGAATGGTTCTTTCAAATTGGATTGCAAGGAGCAGGTTGGTCGACTGCAGCTGTTATGGTGACGTTAAGAGACGAGAACGTTAGGGGCGATCTTGGACAAATACACGTGCCTACTTTGATTATTCACGGCCTCCATGATAAGGTCGTTCCGTTTGCCAATGCTGAGGAAACCCATAAACTCATTAGCAATTCTGTTCTCGTTCCGTTCCATTACAGCAGCCATGTTCCATTTCTAGACGAACGCGATTATTTTAACCGCCTTTTGATGCAATTTGTTGAATGATAAGAAGCTTTTTTGGCACTTTATGATGACATAGGTAAATAGGAGTGAACGCAGTATTCGGTGCATAACCCAAACGGATCTTATTTCACAAACGGCCCATGTCCCGGTTTTGCAACAGGGACATGGGCCGTTTGAGTGTTGAGTTTAGTTAATAAGCTTGGATAATTTCAATAGAGTGCTTAGTACTTTAGCAACAGCTTCACGCGTAGTTGGTTCGCTTGGCTGGAAGTGGATGCTTCCATTCAAGTCAAGACCGTCCATGAGTCCGGCATCCGTAACGTACTGAATGCTTTCCTTCGCATAGTCGCTGAATTGCTCAGAGTCAGCGTAAGTGATTGGCGCTTTCGCTCCAGGTTGCCAATCTTGACGCAATTTCAACGCTCTTGTCAGCATGACAGTCAGATCTTGACGGCTGATGCTGGCGTTCGGCTTGAACGTTTCACCATAGCCTGTGATAAGTCCGGTTTCATATGCAATGGCTACGGACTGTGCGAACCAGTCACTGCTTTGTACATCTTGGAACGGTGACGCTAGGGTTGGCTTTTGTAAGCCAAGAGCGCGCACAAGCAGAGCAGCAAATTCGGCACGTGTTACATTGTTTTTAGGAGAAAATGTGCTGTTCGTTGTTCCGTTCAAAATAAATTTGTCTGCGAGCAATTGGATTTGGCTCTTCGCCCAAGACGAATCAATGTCCGTGAAGGCTGTTTGACGTTGTGCAGCAGCATAGGTGGAGAAGCCTGGGCGACTGATGGTAACTATCGTTTTGCCTGTACCAGCAGAAGTGAAAAGGGCAGGCACCGAGTAAACTTGACCATTTTCGATATACAACGCGCCCGTCTTGCTCGCGTTCACTTCCTGATCAACGAGGAAGGCACGCTTGAACACTTGCTTCGCTGTCAAGTTCAGCGGAGTTGTAGTTCCGTTGATGTGGGTTTTCGCTTCGAACGAGTAAGGTGTGCCTACAACAGTTGTATCCGGATATTGCTCAGTAAATGTGGATACGCTGCCTGCGTCCTTCGTGATACGAACCAGATATTCTGCGCCGGCAGGGACACTAGCAAGTGCGGAAGTCGGTGTAGCAATTGTTGCACCTTTCCAAGCGAACACGATCGTGCTGCCTTCAGCAGCCTGCTGCAGCTTTAGCACTTGAGCATTCGTTAGTTTGAGCTGAGCTTCTGACGAATCGTCGGCAGTCACGTTGATAACGATGGAAGCTGAAACCGATTTTGCAGCATCGACTGCCTTTTGAATCTCGCTGTCGGCGACAGTTACTGTCAATTGTTTGCCCTCGATAGCGGTTGAAGCTGTAACAGAAACGGTTGTTTGTCCTGGTGTAACGATAGATTGAATCAGTTCCAGATTCTCTTTAGGTACTTCTGGTAGCGCACCACCACCACCACCGCTGCCGGTGCCGGTATTTCCGCCACTTGGAGGAGTTGAAGGTGGAGATAGAGGTGAATCGGCAGAACTAATATAGAACGATTTTAATGCAACGACACTCCCCTTATCTGGTTGGTTGAGGTCCGGAAGGCCGACAAGCACGAAATTATACATCCCATCGGGAAGTTTGACCGTGTTGACATTTAACTCTGTATCTTTCGTAAATCCAAAGCTGTTACTAATATCTGAGAAATGAAACTTGCCTTGAGGCAGTGTTTTGTAGATATTCGTTTCTCTATTATAATCGAAGATTTCTCCGACAGTGGGAACGGATTGTTCACCATCTGTGCCTTCTAGGGGTGTAACATAAAGTGCGACATATTCTAACGCATTGGAATTAATCGTTGCCGATAGATCAATGGTTTGATCGTTGTACATCGTCTGATTAAACAAAGTCACGTCTTGAATATCGAATTGATTATTGTCCGACTCTTCGCCAACATGGATAACAAACGGAAGGTGCAGGTCTGGATGCCCTGTGCTCTGAAGTAGCACGTGTCCTTCGTAAACGCCATTCGGAGCGTCGGCAGCAAGTGCAGAGAGGGTGAAACGCTGTTTTGCGTTCGGGCCTACGGTGATGGCTTGCCCTGAGCTAGCGTTTAATCCATCAATGGACATGTGTATTTTCTCGACATCAGGCGTTGGAATCGGCTTGTTTGGATCTGACGTCACACTGGGATGCATGACAATTGTAGCTGTGTAAGTCAATGTATTGTCAGATATGTTTTTAAGTTGAAGCGGCTTGGTAACTGTTTTGTTCGATTTAGGATCTACTAATCCGAAGCTCACGCTGCTAGCATCGCTTTCCATGGTGATAGGATTGAATTTGGCGTCATAAATCGTTAGCGGATCAATAGCTTGAAGCAGAGCCGGAGTTTCCATTGCATTGGCAATATTAGCCCGACCGGCACCTTGGGAATATACATCGTAAGGTGTTCCGCTAATCGTGTTAATCATATCGGATGTATTTGCTAATGCGGCACGGTAATCCATCGGGGACCAGTCCTCAATGCCATCATGATTCTTATCCACAAGTTTATATTTTTGCTTCAAGAGTGCAACAAGTCCCGTGATGTGGGGAGCTGCCATGCTTGTGCCGCTCATTCGGCCGTAAGCTTCCTTATAGCTAATGGAAGGGTTGTCTCTTCCATAAGCAGGCACGGAAGACATAATATTTACACCGGGAGCACTGATGTCGGGTTTGATACCGTAGTTTTTATCAGAGTTAGGTCCACGGGAACTGAAATCGGCAATCGTATCACCAATCAGATCCACTGGATTGAATGTGTTTCCGAACGAAATTTTCAGAGTCGAGTCAGGAGTGGTCAATAATGCTCTGACTAAGGCACGTCCCTGCTTCCCTGGCATATCGAACGTAGGCAAATATTTAGCTCCATCACCAAGCATGGCAAGGGAACCAATGGGCCCGTCCCTGCCAGGAATTTCTTCCCTAAGATCAGGTAAAATAACAGGAACTTCTCCTGCATCGTGCACTTCGGAGTTTCCGTTGAAAATGACAGCTGCAGTGGCATGAGATAAAGCAGCGTTTTTAACTTTATCTTCAAATGAGAGTTCACCTCGTTCGATAAAAGCAACTTTGCCAGTCAGGTCACCTGCGTGTTCAAAGTTACCTTTACTACCCAGACCGACAAAAACGGCTTCCAGCTGTTGAGAACCCAGCAAGCTCTCGAATTGCGTTTCACCTGTTTTCCAGCTGATCAAGTTAGGGCTTAGTTGATAAGTGGCATAAGTCACGCTCGACACAGAAACCGTGCTCTCGAGGGAAGATGTGTAGTATCTGCTTGGGCTTGTTGCGGCAGCGACCGAAATAGCAAGCTGCGCAGAAGCTGGGGAACCCATCGAATAATAATAAGGGCCGTTTTGTCCGTCATTCCCGTTCGCTATGACAGCTACAACGCCTGCCAATGCAGCGTTGTTCACTGCAATTGAATCAGGGGAGTTGGGGTCCTTATAGGCACCTGTTCCTAAGGACAAATTAATGACATCCATTCCATCTTCTACTGCTTTCTCAATGCCGGCAATGATTTGAGCAGATGTACCGGAGCCGTGTTCGCCGCCAAGTACTTTGTACAAATAAAGTTCGGCATTGTAAGCAACGCCTTTCTGAACAAGTTCGGAGGTCTTGTTTGCGAATCTGCCGAGGATTGTTCCCGACACATGTGTTCCATGGGAACTGCCTTCTGTTCTATCCGTCGGGAAGTCTTCGTACGGATCGTTATCCTGATTAAAGGCATCATAGCCCTTGTAATCACGATTAATGGCATCTTTAAGATCAGGGTGCACATAGTCGCCTCCTGTATCAATGACGCCGACTTTTACTCCTGAGCCTGTTAATCCTTTGTCCCACGCTTTGTCCGCTCCGATTTGTTTTAACGGATTGAGATCAATGAGTGGGTTGTCTAGTCCTTGCGTTGTTATGTCCGTTGGTACAGGGATGGCATAATAGACCTGATTCTGATGGATGGATGTTACGCCTGGCAGCTGTGCTAACTTCGTAATTTCATTCGCCCGTACAGTGACCTCCATGCCGTTCAGGACTGTATCGAACTGATGATGAACCTTAAGCGAGATCCCTTGCTTCGCAGCGCTGCTCAGGAAGGATGACTGTTCGGTCAGGACATTGGCTTCGAGTGCTTCGGTATTCAAGGTGCGGTAACCCATTTTTGCAGCATATCGGCCTACAGCAGCCGGCTGATTGCTAAGCTGAATAATGACGTTGATATCGTCTGTAGAGGAAATATTGATATCATTTGCAATGATAGACGGTGCTGATTTCTTTGCATTATTCTGCATGCTTTGCGCATTTTGAATAATGGTACGCAGCTGGGCCTGAGTAATGACAGGAGGCTTTGGTTTGGTCGGCTCAGCAGCATAGGTACCAACACTCAGCATACTGCTGAGAAGTGTGGTGATGGTCAGGAGTGAGGCCGTTTTATGATAAAATGTGTTCAAGTTCGTTTTCCCCATTTCGAACAGGATAAAGTGCGGAAGGATGTTTAGTCTACGAAATGCAGCGAATCAATGGTGATGAGCGTGCCTGTTGATTTGTCATTCTTTATGCCTGAATTGACGACTTTAAGGGTATGCTTTCCTTTGCTTAGGGCTGTCGTGAATACAGGGACTTGATAGGTTGTAGTCGGGCTGTACAAATCAACGTTAGCGATATGCTGATCGTCAATGTAAATGTCAGCTTTTCCACGGTCTTTACCTGTATTAACAAGCAGAGTTACCGCAGAGCCTGAGATGGTATATACGACCGAGCTATCTTTGGTTTGCGTAAAACGCTGCTCGCCACGGCTATAACTTTCGCTAAACGCGGAACCCCAAGGTCCATTGAAAACAGCGCTTGGGTCGTTGGCTCGCATTAACGTTGTAGCTCTGAAGGCATCAACATTGATGTAGGAGTACGCTGAGTTAGTTATAGAAGGATCACTCTGACCTGTCCATACGATTTTGATCGTGTGGTGTCCGTTCGACAACGACTGCTTAAACAAGGTTTGCTCATATAAGACGGCCTTGCTGTACAGAGATGGAGAAGCGACTTTGTTGCCATCAATGTAGACATCGGCAATACCTTGATTTTGATTTTTGGTGCCGATCCATTCAATCTGATTGCCCCTAAAGCCAAATTCTACGCTTCCAGCAGCATTGATTTGTCGGAATGTGCCAGTTGTACTATTCGCAGTTGACCATTGGCCGTTATAAATAAGTGAGTTATCCGTGTCCTGGAAAGTACCCGCCTGATTGCTAGAGTTCAGGTGGAGCGTGTAGGAGCCAGCTCCTTGATGGGCCCTGACGTTGATGTAATAAGTTCCGGTTGCTGTTACGGTGTAAGTAATGCTTTCCGTCGATGAATCACTTTCCGACTTGGCAAGGATGCCCTTTTTACTTTTTACCGTGGAAGCCGTTGAATCATATAAGTACAGATCAAAATCAGTCCCTGCGTCTCCGGTTAAGGTAGCTGTAAGGCTCTCCCCAGCGCTCAAATCAAGGGTATACACGTCGTCGGATTCGCCGACATTGGCGTCGAGCTTCTTGGTAACGGTGGAATCATGCAACGGTGTTCCAGGAATATCATTACTCGTCAAGGCCCGGAAAGCGTTGATCATTTTGCCACTAGCGTTCATATTCAATAACGAGCTGAGCGACGTTCCGCTATTCATGATTCTCTTTCTTACAGCAGCAGCATCCATAGATGGGAATTCAGACATGACAAGACCTGCGGTTCCAGCAGCAAGGGCAGCGGCAGCATCCTCGCCCTCATAAGTATAAAAGTCTGAAGGTGATGCAAGGTTAACTTTTGTAATAGAAGGATCATTACTCGCCACATTAGTTGTAGAGACACTAAAATAATTCATTTGATACCTGTGATTATCGTAGATGGTAGATGGCACACCGAGAGCAATGTCGGAATTAGTTCCATCCCCAAGGTCCCTCAGATGCAGCATGTCATGAACAAAGTAAGTACTTTGGATGTAATCAATCGAATCGGGACCCGTGATCATGAGGCGGCCGCCGCCGTTCAGATAAGCCGTTAAATTGGTTCGGTCAGTTTCGGTGATCAACTCTTGTACGGCACCAAATTTCGTTCCTGTAGCCCAGATAACGATATCATGGCTCTGCATCGTACTAAGATCAGGGCCATTCTCGGTTATGTCTGCAGGTGTGAACACGTCGATTTGACTTTCTGGATAGCCTGCTTTATCCAACAAATCTTTGTAGGTAGCTACCAATGGATCTTCCTCAGCAGATGCCCAAGGATCGAATTTATCGTCTTGAACGAATAGCACCTTGACATTCTTACTCGGCTCATAGTCATCCAGAAATTTCATTGCTTGATTGAACATATCTTGACTTTGTTTAGGGTCCAAACCATCCACAATCGGCAATGTCTCAAAGCCGATTCCATTATAGATGGCTTTGTATTCAGCGTTGTTGAGTCCAGCATATTTATGAATCTCAGCCCCATAACCCGCTTGTACCTGAGCTCCTTTAACGGTTAATGAAAGACCGGGAGCCGCTACGTCAACGTTTACTTTTCCGACAGTTCCATAAGAGGGGAACTGGCCGGTGTGATCTACAGAATTGACACTCAAAACATTGTCTGTATGATAAGCTTTTGGATACATAGGCAAGTAATCGGCATTCTGTACCCCTGCTCCCACAACAAAGAGCATTTTGGAATTAGAAACGGCTTCGTATAGTTCCTGACTGTAGTTGGGTAAAAGCCAACTTAAAAACGCGATTTTGGCACCGTTTGCCTCGGCATAATAGATAGCTTCAATCGCATCAGAGAGATATCCGCCTTGTCCGCTAAAAACTTTCAACGGCATCAATTTAACTTTTGGAGCCACGCCGATGGTACCGTACTCATTGTTCATCGATGCCGCAATAAATTGACTATAAAATGTGCTTCTGAAGTCTGCGACGTAATCATCGCCATCGAAAAGCGTATTGTCATGATGAGCGAAATCCCAGCCGTGAATATCGTTGGGGTATCCGTTATTATCGTCATCATTGTCGGTAGAAGGATCTTCATTCGGATTCGTCCAAATATTATCGATTAAATCCGGATTTGTAATCTCTGTGCCTGCTGTAATTACAGCAATGGTGACATCGCTGCTTCCTTGCGTAATCTCCCATGCTTCAGGTGCGTGAATGTCAATACCAGGCGTAGCATAGGGTTCGTTTGTTGGGACGTCCACTTTCTGCCCCGTGTTATGTAAGTACCACTGTTTAGGATAAAGTGGATCGTTTGGTGATACCGCTTTGGTTGTATTGAAGGTCTCAGGTTTAAGTGCGGCTTTCGATTGTGTTTTTTGGGAAGCTTGTTCTTTAACTATCTCAGGGGTGAGAAGCTTAAAGTCTGGTTCTGCATAAAGAACATTCGGATCCTTTTTGAGTTCATCAATGACTTGAAGAAGCTTGGAGTTTTGAGTTAATTTGAATACCTTGCTACTGAGTGCGGGGAGTTCTTTGACTTCTTCTACTTGTGCGTTGATTGCGCTTGAAAGCGCAGAGACTTTCAAAGTACTATCTTTATATTTCACGATGATGCGGTCCGTCGCGTTTGCTGCGTCTTTAATGGCTTGGACATTACTTGAAGACTCGTATGTCTCTGCCTCTGGTTGAGGGGCAGTTTGAGAACTGGAATCAGTTTCCGATTCTGATGGCCATTGGCTCTTTTTTAATTTGGATAGATTACTCGTACTTGACTCAGCACCAATACCTTGAACCAAGGATGTATCCTTGGCGTAGACGGGGGTGACCATTGAACATGTGATAAGGAAAGATGCAATGAACGATAAAGTCTTTTTACGGTTCGAATACAAGTTGTCACTTCCTCTATGAAATTTTAGTAAGCAATGTGCCAAATGTGAGGTGGATGTGATTTCGTTACATGAATCATCCCCTTTAGGATATTAAACTATGACTATCACAGACATCATGTAAAGTATACTAACATTATTTTACTAGAAATAATATAGCTAATATTAAAAAGTAACCACTTATTAGAAGATTAATATATCCTATTAATTTATTAATATATGCAATAAATGTGTCGTATTTGCTATTTTTTACTAATTATACTGATTTTATTGTAAAATAAAGTAAATTAAAGTAAATTAATAACTAGTGATTAAGTGTATTTGTGTTTCGTATGATTTTAATAGGGCAATTTTAATTGGAGGGGGTTGTCAGAAATGATTTATATTAATTTATTAAATGGTAGAATTATTAACATTAAATGTGAGTTAAATGATTCAAGCAGGCTCGACTCATAGAGTGAACAAAAAAAGACCGCCACTTGGGCGGTATACTATTGTATCATTTTGAAATTTTCGTACATCCTTAATCATGTTCCTTTATATGATTTATAAATTCATTGATCAAAAACTTATTTTTATGTTTGCATTTGAACCCAACTAATAATTCGTTGCGGACAACCATATTTTCAAAAACTATTCTCCATTTTGGTTCTCTGATTTTGTCATCTTTCAGCATATAGGTTGGAAGCAAACTCATCCCTTTGCATTCCTCAATCGCTCTTAAAATTAAATGCAGGTTAGGAATGACATGGGCGGGAATAATCTGCGGTCCTACTTTGAAAAATTCTTTCCAATACGATCGAATAAAGGGAAGTTCAAGACCATAGCTGATCCATCGCTGCTGCAACAGCCATAGTTCCATATTTTTTAAATGCGTAAAATCTGGCACAACGGTTTCAAATGGAGCAACAATGACAAACTCCTCTTCCTTAAGATGTAGATACTCAATACCAGGTGTCGAGGACTTTTTGTTCGTTAGGATGATATCTACACGATCTTCTCTCAGAAGATCCAATAATTCATCAGTCTCGCAAAAATAGGTGATTGTAGTCAAATTCATTTTAGATATAGGTGCCAAAATTTTCTCGGCAAACAAATCCCGAGTTGTACCAATTTTAATAGTTTTTGTTGTAGATGAAGGATTTATTCTTAATTCCTGCGTCTTTTCTTCTAAAATATCGATATGAGGCGCGAGAAGTGAATACAGTTGTTTTCCTCGTTCAGTTGGAATGAGTTTTCGCGTTGTACGAGTGAATAGTTGTTCGCCAACTTCGGCTTCAAGCGAGGCGAGGTGTTGGCTCATCGCCGATTGCGTCATGATCCGTGATTTAGCGGCTAGCGTAACGGAATTATGTTTATAAATGAAGATAAAGCTTCTGTACCATTCAAAATCAATCATAGCTCCGTTACTCCTTCCTTCTTTTGTATTATAAATCAATGGAAAAGTATGTATATATTTATACTAATGTGTTCTAACAGTTACAACAAATTATGAAATATCAGTCATATATAAAATAATTTATCAATCTCATTGAACGATATGAAATATTCATATTAAATATAAAAACAGCCCATCAACAAATAAGTTGATGGGCTGTTTTCTTCTGGGACTCTGGCTATAAAAATTCCCTATATTGGTATTAGGTTGAAATTGCTTTCTTCCTCCATATTAAGGCAAAGATACTTGTAACTCATTAATTTTACCGCCAGACAGCTTAAATGTATGTTTTAAAAAGAATGGACTGGGTAGATTAGTTTTATCAAAATCGCCGTCAAGCGACGCGATAACGGCGTACACGCCATCATGTTCCGTGGCATCAGTTATTTCAAAGCGAACATGAACACCAAAGATATCGGTTTTACTCCAATTTCGAATTGCTTCTATACCTCTAAACTCCCGATTATCGTCAAAGACATAGGCATCGTCGTCGAATGCAGCAAGAAATGAATCTAAATGTTCCATGTTTGATGCATCGAAATATGCTTTTACGGAATCTGGTAATTGAATCATAACTAACTCCTCCTTTTTGTAAAAGAACAGAAAATAATTAAATCGTCGGAATCGTACCACCGTCGATTACATACTCGCTTCCCGTAATGTATCCCCTTATTAAAATTAATTATTTTCGATCACAAGTATTAGCATACCTCTACATTAACGATAATTCTAATTGATAATAATAATTGACTTTATTATTTATATTCATGAATGGGCAATATTTAAAAGTGATAAGTACTCTCTTGCCAATTCAGGTAAAATAATATATTTAACGTTTGTTGAAGAAAATACATATGATTCCTTGTAATACCTCATGATTTATACAATTCCATACTTTAATTTAACTACGCTGCAAGAAAAAGAGAGGGGAACCCGGACGGTTAGCCTCAAGTCCAGGGAAGCTAGCCTTAATATTATCCGTTAAAAAGGAGATCTAAGTCATGATACAAGTTATTAAACAATTTATGAGTTTTTCAGCGACGCGGATCGGTATTGCGCTAGCTTTTTTTATCCCGCTTGTTTTTATCTTGGTATGGATGACCGGCTACCATAATGCGATACAGCGTATTGGTCAGCTCCAAATCGCCATAGTCAATCAGGGGGGGACAGTTGGCGAAGCAATCCAGAAAAAAATGATAAGTTCTGTTCCTTTTCATTCAGAAACGTTGGTCAGTGTAGAGGAAGCGAATAAACGAATGGATCACGGGGACTACTCGATGGTTATGGTCATTCCCCGGAACTTTTCAGACGATCTCCAATCCGGTCAGGCCAAGCTGACTTATTATATTAACGAGGGAACCTCAGAAGTTGCATCCACAGCGGTTGAAAGAGCTGCAGGCATAATAACGGAAGGAATATCAAAAGCCGCAGACGGTAATTCGGATCGTGCCCCCGTACATGCAGAGATTATCAAAACTCATAAGCAGGGGAACTTTGCTGTAACCATGGTTCCGATTTTGCTTGGCTTCACCCCTTATATAGCCATGATGGCGATGAACATTCACTTGAGAGTTTCCTCGCTTATGCTGAAAAGCACTTATAGAAAGTGGGGAATATTTTGGAGCCGTCAGCTTTTGTTACTGCTTATTTCAATTTTAGCTCCGCTGTTTATCATTGCAGTAATTGATCTCTTTGTTGAACCAGCGGCACCGTTTTGGAAAATGTGGCTGTTCGAATGTTGCGTCTTCTTGAGTGGTACTTGTGTAACACAAATGGGCCTTACATTATTCGGCCATAGTGCGCCATTTTTCAACTTGCTACCCATTCCACTAATGATAATGACAGGTGGAACCATCATTCCATCCTCCATGTTAGCACCGTTCTACCGGCATATTGGGGACTTCCTGCCTTCGGGAATCCCTGGTTTTATGAAACTCATATATATTGGACATGGGATATGGAACTTTGTACTGAATTTGCTGCTAATTTCAATTGTGACTTGGGGAATTACAGTATTATGGATATATATGGAGAAAAATGCAGCTTCTCCAATGACTACTGAAGTCAAGCCGTCTACTGAACATTAGCTTTAATCGAACATTCATAAATATCAATAACCTATTTCGGAAACAATGTAGGAAAAATCCGAGAGGAGCGTTCATAATGGGTTTCCCATCTCAGCAACAAAATAAACCTGGCATTGAATCATTAATGACACCAAGACCTGTATTTGATAACCCTAATTACAAAGCATCCGGCAAACTGATGAATAAGGTAGCGCTTATTACTGGTGGGGATAGTGGAATCGGGAGAGCAATCGCTGTTGCGTTCGCGAAAGAGGGGGCAGACATTGCAATCTCATACCTGGATGAACATAGCGATGCTGAAGAGACAAAGGAATACGTCAATAAGCACGGTCGTCGTTGCACTCTGATTCCAGGCGATATTGGATATGCGCAACCCCGACAAGAGGCTGTGATGCAAACGGTTGAGGAATTCGGTCGCATTGACATTCTCGTGAATAATGCCGGTGTCATGCATGTTAAGGACGATATGCTAGATGTGGATTCGAAGCAGCGAGCAGATACGTTCCACACCAATATTTTTTCGCAGTTTATTCTGACGAGTGCTGCCCTGCCATACATGAATTCAGGAAGCTGCATCATAAATACAACATCCATTGATGCCTATCAAGGAGCGAAAGATTCAGTTGACGTCGCGGCAGCTAATGGCGCCATTGTTTCGTTTACACGTTCACTGTCACTAAATCTCGCAGAGAAGGGAATTCGAGTAAATGGTGTAGCCCCAGGAACAATTTGGACTCCATTGATTCCATCTTACTTACCTGCTGAACAGATTCCCACATTTGGAGACAATGTTCCTATGAAGCGAGCCGGTCAACCGTTTGAGGTGGCACCTGCTTATGTATTCTTGGCATCCGATGATGCATCTTACATGTCAGGGCAAATTCTGCACGTAAATGGCGGGGTAATTGTAAACAGTTAAAATCATGAGCAAGTTTCTCAGAAGGAGGGCTATTCTATGAAGGTGGAAATCATCAGTGATATCGCATGCCCGTGGTGCTACGTGGCGAAAACACGTTTCTGGCGGGCGTTGCGCGAGTTTCCCGGTGCGGAGCAGGTTGAGGTTGACTACCTTCCCTTTCAGCTCAATCCGATGATGCCTACTGAGCCGAAGCCTTTGTTCGACTATTACATAGATCGGTATGGACCTGAATTTCGAGACGACCACGCCAGTATCGCCGATGTCGCAGCACGGGAGGGTCTTGAGTTTCATATGGAGCAGGCGCTTGCCGTGAACACTTTGAGCGCACATAGGCTTGTTTGGCTTGCGGGCAACGAGTACGGGCGGCCTACCCAACATGCCGTAGACGAGGCGTTAATGCGTACGTATTTCACCGATGGCGGCAAT
This sequence comes from Paenibacillus silvestris, assembly GCF_009882985.1. GTDB lineage: Bacteria > Bacillota > Bacilli > Paenibacillales > NBRC-103111 > Paenibacillus_E > Paenibacillus_E silvestris. The sequence continues at coordinate 406,888 of NZ_WTUZ01000022.1, forward strand.
GTGGCAGATCTGGAAACGCTGATTGGATTAGCGGCCGCGGCAGGGATGGACACCCATCGGGTGCGTACGGCACTCTCCGGGGACAACGGTACAGAGCAAGTGCAGGCCGCAATCAAGCAAGCTCAGGAACGCGGTATCCACGCAGTGCCAACCATGATGTTCAACGAACGATATACAGTTCAAGGAGCGCAGGAGGTTGGTACCTACCGAAAGATTCTCGAAAAAGTAGCCGCCGGGGACGCGCTGACGATAATAGGCGATCGCGCTGCCAACTGCAACGAAGATACCTGTAAACTATGACATCCGGCATGAACTCGCACAGGGGCAATAAGAACTGGATCCTACATACCGGTTTTCCATACTATTAAAGCTACGGTCCTCTGCTGTAGCTTTTTTTTTTATTCAGCGGTGGTCATAAGGTTCATTACGTATCGATCGATCGGCTATTATACGGAATAGAGATCTGGAATACTGAATAGGCCCATATGTTCTACCCATATTGGGGGCGACAGTCTGTGATACACAGTGACCCTTGGAGTCTAATGGCACCATAGTTGATAAACCTTCTTCTCTCAGCCATAGTAGAAGTATTGACAGATTTTATCCATTTTCATCCTCTGTGGTGCAGCGCTGGTCTTGCGCTGCATGAATGGGAAGGACAGAGTTGTTTAATATCCACATTAATTGGGACCCATAATGTGGTAACTTTTTATTCGTACAGCGTGCGGAAGATGGGGCATCGTTATGTGGAAATTCGTTAGCAAGACGCAGAGAGTTTATTAAGGACTCGTGTGTAGTCGGGTCCCTTGCCTGTTAAAGTTCCTTCTCGTACTTTAGTATTTGATCGGTGTAAGAGTAATAATTGCGATAACTGCAGAAGTGTAGGGATGAGGAGTGTTAATGGTACGAACTTTGAATTTACAATTAACCTTGTAACGAGCAGAAGCCAGGTAAAATCAAGCTTAAAAAATGTTCTCAATACGTTTCCTTCAAAACTGCGCAAAATTCAAAAAAAACGGTAAAAGGGAAAATGATTTTTACAGATTTCCCGAAAAATGCAATAATTGCGATCCTGTCAGAATTTTGAAGCTAGCATTTATGATAAGTCACTCTAGGAGGAGTGGCTTTTTCTTATTTCATTCCTCCCCCTCAGACATTTGGCAATAAAGCATTGTCTGTGATTTGAGATTTATCCTATCCTAGGCTGAATGCAAAATAGCAAAATGAAAAATTATTATAAGCTAAAAGCCGAGAAAATGGCGAGGGATACCCTCTTTGAGTATTTTGAATAAGTTTAGGAAGATAACTAGAACTATTCCTCAAAGAGATTCATATATTGCAGAAGTTAGCGGCAAAGGAGAGGATCATATGTTGAAAAAACAAAAAGCTAGAAGAGTAATAAACCGTAAATCCATTCCAAGAATCACTCAGGTTCGAAATCCAGGGTTTGAAGATAGCTCTTTTTCCCCATGGCGCGCTGTAGGTGACGTTTTCTTGTCTCGAAGTCGACCTAATGTAGGAAGGCAACATGCTAAGTTTGAAGTTCCTTCGAATAGAAGTGCTTCGTTAACTCAACTTGTTCATCTTGGAAGCCCAGGGCGAAACAATTCGTACCAATTATCATTTTCCGTTAATTCTCCCAGCCTTTCTGGTAACCTTCAGATTAGTTTTTTAGGCACGTTACGTTCAAGCGCGGTAATTCCTCTTAGAGTCATTCCGAATAGTAGATATCAAAGGTTCGCCATTACGTTACCTGCAAGTGCATTGCAAGGGCGCGACTTCTTTGAGTTAGAATTTCGCGTAAACGCCGCAGGGCAAACAGCAACCTTAAACCTTGATACTGTAGTTATCGTCCCATCATAAGTTTACTTGACTATGCATACTCATGAATTCAGAGAGTTACTGTATATCTAATAGCTGATATACTCAGCGAATATCTTTTTAAACAGATTCCCAACCGAATCCTAAGTAAACTAGATTCCCAGAAGAGTAAAAATTGCGATCCTGTGCCAAAAGTACGAGGTTGCAGTAAACGCTCTGTGTTCTCTGATCTTAACATAGCAAGCGTATACGATGAACCTTGTTAAATCAAGGTTTTTTGTGTTTGTAGGGATTTTCTTATCGTTTTTTTTTTTTTTTTTTTTTTTTTTTTTTTTTTTTTTTTTTA
>NZ_WTUZ01000022.1:409064-1397309 GCF_009882985.1 Paenibacillus silvestris
AGTTTCCAATTAGGTAAATTATGGTTCCATAATATCCGATATTGAGTTAGGAGTGAAATTCACAGAGAAAAGGAAGATGGTAGAGAATGTTCGGAAACACATCGGGAAGTCGCATAAACTTTCATTACCTGAAGTTATTGGTTTGCCTAGTTTTTGGGATAGGCTTCATGGCGACAAGTTATGCTATTGTATCAGCGGAAGAAGCGAAGGCAGAGTACAATTCAGATCAAATAGAAGGCCTAGCTCTTCTAAATGAGATTCGCGCCAAGGTAGGTGTTCCCTTAGTTCAATTGGATCCGAATATTACAAGAGCAGCTATTTTGCACGCAACTTACTATAACATGAATGGTGAAAACCCTAGTATTTATGCGCATGATGAAATCGAAGGTAAGCCAGGGTTCCATGGGAAAACGATACTAGATCGAATGAGAGCAGCTGGTTGGCAGGATCCAAAGTACGGTTACGCATATGGGGAAGTAATGCATTTTAATTCAAAGAGCACCGCGGATGCCATAAAGTCATGGCTTAACACCGCGTATCATCGAGCAATTCTGTTGAGCCCTGATTTTGACGTTGTTGGTATTGGACTTGTAGATGGGACGACAGTTTTGGATTTTGGGAATGCTGAAAATGATCACAAGACTCGTAATGGAATCGTCGTATATCCATATGATGATATGCGGGATGCCCCAGTTGGATTTTACGGATTAGAAATACCTAATCCATTGGATCGCTTCTCTGCCAAGTTTTCAGGGGGTATTATCTCGGTCATTACAGAAGATCCCATGATTAATCATAGTGTAAAGATAACCGATGAACTCGGAAATTCAGTTCCCTTCTATGAAGAGGAACAGGGGGGTAAGGAACTTTTTTTCTACCCAAAATCAGTGTTGAAGGGACATAGTACTTATACAGTAACCTTCCAGTATCAATTAGAAAATTACCAAAGTAAAACAAAGGTGTGGTCATTCACAACAGGCGCCGGTACAGCATTAAAGAAAATTTCATTTAGTTCAACAGAATTGGTCGTAGCTGAAGGTGATGAATTACCTTTCCAAATATTGGGCGCATTTAGCGATGGAACTACTTCAGCTTTAACTGAAGGGATTGATTTAAAATACACTGATGGCATTAAGATTTCAAGTGATGTCATCAAGGGGGTGAAGCCTGGTATATGGGAAATTGGAGTAACGAAAGACAATATAACCTATAAGCAAAACGTGAAAGTCATACCAAAAATAAACTACGACACTAGTGAAAACTTAAATGCATCCACAGATCTTTCTGATATTTCGAATCATTGGGCATCGCAATCAATTCTGTGGGCTATTCAAAGCGGAATTGCATCAGGCTACAACGATCATACATTCAGACCAGATGCCAATATAAGCGAAGCTGAATTCCTGGCTATGCTATTAAGGATGTTTCAAGTAAATATCTCAACAAATGATAGTCAGCATTGGGCAGATGTTGCTTATCGAATTTCAAATGATCGAAATTACCCTCTCTTAGGTATAACTAATATTCCGTTAAGAGAGACTAAAATATCGCGACTTCAGGTAGCGGAGCTGATTGCTGCTATTGATGGGTATAACTATAAAGATAATTATGCAGTTTGGTATATTATGGCCAAAGGCTATTCCAAGGGGAAAATCGGTTATTCCGTTGAAGGTTATAAAGCACTGGATTTGCTTACTAGAGCTGAGGCGATACAGTTTCTACAGAATATAAAACCATTGTTAAAAGAATTAAAATACCGTCCAAATCAGCCAACACCATTAACTATGCTGCCGCAATGGCCTGAAGACAAAAATCAACTGATCAGCGACAAGATGATGATTAGCAAATTTAATTCTGATCATTCGCTTGATATTGAAGGGTTATTTGCAGGACATAAAAATGAGACACTTACAATTTCAGTGCAGACGGGTGGTTCGTCGCCTAAACAGATCGAGGATGTAAATGTTCAAATTGATAGCAACGGACACTTTCAAATCCATGCAGGTGTGTACCAACAACAATCATTAAATATTTACCTTCGCGCTAATGAAGCGGTATACTGGATTTCTGTAGATGTAAATAGTGAGAAACGCAGTAAGTATTGAAATAATATTGTTGTAAGATAAAAACCACTCCCTGCACATTTGTAGGGAGTGGTTTCATTTTAGCATAAAGATGAAAACTGAGGCTTTCTGCTCAGTCAGTTTAACTTCATAATCCATAACGTTTGCAGTATCCAGCTTTCCATATGGTGGAATAGGAAAATCCCATTATTAATAATAATGTAGAGAGCTCCACTGTCCGACGGCAACAAAAATTGTATCTTTATAGTTTGCGGCGATACCACACACATACCCCAGCTCTACCCCGGTTCCCTTTTATTGTTATCATAAATCCATTTAATAGTCCAAGTATCGGCACACGGCCACATGGTTTGGAGTTTGGCGCTAATATGTATCCTAACTCGCCAAGCCAAAGGAAATAAAACAAAACGCTATAAAGAACAGAGAATATCATTTTAAATTCTGAGGCTTGGGTAGTTACGACCTCATACTATACCAAACATCTAATTCAATTGGCTGGGAAAATCCAAGTTAAACTAATTGATAGAGATGACAAGAGTTGAAACTACTAAGATTCCTTTCCTTATTTATAATAATTATCAACAAGTATTGACTTTCATTTAATTTTATTTATAATAATTATTATCTGATATCGATTATCAGTGGACAAGCAGTTGAGCGGATAAAGGGGTGCAGCGGCGATGTATGATGTCATTATTATTGGAGCAGGACCGGCAGGAGCTTCAGCTGCCATATATACAGCTAGAGGAAACTTGAAGACGCTGGTGATCGACAAAGCGCCGAACACGGGAGCTTTGGCCATCACGCACAAAATAGCGAATTACCCAGGCGTGACTGGGGAAATGTCTGGCAAGGAACTGCTGGATACGATGCGTGATCAAGCCAAAGGCTTCGGCGCTGAATTTATTCAAACGACAATTACGGCTGTAGATGTGGAAGATGAGACGAAAGTCGTTTTCACGGCGGACGGTATGTATGAAGGCAAATCGATTATCATTGCAACGGGGTCAAAAGGGCGCAACCGTATGCTTCCCGGTGAAGAGAATCTGCTCGGGCGTGGCGTGAGTACTTGTGCAACGTGTGACGGCGCTTTTTTTGAAGGAAAGACGGTCGCTGTCATCGGTGATTCGGAAGAAGCACTGGAAGAAGCCCATGCGCTCAGCAAATTTGCGGAAAAAATCCACTTCGTGGTACCTCGCCCCGAGCTGCAAGGTGTTCATCATACCCCGGAGATCCCGGGAACGGACATCCTCTACAAAGCCAAACCGCTTGAAGTACTTGGCACCAATAAGGTAGAGGGACTACGTATTCGCACAGGTGTAGGTACGGAGGAAGTTCTTGAGGTGGATGGCGTATTCGTCTTCCTATCAGGCAGCAAGCCTGGGACAGACTTCCTACAAGGCCAGGTTCCGCTGGACGAAGAGGGTTTTATGATTCTCGACAGCTCGATGCAATCATCGGTTCCAGGCGTTTTCGGCGCAGGAGAAGTTAGACGCACACCCGTTAAACAAGCGGTTGTTGCAGCTGCAGATGGGGCCATTGCGGCCATGGCTGTTGATAAATTTATTAATAAACGGGCTCAATTGATCCCGCAATATAAGTAACCAGATACCCTAAGAGGAGATGAAATCATATGTCTAATGTCATTGTATATTCAAGCACGAATTGCCCTTATTGCCAGCAGTTAAAAAAATACTTAACCGATCAACAAGTCGCCTATGAAGAAAGAAATATTGATTTAAATGATCAATATGGTCAAGAACTTCATGATATGGGCATGATGTCGTTGCCAGTAACGGTGATTGGCGAGCACAAAATTTTGGGTCTCAATGTGACCAAACTCAAAAAAGCTTTGGCTGAAGTAACTGTCTAACGAATACAAAATAGAGATATCAAGAGGAGAGCAAACCATGACACAATTAACCGTACAACCATCCCAAACTTTTGCTAAAATAGGGCTGCCAGCACCTGATTTTTCCCTGCTGTCCACGAAAAATATGGAAACCTTAGAAGAAAAAATTTCTCTTGAGGACTACAGAGGAAAATGGCTTGTCTTCTTCTTTTGGCCTTTCGATTTCACATATGTATGTCCAACGGAAATTACTGCTTTCAGCGACAACTATGAGGAGTTCCTGGATTTGGATTGCGAAATCGTAGGAGCATCCGTGGATAGTGTGTACACGCATAGAGCTTGGACACAAACGCCGCGTGATCAAAACGGTATCGGCCCCGTGAAATTCCCGCTCGTCAGCGATTTCTCCAAAGAAACAGCACGCGCTTATGGCGTATTGGATGATGAAACAGGCGCGGCTCACCGTGGTTTGTTCATTATCGACCCAGAAGGTGTGCTGCGCTACCAAGTCGTTACAGACATGAACGTTGGACGTTCAGTAGACGAAACACTGCGTGTGCTTCAAGCGCTTCAAGCCGGAGGACTTTGTCCGGCGAACTGGAAACCAGGCGATAAAACGCTATAATCCTTAAAATGAGAAAGCCCCAATCCGTTAGTTAACCGCGGATTGGGGCTTTCATGTGCATTCAGGGCTGCATTTGCAGTATAATAGAAAGGCAAATGAGGCGAAGACAGAAAGGTTAGATATATGATGCAGTCCATTTCGGACAAACTATTTATGGGTTCTTTGATTTTATTAATGATTGCCGTTGTGGTCAGCGGAATCGGGTTTCAATTCGTAAATTGGCGCTCACAAGTGACAGATGAGTTGGATGAAGAGACGAAAACGAGTTCTGCCCGGAAGAAGGCAGTCATGGACCGTCAGGATAAGAGCTTGAAACGGGTACTTCGTTCCTATTTATTTTGGATCGCAATTGCCGGTATGCTTGTATCCGTCTTACTCTCTCGATTGTAGGCTCTTTTAATACAGAAAAGGCGTATAGCGGCTCTAAGAGCCAGTTCTATACGCTTTTTTCATTTAACCGGAATCTCGCGCGATGAAACGTGACGAGAGGATGATTTTCTCAGCTTGTCTTCCTGGGTGCTTAAGCCGGTACAGGAGAGTTTCTACCGCTCGAATGCCGAGCGATTCTTTCGCAAGTTCAATCGTGCTAAGAGGCGGATGCGCATAGGCGGAAGCTTCAATGTTATCAATACCGATGACCTTAACCTGGTTCGGAACATCGATACCTTGGCGCTTAAGAATGGGAATCAGCTCTAGTGCTATCTGGTCATTAGCGCAAATAATGCCTTCGGGCATGCTTTTAGGTGAAAGAGACATGACTTTGCGTTCCAGGTAGTGAATGACTTGTCGATTCTGATAAGGGATGCTCCATTTCTTCAAAGAGTAGTCCTCTTCTGGCTTGGTCAAATCTTCCATGGCCATTCGGCAGCCCCAGAAGCGCTCCTTGAAGCTGACGGCAAATTGATCATCACCAACGAAAACAAGCCGTTTCAAGCCGGCTGCCAGCAGGCGTTGACAAGCCATTTTACCCGAGTCCAGATTATTATTGAGAACGCAATCCACATCTACCAAAGGCTCGTAATGGTCAATTAAGACAAGAGGAATTCCTGTTTGTTGGAGTGAAATGACCGATAGCGTAGGAAAAGTTCCTGCCAGAAGATGGCCGGCACAATGATCGGGATTCACATACGAAGGAATCTGCAGGTGTTCGTTATGATTAGCTGGAACAGGAATGATCAAGTGCTCGAAGCCCAGCTCCTTGCTGGCAGCCCCTATCCCTGCGAGAACTTTCCCCCAGAATGGATTATCCTGCTGATAAATAGCCTGAATCCAAACAAGAATGTAAGGCGTATGTTCGTTTGCTTTCATCGATTCATCATGAAGGGTACCGGAAGTTTGCGGACCTGATTGGATAAGGTATCCCATGGCTTTCGCCATTTCTTGAATGCGGAGCCGATTTTCCTCACTTACACCTGATTTGCCGGATAGCGCTTGGGAAACGGTATATTTAGACAGCCCTAGTCGGTCTGCAATTTGCTGCATGGAAACTTTTTTACTCAAGGATTGCACCTTCTTCAATTGAGATCTCACTTACATAACAAAACTAACAAAATTCATTGTTGACTAAAAAGGATATAATGTCAATGTTCTTCAAGGTTATTCGTAAAAATGAATTGACGTTAGGATTGAAAATGATTACATTAGGGGTGTTGAAATATTCGTTAGCCTAACAAAAATAACAATTTGATAAAAGCTCAACACAATGGAGGTTTTACAATGGGTGATTGGATAATTTTTTATGATGCAGCGTTTCCTTATGAAGGTGCTCGGCCAGACAGCCGCAGTTTAGAAGCTTTAGCAAAATATGGCCGGATTGTGGGAGCCGAGGCGTTAGCAGAAGTTCTGCAGCAAGGTACGGCTGATAATTTCCTTCATCTCCATGGTCGTTACTTTCCGAAAGCTGCTTGGGGAGCAGTCATGTCGCATGTTCGCAGAGGGAAAGGACTTCTTCATCTCGGGAGTGCGCCATTTCGGGTACCGGTTTATCTAACTAGCGAGGGATGGACGGATGAAGCGGAGCAAACGGGCTATCATCAGCTTTTGCAGATTCATGAGGTACTTCCTGTCGATCCGGCACCCATTTCTCATTATGCAGCACATTCAGATCTGCCTTTGCTTGCTGGCAAAGAGGCGCTATTTCAGGTGCAGCCAACGATAGGTATGGCGCTGCACGTAACTCGCGCAGATGATCATCCAGGTCAGATTGGCTCAAGCGGGCCTATGGATGCCCATTTGCTACCGCTGCTGAGGGGAATTTCTCAAGAAGGCCGCGAAGTTGCGGCGCCAATCGTGCTGCTGGAGAATACGAAGGGTGATTTTGCAGGCGGGCGCTGGATTTTCGCCAACTTCGTGACGGACGATACCTTCTGGACACAAGGTGGCGCGGAAGTGTTGGGGGATTTGGCAGCCTTTACGGCACGTGGCGTAACCGAAATTTGGTTCAAGCCAAATTACGCGTGCTATGATCCTGGAGATCGAGCGGCATTGACCATCCAGTTGCAAACGCTCGCCAATCGTGAAGAAGCTGTCTCAGCTAATACATTGTGGACATTCCATGTTCAGGTGAAGAAAGACGGCGGTTCGGAGCCGTTATGGTCAACTTCTGTTCAAATAGATGCATCCCGCGAGCTGACTTATAAAAAAATGAATGTACCGGTCGATCTAGAGCCCGGCTATTATACGGCCGTTTGTACAGCCGTTGCCAATACAGGCGAGACACGTACCTACCAGCAGGGCTTTTGGGGATATGATGCGGAGCTGCTGCGCGAAGGAACACCGCTATCCTGCGATCGCGATTATTTCATCAAAGATGGGCGACCGCTGCCGATTGTTGGCATGACCTATATGACGAGCGATGTAGCTCGGAAATTTCTTTTTCTGCCAAACGTGTCAGTTTGGGACAAGGATATCGCACAAATGGTCAAAGCAGGGATTAACCTGCTGCGCACAGGGATTTGGTCCGCGTGGCGCCAAGTCATGTTCGTAGATGGCCATCCCTATGAAGAAGTGATGCGTGCTATTGATGCCTTCATTCTGACATGTAAAAAGCACAACATTGAAGTCACGTTTAACTTCTTTGCTTTTACACCAGAGCTGTGGGAGGGGGTTAATCCGTACCTGGATCCGCGCAGCGTGGAAGCTCAGAAGCGGTTTATTTCCGCAATCGTGTCGCGTCACAAAGAAACAACGAATGTTCATTGGGATTTGATCAATGAGCCATCGATGTTTAACCCGAATAAGCCATTTTCCGGGCCACAATCTGCGCATGACAGATTCGAGAAGGAAGCGTTCGCGGCTTGGCTGGAAAACCGTCATGGCGATATTCGCAAGCTGCAGGAGCGCTGGAATATGACGCCAATGGAATTACCTGATTTTCAAAGCGCAAAACTTCCCGATGCTTCCGAAATGAATATGAAGACGACCGAGATGTTGGAGAAAAAAGGCGGACCATGGCTGGATTATACGTATTTTACAATGGATATGCATAATCGCTGGGCGCGGGAATTAATTGCGACTATTCGCAGTATTAATCCTGCTCATTTGGCTACGGTTGGTCAGGATGAAGGACTAGGTGCCCTGCGTCCATCACCATTCTTCTATGCGGAAGCGGTGGACTATACAACGGTTCATACTTGGTGGTTAATGGATCAGTTAGTGTGGGACGGTATTTTCTCCAAAGCGCCGGACAAACCGAGCTTGATTCAGGAAACCGGCATTATGTATATAGAAACGGCTGACGGACGTGCAAAACGCTCGGAACATGAGCTGCGAAATATTCTGGAGCGCAAGTATGCCTATGCCTTTTCGACAGGCGGGGCGGGTGCTGTGCAGTGGATTTGGAATATTAACTTCTATATGAACAATATTAATGAATCGCACATTGGTGCGCTGCGAGCAGATGGCACAGAGAAACCAGAAGCGGATGTTTCTTACGACTTCGGCGCTTTTATGGGCAGCATTCGCGATTTGTTTGTGGATCGCAAGCTGGAGGAAGTGGTGGCCATCTTCCCATATTCCAACGATTTTTCGACCAGAAGATTAGCTGGTGATGCCACAGGCAAGCTTACGCGTACCTTGGCTTATTCGATGAATGTGCCTTTCCGCGGTATGGGTGAGTACCAGCTTGACGCTTTGGAGCACAATCCTCCCAAGTTAATTATTGTACCTAGTGCTCACAACTTCAGTGATGAAGCTTTGGAAAAGCTGACTCAGCATGTGCGGACGCATGGCGGAACGCTTTTATTCACAGGTCCGCTTGGACTGAATGAATACTGGACACCAGTATCGCGTTTGACGGATGTGGTGGGCGAGACCGTGCTTAGCAACATTTTGCGGGAAGAAATGATGGTCTTAAGCGGCAGCCAGTATCCAGTCTCATTCGGCGGAGTACGAATTTCACAGGCGAACAAAGAGGTCGCTCTCTCCGAGGGCGAGGGTGAGAACGGTGGATGGAGTGCTGGGCATGGAGCCGTCCGGCGTTATGCGCTTGGCGAAGGGCAGCTCATCTGGTGTCCGCTGCCTGTTGAACTGAATGAACGCGGTGAAAGCATTGAAGCGTTGTACAAATATGCTTTGGCGGAAGCTGGCGTCTCAGAGGAATTGACGTGGGTGAAAGGCGGGCAACTGCCGGGCGTTTACGGGCGCAAGCTTAGCTTTGCCCAAGGTTCACTGTATATTTTCGTTTCGGAGTACAGTGTAGATACAGAGATTGAAGTGAAAGATCCAGGGACAGGCCGCAGCTATGCTTTTGAGCTTGAAACGGAACGTACCGTCATGTTCGCCACAGATCGGGAAGGCGCATTGACAGCTGTCTATCGACCGAATCAAGTAGGCGTTGAAGTGAAGTAAATAAAAAAGCCTCTGTGCCGCAGCAGCTGATAACAGTCAGCTAAGCGGACGGAGGCTTTTTTTAGTTGATTTCATCAACGCAGGAGCTACAAACCATTTTACCCTTGAAATAGGTCATATTCTCAAAATTACCGCAGAACACACATGCCGGCATATACTTTTTCAATGTGATACGTTCTGGATCTACATATACCTCAATCGCGTCTCCAATATCAATGTGCAGCGTACGTCGAAGCTCAATTGGCAAAACGATGCGTCCTAACTCGTCAACTTTCCTTACAATCCCAGTGGATCTCATGTTAAACAGCCTCCTAGATATTTTGGGTTTAATCGTTTCATTAATTGATAACTACTCTTATTCCACATTTGAACTTGAATTCCTTTTATTTACTTGAAGGTAATATGTTAAACTTTGCATAAGCATCTGAGGTTGCCTATAATGGTGATCATTATCGGGCAAATTTAAAATAATTCGTGCATCTCTCTTATATAAAGGATAATCCACTATTGGTACTATAAAAGTAAGCAAAACATCACTGACGAAGTAGGGGGATTACACACGATGATTAAATGGAAGCGTTCTCTAGGCGTTGTGTTAGCGACGGCGTTGGCCGGGTCTCTAGTAGCCTGTGCAAATGGCGGCAATACAAATAGCAAGGCAGATTCACAAGGTACAACGGCAGCAACAACAGCTGCGGCGTCGAATGAGCCGGTGAAATTGCGCATTATGTGGTGGGGAGCGACAGTACGTCACGAGGCAACGCTCGCCGCATTGAAATTGTACACGGAAAAGCACCCGAACGTTACTTTTGAGCCTGAGTATTCCGGAATTGATGGATATTTGGACAAGCTGTCAACGCAAGCAGCAGCGAATAACGCACCGGATATTATGCAGCTTGATCCAGGCTGGATTTCGGATTGGGCAGGCCGTAATCAATTAGCTCCGCTCTCAGGTGTTGATGTGAGCAAAATTGATGCCAAAGTATTGTCCGGCGGCCAATCTGCTGGCAAGCAGTATGCTATGCCATTAGGTTCAGTTGCTTACGGGATGATCTACGATAAAGCTGCCATGGACAAGCTTGGTTTGAAAGCTCCGCAAAATGGCTGGTCATGGGATGATTTCTTCGCACTCGCGAAAGAAGCAAAAACAAAGCTGCCAGAGGGTCAATACTTCACGAAGGATTATGCCGGTGACTATTTCGCTTACTCCGCATTCCAATATGCGAAAGGCAAGGGCATGGTCGTATCGGATACGGGGAAATTCAATGTTGATCAGGCTACTTTCCTAGAGTGGACGCGTAATTTTGATGAGATGCGTAAAAATGGCATCGTGCCGCCTGCGGATGTGAACTCCTCTGATAAAGAGTTTGATCCGAAAATGGACTTGATGGTTAGCGGTAAAATTTTGTTCCGCATGGGCTTTTCCAGCAACTACGGCTCATGGGATAGCTTGAAAAAAGGCGCTTATGCCCTTGTTACAATGCCTCGAACCGTTGAAGCCGGCGGCTGGTTGAAACCATCCTTGTACTTGGGGGTTTCCGCAACATCCAAGAAAGCGGAAGAAGCAAAAAAATTCGTGGATTGGTTCGTCAACGATCCGGAAGCGGCCAAGATTTTGACAACTGTACGTGGTTTGCCAGTTAACAAAGAAATTGCTACCTCGCTGGAGTCCAGCATGAGCGACGTAGACAAAATCGGATCTGAGCTCCTGCACGCAACCGAGAAAGACGGCCAAACGTGGAATCCAGGCGTCAAAGGTTGGACGAATTACATCGACAAGGATTGGCCGCTTGTTCGCGATCAGCTAAGCTTTGGGAAATCGACACCAGAGAAAGCTTTTGAACAATTGAAAGTAGCTGCACAAGCATACGAGAAATAAGGCACAAACGAGTCCGGAACATGCCTGTTCCGGCTCTTGCTGTTTTATTGTACAACTCGGAAGAGGAAGGGGATCTAGGGTTATGGCGATTCGTGTTCAGGATATTCTGAATCAATTAATCGAGCCGGTTGGACAGCTGGATGTGACGGTTGACACACTGAAATCCGGTGATCCGTCGATGGAAGTGAAGGGCATTGCAACGACGTTCATGGCAACACATCATGTGATTCAAAAGGCTATCGAGCTGGGTGTGAATTTGCTCATAACGCATGAAGGCACTTTCTATCATCATCATGATCAGATTGTGCTGCTTTCAAATGATCCCGTTTATCAAGCAAAGCAAAAACTTATCGAGGAATCTGGTATTGCCATCTTCCGTTTCCACGATTATTGGCATCGGTATCGGCCGGATGGCATCATGGTGGGCTTAATTCAAGCTTTAGACTGGGCACCTTTTGTAACGGAAAATAGACCTGCAGCTTCATTGCTGACGATTCCACCAATGACGGTGAAAGAGCTTGCCCTGCATGTGACAAATAAGTTGGGCATCTCATTTGTCCGAGTTGCCGGGGATCAATCTATGACTTGCACGCGTATTGGGCTGCTTGCGGGGTACAGAGGCGGGGGAGGGATGGCTATTCCTCTGTTTCAGGAAGATGTTGACGTGATCATTGCGGGGGAAGGACCCGAATGGGAGACGCCAGAATATGTGCGTGACGCCGTTCACCAAGGGAGGAAGAAGGCTTTCATTGCTCTTGGACATGCGGAAAGCGAGGAACCGGGCATGAAATATTTGGCGGAGATGATGGGAGCTTTATTTCCTGATTTGCCCGTGCATTTCATATCGGAAGCGCAGGTCTTTCGATCGATTTAATGAGTGAAGACTACAGATGCAATCATTTTTATAATAGGAACAATCATTACAGGGAGAGGAAGATTAATCTCATGAGCGATACAGCGGCGCAACAAACTGGCTACCAGGCGTGGCTTGAATATCATAGAATAACACCCGGCGAATTAGTTGAGCAATATGCGGTGTACAGTGGAATTGTTTGTACGGAAAAGGATGAAGTGATTCAGTCGGCTGTCCTGGAACTATCCCGCGGCATCAGCAAGATGCTCGGTAAGGAGATTGGCGAAGGCAGAGCTGTTATTGCGCTGGGCACATTTGGCGGCGGTAATGAGCTGGTAGATCGCGCATTTGGCGAAGAGACTCGATCAGCTGTTGTGCATGAAGGGTTCGCAATCACTACGGATCAAGCGAGTGGAAATATAGTTGTCGGCGCTTCATCGGCATCTGGTGTTTTGTATGGCGTCTTTCATCTGCTTCGACTTTTCAGCACTCATCAATCAGTGAAAGCATTGGATGTTATTGAAAATCCAGTAAATATGCTGCGCATGATTAATCAATGGGATAATATCGATGGTAGTATTGAACGGGGCTACGCAGGAAAATCGATTTTCTTTGAAAACAACCGCATCACAGAGGATCTGACACGTGTTCGCGATTATGCGAGGCTGCTGGCTTCTTCGGGGCTCAATGCGATTTCCATTAATAATGTGAACGTCCATCAATGGGAAACGAAGTTCTTGACTGAGGAGTACCTGCCGGATGTTGCTAGGGTAGCTGGTGTCTTCCGTTCGTATGGCATCAAGCTGTTCTTAAGCGTCAACTATGCCAGCCCGCTTGAAATTGGCGGTCTATCGACGGCCGATCCTCTCGATCCTGCTGTACGCGAATGGTGGCGTGTTAAAGCAGCTGAAGTGTATGCCGCGATTCCGGACTTCGGCGGCTTCCTGGTGAAGGCGGATTCGGAGAATCGCCCAGGTCCGTTTACGTATGACCGCGATCATGCGGATGGCTCGAATATGCTGGCGGAAGCGCTTAAGCCTTACGGCGGTATTGTGATTTGGCGCTGCTTCGTATACAACTGTAAGCAGGATTGGCGTGATAGGGCGACCGATCGGGCACGGGCGGCGTATGACCATTTTAAACCGCTGGACGGAAGATTCATGGATAATGTCATTCTGCAGGTGAAGAATGGCCCGATGGATTTCCAAGTGCGGGAGCCTGTTTCTCCGCTAATCGGAGCCATGGAGACAACGAATCAAATGATCGAATTCCAGATTACACAGGAATATACCGGTCAGCAGCGCCATCTGTGCTATCTTGTTCCACAGTGGAAAGAAGTGCTTGATTTCGAGACTTACGCCAAAGGCGAAGGCTCCAGCATTAAACGTATTGTCGATGGCTCTTTGCACGGTAATCGATTAAGCGGTTTTGCTGCCGTCTCCAATATCGGTAACGATGTCAATTGGACAGGTCATTTGTTGGCGCAGGCAAACTTGTATGGTTACGGCCGTTTGGCGTGGAATCCAGAGCTGTCCGCTGAAGAGATTGCGGAAGAGTGGATTCGCATGACACTTGGCGGAGACGAGAAGCTGGTCAGCGTGGTTTTGAGCATGCTCATGCACTCATGGAGCATCTATGAAGCGTATACGTCGCCGCTCGGTGTAGGCTGGATGGTGAATCCAGACCATCACTACGGTCCGAACGTAGACGGTTATGAGTATTCGAAGTGGGGGACCTACCACTTTGCGGATTGTCATGGCATTGGTGTCGATCGGACGAAGGCGACAGGCACTGGGTATGCTGCGCAGTACAAAGGCAATAATTACGACACGTACGAGTCGGTTGAAAACTGCCCCGATGAGCTGCTGCTGTTTTTCCATCACGTGCCGTATACGCATGTGCTGCACTCTGGCCAAACCGTGATTCAGCATATTTATAACACGCATTTTGAAGGTGTGGAGCGGGCTGAGCAGCTGACGGCTAAGTGGGCTAGCCTGGAAGGAAGCATGGGCGAGCTGGTGCATATGCACGTAGCGGATCGCCTTGCGGAACAGGCTGCGCATGCGAAAGAATGGCGCGATATGATCAACACGTATTTCTTCCGTAAAAGCGGCATTGAGGATGCAATGGGGAGAAAGATTTATTGATATGAGTTGGAGCAGCGAGTTTTGGCTGCTCTTTTTTATGTGTATCAAAAGTACTCAATCGCCGCCCTGGCTAGTGCATATCGTACGATTCTTTCCTTGCTTCCGCTGAAAGTAGGACGGAGTAGACCTTTGGTGCACATTCTTTTCAATATGAGCACCGTTGTCTTGTGATCGAGCTCAAAATGAAGCTCAACATCCTTCGGGCGCAGAGGTCGCGACTGTTCTATTGCCAGTCGAATAATCTCCTTTTCAGCAAGCTGTACGCGTGAAACAGGCTTTTGACTGGGCTGATATTTGCATAGCACCATACGAAGCAAGGTGATGCATAGGTCTGGGCGCTGCTCAACTTCGTCATAAGCAAAGGAAATGACATGGTAATCCATAGCATGAGGAAACGTCTCACGGTTCAATTCGTTGCAGTATTTCTGTCTATCCATGTCACGCACATGCGAGGCGTAGCCTTTGATCTCAAAGAGCAGCTTAACGTATCCCGGCATCCAAGCAAAATCTGCAAAATAGGATCTTCCTCGCCAATCAAGCACTTCGTACTCAGGATGAAGATCTTTGAAGCTGCCTCTGAGTGGCCACCAAACGTTTCGTAGAAAAAGATTTCGGTATGTTGATGCCCTCTTTCCAATCTGCCCCGGCGCTCTCCCGATCTGTTTTCGGTATGAAGGTGAATCAATGCTGCGTGTGCTTCTTCAAATGTCATTTGATCACAACCCCTTTAACAAAATAAAAAACGCCCCGAATCCATTCGTAGGAATGGATCGGGACGTGCTTCGTCTCTTGATTTTATTATAGAACAAATGTTCGTTATTGGCAAGGTTTTTTGAGATATTGACGAACCAACCAATACCCATCAGCAAAACTCCACACCTCGTCGTCTCCCACAGCAAAAAAAATACAGGGAAAATCTACCGCTAATTTCGCCCACGTAGGTTCGGGAACCAAAATAACTGGAAAAACTCCATCTAAAACTTCGATAGTTTGAGAATAAGCGTCAATTTGGATGGATTAGCTGGAGAAATTCCAGTTATTGGAGTTGAAGGTGGCTGATGTGTGTGTATTAGCAGGAGAAATTCCAGCTAATGCGGTGAGGCGGGTTAAGTGTACATATCAGCGGTAGGAATTCCAGGGAGAAGTTTGTTTGCCGGGGACGAGGTGTGGTCGGTGTGTGAACTAGAAGTAGATGCGCCAGTCACTAAGGCTAAAAGTCAGTTCGAGCCAGCTACTAGCCAGAGAAACTGGCGTTAAGCAAATACGGTGCCCTCCTCCCCGTGCTTTTCGGGATATTTTGAAAGAATTCGATGATTCCTCTCATTTAGTACCTGACGCGCAGCCTATATACTTGAGGTATACAAGTTGAGGTGTACAAGTAATCAGACTAACTGCAGAGGTGAACTTACATGAATCGTTCCATATCCGTTGCCGTGAAAGCCACTGCGAGCACGAAGAAACGCCGTTCTTTCCTAAGTCGCTGGGACGCGCCCATTGCGGGATATTTATTTATTTTACCGTGGCTGCTCGGATTTTTCGGGCTTACTGCCTATCCCATGTTTTTATCGTTGTACTATTCTTTTACTGACTATACGCTGATGGAGCCCATCAGTTGGGTCGGATTTCATAACTATGAGAAAATTTTTACGGCAGACGCGAAGTTTCTGCAATCCGTAAAAATCACGTTCCTCTACGTGCTTGCTTCCGTACCTTTGAAGCTAGCAGCGGCTTTGCTAGTCGCATTACTGCTGAACAAAGCGATGAGAGGAATCTCTGCTTATCGTACAGCGATCTATTTCCCATCGCTAATTGGGGGCAGCATCGCGGTATCCTTGCTGTGGCGGAACATTTTCGGCGTCGATGGTATTTTCAATGAGATCCTCGCGAAGTTCGGCATCCAAGGAATTGGCTGGATTACTAATCCGAGCACGGCGTTGTGGACACTTATTTTATTAACCGTATGGCAATTCGGATCTTCCATGGTTATTTTCTTGGCGGGACTTAAGCAAATTCCGAATGATCTATACGAAGCTTCCGGTGTGGACGGAGCGAATAAGTTTGTGCAATTTTTTAAGATTACGCTTCCGATGCTCTCACCGACTTTATATTTTAATCTGATCATGGGTGTTATTAGCGCGTTTCAAATGTTTACCTCGGCCTACGTTATTACCAATGGCGGACCAATGAACTCGACATACGTCTATGCCATGTACTTATACGAAAGAGCCTTCAGCCGTTACCAATTGGGGTACTCTTCGGCGCTGGCCTGGATTATGCTTGTTATGATTGTTATCGTGGCGGCTATTATTGCGGGCACCTCCAAATACTGGGTATTTTATGAAGCCGATACAGGAGGTAAAAAGAGCAAATGACAATTAAGTGGAGTCAAGCCGTCCGTCACCTATTCATGATTGCCTTCAGCCTATTGATGGCTTATCCAGTCCTTTGGTGGATCGGGGCATCGCTGAAATCCAATAGTGAATTGAGTTCGCCGAACCTATTTCCTTCTACACCGCAGTGGAGCAATTTTGTAAAAGGCTGGAATTCAGTTCCGGGACATTCGTTCACTGACTTTTATCTTAATACGTTCGGACTAGAAATTGCAGTTCTTGCCGTAACTTTGATTTCCAGCACGCTTGTCGCATTTGGTTTCGGAAGGCTGAATTTCCCGTTAAAAACGTTCTGGTTCTCGCTCCTTATGGTCACGCTGATGCTTCCAGGGCAAGTGCTCATCATTCCGCAGTACGCGATGTTCCATCAGTTGGGCTGGGTGAATACCTACTTGCCATTTATTGTGCCTCATTTGCTAGCTAGCGGTGCCGGTGGAACGTTCTTCGTCTTCCTGCTCATCCAATTCGTACGCGGTATTCCCAAAGAACTGGATGAATCGGCAAAAATAGACGGCTGCTCTTGGTTCGGTATTTATTGGCGCATTGTGATGCCGCTTACGAAACCGGCGATTGTTACGGTCATGATCTTCTGCTTCCTTTGGAACTGGGACGATTTCTTAGGGCATCTGCTCTATATTAACTCGGTTGATAAGTACACCGTTGGTCTGGCACTCCGGATGATTAATGATTCCCAGACGGGTCAGGAGTGGGGACAGCTGCTGGCGATGTCGCTTGTATCGATTGTGCCTGCGACACTGGTCTTCATGTTCCTGCAGAAGTACTTTGTCGAAGGGATTGCAACAACAGGCATTAAAGGATAAGATGAAAAACAAATAAGGAATTCATAGAACGGTAAAGCGGCGAAGCAGTTTCGCTGTTTTACCGTTTCTTTCGCCTAATCGGATACTTAATGGGAGCGAAGACCGCATGACGAATCCGTTCAAAAAGTTTAGAATCGACCACCTGTTTTTCCGCAGCTTTGCTGGCTTTATTATCGTTGTGTTGGCTTGCAGCGTGTGGGCGAGTTACAGCATTTCATCCAAAGAGATTGCTCAAACAACGTTTCAATATCAGCAAAAGCTGCTCGATGAGCTGAATAACGAAATCACGACAAGGCTTGTTACCATTGAACAAATCTCTCTATCTACGTCGCGCGACAACGAGCTTATCACCTTTCTGGTCAATAAACAGGACGAGTTCGACCGCTATCGGCGATCCATGAGCGTTGAGAAGGCGCTCGCGAACCTGACGTATTCGATCCCCCTCATTCAAGGGATTGATTTGTATATGAATCGACCTCTTCAAGGGGATGCCAAAAGCTATATTCAGTTCCGGGATATGGCGGATTTGGATAAGCAGTCTTGGGCGGAGATGTTGAAAGGGAATGATTTTACATGGTCAATCGAGCATCTAATTCCGAGCTTTCAAGGCGATGTCCCGGTCCTGAGCTTTGCCAGAAAAATCGTGTATGACGACAAATACTTAGGTGTATTGGTCATCCATGTGAAGGCGGATCAGATTAGAAGCGTGCTCGCGGGACATTCATCGGAAACGAACCGAATCATGATTGACTCCCGAGGAGAGCAGTTTCTGAAGATCGGTCAGATACCAGATCATACTGAGCTGTCCAAATGGATGGAAAGCGATGCGAAACTGAAGCAGTCAGGCTTCTTACGCACCAAGGGCAGCAGTGAAGCGGGCGATTCCCTCTTGGTTTATTCGAAGTTGCTCGACTCCACCTGGACATTGGTTGAAATCACCCCATGGAAGCAAATTACCGCCGGCAGCTTCAGGTTGGCCGAAGTCATCGGCATCATTGGCATTGCGGCTGTCCTGCTGACGCTATTTTTAACGCACTTTTTGAGTCGCCAGTTTACGAAACCTATCAAAAAGCTCGTAAGCGCAATGGGCGTCTATTCCGTAGGCGGCAATAATGTAGAGCTTCCGGTCGATTACCAAAATGAGTTCGGTTATTTGTTCGCCGGATACCGCAAACAGAACGAACGGATCGAGGAACTATATCTCTCCTTGCAGCGCAGATACGAACAGCAGCGCAAGGCGGAAATTGAGGCGCTGCAGGCGAATATTAACCCGCATTTCCTCTACAATACACTCGATCAGTTGAATTGGATGGCCATTGAAGCGGGGCAGGATGAGATTAGCCGTATTTTGGAGCTAATGGGACAGATGTTTCGGATCGGCCTCTCGAACGGGGACAGCTTTATTACGATTGGCGAGGAACTTATGCACATTGAGTGTTATTTGGAGATTCAGCAGCTCAGGTGGAGAACAGGACTTGAATATAGCATTGAAGCATCCCCTGACATCCGTAAGATGTTCATCCCGAAGCTGACGCTGCAGCCATTTGTAGAAAATGCGATCGTTCATGGCTTTAACTCGCGCAGTCAAGGATACATTCATATTCGACTACAGGACACGCAGAAGAGCATTCAAATTATCATTGATGACGATGGAGTTGGACTTAAGCAAGTGGTGGAAAAGAACCATAAACGCCGTACAGGCGGTTATGGGATTCGCAATGTCAGGGAGCGGATAGCGGGTTATTTCGGCGGCGAGTATGGCATTACGCTGCAGGATCGGCCAGAAGGAGGGACGCGTGTCGTTATTGAGCTTCCCCATCTGATCCAGCCCCCTGTGAAGGATCAGCTAGAGAAAGCGGAGTAGTTCGTTGTATTTTATAATAAATCGTGCTTTCCTCTCCTTTCAAATTTGGGCTTGGATTGATAGTATAAAGGTATCTTTTCAAATAGGAATAATGAAGCCTGGAACTTAAGCCTGTTCCGGGCCAATGTTATATGACATAGCTGTAATGAATTGAACAAAGGTTAAAGTTAAGGAGGCAGGCGTTGTGTGGAAGATCGCTATCATTGACGATGAACGCCAGGTTCTTCAAGGGATGAAACGAGCGATACCTTGGGATGAGCTTGACGCAGAGTGGGTTGGGGAAGCGCTCAACGGACAGGATGGACTGGAGCTCATTCGAACGGCTGCCCCGGATATTGTTATTACGGATATCTATATGCCGGTCATGAATGGCCTTGATATGATTGAGCAGCTAAGGAAAGAAGGATTTTGCGGGAAAATTATTATTTTGAGCGGATATTCAGATTTTGAACATGCGAGGCAGGCACTTAGGTGCAATGTTAGTGATTATTTATCTAAACCAATCAGCGTTCCTACATTAAAAACAATTCTTGGAAAAGCCATCGGAGAGCTGATGGAAGAAGAAGAGAAGCGGATTAAACAGGACGAGCTTCAACAGAAATTAATGCTTTACGAACCTTTTATTGAAAAAGAATGGGTGAAATCGGCGGTTGCCGGAACGTTGGACAGCTCTTATCGGAATGAAGACCGGCTGCCGAAGCCTTACCGCTTCTGGTGTGAGAGCAAACATGTGGTCATTGGCATCGACTTGATTCGCAATGTTCGCACATCGGACCTATCGCTGCCTGATTGGAGCCTGTTTCGTTTTGCGATTAGCAATGTTGTCTGTGAAGTGGCGCGCGAAGCTTTTCCGGCTATTGAATATGTGGAGCTGCATGGGACGAGGGCGGTGCTCATCCTTCATCCCCAAGCTGACAGTTCACAGCAAGAGCTGGAGCTGAAGCTTAGCAAGCTGGGGATCAGGCTCATCGATTGCGTCAAAAGCTATTTGAAGCTGGTCATTCGCGTTGGCATCGGAGGCACCAAAGAAGCATGGACGGAAATGCCAGATTCGACGGAGGAAGCATTCAGGGCGATTGATCTGCGGGATCGTCGCGTGGATTCGGCCTATGATGTATTCGTTTATAGCGAGGAAATGGGAAATGATCAGGGGACGCTCGTGATGCGGCCGGCTAAATTTTATTTTGAAATAGCGGGTGCTATGAAGGCGTCTCAGGAATCACAAGCTCAGCAGCTTGTGGCCCACTACACCCAGCAATTGAAAGAGCAAAAAGGGATAACACCGGATTACGTGCAAATGCTGGCGGGGGAGCTATGGGGCATTTTTGCCTATTGTCTCTATGAGGTTGGCATGGTGCTCGATGATATTTTCCCGAATGATCAAATTGTGAAAGAAATGGTCGGATTGACTTTACCAGGGCAATTAGCGGAATGGCTGACTGCCAAAATATCCGTTATTTTCAGCAGCAGGCAATGGAAAGGCAACAGCAAACACAGACAAGCTGTCGACTTCATGACACAATATATTCATGAGCATTACGCAGATGATATGACACTTGCGGATCTGTCAGATAAGGTGTATATCTCGCGCAATCATTTGTCGATCATTTTCAAAAATATGACCGGTGAAACGTTCAATACCTACTTAACGCGCGTGCGTATTGAGAAAGCCAGGGAACTGCTGCTGGAAAGAAACATGCTCGTTTACGAAGTGGCAGAGCGGGTGGGCTACAAAAACGTGCCCTATTTCAGCACGCTTTTCAAGAAATTTACCGGCATGAATCCGACAGAACTCATTAAATGATGACCAGGGGAGAGAGAAGAGATGAATGGACAATTACCTGCAAAAATGAAAGCGGCTGTCATGACGAAGCCAGGAACAATCGTGATTGAGGAGCGCCCGGTCCCGTCAGTTGATGCGAATGAAGTATTGGTCAAAGTAATGGCTGTTGGCGTTTGCGGTTCGGATGTTCATTATTTTGAAAATGGCAGAATTGGCCGCTATGTGGTCGAGAAGCCACTTGTTCTTGGGCACGAATGTGCGGGCATTATTGTCGCTGCAGGAGCTTCGGTGACGAACGTGAGCCTTGGTGACCGTGTAGCTATTGAGCCTGGCGTTACCTGTGGACACTGTCAGGCTTGCAAGGAAGGCCGATATAATTTGTGTCCCGATGTGCAGTTCCTGGCGACTCCGCCAGTGGATGGTGCTTTCGTTCAATATATGAAAATCCGTGCGGACATGGTATTTGCCATTCCGGAACATTTATCCTTTGAGGCGGCGGCACTCAATGAGCCTTTCTCTGTTGGCATTCATGCGGCTAAGCGCTGCAATCTCCAGCCTGGCGCTACGGTAGCCATCATGGGCATGGGGCCGGTCGGCTTAATGGCCGTAGCTGCGGCCAAATCGTTCGGCGCGAGCCGTATTATTGTCACGGACTTGGAACAGGTGCGATTGGAAGCTGCCAAACGGATGGGCGCGACAGACGTCATCAATGTGAAGGAAATCGACGCTGTGCAGCGAATTAAGGAGCTGACGGATGGGCTTGGCGCAGATGCTGCTTGGGAAACAGCAGGCAATCCGAGAGCTTTGCAAACTGCGCTCTATTCCTTGCGCCGCGGCGGTAAACTTGTGATCGTGGGCTTGCCAGCACAGGATGAAATTGCCCTCAATGTCCCGTTCATCGCTGACAATGAAATTGATATTTATGGTGTCTTCCGGTATGCCAACACGTACCCGACAGGCATTAAATTTCTTGCCGGAGACGGGATTGATGCGTTGGCGCTCATTACAGACCGCTACCCGCTTGAGCAGACGCAAGAGGCACTGGAGCGAGCGATTCATAATAAAAGCGGCAGTCTAAAGGTCATGGTCTATCCGAACGAAATCCTATAAACGTAGAATGGGGAGGTAGTTGTGATGAAACCAGTGAAATTCAGCTTGATCGGTGGTGCCGGCTTTCGCGCGCAATATTTTCTGCGAATTGCACAGGCGCTGCCTGAGCGGTTTGAAATTAGCGGCATGGTTGTCAGAAGTGAAGACAAAGGCAAGGAAATGGAAGCGAAGTGGGGGACAGCGACATACCGCACGCTTGAACAGCTTCTAGAAAACGAACATCCGGATTTTGTCGTCGTTTCCGTCTCTCCCACACAAAGTCTAGACTACCTTCTGACGTTGGCAGAGCGGGGGATCCCCGTTTTGTTGGAAACGCCGCCTGCTCCTGACTTGGACGGACTTCAGCTGCTGCATGAACGATTAACCCTTCAGGGTGCTCGTGTTCAGGTAGCGGAGCAATACCACTTTCATCCCGTTCAACAAGCGCGATTGGAGCTTATTCGTACAGGGCAATTGGGTAAAATTACGGAAACAACAGTTTCGATCTCACAAACGTATCATGCCGTTAGCCTAATTCGGAAAATGTTAGGGGTCAACTTCGAGGATGTTCGCATTAAGGCGATGCGTTTTCAGTCAGAATGGGTTCAAGGTCCAAATCGCAGCGGTCCGCCAACGGAAGATAAGCTCATTCCTTTACAGAGAGATCTGGCTTGGCTGGATTTTGGCGATCGTCTAGGCATTTATGATTTTACGAAAGACCAGCACCGCTCATGGACACGTTCCAATCATTTGTCCGTCCGAGGAGAACGCGGGGAAATATTCGATAATCGGGTTCTGATTCAGCAGGAGTCGTGCGCAGAGCTTCGATTGGAGCTGCAGCGCATGAACAGAGGCGAGCTGGAAAATGCGGAAGGGTATTACCTGAAAGGCATTCTCTGCGGCGATAAATGGGTCTACGAGAACCCGTTCGCGCCAGCTCGATTATATGATGACGAAATTGCGATTGCTGCATGCCTGCAGAAAATGGCGGAGTACAGCTTTGGCGGGCCAAGCTTTTATAGCCTTGAAGAGGCTTCGCAGGATCATTATCTCGGGATGATGATCGAGAAAGCTATTTCAACTGGCGAAACGATCACGACGGAGCCCCAGTGTTGGGTGCCCAAGTCATAAGTGAGGAGCAAGCAAGAAACTTATTCCTCACTTATTTCTGAGGGGCTTACTCAACTAGTTTGACGTCTACAATGACTTCAAGGTTTTGCCCGCCGGCCCCACGATACACCCCTTTGACAGGAACAATATCGTTGTAGTCGCGGCCATGTCCCAACTTGATATAGCGCCAATTGACCTCGCAGTCGTTGGTAGGGTCATACCCGAACCAACCGCTGCCAGGGATCAGGCATTCGACCCAGGCATGGGAGGCCTGCGTAAATTCAGCGCTGCCGCCTTGCAAATCGCCGACAAAGTGATAGCCGCTCACATATCTGGCAGGTATGCCCTTATCCCGGCAAACGGCGATCATTAAGTGCGAATAGTCCTGGCATACGCCTCGCCTAAGCTTCAACATCTCGCCTACAGTGGTCTGTACGGATGTAGCAGAGGGATCGTATGTGAAGTCACGGTGAATGGTTGTATTGATGGTGCTCAGCAAGTCATATAACGAAATGTGTTGATCGTTAATGGCATCCGAATAGGCCTTGATTTCGCTTGTGAGCCCCGTATAGCTTGTAGGCAATAAGTACTCTGCATAGTCATTTTGGAAATCATCACTGAGCCGCAGCGCCTTCTCCTCATAAGGAGAGAGTGCTGCACTCGGGATGTTATCATTATCGTGTGTCACAACAGTAGAGCTCATAATGATGGTGAGTTCACGATGGATTTTATTCACAGTGAAGGCATGCACACGATTATGAAAGTAATCCGAATACGTAAAGAAGGCAGATACAGGTTCGGTAGTAATACTGTGATGGTAGCAGGATTGCCGGTTGTCTGTCAGCGGTGTTAAACGAATCTCATTGACACTGTCCTGCGCCAAATCGGTGTAGGAATAACGTGTGATATGCGTAATCTCCAGCTTCTTCATGCAATGACCTCCTCCCTGGAGGGAAAAAAGACTTTGGACATTCGCATGCCCATCAGGTTGCACGATTCACGGAGAGCCTGTAAGGTCATTTCCAATTTACCAGATAAAATATCTTCCTCATCCATGCAGGCCAGGTTAGCTTTCACTTTTCCTGCCAGCTTGGCTAGTTTGTGTACCGTCATGTTCAATTCGGGATCTTCGAGCTGGATGCTCTTTAAGGAACGTTCCAGCGCTTGAAAAGAGTAGCTGATCGATCTTGGGAAGGCCTCATGCAGCATCAGGAACTTGATAATGTTGGTTAGGTTTACTGTGTCTGCATACTCTCTGCGGAATGATTCATAACCGCTGACCGATTTGAGAACAGAGAGCATAAGCGGGTAGGAGGACACTTCCTCTTTGGCGTAATCCAGGCATAAGGATTGCAGTAAGCGAAGCAAATTCTCCGCGCGCTCCAAATATCGTCCTGCTTCTATGAAATGCCATTCATTTTGGCGGGGCATGACAGAGGTGGCGGCTCCATGAAACATTGATAAATTGTCACGGACGAAACGATAGAATAAATGCGGCGAATCACTCGTGATATCGCGGACATCTTTTTCTTTTAGCCACAAATATAAACCGTTCATGATATCCCACAGCTCTGCTGGCATCTTCTCGCGAATATTGCGAAGATTGGTCCGCGCATGATTGGTGCAGGCGAGCAAAGAGTTCACATTATTTTTATCAAGTGTAATGTATTGAAGGACGTACTGCTCCGTGCAGCTGCTATATTGTTCATTAAAAACAGCCCTATCTCCGATTGTATCGATTAACCGGCTCCAAATTTGACCGCTGCCGCTCTCCCGTTCTTCGCGGATATGATAATACACATCAATTAACCTCGCGTGATTCTCTGTTCTCTCCGTATACCGTCCGATCCAGAATAAAGCTTCCGCTGTTCGTCCCATCATCACCATGTTCCGCTGGCCTCCCATCTCAATGTGGATTCTACGAATTCGTTACCCATGTGTCTTTGCAGCCCCCGCCTTGGGAGGAGTTCACAACGAGTGAACCTTCTTTGAGCGCAACCCTTGTAAGTCCGCCAGGAATGACCTGAATCGTCTCACCTGCGATAACGAAGGCTCGGAGATCAATATGCCGTGCAGCCATTTGGCCATCCATCATGACGGGTGCTCTCGACAGCTGAATGGTTGGTTGAGCGATATATCGATCAGGGTTCGCTATGATTTTCAGTCTGAAATCCGCCAGTTCACTGTCCGAAGCCGTTGGTCCGATGAGCATGCCGTATCCGCCCGAGAGGGACGTTTCTTTGACGACCATCGTGCTCAGATGTTGGAGCACATGCTCGCGTTCATCCGGCCTGGAAAGAATGTAAGTAGGCACGTTATTCAGTATGGGTTCCTCGTTCAAATAGTAGCGAATCATATCCGGAACGTAAGCATAGATGGCTTTGTCGTCCGCTACGCCAGTGCCTGGAGCATTCACGATGTTGATGTTGCCGGCGCGGTAGGCATTCATAATGCCTGCGACACCGAGCATTGAACTTGGGTCAAAAGCTAGCGGATCAAGGAAATCATCGTCAATTCTACGATAAAGCACATCGATTTGACGAAGACCTTTGATGCTGCGAATGTACACCTTGTGATCGATGACGACAAGATCGTTTCCTTCTACAAGTTCAATTCCCATCTGCTGGGCAAGGAAGGTATGTTCGAAGTAGGCTGAATTATAACAACCTGGGGTAAGCAGGCCGATAACAGGATCCTTTTTCCCGGAGGGGCTAAGTCTGCGCAAAGCGGATAGAAACACATTTAAACTTTGTTCAATATCTTGGATGGAATGGCTAAACACGAGCTCAGGGAATAAATGCGTCATGATAGAACGGCTCTTATATAAGTAGGAAAATCCTGACGGCGATCGGAGATTATCTTCGAGAACAAAGTATTCGCCGTGCTCATCGCGGATCAAGTCGATGCCAGAAACGGTTACGTATACATCATTAGGAATGGATAAACGCATCATTTCAGGACGGAAATAGCAGTTTGAGAGAACCATTTTTCTTGGAATAATGCCATCCTTGAGGATGCATTGGTCGTGATAGATATCCTTAAGAAATAAATTCAACGCCTTGACGCGTTGACTAAGCCC
The DNA here is from genome assembly GCF_009882985.1 of Paenibacillus silvestris. Lineage (GTDB taxonomy): Bacteria > Bacillota > Bacilli > Paenibacillales > NBRC-103111 > Paenibacillus_E > Paenibacillus_E silvestris. The sequence continues at coordinate 435,489 of NZ_WTUZ01000022.1, forward strand.
TTTCTCCAGCTTGAGCCACTCATCTCTTGGGATGATACGTGGAATTGGATCGAATGGAATCGTGCGTTCGAGCGCTTCAGTCTGATCAGGACTGTAGAGAGTGAAGGTAATTCCTTCTTCCATCATCCGTTTCATGGTAGCTGTTTGGCGCTTGTTCAGATTGCCGGACTTCATCGTCATGAACTGACGGAATACCGTTTGATAATGGGAACGAACCGAATAAGCGTTCATAAACATTTCATCGTAAAAGGGGTCGGGATCATAAGGTGTGGTGACCAGATTCTCAGGTTTTGACATCGCAGCTTCCTGGTTTCTTGACTATGCGTTCGGAAGCTAAGTGGAGATAAAGGCCCGAAGCAGAAACCAGGCCTCCTTTCTGATCTTCATTCTTAAATGGTGTTAGAGAATATAACGTAAATTGATGGCGATGCCTATATTTTCTTATATTGTAGATTTTTCAGAAAATTATGTCAATATAGCTAACGTAAAATTAATAAGACTGCCAAACCCTTATAGGTCAAAAGTAGTAAAGATTTTCGAAAATTTTTATTTTTATCTTGCGTTACGACAAAAACAACTATAAAATGTCGAAATAGATAAATGTTAAAAAAATTCACACATCATGTGAATATAGGGGGATGGGGTATGTTTGATTGGCTAGGTTATCGGAAAGGATTGCCGCTTTGGTGGTCATATCGGTTGAATCGTCACCTTAAGGAAGATGTTGAACATATTTTCGAAGGTATCGCTCAAACACGGATAGAGATCCTGCGAAGCTGGGTGGAAACGTATTGGTCTCATCTGGACAGATTGCATGCGATGCTATCCGAGTCGGCTTCAATTTCAGCTTCAGTTTCTTCGCAAATTTCTAAGGACCCAGCAGTTATACAGAAAATGCTCGCTGCTGCGCTGAAGAGTGGGGCTGATTTTTCAGAAGTTTTTATATTAAATGAAAGAGCTGCTGTGATTTACTCTACGTACGATGCTCACATCGGGAAGACGTATGTTGCTGGAAGCGGTCTTATGAAGGGGCTAGAGGAGACGCGCCGAGGGGGGAAATGTTTATTTGGGCCTTTTACTGACCCGCTAACCTTACAAATCGGTCCAAGCACTTCGCCGTTTCATGATGCTATGACGATGGCTTTTATCTTCCCTTTGATGAAGAATGGGGAGTGGCAAGGGGCTATTTGTGGTCGTGTGCCTAATGACGTGCTCGGGGATTTGATTCAACGGGAATCCGGACACGTATATCCAGACTCAGGCGACAACTATTTATTCATGGCGAAGCCGGTGTTGAACAAGCAGATTGCTCCAGGAACGGCGTTGTCCCGCAGCCGGTTTGAGGATCTGACTTTCACGCATGGCGATAATTTAAAAGACGGCGTACGCACGGATTTCGGTATCGTCGGCGTGAAGGAACATACGGAGCTGGAGCTGATCTTCACAGATCCAGCGACAAATCAGCTGCACCCTGGTGTTGCAGGGACCATTGCCAAAGGCGACAACCTGTTCGTCGAATTTCCAGGTTATTCGGATTACCGGCACATAGCGGTTATTGGGAAAGGTGTGACGTTCCAACTGCCTCATTGCCCAGATGTATGGGGGATGATGTGTGAAGGGGATCTGGAAGAGGTATACCGGATTCGCAGCATGGATTGGAAAATGTTCAGCTTACAAATTAAATTTATTGTAGGATTTATTTTACTATCAGGCGGGGGCTTTTGGCTGTTAAACGGGCATGTCTCAAGCGGACTGGGTACGGCAATTACAGCTGCTGCCAGTGCTGTATACGGTTGCATCGGCTCCAGTTTGATCAGACGCAAAGGCAGCAAGCCGGTTGTTAAGCAGCTTGCCCAGATTAATCAATTCATCCGTTTGAACGCGGAAGGCAGCGGGGACTTGACCCAACGCTTGCGCGTGCAGGAGTTTGCTGGGGATGAAACCCGGGAACTGGCGAAGTGGATCAATAATATGATCGATTCCCTCGAAGGTGTTATGCTGCAGGTGAAGCAAGCGGCGGCTGAGGTTCAAACCAGTCAAGATCGGCTTAATGATTCTACCGGCTCGACGGAGCAATCTACAGGTCGCATGAGCACACAGATACATAATATGATCCGATCTTTGCGAGGGCAGCTTAAGGACATTGACGTCGCCAAGGATGTTACGCAGAATATGAGCGGCACGTTGCGCGAGCTGGAAGAAAAAGCGTCGGATCAAATAGCGGTAGCCCAGGATGAAGTCGGTCGTATCGGTGACAAGATGGATCAGATTTCAGCTAAGGTAGCCGAAACGAACCAGACAATTCAGACATTCCTGCTTACTACGCAAGAAATACCAAAGCTTTTGAAAGTTATTGAGGAAATTTCGGCACAGACGAATCTTCTCTCCCTGAATGCTTCGATTGAAGCTGCGCGAGTAGGCGAACACGGCAAAGGTTTCGCGGTCGTTGCAGGTGAGATTCGTAAATTAGCTGAGCTGACCAAGAAGTCGACGACGCAGATCAATGAGACGATTGAACAGATCGAGCGCCATGCGAATGAAGCCTTCATCTCGATGGAGGAAGGCACCAAGGTCGTGTTGGAAGGGACGCAAATTGTTGCAGCGGCCTCCGAAATTCTCAGCAGCGCGAGCGCGCATGACACTATGAAAACTCAAGTGGTGGAGGAAGTGGTAGCGCTGATGGAAAAGGTTGCCGGCGTGAGCAAGGAGAACCGTCAAATCTCTGCAGAGGTGGAGCAGACCGTGCAGGAGCTGCTGCAGGATATGCTGCACGTACGCCAGACGACGGGAGATGTCGGGGCAATTACGCAATCGCTGCTCCAGCTCATGAATCAGTTCCAATTGACGGAAAGCCGTATTCGGTAAATGTTCTAATCAATCCATATTCCTTCGCATGATAGCTGACCCCACCTGCATAGAATGATAATGCAGAAAAGGTCAGCCTTTTTTGCGTGTGCTCACGAATATAGTTTCGGAGGAGAACTCAAAGGAGGATGTAGAATGAACGACCGTTTGAGCATTCAAACGAATAGGGAGTATAGTGTGGATCCAAGCTATTTTCCCATACTCGTAGAACGTCTGAAGGAGGAACATTTACAGATGCGCGGGCAGCTTGCCGAAATCCGCACCATGGCTGCTTTCTTGTACTCCCTCGAGGATTGCTCAATAGGCATGTGTAAGCTGATTGAACTCCAAGATTTGATTCTTTCTCTGGTGGAAGAGCTGGAACAGCATTCGGAATGGGAGGAAAATGAGCTGTTTCCTTGCCTGCAGTCCTATTTGCATCCCACGACTGCGCTATCGGTTTCCCGTTCTATAACCGTTTTGGAACAGGATCATGACTTGGCTAAAAGAGTTGTGCAAACTTTCGTAGACGGTGTTAACGCGATGAAAGTGCCGATAGATGAGGAATTCCTGCACGTGATGGCATCGGAATTAATGACGGCCTGTTTAATCCTGCTCAGACACTTCACCTTAGAGGAGGAACTTGTATATCCGCTTGCCGACCGCATTGTTGAGCAATTATCATAAGTACATAAAAGGGTTTCAACAAAATTCTTAATTTGTTGAGACCTTTTTTTGTGTCTTGAAAAGCTATTTTCGTATGGATTTCCTATAAAAGAAAGTAACTATACATTTAAGGATAGACGAAAGGTGTCGAAATATTTAGAATATAATTTAACCTGTAAATTCCAGTGTTACAAAGAAAAAGTAAACTAAATTCATTTTGGATATTGTGGGGGTATACAGAGTGAAGATGGCTAAGAAACTGGGCTCAAAAAAATATCTAGCCCGAATCTACTTATGGTTTGCCGCGTTAATTTTACTGGTAACAGCTATTTTATCGAGTGTCCTATATTACAACGTACAAGAAAAAGTATTTGATAACGAATACAAAAATAGCCGTAAGCTTCTTGCCCAGACCAAATACAACATTGAATATTTGGATAATATGGTTCGAAATTTAATTTTGTCAACGTATAACAATAACGATGTGCGGGCGTTAATGTATTTGAATGAAGATGAGACTTTTGATTATATGAATGTCATTAACAAGCTTAAAAGTTCCGTCGTTTGGAGCAATTCCTTCGTTCAATCGGTATACATTTATAACAATAACAAACAGAACTACTACTCCACATTCGGACAGTTCATACATAAAGACGTGGAGTGGGAGAAGCTGCTGCAGGCGCGTGGCGGATCTATCCCGCCGTTAAAGCCTGTTGTTCGCAATATGGATGTAAGCCTCGATTCAACGCATGTTCAAATGGAGAAAGTTCTTACCTATGTGATGTATGAGCTGACCGATGAGCAAGGCCGTATGGACGGCGCGGTCATCCTAAACATTAAACTAGAGTGGCTGTTCAATAATATTAAAGCGATTAACAACGTTGAAGTGGAGCAGCTCAGTAAAATGTTCATCCTTAGTGATGATCAGCAATTCATGGAAGTAAATGAGGCATTGTCAGAGGAAGGAACAAAGCTGGCGGCTTTATTGCAAGAGAAGTACCCAACACTCCGGGCGGCAGACAATTATTTCAGTATAAAACTGGACGGCAACAAATATTTGTCAACTTACATTACCGTAGATCATACGGGATGGATTTTGTTTAAGACGGTGCCTTATGACGAAGTCTACGTTTATTTAAATAAGCTAAGGACAAGCATTATCATTATAACCGTCATTGTATTGCTAGCTACACTATTAGTTCTCTTTCAAGTGTCCAGAGGGATATACAAACCTGTGGAACAACTCGTTTCGCAGCTGCGTTCGAGTCATTTCCTTAGCGAGGAAACCGCTGCATCGAGGGATGAATTTATTTTCTTACAGGACGTGTATAAGAATTCGGCTACTCAACTGGGGCAGTTTCATCAAGAGAAGATCTCCGGTCAACAACGCATGAAGAACCGCTTTTTAAGCAAATGGATATTAAATAGCTTATCGGTTTCTTTAACCGATTTTGAAGGATCATGCCGAGAGCATAAACTGCCTTTCCGGCAAGGACAAAATTTTATGATTTGTGTGCTCAAGTTCGATAACTATAAGCATGTGACTGAAAAAAGCTTTGAGGAGAAAGAACTCCTCGTATTCGCGGTAATGAACATCGCCTCGGAATTTCTAAGCCAGGCTTGCCATGCGGAAGCGGTTGATTTACGCAATGATCATGTAGCTGTGATTTTACAGGCGGAGACGTCGCTGGATCATCTTGAAGCGTTAATTTTGCAGCTGCTTGAGGAGTGTCAGACCTATTTGTTCCAATGCTATAATTTGTCAATTACCGCATCTTTAAGTGCCAGTGTCGCAGACCATACGTACGCAACAACGGCTTATCAACAAGCACTAAATGTATCTATGTACCGCTTCATCGCTGGTAAGATGTCAGTGTTGACACAAAGCTATATTAAACAGTTAGGTCAGATTCCATCGATGGATCGGGTGCTGGAGCTGGAGAATCAACTGCTTGAGCAGGTGAAGCATGCGAACTACCGAGGATCTGCGGATAAGCTTGCTGCACTTTTAGACGAAGTGAAAAAACTTGAATATAGCGACATGATGCTGTCCTTGCTGCACGCCGTGAATCAGTTTAAGTATCTCGTTTACGATCTCAATAAAGCGCGCAAAGAACCCATTAAAGTAAATACGATTCTAATGAGCAAAGAACTATTGCAAATTGAAACGATAGGCGAATTCCAAACCAAATGGATGGAAGTCATTGATGAAATTACGAGTGACAATGAGGTTGAAACAGATCGAATCTCTGAAGATGCCGTCATTGCGCTGCGTATTCAAGAAATGATTGACGAGCGTTATGCGGATTTGAATCTGGGAGCTTCAGAAATTGCAATGAGTATAGGAATATCCCCGGCCAAGGTCGGAAGGTTTTTCAAGTCGCACAAACAGATGTCCATTCCTGATTACATGAATCGAGTTCGGCTTGAGAAGGCTGTGGAGTGGATGGAGAACTCGCAATTGAACATTCAAGATATTATGCGTAAAGTCGGTTTTGAAAATGAGAGCTATTTTTACAAAGTTTTTAAAGCGAAATTCGGGACAACTCCCCGTGAATTTATGGCCAAGCGAATAAAGGAACGCAGCATGTGAGGATAAAGACCGTTAACGTTGACTTAGGCCCATCAAGCCTTGCTGCGTAACGGTTTTTTCATGTAGTTACAAAAAAATACAGTCCATGAGATGAAACAAATACAAAAAGTACGGTCGCTGCTTTAAGCAGAAATAAAATGAGCAGTATACGGGTTCTCGCTGTGCGTTTTACAGTTAGGGTGTCGATCAAGGTTGGACATACATTTACTCGAAGGAGTGGAGCTGTGATTCTGCTAAAGAAAGAATTCATGTATTTGAGAAAAAATAAGAGTTTGTTTCTTATCTCGCTTCCGGCACTGCTGTTTGTTTTTGCCTTCTCTTATTTACCGATGTTTGGCACTGTGCTGGCTTTCAAGGATTTTAATTATGCCAAAGGGATCTGGGGAAGTGATTGGGCAGGTTTGGACAACTTTAAGTTTTTCTTCACTTCCCAGGATGCACTCAGGGTGACTCGTAATACGCTGCTGCTGAATGCTTTATTCATAATAATCGGACTTGCAGCTTCGGTATTATGTGGAATTCTGCTGGCCGAGTTGGGAAGGAAGGCTGTGAGGGTATTTCAGACTGTTCTCTTCTTCCCTTATTTTTTATCCTGGGTAGTCGTCGGTTATCTCACGTATATCCTTCTCAATCCTACTTACGGTGCCGTCAATAAGCTGCTGGAATGGATGAATTTAACACCGCTAGACTGGTACTCGGACCCCAAATATTGGCCCGTCATCCTGGTAATCACCTATCTATGGAAAAATGTCGGCTATACCGCAATCATTTTCTACACAGGATTGATGTCAATTGATCCAAGTTATTATGAAGCAGCCGCCATTGATGGGGCCTCCCGGGTTCAACAGATCTTGCGTATTTCCTATCCACTAATTGTGCCTCTGGTGCTGCTTCTTTTCATGTTGAATGTGGGTAAAATCTTCTTCTCGGATTTCGGTTTGTTTTACTTCGTGCCTCGCAATGCGGGAGCCTTATACTCGGCTACCGATGTTATCGATACCTACGTGTATCGTTCATTACGAGTTGTCGGTGATATCGGAATGGCATCAGCAGCGGGCCTTTACCAATCGTTCGTAGGACTTGTACTTGTCCTTATCACCAATCGAATTGTTAAAAAAATAGACAGCGAGAGTGCGTTGTTCTAGCCCAAAAGGAGAGAAAGCTATGCCGTTTCGAAGTCGGGCTCAGCAATGGTTCCAAGGTGTAAATATCACATTTTTCCTACTCATTTCAATGATTACAGTTATTCCGCTAATCTACGTGCTCTCCGTGTCATTAACCTCCGATTCCGATATCGTTCATTACGGTTACAACCTCATTCCAAAGCATATAACAGGCAAAGCGTATTCGTATTTATTGCAAACGCCGAAGCAACTGCTGAGTGCCTATTTCATTACGATTATCGTCACTGTATTGGGCACTGTTTTAAGCCTCATGTTGACGACTACTGTAGCTTACGTTATGACGCGTAAAGATTACAGATATCACCGGATCACATCGTTTTATGTGTTCTTTACGATGATTTTTAATGGAGGACTGGTCCCCACTTATATGGTTGTGACCAAGATTCTGCATCTGCAGGATACGATATTTGCCTTATTCCTGCCCTATGGCGTAAGCGCGTGGTTCGCCATGCTCATGCGGGGATTTCTGATGAGTATGCCCTTCGAGATTATAGAGTCAGCCAAGATTGACGGAGCAAGCGAGATGCGAATTTTCGCTGCTATCATCGTGCCTTTGTCGAAGCCTGCACTGGCGACTGTCGGGTTATTTTACGCGCTGGGCTATTGGAACGATTGGTGGCTGGCGATGTTGTATATTTCGGATACAGATCTCGTTCCCCTGCAATACTTGCTGCAGAGTATCATGTCGAACTTGGAGCATTTAACCAGTCATATGCAGGCGGGACTCCATATTAATTTGGAGCAAATTCCGGGAGAATCCGTTCGCATGGCCATGGCTGTACTGGCGATAGGTCCTATGATGTTCGTTTTTCCATTCTTCCAGAAATATATCGTAAAAGGTCTCACATTAGGAGCAGTGAAAGGTTAGATTGTTACACTCATTTGAGTGTTCAATAATAGATAATTAGGGAGGTTCTAGAATGAAAACTAGAAAAATGAAGTCGATGCCGCTCGTACTAAGCACGATTCTGTTAGGCTCCATGATGTTTGCAGGCTGTAGTAAAACTGGGGTAATCTCTTCACCAGCTTCACCAGCTGCTGCAGAGAAAGAGACGGCGGCTCCGAGCGCCGAAACAAAGAAACTTGATCCGGTAACGCTCAAATGGTATCTCCCTCAAGGCGCTTTCCCCGATGCGAAAGCAGTATTCGCCGAGATGAACAAAATCACAAAAGAAAAAATTAATGCCGAAATTAATATCGAGTTTGTAGATTGGGGAAATTACGATCAAAAAATGCAAGCTGTACTGGCTTCGGGTGAAAATGTCGATCTGATGTTCACATCGAACTGGACGAATGATTATGTTTCCGCTGTGAATAAAGGCGCTTATCTGGATATCACGGATCAGCTTAAGAAGTATGGTACGAACATTTTGAAGCAGGTACCTGAAAAAGCATGGGAAGCCCCGAAAATTAACGGGAAATTGTATGGCATCATTAATACGCAGGTTCTTGCGAGAACACCAGGTATGTTGATCAATAAAACGTACGCGGATAAGTACGGCTTCGATCCGTCGAAGGCCAAGAAGCTGGAAGATTTGACTCCCTTCTTGGAGAAGGTGGCTGCTGGTGAGAAGGATAAATATGCGTTTCGCGTAAAAGGTAACGACGATCAGTTAGGTTATATTGGATCTGCGCTTGGCATTGAGTATTTCGCTGATACGAATCCAGGTGTGCTCCTCATCAATGACAACGATACGAAGGTCGTCAATCTCTTTGAGACAAAGGAATACGTGAACTTCCTGAAACTGATGCATGAGTGGTATCAAAAAGGCATTATCCGCAAAGACGCATCTACGATTACAGACCTTGATGCAGATGAGAAGGCTGGGAAATACATTACAAGAACAGCTGTTATGAACCCTGATGTACCTGCTAACCAAGCAGATCGTTATGGCAATGGCAAGCCGGAAAATGTGCTAACGGTCCAATTTTCTGCTCCCTATATGAGTACGGGTTCTATTATCGGAACTTTGACAGCGATTCCCCGCACATCGAAGAATCCGGAACGTGCCATGATGTTTTATGATTTGATGTATTCGGATATTAAGCTATTTAATCTTATGAACTATGGAATTGAAGACAAGCATTACAAAAAAACAGGCGAGGATCTAATTGAAACGATACCTAACAGCGGCTATAACGTTGCTTCGGGTTGGGAATACGGTAATATGTTTAACTCCTATCGCACAAGTCCGTTACAACCAAAATGGTTCCCGGCAGGCCCGGATATGAACAATAAGGCTGTTTCGTCCAAAGTGCTTGGCTTCAGCTTCGACCCTTCTAAAGTGAAAAGTGAGCTGGCGCAATGCGCATCCGCGATTAGTGAATATAAAGCGGGTCTGATTACCGGATCGCTGGATCCCGATACAACATTGCCGAAATTAAATGAAAAGTTGAAAAAAGCAGGCATGGACAAACTGCTGGCTGAAATGCAGACACAAATTGATGCTTGGAAAGTAGCAAATAAAAAGTAAGCGGTAACCGTGGCGGGGGTGAAATGTACCTCCGCCATGGTTAAAAATAACCGTCAATAGTGGAAGGAGGGATAATAAACCATTCAGGGTACGGTGTTGACGATAGGGTTCTGACACAAGGGCTTGGCATCTGAGACGTGCTTGCTGGTTTAGACTGAGCAAATCCCAAATAGAGGAGGTTATTTTATGTTCGTAAGAAAAACAATTGCCGGCTTGTTGGCGGCGTGTATGTTCGCATCTGTGCAAATCCCAATTGGATTTGCTTCACCGAATGAGCCGTCTTTGACTAGACTTCCGGGTGTTGTGGCAACGGCGAGCAGCGAGTGGAATAAAATGTATGCGAGTAGAACGATAGATGGAAGCGTGTCTGGGGACAGTTCTACCTGGACATCCAACCATAATGTGAGGCCCCATTGGCTGAAGATTCAGCTTCCAGCGGTAAAAACGATATCCAAGTATGTGCTTCACCATTATGGCGTGCATGGAGATAAGATTCTAAATGCTAAGAGTTTCAAAGTTAGCGTAAGCACGGATGATGTCAATTGGACTCAAGTGGATCAAGTGGATAATAGCATCTATGATGTCACGCAGCGTACACTTGCAGCGCCGGTGACGGCTCGTTATTTTAAAGTAGATTATATGACACCGGAGCAAGCTGGATCCGAAGGCAGCAGTGAAGCCCGTCTGGCCGAAGTCGAACTCTTCAGCAGCAGCGATGCCGTAAGCACATTGTATAATAAGACGCCGGTCATTACCTTGACTAATCGAACAATCGGCTATACTGGCGAACCGGTCAATTGGTACACGGATGGCGCAATCGTACCGATCGCATACAAGGGTGGGGTTGATTATTTGCAAGTCCCTTTAAAGTATCTATATAAAAAACATAACGTAACAGAAGCTTTTACGGAAACGGCTCCATTCCAGATTGGTCAGTATGATGTGAAGGTGCAATTTCCTGGAAATAACACATATAGCAGCGCGGAGAGCAATGTCGCCGTTCTCACGATAACCAAAGCAACCGTCAACCTTTCTCTGGAGAGCAAGTCCTTCACTTATACTGGCGTAAATGTTCCGATGACAGGGGCGGTAGCGTATCCTATTCAAGTACCTTATATTTATAAATATAAAGCGCTTACACCTGGTGCGACATGGAGGAATGCGCCTCCCATAGACGTAGGCACGTATATGGTGAAAGCTGATTTTGCGGGAAATAGTGTCGCTCTTCCTTCAGAAAGCAATGAAACGACGATGAGCATCGTGCCAGCTTCCGCAAAAGTCAATTGGCCAGAATTGAACACACTTTTGTCAGGACTTACGGCCAAACAAACGACTCCAACAGATACGGGTATTAATGGCAAGTATATGACCTCGGGTATGTTGATGGGTAATGGTACCTTTGGCGTTGTTTCTGATGCTCAAAAAAATCAACAAAGCTACTTCCTGGCCAGCGGTAATGCTTGGAGTTACAAAAAAATTATGAATGCCCGTTTGACATTTGCAAACGGTGATCCTATTGTTCCAACGCCCCCGAGTCACCCCGCCCCTTTTACATTTGACTCTTCCAATTCTGTATTAGTGAATAACCAGAAAGATAACGAGGCGAATCCACAAAATTATAGCCCAGCCTACGCATTTGATTCGAATGAGGGGACGGAGTGGATATCCTATACGCAAAAAAATTCGCAAACCTTTGGGCCGCGTCCGCTGGAAAAGTGGATCAAAGTTCAAGGAAGAGAACCATTTACGTTTAACAAGATTGAACTCAAGCATCATAGCGTGCTTTTTCCGGATGAAGCGAAGTATAACCTCTATAACTACGATATTCAGACTTCAAATAATGGAACGAATTGGACGACAATCAAAAGTGTAACGGGCAGTGTGTATTCGTCTGTTTATACCAATACGTTTGATTTTGCTGCACCGATTACTGCCAAATATTTAAGGCTATACACAACGACACCTGTAAACCCGCAATATGCCACACTGCATTTCCCCAAAGATATGACCTCTGCGCGCATTACGGATATTAATTTGTATAATAACGGCGCTAATGTGATCAATCCCCCTAAGACAGATAATGGACGTTTCTCGCATGAACGCGATATTTTGAATGCTGAAATCCGCAGTAAAATGGAATATAACAGCAATTTGGTCAGTTACAAGACCTGGGTCTCGGACGATCAGAATGCCATGTTTACGAATGTTACCTTGGATAGCAGTGCGGCAGGTCCGCAGAAAGTGAAAATCGAATTGAGCAGTCCGACAACGGATGGAGTCGTCAATGCAACGGGAACTGACGGCAATGCGATTTGGTTGACCCGAGATAACGAAACCGGATTTGTATTCCGCGGAGCAACGGCAACCAAAGTGATTAAGGGTAACTATCAAATGGGAGCGGGCAACGTCATTATGTTGACGCTGAATCCTGGTGAGACGGCAAAAATCGGTACTGTGCTGTATACGCACAGCGGACTGAAAGCGCCGGTAGGAACCGGTTCGATCCTCGTCACCAAAGATATAGCGACAGTGAAAAATACCGCTCTACAGAAACTAAATGCGATAACGGAAGCCTCAATCGATACAGCGCGCATCTATCACCTGAACTGGTGGAAAAATTATTGGCTCAAATCCTATGTGAAGTTAAGCGATTCAGTCATACAGGACTACTATTACACTACGCTTTATATATTAGGTACCGCCATTCGTCAAACGCCGGATTGGGCTGAACAGCCGAATGTGGTAGGAGGTTTAAATGGCATGTTCAACACGAATGATAATTCCGCGGCCGATGGCCATGCCGTCTTGAACTATAACTATGAAGCACCATTCTACGGAGTCCATTCCAGTAACCGAACGGATATGCTTCAGCCTTATTATGCTGATGCTGTGAATTCTTTGACTTTCGAGCAACAAAGAACGGCCGCGAGAGGTTATCAAGGGACTCAGGCCGACAGACATACGTTGCCGATCATGGCCTATTACGGGAAGTTGGATCCTGCACCGGTAGCAAGTGAAAGAATTCCTCAACTATCAAGCGACCAAAAAACAAACGTGGCTTTGTTCACCAGGGCATTAGAATGGGATTGGCTGTACAACAGGGATGACGAAGATCTAAGGAGGTTTATTTATCCTGCAATTAAACAAGTGGTGCAATTTTACTGTGATTTTGTAGTGAAAAAGGAAGATGGTAAGTACTGGGTGTATAATAGTGCGAATAACGAAGGGGGATGGAATATCAATGCCTCCATGGATATGGGGTATATCCGCTCCACATTCAGAGATTTTATGGAAATGGCGCAGCACTTGAATGTAGACGCGGACTTGATTGCCAAATGCCAAGAAATCCTTGCTAATCTGTCTCCGATTCCGACAAGCACGAACAATCCGACGACTGTAAACCTATTAGCCCAACTTGGCTTTAACCACAATAAGGAAATTTTTGTAGGTGGTGTTGAGAGTGCCAATCCCATTCAAGTGAAATACTATGATTTACCATGGGCCGCTTACATCTCGAATAATAACCAACCTGTTGTTATGGAAGGCTCGGTTCATCCGAGTGAATTGATCAACATAGGTTCAGACCCTGCGCTTCTTCAAATTGCGAAAGATACCTTCGATTATGGTGACTATTTAAATCCGCATTTCAATGGCGGCACACTTAATGGTTTCTCCAAATCGTACACCATTGCGGCAAGATTAGGTGTTGATGCAGATCTTTTAACCGATCGATTCCACAAAACGTTAAATATGATCTACAACAGCAAGAAGTTCTACGATAGCGGAGCCTCTTATGAAAACAGCGGGGCGTTGGAAAGTGTCAACAGCATGCTGCTGCAGAACGAGTTGAATGACATTTCGGGAGGAACGTACGAAATGCGCCTGTTCCCGGCATGGAGTAAAGACGTGGATGCCAAGTTCGTCACTTTGCGTGCGAAAGAGGCATTCCGGGTTTCCAGTGAATTGAAAAACGGAAAAGTGCTGTCAGCCGAAATTATCAGCGACGCTGGCAAATCAGTCACCTTGGTATCTCCATGGACCAAAGGCATCGTTGTCAAAGACAAAAACGGTCATACTGTCGTTGCAACACAAGGTACTACAAGGCATACCAATGAGGTTGCCTTTACATTTAACACGGTTGTCAATGGTGTATACACGATTACAGAAAAACCTTGATTTACTATTGGGAGCGGCCCACAGATTAGCGGGAAATACTAACGCTATTTCATGGAGTAATACCTCTGAGGGACTTAATAAATGGAATTTCTCCTGTTAATAAGGATGATAGAACCATGAAGTAGGAGAATTGGGGTAGATTAACAGTATTTATTCCAGTTATTCTTCTTTTAAAGCTGAAATTTCTTGAAATAACTGGAGTTTTTCCCGCTATCACTGCGAGCTCCATAAAAAAGAGGCTGCCCCAAGTCATCCAATGACCGCGGGGCACGCCTCTTTAATCTCCTTATTTGGACTCAAGCTTCAAGCGAACTAAGTGTCTTCTCTTCGCACTCTTTGGAGCAGAAACTGTTATGCTCCTCTTCGCAAGCCTCGCAGCATACATGCTTCAGATGGCACAAATCGTTCGCACAGTTGATATAGCGATCCTCAGGCTTGCCGCAATGGTAGCATTTGCCCACGATGATATCTTCATCCGTCCGATTGATAGGAACGGAAATCCGCTCATCGAACACGTAGCATTTGCCATCAAATAGGCGTCCCTGTACCTCTTCATCTTTCCCGTAGGTGACAATGCCGCCATCGAGTTGATAAACGTCTGTGAAGCCTTCCTGAATAAGAAAGCCTGACAGCTTCTCGCAGCGAATTCCGCCTGTGCAATAAGTGAGAATCGGCTTGTCCTTAAATTCATGGAGATTGTTGCGAATCCACTCTGGGAACTCGCGAGTCGTTTCTACGTCAGGGCGAATAGCGCCGCGGAAGTGACCGATTTCGTACTCGTAATGGTTGCGCCCATCGAGGACGATAACGTCATCTTGTTGAAGCTTTTCATAGAAATCTTTGGGTTTCAAATGCGTGCCGGTCAGCTCATTCGGATTCACATCTTCTTCGAGACGGAAGGTTACGAGCTCTTTTTTAGGACGAACGAACAGCTTTTTGAACGCATGTCCTTCGCTCTCATCAATCTTGTAGACCATATCTTTGAAAAGAGGCATTTGGTTCATCATAGCGATATAAGCATCGGTTTGTTCCACAGTCCCTGATAGCGTGCCGTTAATGCCTTCTGGGGCGATTAGGATGCGGCCTTTGACGCCGAGCTTTTTGCAATAAGCCAAATGCTCTTGAGCTAATGCTTCATGATCTATCACAGTAACGAATTTATAATACAACAAAATGCGGTATGGAGCGCTTTGTTCTGTCATGATATTAAACCACCTATACGTATAAAATGCATGCTCCTTATAGCGGAAGCCCTATGCCTATAGTGACATAAAACCGCACATTTTTCAATCAAGCAGCAATTTTTGGATGGTGTGGAAAACCTCCTCCAAAGCAATCGCTAGGGATTGCAGTTGGTTTTGGATGAGAATATTTTTGGATTCATCCAGAGGAGTGGACTGCATCAGCGTTTCTTCGAGCATGGTTGCCGCGGCATACACACGATTAGCTGATAAGTTGCTTGATGAACCGCGCAGCGTATGCAGCATATGCAAAGCTTCCTCATATTTGATTTGTTGAATGGCTGAAGTTAGTTCATCAATCACTTCTTGGGACTGTGCATGGAATTTCCGCAGCATTTGATGATAAATATCGGTTTTGCCAAGCAGCCGTTCCAGCGCTTCCTCTATATCCAGGCCAGGCGCGGCCATTTTCCCGCTCAAGCTTAGACTGGTACTCACGGCGGCAAACAAACGATCAGGGATGATTGGTTTGGAAATCACTTCATTCATGCCAGCGCGAATGCAAGCCAATCGCTTCTCTAAGGTAGAGTCTGCGGTGACGGCAATGATCGGAATGTGCCGCCATTTGGGTTGAAGTCGAATTCGCTTAGCGGTCTCAATTCCGTCCAGATCAGGCATATGAATATCCATCAGGATTAATTGATAATCTGAGGTTTCTAGTTGCTGTAAGGCTTCATAGCCATTAGAAGCTACTTGAACGACGCCATTCATACTTTCCAAAAGGGAGCGAGCCACGGTCTGATTGATGTCATTATCTTCAACAAGCAGAATGCGTGGAAAGGATGACCAAGCTTCATTGTTTTCAGGCTTCGCGACATGTGAAGTCTGGTCGACAGCATCCGAAGATAAGCTTCCTGTAATAGTTTGCAGCGTTTGGTACAGAACACTTCGGGAAACCGGCTTGACCAAGATTGCATACGGTGTGGCCTCTATAGGCAGCTGCTCCAAGGCATCGCGGCCAGGCAAAGTCGTATAAATAATCGTTTTCAAGTTGTTCCGATTGCAAGTCTCCAGCATGTCTAACCACACTTCTTCCCCATACATGTCAAAAGCCTCCATGTCGAGCAGAACCAAATCCAGTGGAATGAGTTCTATAGCTTTCCTTGCTTCCTTCCAGGAATAAACACCCGCTGCTTCCGAACACATGGATTGCAGCGTTTGCAGCAGCACACGGTGCAGCTCCGGGTGATCCTCCACGAGAAAAGCGCGGAGCGGGAAGCGGGTATGCGACTTCGTCGTCTGCAAGGTTAGAGCAAATGGGATGCTGACACGGAACACACTGCCCAAGCCATGCTCGCTTGAAGCTTCAATCGTGCCGCCCATATTATCGATGATGCTCTTGGAAATGACAAGTCCAAGCCCTGTTCCCCCGAATTTACGGCTTGTGACTTCATCCGCCTGAACGAAGGGCTGGAACAGCTTGGCGAGCTGTTCATCACTAATGCCAATTCCTGTGTCGCTGATGGTGAAGCCAATACATACTTTTTCTTCTTGAAGCTCCTCAATATGAACGCGCAGCGTAACGGTTCCTTGCTCGGTGAATTTAATAGCATTGCTAGTTAAATTGAGCAGCACCTGATACAGCCGCAAGGAATCACCGATAAGGCCAAGCGGCACCTGCTCTTCGATATCACAAATAAAATCGACCGGCTTATGACCGAGCAGCACGCTAAGTGTTTCGCACACACGGTCGATCGTATCATCCAGCAGGAAGGCATGATGCTCAATGGCCAATTTGTCCACCTCCAGCTTGGAGAAGTCCAAGATGTCGCTGATAATTTGCGACAGAGAGAGCGAGGACTTTGTGATTTTGGCCATATAATCCTTCTGCAACGGAGTCATCGCGGTTCGTTCCATCAAGTAGGATAACCCGACGATACCATTGAGCGGTGTTCGAATTTCATGGCTCATCCGTGCCAGGAAAATGCCCTTGGATAGATTGGCATCGTCAGCTTCCTGTTTCGCCAGGATCAGCTCATCTTTCGCCTGCAGCTGATCTGTAATATCCCGTGAAATGGCGGAAAAATAGCGTTCCCCTTTTTCGGCAGGCGTATGAGGAACGACCGTAACGGAGATGAAAATCCGGCGCTGATCTTTCGTTGACGCTTCAGCTTCGAATTCCCAGAACCCCTCGCGAATCGCGGTGTGAAGGCCTTCTTCGAGATTGACGTCGCTTCGAATATCTACATAATCGCTGAAGTGATATTTCTTCGACTGCTGAATATCTAAGCCAATTAGGTTTTTACCTGCTTGATTCATGTAGAAAATATAGCCCTGTTGATCAAAAGAAAGGATGGCATCACGAGCGCTTTCCACAATGGTAAGAAGCCGCATCTTCGTTTCATTGCTTTCTTTAATGTCGCTGATGTCGCGGGCAATGAAGACATAGCCTTTGAGATCACCACCAGGATGCGTAATGACGCTCACACTTAATTGGACAAATAGGCGAGATCCGTCCCTATGATGCCAAATCCACTCGCTGTCTTCTTTCAGATGGTGAAGTGTGCGGATCACGAGTGCTGTGCAATCGGGAGGAACGAACTCTCCGAGTTCAATCGTATATTTGGCCGCTCTTTCAATTAACTGGTCATGATTCAACCATAGGAGAGGGGTTGTTTTTTTGTGCACATCTGTGAACGTATAGCCCAGCAGCTCGGTCGCCCGGCGGTTCAGATGATTGATTGTAAAATGAGGGTCCGTGACGATCATCGCATATTGATTGTGCTGAATAAAAGCTTCGAAGGGTTCGAAAAGCTCACGCAGGTTTTCAATCATGCCATTCACGGAATGCGCCAGAGCGCCTAGCTCATCCTTGCTTTTGAACACCAGCGGCTTGATATAGAAGTCACCGGCAGCCACAGATTCCGTGACGCGAAGAATCTGTTGAACGCGTGAAATGATGAGTGAGTTCGCTGTTAAGCAAATAAGCAGAAACAAGATAGCAGCGGTTCCAACGATTAATCCTACCGTCCACCAAAGCAATGTGCTGGTTGGTTCCTGAAAGACAGTAGGCGGCATGGAATACCCGAGATGCCAGTTTAAATGGGGCACGCGGGCGTAGAACCATTGCGCTCTTTGACCATTATCCAAATACTCGTCCAAATAACCAGCATCTTGCTGGAAGGCATCCTGCAAGACAAAAGCAAGTGAAGGGTTGTTGGTGATAATATTCTCTTTTAAAATTTTGCGGGCATCTGTATGGTACAAAATAGTCCCGTCGTGGTTAACGATAACGGTCTGAACCCCCTCAATGGGGGGATGAAGATTATCGCGAAAAGTAGCTTCTGCGTCCAGTGAAATATCCACGATACTTGTTACTTCTCTATTTTCATTCCAAACAGGAGCCGTAATGGTAAGGATATATTTTCCTGAAATTTCACCGACGTGGGGGTCAGAAATGTATGTTTTGCCGAGTAAGGCCTCTTCAAACCTCCGCTCCCCCTTGATATTCAACCTTCGACCTGTGGTAAGAAGGAGATTGCCATCCGTATCCACGACTCCCATGGCCAGAAAGCGATTGTTGCCCGTTTGCAGCTCTTGGCTTAGGTAGTTCAGCCGTTCTTGAACCGTTCCTGTCTTCATAACACTAACACGGCTTACCATCTCAACTTCGGCTAGGCGAATGGATAGGAAGTCATATAAATTTTGCGCGGAATTAGAGACAGAAGTAATCGATTGAGCTTTTATTTGCCCAATTAATTTATCTTTTGAAAGCTTATAATTCGTAAAGCCTACAACGGTTAATGAAATGGTAGTGATTAGAACAAGAAGTGCAACTAGCTTAAAACGTAAAGAAAGTGACATCAGAAGCCTCCAAGGATCGTCAAAATGTTAGGAAAACTTACAATTTTAATAAGGGTACTACGTAATTCGTTTAACGTATACCCTTTATGATTGTAGGTAACAGAATGATTTGAGTATACATCATTGTTGGATCATTCATTCATTACTTGGAGGGATTTCATTCATGCGTTTTACTGTAAAAATGAAAATGATGACGGTATTTGCAATTATTTTTCTCATGGTTGGGGGCTTAAGTTTAACCGATATGACGCGAATGGGCGTGCTGAAAGACAACAGTTCTGAGATGGCTACGAATTGGATGATGGGTGTCCAAATTATTGATGAGATTCATTTTAACTCCGAGCATATCTTAACCCTCTATTACCAGAAAAAACTAGAGCCGGATTCGAAAAAGCATGAGCCTTTCGATACGGGTATTACGCAAATGATGACAAGAATCGACAAATTGTTAGAAAACTATAAGGAAAGTCTATCGGGGGACGAAGATACCGCCAAGTTCCATGAGCTGAATAAAAACTGGGAAGAGTTCAAAGCAGCTTTTATGAAAAATAAACAATTTTCCGGTGATCCGGCGAAAGCGAAGGAAGCTGCGGAAAGCCTGCAGGTGCTGGCAGCCGCATTTGGTAAAGCGCAAAAAACGATGGCGGAGATGGTTACCTTTAATCAGGAAGGCGGAAAGCTGGCCGATCAGGAGAATAAGAATCTTTATCAAAGAAGCGTCATGATCTCGCTAATCGTATTAGGTACAATGATCGTCTTTATGCTAGCTGCATGTTATGTGCTCGTCAGGAACATCTCTACACCTGTTCGCAGAACGTCACAGGCTTTAAATCGTATTGCAAATGGCGATCTTACGGTGGAGCCGATTATCGTGAAAAACAAAGACGAAATCGGCGACTTGGCCAGCTCTGTGAATCAAATGGTCGAGCACTTGCGCCATTCCGTGCTTCACATGCTGCAAGCAGCAGGCAGCGTTGCAGCATCCTCTCAGCAGCTGTTTGCCAGCTCGGAGCAGAATACGTCCGCTTCCCAGCACGTGGCAGCAGCTGTGCAGGATTTCGCAACCGGTGCGGATACCCAAGCACAAAGCTCGATGGAATGCGGCAGAGCCATGGAAGAGATGTCGGTTGGTATTCAAAGGATTGCTGAGACAACCTCTGATGTCTCAGAGCTATCCATTTCCGCTACGCAAATTGCGGAGGAAGGTACACACGCGATGGAGCGGGTGGTTCATAAAATGCAAGCTGTCAGCCATTCGGTCGACTCGGCGAATCAGGTCATTCAAGAACTGGAGAGACATTCCCAGAGCATTGGGCAAATCTCTACGCTGATTGGAAATATCGCCTCTCAAACCAATTTGCTTGCACTCAATGCGGCGATTGAGGCGGCACGTGCTGGAGAGAGCGGTAAAGGATTTGCCGTTGTAGCCGGAGAGGTTCGCAAGCTGGCCTCCCAGACAGATGAATCCGTTCGCGACATCTCTGAACTCATCTCCAACATTCAAAGAGATTCTGTTCGCGCTGCGGGGGTTATGAACACTGGACTCATAGACGTACAGGAAGGCTTGAAGGAAGTAGGCAGCGCCGAGATGGCTTTCAGTCAAATCGTAGCAGCTTCTCAGGAAGTAGCGAGCAAGATTCAAGAAACGGCTGCAGCTGCACAGCAGATGGCTGCTTCTACGGAGCAGATTGCCGCAACAGTAGCAAGTGTCGGATCAGTCGCACAGCAAACATCAGGGACAGCACAGTCTGTAGCAGCAGCTATAGAAGAGCAGTTGGCTTCCACGGAGGAGATCACTTCTTCTGCGAGAAACCTGGCAACGATTGCCCAAGATTTGCACCAAGTTGTGACAGCTTTCCGTATTTCGTAAAAAATTAAAATGAATACCCGACTTTTTCATTCGCTCGTGCGTCTTGTTATCGAGAAGGTTAGAACAACCATAGATGACAATACCATACGAATGAGGAGTGACGTGAAATGAGAAAGAATCCTTTTAACATGTTGAAAATGGGTGTGCTCGGATGTGCGATGCTGGTTGGTGTAAGCGGGGCTGTAGTAACATCAGGCTCAGCTTCAGCTGAAACGGTGACGGCTGTTCCCATTAACGCGAAGGTGAATCCTCCGACACCCGTTGCCATCCAAGCCACAGCGGTTCAAATCAAAGAGGAAGTGCTTACCTCTAAGTCGGAAAATTTGAAAACGAATGTTAAAGTCCCTCAGCTGACAGGGATGCTGGATGCGAAATATCAGGAACAGCTCAACGATATTCTTTTGTCCCATGCGAATGAGGATTTGGCGAACTGGGAGAAATTAGCGGATGAAGCTGCTGCCGATGCCAAAACCAAAGGTTTTACTTATCGTCCCTATGAACTCACGATTGTTTATGCGTTGAAATCCGATGGCACGAGTTTCCCAGCGGGGCTAGTCTCCCTGCAAATTACGACGTACGGAGCCACTGGGGGAACTGGTATGCCGCGCGTTGACACGTATAATGTGTTAAACCGCGAAGAAGCCCAGCGTGTGACCTTGCAGGACGTTCTTGGGGCTACCTACAAAGAAACCGTGGACGCTGGAGTCCGAGCGATAATGGACGAACATCCTGAAAACTATTTCAAGGAAGAATTTAAAGGTATTAGAGAGTCGCAGGGCTTTTATGTGGAAAAAGGAGAAGCCGTCGTCGTATTCCCGAAATATGCGATTGCACCGGGCGTGATGGGCTCGCCGGAATTCCGTTTTCCACTAGCTGAGGATTTGATCATTCCTGTGGCGACGGAGCCGGCAGCTAAAGTGGTCTTGGATCTGGCGGCAGGTGACAGCATAACGAACTCAGAAGGCGTATCATTCGTGCCACTCCGCAAGCTAGCAGAAGGTCTTGGTTATGAAGTAACTTGGAATCAAGCCACGTATGCGGCAGAACTCCATAAGGGGGCGCAATGGACGAGTGTGTCCGTGGGCAAAGATAGCTATTTCTATGCGAAAATGGCACCTGTCTCCTTGGGGGCAGCACCGATCATTCAGAATGATAGTTTGTATGTACCGCTCAAGTTCGTTTCAGATATTCTGAAGGCCGAAGTGAAAAAAGGCGATGCCGGCAATTTACACATTGAACAGTAATTTACTTATAAGCTCTTAACCAGGAAGCATCTAGTTCGCCCAAATAAATGGGTGCGCTGGAGGCTTTTCCATATCACATATTTGAAAGCGTTTGCGTATACTATTATATCTCGTAAAAGTTCCTCTTTTACGTGCCAAAACTTGTAGGAGGTGGAAGATGACCATGTATTTAAAAAATGTATTGTCGGCGTGCATGGGACTCTGGTTTTTGGTCAGCCCCTGGGTGTTTGGATTTGAAGATCAGACGAATGCTTTTTTCGCCTGTGTGCTGCTTGGAAGCGTGCAATTCGTAGGATCTCTGCTGGCTCTGGGCAAAACAGGGAAGCAGGTTTGGCAGAATTGGCTGTGCCTGACGATTGGAGCTTTATTCATTCTCTTTCCGAATGTGTTCCACGTAGGGTTGATGGCTTATTTCTTATTTGTTGTCCTTGGTTTCTTGACCATTCTCGTCAATTACGCGAATCTGTATGCCGACGAGCAATGATCGATTATACTGGTGTTAAGTTAAGTATCAACTTCCCATAGGAGGAAACACATAGATATGCTCCGTTCATTAGAACTGATACACAACCATCGAACAGGGGACACCACAGCAGCTGCTGAGCATAAATGGCTTGCCTTTATGGTATCGGCAGAAGAGCGCATCGTGAATTTCGAGCGAATTCAATCGATCCGTGAGCTGGCTCAGGCGAACCCTGTTCTTGATTATGCCCAGCGTACCCTGCTCAAATTGGACGAGCTGGCGCTGTCTTTTTGGAAGAAGGAAGTGCTCGAAGAAGTATTGATCTGGTCCGAGGTTGCCAAAGGCGGTACCTTGAGAGATCGTTTTCTATGGCAGGATCAAGGCATTCATCTCTATGTACATAATCAAGGCTCTGCAGAGCTGTACAAGCTTCATGCCGGGAATCAAAGTGATAAGTCGGCTGTGATACATACATTAATCTACACCCATGGGCTCATTGGGCAGACGATCCGAGGAGAAGTTCCTCTGCGGGAACATGCTCCGCTAACTAAATTAATTGCCGATCGTTTGCTTTCTGCAGATGAGTTAAGGGACTTGCTCCTGGCACTGAATGAGTGCATCATTGCGGCGGTCTCTGAAGAGCTATGGCATTCGGTCAGCGCTCAGGTGAAGTCGTTGATTGAGAAGATCTTAATCGGGGAATTGGAGCCTGAGATTTCTTTCAAAGACAGGTTGGCCAAACTGCGGGGAAACTCCATTCGAAAAGGCGAAAATTTCGAGCGCGACTATCAAAGGATCTTGGAAGAAGCGCCGGAGCTGTTAGCTGGTCTAGGGGCATTCTTGGAAAGATCAACCTTGTGGTATGTGGAGGCGGCTTTCCAGGATTTTACGCTTAGGCAGATGGTTAGAGTACTTCTGGTCATCCAAGCGTCAAGCCGTATGGGGGAAACGGTTCGCCATATTAGCTTTGAGCCCTTCATGAATACCTTGTATTACGATTACAAAGGAAGCAAGAAAGTGAATGTGTACAAGAAACGGATGATTGAAAAATACATGGATGAGATGACTTGGGAGGACATCGCACAAGGAAAGCTAGCGTGGAACAATGGCCACTTGAAGCACATCATTGAGCGGAAGCCCCAGCTTGCGGATACGGTGTTTTTTACATGCCAATTTTCCCCTGCTGCTGAGAAGCTAATTGAATTTTGTGTAGAAGCCGAGAAGTCCCCCTTATACGAAAAGGCAGTCCTGCTGCTATTCGATTTATTTGAATTGCGAAGAGATGCCTACGACCGTTTTCATAACGAGGAAGACTACTTGGCCACGATGAACCAAACGGCTGATTATAAGAAGCTGATGCTGGACTACGTCGTTGGGAAGAAGGTCGTAGATATCGGTCCAGGCGGCGGTGTCATGCTGGATCTGATTGAACAGTATTTGCCGGACAAGCATCCCATTGGCATCGATATTTCCTCGAATGTGATTGAAGCGCTGGAGCGTAAGAAGCAGTTGGAGGGTCACCGATGGACGGTTCTGAAAGGGGATGCCCTTGACCTGAAGCCGTATGTGGAGCAAGGAACCATTGACACGGTGATCTTCTCTTCGATCCTTCATGAACTCTATTCCTACATCCCTTATGAGGGGAGAAAATTCAACCACGCGACCATTGCGGCGGCACTGCGCAGCGCTTATGATGTTCTCTCTCCAGGTGGAAGAATCGTGATTCGCGACGGAATTATGACTGAGCCTGCAGAGCAAAAGCGAACCATTCACTTTTTACAGGAGGGGGCAATGGCGTATCTCGAGCGGTATGCGAAGGACTTTGCTGGCCGAGAGATTACCTATGAGATTATTGAGACGGATAAAGTGGTCATGCCAGTGAATGATGCGATGGAGTTTCTCTATACATATACATGGGGCGAGGAAGCGTATGTCCATGAAGTGCAGGAACAGTTTGGCTATTTTACGCCGAGTGAATACATAGCTTTCATCCATCGTACGCTGGGATCTGAGGTTAAAATTATCGAGAACAGGCATTTCCTGCAGGAAGGATACACGGAAGCGCTGCAGGGTAAAGTAAAACTGTTGGATGAAAGTGGAACCGTGGTTGCGCTGCCAGACAGCACTTGTTTAATTGTCATTGAAAAATAGGCGAAGCTGATGGGCAGTTTTGGGTAAAGTAACGATTGCATGTATCATTTAATTGTGTCATAATGAAAATATCAAAACGACAATATATAACTATTCACATCCAAGCAGGTGATCACCTTGAACGAAGAAAACGAAAGCAATTACCAGGTAAGCAAATATCGAACACCAGACGGTGCGCCTGCGGATATCGTGATCTTCACCATCACCGCTGAAGGAAAGGATTCCGTGAAGAAGTCGCTCCCGCTCAGAGAATTGCAAGTGCTGCTTATTCAAAGAAAACAGTGGCCGTTCGAAGGACAATGGGCGCTTCCAGGCGGATTCTCCTCCGAGAACGAAACGATTCATGAGAGCGCGCGGCGCGAACTAACGGAGGAAACAGGCGTTTCTGATGTCCACCTGGCCTATTTCAACGTCTACAGCACGCCAAAACGCGATCCTCGGGGGTGGATCATCTCTCACGCGTTCTTCGCGTTAGTGCATGAGCGCTTCCTGGAGAAGCGCCAAGCAGCGGATGATGCCGCAGATGTTCGGCTATTTCCAGTGGAGGAAGCGCTCGCGATGGATCTCGCTTTTGATCACGAAATCATCGTTCGCGATGCTCTTGAACAGATTCAGACGAAGATGCTCACGACGACGATCGCCAAGGAATTCTTGTCGGAGGAATTCACGATCAGCGAATTGTATCAAGTGATTCAGACGGTCGTCCCGACGTTCAATGAACGTAATTTTATTCGTAAAATCACGTCTACGCAGAGCCGCAAAGGGATTATCGAAGAGGTGCTGGATCACAACGGGCAAGGCAAAATGTCAAACCGATATTCCCAACGTGCCGCCCAGCTCTACCGTTTTACGGATTATGTGCCTCAGCTGTCTATTTACAGCTAGGCCTCTCTTTTAACCTTTGATATTGTCTTATTAATAGTATCAAATATACTAAATCAAGGAGTTGGTAAGTATGAAAGCATTGATTATTATAGACTATACGGTCGATTTTGTTGACGGGAAGCTTCCTTGCGGGGAGCCTGCTATTGCCATAGAAACGCGGATGTGTGAAATAACAGAGGCATTCGTTGCCCAGCAGGATTTTGTGGTCATGGCCGTAGACCTGCACGATGAACAGGACCCCTACCATCCAGAGACGAAGCTATTCCCGCCGCACAATATCCGGGGCACGTCTGGACGCGATTTATATGGCCGGTTGAAAACCGTGCATGAGCATCATGAGCGCGCAATTTATTGGATGGACAAAACGAGATATAGCGCCTTCTGTGGGACAGATTTGGAGCTGAAGCTTAGGGCTAGAGGCATCCAGGAACTTCATCTGATTGGCGTCTGCACAGATATTTGCGTGCTGCATACAGCCGTTGATGCTTACAATAAAGGCTTTGACATCGTGGTACACGAAGACGCGGTTGCCAGCTTTAATGACCAAGGCCATGTCTGGGCTTTGCAGCATTTTGAAAGCACACTTGGGGCTAAAGTTGTTCGCGGTTGGTAGTATGAAACAGCAGCATTAACAGGAATGCTAGGATAATCCAATATAATGAAGGAGATGACCCCTATGCCACAACCTACACAAGCTGAAATTCAAGCGATATTACATGTACAAAGCGAGATTAACGCAGAGAACGAAATAAAGCGCCGTACACAGTTTCTTAAAGATTATCTTCGACATACGGGAGCCAAGGGCTACGTGCTGGGCATGTCCGGAGGTCAAGACTCTACATTAGCAGGCAAGCTTGCTCAGATGGCGATTGACGAGCTGAATGCGGAGAGCGGTAAGGATGCCCATCAGTTTATGGCGGTTAGGCTGCCTTATGGTATCCAAAAAGATGAAGATGACGCGCAAGCTGCCATTCAGTTTATAGCGGCAAGCCGAGTTGTCACAGTCAATATTCAACCTGCGGTTGATGCCTCGGTGAAGCAATTTGCGGAAGCGACAGGCGACACATTGAGTGATTTCCATAAAGGGAACGTCAAGGCTCGCGAGCGTATGAAGGTGCAGTATGATCTGGCTGCACATTATGGACTTCTTGTGCTGGGGACGGATCATGCCGCCGAGGCTATTACGGGATTTTATACGAAACATGGGGATGGCGCCTGCGATGTAGCCCCTATTTATGGGCTCGATAAGCGGCAAGGCAAGGAATTGCTGAAGGGGCTGGGATGTCCGGAGCATTTGTATTTGAAAAAGCCTACGGCTGACTTGGAAGATTTGAAACCGGGTCTTCCGGATGAAGAAGCACTTGGTGTTAGCTACGTACAATTGGATGACTATCTGGAAGGCCGCCCCCTCCCTGCTGATATTGCGCAGAAAATCGAGGAACGTTACACGATTACGGAGCATAAGCGCAAAGGACCGGTAACCTGCTATGACACTTGGTGGAAAGGATGAACCTATATGAATTACGAAAATTTGACGCTTCACACAGATAAATATCAAATCAATATGATGTATGCGCATTGGCTGAAAGGCACTTATCAAGAGAAAGCCGTGTTTGAGGTGTATTTCCGCAAGCTGCCCTTCGATGGCGGCTACGCCGTATTCGCTGGCTTGGAGCGGCTCGTTCATTATATCCAGCACCTGCATTTCGGAGATGACGAAATTGCTTACCTGCGGGAGCAGGAAGAACATTACCGCGAAGACTTTCTTGAGGCGCTGCGCGCATTCAAGTTCAGCGGTGATCTGCAATGCGTACCTGAAGGTACGCTTGTATTCCCTAATGTGCCGCTCGTACGCGTGGTGGCCAGCATCTTTGAGGCCCAGTTTGTTGAGACAGCGATTCTCAACTTCGTGAACTACCAGACGCTCATCGCGACGAAAGCTTCGCGGATCAAACAGGTCGCCCCGAACGAGGTGCTGCTCGAGTTCGGGACCAGGCGCGCCCAAGAGGCGGACGCCGCCATCTGGGGCGCAAGAGCCGCTTACGTCGCGGGGTTCCACGCGACGTCGAACTTACGGGCCGGGATGCTGTTCGGCATCCCGACCAAGGGCACCCACGCGCACGCATGGGTGCAGGCCTTCGACACGGAAGAGGAAGCCTTCCGTGTCTATGCTGAGGCGCTGCCGGAGCAAGTGACGCTGCTCGTTGATACGTACGACACGCTGCGCAGCGGCGTGCCGAACGCCATTAAGATCGCGCGCATGCTGCAGCAGCAAGGCAAGCGCATGAACGCCATTCGCCTCGACAGCGGCGATTTGGCGTATTTATCCCAGCAGGCGAGGCATATGCTGGATGAGGCGGGCTTTCCCGAGGTGGCGATCGTCGCCTCGAACGATCTCGATGAGAATATCATCGAGGGGCTGAAAGCCCAAGGGGCCAGAATCGATGTCTGGGGCGTAGGCACCCAGCTCATTACCGCTGCCGACCAGCCTGCGCTCGGCGGGGTTTACAAGCTTGTTGCCCTGGAGAAGAACGGCGAGTTTGAGCCGGTCATCAAGATTTCGGGCAACCCCGAGAAGGTATCCAATCCCGGCTTCAAGGAAGCCTACCGGATTATCAACAAAAAAACCGGTAAAGCGGAAGCCGATTACCTGGCCATGGAGCACGAAGTCGATATTCAGCGTGGCGAGCGAGTGAAATTGTTTGATCCCACGCATACCTATATCTACAAGTACATTGAGGACTATGAAGCGGTTCCGCTGCTTAAGTCAATTTATGCGGGAGGCGAACTTGTCTATAAGCTGCCCACGTTGGATGAGATCCGGGCGTATCACCAGGAGCAAATTCGGACATTTTGGCCGCAATATTTACGCAAGCTCAACCCAGAAGGTTACCGCGTAAACTTAAGCACAGAGCTGTGGGAGCTGAAAATGAATTTGATTCACGCGCATACAATTATGTGATTGGATATTCCGAGTGGTATGATAGTGATTGTGCGTACTCTTTCAAGAGCCGTCATACCCTATTTACGGATGGAGGCAGTATCCAATGTCGACGCAAGCATTCACTCAAGGAGTTCAACTTGGTAATGGCGTGCATATGCCATGGCTCGGATTAGGTGTTTGGAAAAGCAAAGAAGGCCAAGAAGTCATTAACGCTGTGAAAACGGCCCTTCAATTGGGGTACCGCAGCATTGATACGGCAGCAATCTATCAGAATGAAGAAGGTGTTGGTCAGGGGCTGCGCGAAAGCGGTGTGGCGCGCGACGAGATTTTCGTCACCACCAAAGTGTGGAACTCGGATCAGGGTTATGAGTCCACGTTGCAAGCCTTTGAAGCAAGCCGCAAACGGCTTGGCCTCGAGACGATCGACCTGTATTTAGTTCACTGGGCTAAACCGGCGACCTATCGAGAAACTTGGAAAGCGCTCGTTCATTTGTACAAAGAAGGTCACGTGCGTGCTATTGGCGTTAGCAATTTTCAAATTCATCATTTGCAGCATGTGATTGAGGATACGGGTGTCGTGCCCGCTGTGAACCAAGTCGAATATCATCCGCAGCTGGCGCAAAAAGAACTGCTCGCCTTCACTCGCGAGAATAACATTCAGCTGGAAGCTTGGAGCCCGCTGATGCAAGGGAATCTCGATCATCCGGTGCTGTCGCAGCTCGCGGCTAAACATGGGAAATCAGCGGCACAAATCGTGCTGCGTTGGGACATACAAAACGGTGTCGTCACGATTCCGAAATCGGTGACGGAGCATCGGATTCGCGAGAATGCGAATATTTTTGATTTTGAGCTGAGTGCCGAGGATATGTCTCTTGTGGATTCGTTGAACCAGAACAAACGCATCGGGCCCGATCCGGACAACGTGCCGTTCTAATGTATAGAAGAATTTCCGCTGACGCTGTTTGTTGGCGGGGATTCTTTTTTTTGTGGAATGCCAATGCTAGTACCAGTACAGTTGCCC
The DNA here is from genome assembly GCF_009882985.1 of Paenibacillus silvestris. Lineage (GTDB taxonomy): Bacteria > Bacillota > Bacilli > Paenibacillales > NBRC-103111 > Paenibacillus_E > Paenibacillus_E silvestris. Next base: position 465,049 of record NZ_WTUZ01000022.1, read on the forward strand.
CTGCGTACGCTCAGGCATGAGATCAGCTTCCCCAAAATCGCAGCGACCTTTAAGTTGTGTTGAAAATGGGAACTACAGGGCGTTATTTGCCTGCGAAACAGCACTTTTGCGGCTGAGTGGGAACTATGGTCCTTTATTTGGTCGGTATTACGGCGAATCGCTTGTATTTGCCAGAAATAAGACCCCGTAGATCCTCTTCATCTGCTGCAAGGACTGATTTCGCCAGAATAGCGGACCATAGTTCTCCAGCGTCTATCTCTTTGTGCTTAATATTTTTAATGATGAGTATCTTACTCATTCGCCCTAATTGTAACTTCACCGCCAGGGTATCTACGCTTCACATAATCATCTCCCCAATCACAAACTACTCTTAAAACATCTTTCAATGAAGAACCGTAATCTGTAAGGGAATATTCAACCTTAGGCGGTACTTGATTGTAAACTTTTCTAGAAACTAACCCATCTTGTTCAAGCTCTTTTAATTGCTCAATGAGCATTTTCTGTGTTACTCCCGTAACCAAACGTATTAATTCACCAGTTCTTACAGGGCCACTCCCTAAATGAAAAATAATATGCGACTTCCATTTCCCCCTAATTAGATCTAACACAACTTCAATTTGATTATTGTATGTTTTTTTCATTTTGATCTCCTAATCATCATGCAATTCTTACTTTTTCGTGTGTATCTCACAAAAAAGTGCGTACTTTTCAATGTATTTGTACTATACCATAATAAACCCTGTTAGCGATTTAGTTCAGCCAAGTGGCAGTTAACTATCTATGCCTAATAACAAAACTAAAACGGAGGCACGGGAAAAATGGAAAAAAAGATAAATCGAAATGCTAATTTTTATGATGTCATTCATGATCGCCGATCTGTTCGGAATTATGATACTTCCGTTAAGGTTCCTGATGAAGAAATGAAAGAACTTATTGGAGAAGCTATCCTTGCTCCCAATGCACACAATCTAAATACTTGGAGATTTATGGTATTCACGGATCCTATTCTTAAAGAAAGGTTGCACAAAATTGCTTTAGGACAACGTCAAGTGCTTGAGGCACCTGCTGTAGTTGCATTGTTAGGCGATATGAATGCTTATTCTGTAGAAAATTCAGATAGAATCAATCAAAAAGCTGTGGATGCAGGTTATATGACAGAAGAGGCTAAGGAGAAAATTAATAATAGCATGGACGATTTTTCAGGACATGTAAGTGAACAAGTGAAACGAGAATGGCTAATGATTGATAGCGGTCTGGCAGCTATGCAGTTTATGCTGGCTGCAAAAGCAAGAGGTTACGATACTGTACCTATGATTGGTTATGATGTTGAAGAGTTTCGTAAAGAGTTTAATATTCCAGAAAATCTCGTAAACGTTCTAATGATTGCTGTTGGCAAAGCAAAGAAACCGGGACACACATCGGTGAGATTAGAGGTAGATGAAGTGACATATTGGAATGGGAGGCTGTAATAAACGCAGCCGCCAGAGTGGATGGATTTGTATCTAACGGGCACGTTCAATAAAACAGCGATAGTCTAGGACTCTATTATCACGTCCGTGGCTGTCGCTGTTTCAGTGATTGGCACTTCACTTCAGCAGCGTAATCATCTGGTACACCTCACGGTGGTCACCAGGCAGCAGGTAATCGGCAACTTTGAGCTGCGAGGACCCGTCGCCGTCCAGGAAAAGTCCGTCTACCAGCTGACCGCCACCCACTTGCTCAAGAATGGCTGTGCGGAATTGTTCACCTGTGCATGGTGTTGGCGCCACGACCATGTACACATGATTACTCCTGTCATATACGATACCTGAGCGCATACGCTTCTCGTCAATGACAGGCATCTCTTCCGAAACTGCTTGGGCTGCCCACCCGTCGGGATTTGCCAGACCCATGCTAACTCCGCCCTGCGCCCAGTAATTATTGCGATCCATGACCTTTAGCTCATTGGCGTTTTCGACCACTTGGACGGTGAAAGTTTGCGCCTTTTCATCCCAGACCAACGTTCCCCGTTTGCGGTCGATATTGAACCAGCCAGAGCCGTAATCACCTGGTTGTCCCTTGACTGGGAGGTCGTTAATGACGGCGATGCTGAGCAGATAACCCTGCCAGAAGAAACCACCGTTGATGCCATTCTCGCTCAAATCCGTTATATTCGCAGTGATAGCCTTGAGTCCTATATTTTGCGGCGGGGTTCGGATGGTATGGAGGGTAACGCCATTGCTTGCCTGATCGATACGATACTCGGAAATGGGGAGATTCGGCGGTTTGACATGTCCATTCGCCCCCCAGATGAGGGTCCATATGAAACTAGTTATCATGATAAGGAGATAGATAAGTAGGGAGGCTGCTCTATTTTTGGCAAGAGGGATCGTATCCATATGGCAACTCCTATCTCTTCAATCAATTCATTTCTATCAGTCTATGAAACTCAGAAATAAATTATGCCAAGAGGCACGAAAAAAGCCCATCCGTAAAGTGAATGAGTCACTCTAGCGAATAGGCTTTACTTGTATGTGCAGATCCTATTAAAAAATTGGAATTCTCGCTTTATTTCCATCCTTTGCGTATAAAATGGCTTCGGAGCTGAATAAATCAACGTGCTCTAAAGTATGACCAAGGTTCGTTGTCGTAAATTTGTTATAACGAAGAGCGTTGATCAGGGAGGGAATTAGTTTGTGGTCCGTGCCAATAAAGTTCACAGAAATTGGTCTCTTGTTAAATAAAATATTCATTCTCACTTTCAACTCATCTCCTGACATGATAATTATTATCAATTAACTGAGTTCTAATCGTAACATTGCTTGAATAGGATGTCCGTCGATTATCGTTGTCGGAAAACCACTACTTTTGTCATTGAGAGAGTGAGTGAGAAGAGCATTTTTGGCGGGAGGTTTACATGAAGGTTTATCGTTTAATTGCTAGGGGTAAACATTGTGATCACACTTTCGAAAGTTGTCTGCCAGTTGGCCGTGATGATGCTTCCGATGTAACCGTCTGGCCGGATCAAGACCATCGTGTCGCTATTAATCCCATAGATTTTGGTCAAATTTCCTGTGGCGTCATGTATATAATTGCCTTCAATTTGACTTGCATTACCTACCGTAAAGCAGCGGATTTCGGCACCTGTGGTCGGTAAGGTCAACTTGGGAAGCACTTGGGAGGCAGTGGCTCCGAACGCAAGCAGAGTAAACTGGGCACCCCTATATATGTCAAAGAGTCGTCGTGCTCCGTTAGGCCCCATACAAGGCGCATCCGGTGCTCGGTCACCTACGTGCAGCGTCTTGGTATAAGACGAGTCCTCTGGTGCAAGAGGGCCGCTGTGGTACGTGATTCCGAGCTGTCGTTCTTCGTTTCCACGTTTGAGACTGGAGAAGCGGAACTTCTTGAGCCCTGCATATAGCTTGTTGGATTTGTCTAGAACATGGGCGGCAATTGGCCGTCGTTCGGCTTCGTAGCTGTCAAGGAGGCTGCCCGGGGCGCCGAATATAACCTGACTGAGTTTCCAACCGAGGTTGTAAGCATCCTGAACGCCGGTGTTGAGTCCTTGTCCGCCAGCAGGAGTGTGGACGTGGGCGGCGTCGCCGGCCAGGAATACGTTGCCTGCACGATAGTGATCAGCGAGTCGGACGTTTGGACGAAAAACTGATTTCCAGGTGATGTCATAGAGCTTGAAACCGGTGAGGTTATGAAAATTTGCAGCGAGATGAGCTTCATCGAGGTCTAGTGTCTCGTCTGGTGTCAGCTTGATCATCACCTGGAACTGATCGGAGTGGGGCAGCGGGCAAGCAGCGACTGACTTCCCTTTCGTTCGAGGCCACATATGCCACCGATTCCGAGATAGTCCATCAATTGTACCATCAAGAATGAGCATACGGTCGGAGTCATCGGTCTCTCCGACGAATCGAATGCCTGAAGCTTTACGGACGCTGCTCGAACCGCCATCTGCCCCGATCAGATATTTACAACGAACCTGCTCTCCGGAAGAGAGAGTAACCGTCACCCCGTCAGCATCCTGTATGAAGTTTTCTACCGCGGTATTGAACTCAATGCTTAGCCCTTGGCGATTTATTAGGCGGTGTAAGATGGCATCCGTGCGATGTTGAGATAGTAACAGGATGTTTGGATAGGGCACGTCAGGTGTCTGTTTGCTCATCTTTTGCATCCTCCAAGGAACAGTAACCGGGCCGAAATGGAGGCCTGAAAGGGGGTAGGAATCGCCCTGCTTATGTGCCTCACTCAGTATACCGAGGTCTTCGAAGACCTCCTGAGTTCGTGGTTGAACCCCTTTGGCACGGGAGCCCTGGAAAGAATGTGGTGCCTTGTCAACTAGCCGAATACGAAGGCCGCGTCGGAGCAAGTCCGCAGCTAGTGTGGAGCCGGTTGGTCCTGCCCCAGCGATAAGTACGTCGATATCTTGTTGATTTTTTAATCCATCAGATAGGTTGCTTGTCATTGTTAAGTTTCCTTTCTGGAAAGAAATTTAAAGGATAAGGCCTTTTAGGTTAATTCTTAGATGTAATTGGTTGTATTATAATTTCTTAGAAACAATATGTTTCTTGGAAACAATGTTACGTTGGTTTGCTAGTTCTGTCAATTACTTTTCTGGTGAAACTTGAAGAGTTTAAGGGTAGAGAATATATTAATTAAAAAAGAGTCAATTACAGCTAGTCCACTGCATGCCACAACTGAACTAGCTGTAGCTGCAGGTCTGGATATGAGATAATTCTTAAATAAAGGAGGCGAAGCTCATGCAATTCAGTCTTAAAGCCCCAGATGGCACAGTCATTGATTCCTATTTGAAAAACCATAAAGAGTTCATCCGCATTGAAGGCATGGAATACGAGGTCTACAGTCCTGTTGATGAGTTTGATTCCGATCTGGAAGTTAGACAAATGATTGAGGCTTCCGAAAAAGACTTGAAGCAAGGAAAAGTTTATTCTACAGAAGAAATGGTTGAAGCTATAAAGCGTGGTGAACTGTAGTTGATCGTACAGTGGACCGAAACGGCGCGAAATCGATTCCGACAAATTAAGAGTGATCACTACAGCGAGCAGGAAACTATTGACTATAAGATTGAGTTGCTACGTCAAGTGGAGCAGAAGGTTGTAAGCATGGGCACAATGATGCCCTCACGTGAATATCGCAACACATATTATTGCATTGCAGACCGATTTATTGTGTCTTAAAAGGTGATGGATAACGATGAGCGATATGTAATCACCTCTTTTAAGCATGGAGCCATGAAACGCAATATTAAATACTAATTGTCATCGACCCCTATTAAAGGCAGTACGAATTAGTATATTTATGGAATCTCCTCACGCAAACAAACCCCCAAAGCCCTAAGGCTTGGAGGTTTAATTCCTCTGCTATCCAGTATCCACTACAGAAATCTGCGGTGATGCTTCTTCCCGTCAAAAGAGAACAAAACCGGCTTCTCTTCCACAACCGTATGCATATGAATGGACTTGCCCCAGAGCTTGTAAATATAGGGAAGCGTCCGCTCTACGTATTTGAGATCCAGTTCGACGCCCTCGTAACAATGCTTCAAATACAGCTCACCATTACGCTGATAGTCGCCATCCTCCACGACAATATACGGAAAGCCCCCGTTGACACGCGACGCGAATAGCTGATCCCGCGTATTCTCCCATGTTTTATCGGTGATTTTCCACTCAGGACCCTTCTTCTCAAAAACGTATAAATCCAGTTCCTCCACCAACGGTTTGTTCAAATAGTTCCGGATAAAGGAGGTATCGGATTCGTACTCGCGTACCTCGAACATTTTGCTCCGGCCTTCGCCTTTCTTACGGCCTTGTATCCGGATTTCCTCATCGGTCGGATTATCCCAGTGCTTTTCGATGTCTTCGAAAATTTTGACTCCCAAATAATACGGGTTCAGCGTATGGCGGGAGGGAACAACAACAGATGAGTTGAGTTTGGAGTACTCAATCGTCTCCTCTTCGGTCAAATCCAGCTCGCGCAAAATGCGTTGATGCCAGTAGGAAGCCCAGCCTTCATTCATGATTTTGGTCTCAAGCTGCGGCCAGAAATAGAGCATTTCATCGCGCAGCATGGTCAAAATATCCCGCTGCCATTCCTCCATATAAGGCGCATTCTCTTCAATAAAGAGGAGGATATCCTTCTCTGGTTTTGGCGGGAAGCGCTTGGCTTCCTCTTTGGCATCAGCGGAAGGAGCGGGTTTACTTTTAGCATCCAGACTCCATAAGTCCTCATAGCCGTAAGTCGCTTCCGATTTCACAGCAGGGGTTGAGGCTTTGTTGGTCTCTTGGCGATTGCGTGTTTGCCGGTAAGAAAGGGTGAGCACAGGATCAATATGTTCCTGAATCGCGAGTACTGCATCAATGAATTGTTCAACTTCGTCAATGCCGTGCTCGATTTCATATTGGCGAATACGCTCTGCAGTGGCGGACATGCTTTCGACCATGTTGCGGTTCGTTTTGGAGAAGCGGACGTTGTTTTTGAAGAAATCACAGTGCGCCAGGACGTGAGCGACGATGAGCTTATTTTGAATGAGCGAGTTGCCATCCAGTAAGAAAGCATAACAGGGGTCGGAGTTGATGACCAACTCGTAGATTTTGCTTAAACCCAAGTCATATTGCGTCTTCATGCGGTGAAAATTTTTCCCGAAGCTCCAATGGCTATAACGGGTCGGCATCCCATAAGCCCCAAACGTATAAATAATTTCGGCGGGACAAATTTCGTACCTCATCGGATAGAAGTCGAGCCCAAACCCTTTGGCAATCTCCGTTATCTCATCAATGGCGTATTCAAGCTGCTGAATTTCGGATTTACTCACGGAACAGCCACTCCCTCCTGCTTGGTAAAAAAGGTTTTCAACGCTTTGTAAACTTCGCCTTTTTCGCGAATGACATAATGCAGAAATTTAGGATCGTGAATATGGCGAAAAGCGGACATCAGCGTGGAACTGCGGTTATACTGGTTCACCTCTCCATAACCAAACATGTTGCAGCGCTCCATCAATTGGGTGATGAGCTTCACACAGCGTTCGTTATCCGACGTTAAGTTATCTCCATCGGAGAAATGGAACGGATAAATATTGAATTGAGAAGGCGGGTACCTTTTATCAATAATATCGATGGCGGTTTGGTACGCGGAGGAGCAGATCGTGCCGCCACTTTCTCCTTTTGTGAAGAATTCTTCTTCCGTAACCTCTTTGGCTTCCGTATGGTGAGCAATGAACACAATTTCCACGTTCTCGTATTTTGTGCGCAGAAACCGCGTCATCCAGAAGAAGAAGCTGCGTGCGATATATTTCTCAAAGGACCCCATGGAACCTGACGTATCCATCATGGCAATGATGAGGGCATTTGAGTGCGGCTTCTCGACTTCTTCCCAGGTTTTGAAACGTAAATCATCAGGGCTGATGTGATGAATGCCAGGTGAAGTCGAGCGTGAATTGCGACGCATATTTTCAAGGATCGTCCGTTTCTTGTCGATGTTGGACATGATGCCTTTTTTGCGAATGTCATTGAAAATCACTTCTGTGGTCGTCATGTTGCGCTTCTCTTTTTTCTGCAAATTCGGCAGCTCCAGCTCAGAGAACAGCATCGCTTGCAGCTCCTCCATGCTGACTTCGGCCTCATAATAATCTTCGCCAGCCTGATCGCCTGCCCCCTCGCCTTTGCCTGGTCCTTGAGCTGGCTGAGGATCGGTTCCAAGCACATCCCCCACTTGCGAGTCGCCGTCTCCCTGTCCGACATGTTTCCCTTTGTTAAAATTGTACCGAAAGCGATACTCATCCAGACTTTTAATAGGTACCTTCACAACCTGCTTCCCGTTGGACATTACAATGCTCTCATCTGTAACCAAATCAGGGAGGTTCTGCTTAATGGCTTCTTTGACCTTCTCTTGGTGTCGGGTTTGATCTTGGTACCCTTTACGGTGCAATGACCAATCCTCACGGGAAACGGTAAATAGGGGTTCTGTCATGTTGACACCTCCTTGGGGGTGATCTTCCTAGGCAAGTAGCAGCTTACCCTTATCGTATGGCATGCACAAAGCAATGATTTAGATGTGAAAAAAAGCTTGTTACTAAATATATTCAAGACCACGGGGGATATGTGATGAATGTGAAAAGGTCGAAGCAAATGATCTGAATCAGATCAACTTAGACGTCACGTGTCCAGTTGATTTATGTTATGATTGAGATACAAGTTAGATAAAAAGGTGGCGAAAATAATGGAAAAAGTAAATAGCTCCGAAGAGCTTATGGAAGCCATCATCAACATGAATAGTGAGGATTCAGTTCTTCAATTTCTTATACCTGGAAAAGGGAAATTTACTGTTGTTCTTCAAGAAGAAGATCATCTTTCTATTAGTTCTGAAGTCAAAGCTAATCTAGAACTGAAACGTATGATTGAAGATAGCCGTGAAGAATATGCACAAGGCAAAGGAATGTCAACTACGGAACTTTTAAGATCTCTATCCCCCAAGGATTTTGAATAATTATAAATAATCCTATATTTGGTAAGGCCTATACAGAGGAGTTCGGTGAATACAGAGGAATAGCCCGTATAGTCGTCAGAAGATTTAGAATTTATTTTGAGCAAGTAGATGAAGTTTTCATCATTGTTGCTCTTTTATTTCCTGGTGAAAGTAAGTGCCCCATTAGAATTACAAAAAGTCTGCTTAATCTCCAGCGGCCACGCATCGGAGATCAGGCAGGCTTTTTAGTTGCTTAAATTCAAATTAACAATGATAATCATTATCACCTGTGTTATAATGTTTTTCATGAGTAAGATGGAGCTTATTTGATCTTGATTGGGGTACATATCGGAAGGAGATTTTGTTCATGAGTTTATCTGCAGCATCGACCGATGCTCCACGTCCTAAGCTGCGAAGCAGGCCGCTTGTAGCTTCATTTATTATTTTCGGAGGGCTGGCTGCTTTACTGCTTGGGCTTGCTGTTTCCGTTTCGGTTGGAGCGGCTGATATTAAGCTGTCTACTGTTTGGGAAGCTGTGTTTAATTTCAACCCGAAATTGACCCAGCATCAAATCATACAGGAGTTGAGACTGCCACGGGCTTTGGCCGGAGCGCTGGTTGGCGTTGGATTTGCTGTTTCTGGCGCAATCATGCAAGGAATGACACGGAATCCGCTTGCTGATCCGGGTTTGCTCGGGATTAATGCTGGCGCAGGCTTTGTGCTTGCGTTGTGTTTTGCTTTTTTCCCGGGGCTGCCCTTTCATTATTTGATTTTATTTTCTTTTGCAGGAGCCGCTATTGGTACCGGACTTGTGTATGGGGTAAGCTCCATGTCCAAAGGTGGATTATCACCTGTACGGCTTGCCTTGGCAGGCGCGGCGGTAAGTGCGCTGCTTGTAGCGCTTAGCGAGGGGATTGCGATTTATTTTCACATTTCGCAGGATTTGGCGTTCTGGTATGCCGGAGGCGTAGCTGGAACGAAATGGCTGCAAATCAAGATCGTCTGGCCATGGATTGTTGGCGGCATCATCGGTGCGCTCGCCTTATCCAGATCGATTACAGTGCTGAGTCTCGGTGATGAAATTGCCGCAGGACTCGGGCAGCGCACGGGCTGGGTGAAGATTGCTGGGATGCTGCTATCTCTGGTGCTGGCAGGTACATCGGTCTCGGCCGTTGGTGCTGTCGGCTTCGTAGGACTGGTCATCCCGCATGTCGCACGGGCATTAGTCGGCGTCGATTATCGCTGGATTATTCCCTGCTCGGGTATACTTGGCGCTCTGCTCATGGTTACCGCCGATATTGGCGCGAGGATGATTAACCCGCCATTTGAGACACCGATTGGGGCTTTGATCGCGCTCATCGGGGTACCGTTTTTCCTCTATTTGGCTCGTAAGGAAAGGAGAGAACTATAATGGCCTCTCTGGTAGAAATTTCAACGCGCAAGCGATCAGTTAAAGCCTATACCATGTTAACGATTTTGCTTGTGGCGATTACGGTTGTTTTTATCATCAGCATGAATACAGGATTCATTCGCTTGTCTCCGATGGACGTGCTTCGGACGTTGTTCGGTCAAGGAACGGCTAAACAAGAACTGATTCTATTTGAGTTCCGATTGCCTCGCATTATTATCTCTGTACTAGTTGGTGCAGGACTCGCCTTATCAGGAGCTATTCTGCAGGGGCTCTCGCGTAATGCCCTGGCAGATCCAGGGATCCTTGGCATCAACGCCGGTGCGGGCCTTGCGGTTGTGCTGTTTATTTCGTTCTTCCCTGTCAAACAGGCGGCTCCCGTTTATATGATGCCGCTTCTCGCTATGCTTGGGGCCGGAGTTGCAGCAGCACTGATTTATGTTCTAGCCTACAAAAAAGGCATCGGCATTTCGCCAACGAGACTCGTTCTGGTAGGTATTGCGGTAGCGGCTGGAATCAGCGCAGTAATGCTTGTACTTACGATCAAAATGGATCCTCAAAACTATCAATTTGTTGCTATCTGGTTAGCAGGCAGCATTTGGGGAACTAACTGGAAGTTTGTAATGGCCCTGCTGCCTTGGCTTATTATTTTGATTCCATATGTCCTATATAAAGCTCAGACTTTGAACGTGTTGCACTTGGGAGATCAGCTGGCGAGTGCGCTTGGAACGACTGTCGAACGGGAACGACTTGGCCTCCTTGCAGCAGCTGTTGCTCTTGCAGGCGCTTGTGTTGCTGTCGGCGGTGGCATCGGTTTTGTTGGCTTAATTGGGCCTCATCTTGCCAAACAATTGGTTGGCCCGAAGCACCAATATTTGCTTCCGGCTTCGATGTTAACTGGAGGTCTCCTGCTGATTGTGGCAGATACGCTTGCCCGCTGGATTCTGCAGCCGAGTGAGATTCCAACCGGCATTGTCGTAGCTGTAATCGGCGCTCCTTACTTTTTATTTTTGCTTGCTAAATCCAAGGCTTAAGAAAGCTTATTTTGAGAGGAGACATCCCTATGACTCGTTTGTATACACAGCAAGTTGACATTGCTTATGATGATCGTTTGATTGTCAGCAACTTAAATTTATCCATCCCTGATGCCAAAATTACCGCACTTGTTGGCGCCAATGGCTCAGGCAAATCCACCATTTTGAAATCACTTGCGCGCATTATGAAAATAAAAGGCGGCCAGGTGTACCTCGACGGGAAGTCTATCCACCAACGGACGACGAAGGAAGTCGCGCGGGAATTGGCGATTTTGCCGCAAAATCCAACTGCTCCTGAGGGCTTGACGGTGAGCGAACTGGTTTCCTACGGAAGATTCCCGCATCAGAAAGGCTTCGGCTCTATGACGAAGGAAGATAAGGAGACAATCAGCTGGGCGATTGAGGTTACGGGCATGATGCCGTTCGCCGACCGTCCTGTGGATCAACTGTCCGGCGGCCAGCGTCAACGGGCATGGATTGCGATGGCATTGGCGCAGCAGACCGACATTCTTTTCTTGGATGAGCCGACGACTTTCCTTGATATGGCGCATCAGCTTGAAGTATTGAAGCTGCTTAGGAAGCTGAATAAGGAAGAAGGAAGGACCATCATTATGGTCGTTCATGACCTGAACCATGCGACTCATTATGCGCATCATATGGTGGCGATTGTGCAGGGCAAGGTGGTAAGCGAAGGGACGCCGGAGGAGGTTGTGACGCAGCCGGTGCTTCGCGAAGTCTTCGGTATTGAGGCGGATATCGTCAAGGATCCGCGTACGGGCGTGCCGCTTTGCATTCCCTATGATCTAGTAGGTGCTGAGAAATCGGAGAAGACGCTGCAAGAGTCAGATCTCGCTAAAGCCGTGGTGGCTGTTGGCGAATCTCGCTAAAAAGTAGAAGGAGGCCAGACAATGAGTTCATCATTAGAGCATGTTCTCGCGGAGCAGTTCGGGGTTACTACGGAGTTACATCCACAGCCGTTATTTGCTATAGCAGGCAGCCGTCTCTCTACAGAGGCTGGCATGCGGGAGCTAATTAGCGCTTACTCACCGCTGATGAAGGCGCTTGAGCCTGCGGCGGCTTGTGTGTATTTTATGAGTAGACTTGGTGTATTGAACATGGCTATGCATGGCATGGTGTTGAAGGATGAGTTGATTGATCTGGCTCCGGAGCTTTGGACACTGCAAATCTACATGCACAAGCAAGGTTATGCTGAATTCCGCTATGTGCTTCATGATATTCGGAAGCTGGAAGGACCGCGGGAGGGAGAGCGCAGCGCTTGGCGCAAAGAGCGCTTAAGCCACTGGTACGGGACTCACATTCGACCTATTGTTGAAGCGGCTTCCTCGGCTGCAGATATGGATATCACACATTTATGGAAATTGTTTCCGACTCGGATGCGTTATATGTTCGACCGCTTGAAAGAACAAGCTGGTTCCGAGCAGGAGCAGCAGCGCATCGAGGAAGAATGGACGTTCGTTTCGAAAGAGCTGAGCGGCCAAGTTTTCGGACGTGCGGGAAATCCGCTGAACGTAAAGTTTATCTACCTTGACTACCCAGGGGCTCCCGGTGAGCCGGATTCACAGCTGCGGATGAAGTCGGGTTGCTGCATGTTTTACTGCACGGAAGGCGGCAGTTATTGTTACACATGCCCACGGCTGAAGCCGAGTGAGCGCGAAGAGCGCAAGGTGCAGATCAGGGCGAAGCTGGCACTGGAAGCTGCGGCTAAGGCGGCTGCGTCTAAAGCAGCTGCGACATAACATTAGCAGTGGTAGAAGGCTATCTTATTTGGTCAGTGATGACTGGATGAGCTAGCTTTTTTCGTTTGTAGGTGAATTCGAAAGTGGAGGCTATATGAAATAACTGGAAAATCTCCCGTTAATCTATGCAGTTCGGCGGTAGAGAATGAAATAACGGGAGAAGCTCCATCTAAATCGTCGGTAGCTGGCCGAAATCACCTTGATTCGCCAATATTAGCTGGAGAAATTCCAGTTATTTGGGTAAAAGTAGATCATATCGGGGAATTAGCTGGAGTAATCGGCGTTAATTGCAACAAATCGTCCCAACCTCCCAACCTCCCCAACCCCCCAACCACCACTAGAAACAAAAACAAAAGGCCGCCCGCAAGTAGAAATATCTACTTTTGAGGCAGCCCAGTACTTACTTCTTCAATGCTTGATCAATGAATTTGCTCTCAAGAACTTGTGACGTGTCCAGCTTTTTCGTAATAGCGCCGACAGATAGGAGGAAGTCAGCTTGCTCCTGGTGCGCTTTGGCGAATTCCGGTGTAATCGGAGAGAGGATCGGGAATGTGTTTTTCAAAACATCGACAATGATGGCTTTGTCCAGCTTCTGCGACTTGGAGAGCTCGTTCGCGATTTCATCTTGATGATCGACGTAGTACTTGCGTGCTTCTTCATAGGTTTTGAGGAACAGCACAGTAAGATCCGGATGCTCCTGTGTGAATTTGGTCCGAGCGATCAGGAAGGATGGTGCGTTGATATTCAGTTGTTCACCTGTGACTAAAACAGAGGCTCCTATTTGGTAAACGGCTGTAGTCGCGTAAGGCTCCCAAATGGACCAAGCGTCGATGGCGCCGCTGTCGAGAGCGGGTCTTGCTTCATCAGGCTGAAGCTGAATAACTTTAACGTCGTCGCCCTTTAACCCGGCTTTATCGATGGCCATATAGAGAAAGTTATAGGCGCTGCTGCCTTTGGCTACGGCAACTTTTTTGCCTTTGAGATCTTTTAATTCCTTGATGGGACTGTTCTTCGGCACGATAATCATGTTGCCTTTTTTGCCGTCGCTTGTCACAGCGATGCCTTTGAAATCAACGCCGCCAACTTGACCGGAAATCAGGGGCGTTCCGCCGGTGGCACCAAAATCGAGCCTTCCTGCTGCTATCGCCTCAAAATGCGGAGGACCGCTGGCAAACTCATTCCATTTGATTTCAGCGCCAACAGCTGTAAATGCCTTCTCGAAGTATCCCTTCTCACGAGCGAAGTTCAGGACGCCTGTTTTGCCTTGGATGCCGATGTTAACGACAACCTTCTCTTTCGCAGCGGCCGCAGGCGTGGATGCAGCATTGCTGCTTTGCGTAGCAGCGGCGCTGGTTGTCGGAGCACCAGTTGTTTTGGCACCGCATGCGGATAAAAGAACTAACGTGATAACGGCCAGGAACGATAAGCTTTTATTATAAAATGATTTCTGTTTCATAAGGATGACCCCTCTCTTAGTAAAGCTGATGTTTAGTGAGCAGATGTTGCTGACGTGGGCAGTGTGGTTTGCTCTGGTGCAGATGCAATCACTGGTGCGGGCACTGCCGTTTGCTCTGGTGCAGATGCAGTCGCGGTGCGGGCACTGTCGTTTACTCTGATGCTGACGCTAGCGCAGCCTCAGTTGCCACTCCGGCTTGTGACTCATCCGCTGCAGCCGACTCCGCCACAGCTGCCGAACGCTGAGCAAAGCGATTCGCAGGCTCAGCCAAACCAAGGTGATCGCGCAGCGTGTGCCCCGAATACTCAGAGCGGAATAAGCCGCGCCGCTGCAATTCTGGAATAACCAGATCGACGAATTCGTCCAGTCCGCCTGGCAAATAAGGCGGCATGATGTTGAAGCCGTCGCAGGCTTCCTTCACGAACCATTCTTCCAATTGGTCCGCAATTTGGACAGGCGTTCCAGTGATGGTTCGATGTCCGCGGGCACCGGTAACCCGGTGGATGAGCTGGCGAATCGTGAGATGTTCTCTGCGAGCCATATCAAGCAGCAGCTGGTAGCGGCTTTTGCCGCCATTGATGTCGGTAGAATCCGGCAACTCAGGCAGCGGTCCATCCAGTGGATAGCCAGAGAGATCGACTCTCAGCATGTTCTGCACCATCCCCAGCCCGACGGCTGGAAGGACAAGATTCTGGAACTCGGCTTCCTTGGCCTTTGCTTCTTCCTCTGTCGCACCTATGAAGGGCAGGACGCCAGGCAATATTTTCAGCTCATCCGGCGAACGTCCGTAAGCAGGGAGCTGGCCTTTGAGGGAAGCATAGAAGCTTTGCGCTTCTTCCAATGTCTGCCACGCGGTGAAAACGACCTCAGCCGTCTGCGCAGCAAAGGCTTGCCCCGTCGTGGAAGAGCCCGCTTGCACGACAACGGGACGTCCCTGCACAGAACGATGGACATTCAAGGGACCTCGAACGGAGAAGTGATCGCCAACATGATTGATCGCATGAACTTTATCAGGATCAGCGAACTGGCCGGTTGCTTTATCAATAACGAGCGCGCCTTCTTCCCAGCTGTCCCAGAGAGCAGTTACGACATCAACGAATTCCTTGGCTCGCTCGTAACGGAGGGAGTGATCCAAATGATGGTCGCGGCCGAAGTTTTTGGCCGTATTTTCCATGCTGGTTGTGACGGCATTCCAGCCTGCTCGCCCGCTGCTCAAATGATCGAGGGAAGCGAATTTACGCGCCACATGAAAGGGCTCGCTGTAAGTGGTCGATACCGTTCCGACAAGTCCGATCTTTTTGGTGACCGAGGCCAGTGCAGACAGCAGGGTCAACGGTTCCGCCCGGACCGGCAGCGTGTATTGGACGGCTCTGTTCAGCGGCTCCGGAAGCACTGGAATGTCTTCAATAAAAACGAGGTCGAACTTGCCGCGTTCCGCTGTTTGGGCAAATTGCTTGTAGAAATCAAGCTTCAAAAGCCCGCCTGTATCTGTCAAAGGATAGCGCCAAGCCGCGATATGATGGCCAACGCCAAATATAAAGGCCCCGAGATGAAGCTGTCGTTGTTGATGGTTAGTTCCCATTGATACATTCCCCCCAATTCTCAATGCTGACTTATCACTTATCACTTAATACCCGCTTGCAGATTCAGCCTTTTGAAATCGGCTTTGTGGTCTAGTCAGTCCTAGATGATCGCGCAAGGTGCTTCCTTCATATTCGGTGCGAAACAACCCTCTGCGCTGCAGCTCAGGAATGACGAGATCCACGAATTCTTCCAAACCGCCTGGCAAATAAGGAGGCATGATATTAAAGCCATCGCAAGCGCCGCCCTTGAACCATTCTTCAAGCTGATCAGCAATTTGGACCGGTGTGCCATAAATGGTGCGGTGACCCCGAGCGCCTGTCACCCGGTACATCAATTGGCGGATCGTCAAGCCTTCCCGGCGCGCCATATCGGAGACGAGCTGGAAGCGGCTTTTGCCGCCATTCACTTGCTGCAGCTCCGGAAGGTCAGGGAGCGGGCCATCAAGCGGATAGCCGGTCAAGTCGACATTCAGCGATGCAGAGAGCATGGATAATCCGACGGCTGGCAGCACTTGGGACTGGAGAAGCGCTTCTTTCTCACGCGCCTCTTCTTCGGTTGCTCCAATGACTGGGAAAATGCCCGGCATGATAAGGATGTCATTCGGTGATCTGTCGTAGGTGACAGCCAGGTCTTTCACGCTGCGGTAAAAGAGCTGCGCTTCCTCCAGCGTTTGCCAAGCCGTAAAGACGACTTCCGCCGTCTGGGCGGCAAGGTGCTTCCCTGTTTCCGATGCTCCCGCTTGAATCACAACCGGTCTGCCTTGCGGTGAGCGCGGCAAGTTCAAAGGGCCGCGAACGGCGAAGAATTCGCCGCGGTGATTCAGCTCATGCACTTTGCTTGGATCAGCGAAAATGCCATTCTCCTTGTCAGCCACAATGGCGCCATCTTCCCAGCTATCCCAGAGGGAGGTGACGACATCAACGAATTCGCGCGCTCGTTCATATCGTTTATCATGGGCAAGATGATGCCCTTGACTGAAATTATGGGCCTCTTCATCTCGGCCTGAGGTCACGACATTCCACGCCGCGCGCCCTCCGCTCAAGTGATCCAGGCAGGAGAATTCACGCGCCAAGTTGTACGGCTCATGATACGAAGTAGATACGGTAGCAGCCAATCCTATATGTTCAGTAACGCCTGCCAGATAGGAAAGCAGCGTGATGGGTTCGGGCCGAACGGTCACGGTATGCTTGATATTCGTTTTGAAACGATCAATGACCGCAAGCGTGTCTGCGAGGAAAATCATATCGAACTTTCCGCGTTCCGCCGTTTGGGCAAAATGTTCGTAAAACTCATGCTGCAGAATGCCTTGGGCATCTGTATCCGGATAACGCCAAGAAGCTACGTGGTGGCCCACTTGAAATAGAAATGCTCCTAGACGCAGTTGTCGCTGCTCTGGTGTACTCATCCTTCATCCCTCCAAAATAATGCTATTTCATATAAGCCCCCCGGAGTATACAAAAAGGCTCTCACAAGCTTGCCGCTTTGAACGGTGCTTGGAGAGCCTTTGGTGGACCAATAGGCTGCATGGGTTATTGATTAGTTATGCTAGCATATTAATTCCGATAAAACAAGTGGGTTATATAAGAATTAAACCATTGACTTCCATTTTTTGTAGTGATATGATCCCCTTATATCCAAGTTAATCACTATGAATTGAAAGCAAATTGAATCTTGTCGACCAGGTATCTGGAGACTTCCCGATTTCCCCGTAAAGGGGTTCTTATGGGGGTCTCTTTTTTTATAGTTGAATAAATGGTTAGAGGGGGAAAGCTCGATGAGCGTACTATCACTAGATATTGATTTGCCGAGCAAATGGTTTCAGACGCCTCAAGGGCACCGAGTGGAAGCACTTCATAACATTCAATTAAAAATTAAAGAAGGTGAATTTATAACGATTATAGGTCCAAGCGGCTGCGGTAAAAGCACACTGCTCAAAATCATAGCTGGCCTGGATACTGACCATAACGGAAAGGTGCTTCTCGAACAAAAACAGGTAGAAAAGCCTGGTATTGATAAAGGATTTATTTTTCAGGAGCATCGCTTATTCCCTTGGTTGACTGTCGAGAAAAATATCGCCGCCGATCTTAGTTTGAAAGATCCTGACGTGAGGGCGCGTGTAGATCGCCTGATTGAGCTAGTGAGGCTGCAGGGCTTTGAGAAATCGTACCCGAGGGAGCTATCGGGAGGCATGTCCCAGCGGGTTGCGATCGCAAGGGCTTTGCTCCGTAATCCGAAGGTGCTCTTGTTGGATGAACCGTTTGGGGCGTTGGACGCCTTCACACGTTCGCATTTGCAAGAGGTTGCGCTCGACATCTGGGAGAAGAACCGGACAACGATGATACTCGTTACGCATGATATTGATGAGGCCGTGTTCCTGGCTACCCGAGTCGTCGTGATGGATGCGCGTCCAGGCACAATCCGTAACATCATTCAAGTCGATCTGCCTTATCCACGCAAAAAGACAACCGTTTCGTTCCAAGAACTGCGCAAGCTGGTACTCAGCGAATTTGAACCTATCGATGAATTAGAACTGATTGACAGCTCGGGTATTTAACTAAATGAGAATGAAAGTGAGGGAGCAGCGATGAGTCAAGCAGAAGTTATTGTTGGAAAAAATCAGCCCATTTCCCGGTCGAAGACTGCGGAGCCACCCGTTTCATCCGAACAGCCTAGCCTTTCAAAGCCGCAAAGGAAAGAAGCCAAATGGGAGCTTGTTGTGCGAGGGAGCATTTTGCCGCTGACCGTTCTGATTTTATGGCAGATTTTCGGGTCATTAGGCATCGTGTCCAAAACCTTGCTGCCTACTCCGTATGCGATTGGGCAGGCTTTTTATGACTTACTCATTAGCGGTGAGCTCTTCAGACACGTGAGAATTAGTATTTGGCGTGCGGCTGTTGGCTTTCTGATTGGCGGAAGTTTAGGATTGGCCTTTGGCCTGCTCGTCGGCTTGTTCCGCAAATTCGAGCAGACGCTTGATCCTTCCGTTCAGATGCTGCGCACCATCCCGCATTTGGCGATCACACCGCTCTTTATTCTGTGGTTTGGTTTCGGAGAGTTCTCCAAGGTGCTGCTGATTGCGAAAGGAGCGTTCTTCCCGCTGTATGTGCAGACCTTTCTAGGTATCAGGAACGTGGATTCCAAATTGTTCGATGTTGCTCGAGTGCTGGAATTCAGTAAGTTCAAACAAATCACGAAGTTGGTATTACCGGCGGCGCTGCCTAATATTCTGCTTGGCTTACGACTGTCGATTGGCGTTGCTTGGTTAGGGTTGGTCGTAGCTGAACTCATGGGTTCAAGTGAAGGGGTTGGCTACTTGATCTTGGATGCCAGACAGTTCTCTCAGACGGCGATTGTGTTTGTTGGGATTTTGATCTTTGCTTTCGTAGGTAAAGGCTCTGATTCCTTGGTGCGCATATTAGAGAAGAAGCTGTTAAAATGGCGTGATAGCTTTAATGGGTAGATTCTCGCCAATTTGATTGTAGCAACGGTAAAACAAAACGTTCATTGGATGAATTCCAATGAACGTTTTGTTTTTGCTGTTGAAACGTTGATCTCATTGGACAAAATCCAAGGAATCTGCGGATTGGAGCCGTAATAGTGGCCAATTTCGTGTTTTCGTTGGATTTCATCCATTGAAAACTGGAATTCAGCCGCTGAAACGGCTCTCTCATTGGAACTCATCCAATGAAGTGTCCAGCTTGCCAATAATGGATCTAGCTTTCTCGGCGTCTGAGCCTCCCCTTCGTACCGAGCAATTAACCGTACTGTGGAGGGGGTCGGTTAGTCCTATTTTACTCATCGCCTAATTTCGACAGACAAAATCCAGCTTTTATTTTATGATAGAGGTATAATTGAAAACGCTTACCAAAATGGGATTGTACAAGTAGATGAGGTGAACAAGTTGTGATGAAGCTAACTTACAATCTGAAGCTGGAGCATTCCCCCATTTTCAGAAGTTTTCTTATTTCCTATGTGCTCATCCTGTTTATTCCCATGGTGACGGGTTTTATCTCCTATTATGTTTCCTCCGACATTATTAAGTCTAGCTCACTCGAAGCAAGTGCGATGATGTTGAACCAAAGTAAAGACGTTCTGGATCGCAGAATGGAAGAGGTCGAAAACATCACGAGACAACTGTCGTTGGACCAGGAACTGAACTATGTGCTGAATCAGCAAGTGGATGTCGATCACTACGACGTATATGCACTATGGAAATCATGGCGTAATACGGCAGCGTACAGTTTGACGAACACCTTTCTGGAGGATTTCTACATTTATCTAAACAATTATCATGCTATTTTTACGCCATCGGGAGTGTATGTGCGCCCTGATGATTTCTTCGATCTGTATCATTACGAGGATGTAGATCCGGTGCAGTGGAAGCAGGGACTACTCGGCAGTATTCATCGCAGGGAAACGTTGCCATCAAAGCCATTTATCGGTAATGGCAAGAAAAGCAATGTCATCACCTATTTGCAGTCGATTCCGTTCGATAGCTTTCAACATTCGCTCGGTACAGCTGTTATTTTGATTGATGAAAATGAGATAGCCAAAATGCTGGAACGCATTCCGAAGCAGTATGGCGGCTGGGCTTATATCAGCGATAAGGACGGTCATCCGATTGCTAGAGTTGGGATTGATGATGCCCAAATTCAAGCGATGAATATCCCGCAGCTGATCAGTCAGCAGCCTGGCAACATTGTTGAAGGCGAAACGCTGCTTATCTCCTCAAAATCAACCTATAACGGCTGGGTGTATGTTGTTGGTTTACCCAAAAGTATCGTCTTGAAGCAGTCGGTTTTCATTGCAAAGGTGACGTGGACGATTACGATTTCAACGTTATTGCTAGGCATAGTGGCCGCATTATTATTTGCCTATAGGAATAGTGCCCCCATCAATCGGATTGTTTCGGTCTTTCGGGAGCAAACGGGTCAAGGCAGCTATAAAGGGAAAAATGCGTTCGATTTTCTGCAAGGAAATATTTCTGATTTATTAGCCAGTCAGCGTTCTTTGGAAGAGGAGCTTAAATGCCAGCTGCCTTTATTAGAGGATGCTTTTGTGAAGCGGCTATTGAAAGGGGAATTTGATTCTCTGCAGGAAGTCCAAACCTTAATGCACTCACTGCCGAGCATGAAATTAAAAAGAGAAACAGGTCATGTCGCGATCATTCGAATTAACGGCTACAGCGGCTTGGTCAGCCAAGAAATTATTCACGAGCTGAATGCGGCAAGGCTTTTAATCAAAAAGTGTCTGTTTGATTCGAGCGGTGTGTTCCAACTCAATGTAACGGATATCGACTCGGATAAAATCGGGATTCTGATGACGCTAAAGGAAGAAGCTGTTCACTTGGAAGCGGAGGACATGACGGATAGTCTGTCTGGCTTGTTTGAACAACTTAGAGAATATGTGAAAGAGGAGTACCGGATTCAAATGACGGTTGCCATAGGCGGCAGCTTCCAGTCACTTTCCGATAGCAGTCGTTCGTTTGAGGAAGCCAGAGGCGCGCTTGATTATTCGGTCTTTATGGAAGAAGCGGAAACGATCTGGTATCGGGATGTAATTAAGGAGTCAACGACCTATTATTATCCGATTGATATGGAGCTGCGGATGTTGAATGCGGTCAAGATCGGCGAGCTGCAGGAGGTTCACCGCATTTTTGAACAGCTGCTGGCCCACAACTTCACAGAACGGCAGCTATCAGCGGAGATGGTTCAGCAATTATTCGGCGAATTGAAAGGGACTTTCTTCAAGCTCCTGCAGCATAGTCCTTTCACGGATCAAGCGGTGTCTCAAGGGCTGAAAGCGCGAATTGAGCATTTGCAGCTCTCGGCTAGCCTGGATCGTTTCCGCCATGACATTCTTGAGCTGCTCGAAGCATTTTGCAGTAGAGTGCTCAAGAAAAAAGAGGATAGTACAGGTGAAATGATCAACAAAATTGTGGATTTCCTTGATCAGCATTATTCAGATTCAGATTTAAACCTGTATAAGATATCCGTTGACGTCGAGCTGCCAGAGAAGTACATTTCGCAGTTATTTAAGGATCACACGGGTGAAAACTTATCAGACTATCTGGAGAAGATACGGATTAAAAAGGCTACGGATCTGCTGTTTAACAGCCAACATACGATTGATGAAATTTCGCAATATGTCGGCTATAACAGCGCACATGCATTCCGGAGAGCTTTCAAGCGCGTATCGGGCGTTTCGCCTAGCTTTTACCGAAAAACGGTCAATTAAGGCTGTTTCCGTATAAGCGTACCCTAGTGTTAGAAGTGTACCTATACAGGAGGTTCGATATGTGATTTATTGGGGAAGTTCATGATTCCAATCGTAAAAAGGAGCTGTTAACTTTGAAATTACGTTATCGAAGCTATGCCAAAGCGTGGACGGAAGCGCTTCCTATCGGGAATGGCCGTCTCGGGGCCATGGTTTTCGGCGATCCGGAAGTCGAGCATATGCAGCTAAATGAAGATACGCTTTGGTCAGGCCGTGGGCCTGTTGACGGAAACAATCCGAATGCGAAGAACGTGCTGGCAGAAGTTCGCGGGCTTCTTGCCGAAGGCCGTTATGAGGAAGCGGACAAGATGAGCAAGGGCATGATGGGGCCATACAATCAATCCTATATGCCGCTTGGCGATCTTCATTTGAAATTTCTCCACGGTGGAGTGGTTCGCGAATATGAGCGCAGTCTGGATTTGATGAATGCCATCACGGGAGTGACATATCGTATAGGGGATATCCAGTATAAGCGGGAAATCTTTGCTTCATTTCCGGATCAAGTAATTGTGGTTCGTATTGAAGCAAGCGCTCCAGGCGCTTTGAATTTCACAGCGCGTTTGGATAGTCCGCATCCCTATCGAACGCACACGAGTGCAGAGCATCTCTTCCTGCGAGGCATCTGCCCGGAGCATGTCGATCCGAATTATTACAACCGGGATCAGCCTGTGCTGTACGGAGACCCTGAGACAACGGAAGCGATGCGCTTTGAAGGGCGACTTGGCGTTCGTCAGGAAGCGGGAACAGCTACCATTGATCATGACGGCTTACATATTAGAAAAGCTAGCGCAGTAACGCTGATATTCAGCGCGGAAACCAGCTTTCAAGGTTACGATAAACCTCCTGCGAGGGAAACTGAGGATATGGCTGCCGCTAATGAGGAGCGTCTGGAGCGAGCATTAGGCAAATCGTATGCGCAATTGCGGCAAGCTCATATCGATGATTATACAGCGCTCTATAATCGTGTGGAGCTGAGCCTTGGCGCCTCTGAGGCAACCGAGGAGATGCCGACCGACCGACGAATTAAGCAGTATGGGGCGAAGGATGCGGGGCTAGTAGAGCTGCTATTTCAGTATGGCAGATATTTGTTAATTGCAAGCTCACGCGCTGGGTCGCAGCCAGCCAATCTGCAAGGGATATGGAACAAAGAATTGAGGCCGCCATGGAGCAGCAATTTTACGTTGAACATTAACACCGAGATGAACTACTGGCTTGCGGAAACGTGCCATTTATCCGAATGTCACGAGCCACTGCTTGGGTACATCCAGAATTTATCCAACAATGGACGGAAAACGGCTGAAGTTAATTATGGCAGCCGTGGCTGGGTCGCGCATCATAACGGAGACATCTGGTGCCAATCTGCGCCAGTTGGGGATTATGGGCAAGGGGATCCGGTATGGGCGCTGTGGCCGATGTCGGCTGCCTGGCTGTGTCAGCATCTATGGGAGCATTATGCGTTCACCAAGGACGAGCAGTACTTGCGCGAGCACGCTTATCCAATCATGAGAGAAGCAGCGCTTTTCTGTCTGGACTTTCTTCATACGGACGCAAGCGGCCATCTCATCACGTCGCCGTCCACGTCGCCGGAGCACAAGTTCGTGACGGCAGACGGGCAGAAGGCTGGGGTGAGTCAGGCAACGACGATGGATATGTCGTTGATCTGGGATTTGTTTATGAATAGCATCGAGGCTATCGATGTGCTGGAGCGGGCAGATGACGCGTCCTTTAGGGACGAGATAGCAGCAGCATTAGAGAAGCTGAAGCCGATGCAGATCGGCAAGCATGGCCAGCTTCAGGAATGGTCCGTGGATTGGGAGGATGAGGATGTCCATCATCGTCATGTGTCGCACTTGTTCGGCATCTACCCTGGACGTCAACTGACAGAGCAGGAAACGCCAGAGCTGTATAGAGCGGCGCGAAATTCCCTGGAGCGGCGTGGAGATGGCGGCACGGGGTGGAGCTTGGCTTGGAAAATCTGTTTATGGGCACGTTTCCAGGACGGGAACCGAACGCTGCAGCTAATCTCCAACTTGCTTCAGCTGGTGGAGGAAGACGGGACGAACTATCATCGCGGAGGCGTTTATGCCAACTTGTTCGATGCGCACCCGCCTTTCCAAATTGACGGCAACTTCGGATTTACCGCCGGTGTGGCGGAAATGCTCGTCCAATCGCATGCTGGCGAAATTTCCTTGCTGCCTGCTTTGCCAGACGCTTGGCCTACTGGCTATGTGAAAGGCCTCCGAGCTAGAGGAGCGATAGGGGTTAACCTCTCGTGGGAGGGAGGCGCTCTTCAGGAAGCAGAGCTCGAAGTACAGTTCGGTGGAAGCTGCCGCATTCGCACCAAGGAGGCTGTACTTTCAGTTGAGTCGGAAGGTAAGCAAGTATCTTTTGAACGCGTAATAGACGGTGTTATCCGTTTCGATGCGGAGGCCGGTCGAGCGTACACGCTGCGCTGTGTATAAGTGCTTATAATCAAACGGCGGGTTCCATCCGGATCCGCCGTTTGCTGTTTCTTCTGAGAAAAGTACCTGTCAAATCCAAGTGTACCTTTCTTGATTTCAGCGAGTGTACGCACTATTTTGAGGTGTACCTTTCTTGATTTCAGCGGGTGTACGCACTATTTTGAGGTGTACCTTTACGCTGGAGGGGGAAATGTGGTCTTGTAGAGATAGAAAGCGCTACCAAACAGGAGGGATTGATCTGGATACCGTATCCGTCAGAGAAACACGCGCTCCGAGTGTCACCAATAAGAAGTCCAGGCTGTGGATGGAGGCGAGAAGGAGCTTTCGGAAGCACTGGCAGTTCTACTTACTTATTATACCGGCTGTTCTTTACTTCCTTATTTTCAAGTACATTCCGATGGTGAATGCCGTCATCGCCTTCAAGGATTATAGCGTTGTCAAAGGGATTTGGCACAGTCCTTGGGCCGGTTTCAAGCATTTCAACCTGTTCTTCAATAATCCGCAATTTTGGGTGTTGATGAAAAACACGCTGTTCCTTAGTTTATATCAGATCGCTATTGGCTTTCCCGTTCCGATTCTGCTCGCCTTGGCGTTAAATGAAGTACGCAACGGCATCTTCAAAAGAGCCGTACAACTGGTCACCTACGCGCCTTACTTCATTTCAACCGTTGTCATGGTCTCCATGATTATGCTGCTTCTCTCACCGAGATTAGGCGTAATTAATATCATTTTACAAAGCTTCGGCTTAGAAACGATCAACTTTCTTGGCATCCCGAGCATGTTCCGTAGTGTCTACGTATGGTCTGACGTATGGCAAGGTGCAGGGTACTCAGCGGTTATTTATTTGGCCGCACTGGCTGGGGTTGACCCGTCGCTGTATGAAGCGGCTAAAGTCGATGGAGCTTCTCGTTTTCAGAAAATTATTCATATTGATATACCTGGGATTATGCCTACAGCCGTCATCATTTTGATATTAAGCGTAGGGAACATTATGTCTGTCGGGTTTGAAAAAATTTATTTGCTGCAAAATCCGCTTAATCTCGAAACCGCTGAGATTATCGCTACTTATGTCTATAAAATCGGTTTGCTGAACGCGAACTTCAGCTTCGCAACAGCCGTCGGTTTGTTCAATTCGGTTGTGAATTTGATTCTGCTCTTGCTGGTTAATGCTATAGCCAAAAGAATCTCTAGTACAAGTCTTTGGTAAAAGAAAGGAGAGGACCCGCCAAATGATCAAGACGGGGCGTCGCATTCGTGAATCGACTGGGGACCGGCTGTTCCTAACGGGCGTGTATATTGTTCTGGGGATCGCACTGATCGTCGTTCTTTACCCGCTAGTCTTCATTGTCAGCTCATCCTTAAGCAGTCCGCTCGCTGTTTCATCAGGACGTGTCTGGTTATGGCCAGTGGATCTGACATTCGTAGGTTACAAGGTTGTATTAAGTAATCCTCAGGTTCTTCAGGGCTATGGAAACTCATTGTTTTATGCCTTCTTCGGCACATTAATTAGCGTTACGTTAACGATTATTTTGGCTTATCCACTATCGCGAAGAACTTTCTTTGGACGCAGCGCGCTTATGATGTTCATTACATTTACGATGCTTTTCTCTGGTGGTCTAATTCCAACGTATTTGGTCGTCAAACAGCTGGGCCTGCTCGATACCAGGTGGGCACTTCTTATCCCCCAAGCCATCTGGGTATGGCAAATCATTATTGCCAGGACGTTCTTCCAGTCTTCCATTCCAGATGAGCTGGCGGAAGCTAGCGAAATGGATGGTTGCAGCGATTTTCGTTTTATGTGGAGCGTTGTACTTCCCTTGTCCAAACCGATTATCGCTGTGCTCATTCTGATGTATGCCATCGGGCAGTGGAATGCTTACTTTGATGCTTTGATCTATTTGAAAACACAAAGCTTGTACCCGCTGCAGCTGATTCTTCGCAGTATTCTGATTCTCAATTCGGCGGCATCAGGCAACATTGATGCGGCTGAGCAGCTAAGAAGACAGCAGTTTGCTGATTTGACCAAATACTCGCTCATTGTCATAGCAAGCTTACCTGTTTTGATCATTTATCCTTTTGTGCAGCGATATTTCGTCAAAGGGATGTTGATTGGCTCTGTGAAGGGATAAGAGACACCTAGGAGAGGTGGTGGTGCAGCCCCGGGATACTCGGAACAAAGCGCAATAACTTGGCTAATAGCACATGCAGGGGTTACCATTTGACAACGAAAGGGAGAGGGCGCATTTGAAAAAAACAATTTCAACCTTATGGATAATGCTGCTTACGATCAGCTTAGTTCTCACAGCTTGTACATCCCCATCTACTTCTGTTACCAGTACGCCTGGCGCAACGGGCGCTGCGAAACCATCGGAGGGCACGGGCGCTCCGGTTCCGATCAAGATTTTTGCCCAACAAGATGCGAATATCGATCTGGCGACAAACAGTTTCTCTAAATTGGCGGAGCAGAAATTTAATATTAAATTTTCATGGCAGACGGTTCCTTTCGATGGTGCGGCTGAGAAAAGACAGATTTCACTGGCCAGCGGCGATTATCCGGATCTGTACATGCTGATTCCGTGGGTTGATAAATTTTCCCAGACCGACATTCTTCGGTATTCCCAGCAGGGCGTGATTCTTCCGCTTGACGATCTCATTAAACAATATGCACCCAATGTACAAAAGGCTCTGGACAAATACCCCTACTTTAAGGCGATGAACACCGCGCCGGATGGCAAAATATATGGATTAACACAGCTGGTCGAATGTTATCACTGTTCATATCCGAATAAAATGTGGATCAATTCATCCTGGCTGAAGAAGCTGAATCTAACGATGCCGAAAACGCTGGATGATTACAAAAAAGTTCTGGAAGCGTTTAAAACAAAGGACCCGAATGGCAACGGCAAAGCAGACGAAGTGCCGCTTAGCGGATCTATTGAAGACTACGGGGTTCACATCATCCCTTACTTTATGAATGGCTTCATCTATGATGACGATCGCACGTATCTCCTACTGAAAGATGGCAAAGTGGATGTAGCAGCTAACAAGGACGAATGGAAGCAAGGTTTGCAGTTCGTGAAGTCCATGTATGACGGCGGCTTGATTGATAAGGGAGCATTCACTCAAAATGCTACAGCTTACAAGAAAATCGGAGATAATGCAGATGCTCAAATTCTAGGCGCAGGGGTCGCCATGCACCCTTACATTTTCATCACAGGCGGATCGGATAGTTCCAAAACGTACGATGCTGTACCACCGCTGACAGGGCCTAATGGGGCATTAGCGACTTATAATTATCCGAGTGATCCAGGTGCTACTTTCGTTCTTACGAATAAAGCAAGCAAGGAAGCGCAGATCGCCGCTATTAAATTAGTCGATTACATGTTTACGCAGGAAGGCCAAATTCGCAGTCACTTCGGCGAAGAAGGGAAAGACTGGAGGAAACCGAAGGATGGCGATTCTCCTGTAGAGAAGTCAGCGACTCCTCTTCTGGCGACGATTCCTACGCCAACGGGGGAAACTCCGCATAACTCGGCTTGGGGGCCGATGGCGCAATATTTCCAACCGAAGGAGTTCCGGGACAGCTGGGTTGCGGCTACGGATATCTACGACACAACGGGCTATGAGCGCAGATTGCAAGAAGCTACGCATCTGTATGATGGCAAACAGCCAAAAGATGTATTCCCGCACTGGGCAATCTGGATCGATCCGTCAACAGCTGACGAAGCGGCTATGCTGAAGACGAATATTAAAAACTATATCGATCAGAATTCACTGCAGTTCGTCACAGGCGCCAAAGATTTGAACAAGGATTGGGATGCCTATGTAGCTGGTTTGAATAAATTAAACCTGAAACGTTACACGGAAATCATGCAGCAATCCTACGATAAATCATTCAAAAAATAAGGCGATGGTCCTGTACGGCCCAGGTGGTCGTACAGGACTTTTACGCTGCCAAATGATGGTTAAGGGAGAGAGTAGCCATGAACAGTAATGAGCAAGCGAAGCGACACCCAATCCGCTATGAGAAGCCAGCACCAGATTTCTTTGAGGGTGCTCTGATGGGGAACGGCGGCCTTGGTGCCGTGGTCACAACACGTCCAGATGCGGTTGTCATCCATTTTGGACATAATAATGTGTGGGACATTCGGATTGCCGAGAATAATCAAGATAAGATTGGCACTTTTCAAGATGTCTTTGAGCAATTGAAGCAGATTCCGAAAGATTTGGAAACGTTCCGAGAGAACGATTGGTATCGCGAATACTGTAGCATGACGGCGGAGAACTACGCCAAACCATACCCTCGGCCGATGCCGTGCGGCTCACTTCTCCTCGGCTATGACCGACGCAAGGCGGAAGTGCTTGGCCATCAAGTACATATTCACAATGGTCTTATTGAAGTATATTTCAAGCTGGAAGCGGGGGAAGCCACGCTGCAATTGTTTATCGAACCTGAGGCGGATCGAATGTGGATGAAGCTTGTTTCGCCGGAAGGTGCTGTCGGCGGATTGTTCGATCGGGTCAAGCTAATCCCCGATCCAGATACGCCGAAGGAGCTGCCGCTTGCGCAGAAGGCCGCTGACGCTGAGCGTAGTCAGCTTAGCTTCAGGCAGACGCTTCCTTATGCGCCTGAGGGAAATGAACGCGATCCAAGGGATAAAGCGTTCCGCTTGGATGTTCGTGTAGCCGAGGACATCGAGGCTGCGGATACCACGGGCAGCGTACAAGCCAAGCTTCTCCAAACTGCGCCGTTCCTGGCTTGCGTGGAGCTGACAGAAGGCTTAGACAGCTCCGTTGCGACAGGGCTGCAGGAGCTGGTGGCCCCTACGGAGCAAGGGCTTGCTGCCGCTTTCGCTGTTTGCGAGAATAACTGGGCAGCGTATTGGAACTGCTCAGGCGTGAGTCTCGGCGATGAGTTTCTGGAGCAGATTTGGTATTGGAATTTATATTTCTATCACTGCTCTGTCAAGCCCGAAGCGACCTGTCCGGGTCTGTTCGCGAATTGGAGTTACCGTTCGATAGGCTCGGAGTGGCATGGCGACTACCACATGAACTATAATACACAGCAGCCGTTCTGGCTTGCTTTTTCCAGCAATCATGTTGACAAGCACTTGGCTTATGTCAACATGGTAGATCATATTCTACCTGTGAGCCGAAAATGGGCGAGTGAATACTACGGCATGCGAGGAGCTTACTATCCGCATTCCGCTTACCCGGTCGACATGAACATCATGCCTTATCCCGTACCGCATTGGGGCTGGGAAGTCTGTGAAACTCCGTGGACGGTGCAGAGTCTGTGGTGGCATTATCGATACACGATGGATCGGGACTTCCTGGCGAATCGCGCTTTTGTGCCAATAAAAGAAGCTGTGCTGTTTATGGTGGATTACATGCGCAGGCCGGATACACACGGGGAGGCGTGGGGGGATGACCGTTATCACATTTTCCCTACTGTCGTTCCTGAGCTGTATGAATTGACGCCTGGTTTTAAGAAAAATTATGACTGCCTAGTTGATTTGACGCTGACCAAATTTGTATTTCATGCTTTTCATGAGGCTTGTGAAACACTCGGTATCGAGCAGGAAGAAGCGGAGCTGCTGGACAGCGTCCAAGAGATTTTAAGTAAATACCCTGAATATGCAACAGCGGAATCGCAGCGAGGAAAGGTATTCGTATCGGTGCCAGGTGAGGATGCGGAGGTTGTCTATAACACGCCCAATGGTATTATGACGATTTTCCCAGGAGAGGAACATGGCCTTCACTCGACAGGTGAAGCGTACGAAATCGCGCTCAACTCCTATTTGAACCATCGGAATGAAGGCGGAAATGAGCTTGTCTTCTACCATCTTGCTGGAGCACGAATGGGACATCTGGACCTGGAAAAGTTCAAACGGCAAATTAGTTACTGCCTGCTGCCTAATGGTACGTGTACCGATCGTGTCCTGTTGTCCGGCGGTAGGTACAGTGATACGCTGAGTTTTGATTTTATGAGCAGGGTGGGCATTTGGTTCGAGAACTTTGCGCTGCCGGTCGTCATTAATGAGTGCCTGCTGCAAAGCTATAACGGCATTCTTCGTCTGTTCCCGAACTGGCCTAGCAAGCAGGATGCTGAATTTGCTACGCTGAGGGCGGTCGGAGCTTTTCTGGTGAGCGCATCGATTTCGGGTGGCGAAGTGCAGTGGGTGGAGATTGAAAGTGAAGCGGGTGCTGAGCTGAGGTTCTATAATCCATGGGAGCACGGGGCTGTGTGCAAGCAAGCTAACGGTGATGTGACCATCTACGATGACATCGTTCAGTTGTCTACGAGCCCGGGTGAGAGAATCCGGTTGGTGAAAGCTAACGCGCAAGTAGCGGCGAGTTAAACGGATTATGGCCTGATCTCTAAGCCGATGGGCTGGGGATCAGGTTTTTTTATTGAACTAGCTGGCGTGGTATGTCGGAGACCGCCACCTTAGCTCTTCCAGGAGGCTGAGCGCCTCCACGAAGCTTCACGTGAACGCTGATTTCACCAGCGTTCACACGCTCAACCCTCCGAAAGTCGCACATAGCTCGCTCTTAAACTAGCCTAACAATTGAGGGGCGATTGCTGCCCTCTAGAAATCCCCCCACCGGGCCAAGTGTCGCCGTTGATGGGAACTACAGGGCGTTATTTCTGCGAAATGCGCCCATTATCAAACAGCAGGGGAACTATGATCCGCTATTTCAAGCTATTTGGCGAAAATTCCGCCAAATCTGTTGAAATAGCGCCCTGTAGTTCCCCAACATCAACCCCATCGGCCGCTTTCTGCGAAATAGCGGACTATAGTTCCTCATAGGTGGCAGAGCCAGCCACCTTAACTTATTCATGAGGCTGAGCGCCCCCACGAAACTTCACGTGAACGCTGATTTCACCAGCGTTCACACGCTCAACCCTCCGAAAGTCGCACATAGCTCGCTCTTCAACTAGCCTAACAATTGAGGGGGGGGCAACTGCCGCCCTCTTGAATTGCCCCCATCGGCTTAGCATCACCGTTGATGGGAACTACAGGGCGTTATTTCTGCGAAATGCGCCCATTATCTTCCAGCAGGGGAACTATGAACCGCTATTTCAAGCTATTTGGCGAAAATTCCGCCAAATGCTGTGAAATAGCGCCCTGTAGTTCCCAAACCATCATCCCCATCGGACGCTTGTTGTGAAATAACGCCCTGCAGTTCCCCAAAGGCAGCTAGTTACCTCCAAGTAACTAACTTAATTATTTGATATTATGTGAGAAACTTTTCACTACTTATATTCCTTAATCAACTATTGATATAATAGTAGAGCCTGTAATTGAAAATATTAGGAGGATGAAATGAGATGAAATATCGTAAATTAGGGCTTTCCGGATTAAAGGTAAGTGAAATTAGTTTAGGTAGCTGGTTGACATACGGTGGTTACGTTGAGCGTGAGAATGCAGTCAACTCCATTCATAAAGCATATGAATTGGGAGTTAATTTTTTTGATACAGCGAATGTGTATGAGCGTGGTGAAGCGGAGAAGGTCGTAGGCGAGGTTTTGAAAAATTATCCGCGTCATTCCTACGTGCTTGCTACCAAGGTATTCGGCAAAATGGGTGACGGACCTAATGATAAGGGCCTTTCACGCAAACATATTTTTGAACAGCTGCATGCGAGTTTACAGCGACTTGGTACGGATTATGTGGATGTGTATTACTGCCACCGTTATGATCCAGAAACGCCAATTGAAGAAACACTGCGGGCACTCGATGATCTCGTTACACAAGGGAAAGCGCTGTATATTGGGGTAAGCGAATGGACAGCCACTCAAATGGCCCAAGCCTTAGCTGTAGCTGATAAATATTTGCTGGACAAAATTATCGTTAACCAGCCTATTTATAACCTTTTTAACCGTTACATCGAGAAAGAGGTTATTCCTTTAGGTGAGAAACAAGGGATTGGTCAGGTGGTCTTCTCGCCACTCGCGCAAGGCTTGCTGACGGGGAAATACAAATCCGTTTCTGACATACCACAAGATAGCCGAGCAGCGAAGCTGGATAATTTCCGCAAAGGTTTGACCGAGGAAAATATCGCCAAGGTTCAACAGCTAGAAGCCGTTGCTGCAGAT
Source organism: Paenibacillus silvestris (assembly GCF_009882985.1). Classification (GTDB taxonomy): domain Bacteria; phylum Bacillota; class Bacilli; order Paenibacillales; family NBRC-103111; genus Paenibacillus_E; species Paenibacillus_E silvestris. The sequence goes on from NZ_WTUZ01000022.1 coordinate 497,599, forward strand.
TTGAACATTTCGATCGGGAACCTAGCGCTTGCTTGGATCTTGCGTCAACCGAATGTTTCTAGCGCCCTAGTAGGTGCGAGCCGTCCTGCACAGGTTGAGGACAATGTGAAAGCTTCGGATATCACATTATCTACGGATGTTTTAGAGCGTGTAGAAGCAATTATGACGAAGTAATTTGAAGTAATCATGCTCTTAATCTTCATGTTCTTAATCTTCATGCTCTTAATCTTCATGTTCTAAATCTTCATGCTCTTAATCTCAATGTCCTTCATCTTAAACCTCTTCAAAGGAGAAAAGCTATCATGGAAAAGCGTCCTTATGGCAAAACAGGCATGCAGGTTAGTGTTCTAGGATTTGGCGGCGCTGAAATCGGCTTTTCTTCGGCTTCCACAGAAGACGTGGACAAGCTGCTAGGCAGTGCGCTTGATGCTGGTTTAAACGTGATCGATACAGCTGAATGCTACAACGTCAGCGAAGAGTTAATCGGTAAAACGGTATCGCACCGGAGAGATGACTACTATTTGTTCACCAAATGCGGCCACTCCTCTGGGTTTGACCTCCCAGATTGGGATCCTAAGCTGCTAGAACTAAGCATTGAACGCAGCTTAAAACGTCTGAATACAGACTATATCGACGTGATTCATTTGCACAGCTGCTCGGAGGAATTGCTTCGTCGAGGCGAAGTGATTGAGGTTCTGCAGCGGGCGAAGGAGCAAGGAAAGACGCGTTTCATCGGCTACAGCGGTGATCACAAAGCGGCTCAATATGCGGTTCAATCCGGCTTATTCGACTCGCTCGAGACTTCGATCAATATTGCCGATCAGGAAGCTATCGAACTAACCATCCCAGGTGCTATTGAAAGAGGCATGGGTGTGGTTGTGAAGCGTCCGATTGCCAATGCTGCTTGGAAAACAGGCGAGAAGCCGGAGAGCGCCTATCATCAGCCTTATTGGGAGCGTCTGCAGCAGTTGAATTACGAGTTTCTGCAGACAGATCTGCAGGAATCTATTGAAGTTGCTCTGCGTTTCACGCTGTCTGTACCAGGTGTCCATACCGCCATTGTGGGGACGGCTAATCCGGGGCGTTGGCTAGAAAACGCGAAGCTGCTGGAACGAGGCAATTTACCCCAAGAAGCCTATGAGACTATCCGCAAAAGATGGCAGGAGATTGCCGAAGTCGATTGGATCGGTAAAGGTTAACGCAAATTCCCAACTGTGAGTATTTGACGGTTGGTCTTTTTTTACCAAAAAAAGTATTGACGAATGACTGTAATGTTGGTAAATTAAAACCAAGTAAATTGATCAGAATAATTATGTATCGACCGGATCACCGGAGACACATGCTTAACTTCCATTACGGGAGAGCTGTGTCTCTTTTTTGTATGGTTTCAGTGCGCTAGATAGAAAAGGGAGGATCTCTTATGAAAAAAAGTTTAATCGTTTCATTTATTTTATCCGCGTTTCTCGTTACAACGTTAAGCGGCTGCGGATCGACTTCTACAGCGGTGAGTGGTTCAACGGATACGAAGGTGCCGGCGACAGCCAAAACAGAGAAGAGCACTACACTTCGAATTGGCTATCAGAAATATGGTACGGTGAACTTCCTGAAAGCAAATGGGGAGCTCGATAAAGTGTTAAAAGAAAAAGGCATCACGATCCAATGGACAGAGTTCCCCGGTGGTCCTCAACTACTGGAAGCCATGAACGTTGGGAGTATCGATGTGGGGCATACGGGAGAAGCGCCGCCGATTTTTGCGCAAGCTGCTGGTACACCGCTCGTTTACTTAGGACATGAGCCGGCAAGCCCAGCCAGTGAAGCGATCCTCATCCCGGAGAAGTCGGAGATTAAATCCGTTGCTGAGCTAAAAGGGAAGAAGGTTGCCCTGAACAAAGGCTCGAACGTTCACTATTTATTAGTGAAGCAGCTTGAAAAGGCTGGATTGAAATATGAAGATATTCAAGTTGTGTTCCTCCCTCCGGCAGATGCCAGAGCGGCTTTTGAGAAAGGCAGTGTAGACGCTTGGGTGATCTGGGATCCATTCTTCTCAGCGGCTGAGACTTCGGCGAAGGCCAAGATTTTGGCTGATGGCAAAGATACCGTTGCGAATCATGAGTTTTATCTGGCTACCCGGTCCTATGCACAAAGCAATCCTGAGACGGTAAAAACGCTCTTGGAGCAGTTGGCGAAAGTTGATACTTGGTCCAAGGATCATCCGAAAGAGCTGTCCGAAACCTTATCGCCGCAGCTGGGGATTGATGTTCCATCCCTGGAACGTGCAGCGAAACGCAGGACATACGGCATTCAACCGATTGATGATGCTCTGCTTAGTGAACAGCAAAAAATAGCTGACAGCTTTTTCAAATTAGGCCTTATCCCGAAAGAGATTAATGTGAAAGATGCCGTATTGCCGGCTACGAAATAGCTTCGTGCTAACAACTAATAACGAATAAAGGGAGACGATGGAGATGGAAGTATTCTGGTTCATTCCGACACACGGGGACAGCAGATACATTGGAACAACAAAAGGGGCACGCGCAGTCGATTATGGCTATATGAAGCAAATTGCGCAAGCAGCGGATAGGCTGGGTTATGGCGGTGTTCTGTTGCCAACTGGAAGATCGTGCGAGGATGCATGGGTTGTTGCCTCATCCTTGATTCCAGCAACAGAGAAGCTTAAATTCCTAGTCGCCGTTAGACCGGGCTTGATGTCGCCAACCCTTTCAGCCAGAATGGCTTCCACCTTCGACCGCCTCTCCGATGGCCGTCTATTGATCAATGTTGTAACCGGAGGAGACTCCCAGGAGCTTGAGGCAGATGGTCTATTCCTTGATCATGATGCCAGATATGATTTGACAGATGAATTCCTCCATATTTGGCGGAAGGAGCTTGCAGGTGAGCAGGTTGATTTCGAAGGGGAACACTTGAAAGTAAAAGGCGGAAAGATCGTCTATCCACCGATTCAAGCACCGTACCCGCCGCTTTATTTCGGAGGTTCCTCGCCGGCTGGGATTGAGGTAGCTGCGGATCATGTTGATGTTTACTTAACGTGGGGGGAGCCTCCTGCTCAAGTAGCGGAGAAAATCAAAACCGTTCGTGAAGCTGCTGCCAAGCGAGGCCGAACAGTGAAGTTCGGCATACGACTGCATGTTATCGTACGCGAAACAGATGAGGAAGCATGGGCGGATGCCAATCGCTTGATTTCGCATCTGGATGACGAAACTATCGCTGCGGCGCAGAAAATATTTGCACGCATGGACTCGGAAGGTCAGCGCCGTATGGCTGAACTGCATAAGGGCGACCGCACGAAGCTGGAGATTAGCCCCAATTTATGGGCAGGCATTGGACTTGTGAGGGGTGGTGCAGGAACGGCTTTAGTGGGTAGTCCTGAAGCTGTTGCTGCGCGAATGAAGGAGTATGCTGAGCTAGGTATTGAGACTTTCATTTTCTCGGGTTATCCACACTTGGAAGAGGCTTATCGGACAGCGGAACTGCTTTTCCCGCATCTGCCTCTGAAGAAAGGTGTGACTCGAGCGAACGAAACTGCCAACTACGTAAGCCCGTTCGGAGAGCTAATTGCCAATACGGAATTGCCAAAGCCGACGAAGGGGGTTCAGCATAGTGAAAACCAACCTGTCAAAGTCTCTGGGTAAACAACTGCTCCCTTGGGTACTTCCGATAGTGCTTATCGTACTATGGCAGCTATTGGGACAATTTGGGGTGATATCCACTCGCATTCTTTCTACACCTGCGGCAGTTTTTGCAGCGGGTGTTCATTTGGCGCAGAAAGGAACCTTATTTGACTATATCGGTGCCAGCTCCAAACGAGCTTTTATCGGCTTTGCTATAGGAGGCAGTATAGGTTTTGCGCTTGGCTTAATTAACGGACTTATTCCCATTCTTGAAAAGATTACAGATACGTCGGTACAAATGCTGCGTAATATCCCGCATCTCGCCATGATTCCTTTGGTTATTCTCTGGTTTGGCATCGGGGAAGAAGGCAAGCTCTTTCTGGTTGCGTTAGGTGTCTTTTTCCCGATTTATTTAAATACGTTTCACGGGATACGTTCGGTCGATCCCGGGTTAATTGAGATGGGCCGTGTTTATGGACTTCGTCATTTTCATCTGTTTCGTAAAGTCATCGTTCCCGGTGCACTGCCCTCTATATTGGTCGGTGTTCGCTTCTCTTTAGGTATCATGTGGATAACTTTGATCGTTGCAGAAACGATATCATCCAGCTCGGGGATAGGTTACATGGCGATGAACGCCAGAGAGTTTCTGCAGATGGATGTCGTTATTCTGAGTATTCTGGTTTACGCATTGCTGGGCAAAATATCCGACTATATGGCGAAACTGCTGGAGCGCGCTTGGCTTCAGTGGCATCCGAATTTCTTGAAATCTTAGCGTAGAGGAGAGTGAGCGTGATGGCTGACACGAAAGGCATTCGATTGCAGGTGAAGCAGGCGGCGAAGCAGTTTGGCCAAAAGCATGTGCTGCATGAAATCGAGCTAGATGCAGAACCAGGTGAGTTTATTGCGATTGTTGGGCGCAGTGGTTGCGGCAAAAGCACGCTTTTGCGTTTAATTGCTGGACTTGATAAACCATCAAGTGGACAGATCGAGGTGGATGGCCAGCAAGTGAAGGGCATCAACTCGGATACACGCGTGTTATTCCAGGATGCCCGATTACTTCCATGGAACCGTGTGCTGGCGAATGTTCAGGTCGGTGTGCGAGATGGCTCGCGCGCGAGGGCGGAGCAAGTTCTTGCACAGGTGGGGCTTGCGGACAGAAGCAATGAATGGCCCGGCGTCTTGTCAGGCGGGCAGCGTCAACGCGTTGCTCTGGCTCGTGCTTTGGCCGGGCAGCCTCGACTGCTTCTGCTGGATGAACCGCTTGGCGCTTTGGATGCATTGACACGCATTGAAATGCAGCAGCTGATAGAACGCCTCTGGTTCCATCAGAGGTTCACGGCTTTGCTGGTCACGCATGATGTTTCAGAAGCGGTTCAACTTGCGGACCGCGTGATTCTAATCGAAGAAGGCAGGATTGCCTTAGATGTGAAAATTACTCTTCCGCGCCCTCGCGTTCGGGACAGCGGTTTCGCCTATTTCGAGCAGTTGATTCTGGATCGTATTTTGGTGAAAGAACAACATCCTGGTTTGACAGATGTAGCAGCAAACAATAAATACGCCTTTTCCATTTAGGGGTGTATTGTTAAAAAAACCACTCCAAGGCGGCTGCCTTCAGAGTGGTTTTTCCAATTAGTCTACTCATATCTAGCCAAAGCCCTCTGAGCGGACTCCAGCATCCTCTTTTGCAAATACTCGCCTTGCGTGACGCGCACCCGTTTGCCGAGGAAACGCAGCTTGCTTAGTACATATTCGGCTTCATTGTTTAGATATGTTAGCCGAATGGTGTACGTACCCTCTTTGTCGTCATAGTCGACCTGTTTCTCGAAGCAAGAAAACGCATAAAGAATCCGTGACAATTCCCGATTGTATGATTTGATGACGGTGATGCTTGCATGGATGTGACGTTTGTGCAGCAGCTTTTCAATTTGTACGTGTACTTCGGCAGCCCGCTCGGGGGAGAATGGCAGATCATGAATGGCTTCAATGTTGTCCAGCTTTGAGCTCATCATTGTCCGGTGTCTAAGATGATACCAGAGCAAGTACCAATCTTTTTTGACCTGCGAATATTCGAGTTTGTACGGAAAAGCCATTTCATTGGTAAAAGTACGCTCATCCTTCACCCGATAAGTAAGCCTGATAGCACCTTGTCGTGTAATCACTCGGCGGAGGGTGCGCAGCTGCGGATGAAACACGTGTTTTTCTTTACTTCGCGCTTTCTCCGTGAACGCTTCAGACAAATCCAAGGCAGGTTCAACATCCAGAACCCTCTGAAGCTTCTCCAGCGCAGCAGGTGTGAAGGCATGCAAGGCAGCGCTGTGACTCAACATCGTTTTCAGCCATGACCGCTCTACAGAAGTCACCATGAACGTTCCTGAGTTTTCTAATCTCGTAATCATAGTATAGTTAAATATTTTCTCGAACAGGTTCATAATAGCCTGATAGCTCCTTCCACTCCTCAATCATCTCCCGCCGGAATTCGCTAGGTTCTAGCACTTCACAGCTCGAGCCGAAACTTCGAATCCAAGGCTTAATTTCCGTAGTCCCATTGACGGTGATCTCGTATACGAACGAATCTTCCAACTCCTCCGTGATTTCTCCCCATTGTCCTTGAAGAAGTACGCGCTCTTTGATGAAATTCGGTCCTGATCGGCCCGGGTTGTAGAAGCACACTTTTACCGTTACAGCCCTCCCTGTGTCTATGACCCAGCTTAGCTTGATTCGCTCCTCTAAATCCAACTTTCTTTCATTGAAAAATGAGGCATCCACCAGCTCGTCAGGCTCAATCTGTGTCATCCCTTCGACCCGGAATTTCCGGATGCCATGCCGCGAATCGTGGGCAAGCAAATACCATCGCCCATACTGGTGATCGTATACGATTTGCAGCGGCAGCGCCTTCTGCAGCTGTCCTTCCATTTCCCGTTCGAATAAGGGATTCGTATTTTTTGAAGCGTAAGATTGGCCATTTTTGGGTGAAAAATAAAGAAATTGGACCTTGCGGCGCTGAGTGATCGCTGATAACAATCCGGACAAATGGGCTTCGTCCAAAATCCGGGAGTAATACTGATATTTATACAGAAATGGCTCTGCAGCCATTAGTTCGGCTGAGCTCCGATTCATATGCTTTTTAAGCCCGTCTCGCAGTAAATAGCCTTGCACCGAAGGGACCTGAGTATTGGCCATCACATCTATAAAATCATAGAGATCAATAAGCTCATCCTGCGAAAGCTCGTCTATGAACGCATTATGCATACGGTACCGATAGGGGCGTGACACCGAGGTTTTCGTAATGACGCCGACTTCCTCCAGATATTTCAGATCGTTTCGAATCGTTTTCTCATCCGGAAGAGCCGCCTCGCTGGGGATGCCTTTACTGCAAGCTTCAAGCAATTCAATAGCGGTCAAAGGCTGCTCATTCAAAGCCGCTAGCAGTGCAGCGATCCGCTGGCTTTCCGACTCTTTCAGCGATTTGGCCCGAAATAAGAACAGCAGCATAGGGTCTGTTGAATCGAAATAACTGTAGCGCATCATATCGGCGAATTCTTTGCGCTGCGCATCCGGTGCTTGTTGGTACACGCCAGAGATGATTTCTTTTAACCGGCGTAATGTTTTATCAAAAGTATGTACCGAAATGCCGAGTCTCTCCGCAAATTGCTGCCGGCTATACGCTCCGCTTGTCAGCACGAACATTCTCAGAAATTGGATTTCTTTATCAAAGCTTTCTCTAGCCACACAATCCCCTCGCTCTTCCTCTAACCTGATCTTATTGTAGCAGGGCTGCGATTAGGAGAAAATGGAAAACTTTTCGGTTGTCGTCATACTTTCGCCGTGTTCGCCTCATCCTAAATAAGCGATGATAGGTGCAGAAGACAAACGGAGGAGAACCGATATGGAAATGAAAATGAATCACCACGGCAACAATCATTATGAAATGGAGCTGGCTCATGGCCGCCTTCACGTTTTTGCTAACAACGAGGTGTTCCAATCTTTTGAGAATCGCGTCTATGAAATGGCGGACAACAATCTGCGGATTCCCCGCAATTTGCATATGAGCTACACGCCGGATGCCCACGTGGGGATTGGAACTTGCATCGGAACAACAGCTGTTTGGGGTCTAAAAGACGGCTTCGTTTCCCCCTCCATTGTGGGTGTGGACATCGGCTGCGGGATGCGCGTTCATACAACGTCTCTGCACAAAAAAGACATCCAAGACAAAGGTGTGCGCCGGGAATTGATCAAAGCTATTGAGAAGTATGTGCCAACCAATGAGCGCGCGAACACGAATTATGCGGACATTGACATTATGGAAGTTGTGAAACATGGACTGAAAGGACTACCTGAATCGTATATCCCGAGTGAACGGTGGATGACGCACGTCGAGGAATCTACGTTCCAATTCGACCATACGTACCTTGAAAGATTACCTGAAAAAATAGGGAAATATGCGCATGGCCAGCTAGGGACGCTAGGTGGAGGGAATCATTTTATTGAGATCCAATACTTGGAGATAGCGGAAAAGCACCAACAGTTGGCAGCACAGTGGGGATTATTCGATGGTCAAGTGGTCGTCATGATCCACTCCGGTTCTCGTGCATGGGGGGCTAGACTAGGCCAAGAGTTTACCAAAGTTTTCAGAGAAGCGATGCAAAGCTGGGGGATTGAAAACCCTGATCGGAATCTCCTATATGCCCCAATCTCGAGCGTTGAAGGCCAGACTTACTTAAATCTAATGTATTCTGCCTTGAATTTTGCGGTTAGCAACCGGCATATGATTGCGTTCGGCGTGCGTGAAGCGTTCAGGGAGGTTTTTGGCGAAAAGGAAGAGCTGCCTGTACTCTATGATCTCATGCATAACTATGCGCTTAAGGAATTTCATCGCAATCAGCCGATGCTTGTTCACCGCAAGGGAGCAACAAGGGCGCTGCCAGCGGGGCATTACCTAAATACAGCGGCATACAAAGCAACCGGTCATCCGGCCTTGATTCCAGGCTCGATGGGGACCTCCTCTTTTATCATGGTGGGGCGGGAGGAAGGGCTTAAGAACTTTTATTCTATCTGCCATGGCGCTGGTCGAGCGAGATCACGAAGAGCAACGAAAGAGCTGGTCACAGTCGATGAATTCGCACAATCACTCAAAGTGGGTACAGAGGAAGAAATACTAGTGAACCATCGTTCCCTGCAAACGATTCTGGATGAGTGTCCGCAAGCCTATAAGGATGTGGATCAGATCATTGACAGTGTGGTTGGCGCTTCCCTTGCGGATGTGGTGGCAACGTGTAAGCCTATGGTTGGGATCAAAGGGGTTTAGACAAATCAGTATAACGATTTTTTCCGCCGCAGGGTGATTGACGTGATGCAGCTTTCGCTCGTATGATGTTTGTAAATGAATGGAAAGGAGGCCGACGATATGATTCGCAATCAAATTTCTATCCGTAACGTGACAATAGAATTAAGCAGATTACCTTCGGTCTCAGCCGGGTTTGTGACGAATACGTAAGTCCTCTGTGGAGTGGCTTCGTTTAAATTTGACATGAAAAGCCGTAGACGCTGTTGGTCTATGGCTTTTTTGTATGCGCATTTTGAAGAAGAAAGGGTGAGCCCAGTGACGTTGGATGTTAGCAAAATACACGCAGAGCTTAAACAAATTGAACAAGAGGAAGGCGTTCGGATCTTATATGCCTGTGAATCTGGCAGCAGGGCGTGGGGATTCCCGTCCAAGGATAGTGATTATGATGTGAGGTTCATCTATGTAAGACCAGTGGAATGGTACTTGTCAATCTTTGAGAAACGGGATGTGATCGAGCGCCCAATCAGCGATCTTCTTGACATCAACGGTTGGGATTTGAAGAAGGCGTTGAATTTGTTTCGCAAATCGAACCCGCCTCTGCTCGAATGGCTTCAATCGCCGATTCCATATCTGGAGTCGTTCAGCGTGACAGAGAAGATCCGTCAGCTCTCTCCGCTGACTTTTTCCCCACGATCGACTATGTATCACTACTTGCGTATGGCGAAAGGAAATTTCCGGGAGTATTTGCAAGGCGATCTTGTTAAAATCAAAAAATATTTCTATGTGCTGCGGCCCATACTCGCATGCGGATGGATTGGGAAGTACGGCACGATGCCGCCGATGGAATTTGAAGAGCTCGTGGAGCAAATGCTTCCAGCCTCGACATTAAAAGAAGAAGTATATACCTTGTTGACTCGCAAAAAGGCTGGCGTCGAATTCGACTTAGAGCCGAAAATATCGGTGATCAACGACTTTTTAGAGCGGCAAATCGCTTATTTTGAAGAAACCGCCAAACACATTTCAGACTCTGGAGAAAAGCAGGATCAAGCTTTAGATGGTTTGTTCCGAGATGCACTGAAGGAGGTTTGGGGTTCATAGAGAGGATAAAATCGAATGAAAGAAAATTATGTTCAACACGTTCAGCTCCCTTCGGGGGTTGTCCATGTTTATGCAGCGCCTGAGCTGTTTAAAACGTTAGATTATCAAATTTTTCAGATGGCTAACAACAATTTGCAGATCCCGAATCAAAAGTTTATGAGCTATACGCCAGATGTGCATGTAGGTGTAGGTACATGTATCGGGACAACGGCTGCGTGGCAGACTCACGATGGTTATGTGTCGCCATCGATCGTTGGCAGTGATATCGGCTGCGGCATGAGAGTGCATCTGACGAATCTGCATAAGGATGAGCTCAAAGATGTGAAGCTGCGCCGCAAACTCGTGAAGACCATTGAGAAATATTTGCCTGTGGAGGATCACGCGCGTGGTCAATTCTCCGATGTCCGTTTGGAGCATGTTGTGACCAAAGGTCTGCACGGCTTGCCGAAAAAATACATCCCGGATGGCTATACGCCTAAGAAAGCGACCTCCCTTACACATGTCGAGTGCAGCAAATTTTCATTGGATGAAAATGTGTTGAATCGCTTCCCGAATGCCGTCTGGCATCGTTCACACCGACAGCTTGGAACGCTGGGCAATGGGAACCATTTCGCCGAAATACAAGCAATTGAGATCGCTGAAGAGAACCGCGAAGTGGCGGAAGCATGGGGCCTGTTTGACGGCCAAGTCGTTGTTATGATCCATTCCGGATCGCGCGCTTGGGGCGGCTCCGTCAGCCAAGTAAGCAGCAGCGACATGGTGAAAGTCATGCGGACGCTGGGATTGGGAACCGCAGATCCGAAGCTGCTTTTTGCTCCGCTCGAGCATTCGGCAGCCCAAACCTACGTTAACTTGATGTACTCAGCGCTGAATTATGCCGTTGTGAATCGCCATCTCATCGCTTATGCGATTCGTGAGGCTGGTAAAGATGTTTTCGGGTCAAAGTTTGAAATGACGACCTTGTATGATCTCATGCACAACTACGCCTGGGAGGAGAAACATGAGGGCGATTCCTACTTTGTACATCGCAAGGGAGCGACGCGCTCACTTCCCGCAGGGCACCCGGATAATCCGCAGCCTTATATGCACACGGGGCACCCTGCGCTGATTCCAGGTTCAATGGGAACGGCTTCCTATATCATGGTTGGAGCGCCAGGCGGCAAAGCCAACTTTCACTCCATCTGCCATGGTGCAGGCCGCATCCGCTCGCGAAGTGCAACGAAAAGGCTGATTACGCTAAGCGAATTTGCCGCCTCCATGCGTGTCGGGACCATGGATGAAATCGTTGTGAATCAAAAGTCATTAGAGGCGATTCTTGATGAATCACCTCAAGCTTACAAAGATGTCGATCAAATTATAGAGAGTGTCGTCGGAGCGGATTTGGCTCAGGTTGTAGCAAAGTGCAAGCCCATGGCGACAGTAAAAGGTGTCAAATGAAGAGGGATTACAAGGTGAAACTAAGAGAAGTAACTACGGCTGCCGTATCTGTTCCGAATGGTGCTGAAGGCAGCCCGCTCACGGCATATGGGGATTATGCTTATGTGCTGAGGAGCATTCAGAGTGTGCTGAGCGATTTATATGGCAAGGATTATGAACCTTATGTAAGTGATGACGGGAAAGAAGAGTATTGGGAGTTATTGGAACAGGATGTCAAAACGGGAAGTCCTTATGTTCAGCATGTTACGAAAATTTTCGATCATATGGAGTCGCGTGCATTTGGCATGCAAGGAGATAGTGAAGCTTCGTCTTACCACACATTTCCGACCTTGCGCAATAACGTCTTTGCCTATCCGGATTGGGGAATTGCGCTAGCTAGGGTTCCTATTTTTCGGATGCATGGGATTGGTGCTGAGGATTTTGTTTTTGCTGTGGATGACGCCAGTCTTCAGCGGTTTCTGGAACAGTCGCGGCAGCGCAGGAGAGACTTGGATCGGCGGCAAGTGACGATTTTTACAGATGGCCCCCACGGCATGGAAAAAGAACTGGCACCTATAACACGCATGGTCGACCGTACCGATGTCATTATGAAAGTTGAAGTGAAGCGAGATATCTTTAGGTCCATTGATCAGTTTTTTGATGAGGATCGAACCTTTTTTAAGGAATATCAGCTTCCCTATAAAAGAGGCATACTGCTCTATGGCAAACCAGGGAACGGGAAAACAACACTGGTGAAATCCATCGCAGGCAGTGTGCAAGCCCCTGTTGCCTATTGGCAAATCACAGAGAATACGTGCAGCGATTCTATCCAAGAGGTATTTCAAGCAGCAGCGAATCTAGCGCCAATGATTCTTGTGATTGAAGATATCGATGCGATGCCTCAGCGGGCTAGATCTTATTTTTTGAACATTTTGGACGGCGCAACATCGAAAGAGGGTATCTTTCTCATTGGTACGACTAATTATCCCGAACAAATTGATCCGGCACTGATGAACCGCGCAGGGCGTTTTGACCGTGCTTATGAAATTAAGCTTCCTGATGTGACGCTAAGGCAACTCTATTTGGAGCAAAAGGGGATTGGCAAGCTGTTGACCGATGATGTACTGAAGGTAACCGCGATGCAAACGGAAGGTTTTACTTTTGCCCAGCTAAATGAATTGTACACAGCCGCAGCGCTTCAATGGCATTACGAGCAGCATGTGGATATTGAAAAGCTGGTGAAGGCAATGAGATCAGATTTGCAAAAGGGGCAATCGATGTCTTGGCTGAAAGAGGACTCGGGGGTTCGAGTTGGATTTATGATTGGTTAGTGAGCATAGATAGGAGGATGTGATTCGAAATGGTTAGTACACATGTACAAACAAAGTTAAGTAAGTTGATGAGTAAAATATTGCGGCATGCTCCGTTAAAATTCGGTCTGCTGCTTGATTCTGTTGATGGTTCTTGCGAGGTTGCTGATTTATTGCAAGTAATTCGTGGTCAGTCAGGGTGGTCGGAACTTAGTTTGCCTGATTTGGAGGAAGTGGTCGAGCGTTGTGAAAAGCAACGTTTTGAGATCATTGGTGGTCGCATCAGAGCAAGGTATGGACATAGCCATGACAAAGTCAGCTATCCTGCCGACGTGCCTCCTATGGTGCTTTATCATGGTACGAATGCGCAAGCTGCGCTGATGATATTGGAGCAAGGTTTGCGCCCTATGCAGCGTCAATATGTACATTTGTCTGAAGGGCTGCATTTTGCGACGTTGGCTGGTAAGCGTAGAGGGGAACTTGTCATTTTAAACATCGATACAGTGAAAGCTAGCCGTGCGGGGATCAAGTTCTATTATGCAGGAAATGAAGTTTGGCTTGCGGACGCCGTTCCTGCGGAGTTTTGCAGTATTTTGAGTATAGAGAGGGAGAGTGGTCGGAGTGAATAAGCTTATTGACATCGGAGTTAATTTGATGCATCGATCATTTGAGGGCGACCGTGATGAGGTAGTCACAAAAGCGCTTGAGGCAGGTGTGTCACCTCTGATTCTCACTGGCACAAGCGAGCGGAATAGCGATTCGGCCATGCGATATGCGGCGAAATTCCCCGGACAGCTGTTCACGACAGCAGGCATCCATCCGCATGATGCGCGGAATTGCACATCACGAACGCGGGATACATTGCGACGATTAGCAGCGATACCGCAGGTTGTTGCAATTGGAGAGTGTGGCTTGGATTACAACCGCGATTTCTCGCCACGTGATATCCAGCGCAAATGGTTCGAGGAACAGATCCAGCTTGCCTGTGAGCTGGAAAAACCTCTCTTTCTGCACGAGCGAGAGGCACATCACGATTTCGTGCGTATTTTGAAGCCTTACTTAAGCAAAGGAAATTATAAAGCCGTTGTCCATTGCTTCACGGGATCATCCCAGGAACTTGAAACCTATCTGCAACTGGGCATGCATATTGGGATCACCGGTTGGATTTGCGATGAACGTAGAGGCAAGCATCTGCGCGAGCTGGTGAAGCGGATACCCTTGGATCGTCTGATGCTGGAAACGGATGCTCCTTTCCTGACGCCTCGTGATTTGCCCGATAAGCCGAGAGATGGTCGGAATGAGCCGAAGTTTCTTCCTCATGTCGCAGCAACCGTTGCTACTTGTTTGGGTATCACGGTGAAGGAGGTTGCGGAAGCGACAACGAGTACGGCGAAGGCGTTTTTTGGACTGCTTTAGTGTCTCGGGTGGGCGTAAGGGAACTACAGGGCGTTATTTGTTTGAAATGCGGGATTCTCGCGAACAGAGGGAACTGTGGTCCGTTATTTATCCGTTTTCTGAGAGAAAACGGGGTTTGGCGGGCGAATAAGGCCCTGTAGTTCCGCTTGGAAGCGGAAAGGGGCTGGTTTCGTTGGAATAGCGGACCGTAGTTCCTCGAAGGTGTCCCGGCAGCCACTTGAATGCAGCAGGTTTTGAGAGAAAAGAGTCGAATCTATGAATGAATTCAGCCATTTTGTCATTTTCATAGTATAATAGTTCCTAATGACATGTGGAGGAATTAAAATGACATTAATTAAGCAGCTTCAAGCACCAGAAGAATTTGTTGGTTTTTATCTCATTAAAGAACTAGAAGTCAAGCAAACGAACACAACGCCTGCTAAGGATTTCATGGATATCGTGCTGTGCGATGCAAGTGGGCAGATTTCAGCAAAAATGTGGGACGTCAGCGCCGCTGATAAGGAAACATTTTTCCCGATGACATTGGTGAAGGTTCAAGGGGTCGTTCAGACCTATCGCGATAGATTGCAAGTGAAGATTGCTAGAATACGCAAGGTACTACCAGAAGATGGCGTACAAATGACGGAGTTCATCCGATCGGCTCCTATTAGTCCTGCTGATCTTATTCATACCATAAATGGCGTTTTGGAAAGCATTGAGCATCCAAACATTAAAGCGATTGTTTCTTTTTGCGTGGCGAAGGTTGGGGAGAAGCTTAATCATTATCCGGCTGCCAAAACGCACCATCATGCCTATTTCGCAGGGTTAGCCTATCACATTGTACGGATGCTGGAAATTGGCGAGTTCATATGTAAACAGCGCCCGTTTCTTAATCCGGATCTAATCAAAGCAGGCATCATTTTGCATGATATCGCGAAGCCCGAGGAAATGATTGCGCAGCTGGGCATCGTGACGGAGTACAGCGTGCAAGGCAAGCTGCTCGGTCATATTTCGATGGCGTCGAATTGGATTACGGAGGCGGCATTGCACCATGCTTTGGATTTGCAAGCCGACGTGGTTGTCGGTCTGCAGCATATCGTGCTGTCGCATCATAATTTACCGGAATGGGGAAGCCCCGTGCTGCCGCAAATTCCTGAGGCTGTAGCCTTGCATTACATCGATTCGATGGATGCGAAGCTGCAGATGGTCGAGGATACTTTGCAAGTGACTCCGGAGACGGACGCTTGGACGCCTATGATTCGCGGGTTAGAGAATAAGGCGATGTATCGTTTAAATTTATAAAGAAAAACCGTCAGAGCTATTGAAGCCCTGACGGTTTTTTTATAACTAAGGTTCAAAGCCCCAGCCTTTTCCCCTGCTTAAACCGTTTAATCACCACTTGCGTGTTCACGCGAACAACGCCACTCCGTTTATAGAGGTTTTGATACAAAAATGCCTCTAATGCAGCTTCATCTTTCAGGAGAGCATGCACATGCAGCGAACTGTTTCCTGTCATTTGATAAATCGAGATGACATTGGCATCATCTGAAAGCTGATTGCCTACCTCTTCGGTAAAACGCGGCTCTACCTCCACTTCGAAAAAGGCGCTGACGACCTTTCCTAATTTTGCAGCATTCAATCGAATGGTGAAGTTCTCGATGACTTCATTGTCGATCAGGTTTTCTACTCTTTTTTGAATAGCTACACGCGAAAGGTTGAGGATTTCTCCGATTTTGGCGTAGGAAAGGCGGCCATTGTTATGCAGCAGCCTGATAATTTCTTTATCCACTTGATCGAGATGGGAAAGTTCCATATGATATAACTCCTTACATAGAAAAATATATTCAGTTGATGATAAAGATAATATTTTACGAAAAATAATAAGAAGAGCGGTTGATGCCTCTTTGTATGTTAATAAACATAACATAAATATAGATTATTTTAAATGTATGTAATATAAATTAACGCGTCAGAACGGTGGAGTGAAGAGAGAAATAGGTATCACCACAGAGCCGAGCATATCTCAAGTAATTATCACCTCTTAATTGGTAAGAGTGGGCTATATTTGTTTGACTATTGTTTACTTGGTAAAAGAAGGGAAAGTGCGTATCCTGTCGAATTTCATTTATTGTTAAACATTGTAAGTTAAGTTTGGACGGGGATGGTGAACACATGAAGCGGTTTTCTCAAACGCTTTGGTTAGTGGTACTTGTTGTTGTGTTGAGTAGTGTGTTTTTAATGCCGCGAGCAGATGCCAGTGAACTTTCAGATAGAATGCAAACGATTTCGGAGTATTCAATTATGTGGGGGGATCCATCAGAAGGTTTGGAAAGTGTTATGGCGTCCTCGCCTGAGCGATGGAAGATAGTGAAGAGCGGTGAAGCTATTCCTAAGAAACCGAAGGACATTACTACTGCGTGGATAAGAATCAAACTACCTTCTCAAATTCCCGAAAACTATGGGATGTTTATTCAGGGTTTATACGCTGAGCACCTTACGGTGCATATTGGGCATCGATTAGTCCAAGAAAGTAAGATTGGATTTTCTTACGACCAACAAAGCAGTCTTTTCCCTATTAGCAGTGAAGATGGTGGAAAAACTATTTTTATGAAACTTGAGACTTCAATGGGGCGTTTGGGCATAATTTCTGCAATTGCGCTGGATGATTATGATATTCTATTGAGATCCTATATACTTGGAGACTTACAAAATATTATTCTAGGGTGTGCATTTCTTTTCATAGCTTCAATAATGTTGCTAGGATCGATATTCCTAAAAAGAGTTAATCTTACAGACTGGATTTTAGTTAGTGTGCTCTTTGTATCACTTGGTATCATTTTTATTACGTACACGCCTTTCCTATATGCAAGTTTCCCGAAATATGGGGCGATATTTAGTGTTAGCTTCGATATTTCACTTAATGTTTTTTTACCGGCACTAACCTATTATTTTGAACGAATTTTTGGTGATGGTAAAAATAATGTAATTTCTTGGGTTAGAAAGTTTCAAACGGTGTATTCCGTTTTTACAGTTATTTGCTTGTTAATTAACGTATTAAATGATTATCGATTTAATAAAGTTTATTTTTTTGTATCTGTTACGATTTTGGGGATTATAATGATTCTTCAGTTTAGTTTACTCATTGGATCATCGGTATTACTCATGTTCAGAGGGAACAAAGAAGCTGTAATATTTTCAGCAGGGTTTGCCTCACTTGCCTTTATGAGCACACTAGATCTTGTTCTCTACTATGTGAACTCACAGAACAAGCAGATTTTTCTATGGAAATGGGGGATATTGGGATTCATTATAGCCCTTATTATAATAATGGGAAGGCGATTTTCAATCAATCAAGAACGCATTATTAATTATTCTAAAGAACTAGAATATTACAATCATCAGCTTCAGCAATCGGAAAAAATGGAGATTATCAGTCAATTAGCGGCATCAATTGCTCATGAGGTGAGAAATCCGTTGCAGGTAACACGAGGCTTTTTGCAGCTTGTTGCTTCTCGTTCAGATAAGAAGAGCCAGGAATATATGACAATTGCCATCGAAGAGTTAGATCGAGCTTCCGTCATTATTACGGATTTCCTAACTTTTTCTAAACCACAGGGAGAGGAAATTAAGAAGTTAAATCTTTTCGAGGAGTTTAGGCAAATTGAAGGCATCATCTTTCCTTTGGTTGCACTGAATAGTGGAAGGATAAATGTCGATGTCCCTGAACACTTGCTTATCCAGGGTAATTCATCAAAATTAAAACAAGTACTGATAAATCTAATTAAAAATAGCATCGAAGCTTTTCAGGATGATGGCTTTGTGAACATATGGGCTTACGAAAAGCATGAAGAGGTTTATATACATATTAAAGATAATGGGGAGGGAATTGAAGCGGCCCAGTTGACCCGACTGGGAGTACCCTATTATTCTACCAAATTGAAAGGAACTGGACTCGGATTAATGGTCTCTTTTCAAATTATTGAGAATATGAAAGGGAAGGTTGAATTCAAAAGCCAAAAAAATGTGGGCACTGAAGTCATTCTTCGCTTTCCAATTAATAGTAATGAATAGAAAGAGGTGCTACACATTAATTGCGTAGCACCTTTATTAAATTGTTTTACCAAGTAAGGGAAGCAGCACCCGCAGTCACCAGCACCTTAGCCGGATTAGCCGGAATAACAAGCACAAACTCCGTCGAAGTTTCTTCAACCGCGTTCACTGTAAAATCATCCGGGAGATTAATGCCAAAGGTTTCTCTTAGTGCTGCCTTTGGGTTTGCAAGAAGTCGATGTTTGAAAGCTTCATCTTCCCAAGCTTTTTGAATAATTTTTGCTTTTAACTGTTCATGTGATGACATGACAAGCCACTCCCCTTTACATGTAACAGACCTGGAAGCCGCTATTTCTGAATATTAGGGACGAAATGGGATGTTATCGGACTGAGGGGGCGTTATTCACTGTTACTACCCGGGTTAGGGGCTATTTCGAGAGGAATAGCGTCGCACAGGTCCGTTAAATCCTGTTTCGATCTGAAAAGTCATGAATAGGGGGATTTCAGTCCGTTAGGCTCAGCATCTTTACACGAGCCGTTGGTTAATATTACCAACAAAAGGAGTATAGCATGAATTTTCGAAATATTCTATCAAAAATTGCTAGAATTCGACAAAAAATAGGATAAACCGCCAGAAAGAAGCTGCTTTCGCTTTTCTTTGATCTCTTTCGCCGTTGCACGCAAACTATCTACAAGATGAAGATGAAATTCACTAAGCCCTTTCATCGATAACTCTAAAGCAACCAACTCCTCATGATGTGTAGCGGCGATCTCGCTATACCCCTCCAACCCATCACGAACATATATTTGATGTTTGATCCACTCAGACGTCAACGAATCACTCTCTATACGCATCTCACCCCCAAGCAAAAATGCAAGCAAACAATTATAAGAACCCTCGTCCAAATCGTCCTCCCAATCCGCCCAGTCATCCAGCATTTGCAGGGTCACAAGCACCTGTTCAACAGCGCTCGTCACGACAGGGATCAGCTCAGCCTTACCCGCGAGAAGCAGCGCTCCAGTGCTGGCGTTTTTGACAGGACTTGCTTTCCAGGCAACCTTCCTTTGATCCGTGTGAAAGTAATCGCCACTCAGCTCACCTGTAACTGCTTCGGCCCATTCCAGTACGTAAGCCTCGTAATAAGGCCAGAAAGGGGATTGCGGCGGGAACAACGCTCTATACATCTTTTGAAACTGCAATTGAAATAAGTTCGCGAGGGGCAGCTTGTCCTTATGCTCCCCTTTGGCAGCATCCATAATGTCATCTACCACAAAATAATAAAGCATAACGAACACATTCGCTAAACTCAGCTTCTTGACCCTATCTGTCGGCAGATGGGTTATTTCCTGCATCCAATAGGGAAGCAGATAGCAAATATAATTTTTCGTGCTCGATGGCTGGCGCAGGTCAAATTTGGCGAAATAGGCTAGTCCGTGATGATTCAGCGGTTCAGGAAATGCGCGAATAAGACTTTCCGTTTCTGCGAAAACCTCATCCATTTTGACTTTATGAGCGGAGAGCCAATCCATAGGTCATATCCCCCTTTATTGGTATATTTTTGAAACTATCGTAGCACGAATACGACAATGGTACAATCCAAATCCTTCTTAAACCGCCCTGTATCAACGATATATCACATGCAGTTCATTGAAGTTAAGGTTGTTCATATGCCAGTTCACTGAAGTTAAGATTGTTCATACGCCAATTCACCATATTGTTCACACTCCTAGCGAGGCTTCACTACCCGGTTTCTATGCGCTGATTTATGATCGTCTCAAGACACATGCCCCAAGGAGGATCGCACCCAATCATGCTCAAACGCAGAGGTTTCCTTTATGAAATCGTAACGAACAAAATATTGTTTCTCATGCTGCTGCCAACCCTGATCTTCTTCTTTATTAACTCGTACATTCCGATGGTTGGCATCTATTATGCATTCACACGGTTTGACTTCAATGCCGGATTGTTCGGCAGCCCTTTCGTAGGCTTAGACAATTTCTCTTTTTTATGGAAATCCGGCATTTTAATTAAATTAACGCTTAACACGCTTGGGTATAACTTAGCTTTTATCATTTTTGGCAATGTTTTCGCCATTATATGTGCAGTACTGCTGAGTGAAATTCGTAGCGCTTGGTTTAAAAAAATTGCCCAGTCGGTGATGTTCCTGCCCTATTTCATCTCCTTCGTTATTCTGAGTGTCATTGTTTACAACTTATTTAATTATGAGAGCGGATTTCTCAACACAATGTTAAAAGAGTTCAGCACCGAACCTGTCGATGTGTACAACACGCCTTGGGCATGGGTTTTCCTCATTATTATCTTTTATTTGTGGAAAAATCTCGGGTACAGTATGGTCATCTATCTGGCAGCCATCACGGGGATCAGTGAAGAGTATTATGAAGCTGCCAAAATTGACGGTGCGAATATTTTCCAACGAGTCTGGCACATTACGATTCCCATGCTGAAGCCGACTTTTGTGGTGCTTCTCTTATTCTCCCTAGGCAGTATTATGAAAGGCCAATTCGACTTATTTTACCAATTAATTGGAAATAACGGGATTTTGTTCAATGCAACCGATATCATTGACACTTATGTATACCGCTCATTGAAAGTTACTTTCGATGTAGGGATGGCGACTGCAGCAGGGCTGTACCAATCCCTGTTCGGGTTCATCTTGATCATTACCGTCAACTATATCATTCGAAAAATTAATGACGATTACGCTCTATTTTAGGGAAAGAGGTGCTGCTGGCTTGAGAATCAAGGACGAGAAATATATGCATTTGTTCCAAACAATGGCTTATGCCGTGATCATCATCTCTTTTCTAGTCTGCTTGTTTCCTTTCCTGATGATTATTTCGGCTTCGTTCACACAGAATGAATCCATTATTCGAAGTGGATATCACTTTATACCGAAGGTTTTCTCTATTGAGGGGTATAAGACGGTATTTCGATTTCCAGAGCAGGTACTCAAAGCTTACGCTGTGACCATTTTCGTGACTCTGATTGGTACAGCTCTCGGATTGTTTCTCATGACGATGGCGGGCTACGTTCTACAGCGTAAGGACTTCCGATACCGCAATCATTTCTCGTTCTATATTTACTTCACGACGTTATTTGGCGGAGGCTTAGTCCCTTGGTATATCCTGCTGGCCAGTTATTTGAAGCTGACGGACACCTATGCGGTACTTGTGCTGCCAGGGCTCATGAGTCCGTTTCTGATCATCTTGATGCGAAGCTTCATGAAATCAGCTATTCCCGAAGAGCTCATTGAATCGGCCAAAATCGACGGTGCCAATGATTTCAAAATTTACTACAGTGTCGTTCTCCAATTGTCGATGCCCGGTATCGCGACCGTTGGGCTGTTCCTTGCCCTGCATTATTGGAACGGTTGGCTGTTGTCATCACTCTTCATCAATGATCCTAATAAGTATGAGCTGCAGTATTACTTGTACAACGTGATCAATACAATGCGTTTTGTCTCTCAAATGGGGGCAGGAACTGGGGTTGTTATGACCGGCGAAATGCCGACGGAGTCCACGAAAATGGCGATGGCTATCATCGTTACAGGGCCAATTCTGTTTCTGTATCCATTCGTTCAGCGTTATTTCGTCAAGGGATTGACAATTGGTGCTGTCAAAGGTTAGAACCGAAGAAGGAGCTTACAGATTGGCAACCTTCTCGGCTGACATATAACTACACATCTAAAGGGAGGATTCAAATGAAAATGTTAGCAACACACCGATTCTCCGCCATTCTTTCCGGGGCGCTCCTTATCACGGCTCTTACAGGCTGCAGCAGTTCGCCAGAGCCTAAACAAGGGGCAGCAACACCGGCAGCTAGTGCGGCTGCGCCAGCAGCGACAGTCAAGACGGAAGCTCCAAAGAGAGAGAAGGTCGAGCTGCAATTCTACATGCTAGGTAATGCTCCCAAGGATCTGCAAATCATTCAGGACGAGGTCAATAAGCTGGCATTGAAAGATTTAAATACTACGGTGAAATTCAACTATACAACTTGGACGGACTGGGATCAGAAATACAAGCTTCTGCTTTCCTCCGGTCAGCAAGTGGACTTGATTTTTACAGCTGACTGGACACAATATCAATCCTACGCGAAAAAAGGTGCTTTCCTGCCTCTTGATGATATTCTGCCAAAGGCTGCGCCGACGCTAAACAAATATGTGCCGAAGGATATGTGGGAAGCGGTAAAAATAGATGGCAAAATTTATACGGTACCAGCAACGTTCAAAGAGTATGTTACGAATGGGTTCGTTTGGCGTGAAGACCTGAGGGTCAAATACAATTTGCCAAAGCCGACTTCGATTGAAACATTCGAAGCATACATGGACGGCATTAAGAAGAATGAGCCGAACATCCTGCCTTTTGCCAGCGGTGGAGACGGGAATTTGATCGTTAACGGACTTCGTGACGTCGTTCACAACAGCGTGGGATCACCTCTTTACGGCATCGGGATCAACTACAATAAACCAGGTGAAGTTTACTCCTACTGGGGTTCAGAAGAGCACATGGGAGACATCAAAATCGCCAAGCGTTGGATGGATAAAGGTTTTATCCCGAAAAACGTTCTGAACGTGAAAGATTCAACGTGGGATCAGCTTGTCAGCGGCAAAGCAGCTTCTGAATTTGGCGATAACCCGGCACGCTTCAACGATTCTTTGAACAAAATGAAGTCGACGCATCCTGACTGGAATCTTGACTATTATGCCTTCCCGACCATCAAAGGTTATGCGCAGCCTGTTCATCCGATTCACAACGGATTTGCCATCCCTAAGAGCAGTAAAAATGCTGAGCGCGCACTCGAATTCTATGAGAAAATGGTCACGGATAAAGCGTACAATTGGCTTACTTCCTACGGTATTGAAGGCAAGAACTTCCAAGTTGATAATGGCTACTACAAAATGATTGGCGATAACAATTCCAATGGCTTCCCTCGTGAGTCGATGAATAGCTGGGCATGGCGTAACCCTGATTTCATGCTGTTCGAGAAAAGCTTTGATGGGGTGAAAGCGATCTATAAGGATCTGGATAAAATCCAAAAACCGGATATCTTCACTGGGTTTGCTGAGGATTACAGCTCTTACCAAGCAGAGAAAGCAGCGCTGGAGCAAGTAGAGAAGCAGTATTTATGGCCATTGCAGCTAGGGCTTGTAGCTGATCTAGATGCAGGCATGAAAACATTCATGGAAAAAGCGAAGCAAGCTGGACTTGAAAAGGTGCAAGCGGAGTACAAGAAGCAATGGCTTCAATATGTGAATGAAAAAGGCATTAAATAATAGGAAACGGCCGCCTTGCTGGTTGCAGGGCGGCTGTTTGTTTTAGGTTGAAGCTTGATTGCCGTTGCCGGGTTCAAGTCCGGTTTTGCGATAATCGGTGGGAGTTAAGCCGAAATTCTTCTTGAACATTCGGTAGAAGTAAGAACTGTTGGTATAGCCGATCCGTTCGGCGATATCGGCGATGGGCAAATCGGAGTGCTTCAGCAAATCTTTGGCCCGTTCCATTCGCATCGTGTTAATGACATCTACAACCGCGTTCATGGTATTCTGTTTGTACACACGGCTTAGATAAATCGGCGACATATCCATCTCATCCGCGATCCAATTTAAGCATAAATTCGGATTGCCGCAGTGCTGCTCAATCATATCGTTGATTTTACGAATAAGATCGTCCTGCTTCATGCTTCGCTTGTCATCTAGACGTTTCTTCATTTCATCGAACAGTTCGAAAACGACAACTTCAATAGCCTCAATAGTCTCCAGCTTGGCTAATGCATTTCTGGATAACTGAATGCTCATGGAGGTATCTAGGGAATTGTTTTTGAGAATCGTATGCAGGACGCCATTCAAAGTAATTGTTAAGCGCGATAGAGTTGCTTGAAAAACGCTTATCGGATATGGCCTTGTTTCCTCTATAATGACGCTGTACAATTTCTTGGCCTCAGCTATTTTGCCAGCCATTAAAGCATCGATCAGCTTTTTCTCTTTTTCAACGGTAAACAGATAATCATCTGTTTCCGGATACTGGTGATCCAGAGAAGCAATCAAACTGCCCGGGCCAAGAAAAACGCGATGCTCAGAGGCATCGACAACTCTTCGATACAGGGACACCAAATCCTGAGGCTGAGAGCTGGGCGGACTGTAGGTGACGGAAAGACTTATTTTGAGCAGCTCGGCAACGGCTTTTTGTATTTGTTTTAAAAGTGCTAGAAACATACTCTGATCACCATCGAAAGGCACGCTTCGGGCATTAATCAGCAGCACTGTGCTGTCATTCCCGATATCGACCGTTTCCACTTGGTAGGCTTGTGAGGCTATTTCCGAGGAAATATTCATGATCGCATATTTGTACACGTGAAGGTCGTCTTGATGATTTTGTACAAAGGGTTGAAAACCATCGATTCGAAGGAGAATCAGACGATAATCGCTTTGGAAATCGAACAAAATGCCGAGCTCACTGCGTTTCTCCCGCATCATTTTGACCGTAATAGGTTCATGCCCTTGAATCAGCTTCCGCAAGACATCTTGCTTTAATGTAAATAGCGAATTTCGTTTATCCGATTCCAAGGATTTCATCTTCGTAACCATACGATCAATAGGGACATAGAGCTTGCGTGATAATAACCAAGAAACTAACAATCCAGCGACTAAAATGGAGGCACCAATGTAAATCGTCGTTGTGCGAATTTTATTGATTTTCTCCGTGATTGTTTGATAAGGTGTAATGCGGATGTACCGCCACTCTAAGGAATCCGGCGCTGTAAAGGAGATTAAGGATTTCTTGCCTCCCACTGTATCAATGAAGTAACCGGAGCTTTTACTACTCATAATCTGTTTGGTAATGGTTGATTCGGCCGTTAATGCTTCTGCATGATTGGGAAGATCGCCGCTAAGCGTCCTGCCTTTATTATCGATAATAAAAGAGCTGTTCGTGCTATTAGTATGCTGCTTGCCGATATCTTTATTGATCCAATCCGTTGTGATATTGACGATAATGGCTGAATTGAGTGCATTGTTATTGCCGATTGCATCGTAACAAAGGTATGTGTAGACATTGCTTTTTTGCGTGCTTGACGCGCTTTTTAAGTAGGTACGCGGTATAGGTACGAAAGGTTTGAACTCCTGGAAATGATCCAGTACGTTCAAAATATCTTTGTCGACCAACTCTTCTTTGGTCATTAATCCGTTCTGCCCAGAGTCGGAGGCTATGTAGACATAGTTGGCTTTCGGGTTATAGACATAAATGGAAGCAATGTAAGGCATGGAATTTAGATAATTGTTCAATTCTCGCATGGCAGCCGTGGTATCATAGATATCAGGGTTTTCATAAAACATCAGCTTGCTGATATTGCCGTTTCGGTACAGCTGAAATGTAAGCGATTGCGCACTTTCCGTCATGGAGATGACTTCGCGGCTCGTTTGGGTTAGATTTTCCAAATCGGTTTGATAGACCTGGTTCAAGTTAATATTTCTGTAATTCACAAAATAAATCGTGGAGGATACCAGCAGTGTAAGAACCGTACAGAGAATTGTAGTCAGTAGAAGTTTAATGTACAACTTGCGGTTGTCTCCGGAAAAATTCACATTCACAGGCGCGCCTCCCCACACGGACTTAGGGTCAGTGATTTCAAGTAGTAATACCATATCACCCTAATAGAGAATGGCACAAGATGGAATCATACAACATTTATGAACTTATCTGACTATTCACATTGACAGTAGGGCTATTTTTATATACATTTGAAACAAAACGATTGTTCACAATAGGACTTGGAAAGGAAGCCGATCGTATGAGCACCAATGAATTATTAAAACTTGAAAATCAGCTCTGCTTTAGTTTATATGCAAGTTCAAGAGCTATTACACGGATGTATCGTCCCTTTCTTGAAGGTTTGGGAATTACTTATCCGCAGTATTTGGTGCTGCTCGTTCTGTGGGAACAAAAAGAGAGCACCGTCAAGGAGCTCAGCGAGAAGTTAGATCTAGATTCAGGCACGTTGACGCCGATGCTCAAACGAATGGAAGCTCAGCAGTTGATAGAGCGGAAAAGGTCAACGGAAGACGAACGTGTTGTGAACATTGTTATTACGGAAGCGGGCTTAACCCTTTATGAAAAAGCATTTTGCATACCGCAGACGCTGCTTGCATCCAGCGGACTGTCTCTAGAAGAAATTCATAATTTCAATATACAATTGAAACGTATTATTTCCAGCGTAAACGCATCAACGAAATGAGAAGCCTTACGGCAATAACAGATTGGAGTTAGAAGCATGCCTAGATTAACGTTCAGAGGAGTATCCGTCGAACAAATTTGTGGAATGAGTGAGAGCTTGGTTGAACAGCTTGCTGCTATTTGTGAATGTGACACCGATAATTTTACGCTAGAGTGTGTGCAGCATCCGGCGATTTTCGGCGGTAAAATCGTTCCAGCCTACCCGTTTGTTGAAGTCGCCTGGTTTGAAAGAGGGGACCAGATCAGAGATGCAGTCGCTATGGCCGTTACGTCCCATGTCCTTGGCCTTGGTCTGTCAGAGGTTGAAGTTGCTTTTACGACTTACAGCAAGGATGCGTACTACAGCAACGGAACTTCATTTAAGTGAGGAACTATAATGAGTTATTTTGTTTATATTTTAATCAATAATATTGTGCCGATTTCAATCATGATCGCAATTGGCGCAGTCATGTATCGTGCTTTTCATCTTGATATTAAAACATTATCCAAGCTCAATTTCTATGTGTTTTCTCCCGCTATCGTTTTCGTGAAGCTGTACGAGTCTGAAATGAACTTAAGTGTCATTTTGCAGGTTCTTTTGTTTTTCGCCTTGTTCTTTAGCCTCCTTTTTGCGGTGATCGAGATCTATATACGGATTAGAAAAATGCAGCGAGGCATGCGGATTGCCATGCGAAATAGCGTTATTTTCTATAATAGCGCCAATTACGCGCTGCCGCTTAATCAAACCGTATTCGGCGGGAATGCCTATACCCTTTCCATACAAATTATCATTATGATTATGCAAAATTTGATTCCTAACACGTATGGGATTTACACGCTAAATGCGCACAAATCAACCTGGAAGGCAACGATGAAGACGATCCTGTCTTTACCTGTCATTTATGCCATTCCAATAGCCGTACTGCTGAGATATTTCCATCTGCCTGTTCCATCTTCCATCCATTTGCCACTGACGTATCTTTCGAACGCCTTCATGGCAACTGCGCTTTTGACACTTGGTGTACAGCTAGGCGGGATGAAATGGGAATTTCATTTCTCCAATGTGGCTGTTTCGAATATTTTGCGGCTGATTGCGGGACCATTGCTCGGATTTTTGGTTGTCTGGATGCTTGGAATTACTGGACTGACCGCACAAGCGCTAGTTCTTTCATGTGCCGTGCCAACCTCCCTTAGCAGTGTGTTGCTGGCGATTGAGTATGAGAATGAACCGGAGTTTTCCTCACAGGCTGTGTTTACATCGACCTTGTTTAGTATGTTTACTATCCCAGTCGTCATCTATTTTGTGGGTTTTCTGTGAACATTCTTGGTCATACTGAATGATGCAGGAATTTCGACATTTTCCGTTGAATTGGTAAGTAAATGTTACTAATTTAAAGGGGGCAGTTATTGATGAAGTACCAATTTTGCCAGTATGTTACGATTGTGGACATGAATGAAGAAATTTTATCCGAGGTATTGTTTGAACACGGGGAGTACGAATCTAACGCACTTTCCATCGGTTCTTCCGCTCTGATTTATGAGCTGGGACTCAAGCAATTCGAGGTCGTTTATGACAAAAGAGAAGGCAAAATAGCCCGCAATAAAATTGTAGATATTGAGATCGATTTAATTAAACAACCGACAGTTACCAAGGTTTACTTGGAGCCTGTACGCCTAATCGTTGGGCAGCATGATATCGGCGAAGTGGAATAAATGAAGGCTTTATAGAAGGGAAGATTGGAAACATGATGAAAATTTTTGTATTGATCGGCAGTTTGAATGCTTTTCTTTCTGTTGCACTGGGCGCTTTCGGAGCACATATCTTGAAACAGAAATTAACGCCAGACAAACTAGACGTTTTTCAAACGGGTGTGCATTATCACATGATTCACGCCGTTGCGCTAATCGCCATTGCTATATTGTCAGACAAGCTGGGGAACACGTCGATGGTGAATGCTTCCGGATGGGCGATTTTTATCGGAATCATCTTATTCTCGGGCAGTTTATATGCGCTTAGCTTGACAGGCATCAAATTTTTTGGCCCGATTACGCCGCTTGGCGGTTTGAGTTTCTTGGTGGGATGGATTCTGCTTGCCATTGCTGCTCTAAAATAATAAAACTGGAAAGAGTCAGGAGAATCCGACTCTTTTTTCTTTATTTTGTGCCCTATTTGCAGGAAAAGCTCGACTTATGTAGAAAGTAATGAGTAACGGAAATGGATTAAATTACATAGTGACTTGGTTGTATGTCGGATGAATCACACAGTGTGACGCTTCCTATTACCTAGCGTGAGATCGTAAGAGGAGGCAAATTTGTGAAAAACCGGCTCTATATTGGCGGATATTTGATCGTCGCCATATTCGTAAGTCTTTACGTAAAGCCGTATGCTGTATGGATATGTGTTCTAGCTGCTCTGCCGCTGTGCATTCAGTTGTTGAGAAAAGAAAGGGACATTCAGCGCTTATCCGAATCAGATCTGCAGCACCAATCTTATCATCATGTGCTGGATTCTTTATTTGAGCATAATCCGAATGCGATTGGGATTTTTGATCAAGAAGGGACATTCGTTCGGATTAATACAGCCGCGGAATCGATCCTCGGTTATTCGGCCTCTGAGCTGCTGGAGAAACGCTTCAGTCATTTCGTGACGCAAGAGCAGTATGAGCTGACGTGTAATCAAATTCAACTTGCGACGAATGGAGAACCGCTTACTTTCGAAACTTCTGTGTCTCATAAAAGCGGCTACCGGGTTGACCTGTACGCAACGGCAGTTCCTGTTCAGCTGAGCGCTGATGTTAGAGGTTTTATTCTCATTTGTCAGGATATAACCGAACGTAAGCGCGGCGATGAACAAGTCCGGTATATGGCCTATTATGACGACATGACGGGGCTGCCTAATAGGCGCATGTTTAGAGACAACTTGAACGAACGATTGAGCTTGGCTCGATCAGCGGGGCAACAGGTTGCCGTCTTTTACTTAGATATTGATAGGTTTAAATTAGTCAACGACAGCTTCGGCTACGATTATGGCAACATGCTGCTTCTGCAGCTTGCCGAACGTTTCACCAGATGCATCACAGAAAATGATTATCTAGCGCGGACGGAAGGCGATGAATTTGCCTTTTTCTACACCAATGTAGCCGACTCCAATGATGTCATTGCTGTCATCGCCGAGATTAACCGCGTCCTCGAAAAACCATTCGTTCTTGAACAGTATGAACTGCATATAACAGCCAGTATTGGTGTCGCTATCTCTTCGGCAGATGAGGAAGATGCCGATACACTGATGAAATATGCCGATATCGCACTCGCCAGAGCGAAAGAGAAAGGGCGCAATGAGTATCAAATTTTCAACTTCGACATGAAATCCGTATCTATCAATCGGCTCAAGCTGGAGAATGAGCTTCGCAGAGCGATTGCTGGAGAGGAGTTTGTCTTATTCTATCAACCGCAGGTTGATATTGAGACCGGACGCATTGTCGGTGTAGAGGCGTTGATTCGCTGGGAGCATCCAGAGAAGGGGCTGATCTCGCCGAACTATTTCATTTCCTTTGCAGAAGAATCCGGATTGATCGTGCCGATTGGGGAATGGGTGCTGCGCGCGGCATGCAAGCAAAATAAAGCCTGGCAGAATCAAGGCTTCCCCAAGATGCCGATTTCCGTTAATCTATCGATGCGGCAGTTTTTCCAGCATAATTTGAAGGGCAAGATTTCTCATGTGCTGGAGCAAACGGGGCTTGAACCGCAGTATTTGGAGCTTGAAATTACCGAGAGCATGACCATGGATGTTGATCACGCAATCCAATCCTTGCTGGAGCTCAAGCAGCTAGGTGTTCACGTGAGCATCGATGATTTCGGGACTGGCTACAGCTCCCTATATTATTTGAAGAAATTCCCGATTGATAAGCTGAAAATTGATCGTTCCTTTGTCCGTGACATTATGGTGGATCCTAATGACGCGGCCATCGTAACTACGATTATCGCGATGACGCACCATCTGAACTTGAAGGTGATCGCAGAAGGTGTAGAAACGGAAGATCAGCTGCACTTCCTTCATCAGAACCGCTGCAATGAAGTGCAGGGTTATTGGTTCAGCCCGCCTGTGAACGCAGCCCAGCTGGAGAATATGCTAAGTCATGGCGTTCATGCCACGGCTTCGGGAAATTAAAGAGGATGTCCCCTAGTAGGGACATCCTCTTTGTGTTAGAAAGCGACGTAATCGTCGATTTCATTGAGTCGAAATGAGTAAACTTTCTTCTCATCCACATGATACACCGTAACATTCTGATTGCTCCTGTCATAATTCAAAATGCGGCAGGGAAGATTGAGCTTAATGCCCTGACCTTTGATAACGGTTAGTCGAATCAATGTGTTGTTAGCTTTGAAACCTTCGAGCTGTGTAATAATGTGATCGGCCGCTCCGCTTGGCGCTGTTGACTTCATCGTTGGCGCGGGAGTTGCAGGCGGGGGAGAAGTTACTGCCTTTTTGCCCGTATATGAAGGAGGCTTGCTCTCTTTTGTCGTTGTATTCAATTCGATTAATTTGCCAAGCTCGATGCCCTTGAGGATTCGATAGTCTTTGACCGTCTGTGTCTGTGCGTTAAGAAAATGAAGGAGCTTTTCCATTGCAAGCCCATTAGAAGCCTCTTCAATTAAAATTTCTACAGTGAATAAATGACCTGTGTGGTTGGGTTTACCTTGACTCATATGGCCTCCTTGCAGCCTAGAAATTGCTCATGTCCTAACTATATCATGTTATGATATCCAAATATAGATTGGTTTTTCATTCGTGCAACTTTTGTATACAAAAGAGGAGGAACTTATGTCAAACAAAACGAATGCCTGCCGAATCCTCGATTCTCTCCGTATCACTTATTCGCTTCACGAATATGATTGGGATGAAGATCAGTTGGATGCTGCTACTGTTGCCGCTAAAGTAGGCCTAGAGCCTAGCCAGTTATATAAAACGCTCATTTTAAAAGGGGACAAAACGGGCGTACTTGCAGCCTGCATTCCCGGCGATCAGGAGCTGAACCTAAAGAGCCTCGCTTCGGTAAGCGGGAATAAGAAGATTGAAATGGTAGCTGTCAAAGACATCCAATCACTGACTGGCTATATACGGGGCGGCGTATCTCCTCTGGGGATGAAGAAGAAGTACCCCTTTTACATACATGCCTCTGTCGAATCCATGGCATTGGTTAGTATTAGCGGCGGCCGCCGGGGGCTACAGATCTTCTTACGTGGTGGAGATTTGGTGACTGCCTCGGAGGGGCGGTTGGTGGATATAGCTTATTGAACAGTGGACTCGGAGGTAGCTCGGGGCTAGTGCTAACGGACCGTAGTGCCGTTATTTACGGTAAATGGGCCTTTTTGGATGACTAACGGACTCCAGAGTCGTTACTTGGTGAGTGGACGGCCAAATATCATGCTGATCGTGTGAATAGCAGCGGTGGTGTCCGTTAGAATTTGAGATTGGCTTATTTGCGGCGAATAAGGGCTGTGGTGTCTGTTAGGGATCGTGCTACCCAAAAACTACGGCGTTTGGATTGAGGACCTAGCTAGTTAATGAGGGGACTCGGCAGGGTCAGGAAGCAGCTCGGCGCGAGCGCTAACGGACCGTAGTGCCGTTATTTTCGATAAATGGCGTTCATTGCAGGTCTAACGGACAACAGAGTCGTTAATTGGTCATTGGACGGCTGAATTTCATGCTAATCGCGTGAATAGCAGCTGTAGTGTCCGTTAGAATCTGAGAATGCCTTATTTGCGGCGAATAAGGGCTGCTGTGTCCGTTAGGTTATCATACTCACTAAGTTACTTCCGAATTTAGTTCACTGAGATCCAGATCAACGAATGATTAATGCCTAGGTTTTAACTAGGAGGTTCGCGACAATGAATGATAGAAAACAACTATTGACTAGTTTACTCTTGCAAGTTCGTGACCAAGTGGACTCTCCGACTACTGATATTTCATGGTCAAAATACGATTCTCTCGAAGAATTGCTTCAATTCTTGGACATCCTAATAAAGAAGGTTAAAGAGAGTGAGGAAGACTCTATTAACTCTATTATAGAAGACTTAAAGCTACTATTTGCTCCGACGGGCTCATTACAAGAAATATCTATTAGTAGTGGCTGGACGAAAGAATTTTTAGAGCTATCTCAGTGGTGGTAAAAATGAAAGTCTTACGCCTCCAGTAACCTTGACCTTGGCTTGGCCTTGATAGGGCCTGGATACGGGATGTTCTTCTTAGTCCAAGTAAACAAAAATTCTTTTTCCACCAAACATCACACCGTACTAGCCGCACGCGCATATACTACCGTAAGACTGCAAAGAGGAGCTGTGCAGAGCATGATGCGCGTAGAACCAATTCTCCTTGAGGGACATACTGCAATTGCGATAGAGGTTAAATTGCCCAAGACGACGCTGCTGGTAGTAACGACAGATAAAGGATACATCATGTGCGGTGCATTAGACGTTGCACTGCTCAACGAGCGTTTAAGTGAACGCAACATTGTCGCGGCAAGGGCAACGGGCGTGCGCACGATTGAGGAGCTTCTTGAAGCACCACTAGAATCGGTGACGCACACGGCGGAAGACCTGGGCATTTTTGCTGGAATGACGGGAAGAGAAGCTATTTTGAAAATGATGTAAGGGTCTGCCTACGATGGCAGCAATTTATGGAATTTGAACGCTTCGGATCAAGAGATCCGGGCGTTTTTCTATTTTTTTATCGGCAAAAAGTACAAAGGGTGCACAATTCTGTTGTGCAAAAAGCCAAAAATGAACAAGAGAGGTGATTACCTGCAATTTCCTGAGTAATTTTCTAGGCACAGACGTTGTCATTTTATTGACCAGATGTTAAAATATGATTCGTTCCATACATAGCACGGGGGGAATCTTAATGAAAAAAATATCTTTTTTAGTTTTAACAGCAGCTCTAGTTATCGGATTAACAGGTTGTGGAGCAGCTAAAGATAGCGGCGGCACGAAGATCAAGTTTGCGACAGATGCTGCTTATGCGCCAATGGAATATATGGACAAAGACAAGATGACCGGTTTTGACATCGATTTTCTTGCAGAAGTGATGAAGGAAGCAGGACTTTCCTACGATGTAACGAATACAGGTTGGGACACAATGCTTACAAGTGTTAAACAAGGTAAAGAGTATCAAGCCGGTATTTCCAGCGTTTCGATTACAGATGAGCGTAAACAATCTTATGATTACTCCATCCCGTACTTCGAATCAACCAACATGATTCTGGTCAAAGAAGGCAGTCCAATCAAAAGCGCGACAGACCTGAAAGACAAGAAGGTTGCCGTTCAAATTTCTACGACAGCTGATACGCTTATGAGCAAAATCCTAGGCGAGAAGAACCCATCCTTGAAACGTCTTGATAACAACACGCTTGCACTGTTGGAACTTGAAAATAACGGTGTAGACGCAGTTGTAGCGGATATTGCAATCGTTCGTGAATATGTGAAAAATAATCCGAACAAAAAATTCGTTACCATTTCTGATACGAAAAACTTTGAGTCCGAATACTACGGTATTCTGCTTCCTAAAGGCAGCGAGCTTAAAGCGAAACTTGACCCAGCAATCAAAAAAGTGATTGAAAATGGGGCTTATGCAAAAGTGTACAAAAAATGGTTCGGTCAAGAGCCAGATACGAAAAAGTTGCTTGAACAAAAATAAAAAAAGAGCAGCATGCGTGACTCAACCCTACGCATGCTGTTGTTCTGTTATCGGTATAATAAGGTAAGAAAGGAAGTGTGGAATGGAGTTTCGTTTTGACATTATTATTGAATATATACCGCTTTTATTAAAAGGTACGCTTTTGACCATTGGGATATCCATTTTGTCCATCTGTTTGGGTTCCGTGCTGGGACTGGCTGTGGGATTAGGCAAAATGTCTCGCAGAGGGTATCTAAGATGGCCAACTAGCATATATGTGAACTTCTTCCGCGGCACACCGCTGTTGGTACAAATTTTGCTCGTGCATTACGGGGTCGTTCCTTTATTTCTTGGGACAACTAATGCCATCATTGCTTCTATTGTTGCTTTATCTTTGAACTCTGCAGGGTACATGGCCGAAATCTTCAGGGCAGGTATTCAGTCCATCGATAAAGGCCAAACGGAAGCCGCATATTCCCTAGGGATGACACATTATCAAACGATGAAAAAGGTCATTTTGCCGCAAGCGATTAAGCGGATGATTCCTCCATTTGGGAATGAGTTTATCGTGTTGATTAAGGATTCATCGCTGTTTGCGGTTATCGCCGCGCCAGAATTGATGTATTGGTCTAATGCGATGCGCAGCCAGTATTTCGCTGTATGGGAGCCGTATTTGACGGCAGCATTCATTTATTTCATCCTCACTTATTCTCTAAGCAAGCTGCTTAGCTATGTGGAAAGGAGAGTGTAGAGATATGACCGCGATGATTGAGGTTAGAAATCTTAAAAAAGCATTCGGCAGTAACGTCGTTTTGCGGGATATTTCCGCAGATATTCAGCACCAAGAGGTCTTGGTTGTGATTGGTCCTTCCGGATCGGGGAAATCGACATTTCTACGTTGTCTGAACCTTTTGGAGCAGCCTAATGGCGGTTCCATCAAGATTGAGGGCAAGGATATTATGGACCCGACGAATAAAATCAATGAGATCCGCATGGAGCTTGGCATGGTGTTCCAGCGTTTTCATTTGTTCCCGCATATGAAGGTTATTGATAATATTATGCTGGCGCCGATTCAGGTGCGTAAATGGTCAGAGGAGAAAGCGCGCAAAAAAGCGTTGGAGCTCCTAGCGAAAGTGGGTCTCTCGGATAAAGCTGATGCGTTTCCAGATTCGCTCTCCGGAGGTCAAGCGCAGCGTGTAGCGATTGCTCGCGCACTTGCGATGGAGCCGAAGATTATGCTGTTCGATGAGCCGACATCCGCTTTGGATCCCGAAATGGTCGGTGAGGTGCTGGCCGTTATGAAGCAGCTGGCTAAGGAAGGGATGACGATGGTTGTCGTTACCCATGAAATGGGCTTCGCTCGCGAGGTTGGCGACCGCGTTATGTTTATGGAGCAAGGCGTTATTGTGGAAGAAGGCAAGCCTACGCAAATCTTCGAGAACCCGCAGCAAGAGCGGACCAAGTCCTTTTTGTCCAAGGTGCTTTAGTACGGTGAATGAGTGAATGAATAAGAATAGCAAGGGGCTATTTCATTGAGTCAGAAATGACGTGATGGGTGGCCTCTTTTTTCGTGAAGCTAGGGTGATCTAGTCCGGAGCGAGCGAGTGGCGAAGAAATAGGGGAACTACAGTCCCTTATTATGTGTATATCAGAACATATAGCCAGTTCGAGGGAACTATGATCCGCTAATTGAACGAAATGCTGTTGAAAAGTAAGATTTTAAGAGAAATAAGCGCCTGTAGTTCCCAATCATCCCCCAAATAGCTTATCTAGTCCAAAATAGAGCCCTGTAGTTCCCCACTTCCGCAATTACATGATCGTATCGTATTCGTTTTCACATCGGCCGTGAACAACAGCCTCTCTGATATGTCTATCTTTTTGGTAAAAGATAGATTTATAATGAAATAACTATCAACGGCAACATGAAGGGTGACGTATGCGATCGCTGCTCAGACACGTGTTTAATCGCTTTCAATTCCGTGTGCTTCTCTATATGCTCCTGGTTATTTCACTTCCATTAGTCTTGGCCATGTATTTATTTCAGGGGCAATTTTCTGCCTATAGCAAGAAGGAGTTGACCCTTTCTGTAGATCAAAAGCACGATCAAGTAATCGCTTCCATCTATCAGGGGCTGCGCAACGCTTCAGATATTACCCACAGGGTGACGGAGGATTATGGCGTATTAACTTTTGTCAAAATGAAAGAGGCCGCTTCCCGAGAAGGAAAAGAATTGAATGACTATACGAACAGTCTGCTGTCCGATCAAATGCTTCAGAACCGTTATCTAGAACAGGTATGTTTGACTTTGCAATCATCGAATCGAACGCTATGTGCTCAGAGTGCAGAGGCGCCGGGGATGCTGGATACACGCATCAGAAGTGCTGAGAAACGGTTTGAACCATTAATAGCTGAGTATAGCAAACTTGATGCGTATCTGCTGACCTATACGGAATCGATCAAGGACAAGTCAAGCTTACAGGAGCTTGGAAGGGTAACGTTATGGGTCAATATGAACAAGTTGATGAAGGAATTATCGGTTAAAAACAACTTTCAGGCGTATGTTCTTATGGACCAGAATAATAAAGTGGTCTATCGCAATGGCTTATACACGGGCGAAGAATTGAAGAGCGCAGGACGCGCTACTGACTATTTGCGCACAGATGATTCATTCATTCACTCTGCGAAACACGTAGATATGATAGGGGGCGTCCAGTGGACGTCTTATTATGAAACAGCGATTCCATCATTTATTTCAGCATTTCCCTATTATCGCGCTTGGCTGATCGCTTTTGTAGCTCTGGTTGTTATGCTCAGTGCAGGCAGCGCACTCCTGTTCATGACTTATGTAACGAGGCCCCTCGATGTACTCAAAGCTTTGATGAACCGAGCAGAGCTTGGCGATTTGAGAGCGTACTGGACATCCAAAACCTCCACCGAGTGGGGGCAATTAGGTCAAAGCTATAATCAAATGTTGAATCGGCTAGAAGATCTTATTAAGCAGGTAAAAAGAGAGGAATCGCTGAAAAAGGAAGCGGAAATGGAAGCACTCCATTATCAGCTGAACCCGCATTTTCTCTACAATACATTAAATACGATAAAATGGGTGGCCAAAATACATAAAACACCTCAGATATCAGAGGTTGTAAGTGCATTGGTTCGTCTGCTGCAAGCGAGTTTAGGCAAGAAGGGCGAGTTTATTACGCTGCGTGAAGAAATAGGGCTGATCCGAGACTACATGGAGATTCAGAAGTTTCGCTATGGGGATCGCATTCAGGTTGTCTCTCAAGCGGATGAACTAACATTGGGCTGTTTGGTTCCAAGGATGTTCCTGCAGCCGCTTGTGGAGAATGCGATTATTCATGGGATCGAGCCGGCCAAACGGGAAGGCGTCATTACGATTCGGACATGGCTCGATAGAGACCTCCTATTTTGCCAAGTGGAAGACAATGGTGTCGGGATGCAGGTGGAAGAAGGCAGCTCTGGTTGGAAAGCCATGCATGCTGCAGGAGGAAGCCGATCCGATCGGATGCTGAGAGAACGAATGAGCGGTGTAGGTATTTCGCATATTCGGGAGAAAATCAAGCTTTACTACGGGCCGGAATTCAAAATGCATATTGCCAGCAAACCTGGGGAAGGAACCACGATCAGGATGTCACTTCCTATCCATCAGGGAGAGGAGTTGGAAGCAGAATGAATGTACTTGTTGTGGATGATGAACCCATCATTCGTTTGGGATTGCGTACATTGGTGGATTGGGAGATGCATGGCTTTCATTATGCCGGTGATGCGGAAGATGGCCTAGAGGCAGTTGAACTGCTGGAATCACTTCAAATCGATATTGTGATAACGGATCTAATCATGCCCCGTATGGACGGCATAGCGCTCATAAGAGAACTAAGAGATTGGACAAGACCAATTAGTTCCATTGTTCTAAGCTGTATGGACGACTTCACCTATGTGAAAGAAGCGATGAAGCTTGGAGCTAAGGACTATATTCTGAAGCCTACGATGGAGCCAGAATCGCTAATTGACATCTTACTGGGTGTTAAGCGAGAGCTCGAAGCCCAGCGGAATGAGCAGAGAGAGCAGCAGATTCGCGAGCTTGAGCTGGCGTCCACGAAGCAAATGCAGCTATCAAATAGGCTGCAGGCTTACTTGCAGACCAAGCTTGGCGAAGCTGAGCTGCAGGCAGAGCTCTTCGGGGCAGACGCGCCGCCGAGCGGCTCTGCCGGCGCAAGTGCCTCAAGCAGCAGCTTAGTCAGCCTGCTGCTGCACACCAGCGCCGCCGTCATAGACTGGCGCTGGACCGGCTGCCTGGCGGCGCTGCCGCTGGCCGCCGACAGCACGCTGCTGCTCCTCCCAGCAGCAGCCGAACAGCAAGACGCCGCCGAAGATGGCGGCGTCTATGCCACAGCCGCGGCGCTTGAGCGCGCCGCGGAGGTCCGGCTCGCGCACGCGCCGGACTGGTTCATCGGAGCCGGCGTCGTCATCCGCCGGCTCGCGGACGTGCAGCCTGCCGCGGCGCTGCATGCGCGGCAGGTGCAGGAGCGATTCTACAGCTCCAGCTGGAATCGCCTGGTTGTGCATGCGCCGGAGGCAGCATGCGGGCAAGGGCATGCGCTGCCGTTTGAGATTCGCAGCGACCTGCTGCGCTGTGTGCTGCACAATAACAGCGAGGGGTATCGGCACCATGCGGAGGCGCTTTGCCGCAAGCTCGGGGAGCAGCGCCATGACAAGGAGAAGGTGTTGATCTTCATCCAGGAGCTGCTTGCGCTGGCCGCAGGTTATGCGCGCGAACGCGGCTGCGCAGCGCTTGAGCGATACGAGGAGCTATACGTGAACAGCAAAGCTCTGAGCGGCTGCAGCAGGTTCGAGCAGGTCAGTGAAGTGGTTTTTCAAGCGATGAGCATGCTGATGGAGAATGGCTTGGTTGTTGGGAAGGAGCCGGTTCATCGCTCAACCAATCCCTTTATTCGTAAAGTTTTGACTTATATGATGGACAATTATGCATCACCGATAAGCACATCGGACATGGCTGATTATGTCAGATTGAGCCGCAGTTATTTGAGTGATTTATATAGCAAGGAAATGGGAGAATCGCTGAGTGAAACGTTGACGCGAATCCGTATGGAAGAGGCGAAACGCAGGCTGCGCACGGGAGAAATGAAGGTATATGAAGTGGCTGATGCCGTAGGATTTCCAGATGCGAAAACATTTGCCAAGACATTCAAACGCGCAGTCGGATGCTCGCCGAAAGAATTCGAGAAGAACAAATAGACACCTTTTCCAACAAAGGATGTCTATTTTTTTGTTATGTAAAGGTTTACATTTAGAGAGAGAGTTCCATGATTTAGGAATAAAGATGAGGTGCTAACTATGACTATGCAGGTAGATCAGGTGCCTATGGTGCAAGCAATTGGCGTTACGCGCGTATTTGGAAAAGGATCGGGAGCGGTTCACGCATTGCGTGGCGCTCATCTCAGCATTCCCAAAGGCAGGCTTGTGGCACTGCGTGGAAGATCGGGGTCCGGCAAGACGACGCTGCTCAATATTCTTGGGGCCCTCGACCATCCTTCGGAAGGTGCCGTTTATTTGGAGGGCATGGAGATCAGCTCTCTTTCTGAGGCGAAGCGTAATGAAGTCAGACGGAAGCAGATCGGTCTTATTTTTCAATCCTTTGCTTTAGTCCCCTATATGTCGGCCTACGAGAATGTTGAGTTTGGCTTGCGCATATCGGGCATTCCTCCCAAGCATTATAAGCAATTGGCTGAAGAGGCGCTGGATTTCGTTGGTCTGAAAACGCGAATGAAGCATCGTCCTTACGAGCTTTCGGGTGGCGAGCAGCAGCGGGTTGCAATTGCCAGAGCTATTGCTCACAAGCCCAAGCTGATTTTGGCAGATGAGCCCACAGCGGAGCTGGATAGCAGAATGGGGCTGCAAGTGCTTAAATTGTTCAAAGATTTGGTGCAAGAAGGAATGACCATTATTTTGACCACACATGATCTCGCTATTATGGAAATTGTAGATGAAGTGTATGCATTGGAGGATGGTACCATTGTCGATGAAGGTTAATCCATTTGCGTCGAAGTTCTTTCTTATAACTGGTGTTGTGCTATTGCTGGCAGGGTGCTCCCTGCTGCCCAAAGAAGAGGAGGCGCTAAAGCCGCCATTAGTGAAACCCGTGAAAGAAAATTTTGAACTTTATGAAGTGAAGAAAGGCAACATAACGAAAAAAGCTACTTTCATGGGAACCTTCAAGTCGAGCCAAACGAGCAATTACTATTTTAAGGAATCAGACCATCGCTTAGCAGCTCTACGTGTCAAATTAGGCGATGTGGTTAAGCCGGGTGATGTGCTGGTTGAACTGGAGAAGGGGGATTTAGAAACTCGAATTGCCCTTCAAAAGCTGAACTTGGAGAAAGCTCAGATTGCCAGCGTACAAACCAGGCAGGTTGATCCTGATCAAGCACTGACGCTTCGTTTGAAGGATATTGATATTGAAGCTGCGAAGCTGCAATTGACATCGTTGCAAGCGCAGTTGGACAAGACCAAGCTAGTGGCAGAGTCCAGTGGAATTGTCACTTTCATCACGGATGCTCAGCAAGGAAGTGTAGTGGATGCCTTCAATACACTTGTGGTTCTGTCCGATCCTGAACACTTGGAGCTCTCTTATGAAGCTACAGATATCGGAACACTTACAGGCATAGAAGTTGGTATGAATGTAGAAGTGAAGCTCGCGAAATCTGGGAGTACGGTGCAGGGCAAAGTGCTGCGAACACCATCGAGTACTCCCCCAACGGATAACAAAGCACAAGCCGAAAGAAATGCCAAAACAATTATTATTGGGGTTCCTTTAGGAACAGAAGGTGCAGAAATTGGTGCATCTGGAGACATGACGATTGTCGTGGAGCAGCGAGAGAATGTTATTGTCATACCGCGAAAAGGACTGCGGACTTATCTGGGCAGAGATTATGTGCAAGTGCTGAATGGGGAAAGCCGTAAGGAAATCGATGTTGAAAAAGGTCTTGTTACCTCAACGGAAGTTGAAATTCGGAGCGGGCTCAAGGAAGGCCAAAATGTCATTTTAGAGAACTAGTACTTTCTTAGGAGGATTGCAATGGCTTTATTTCTGATGATTCTCCGTAAAATGGTTAAAAATCGCTGGCTCGAGCTTAGTTTGTTGATAGGGCTCATTATTTCCGTAGCTCTTGCAAGCTCGATGCCCATTTATACACACGCCATTTTACAGCGCATGCTGATCAAGGACTTGGAAGTTCTGCAAACAGACACCACGCAATATCCGGGGCAAGTGTATAACTACGCGTACTTTGTACGATCCGAGAAGGAGCAGGACACCGATCATCTTCTCGCGGAAACGGATGCTTTTTTGAAAGAAGAAAGTCATGGATTTGGCGTACCGATCCTGCTTGCGACGACCATGCGCAGCACGATGAATTTCAATTTTAAACCGAGTGATCCAAGTAAAGTCGATCCGAGTGTGAAGCGTCTAGGCGAGCTGACAACGATGTCGGAGTTAGAGAAGCATATTCGCCTTGTTGACGGTGTCATGCCCTCTGCAGAGCCTGTGAATGGCGTGTATGAAGCATGGGTATTCCCTGAACTGTTGACGGAGATGAAGATTGTTCTTGGCAACGAATTAATCATTCAAGACGAGGATTTGAAACAAAACATTCGCATTAAACCGGTAGGGGTCATTGATCGCAGCGATTATGCCGATCCATATTGGACGAATAATATGTATGACTTGCGTTCAAGATTTTTCATTCCCTTCGGATTATTTGAGAAAGAAATTACCAATAACAAAGAGTTTACCAGCTTGTATTGCTTTTGGAATTACATACTCGATTATCACCAATTAAAGCTGGAAGGATTAGGGGCTTATACGGCTGCACATGCACAAATGGAAGGCTACTTAAGCAATCGGTTCAACTCTTATAAATCCGAGAATCCCGCGCTTCCTACCCTGAAAGTGTATGGTGACAAAGAGAAAAAATTAAGAATGATGTTATGGTCGCTGAATGTGCCCGTAAGTATTCTGCTAGCTTTCTATTTATTCATGGTTGCTAATTTGATCACGGAGAGGCAAAAAACAGAAATTGCCGTTCTGCGCAGCAGGGGAGCTAGCCGTACTCAGATTTTATTAGGTTATGTGCTGGAGGGGGCTTTATTAGGGGGCATTGCTCTTCTAGTTGGACCTGCTATCGGCATGCAATTAACCAAAATCTTGGGAGCTTCCAATGGGTTTCTGGAATTTGTACAACGCGCTGCAATGGAGGTTAAGCTGAATCAAGAGGCTTATCAATATGCTTTGATTGCCGTGGTGGCTTCGGTTTGCATGACGCTCATCCCTGCCGTTATGGCAACTCGCACGACCATAGTGGGTCATAAGCAAGCATTAGCGAGGAAAAACAAGCTTTCTTTTGTCCATAAAATCTTTCTCGATATTGTCTTATTGGCTGTATCCATTTATTTATTGCAGAGCTTTAACCGGCGGATGACGGATCTGGTTGCTCTGGGGCTGGATTCAATGGACATGAAGGTTGATCCTCTTCTTTTTGTTGTGCCGGCACTATTCATATTTGCAATGGGTTTGTTTCTCCTTCGGATCTATCCGTGGATTATTCAACTGATCTATACGGCAGGGCGCAAATGGTGGCCGCCATATCTGTACTCGACGCTCCTTCAGGTAGGCAGGTCCACGACACAGTACCAATTCATTATGCTGTTTATCGTGATGACGCTGGCAACTGGGTTGTTTAGTGCGAGCGCAGCCCGGACGATGAATAAAAACATTGAAGAGAAGATCCGCTATACGAATGGGACAGATATTGTTCTGCAAACACCTTGGGATAATGATGCACCGCCTCCACAATCAGGCGCATCTGGACCTTCGGGTGATGCGGGTTCTCCTGCGGGCGAGGTTGTTGTGAAGAAACGCGTGCAATATACGGAACCGCCGTTTCTCCCATTCACCCAACTGCCAGGTGTGGAATCTGCTGCTCGTGTTTTTCAAAAG
The DNA here is from genome assembly GCF_009882985.1 of Paenibacillus silvestris. Taxonomy (GTDB): domain Bacteria; phylum Bacillota; class Bacilli; order Paenibacillales; family NBRC-103111; genus Paenibacillus_E; species Paenibacillus_E silvestris. Next base: position 540,716 of record NZ_WTUZ01000022.1, read on the forward strand.
AAAGATGCGTACCTTTCCATTGGCAAAGAAACGAAGCGGACAACGCTGATGGGGATTGATACCGATGAATTCGGTCAAACTGCTTGGCTGCGTGATCAATTGCTGGATCATCACTTCAACGAATATTTGAACTTGCTCGCTGGGGATTCCAAGGCTGTGCTTATATCCAGGTCCATTGCCGAAGAAACGGGAGCCAAAGTTGGCGATACGGTGAATATTGGATGGGGAGATGTAAGAGGTACAGCATCCATCGTTTATGGCATTATTGATTACTGGCCAAGCTGGAATCCTAATCCGGTATTGACGGCCTCATCGAGTAGTACTAGTAGTACGTCTGGCTCAACAAAGCAAACGAAAGTGGATGCACCTAAGCTCGTCGTTGGGCATCTCTCCTACTTCCAAAATAATTTGGCCGTGGAGCCTTATGATGTATGGCTTAAGCTGAAACCCGATATGACTAGTCAGGCATTATATGATGCGCTAGAACTTAAACATATCAAGATTGAAAGCTTGGTTGACACGAAGCAAATGTTGGTCCGTTCCAAGAATGATCCCTTCCAACTGGCTGTGAATGGCGTAATGACACTTGGGTTCTTGATTGCGATAGGCATCAGCTTTATGGGATTTCTTTTGTATTGGGTGCTTTCACTATCCGGTCGGATTTTGCAATTCGGCGTACTTCGTGCGATGGGAATTTCGTATGCTCAGTTGATTGGGATGCTAGTCGCCGAGCAAATGTTAACTTCAGGCGCTGCTGTCCTAATTGGTATGATCACTGGGAATACGGCCAGCCGTTTGTTCGTTCCCTTGTTCCAATTAACATTTGACTCATCGAGTCAAGTGCCGCCTTTTCAGGTGAGTTTCGATCCTAATGATCAGCTGCATTTGTACATCATTGTCTTAGTTATGATAGGAATTGGTCTACTGCTGCTTGGCGGGATGCTCTCCAGAATTAAGATTCATCAAGCCATTAAGCTTGGGGAGGATTAAGGATGATTCACTGTGAGAATTTGGTTAAAATCTATAAGGCCGCTGATCTTGAAGTCGTTGCTTTGCAGGGTCTTGACCTCCACGTGGAGGAAGGGGAGCTGATGGCGATTATTGGGAACAGCGGCAGCGGGAAATCGACGTTGCTGAATATGCTGGGAGGGCTGGATCGGCCCTCAGCGGGTAATCTCCGAGTGGACGGGAAGGATTTGTTGAAATTTAAGGAATCTGATCTAGTTAAGTATAAAAGGGAAACCGTCGGCTTCGTCTGGCAAAATAATGCGAGAAACCTGATTCCTTATTTGACAGCTTTGGAAAATGTGGAGCTTCCCATCCTTCTTCAGGGGCGACGCAAGCGTCACCGCGCTTTGGATCTGTTGGAAGCTGTAGGTCTAAGCCACCGCAGAAACAATAAGCTCAATGAGCTTTCTGGCGGGGAGCAGCAGCGTGTTGCCATTGCCATTGCGCTTGCGAATCAGCCCCGGCTCTTACTGGCAGATGAACCGACAGGGTCCGTCGATACGAAGATGGCGAATCAAATTCTTGATCTCTTTCGGGAGCTCAACCGCAGCTTTGGCTTAACGGTTGTTATTGTTACGCATGATCCGCTTCTGGCCAAGAAGGTAGACCGGGTTGTTGCGATTCGGGACGGCAAAACTTCCTCAGAGATTCTGCGGCGCAAATCTTATCAAGAGGAATTGCTTGAGCTTGAGCAAGGTATCTTGGCTGCTGAAGAAGACTCACATGTTGAGTATGCCGTCGTTGACAAGGCGGGCAGACTGCAGATTCCGGCTAATTTCCTCGATTCGATTGGAGCTGCCGGGACGAATAAGGTACGGGTTGCTATGGAGGACGGACGGATCGTATTGCTGCCGCCTGACAAGTCATAGAGCGGAAATAATTGCAGCACATTGCCTTTGAAACAAGTATAGAAAATAATGCCGATATGATATATTGACTATAGCTAGATATTTCCATTAGAATGAATACATACTAATCCAGTAGGAATTATCGAGTTTAAGTCAACGAATCCATTCATCATCCAAGGAGGCATGTGCAATGTCAGATTCCAAACGCCAGTACTTACCGGAAACACTAGCTATTCATGCAGGTCAAGAGGTCGATCCGACAACGAAATCAAGAGCTGTTCCGATTTATCAAACAACGTCCTATGTTTTTAACGATACGGATCATGCAGCCAATTTATTTGCACTGAAAGAGTTCGGTAATATTTATACGCGAATTATGAATCCAACGACAGATGTTTTTGAAAAACGGATTGCTGCATTGGAAGGTGCGCCAGCAGCTCTTGCCGTAGCATCCGGTCAAGCTGCTATTACGTTTGCGATTTTGAACATTGCTGAAGCTGGAGACGAAATTGTATCGGCTTCTTCCTTGTATGGCGGAACTTATAATTTATTTTCTAATACATTGCCTAAGCTTGGAATTAACGTTAAATTCGTTGACCCGAGCAATCCCGAGAATTTCCGCAGCGCCATTACCGATAAAACAAAAGCGGTTTACGCGGAGTCGATTGGCAATCCCAAAGGAGATATCCTCGATATCGCAGCTGTGGCGGCTATTGCGCATGAGAACGGCATTCCATTGATTGTTGATAATACGTTCCCAAGTCCTTACCTCCTAAGACCTATCGAGCACGGTGCTGACATTGTTGTGCATTCGGCAACGAAGTTTATTGGCGGCCACGGAACGACAATTGGTGGCATCATTGTGGACAGCGGCAAGTTCGATTGGGTAGCAAGCGGCAAATTCCCAGGCCTGACGAAGCCTGATCCGAGCTATAACGGCGTTGTGTACACCGATGCGGTAGGACCAATCGCGTACATTATCAAAGCGAGAGTTCAATTGCTTCGCGATTTGGGAGCTTCACTTTCACCGAACAGCGCGTTCTTGCTCTTGCAAGGTCTGGAGACCCTGCATTTGCGTCTGGAACGTCATAGTACGAATGCGCTGAAGGTGGCTCAGTATTTGGAGTCTCATGAGGCTGTGGAGTGGGTTAGCTACTCCGGACTAGAAAGCCATCCTTCCTATCAGCTTGCTCAGAAATACCTGCCTAAGGGTCAAGGAGCTATCTTGAGCTTCGGGATCAAAGGCGGCGTTGAAGCGGGTAAGAAGCTGATCCATTCCGTAGAGCTCTTTTCACATTTAGCCAATGTTGGAGATTCCAAATCCCTTATTATTCATCCTGCAAGCACAACACACTCCCAATTGAGTGAGCAAGAACAAATTTCTGCAGGCGTGACCTCTGGACTTATTCGTTTATCCGTTGGAACCGAAGCCATTGAAGATATTATCTATGATTTAGAGCAGGCGATAGCTGCAAGCCAGGCTTAAGCAATTTCTGGAAATAGAATAAACTTGTAACAACGATTCGTTATGCATAAAATATGAGAAGGCTGCGATTTAGGCGCAAAACCTAGATGGCAGTCTTTTTACGTTGAAATGCGACTTCATGCAACTTTTACTAGGGATGAGAAGTCTATTTCATATGTAAGTTTTTTAACTTCAAGGAGGCATTTATTTCAACATGAACAAAAAGACAAAATACGCGCTCGCCCTACTCATGGCGTTATCCATACTAGCGGGCTGCAGCAGCAAAGAGGAAGCTACACCAAGCACGAGCCCAGCTGTCAGCACGGCGGCAACGGCTACGCCTAATACGACGACTTCCACACCAACGACAACAGCGACAGCTTCGCCGCAAGCAAGCTCCAAGCCTGTCCAAAGTCCTTCAGCTTCCCCGAAGGCATCCAGTACGCCTTCCAAAAGTGATGGACTTCAAGTCATTGCCAAGCCAGAAAGTGTGACGGTGCTGGTGAACAAACAATTCTCACTTCCTTCGAGCTATGAGCCGACGGATTTGGTCTATCCGGATATTCCGTTTACATTCGCAGAGAAGAACGAAAAACGCAAAATGCGCACCGTCGCGGCGGAAGCAATTGAAAAGCTGGTCGCTGGCGCGAAAAAGGATGGCATCAACCTAGCTGGTGTTTCGGCCTATCGCTCCTATGCCACGCAGAAGGCGCTATTCCAACGTTACGTTCTGAAGGATGGTGAGGAAAAAGCGAAAACGTACAGCGCTGTGCCAGGAACAAGCGAGCATGAAACTGGACTTGCTATCGATGTATCGGGCAGTGACGGGAAATGTGCCGCCGAGGATTGCTTTGGAGGGACCAAAGAAGCGAACTGGCTGGAGAAGCATGCCCAGGAGTACGGATTTATTATCCGCTACCCCAAAGGAAAAGAGAAAATTACGGGGTACCAATACGAGCCATGGCACATTCGTTATGTAGGTGCGGATACGGCTAAGGATATGGTAGCCAAAAAGGTGACGATGGAAGAGTACTACAATGCGGTGCCTGTAAGTAAATAATGTGATGTCGTTATTTTGCACCCTCATCTGTCGCTAATTCGAAATTTATCAAGCTGCCCAGGCATGTTAAAATGAAACCAAGTCACTTATTTGGAGGTTAACATGATTAAAGTAGCAATGTTAAGTTTTTGGCACGTGCATGCAAGAGACTATGCAAAACAGGTTAACGAGCACAAAGATACCGAAATTGTAGCGGTGTGGGATGAAATTCCTGAGCGCGGACAAGCAGAAGCGTCACAGCGTGGTGTTGCCTTTTATTCGGATCTTGCTGAGTTACTGGCAAATAAGGATATTGACGGCGTCGTTGTTGACACACCGACGAATATGCACCGTGATGTTATGATTGCTGCTGCCAAAGCAGGTAAACATATTTTTACGGAGAAAGTTATTGCTCCAACGTTACATGAAGTGAATGAGATTCTAGATGCGGTTAATGAAGCTGGTGTTACTTTGACTGTTTCATTGCCGCGTTTGAATCCAACGTATACATTAGCTGTACAAGAAATTATCGCGAAAGAGCTGCTAGGAACGATTACGCTCGTGCGCACTCGTTTATCCCACAATGGCGGTATTTCTACAGAAGCGAATCCTAAAGGCTGGTTGCCTGAGCATTTCTACAATGCTGAACAATGTGGCGGCGGTGCGTTAATCGATCTTGGTTGTCATCCGATGTATCTGACTCGTCTATTCCTGGGTCTGCCTGAGTCTGTAAGCGCTTCTTATGGGCATGTAACGGGCAGAGAAGTTGAAGACAATGCCGTAGCTACCCTTCAGTATGCGAATGGCGCTCTGGGCATCGTCGAGGCTGGTTTTGTGAACGCTCATTCACCATTTGTGATTGAAGTTCATGGTACTGAAGGCAGCGTGTTGTACTCCGATCATGACGGAAGAATTCTGCTCCGTACGAGAAAACTTGCTGATGCTGGCTGGACTGCTTACGAGAACGGTCCAAAAGAGAAAGTATCTGCCTTTGATCAATGGGTAGACCACATTCAAAACGGAACAAAAGCTACTGAAAATATTCAGTTAGCTGTAGACTTAACGAAATTGATGGAGGCTTCCAACCGCTCCGCTAAGTCCAAACAACAAGTACGTATTGATTCCCTGGCTCAGTAATAGCAACTGAGTTGTGCAGGATGGAAGGAGGTTCAGCATGAGTCAACCCTTTTACTTCGAACCGATGCTTGAAAATCCAATGGCACTAGATCGGCTGGACCTGCGGTTTCGGTGGGGTTCTTATGGAATCCGGGTGCTTCGCTGTCATCTAACCTCCTTTCCGCCTGGCACGGTGATCGATTTCCATCATCATTCCGAATTCGAGTTTCATTACATCCCTAGCGGCAAAGGCCGAGTCATTTTGGATGGGATCACCCATCCTTTGCAAGAAGGGATGCTGTATGTGACAGCGCCAGGCGTCTCGCACCGCCAAGAGGCGGATGAACACGATAAGATGGATGAGTTGTGTTTGCATGTTGACTTTGTAAGGCTGGATGAGGCTCCGCTGGGTGGAGACCCTGAGTCGCAGGCGTGGGGAGAAGCATGGGAGATAGCGGAGGCAGATGCTTGCATCAAGCAGCTAAGCGAGCTTCCACACATCCCTGCCTTTGACCGGCAGGAAGCGATGAAATGCTTTCTGGTCGCCTTTGGAGCTTGGCGGGACAACCAGCTTGGACAATATACGATCATCAAACAATCGATTATCCAGATGCTGCTCAGAACGATCGGCGCTTACAAAGCGGATCATCAAGGTCTTGATTTGCCAGCACGCGATATGAAAAGCTACCGCTACCAGCTTGCCGTCCAGTTCATCGAGGACAACTTCCGGCGTCCTCTGACGCTTGAGGGCGTTGCTGAGCGGCTGCAGATCTCCTCGCGACAGCTTCAGCGCATCTTCAAGGAGCAAGCGAACATATCCTTCAGTGAATATTTGGAGCAGGTCCGCTTGAAACATGTGTGCACAGAGCTGCTGCAAACGACGATGACCTTGGAGAAAATCGCCGAGAAAAGCGGCTTTGCTTCCAGTAATTATTTGCATTATGTGTTCAAAAAAGCCCACGGCGTCACGCCAAACCGGTATCGTGAACGCCTGCATGGATAAGAAAAAGGCTGTTCTCGCCGCTATCGTAGTCAATCAACTACGATACGGTGGTAACAGCCTTTTTTAGTTGCGACGGGCATGCGATAGATGGCACACTGCTGCTGGGATAGATGGAAAAACTACCGCTAATTGGAGTTGCGTTGGTCCAGGGAAGGCAATAGATGGAGAAACTCCATCTAAATCGCCGCCACCGGACCAAAGTCCCTGGATTTGCATTGCATTATTCAAAAAGCTTACGCAAGTTCTCCGCATACGGAGCACGAACGATGCCTTTTTCCGTAATAATCGCCGTTACATACTCGCTCGGTGTGACATCGAAGGCAGGGTTATACACTTTTACGCCTTTCGGTGCCGTACGTTTGCCGAAGCCTTGCGTGATTTCATCCTCATGGCGCTCCTCAATCGGAATGTCCCCGCCTGTAGGTGTGTTCAAATCGATCGTGGAGATCGGGCTCGCCACGTAGAACGGAATCCCGTGCGCTTTGGCGAGAACAGCCACGCTGTACGTGCCGATCTTGTTGGCGACGTCACCGTTAGCGGCAACGCGGTCGGTTCCGACGATGACCGCCTGGATCCAGCCCTTGGACATGACCGCACCGGCCATGTTGTCACAGATCAGCGTCACATCGACGCCGGCCTGCTGCAGTTCAAAGGCTGTAAGCCGCGCGCCTTGCAGCACGGGTCTAGTCTCATCCGCGAACACTTTCAGGTTCACGCCTTTTTCCTTAGCCAAGTAGAACGGCGCTAGCGCCGTGCCGTACTTGGCTGTCGCAAGACCACCGGCGTTGCAGTGCGTCAGCACGCCGAAGCCATCTTCGAACAGCGTCAGCGCGTGCTCGCCGATCTGGCGGTTCGTCTCCTCGTCCTCCGCTTGAATCTTCTGCGCTTCGTCCAGGAGCGCTGCTTTGAACGCGTCTTGGCTAACGCCCGCCGCTGCCAAAGTGCCTGCCTGCGCTCTCATCCGGTCGAGTGCCCAGAACAAGTTCACCGCTGTCGGACGGGATGTCGCCAGGTAGTCGGCTTGCTTCTGGACTTCGGCCAGAAGCCCATCCACTGCGGCATCCACGTTGCGGATACCTAGATATACACCATACGCGGCGGCGATTCCGATAGCCGGTGCGCCGCGAACTTTCAAGTGACGAATCGCTTCCCACACCTCAATTGGTGTTTCCAGCGGCAAATAAACGATCTCTTCTGGCAGCAAACGTTGATCTAATAGATCAAGCTGCTGACCATTCCAACGCAAGGATTGCAATGCACCTTGCTCCTCTAAACTTTCTAAGTGCTTGTTAGTCATAGAACAAATCCTCTTTCTACTGCTGATTCTTTGGTGACGATGGCAATTAGCTCATCGATTGAAGCCACTTGACGGTTAGCGCGAATAAAGCTGGTGCCGATCGCTAACGCCAAACGCTGAGCGCGCTCTCTAGCAGCGCTATCTTCAATTTTATCAATATCTGCGACATGAGCAAGTCCTACGATACGGCGCACCATTTTGGCACCTGTGAAGCCAGCTGTATCCTGAAGCAGGTTTTTAATGAAATAGTCTTGGTAGCCAGGCGCTTGGAAAACACGATCTACACCATGCTCATTCCACAACGCGCGGAAATTGGCTTCAAAATGCGTCCATACGTCTTTCACCGTTTGTAATAAATAAGCGCGGTAGGCCTTGCGGCTTTCAAGATCCTTGCTCCAGCCTTCTTGTCCTGCAAAGTTTAGAATCAAATTCGCAAGCACAGCTCCGATATCGAAGCCCATTGGTCCGTAATAAGCGAATTCCGGATCGATGACTTTTGTGGAATCAGGCTTGATGAAAATACTTCCCGTATGCAAATCACCATGAAGCAGTGCTTGCGCGCTCGTCAAGAATTTCTGGCGAAGAATCGCGACTTCGAAGTGAAGCTCGCTGTCCGACCAGAGCTGCTCTGCCGCATCGCGGATATGATCTTCAATGCTATTCGTTTCCGCATCGCGGTACGGATCATCGAAAATCAAATCCTCCGTAATTTTGCAAAGCTCAGGATTGATGAAGCGGCCTTGTTGGATTTTCTTATCCTGTTGATTTTTGCCTAAATCCGAAGTGAAAAACAACGTATTTGCCATAAAACGGCCGATATGCTCAGCAAACAGCGGGTATTCGTTCCGTTCAATTAACCCTCTGCGCATAATGATGTGATCGCTCAGATCCTCCATGACCGTCAGCGCGAGATCAGCGTCATAAGCATAAACATGCGGTACAAGATCCGGTACTAGACCTTCTTCAATAATAAGCGCTTCACTCTCAATACGTGCCCGATCAAGCGTCAATGGCCAGGATTCCCCGACAACCTTGGCGTAGGGAAGAGCTTGTTTCAAAATAATACTTTTTCCTGAAGCTTTTTCCGTTATGCGAAAAACGAGATTTAAGTTGCCGTCGCCGATTTCGTGGCTGGTCAGTTCCGATCCTGATTGGAACAAATTCGGGATTTGACGAGCGTATTCGATCGCTTGAGCTTCACTTAAAGGATGATATGCAGACATGGCTTGCCTCCTAATGAATCATTGAAATTAATTCCAACTAGTTTACTGTGTATTAATCGTCTTTCCCTAGTATAAGGCAAAAAGGGGCCGCTTGAAATACTCTCTGCGGAATTGTTGCACAAATTACATAAAATCAGCACAAAGAACGCAAAGTAACGTGTACATGCTGCACCGACAACTACAACTAGGAGGCACTTATCATGGTAACAACGACATTAACATCAGCTCAATCCATTCAAACTGTTCTCAATAAGCAAATTGCGAACTGGGGCTTGCTTTTTGTTAAGCTTCATAACTTCCATTGGTATGTAAAAGGAAGCCAATTTTTCACGCTGCATATCAAATTCGAGGAATTGTACAATGAAGCCGCGCTGCACATAGATAATCTTGCTGAACGTCTGCTTTCGATTGGTGGTCAACCAGCGGCAACAATGAAAGCATATATTGAGTTGTCCTCACTAAAAGAGGCGCAAGGAACCGAGACCGCAACCAAAATGGTTGAAGCCGTCATCGAAGATTTTACAATCCTCACCCAAGAATTAAAGGCAGGTATGCAAGCCTGCGAAGAGGTGCAAGATGAAACAACTTCGGACATGCTGCTGGCCATACAGACTTCACTGGAGAAACACCGCTGGATGCTGCAATCTTTCCTAGGATAGATTCAAGCAGCCCACATCTTTACAATTTCTTTAAACTGGAAAAACATAAGCCTAATGATACTTCGTTATACTAGGAGCAAATTCGCTTTCGGAGGATCTTATGATGATGAAAATCCTGAATGTGCTGCTGGTGATGGCCGCGTGCTTTTTCTTATTCTTCATGGCTTTCGAAGCGGAGCCTCCGGGGGAGCATGCAGACCCTAATCCGATGAAACAGAATCAAACACAGTTTGCCCGTATACAACAATCGTATTACGCCGAAGATGTAAATAAGTAGACTTAGGGATGGCCTGAGAGCCATCCCTTTCTTTTCGCCTTTTCTTGCCGTGTTGTTTTGCTGCTCCAAATTCCTTATAATAGATGGATTATTGGGTGAGCAAGGAGTTGGCGTCGGTGGAAAAACCAAAGGCCTTGAAAGAATGGGCTTCGGCTATCAAAGCACTGGAAGACGGCACACAAATTTTTATTATGCGCAAAGGGGGTATTGTTGAAGAAACGAGAGATTTTCAAGTCGAATCGAATGATTTTTTTCTTTATCCAACCTACGAGCACCAGAGAAAAGAATTGCTCAAGGAAAGTTATCAGGGTGTTATTGATGAAACTTTGGCCCTCTGGAGTGCGCAGGATGAACAGGTCACAATCCGTTCGTACGCCCGGATGATCGAGGATATTGAGATTAACGATGGCGAGCAGCTCCATAAGCTGTATCCATTTCACATTTGGACGGAGAATTTCACGGAAGAGAGATTGAGGTGGAAACGTAAAAATCCGCTGCATCTCATGTTGTTAAGAGTGTATCGACTAGCAGAACCTTTACATATTCCAATTGAGCAAGCCTATATCGGCTGTAAATCATGGATTGAGCTTGGGGCTGAAATACCTCCTGACTCCTCGTTAGTTCCGGTTATGAGCGATGAGGAATTTGCAACGCAGGTTGCTGAAATAAAGCGAACTTTGTCGTAAGAAAATGGTTGCATTTTCACAAAATGCCCACCTTTTTCAAGCAATTGCCCTTTCTTGATTTGACATAGTAAGTTATAATAGAATTATTCTAATGAGAATCAATGATAATCATTTTATGATTATCGTTTATCTAGTACATTTAAACATTATGGAGGCTTAAAGAAAATGGAAAATTCACCAACATTTACAATAGACGGTCTTAGAGCGAACGTCGAAGGAAAGGAAATTTTGAAAGGGTTAAGTCTTGAAATCAAAGGCGGAGAAATCCATGCGATCATGGGACCGAACGGTACAGGTAAAAGTACGCTAGCGGCCGCTTTGATGGGACACCCGAAATATGAAGTGACGGAGGGTTCTGTTACTTTAGAGGGTGAAGATGTTTTGGAAATGGCTGTTGATGAGAGAGCACGCGCTGGCCTGTTCCTAGCTATGCAATACCCAAGCGAAATCACGGGCGTAACGAACGCTGACTTCTTGCGCAGTGCAATCAACGTACGTCGCGGCGAAGGCAACGAGATCTCTTTGATCAAGTTTATCCGCCAAATGGAAGCGAAGATGAAACAGCTTGAAATGAACCCTGAGTTCATGCACCGTTATTTGAACGAAGGTTTCTCCGGCGGTGAGAAAAAACGTAACGAAATCCTGCAAATGCTTTTGCTTGAGCCTAAATTCGTTATTCTTGACGAAATTGACTCCGGTCTAGATATCGATGCTTTGCGTATCGTTGCTGAAGGCGTTAACGCTATGCGCAGCGAAGAACGCGGTTTCTTGATCATTACGCATTACCAACGTTTGCTCAACTATGTTAAACCTGATTTTGTACATGTTATGATGCAAGGTCGCATCGTGAAATCCGGTGGTCCAGAGCTAGCTGAGCGTCTGGAATCGGAAGGTTACGATTGGATCAAAGAAGAACTTGGCATCGTGGACGAAACGGTTGGTCAAGACGAGGAAGAATTCAAAATCCCAATGAACACGCCGGGACCGAAGTACTAAAGAGAGGAGAGACTTTGACTTTAGGGTCAAAGGTCCTTATATATTAGGAGGAATACCATGAGTACTCAAACACAACTTTCCATAGATACTAATGCTGTTATCGAGCTCTCCCGCAGCAAGCAGGAGCCGGAATGGATGACTGCCCTTCGTACAGAAGGGTTGGCATTAGCGAATTCTTTGGAATTACCTACGCTTGAAAAGACAAGAATTGATCGTTGGAGCATTTCCTCTTACGGTTCCTATAAAACGCAAACTCCTCTGACTTCCCTTGAGTCTTTACCAGAAGTAGCCCAAGGTCTAACGAACTCAGATAACTTGATTGTTCAACGCAACTCCGGAGTTGTGTACAGCCAAGTTTCCGAAGAGCTTAAGAAGCAAGGGGTTATCTTCACTGATTTGGAAACAGCGATTCGCGATCATGCCGATCTAGTAAAGCCTTACTTCATGAAAGCCATCGAAGCAAATGAAAATCAATTGACAGCTCTGCACGCTGCGCTATGGAACGGCGGTATTTTCATCTACGTACCAAAAGACGTTCGTGTGGAAGTTCCACTTCAAGCGTTGTTTGTTACCGATGATGCAGAAGCTACATTTGCTCCGCACGTTCTTATCGTCGCAGAACAATTCAGCTCTGTTTCCTACGTTGATAACTTCGTATCTTCCTTGTCTGGAGCTGAGCTCGTACAGAACGGCATCGTTGAAGTATTCGCGAAACCGGGTTCACGCGTGAGCTACGCATCCGTTCATAACTTTGAAGAGTCCGTTACGGACTTAACTTACCGCCGCGCTATTCTTGATAATGATGCAAGCATCGCGTGGGTAGTTGGGGAAATGAACTACGGGAATACATTGTCGGACACGACTTCTATTCTCAAAGGCAAAGGATCTGATTCCGATGCGAAAATCATTTGTGTTGGTACGCATGAGCAGAAGCTTAACTTAACGACACGTGCTGTTCACTGGGGCAAAGCCTCCACAAGTGACATGATTACGCGTGCTGTTATGCGAGATAGCGCAACGGCAATCATCAACGGCATCACGAAGATCGAAAAAGGAGCACAAGGCTGTAACGGTCAACAAACGGAGAAAGTGTTGATGCTTAGCCCCAAAGCTCGTGGAGACGCGAACCCAATCCTTCTCATCGATGAGGATGATGTTAAAGCAGGTCATGCTGCGAGTGTTGGTCAAGTGAATGCTGAGCAAGTGCATTACTTGATGTCCCGTGGTATTACGAAAGAAGAAGCTCAGCGCTTGATCATTTACGGATTCTTGGCGCCAGTCGTTTCCGAGATTCCGATTAAGAGCGTTGAAGAACAGCTGCAAAGCTTAGTGGAGAGGAAGCTGGGACAATGAATACAGCCGAGATACGTGAACTTTTTCCCATTCTAAAACAAGAAGTGAACGGTCATCCACTGGTGTATTTGGACAGCGCTGCTACATCCCAGAAGCCCATTCAGGTGATTGAGGCACTTAAGCATTACTATGAATGGGACAATGCGAACGTACATCGCGGTGTTCATACCCTTGGTTCCCGTGCAACAGATGCGTACGAAGGAGCACGAGCGAAAGTTGCTAAGTTCATTGGCGCATCCAGCGAGCAAGAAATTATTTTCACCAGAGGCACGACAACAGCCATCAATATTGTGGCAAGCAGCTATGCCAAAGCGGTGCTTAAAGAAGGCGACGAAATCGTCCTCACGCCAATGGAGCATCACAGCAATTTGATTCCTTGGCAGCAAGCCGCTAAGGCAACTGGTGCCACTTTAAAATATATCCCATTACAGCCCGACGGATCGATTTCCCTGGCAGATGTAGAAAACACGATTACTGATCGTACGAAGATCGTTTCGGTCGTTTATGTTTCTAACGTTCTGGGTGTTATCAACCCTGTCAAAGAAATCGCCCAAATTGCCCACAAGCATGGTGCAAAAATATTGGTTGACGGCGCACAAAGCACACCTCATATGAAAGTAGATGTGCAAGATTTGGATTGCGACTTTTATGGGCTTTCCGGACATAAAATGTGTGGACCGACCGGTATTGGGGCATTGTATGGCAAGAAGGCTTTGCTGGAGAACATGGAGCCAGTTGAGTTTGGCGGCGAGATGATTGACCATGTTGATTTGTATGAATCGACATGGAAGGAACTGCCTTGGAAGTTCGAAGGTGGAACACCAATCATCGGAGGCGCTGTCGCACTTGGCGCGGCGATCGATTTCCTGCAAGAAGTCGGAATGGACAATATTTTCAAACATGATATTCAGCTCACGAACTATGCGATGGAACGTATGACACAGATCGAAGATCTGACTGTTTATGGACCAACCAGCAACCGTGCGGGACTTGTTACTTTCAATTTGGGTGATGTCCACCCACATGATGTAGCAACTGTTCTGGATGCAGAGGGAGTAGCTATTCGTGCAGGCCATCACTGCGCACAGCCTCTGATGAGATGGCTTGAAGTAAGCAGCACGGCTCGTGCAAGCTTTTATCTATACAATACAGAAGAAGATATTGACCGTCTTGTGATGGCCTTACAAAAAACAAAGGAGTACTTCGGCCATGCAATTGGATGATTTATACCGTAGAGTTATTATGGATCACTATAAAACACCTCGTAACCGGGGGAAATTTGAGTCTGGTGAAGCGGTAACCATCGATCTGAACAATCCAACTTGCGGTGATAAGATTTCGCTGCAAATGTTGGTGGAAGACGGTATCGTGAAACAGGCGAAATTCACAGGCGAAGGCTGTTCGATCTCTCTATCTTCCGCATCCATGATGACGGATGCTGTCAAAGGCAAGACGCTAGAAGAGGCGCTGAAGATGGCTGAGGATTTTTCTGGCCTGATGAAAGGCGAATCTGTTGAATTTGAATATGAAGATATAGAGGCTTTATCTGGGGTGAATAAGTTCCCTGCGCGGATCAAATGCGCAACCCTGGCATGGAACGCTCTTCGCAAAGGTATTGAACATACCCAAAAGACCGATAACTAACGCTTTTAGCGATCGCATAGAACCTTGTTATTGATCTGTAACCTACAACGCTAAGGAGGAAATAACCATGGCAAAACAAATGCCAGATCTTGAAGATTATAAGTATGGATTCCGAGATGAGCACAAATCGATTTTCCAGTCCGGAAAAGGTTTGACTCGTGAAATCGTTGAAGAAATCTCCAGAATGAAGGGCGAGCCGGATTGGATGCTTGAGTTTCGTCTGAAATCCTTGGAGCAGTTCTTCAAAATGCCGATGCCTCGTTGGGGCGGTAACATGGATGATCTTGATTTTAATGATATCCAGTACTATGTGAAACCGTCCGAGAAACAAGGTAAAACATGGGAAGAAGTTCCTACAGAAATTAAAGAAACGTTCGATAAGTTAGGTATTCCTGAAGCGGAGCAAAAGTTCCTTGCTGGTGTATCTGCTCAATACGAATCCGAAGTTGTTTACCACAGCATGCAAAAGGAACTCGAAGATCAAGGCGTTATCTTCACAGATACGGATTCAGCTCTTCGCGAATATCCTGAACTGTTCAGAAAATACTTCGGTACAATCATCCCGCCAAGCGACAACAAATTCGCTGCTCTTAACAGTGCGGTATGGTCTGGTGGTTCCTTTATCTACGTACCAAAAGGCGTTAAATGTGAAGTGCCTTTACAGGCTTACTTCCGTATTAACTCCGAGAACATGGGTCAATTCGAGCGTACATTGATCATTACAGACGAGGAAAGCTTTGTGCATTATGTAGAAGGCTGTACAGCTCCTATCTACAGCACAAACTCACTTCACAGTGCGGTTGTTGAGATCGTATGTCTCAAAAACTCCCGTGCTCGTTATACAACGATCCAGAACTGGGCACCAAACATCTACAACCTCGTTACCAAACGTGCAGTTGCAGAAGAAGGCGCTACAATGGAGTGGGTCGATGGCAACATCGGTTCCAAATTGACAATGAAGTACCCGGCAGTTGTATTGAAAGGCCGCGGCGCAAAAGGCATGGTTCTTTCCATCGCTGTAGCTGGTAAAGGACAACATCAAGATGCTGGTGCGAAAATGACGCATCTGGCTCCGGATACAACATCAACAATCGTGTCCAAATCGATTTCCAAGCATGGCGGTAAAGTAACATACCGTGGTCTGGCTTCCTTCGGACGTAATTCCCAAGGTTCCAAAGCAAATATCAAATGTGATACGTTGATTCTAGATAACGAGTCTACATCCGATACAATTCCTTACAATGAAATCATGAACGATAACATTACGCTTGAGCATGAAGCTACAGTATCCAAGGTTTCTGAGGATCAATTGTTCTACCTCATGAGCCGTGGGTTGACGGAAGCAGAAGCAACGCAAATGATCGTTATGGGCTTCATTGAGCCATTCACCAAAGAACTTCCAATGGAATATGCCGTAGAAATGAACCGTCTCATCAAGTTCGAGATGGAAGGCTCCATCGGTTAAAATTAATATCGAAGAATCCGCAGTTACTGCGGGTTCTTTTTTTATTCTGCTAAAGTCCTCCATTAATGAGTAAGCCAAAAAGTCCCTTTGATAAGTGATGTCACAGCAACTTATCAGAAGGACTATAACATCAAAAATAAAAAGGGGCTGTAACAGCCCCCTGCAAAAATGATTATTGCTCAATGTACATAAACTTCACAGTTGTGTCGCTAGTCCAGGCACCAGTGTTATCTTTAACAGATACACCTACAGCTAAAGTTGTATTTTTTGGAAGTGTAGGTACAACTACGGACATATTTTTTTGTGTTGTGTTTTGAGTTACGACTCCGGAATCATAAACTACATTCCAACTCTCATCATAAATAAGAATCCAATATTCAGCGAAATAACTATTCGCATCTGTATCGTTTTGATACCATGCAATCGGTGGTTGATACGAATATACGGTT
This sequence comes from Paenibacillus silvestris, assembly GCF_009882985.1. Taxonomy (GTDB): domain Bacteria; phylum Bacillota; class Bacilli; order Paenibacillales; family NBRC-103111; genus Paenibacillus_E; species Paenibacillus_E silvestris. Next base: position 557,244 of record NZ_WTUZ01000022.1, read on the forward strand.
GGGTTGCCGGAGATTGAGGAAAAAGGAGTATTAACGACAACATTCGGTGCAGCTGCAAACGCGCTAGTAGAGAAAGCTAGCATTAAAATTGCAAGAAATAAGGAAGAAACTATTTTTTTCATAATGCCTCCAAATGGGTTTATTAGGAAATGTTGGCCAACTATTCCAAGTTATATATTACCATATTTAATAGATTGTACAATCCCTTATTTTGGATATTATTTAAATGTATGTAATTTTACAAAATATTAAAATAAAGAGTAGACGATTTACTTTCATAGTTTTTCGGAAATATCCTCCAAATTCAGTCTCCAGACGGAGTTCTAATCCACTCTAGAGGCGGTTCTGATTCAAAGTGGATGGTGATAGGATAATGAGTAGAGGGAGCCTTGACGTGAGGCTAAGAAGCGAGGGGGCGCAGGATGAACAACAAAAAATGGTTCAATGGGATGTGGGAAAGCAGGGGATGGAATCAGCGGGAAATTGACTATCAGTGGCCATCACCTTCCCTGCCAATCATAAATATACGAACTGGCGGCATGAGAAAAAGCAAGCATCGGGTAGCCATTGGTGTTATCGCGGTTGGCGATATAGCTGTTGGGCTTGTATCGATAGGAGCTGTCAGCGTTGGTGTTTTTTCCTTCGGCGCAGTCGCCATATCATGGCTTGCTTCCTTTGGGGCGGTAGCTATCGCAAGTTACTTAGCAGGAGGGGCTGTTGCTGTCTCAGGCTGGCTCTCTGTGGGAGCTGTTGCAGTTAGTCAACTGGCTGTGGGAGCCGTAGCAATAGGCAAAACGGCTCTTGGTGCAGTCGCAATCGGCGAGTCCGTCTACGGTGTTGTCGTTATTGGACAGCATGGACTCGGGCTAATACCGATTACAGTCGATTTTGCCAATTGGATCAAGGGACTATTCAAGTGATAGATAGCAGTGCTTTCCAACATGCTCCATGCATTTCTAGACTTGGCTGACGTATATTTATTTCCCACATTTCTCAACCTATAGAGGATCATAATGTGTCCCTAAAGGAGAGAAGTGAAGGTATGTGGAAAAGGCTGAAACTTGCAGCAATCGGGAGTATGGCTATCGTTCTAGCGACAACAACGGCTTGTGGGAAAGATAATGCGCCCCCCAATAACTCAGCACCAACGCCGAATGGAGTGACACAATCAGGCACAGGCACTGCGTTGCCGCACAGCTTGTCCCAAGCAGGGAACGGGATAACGAAATTAGGCAATGACGATGCTGTTTTACCCATTAAAGTAATCAACAATGTCAAATATGTTGCAGCCAGTGAACTCATTCAAACATTAAAGTATCAATCCGAGTGGGATGCTGGTAGCCAGAAGCTGCTGATTGGCGATAATGACGCAAATTTCGAAATATCTGCAAATTCCAATAAAGCGATGAAGGATGGAGCAGAAATCCATGTAGGCGAGCCATTCGTCAAAGAAGGCGATGCTGTCTACTTGCCTGTCTCGGCCATTGCGGACTTATTTCAAGATGAGATGTCATATGATGTAAGTAGCAATCAACTGAACATCCATCCTTCGCCTGATGGTTCGCTTGAGAACGAAGATTCTCCTGACCCCAGCGCGGATACACCGGAGCTGGCATTTGCAGACGACCCGAATGATCCCTTCAAAGGAAACGCAGCGGATGGAGCGAACCCAGCCTCCTTGGGGCTGCCTATCGAAGATGATCCGCAGGTATGGGCTTCCTCTGGGGAGAAGGCAATTCCAGTTCTGAAAAATATCAATATTAATGCCTTGATTAACAAAGGTGAGCAATATAAAGGGGTTAAATATAAATTCGGTACAGGTCCATATCCTCAAACCGGTAAATTTGATTGCTCAACGTTTACCCAATACGTGTATGGGAAATACAGCGTTAAGCTTCCGAGATTGGCTCGCGAACAAGCAGCGTTGGGCAAATTGGTTAGTCGAAAATCTTTGCGCAAAGGGGATTTAATGTTTTTCTATGTCCCAGGCCGTTTCAAAACAAATAAAAAAGTCGGACATGTGGGCATCTATATTGGTAATATGCAAATGCTGCATGCCTCCCCGGAGCCAAAGAATGGGGTACAGATTAGTAATATCAATAAAGCGTACTGGAAAAAAACGTTCCTTCGTGCGAAACGTGTTGTAACTTAAAGCGTTCAAGTCTATCCTTAGGGGTAGGCTTTTATTATTTTCTGTCAAGGTGAAACAAAAGGTCGGCTCATGCGTTTTATCTAGTATGAAGTCATCGATGAAGGAGGATGAAACCGAATGACAATTACACTTTTGGAAAAATTGGCGGATGGACAGCTTTTGAAAATTAGTGAACGTCCATGGGATGAGAAGCTGATGCAAGCCCTAGACGCAGCGAATTATGTGCTCATTGGTGGTAAGGAATATGAAATGATCGAAGGAAGATTGAATTTAGATTTGAATGTGTTTGAGCTATTATTAGTTGCAATTGGTTCTGAAGGGGGAGGGAACAAGCAGTGAAAAGACCGCTCAAGGTATTTTCAGCTTCTATAAGTCTGGTGCTAGTCGGGCAGCTTCTGCTGTTACCAGCCTATGCCGCGGAGACGCCAGCACCGAATACTGCCTCCTCCAAGCTTGTCGAATGGTCTAATGATGAAGTGAAAGCCTATTTCGACCCAGCGGTTGACTGGAATTTACCTATTCCTCCCTCAGCGGGCGCAGCTTCACCATCGCCTTCTCCAACACCTACAGCAGGCAGCGGCGGTTCCACAGGAGGCAGCACGGCGCCTATTATTGTAAATAATTATGGTGGTGGCAGCGGGTTTGGATGGGACGATCTGCTCTTATACCATCTTATTTTCAATAGCCCAAGTCCTTATTCCTCAAGCAATTGGGGGAGCAGTCATCGTTCTTATTATTATCGATCCAATACACCCTATGTTACCAAGTCATATCAACCTAGCACGTTCTCCAATCGATCCACGACCAAAGCACCAACGACGTCAAGTGGATCTGGAACGTTTACGACCAATAAATCATCCTCATCTACCACGAAGTCGGGAACTACAGGGAACACAGGAACTGCAGGAACCACAGGTTCCGTTAGCAGCTCAGGCACGAGCAGCGGCTCAACGTCAAGCTCGAAATCAACTTCGACATCAACGGGCAGCATAGGCGGCAAATCGAGTGGTTTCAGCTCCTCATCCAGCTCAGGAGGTTAATGCTTGTGGTATTCGAAGTCATAGGCACACCAGCTCCGGAAAGAGAGCATAGAGTCCAGAAGCTTGCTGAACTTGGATTCACATGGGCCAATCTAGAAGATGAAGCGTACTGGATTGATCAAATTGTCCTTATGGAACAAGCCACTTATAACGAGCTAATTCTCGCGGCAGATGCATTGTGGCGCGTATTTGATAAAGCTGTTCGTTACGTGAAAGGGAATAGAGTGATTTACCAACAGCTGTCGATTCCCGAAGTGCTCTGGGATGGACTTGACCGGCTGGAACTGGGTGATATAGGGGTGATTAGCCGCTATGCAAGATTTGATTTCACTGTGGATCAACAGGGAGGAATCAAACTCTTAGAGCTCAATGCGGACACTCCCACAGGTTATGTGGAAGCGTCGATTGCGACACCGTGGTTATGTGAGCAGAAAGGTTATACCTCCCCGAATACGGATATGAAAAACTTAATCCGCGCTGCATGGGATATTGAGGCGCCGGATTTCGCTGCATGCATTGCCTATGGCCAGCACGCGGAAGATACAGGGACCATTGATGCCCTTGTTGCTCATAGCGGAAGAAACATGACATGTGTTGATTGTCTAGATTTGTGGATTGACGAAGGCGTAGTCAAGGTCGGGGAACAACAAATCATTTCCAGCATGTTCGCACTATATCCAAAGGAATGGATGGGTGTTGATGATGGGGGAGAGGCGCTCTCTTATGCGATTGAAGAACAATTCATCCAATTGTTTAATCCATTGCATGCGGTTATTTTGCAATCCAAGGGTCTGCAAGCTATGGTCTGGAGATTGCACACGGAAACCTCAGCCTTGTTCACCGCGGAAGAACATAAGGCTATAGCTGCTTATATGCTGCCTACCTTTTTTTCTCCTGAGTTGTCAGGGGATTATGTGTCCAAATCCATGTTTGGAAGAGAAGGGGGCTCGGTCGAGCTCTATGACGCTGCGGGTGAGCTAGAAGTCAAAGACGAAGTTGGCTTTGATACGAGTGTTTTTTTTGAGCGCGTGTATCAGCAGAGGGCCGATTTGCCCGAGTTATCTTTTGCTCATGGGAATAGGCATTTGCTAACGGGGCTGTTCGTATTGAACGGAACACCTTGTGGTCTTTTAGGGCGAGCCGGTGGGAAAATTACAGGAAATGCAAGTCAATTTGTACCGATTGGAGTGAAAACACCTTGAAACAAAAACGATTCTGGCTAATGGCGTCTGTTGTGTTGGTCGTCATAATGATGATCTGGGGTATCAGCAGCTTGTTCAATAAGAAGCCCTCTGTCTTAAGCAAACCGGTCGAAGGAAGTTCCGCAACGACAAGCGTTGGCGGCATGGATGGCGATGTGCCTTGGGATTATCAGGTGCAGCAGGCCAAAGTCGGAGATTTGCTTGATGGAGATATGGTTCTGCTGCCAAACAATGAGCGCATATCGAATGACCAGAACTTTGCAACCGGCGATCAAGTTTATGTGCTTAGCTATATGCAGGCAACGATGAAAACAGACAGTCAAGGGAAAAACGACGTAACGCTTTCACAGTGGAAACCGATTAAGACCTTCAAAACAAAGGAAGAAGCCGATAAAGATTTGGCTGAACTTAAGGTTGAAATTAAGACGGATGTGAAGCTGATAGGTGTTTATAAAACGGAGCTGGATGGCAAATTCCGCTATTTCGCCGTTGCTGATCTGCCAACAGGGCAAAAGGTGAAGCAGCCTATTCCTGAAGATCGCTATACTAGCTTTAAAAGCAAGAAAGAAGTTCAGGTTATTTTAGAGGAAGTACACGATTACAGCAATTATGATCAATCTATGGCGAAGTTTCGGGGGTGGGCAGAATGATAGTCTTGAATATTGTGATCAGTTTATTTGTCATAGTCCTGCTGCAATTTGGAGGGATGTATGTATTTAGCTTAATGACGCCCTACCGCGATATGGAAGAAATAAATAAGGGAAACCTAGCCGTTGGAATCACGATGGGTGGTAAATTTGTCGCTACAGCCATCGTGCTGGCGATTGCCGCATATAGCAATTCCTCGATCTGGCACATGAGTTTGTGGTTTGCGGTAGGTTACGTCTGTTTGCTTGCTACTTACTGGGTGTTCGATTGGTTAACGCCTGGCGTGAAGCTATCCGATCAGTTAAAAGGCGGAAATGTAGCCGTCGGCACTTTGTTAGCAGCTGTATATATCGGTATTGCTCTTGCCGTCAGCTCGCTTATTATCTAGAAAAGCATTAAATGGCAATAGTTGAAATCTCGACATCGCTAAGTTGCGAGAGATCCAGGAATTGATTATCGATTCTAATGAGTGGCCGGAAAAAGTCGGTAGGATTGGTCATGACGATTGTACCGACTCGGCCGTCGCTAAGAGATACTGTTTTCCCGATAAAGTTAGGAATCATGTTACGAATAAATACTTGTGTGATTTTCGGATCAAGCTGTCCAAAGCTCATCCGGTGAAGCTCTTTAAGCACGAATAAGAGGTCGCGTTTATCTTGATACACACGCTTGCTGATCATAGCGCTATACACGTCTGCGACAGCAACGATAAGCGAATAAGAATGAATTTCTGTGCTTTTTTTGCGTAACGGATAGCCTGTACCGTCCATGCGCTCATGATGCTGAAGAGCAACGAGTGCCAATGTGTTGTCTTTCAAAGAGTTTTTGATGATTTCATATCCGAAGATGGTATGCTTTTGAATTTCATTGTACTCATCATTTGTTAGCTTGCCAGGCTTAAACAGAATTTCCTGGGGAATTTTACATTTTCCAACATCATGCAAGTAGCCGGCTGTACCAATCATAAGAGCTTCTTTCTCGCTCTTGTTCATCCATTTGGCAATATAGTAGGAAAGCATACCGACTTGTACACTATGCTGAAAAGTGTAATCATCTTGACTGCTTAATGAAAGAAGCAAGGAAACCACGTCATTCTCTTCCTCAAAGCTCGAAATTAACGGATTGAAAGCGGATTCTATCATGTCCATAGAAAGCTTTTCCCCGTTTTCTGCAGAGCGAAATATGTCTTTAATGCCGGAGATGCAATCATGGAAAGAACTTAATTGAGCCAGCTTTGCTTTAGAAGATTCTACTGACTCAATTGCGATTTCATTAACCCTTGGGGCAATATCCACATATTCCACATTATGGCGATTAAGCATCATTATGTCGCTTGCATCCACCACGGTGCCAGCTGATAGAAGATGAAGTCCTTTTGTATTGTAGGAATCGGAAATCAGTTTATCACCAACAATTAGTTGAAGTACGTGTATATGCATTGAATTTCCTCTCCCAGTCCTATATTCGTGTAGGTATATTGTAATACTACATCCCTATATAACGGCTGTAAAGACTTTTGGCTTGAATTAAATCATCCGTTCCTTGAATGAGGACGCGACCATCAGGGAAAATAACCATGTGCAAATCCGGGCCTGCCTGGAACTTTAAAAGGAACCGATTTCGTTCTACCGAACCTAACGGTTTCAGGCGCTCTTCCCAGTATTCAAGCGGCTTCGCAGCAGGAACAACAGGATGAATCTGAACCGAGTTACGTCCGCATAAGGATTGAATGGTGTCACCATCAATGTCAGTCTCCAAGTAGTCGTACTGCTTGCTCGCACAGGCGGGACAATCCGCTTTTAGTGCCCCGGTCACGTTTATCGAGGAATGCTGATTGAACCAAAGGTCCCACTGCTGCATCCGGAGATTCAGATGTTCGGTAGCACCAACTAGTAGTTTAAGAGCCTCAGTTGCTTGAAAGGAAGCAACGACATGAATAATTCCGCCTATCACACCAGCTGTATCGCACGTTTCGGTCGTGCCAGCAGCGGGAGCTTGGGTGAACAAACAACGCAGGCATGGCGTCTGTCCTGGAAGAATCGTCAAAGAGACGCCTCTTGAAGCAACGGCACCGCCATAAATCCAGGGAATGCCCAATTTGATGCTCACATCGTTAATAAGGAAGCGGACGGAGAAGTTATCCGTGCCGTCCAAAATTAAATCAATATCGCCTAACAAATCTTCGGCATTCGTAGCATTCAGATCCATGACATGAGGTTCGATTGTGACGAGTGAGTTCACTAGTTGTAATCGTTTGGCTGCTGCAATTGCCTTAGGAGTCATCATTGCCGCATCATCTTCGTCGTACAACATTTGTCTTTGCAAATTGCTTGCCTCAACAAAATCGCGATCAATCAAGCGGACATAGCCGACCCCAGCGCGCACCATATGATTGGCAAGCACTGTGCCTAGCGCACCCATGCCAACGATAGCGACACGACTGCCAATCAGTTTACGCTGCCCTTCTACACCAATAGGGGAGAAGAGCACTTGTCTTGAATAGCGCGCATCTACCCCATTTTCTTGCTCCGTATGTAAAAATGTGTCCACACAAATCATCTCCAATTCGTTCTAATCCGTAAGTGTTGTTTCTAGCGGATTCCAAGGGCCAGTTTGGCTGCCTTTCCATTCCGAACCATCTTCCCAAATTTCCTTTTTCCAAATAGGTACGATTTGTTTCAACCGTTCGATTGCATAGCGGCTTGCCTCGTAGCAGCTTGCCCGGTGAGGAGAGGATACGGCAATCACAACACTAGCCTCTGCAATCGCTACCTTCCCGAGCCGGTGGGTGATAGCAGTAAGTGTGCCCGGCCAACGGTCGGTAATTTCTTGACCGATTGTCTCCATTGTTTTGATTGCCATAGGAACATAAGCTTCATATTCCAGTAGGACCGTGCGTTGACCATACGTCATCTCTCTCGTTGTCCCAATGAAGAGGAGCGAAGCCCCATGATTGGGATGGTTTACTTTGGCCGCAACTTGCCGAGCATCAATGGAATCGTAAGTAATTTCATATAACGTGGGCTGCCCTCCCGACACGGGTGGTATGAGAGCAAGCTCATCGGCCGTAGTGACCCAATCGCTCTCGTTTGCGTAAGCTTGATTTTTAGCAAAAAAGCAAGTTTTCAGCTGTGGCGCTGCTGCCGGGTACTTGTCCGTGATCAGCTTTCTAAGCTGCTCAATTGAAACGGCCTCTTGGTCGATTGCTATATGTAGGACGGAAGTCCCGAAGAGTTCAACAAGTCCTGCAAAAAGTTGGATGTTTAAGTTCACAATTTTGCTCCTAAATGCTTAGTGTGAGAATCCCTTACAGCATATCATATTTTGACCAAGGAATGGTATAATGGATAGGGCCTTGGGAATAGCAAAAATGAGCTTATGGGATGAAAGGAGAATGGTCAGGATGCAAGCAGATTTACGCATACAAGTGTCAGACCCACATATTGCACACGAAACATTGACAGTACAAGAACTCGTTGATCTGGCGGAGATGAAATTGGCGCTTGAGGACCGTGTTCCGAACGTTTCAGGGGATGCATTTGATCTAAAAGCATGGTATCGAAGCTGGAAAAACAGTCGTGGCGGACAAGCTGAAAGCGAGCCTACGCATGTAAAGGTAGAGGCGGTTGATGAATTTCAAGCGTTAATGTCGTGGTCGGAAGTAGACTCAGCTCTTCTTCTCTACGCTCAGGACGGAGAACCACTCAAGAAGGGGTACCCCATTCGCTTGTATGTGCCAGATGGAAGCAGTGAATGCCTTAATGTCAAAAGTGTTGTACATATCTGGTTTCTTCATGATGCCCTACTTGGCGAAGAAGCGACCTTTGGATTTAAAAATAAAGTAACGCTCGATGAGCTGAAAATCAAGAAATGAAACGACTTCTGATTTTACATACGAATGATTTGCATAGCCATTTTGAGATGATGCCCAAAATTAGTGGCTACTTTAACGAAGCTCGCAAGAACTGGCCATCCGAGCAAGTATTGACGCTGGACATTGGCGATCATATGGACCGGATGAGTCCGGAGACTGAGGGCACCAATGCCATAGCTAACTTGGAAATCATGAATGCAACTGGTTATGATGCGATGGTGCTTGGCAATAATGAAGGGCTGACGTTTACGCCTGACTTTCTTAGAGCAACATTCAAGGACCATGCGCGATTTCCTGTTCTTGGAAGTAATATTTACGAAAGAGCAACACACCTCACACCTGACTGGCTGCTGCCTTCCTTGACGATTGAAAGGTCTGGTTTGAAGATTGGCATTATTGGCGTGACAGCAGCTTATCCAGCTTATTATGAGCTGCTCGGTTGGGATGTGACAGATCCGTTAGCGGCCGTGAAGACACATACAGAACTGCTGCGCCCACACACAGACCTCATCGTGGTCATGTCCCATCTCGGTCTGCCGATGGATAGGCGCATAGCAGAGGAGATCGAGGGCATCGATGTGATCCTAGGCGGCCATACACATCATGTCCTGGAGGAGCCGCTCTTGATCAGCGGCACCTACCTGGCTGCGGCCGGCAAGTTCGGGCAGTATGCCGGCCACATCGAACTTGCCTACGATCCGGCGCAGCGCCGGATCGCTCAGTTCCAGAGCCGCGTCGTCCCAATGACGACGGGCAGCGAAGAAGACAGCAGCGTAGCCGAGCTGCTGGCACGCTTCCGCATCGCCGGCGCAGCGGCGCTGGATGAAGAAGTGGCGCAGCTGCGGGAGCCGCTGCGCCTGGACTGGCACGGCGAATCCCCGCTCGGCAACTTGCTTGCCGCAGGGATTCGCCGCTGGACCAGCGCCGATATCGGGCTGGTCAATAGCGGCCAACTCCTTCAGGGACTGAAGGAGGGGCGCTTGACGCGCGGCAGATTGCTAGAAATCTGCCCAGGGCCGATCAACCCGTGCCGCATGCTGCTTAGCGGCGCGGACTTGCAGCAGGCGCTCGAAGAGTCGCTGCTGCCTGAATTCATGGAGAAGCCAATCCGTGGACTCGGCTTCCGGGGCGAAGTGCTAGGCGCGCTTAGCGTCGACGGCATCACCGTCGAGTGGGACAGTTCCCGCGCGCCTTATGAACGTATCATCGCCGTCCATGTAGGCGAAGAGCTTCTGGACCCTGGCCGTGACTATGTTGTGGGCACGATAGATATGTTTACTTTCGGATCCGGATACTTATCTTTAAGCCGTGGGAAAGAGGTGGTGTACATGCTCCCGGAGTTTATTCGCGACGTACTTGTCCGCCAGCTTACGGATCATGAGGCGATTGCAAGCAGCCACTCAGCAAGATTTATTGATCAAAACGCCTCTGCAGCGAGGGGTTAAACCTACGAATTTCGTCAATAAAGTTGTCAGATCATATAGGTTCCAAGTAGAATATATAATTGGATAGGAGTCCAACCATAATCTTATACCTTTAGGGGGAAACCATGCATACTATTTTTGAAGCGATCATTATTGGGATCGTAGAGGGATTGACCGAGTTTTTACCGGTATCCTCAACAGGGCACATGATTTTGGCGCAAAGTTTGCTCAACACGCAAAACGACGAAGTGATGAAAACTTTTGATTTTGTTATTCAGCTTGGAGCTATTATGGCAGTCGTCATTATTTATTGGAAACGGATCTTATCCTTGTTTGGCTTGGTGAAAAGAAAAAGTGAGAGCAGAAGCGGGAGAAAGCTGAATCTGCTGCATATTCTTATCGGTATTTTACCTGCAGGAATCATCGGTGTTTTATTTAATGATGTTGTGGATGAGAAGTTATTTAATTCGACTACGGTCGTTATCGGACTTATTCTGGGCGGTATTTTGCTCATTATTGCGGAAAAGAAGAAAGAGAGACCCAGCACCGAGGTATTGGATGATTTAACCTACCGTCAAGCCTTCTTCATCGGGTTGTGGCAGCTTGTGTCGATCTGGCCAGGATTTTCCCGTTCCGGTTCAACGATTGCAGGGGGGATGCTTTCAGGCGTTAGTCGTGCAGCCTCTGCAGACTTTACGTTTATAATGGCGATCCCGATTATGTTCGGGGCTTCCGGCGTCTATTTTTTGAAAAACTATGAAGCTCTTTCTTCCAATGATTTTGCTTTTTTCGCAGTAGGGTTTGTGGTGGCTTTCATCGTAGCTCTGTTAGCGGTTGTTTCTTTCATTAAATTTGTTCAAAATATGAAATTGACCTATTTTGCCTACTATCGTTTCGCAGTAGCCATCATATTTGCACTCTATATGTTTTTAAAGTAAATGCTACTGAAATAAAGTGGCGAACCGCGTCGAAAGATGCGGTTTTTTTTGTTGAACTTTTAGATGAAATCTATTACATTTAGATAGATAATAACGTTCAGCTACTCGGGGGTCCTTACATGCTGTTAATGCCGATCAACAAGTGTCATCCTGGAATGAGGCTGGCTAAAAATATTTACAACGAAGATGGTATGGTTTTACTTGCTGTTAACGTTGAGCTGACACAGAGATTACTCGATCGGCTATTTTCATATGGTATCGACTATATTTATATCTCAGATTCCCGGACCGATGACGTTATTCAAGTTGATATTATTCAAGATGAAACGCGAAGCAGAGCTGTTCAAGAGATTCGGCATACCTTTAAGAAGGTCATGGAAGATTCGAACAAACGCGGAGCTGTGAGCTATTATGATATCGGACGTAATTTCCGTGATGTAATGAACATGATTATTGATGACTTAAGTGCACATCAAGGCGCAATGGTCATGCTAAACAATATGAATATCAAAGATAATTATTTATTCCAGCATTCGGTGAATGTCAGTATTTACGCGATTATGCTCGGAATTAGTTATGGATATAGCCGTGAAAAGCTGGAGACGCTTGGACTTGGCGCTTTGCTGCATGATATTGGAAAGACCAAAATTCCACTGGGCATCTTGCGCAAGCCCTCTCAGTTGACGAATGCTGAATTCATGGAAATGAAGAATCATACTACATATGGTTTTCAGATTCTTAAGGATGAGCCGAATATTCCATTGTTGTCTGCGCACTGTGCGCTTCAGCACCATGAACGGATTAACGGAAGCGGATATCCACGAGGTTTGCAAGGCCCGGATATTAATGAATTTGCGAGATGGATCGGTTTGGTCGATTCTTACGATGCTATGACAACTACCCGTGTATATCGCAGACCGTTATTGCCTCATGAAGCTATGGAGCAGCTTTTTGCAGGTTCAGGCACGATGTATGATCAAAGCCAGATTGCTTTATTCCGTGATAAAATCGCCATTTACCCGCTCGGCATTACTGTGAAATTGAACACAGGCGAATTCGGAATTGTCTCCAAATTAAACTTAACGGTTCCGCAGAGGCCGGTCGTTCGTATCCTGCAGGATGAAGGGGGCATAGAACTCAAAGAGCCGTATGAAATCGATCTCTCAATTAAGCATTCGGTTCTCATTTCAGAAATCGGTGAAATTAAAATAGAAGAGCTGGACACAGAATCGGGTATGCCAACTCTACTTTGAGATAAAATAAAGATAACGAACATGAAGAACCTGGGATCCCAGGTTCTTTTTGCAGATCAGGGGGATGAGTGTGAGAGAATCAGCGGTGAAAGGGAATTTCTGGAGATGGGGATACGCCATGCATCGGTATCGGTGGCTAGTCCTTGCGCTTTGCGTATTTCTGTTCCTTAGTTTCGCTCTATTTGCACAGAAAACACCTGGGATACTCAAAGACAATGGCTTTACGCCAAAAGGAAGCGAGTCAGATCTCGGCCTCATCCAACTGCGGGATGACCTAGGCGTTCCTCTTACGACGATTAATTTGGTCTATACGGGAAAAGGCCTCGATATGACCAAGAAAGAGCCGCAGCAAGCCATCATGGATTCACTTAGTGAATTAAGGAAGCTGCCCTATGTAGAAAGTGTGAATTTCGTTGCCTCGCCTCGGAATGAAGGGCATCTAGATGTCCAGGCTGTTAACGTTTCGCTGAATCTGGACACGGACCCAGCGCTGGAGAAATACCCCGAGGTGAAGGAACGTGTACATACTCCTGCTGGCATGAAGGTGTATGTAACCGGCGGACCTGCTATTTTGCACGACATGCAGGAAGCGAGCAAGCATGATATTGCCAAATCAGAAGCCATTGGCCTGCCCATTGCGCTTATCGTACTATTAATTGTTTTCGGAACGTTAGTCGCGGCGCTGCTGCCAATGATTGTAGGACTTATGAGTGTAACGCTCACACTAGGGATTACCTATTTTATTGCCCAGCATCAGTCCTTATCGAATTTTCTTCCGAATATGGTGACGATGCTGGGATTGGCCGTCGGGATTGATTATGCCTTATTCCTCGTTAGCCGTTTCCGGGAGGAACTTAAGGTACAGCCGAGTGTGGCTGAGGCAGTAGCCATGACCTGCCAGACCGCTGGGAAATCGATTTTTTTCTCCGGCATTGCGGTACTGATAGGATTACTTGGCATGCTGTTCGTTGATCTCACGTTTTTTCGCTCTCTGTGCCTAGGCGGAATCATTGTCGTATCCATCTCTGTTGTTGTCGCCAACACGATGCTGTTATCGCTTCTGGGGTTGCTCGGTAAGCGAATTAATTCGCTTCAAGTGCTCCCTAAGCGCTTCCGTAAGCAAGAATCGTCCCGATTCTGGGAAAAGATTGCCTATGGCGTGATGAAGCGGCCTGTTCTGCTTGTCATATTGGTCGGGGGAGTATTGATCTATGCAATGACCCCCATTGGTCAAATGAAGCTAAGCGTGCCCAATGCCGAGGTGCTGCCTCCTAACTACGAGTCGCGATACGGATCGGACTTGCTTAAAACAGCTTATGACCCTCGGATGATGGGGCCAATTCAAATCGTTGTACATACGGAAGAAGACATATGGGAAGAGTCATCGATCCGCCAAGTTCGGGCGTACGCGGATAAAGTGAAGAGTGTTTCGGGCGTCAAAGAAATCCAAAGCTACCTCAGCACGTTAGGACAACATTCAGATGCTGAATTAACAGGTATGCTGAAAGCTCCAGGAGTTAAAGAGAGGATCGAAGGGAGCAAGCTGGCGAAGGGACATACAGCACTGCTTGTTGTGGTGCCGGAGAAGGACACAGATGATCCGTCGACGGACGGGCTTGTACGGAATCTTCGCGCCTTGGGGCACCAAGGACTGGATGTGGCGGTCACAGGCGGGCCAGCTTACCGCCTGGATATCATCGATCGTATTCAAGATGAAATACCTTCTGTGCTCACTTTTGTTATGGGAATTACGTATATCGTTCTTCTGCTTGCCTTCCGGTCTATTCTGCTCCCTCTTAAGGCTGTTCTCATGAATATGCTAAGCCTAGGCGCAAGTCTTGGGTGCGTAGTGTTAGTATTCCAGCACGGTTATATGGCAGATTTGCTTCACATCACGTCCATTGGTTATGTCAGCGCTACGCTGCCGGTTATTATCTTTTGCGTAGTGTTCGGCATCTCGATGGATTATGAAGTTTTCTTGATTTCCCGCATCATGGAGGAATATGAAGCAAGCGGAGATAATGACAAGAGCACGGCGGAAGGGCTTAAGAAAACAGGCAGTTTAATTACAAGTGCTGCATTCATTTTGGTTGTCGTCGTCGGTTCGTTTATCTTCACAGATATTGAGATCATGAAGGCGCTTGGTCTAGGACTTGGTCTCGCGGTTCTCATTGATGCTACGATTGTTCGCGTCATGCTGGTTCCCGCTTTGATGAAGCTGCTTGGAGACGCAAACTGGTGGGCACCGAAGTGGCTCCGGGTGAAATCGCCAACTCCTGCGGAGAAACCGTAGAGAAGGAGATGGCGGTTTCCTTTTTTTCGCATCATAAGTTACAATAAAGGGCATAGGTATAGGCATGATAAGAACAAATTGCAAGTGAATAGGAAATGATAGGTCAGGTGTGAACAGCATGAATATGAATGGAACACGCTCCTTTTTACCGGAGCTATCTCCCGCTTACGACCCTTGGGACCCGATTCGGTCTTATCGGCAATACGGGAAACACGTACTTACTAGTGTAGAGTTAACGATTACCAATCTGTGTAATATGCGCTGTGAGCACTGCGCTGTTGGCGATTCGTTAACGATGACGGAAGGGCCACGTATTCCCTTACCCGTTATTCTAAATAAACTGGATCAGGTAGAGCATTTGGAGACAATCAGTTTGACAGGCGGAGAACCCTCTTATCATAGTAAGATTGTCAAAGATTACATGCTGCCCATCCTTAAATATGCGCGCGAACGGGGTGTTCGTACACAAATCAACTCCAATTTGACACTCGACTTGGAGCGGTATGAACTGCTTGCTCCCTATCTGGACGTCATGCATATCTCCTTTAATTACTTGAATGCTGACGATTTCCACCAAGTTGGTTTCGTTAATTCGCAGCATCCTGTAGGCCGCGAAACAGCGGTGCGCATGTATGAACGTATGGTAGACAATACGATTGCGCTCAGCAAAGGCGGACTATACGTATCAGCGGAATCCATGATTAATACGCGCACGCATGAGAAGCTGCCACAAATTCATAAGCTAATCGATGAAATGGGCTGCAAACGTCATGAGGTTCACCCGATGTATGCGAGTTCGTTTGCCTCACATTTGCCAATGGTTTCACTGGACGAGTTACGAAGCAGCATTCATCGTTTGCTCGATAGCCGCAACCGCGACATGTGGATGTTATTCGGCACACTGCCGTTTTTTGCCTGTAATGAGCTCGAAGAGGACCGAATGCTGGTGAAAAGGCTTCGCGATGAACCGAACGTCACAGTTCGGAATGATCCGGATGGGCGAAATCGCTTAAATGTGAGCACCTTTACTGGCGAAGTATTCGTCACAGATTTTGCGAATGAACCGCCTCTAGGTAATATCCATGATGATCAATTGGATACTATTTTTGCAAGATGGGAGAACAATCCCCTTAATCAAAAGGTGAATTGCTTCTGCAGCGCAGCTTCTTGCTGCGGCCCGAACCTGTTGGTTGCCGATTCGTATTATCGTTCCATTGATTTTAAAAGCCGACAAGCTATTATCTAATATCATCTATCTGAAGGAGATATCCGCACTTGCCACATACTTCCTTTGAAATTGGTCCAATCGTTCTAAATCTGGTATTAGTAATTATCTTGGTTCTGCTGAATGGCTTCTTCGTTGCTGCTGAATTTGCCCTTGTCAAGGTGCGGCATTCCCGCATTCAGCAGCTGCTTAATGAAGGCAGCAGCAAGGCTAAGTATGCGAGCAAGGTTACATCGGAATTAGATACGTATCTGTCAGCCACACAACTCGGAATTACGTTAGCTTCATTAGGGCTAGGTTGGGTAGGGGAACCGGCTGTTTCTGAGCTGATCATGGAACCGTTCTTCCACGTGATAGGCTTAGAAGCCTCTGTGTATACGCATGCGATATCTTTCATCGTAGCCTTTGGTTTCATTACCTTTCTCCATATCGTGCTGGGGGAACTGGCACCTAAGTCTTTCGCGATTCAAAAAGCAGAATTAACCTCCTTATGGCTTTCTGCGCCGCTGTTGTACTTCTATCGCTTGTTTCGTCCGATTATCTGGGTACTCAATGGTACGGCTAATAAGTTCTTGTCCTGGATTGGCGTAGAACCCGCTAGCGAGCATGAGTCCGCGCATACAGAGGAAGAGATACGCATTCTGATGGATGAAAGCGTGAAGAGCGGACATATCGATCAAGATGAAATGGTGCTTTTTGATAATATATTTGAATTCTCAGAGCGTATTGCAAGGGAGGTCATGCTGCCGCGGACCGATATGGATTGCTTATATCTAGAGATGAGCTTTATCGAAAACTTGCGGATGGTTCATGAAACGAAACATACCCGTTATCCTGTTGCTGATGATGATAAAGATAGAATTGTCGGATTCGTACATATTACCGATCTGCTGACGGCTGATCCCGATGTGGAGCACGAGATTAGTGAATTCATTCGACCTATTCTGAATGTGCCGGAGTCCATGGAGATAAGTCGTGTTTTGAAATTAATGCAGAAAAAGCATTCGCAATTAGCGATCGTTGTGGATGAATACGGCGGTACCGCAGGGTTTCTCACATTAGAGGACATTATGGAGGAAATCGTTGGCGAGCTGCACGACGAATTCGATATTGACGAACGACCAGAAGTTGAGGTGAAAGATAAGTATACATCCGTAGATGGACGTGTACTCATTGAAGACTTGAACGATATGCTGGACCTGGAAATTGAAGACGAGGATGTAGACTCTATAGGCGGATGGTTATTTAAGAAGCTGGAAGGAGCCCCGGTTAAAGGTAAAAGAGTGGCTTCAGGCAATCATGTTTTTGAAGTTTCTGAGGTAGATCGATTGCGTATTGTACGTATACATATTACCAAAATTAACTCTGTAAAGCCTGGAAATGAATAATCGGAGGAATTCCTATGTCGCTTAAGACGACACTAATCATAGTGCTTGGATTGCTGGTCCTATACGGATTTTTCACGATAGGGTTACCTTTCTTGCTTGCCTTGGTTACAGCTATTTTTTTGGACCCTCTAACTTTGCTGCTGATGCGAGCTATAAAGGTAAACCGGTTGGTCGCTGCGTCGATCATCGGTACTATTTTTACGCTGCTGACGATTGCTTTGTTCTATTTCATTGGGTTTAATGTTGTGTCAGAAGTCATTGATCTCGGCCGCAAAGCCCCTAATTATATGGACGATGTCAATAAATACGTCGATCAGGCTGTTAGCCAAACTCAGGTGTTCTATGATTCCTTGTCGCCCGAGATGGCGGCGCAGGTGCAAACCTGGGTAGAGCGAAGCACAGAGACATTAACCGCGACATTAACCGACATGTTGAGTGGAATTTCCGGATTCTTCTTGAATATGGCGGGCAAAATTCCGAATTTCTTTATCGTCATGATCGTCTACATCATCGCTTTATATTTATGCATGTTTAGCTTGCCGAAACAGCGAATTGCTTTCTTGTCCATGTTCGAAGACCAGACGAGAACCAAAATGGAGAATGTCCTCGTATATTTACGGGAAGCTATTTTTGGGTTCATTCGGGCTCAGCTCATCATGGCGATATTAACGTATTTGGTCACTTTCGTAGGCTTGCTGGTGCTCAGAGCGGAATATCCGTTAGCTATTTCTTTGCTGGTGATGGTCATGGAATTCGTTCCTGTCATTGGTACAGGGCTTGTGTTCATCCCATGGCTTGGTTATCAGCTGTTAGTCGGGCATACAGGGATGGGAATTGGATTATTGGTGCTGTTCCTTGCCCTGACAATCTTCCGCCGCATTGTGGAGCCTAAGGTGCTAAGCGAAGCGGTAGGGATTAATGCCCTCGCGGCTTTAATAAGCTTGTACATTGGTTTCGAGCTGTTAGGTGTAGCAGGTTTGTTCTTGGGACCTCTGGTCGTCATTATTTATCAAGCGATGCGGAAGGCCGGTCTTTTGAAGTTGAATATTAAGTTGGATTAAAATGTGCGGATGTTGATGCCGTGTGCAAATAAGTCCCTGCTTGCTGCCGTTCTGGCATGGAGCAGGGGCTTTTTGGTTTGCGTCTGAGCGAACAACTAATAAACGCGCTTAGCTCCCATATACTTAGGACCCCAATATGAGCTTGTCAGGCTTTGCGGGTAGATGCCTGCTGATCGTGTGGCAGATAGAAATTGCCCGTTCCCCAAATAGAAGCCTACATGGTCAACGACAGCAGGAGATGCTATGGCGAAGAACACCAGGTCACCTGGCTGCAAATTAGCCTGACTCACGGACAAGCCTGTGGCATAAAGCTCCTTGGAGGTTGTTCGAACAGCCGGTATTCCGTGCTTTTGAAACATGTAATAAATAAAACCGGAGCAGTCAAACCCTTGAGGAGTCGCTCCACCCCATAGGTAGGGGACATGCAGAAAATTCATCGCATCGTCCAGCAGCAGCTGTTTTTTGATCGAGTGGGAGATGCTAGTTTGGGTTGCAGCATCCACTACGCCAGTTGGAGCTAACTGATAGGCTTTTTGATAATCTTTAACAGCTTGAGCTGTGATTGTGCCGAAGTAACCGGTGATGGCCCGATATGTAAAATAGCCAAGTGTTTTTAAATTGGTTTGCAGTGCAGACACGGATGAGCTTGTCATTCCTTGCGCTAAAGTAATGGTGCTCGTTGAAGCCGACGCTGCAGATGCAGGTAGAGCGGGAATCATGCCATTTATGGTTACGCTTACAAGAATTGCTGCAGAAATGATCAGTCGTTTAGATCGTGTCATTGTGATTCCCTCCAAGGTGTTAGATTGTGTAAGTCATGGTGTCACATGGATTGTTCTTATTTTAAGCGTTCAATGCGCCTTCTGACCATGAGGAAATATTGGAAAATCTGTGATTTTGGCCAAGTCGTGCTGCATATACGTGCTTATAGGCCTCTCTGCCGCTATGACTATTTCTCGTGCACCGAAGCGAGAAGAGGAGGAGACGTATGCAATCGCAATTCAGAAAGTACTATCCCTATATCAGTCCATTCGATCCTTGTCCACCGATTCAAGTGAAATTGTATAATGTGCCGCCACACCTCTATATTGCCTTCCAACCGCCAGGTTTGCCGCAATTCAGTCCTTATGAAGCTCTGAAAAAAGGGACGTTATGGCCCGCCCTGTATGGACCTTACGAATCCAAAATAGAAGAAGGGAGCCCTTGGCTATGAATCCACCAGCGGTACCGGAATCTTATTACAAGATGATGCACGACTTGCAGGCTGTTGATTTCGTGTTGGTCGAGCTAACGCTGTATTTGGATACACATCCGAATGATCTCGCAGCCATCCAACAATACAATCAATTTGCTCAAAAGAGGAAGTCGATGGCTCAGGAATTTGAGCTGGAGTTTGGTCCGCTTATGCCATTTGGTCATGCCTACAGCAAAAATCCTTGGCAATGGGTGGATACGCCCTGGCCATGGCAGGTCTGAATAAGGAGGTAAAAGCATGTGGATTTATGAGAAGAAACTTCAGTATCCAGTCAGAGTCAGCAAATGCGACCCGAGGATGGCGAAGCTTCTGCTAGAGCAGTATGGGGGAGCCGACGGAGAGCTTGCTGCGGCCTTGCGTTATTTGAATCAGCGATATGCGATTCCGGATAAGGTAGTGGGGCTGCTCACGGATATTGGGACAGAGGAATTCGCCCATCTCGAGATGATCGCGACAATGGTCTATAAGCTCATGAAAGATGCAACGCTTGATCAACTTAAGGCTGCTGGGATGGACGATCAGTACGTGATTCATGATAGGGCGCCATTCTATCAGAATGCGTCTGGCGTGCCATGGACGGCAGCTTACATACAGGCGAAGGGAGACCCCATTGCAGACCTCTATGAGGACATAGCTGCCGAGGAGAAGGCTAGAACCACGTATCAATGGCTAATTGATTTGACCGATGACGTCGATCTCCAGGATAGTCTGAAATTTCTCCGTGAGCGGGAAATCGTACATTCCCTTCGGTTTCGCGAAGCCGTCGAAATTTTGAAGGATGATAGGATGCAGAAGAAGGTTTTTTGAGAGGTTGAGGGCGACGGTAACCATAGGTTAAATAATTGTTGTAGAGGAGTGAATAATAGAATATCGTAGGGATTGCCATGTAAATGTGAGGGGAGGGAAATTATATTTTGATTAAAAAGGATTTCAATGTCTAAGAAAGCTATCCATGGTTAGTTAATTTTTTAGTAGCCGTAAGCATGGAAAACAGTTGTAGTAATCACTTTTTACCGGGATACGTTGGAGACGGTTTTTGCTTGATAATACAAGTGTAAAAACTCCCAATATCCACAGTTAAGTAATAGGAAAACTACGAACTGGTCCGTTATTTCGTTGTATACAATATATTCCATATAAGATAAAATATTAAAAGTGTGTAATAATAATCTCATCTGACGAGTTGATGCGATTCTATAGTAGATTTACCAGGGGGGTGTTAACAAGTGTTGAGAAGATACTTCGGTATTTGGGCACTAGTTCTAGTCATTGAACTTATTATTCTTTACAACTATCTTGAAAGATATGGTATTACGTACCAAATCTCAATATTTGTAATTATTGTAATCTTGATTACGTTAATTTTTGGTTATGCGGCTATTCAAGCTATTACAAAAAAAACGCCAGACTAAAAGTAAACAGGGAGCTTTAAGAATAGGCTCCCTGTCTTTCTGTTTATATTTTCATCTAACTAATAACTATATTGTCCACCGATCAAAGTATCCGTTGTCTGACTTTTGGTACTATAAGTTATTGTAAAGCTGCTATTTGTTGCTGTTACACTATCGATACTACCAGAGTTCCATGTATGAGCAAAATATACCGTCGCTAAACCATGAGCAGAAGAGAAAGTTGAGCTATATTTTAGTTTTACTGCTCCAGCTCCCCACCTCATCGCGTAACCACCACCCCATGAATCAATTTTATCGGATAATTTAAACATTGCTCCGTTGTTAGAATCAATAGTCCCCCATCGGCTAGTAATAGTTTCAGAGTTTTGACCTGATTTACTAGCAGAGCATCCGCTACAAGGGGCATCATGATAGAGACCTTGAGCAAAAAAGCCTGAGAGTAGAGCAGCGTTATTAGCTGTTGTTAAGTGGATGCCGACTGTGTCTAAATTTCCTATTTGCGTAGCTACATTCATATTTCGCTCGCCCCACCAAGACCAGTTATTTGTAAAACTGTAGCCTCCCCAAACTTCCCAAGTGTTACTAACCGAGTCATAGGATACCCATGGCGAATTTACAGAAACATCAGCTCCCGTTGTCGATGAAATAGCTACTTCTTTTTCTTTTTGCTTTCCAAGCTCATAGTAAACTAGGCCATTTTCTTCTAGAAAGTCGAAGAATTGTTTCGTAAACTTTTGTTCTTCTCCAGCTGCGATTTTAGTAAAATAATCATCAATTTTCTGTGTTCGCTCGTGATTGCCCTCAGCAGCTGCTTTTTGCTTTTGGTTATGTTGATTTGCTTTTTCTGCAATTAATGGTTTGATATTTTTCCCTTCTTTGAACTTGACTACTTTACCAATTGGGTTTACATCTTGCTCAATGTCAACCGTATTATCGTAATACGAGTCAGACACTGTTATTTCAGAAGCTGAAGGTTTAACAAGAACTGAAGCCGAAGTAAGTTGAGGTACTAAGAAAAAGCATGCTAGAACGGATGTCACTAAGATTTTTTTCATTTTCATTATTACTCTCCTTTTTAAATAAATTCTATTTTTTCCATATATTACATTGTGTATGTTACTAGACATAATTAATAGTGTATATAGCTTTTTATGTTTTTAATTGTCGAAAATCATAAAAATAGTATTAATTAACTTTTTTAACACTAATAATCCTATTATTCTGATGCGGCTACAAGGTTAAAGGTAAATTTCAACTAAAAACTCATTTGCAAAAAGTGAAAAAACGAATCATTTGTGAGCAAAACAATCACGTCACAGATGTCTTATTTCTGACGCGAACTTATGGAATAATCTACACAAGACAAGGTGAATCATTCTAGCCATTCATCCATTAAAATAAAAGCTAGCCCGAAGGATTATCTCCGGGCTAGCTTTTGCTTTTTCGGTTGCTTCCATATAAATCATATAACCCATCTCAATAAAAGAGGGGTACTGATTACTGTAACCTTATTTGTTTTATCGAAAATAACAATGTTCAATTGCTTCTCAAAATAACTGATTCAATTTCAAGTCAAGATAAATATCCTGGAAAAAACTCATGATGCTTTCGACAGTTAGGGATTACCTTAAAAAATAGTACAGGGTTTTCGGTAACTATGTCGGTAATGGCAAGCCAGGGAGAGAGCAGTCACACCATGCAGCTAATTTTTAGCTGCGAGTAAGCCCAAATATTCTTTCAACGCGATTGAAGTATTGGATAATCCGCTGGAAGAGGGAACGAATTTACTAATACTGAGTGCCTGCTTTCCCTGCGAAATATAATCGGTTGGATAAGGTAATACATCCACCTTGAGTTTTTGAAACTGTTTGACGGAGCGGGCCATATGGAAGGCAGAAGTAACAAGAATGGGATGCTGCCAGCCATTTGTGGTTAGCAAGGCTTGGGTATGCAGCGCATTTTCCTCCGTGTTGCGGCTCGTATCGTCCAGAAAGATGGACGCTTCTGGAATGCCAAGTGCGATGAGATGGCGTTTGGAAATTTGTGATTCATTGCCGGAGTCTGTGAAAACTTGTCCACCCGAGATGAGGATGGGCAGCTTCGTGCTGCGATATAGCTCTGCTATGGTTAGCACACGGGCAGCTGTGTTCCCTGTCAAATATCCTTCGCCTTTGGTTAGAGGGTCTGGCGTGTCGAGTGTCGCACCGCCTGTCAACATAACAATCACATCACCGGTCACTTGTTCCGGCGGTGTGTATCTGCGTTCGATGGAATTTAGAAAGGCATTGCCGAAATAGGGCATGGAGCAAACGCATAAAAGAAGCGCAGCGAGTCCGACAAGCAGAGTACCTAGGTACTCTTTTTTTTGCTGCAGCCATAAGGCAATGGAAATGAGCAGCAGAATGATAATCCCTGGGGGAAACAATAACGTATAGGCGATTTTGATCAAATAGAGCATAGGGATGATTAGATCCTTTCTTGGAAAAAAGCGGCTATTTGTGTTCCTATGCTTTTTCGACAAAGAGGGAGAATATCCTGCAAAAAATAAGAGAGGCTGTCCCGAAAGTCATCAAATGACCGAGAGACAGCCTTCTCAAATGAACGGTAAATATTACCGTTATATATGGGAATATCATAGCTAAACGATAAATAAATGGAAATTCTCCAGTTAAATAGGACGTTTGAGCTGGGAAGCACGGTTGTAGTCGTGAATTAACTGGAGTTTTTCCAGTTAATTGGATATACAAACCGGAATTGCTTGTATTAACAGGAGAATTTCCCGGTAACTATTGAACAGTTCAGCTACGGAATACAAAGCTTCGCGCTGAATAATTAAATTATGCTTGCAGCTCTTTACCACGAATCCACACGTGTTCGAGCTCCAGCTCAGGGCTGACGAGCAGCAGGTCAGCCTGCTTGCCCTGCGCAATCGAGCCATGCGACGCCTGCAGCTGCAGCAGCCGTGCAGGGTTGCCGCTCGCGAAGCGGCTCGCGTCTTCGACGCTGACACCAACCTCGCGCACCATAAACCGGAGCGCATCGATCATGGTCAGCGTGCTGCCGGCGAGCGCGCCGCCTTCCGTCAATCGGGCAACGCCCGATTGCACGGTAACGGCTTGCCCGCCAAGGTCGTACTGCCCGTCGCCGAGTCCCGCGGCAGACATGGCATCCGTGATCAGCAGCAAGCCATGCGGCTGCTTAGCTTTCACCAGCAGGCGTATCGCTGCCGGGTGCACATGATGCCCATCGGCGATGACTTCGCCGCTGATGCGATCGTCGGTAAGGACCGCACCGACGGTTCCGGGCTCGCGATGATGCAGCGGCTTCATCGCGTTGAAGGTGTGCACCGCATGCGAGAGCCCCACACTAGCCGCCGACTGGATGTCGGCGTAGGAAGCGTCGGTGTGGCCGCACGCAGCAACGATGCCACGATCACGCAGCCACGCGATCGTCTCAAGGCCCCCCTCGACTTCAGGGGCGAGGGTAAGCTGCTTGACGAGCTGCGGAAAGCGCTCGTCCCAGTCTTGCAGCCAGGATAGCTGTGGCGGCAGCATCAGCTTGGGATCTTGCGCGCCGGCCCACTTCGGCGAGATAAAAGGGCCTTCCATATGCACGCCAAGCAGCTGCGCATAAGGCATAGGTTCTTGCATGTAGCGGTTGACTTCACCAAGGACACGGTCAATGGCCTCACGCGTTTGCGTCATTGTCGTAGCCAGCATGCCGGTAGTTCCGTTTTTTGCGTGAAAACGTGTAATGGTATCAAGCGTTTCGGGGCTGGATTCCATGAAGTCAGCGCCATACCCGCCATGTACGTGAACATCGATGAAGCCAGGCAATAACCAGCTGCCGTTAGCATCGAGCGTTTCTGCAGTGCTATCTGCGGTGCTGGGATTCCACTGTGAGCTGCTTTGGACGGAAGCGATAACACCATCTTTTAGATGGAGGACACCTTGCTCAATGACCCCTTGTTCCGTAACGATTTTCGCTCCTGTAATGACAAGTTCGCTCATTCGAACAACCTCCCTGCCTCAGCATCAAGCAGAACGACAAGGTGGGGGTGTGTTTGCAGCAGCGTAGCTGGGACTTCTGTTGTAATTGGTCCTGTAAGCGCGCGGTGGACGATTTCGGCTTTGTCAGCTCCGCGAACGATCAGCAGGATCGATTTGGCTTTGAGAATGGTGCCTACGCCCATCGTTAGAGCGTGTGTCGGAACTTCGTCAATCGAGTTGAAAAAACGCGCATTCGCTTCACGCGTTTCTTCTTTCAATTCAACGAGATGCGTACCGCTGACCAGGGAATCGTCAGGCTCATTGAAACCGATATGTCCGTTATGGCCAAGGCCAAGAATTTGCAAATCAATCTGCTTCGCATCTTCCAGAAGTTCATTGAATCTTTCGCATTCCGCTTCCAGATCAGGTGCATTACCGTTAGGAAGGTGAGCTGAGGCAGCAGGCAAGTCAATATGCGAAAATAAATGCTGCTGCATGTAGGCGTAATAGCTCTCAGGGTGATCCGTCGGCAAACCGACATATTCGTCCAGATTGAAGGAGGTGACGTTCTTAAAGCTGACGCGGCCTTTCTCATAAGCTTTCACCAGCTCTTCATAAATACCTACTGGCGTCCCGCCTGTGGCTAAACCTAGAACAGCCTTTGGCTGCATTTGGACAAGGGATGTAATAATACCGGCTCCAGCCTCATTAAGCTCTTGTTGATTTTGAAAAATATGAAGATTCATATTCGTGTTCCTCACTCTCATGGACAAGTTATTTGCAGAAGATGTCTGATTTATGAAATCATTTTGCATAAAAATATCATTTTTCATAGTAATTATACTCATTTCAATCATAACTGAATTCATAAGTCTCGGCAACAGGCATTTTCCCAAATATGAACATTGACTTACATGGGTATGTTTGCCATTCTTAACTAAGATCATTACACGATTTATATAATTCGATGTTGGCGAAGGAGCTTGATGATGAGTACACAGAGAAACCTACCTGAAGCTATGTTTTTTGACATGGATGGCACGTTATTTCAAACGGAGACGATTCTACTGCCCGCTTATCATGCGACATTTGATGTGCTGAGAGAAAAGGGTCTTTTTACGGGAGAAACGCCGCCGGAAGAAAGAATCCTGGGAGCGCTTGGCATGCTGCTTGAGCATATTTGGCAGCGGGTCATGCCGGAAGCTTCTATAGAAGCGCGACTGGCAGCCGATGAGCTGTTGCTTCAATTCCAGATGGATGCACTGAAGCAAGGACAGGGTAAATTGTACGATGGCGTGGCTGAAACCTTGCAAGTTTTGCATGACAAAGGTGTCCGGTTATTTGTGGCGAGCAATGGACTAGAGGGCTATGTTGGCAGTGTGACCGAGGCAATGGGGCTTTCTCATTCATTCGAGGACCTATACAGTGCGGGGAAATATCAAACTAGATCCAAAGTGGATTTGGTTAAAATAGCGCTCGACAAGCATCAAATCGGGTCCGCTTGGATGGTGGGAGATCGTTCCTCCGATGTGGAGGCAGGCCTTAAGAATAATCTGACCGTAGCGGCCTGTGATTATGCTGGCTTCCGTGAAGCTGGAGAGCTCGAAGGCGCGCATATTCGAATCCGCAGCTTTGCTGAGTTATTGGAATATGTTTAGGAGGAAGTTGTCGCAAACAGGGTTGGCTGGGCATACACTATAGCACATTGACAGATAAAGGTGCTGATTAGAATGCCTTCTTTTGTAGGGATATTCAACATTATAAGGAACGAAGGAAGCCTGGTGAACGGTGATACGTTAGTGATTGCTCCGACAAGTGCAGCCAAATCGTACTCCGGCAGCGGCGGCGGCATAACAGGAGACTTCGCCGTTTCTAATGTTCTATTTAGCGCGACGATATCACTGGATCCGGATGTTGTGGACGCTGGGGCTAATAAAGTAGCTACTGGGACGTAAATGTATGGAAAAAAAGGCTCCAAGCTCGGGTGACGAGCTTGGAGCCTTTTTTGCGTTTAGGCGTTTGTTTCTCAGCGGCAATGATGAGAAGCACTTCCGCATGAGCGATCATTTTTTCGCTCGCTCAGCTATCTGGGAACTACAAGCCGCTATATCGCAGAAAAGTCATAGATCCCACCTGTTGCGGGAACTACGATCCGTTATTTTTGGCAATTTGGCCTGAATACCTGATAGGGAGGACGAATAAGACCCTGTAGTTTCCCTTAGAGCGGCAAACAACTCGTTTTCCTTCTAATAAGGGACTCCAGTACCGCACAACAAAGAAGCAGCCCTGTTTTCTCAAATTTAGGCAAAACGTTATTGACAGGGCAAGGCCTCACTCATTAATATATGAATATATGCTCATATATTAATTCGTTATGTATAAAGATACGGACAGCACGCCATTCTAGTGGCAGAGCGACGGGGGAGGGAATGTTATGCATCAACATTCGTCAGATAAGAAATCTCATTCTCATGAGGAGCATGCTTCTTGCAGCCACGAGGTCGGCGATGGGCACACGCATGCGCAGCATGCTGAGCACAACCACGCGCATCATGGACATCACCACGGGCATCATCATGGACATGGACACCACCATCATGGTCAAGGCGGAAACAAACAAGGTCTTCTGATTGCCCTTTGTATTACTGCAGGTATCATGGTATTAGAGTTTGTTGGAGGGCTATGGACGAATAGTTTGGCGCTGCTTTCGGATTCGGGCCACATGCTAAGTGACGCCGGGGCCCTGCTTCTGAGTTTGATAGCCCTAAGGTTCGCTGCAAAACCATCCTCGGCAAGCAAGTCCTTTGGCTTTCATCGCATTGAAATTTTAGCGGCGCTTTTTAACGCCGTCACCCTTTTTGTAATTGCCGGTTTCATTATTTGGGAAGCGATTGGACGGTTTCTTCAACCTCCGCCTGTAGCGAGCGGTTCCATGATGCTCATTGCTTGCATCGGGCTATTGGCTAATCTGTTAAGCGCGTGGTCGCTTATGCGCAAAGGGGATGTACATGGCAACTTAAATCTGCGCAGCGCGTATTTGCATATTTTGGGTGATGCGCTAGGCTCTGTTGGGGCTATTGTTGCTGGTGCGGTTATGCTGATTTTTGGCTGGTACGCAGCAGATCCAATTATTAGTGTGATTGTGGCGTTGCTTATTTTGAGAGGTGCTTGGGCGGTTCTGAAATCCACGCTTCATATTTTGATGGAAGGGACGCCATCTGAAGTGTCATTCGGAGAGGTTAAGCAGGTGCTGGAGGGTATCGACGGAGTTATTAATGTCCATGATCTTCACATTTGGACGATTACTTCCGGGTTAGACGCCTTAAGCTGTCATTTGCTTATTGCTGATGATCAGGATAGCCAAACGATTCTACAGCAAGCCATTCACAGGATTGAGGAACATTTTCATATTAGCCATTCAACGATCCAAATTGAAAATTCCACGAATACACATTCAGAGTTAAAAGTATAGTTTGTAGGTTGGAGGGAGATTTTTATGATGGAAAAAGCCGTGTTGGATACTTGCGATGAGGCCTGTACAGGTACGGGAGCTGTCAAGGAGGGGCTTGAGCTTCCTATGACCGACGATCTGGCGGTGGGAGTTGCGGATATATTCAAAGCTTTGGGGGACCCAACGAGGGTTAAAATCATTTTCTTACTCTTGAAGCAGGAGCTCTGCGTACATGATCTCTCGACACTGCTATCGATGGGGCAGTCAGCGGTTTCTCACCAGCTGCGTTATTTGCGGGATGTGCATATTGTTAAGCGTAGAAAAGTAGGGAAAACCGTTTTTTATTCCCTGGATGATGATCATATTGAGCAAATTTTTGTGCAAACACTAGGACATCTGCAGCATATGTAAATCGGAAGCTTCTACAGCTTGGTGCTGTTGCTTCCGAACGCGAGATTAATCAGTTTCATTTGAATCATCGCTTGAAGGTAGTTCTGCTTTTCGGGTATTTTGCCTTAACATCCAGACGGCGTACTCGAGAGGTCGTGAAACCGCCTTCTGATAAGTAGCGATTTCGCCAATCTTACGAAATACTTCCCGAGAAGGCTTGGGATTGACTTCAAGCAGCCAAACATTTCCCTTCGGATCTACGGCGATATCCATGCCTAACTCACACAGCTTGCCGAATTTGGTTTCTAGAAAGTCTGCCAACTTATAAGCGAAGTTGTTCATTTCTTTCTTGATCGTTTCCGTTTTCTCAGGTGAAGCAAAACGATACGCTAACAGCTTATCTTGCGAAACCGCGCTTCCGCCACCGTGAAGGTTCGAGGTGATGCTGCGGTGAGGACCGATGCGGCCCGCACAGCCGGTCACTTCCCATTCACCGCGGCCATTTTTTTGAATCAGCAAGCGGTAATCATGCACACGGCCGTCCTTCAGCGTAAGCTGTATTCCTTGTTGAACCACATAGTCCGGACTCAGCTTTAGCGTATGCAGCTTGATCGACAGCTGTTTCTCGCTTGCACGAAAAGGGGCGATGATGGTTCTTTGCTGATTCCTTCCTTGTAACAGAAACAGATCAGGACCCAGCTGCTCAATGCGCAGGATGCCTCTTCCACCTGTACCGTTTTTCGGTTTGACGTAGACGAGTGTATGTTTCTTAATGAATTTCAATAGTTCTTGCACAGAGCTGAACCGCACCGTAACTGGCAGGAAAGGGCGGATGCCTTCATTTTCAGAGAGAATCTGATGCATTGACCATTTGTTGGCTAACGGTCTGCTCAGGAAAATCAGCTTCGCATGCCGATTGCGGAATGCTTTGAGCATTTGGTAATTCGCGGCTGCTTTATAGCGACAGCGGTCATAAATGACCGGCGGCATCGATGTGCGGCGGCGAATCCATTTGCCTAGTGAAGCATCATAGGTTAATGACCTCACCGAGTTATCAGCTTCCACATCGGTCGGAGAGAAGACTTCGACTTGAACCCCCATTTTTTTACCTTCTTTACTTAGCCTTTGAAAGTAAGAGAGTTCTTCAAGCCTGGATTTGCTTAAATAAATAGCGAGTACGCCAAGTCGTTGTGAAGACAAGCATAATCACCTTCTTCTTCCATGATTAATTAAGTAAAGGCTGTAGCGAATAATGCGTTCAAGTGATTTTTTGCGTATTTTTGGTTCGTCGAATTTCATTGGTTTGGAGTTCGCTTCGAAGAACCAGATATGACCTCCAACATCGACTCCGATATCCATCGACATTTCACCCAGCTGATTGCCGGATGATTTTTCGATTTGGTTCGCGAGTGTTACGACAGCTGTTTCAACCCGTTTTAATATGCTTTTTGCTTCCTTGGGTCCAAAGCCCTGTGAAAGGAGTTTGAGCGGATCGTCGATTGAACCGCCACGGGGAACATGCGTCGTGATGCTGGCTTTACCCGCTACACGTGCGCCTACACCTGACACGCTCCATTCTCCATTGGCTGTTTTCTGAATGAGAGCTCGTAAATCATAAGCTCGCTGTTTGTACCTAGCCAGAGCAATGCCCTGCTGAACAATGTACTCGTTGGAGCCGCGGTGCCGATTCCATTCGTTCCATAGTTCTGAGGTGGAATTGTGGACGCTGTACGTCATTTGCCTGTCAACCTGGCGGCTTAATCGGTACTGGGTTTGCGTGCTTTTCGTTGTAATTCGGTCAATGCGCATAATCCCTTTTCCCGCTTTACCCTTCACCGGTTTCAAATATAGCACGGCGTGTTTGCGTAAAAGCGAAGACAGATCATCAGCCGAGCTTAGTTGTTTGGTATCGGGCATATAGGGCTTGCTATCCTTAGCGCCATTAAGCCAGCTGAACAAGGTCCATTTGTTAAAGAAGGAAGAATTGAATAAATGAACACTGGAACTGCGATTGCAAGCTTGAATGGTTTGTTGAACTTCAGGCTTCATTTCCATTTTGCGGTAAGGAATCCGATTGTAGACGACTTGAGGAGCGGGAACGAGTTCCCTGCTCCATTTCTTCGTTTGGTTGTTGTAGCGATAGCCGTAGATGTCATTGCCTGATAGGTTGAAATCCTTGGTTGTCACGACGTAAACATCAACCCCAAGCCGCTCACCTGTCTGAATAAGATCAAGGAAATTGTGCAAATTACCGCGAAATACTCGATTGCTATCTTTAACAGTGAGAATTGCAAGCCTCGGATTCTGCTCTTTATTGTGTAGGAAGAAAGCCATTAATTTTCCCTCCTAGGGCGGAATCGACTTAAGTAGAGGCAGTGCTCATAAATATTTTGTAGAGTAGCGAGGTCTCCTTCTTTCAATGACGGGTGCTTGAAGATCGATCTACCTGGCTTGGCATTGGCTTCGAACATCCAAATTTTCTCATTTTGATCGATCCCAATATCGAATCCGAGCTCTCCGAGCAAGTGGTTATAATTATTTTCGATGCCTTCCGCAAGCTTGATCGCCGTTTCTTTGGCATTGGTGAGCACTTGCTCCGCACGGGTGCCGTAGATCTGACGGAGCACCTGCTCCGGCGTCATTAATTGACCACCGTTGCGGATATGGGTGGTTACGCTGCCCTTGCCGGATTTCTTAGCCCCTATGGCGGCGACAACCCAGTTATTGCTGCCGTTCTTCGTCAGGTGGAAGCGGAAGTCAATGGGACAATTGTCAATTTCAATGAGGCGGATGCCTTGCTGCGCTACGTAATTGGAGAGACGACCCCGCCCGGTCCCGAGCATTTGCATGAGCCCTTCGAACTTTCCATAACGGATGAGTACGTTTTTGCCGCCTTTGCGGTAGCGAACAAAATAACCGCGTTTCGGGTTATAGGTCACCCGGAAAATACCGATGCCCAAGCTGCCCGCCGTTGGTTTCAAATAAATGAATTTATGCTTGTCGAGCATTTCTTTAATTTGATCAGCAGATGGATTAATCCGGGACTCTGGAACGAATTTGTAGGCATCATCGCCAGCTAACATTTTGTAGACATCCCACTTGTCAAAGAAGCTCCAGTTAAACAGCGGTACTCCTCTGCGTACAAAACGATCCTTAAAGCCCTCCATGCCGGCAGACTTCTCAGCTATACGGCTGGAGAGGCGGTTATAGACGACATCTGGCAGCGGAAAGGTTTTGCGAATCCAGCCTCCGCCTTCTTTGGGAATGATACCGGTAACGGTTTCCTGTACCCAGTTGACCCCTTTCGGGCTGAAAGCGAAAATAAAGGACTTGCTTGAACCTGTATTTAAAACCTGACGGATGAATCCGGTCTTTGTACCAAAGGGAGAAGAACCTCCTACAATATTCGTTAAAACGCCGATGAGCGGGCCGATGCGCAGTTCTTTATTACTCGCGCTCGCGACCATAACACTCCCCGAACGAGGAATACGCAGAGAAGCCATCAAAGAAAGCGGAATGTACATATGCTGGCCACTTTTCTTAATCAGACGGATCGGTAGGGTGGCTGTTTTGCTGCCGACCTTTACAGTAATCGATTTGTTACCGGTTAACCGTAAAGCTTTGACGAGTTCACTTGTTAAGTAGACCGATCTATCTGTTCGTTGTACGGCGTGGAGCATACACGTTGTCAAACTCATTAGGTTACCCTCCTAAACTTGTTGCCCTACGGGGCTTCCGTGTCAAAGTAGACAGACATAACTTCTGCCTACCCGGGCACTTACCAGCAATCCAAGCTTAACTCAGCTTTTTGTGCAGCAAATATCCAGCATAATAAATAGGGTTAGCAATGGATTTCAACCGTGCTTTCTCGTTGCGCATGCGCGCAAAAATCGTTCTTCCAGGCTTGGAGTTCACTTCGAGTATCCAGACACGCCCCCAGGTATCGATCCCAAGATCAATACCGAGCTCAGCTAATCGTCCGTGATGAGTCTCTAGAAGTGGGGGGATTCGATTCGAGAGCATGGATAATGTTGATATAAGCTCACTAGCCTTGGCATCGCCGAATTCCTTTGTAAGAAAGGCGGAAACCTCTTCAGCGCTGCCTCCACCATGTAGATTGGAGGTTACACTGCCGGGTTTGCCCACACGAACTGCCATGCCGGTGCTTTCCCATATGCCGGAGCCATTTTTTTGGACGAGAGAGCGTATGTCGTAAGCCATTCCTTCTGAGGAATGCAGGTGCAGATATTCTTGCATCAGATACGGCCTGGTGCCGATACAGCTTCGCAGCCATTGCCAGCAGGAATAGAAATCACTAAATTGGTGATCGACGAGCCCATTATGAGCATTGCGACCTTTGATATGATAAGCGCTTGTTCCGTCTACTGCGTTTACTTTGTGAAGATGCAAGGCACCTTTTCCTTGACTGCCGCCCTGCGGTTTAAGGAATGCATCGTCTCTTGTCTGAAGCCAATTTCTAAGGATATTGCCGCTTGTAAGTAAGTTTGTTTCAGGCAAGTAACGGCTGATTGTGCTATCTTTTTGTAATATTTGATCGACTTCCCATTTTCCGCGCAGCCCGTAACCAAGAAAGCGGATAAAAGGTGTTTCACGCAGCTTTTTCACATGGTACTGATACTGTTCATAGCTGCGCTTGCTGCTAAAGAAACATCGGTCATAAATCAGGGAGGGCAGTGGAACGAGTTTGGCCACCCACTCTTTCGTTTCCGTCAAGTAGGTGTAACCCCGCACCGTTTGCCCTTTCCAATCGATGCGATTCGGTGAGAACACGACGACGTCCAGACCTTCACGGGCGCCATAATAAGTCAGATGCTTATAAAAGCCTGAACTAGCAAACGGCAGCTCCCGTTTCAACTCTGTGACCATAATCCCAAGCAAGGGACGTTTGGTGCTTAATCGCATAGTTCCACCTCAAATCTTTGCTAAAAATTTGGCATACTGTACGAGTTGTTTCACGGAAGGTCTTATTTTCTTCTCATTGTTGAGTGGCGTGTTATCATCTTTGGATGGTTTGGAGTTGACTTCAAGCAGCCAAACCTTCCCCATTTTATCTACAGCAAGGTCAATGCCTAGCTCTCCAAAATGACTTGGGATTTGAGCTTCAATCCCTTTGGCGATGTCGATAGAGGCCTTGCGTAAACGAGCCGTTACAGAGACACGAGTAGCGGAAGAAAATGGCGTTTTGGCAAGTGCGCCCACCACATTCGTCAGACTGCCGCCTCGGGCAAGGTTGGAGACGAAGTGCTGCGACCCGGCAATCCGGCCGACAATAGAAGTAATGGCCCACTCACCTTTGGCCCCACGTTGGACAAGTGAACGGAAATCAATCGATCTGCCGTCTGTTGTGATGAGATCAAGTCCTTGCTGCAGTTGATAACGCTGGGTCTTGAGCTTGCCGGATATCGCTTGGAAGACAGCAGAAAGCGATGGGAACGTTTGTTTGCGGACGCCAGTTAAATTCGTATAATGACACGTATAGACGTCACCGGGTTCTCGGCGAATACGGATTATTCCTTTTCCAAGGCTGCCGGTAATTGGTTTAAGGAAAAGTACGGGATGTCGAGAGGCCATAGATTTTAACATTTGATAATTTTTGAAGAGGTAGGATTCCGGTAAATAACCATGAAGGGAACTATCTTTGCGTAAAGCTTCGAACACTTCCGTTTTGTTCAAATATTTCTCATTGAAGACCTCTGTTCCATAACGGGCCTTGGCATCTTTCAAAAATTGTTGAACATTCGGCAAGTTCTCATACTTGCGCGAAGTAAGTCGGTTGTAGATCACATTGGGGATCGGAAACGTTTTTTTGCTCCAGGAACCATTGGCATACGCATACGCGGAAATGGAACTGGCATTCGCTTGCATTTCACCAGGCGGGAAGAAGCA
This sequence comes from Paenibacillus silvestris, assembly GCF_009882985.1. Taxonomy (GTDB): domain Bacteria; phylum Bacillota; class Bacilli; order Paenibacillales; family NBRC-103111; genus Paenibacillus_E; species Paenibacillus_E silvestris. The sequence continues at coordinate 592,146 of NZ_WTUZ01000022.1, forward strand.
GACAACAGCCCCATAACGTTCACATGCATCCGTCATTTCTTTACAAAAAGCGGTAATAGCACCAAATGGGCGGTCGTGCGAACTTGAATAAACACGGCTGACCATCACGCCAATTAAAGGTCCAATCGACAAAGTGCCCACATTTTGCCTATAATGGATATTGAGCTGCGCCCCTTGATGGATACCGATCTTGGTAGCGAGGATAGGATTGAACCGTAAACTATTCGATGTAGCAGCGGTGACGACCTTAACATCCTGTTTGGCAGAGCCGAAACGCAGGATCATCGATTGATTGGACGGAACTTTCCATCTTCTTGCAATGGCTTCACTTAGAACAACGGTCCGATCATCCAAATAGATGCTGGTGCCTTGAATGGATATTCCGACTTTCGTCCTGGTCAATAGCGAACACTCCTTCCAGCATCAAAAATGGCATTGCTGTTTAAGCAAAGTAAACTACTCCATCATATGAGGACATATATCCCTTGGTGCTTGGTATGTAGTCGAAACTGTTTGGGGGAAGAGCCCAACCGCATTTGGGTTAAATGAGGAGGTAATGGAAATGAACGTACACGATAAAGCATACGAGCTGGCAAAAGCAATCAAGGAAAGCAGTGAATATCAGGATATGCTGGAGATTCGCTCACGGATTAATGGGGATGCTTCTAGTAAAAACTTATTGGAAGATTTCCGTTTGCGCCAAAATGAACTTCAGCAGAAGATGGCTGGAGGCGAGATGCCCCCTCAAGAGGAAATGGAGCAATTGCAGAAGCTGTATGACGTACTGGCTCTGAACCCAGGAATTAGTCAGCTATTTGATGCGGAGCGTCGGTTGTCTGTTGTATTGGAAGACGTACAGCGCATTATTGCAGAGCCGCTGCAAGCCATGATGAAGTAGAAGATACACAATTGAAGCTAAATGAGAGGCTATTCAGGAAGTTAACCTACTTCAACCTGGATAGCCTTTGTATATGAAGAAAAGTAAGCGCTGTCAGGTTGCGAAATGTGTCGAAACTGTCTATAGTAAAAGGGGATTGTTGAATAGGAAAAGAGGACCTGAAACCGATATGGCTAAACAAAAAATCACGGAGCTAGATATCGTCAGAGCGATAGCTATCCTTGCTGTTGTTACGATCCACGTGACGGCAGACTGGACAGTAGATCCGGCTTTGAAGGGCAGCAGCTCGCAGTTGCTCATTTTATTTTTAAACAAAATAAGTTATTTTGCAGTTCCTGTGTTTATCTTTTTAAGCGGGATTGTGCTTTTCTACATCTATACGGACAATTGGAGCGCCAAACAGGCCGGCGTTTTTTATTGGAAGCGGGTCAGGCAAGTCCTTGTTCCCTATATTGTATGGTCGTTTTTCTACTATATTTATAATCCATGGCTATGGACGCCAGGACATCCATTTAAGATAGAACCGCGTGTGTTTCTGGAGCAGCTAAAATGGGCTGATTCTGGCTATCATTTGTATTTTATGATCATTATTGTGCAGTTTTACTTGCTTTTTCCGCTGCTGGTTTGGGCTGTGAGGAATGCAGCCTGGTTCCGCAAAACGCTAGCGCTTTGGGGTCTGGCCATTCAGGCTGGCGTGTACATATACAGCCATTGGTTCGGAGCAATCGATCACAAGCCGGAGCTGTGTATCACCTATTTCGGGTACTTCCTCATCGGAGGCGCGATTGGGATGAATTACGGAGCATTTCGTGCATGGCTGGAGCGGAACAAAGGTTGGGTTATCCCGGCCTCGATTCTCAGTGGCCTTGTCTACACATCACTCTATCTACTAGGCTTAAAGGGATATACGTTTGAAAATACTTGGTTTGAGGTGCTCTGGCTCCTCTATAGCATTGGAATTGGCATTAGTTTCATCTGGGCCGGAAAGTGGCTTTTGCAAAAAGCAGCACCAGTGGCACGCTTCTTTGTTTCACTCGGCTCCGTGTCGTTCGGCGTATACCTGATGCATCCAGCGCTGCTTTCTCTATGGAAATACAAAGTCCATATGCCTGGCTCGATTGTGCTCTTTCATATGTACAATGCGATCGTGCTGGTGCTAATTGTAGCGATTCCTTGGCTATTAACGCTGCTGTATCGCAAGGTAAGGAAGCTGATTGGGATTTAGTTAAGCAGCAAACACAAAAGCCTGACGGGGTTGATCTCGACCCGTCAGGCTTTTTATTTGTTTCTACCGACTCCTATGAGTCACCAGCTTGGACAGAGGGAACTGTGGTGCGCTATTTTGCCAATTTCACCTTATTCACATGCCACGGAGGCCAAATAACGCCCTGTAGTTCCGCTCAGATAGGAAAAAGCTTGTTTTCCTCCAAATTAGAGGACCACAGTTCCCACAAGATGAGCATTAGCGGAATTCTCTTTCCCGCTAGTGGGAAACCAAGATCAATACCCGCGCAGATATTGCTGCGGGATATAGGGATGCTCATGCCCTAGCTGAACGGCAGCATGCGTTGCCCAATACGGGTCGCGCAGCAAGCCGCGCGCGATGGCCACAAGATCCGCATCCTCGTTAACGATGACGGATTGCGCCTGTTCCGGTTCCGCCAGCATGCCGACGGCGATAACTGGCACTTGCAGCGCCTCGCGAATTTGGCGTGCGAAAGGCACTTGGTAACCGGGAGAATTACCCGGTTTCCGCTGCCCTGCAGGACCTTCCCCGCCTGAGCTCACATGAAACGCATCGACGCCTGCGGCTTGATACGCTTTGGCGAGTTCAATGGCGTGGTCAATATCATAGCCGCCGTCTGCGTACTCAACAGCAGAGATACGGAAAATAAGCGGCATGTCAGCAGGCATTTCTTTTTTCACCGCTTGAATGACTTCAACGCCAAATTGAGCTAGATTGTGCCCATAGACATCGTCTCTTTTATTCGTAAGCGGAGATTGGAACTGGTGGATTAAATAACCGTGAGCTCCATGCAGCTCGATGGTGTCTACGCCTGCTTGCACCGCACGGCGGGCGGCATCGCCGAACAGCTTCACGGTCTCCCGCACCTCATCTGTCGTTAGAGCGCGTGGCATTTTGTAGGCATCTCCAGGGAATGGGATAGCCGATGGCGCGACAGGGACTTCCGCATCCTCAGCCTTGCGGCCTGCGTGGGCAATCTGGATGCCGATTTTTGCACCGTGTGCATGAACGCCATCAATAATTCTGGCGAAAGCAGGAATATGCTCGTCGGACCAAATCCCCAAATCGTGATCTGTGATGCGGCCGTCAGGATGCACATCCGTCATTTCAATAAGGAGGAGGCCAGTGCCCCCGATTGCCCGGGAGAGATAGTGGACGTAGTGCCACTCTGTAGGTTTTCCGTCTTTTGCGGTAACTGAATATTGACACATCGGCGCCATGACAATGCGGTTTCTTATTTGTAAGCCTTTCAGCTGATACGGCGAAAATAAATCTTTTTTCATAGGAAGTACCTCCGAGGATATAGATATATGTGTTAATATAGATATAGGTATATATAGATATTAACCGCCGTTAGGTTGGAGCGGTTAGCAAAACTATGTACCTTAGTATCGATGGTATTATAATTAAATTCAAGTAGTCACTTTTTAGTGCTATAGTTACAAAAAGTATACTAAAGGGAGAGAAAGGTTGCATCTATATGAACGAAATTATTCAGTTATTGCAAAATCATCGCTCGATTCGCAAATTTACAGATCAAGCTGTCACAGTTGAGCAGCTAAAAGACATCCTAGTTTCCGCACAAGCGGCTTCAACCTCCAGTAACATGCAGGCATATAGCGTCATTCACGTATCGGATAGCGAACTGAAAAGCCAACTTGCCGCGTTCGCCGGCAATCAGAATTATGTCAGCGAATGTCCGGTGTTTCTCGTATGGTGCGCTGACTTGCAGCGCTACTCGCAGGCGTCGCACCAGCATGCGGACACACCGATAAGCGGCAATGCGGAGAATTTCATCATTGCCACTGTTGATGCTGCACTCGCTGCGCAGAATGCAGCCATTGCGGCCGAGTCGCTCGGACTCGGCGTTGTCTACATCGGCGGGCTGCGCAATAAGCCCGCTGAGGTCTCTCAGCTGCTCGGCCTCCCGCAGCTGGTATACCCTATCTTCGGCATGTGCATCGGCGTGCCGGATCAAGAGCCGCTGCAGCGTCCTCGGCTCCCTCTTGAAGCCGTATACCACGAGAATCGGTATACGGACAACGAAGAAGCGGTTCGTCAGTATGACGAGACCATCCGCGACTACATGAACGTTCGTACGGGAGGCAAAGTCGATACGACTTGGTCGAAAGAGATGGCGGGCAAGGCGCTAAGGCCGCGCGAGCACATGAAAGCTTTCCTTAACTCGCAAGGCTTCGGAGAGGTGTAGGTTTCGATTCTTTTCGCTGATGTACTCATATTGCCATAACTTGTCTCATACATATGAATGAGGAGAATGAAGACAGGCTTGGAGAGTTCATCAGGCGAAAGGAGTGTGATCAGGTTGAAAGGCTTTAAAAATGTTGTGTACATGAGCGTAGCGCTGGGCATGCTGATTTATTCGTTACCCCAATTGCAGCTTCGCGACGTTGGCTCCCTGCCAATGATTTTCAGCTGTATTTGGATCGCTATGGCGCTACTCGTTATTGCCTCTCATTTGCACCAGATTCTAGGTGTGGATGAAGAGAAACGCAGAGAGCTTAAGCGCATTAACCGGATGAAAAAATGGCAGTTGGAGCAGCTTGTGCAAGGCCGCAGAAAAATGCTGCAATTTCGTAAATAGCCGAATGTAATCCTGTTAAGTTTTACATTTTGACAACGAACATATGTTTGGTATAATACAAATGAAGCATCCAATCCAATAGGGTTGGATTTTTCTTATTATAGAAGCTGTACGCATTGTTCTTGTTCTTTCCAACGTTTATACTAGTAGTACAGAGTAATACAGGAACAGGCGAATGGGGTGTAACAGTTGGATACTCAATCCGTGGATGCGTTAACCAAACATGAACAAATTTTACGTCATATAGAAAGCTTGAAACTCGGTAGTCGAATTTCTGTGCGCAAAATTGCCAAGAACATGGAAGTAAGTGAAGGCACGGCTTACCGGGCGATCAAAGAGGCGGAGAATCAAGGTCTCGTCTCAACCAAAGAGCGAATCGGAACCGTGCGAGTGGAGAAAAAGCTGCGGCAAAACATCGATAAGCTCACCTTTGCAGAAGTCGTGAACATGGTCGACGGACAGGTGCTTGGCGGTTCGCGTGGACTGCACAAAACGCTGAATAAATTCGTCATTGGCGCGATGGAACAGGACGCCATGATGCGATATATCGAAGCTGGAAGCCTGCTTATCGTCGGAAACCGGAACGAGGCGCACAGCTGTGCACTCGAATACGGCGCAGGGGTGCTAATTACAGGCGGATTTGATACCAGCACAGAAGTGAAGCATCTTGCTGACAAGCTGGAGCTGCCGATTATTTCAAGCAGTTACGATACTTTTACGGTAGCTTCTATGATCAATAGAGCGATCTACGATCGTTTAATTAAGAAGAAGATTATGCTCGTTGAGGATATCCTGGCTTCCGGTGCATCACTGTATGCGCTGAAGGCGAACAGCACGCTCAAGGATTGGCAGCGATTATCGGAGGATACTGGCTACAGCCGTTTTCCCGTCGTTGATGAGTGGAACCGCATTATTGGTGTTGTCACGTCCAAGGATATGGTCGGGGCGAATACTTTGCAGACGGTCGATAAGCTCATGACGCGCAGCCCGCTCACGGTCACACCGCAGACTTCGGTAGCTTCAGCTGCCCACATGATGGTGTGGGAAGGTATTGAGCTGCTGCCTGTTGTCGATCTGAACCGCAAGATGGTAGGTGTGCTGAACCGGAGCGATGTGCTCAAAGCGATGCAATATATTCAGAAGCAGCCGCAGAACGGAGAAACATTTGAGGATTTGATATGGTCCGGACTCGAAGAGGTGAGAGATGAGAAAGGGACTTTACAGTTCCACGGTGTGATCACCCCTCAGATGACGAATCATTTGGGTACAGTGTCAGAGGGAGTTCTTACGACGCTCATGACTCAAGCAGCCTATCGCATTGTACAGGAGTTTAAAAAAGGCGACCTCGTCATGGACAACATGTCCACCTATTTCCTCAAACCGCTGCAAATTGATTCCAAAATAGAAATACGACCCACCATTATTGAAGTGAGTCGTAAATTCGGGAAAATTGATGTGGAAATTTATCATGCTGGGGCTTTGGTTTCCAAAGCGATGCTGACCGCACAAGTCATCTAGCGAAGCAGTCGATCGAAGTGCCCGTGATTGCGAATGCCTGCGAATAAATTAAACAATCCAAGCAGGACTAGTACAGTGCCGAAGATTCGGCGGAAGCTGGACTCGCTGAAGAAGAAGAGCTGAGTGACAGCAATCATCACGAGCATCAAGCCCATGCAAATATTCATACGAGCTGAGTATAGACCGCGTTTGGCGGGTTCCTTTTCACGACGCGCCCGGAAGCTGAAGAAGACCGATAGGGCAAGCAGCAAGCAAATGAGAGAGAATAAAGTAATTTGAATCGCGAACATGTGGTTCATCCGTCCTTTAAGCGAGTTTACTGTTAACTTTAGCGATTTTGGGAGGAGAATGCAATCACATCTCACGCAGATCATGCCTTATGCTTATGTTCGCTTCTCTTGGGCTGTGATCCAAACCGTCAATTCAGTCTGAATCAACACGATCGATTTCACTTCAACAATATATTTTTTATCATGCAAAATGTACGTTTTTTGAGTAATCAGCTTTTCGTATAGAGGTTGAGCGTCCTTGACATAAGTGGCTTTCTGGCCGATGACGAGCTTGAGCTCGCTTTTAATATCACTCTCAATTTCCTTCTGAATATCTTCGCTAATCAGCTCATCCTGATTTTTGGAAACTAGATGCACATTGACGATGTTAATTAAGGATTGTTTATTTTTTGTCTTGTTTAAACTATCGATATCATTACGCAAATCACGATTTTCTTGTAAATATTTATGCATTTCCACGTATAGCTGCGTATAGGTGTGCTGATGAATGCTCATATAGACCGCGCTCCCAATGATGGCTCCCGAAACCATCAGTGCGAAGTTCGCAAGCAAGCGCTGATAGCGGGCAAAAGGAGGGATCCTCAAGGCTGATGGCCTCCCTTACAAATCATTTGGATGAGCGAGGTACCGATTTGGGCTCCCACGAAAGCGACAACAATCAGAATGATTTGTTTGATCGCAGGATTCAAATGTCCAACGGCTACATGACTTTCTATATAGCGTATCGGATCAATCGTGCCGCCTACAGCAGCAACCATGGCCCAGATTTTGATGTTTTCAGCCACAGTCATCATTTTCTCCGTCGGTGATTGGAGGGTCAGCACAGCTGCAATGCCGCTTAACATGCTGCCCCCGAAGACGACCCCGAAAGCAATGCAGAAGTACAAAATTATATTTGCCCAAAAGATTCCCATGACTTTACCGCTTCCTTTCCAGTCCGTTATGAGGACAAACTCTCTATACTTAATGTATGGGAATGAACAGCTACAATATGATAATATGTAAAGAATAAAATGAGAGCAGGGAGGAAATGCTGATGAGTTCGTTTGTACACTTGCACGTGCATAGTGAATACAGTTTATTGGATGGTGCCGCACGCATGGAGGAGCTTGTTACACAAGCAGCTAATCTGGGCATGACCTCTCTAGCTTTGACGGATCACGGTGTGATGTATGGGGCTATCGCCTTCTACAAAGCATGTAAGCAGCGTGGCATTAAACCCATTATTGGGTGTGAGGTTTATTTCACAGCGGGCTCCATTCGCGACAAAGGGACAAGACAAGAACAGCCGATCTACCATCTCATTCTGCTTGCCAAGAATTACCAAGGCTATCAGAATCTGATGAAGCTTTGCTCGATTGGGCATTTGGAAGGCTTTCATTATAAACCGCGTATTGATCTGGAACAGTTATCCAAATATTCGGAGGGACTTATCTGTCTGAGTTCCTGCTTAGGCAGCGAAATCTCCCAGCATTTACTGCATAATCGGCAGGATGAAGCGAGACAAGCAGCGGAGCGCTACAAGCGCATCTTCGGGGATGACTTCTTTCTGGAGATTCAAGATCATGGCATGATTGAGCAGAAAAAAGTCATGGTTTCCATGATCGAGCTGAGCAAACAAACCGGCATTCCGTTGATTGCGACGAACGATGTGCACTATGTGACGGAGCCGGATCATGTCATGCAGGATATTCTGATCTGTATTGGAACGGGGAAGACCGTGGATGATACGGATCGGCTCAAAATGGGAACAAGCCAGATGTATTTGAAAAGTGAAGAGGAGATGCGGCGTTTATTCGTCCATGTACCCGAAGCGCTAACGAATACGGCTGTCGTGGCTTCTCGCTGCGAGCTCGAGCTTGAGTTTGGCAAATCGATTTTGCCAAGCTTCCGTCCCATCCCTGAGCCTCTTACCGCAGCTGAGTATTTGCGAGAGCTGTGCGAGCAGGGCATGAATCAGAGGTATGGGGCAAAGCCGGAATGGGAGCAGCTGGACTCACCGCTAAGGAAACAAGCAGAAGAACGGTTGGCCTATGAATTAGGCGTTATTGAGAAAATGGGTTTCTCCGATTATTTCTTGATCGTCTGGGACTTCATTCGGTTTGCTCATGAAAAGCATATCATGACAGGGCCAGGGCGGGGATCATCCGCTGGAAGCCTTGTAGCTTATGTGCTGCGCATCACCAATGTCGATCCTCTTCAATATAAGCTGCTCTTTGAGCGCTTTCTGAATCCTGAGCGGATTTCGATGCCCGATATCGATATCGACTTCAGTGACGAACGTCGGGATGAAGTCATTGATTACGTCGTTGCCAAATATGGGCATGAGCATGTCGCCCAGATTATTACCTTCGGAACGATGGCGGCCAAGGCGGCAGTCAGAGACGTCGGTCGTGTGTTGAATGTTCCTTATGGGGACGTAGATCGCGCGGCGAAAGCCATTCCGAATCAGCTCGGCATGACGCTGACCGAGGCGCTGCAGGTAAGCTCGGATCTCAAGTCTCTAGTCGCTAGACAGCCTAAGACCGCTGAACTGCTTGAAATGGCTATGCGTGTAGAGGGTATGCCGCGTCATGCATCGACGCACGCGGCTGGGGTTGTTATTTCCAGAGAGCCGCTCACGCAGTATGTGCCCCTTCAAGAAGGGACGACTCAGACAGCGCTAACGCAATATACGATGGAGCATTTGGAAGCCATTGGACTTTTGAAAATGGACTTTCTAGGTCTGCGGACATTGTCGATTATTGAACGAACCGTGGATTGGATTGCCCAGATGGAAGGCCTTCATTTGGATTTCGATGGACTGGATATGGATGAGGACGCGGTTACTTACGCGATGCTGAGCAGGGGTGAAACCACCGGCGTTTTCCAATTGGAGTCAACAGGTGTCCGCAAGGTTCTGAAGGACTTGAAGCCCTCTGTATTTGAAGATATTATCTCCGTTCTAGCCTTGTATCGTCCGGGCCCGATGGAGTTCATTCCTAAATATATTTATGGTAAACATGGCCAAGTGGAAGTCGTTTATCCGCACCCGACGTTAGAACCAATCCTTCGGGATACGTACGGCATTATCGTGTATCAGGAGCAAATTATGCAAATTGCCTCCTCGATGGCCGGCTTTTCCTTAGGCGAAGCGGATTTGTTACGGCGTGCGGTTTCCAAGAAGAAGCGGGAAGTACTCGATGAAGAACGCGCTCATTTCGTGAAAGGCAGCTTGCAGCAAGGCTTTATTGTAGAAGAAGCGAATCATGTCTACGATATGATTGTGCGTTTTGCCGACTATGGCTTTCCTAGAGCGCATGCTACCGCATATGGCGTACTGGCTTTTCAGACAGCTTATCTCAAAGCGCATTACCCGATTTATTTCATGGCTTCCATGTTGACGGCCGTGATGGGTAATCACAGGAAGGTAGCCGAATATGTAGATGAGTGCAGGCGGACGAAGATCGCTGTGCTACCTCCGGATGTGAATAAGAGCGGAACGGTGTTTACGCCTGACCCCCAAACGGGAGCGATTCGGTTTGGACTTGCTGCGATCAAAAATGTAGGCACGCAGGCTATCGATGCGATTCTGTTTGAGCGCAAGAAGTCTCCCTTCGAGAGCTTGCTGGACTTCTGCAGACGAGTTGATTTGCGAGTCTGCAACAAACGGGTCATTGAATCATTGATTCAGGGCGGTGCTTTTGACTCCTTGGGAGGTCATCGTGCTCAGCTTATGGCCATCTTGGACGAAACGATCGCTTCAGCGACCAAATGGCGCAAGGAGCGGGATGACTTGCAGCTTCACCTCTTCGGCTTCGTCGAAGAGCCGAACTGGGAAGTTGAAGTTCCGAACATTCCCGTTATGCCGCAGAGCAAGCAGCTGGAACTTGAGAAGGAACTTCTCGGGATGTACATCTCGGGGCATCCGCTGGATGCCTACGCCCAGTCCCTTGAGGAGATGGACGCGGCCATGCTCCACCAGCTGGCAGAGCTGCCGGATAACAGTGAAGTTCTTGTAGCCGGGATGATCCTCTCGAACAAGACGATCGTCACCAAGAAGGGGCAGCCCATGGCCTTCATGGAGCTGGAGGATCGCATCGACAAGGTCGAGGTGGTGCTCTTCCCCGAGACCTGGAAGAACGCGGCTCCGCTCGTGCAGAAGGGCAGACTCGTCCTCGTGCGTGCGAAGCTGCAGCTGCAGGACGAGGATCCGCCCAAGCTGCTCGCGGAGCAGGTGGCCGCGCTGGACGACCCAGCGGCCATTCAGCGCCTGCGCCGGCAGCCTGGGGCGCCTAGGCGCGCAGCTGGCGAGCAGCCTGCTCGCGCGGCTGCTGCATCTGGGGCCGCGCGCAGCGGCGCCCCCGTCAAGCAAGCGGCCCCGCCAGCGGGCCGCCAACCAGCCGCTGCTGAGGCAAAGCCGCAGCGGGTGTTCGTCAAGATCTCGGCTGACTGCGAGCAGCCGGATAAGCTCTTGCAGCTGAAGGCGCTGCTGAAACTGCACAAAGGGCCTCTCGCGGTTGCGCTTTTCTACGAAAGCAGCAACAAGCTTTTGGCCCTGAGCGATCAATACTTGATCGATCCCTCCAAGGATCTGATCCGGATGATCGAAACGATCATGGGTAAAGATTCCGTAAGGGTGAAATAATGCATGCTTCCTCCGCATATGAATAGGAACCCGGCATTTCAGGGGCATTCCATGTGTAGGAGGGGGACTCTTATGACCGAACAGCATATGATCCAGTTGCTGCAAAAACGCGGTGTGACCGTGGAACAAATTTCCGAAATTGTGTTCAAGCTGCAGAAGCCCTATAATGATCATCTGACGGAGCAAGAATGCACCGACAGTGTAATGGCTGTACTTGCCAAGCGGGAAGTGCAATATACACTGTACACGGGCATCGCACTGGATGAGCTCGCAGAAAAAAAGCTGCTGCCCGAACCTTTGCAATCCATTCTTGAGGCAGATGAACCCTTGTTCGGTGTCGATGAAACACTGGCCCTAGGTATTGTTCATGTATATGGAATGATCGGACTAACCAGCTTTGGCTACCTAGATAAAGAAAAAATGGGAATTATTCGGACGCTCAACGATGATAAAAGCTCTGTGCATGTTTTTCTGGATGATTTAATTTGCGGATTAGCGGCTGCCGCTTCTGCCAGAATCGCTCATCAGAATGAGCATGCGCCTGATTATAGCAGTAAATTACGTCTGGACTAACTCGTTTAGTTCAGACTTCACTTTTTTTCATGAACGTGCTCTGTTGCGGTAAAAAGAGAAATTATGATATCATTATTCCATTGTGTGTGCCTATGCTTATTACAGGATGTTTATTATCATCGTACTAAATGCCCTAATCCATGTAGCAGTACTTCATAGGAGGTTTTTTTTCATGTGGACGGTGATATACATAGCTCCTACCGCGAGAATTGCAGAGCGGATTAAACAGAGGCTGACGGAAGAAGGGTTTCTCGTACAAGTAAGGGGCATCTCCTTATCCAAAAATCAGTTTGAAATTGTCGTTCCCGCAGGGGAAGTTGAAGAAGTGCAGGAAGTACTCAATTCTATTTTACATAGATAATGAAAAGTAGAAGCAAGTAACATGGCTTGTCAGAGGTTGACGATAACAGCCAATTAGAGGTGGAAATGTGCTAAAGGATTTATTTCAAAAGCGTAAATACGCAACGATTCCTTCCGAGAAAACAAAAAGGGAAATTCCCGAAGGGTTAATGAATAAATGCCCGAAATGCGGTACCATTCAAACGAGCAAAGAGCTAGAGAAAAACTTAAAGGTCTGTACAGCTTGCGGCTACCATTATCGTTTAAGCGCATTGGAACGTATTCAATTAACGCTCGATGAAGGCCAGATTCTGGAATACGATGCGGATATGATTTCTGAGGACCCTTTGCAGTTTCCTGATTATGTTGAGAAATTAGATAAAGCGAAGAGCACGACGAAATTACAAGATGCGATCATTACCGGCGAAGGCACTATTGGCGGTTATCCGGTCGTGATTGCAGCGATGAGCTTTGATTTCATGGGCGGATCACTTGGGTCCGTTGTTGGAGAGCGAATTACGAGAGCAGTTGAAGCTGCTACTGAGAAGCAAATTCCTATTATTATTTATTCCACTTCAGGTGGCGCTCGTATGCAAGAAAGTATTCTTAGTTTGATGCAAATGGCCAAAACAAGCGCAGCTATATCCAGGCTTAACGACGCAGGCGGGCTTTTTATTTCCATCATCACAGATCCGACATTTGGCGGTGTTTCCGCAAGTTTCGCGATGCTGGGTGATATTATTATCGCTGAACCTGCTGCACCGTTTGGATTTACAGGCCGCCGTGTTATTGAACAAACCATTAAACAAAAGCTGCCGGACAATTTCCAAACATCAGAATTCAATCTCGAGCATGGTCAGCTCGACAAGGTCGTGCCCCGCAAGGATCTGCGACCTACGTTAATCAAGCTGTTGGACATGCACGGAGTGAAGGGGGAGGCGACTTATGGCGGGTGAAATGCCGTTTGAACAGCCGCTGGCGGAACTGAAGAGCAAAATTGCTGAACTGCGCAAATTTGGAGCAGAGAAGCAAATTGACTTTACAGAAGAAATTCGCCGTTTGGAAGAAAGATACGCAGAGCTTGAGGATGAACTTTATGCAAGTATGTCTTCAGCGGAAAAAATGCAATTGGCTCGTCATCCGCAAAGACCGACGACAATTGATTATATTTTATCTATTTTTACTGATTTCATAGAGTTTCATGGAGATCGCTTATATGGAGATGACCTAGCGATTGTAGGTGGACTAGCCAAATTTAACGGCATTCCAGTTACCGTTGTTGGGCACCAAAAAGGGAAAGATACGAAGGATAACATTGCTCGTAACTTCGGTTGTCCACACCCGGAAGGTTTCCGCAAAGCGCTGCGCATGATGCGTCAAGCGAATAAGTTTAATCGTCCAATCATTACGTTTATTGATACGAAGGGCGCATTCCCTGGGAATGCTGCTGAAGAGCGTGGTCAAGGAGAAGCGATTGCCAGAAATTTGCTGGAAATGGCCTCTTTTCGCGTGCCAATCATCTGTATTGTTATCGGTGAAGGCGGCAGTGGCGGCGCGTTGGCATTAGGAGTTGGCAATAAGGTTTTGATGTTGGAAAATGCAATCTATTCGGTTATTAGTCCGGAAGGGGCGGCTTCCATCTTATATAAAGATGCTACCAAAGCTTTACATGCCGCAGAAGCAATGAAGATTACGGCAGATCACATTAAAGATCTGAACGTCATTGACGGCATCATTCCAGAGCCAAAAGGCGGCGCACACCGTGATTTGGCTGCACAAGCAGAATTCATCAAAACAGCGATTTGGGAACAGCTTCAGCTTTTGCTGAGCTTGACCGAACAACAGCTGTTGGAGGACCGTTACCGCAAATTTAGAGACATTGGTCGGTTCACATTCACTCAGGAGGGAAACCATGCGTAAAACGAAAATTGTCTGTACCATTGGACCAGCAAGCGAATCACAAGAAAATTTGAAAAAACTCTTGTTAGCGGGAATGAATGTTGCCCGTCTTAACTTCTCCCACGGAGATTTTGAAGAGCATGGCGCACGTATCCGCAACCTTCGCGCTGCATCCGCTGAGACTGGCAAAGTAGCAGCTATCTTGCTAGACACCAAAGGACCGGAAATTCGTACCGGTAAATTAAAAGAAGAGCCGATTGAGCTTGTACAGGACAAGCATATCATTTTGACTACAGAAGAAATTCTGGGCGATGCAGACCGTATCTCTGTTACTTACTCGGATCTGCCGCGTGACGTTGCAGTGGGATCCACGATTCTGATCGATGATGGTTTGATTGGTCTTACTGTCGTTGACATTCGTGGAACTGAAATCGAGTGCCGTATCGTTAATGGTGGAACAATCAAAAGTAAAAAAGGCGTTAACGTGCCAGGCGTGAAAATCTCTCTTCCAGGCATCACAGAAAAAGATGCTAACGATATTGTTTTCGGTATCGAGCAAGGTGTAGATTTCATCGCAGCTTCCTTCGTACGTAAAGCGAGTGACGTCATGGAAATTCGTGAATTGCTCGAAAGACATAACGCATCACACATCCAAATCATCAGTAAAATCGAGAACCAAGAAGGCGTAGACAATCTAGATGAAATCCTCGAAGTTTCCGATGGTTTAATGGTTGCTCGTGGAGATCTTGGTGTTGAGATTCCAGCTGAAGATGTGCCAGTTGTTCAAAAACAAATGATCAAAAAATGTAACATCGTTGGTAAACCGGTTATTACGGCAACGATGATGCTTGATTCCATGCAGCGCAACCCGCGTCCAACTCGCGCAGAAGCAAGCGACGTGGCGAACGCAGTGTTCGACGGAACAGACGCGGTTATGTTGTCCGGAGAAACGGCAGCAGGGAAATACCCGGTTGAGTCCGTACAAACGATGGCTCGTATTGCTGAACGTGCAGAAGAAGCTTTGGAATACAAAGAAATCTTCCTTCGTCAAGCGCAAGCACAACAAGTAACCGTTACGGAAGCTATCTCTCAAGCGGTAGCTAACTCGGCGTTGGAGCTTGGTGCAAAAGCGATTTTGACAGCGACAGAAAGTGGATATACAGCAAGAATGGTATCCAAATACCGCCCAAAATCACCGATCATCGCGATCACACCAAGCGAGCAAGTGATTCGTCGTTTATCTTTAGTTTGGGGCGTTATCCCTGTGATGAGCGAACAAGCCAAAA
Organism: Paenibacillus silvestris; assembly: GCF_009882985.1. GTDB lineage: Bacteria > Bacillota > Bacilli > Paenibacillales > NBRC-103111 > Paenibacillus_E > Paenibacillus_E silvestris. Next base: position 607,424 of record NZ_WTUZ01000022.1, read on the forward strand.
CGACAGACGAGCTGTTCAACCTTGCTGTGGATAGCAGCATCAAAACAGGACTTGTGTCCTTAGGTGATATCGTTGTTATCACGGCTGGTGTCCCTGTTGGACGCTCTGGAACAACGAACTTGATCAAAGTTCACCATGTTGGCGAGATGCTTGCCAAAGGTACTGGTATCGGTATGCAAACAGCTACGGGTATCGTTGTCACAGCTCGCACGCCTGAAGAAGCAAATTCCAAAATGGTCGATGGAGCCGTGCTCGTTACGGTAACTACAGACAAAGAGTATATGCCGGCTGTACAAAGAGCTTCCGCATTGATTACGGAAGTTGGCGGTATCACATCTCATGCGGCAGTTGTTGCGCTTAGCCTGGGCATCCCGGTTATCGTTGGCGTTGAGAACGCGGTTGAGCTCATTAAAGACGGTACAGAAGTGTCGATCTATCCAGAAGTAGGTATCATCTACTCTGGTCAAGCGAGAGTACTGTAGGTTATAAACGAAGAGGCTATCTAGTGGGGTCTGCAAAGACTGAACTGGATGGCTTCTTTTTTTTTCTGATGATAACCGTCGCGTAGGAGTTGAGAATGCCTCTTGTGTTCGGTTGCTTGGTGTTTAAGCAAAAGGGGTTGCCCGAGGGAACTAGGATCCGTTATTTTCCATACTAGCTGCGTTTTTTGGGGTGGATAGGAACTATGGTCCGCTATTCTGGCAGTTTTGGTTAATAGTAGTCGTTTCTGTTTGAAATAAGTCCCTGTAGTTCCTCATTTCAATAAAATTGACCGATTCCGCTCAAATAGCGGACTCCAGTTCCCTTTCGATTGGGACAGCGGAGGTTTTCCCTGATTCCCGCACCCCCAACCCTGCAGCCACCCAAGCGCAGCAAGGAGTTCCTGCATCCCCTGTGTTATACTAAACACATAACAATAACTCAGGAGGAATGCATAATCATGAGCGAGGAACACTGGTATCAGCACCAGCTGCGCGTGCGATATGCCGAAACAGATCAGATGGGCGTTGTGTACCATGCCAATTATTTGAACTGGTTCGAAATCGGACGAACAGAGCTGATCAGGGAGCTCGGCTACCCTTACAGCAGCATCGAGGCAAAAGGTTTGCTGCTTCCCGTCGTCGAGGCAGATCTTAAATTTAAGAAACCAGCTCGTTATGATGATTTGGTAACGATTCGAACAAAGGTGCTTGAAATGACATCGGTGCGGCTCCATTTTGCGTATGAGATTCGTAAGGTAAGTGAGGATAAGGCGAGCGAATCAGAAGGGAATTCAGGGGAATTGCTTGTAACAGGAACAACGCGGCATGTTTGGGTGAATCCTTCTTGGAGGCCAGTACGTATAGAGAAGGAAGCGCCGGAATTGTGGCAGCTGTTATCTAAGTACTCTTAAAGGGGATGGGCTTATGTTTCGTATCATTCTTGCTATTTTCATTATAGTGCCTGCCATTGAAATTTCTGTGCTTATCGCATTGGGTCATTTTGTAGGCGGCTGGACGACCTTCGGGCTTATCCTGTTAAGTGGTTTCCTTGGTGCTTATTTTGCTAAGCGAGAGGGGCGTAAAGTGCTGGAGTACGCTCGATTTGAGTGGTCGCAAGGGCAGCTACCCGCGCAGCAATTACTGGATGGGATTTGTATTTTCCTCGGCGGTATTTTATTGATAACACCAGGCTTTATTACGGACATCTTTGGGTTCCTGCTTGTTTTTCCTTACACGAGACCGATATTCAAGGTCATGCTGCTAGCGTTGATCCAAAGGCAAATTAGCAAAGGCAATATTCACTGGATTAATCGAAGATAAGACTTTGCGAAAACAAGTCATCAAAAAAAGCTCGGTCCCTCTTAGTCAGGAGGAGCCGAGCCTTTTTTTATGTAACTAGCGATATCATGAAAGATTCTTGCTCGGTAGAAAGCTGAGATGAGAATCAAGGAAACAGGGCCAACAATGAGCCCCAGGAGCCCGAACAGCTTCAGCCCGACGAACATCGCGATCAAAGTAGCCAAAGGATCAAGTCCGACGGAGGAGGCCAGCACTTTAGGTTCCATAATTTGCCTGGCAATCACAATAACGCCGTACAACACACTAAGCCCGATTCCCAGAACCAGATTGCCTTGTGCAAAAAACACGTATAGAATCCACGGCACCATGACAGCGCCTGTTCCCAAATAAGGCATTAGGTCCGCCAGACCTGTTAATAAGCCGATGGTGATCGCATAGTCTACTCGCAGAACTAGCAAACCGATGATGACAACCAAGGCTGTCAGCGATACGAGGATAAGCTGTGCGCGCATGTATCCGAACAATGCTTTTTGCAAATCGTTGCGAATCAGTTGCGTGGTTTTGACGATGAGCTCCGAGAAAATCCCTTTGTACCTTTGGATGAGCTGATACCAGTCTTTACTTATAAAGAAGGTAGCCAACATGATGATAATGGTAATCGTTGCAATATTCGGCAGCGAAGTGAGTAAGCTTTTGAGCGTGTTAAAGACATAATTAATTATTAATTTACTAACATCAGCAATTGATCCTGCTGTGGACGAGAGGTTGTTATTAACGGTTTCCTGGTATTTGGGATTATTTTCGAAAAACTCATTAATTTTCTCGATCCAATCCTGGAAAGCCGTTGAATTGATGAACACATTGAATTGCTCCACCCAACGGTTAATCTGAAGCTGCAAGGTATCCGCAAGTGATCCTAACTCGACAACAATATTGGCAACCAGCAGGGTGATGGCAGTAACCATGGCCGCTAAAAAGAGGAGCATAGAGAAGCTGACGGCAAGCCATCGCGGAAATTTGAGTTTGAATTGAAAAAAATTCACAATTGGATTGAGCATAAGCGCAAGAATCCAGCCAAAAATAAAAGGGTAAATAAGTGGAATAACATAATAAAAAGCGTAGGCGATTCCAGCTATGATTAAAGCCACCCAAATACCCCTGAAAATCTGGTGAACTAGGCGCGGGTTCAAGATTCCCATCGTTCTTCTCTCCTTGGTTCAGTTGATTGTATTGTAACATGAACATGGATAAATACGGAAACGATCATCTCTTTACAAAATCTTAATATAATTGTGAAGGGGGGACTGCATTGTCGGCCTTCGAGTCACATAGTACAATGAAGTAATAAACTAGATCAATTAATTGGAGGCTTTATGAGTATTGCGCGAGAACCTGATCTGAAGGAAGTTAAAGAGCTCAAGGAACTTAAGGAACTCAAAGAGATTTCGACCAAATACTTAAATCGTGATTTAAGCTGGATCGAATTCAACTGGCGAGTTTTGGAGGAAGCTCAAGATCCAAGCACTCCACTGCTTGAGCGTGTGAAATTTCTGGCAATCGTATCCAGCAATCTCGACGAGTTCATGAGTGTTCGTGTCGCAGGTCTTAAGGATCAGATTAAAGCTGGTTATACCAAAAAAGATTTTACCGGCTACACGCCTGCGGGGCTTATTAAACGGATTATGAAGCGCACGAACAAGATGGTGAGCGAACAGTACAAAACGTATCGTGAAGTCACGAGATTGTTGACGAGAGAAGGCATCGTGTTCACCGAATACGAGGATTTGAATACGACCCAGAAGAAAGCTATGGATGCTTACTACCATGATATTATTTTTCCGGTATTAACACCGATGGCTGTAGACCAGAGCCGACCATTTCCACTCGTACATAATCATTCTGTTTACTTGGCTGTCCTGCTCATCAGAGAAGGCGATGACCCGGATGATGAGCCTTATTTTGCCATTGTTCAAGTTCCTAGCAATTTATCCCGCTATATCTCAGTACCTACACGGCCTAATAGCAAGAAACAGGAATTTATTCTACTTGAAGAATTAATGGAGCATCATATACAGTCGTTGTTCAGTGGTTACATCCCCATTTCCGTTCATGGTTTCAGGGTGACTCGTAATGCCGATTTAACGCTCAATGAAGAAGGGGCCGAAGATCTGCTTGAGGAGATTGAGAAAGAGCTAAGACGCAGGCGCTGGGGCTCTCCTGTGCGGCTTGAGGTTCAAGAGGGGATTCACCCTTACGCGCTTGCCCAATTGCAAGAAGAATTCGAGATTGAAGAACAGACCTTTGAAATTGACGGACCGCTTGATATTACTTATTTTATGAAACTGGCCAACACGCTCAATGGTTTTGAAAGTCTTCGTTATCCGCGAATCAACCCCAAATATCCCGTGGAGTTTGAGGATGAAGTCGATTTCTTCGATGTGCTGAAGCAAAAAGATGTACTTGTTCATCACCCTTATGAAACGTTCGATGCAGTAACGGATTTCATCGTCCATGCGGCTTATGACCCTAAAGTGCTCGCAATTAAAATGACCTTGTACCGGGCAAGCGGGAACTCCCTGATTATTCAATCCTTGGCGAGAGCCGCGGAATCCGGCAAGCAGGTCACGGTAGTCGTGGAGCTGAAGGCGCGTTTTGATGAAGAACGAAATATCGCTTGGGCGAGAATGTTAGAGAAGTCAGGCTGCCATGTTGTTTACGGACTTGTCGGACTTAAAACGCACGCAAAAATCACCTTGGTTGTACGTCAAGAAGAGCATACTCTCCGCCGATATGTGCATGTGGGGACAGGAAACTATAATGATAATACAGCCCGTCTTTATACGGATGTGGGGCTTTTCACCTCTAATAGTGTCATTGGCGAGGATGCTTCGGCGTTATTCAATGAGATTACCGGCTACTCGGCTCCACACGATTGGCAGTCTTTCGCTGTAGCTCCTACGGATCTCAAAGATAAACTGTTCGAGCTGATTGAAAGGGAAGCGGTTCATGCGAGAGAAGGCAGACCAGCGAAAATCATAGCCAAAATGAATTCATTGTCCAATCAAGAAATGGTTGATGCGCTGTACGCGGCGTCACAAGCTGGCGTGAAGATTGAATTAATTATTCGCGGCGTATGCTGCTTGCGCCCAGGAGTACCTGGACTTAGCGAGAATATTACGGTGCGGAGTATCGTAGACAGGTTCCTTGAGCATTCGCGCATTTACTATTTCGAAAATGGCGGTTCGATTGACGTTTATTTATCATCCGCTGATTGGATGACACGAAATTTGACGCGGCGGATTGAACTCATGTGCCCAGTCCTTGATCCGCAGATGAAGAAAATGATGATCTCGATACTGAATGTCAGTCTGAATGATAATGTGAAAGCCAGAGAGCTTATGTCAAATGGTATGTACACCAGCATAAAAAATGAACTGACCCCTTATCGGAGCCAGTTCGAGGCAATGAAAATTACGTCTTGGAAAAAACTCCAGCTTGAATCTTAAGTTTCAGGCCCCACGCTTTTTCGAAATCTTTGGTAATAGCTGCGAGCTCTTTCAGCTCTAGAATCGGGTTGTGTACACAGAGTAGTTTGAGCGTCAAGGACGTATCCGTTCGTGTGACCACCAGCTTTTGAACAGGCTGAGTTTCACTGTGATCTAGCGCCGTGGCAAGCTTTAAGAGTGTGCCCAGCTTAACAATTAACACCTCGTCGGATTCTTTCAACAAATCCTTGTAAGCAAGGCTTTGCTGATGGGTCCGGCTTTTTGTTTTGTACGTTGCGATGAGGGAGCAAATCACGATCTCGCGATGTGTGAGTCCATCGATGCGAGCATTGGCTAGCATGTACTGCGTATGCTTCAGATATTGATAATAGTGAACGCTGACACCGATTCGGTGCAGGAGCGCGGTTGTGTGCAAATAACGCGAGCTGCCTTCTTCAAGGTTAGCGTGCAGCTCAAGCTTGTCGTAGAGCAGCAAGGCAAGCTGGTCAACACGTCGAACGTGTTTCTCCGCCCCATTGGGATGGAGACAAAGCAAGTTTTGAATGCTCGCTTCCAGGACATCCGGATGAATTGGCTGCTTAGGATTGAACATCTCGAAGAATATCCCGTCTCGAAGTCCCGAGCCGCTGATGATGCACTGGGAAGCATTAGCAGCTTGGAACAAGGTATCTAGAATAAGCAGTCCCGGAACGATAATATCGGAGCGTTCTTTGGAGAGGCCTTCGACTTTCTTTCTTTTATCAATGGGCAGAGAGGACAGCAAGGTAACGAAAGATCGAAGCTCTCCGGGCTTCAATTCGTAGTTATGTGCCAGCTGTAAAGAGTACTTCGAGCGTTTCTGGCTCATTTTGCCTAGCGTTCGAATCGTACCGCCTAAACCGATCATCGGCAAATTCGGCGATTGCGTGATCCAGGGTTGGCTGGCTATCGCTTCTTCAACCATGCGACGAATATCTGCTGACTCCTGTTCAGTGAGATTCGCATTTTTCATAAATTGATGGGTCGTGTTCACGGCACCGAATGGAAAGGAGACACTTTTCAGCAGCTTCCGATCACGCAGTAAAGTAACCTCCGTACTACCGCCGCCAATATCTATGATAAGAGCGTCCCGAATGTCGATGGTATTGATAACACCTAAATAGCCGTAGCGTGCTTCCTCCGAACCGCTGAGTACCTCTATCTTCAGGCTGGTCTGCTCCTCAAGGACACGTACAATCTCATTTGAATTGGCCGCGTTGCGAATGGCTGCTGTTGCAACTGCTCTTACCGTTTGAACTTCGTGTACCCGGCATAGCAGCGCATAATGAGAAAGAATGGGGACAATAGAAATAATATCTTTGCTATGTAAAATGCCATCATAACCGATGCGTTCGCTGAGTCTTGCGGAATCCTTATGCTCGCTTACTACACGGTAGGCTCCCAGCTCGTTGATTTCATAGATCACGAGTCGAATCGAGTTGGACCCGATATCGATGATGCCGATTTTTGTGCCGCTGCTCATGTATTTGCTCCTTTATCCGAGAAATCACTGATGCTTTGCCTTTCATTGTATCAAGGGAAGGCCAACTCGACAAACTTTTGCAAAATTGTTGTATAATTCGGGGAAATAAACAAAAACTTGTAGCGTGTGTTTTAAGTTGTGGAGCAAAATAAAGTGGCTTTTTTGTGTCAAAAAGATTCTTTATGGTAGTGATAATGAAGTTTTATGCCCTATTTTGTTCACTTACCGAGTAAAATACTTTATTATTAAAGTTAGGAAAAAAGCAATTTTTTGCTAATAGAGTAGCTAAGGAGAGATTCCAATGACTGCAACCAAAGGTTTAGAAGGAATTGTAGCCACGACCTCGTCGATTAGCTCCATTGTAGATGGAGTGTTAACATATCGCGGGATTGATATTGATGACCTCGCAGAAAATGCGACATTTGAAGAAGTAATTTATTTGCTTTGGTTCGGCAAACTCCCTAACCAAGCTGAGCTTGAGAAACTGCAAAGCGACCTGAACGCTTATAGCAAGGTGCCTGATGCGGTAATCAACCAGTTGAAAGCATTCCCGAAAGATGTTAATTCCATGGCTGCGCTTCGCACGGCTGTTTCCGCTCTTGCTTTGTACGATGAGGAAGCAAACGACCTGAGCCAAGAATCCAATGTGCGTAAAGCGATTAAGCTGCAAGCACAAATTCCTGGTATCATTGCTGCTTTCGCTCGTATCCGTGAAGGTAAAGAGCCACTAGCTTCCCCAGGATATGCTTCCGTTGCTGCTAACTTCTTGTACCAATTGACTGGCAAAGAGCCAGACAAAGTTGCAATCGAAGCTTTGGACAAAGCATTAGTACTTCACGCTGACCACGAGTTGAATGCATCCACATTCGCGGCGCGCGTAACAGTTGCTACACTAACTGATATTTACTCCGGTATCACATCGGCTATCGGCACGCTCAAAGGACCTCTTCACGGTGGTGCGAATGAAGCTGTTATGGCTATGCTTGAAGAAATCGGTACTGTAGAGAACGTAGTTCCTTACATTAACGGCAAATTAGAGCGTAAAGACAAAATCATGGGCTTTGGACACCGTGTTTACAAAAACGGAGATCCGCGTGCGAAGCACTTGCAAAAAATGTCTTACGAGCTTGGTAAAATGACTGGCAACCTGAAATGGTACGAAATGTCCATTAAAGCGGATGAGCTGGTAACAGGTCTTAAAGGCTTGAAACCGAATGTAGACTTCTACTCGGCATCTGTTTACACAACACTTGAAATCCCGCGCGACCTGTTTACACCGATCTTCGCGATCAGCCGTACTTCCGGTTGGACTGCACACATTCTAGAGCAGTACGAAAACAACCGTTTGATCCGTCCTCGCGCTGAGTACACAGGCCCGGTTAACCAAAAATACATTCCGATTAGCGCTCGCTAATTGGCCTAGATTAGATGTAACGCTCAAGGTGCGGGCAGTTCGGTACCCAGCTTTAGGGACGCAAGTTCCTTGAGGTGTACCGCAACTCCCGTCACTTTTTGTGTGTGTAAATGCTTTTACCTAGCTGCGGTGATGAGAAAAATTTTTAAAATTGATCTCTTTGTAGTAAAGTAGCTAGTGGAGTGCTTGATAGTGACTGGAGAAACGTAGTGCCCGCCTTTATAATAATTTATTTACATATGAAAATTTGTTCAAAATAATTGATTATAAGAAGCGGTCGGAAGGCACTATCAAAAGCATGGAACGTAAAGCACCATATGAACTCGTATCATTTTAAACAAATCTTAGGAGGAACTATCATGCCACAATTCGAAGCCTACGAACTACCAACAGAAGGTCAAAAAATTACCATCGAGAATGGTGTTCTGCAAGTACCTAACAACCCAATCATTCCTTACATCGAAGGTGACGGTACAGGTCCTGATATCTGGGCAGCTTCCGTGCGCGTTCTTGATGCAGCTGTAGAGAAAGCTTACAAAGGCGAGAAAAAAATCGCTTGGTACGAAGTTTTCGCAGGAGAAAAAGCTTTTAACAAATTCAACAACTGGTTGCCTAACGATACATTAACAGCTATGCGCGAATACATCGTGTCCATCAAAGGACCTTTGACTACACCAATCGGTGGCGGTATCCGTTCCCTGAACGTTGCGCTTCGTCAAGAGCTAGATCTATACGTATGTTCCCGTCCAGTTCGTTACTTCAACGGCGTTCCTTCACCTGTTAAACGTCCTGAGCTGGTTGACATGGTTATTTTCCGTGAGAACACAGAAGATATCTATGCAGGTATCGAGTGGGAAGCTGGTTCCGAAGCTGTTAAGAAAGTCATTTCCTTCTTGCAAAACGAAATGGGCGTTAACAAAATCCGTTTCCCAGAAACTTCAGGTATCGGTGTAAAACCAGTATCCTCTGAAGGTACAGAGCGTTTGGTTCGCGCTGCAATTGAGTATGCAATCAAACATGGCCGTAAAACGCTAACGTTGGTTCACAAAGGCAACATCATGAAATTCACAGAAGGCGCGTTCAAAAACTGGGGTTACGAGCTAGCTGAGCGTGAATATGCTGATAAAACATTTACATGGGCACAATATGATCGTATCAAAGAAGCAGAAGGCGCAGAAGCAGCTAACAAAGCTCAAAAAGATGCAGAAGCTGCTGGCAAAATCATCGTAAAAGATGCAATTGCTGATATCGCGTTGCAACAAGTATTGACACGTCCAACTGATTTTGATGTTATTGCAACATTGAACTTGAACGGTGACTACCTGTCTGATGCACTTGCTGCACAAGTAGGCGGAATTGGTATCGCTCCAGGAGCAAACATCAACTACTTGACGGGTCACGCGATCTTCGAAGCTACACATGGTACAGCTCCTAAATACGCTGGTCTTGACGTGGTTAACCCAGGTTCTGTTATCCTTTCCGGCGTAATGCTTCTTGAGCACCTTGGCTGGTTGGAAGCAGCTGAGCTGATCTACAAAGGCTTGGAAACTTCGATCAACAACAAAACAGTTACTTATGACTTTGCTCGTTTGATGGAAGGCGCTACTGAAATTAAATGCTCCGAATTCGCGAACGAAATCATCAAAAACATGGCTTAATCATCATTATAGCTCCAAGGGTACGATAACTAATCATTATTAGGAGGCACATCTCAAATGGCAATCCGTCGTAATAAAATTACTGTTGTCGGTGCAGGCTTCACAGGAGCAACAACTGCTCTTATGTTAGCTCAAAAAGAACTTGGTAACGTTGTTCTTCTAGATATCCCGCAATTGGAAAACCCTACAAAAGGGAAAGCGCTCGACATGCTCGAAGCTGGCCCGGTACAAGGTTACGACGCTCAAATCACAGGTACTTCTAACTATGCAGATGCTGCTGATTCCGATATCGTCATCATCACCGCGGGTATCGCCCGTAAACCGGGAATGAGCCGCGATGATCTGGTAAACACGAATGCAGGTATCGTGAAATCCGTTTGTGAAAACGTAAGAGAAGTAGCTCCAAACTCCATCGTTATCATCTTGAGTAATCCAGTTGATGCAATGACGTATGTTGCATACCAAGCTCTGGGCTTCCCGAAAAACCGTGTAATCGGTCAATCGGGCGTACTGGATACAGCTCGTTACTTGACGTTCATCTCTCAGGAGTTGAATGTATCGGTTGAGGATGTTAAGGGAGTTGTGATCGGCGGTCACGGCGATGACATGGTTCCACTTGTTCGTTACACCTACGCAGGCGGAGTGCCAATTGAGAAGCTGATCCCAGCTGACCGTATTGAAGCGATTGTTCAACGAACACGTACAGGCGGCGGGGAGATCGTTAACCTGCTTGGTAACGGTAGTGCATACTACGCGCCAGCAGCGTCCCTTGTGCAAATGACTGAAGCTATTCTCAAAGATAAAAAGCGTATCATTCCTACAATCGCTCTTCTCGAAGGCGAGTATGGGTATGATCAATTGTTCATGGGCGTATTGACTGTCCTTGGTGCGAACGGTATCGAGAAAGTGATGGATATCGAGTTGACTGAAGATGAGAAAGCCGCACTAGACAAAACAGCTAACTCTGTTCGCAACGTAATCAAAGTTGTAACAGGCTGATTAGTTAAGTAAAGAGCCAGTCTCCCAATCGGAGATTGGCTCTTTTTCTGTTGAAACTTCTTGACGGCTAACGCGAGCGAGCACGCCGAGAAGAACGTCAATGTGCAATTCAATGCAACTGCTTCAGGGACTGCGAATATGCGCTTTCTTCTCTGACAGCCAGTTCGCATTGGATGAATTCAAATGAGAGGACATGTATAATGGCTTGGCAGAATGATCCCATCGCCAACCCACCGGGTTAAGTGCGGAGCAAGAGATTAGAACCTGTGCTGGTTGAATGGCCAGTTATGACAGAGTTAGTCACATTTTTATGGAGATATGGTGAAAAAGAAGAATTGTTGACATCGCTTTCTTGTTCCAAAGATAGGTATTCGGTATACTTACCTAAGAACGATTCTAATTCAAAATTGCGGAGGTTATTAGAATGTATCAAGTTATGATTTTTTTACATGTGCTTAGTGCCTTGTTGCTTGGCGTATACGTCGTGTTCCCGTTCATCGTGGGACGTGCCGCATCGTTAACTGGCGCTGCATTAGAGGGTTTTGTGGGGCTGTTGTCTACGTTAAATCGAATTGGGCAATTTTCATTGATTGTGACCTTCATTACGGGCGGAGCTATGGTTTCCAAAGTGGATGCATCCGTGTTGTGGATGGTGCTGGCTGTTGTTCTACTGCTTATCGTGGGAGCGGTGACTGGTATGATCGGCGGAAGACTGAAGAAGTTAGTTGCTAACGCTAAGGCAGGAAACAGCACAGCAACAGATGCTGCGAAAGTTAAAACATTCAGCTGGATTGCTGCGGTAGCTGTAGTTATTGCTATCCTGTTCATGACGAATCCTCAAATATTGGCGTAATGCTCGAAATAAAGGGGCTGTTCCAAGCGTAGAGATTTCTACGTTTGGAACAGCCCCTTCTTTATATTGGATTATTCGCTTTGGTTTGGATTAAGTGTAATCTCATCTAGCGTTTTCTCAAATGAAGCGCTCATATGCTCAAGGAAATAATCAACTTCCGGCATGTTCATTTTCTTCAAGCTTTCTAGAATTTGTTGCTTCGCAACAACGAATTCACGGTTGCCGGTTGAAAGTTCAGTTAAGCACTTGATGTAAGCCTCAAGCAAGTCGGCAGCTTTCACCCAGCGATAAAGCTCGGGATCCGGTTCCTGAATCAGCTTGCGGTAGATGTCGCTAATTGCAGGTGGAATCGTCTGAATGAGCCGCTCTACCGCAACATCTTCGATTTCGCGGAAGTTGCGCAGGATCTGCTCATTGTTGTGCTTGACAGGCTGCGGGATATCGCCCGTTAATACCTCTGACGCATCGTGGAACAAGGCGATAGAGACAACACGATCCGTAGGCACATTGCGGCCATACACTTCATTGGCGATCGTACATAGCATATGTGCGATCGCGGAGACGTAGAAAGAATGCTCAGCTACGGTATCCCTGCGCATGTTCCACATGAGACTCCAACGATCGATGTATTTGAGGCGGTATAAATAAGCAAAAAAGTGATGATTCATGAGGTTCTTGTACTCCTTCAGTTTGATTTCACGCTCGGCGCCACCCGCGCAGCCACCGTCCCGGTGGCCGGGGTGTAGACGAGCGGCAGCCCCACAAGCGCGCTCAAATCATCGAGCGCGATCGTGACCTGCCCGTGCTCGCGCAGCACGGGCTCTTTCAGCTTCACGCGCGCCGAGCCGCGCGTGGCCTCAGCCGCATTCACCTGCAGGGTGAATGCCTCTTGCCCCAGGCGGAGGCGAAGCGCTCCGCCTTCTGCACTTGCGCTGCCGCCGAGCTGCGCTACGGCAGCGGCCGCGTCTACGCGCAGCGGGGCGCTGCCCGGCTGCGCCTGAATGCGGCGCTGGATCGAGCGGTCCAGCAGCTCCGGCGTGATGCCGGGGCTGCCCGCGTTGATCCGCGGGATGAGCAGATGGTCAGCGCTGCGCGTGGCCATCTCGGGGGAGATCGTGAAGGCGTAGCGGATGCCCGCCTTCTGGATTTGTTCCGTCGCCGCAGGCGACGTGATGCCGTATGGATACGCCATTGCGTCGAGCGGCGCGTCCGTCAGACCTGCAAGCTTGCCGACGCAAGCTTGTGTATCCTGCAACACACGCTGCTTGTAGGCGTCGTCGCCTTCTGCATCCAAGCGGCCGACAAGCGCTGCATCGCCGCTCGGCAGCTTGTTATGCAAGCTGTCCGTGTGGCAGCCGATATCGATGAAATTCGTCGCATGCGTCATTTCGCTGATTTGCTCTTTGGACATCGAAGGAATATAGGATGCCATTGGATCAGCCAAATCATGCGTGATGACAAAATTGACAGCGGGAACACGCAAGCTTTTCAAAATCGGATAAGCCCCTGTATAAAAGCTCTGATAGCCATCATCAAAGGTTACTAGGACCGCGTTGGAAGGAACAGTGGCGCCTGCCAGATATTGCTTGAATTCATTCAGGGAAATAAAATGATAGCCCTTGCTTAGTAAAAATTGCAGCTGATTTTGAAACAGCGTGGATGTAATGGTGCTGGAGCTTGTATCGGTGTCATGGATATGATGATACATGAGAACAGCAACTTGATCCTGATAGTAGATATCTTGAGATCGCTTAGCAGAGAGCGGCGTAAGCAGAAGCGTGAGTCCTATCAGACTCAGCAGAATCGTGATCCCGATTCTTTTGGACATGTCAGCGTAACTCCTTATATGATATAATAGTTTGTAATGATTATTATTTGTTAAGTCGAGAGGAGCCATTTTTAGTCATGCAGCATTTTTATCAAAGCGTCTACGATCTAATTGTCGAAACGTCCACAAACCTTCCGGGTGATGTACGTCGTGCGGTGCAAGCCGCAAGTGAAAAAGAAGACAAAGGAACTCGCTCAGCGCTCTCCTTATCCCGTATTGCCGATAACATTCATATGGCGGAATGCAACGTCTCCCCGATTTGCCAGGATACAGGCATGCCAACGTTTATTATACACTGTCCGGTTGGGGCAAACCAAATTATTATGAAGAAGCACATTCTTGAAGCTGTCGCCAATGCGACGAAAGCAAGCAAGCTTCGCACGAACTCCGTAGATTCCTTAACAGGAGCCAATACAGGTGACAATTTGGGACCTGGAACTCCAGTTATTCATTTCGAACAATGGGAACGCGATGAAGTGGAAGTGAAGCTGATCCTTAAGGGCGGCGGCTGTGAGAATAAAAATATTCAGTACAGCTTGCCAGCTGATCTGGAAGGCGTAGGCAAAGCCGGACGCGATCTTGATGGTATCCGCAAATGTATCATGCATGCCGTGTATCAAGCACAAGGGCAAGGGTGCAGTGCAGGCTTTATTGGCGTTGGTATCGGCGGCGACCGGACAAGCGGTTACGAGCTGGCGAAACATCAATTGTTCCGCCACGTTGATGATGTGAACCCGCATCCAGAGCTTCGCAAAGTGGAAGAGTATGTCATGGAGCATGCGAATACACTTGGAATTGGTACTATGGGCTTCGGCGGTCAGGTAACCCTGCTAGGCTGTAAAGTTGGCGTTGCAAACCGTTTGCCAGCTAGTTTCTTCGTATCCGTTGCCTACAACTGTTGGGCGTTCCGCCGTCAAGGTGTGGTACTTAATCCTGAAACTGGCGAAATCAACGGCTGGTCGTACCCGAGAGGAAGCGAAGTTTCCTTCCAGGAAGCTTTTGAGGCGAGCGCTGAAGCTGCTAGAAATGTGAAGGAAGATGAGCGTCGCGAGATCGTCTTGCAAACTCCAATTTCCGAAGAGCAAATCCGCAGTCTGAAAGTCGGCGATGTAGTCGTCATTAACGGGACTATGCACACGGGGCGCGACGCGCTGCACAAATATTTGATGGATCATGATGCTCCGCTTGATTTGAACGGTGCGGCTATTTACCACTGTGGACCGGTTATGAGCAAGGATGAAAGCGGCGAATGGCATGTGAAAGCGGCTGGACCGACGACAAGTATTCGCGAGGAACCGTATCAAGGCGACATTATCAAGAAGTTCGGAATTCGCGCGGTTATCGGAAAAGGCGGAATGGGTCCGAAAACACTAGCAGCACTTAAGGATCATGGTGGTGTTTATCTAAATGCAATTGGCGGTGCTGCGCAATACTACGCACAATGCTTTAAGAAGGTAGAAGGCGTTGATTTCATGGAATTCGGTATTCCTGAAGCTATGTGGCACTTGGAGACAGAGGGTTTTGCTGCTATTGTTACGATGGATTCACACGGCAACAGCTTGCATGCTGATGTTGAGAAAAACGCATTTGAGAAGCTGTCAGCATTGAAAGAGCCTGTTTTTAAATAAGTTTAAACGGAAATTGATTTTGCTCTTATACATCTTTACAATTAAATAACTGGATTTGGTACGGGAGAAAGGGTTACTATGTAGAGTAGCCCTTTTATCTTTGAATTCAGACTAGATTTATCGGAGGCCAGAGAAACAGATGACGAAATTCCGTGCCAAACTGACATTTATTTTGATTGTAATGATTGGTTCATCCATGCTGCTTGCCGGGATTTTTATGGCAAAAGTGCTTGAGGATTCTCATGTGAAGTCCTTGGAGGAGAATATGGAGCGCGAGCTGCATGTCCTTGTAGCCACAGGGGATTGGGGCAGAATGGGATCAGAAACTGAACTGGTATCCTATTTCTCCGAGCAAGCCAAACGAATTAAAGCAGCAACGAATGAACGGTTGACCTTTGTTCGCGCAGACGGCAAAGTGATCGGTGATTCCGATCAAAATCCAGAGCAGATGGACAACCACTTAAGTCGTCCGGAGATTGCCGCAGCCGCTGTAAATGGCGTAGGCTACGTTACGAGGTACAGCGAAACCTTGAAAGAGAAAATGCTGTACGCCGCCATTCCAGTGAAGAATGAGGCACAGGTGACAACTGGCTTTTTACGCATCTCGCTGAGTTTAGAGCAAATAGATAATTCAATCCGCAGCTTGTGGTATTTTCTCATTGTAGGGCTGATGATCCTATTCCTGATTGCCGGATTGGTTAGCTATCGAATTGCTAAGGGGATCACTCATCCGATTGAGAAAATGACAAAGGTCGCCCAGCAAATTACGAATATGAATTATGAATCCCGTGTTCCGGCTTATAGCAATGATGAAGTTGGGCAGTTAGGGCAGGCGATTAATCGTATGTCCGAAAGCTTGCAGCAGCAAATGGCGCGGATTCAGGAGAATGAACGCAGGCTTCAAGGCGTTATGGAAAATATGCTGAGCGGGATTATGATGATTGACCGGGAAGAGCGGATCATGCTGCTTAATCCTTCAGCTGAATACATTTTGGGCTTTTCTTCACAGGAGCTTCTGGGGAAAAGATATAATGAAGCCAAGCAGCAGTTTGAGTTTACGAAGCTGATTCAAGAATGTATCGAGACGCGCGAATCCATTCGTGACGAAATGATCTTCTATTATCCGGCTGAACGCATTCTGGACATTCATTTAAGTCCAATTGCGCATGAAGACGAAGAGTGGTCTGGTGTGCTTATCGTGATTCATGATATCACGGCTGTTCGCAGGCTTGAGCGGATGCGAAGCGAATTCGTAGCGAATGTATCCCATGAGCTCAAAACGCCAATTGCCGCAGTCAAAGGTTTCGCTGAGACACTGCTGGCAGGGGCACTGAATGACAAAGAAACGGCGGTTTCGTTCTTACAAATTATTTTTGATGAAAGCGAACGGTTGAACCGGTTGATTGGGGATATTCTCGAACTTTCGAAAATTGAATCCAAGCGGATTCCAATGAATTTTTCGCCGATCTATTTGCCAGAGTTTCTAGAGAGATCACTTAATGTTTTGCGAAAAGAAGCCGAGAAAAAGCATATCGAGCTGGGTTTGCAGGTCGATGAAGATATGTATATTGAAGCTGATGAAGATCGTCTGCGCCAAATTATTATCAATCTTCTCTCTAATGGAATTGCGTATACGCAGGAAGGCGGCAAGGTTAAGCTCCGTATAGAGCCGCTTGATCCTAATAGCGAGGGTGATTACGAGCGTCTGCGTTTAATCGTCTCTGATACGGGCATGGGGATTCCGAAGAAGGATTTACCGCGTATTTTTGAACGCTTTTATCGGGTAGACAAAGCTCGTTCGCGAAGTTCAGGTGGAACTGGACTGGGCTTATCCATTGTGAAACATTTGGTTGAGCTGCATAAAGGGACGATTCGCGTGGATAGCGAAGTTGGCGTTGGAACGAGATTCACCATTGAGTTGCCGGTCATCCACTAAATTATATGGCGAAAATGCAACATTTACATTCACTAAGCAAAAATGTGTTATTATATGGATGTGCAATGTTAATAAACTGTAAATACGGGGGATCCCATGGCACAAAAAATATTAGTAATTGAAGACGAGCCTACTTTGGCCAGGTTGTTATCGTACAACCTTTCCCAAGAAGGGTATCATACAAAAGTTGTGGATCATGGTGGAGATGGTCTTCAAGAAGCGATTCAGCAGTCCTATGATTTAATTATTCTGGACATTATGCTGCCGGGATTGAATGGCTTTGAGGTGTTGGCTAAGCTCAGACAAAAAGGAAATAGCACGCCAGTAATCATCTTAACGGCTCGCAATGCGGAAGATGAAGTTGTCCAAGGCTTGAAACATGGAGCGGATGATTATATCACGAAGCCTTTTGGTGTAGCGGAGTTGCTGGCACGGGTATCCGCGGTGCTGCGCAGAACGATGTCGGAGGATGTCACGGTAGACAAGCAGGGAACGAATGAGAAAGTCATTCAAGCGGGCGAACTCTACATCTATCCAGAGAAGTATGAAGTCGTTCTGAATGGCGAATCAATTCCTTTGAGACCTAAGGAGTTCGAGGTTCTGCTATATCTAGTACAGCGCCCAGGCGTAGTTGTGACAAGAGATGATCTCATGAATATCGTATGGGGCTTTGATTATATCGGCGGACAGCGTACCGTGGATGTTCACGTGAGTTCGCTTCGCAAAAAGCTGGAAATGAATCAGCAATCGGTGCAGATTGATTCGATTCGCGGTGTAGGTTATAAGCTAGTGGCGTCGATTATCAAAAAATAAAGAGCCTAGGGTGCTGGTAAAACAGTTACCCAGGCTTATTTTTTTGCTTGATTACATTACTCGTCTTCTCAGATAGCACAATCGGATATAATTATCGCCAGATCAGAAATTTTATTTTTGCAGGTTTTTGATATACTGATAAATAGTACGAGCTCTGACGAAAACCCTAAGGAGGACCATCATGTCCAAAACGTATCGAATTGCGATTATCGGCTGTGGAGGCATTGCCAACGGCAAACATATGCCAAGCTTGAACAAATTAAAAAATGTAGAAATGGTTGCTTTCTGCGATATTATTCCTGAAAAAGCGCAAGAAGCTGCTGACAAGTATGGAAAAGGTGAAGTTCGCGTATATGAAGATTACCGTGAGCTTCTGAAAGACAGCACGATTGATATTGTGCATGTTTGTACACCGAATGATTCCCATGCGGAGATCACGATTGCGGCATTGGAAGCTGGTAAACACGTGATGTCCGAGAAACCGATGGCCAAAACAGCAGCTGATGCTCGCCGAATGGTGGAAGCAGCGAAACGCACAGGCAAAAAATTGACCGTAGGTTACAACAATCGCTTCCGCAGTGATAGCCAGCATCTGCACCAATTATGTTCGGAAGGCGAGCTTGGCGATATTTATTTCGCAAAAGCACATGCTATCCGTCGCCGCGCGGTACCAACATGGGGAGTTTTCCTTGATGAAGAGAAGCAAGGCGGAGGTCCTTTGATCGATATCGGCACACATGCGCTCGATTTGACGCTGTGGATGATGAACAATTACGAGCCGAAGGTTGTTCTCGGTACTTCATACCATAAATTGTCTCAACGCGAAAACGCAGCAAACGCATGGGGGCCTTGGGATCCATCCAAGTTTACCGTGGAAGATTCCGCATTCGGTATGATCACGATGAAAAATGGTGCAACGATTATATTGGAATCAAGCTGGGCGCTGAACACGCTGGAAGTCGACGAAGCGAAGTGTACGCTTAGCGGTACAGAAGGTGGGGCTGACATGAAGAACGGACTTCGCATTAACGGCGAAAAGCACAGCCGCTTGTATACGACAGAAGTTGAGCTGAAAGCTGGCGGCGTTGCCTTTTATGATGGCGAAACGGATAGTGCACCGGATTTGGAAATGCGTCTATGGATTCAAGCCATTGAAAATGATACAGATCCAGTCGTAACACCGGAGCAGGCATGTGTCGTTTCTGAGATTTTAGAAGCTATTTATGAATCCGCTAAAACAGGTAAAGCCGTTTATTTCGACTAATTTCAACTATTTCCCAGGAAATGTGCAAAAAATCCCCTTTATCGAGCGTTTAAGCTCGAATGAAGGGGATTTTGCTTTTTTTGAGCTCTCCGGGCGTTAGTCCCGTTCTTTTCTTAAACGTTTTGGAGAAATGGTGGAGGTCTGCGAAGCCGCAGTAGCTGGCAATGGATTCTTGACTGAGATCCGTATGCGTCAGCAATTCCTTGGCATGATTCACTCGCATGTTCATCAAATATTGATGAGGGGAAATGCCATACCGCTGTTTGAACACAATGCTGAATCTGGAAATCGACAGATTTGCTCGTGCAGCCATGTCCTCTAAGGAGATAGGGTCACTCAAATGATGCGAGAAATAGGAAGTAATCCAGTCGAAGGAATGTGACGCAGTGTATGGTTCTTGATAGTAGGTTTCTAATAAAGTAAGCATAATTTCCGTTACTAAATGCTGGGTTTTTAGTTGAATGAGCGGATCTTGTTTTTCGGCTTGCTCAATAACTTGTAAGAGAGTTTCTTTCAGTTTTAATGGTTTGGACGGCTCAACCTGCACAGGCATATCCACTCCGTACAGTTCTTTGATGGTTGGCTGCATGAGATGCTTATAAGCAGATAAGTCAATTTGTCCAGGGCGGGTAGGAAAACTGTGTTCACGTTCACTGTTAAAAGAAAGGTCAAAATGGATATACGGCGTAACGGTATTCGTTAACCCTTCCAAAGACAGTAAACTGCCAGGCTGTACGAGGCAAAACTGACCTGCGGTAAAGGTATATTTCTTATTATCAATATGAAAGCTGCAAGTGCCTTCTTGAATGTAGACCAATAAATAATCAAGCAGTCTGCGCTCCGGGGAAGACCATGGTTTACGAACGGCAAAGTCGCTTTGTCTGACGAAAGGAACGATGGGATGTTGTTTCAGAAAATCGTTTAGCATGTGAACCTACCTTTCAATCCAGTTGTTTTTGACAATAATATAACCTTGTTTGACAAAGATTTGTATCAAGTCCAGCCCTATAATAAAGCTATAATTATACAAATTGAGGTGATCCAAGATGAGCATGAAGGAAACAAGCCATAACCAAGCGTTACCCTCTTTGGAAGACAGTTATACCTTGTCGGAGCAGCAGATAGAAAGCTATCAGCAGAAAGGACATATTGTGCTGCGACAAGTGGCCAGCTCATCAGAAATCGCTTCGTACGAGCCGATTATTACGGATTTGGTGAAGGAACTGAATTATCACAACAAACCGATTGAGCAGCGTGATACGTATGGCAAAGCTTTTATCCAAATCTCAAACTTGTGGGAGAAAAGCGAAGCGGCTCGCAGGTTCGTATTAGCGAAAAGATTTGCCAAAATCGCAGCGGAATTGATGGGCGTAGAAGGCGTGCGCATTTATCATGATCAGGCCTTGTACAAGGAACCCCATGGAGGTCATACCCCATGGCATCAGGACCAAATCTATTGGCCGCTGGATACAGATAAGACGATTACGATGTGGATGCCGCTAGTACCTATCTCAGAAGAAGTAGGTTCAATGACTTTCGCTTCTGAGTCCCATCGGATTGGCTATATTAATAAAATGGTGATTTCCGATGAATCCCATCGCACTTTAGCAGGGTATATTGAAGGCAAAGGGTACGAAAAGATGTCTCATGGTGCTATGGAAGCCGGCGATGCGACCTTCCATGCAGGATGGACTCTGCACAGTGCGCCTGGCAACCCGACAGACTCCATGCGCAAAGTGATGACGGTCATCTACTATGCTGATGGGCTTCGTATTGCAGAGCCGGATAGCAAAGCCCGCGAAAGTGATTTGAAAGCTTGGTTCCCCGGCGCTCAGCCAGGCGATTTGGCGGCAACAGCCATCAATCCGCTGGTCTACAGCCGTTCCGTAAGATCGTAATTGCAGCTACCTGCTGGTTTGTTCCTGTTTGCGGAACTTGCCTGGGGGTAGCTTTTTTTCTTGTTTGAACGTATGGGTAAAATAATGGACGGACGAAAAGCCGGTGACCTCAGCGATCTCGTTAATCGACAGCTCGCTTGTCAGCAGCAGGTGAGCTGCTTGGCGTATGCGCTCACTGCGGATGAAATCGGTATACGTTTCATGAATTCCTTCTGAAAATAAGCGTGAAAGGTGGCGCTCGGAAACATTGAGATAGCCAGCAACATCGCTAAGGTGAAGGGGTTGGGACAGGTTGTCGCGGATATAAAGTTTGGCCCGCTGCAGCAGGATATTCGTATTTTTACGATGGACGATAGGCTTGCCAGTTTCTTTGCCGAATAGGCTGAGAAACGATACGAGAAGTGTGTAGGCTAATGTTGGAACAGCTGCAATCGGTAAGCTTCCATGCCCCTCCCGAATCAAAAGCGACTTCCACAAGAGGGCTGTCGGGTGATGGTCACCATCATACAGGCAAACCTCGGCATGCTCAGCGAGATCCTGGAAGGCATCCCGCATTGTATCTTCACTTTGTGTTTCATCAAGTTCAAAGGCGACGAACAAAATAAACAGGCCTTTTTGAGTGCGGATTTGATGTTTGATGCCGGGTCTGGAGCAAAAGTGCGTACCTGGTCTCAGCGGGTAGAGGCTGCCTTCTTCCGTATACTCGCCTTCGCCGCTAATGACATAACAGACCTCAAAAAAGGAATGCTTGTGGGGTTGGTTATCGAATAAGCATGGATCTATGCCCCAATATTGAATTTTAAAGCATGCTGAGGGGCCATGGATGACGGTAGCAACCTCGTTCAGCAGCGATCTGGTTTCTTTGCACAAGTACACAGTCAACATCCTTCATGTCCTTATTTTGCAAAAATCTGTCCTTTGCAGAAAAAGACAGATCATTGTCTTATTCCTTATAATTATAGATAAGAAAGCGGTTTACAATCAACTGGATAGATGGAGGAATGGACTGTGATTACTCGCGAGGATGTAGAATTTTACAAAGAAAATGGGTATTTGCTTGTTAAAGGGGTCTTCAATCAGCAAGAAGTAGAAGAAATGAGACAAGCGGTTGAAGAAATTATTATTCGTGCTGCTGAGGCAAAAGCAGACCGAAATGATCAATGGAGGGGCGATTTCCTTCCACCTGATGAACTGAAGAAGCTGGTTCTAAAAGGCTTCCACGATGTGCACTATCACGATGCCGCATTCATGCGCGCTGTGATTCATCCGAATATGGCTGCTGTGCTGCAGCAAATCATTGGACCTAACGTGCAGCTGCATCACTCCAAAATGCTCGTGAAGCCGCCAGAGAATGGTGCAGCCTTCCCTATGCATCAGGATCACCCGTACTTCCCGCATGAGAAACATTCGATGCTTGCTGCGAGCGTGCATTTGGATTATGCGGATGAGGAGAACGGCTGCTTGCGAGTTATTCCAGGCTCGCACCGCACAGGCAGCTTGCCGCACGTGGGTCAACATTATTTGAACCACAAGGAATATCCCGTCAAAGAGGGGACGCCTTGTGTGGCAGAAGCCGGCGATGTGTTGTTCTTTAACTATTTGACGATTCATGGCTCGGAATCCAATAAGAGTTCCAGAACAAGACGGAACGTGTTGTTCCAATACCGTGACCCGAGTGATTTCCCGACGGAGAATACGCATTTTGACTGGGGCATGGGCCTCATGGTTACAGGGAAAAACCCGCATTTCACGAAGGTGAAGCCGGAATATAAAATTATTTGAGGATGAGAGAGGCGCCTGCGGGCGCCTTTTTTCGTTAGTGGCTGCTTAGTGCTGCTTGAGTTTGCGGGTGCAGAAATGAACTCCTGTGGTGCGTGGTTGCTGCTGGAGTGCTGCTAGAAGGTGGGAGAGGTGAATAGTGCGTGGAATTTGCTAACGGACGTAGGAGTCGCTAAGTGGTGGGAAAGCATGGTTTTGGAGTAGCTAACAGACATGTAAGGCGCTATTTGCCGAAAATCAAGGAAAAGTCAGAGGAACTATGCAGGATAACGGCCCTCGTGTCCGATAGAATTTTAATAGGTGATAATTCAGCAGAACAACGGCGGTGGAGTCCGTTAGACGAGACAGGCTTAACCCGAGACTGCTCTATGGGGTCGTTTGGCTGGCTGCTTGGTGGTACTGGACTATTGCAGGAGTGCTGCTAGAAGGAGGGAGAGGTGTGTGGTGCGCTGAATTTTGCTAACGGACGCAGGAGGCGCTAAGTGGTGGGAGAATCGTACTTTAGAGTAGCTAACGGACGTGAGAGGTGTACTCGTGGGTTCTACTTTTGGACATTCTGTTGTACGATAGATAGTAAATAAGTGGAAATTGGATGGTGGTTTCTTGGACTGGACACGTAGAGAGCTAAAGGAAAGAGCAAAGCAAGTACTACGAACATCTTACTGGAAGGCATTCCTCGTAAGCCTTTTACTAGCTGTGCTGAGCGGAGGGGTGTCAAGCTGTTCCTTCAATTCGAACGGAGGAACGTCGGTCAAATTCCCCTTAACGGGTAATCACAGCAGTTGGACTGATTTCTATGGCAGCCCGGTATTTGTTGCAGTCGTCGTTGGAGCCATCATGTTATTTATCTTTCTTATCCTTGTATCGATTGCTTTTCATGTTTTTGTTACGGCTCCGTTTGAAGTGAGCGTGATGCAATATTTTAAACAGGCCGCATCTGAAGATGTGAATATGAATTATCTCGTCTACTCGTTCCAGAAGGGCAGATATATGGCTATCGTCAAGGGGATGCTTTGGAAAAGCTTTCTAACATTCCTGTGGTTCTTGCTGCTCATTATTCCGGGCATAGTGAAGGCTTATGCGTACAGCATGGTGCCCTTTCTTTTGGGAGACAATCCGGGGATTGGTACGAAGAGGGCGGTTGAGCTCAGCAAACAGATGACGAATGGGCAAAAGTGGAACATGTTTGTCCTGGATCTTTCCTTCCTTGGGTGGTATATCCTAGGATTCCTGGCACTCGGCATCGGCGTTCTGTTCGTTATGCCGTATGATCATTCAACCAAGGCTGAGCTATATAAGGTGCTCAGGCAGCAGGCGCTGTATGATGGACTCAGCAGCAACAAGGAATTGAATTTGCCCGAGATATGAATCAACGGGGCGCCTAAGTCAAACTCATTGGATGAATTCCAACGAGTGACCGATTTTAGATGCCTAACTGTCATTTAGATTGGACAAAATCCAGCGAAGCTATGAATTTTGAGGAGTTTTAGCGTCTTTTTAGCCACTTTGGCTGGATTTGATCCAACCAAAAGAAGAATAAATACGTCTGTACGGTGCTTTCAGTGGATTTCATCCAATGAGCAAGAGGGTACTGGCCGTTACACAAGAAAGGACCGTCAAGATTTCTCTGACGGTCCTTTCCTATAGCTACACAAGGGCTAGCAAGTCTTGCAGGGCAGTGATCTCATGGCTCGGCAAGTTGTGCACCGGCGCCGTTCGCTGGTGATGATTGATCCAAACACTGCGCATGCCAACCGCTAAAGCTCCTTTGATGTCGGTATCCAGATTATCACCGACCATGAGGGCTTCTTCTGCCGTGACATCAAGCAGCTTCAACGCATGCTCAAAAATAGTAGGATCAGGTTTGCCGCGGCCATAGACGCCGGAGATTAAGATATGATCAAAGTAATCGGCCAGCCCCGGAATACTATCTACCTTTTCCTGTTGCAGATCAGGCGCGCCATTCGTCAATAAGAGCAGAGAATACTTAGGCCGCAAGTTTTGCAAGACTTCGAAAGTCGCCTCATAGACCAATGGACGCTCCCGGCGCTCCTTGGCAAACCTCAGCGCGAGTATTTCACCTAACGCCGGATCGTTAATTCCCAGTTTGAGCAGGCCTTGCGTCCAAGCGCTTTTTTGAAACATTGGCGCTAACTGTCCCAGCTCTAGAAAGCTTGGATGCTCTTTCGCATCAAATCTTCCCCACAGCGCTTCCAAATGTGTGATTTCAATCATTTTAGCATAGTCATAGCAAGCCATTTCCTCAAATAAACGCTCGGAAGACGCGCGTACCTCTTGCTCTAATTCGGAAGGGGTAACGTTGACTGAAGCTGCCGCTGACTCGCAAGTCACCTCAAATGCTTCTTGAATACTTCTTTCATCCCATAACAGTGTATTATCCAAATCGAAAATAATGGCTTTGATCGGCTTCATTTCTATGATCCCTCCCGTTTCTTACCCTTAATTTCCAACATAATAACAAGGAAGTCAACAGAAAACGCAAGGGTGAATTTTGAATAATGTGTAAATGGAGCAACTAAAACAAATTAAATCAAATTAAAAACACAAGTTTTACACACGTTTAACGCTGCGATTACAAATGCAGGTTATTATGTAGCTATAGACACAACCAAAACCAACAAAAGGTGCTGGAATAACAAGTAGATCAGTCAAACAGGAGGATTTCAATGATACAAGCAGTTGTTTTTGATTGGGCGGGGACGATGGTAGACTATGGATGTTTTGCTCCGCTTAACGTTTTTATGGAAGTCTTCCGAAAAAGAGAGATTGCTATTACCTTGTCAGAAGCAAGAGCGCCGATGGGACTTCTGAAACGCGATCATATTAACGAAATCCTAAAAATGGAGCGTGTCGCCGGCTTATGGCGCGAGCGCTATGGACAATTGCCTCAGGAAGCGGATGTTGATTCACTTTATGCCGATTTTGAACCGATGATGCTAGCTGTCGTTCATGAATACGCCGAACCGGTACCAGGAGCCCTTGCACTCGTAGAACGTTTACGTCAAAGCGGCATTCGGATCGGCTCCACAACGGGCTACACGGCTGAGATGATGGCGATTGTCACCGTTCAAGCGAAGAAGCGCGGTTATGCTCCGGACCACTTGGTTACGCCAAATGATGTGCCCGCAGGACGTCCATATCCTTGGATGATCTACGAGAACGCGGCTGCTCTGAACGTCTATCCCATGTATAACATAATGAAGGTGGGAGATACGGTAAGTGATATAAGGGAAGGCGTCAACGCCGGAACTTGGACAATTGGCGTAGTACTAGGAAGCAGTGAACTGGGTATGAGCGAAGCGGAAGTGGAAGCTTGTGATCCTGAAGTTCTTAAGACGCGTATGGAAGCTGTCACAGCCAAGTTTCATGAAGAAGGTGCTCATTATGTCATCCAAACCATTGGTGAGCTTGATCAGCTTATTCCCGTTATCAATCAAAAACTTCAAAGAGGTGAACGTCCATGACAACAACGCCGAATCAATTGCCGGACAATCCATATGTATTGCTTACGCCAGGCCCATTATCGACTAGTAAAAAAGTAAAAGCAGCGATGCTGCGTGATTGGTGTACATGGGACCAAGACTATAATCAACTCGTGCAGTCCATTCGCAGCCGATTGGTGACGATGGCTTCCAGCAAGCCGGATGACTATACAACAGTACTCATGCAGGGAAGCGGAACTTTCAGTGTTGAATCGGTCATTGGATCTGTTATTCCCAAAGACGGCAAGCTGCTTGTTCTAGCTAACGGGGCTTATGGTAAAAGAATTGCTCAAATAGCGGATGTTCTTGGTATTTACTCGATCGTCCTGGATGCTGGGGAAACGAAGCCGGTTAACGTTAAGCAGTTAGAGGAAGTACTGAAGGTGGACTCGTCGATCACGCATGTAGCGGTTGTTCATGTAGAAACAACGACGGGAATGATGAATCCGATCGCTGATGTTGCTCGCATTGCCAAGCAATACGGCAAAACACTGATTCTCGATGCGATGAGCTCTTTTGGCGGTATTCCGATTGATATAGCGGAGTTAGATATTGATTACTTAATTAGCAGCGCGAACAAATGCATTCAAGGCGTACCGGGTTTTGGATTCATCATTGCACGGAAAGAATCTTTGGTCAAATGCAGAGGATTAGCGCGTTCCTTGTCGTTAGATCTCTACGATCAGTGGGAGACTATGGAGCAAGGAAACGGGAAATGGCGTTATACGTCACCAACGCATACTGTCAGAGCTTTTGATCAAGCACTACAAGAGTTGGAGGAAGAAGGCGGCGTAGCGCGTAGATTCGAAAGATTCACTCGTAACCAACAAACGTTGGTTGATGGCATGCAGCGGATGGGGCTGCAACCTTTACTTCCGACTGAGCTGCAGTCGCCGATTATTACTTCCTTCTTGTACCCGGATTCATCTGTGTTTTCCTTCGATGAGTTCTACGCACGCATTAAACAAGAAGGTTTTGTTATCTATCCAGGCAAAATAACAGCCGCGGCTACATTCCGAATCGGCAACATCGGCGATGTTCATTTACCAGACATTGAGCGTCTTCTGCAAGGGATTGAAAGACAGTTATTTTGGAAAACAACTTAAAAACAACTAATAGAAATAAAATACAAACATTTAACGTGCATTTAATACCAATTTTACAATTCTCATTTATACTAATATTTATAAAGTGCTAGACATACAAACCGATAATTCGAATGAAGGTGGGAGTAAGAAGATGAAGAAATCATTAGGAAGTGCAGTAGCGTTGTTGACAGTTGCATTAATGTTAGGGGCTTGCGGCGGAAAAGTGGCAGGTACAGATGGAGCGAAGACAAGTGCAGCTCCCTCGACAGCGGCCGCAGAGGTTACAGTGGATACTAAAAGCAAGGATCTAACGGTTTACACGGCTTTGGAAGATGATCAAATCAAAACTTACCTCACAACCTTCAAAGCGAAATATCCAGATGTTAAAGTAAACATTGTTCGTGATTCCACGGGAATTGTAACAGCGAAATTACTTGCTGAGAAAGACAATACACAAGCAGACGTTGTATGGGGCCTAGCGGCAACAAGCTTGCTTGTTCTTGATCAGAACAGCATGCTAGAGCCTTATGCACCAAAAGGCGTAGATCGCATTCTTCCAGATTTTAAAGACAAAAATGCTGTCACGCATTGGGTTGGCATCGACGCATGGGAAACAGCGTTCATCGTCAACAAAGTGGAGATGGAGAAGCGCAAGCTGGCAATTCCGCAGTCTTACGAGGATCTGGCGAAACCTGAATACAAAGGTCTCATTACAATGCCGAATCCTTCGTCTTCAGGTACTGGTTTCCTGACGGTTTCCGGATTGGTTCAATTGAAAGGCAATGACGCTGCATGGGATTACATGAACAAATTGCATGACAATATTGCGATGTATGTACACTCCGGTTCCAAACCTGCAAAATTAGCTGGTACTGGTGAATATCCAATTGGTATTTCCTTTGGCTACCGCGGTATTCAAGAGAAAAAAGCTGGCTCACCGGTTGAAGTGGTATTCCCCAAAGAAGGCTCCGGCTGGGACGTTGAAGCGAATGCTTTGATGAAGAAGAAAGTCGTGAAACAAGTAGCTAAAGACTTCTTGGATTGGGCGATTACGGATGATGTTATGAAAGAGTACAACAAAAACTATGCCATTCTTGCGATTAAAACAGATTCCGCTAAGATTCCTGACGGTTACAGCGTAGATCCGGTTAAGCAACTTATCAAAAATGATTTGAACGATGCTGCCAAAAAACGTGACAGTGTATTAGCGGAGTGGGACAAGCGTTTTAACGCCAAAAGCGAACCGAAAAAATAGAGGGCAAAACAAGAAAAAGGCTGACTGCGAACCATGCTTGCAGCAGCCTTTTTTCTATCACCTTTTTACAAAGCGATAACATATCACACTTATACTAGAACTAATAAGACTAAGGGGGCTGCTTGATCATGACACAAGCTTACTTGTCCATTCAAGGGGTAAATAAAACATTTGGATCTTTCAGCGCTTTGAATAATATCCATATAGATATTCAGAAAAATGAGTTCATCTGTTTATTAGGCCCAAGCGGTTGCGGTAAAACGACATTGCTTCGCATTATTGCGGGATTAGAAAAACCGACACAGGGCCGGATTACGGTTGATGGAAAAGATATTACCCACCTGCCGCCAGCTAAAAGAAACTTCGGCATGGTATTCCAGTCGTATGCGCTTTTTCCTAACCTTACTGCTTATCAGAATGTTGCCTATGGCTTGCAGGGCAAGAAATTCAAGAAGAAAGAGATTGACGAGAAGGTCAAGGAAGTCTTGAACTTAGTGGATCTGCTGCACCTCCACGATCGCTACCCAGCGCAAATGTCCGGCGGGCAGCAGCAGCGTGTAGCATTGGCCCGAGCTATCGTCTTGTCCCCTGATTTCTTGCTTTTGGATGAACCGCTTTCAGCGTTAGATGCCAAAGTTCGCGTCAAACTTCGTGAGCAAATCTGCGAACTGCAGGACAAGCTTGGCATTACAACCGTGATGGTTACGCATGACCAAGAGGAAGCGCTCACGATGGCAGATCGCATTGTGGTGATGAAAAACTCTGAAGTTGTGCAAATGGGAACACCAGAACAAGTGTATGAAGAACCCAATTCGGCCTTTGTCGCCGATTTTATCGGATCGATTAATTTCTTGGAAAATGGGGAGCAAGGAGGATTATCGCAGCGTAGAAGTCTTGCTATTCGTCCTGAACATATTCGCCTATCCGCTCCTGGATCAAACAAAGGAGTGAAGGCAGTTGTCAAGCATGTCGAGTTCCGAGGAGCTTTCTACAGAGTGACGCTTCAGCCAGCGACAGGCACAGGCTACCAGCATGTCCTGCTTACAGTGGATGTGTCTTCGCAAGCCACGCATCAACTGAAGCTCGTCAAACATGCCGAAGTATCCGTTGAATTCCCGCAAGAAAAGATGATTACATTCCCAGCTGATTCTATGGTAGGTGCTTAAATGGACAAGGGAATTGTCAGCATGAATCCGCCGATCCGCCGTCACCTTGGAGCTCTTTTTACTTTACAAAATGTGTTGATTGTCGTACTCGTGCTCACTTTAACAACAAGCACTCTCATTCCGTTAATTCTTTTATTCAGTAAAGCCTTGTTGAATAAGAATGCGGAGTTTATTGGACTAGCTAACTTTGTCCAGTATTTCTCTACGCCTTCCCTGCTTCAATCATTAACGAACACGATCTGGATTTCCGTGTTATCCACAATAATTGCCGTTGCTCTCGCTTTCGCTTATGCCTACGGGATAAGCCGAACGGCTATTCGCGGCAAAAGTTATTTCCGCTACATTGCGTTATTGCCGCTGTTTCAACCGACGATGATGCACGGTATTGCGCTTACGTATTTGTTCGGGAATCAAGGTATCATTACACACGGGTTTTTCGGGCTCATGCCTGGTCTGAGAATACCGATTTATGGACCCATCGGGATCGTCATTTCTGAAGTCATTTATTTATTTCCTCAAGCTTTTTTGATTTTTATCACCGCTTTGTCAATGACCGATCAGCGACTGTATGAGGCCGCGGAATCGCTGGGCGCGAATAAATGGAAGACCTTTTTCACGGTAACGTTGCCCTCCGTCAAGTATGGCCTCATTAGTGCCATTTTCGTCTGCTTTACAGCTAGCTTTACGGATTTCGGAGCTCCGCAGGCTATCGGCGGAAAGTTTAACGTGCTGGCTACGGATATTTACAAGCAGGTCATCGGGCAGCAGAACTTATCGATGGGTGCCACAGTGGGGATCCTTCTCACGATTCCGGCAATCATTGCTTTTGCTGTAGATCGATTCGTAGAGCGTAAACAGCGTTCGCTGCTCTCTTCGAAATCAACGCCATATCGGGTGCCAGAAGGGCAAGCGCGGGATAGATTCTATCGGGCATTTTGCATGATCGTTTCGATTGCTATTTTGGTTCCGTTAATCACGATTGTATTTGCTTCCTTGGTGAAGGTGTGGCCGTACAATATCAGCTTAAGCTTCAAACATTATGACTTTTCGAGTGTTGCAGGATCAGGCTTGGAGCCGTTCTGGAATTCACTTCAAGTTTCACTCATCACAGCTGTGGTGGGTACAATCATGACCTTTATTTTCGCTTATTTAATTGAAAAAAACAGATCGATGAAAGGTATGCGTCAAGTTGGTTACTTCTTGTCTATTCTACCGCTTGCGCTTCCAGGTATGGTTATTGGTCTTGCTTACATTTTCTTCTTTAATAATCCAAGCAATCCCCTGAACTGGATTTATGGCACAATGGCGATCATCGTGCTTGCGAACATTACGCATTTCTATGCCGTTCCTTTTATAACGGCGACGACGGCACTGAAAAAGCTGGACAAAGAATTCGAACTCGTTTCGGAGTCTATGCGTGTCCCTTTCTACCGAACATTTCTGCGAGTAACCGTGCCAATGTCTCTCCCGGCCATTATTGAAATTGCGATGTACTTTTTCGTTAATTCCATGGTTACGGTATCTGCCGTCGTGTTCCTACGGGCTGCGGATATGAATCTTGCGGCTGTCGCTTTGGTGAATATGGAAGATGCAGGTGACGTAGCTGCCGCTGCCGCGATGTCTACCCTAATCGTAGGAACGAATATTATCGTTCGTTTGTCTTACGAGGTCATTTTAAAAAAGGTGAAAAAGCGAACGGCTGCTTGGCAAATGCCGAAGTAATACCCTATCAGGCGAAGCGTCATGTATAAATTGGAGGGTTTAACCTTATGTCTTTGATTGGTGAAGAGCGAAAGAATTATATTCTCAATCAGTTGAATTTGGATGGCAAAGTAAAGACGAATGAATTGGTCGAAGCGCTGGAAGTTTCATCTGAGACGATACGTCGTTATTTGGAAGAGCTGGAAGATGAAAATAAGCTGAAGCGGGTATATGGCGGCGCCGTCAAAATTAATTTGTCACGAGATGAGCCGTCACACCTGAAAAGGGAAGTGCTGTTCGCGGATGAGAAACGTAAAATTGGCCGCGCCGCAGCCACTCTCGTGGAGGATAACGAGGTTATTTTCATCGATGACGGAACTACGACCCTGCATATTATCGATTATTTGCTTAACAAAAAAAACCTGACGGTGCTAACCATTTCCATACCAGCCCTGTACTTGTTAATTGACTACAAAAACAAAGGTTTGTTCACCGGGGAGATCTTTCTAATTGGCGGTAAAGTCAATGCCTTGCATTCCAGGGTCACAGGTCTGCTGGCTGAGAAAATGGTGGAAAATTTCTATGCAGATAAAGCATTCTTATCTGTGGACGGCATGATGCTGGACAAAGGGATTACTGGCTTCGAAGAAGGCAAGGGTCAACTGACTCAGCAACTGATGAAATACGCCAAGCAAAGTATCGTGCTCTGCGACCACTCCAAGTTCGGGCTCGTACAGTTCTACAAAATTGCGGATTTGAGAGAGATCGATATCATTGTCAGCGATGTGCCTGCCCCCAAAGAGTGGTTATACGAATTGCAAAAAAAAGGAGTTGTATGGGTCTCATCAAACGATTAGCTGTGTTATGATAGGAAGATAATCATGACAAATGTTGGGAGCTGATTCGTTTGTCGGTACAACTGAAAGTGACGCAATCCACAGATGGTATTGGTATTTTGAAGCACGCCGTCACGATGGTGATGGGGATGTGGCTGATTGTTGGCTTATTTATCGATGGCTTTGCTCATAATCACGGAGCGGTTGAGACCTTTTTTACGCCATGGCATGCGATTCTGTACTCCGGGTATTTGGCCTGTGCGATTTGGATTCTTATTATTACTTATCAGAACAAAACCAGAGCCGGTCATGCTACTTGGGCAGCGGCCATTCCCACGGGTTATGGGCTCGGGGTCGCAGGTGTTCTCCTCTTTTTCATTGGCGGCATTGGCGATATGCTCTGGCATACGATATTTGGCATTGAGAAAAATATTGAAGCTCTCCTCAGCCCAACACATCTGATCCTATTGACTGGTGCGCTGATGATTCTGACCAGCCCTTACCGCGCGATGAGTGATGCGGAGAAGGACGTTTCTCCGAGCTTTCGGCGGTTGCTGCCTGCACTGACTTCCGTGGCGCTGACCTTTGCCGTGATGGCTTTTTTTCTCATGTATGCCTGGTCGTTTCGGCAGAATTTATGGATGGCTATAGAAGAAGACGCTGTTGCCAAAGCTGTAGTGGATTTTCTGGTCACAACCATGCTGCTCGTTTTGCCGATTATGTTCGTACTAAGAAGGTGGAAGCTGCCTTTCGGCACGGTGACCTATTTCTTTGTTTTTGAGGCAATATTGATGGCAGTGCTGGACGGCTTCTCACACTATGGTTCTATCGT
The DNA here is from genome assembly GCF_009882985.1 of Paenibacillus silvestris. Classification (GTDB taxonomy): domain Bacteria; phylum Bacillota; class Bacilli; order Paenibacillales; family NBRC-103111; genus Paenibacillus_E; species Paenibacillus_E silvestris. The sequence goes on from NZ_WTUZ01000022.1 coordinate 640,663, forward strand.
GATTCTGCTTATTAGCGGGATAATCGGGGATTTGCTTCTGAAATCGATCAAAGAAAAAGAAGTCTGTGCGTGGCAATATCGCGGCGTTTTCTTCCTGTTGCCTGTGCTCATCTGGGGCTTGTATTTTGCTGATTTGCGCTTGTTTCACACATTAGATTGGTCTCCTGAGCTTTGGGGTGGCACCATCTTTATTTGTGGCCTCTGTTCGATGGGATTAAGCATGCTGACGGCCCCAATCACGTCTGGAAGAAACCAATGAAACGACTTGTCATCCTTCTCATGGGTTTGGCTGCTCTCTTAGCCGCCTGCGGGAATCAAAACACGACCATTGATATGTCAGGGATGCAGATGAATATGGAGGCCATGCCGGCACATGCCCACAGCAATGATGCCATAGCGCATTTCTCGGTTGCTATGGACCGTTATGTGCCGGGTGAAGAAGCGACGATCACGATTCTTATTCAAGATAAGTGGAACAAACCCATTGATAATTTTGATCTCATGCATGAGAAGTTGATGCATTTGATCGTAGTGAGCAAGGATCTGTCTTATTTTGATCATCTTCATCCGGAACATGTTGGGAAAGGGCAATTCACTGTCAAGACGAAGTTCCCCACTAGCGGCTATTATCAGCTGATTGCTGATTTCACTCCACAAGGGAGCGGGGAGACGGTGCAAATGCACTGGGTCACGATTAACGGGAAAGCGCCGAAGATGGCGGTGCTTCAACCAGATACCTCGCTGACGAAAGAGGTGGACGGCAAGGAAGTGACGCTTGCTTTCGACCATCTCATGGCGGGGATGGGGCTGGATATGATCTTCACGATCAAGGATGCCCAAACGAAACAGCCGATTACCGATCTGCAGCCCTATCTGGGCAGCTTGGGGCATGTCGTTGCGATCAGCGCGGATGCGAAGGAGTACGTCCATGTGCACCCGAATGAGCAGAAGGGTTCGGGGCCTATAGCACCGTTCACAATTATTTTCCCCAAAAGTGGCATCTATAAAATTTGGGGGCAATTTCAGCATCAGAATGAAGTATTTATCATGCCTTTTACCATAAAAGTTCCATAAAGGCGTTACATTTACAATTTCATCTGAATTTTGTAATCAAAAAGAAATATGTTATTCATCTAGCTTTAATGAAACGGGCTTATAATAGAACTCGACCCCCTTTAAAATATATATATCTTAAGACCCGCGGCCCGTTGCTGTGGGTCTCTTTTTATGTAGAGGGAACTACAGTCCGCTATTTCTCTGCAAAGGCGCATTTTCCATGTGGAAGGGGAACTGGGGTCCGTTATTTTGCCAATATCACCTGAAAACGTGGCATGGAGGCAGCAATAGCGCCCTGTAGTTCCGCTCAGGCTGGAAACAGCCTGTTTCTCTTCAAATAGCGGACTCAAGTTCCCTTTGATCACTGGCCCTGCGGCACCCCACGTCTCCACCGCATGAAAAGCAAAAAAACAGGTCGAATCTTAGATTCGCCTGTCTTATGAGAAACAGCTTATTTTTTCGCTACATCGGAAATAACGAATTTGTCGCTTACTTTTTTCGTTGTATACGTAGCGCCGTCTTTCGTCGTGAATTTGACTTGATCAGCTGTATTAGCCTTGTCGAATGTGACGTCCGCTTTGGTTGTGTCTAGCAGGTTCGTCGGGAAGAAGGAAGTCGGGTTCGTTACAATAGCTCCGTCTGCCTCTTGTTCTGTCAAATAGTGAGCTGCCAGTTTATCCGCCATAGCGGCATCAAAATAGGTGGAAAGGAACTTCACGGCTTTCTCTTTGCTATCTGCTGCGATAGGGTTAAGGATGAACTTGTCATCTTTGGATTTGGCTTCTCCGAATAGGAAGCCCACTTTCTCTTGAGCAATTCTAGCGCCGATATAGCCTTTCATGTTGACAGCATCCTGCGTTTCAGCAGTTGCTTGCGGTGAAGCTGCTGCGCTGGCGCTTGGAGACGGGCTAGTTCCTGTATTTTTTGGTGCGGAGGAGCATGCTGCTCCTGTAACCATCATCGTAAGCAGGAGGACACCTGCGGCTGTTTGTTTCAAAATCATGTGTGATACACCTCTTCGTCTGTATGAATGTATTTATTTGTAAATAAATACATATTATATTTAAATTATTTAACTGCAAGTAAAAAATATACGCTATTTTTAAATGTAATGCAATGAATTCAAGGAAAGTTCACATTCTATTCTGTCCCTGAAAAGGCGAAAAAAACCTTCGCATCCACCAGGAAAATGGGGTTGAAGGTTTCTTTCTATCCAACGTCATCTTATTTATTTACGCTTATAAAACAATCTGGAAATCCCTACCCCAATGGCCCCAAGTCCGATAAACAGGATCGCCCTTATGGCGGTTGACACATCAGGTAAATCAATGAAGATTATTTTGAGCAGGGTTACAAATAAGAACAGAATGCCGATTAGATTGGCTTTTGCTTTACGCACAAACAGTCCCGCGACAATGAGGAGCACCGCATAGATCGCCCAAACACCAGAGAGAATGAGATGTTGGTAATCATCACCCAGCCCCTTCGTTAAGGCATTGGTTAATTGAGAGACGAAGACAAGGAGCAGGATAAATCCCATCCATAGCAAAAGCAGAGAGATTCGCGCCGGCACATGGCTTTCCCGGACAGAGGCGGAAGAGCGAAAGAAAGCATATAGGCCGCCTATGGTAGCCACGAGCACAAACCAAGCAAAAGTTTCATGTGATCCGATATCATGGATTGGATGAAAGAGAACGAACAGCATGCCGATGAAATAGGTGAGGGCTCCACTGATTTGCTGGAGCCTGCTTTGGAAGCGTACACCTAGGCAGAGAGCGATGCCGCCTTCGACTAACAGCGCTGATCCAGCTTGGTCAGCATGCAGGACGAAAATGAGCCATAAGAAGATGCTGAAGGTTGCGATGGAGATCTGCACGGAGAAGGCCCGCTTTTGCCGGTAAAGCCAGTAGGAAGTGCCGATGTACACAAGCGACCACAGGGCCAGCATCCACTCATAGAGGAGCTTATCGCTGCCTGTAGTGCCGTACAGACCGTATGTCCAGGCTGCGACGAGGCCAAAGCTTAGAAACAATGCGATGCGCTGTCCAATGCGGCTGTCTTCCGAGCGCAGAAGCGCAGTGCTGAAGAGGAGCAGATGCTGCAAGATGACAACAGTGAGTAGTAGCGGTCTGTCACTCGCCGTATGGCTGAGTAAGGTTGAAATGATCAGAGGCAGATGAAGGACGCCAAATGCGGTGAAATAAGCACCTCGGAAGGCATAGCGCAAGGATAACAGCATCATAGCGATGGAAAAGAGTCCTTCATAGCCAGCAAAAACCCACATATTCGGATGCGACGAGTCGACCATGAACGGAACGAGATATCCTGCAAGCAAGGTGATCATCATGAGGGCTTGTGAGTGGTGGCGAATCGCTGTAAACACACTAGCAGCTATAGAAAGGATGTAAAGTACGAAAGCAAGCCAGGAAGGGATCAGCTCAAACAGCATATGAGCTGCGAAAAGCGATAAGATCAGCACCCCGCTTGCTCCGCCTAGCAGCACTTGCCCTAGTGCTGCGCGTTTGCGCTTCAATTGCGCTTCCCCTTGCCAATACATGAGGCCTGCTGCGGCAACACCGAGTAAGCAGCGCACAGGCTCGGTAATGAAGCCGGCACTTACGGCTGCTGTGAACCCCCAAAGCACGCCAAGCAGGAAGACGATGACAAAAATGCGCGGCAGCCAGACGCGGGCGATCAAGTGCTCCCAGTCTCTTGGGGGAGCAGGCTCTGCGGCGGGAATGAACGTTTCCTGCTGGAAGGCAGGCCGCGGAGTGGGCTGGGAATGCTCATCTAAAAGAGCTGGCATAGCTGAGTGTAGCGATTCTGAAGTCGCTTTTCGGTCAAGCGCATGGTCAAGTAACAGTTCGAGCTCTTTTACTTTCTTTTCGAGTGCGGCTACTCGCAGTTCTAAATCCATAATAGCCCCCTTTGTGGTACACATTTTAGGCATGTTTTTCCATTACATTCTATGTTAACATGGGCCAGGCAAGACGTGTAGGCTAACAGACGAAATAAAAGCGGGACAACTATGCTACAATAGTCATAAACATGAATAGGACATTAGGAGATGAACCACCATGAGTAAAGAATTAAACGAACAAGAGCTTATCCAATTTATCGTAGAGAAATCGCAAGCAGATCCCAAACAAATTCAGCTCGTCCTGAAATATGAGAAAGCGTATATCCTGAAAGCCGAAGAAAATACCAAAGGGGAAGTGGATATCGACAGCGATGATTTGATCGATCATATTCTAAGCAGGCCGGATGTGAAATTGACGGAGCTGGCGGTTGACACGATTTTGGAAGCAGAAATGGCGTACTTGATGAAACATGGATTAGCGGGTTATATGGATTAAATGAAATGGGACGATGCAGGGGATTTCTCCGGTGTCGTCTTTTTTTATTTACATTAACATAAGAGTTAATTGAATAACATGTATTGACAGAGAATGAGCTTAGGATGATAATAGGTTTAGTTATATTGGACTTATTTAATTAACTTATTAATTAACTTTATGGAGGTAGCGTTACCCATGACGAATCAACCCCGAGCAGATTACCCAAGGCCACAATTTGTACGAGACAGCTGGATGAACCTGAATGGCGAATGGGAATTTGAATTTGATGATGATCGTGTAGGCAACAGAGAGAAGTGGCACTTAGGGAATAAAGCGTTATCCAAAACGATTCAAGTGCCTTTCGCTTTTCAGAGTAAGCTAAGCGGCATTGGAAGCAATGAGTTTCATGACGTTGTATGGTACCGCAGGGATTTGGTGATTCCGGATTCATTCGCAAATAAGCGGATTTTGCTCCACTTTGGGGCTGTCGATTACGATGCATCCGTATGGGTGAACGGTAATTTGGTGGCGACACATGAAGGCGGACATACGCCGTTTCACGCGGACATTACCGATGCTCTTCAAGAAGGCACGAACAAATTGGTTGTCAAAGCCGTTGATTACAGCAAAGACGTGACGCTGCCTAGAGGCAAGCAGTACTGGCTCTCGGATTCAGCGAGCATTTTCTATACAAGAACTACAGGTATTTGGCAAACGGTATGGATGGAAGCCGTAAGCGCTTATGCTTATTTAGACAAAGTCAGAATTACGCCGGACATAGATAATAAACAGGTGGAATTACAATTTTTCATCGAATCTGCCCAAGCGCATGAGAAACAGCAGGTGAAGGTTGAAATTTCTTTCAAGGGCAAACTTGTTTCCGAGGATACCTATTTGTTGAAAGACAGTGTGGGCACAAGAACCGTTCGTCTGAATGATTTCAACGATCATGGACTTGGCGGCTGGTGGACACCAGAGCGTCCGAATTTGTACGACGTTACCTATACACTGCTGGTTAATGAACAAGCTGTTGATCAAGTGACGAGCTATTTCGGTATGCGTAAAGTGTCGATCGAGAATGGTAAGCTTTGTCTCAACAACCGCCCATATTTCTTGAAAATGGTGCTGGATCAAGGGTATTTCCCAGATGGAAATTTGACACCGCCAAGTGATGAGGCGATCAAACAGGATGTCGAGCTGACGAAAGCGATGGGCTTTAATGGTGCCCGCAAGCATCAGAAGCTGGAAGATCCTAGATATCTGTATTGGTGTGATCAGCTGGGTCTTGTTGTCTGGAGCGAAGCGGCCAATGCCTACGAGTATACAGAAAAGTATGTAGAACGGTTTACCAAAGAGTGGCAAGCGTCTGTGGATCGCGATTATAACCATCCTTCCATCATTGCTTGGGTTCCTTTGAATGAAAGCTGGGGAGTTCCCAATATCCAGATTGATAAAAGACAGCAGCAGCATGCGCTGGCCATGTATCATTTGACCAAATCGCTTGATCCGATGCGCCCTGTCATCTCGAATGACGGCTGGGAATTGGTGAAAACAGATTTATTCGCGATTCATGATTATGAATGGCGCGAAGAGGTTCTGACAGAGCGTTATAGCTCCGAAGAGAAGGCCGTTCATGCGATGCCGGCTAATCGCCGCCTGTTTGTTGAAGGTTTCCCTTATGAGAATCAGCCGATTCTTGTTACAGAGTTTGGCGGGATCGCCTACAAGAAAAGCGAATGGGAAGGCTGGGGTTACTCAGGGGCTGAGAACGATGAAGAGTACGAGCAGAAGCTGCGTGCCGTCATTCGTCCCCTTCTGAACTCCGGTGTTGTTCAAGGATATTGCTATACGCAATTAACGGATGTGGAACAGGAAATCAACGGTTTGCTCACATATGATCGGCAACCGAAAATCCCGGTTGAGCTGATTAAAGCGATCAATGACCGTAAATAAAAAAGAGTCGGGGCAAGTAGATGCCCCGGCTTTTTTCTATTCTTCGGCTTCCTCGATCCGAATGACAACTTCATTGGAGAGTGTCGTTCCTGTATGAACAGGTTCGTTAACCTGGTACACATATTTGGCAGCGGCTCTAAGCGGAATGCGTTTGGCATTTGGCCGAAGAATAATTGTCGCTGAGTAGGTAATCTCCGTTGTGCCTTGCGGCGAGATGACTCCAAGCGATAAAGGCTGCGAGGAACCATAAGACTGATTCATCAGAGTGCCATTGATGCGCAAAGTGCCGGAATTTAACGTTGTCAATGGAGAAATCCAATCATGCAGATACATGCTGCCTGCAGCAAGATTGCCTGTATTGGATATTTGAATCCTGTAATGGACAGTAGATCCAGGCTCAGCGATTAAAGGATTAGCCAAAATTAAGATAGTTACATTTGGTCGTAGTAATTCAACGCTTACGGTATTAGAGAGCACATGATCGGAGACAACCCGATCATCCGGCAGCCGGAAATTATATGACACGTCGGCATGGCTGGTAAGCTGGGTTTGCTCGGCGGAAATCGCTACGGCGTTGACGGTAACTTGGAATGTGACGACCATTTGGCTTTTTGGCGGTAATTGCCCGATATAAACGGAGTTCGTTAATGGTGAGTTGCCATAAGAAGCGCCATTCACCGTTAAACTTCCGAGCACATAGGAGCTGCCCTCGGGAATGAAATCGGATAGCCAAATTTCAGCAACGATATTGCCTTTGTTTGAAATGATTAACGTATAAGTTAAGGTATCGTTCAAAGTAGCCTTTGGCGGAAGAACGGACTCGACGACCGTAATCGAAGGATCGTACACCTCCAATGAAATGGAATTGGACGTCATTTTTTGTTTGTAGTCTTCGAGCTGCAGGATAAGCTCCGCGTCATTCACGATTCGCCCGGATGAGGGAGCTTGGGTAACGCTTACCTGGAACTGAAGTGTTGTATCCGCATAAGGAGGCAGCTCGCTTAGTGAAATGCCTTCGGCGGGATTCGCTGACGGGTAAGAAGTATGCCCGATTTTTACGCTGCCCGCAACGAAACTAACGCCGGCTGGCAGCCGATCCACAAGTCGCATTTTGTTAATTGTGTAGCTTCCTTCGTTCTTGATGGTGAATAGAAACGTAACGGTATCTCCGACAAACGTATAGGATTTATCCGCTTGTTTCTTAAAACTGATTTTCGTTTCTTCGAAAGGAATGATGACGGTATTGGACTTTGAGCTCCCGGACGCTGATCTTCCTCCTGATGTATGAAAAGTATAGGTTGCAGTGGCTTGATTTCTGAGCTGCGAAGAAGGCTGAAGTACAATGATTTGAAAGTTTACTTCGATGTGCTGGTCCATGTGAATCGTCCCTACATAGATACCCTTATCGGGTTTGGCCATAGGCATGGGGACGCCATTCACGATGACGCTGTTAGGTACTAACGAAGTCCCGTCCGGCATGGTGTCAAAAAGGGTAACTTGTGCATCCAAGTTACCCTTATTGGCTATTGTCAAGGTAAAAGTCACGATCTGACCGAGCACGGCTTCAGACGTATTCGCCTTCTTTCGAATCGTAATGACGGGACCAACCACAGGGGTATCTACAGTATTCGAATAAGAGTGGCTGGTCAGGTTGCCTGAACTGAAACGGACGACAGATTGATTAATTAAATGTTTGGGAGGTTGGGATTCGGCCGTCATACGACCGTCACCTCGAATTTAACAGTGACAGATCCTCCGGCCGGAATCGTGCTGAGCGGAACACCTGTACCTGGGTTCTGGCCTGGTCTTGGGGCGCCATTAACCGTTACGCTGTCTGTGACAAATACAGTTCCAGTCGGAATTGGATCTGTAAGTACAACGCTGCTGACAGCGGCAATACCGCTATTGGTGACAATGACTGTGTACGTAATCGTATCGCCAACGATCGCATCGATCACATCGGAGCTTTTCGCCACTCTAACATCTGGTGAGGAAACTGGAATCACGAGCGTGTTGGAAGCTACAGAGCCTGACAGCACCCGTCCATCTGGCGGCGAGTAGGTGTAGTTGGCGGTCGCTGTGTTTACTAATTGCTGTGGTGACGGCAAGGATTCTACGGTGACGGCCAGCGATATTTTCACAGTAACCGTATCGCCTGGAGGAATGGTTCCAGCATTGATACCCGTAGCTGGATTAGCACCAGGCTGAAGTTGGCCGTCGACAATTACGCTGTTAGGGACAAATTCGGCTCCTGCCGGAATGGTGTCAAATACCGTTGCAACGGCAGGCAGATTCCCGGAATTGTGAAGATTAAGCGTGTAAACGATGGTATCGCCAACGGTGGCATTGGTTGTATTCGCGCTCTTGATGAGAGCGATAATTGGCTGATAGACCGGCACGATGACTGTGTTAGAGAAGGCGGATGCGGCAAAGGCGCCGCTCGTAAAGCTGACGGATGATTGATTCGCAATCTGCCCGGATAACGGTAAGGCGGTAACGGTGACTTTGAAAGAAACTGCAACAGATACGCCTGGCTGAATGGTGCCAAGCGAAATCCCTTTGGTTGGATCAGCGGTAGTTACCGGATTGCCATCAATCGTAACGCTGCCTGGAACGAAGCTTGTGGAACCAGGAAGCTGATCAAAAAATTGAACATTATTGATGGCCGCTATGCCGTTATTCGACACATTAGATAAATAAGTGACCGTATCGCCGACTACGGCATCGGCAGCAGTTGCCAATTTCCCGACCGTGACATCCGGAGCTGATACCGGAATGGTTACGGTATTGGAAACCACTGAACCCGTAATAACTCGACCATCTGGCGGACTAAAGCTGAAGTTCGCCGTAGCCGTATTCGTTAATACTTGCGGATTCGGCAGTGAAGTAATCACAACGGCAAAGGTTACAGTGTTAGTAACACCGGGTTGTGCAGTAAATGGAATGCCTGTAGTAGGGTCAGCTCCTGGCTGGGTGATTCCGTTAAGTACAACAGAGTTCTGTTGGAAAGTAGCTCCATTAGGAATTGGATCAACTAAGTTGACGCTAGCTGCGTAGTTTCCGGTATTACTGACATTAACCGTATAAATAATGAGATCGCCAATTGTTGCATTCGTGGAATTTGCTGTTTTGGCTGCAGCAAGAATAGGTTGATAAACCGGCGTTGTAATGGTGTTGGAGAAAGCAACCGCCGAAAGGGCGCCGGAGGTAAAGCTGACAATACCTTGGTTATTTAACTGTGCAGGATTAGGCAGTGCAACGACTCTGACATTAAAGGTGATCGTAACCGTTCCGCCAGGCGCGATGGTACCAAGCGCTATGCCGGATATTGGGTTTGGCGGAACAGGCGGTGTTGGTGCTCCGACAATAACGACGCTGCCTGGAATAAACGCTAAACCGGAAGGGATCGGATCAGAGAAAACAACGTTGTTAACGGGTGCTATCCCATTGTTCATAATGACTATCTCGTACGGAATAATATCACCAACGACGGCATCCGTCACGGTCGTGCTCTTCGAAACTTTGACGTCAGGCGAAGACACAGAAATCGTTACGGTATTCGACGTGGCGGAGCGGTTGAACGTCCGTCCGTCAGGTAGCGTGAACGTGAAAGCAGCCGTTCCGGTATTGGATAAAACCTGCGGATTCGGCAGGGTATCAATCACGACAGAGAACGAGACAGGAATCGTGGCACCTGGCTGTACGGAACCGATATCAATGCCTGTTGAGGGATCTGCACCTGGAGCAGGCGTCGTTCCAACGAATACGCTGTTTGGTTGAAAGGAGGTTCCAGCAGGAATCGTATCCGTCAGGATGGCAGATGCCGCATAGTTGCCTGTATTAGAGACATTCAGTGTGTAAACGATCGTGTCCCCGACTGTTGCATTCGAAGTGCTTCCAGCTTTGAGAACACCAATGACAGGTTGGAACACAGGTGTTGTTATGGGATTCGAGAAGGTTGTGCTTGAGAGTGCGCCTGATGTGAAGGTGACGGCAGATATGTTCGTTAATTGTGCCGGAGTTGGTACAGAGGTAACGAGCACATTGAAAAGCACCGTGACCGTTGCTCCAACAGCAATCGTGCCTAGCTGAACGCCTGTGGCCGGGTTCGGAGGAACAATCGGTGGTGGAGCGCCGATGATGACTACACTGCCAGGAACAAATGTGCCGCCCGCAGGAATTTGATCCGTGAATACGACATTGTTGATGGGGGCAATCCCGCTATTCATGATGGACGTGCTGTACGTAATAGTATCGCCTACGGTTAAAGCGGTAGAAGTCGTACTTTTCGATACCGTTACATTAGGTGAAGAGACAGGGAATGTAACGGTATTGGAGACAACCGAACGTGTAATGATACGGCCATCGGGTGGTGTGAACGTGTATGTAGCCGTAGCGATATTGCTGATCGTTTGCGGGCTGGGCAAAGTTTCAATCAGCACAGAAAAGCTTACTGTCTTAGAGGTACCAGGCGCGATGGAGCCAGCAGTAATTCCGGTTATGGGATCTGCGCCAGGTTGAGGCATCCCGTCGACTTGCGCACTATTCGTTACAAAAGAAGTTCCAGCAGGAATCGTATCTGTAACAATGACATCCCCTGCAAGGTTGCCTGTATTCGAGACAACGATACTGTAGAGTACGGTGTCGCCGACAGTTGCGCTGGTTGTGTTGGCTGTCTTTACAGCCTTGATATCCGGTTGGGTAACGGGAGTGATGACATCATTGGAAGAAGAAGACCCTGAGAACGTGCCGGATGTAAAGCTGACGGAAGATTGGTTAATGATTTGTGGCGTTGGCATTGTGATTTTCACCTCAAAAGTCACGGTAACTGGGTTGTTAGGAGCCAGGGTACCGATTGGAATACCGGTCGACGGATTGGTATTCGGCAACGAAATGCCGTTCACAATGACGCTTCCGGGAATAAATGAAGTGCTCGGATCGGCAATGCTCGTAAGAATCACATTGTTGACGTTCGCGACGCCTTGGTTGGTGATGACGATGGTATAGATGACGGTATCTCCTTGAACGGCTGAGCTGACATTGCTGGTTGTCATCACCTTCACGTTAGGAGCTGAAACAGGAATGGTAACCGTATTTGATATACCAGAGCCAGAGAGCGTTCGGCCATCCGAAAGCGTAAAGGTATAGGATGCGCTCGCCTGATCGACTAATTGCTGCGGAGTTGGCAGGGAAGTTACCGTCGCTTCGAAGGTAACAATTTTTTTGGCACCAACAGCAATCGTGCCGAGCGGAATACCGCTCACAGGATCAACGCCTGGGAGAGGTGCGTCATTAATGATGACGCTGTTCACGATAAACGTAGTACCTGCGGGAATGTTATCCGTTAACGTCACGTCGGCAGGAGAACTGCCGGTATTGCCCACCTCCAGTCTGTAAACAACAATATCTCCGAGAACTGCCAGCGTCAGGTTAGAGCTTTTGACAATGGATAAGATAGGCTGTTGAATCTGAGTGAGGACGCTGTTCGAGAAAGCTGCTCCAGAGAAAACGCCGGAATTAAAGCTTACACTGGCGTGATTCTCAGCCTGCGCTGGCGTGGGAACCGAAGTGACAGTTGCCCGGAAAATGACCTGTGTTGTGGCGCCGGCCGCAATGTTACCAATCGAGAAGCCGGTATTCGGGTCCGCCGCAGATCTAGGCACACCGTCTATCGTCACGCTTCCAGCTTGGAACGTAACGCCGGCAGGGAGTGAATCTTGCAGGGTGACGCTGCTTACTGGAACAACGCTGCTGTTCGTAATGTTGAGCGTGTAAATAAGGGTTTCACCGATAGCGGCATACGCTAGATTGACTGACTTGCTTACAACGACATTAGGGGCGGATACGGGAATATCTGTCGTATTTGAAGTGGCACTGCCGTTTAGTGTGCGTCCGTCCGGTGGTTGGTACGTATAATTTGCCGTTCCTTGATTTTGAAGTCTCGGAGGAGACGGCAGGTTCTGCACGATGACTTGAAACTTAATTTCACTCGTGCCGGAAGGCGGAATAGATCCTGCTGGAATACCAATAGCAGGATTGGCGCTCGGACTGGAAACGCCATTTATTGTAACACTGCCTGCCACAAACGTAGTGGATGGTGATATCGTATCCACGACCGTTGGTATAACAGCGATATTACCTTGGTTGCGAACCAGAAGTGTGTAGGTTAGGGTTCCCCCAACGGTGACGTTGGTGCTATTCACACTCTTGGTCACAGAGACGACTGCTTGAAACACGGGTGTCGTAATCGTGTTGGTTAGGGTAGTTCCTGCAAAAGTACCTGAGCTGTAAGAAACAGAAGCCTGGTTGCTTAGTTGCGCCGGGGTAGGCAAGGAAACGACATTGACCTGGAAGGCGACGGTCACCGAGCCGCCAGCTGCTATAGTACCTACCGCGATACCGCCGCCAGGTTCTGAACTTGGCCTCGAACTCCCTCCAACGAGGACGGTGCCGGGTACAAAAGTCGCGCCTTGGGGAATCGCATCCGTGAGAATGACATTCGTTACACTTTCTACGCCTGAATTCGTAATCACCGTACTGTATGTAAAGGTATCTCCGACAACCGCGTCGATCACGTTAGCGCTTTTGACGGCACCAACACTTGGCAAACGGACGGGAATAGTCACCGTATTGGAGCCAGCCGTTCCCGAGATTGTGCGACCGTCAGGCGGTTGGAACGTGTAAGTACTATTCGCTGTATTTACGAGCTGTGGCGGAGATGGGAGGGAATTAATCAGTACATCAAAGGTGACCGTCGATGTTCCGCTGGCAGCTACTGTGCCAATGTTTACACCTGTGACTGGATTGGCGCCAGGAATGGTGACGCCGTTAACTTTGAAGCTGTTCGCGACGAAGGATGTTCCCGCTGGTATATTGTCGGTAACCGTCATTAGTGCGGCCCGATTCCCAGTGTTCGCTATTTGCAAGGTGTAGGTTACTGTGCTCCCGACAGAACCGTTCGCCGTACTCGCGGATTTCACAATCGCAATCTTCGGTGAATATACCGTTGTTGTTACGGTATTCGATGGAATGACGCCTGAAATCACATTACCGCCTGCAACGCTTTGGAAGGTGAAAGCGGCATTCGCTGTATTCCCCAGCGTTTGCGGATTGGGAAGGCTTGTGACCGTAGCTCTATAAGTAACAGTGATCGATGAGCCAAAAGCAAGGGAGCCAAGCGGCGCACCTGTTGTAATATCGTAGGTTGGCTGCGATACCCCTGCTACGATGACACTGCCAGGCACGAAGGTTGAACCGGCAGGCAAGGCATCGGATAATACGATACTTGCGGCGCTGGCCGTCCCTGTATTGGAGGTCGTTACGGTGTAAGTGATGATATCGCCTACGACCGTTCCTGGCACACTGGCACTTTTGGTCACACCAATTTTGGGGGCGTTAATATCGACTTGAATGCCGTTGGCATTAACAACATAGGCATCTCCGGATGTTGTCAATTGCAAGATGGCGGAGGATTGATTGTTCGTTAACCGTGCGGAGACATCAACGTTCGTAATGTCCCACCCTTGACGGCCTCCGCTAATGTTCGATCCCGGAGCTCCGTTGATTTGGTTGAGTGAGCCGAACGTCCCTGTGGTGTTAAGCTGCCCTGCATCGTTATTGATCTGGGAAGCAAAAAAGTTGGCGGCAAAGTTATTCGGTCCGGATAATGCGACGAGTGAGGCCGTTGTGGGTCCGAACAACGCCTGATCCCCCGTTCGGTTCGCGTCCCCTTCCTGTGCGCTGAAAAGCGCTCTACCGCCTAATGCTCCTGTTACCGGTGTAGCAAATCCGGTAATGGTGGTATTAACAGGAGGGGAGGTAGACTGGACGAGTACGGCTCCAACGCGTAATGACATATTCCGGAAAGGCAGGTTCGTGTTCTGGTAAATAACGGCGAGCGTCCAACCGCAATGGTTGGCTGTAGGATCCCCCGTAATGACAATCGTACCTGGCACGCTTCCAACGGTGTAAGTACCGCCCATCCCTTGCTGCACCTGAGTCGTGACATTGGCTGTGCGCACATAGCCGAATGCCCCACTGCCCAAGTTAAACTCATTCTTCGTTGCATTATCAGGCGTGATGCTAAACGTTGCTGCTGGTGTCGTAAACGAAACTGGATTGTTGATCACAGCGCTCAGGTCAACATTGCCGTTGATATAAGATCCGCCCCAGATCAGCTCTGCATAAAGTACGGTACTTCCAGCAGGAATTGTGAGTATGGCAGCTGAGTTATTCGAGGTGTAGAGATTGGTCGTACCTGCGGGATACGTTCCGAATTTCAGCGCGGTATTCACCGTTGTGAAAGCACCGATGCTGTCTTGTGTTCCCGGTGCGCCTGCCGTATCGGAGCGACTTAGGCCAAGTGTATTTCCGGTGAACGTAATCGCGCCAGTCGCGTTGAGTGTGGACCTGACGACGAGAGCTATGATCGTCACCCCCTAGATTTTGAACGTTCGTTAGATAGCTGAAGGAAGTTCACTGTGATGGCTGGTAAATTTAGGCCGATGGTTACATGGTATGATGCGAAACAGAAAACATGATCAGAAAATAGAAAGTTTTGTTATGTTGAATTTATTAAGGCTTCTTTTTGGGGCTGCGGGGGATTGTTTTGGTTGATTTAAGTGGCTTAGGGCCATAAAAGTCCAGGGCTGGAGGGTGAAACGGCATAGGCGTTTCCGGTGCGGCGGCTTCCACAATGACGGTCGGGGCAGGCTGTCTTAATGCGTCGGCCCACTGGGGCTCACGGTACTGCTGATTGCACATCCATAGCCACTCATCGACGGAGAGCTCTTTTTTGACAACAACGAAATGATACATAATTTCACTCACGACATTCGGCTGAAGCTGGAGCAACAAATCAAGCTCATCCTGCTCATACAGCGGGGGGCTAAAGGGAGATTCATAGAAAAACTCCATTCTGAGCAGCCGGAACTCAAAAGGAACGGAGTTGCCCGTATAGCTGGGGACGTTGGGACTAAGTGGACTGCCTGGCGGTTGATGAAAACGATTAGTGAAATAACGCGGTGTATATTCATCGAATTTTTGCTTAAGATGGGGATTGGACATATGGCGGAAATGATGGGCGTACGGCGACAGGATACAGACGATCGCTTTGTGGACACAAATCCGGTGCACCTCGGACATGACAGCTAGGAGATCGTTCACATAGGGGAGACTGCGGCTGGCCATGACAAATTCAACGGATTGATCAGGCAGTGGAATGCCGTCATTGATATCACAAACCATGTCCACTTCCGGGCCGCCAATACGATCTATTCCGTAAAAATGCTTATGTTTATGCTCGCCGCATCCCAGATCAACTTTCATGTGGGCTCTCCTCTCAAATGAGTAATCCTGTGATCCTATAGTGTATGGCCAAGTTTCTCATCAGAAACTGCTGTTGCCTAAAGCTTTCAAAAGTAAGCGAAAAATAGAAAAAACGCCGCTGCCTACGAGATAGGCAGCAGCGTTTTAGTCTAGCAAATTACCCTTTGACAGCGCCAATCATGACGCCTTTGACGAAATACTTTTGCACGAATGGATATAAAATAAGAATAGGCACGGAGGCTACCATGATCGTTGCATATTTGATCGTTTCCCCAATTTGAAATTGATCGGCTGCATTGGCACCGGTTGACATGGAGTCGGTGTTATTCGAAATGAGAATTTCTCTTAACGTGAGCTGAAGCGGATACAGATCTCGGTCCTTCAGGAAGATGGAGGCATAGAACCAACCATTCCATTTCTCAACGGCATAATAGAGAATCATAACAGCAATAACCGGCATGGAGAGCGGGATGATAATGCGGAATAGGATGACGAAGTGATTGGCCCCGTCCATTTTCGCAGATTCCTCAAGGCTTTCAGGTACGGCCATGAAGGCAGTACGCATGATGATCAAATTGAATGTGTTAACCGCAAAAGGTAGAATCGTAGCCCATAAGGAGTCGATTAAGCCTACGCCCTTGACCACCAAGTAGAGCGGGATGAGACCGCCGCTGAAAAACATCGTTACAACAACGATGAAGATAAATACATTGTTCCACATGACATTTTTACGCGAAAGGACATAAGCTCCCAAGGATGTGACGATTAGGTTGGTGATGACACCGAAGAATAGGATGAAAATGGTGTTCTGGTAACCTTTGAGAATCGCAGGGTTCTTGAAAACGCTTTTGTAAGCTTCAATACTGAAGCCTAATGGCTTGAACAAAAACCCTTTGTGGGTAATCAACTGCCCAGCATCGCTGATGGAAGCGAAGGTGACGTAGAGAAGTGGATACAACGTAACGACAACGAGCAGAAGCAGCACAATGTGGATGATCGTAGTAAATACTTTGTCTGAGTAGCTGGTTTTCACTTCAGTCCCTCCTTTCTCACCATAAGCTGCTTTGACTTATTTTTTTACTGATTTTATTGGCTGCAATGAGCAAGGCTAGATTGATAACGGAATTGAACAAACCGACCGCGGAGCTGTAGCTCCAACCGAATTCGATTAAGCCTTTTCGATAAACGAAAGAGGAAATAACATCGGCCGTATCATACGTGCTGGGATTATACAGCAAAATAATTTTCTCGAAACCAACGTTTAGTAGATTCCCCATTCGCAGAATGAACATGATCGCGATGGTCGGGAGAATACCCGGGAGCGTAATATGCCAGATTTGCTTGATTCGGTTGGCTCCGTCGATTTTCGCCGCTTCATACTGCTCCTGATCGATTCCCATGAGAGCCGCTAAATAAATGATAGACTCCCATCCAATCTTCTGCCATATTTCCGATAAAATATAGATCGTCCGGAACATCTCAGGCTTCTGCAGCATGGCTGTGTCACTGAAGCCAAAGTAAGTCATAAAGTTATTAATGAGCCCGCCATTATTCGTAAAATCTTTGATCATCCCGGCAATAACGATGAGGGAGATGAAATAAGGCATATACGTAACCGTTTGCACGAAACGCTGAAACCTTTTATTCGTCAGCTCATTGATCAGAATCGCCAAAATAATAGGTGCAGGAAACTCAAAGCATAGCGAGTAAAGCGAGATAATAACAGTGTTCTTGAGAATTCGCCAGAAATAATAGGAACTGAAGAAGTCATTGAAGTGCTGGAAGCCGACCCATGCGCTGCCCAAAATACCTTTATTCGGGGTATACTCCTTGAATGCAATCAGAGCTCCATACATCGGCGCATAATGGAAGACAAAGTAGTAGACCAGCACGGGTACCATCATGAGGTACAAATATTTGTTGAGCAAAAAATCGCGCTTAAAGCGTACTTGGAACGTTGCTTGCCCTGCTTTGCGCATGAAATCTCTCCTTTCGCCGCGAGTTTCTAGTAAAGCGGGGAGGGCGATTGCCCTCCCCCTGGCTTGTTAATTATCTTTTGTTGAAACGATCCAAGGAGGCTTTCTTAATTTCAAGCGCGCGGCTCAGTTTAACAGACTTGAATTTTTCTTGATATTTTTCGAAGGAATCTAAAGGCTCAGTGCCCAGAATGATTTTGAGCGTCATTTCATCAACCAACGTATTAAGGTCCGTCATGATTTTGGCAAGCTCTGTACTTTCTTCCGGTGTAGCCGTGATTGGTGGCAGTTTGTGTTTGTCTACATCTGTTTTTTGCCAAGTTGTAACCGCATCACGCTGCGTTTGCAAAGCCAGATATTGCTCAATGTAGCGTTTATCTTGAACGAATGGACCATTGTAGTTACCGCGTACATACAGGGACAGCGCTTGTGCCGGTGCTAATTTATCCGGATTTTTCATGAGAAGGTCTGTATATTTCGGATAGCCATTTTCCATTTTGTAGGAAACGCCTTCGGTGCCGAAGTTAAAGTAATTATGACCTTCTTCGGAGTAACCATAGTCAAGAAGTTTCGCTGCAGTCTCAATATTTTTGGAAGAAGCCGTGATCGCAACCATACCACCTGGTGAGAAGGATGGATCTTTCTGGCCGTACATCGCGATATCACCTTTTTTGAGCACCGGATATGGCGCTGCAATGAGTACGCCTTTCGGATCTTTCGCTGAAATAAGAGGCTGCCATTTCCCGATACCGCCGCCTGCATTATTGACAGTTACGCCTGTTGCACCGGAGGCCATATTGGCATCCAAAGCTTTGCCATCCGCTGTAGCGAAGTTTTTATCGATCAAGCCTTCTTCATACCATTTGCGAAGGGTACCCAAGAAATCTTTGTAGCCTTTTTCAGCCGGACCAAATTTAATCGTGCCATTGTCAATATAGAAATCACGCGTAACGCCATAAGCACCTGCGAAAGCGCCGTTTCCTAATTCATTGAAAGGTCTAGGCACACTGACAACAGAGAATGCAGCTGTAGCGCCTTTCTTCTCTTTAAAAGCTTTAAGTGTCGTATACCAATCGTCAATCGTCTCTGGAATCGGCAGACCTAGTTCGTCCAGCCAGTCTTTCCGGATAATTGGACCTTGATAGACACGCAAGTAATCATCGCCGCGGATGAAAGGGAAGGAATAGTAGCTGCCGTTATCGGTTTTTACTTGTTTGTCGATTTCCGGATGCTCTTTCAGATATTTCTTCAAGTTAGGTGCAAATTTATCAATCGTATCATTCAGTTTCAAAATGTAGCCGTCTTTGATCGCTTTTTCAGGACCGCCAGGGAATGCTCCTTGCCAGTCGAATTCAATCATATCCGGAAGATCACCTGATGCTAACAAAACGTTCAATGCTTGCTGACCTTGGTTGGTAGGAGGAGCAAGGAACTTCAATGGAACACCGGTCTTTTTCTGCCAATCCTGGAAGAAAGGAATGTCGGCGTGAGCGGCTTTAACACCTGTCACGTTGCCAGGCAGTTCGCCCCAGTACGTTAGAGTCTTGTCTGTTTTGAGCGGATACGAAGCAGGTGCGGCAGCTGCCGCTGGAGCGGTGGTTCCGCCGGCAGTCGCTTTCGGACTCGTGCTAGATTCTGCAGACGGTGTGTTCGATGACGAACAAGCGACAGTCAAGCTTCCCATTAACGTTGTTGCGACAAGCACGGTGAACATTTTTTTTCTGTTTTTTTGCATTGATTGACCTCCTAAGAGTTACTGAGTTTTTCGCCAAGCAAACTGGCATTGCAGACGATGCTGCATGAATGCTGTAAATTGAGGCGATCTCTGTCACACCTTTACTATATGATAACGCTTACAATTCAACCATCTGCAAATTATCCAATTGCTTCTTGAATAGTTGAGATAGGCTCTACAAAATGTCCAATCGGGTCTTCAAAATAGCCAATATAGGCCTATAAAAAGGAGTGGACAGCCTATTGGCTGCCCGTAATATCTACTTTTCAATCAGTTCCTTATATTTTCCCGGCGTAATACCTTCGACTTTCTTGAACACACGGATGAAGGCATTAATATCATTGAACCCCACGCCATTCGCAGCATCGCCGACCGACTGCTCTTGGCTTTTCAGAAGCTGCTTGGATTTGTCGATCCTGACTTTATTGATGCGATCGAGCAGCCCTTCGCCTACGTAATCTTTGAACAGCTTGGACAAGTAAGTAGCTTTGCGGTCAAAATGGCTGCCAATCATGGTTACATTCAAATTCGCGTCGGAGTAATTATTTTCGATATACATAGAAATTTCGTCGACCAACTGCTGCAGCGCTTTTTGCCGCGTTTGCGAGATGGCAGCCTGACGTTTGGCAGATGTATATGCGCAAACCTGCTCTAGCATTTCGTTCAAATAGAGATTCATTTCCGGGACGGTTATGCTGCTTAACAGCCGGTCGACCAGCTTGGGATTGCGGATGAAGAAGCTCTCCTGAATGTCACCTGTTTCACTAATGCTTTTCATCATTGTAGTTACCAAGCCTAATATTAAGCACTTGGTTAAGGAGACGGAAATCCCGCGGATTTCAAAATTTTTGTTCATGATCTCGGCAAGAATGCTCTTAGCGTCTTCTAATTCCCCTGATTTCACAGCATACAGAAACTGTTGTTCAACTTGCACGGGATAATAGTAACCGGAAGCAGGTTCACAGGGACGGTTAGCTTGCAAATCATCATAGGCGAGAATTTCACGTCCTCCCATAACCAGCTTGTAGGCCATGGAATCTAACGCTTCCAAGAAGGCTTCAGGTACTTTTGATATTTTCTCATGGATGCTGCTGATCGAGATCGTCAAATGAATGTCATAAGTAGCGGATAGGAAACGCTGCGTCTCTTCAGCGATGCGCAGCAGTTCCTCCTTGCCGTTCGTATCCTTTTCCAGCGTTAAATTGACTAAGCAGGCAAGCGAGTCGTCGATCTCCGTCGCATAGCCGCGGTGCCGCTTGGATGTCAACTCTTCCACAACATTCATAATAATGAATTGCAGCAGCTTCCACTTATCCTCATCCGACGTATGGGTAATCCGTCCGAAGAACGGCGAGCTTTTATCAACGACGAACAGCATGACGGCGAAATCTTTGCGATCCAGCTTCATATCGAAAGTCGTCAAGGCTTCGGCAATTGGCATATGCCGGTCTAGCTTTCCTTTCAGCAACTTCTCGATGAAGTGAGAGCGGACCATGTGCCGCTGCTGTTCCATTTTGCTTTTGAAATCAGCCATCTCGAGTAAAGTGCTGTCTACAGCTTCTTGTATGAAGTGAAACTCGTTATAGCGCTCGCCAGAGGCATAGGTCATCTTTTTGGAAAAAGCATGGACGAGGCGCCGGACGGGATTATAATTGCGCCGTAAAAAGAAGAAAGTCAGAATGCCGCCGCCAAGCAGCGAAATCGCCATACTCATATACGTTAGATTACGGATGTGAGCCGCTTTTTGCCAATAAATCGTACTCGGCATAATGGACACATATTTTAACTTGGAGAGGGGGGATTGAATGTTAAAAACCTCGTATTTCTCATGATCTGCCCCGGAAAAATAGAAGTTTGGCGTGTTAGCTAATTTGTCGTAAGGGAAATCGCTTGGAAGCGCATGGGCCGAATTGGAAGCCAGAATCTGATTCTCATTATTCAGAATAAAGACGTGACCTTTATTGAAAATCTCCATATTTTGAATAACGCCAAGAAGACGAGACTGATCAACCATAATGACATTCGTGGCAAGCGGCTGATTGTGTTCAACAGGGTAGGTGCTGATATAGGCAACCGTTTTGCGCAGCATGTTATCGTCGCCGATTCGGGTCATCGGAATAAACCCTTTGAAGTTGGGACGGGTCATGATCTCTTGCCAGGCTGAGAAGGAAAATTCATCGCTCATATGCAAAGTTTGATAGGCAAAAGAGCTAGGCCTGACCGTAGTAGGGAGGATAACGGATTGATCCTTATACAAATAGATATAGAAAGAGTCAATTAGCGGATAGGAGGTTTTGTACATCGATAGATTGCGTGCGATTTGAGAAATATCATAGCGATATTCTTTGGGAAAGGTCTCATATTTATTCGAGTAGAGCAGTTCCTGCATGTTCACATTCCAAGTGATTTCAAAGTTAAGCTGCTCCATCGCTTTGAATTGGTTGTCCATGACTTCGCGAACCTGTTTCAATAGGGAATCATTGGCTTGCTGAATTTCATCCTTCAGCGTTTTGTTGGATTCCATGTACAAGAGTAAACCGATGACGACAGGTAAAAGGAGAATAACGATATAGGAGATCATCCAGGTTAAGACAATGCTTTGTCCGTTAAAGATGATTTTATTCTTCATGCTAGCAATCCCCTCACAATCAAAATCGGACTCGATAACGAGTTCATAGCGACACTATGTATGCGCTCTCATTTCATTGTATTTCCTTTCCATCGCCTAAGTCAACGATAGAAAAGAACCAATTTTTTATTGCGATTCTTCAACTGGCTTGAACCGATTTTTCCCGAAAAAGAAATAAAATAAATAAGAGATTACCGTGTAGACCACGGCAGTAATGCAGAAAGCATAGGCGTAGCCGTAGTAGGGGCCATGTCGGAAAACTAGGCCTGTACTTATCGGAGCCGCCAAGAACCAGCCCAAGTTGAAAACGGCTTCCCCGGAAGAGGAGGCCAGCCCGCGCAGCGAGCGGTCGACATAACTCATTTTGACTGAGTTGTAGAAGGGATTCGCCGCATTCATCAAGGCCTGACGGAACAAATACCCGCCGGAGGACAAGTAGAAATTAGCCGAGAAAGCCGTCAAGAGGAGAAAGGGGATGGAACAGAGCTGCAAGTACACAACGGATCTGACTTCCCCGAATCTCTTCACAATCATAGGGCCAATGAGAAAGGCAATCGCTGTTGCTCCTTGGCCTAACGCCACAACAATGCCGATCGCAGACTTCGAAGCTTCAAAACGATCCTCGAAATACACATTTAGATATGGAACAATCATTCCTCCGCCGATAGCTGACAGTAAACCGAGTAGGCAGAAAATAGCGATGACTTGCAAGGAAGATTTGTGGGAGCGCCACGAATGTTTCCAATTGAGCGCTTCTCTCCGCGGCTGGATTTCCTGCTCACTTTTTTCGAACATAGCCACAGGGATAACACCAAGCGCAGCGAAGACGACGCCAATTAGTAAAGTGAAACGTAAACTTAGAATCTCCTCAAATCCGATGACGAATTGAAAAAAGTCACATAGAAGGCCTCCGAGCGCAATACCCACAACATTGGCAATCATCACAAGCGCCATATTAAAGCTGAACAAGTGTACACGCTGCTGGGGAGTGGAATTGTTAGCCATAAAAGGCAGAATGGTCGCTGAGACCACAGCTAACGCCATGCCTCCGAAGAAAGAGGAGACAAGCATGCCTCCTTCAGCCTCGAATAACGAGCGAATCGTTAAGGCGACAATCGTAAAAACAAGACCAAACGTAATAACACGTTTCGGCCCGAATCGGTCATTCATAATACCTGCGGGAATAAGAATGATAGCTGCTGCCAGTGAAGTCATGCCAACGATGCTGCCGACCGTCGTTTGCTCGTAGCCGAGACTTTTGACATACAGATTATAAACGAGACCAAACATACCCAATCCTAGGTTCCAAACAAAGTTAAAGCAAAAGAATAGCAAAATATTTCGACTGTATCCCTGAAACTGAGACTTCCATTCTTGAAGTAAATTCGTCATGCGAGATTCCTGCCTTCGTATTGTGTGTCTAATTTGTAGCCGCTTTACCCATTCTACCACCGGTAAATAATTTTGAACACGGGAAAGACTTGATATTAAATTGGATCTGTATAATAATAAGTAGTCTAATCTACGAAACAGGGAGAACATGCTGAAAATGTCTACATCAACGAGTACCGTTACGGAAGAACAGAAACCAGAAGTCGAACAGATTGAAATTTGGAAATGTAAAGAGGGAGATTGTAAAGCATGGGTTCGCAAAGAATTCGTTACGGAAGCTTTACCAACATGCCCGCTCTGCAAAAATCCGATGATCCGCAGCTATAAGCACGTGCCTGTGACTGCGAAAAAAGGAAACAAAAAGTTCCTAGTAGGGAAAAAACGTTTCTAATTTATGAATATCCAAAGACCAAAGCATCTTCAACAACGCTCTTTGAGTGATGCTTTCGGTCTTTTTTTCTTGCAAGATTAACGGTGAATAAGCATACGATGATTAGTGAGGGGGGAATGCCGATGGAGCAGCCTGATCTAAATCTAAGTAATGACACCAAAGTGTTGATAGAAAAGCTGAAAAAGAGAAAGAAAGAATGGGATAGACTGAAGAAGGCGCAATGGCTATTTCTCAGTTTGACTGGCGCATTGTTACTCTATTGCACAGTATCCTTTTATCAAAAGGTTTTATTAGTTTCGGGTGGGAATGCGATGGTCATCCTGAACCTACTTGTTTCGAACAAGCGATTAACGTTTTCTCTGCTGGCTTGCATAAGCTTTTTCATGTTTAGCCGAAACCTTGTGAAGCAAAAAGAGAAAGCCAAAACGAAATACGAGAATATCCGTATGGAAACCGTCGATAGACTTGATGCTGATTGGTTGCATGACGTTAAGTCGGAAACTCGTGATAAGATTTCTAGTTATCTAGATAAAAAGTATGATATTAATATTTCTTATAAAGGTTGATTCGCTAATATAAATGGATTATTAGCTGATAAAAAGGGTATACTAATAGAAACTGTGCCCCCAAAATAGCCGCTCATGAAAAACGTCGAATACCAAAAATCGCAATACGGGAACTGAGGTAATTTGAATGTTATATCCTTCGATTGATAAATTGCTTGATATCGTTGATAGCAAGTATTCGCTAGTTGTAGCTTCTTCCATGAGAGCAAGATCTTTGCGCGATGGTGCCAAATCTGATTTGAAAGGCCAAAAGTCTTTTAAATATGTTGGCATTGCTTTAGAAGAACTTTATGGCAACTATATCAGTTATGAAAAACTTAAAACCGAGCCGGATAAGAAATAAAAGACCAGGAGAAAACCTTCAAGGCAGCAGATGAGCAGCTAGGCAACTAGTTGATGTCACTTGTATGCGTGAAGGTTTTTTTTGCGTGTGGAATCTAGTCATAATTTTGGTAGAGATAGAATACTAGTAAGAGAGGAGTGATAGCTCAGTATAAAGGGGTTGTAGCTGGATGATAAAGCCCATGATAAAAGGGATATTTCATATATTTCGTTCGCGGAAAGCGTCAGGTGCAGCGGATATTTCACTTCGTAACATCAAGGTTAGCGCACCGCGTACCTATTTTGAGCGAACGACGGCTTTTATTGACGACCTCTACTATTTTGCGAAAGACAGTTCCATGCCTTCCACGAAAATGACGATTACCTTTATTATTCGCATCCTGTTTGATAATTTTGTAGACCAAGTTCGCAAAGAAATGATGACATATGATCATCTTCTGGAGCTTAGAGATACCCATGGGGACGTTCTATACGCCAGGCCTCATTCGCAAACGATAAGTTATGCGGCTGCTTCTGCCCCTCGCCACGCTTATTCCCAAAAGTCAACCAGAGTTGACGGGAATCCAGCGGCGATGAAATTTCAATGGACACTGGGCCATGGTGCCAGGCATTCTGTGCGTTCAGATAACTCATACAAAACACTGAATGTTCCTTTAGATGCTTCCAAAGTTCGCCGGGTGGAGACGCTCTTTTCGGATTTTGAAGCAAGAGGAGAAGATATTTATATGGATATGGACGAGCTGGTATCTCTTCTCTATTATCAATTCGTTCAACATATTCGCAACAACATTCATCTTGAAGCGAAACAGTCACTCATTCACGATATGGTAAAAGAGTGGAAATTGCTGCAAGGTGAAGAGGAGAATGTGGAAGTGGAAGATAATGATTCAAAATGGCGGGATGAGGAGGAGTAAAACTATTGGCATCCAGACAATAAGAGATTAATATGGATTACAAAGATGAATTGCAAAGTGGGGGAATCGACCTGGAATGAGATACGAATGTCTATACATAGCTGATGAAAATGCCCATATACCTTGGGATGAAATAACCCCGGGTGTGCTGTACGATGTTGTAACTGGAGCCAAGCCTCGTTTGGAAACTCGATTCCGCGCATGTTGGACCGGGGATGCTTTGCTTGTCCGGTTTGAGTGCGAGGACGATCATGTCGTGGCGACGATGGAACGGCGTGATGATCCTATCTACGAGGAAGATGTCGTGGAAGTGTTTCTAGATCCCGAGGGTACAGGCAAAGTCTACTACGAATTCGAACTTAGCCCGCGGGGCGTTGAATTTGATGCTTTGATTCACAATAACCTCGATGGGCATAAAAAAGTGGATGTAGCTTGGGATGCTAAGGGTCTTCGTACGTCTGTCTCGGATGGGGCAGAGGGGTGGAAGCATTATGATCTGCGAATACCATTTGCCGATTTAACGGATGAGCAGGAGCAAGTGAAAGTACCGCAGCATGGTACCGAGTGGAACTGGAATCTGTACCGGATCGATGACGATACAGAAGGACAACGGCATTACTGGGCATGGTCTCCGACTGGTGCAGTGAATTTTCATGTTCCACAGCGTTTTGGTACGCTCGTGTTTGTGAAAGAATAGAAAAAGCTCCGACTTTCGCTTGTGGCGAGTCGGAGCTTTTTATGTTTTAGCGGAACTACAGTCCGCTATATGTTTGAATTTCAGCTGTATGACCGCTGAGGGGGAACTATGGTCCGTTATTTGACCAGTTTGGGGTGGAAAGTGGCCAACTCAAGGCAGATAAGACCCTGTAGTTCCGTTTCACACAGGAAATGAGCAGTTTTGTTCAAATAGCGTCCTGTAGTTCCCATATGCTCCATTTTTGAGGGATATAAAACGCTTAAGCGCCAATCAGCACATCATGCACGTGCTGCCAAGCCCAATCCAGCTCCTCCCGCGTAATCGTGAGCGGAGGAGCAAAGCGAATAATGTGCTCGTGTGTCTCCTTGCACAAGAGTCCCTTCTCTTTCAGCTGTTCGCAGTAGGGCCGGGCCGGGACCTTAAGGTCAATACCAATGAACAGCCCGCGTCCGCGAATCTCCGCGATCAGCGGGGACTGAATTTCCTGAAGCCGCTTCAGGAAATAGGCCCCAAGCTCATCCGAGCGCTCTGCGAGCTGCTCGTCTTCGATCACTTCCAGCGCCGCGACAGCGACGGCGCAGCCGAGCGGGTTCCCACCGAAGGTGGAGCCGTGGGACCCGGGCTCGAACACCTCAAGGACCTCGCGATCTCCGGCCACAGCCGAGATCGGAAAAACACCGCCGCCGAGCGCTTTGCCCATAATGTACAGGTCCGGCGTGACGCCTTCCCAGTCCGTGGCGAAGCGGCGGCCCGTACGGCCGAATCCTGTCTGGATTTCGTCCGCGACAAACAGCACACGATTCGCTTGGCATAGCTCATAGCATTCCCGCAGATAGCCATCCCGCGGGATAACAATGCCGGCCTCGCCTTGAATCGGCTCGAACAAGAACCCGGCTGTATGCGGTCCGATCGCCGCGCGAAGCGCCTCCACATCCCCATAAGGGATGATGCGGAAGCCCGGCGTGAAGGGCCCGAAGCCGCGCTTGTACTCCGGCGATGACGAGAAGGATGTGACCGTCACCGTACGCCCATGGAAATTCCCTTCACAGACGATAATCTCCGCTTGATCCTCTGGAATTCCCTTAACGTCATAGCCCCAGCGGCGAATCGCTTTTACCGCTGTTTCGACGGCTTCCGCCCCGGTATTCATTGGCAAAATCATCGGCTTATTTGTGTAATTCGCTAATTTTTCATAAAAAATACCTAGTGTTTCGCTATGAAAAGCTCTTGAAGTCAAAGTCACCTTCTCAGCTTGTTCATGGAGCGCTTTCAAGATATGGGGGTGACGATGCCCCTGATTCAAAGCCGAGTAAGCACTAAGCATATCCATGAAGCGGTTGCCGGCTGGATCCTCGACCCAAACCCCTTCCGCTTTGGAAATAACGATAGGTAGCGGATGATAATTATGTGCTCCGTATTTTTCAGTTTGCTCAATGATCAAAGAACTTTTTGTGTCCATGAGTATTCCTCCTTGGAGTGCAACCTGGCCAAACGTGTCTTGATACCTGTATTGTCGCACATAGCGAGCTTGTAATCCATTGTATTCTTCTGGTTATAAGGTTGCTCATGAGCGGCCGAAAGTCGATTGTGCGATATTCGGGCAGCTGATTTTCGGGAAATGCCCTTTGCATGCAGCCCCTTGCGAGCATATATTAGTAGAGAAAGTTAGACATCGTGCAAGCTTTTTTGAAATGTACCAAAAGGAGTCATGGTAATGCGTAAGTTGGGTAATATTATTTGAAGAATACTAAAACCTTTCGAATTATGAAAATGCTTTCATTTTCGCATAGATTTATTACAAGGCGTGTCAGATATTGCAGGAATAAGAGGTAGAAGGCGCGAATAGTTCAGATAGCACTTGTACATTACAGTGGTCAATTAAATATATCCCTGAAAGATGCTACTAGAACACTTACTTCGCGAGCAGTTACTTTACTGAAAAGGAACGGTGTGTACGATGAGTATTCGCATTGAAAAAGATTTTTTAGGTGAAAAACAAGTTCCAATCCAGGCCTATTATGGCATTCAAACGATGCGTGCACTTGAAAATTTCCCAATTACAGGCGTTAAAATTCATGCAGAACTTATAACGGCTTTAGCAGAGGTCAAGCGAGCAGCAGCTCTGGCGAATATGGAAACGCATATGCTGCCTAAGAAGATTGGTGAGCCACTCGTAAAAGCAGCTGAAGAAGTTAGAGCAGGCAAACTTCTGGATCAGTTTATTGTAGATTCCATTCAAGGCGGAGCGGGAACTTCGATCAATATGAATATGAATGAAGTTCTGGCCAATCGGGCCCTGGAGCTGATGGGTGAGGAGAAAGGCAGCTACTTTCACTGTAATCCTAACAATCATGTGAATATGTCGCAGTCCACGAATGATGTTATTCCTACTGCCATCAAAATTGCCGCATACCGGTTATCTCAACAATTGATCGAGACGATGATTTCGCTGCAGAGCGCTTTTGCCAGGAAAGAATCAGAATTTGATGATGTGATAAAAATGGGAAGAACGCATCTTCAAGATGCTGTTCCGATTCGTCTTGGACAAGAGTTCGGTGCCTACGCACGTGTCTTGCAACGTGATATCAATCGAATTCGCCAAGCTTCAACGGGGCTTTTGACCGTGAACATGGGGGCAACTGCCGTAGGCACGGGGCTGAATGCGAAGACGGAATACGTCAACCGCGTGATGTTCCATTTGAAAGATGAGTGTGGAATCCCGGTTGAGAATGCCGAGCATTTGGTTGATGGTACTCAGAACATGGATGCTTACACAGAACTATCTGCATCTTTGAAGGTATGCGCAGTGAATCTATCTAAAATATGCAACGATATTCGTCTAATGGCTTCTGGTCCGCGGGCTGGTCTAGGAGAGTTGAAATTGCCGCCAAGACAACCAGGCTCATCCATCATGCCAGGCAAAGTGAACCCCGTTATGCCGGAGGTTGTGAACCAAGTTGCCTTCCAGGTCATCGGGAACGACCATACGATTTGCTTGGCGTGTGAAGCGGGACAGTTTGAGCTTAACGTAATGGGACCTGTACTGGCCTTTAACTTGCTGCAATCGCTCAAAATCTTGCGCAACGCGGCGGATGTTTTCGAGCGCTTCGCGATCGAAGGATTGGAAGCGGACCGCGATCGGTGCCGCTCCTATGTTGAGCAAAGCTTCGGCATCGTAACAGCCTTGAATCCGCATCTTGGCTATGAAGTGGCCGCACAGTTGGTGAAAGAGGCTGTGCGCACAGGCATGACGCTGAAGGAGCTGATTCTGGAGCGCGGCTTGCTGACGAATGAGGAGATTGAAGAAATCCTCAATCCGATTCAGATGACGACGCCAGGCATTGCCGGCGAAAGATTGCTGCAGCCAACCGACTAAGTCAGGTTTGAGCGAATGAAACGAGACTGTCCCAAAAGTCATTCAATGACCACGGGAGAGTCTTTTTTTTTGAAGTTTTGGGAGCTTCCTCTTGGATTAACGGCATTTTTTCCAGTTATTTGTCTTTTTAAAGCCAGATCTACTTGAAATAACTGGAGTTATTCCCGCTATCGCTGCAGCTTCATAACAAAGAGGCAGTCCCAAGTCATCCAATGACTGGGGGACATGCCTCTTTGTTGAACTTTCGGGAGAGCCTCGGTTCTGTTATCTTCTATTCGTTGCAAGCCTGGTGCTGCCAATGCCATTGATAAGCAAATAGAAAGTCGTGTACATGGCGAAGATGACAAAGCCTACCAACACACAGAAAATAATAGCCTCTTTGTGTATGCTCTTTTCCAAGGTATTCACGATATCGATGTCCAGCAGAGCATCCCAGCTATTCAGGCGATATTCTCTGCCTAGAAGAATGCCATATCCGCTTAGCAGCGAAGTTACGATCATGAGAAGCCATGAAAGGATGTGGCCCCAATGCTTCGTCATAACGACATGGATCATATACATGGAGCTGCATCCAAGCAATAAGCCATTCCAGGCATATAAAAAAATGGTGAAAAAGTCATTCCAATATTCCATGCTCCATGCTTTTTTGGTTATGTATAATTCCTTTAATAGGGTCAAATGGATGAAATCAGTTATGATATACGGCGCATTTGGGAGGAACAATAGCCAGCCTAGGCCAAAAATGAACATGAAAACATGGACAATAAGGGAAGGTCTGCGCAAATGTAACAGATAAGTCAACAAGGCGAAGAGATTGGGTATCCAGGCAAGGAACAGATTCCAATTCAGAAATTCAAAATACGTTTGGTTTTTGAAGTAGAAGTAGATGCCAATCGTGGATAAGGAAAGCAGGGCGAGTAAAAGTTGCAGAATCCATTGATTTATCGTTTTCATGCTGATCTCCTATCCTGTGTCCGTCTCGTAAGTCCTCTATATTTTACCAATTAAACCTACTTGCAACAAGCAGAAAAACCCGTATCCCTAATGAGGAGTACGAGTTTCAGTTGGACGGTTAGCTATAAGATTTGTTTGCCCAACAATGAACTAATGAGGCCGACAGCAAGCTGCGAGGTCTTGTTGTTATCGTCAAGCAGCGGATTGACCTCAACGAATTCGGCGGACGTGACGATACCTGCTTCATGCAGCATCTCCACGGCGAGATGGGCTTCGCGGAATTGAAGTCCGCCTTTCACAGCGGTGCCGGTTCCCGGCGCTTCGAGCGGGTCTAGGGAGTCAACATCAAAGCTAACATGTACGCCATCTGTTTTGCCGCTGATATAAGTGATTGCATCCTGCATCACAGCAGCCATTCCTTTGCGATCGATATCATGCATCGTATAGCACTTGATACCGAGTGAACGGATCAGCTTCTTCTCGCCTTCATCCAGGGAACGAGACCCGATAAGGACGATATTCTCCGCCTTCACCTTGGCCTGCTCTCCTTTAATGCTGGTTAGCAGTGGGTGCCCCATGCCAAGGCTAATCGCGAGTGACATCCCGTGAATGTTGCCCGTTGGACTAGTATCTGCTGTATTTAAATCAGAATGCGCATCAATCCATATGACACCTAAATTGGAATAATGCTCGGATAATCCTGCCAATGTCCCAATGGCAATGCTGTGATCGCCGCCGATAATGAGGGGGAATTGCCCTTGTTCTACGACGTTGGAAACTTGTTCAGCCAAGCGGGTGTTTACGTCTATAACTTCAGCTAAATATTTTAAATTGTTTTTTTCCACCTCAGGGGGAAGCGGAGCTGCGGTATCGTTCGGGAGGCGAATCTCCGCCACATGCTGAATCGTCATATCCATTTGCTGCAAACCTCGCAATAAGCCTGCTTGCATAATAGCTTTAGGTCCTTTACTAGCCCCGCGTCGGCCTGCTCCAAGATCAAATGGCACGCTAATCGCAGCAATCGTCGGTTTGGTACTCATACGATCAACTCCTCTTGTTTGGATAGGGTGCAAGAAATTCCCGCCTACCTTCTGACTAACATTCCCAATTTCGTAAGAACCAATGCTCCTATACTATATGAAAAAAGAACCTTCCGTTCCACTCTTATTGTGGTTTAGAAGGTTTCTTTTGTCTAATTTAAAATGCCCAATTGCCTTTGCGGAAAATAGGTTCAATGCGGCCGTCTGCGTGCTCGCCGTCAATATCCATGTCGGCAGAACCTACCATGAAGTCAACATGGATCAGGCTGTCATTCAGCCCTGCTTCGAGCTGCTCATCCTTGGACATGGAAGGTCCGCCCTCCACACAAGTAGGGAAAGATCTCCCCAAAGCCAGGTGATTCGAAGCATTTTCATCAAAAAGTGTATTGAAAAAGATCAGATTCGAGTTGGAAATCGGTGAATCATGAGGAACAAGCGCTATCTCGCCTAAGTAATGGGCGCCTTCATCCATTTCGATCATCGCCTTTAAAGACTCAAATCCTACTTCGGCTGTATAGTCGACGACGCGTCCGTTATCGAAGGTGATCGTAAAGTTATCGATCAAATTCCCTTGATAACTTAGCGGCTTCGAGCTGCGTACCGTTCCCTGTGTCCCTAGTCGATTCGGTGAAATAAACACCTCTTCGGTGGGGATATTCGGGTTGAATTCAAAACCTCCGGTTCCGTTCGTAGCAGATCCACCGCGCCAAATATGCTTTTTCGGCAGCTCAACAGTTAGTTCTGTGCCCGGGGCACGGTAATGAATTTTATGGAACTGCTTCTCATTGAGCTGTTCTCTTTTGCTGCGCAGGGTAGCGTTATGCTCGTGCCAAACCTCCACAGGATGGTCTTGATCGACTCGTGTTGCTTTGAAAATCGCGTCCCACAGGGCTTCCATAGCAGCCCCTTCATCCAAGTCCGGGAACACCTTTGAGGCCCAAGCTGGTGTAGGCGCAGCGACAATCGACCAAGTCATGAAATAGGAGGACATGCTTTCTCTCCATTTGACAAGCTTAGGTCCTGCCGCTTTGGAATTGGCCGCAATACGCGCGGGATCGACGCCTTTGAGCAGCTCAGGATCTACGGCATCAATCAATAGATAAGCGCCGTTATTCTCCGCTAAATCGTTAAGTGCTTGAGCACGCCAAGCAGGATACTCGTGAAAAGCTTCCTCTGGTGCATGCATATATTTAATTTGCGTGCTGATTTCATCTTGCCATTCGATATGTACGTGTTTGGCTCCTGCTTCATAAGCTTTCCGAGAGATGAGGCGCACAAGAGCTGGATGGAGAATGGGAGCGTTAATCCACAGCGTTTGCCCGGATTGGATATTCGCACCCACGCGGACGATAAGCTCCGCATATTTATCAAGATTACGTTCAAAGGTCATAGAAATCCTCCTTTTTTCTAAAGCTTGCTAGCAGTTTATCGTGGAGTTTGTAAACTGTCAAATAATTTTTACCGTCGTTCTTTCATGAAAGTACTAGGGTTAGTGCCATGCCATTTGCGAAATTGGTTGGTAAAGTGATTGTAGTTTTGAAAACCAACGTCATAACAGACGTCTGACGCGCTTCGCTGTGTATGCTCAAGCAGGAGAGCGGCTTGCTGAACCCGCATGCGGTTGAGGGAATCAATGATGGAGTAGCCAGTGCTAGCTTTAAAAAGATGAGCAAGTCGCGATGGGGAAAGCCCGACATGCTGAGCTAATTCTTCGATGCGGACAGGCTCTCGCATCTGCTGGGACAAGAGGTGGAGGACCTCTTCAATGCGAGGGTCCATCTTATGGCTTGTCTTCTGCGCCATGATGAGCAGGATTTCCCGCAAGGAGGAAAGAATCAGCTCAAACCAGTATTCCCCGCGCTCTCTGGAATCCTGCAGGATGCGTGCGAAAGCTTGATAGATGCGCTCCCGGAGCGACTCGCTTTCAACGGTGAGGAAAAGCTGCTCCTCCTTAGGAAGCAGATTCGTTTCTGCGAGGATGGACGGAAAATGAGCCCAAACAAACTGCCAATGATGACCTTTCCTTGTACCGTAATGCTGCGGTGTTCCTGGGGCAAGCAGCGTAAGATCACCTGCTCGGCAGCGTCTTTCCGTCCCATTCTGTTTGAAGTAACCTTCCCCGTCTAAGGTGAAGCAAAGCAGCCAATCCCTACGTCCTTCAGGGCGTATGGTGACATAGGAATCCGATTCATTGAAATGCCCGGCCAAGAATGTGTTTGCTTCAATATTCATGAAGATGACTCCTTCCAGAGAACAGGATGCTAATGATTTGAGTATATCAGAAAATAGCAGGATTGTAGGAATTATTAGCAGCATTCTTACTTCTGTGAGAGCACATTATTCGGTATGCTGAAAGCAGGAAGAATACAAGATAACTTGGAGGGAAGATAAGATGGGGAGCACATTGCTTAAACTAACCATAGAGCAAAAACAGCATTTTGAACGTGAAGGTTATTTGATTGTTAAAGGCTTATTTTCAGAGGATAATTTGAGTGAAATTGATACCACTTTTGAAGATATTTCGCTGCAGACGGTCCCCGGATATTTTGAACCTGATCTGCAGGCAGATGCCTCGGACCCTCTGAAGCGTTACCCGCGTGTCATGCATCCGCACCGCTTTAATGAGACGGCCAAGAAGTATATGCTGCATCAGCCTGTGATGGAGGTGCTAGCTGATTTGTATGAAGAGGAAGCACTGGCTGCTCAGAGTATGTTCTACTACAAACCGCCAGGCTCTCGCGGACAAGCGCTGCACCAGGATAACTTCTACTTGCAGGTTGAGCCCGGTAATTGTATTGCCGCATGGACAGCGATAGATGCTGCAGATGAGCAAAACGGCGGTCTGCTCGTCGTACCCAAAACGAATACGTTGGATCTTTCTTGCCCAGATCTTGCAGACGCCAAAGAATCGTTCACAACGCATTATGTGAAGCCGCCAAAAGACGAGAAGGCGATGCCTGTCATCATGGAGAGAGGCGACGTGCTGTTTTTTAACGGCAATCTGATCCACGGATCGTACCGCAACAAAACGAAGGATCGCTTCCGCAGAGCATTCATCTGCCATTATGCCAATGAATCCGCAACACACATTAATCAACACTATTGTCCGTTATACCGCCAAAACGGCGAATCCATCGATCTGGAAAATAACACAGCCGGTGGACCTTGCGGGACTGAATTCGAAGCGGCTTATCCGCATTAAGCCTATTTTTTAAGCAGAAAAACAAGGGACTCTCCTTAGGCCAATCATTGGTCGAGGGGGGTTCTTTTTACATTACAGCTAGGAATTGCGTTATTTGGTATGGAAAATTTTCAATTGTTTACAATAGGGGAGGGGTGATGAATTGATGATGCAGGGATGGATTGCGGGTCTCATGCTTTTCATGCAGATGAATGAAATGGCCGATCAGACAACCAAGGATGAAAGTTCTCAAATTCAAGCCAATGTGCAGCGTGAGGCTTACAGACTTGATTATGTTGACGTGCCGTTGATCAATAATGAACGATTGGATCGTCTTGTGACTGAAATGGAGAAGAAAGCGTACCGGAAGCCCGTCAACGCGACGATTAGCGATGCGGGAGGGATTGTGAAAGAAATTCCAGGAGCACAATTGAATCGGCGCGCATTCGTGGAACAATTTTACAGGCAGTTTTACAGTGAGGGACCTTTGAAATTCGATGTTCCCGTACAGCCTATTTATCCGAAAGTAGATAGTGAGCTGCTTGCGAGCATCCGAGTGCATCCAATCGGCTATTATGTGACGTATTTTAATTCCAATAATAAGCACCGCTTCACGAATATTAAGCTTGCTACTCAGGCGATTAACAATTACGTAGTCCTCCCGAACGAAACGTTCTCCTTCAACCGGGTGGTTGGTGTTCGAACGCGTGGAAGAGGTTATATGCCTGCGAAAGTCATTGTCAGAGGAGAATTTTCTGAAGGGATCGGCGGCGGTATTTGTCAAACCTCTTCGACCCTTTTTAATGCGGCGGATCGGGCGGGTCTTACGATTGTAGAAAGGTACTCCCACAGCAGATCTGTGCCCTACGTACCTTCAGGAAGAGACGCGACGGTGAATTGGGGGGGGCCGGATTTCAGCTTCAAAAATAACTATAATCAACCGATCCTCATCAGAGCACAGGCTCTGCCGGGCAGAGTCTATGTCAGCATCTACTCCTCGGAGTTGATTAATCATAAGCCGCGGCACGTCCCGGGCGCTTCCAAAGCGATCCCGGAAGAAATAACGGCAGGAGCAGAAGCTGGAAATTCAGACTCTTAGACGATGAGAGGTCAATATATGCATATTTCACAAAATTAAAGCAAAAAATCACAAGACTTCACTTCCACCTTCGGCTAAAATAAAGGGCAGATCATTCAGGTCGAGAAAGGTGGAAATTCGCTTTATGAAAACGTTTTTAGATGAAAACTTCCTACTTACTAATGAAACCGCTGTTCATTTGTTCCACGAATATGCCAAAGATCTGCCGATTATTGACTATCACTGCCACTTGAGCCCAAAAGAGATTTATGAAAATAAACAATTCAATAACATTACGGAAGCTTGGCTATACGGCGACCACTATAAGTGGAGAATGATGCGCGCTAACGGCGTTGAAGAGAATAAAGTTACTGGCGAAGCTAGCGATTATGATCGTTTCGTTGCTTGGGCAGGTACGCTGCCAATGGCAATCGGCAACCCGCTGTACCACTGGTCCCACATGGAGCTTCGCACCTACTTTGGTGTGAACGACCTGATCAATGAACAGAATGCGCCTGCCATTTGGGAAAAAGTGAACGCGAAGCTGGCTGAAGGCGGTTCACGCGCCAGGGACCTGATCACGAATTCCAAAGTAACCGTCATCTGCACAACGGATGATCCTATTGATTCCTTGGAGTATCACATCAAAATCAAGGAAATCAAAGATTTCCAAACCCAAGTGCTGCCGTCTTTCCGCCCTGACAAAGCGCTTGAAATTAACCGGGCTACGTTCCTTCCGTGGATCGCTCAATTGGAAAAAGCGGCAGGCCTCACGATCTCCTCTTACGACGACCTGCTTGCAGGGCTTGAGAGCAGAGCTGAATTTTTTAATTCCGTAGGCTGTAAAGTGTCTGACCATGCTTTGGATTACGTGCCTTTTGCGGTGGCGACCAAAGAAGAAGTTGAACAGATTTTCAAATCGGCCCTGGCTGGTAACGCAGTTAGTTTGGAAGATGAGAAAAAATATAAAGCATTCACGTTGTTGTTCCTAGGCGGCATTTATAAAAAGCTGGATTGGGCGATGCAGTACCATATCAACGCGTCCCGTAACAATAATGGACAAGCTTTTGCAACACTCGGACCGGACACAGGATTTGATTCCATCAACGATAGCCCTGTAGCTAGCGCGCTTACTGGTTTACTGTCCTCTCTAGCTGTAGCGGATTCGCTGCCAAGAACCATTTTGTACTCATTGAACGCGCGTGATAATGAAATTCTTGCTTCGCTGATGGGCAGCTTCCAAGGTGACGGGATCCCTGGCAAAATTCAGCTTGGCGCCGCTTGGTGGTTTAACGATACGAAAGACGGCATGGTTTCACAGATGAAATCGCTCGGCAAC
Organism: Paenibacillus silvestris; assembly: GCF_009882985.1. Lineage (GTDB taxonomy): Bacteria > Bacillota > Bacilli > Paenibacillales > NBRC-103111 > Paenibacillus_E > Paenibacillus_E silvestris. The sequence goes on from NZ_WTUZ01000022.1 coordinate 677,947, forward strand.
TTCGGTTTGCTTGGTCGTTTCGTCGGCATGCTTACCGACTCCAGAAGCTTCTTGTCGTACACGCGACATGATTATTTCCGCAGAATTTTGTGCAACATGATCGGCGAATGGGTGGAAGACGGCGAGTTCCCCAACGATGAGCAGCTGCTCAAGCAGTTGGTTCAGGGCATTTCCTACAATAACGCGAAACAATATTTTGCGTTTTAAAAGATAAAGGCTTCCCACAAGTAGAGTTATCTGCTTGTGGGGAGCCTTTTTTGTTTTGTGGACGCGCGGCTTGGCGCGCTTGTGAGCAGGTGGGGGGAGGTGGTGAGGGGGATCGCGAGCTGCTGGGTTGTATAACAGCCAGTAAGAAGCACGGTGTTACAAGCCACCGCCGCGAAGCAGCTGCAAGCTGCAAGCACGAAACAAGTGCAACTAGCAAGGCCATGCAACTAGCAAACCCCATACAACTAGTCACAAGCCCCTACTCTCAAGTAGCATCATCATTACCAGCAACAGCTACCAAACAGGAGTAGCAGGTCCCTAACACTAACTAGTCTTAAGGCATACTCTCAAGTAGCATCATCATTCCCAGCAGCAGCCACCAAACAGGAGTAGCAGGCCCCTAACACTAACTAGTCTTAAGGCATACTCTCAAGTAGCATCCACCAATATCAGCATCAATCACCATGCACAATCAAAATAACAGGAAATTATCCTGTTAATATCGTACAATTTTACTAGTTAATTCCAAATAGATGGAAATTCTCCTGCTAATTCAATCGCATATCCTCAGATCATGCCATTTCAAGGAAATTAGAGGTAGAATTTCCATCTAATTTGCATTAGCATTCTCGAAAGGGAAAATTAACAGTACTTTTTCCAGTTATTCTCCAGTTTCTCTCCATCTACTCCCCATCTACTCCCCATCTACTCCCCATCTACTCCATCTCTCTCCATCCAACGCGATCCACCCACCAACTACTGGCTGAGCCGCATCAGCTTCCGGCACTCAAGCGGCGTCTGCGAAGTGACCTGCTTAAACACGCGGCCGAAATGGGCGACGCTATCGAAGCCGGACTGCTCCGCAATGTGAATCACCTTCAGCTTCGTTTCTCGTAGCAGACGCTGAGCTTCCCGAATCCGCACATTGTTCAAGTATTCAACGAATGAGAATCCCGTCGTCTCTTTAAAAGATCGGCAAAAATAGCTGGGACTGATATAAAACGTCTCCGAGATCGAAGCAAGCGTCAGCCGATTCCGGTAATGCTCGTTGATATAAGCCACAATTTCAAAAATTTTGGGATTGTGGGATTGCGGCGCGTGATCTTGCGCCGTGCTGATCCTGTCCGTCATACGTGAGCAGAAGATCAACAGCTGCGTAAACAGCGCGCGGCTGTTTAATTGCCACCCACCGAGCGCTTGCTGCTGCTCCCGAAGCAGTTGAAACAGCAGATTCTCAACGAGGGTACGATTCGTACCGCTCAGCGAGAATACATGCTGCTTTTGCACAAAAGGCACAAGCAGGTGCGTGGACGCATCCTCACCAATGGAGCGAATCCATCGATCATCGAAGCTGAGCAAAATGCGCTCATGAGTCTCTTCGTCGACATTTCGTGTTTTGTGCAGCTGATTTTTATCGATAAAAACGAGATCGCCTTCCTGAATGAAGTACGACCGATCTTGTATAAAGTAATAGCGTTTGCCACTGAGCAAATAGTAGATTTCATAATGATCATGGAAATGATTCACCTGCATGGAGTAGGGACGATCTCTGCGCAGTCTTTCAATTTCATATTGGATCACAAGGGACACCTCTTCGATCACTCAAACTAAAATGTACTGTTATTATAGCAAAATATGCAAGGATTGAAAGACATTAGATAAGATTTGATTAGAAACACAGCAAATATTGTATTAATCTTGAGGTAAGAAAACTTAATCTCGAGAGGGGCTTAACCGGTTATGAAAAAACGTTATGCAGTCGTCGGCACCGGAGGACGGGCCGAATTTTTCTATGGCGCTATTGTAAGGGATTTCCAAGATACATCTGAATTGGTTGCCATCTGCGATATTAATCAAACGAGAATGGATTTTACAAACGGTTTGCTGCAAAAAAAATACGAATATAAGGCTGTCCCTACGTATAAAGCACATGAATTCGAAGAGATGATCCGTAGAGAAAAACCGGATTATGTCATTGTAACTTCCGTTGATCGCACGCACCACACGTACATTATTAAAGCGATGGAGCTAGGTTGCGATGTGATTTCGGAGAAACCGATGACGGTGGATGAAGAGAAGTGTCAAGAGATTCTCGACGCCATCAAGCGGACAGGTCGTCAGCTTCGCGTAACCTTCAATTACCGGTATGCACCGCACAATACGAAAATCCGCGAGCTGATTATGGATGGAACCATTGGCGACGTTCACTCCGTGCACTTCGAGTGGCTGCTGAATACCCAGCATGGGGCGGACTATTTCCGCAGATGGCACCGGGATAAGCGCAATGGCGGCGGTCTGCTCGTACACAAATCGACGCATCATTTTGACCTCGTGAACTTCTGGTTGGGAACACGTCCTGAAACAGTTTATGCAATGGGTGGATTGATGTTCTACGGCAGAGAAAATGCCGAGAAACGTGGCGAGACCAAGTTCTATCAACGCGCGACAGGCAACGAGAATGCGAAGGATGATCCGTTTGCACTGCATTTGGATAAGAACGAGCACCTCAAAGGCTTATATTTAAATGCGGAGCATGAAGACGGCTATCAGCGCGATCAAAGTGTTTTCGGCGACGGGATTAGCATCGAAGATACGATGGGCGTAATGGTTCGCTACAAAAATAAAGCGATTCTCACCTACTCTCTGAATGCTTACATGCCATGGGAAGGCTTTAACGTGCATATTAACGGCAGTAAAGGCCGTATTGAAATGAGAGTCGTTGAGCAATCCTACGTCAATTCCGGCGGCAAAAAAGAAGACGAAGGCGCTTTGAAGGAGAAAACGATTAAGGTATTCCCTATGTTCGCAGCCCCTTATCAGGTTCAAATTGAAGAAGGCGTTGGCGGTCACGGTGGCGGAGACCCTGTGCTGCTTCGTGATATTTTTGAAAAAGCATCGGACGATCGCTTCCAAAGAGCAGCCTCTCATGTAGACGGCGCTATGTCCATCCTTACTGGCATCGCGGGCAACATTTCACTGCGCACAGGACAACCCGTTGCGGTCGATAAGCTAGTCACTTTTTAACAAATGAGAGTGAGGAGACGGTATGTGGAATCCAGATGCCATCATGGAGAATCTCTATCTCTCCTATGAGCAGAAACGTCTAGCGCAGATGAGGGAAGAGAGTGCTGACCAGACTAGGGAGAGGCTTAAGCAAGGGCTAGCTAATTCGTTGCAGATAGGATTGATGACGAAGGATGAGCTTAGTCCTGTTCTCCTTGAGCGTGTCGAACGGAAGGATCATATTCAGGAGCGAATCGAATTTGGGACTGTATCGGGTTTCCGTGTCCCTGCTTATGTGCTAATCCCCAAGGGTAAAAAAGAGCGATCAGCCGCTGTCCTTGCCCTGCATGGGCATGGCTATGGCAGCAGGCAGATTTCCGGTATGCATGCAGATGGCACCGAAAATACCGGAGAACCGGATTCTCATGGCAATTATGCACTTGAATTAGTGAAACGCGGCTTCATCGTCATGGTGCCGGAAATTATCGGTTTCGGCGATCGCCGATTGGCCGAGGAGCTGAAGGATGGGAAAGTTGGCAACTCTTCTTGCCAAGCGCTTGCTTCCCATCTGCTGCTGTATGGCATATCGCTGGCAGGGCTGCGCGTGCAGGAAGCGCAGCGAGCCATCGATTATCTGCTGACGCGCGAGGATGTCGAAGGCGACAGCGTAGGCTGCTTTGGCTTCTCAGGCGGTGCCTTAATTGCTTCTTACGCAGCAGCTTTGGATGAACGCGTCAAAGCTACCGTGTTATGCGCATTTCCGAATACGTTCAAGGGCAGCATTATGCATCTTCGGCACTGCATTGACAACTACTTGCCAGGCGCGCTGGCCTACGCGGAGCTGCCTGACTTAATGGGGCTAATTGCACCTCGTTCGTTATTCATTGCTTCTGGCAGGCAAGATCGGATTTTCCCGGTAGCTACGACGGAAGTAGCGATTGAGCAATTGAAGGGCGAGTACACGCGAGCTGGTGCGGCTGAGCGGTTGGGATTCCATCTATACGAGGGTAAGCACGAAGTGAATGGGAGCCAGGCGTATCCTTGGCTTGTCGAGGCTATGAGCAAAGAGCTGTCCGGTAATTAACCGGCGGCTCTTTCTGCTTTCTATCGCTATCTTTCTATGCTACCCTTTAGGGAGAGTTAACAAGGTGGTGTGCTTCTTTTGAAAAGAATATTAATTACAGGATATAAAGCATCAGAGCTAGGCATTTTTTCATTAAAACATCCAGGCATTTCAATTATTAAAAAAGCAATCCAAAAGAGACTTACTCCGCTGATTGAAGAGGGACTTGAATGGGTTGTCGTCAGTGGCGGATGGGGCGTCGAGCTGTGGGCGGCGGAAGCCGTTCTTGACCTTAGGGCCAGCACCTATCCAGAGCTTAAATTGGCTGTCATCACGCCTTTTTTGGAGCAAGAAGAGAAGTGGAGCGATGACAAAAAGAATAGCTACACGAGCGTTATAACTCGGGCTAATTACGTAAATAGCATCACGAAAACGAAATATGAGGGACCTTGGCAGTTTAAAGAACGGGACAAGTTCCTGCTGCGCAATTCGGACGGCATTCTTCTTGTCTACGATGAGGATACAGAAGGGTCTCCGAAGTTCATGAAACTGCAAGCTGCGCAGATTGCTGCTAAGCACGATTACCCAATCATCACGATTAATGCCGCAGATTTGCAAAATGTCGCCGAAGATGAACAGGATGTTGAGCACGGCGATCAGTGGGGGGACATGGATGCCCAGCATCCAAGCGGTCCCACCGATTATGAGGAAATTTAAGCGTTAGGTATCTTACGCCTGGGCAGCTTCCGGCAGCATGCCGACAAAAGCGCTTAATGAACTGCTAATAAAAGCATCCTTGCGCGTAATAAATTCCGTTTTGATGAAACGGTAAGGCTCTGGAATGGCAAAGGTGCGAAGTAAACCTTCCCTTTCGTGTTTCTGTATGACCGCTTTGGGCATGAGCGAGATCCCTAGTCCTGCGGATATTCCACCAATGATAGCTTCAAGCATACCGAATTCCATCAGGATTGGTTGTATTTTGCCAATGGACTGCAGCCACTGATCCAGAACGTCGCGATAAGAACAGCCTGTGTTGAAGACAAGGATAGGCTTCGTCAAGGCTTCGGAAAGTGTGGCAACGCCAGGCCCAGCAGTGATAACCAATTCCTCTTCATATGCCTGAGTGGACAGCAAGTCAGGATGCGTACAGGAACAACCGATGAAAGCGCCATCGAGCTCATAGTGAAGCACCTTTTCAATTAGGAATTGCGTATGCCCAGTTGTTAAAGAGAGCTGTACATTAGAGTGCTGCTCATAGTAAGAGGCAAGCAGTTTAGGGAGGCGGACGGCTGCTGCAGTCTGTGTGGAACCAATCAAAAGCGGGCCGCTAGGTTCACCTGTTGAAGAAAGTGCCAGGACAGCCTCATCCAGCAGACCAACGATTTTATCCGCATAGGTGAGTAAGGTTTTGCCACTAGAAGTTAAGGACATGCCCCGGTTATGTCGGGAAAAGAGGACCGTTTGCAGTTCAGATTCCAACTGTTGAATTCGAGCCGTAATATTGGATTGCACGTAACCGAGGCGTCCCGCAGCTTTGGTAACGGAACCCTCCCGGGCAACCATTTGAAACACTCGCAAATCTGAGCTTTCCATCGTTATGATCCTCCTGTGCGTATATGTGAATGTCTTTGGTATCATTAATTATGATTTCAAATATCTTTAGCAATCATTATACATAATTTCAGACCTCCTTTACAATGAGATCATCTTGTTGATTGGGAGGTTTTTTCAGATGAACAAATATAAATATATAGCGCTTATCCTTGTCACAACATTTGTGATGGGGGTCGCTTTTCCTGTAGGTAAGGTCGGGCTGGATTATTCGACGCCGTTCTTCCTGATGGGTATCCGCTTTGCTCTGGCTGGAGGCATATTAGCACTCATCGTGAGGAAAAAGCCACGGCCCTCCAGTTTGAAAATGTGGGGGCAAGCAGGCTTGATCGGCTTATTGCAATCAGCGGGTGTGATGGGCTGTGCCTATTACAGCATGCATTGGATTAGCTCGGGCGAGTCTTCGATCATCACTTGTACGAACCCTCTGCTCGTAATCGTTTTGGGCACTTTCCTGACGGGAGTCAAATATCGAGGGCGGCAATGGCTCGGTGTAGCCCTTGGGTTCATCGGAGTGGTCGTTACCTTCGGACTGCAACTGAACTTTCAGGCGGGAATGTTAATTGGCTTCCTCGGTGCCATATTCTTTGCTGCATCTACCTTGCTCATTAAACAGTGGGGAGCGAGTTTCGATATGATGGTACTAGCCGCGTACCAAATGCTTGCTGGAGGCATTGTGCTTCTTCTTCTGGGAGCAGTGACGGAACATCCGCATTTTACTTTTACATCTAAGTCTGTTGTCGTGTTGCTCTGGCTTGTCATTATGGGGTCGATTGTGCAATTCTCCCTGTGGTTTTATCTGCTTCGCAGCGGAGACCCTGCCAAAACGAGTGCTTTCTTGTTCTTAGTTCCTGTGTTCGGGCTGCTCTCTAGCTGGTTGCTGCTTGGTGAGAAGGTCGCTTGGTATGTCGGATTGGGTGGTGCTTTTATTTGTGTGGGCATCTTTTTGGTGAATTGGGAAGGGAAGGCTGGCTCGGGAGAGCGGTTGGTGCGGGCTCGGTAAATCGGCTGTGCGCCGGTGAAAAGGAGATCAATTTCAATTGGATGAAATCCAATGAGATGGGGGATTTTCTAGTCGAAATTGAGCTTTCGTTGGATGGAATCCAATGAGAGCACTCGAGAAGGCGATGAAACAGTGGAAACATGGCGAACTCGTTGGATTTTGTCCAACGAGTTCGCCATTTCGGCGGCAAATTGGCAGCTTTGATTGGAATTCATCCAATGAAAGTTGCGGGAGGGCTGCTCTTGTGACAGTCCTCCTCTGAGGGAGGAACTACAGGCCGCTATTTCACAGAAAAGCGGCATTTTCCAACAGTCCGAGGAACTACGATCCGCTATTTTGCCAATTTCATCAACAAAGCGTGGCATGGACAGGGAATAAGATCCTGCAGTTCCGCTCAGAGAGGAAACAGCTTGTTTTACTTTAAATAGGGGACGCAAGTTCCCCTAAGATGAAGTAGAAGGTGACTGTGTGGAGATTAGTGAGATGGATGATGGCAGGTTAGAAAAGTAGCATATACGAAAGTCTGGCGGATTGAATCTAGCCAGGCTTTTTTATGCTTTAAGGGCTAGTCTCAGTCATCCCAGAAGGGCACGCGGTCCCATTCCCTGCAAGCAAATTAGTTCTGAACCCATTGCGGCGGAACTCTGAGCTATCAACAGCTCCAGTGCCCTCCAAGGAGGCGTCTTTACTCCTTCTTTTAATCAAAGATAAACAAAGACAAAAATAATTATTCAAAAATAAACAAAGATGTGATACGATAAAACCATCAAAAACAAACACATCATGGGATGTGAAGAGGAGAGACTTTGGGCAGCGCTCAGAGGTCCCTATACTAGGAGGATACTTATGGTTGCGAATTTGTGGGAAGCAGAAAAGGCGAATAACGTATCAAAAGGCGTAGAGGAATTGGTTTACCGCTCCAACTTACTAGGAACAGATCGTGCTGTTGCGAACTGGGGCGGAGGCAATACATCCTACAAAACGATCGAAAAAGATTTCCGTGGACGTGACGTTGAAGTGATGTGGGTGAAAGGAAGCGGCTCTGACCTTGCGACGATGAAAGCAAAGAATTTCACAGGTCTTCGTATGGAAGACATCCGTCCTTTGTACGAAAGAGACGAAATGTCCGACGAAGAAATGGTGGCTTACTTGGTGAACTGCATGATCGACAGCAAGCATCCACGTGCTTCCATTGAGACACTTTTGCATGCTTTCCTACCATTCAAACACGTAGATCACACGCATCCAGACGCGATTATCTCGCTATGCTGCGCACACAATGGCCGTGAGCTGGCAAAAGAAATCTACGGCGACCGCTTCGTATGGGTACCTTATGTACGTCCTGGCTTCACACTTTCCAAAATGATCGCTGAAGGCGTAAGAAACAATCCAAACGCTGAGCTAGTATTGATGGAGAAGCATGGTCTGGTCACTTGGGGCGAAACATCCGAGGAGAGTTACCTCAAAACACTTGCCATCATCAATGAAGCTGAAAGCTTTATCGAAGCGCGAGTTCAGGAGGCCAACCTGTACGGAGGCTCCAAATACGAGTCCCTGTCCGATTCTGAGCGCAACGATATTCTGGCGCAAGTGCTGCCAACGGTTCGCGGAGCTGTAAGCAAAGAGAAGAAAATGATCCTTACCGTGGACAGTGCTGATGATGTCTTGAAGTTTGTTAACAGCAAAGAGGCAGCCGTCTTGTCGCAAGTAGGCGCAGCTTGTCCGGATCACTTGGTTCACACAAAAATGAAGCCGCTGTACATCGACTGGAATCCGAATTCCCGTGATGCTGCTTCCTTGACAGAAGCTTTGCAAGCTGGCATTGCTGCATACAAGGAAGAGTACAAAGCGTACTTCGAACGCAACAAAAATGAAGGCGATGTTATTTTCGAAACGGCTCCTCGCGTTATTTTGATCCCAGGCATTGGGATGATTAACACAGGCAAAAGCTGGGCTATGGCGCAAGTCAGCGGCGCGCTTTACCACCGTGCAATCTCCGTTATGAGAGGCGCTACAGCACTTGGAACTTTCGTTTCCTTGAGCGAAAATGAGTCCTATAATGTGGAATACTGGCCGCTTGAACTTTACAAATTGACACTTGCACCTGCAGAAGCGGAATTCTCACGTAAAATTGCTTTCATCACTGGTGGAGCAGGCGGGATCGGAAGTGTTACCGCTCGTCAATTCCTCAAAGAAGGCGCGCATGTTGTGCTGGCTGACTTGAATCTGGAAGGCGCACAGAAGTTGGCAGCTGAGCTGAACGAGCAATATGGTGAGAACAGAGCAATTGCTGTGAAAATGGATGTAACGAAGGAAGAAGATGTGGAAGCGGCTTACCGCGATTCGATCCTTAGCTACGGCGGTATTGATGTTATCGTGAATAACGCGGGTCTTGCGACATCAAGTCCATTCGATGAAACGTCCCTTAAAGAGTGGAACCTGAACATGAACGTGCTCAGCACAGGATATTTCTTGGTTGCTAGAGAAGCTTTTAAGATTATGAAAAAGCAAAGTGTTGGCGGCAGCATGGTATTCGTCGGCTCCAAAAACTCGGTATTTGCAGGGAAAAATGCCTCTGCTTACTCAACAGCGAAAGCGGCTGAAATTCACTTGGCGCGTTGTATCGCAGCTGAGGGCGGCGAATACGGCATTCGCGTGAACTCTGTACTGCCAGATGCCATTCTCCAAGGTTCCGCGATTTGGAATTCCAATTGGCGCAATGAGCGCGCTGCGGCTTACGGCATTGAACCAGATCAACTCGAAGAGCACTACCGCAAAAGAACAACATTGCTTGTTAACATTTTCCCGAAAGACGTTGCGGAAGCTATCGTGTACTTCTCATCTTCCAAAGCTGAGAAAACGACAGGCTGCATGATTACCGTTGACGGCGGCGTTCCAGCTGCATTTACCCGTTAATTCGTTCCATATCCAAAAGGAGGCTATTATCCGATGAGTGATAAAGCATATGCACTGTTTGAAGAGCTGCAAGCAAGTAGAGGTATTGATCTGACTGCTGTAAAAGCCAAGCTGAAAGCCCTTAAAGTAGAAACTCCATCCTGGGGTTACGGGGATTCTGGAACTCGCTTCAAAGTGTACAAGCAAAACGGTGTGCCACGTAATCCTTTTGAGAAATTCGAGGATGCTGCGCAGGTTCATAAACTGACGGGTGTTTGCCCGTCGGTGGCGATCCACATTCCTTGGGATAAAGTGGACGATTACGCGAAACTGAAGCAGCATGCAGCTGATTTGGGCGTTTCCATTGGAGCGGTGAATCCGAACCTCTTCCAAGAAGATGATTATATCTTCGGAAGCGTGACGAATTCGAACGCAGCGATTCGCCGCAAAGCGACGGATCATTTGCTGGAGTGCGTAGACATCGCCAAAACCGTTGGCTCTGATGTGTTGAGTCTCTGGTTCGCAGACGGTTCCAACTACCCGGGCCAAGTGGATATTCGCGCTCGCAAAACTTGGATGTATGAGTCACTCAAAGAGATGTACAACGCAATGTCGCCTAACATGCGAATGTTGATTGAATACAAATTCTATGAGCCTGCCTTCTACCACACAGATTTGGCAGATTGGGGTATGGCGTTCAACATGGCGAACAAATTGGGTCCTCAAGCTGAAGTGCTTGTAGACACAGGCCACCACCCGCAAGGTACCAACATTGAGCACATCGTGACTTATTTGTTAGATGAAAATAAACTTGGCGGCTTCCACTTCAATTCCCGCAAATATGGGGATGACGATTTGATCGTAGGCTCCGTGAATCCATACGAATTGTTCCTGATTTTCTACCAAATCATTGATGCGGCGAACGATAAAAACCCGCAAATCCGCCAGGCGGCCAACAACATTGCGTACATGATTGATCAAAGCCATAATATCGAGCGCAAAATTCCAGCGATGCTGCGTTCTGTCCTGAACGTTCAAACGCAATATGCCAAAGCTCTTCTCATCAACCTGGATGAAGTGAGAGATGCGCAAGAGCGTCAAGACGTCCTTGGTGCGGAAGATGCGGTTCGGAAAGCATTCGAATTCGACGTGACACCGCTGCTGCAAGCTGTTCGCGAAGAAATCGGCGTGCCGGTTGATCCGATGAAAGCTTACCTGGAAAGCGGCTACGATGAAAGCATTAACGTGCGTGGCAAAGGCGGTGCGAGCTGGTGAGTAAACCCTCAAGCGTTCTGGCCTTTGATTTGGGAGCAAGCAGCGGCAGAGCGATCGTCGGACGCCTTGATTCTGAAGCGGGCCAAGTGACGATCGAGGAGATTCACCGCTTTCCGAATGATCCAGTGAAGGTGGGCGACCATCTTCACTGGGACATTCTGCGCTTGTTTCATGAGTTGAAACAAGGCATTTTGCAGACGAAGCAGCTAGGTTACACAGATATCGAAAGTTTGGCGATTGACTCCTGGGCAGTTGATTTCGGTCTGCTTTCCCAGAACGGCGAGCTGTTAGGCAATCCTTATCATTATCGTGATCACCAGACGGATCATGCGATGGATAAGGTGTTCGCATTAGTAGGACGCGAAAAGCTTTATGCCAAAACGGGGCTCCAGTTTCTGCAATTCAACTCGATTTTTCAACTCGCTGCAATCAAAGAAAGAAACCCGGAACTGTTGGAACGTGCGGCAACACTGCTCATGATTCCAGATTTGCTCCGCTATTTTCTGACTGGGGAAAAGCATAGTGAATTCACGAACTCCACGACCACTCAGCTCTTGAATGCTACGACGAAGACGTGGGATGCAGAGCTTCTTGAGCAGCTTGAACTTCCAGCCCGTTTGTTGCTGGATCCAGTAGCGTCAGGTACACGGGTAGGTTCATTAACTGAAGATATATGCACCGATCTTGATGTTGCTTCCATTCCTGTCATTGCTGTAGGCGAGCACGATACGGCTTCAGCCGTTGTTGCGGTTCCTGCGCTGGACGATCATTTTGCTTTCCTAAGCTGTGGGACTTGGTCCTTGCTCGGAACAGAAACAATGGAACCTGTCTTAACCGAACAGGCTTTGGCTTGGAATTTCACGAACGAAGGCGGCGTGTATGGCACGAATCGTTTGCTGAAGAACATCATGGGACTGTGGTTGATCCAAGAGTGTAAACGGACGTGGGATAAAGAAGGCAAAAACCTCAGCTTTGCCACTCTCGTCAAGCTTGCTGAGCAAGCGAAGCCTTTCCAATCATTCATCGATCCGGATGATGACATGTTCCTCAATCCGCAGCATATGCCGAAGCAAATTCAGCAGTATTGCCGGGATACCCAGCAGGTTGTCCCGCAATCCGAAGGCGAAATCGCACGCTGCATTCTAGAAAGCCTGGCGCTTAAATATAGGTTTGTGCTGGAATGGACCGAGCAGCTTACGGGTGTTACGTACCCTGGACTTCACATTGTTGGCGGCGGCATTCAAAATGAGCTGCTCTGTCAATTCACGGCGAGCGCTACAGGTCGCGAGGTTTGGGCTGGTCCTGTCGAGGGTAGTGCCTTAGGAAACCTTGTAGTACAATGGATAGCATTAGGGTATATCGCGAATTTGCGCGAAGCCAGGAAGCTGATTCGGAATTCGTTCCCGGTCAAAACGTACATCCCCGAGGATGCTGCGGGTTGGCAGGCGGCGTATGCAACATTTTGTCAGGTGGCGTCCCGATCGAGGATGAAATGAGGGAAGACGATGCTGGTAGCGGAAAGATGGCAGAGAATCGTTCAGTTAGTAAATGAAAGAGGAAGTATTCGAGTGACAGAGCTCAGCGAGCTGTGTCAAGTGACGGAAGAGACAATTCGAAGAGATTTGGATCGGCTAGAAAGCGAAGGCAAGCTGATGCGCAGCCATGGCGGTGCCGTGAGTGTGAAGGAAGCGCAGTCAGAAGTACCTTTCTTGGAAAGAGAAACGGCGCATGCTGATTTCAAGAGCGCTATTGCGAAGGAAGCCGTATCGCATATTCGCGAAGGCGATCGAATCATTTTGGATGCCAGCACAACAGCTTGGTATATGGCCAAATTGATTCCGGATATGCAGCTAACCATCCTTACGAATTCGATGAAAGTCGCGCTCGAGGTTAGCGGCAAAGAGAAAATCCAGGTGATATCAACTGGAGGACTTCTCTCGCCGAAATCGTTGTCCTATGTAGGACCACTAGCGGAAAGGTCGCTGGACATGTACCATGTCCATAAACTTTTCCTTTCTTGCAAAGGGGTTCATATTCAACGTGGTATTAGCGAGTCTAACGAGCTTCAAGCGCTTATTAAGCGCAAAATGATCTCTATTGCTGATGAGACCTATTTGCTAGCCGATCACAGTAAATTCGGAATGCAGTCTTTGACGCAAGTCGCGGCATGGCCCGAAATTAAGCATGTGATTACAGACGGACTAACCAATAAGGAGGATGTGGAACGCATTCGGGAAAAAGGTGTTCACGTCATCCAACTAGATAAAGAATAGAAGACATTGTTCCTTCCATTCTCCAGTATGTTCTCTCGCGTACTGAGGATGGTTTTTTGTATAGGCCACCTGCCTCTGTGGGGGGAACGATGCAGGAAGGGAGTCAGCTGCAACATGAAAGTATCGATGTTCATAACGTGTCTCAGCGATCTTGTTTATCCCAAGGTCGGCGAGTCTATCGTTCATTTACTTGCCAAATACGGAGTCAAGCTAGACTTCCCGGCGATGCAGACCTGCTGCGGCCAGCCCGCCTTCAATAGCGGTTACTGGGATGAGGCGCGAGGCTCCGCAATGACCTTGCTCTCGGCTTTTGAAGACAGCGATTTTGTCATATCGCCTTCGGGTTCCTGTACGAGTATGATTCACCATTATTATCCGAAGCTTTTTGAAAATGATCCTGTGAATCTAGCACGCGCTAACCGGCTTGTTGAGAAAACCTATGAATTCACACAGTTCCTCGTACAAGTGTTAGGGGTTATAGATGTAGGGGCTGTATTCCCACATAAAGTGACCTATCATCCTTCCTGCCACGGCAGCCGGCTGCTTGGGGTTAAGGCTGAACCGATGCAGCTGATGCAACATGTTCGCGGCATGGAATTGCTGCCGCTTCCTCATGCTGAGGATTGCTGCGGCTTTGGGGGGACTTTTGCGGTGAAGATGTGCGATATTTCCGGGGCGATGGTCTCTGAGAAATCCGATCACGTCCTAGAGACGGAAGCCGAAGTGCTCGTTGGGCTCGACATGGGCTGTTTAATGAATATTGCCGGTAATTTATCGTTTCGCGGAAAGCCTGTCAAGGTGATGCATCTGGCGGAATTATTGGCTGAGGGAGTGAAACTTGCCCATGAGCGAGCATAAATCTAGCGGATCGGTGAAGGATAGATCCAAGATTGCGCTGAATAATGATTTTTTGCGCAATGCGGTGAAGTTCACAACGGAACGATTGAAGAACGGGAAGCTGGCAGCTACCGCCGAGCATGGCAATTGGGAAGAGTGGCGTGAACGCGGACGGGAAATAAGGTTGCATACGATTGCTCACCTCGACTACTATCTTGGCAAATTTGTTGAAAATGCAAGGGCGCAGGGCGTGCACGTTCATTTCGCTGCCGATGCGGCTGACGCGGTTAGACTAACGATGCAAATTGCCGAGCACAAGAAGGCCAAAAGCGCGGTGAAGTCCAAATCGATGGTGTCCGAGGAGCTGCACATCAACCGTGCGCTTGAGCAAATCGGTGTAGAAGCTATTGAGACAGACCTGGGTGAATATATCATTCAGCTTGCGGGCGAAACACCTTCGCATATCATTATCCCGGCGATTCACAAAAACCGGTACCAGATCGCTGATCTGCTGTCCGAAGACGCAGGGGAGAAGCTGGAACCCGATACGGGGATTTTGGCCGGCTATGTACGAAGAAAGCTGCGCGAGAAATTCCTTGAAGCGGACATCGGGATGACGGGCTGTAATTTTGCCATTGCTGAAACAGGTTCGATGGTGCTTTTTGAGAATGAAGGTAATGCGCGGATGGTCAGCACGATTCCTAAGACACAGATCACGTACATGGGGATGGAACGCATCATTCCTACGCTGGACGATCTCGAAGTTATGGCTACGCTGCTGCCTCGCTCGGCTACTGGACAGAAACTGACCGTTTACATGTCCGTTATTTCCGGGCCGCAGCGTCAGCAGGATGGCGATGGCCCCGAGGAGATGCATATCATCATCCTTGATAATGGGCGCTCGCTCCAGCTCGGCGATCCGCAGTTCCAGGAACTGCTGAACTGTATTCGCTGCGGAGCTTGCTTGAACGCTTGCCCTGTGTACCGCCATATCGGCGGACATGCCTACGGCGGCGTGTACAGCGGCCCAATCGGGGCCGTGCTTACGCCGGCTTTGAACAAGAATGTCGACCAGTGGGACGACATTGCCAATGCCTCAAGCCTTTGCGGGGCCTGCTATGAGGCATGTCCAGTCAAAATTCCGCTGCACGATATGCTCGTCTATCTTCGCCAGCGTAAAGTTGAGCGGGGCTCGACGGATTTTGCCGAGAAAATGGGGATGAAGGGCTTTAATTTCCTCATGTCCGATGCCAAGCGCGTGAAGGCTCTCATTAAGCTTGGTCGCATCGGGCAAAAGCTGCTCGTCCGTGACGGTCATATTAAAGCGCGGATTGGTCCGCTCAAAGGCTGGAACTCGTATCGTTATGCGCCAAGCATGGCAAAGAAGACATTCCGTGAGTCGTGGAAAGACATCGAACAGGAGCTGGAAGGCACATTCCCTGAGCTGGATGCTGTCATGAAAGCGCGTATGGAGAAGCTTGTGGCTGATCGCAGAACCGGCGGAGGAGGACATCATCATGGCTAAATCAGATCCAGCATTCCTGCAGCAATTGCACGAAGAAGCTCTCAAAAAGCAAGAAGGTTTCTTTGCTAATATTTCAACCCGACTTGGCCGAGTTAAGCCGCTGGTGAATGCTCCCGCACATCCGATGAAGGGAGCTCCAGCATTTTGGGAAGACGTCAACCTCCCGCTGGAGGAGCGTATTCAACTGTTCATGGCGAACTGGCAAAAAGCAGGCGGGCACACGTACCGATTGTCAGGTATGGCAGAAGCGGAAGCCTTCATTATAGATTTTATCGCGAAAACACAAGCGAAGAATCTGATTATACAGGATCAGCCGGAGTTGGAAGTGCTGCGTGCAGGTCTCTCCGCCGGCACGGAAACGAACATCACCGTGTGGAACGCGCAAGATGCTACCGCCGCTGCCAAAGATGAACTAGTCGCTAAGGCCGCTGGCGCAGATATCGGTATCGTAGCTGTCGAGCATGCGGTAGCTTACACGGGCTCGTTAGTCGTCACGTCTGACGCTACGCGAGGCAGAAGTGTCAGTCTGCTCCCAACGACGTTCATCGCGATCATCCCTGTGGAGCACCTGCGGACGAAGCTTGGCGAAGTTCTGCGTCCATATGACGAACTTGCCTTAGGCGAGCGTCCGGCAGGCATTCATTTTATATCGGGTCCGAGCCGGTCAGCCGATATTGAGAACGATTTGACCATTGGCGTGCATGGTCCTGGTATCGTTTATGCGTTAATTATTGAATAACGTGAAGAGGCTATTGCTGCACAATGATCCGTATCATGGACACGCTCGCCTTTGAAAGGGAACTACGGTCCTTTATTTCTGTGGGGATCAACACTTTTGCGAGTGAAAGGGAACTACGGTCCTTTATTTGAACAATAATGGATTCCAAGCGGGCTTTGCTGTTTGGAGGACAAATAAGACCCCTGAGTTCCCTCCTGCTCTTGAAATCAGCCTATTTGGCATAAATAACGGCCTGTAGTTCCTGTCGCAACAGCGATATGCATTGGAATAAGGAAAAGAGGGTGTCCCAACCAGGAAAGATTTGGGGGCAGCCTCTTTTCTTGTTATTCCATCAGTAATGGACACCACGGCCGTTATTTACGATAAAAGGGTTACATTTTATCTTTAACGGACTCCATGATCGTTATTAAGGATTAAACGATAACAAAATGAGAGGAAATGAGTGAATAACTGCTCCTGTGTCCGTTAGAAATGCTGAATGCCTCATTTCCCTCAAATAGAGCCTCCCTTGTCCGTTAGCATTTTGCTCCGCTTCAAAGCTTAGCCCAAGTAAGCGAAGATCGTAAAGCTAGCCAAAAAACAAATTCCAAAATTTGAAAATCGAAAATCGAAAATCGAAAATCCAACATCCAACATCCAACATCCAACATCCAACATCCAACATCCAACATCCAACATCCAACATCCAACATCCAACATCCAACATCCAATCATAAAGCCAAAAGCACATGAAAAAGGAGCTAGCGTATCCATGCCGCTTAGCTCCCTTTTCATGTGCTTATTTAACGAACGTACCATTCCCCCGACACCCAGTCGGTTGATTTCCAGCGCAGCACCTCTGGATTAGCCAGATGCATGATCTCTTTCAGGAAGGACAGCTGTTCGAGCTCAGTCATTGGTTTGAAGCTCTTGGCTATGGCTAGATTTTTCTCTAGCTGCTCCATCGATTCCATGCCGACAATTGCTGTGGAAATCGGCAAAGAGAGCGTGTACTGCAGCGCCTTCTCGTACCACGGAGCAAGCTTGCCTAGCGCCATTACCTTCATGCCGATCACGGCAATGCCCTTCTCGTTTGCTTTCGGCAGAAACTCATGTGCGAAGCTGTATACGAGGTGGTCAGCGGCTGAGAGAGCCACAAGCGCGCTATCGAACGGGAACCGATCAATCGCTTCGAGCTGAACTCGTGGGTTCGTATGTCCGCTGATCGAGATATGTTTGATCAAGCCTTGTTCTTTTGCTTCAATCAGTGCTTCCAGAGCGCCGCCTTTGGCAAAACACTTGTCCAGCTCTTCCATCGTCATAATATTGTGCAAGCGCCATTCTTCCACATGATCCGTTTGCAGCCTTTTGAGACTGGCTTCGAGCAGCTTCATAGAGCCGTCTCTCGTGCGCTCGTTCGTTTTGGTCGCAATCCAGACATCGTTTCTGCGGCCATGCAGCGCTAACGCTTTGCCCAGTCTTTCTTCGGATTGGCCTTTCGAATAACTCGGTGCCGTATCGAAATAAGTGATGCCTTCGTCAATCGCGCGATTCACGATCGCAATAGCCTCATCTTCCGTACAGTTGTGCTCGTCTACGATGCGTTGTGCGCCAAAGCTAAGCAGCGAGAATTGCTGCCCCGTCCGGCCGAACATTCGTTTCTCCACGTTCATCTCTCCTTATGTATGAAGATTGCTTGCTTCTTTTCTATCGTTTCCTAAAAGGCTGCCAGATCATACCAACTTCCTTCAAATTTGCTGATATCGATTTAAGCAGGAGTTATCTCATCTTAAGTATAAATTAGGTAAGAGAGGGACGCCAGATTTCGTCATTCCCTTTTCACATTCACAAAAAATACACGACTA
The DNA here is from genome assembly GCF_009882985.1 of Paenibacillus silvestris. Lineage (GTDB taxonomy): Bacteria > Bacillota > Bacilli > Paenibacillales > NBRC-103111 > Paenibacillus_E > Paenibacillus_E silvestris. The sequence continues at coordinate 696,222 of NZ_WTUZ01000022.1, forward strand.
AAGTCCTATTTTCCCTATCAAAAAAGATTGTAATTTATAGCAAATAAACCTATCATTATGTACATAGACGAACTATTTGTCGAATTATGGAATGGGTTATACGTGGCTTTTATTATTATAGAAAGAGGGAGTCTGGCATATGGAGAAATCATCATTGATTGGCATTGTTTTAGCGCTTATATCGGTTGGTGTGGGCATGGTGTTAAAAGGGGCAAGTTTGGTGGCGTTATTGAACCCAGCAGCTGCACTTATTATTTTCGGAGGAACGGCTTCAGCCTTGTTTATCGCGTTCTCATTAGAGGACATGAAAAAAATTCCGAAATTATTGAAGATTATTTTTACCGAACAAAAATTAATGCCTAAAAAAGAACTTATCAATACCTTCATCGAATGGGTATCCATTACACGTCGTGAAGGCCTTCTTTCACTGGAAAAGCAAGCAGAAGAGCTGGCGGATCCTTTTATGAAAAGCGGGATGCGGCTCATTATTGATGGGAATGATCCTGATTTCGTGCGCGACGTACTGCTTGAGGATATTGCAGAAATGGAAACAAGACATAAGAAATACGCTGGAATTTTTACACAAGCCGGTACATATGCACCAACACTTGGCGTTCTTGGCGCCGTAGTAGGTTTGATTGCTGCCCTGGGGAATTTAAGTGAAGTAGAGAAACTGGGGCATTTGATTTCTGCAGCATTCGTTGCGACGATGTTCGGGATTTTCCTTGGTTATGTTATTTTTCACCCTTTCGCGAACAAGCTCAAGCAGAAGTCGAAGAAAGAAGTTGAAATTAAACTCATGGTGGTCGAAGGCTTGCTGTCGATTCAATCGGGTGTATCTGCCAACTCTGTGAAGCAAAAAATGATGATCTTCGTAGCGAATAGCGATCGCGCAGCGTTTGACGAAGAAGCGAAAGGGGACGCGGCGCAGTGAGTAAAAAGAAGAAGCATGAGGAACACGAAGAGCACGTTGATGAATCCTGGCTCATTCCCTATGCGGATTTGCTTACTTTGCTTCTAGCTCTTTTTATCATTCTATTTGCATCCAGTCAGTTGGATTCGAAGAAATACAACTCCATTATGAGGTCCTTAAACAATGCGTTTACGGGGGGAGAAGCGCCATTCGCGGTATCCAATTTAATCCCGATTGACGACGCGGCGAGCTCCACCAAGAACGACAACAAGAATCAGAACCCGCCTACGAAGGAGCAGAGTCATACGGACAGTCAACTGGCTGCCAAGCTGCAAAAGGAAGAAAAAGATCTGGAAGAATTGAAGAAAAGCATGGATGCCTTCATCAAAGAAAATCAGTTGAATGAGCAGTTAACAACGAAACTTGATAACGAGAAACTGACGATAACGATCAGTGATCGCGCGTTGTTCGATTCCGGATCTGCAACCATGAAGCAAGATTCTCAGAAGCTGGCAGTTTCCATTGCAGGTATGCTGGCGAGTTACCCAGGCTATCAGGTTGAGGTGGGAGGGCATACGGACAATATCCCGATTCACCGAGCGGATTTTGAAACAAATTGGGATTTGAGTGCCAAACGATCCGTTAATTTCATGAAGATCTTACTGAATAATGGTAAAATCGACCCTTCCTCTTACTCCTCAGTTGGCTACGGGGAATACCGCCCAATTGCATCGAATGACACAACAGAAGGCCGCGCCAAGAACCGCAGGGTGGAAGTCAGCATTCTGCGCAATATTAAGGCAACGGATGAGATTGCGAAATAAGTCTATACGCGAGAAAGGCCAAGAACCGATGAATGGTTCTTGGCCTTTTTGTGTCTAGATCTTTACTTAAAGTTGTGCAGAAAAACCATACCGTTAACATATCGTCTTGCCAAAGAGTTAAAGCTGGACGAATGTACGGAAATAATAGCTACATGGATGGCATTTTTGAGCATTTCCTGTTCCTTGGCATTCGCATGCGGGCAATGTGAAACGGCATATTCATGTGCTGCTTCATCCAACATTTGATCCCATTTGGAGATAAAATCCTGACTATTTCCTGCGAAATTCCTGTAACGAGCATCTAACACTTCATAAAGTTCCGCATAGACGGAATAGAACGCAAGAGGGCTGATGGTTTGTTCATCGCAGCTAGATGACGCGGAACGGAATAAGATGTGGAACAATTGACGAATGGACTCATAGTCCAAGGAAGATCTTAGGTCCTCAATAATGAAAAACAAAGCCACTTGTTGAAGGGAATATTTCTTCCCATCCTCAGGAAGTCCAATCAATTCCTTGAAATCACGTTTCACCCAGTTCTGAATAGAGGTAACACTAAATTGAGTAAACTCTACTTGTGTACCGAGCGTGGCGATATCGCTTAAGGAGAAAGCCGGCTTAATATTGGACTTAATCATTTTCTCCATCAAGGGAGGAAGTGTCGTTGAAAGAAAGGCGGACATCGATTTACCCTGTTCAAGATCACTCTCATGCTGAATTCGCCATGTGTCTTGCAGGATAGCCAGAGGTGATTTCTCTAGATGACCACTCAAGGACAACATTAAATCAGCCATATCTTTGCGTCTAAAAGTTAATGTTTCCATTTGACGTCACCTCACCCGAATTCGAACCGTTCTTATGAATTTATAATAAAATACGGTTTAAGTCATGTCAAAATTGTTTATTTAATAATAATATACTAGAATAGTTCATAAGAACTTGTTATAAGAATAATTCAGTTCGTAAAGGATGAGTTGCCATGGTTTTGAATCTATTTTTAATCGCTTTACTCATATTATTAACCGCTTTTTTCGTAGCTACAGAATTTGCCATTATTAAACTCCGCCCGAGCCGTGTCGAACAGATGGTACTTGAAGGCAGCAAGAATGCGCTTGCCGTGCAGAAGGTAACAACTAATCTAGATGCGTACTTATCTGCCTGCCAACTGGGTATTACCATTACAGCGCTCGGCCTTGGTTGGTTAGGTGAGCCGACGGTAGAGAAATTACTGCATCCTTTATTTGAAATATTAACCATAAGCGATAGCTTGTCACACATCTTATCTTTTGGTATCGCTTTTGTTTTGATGACTTATCTTCATGTTGTACTTGGTGAGCTTGCGCCAAAGTCTCTTGCGATTCAAAAAGCGGAACAAATCGCAGTAGTAACAGCACCTATCATTGTTATTTTCCACAAAGTGATGTATCCATTCATTTGGCTGTTAAACGGATCTGCGAATGCTATGATCAAAATGCTCGGAATGAAGCCTGCCAGCGAACATGAAGAAGCTCACTCCGAGGAAGAGATCCGCCTTATTCTTCATGAAAGTTATCAAAGCGGGAAAATTAATAAAACAGAATACGGCTACACAGACAGAATTTTTACATTTGATGAGCTGTTGGCGCGCGAAATCATGATACCGCGGACTGACATGGTTTGCTTATATGCTAACAAGCCATTGAAAGAAAATTTGGAGATCATTAAGCGTGAACAATATACCCGTTTTCCTGTTGCCAAAGAGAATAAGGACAATATTATTGGGATTGTGAATACCAAGCAGTTTTTCTTGAATTATGATAATAACCCTAATTTTGATTTTGGATCGTTGCTGCAGCCTGTAATGACCGTGCCTGATGTCATGCCCATTAAGCAGCTGCTTAAGAAGATGCAGAAAGAACAGGTGCATATTGCGCTTCTACTCGATGAGTACGGTGGTACTGCCGGTTTAATAACCATCGAGGACATCCTTGAGGAAATTGTCGGTGAGATTCGTGACGAATTCGATAAGGATGAGAAGCGGGATATTGAATCACTGGATACGAACCGATTCTTGATTATAGGAACCGCGCTCGTGGATGAAGTTAATCATTATCTTGAAACCAAAATAGAGCATGAAGAAGTCGACTCTATTGGTGGATGGCTTTATAGTAAACAACCTGAACTAGAGAAAGGCCAGCCTTGGGATTATGGGGATTTGACCTTTATCGTACGGGAGAGAGAGCACAACCGCATTCGTAAAATCGAGATTATCAAAAAACTTCCGCAACAAATATAAGCGATAAGGCCGACCTGCCATATGCGGGTTGGTCTTTCTTCTATTTGTTCAGATAATCCGAATCAGTAAAGGGGATGATAATAGAAATTCATCAGCAAAGGAGTAAGACAAATTGGATACTACCTATGAACACACGCATATCCCGATAACGACGGTATCAAGCGGAGAAGGTCAAGAAGTGAGCATTGATATTTATTGCTACTGTATTCAGTTTGTTAACATATGTTTGATTGGCAATCCGACCAGCAAATCGAAGACATGGTTTTTAGTCGACGCCGGGATGCCACATGCCTCAGACACTATTATTCAATTGGCAGAGGATCGTTTTGGCACGATGACGAAGCCGCAGGGAATTATTTTGACGCATGGACACTTCGATCATGTCGGCTCAATCGCGGAGCTGCTTGAACGTTGGGATGTACCTGTCTATGCGCATGAGCAGGAAATCCCCTACCTAACAGGTAAAGCGAACTACCCTGAAGGGGATTCCACAGTGAATGGGGGACTCATTAGTGAGCTTTCTCCGCTATTTCCGAATCACGGCATCAACCTCGGGGATCAGGTGAAGGCGTTACAGGCCGATGGAACCATTCCTGGGCTGCCTGACTGGCAATGGATACATACCCCGGGGCATACGCCAGGGCATATATCACTTTTTCGGGAAAAAGACCGCTCCTTAATCGCTGGTGATGCCTTTGTCACTGTGAAACAGGAGTCGCTCTACCGGGTACTTCTTCAGACGCAGGAAATTAGTGGTCCTCCGAAATATGCTACGACGGATTGGGAAGCTGCCGCAGCATCTGTCAAAAAGTTGAATGAGCTTCGTCCAAGCTTGGCTGTGACGGGACATGGCAAACCGATGCGTGATGAGGAATTGACGAATCAATTGACGTACTTGGCAGAGCATTTTGACGAAGTTGCTGTGCCGGAGGAAGGGCGTTTCGTGCATTAGCGCTTTGGAGGACAAGCTCTGCAAATTAACGGGAGGATTTCCATTTATTATAGCGCAGCAAGTGCCTACCGCGTGAAAAGAGGCTCTCCCAAAAGTCATCATGTGACCGAGGGAGAGCCTCTATTGTTAACTTCTTGGGGCAGCCCGTTCTTCGGTTACCCGATAAGTACAGGCTCTTTTTTATCCTTCGTATTTGCGTCTGCTGTCTTCGTATCGGCTGTCAGATCCCGAGAATGATCAGCAGCTTCTTTGACAGTTTCGTCCTTATTAATTCCTGTGAAAGCAGCCTCAACCTGACCATCTTTATTTTGTCCGTCTTCGTCCTTATCTCTGTTAACTAGGGTGCCTTCATCGACACTTGAAAGATCTATAGCTGTGTGGACAGATTCATCAACTAGTTCTTCATCAGTTTCGGTTATCTGGAATTTACTAATCTCCGTGAATAACCGGTTAGCCAAAGCGAGAATGTCATCCGACTCTTCAGCAATGCGGCGGATGGAGGCATCCTGCTGAATGGACGTCGAGTTGACTTCTTCCACACCAGCTGCTGTTTCTTGGGCGATCGCCGCCACGAACTGCACGGAGCCAACAAGCTGATCGTTCTTGGAACGAGCTTGTTCGATTTTCGAATGAATGTGCTCAATCTGCTCCTTGATCCCAGTCATGGAATGCTCGATACTCTCGAAGGAGCTGAGCGTATCAGCGACACGATGATTCTGGGTAACCGCAGAATCCTTCGCTTCCAAGAGCGAGCTCTGCAGCTCTTGGATTTGTTTCTGCAGCGCCTGCGTAATGCCGCTGATTGTCTTGGACGAGTCGCTCGTCTGCTGCGACAGGTGACGAACCTCATCCGCGATGACGGAGAAGCCGCGGCCGTGCACGCCGGCCCTTGCCGCTTCAATCGCGGCATTCAGGGCCAGGACGTTCGTTTGCGTCGATATCTCCGTAATCGAACGTGTGATGGCGCCAATCTGCTTCGAGCTGGCGGCTACGGTCTGCATCGCTGCATCGACTTTGTGCAGCACTTCCTGCGACTGTTCGGACGATATCTTCAGCGCCCGGACATAACCTGTGCCTTGCAGCGTACCGGCTGCGGCTTCATCGCTCGCTTTTATCATTTCATAGGTATACGCGGTAATGTCCCGAATCTCTTCTTCCAGCTCTGTAATGATGAGCGAACTGGACTCTGTTTGCATGGCCTGTTCATCGGCCCCCTGTGAAATTTCATTGATCGCTTTCAAGATGTCCGTATTGGCAGACGCCGTAAGCTGAGAGAAGCGATGAAATTCATGCGAGTGATCGCTTAAAGAGGAAGCGATTTGTTTGGTTGCATAAAGCATATGACGCACCTGGCGAATCATATGATCGAAGCTTTGGCTGAGCTGACCGAGCTCATCTTTGGAAGTCGCATTGATCGTATGGGTCAAATCCCCTGCCGCGATAAGCGAAACGGCTTTCTGCAGTCTTTGAATCGGACGGATAAATGAACGAATCAATAAGAAAGCGATCAAAACCGTAATCACTAGCACGACAATGGAAACATACGTCATAACCAGACTCGTGCTATCCAAAGCTTTGGTGGAGGAGACGATGGCCTGATCGGCTGACTCCGCATAGGTCACATAGAACTTATCGACTAGATCAAAGATCACATTTTTCAGATCCTGAGACTCATTGTACAAATACATGAGGTTGATTTCTAAATCCTTCGTACTTGTACCATTATTGACCTGAATCATTTTGGCAGCAGAATCAAAGTTATTAATGTAGTCAACGGAGGCTTGTATTAACTGGCTGCGCCATTTTTGCTGATCGGGCGTAACCGCGGTATCCCCTATTTTTTTAATATAATCATTGAAAGGCTGGCGTTTGGCATTGTATTTAAATATGTATTCGGGTTTCTTCGAAATCTCAAGTCCAGAAGCAATTATGTTCATGTCTTGAACCATTTCCTTTAATTCCAACGCCATAACTTTCAGCTGGACCTTGTCATTCTGATCATTCATATGTTGTTTGATTTGGCTAACCTGATGAAGATTGAAATAAGCAACAGCTAGAAAAATCAAGAGCACCCCACTGAAACTGACAATTAATTTGGAACGCATGGTCATATTGAAGAAAAATAACCGGCTCACATTCATCCCTCCATAAATAGACAAGATATGACGCGTTTCTTGTTTCTACTTATAAATATAGGAGACTTCTATTAACTAAAGCGTCGAACTGTGTAAATAAGATGTAAAATTAACCATACAACTCTATCGAAAGTCCTATGAAAAAGTTTTACATTACGTTTACGTTTCATGGGTTTGGAATTTACATTCGATTGTTACGATGTATTTGTAAGTTAGTTGCGAGGGACAAACAAGGAAATCGAAACTAACCAGAGAAGCAACATAAAATAAAAGGAGGACATGCTGACTATGTTCAAGTTCATGTCGAAAAAAGGAATTACATTATCTCTATCCGCGGTATTAATGATGGGGTCATTGGTTGGATGCGGAGCAAAAACAGAAACAAACGGAGCTGCTTCCGCAACACCTGCTGCAACTACAGCTGCTACAGCGTCTGCAAAGCCTTCTGATACGCCTAAAACAGAACTTACTGGTACAATCACTGCTTCTGGTTCAAGCGCATTGCTTCCACTAGTTAAACAAGCAGCAACTGAGTTCATGGAAAAGAACCCAAAAGTAACAATTAACGTTACAGCTGGTGGTTCAGGAACAGGAATTAAAAACGTAGCTGACGGTACTTCCGATATCGGTAACTCCGACGTTGAGCCAGGTGCTGAATATAAAGATAAAGGTCTTGTTGACCACCAAGTAGCAATCGCTCCTTTCGCATTCATCGTTAACAAAGATGTTAAAGTTGAGAACGTAACAAAACAACAAGCTGCTGATATTTACATGGGCAAAATCACGAACTGGAAAGACGTTGGCGGTAACGATGCGAAAATCGTTCTTGTACACCGTCCAGATAGCTCTGGTTCCCGTACACTTGTAAAAACAATCATTCTTGATGGTAAAGACTTCACTAAAGACGGTATTACACAAGAAAACAGCGGTGCTATGAAAACAGCTGTTGTTGGTCAATCCGGTTCCATCGGTTATGTAGATACTCCTTACATCGACGATACAGTTAAAGCGTTGAAAATTGACGGCGTAGCTTTCTCCGAAGAGAACATCAAAAACGGTACTTACAAACTATTTGGTGTTGAGCACATGTATACAAAAGGTGAAGCTAAAGATCCAGCTAAAGCATTCATCGAATATATGTCCACAAAAGAATTCCAAGGTAAACAAGTTCGTGATTTGAAATTCTTGCCTGCTGATTTGCTTAAAAAATAATTGGATTTCTCAACTAGGGCGTTCGCATCATGCGGGCGCTCTTTTTGCTGCTTTAGACCTGAAGAACACGAAACTTTTACATTGCCTTTACAATTCATTAACGATGCAATGACATTCATGTCCTATCATAACAGTATGACATGTTAGGGCATGTGGTATTAAATAAAGGGGGATTAACCCAATGAATTCCGTAGCAGACAAACTATCAAATGCGAGTTCAGACAGCAAAAGCCGTCCAATAGTTTCTAAGTGGACCCGAGGACAACATAGACAAGACAGCATCATGCGATGGGTGTTTGTCATTAGTGCTGCTCTTGTATCGGCGATTATTTTCTCAATCATTGTTTTCGTAGGGATGCAGGGGATCAAGACTTTTCAAGGAGTAAGTCCCTTGGAGTTTTTCTTCTCGACGGACTGGACACCAGGTTCGAATAAATTCGGAGCGTTTCCTTTCTTATACAGCACCTTGCTGATGACGCTTGTTTCCGTCGTCATTTCAGTTCCGCTGGCTTTGTCGGGCGCTTTATTCATGGCCAAAATCGCTCCAAAATGGATGCGCGAAATCATGCGTCCTGCGACTGATCTATTCGTAGGGATTCCATCTGTCGTGTACGGTTTGATCGGGTTAACCGTCATTGTGCCTTTCTTAGGTAAATTAACCGGCGATGTCGCTTACGGCATACTGCCTGCTTCTATTATATTAGCAATTATGATTCTACCAACTATTCTCTCCATCTCAGAGGACGCTATCCGCGCACTTCCTGGTCGTCTGGAGGAAGCTTCTCTAGCGCTTGGAGCAACACGCTGGCAAACGATGTGGCGCGTGTTGCTGCCGGCAGCTAGACCGGGCATTTTAACAGCAATCATTCTTGGGATGGGCCGTGCAATCGGAGAAACAATGGCTGTATTCATGGTAATTGGTAACTCGCCACAAATGCCAAAATCATTGCTCGATTCTACAACGGTATTAACAACGGCAATCGTCAAGGACATGGGGAATACGAACTACGGATCAACATGGAACAATGCGTTATACATGATGGCGCTGCTTTTACTTGTGATCTCCTTATCCTTAATCATCATCATTCGCGTTGTTGCAAAAAGGAGTGAAGTGAAATGACAAGTAAATCAACAGACCGGATTGCTACGGTATATTTTTGGGCATCAGGCATTGTTATCATAGGGATTTTGGCTTGGTTTCTCATTCGGATTTTGGGGGATGGCATTCCTCATCTGTCCTGGCATTTTATCTTCGGCAAGCCAGAAGAGATTAAAGCGGGGGGCGGCGTAGGGCCCCAATTGTTCAACTCTTTCTATGTCTTGTTCTTGTCACTCTTGATCTCCATTCCAATCGGATTGTTTTCGGGCATATACTTAGCCATTTACGCACAAAAAAATTGGTTTACAGATCTTGTCCGTATTTCTGTTGAGGCTTTGTCTTCTGTACCTTCCATCGTTTTTGGATTGTTTGGATTCTTGCTTTTCGCCAATTTGCTCGGGCTGAAGTTTTCCATTATCGGTGGCGCGGCGACGGTTGCCCTGCTGAACTTACCAGTCATGGTCAGGGTTACAGAAGAATCGATCCGCACGGTTCCTGAGTCCTATTGGGAAGCAAGCTTGGCACTAGGTTCAACGAAGTGGCAGGCGATTCGTAAAGTACTTATTCCAGCTGCATTGCCTAGCTTGATTACAGGCATCACGCTGATTGCTGGTCGTGCATTAGGTGAATCCGCGATTCTTATTTACACAGCTGGGTTATCGGTTTCCCGGTTCTTCCCAGATTTCAACCCGCTGAACATGGGAGAGACGTTATCGGTTCATCTTTGGTATGTCGGGGCTGAAGCGCTGGTTCCAGATGCAAAAGAAATTGCTAAGGGAAGTGCCGCACTGCTCCTGATCGTCGTACTTATCTTTAACCTGCTGGTCAGCATACCAAGCCGAATCTTACAAAAAAGACTTTCCGGGGGGAAATAAACAATGGCGACTTCAACCATGACAAAAACAAAGATCAAAGCAGAAAAATTGAATTTATTTTATGGCGAAAATCATGCACTTCACGATATCGACTTGTCGATTGAAAAAGGAAGTATCGCGGCATTGATTGGGCCGTCAGGTTGTGGAAAATCAACGTTCCTGCGTACTTTGAACCGGATGAATGATTTGATTGACAGTGTTCGTATTACAGGAAATGTCGCTGTAGACGGTCATAACATCTATGGCTCTGATTCTGATGTCGTCTCATTGCGTAAGCGCGTGGGTATGGTGTTCCAACGCCCGAATCCTTTTCCAATGAGCATCTATGACAACATTGCTTATGGCCCGCGCATTCACGGGATCAAGAAAAAAGCTTTGCTTGATGAAATCGTGGAACGCAGTCTTGTACAAGCTGCGCTATGGGATGAAGTTAAGGACCGTTTGAACAAATCCGCACTTGGATTGTCGGGTGGGCAACAACAGCGTTTATGTATCGCACGTTTGCTCGCAGTTGAACCAGATGTATTACTGATGGATGAGCCGACTTCTGCCTTAGACCCAATTTCAACATTGAAGGTTGAAGAACTTACACAAACCCTGAAAGACAAATATACGATCATTATCGTTACACACAACATGCAGCAAGCAGCTAGGATTTCCGATATGACATCCTTTTTCTTAAATGGCGTTTTAGTCGAAACTGACAAAACAGATAAAATCTTTACAAACCCGAATGATCAACGCACCGAAGATTACATCACAGGAAGATTCGGCTAACCACTACTGGAAGGGGCAACGTACATGGATGCAAGACCCGGGTTTCATCAATCATTAACTTTGCTGCAAAAAGAATTACTTGAGATGGGGGAAAGTGTTAAGGAATTGATTCTAACGTCCGTTAATTCCTTGGCAACTCTCGATGAGAAGGCCGCGCAGCAAGTGATTAACAATGACGATCAGATCGATGATTATTTAACGAGGATTGATGAACTGTCGCTGCGTCTCATTGCTTTGCAGCAGCCTATGGCGAGTGATCTGCGCATTATTAGCACTGCACTCAAAATTGCCATTGATTTGGAACGTATTGCTGATCATGCGGTAGACATCGCCAAGATTACAATTCGGTTCGCGGGAGAAGAACTTGTGAAGCCTCTCGAAACGATTCCCCAAATGGCGAATATCGCCATTGAGATGCTGCAAGAAAGCTTGCTCTCCTATACAGAGCGCGATGTTCACCGTGCTGCGGCGCTGGCTGAGAAGGACGATCGTGTAGATAAAATGTACAGCACTGTAATGACAGAGCTGATGGGTATGATGAATTCCGATTACCACCGGAATCGCCAGTTGACTCACTTGCTGCTGGTTGCCCACTTCCTGGAGCGGGTAGCGGATCACACAACGAATATTGGTGAAGGCGTTATTTATATGGTGACTGGGAAGCGCAAAGATTTGAACGTGTAAGGTTATTATGAATGGTAGAATGATAGAATAATAAAGAAAATAGGCTGTCCAGAGTAGAATTACTACTTTCGGGGAGCCTTTTTTATTGGTACTAGAGTTCGTTATCCACGGCCGATAGGTTTTTGAAATTTGTTTGTGGCAGGTGAGGTGGAGGAGGATTGGAATAGTGGAAGTGGTCGTATTTCCCACAGTCTCAGTCGAAGTAGATGGAAAATCTCCCGTTATTTTGTGCTGCACGGGGCATTCGGACGAAATAGCGGTATAAACTCCATCTAAATCATCGCTTGCGGCGGGTTCGAGCTGAAATTGGTGAGATTAGCGGGAGAAATTCCATTTAATGACACAAAAGTGGTTCAAATGAAGATAATAGCAGGAGTAATCGGCGTTGCATACAGTAATCAATCTACTCCGTTGCCCGGTTACCAAGGCTCGATTAAAGTATGGCACTCCGTAGAGGAATTGCCCATCAAAAAAGACCGTAAAACCAAGCGGAACCCGCTTAGTTCTACGGTCTATCCTGCCTCCCTGCCAATCGGTTCGCTGAATGCCGCGGCTCCTGCGGAGCGGAGCTGGCATACAATAGTCAGCATAATCAATCCTAATTAGGATCGATTGTATCTACAGGAATAGGGAAACGGATAAGAAAAGTCGTCCCCTCCGAACTAGATTGGACCTCTATGGAGGCCTTGTGCCTAGCAGCGATGCTATAGCAAATGGCTAAACCAAGACCTGTGCCTTCATCCTTCGTGGTGAAGAAAGGGCGTCCAAGCTTCTCCAGATGCTTCTCATCAATGCCTGTCCCCTCGTCCGATATCAACAAGACAACATATCCGTTTTCTTCGAAGGTTTGGATCGTAAGCGTTCCGCCAATCGTCATGGCCTCAAGCCCATTCATGCACATATTGAGAATAAGCTGCCGCATTTCTTTATCATCAAGATGAATAACAGGACAATCTACGAATTGGAACTGAACGTGCTTGCCTGACATGACGGCTTCAGCTTGGATAAGTGGAAGGAGCATTTCGATGATCCGGTTAATTTGATCCGGTTGTTGATGGGATTGTTTATTTTTGGCCAGCGACAAATACTCGGTAATGATTTCGTTAGCCCGATCCAGCTCCTCGAGCATAATCGGAATATACTCTTTTTGCATATTGCGATCGTTTTCACGAAACAATTGCAAAAATCCGCGAATCGTCGTCATCGGGTTGCGAATTTCGTGGGCGATGCCGGCCGCCATTTCCCCGACCAAATTCAGCTGAGCAAGACGAGCCATCTCCGTCTCGAAACGCAAGCTCTCCGTAATGTCGACAGCCACTTGAAGCAAGCAGCTCTCATTTTCGATATCGATGATCTCCGTAGACAGAAGTGCTGTCCGAGTCTCCTTGGATTTGGTTTCATATTTCACTTTGCAGTTATGGATGACCTCATCGCAGCTAGTTGATTCCCCGGAATCCGTGCGCAATAAATCCATATTGGTGCCAATGATCTCATCGCCATACCCCGTATATTGCTTCCAGCTTTCATTTATTTCGATATAAGTAAGATCCGGCAGACGGCGGATGGCCATCAAAGAAGGGGAGAGCATGAACATTTTCTTGAAATGGTCCTGGGACTTCAGCAGCTTCTCATGGGCATCGACTAGTTCCGTAGTCCGTTCTTCGACCCATTGTTCTAATAGCGAATTCTGCTGTTTCAGCTTCTCCTCGGCTTCCGCCAGTTTGCGGTTCGTTTCTTCGAGATCAAGCGTCCGTTTGTGCAGGAGCTCACTTTGATATTTGATTTTCTGGTGTCCCAAATGCATATTGACGAAAGCATCGACTTTCATACGCAGCATTTCGGGATGAACAGGCTTGAATAAATAATCAATTGACCCTACATGATATCCTTTTAATACATGCTCTATCGATGTACTGAGAGCCGTTAAGAAGATGATAGGAATATCCTGACAGGCTTTGCGCTGTTTAATCAGCTCAACCGTTTCAAAGCCGCTTAAACCCGGCATTTGTACATCCATTAGAATGACAGCGATATGATCGGCGGGTTCCTTTAACAAATATCGAAGAACTTCCTCACCCGATTGCAGAGAAATAACGTCATAGTGGGAAGAGGCCAGAATGCTATTCAGAGCCAGCAAGTTCTCGTAGCGGTCATCTACCGCCAAGATTTTGACTTGTTGTTCCATTTCAAATCCTTTCCGTGCTTGTACAAGCGCTTGTACGCACCTAGCAATCGTCCTTCTATTTTTTCGTGGCAAAAGGGCAATTCCCTCTTTTTTATTTAAACTCTTTACACACATTTTACATATTGATAATAAAGCCTGCCATTTGGTTTGATAGACTGAGAGTAAACTTAAAGACGCAAGGGATGATGGACATGGGTATTCAGTCAGAAGAGCTCCTCCAATTTTACGATATCATTGAAAAAGGTTCCATATATTCTGTCTATCAGCCTATTGTTTCTATGCAAGATGGCCTAGTAATGGGGTATGAAGCACTAATTCGTGGTCCCAAGGATAGTAACTTTCACTCGCCGTTAACGATGTTTCAATTCGCAGAACAGCACGGTGAGCTTTATAAGCTTGAGCAGCTAGCTCGCGAGAAGGCCATACAGGGGTCAATTTTGGAACATCCGCAGCAATTGCTTTTTATTAATATTTCTTCGCATGTGCTGTATGATCCTGGGTTTGTTCCGGGGAAAACGTTGGAAATTCTACAGAAACACGGACTTCGGCCAAGCAATGTCGTTTTTGAAATAACAGAAAGAACCTCCATTGAGGATTTCTCCCTAGCCCAAAAAATATTGGCGCATTACCGGAAACAAGGGTATCGGATTGCGATCGATGATGCTGGCGCGGGGTATTCGTCTATGCAGGCCATTGCCGAGCTTCAGCCGGATTTTATCAAGATTGACCGATCTCTCATCCAGGATATCCATATCAACAAAGTAAAAGAGTACATATTGGAAACATTCGTTACTTTTGCACAAAAAATGAACATCTCTTTGATCGCTGAAGGCATTGAACATGTCGATGAACTGACCAAATTGGCGAGGCTTGGCGTACATTATGCCCAAGGCTTTTTGCTGGGCAGACCGCAACCGGATGCTGCTACGATTCAGGACAGCTTGAAGATGTTGATTTGGCAGCAGCGCAAAGTACAAGGAGGCCATATGACCTGGGCGATTGGCGATCTGAAAACACCTGTGAAAGTGTTCGACAAGAAAGTGCCTATATCGGAAGTGGCGGATTATTTCAAAAAGAATCAAGAATCTGTAGGAGCAGTCATCGTTAGTGAAGAAGTACCAGTCGGCCTCATGATGAGAGATCGCTTGTTCCAGCAGTTAGCGGGGCAATACGCGTTCTCTTTATTTTGGAATCGGACGGTTGACAGTGTCATGGACGACTCGCCGCTCATCGTGGACGAGTTTATTTCAGTCGAGCAAGTGTCCCAGATGGCAACTTCGCGGTCGATTCATCATTTATATGACCTTGTAATCATTACAAGTAGTGGGAAGATGGCAGGTATTGCTTCAATCAGATCTATTCTAGAGAGCATAACCAATGTCCGGATGGAGTCGGCTCGCGTGGCCAATCCACTCACTGGCTTGCCGGGGAATTTGCAAATTAACCGGGAATTGAATAAACGGATTCATGAGAATAAGCCTTTCCATGTTGTGTATGCGGATCTGGACTATTTCAAATGGTTCAACGACAGGTTCGGTTTTCAAAAAGGGGATCAACTTATTCAATATACGGCGGATATTATGCAGCAGGCGATCTCCGTTTGCGGGAACCCGCTTGATTTTGTGGGGCATGTCGGAGGCGATGATTTTATCGCGATTTCTTCTACGGATGAGCCTGAGCTTCTGTGTCAGGAAATGATTCGCAGGTTCGAAATGGGCGTGAAGATGTTTTATGAAGATGAGGATTGGGAGTATGTGTGGGACAGGAGCGGCAACAAGGTTAAAAGCGAGGGAGTCACACTGTCGCTGTCATTAGTCGTTTGCAGCTGTGAATCTCCCATTTCACTTGAACATATTTCACAAACAGCGGCTGTGCTCAAAAAGAAAGCAAAGGCCTACCCAGGCAGCATTTATTATTTTCAAAATATAGGGTAAACACGTTTAGAAGGTGTAGATCAACTGTTTAAAGGAACGGATGATAACGACCTTCTGCTTGCCGATCCGTCGTTCAGAAATTTTCTTCATATTCCCGGGATGAATCCAGATGGCATCTAGACCGCTTGAAGCGGCTCCTACCACGTCATTGCGCCACGAGTTACCAACCATCACACTTTGGCTTGAAGCCGCGTTCATGGTCTTCAGAGCTCTCTCAAATATAGCTGGGTGCGGTTTACGCGGACCGTCCTTCTCCGAGCTAAATAAGCGATCTTCGGTGATCCACCGGGTCAGCTTCAATTTATCCAAATTGCTATGTAATCTTCTGCGGTTTCCGTTACTGATAATGGCAAGCTTATAGTTCTGGGACAAAGCTTCCAGCGTATCCTCTACTCCGGGAAAAAGCGCTACAAAATGGTCCTCTTGTTCCTCGACCTGTTCAAAAAAAGCGCGAGTAAAACCCGTGCTGACATTCACTGGCAGCGGGTGCAGCGCCTTGCGCAAACAAATATGCCTAAGCTCATCCGGCGATAAAGGACTCCGTACAGGCGCTTTGCGGTGCCGGCTCCACTCCATTTTGTAACTTTGAAGAACGTCTTGCGCAGTGAAAAGAGTTTCGTCCGGCTCCCACCTCGCCGTGTAGTCATTCATGACCTCAAGAAATGCGGAATCAAAGCATTGTCTGCGATCCAGAATCGTATTGTTCATATCGAAAAATATAACCTTTTTACGTGTTGGTGAGAAAAAAGGGCTCATTCGGAGAACCTCCTTTTGAAGAGCGGAACATCGATTAATGGATTCCTTACATGTTTATGTGCGCTAGCGTTTTTTTATTTTAATTTCGTATGCTATGATGAAGGAAGTATGTCTAAAAACGGGGTGCGAACTTATGGATAAGCTTATTATTATTGACGGTAACTCTATTGCGAACAGAGCCTTCTATGCTTTACCGCTGCTCAGCAATTCTAGTGGGCTGCATACGAATGCCGTTTATGGTTTTACAACGATGCTGCTCAAATTAATAGAAGAAGAAAAGCCGACGCATTTTCTTGTTGCTTTTGATGCCGGGAAGATTACGTTTCGACATAAAGAATATACCGAATACAAGGGCGGACGGGCCAAAACGCCGTCGGAGCTTTCCGAACAATTCCCGCTGATCAAAGAATTGCTGAAAGCGTTCAAAATTCCGCAGTTTGAGCTGTCCGGCTATGAAGCTGATGACATTATCGGTACGCTGACCAAAGCCGCAGATGCCAAAGGCGAGAAAGTTCTTCTCGTCTCAGGAGACAAGGATATGCTGCAACTGGCTTCCGATCACGTGACCGTTGCGATAACTCGCAAAGGAATTACGGAAGTTGAGCTCTATAACCCGGCTGAGATCAAAGAGAAATACGGTCTTACGCCTGCGCAGATTGTCGATCTAAAAGGACTTATGGGCGATACATCAGATAACATTCCGGGTATTCCGGGAGTTGGCGAGAAAACAGCGCTCAAGATGCTCCATGAATTTGGCACTGTTGAAGAAGTGCTTGCGAATACGGCTAGCCTGAAGGGCAAAATGAAAGAAAAAGTCGAGGAGCACGCGAAAGACGCGATCATGAGTAAAGAACTCGCAACGATCTTCCGTGAAGTGCCGATGGAAACTGCGTGGGATACGTTCCGTTACGAAGGTTTTGACGGACAAGCTTTGGCAGGCATGTTCCGCAAGCTGGAATTCAAATCATTGCTGGAGAAAATGGATTTCGGCACTCTGGATTTGGAAGCTGAGGGAAAAGTTGTTGAAAGCATGGAAGCGGTTGTTGTTACAGAAGCCAATGTGGGTGAGCTGATTGCTAAACTAAGCGACAGCGGAGCCATCCATATAGAAGCTGTCGGCGAAAATCCACATCAAGCCGTCAATGTCGGCGTTGTCTGGTTTACACATGATGGGGACGTGAATACGTCCTATTACGTGCCTATCCAGCTCCTAAAAGGGGAAGCGGGCGTGCCGCTGCGCGCATGGCTGGCTGATGATTCGAAGAAGAAGCAGCTCTTTGATCTGCATCGTTCTATTCTGGCTTTGGCCTGGCAGGGGATCGCGCTCAAAGGTGTGGATTTCGACGCCTTGCTGGCCGCTTACCTGCTCGACCCTACGGAGTCGAATCTCACCTTGAGCGGCTTATCGGCGAAGTACAGCCTGCCTGGTCTGAAGGCAGACGAAGACGTGTTCGGCAAAGGCGCGAAATTCCGCCTGCCGGAGCTCTCAGCGCTTAGCGACCACGTGGGACGCAAAGCAATGGCGACTGCGCGCCTGGTGCCGGTGCTCGCGGGAGAGCTGGAGAAGGGCGAGATGCATCAGCTCTTCTATGAGCTGGAGCAGCCGCTGGCTAGCGTGCTCGCCGAGATGGAGCTGCGCGGTATCGCCGTAGACGCCGAAGGGCTTAAAGCGCTTGGCGTGGAGCTCGTAAATAAGCTGGACACGATTATGTCCAGTATTTACAAGCTCGCCGGCGTGGAGTTCAACATCAACTCGCCGAAACAGCTTGGCGAGATTCTGTTCGAGAAGCTGGGGCTGCCAGCTTGGAAGAAGACCAAAACCGGCTACTCGACGGATGCCGAGGTGCTGGAGCGCCTAGCGCCCTACAACGAAGTGGTCGGGCAGATTCTGAACTACCGTCAGCTTGCGAAGCTGCAATCGACGTACGTTGAAGGGCTGCTGAAAGAGGTGCGGCCAGAGACCGGTAAGGTGCATACCTATTACCGGCAGACCATTGCCGCCACAGGACGGCTCAGCAGCCAGTTCCCGAACCTCCAGAACATTCCGATTCGTCTGGAGGAGGGCCGGAAGATCCGCAAAGTGTTCGTGCCATCCGAGCCTGGATGGTACATTCTCGCTGCGGATTACTCGCAGATCGAGCTGCGCGTGCTTGCGCACATCTCGCAGGATGAGAATCTGAAGGAGGCTTTCCTTCAGAATATGGACATCCACACGAAGACGGCGATGGACGTCTTCGGGGTCGAAGAGAGCGCCGTCGACGCGAATATGCGGCGCCAAGCCAAGGCCGTTAACTTCGGCATCGTTTACGGGATCAGCGACTATGGCTTGTCTCAGAACTTAGACATTACTCGCCGGGATGCAGCGCAGTTTATTGAACAATATTTTGCTGTCTTCCAAGGCGTACGCAAATATATGGATGATATCGTAAAGGATGCACGTGAGAATGGTTACGTCACGACGCTGCTGCAGCGCCGCCGGTATTTGCCGGAGATTACGCATTCGAATTTCAACCTGCGCTCCTTTGCGGAGCGGACCGCGATGAACACGCCGATTCAAGGTACGGCGGCTGACATCATTAAGCTTGCAATGGTACAGATGGATGCTCGCTTGAAGAAAGAGGGCTTGAAGAGCCGTATGCTGCTTCAAGTACACGATGAGCTCGTCTTCGAGGTTCCGGAAGAGGAGCTGGAGATGATGCGCCGCCTTGTGCCGGAAGTCATGGCAGGGGCATTGAAACTGGACGTGCCGCTGAGTGCGGACGTTGATTATGGCCTTACTTGGTATGATGCCAAGTAAACAAGTAAGGAAGGCTGAACTACTACCAAAGAGGTGAACATCCATGCCTGAACTACCCGAAGTCGAGACGGTCAAGCGCACACTGAACAATCTGATCACCGGTAAAACGATCGAGCAGGTTCAGGTCAGACTGCCCCGCATTATCCAGAAACCTGATGATATTCAAATGTTTGAAGTGCTGCTGCAAGGGCAGCAAATTGAAACGATTGAGCGCAGAGGCAAGTTTTTGCGATTTGTTTTAACCGATTACGTCATGGTCTCGCATCTGCGGATGGAAGGCCGTTATGGTTTATACAGCAGTGAAGATCCACTCGAGTCTCACACGCATGTGCTATTTCGCTTTACCGACGGCAGCGAGCTGCGATACAAGGATGTGAGGCAATTTGGCACCATGCATTTGTTCCCGAGAGGGGAAGAGCTTACGCAGCCGCCACTGCATAAACTTGGCTTGGAGCCACTGGATGAAGGCTTCACGTTCGAAGCTTTCCGGGACCGGATCGCTCACAAGAAGACGAAGATTAAGCCTCTGCTGCTGAATCAAGAATATATTGTGGGCATCGGTAATATTTATGTAGACGAGTCCCTTTTCTTAGCCGGCATCCATCCGGAACGAGAGGCATCTTCGCTCAGCAAGAAGGAGCTCATGTTGCTGCATGAGGCGATTATTCGCACGCTTAGCGATTCTGTCGAGGTGGGAGGATCTTCGATCAAGTCGTATGTGAACGGCCAAGGTGAAATCGGCCTATTCCAGCATCAGCTGAACATTTATGGCAGACAATCGCAAAGCTGCAAAACATGCGGAAGCGAAATCTACAAAACCGTGGTTGGGGGCCGCGGCACGCACATTTGCCCAACCTGTCAACCGTTAAAGCGAAAGAGAATCATAAAGAAGTCTGAGAAATAGGCACGTGAAGCGCGCCCTTCCCATATGATATGGAGTACTTAGCCCAGATGATGTGCTGTTACCCAGCTTTTGTCGTCAGTGGTAAAACTCTTAGGAGGGGTATTATGCTTCCGGTGGTTTCTTTGCTCATTCTGGCTTTCGCAGTTTCTTTAGACGGTTTCGGCGTTGGCGTCATGTACGGATTACGTAAAATTCGCATCCCATTTCTCTCTATTGGTATTATATCCCTATGGTCTGGTATCATTATTTATAGTTCGATGCAAATTGGCGTCCTCATGTCTTCTTTCATGTCTCCCCTGTTTGCCAAACGGATCGGTGCTCTCATCCTGATCGGGATTGGTATCTGGGCGCTTTCCCAGCTGAGACAGCAGAAGTCGCATGATGCTCAAGAGGCAGCCAAATCGCCTGAGGACCAGATATCTCTCAGCAGCGTTCCTCCTTCTGGTCATGAGCCCGCCACGCTCGATACGCTGCAAAGGACGAAGGAAATTCTGAATATTGAGCTCAAGCGCTTTGGTTTGGTTATTCAAATTCTGCGAACACCGTCCATTGCAGATGTGGATAAATCGGGTAACATTTCAGCTTCTGAGGCAACATTGCTAGGGCTAGCCCTCTCGCTCGACGCATTTGGTGCGGGAATTGGCGCTGCATTAATTGGTTTTGTTCCATTGTTAACGGCATCGGTTATATCGGTTTCGAGCGGTTCGTTTATTGCATTAGGACTTCGTATTGGTTTTCGTTATGCCGAAATGACTTGGATGAAGAAGTTAGCTATTCTTCCAGGATGCGTACTTATTCTCATGGGTTTATTGAAAATGTTATAGTGGAAAAGGAATATACTTAGGAGAGATTGGCCTATGAATATCGGGTTAACAGGAGGAATCGCTTGCGGCAAAAGCACGGTTAGCGCCATGCTGGTTAGCCGCGGTGCTCTATTAGTAGATGCGGATCAAATCGCGCGTGATGTTGTCCAGCCCGGCAGCCCTGTTCTTGAACAGGTTGCTGCGCATTTTGGACAAGCGGTCATTCAGGAAGACGGCTCGCTGCATCGTAAAAAACTAGGAGAGATCGTATTTGGGAATACAGAAGCACGTAAACAACTAGAACACATTTTACACCCGCCTATTCGCAAGATGATTAGAGATCAGATGGAAGCCTATGAGAATCAGTTTCCAGACAAGCTGGTTGTCGTCGATATTCCTTTATTGTTTGAATCCGATTTATCCTTTATGTTCAATGAAGTAATGGTCGTGTATGTGCCACCTCACATTCAGGTGGAACGTTTAATGCGCAGAGATAACTTAACGGAAAGCGCGGCCAACAACCGAATCAACGCCCAAATGTCGATAGAAGAAAAACGCAAATTGGCGGATATCGTGATCGACAACAGCGGAACCTGGGAAGATACCTTAGCGTCGGTTGAACGGTTTTGGCTAGGGAAGGGGCTTTCATGAAGTTTTTACGCAAAAAACGAGTTTTTGCCCTTTTACTCGTTTGTTTCGTTGTAGTCCTCTTTATGAACAGCACTTTTATAGGAAGAAAGTTGTATCCCATCTATTTTGAGCAGGAAATTAGGCAAAGTGCGGAGAAGCACAATATAGACCCTTTTCTCATTGCAGCCATCATCAGGGTGGAAACGAATTATAAGCATCACTTGGAATCGAGTAAAGGTGCCTTGGGGCTAATGCAGTTGATGCCAGACACGGCAGAATGGATTGTGGAGTCCACCAATTTAGGACCACATACCCAGGAAGATTTGTTAAAAGCGGACGTGAATATTAATCTCGGTTCTTGGTATTTGAGCTGGCTTAATAAGCATTACAATGGAAATTTAATTTATGCGATTGCCGCTTACAATGCAGGACAAGGGAATGTGAATAAATGGAAGCAAACGAACCTTTGGGACGGCTCACAGGAGCGCATTGACCAAATTCCATTCGGCGAAACGCGTCATTATGTTCAGCGAGTTATTTATTATTATGAGAAATATACCAAGCTGTATGGAGAGCAGTGGCAAAGTCAGACGTAGTCATGACAAAAACAAAGAAGCATTGGACTGGCTCCTTTATGGGGGGCTTAAGTCCAATACTTCCCGTTTTGCAGATTCTGCGGCTATTTCATCTCAAGATTACTTGAATTGACCAGCCAAAGATTGTTCTGCGATTTGTACCAGGCGACGAGTAATGTGACCACCGATGGCACCAGTGTCACGAGTAGCCATGTTACCGTAGTATCCATCTTGTGGGATAGAGATACCAAGTTCTTGGGCTACTTCGTATTTCAACTGATCCAACGCTGCGTTAGCTTGAGGAACAACTAGCGTGTTGCTGTTTCCTGCGCTCATGTCTGTTCACCTCCTTGTCGGTTGGTACTAGTATTGTGCGCACTTCTTCATTGTTCATGACATGTAACATATGGTAATCCATCACATAGAAAAGAAAGGAGAGATAGCGAATGAAGTGTCCGTTCTGTGATTATTCCGGTACGAAAGTGCTTGACTCACGTTCAGCTAATGAAAACAAATCGATCCGCCGTCGCCGGGAATGTGAGAAATGTGCCCGAAGATTCACGACCTTTGAGATGGTGGAAGAAACGCCGCTTATTGTGATTAAAAAGGATGGCAGCAGGGAAGAATTTAGTCGTGAGAAAATATTAAGAGGCTTAATACGTGCCTGCGAGAAGCGTCCGGTGTCCATGGAGAGACTGGAGATGCTGGTATCCGAAGTCGAAATGCAGCTTCGTACGACGGCTCATGCGGAAGTTGACAGTTTAGGCATTGGCGAAATCGTCATGGAGCAATTGTACCCCGTCGATGAAGTGGCTTACATTCGCTTCGCTTCTGTTTACCGACAATTTAAGGACATTAATATGTTCCTAAAAGAGCTTACCCAAATATTGGGAAAGCATGATCCCGGCCTACTCCGGGACAAATAAAGAAAGCCGGTTCTGATTCGTTCAATTGAACGTGCTCAGATCGGCTTTTATTTGTTAAATTTGTTGGATTGCTTAGACCGAATGAATGACCGTAGTGACAACTAAATTAGATGTCGTTGAAGTTGATGTCGAGGTAGCAGTAAACGAGAGTGTCTCCAGAACAACCGTGGCGCCGATCGTAAGGGAATTGGTGATAACCAGATTGGCTGTGGTCAATGTCGTAAGGCCTCCCGCAATGAGAATGCCATTCACGAACACATTGTAATAGCCATTGCTGCCTGGAACAGTAAGACTGTTCGCGGGCAAATTCGTGCCAGAGTCGTCCTTGAAACTGCTGGAGGGAATGGTGGTCACACCAGAGAGAATGTTGCCTATGACGACAGTATCTGTGAAGCGTTTGACCAGTGGCGTAATGGTCGAGGTGGTCGTTGTTGTAATGGTCCCCGAAACGGTGCTGGTTGCAGTTAAATGCAAGGTAATCAAACCTGAACTCATCGTCACTCTCCCTCTCTATCCCTCTATCAAATCATCATTCTAGTACTCTATATACTATATGTAATTTAATTGGAAAAAATTGGATGAAAGACTTGTTGAGGCAACATATTCAAAAAAATATTCCAACGAGCTAAACTTTAAACCTTAAATCTGACAAAAAATAAGAAAAAGACAGCGGGATTCCCGTTGTCTTTTTACTGTTTTATTCATAAAAGGCTATGATGACGCGATTTCGTTTGATTATAAAAAAAATAATGTTATTGACATCAACCGACTGCATTTTTGTGGGCGTTCGTGCATAATTCTGTTATTGGGTACGTTTGTCCAGTTCACTCCTAAGAAATTGAATAAATCGAATTGATTCCTCGGGGGACAACACGTTGTTATTAAACTTAAAGGAGAACATGTTCAAAATATCAGATTCTGGGAGATGCAGGTTAGCAATTAAGTTTTCCACATCCAAGCTTATGTTTCCGTTTAATACAATTTTATCCATCCTTTTCAGCTCCTCCTAAGTCATTCTACATTAATCGGACGGAGGCTGTTGGCAGCTGGCTGACATTTTGGACATATACACATGCCAAATTAGTCCCTATAGCTTTGCGTCATCACTTTTCAGTGATTTTGCCCTTGTCGTGCCGATTAATGCTTGTAAGAAAACTATATCACATTATTTCCATTTATTACATCTATTCGAAGGATGGTTGAAGCATATGTCCGTCAAAACGAATCCAATTCCAGGTTTTTCTTATGAATTAGACATTATGAAAGTAGCCAGCTCGTTAGGAATTGATCAAGATCGCTTACTGGCTTATGTGTATTCGAATATGGATACTACGAAACGGAGTGAGGATAGGACCGGGCAGCCGATGATTAGGCTTGATGAGCATTCCTAAATTTCGTATATAAATCAAAAAAAGCACTGCAACCATAGCGGCGGCAGTGCTTCTTGAGCGTAGAAAAGGCTCTTTCTACACCATAATTTTGCAAATATCGTTCGTGAACTCAACGGGATCTTGAAGAGGCAAGCCTTCGATCAGGAGAGCTTGGTTGTACAAGAGGGCTGTGTACAGGTTCAGCTTCTCTTTGTCTTTCTCGAAAGCATCTTTCAATGAACCGAAGACTTCATGGTTCATGTTGATTTCAAGAACCTTCTCCGCTTTCACATTCGGGTTATTCGGCATCGCATTCAAGATTTTCTCCATCTCGATCGTCATGTCACCATCTGTTGATAGACATACCGGATGCTTTTTGAGGCGCTTGGATGCTTTGACATTAGAAACTTTGCCAGACAACAAGCTAGTCATGTAATCAAAAAGCTCTTTATTTTCGCTTTTGTCCGCTTCGGTTTCGGATTTATCATCAGCTTCAATGCCGAGGTCGCCGCTGGAAACAGATTTGAATTCTTTTTCCTTGTAAGTCATGATCATCTTGATGGCAAACTCGTCGATATCGTCAGTGAAGTACAAGATTTCATACCCTTTATCGGTAACAATCTCCGTTTGTGGAAGCTTATCAATGCGCTCCATGGACTCCCCGGAAGCATAGTAGATATACTTCTGATCTTCCGGCATTCTCGCGATGTACTCGTCGAGTGTAACGAGCTTCTTCTCGTTGGAGGAGTGGAACATCAACAAGTCCTGCAGAACGTCCTTATGAGTCCCGTAGTCGCTGTAAACGCCGAACTTGAGCTGACGTCCGAACGATTTGTAGAAGGTCTCGTATTTCTCTCTTTCATCTTTCAGCATGGATTGAAGCTGGCTTTTGATTTTGCTCTGAATGTTTTTGGCGATCAATTTTAATTGACGATCATGCTGCAGCATCTCTCTGGAAATGTTCAGAGACAAGCTTTCGGAATCGACCATCCCTTTCACGAAGCTGAAATAGTCCGGAAGCAGGTCCGCGCATTTGTTCATGATAAGAACGCCATTCGCGTACAGCTCTAAGCCTTTTTCATATTCCTTGGAATAGTAATCGAAAGGCATGCTTTCTGGAACAAAGAGGATCGCTTGGTAAACAACAGCCCCGTCTGCGCTAACATGAATATGCTTGAGCGGCTTATCGAAGCCGTAATGTTTCTCATGATAAAACTTCTCATAATCCTCAGGCGTTAATTCACTTTTGTTTTTTCTCCAGATAGGCACCATGCTGTTGAGCTGCTGCTCATCTTGATAATCTTCGAACTCATCTTCCGTGCCTTCTTTAAGTCTTTTGCCGGCAACGTCCATTTTAATCGGGTAACGGATGAAGTCGGAATATTTTTTGATGATAGCTTTCAGGCGGTACTCGTCCAAAAACTCGTCATAGTTGTCATCTTCCGTATTTGCTTTGATTTGCAAAACGATTTCTGTACCCACAGAGTCTTTCTCTGCTGCTTCGATCGTATAGCCATCAGTGCCCGTGGATTCCCACTTGTAAGCCGTGTCGCTGCCAAGCGCTTTACTTGTTACTGTCACGACATCCGCTACCATGAATGCGGAGTAGAAGCCTACGCCGAACTGACCGATAATATTGTGGCCGTCTTTGGCTTCATTATCTTTTTTGAACGCAAGGGAACCGCTCTTCGCAATGATCCCTAGATTGTTCTCCAAATCTTCCTTCGTCATCCCAATACCCGTATCCCGGATTGTTAACGTTCTATTTGTTTTGTCAGCAATGACTTTGATAAAGTAACTATCTTTGTCAAATACCAACGAGTCGTCTGTTAGAGCTTTGTAGTAAATTTTATCGATGGCATCGCTGGAGTTGGAAATGAGTTCTCTCAAGAAGATTTCTCTTTGCGTGTAAATGGAGTTAATCATCATTTCTAATAGTCGTTTGGACTCAGCCTGAAACTGTTTCTTTTCCACGGTTAAATCTCCTCTCGATATGTAACAACACTTCAATATTAGCACTCTATCTACTTGAGTGCTACACCTTATTTTTATATCATTCCTCCAAATTAATGTCAATTGCTATTCCTGTGAATCCCCCCTGAAGATGACAAAAAAATGCCGTCTCCCCCTTGCACGCAGAAGTGCTAGCGAGAAACGGCATTTCCTTATCTCATGGAACCCGCTGGTCCGGGCTTCAGGGCGACACTTGATTTCCGGTGATGCAGCCCGTAATACAGCAGGGATGAACAGGCGACAACGACTCCTGCCACGAAGTACATCGTATGATAGTTTGTTTTGGATGCCACAAGGCCAAGCACATACGAGCCGATTCCATAGCCGGTATCGAAGAGCAAGAAAAACGTGCCTGTGGCAAGTCCTCTTCGGTGCGCAGGCGCGGCTTGGATGGCGATGGTCTGGAAGCTCGGAAGCATTGCACCGAAGCCAAGTCCCAGCAGTCCGCCGGCAACTAAAAAGGGAACCGGGGAAGACGTCAGACTGAGGCCAATCATCCCCAGCGAGAACAAAATAACGCCAGGATATACTAAGCCGTTAGGTCCTGAACGATCGAACCTTTTGCCTGTAAAGGGCCTGGAAATGACAATCATCAAAGCGAACACCATGAAGAAGTAGCTCGCATATTTCTCCAATCCGTTCGACTTCGCATAAACGGACAGGAACGTTGTGATCGCACCATAAGAGAAGGCGAGCACACTGCCTGTCAAGGAAATCGGAATCGCGCGCGGCTCGATGAATTTTCTCCAACCCTTTTCCGGTTTCACAGAGGCTTGTACGACGCGCTGCGGGATACGTAGAGATAGTCCGAATATAAGGGATAGCACGGAGAATACGATACATATGCTGAATAGCAGCACATTATTGTTCGATTGCATAATCGTTAAACCGAGAAACGGTCCAACAACCATCGCTAGGCTCATGAAAAGACTGAAGTAGCCGATGCCTTCTCCCTTGCGGCGATCTGGCACAAGATCAATGGCGACTGCACCCGCGGCAGTTGTCGCCATCCCGAAGCCAATGCCGTGAAGAAAACGTAGGCCAAGCAATAGACTATACTGATGTATAAACGGATATATCGCGGTGCAAATCATAAAGAGAACAAGGGAGAAGGAGATGATCTTCTTCCGGTTCCATTCGTCCATCCATTTACCAGTTAACGGCCGTAAAATAACGGTTGAAATAATGAAGACGGTCATCACCAGACCAATTTGCTCCTGCCTTGCATGCAAAGTATCGGTGACAAAGATAGGCAGAGTTACGGCTAGAATATAAAAAGTCATAAATAAAAAAAAGCTGCTGAGACAGACAGCAACGAAATCACGATTCCACAATTTCTGATCGGTATCGGTATTCACTGTGTTTCCTCCACTTCCTTGATGCGTGCATTGGCTTCTTGGGTGATTTGAATAAGCAGTGACTTGAGCAGGGAAGCCTGCTCCTCTGAGAGGCTGCTGAGAAGCGAGGCGATGACCTCCTGCTCAATCGGAGTAAGGATGTCATTCATGGCCTTGCCTTGATCTGTAATGAACGTTAGAAAGGACCTTCGATCCTGTTCATTAGCGCGGCGTTCAATCATACCTTTGCGCTCCAATTGGTCAAGGATTCGGGTAATATTCGTCTGATCTTTCTCCGCCCGGATAGCAAGTAGTTTCTGCGTAATGCCATCCTCGTATGCGAGACGATGAAGCACGACCCACTGTTCTGTCGTCATATCGTATGGCTGGAATCGAGATCCTAAGAGCTGTGTCATTCGCCGTCCGGCATGATTCAAGATAAAGCCAAAGGAATGATCTAAGTGCATAGCACAAAGCCCCCTTTCGAAATTTAGTTGCTATAGCAATTATATTCTTAGCAAGTAAATTCGTCAATGATTTAGACGCGCTTTGCATAAGGTTAGGGAGATCGGACATACTATTTTTGACGGTGATTTAGAGAGGTGTTGTGTCGCATTTCATGTAGACGAAATACCAGGGAAGTTGTTGTTGAATCTACCGTAAAGCGAGGAGATGTGCCGCAGGCCATTAATGTAGTCCAAAACTGCAGGAATGTGATGAGGTAGTTACCGAGCGTAGTATGGTTCAAGGCAAAAGTACCATCAATTTGTCACCGTCGAAAAGGACTCCGTGAGGAGTCCTTTTTCTTTTGCTTATTCTATTGGTGCAAGGCAAAAAGTCAGAAGCGGTTCATATCCATGCTCTCGATGATCGGCTTGGAATAACCGTTGATGGCAATTTCAATCATGGCGCGGCCAACCTTCTCCGAAGTCGTGACTGAATTCGGGAACCATTTTTCCAGCATAGGGTAAAAAGGTTTCATGATCGTATAGACGGCCTGATATAACTTCGTTTTGGATCTGACGCCATGCAGGGGGAGAATGCCTCCGGGCCTAAACATATAGGCCGCTTTAAAAGGCAGCTTGAGCAGGTCATTTTCTGTTTTGCCTTTGACACGCGCCCACATACTGCGTCCTCGCTCGGAGCTATCTGTGCCGGTGCCAGTCACATAGGTAAATGTCATGGCGGGGTTCAGTCTCACCAAAGTTTTGGCCACACTCAGAGTTAAATCGTACGTTATCGCCGTATATTTCTCCTCGCTCATTCCCGCTGAAGAGACGCCAAGGCAGAAAAAGCATGCATCAAACCCGGAGAGTTCGCCCTCCATGGCTGACAAATCCAGCAAGTTCGCATGCACAAGTTCGCGCAGTTTTGGGTGCTGCTGGCCTGTTGCATTTCGACCTATCGTTACTACACTCTTAATCCTTGTATCAAGGAGACATTCGCGCAGCACAGATTGCCCTACCATTCCGGTTGCTCCGAAAAGAAGAACGTTCAAAATGAGATCACACCTCTCTATTTACTTCCATTGTTTCCGATTAAAAGAGTTCATAAAAGATGCAGCTTCCGGTAGTGCGAAGGGGTAATTCGCAGGTGTTTTTTGAACACGCGGCTCAAATAGAATTCATTCTCGAACCCGCATTGTCCTGCAATTTGCTGAAGCGTTAAGTCGCTATCTAGCAATAACTTCTGCACCTTCTGCAATCTCAGAGAGGTTAGGTAATCAAGCGGCGCCATGCCGGTCGATTTTTTGAATCTCCGCGTAAACTGTACCTGCGTCAGCCCTAATTCCATGGCCAGTTGTTTTAAATTGAACGAGGATGCTGCGTGCTCTAGCATGAAGTCAATGGCTTTCTGCACAAGGATGTCCTTAACGCTGGATGGTGCACGCGAGTCTGAATGCCATTCTTCCACAACCTGCATCCAGATATCCGTCACATAATGATGACGTAAAGCAGTAGAGCTATCAGTGCTAAACGCTGCCCACTTTCGCAAATAAGTGTAAGTCGATGTGAGGCGATGCAGATCGTGAACGGTTATTTTGCCAGTAGGGATACCGTCATCCGTGAGTAATGTACTGTTCGCTTCGTTGACCCATCTCAGCAAAATGACGTGAAAGGAAAGCGGATGGACCACTTCTCTTCGAAACGTGACGCCAGGCGGACAAAACACGAGATCACCGAAAGAGGCGGTGCCTTCCTGCGGACCGATTGTGTAGGTGAAGCTGCCCTCTTCCACAGCGAATATCACCCAGATGTCGTTCACGTCCTCTTGCAGTTGAAAGGCGGCTTTCTCCTTCCAGTACACATGGCTGATCACTTCCGGTTTCGTAGTCGTTACATCGCGTATTCGCACGGGTTTGTCCCTCGTTCCTGCCAATTTACCCCACATGACTATCATATCCGAAATCTTGAAGGTAGTGGAAGTGGCACATGAAATTTTGTATATGTTTATGTTGAAGGCGTGCATGGAGTAAAGCGCTTACTATCATTTAGAATGAGGATATAAGCGAGCGTGGAGGGGGAAATGGGAATGAAAGAGGAACTGGTAAAAACGGATATAGCCGTTATGGGCGGCGGTTTATCAGGAGTGTGTGCAGCGATTGCGGCAGCACGACTTGGGCAGTCGGTAGCGCTCGTACAGAATCGGCCTGTGCTAGGCGGGAATTCGTCCAGCGAGGTACGCGTTTGGGTCTGCGGAGCGACAGGACACGGGGTCAACCGCTATGCGAGGGAAACGGGCATAATGGGGGAGCTGTTTGTCGAAAATCAATATCAGAATATGGATGGGAATCCGTATTTGTGGGATTTGACGGTACTCGAAGCGGTGCGCGCTGAGAGCCGTATTCAGCTTTTTCTCAACACTGATGTCCATGAGGTAGAGGCGGGTGGTGATGAGGAGAATCGAATGATCCGCAGCGTTACAGGTTGGATGATGGGCTCTGAGCGAAAGATTCGGTTCGAAAGCGAAGTATTTCTGGATTGCACCGGGGATGGGCTCATCGGCTTTCTGGCAGGCGCCAAATACCGGATTGGACGCGAAGCTAGGCAGGAACATGGCGAGGCATGGGCGCCGGAGGTGGAGGACGGCATTACGCTCGGCAGTACGATTTTATTTTATACAAAAGATGCAGGACATCCAGTTACGTTCAATCCTCCGAGCTTTGCCAAAGACATTACGCAGACATCGATTCCGATCAAAAGGGTCATACGCAGCGGAGACTCGGGCTGTCATTATTGGTGGATTGAGTGGGGTGGCGAGCTGGACACCGTACATCAGAATGAGAAGATCCGTGACGAGTTATGGTCAGTCATATACGGAATTTGGGATTATATTAAAAACTCCGGTAACTTTGAAGCGCAGCAAATGACGCTCGAGTGGGTCGGTGCTTTACCCGGTAAAAGGGAGTACCGGCGTTTTGTCGGCGATTATGTGCTTAATCAAAATGACATCATGGCGCAGACGCCTTTTGAGGATCGCATCGCCTTCGGCGGATGGTCGATTGATCTGCATCCACCGCAGGGGATGTACGCTGCGGAGAGCGGCTCTAAGCATCTGCATGCCGACGGCGTCTACCATATTCCGTTCCGTTCGCTGTACTCGGTGAACGTCAGCAACATGCTGATGGCGGGACGCAATATCAGCGCTTCGCATGTTGCGTTCGGCACGACGCGCGTTATGGCGACCTGCGCCGTCATTGGAGAGGCGGCAGGTACTGGCGCGGCCCTGTGCGTGCAAAAGCAAGTGATGCCGCGCGAGTTGTATCAGAAGCATCTGAAGGAGCTGCAGATGACCTTGCTGCGTCAGGATGCTTCCATCATCGGCCTCCGCAGCGAGGATGAGGCGGATCTGGCCCGTGGGGCGCAGGTAACGGCGTCGAGCACGTTAACCAAGATAGGCGTGGAGGCGGCCGTGGAGCCTAGGCGCTTGCATACGGACGTGGCCGTGTTGTTTCCTGTAGCCCCGGCGCTGCGGGGCTTTGAGCTTCTGGCGGACGTCTCGGAGGCAACGACGATTAGCGTCGAGCTATGGGATACGGGACGCGCGGAGAACTATGTGCCGAAGAGCATGATTGCGGCAGCATCGGCTTGTGTTGAGGCCGGCGAGCGGCAGTGGGTTAGATTTGATCTGCGCTGGCAGCCAGAGGTGGCGCAGAACGCATTTGTCATTCTAAAAGCGAACGAGCACGTAACTGTGTACCATGCGAATGAGCCGAGCACAGGGACGATCGCTTTGGTTAAGGGAGCGAAACCGATTGTTGATCCGAAGCTGGAAGATCACCAGCCGGAGCAGCCAGTTGTGCTGTGGAGCATGAAAGGCGGCTTGGACCGCAAGCCGATCTGCTTCCGAGCGTCTGAAGCGACAAGCGCCTTCTCGGCGGAGAACGTGATGGACGGCTATCTGCGACCATACGGCACGCCGCATCTGTGGATGTCGGAGCCAATGGTTGCAGACAGGGAAGAGTGGCTTGAGCTGGTCTGGGAGGAGCCGAAGGAGATCAGACAGGTGCAGGTGACTTTTAATGATAATGTGAATCAGGATTTGATCAATCTGCACGCGTTTAGAACGTCCTTTGACGTTATGCCGGAATTGGTGAAAAATTACCGGATTGAGGCTTATGTGGACGGGGCGTGGATCGTTCTGCAGCGTGAGGTGAATAACCGGAAACGAACACGCAGACATGAGCTGGCGAGCTGCGTTTCTGCTGCGCGATTGCGGCTGATCATCGAATCGACGAACGGGAGTCCGAGTGCGGAAGTGGTGGAAGTACGCGTGTATGGGTGAAAAAGAGGGTATCGTTGGGGCGCTGGTCAGGATGCTGGAGCTAGAGTAGGGGGAGGGAGAAGAAGAAGAAGAAGAAGAAGAAGAAGAAGATGAAGAAGAAGAAGAAAAGGTAGAGGTAGAGGTAGAGTTAGAGGTAGTGTAGTGATTGTACTGCACTGGTGCACTCATTGGATGGATTCCAATGAAAGTAGGTTTTTAGTCGTCGAA
This sequence comes from Paenibacillus silvestris, assembly GCF_009882985.1. Classification (GTDB taxonomy): domain Bacteria; phylum Bacillota; class Bacilli; order Paenibacillales; family NBRC-103111; genus Paenibacillus_E; species Paenibacillus_E silvestris. Next base: position 729,190 of record NZ_WTUZ01000022.1, read on the forward strand.
ACTGCCGTCTCATTGGACGGAATCCAACGCAGCCAGCTATTTTCGCCGTTTATTAGGGCTTTTCAGTTGAGTTCGTTGGATTCTGTCCAACGAAAACGACGATCAGCCCGCAAAAACAACCAGCTCATTGGAAATCATCCAATGAAAACTAAAAAAACCAAGGCCACCCAATCCACTACTGGATTGGATGGCCTTGGGAAGTTTAACAGGCAGCCCTTTTTCCGCAAGCGATGCCCTTCTAATCTTCTAACCTTTTAACCCTGAACTGGCGAAGCCCTCCACGAACCACTTCTGACAGACGATCACGACGATGAGAAGTGGCAGCAGAGCGGAAACGGAAGCGGCCATGGTAAGGACATAATTGGTGCCGAATTCTTCGACATAGCTGGTTAACCCAAGCGGAATCGTAAACAGCTGTTTGTCTCTCAGGTAAATAAGCGGTCCTTCGTATTCGTTCCAATGAGAAGTGAATGAGAGGATGAGCAGGGTAACGATAGCAGGTTTGATCAACGGCAAAGAAATCTGCCAGAAGGTGCGCCAGTACCCGGCTCCGTCTACGCGGGCTGCTTCGAGCAGTTCGTTTGGAAGCGTGCTAAAGAACTGTCTCATCAAGAATGTGCCAAATACCGTAAACAAGCCAGGCAAAATAAGCGAATAGTGCGTGTTGATTAGTTTCATCGAATCGAACAAGATAAAGCGTGGGAGTAAGAGCACTTGGCTTGGAATCATCATCGTTGAAAGATAGAGCAGGAATAGGAAGTTTCGTCCTTTGAAGCGGATTTTGGCGAAGGCATAGCCAGCCATGGCACTGGTGAATAAGTTGCCTATCACGGTAATTCCAGTAATTTTAATGGAGTTCCAATAAAACAGATAAAAGGGGTTAGGACCTGTCCATACTTGCTTATAATTTTCAAAATGCCACTTTTTCGGAATCCAATCAATCGGATACTTGAACACTTCTCCATTGATTTTAAAAGAGGTAGAGATCATCCAGATGTAGGGCAGTATCATGATTAGCGCGAAGGCTGCTATAACGATGGTTATGATTGCTTTAATGGCCCAGGGAAGCTGCTTGGTTTTCGCACGCGTCTTCTGTTTTGCGGATTGCACCGGATAAGTGGTTTCCATAATCGTTCTCCTTCCTACCTAGAAGTGATCCTGCCAACGCTTTTGGCTCTGCCACTGAATGAGTGTGATGATGAAGATAATGGTGAACAGCACCCATGAGACCGCAGCCGCATAACCCATTTTATAAAAACGGAAAGCAAGTAGGTAAATGTGATAGGACAGCACCATCGTTGAATCAATCGGACCTCCCTGCGTCATCACGGCGACTGGACCGAATACCTGGAAGGACCAAATGATGAGCGTTATCGCAATGAGAAATGTCGTTGGCGTTAGCATGGGAACCGTGATTTGGAGAAATTGCCGTATCCTTGAGGCGCCATCAATCTCCGCTGCTTCGTAAAAATCCTTAGAAATGCCTTGCAGACCTGCCAAATAAATGACCATGGCATAACCAATCGTAACCCATACCGACATGATAATAATGGCGAAAAGCGCTGATTTGGGACTGGATAGCCAACCTGGCGGATGTTCGATGCCGATCGATAGCAGGAATTGGTTGATAGGTCCGTTCGTTGCACGGTACATAATGCTCCAAATGACGGAGACGGCAACAAGGGAGGAGACGTAGGGTAAAAAGATGAGCAGCCGCAACGTATTTTTGAAAAATACATATTTGTTTAGAATAACGGCCATGAACAGTCCTATCACGATGGAAGCGGGTACGCTGACTAGTGTAAACACGGTGTTATTTTGCAGCGATTTGAGAAATTTCGGATCACTTGGAAGCGCTTTGAAATTGTCGAAGCCAACCCACGTGATGCCGGCAAAGCCTTTGAGGTATTCCCAATCTACGAACACCAGATAAAGACTGAATAGAATAGGCAATAAAATAAAGGCTAGATACCCGATAAAATTAGGCAAAATGAATAGGTAACCAGCGAGGTTTTCTCTGAATTTCGCGGTTTGCCAGAATGGTCTCATGGGCGAGTCACCCTTTCGTTTCATATGTTAGGCTTACTTTACCAACACCCAAGCCTAAAGCACATAGCGTGAGATTGAACGTTTCTGTATTTTTATTGAGAATGTTGTTTAGATGGAAAAACTACCGTTAATCTGCGCTGCTCAGTAGTTATGAACGAAATAACGGTAGATACTCCAGCTAAATTGGGGTAGGCGACGAAATTAGCTGGATTTGACAAAATGAGCGCCAGAAACTCCAGTTAACTACCGGAAAATGGATCAATCGCAGCAAATAGATGGAGAAATCGGCGTTACCTAAAAAAAAGCTGTCCCTAGGTCATTGGATGACTTGTGGGACAGCTTCCTCGGCTGCACGCTTATTTTTTGGCGCCTTTGATCGTTGCATCGGAGCGGGTTTTCATGGTTTCCAGTGTTTTATCAATGGGCTGCACGCCGAGTAAGTATTTCTCCATCTCATCTTTGTAGATGGCTTTCAGTTCAGTAGGGACAGGTACATTGTAGGCAGTTGGGAAGGTGTAACTGCCAGCGAGCAGTGCTTTCAAGGATTCTTCATCGATCAAATCCTTGGCATCGCCGATAAGAATAGAAGCAATTTTGCCGGCATCGGCTTTCTTACTAGTCGGGATCCGACCACCAGGAACCATCGACATGTTGCCTTCTTGCAGGTACCAGGAGATGAACTTCATTGCAGCTTCTTTGTTTTTACTGTTTTTATTAATGGACATATAGTCGCCCATGCCACCACCGGGGTTCACATTGCCGCCGGCTGTGAATTGCGGATACGGAGCGAAAGCGACTTTGAAGTCGTGCGGGAAGCTCTTCGTATCTTTGATGTATCGGATGATATAGATGGCGGAAGGCGTCATAGCCGCTTTGCCTGTCAGCAGCTCGTTCTGCACCGTAATTTTACCGGCGACGGCTTCGGAATATTTCATCATGATGCCTTTGCTCTCTAAGCTTTGTTGAAGCTCCAAGCCTTTCTTCAGAGCGGGACTGTTGAAGTTCGACGTGCCGTCATCAGCGATGAAGGAGTCTTTGGCTTTGCCGGTTTGCAGGACCATTTCCCCGAAGGTGGACAAGGCTGGATCTAGCATTGTGCCTTTGCGCTCGCCTTTATTGAGCTTCGCTGCAAGGGCGCTGAAGTCATCCCACGTCCAGGAGGTTGGCAGCTTCTCGCCAACTTCGTCTAATGCTTTCTTATTAAAAAGCACAGCACCAACGTTTTTGTTAGCAGGCAGATAATAGTATTTGCCATCTGCAAATTTCTTGATATTGGCGCTGCCGATAACGCCTTCCACGTCAAAGCCCGCTTTGGCGATCAGATCATCGAGAGGTTCAGCCATGCCGGCGGCTTGACGCTTCGTCATTTTATCATCACCGTAGTTCATGTAAATGTCCGGGGCGTCTGTATTGGAGAGCAAAGCGGTTTCCAGCTTCAAGTTACCAGGATCATCATTCACATAACGGATATATTCAACTTTAATGTTCGGATTTGCTTTGTTCCAGTTGTCGACGGCTTCTTGCGGGCCGCTCTCCGGCGGTACGCCTCCCCAAAACTTCAGTGACACCGGCTTTTGGGCTTCAGGCGCAGGCGTTGCGGCAGCCGTTGTTGCTGCAGGCGCTGCAGAGGTGGAGGCTGTGGGTGCAACGTCAGTTTTTGCGCAACCAGACAAGAAAACGCTTACAGATAGCGCAAGCGATACGCTTACTCCAAAGAATTTCTTCATGCATTCATCCCCTTTTCTTTTGGTAATTAAATCGTAATGGAATCCGCCAGAAAAAGACACGCACGATTCTTTCCAAGTTAAGCATAATTCTATGATGTTCGCCCGCCAAAATACAATTTGCGAAATTCGGTGGGATACATGCCTTCAAGTTGCTTAAAGCTGCGGCTGAAATGATTCGGGTCGGCGTAGCCGATTTTCTCCGAGATTTCGAATATTTTGAAATCGGGATTTTTGAGCAGCTCTCTAGCCATTTTCATCCGAACGTTGGTCATATAATCCGTGATCGTCTTGCCGGTTTCTTTTTTAAATAAAATACTTAAATAATTTTCGGTGTAACCGACCTTGCTTGCCAAATCCGTCACTTTCATCGGCAAATTGTACTGCTCCGTAATCAGGCGGATAACTGTTTGAATCTCAGGCCGCAGCTTTTCTTTGCCATGCTGTCGTTTGTAGGCCATGAAAACCGGAATCCATCCAATGAACCAATCCGCCAGGTCCTGCAGCGTTTCCGCGTTCCGGATCACATGATACGGGTATTGATTCTCGTGAAGTGTGACGGAGTAGATGTCGTTGCCTTCTGCTTTGAGACTGCGAGAAAAAATATGCAGCAGACTGAGCCACGTTTCGCGCAGCAGGAGTGGAGGCACGTCTTTTTTAATCAGCAGCTCCTGTGTCCAATCCTTCAATCGTTGCTGAAGTCCGGACTGATCTTGTTCGTCAATGCGTTTACGCAAATCCTCTTCGTCCCAAGGTTCCGAGAGTCGGTGAGCAGCGAACGGGATTTGTTGATAGGGAATGATGCACAATCGTCCGAAATAAAACCGATAGCTCAGCGAATAATCGGCTTTCTCATAGGCTTGTTGAAGCAGATAAGGATCCTCCATGGGAGGTGATACACCACAAGAAATGGAAATTTTCAGGAAAGTGTGTACAGCATTTTGCATTTCCTGCAGGACATCGGGGTTCAACTGACCCATGAGCACACAAAATTTGCCGCCACCAATCTCGAGCAATTCGCCATTTCCATATTTTTTTAAAATCTCGCTAAGCACATTCTTAACCGTGTAAGTCAGAAGCCGATCGCTTTGATACCGGTTGTTATGTGTCAACTCATCATAAGATTCGATCTGAATGGCAATGGCGGAAAGCGGCGCAGGGAAAGGTTCCAATTGGAATTCAATGAATTCCTGCTCGATTTCTCTGCGGGAAGAATGACCCAGCACGAGCTCGCGGAGCCGCTTTTCCTTCACCTCGCTGCTGTATTGGTTCACTTTTTGCTCCAGTTTTGTGTACGCAGATTGCCCTTGCTTCTCGATCTGAAGCTGTTCCTTAATGGCTCGAAGTTTCTGCATAAGCTCGGAAGGATTAATTTCCAGCTTCGTGATGTATTCCGTAGCCCCGAGCCGCAAGGCCATTTGTACATAGGTGAAGTCACTATGATTCGATAAAATGAGGCATTTCATCGCCGGCCAGCGTTCCCTGATGATTTTGAGCAGCGCCAGTCCATCCATTTCTGGCATGCGGATATCTGTAAGCACGATGTCACAAGGATGGTTTTCCAGAATCGCGAGAGCTTCGAGTCCACTAGCTGCTTCACCGATAACTTGGAATTCATTGCTGTCCATAGGAATAATCGTTTTTAGCCCAATTCGTACCAAAATCTCATCATCTACGATCAGGATGCGCATGATCCGAGTCCCTCCTGTTAAGTGGCAGAATCAATGTCAGTCGAACACCTTCGTTCGGAGAGCTGGCGATATGTATACCGTATTGTGCGCCGAAATGCAGCTTGATGCGTTCATTCACATTCCGAATGCCGATTCCGCTGAACTTGACGTGGGGTTGGTTAAGCTCGTTTTCTACCTGTTGAATTTTCTCCAAGCTCATGCCAACTCCGTTATCCTGCAGGAGGATGTGCAGCTTGCCAGTGACCTCTTTGGCTTGGAGTTCAATGATTAACGGGAAGCGGTTGCCGTGTATAAGGCTATTTTCGACCGCTGGTTGCAGCGTGAATTTCAATATTTCACAGTCCAGCAGTGACTCTGGGATATCGAAAGAGAACTTGATTTGATCATGATAGCGAATTTCCTGCAGGGAGAGGTAGACCTGAATGTAGTCAAGTTCTTCCCTGAGCGTCACGAACTCCTGCTCATTCCGCATGGTGAAATTGAGCAGCTTGCCAAGCTTCGTAATCATTTCGCTGACATGCTCAGCGCCCGATAGAATGGCCATCCATTTAATGGAATTGAGCGTGTTCAGCAGGAAATGGGGGTTAATTTGCGCCTGAAGCGCCTGGAATTGCGCCTTCTGCTTCCGCTGCTCCTCATCATATAAATTCGCGATCAAATGCTGCAGATGGCTGACCATCTTGTTGAAGTTACTCCCCAAGACGGCAATTTCGTCCTCACCTTTTATCGTGACCATCGTATTAAACTCGCCTTTTCCGACCCTGTTCATCGATTTGGCGAGCTGCTTGAAAGGACTTGTAACACGGAGCATCAGGATAATGAAAGCGATTGCGAATAGAAAAAACCAGGCGACGACCCAACCGATAGACTTATCTTTTTCACGGCTTAACTGTGTAGCAAAATCCTTCTGATTCATCAGCTGTACTAGCCTCCAGCCAAGCTGGGGGACGTAGGCATCATTGACGAGATAGTCCTGGTTGTTCAAGGTTATTTTCTGAATGCCGCTGGCGTCTTTGTGCAAGGTTTGAAGGGAATCTGAGGCTTTGAAATGGCTCGACGTGCTGTCACCAAGCAGAAGTTTCTGGTCCTGATCTAACAGAAAGGAGATGACGCCGGATTCTTGTTGCTGGTGCAGCTCCTGCGCGTTAAAGAAGAATATTGAGGTAGGAACCCCAATCAGGAAAAAGCCATAATTGCTCGTATATTCTCCATTGACCTGTCTAGTCATGACAACGAGGTCTTGACTGCTGCCAGCAGTGCGCAGTGTGTAGGGCACAGACCAGTAGGGAGAGCCGCCCAGCTGCATAGTTGGTTGATACCAGCTTTCCTTGCGATAGGAGGCAATATCTGTCTTAGTGACTGCAGACCAGGTAGTGTGCGTGTAGCCCCGGTTGTCATAGAGGCCTAAGTAAGCATCGCTGTCGAGCAGCAGGTCTTTCACGTTAGACAGTTTCTTTTGCAAGCTGGTAAGTTTAATGAAAGAGCTGTAGCTATCGGACCAATCAGCAGGTTCTCTTAAGAATTTCTCCGTTTCTGGATCGTTGATAATGAGGCTGGATGCTTTAATAATACGAACGGCTAGATCGTTCATCATATCTGCTTTTTGAGCCACAGCAGTTTGGTTGGATTGATTGAGTTGCATTTGAACAATAAGCTCAGAAGAATTATAGAATCGATAAAGGATGACGACGACGGGTAAAATGATGAGAACAAACAGTGAAATCAGAATTTTGCCACGCAGTGTCTTGAAGGGACTTCGCAAAAGATTCATGGCAGTCACCATTCCTGTATTTTCCTAGTTAGAAGAACTATCTCTATCATACAACGGATGATTCCGAGGTTGCCATAGGACTTGAAAAGCGCTCTAAAAAGATCAAAGAATATGCTGTAAACTAAAAAGAATTATGCTAGTTTGTAATACGCAAACAACAGGTAAATCAAAAAATCCCTCGAGGCCATAGCCTCAAGGGATTTCGTCGTGCAAAGGCGCCTTACGCCTGTGGTATTTTGCTTTGTACAAACGTTTATAAATTTACCTTGGATTGCACGATATTCTTAAGTACATCACAGGAAAGATCAGATTTAAAATCTTGTATGGTAAGTAAAGCCTGCTGTTCATCAAGTCCTAACACGCTTGTGAAGTAATAAAGCATATGATCATAGATTGAATCATAGTTTCTAAGTTCATTGGAGTTAACAGATAAATAGTGCTGATGCTGTTTTATGAGCTTCTCGGTGACTGCTTTCAAAGTTAATATACCTCCAATGGATGATACAATCAATCTACCATATTTATTGAAGGGAGAACAGGCATTATTTTACGATTCATAGAAAATATTTTATGTTAAATTTTGCTGGATTAAGGGGAGCCGAAATGACTATGTATTTAAAAAAGCAATTTGAATAATATCCTTCACTTTTTTAAGATTTCGTTCATCTAATTGATGCAGCATGGTAACGATTTCGCTTATTGCAGTCGGCTCTTCGAGTACTTGAACGGGTGACGCAGTCTGCGGCTCGTCCTGTTCAGATTCAGGCTGTACCCAGGACGTTGCTGAAGTATCTTTCATGCACTGAACAAGAAAACGCATTTGCTCGACCGTGTACCTGAGAAGGAATTTTTGCACATTTCGTTCGATATGAAGATGCAACTGTTTATGTAAGATGTATATGTGACGGCCCAGTGGAGTGAGATGAAACAAGACTTCTTTCTTGTTATCGGGAAGTAACTCAGAGTTCAGCATACCCTGCTCCGCAAGTTTTCGTGTGATTTTGGATACGCTGCCCCTTGGAATGCCGAATTGCTTAGATATTGTAATCCCGTTCACGGGCTCTAATTTTCCAATAGCATCGATGACATGAAGCATAATAACGGTCGAATCTTTAAGAAACGCGATAAGATTCGGGTCGCTTGTCCGTTCCATCATCCAACGCCTTTCATCATCTTCACCTTCGGATAGAAATTGTTTTTGCATAGCTGCGACTTGCTGCATCATCTCTTGAAACAAGATCTCTCTTTCGACGCTTTCCGTCATCGTAGACTGTGTTTCTGAAAATTGGGTCACGATCATTTCCCCCTTAAGCGTTCTGGCCTTATTATACCAACAAACGCTTATCCAAAAAACCCACGAAGAAATCGCAGGTTACATTCGGTCTTTGATGAGTTGTTTGATCTCTTTAAATTCGCGCATCATTTTGCGATAAGTGAAATAGCCAATCACAGATTTGATCCCAAAAAAGATAACAGCGGCTATGATGATCAAAATATAATTGTGGCTGATGGCTCCAATCCAGTTATTCAGCTTTTCCATAACGATTCGCTCCTGACATGAATCTCATTTCAGGTTAGGTTTTCTAGTTTGGATTCGCTTTATCCCACTGTGATGACAACATTGCCTTTTTTACGCCCGCTATCCACATATCGGTGTGCCTCTGTGATTTGTTCCAAGGCATAGCGCCTGTCAATGACTGATCTTAATTTCCCTGCTTCAGCAAGCTCTTTGAGAAAGGTGAGATTCTCTTTCTTTTGCTTGAGTCCAGTAGCCGCGAAGTAGGCTCTTTTGCTGCCGATTCGTGATGTCCACAACATCTGAAGCAGGATAGCGAGTGAAGGGACCGACGAAAGATAGATGCCAGTTTGCTTAAGCGAGCTTTTGCAGCGTGTGAATGAACTTTTACCCACCGCATCAAAAATAATATCGTAGGTTTCGCCATTTGTAGTAAAGTCTGTTCTTGTATAATCAATGACATGGTCGGCACCTAATGATTGGACTAAATTTACATTAACCGAACTGCATACCCCCGTAACTTCCGCTCCATAGTACTTGGCAAGCTGCACCCCGTAGGCACCAACCGCACCTGAAGCGCCATTGATAAGGACTTGTTGTCCGCGCTGAATTTGGCCAATATCTCTAAGGAAAGACAATGCCGTTAAGCCTCCATCACAGATACCAACGGCATCTGCATAGGTCATATTAGCTGGTTTAGTGATGATCACGCCAGTTTCCGGCAAGCATTTGTATTCAGCATGAGCGCCGAAACCAGTGCCAGAAGTTCCAAATACCTGATCACCTTTTTTGAAAAGAGTTACCCCGCCACCTACTTCTTCAATTTCCCCGGCAAGCTCAAATCCTGGAATACAGTTAGGTTTGGTCAGGCCGCTGAACAATCTTGTCATAAAAGGGTCAGCTTTGCGAAAAGCGCAGTCTGCTGGCGTGACGACCGCTGCACTTATTTTGATTAGAATTTCATTATCCTTCGGGATAGGCTTTTCAACCTCTCTAAGCCGAAGTACATCGGGGGATCCGTATTTTGTTGTTATGATTGCTTTCATAAGCACTCCTCCAAGATCAAGCAGATTCGGCCACCGCCTAATAAGCGAGATATGCCGCTTGCTTCATCTACAAACAATAATAGCTACAAGCAGGTATCACTGTGTAGATACTAAAGTATCGTTTTGAGATATGGTTGCTCACTAAGCGAACTTTGGGCTACATCAGGCCTAACTCGCGGGCCTTGGCAATCGCTTCGGTGCGTCTTTTGACTTGGAGTTTGTCAAAGATCCGCTGATTGTGCCCTTTTACCGTACTCAATGCGACGAAAAGCTGCTCGCTAATCTCACGGTTGGAGAGTCCCAATGCAATGAGTTCGAGCACTTTTAACTCGCGTACACTTAACGGCTCTATAAGGTTCTGTGCAATTGAAGCAGGAGCAGGAGCAGGAGCAGGAGGCAAGTCAGAATTGTCAGCGTCAAATTGATCCCCAGTTTCAGAGGAAGCTAGCAGTTTGCTTAGATAGTCCGGCATGATTTCATGCGGCTGTACGTCAGAGAGGAGCTCCGCGATGGGAATGCCTAAGTCAACAAAAAGGCGAATATAGCCGCCCGGCTCTGCCAACTTCAGCACTTCAACAAGCAGCGCTGCTGCCTCTGGCTTGTCACCATTAGCATGAAGAGCTGCCACTTGCAGGGCCATTGCCTTGAGCCGTTCATCTGACGAGCTGCTCAATTCGGTACGCTGGCGCAGCTGCTCCAACACGGCTAGTGCGGCAGGTGCATCGCCTTGGGTCAAATGGACGCGAGCCTGGCTGATCGCGAGCTCCTGGGAATGCGCGAGCTGCGCAGCTGCCTCTAGATTGCCCTGCTGAAGCAGCATGAGCACTTGTGCAGCAGCGATATCAGGCATTCGAGATACGAAGTTATGCTCTCGGATAAACTGATCTGCTTTCGCTAAATGAGCCGCAGCGCCAGCCGCATCCCCTTGGGCAAGCTTGAGGCGTGTGAAAAACAGTTCACAGAGAGCGTAGGTGTCAACGCTTGCTATCTGCCTCGCCAATTGGAGGCTTTGCTGGGCGTGCCGTTCAGCGGCCTTGAGCTCGTTCCACTCGTAGGAAATACGAGCCAAGCCAAGATGAGCTTCGCAGGCCGCCGGTAGGGCAGGTTCGCCTGCTAATTGGATCACTTGCTCGTAAGATTCGGCTGCCAAGACAAGCTGACTGTCTGCTTCTTGTATGCTGCCGAGGCCTGTTGTAGCTGCGATAGTGATCATGATCGATGGAGTCGATTGGCCGAAAGAGATGACCTCTCTGTACGACTGACTCGCTGAGGAACGGTCGCCTTGAAGCTGATAAGCAAAACCCAGCGTCCAGGTAGCAGCAGCACGTACCGACAAGTTGTCAGGATGCAGGTACTCCAAAGCGCGGAGGGACTGGGCGAGGATGACATCGCTCTGATATTGTGGGATAGCCAGCATGGCTCTTATGAAAGCGATTTGCCCTGCAAGATCTCGTGCTGTGTCATCAGCCTCGGAATTTTTTAGTGCTTTTTCAGCTGTTAGTAATTTTTGTTCCACGCTGTTGTTTTGTCCCGAAAATACTAATGCCGAAGCATACATCACCAACAAAGAAGGCTTAGCTTCCAGCACAGTCGCCCGCAATGAGGCTAACCATTGTAATACGGGAGCCATCATCCCGCGAAAATGCAGTGGAATCCCGTTACCTTGCAGTAAACGAGCAGCACGATCTACCTGCTTCGCAGCAGCAGCATGGTGGAAAGCTTCAAGCTCCAGCCCGTTCTCCTCGTACCACCTACTGGCACGAAGGTGCAGTTCGCCTAGGGCATCTTCTCCAGATGAGGCGGAGGCGAGTATGTGGCTCTGTTGCAGCTGCTTCCGCAGCAAATCAGAGAAGAGATGGTGATAACGGAACCAACGACGCTCGTTGTCCAGCGGAATGAGGAAAAGGTTGGCTTGCTCAAGCTTTTTCAAGATTTCATGGCTGGAAGATGAGGAGGTGCCTCGCATAACGGCATCACAGAGCGGAGCGCAAAAGCGGTCCAGAATCGACGTATGCAGTAAGAAGGTCTGAATGCTTGTGGATTGTTTGTGCAGCACCTCTTCAACCAAATAGTCAAGAACGAAGCGGTGGCTGCCGCTAAAAGATTTGATGAAGCCTGTGGCATCATGAAGCCCCTCCATAGAAATCGCGGCTAGTTGCAGGCCGGCAACCCAGCCTTCTGTTCGCGCTTCCAGCAGAGAGACATTGTCAGTGGAGAGGTTGAGCCCCATTGTCTGGTTGAGGAAGTCAGCAGCTTCCGAAAGAGTGAGACGTAAGTCGGCAGCACGCAGCTCAGTTAATTGTCCGCGTGCTCTTAGCCGGGCTAGTGGTAGCGGTGGATCTTCACGAGTGGTGATAACCAGATGCATCTGTGGTGGCAGGTGTTCAAGTAGAAAAGAGAGCGCCTGGTGTATGGGGTCAGCATCAATCCGATGAAAGTCATCCAGCACAAGGATAAATGGGTGCGCAGCGCTGCTAATTTCATTGAGCAGCACGGTTAGAATGGACTCAATGGGCGGAGGATAAGGGGCTTGAAGGCCTTCTAAGAAAGCTTCCCCAATGTTCGCTCCAATGCTCCGAAGTGCTGCCGAGAGGTAAGCCAGAAAACGTGCGGGATCGTTATCGCTCTCATCGATCGATACCCAAGCGGCAGGTCGCTTACAACTTGCAAGCCATTCGCTGACGAGCAGGGTTTTACCGAACCCAGACGAGGCTGAGAGGAGGGTCAATTTGCGATGCAGACCTTCACTCAGCCTTTCAGTCAGGCGGGTGCGAACGACCATTTTAGGCCGCGGAAGGGGAATATGCATTTTAGTGGATATAAGTGTCGTAGACATGGATCTGTAACCACCGTTCTGCGCCGTTACTGCAGCGCTTTGATAGGTTTTGTTAGTATGTTCGACGGTTTTCGTGCATTTCCTTTGCCGCGGAGCTCCAAATGAAACAGCACCACAACCTTGTTGGTCGTGATGCTGCTTTCTCGCTGCGACAGTTACTTTTTAACGCTGCCTAAACTGGCTCCATCTGTGAAGAATCGCTTGATGTTTTTCTCAACCGTTGGGTCCGGAATTAATGGAGGTGCTTGGTGCGGCTTAATTCGAGCATCAATCACGATGTTATCGCAAGCCCAATGCTTATTCTCATAATAACTATTCACGCCATAAATATCATGGGAGGGGTTGCTGCGCGTAAATGTGCCCCAAACGAAATTATCAATGGACTCACTAATAAATTGGCTGTCATCGCAGACGATAATCAGCGGACAAGTCGGGAGCGGGCCTTTGGCCCCGATGGCCTCACATATGTCTCTCATTTCCACTTGCGTATCGCCATAACTTGTAAACTTAGAAACCTGAACGGCAACGATTCCCGGCATGACCAAATGCGCGTGCTCAATTCCTGCGATGTCATTCAAAACATCAGGAACCTCTTGGCATAACTCTCTTTTTATATCACCGACTGCTGCAAAAACAACCTTACTTCCGCTATTTAGCCCAGTGCCCGAGTAATCGAGCGTGTCGATCGTCGTATTTGTCTGGAAATGAAGGTCGCGATGAAGATCCATTCTAGCTAAAATGTAAGTTAGAAAATGCTCAACATTATGAGAATCCAGAGGCTCGCTCTCTTCTGCCGTAATGAATAAATACTTGGCCAGACTCACCTGTCCCGTGCCTAAAATTCGATTAGCTATGGTGAGCAGCTCTGCCGGTTGTTTGACTTGTTGATAAGGCGTGTACCGCTCACTACCAATCGCAAAGAGCAATGGATGTACTCCGGCAGCGTCGACGGCATGAACCTCTTTGACACCAGGGATTTCTTGCTTGATGGCATCTCCGGTTAGTTCATGAATTAAGGCGCCGAATGCCGTATCCTCTTGAGGCGGTCTGCCAACGACAGTAAATGGAAAGACAGCATTAGTCTTAGCGTAAACCTTATGAACTCTCATGAGAGGAAATGGATGCGTCAGGCTGTAATAGCCCAAATGATCGCCGAAAGGGCCTTCCGGCTTGGTTTCGCCAGGGTATATTTCCCCGGTAATAACGAAATCCGCATCATGGCTGATGCAGTATCCATCGATATAGCTATAACGGAAACGGCGCCCTGAAAGCAATCCAGCAAAAGTGATCTCACTCATGCCTTCCGGCAAAGGCATCACCGCTGACAGCGTATGCGCCGGTGGCCCGCCAATAAAGATGCTTACTTTGAGAGGAAGCCCCTGTTTGGTTGCTTTGTCTTGGTGCACGCCGATGCCGCGATGAATTTGGTAATGTAAGCCGATTTCCTTATTCAGCTCATATTCGTTTCCGCTCAGCTGAATCCGATACATGCCCAGATTGGAATTCATAATTCCGGGCTTCTCCGGATCTTCTGAATAGACCTGAGGCAGCGTGACGAAGGCACCGCCATCTTCTGGCCAGTGTTTAATAAGAGGGAGATCAGCTATGCTGACTTCTTCCATTGAAGCAGGCAATCCGCCGTTTACTTGGAGGGGGAGTGCTTTCCACGCAGCGAGCCCCGTTCCGAAATGTTTCAGGGGACTCTTCAATGCCTTCATGGGATCGCTTCGCAAAGAGATTACCTTCTGGACGCCTTCCCACGTATCCCGAAAAATAAATTTGCTGCGCTCAACTGTCCCAAAAAGGTTGGATACCGCGCGGAATTTTGAACCTTTTACATTCTCGAATAATAAGGCCGGGCCGCCAGCTGCATAAACTTTCATATGAATGGCTGCCATCTCTAGCTCAGGATCAACTTCTTCATGAATGCGAACCAAATGTCCGTTATTCTCTAAATCAATGAGGCATTCTTCTAAATTATGATAGATCATGATTATCTCCAATCGGATAGCTATTCCCCAAAGGTCTTATTTGATACTGTCATTCTACAACAAAAATCGCCAAAAATAAAAAACACGTCATATCGACGTGTTGTCTTCGCCTTCCCTTAGACAGGAAGCAGTTCATAGGCTAACTTTTTGATGATCTCTTTATGCTGCGGATATTGCTTAAGTAACTCTTCCTGCGAAAATAGTTCAAAATCCTGAAAATCAAATCCTGGAGCTACCATACATCCTACAAGTGAGAATGTATTTTTCTCCATCACCGAGGATCCGAAAATACAGTTTTTAGGCACCAGATATTGGGGGATTTCTCCATTTTCCAAATGAATGCCTAATTTAACTTCCTCATAGGTGCCATCCTCATGAATGACGTGAATCGTCAAAGGGCTTCCTGCATGAAAATACCATAACTCATCCGACTTCAATCGATGGAAATGCGAGACATCATGAGATTGCAGGAGAAAATAGATACTCGTATAGAGCAGTCGTGAACCATCGAACTCCACGGACAATTCTTGATCCGTAATCTTTTCTTGGGCTTGAAAAGTTCGTTTATAGTAACCGCCTTCGGGGTGAGCTTCGAGTTCTAGTTTGGAAATCCAATATTCGGGGCTATTCGTAAGCATGTCATCAATTCCTTATGTGTAATGTAACATTCCAAGCTTGTATTATAATCTAGCATGTTCGTGAGATCAATCATAGCTTAGTAGATTTAACGCAAATAAGACCCTGTAGTCTCCTCAGGATCTTGATATGGTCGATTCTGTTCCAATAGCACACAGTAGTTCCTTTTAGGGACTTATCTTAATGGCATTTAAGATATAATCCCATTCTTTCATGTTGTTTGTACTTGGAATTTGAACAACACAGACTTGGTCCAAACCCCAATCTAACTCAGTTACCTGTTGTAAATTGGCGATAGGATTAATGATAAGTACTTTGAAATCACCATTTGTAAATTTTCGCAATACCGATTGCAACTCAAATGCTTGATCATGGGTGGCAAGAAGTCTAACAAAAAGTGTGGATTTAGACTTTGTCGTTTCTTCGAGAAACCTTTGAATACGCACATTCAATTTCGCTTTATAAACATGATAAGTGTAGTGCCAACTTTGATTAGGAATAATAGGAAAGTCATGAACGGAAGTCACATTATAGTGCATATCTTTGATGAAATAGGAAGGCGTTTTCTGGACAACAGTTGCAAATTCATCGACATATTGTGAAGTGCCTTCAATGACTTGCATGTTGGACAGGTCCATGTATCCTTGGAATCTATTTGCTAATAATCGATTTACATCTGTGAGAGAAGTAGAAACAACCCAGTCCAAAGGCATGGAAAACTTTCTTAACTGGTGTCTCCTTAAGTGACTAGCGGGGTCGCAGTTTTGTCCCAAACTAGCAACTAAATCATAGGTTGTACGATTGAGTTCTTGTAAATTCATAATCACCCTCCACCTTTCCACTATTATTAAATTCAAATCTAGTTAGAAAAGGTTGGATAGATGAACTAGTACGAGGATGAAAGTTTTTCCTAATTATCCCATAAAACGCGTCGGACCTTTTCGTCTATTTCGGGCTAGGGCGGTCTCAAACACCTAATTTTTAGATGGGAGTTAAAGAAAAGGATGCTTCGTTGGTCATGAGGTTGACTGAGCGACACCTTTTTTAGAACGCGCGTCGGGTTACTTCGCTAACGGACACAGTGGGCTTTATTTGATGGAAATGAAGCTTATTTGAAAGCTAACGGACTCCAATGCAGCTATTCACGATTTCTGTGTGTAAAAAGGCTGGTTATTGGTCTATTAACGGCTCTGGTGTCCGTTATTTGTGCAAACAGGGTTGGAAATCGGATATAGCGTCAGTGGTGTCCGTTAGAGATGAAGTTTTCGTTCTCTGCCTGATATGACGTAAAATCTGCGGTTTTCTCCCCTAGTTCCATATAAGAAAACCGCGATCTCTAAGGACCGCGGTTTTCTTATATGGAACTAGGGGGATGTATAAATTTCGATTTAAATAGCTGACGAAGCAAACTCGGACGAGGACAAGCTTAGCGGAAGATTCAGACGCCGTGCTCCTGATTATGCGCTCTCCACCAGTATGTCGGTTTCACTACTGAATAGATTAAAGCAAGCTGCTCCAGTTCCTCTTACCATTAAGAATCCGAATAATTGTAACGGTTTCTTCTTTCTCAGAAACGATATAAAACACGATGTACGAGTCCACAAGTAAATGTCGAATGCCATTGGCTGCCAAACGTTCATCACGAACCAATCCGTTTCTAAAAGACATTTGTTCCAATTGAGAAGCGGCTTCAGCGATTCTGGATATTATTTTTCGTGCTGCTGATGGTTCCAACAATTCATTTGCTATATAGTCGGCTATGTCTCGCAGATCCGCCTCTGCTAAGTCAGTAATCAGTAAGCGATATATTAAACTCACTCTGGAATACCTTTCTCAATGTCTGTAAGTGCCTCATGAAAAGGTCGGACTTTCTGCTTTTTCAATGCATCCATACCTTCATCCAGCAGTTTATATAGTTCGAATTTACCAACTATTTTTTCGTATGTTTCAATACTCATCACAGCCAGATCACCTTGGCCATTCTTCGTAATGTAGACAGGTTCATCAAATTTATGGCAAAACTCAGAGATCTCATTGTAATGATTTCTTAGATCTGAACTTGGTCGAATTGTGGGCATATTCTTTCTCCTCCCTGTATATATCGTTATTTTATCAAAATAACGATATATAAACAAGGTTGTTCAGGTGGGATTACCGCTTGAATTCGAAAAGTCGTGCTCCTACACTCGAAGCCAAGCTACGAAGTCAACTCATCTGTTCCGTCCGCGCGGGCGAACCCACCGGGGTTCTCTCCCCACAGCTCCAAAAGAAATAAGCGCCACAACCAAAATGGTTGTGATGCTTATTTTACTATGGAGCCTAGGGGGATCGAACCCCTGACCTCATCGCTGCCAGCGATGCGCTCTCCCAGCTGAGCTAAGGCCCCGAAATGTCTCAAATAACGTCGACTTTTCGTATTATACATGAAATATATGAAGCAGGCAAGCCCTTTGCACAGATAATTCATTTTGTCTTTTATGCCTGCGACGTTTCTGTTGCAAACGGTGCCAAACGTTGTTTTCATTTGCATTTTCATGCTAACCTAGTAACAGAAACTAGTTGATCGTGTAGGAGTGACGAAAGAGTGTCAAACGGGGTCTTGTATTGGGTTTTCTTGGGAATATCTTTTGTGTTGCCGTTTGTAATCGGTGTGTGGTTAATGCGGAAAACGAATCGGCTGGGATTCTCTTTCTGGATAACGACAGCCTTAAATATTGTACTGACTTTGGCTGCAGCCTTCTGGTGGAAATCAGTGACGGAGGATCCGTTCCGCATGATGTTTGGGATGGCGTTCTATGGGGTGTCGGCCGTGAATTTGATGGTCATCGAGTTTTTTGCGCTATTTAGTATTCGCAAGAAAATGAATTCGTAGAGGAATGGTTCCTTCATGACACAATCTTCTTTCAAGGTTTACTTTTATGTGTTTATGATTGCTGCCGTCCTATGGATGGCTTTTATTTTTTTTAAGTCAGGGCAGACGTATCAGCAGCAGTCACTGCGACCGCTTTTAGAATCCAAGCTTAGTGGATCAAACCTTACAAATCAATTCCCGCATATGGCATTCAACTATGACGGGCAAAAACTGTCGTGGCAGGACCCCATCGATGTTATCGAGTTCTTCATAAGAAAAGCAGGGCACGTAAGCGAGTTCGCTGTACTTACCCTGCTCTGGATCTTGGCCTTACTGTCGAAGCAGGTACAAGTAATCATGGCACTGCTCACCTCCTTTATGATTTCGGTTTTGTATGCAGTGACCGATGAGTGGCATCAAACGTTCATTGATGGCCGCACGGGTCATGCGATTGACGTCGTCGTCGATACTTTCGGAGCACTATTGGCTGTTCTGTTGGTACTGGCGGTTCTCGGGATTCGCGCTGTGATTAGACGAAGAAGAACAAACTTGTAATCATCATATACACTTTTCTTTTTTTGATGGATTTGAATTTCCAAAGCTCGCGAGCTTCGACTTCCAATTCGTGCTGCTGCCACTGCATTAATTTCTCAGATACATATAAGTTGGATGGTTGCATGATTCGATTCACCTTCCTTTCTTTTCCTGTTAGATCCAGTTTACATCTAGAATAAGGGGAACAAAAAGTGTATAATTCACTTTAACAATTTCCCCTTTTGGAGAAGGACGTGAATCATGCAGATTCTGTCTCATTTTTTGGAGCTTCGGTCTGGCTTTGCACATGGTGTAGAGCATGAACCGCAGCCGATCACGTTAGAAGAACTATCCGAAAGAATGTACTGCACAACGCGGAATGTAAAGATTTTGCTGAAAAAAATGATGGACCAAGGCTGGATTTCCTGGAAGCCTGGAAGAGGAAGAGGCAATGTTTCTGAGCTAACCTTCCTTGTTTCCGCTGAAGACATGGTTTCCAAACAGGCAATGGAACTAGCGAGTCAAGGCGATTATAAAGGTACGATTGAACTCATTCACCAATTGGGCAGGGGAGAAGCTTTGCAGGACTCTTTCGTCGATTGGTTATTTAGCTTTTTCGGATATCGAACTGTTGTCCAAGAGGAATGTTACAAGGATACACTGCGTTTTCCAGTCTACAAATGGCTGGTATCACTCGATCCGGCTTTCAGCTTTTTTGCGTTTGACACCCATCTCATTAATCAGATTTTCGATACGCTGGTTCAATACAATCCCAGTACTCGGGTCGTAGAGCCACACTTGGCGCATTATTGGGAGAAAAGCGAAGATGGCTTGCATTACACTTTTACTTAAGAAAAGGGGTTCTGTTTCACCATGGCAGGGAGATGACAGCGAACGATGTCAGTTACTCATTATCTAGGCTCATGGAGCTTGGTTTCTCCGCGTGCCAAGGCTGGATGACGGAATGTATCGAGAATATCCGGGTACTCAACCGGAGTGCAATTGCTATCGAGCTGAAACAGCCCAACGAGCTATTTCTGCAGCAGCTGGCGCATCCTTCATTAGCAATCTTGCCGGAAGAAATTTGCCGGGAGAATGAGGGGATTTTTGGCCGCATGCCCATTGGAACAGGGCCGTTCAGGCTGGAGCGCAATGATGATTATATCTGTAAGCTTCGTGCCTTTGACAGTTATTTCGGGGTTAGGCCGCATTTGGATTAATTGGAAATATGGCTGTTGCCGCAGGAGTTGTCGGAAGTCGGCCCGAGCTGGGATATGGTGCAAGTGTTGTGTGACCACACAAATTCCCGTAAACCGGTCGGAGCTGTCGGAAAAGATTCAGAATGGCATCAGATCGAACAGTCGATTCTGGGATGTTCATTGCTTACTTTTAACCAAGAGAAAGAAGGACCTCAGCAGCACCCGAATTTTCGCAAAGCTATCGATTTGATCCTTGATAGGGAACGAATGATTGAACAGCTAGGAGGCTTCAGGGAAGCGCCAGCCAGTTCCTTTTTACCAGCAATGAATGACAAAGGGACAGCCGCTGTGCATCGAACCGATTTGGAGGAGGCTAGGCGCCTACTTAAAGAGATGGGGTACGATGGCGAGCTAGTAACCATGTTTATCTATAGCCATAATAATGAGGATGCAATTTGGATCTGTGAGCAGTGTGTCAAGGCAGGTATCCGGATTGAACTGACAACTCGGAGCATGTCGGACATGATGCGGCTCGATACGATCCATGAGGCAGATCTTATTTTTTACCACATCTGTTTGGAAAGTGAGTACGATCTCCATATTATCCAGACGCTTAAGCAGAGCAACAGCTATGTCCGCGCGCATCTAACTTCGGAAAAAAAGGAATGGATCGATGAAGAAATGGTTCATATTCTTATGATTCCGGACATCAAGGATCGCATCGCGAGACTTCATGACATCATTGAAGTGCTGCAGGAGGATCAATCCTTCCTCTTTGTGCTTCATCGCTCTCAGCAAACGACCTATCATGATTCGATCAGAGGGGTATGTATTAACGATTTGGGTTGGGTTGATTTTCGGAAAATTTGGTTTACGCCAAGCGCTTGATAAATCCTGTTTGACCTGGAAATACTCTTGGTAACAATCATGAAATGCCAGGAGGGTATGGGTATGAGCAAAATTAAAGAGGCTAATGTTGTTCGGTTTATTGAACGTCACGATGTGTGGTGCGCAGATGTTGAAGTGACTGCCGAGGGCATCACGGGTACGCTGGTCGTTGAATTTGCGTCGACCAAAGGGGATCAATTCGAGATGAGCCATGTATATCGCAAAAACGCGTCCCGTGAACTGGATTGGTATGATAATCATTTGCACAATGCCTATGAGGACGTTTCCAAAGAGTTGTTCGAAACAAAATCGCAAGAATCGAAGAAGTGGGGGAAACGCGAAGAATTCGAAGAGGAAATTCTCGCTTTCGGCACAATCCGTGAAGAGTTGAAGGAGCATTTTCAGCTTAGCCGCACGGCATCCCTATTCCATACGGAAGATGTAGAAGACCAAACCTATTTACATTAACGCCCTTCTTTTTTAGCAAATAAAAAACGACCATTAAGGTCGTCGGCTTCTAGGCTCGTAACGGTTTTCCATCGCCATCCAGCTAGCATTGGCAACAAAAAAACCAATAAAAAAGAACAAAACTAAACGAATAGGCACCCAAACTAAGCTAATTTCGTGCGTATTAAGTAATTCAATAATGCTAAATAAGGCCGTAAGCCCAACACCCCAAGGGAGAAGGCCGAAATTCACCAAATATTTGTTTCTGCCGAGCTGTTTTCTCTTCAGCCATATGGCCTTGCGTGGATCTTCGTTCATATCGAAACTCCCTTTTTCTTTTTATTATAGCATTGCTTGAAATAAATCTCGAATCAGTATTCATAAGAAGCCTCCATTCATATGCTAGTCATAGGGACGGGAGCTTTTTTCTATGGAAGAGATGACCAAAGTCCTCATATTATGGTAGTATAAGGAAGTTGAAAGGGGGTATATCTTTTGCTGCTTAAATTTCTTGCTTTTGGTCTGTTATGGCGACTTGTCGGTAATCCATTCCTTGCACTTCTTATTCTATTAATCATCCTATATGTGTTAGATAGAAGATTTATCGGATTGACGCCGAATATTTTTAAGCCATTTCAATTAAGGCGAAGAGCATCCAGGCTGCGAACGGAATTACATGCGAATCCTCATCATACGTCAGCGAAGTTGGAGCTTGCAAGGAACTTGCTGCAGCGGAATAAATTCCAAGAAGCACTTCCTTACTTGGAACAAGCGCTGCCGATTATGGAAGACTCCGCTGATGTGCACTACGAAATCGGACTTTGCTACCTGAAGTTAGGCGATTTGAAAAAGGGAGAGAGCTTCATGCTCCAAGCGGTAGAGCTGAACCCGCGGGTCAAATATGGCGAGGCCTATTTACGCCTAGGGGAAGCTTTAGCGCCTGTTGCTCCTGAAAGGGCTGCTCAGCTGATCGAGCAGTTCCGCGATTTGCACACCTCTTCGGTCGAGGCCTATTACCGTCTTGGCTTGCTGTATCAGCAGCTTGGACGCGGCAATGATGCGAAGGCAACGTTCCGCGAAGCGCTGGATATTTACCGCGGCTTGCCGCGATACAGCCGCAGACAGCAGCGGCGCTGGGCCATGCTTGCGCGCTTCAAATGAAAAGGTTCCGCTGCTAAGCGGAACCTTTTTTCACGGCTGCGTACAGACGCATGAGCAGCCAAGAGCCGAGCAGCCCGATCAGAATCGAAGCAGCTGTATGCAAATCGTAGAGCCAGCGCTGATCTTGGATTGGCGTGAGGCGACCCCATAGCGTCAGGAGTGCAGGGTGCACAAGGTAGATGCCAAAAGAAGCAGCTCCTAACGACGTAAGTGCAGTGCTAAGCCTTGGGCTGTTGGCAAGGCGCTTAAGCGACCAATGGACGGCCCACAGGGGAACTGCCATACAATACACGAGGAGAGCCAGCTCGAACCCTATGTTTCCGATGCTGGCCAGTCCATATTGATGCAGAAGCAGCATGCCTACGAACGTGGCTCCTGCTAGGCACATGATGCTCCCTATGAAATGCTTGTAGCGTTCGGACCAGGCTGCAATTGCCGAATAATGAATACCCATGAAAGCTCCAAAGGCGAAAAGCGCGGTGTAGCTGACAAAAAGCGAAGCATATTCCGGCAGGGGATGCACACCATGATGGAAAGCATAAGCTGCGGCTTGAATAACGATACCTAGTGGGATTAGCCCTCGGCGAACCCAAGATGACCGCCTCACCACAGAGATGAGAAGCGGGAACAAGAGGTAAAACTGAACGATAATAACCATATAATAGAGATGATAGCTGGCATTCCCAGAAATAAGCAGCTTGATAAAGTAAATGACATCAAATCGAATGTTTCCATGAAACATAATCTGATTAAATAAATAATAGAACAGAGACCATAGCACATAGGGAACTAGGATTCTCCGCAGACGCTTTGTCCAGAAAACACGCGACATGCCAGTCTCCCAGCGATCATAATACGTATAAAAGAGCACGACGCCGCTGATCCAGATGAATAGCGGCACAGTGAATAAACTAGCTTTGTTAAGGATGAAAAAGATGGCTTGCGAGCCGCTGCCAATCGGTAGCAGCGTAGCGCTTGATGTGCCGTGAATAAGCACTACGGCGATGATGGCGATTGCGCGGATGAGGTCGATCTCTGGTAGTTTGGGTCTTGACGACATGACGGTAATCTTCTCCTTTTTTCACTTTGTTCACTGTAACATGAATGAAAAAGGAGGACAATACACGCTAATCAATCACGATAAGCGACAAAACTGTCTGGATCAAGCAGCTTCCACTCAGATGGAGGTGACCCGAAATCAGGGACATCCATCATGTCACCTTCCCGTTTGGAAGATTCATGTGCGACTAGCCCTGGCGCTAAGTAATCCGCAGCCCGCCAAGCATGATTAGGTGGCAATTTCTTCGTGTATATGGCTTTCAAATAATCATCAACAAGAAATTGATGAGAACCGAAGTGCCCATTAGGCAGCCCCTCATAGGTATGGGGCAAGCGGAAGCTGTGATGCACCTTGGCCAGGCTGGCATGGAAATCGTGCTGCAACGTTTGATTCAGATTGGAATCGTTCAGATGCACATATTGATCCTTGCAGGCAAGCTGCGGAGTTAGATCCTGAACGGCTCCCCACTTCAGAGAGGTCCAGGCTGAACCACCTGCATGTTCCTCGTAGCTGCCGGTTGTTCCGAACATGCTCATATACACACTGTTGTTCCCTCCCCAGCCCACGCGCCGGAACTCATTGAGGCGCATCATCCCGCCATCTGAGGTACGTACTAAAGCGCTCTGATTACTGAACGTATTGTCCCACAGGTTAGCCCCTTCCCGAAAAATCCCATCTTCGTGCTGGTCTACATAGCCCAAGCAGGATACCTTAGTCGCCTTTGCTCCTGTAACCGAGAGAACCATTGAGACAGAGTGCGTCGGATAATACATCGGCGGAATGCCGGCCACTTTCTTCCAATCTTTCCCGCCCGAATATTTGAAAGCATCATAGAATCCATGTGTCATATCATGCAAATACTGAGCTTCTCCATAGACAAAGCGTCCGAAATGGCCTGCTTTGAACTGGTCTCGGCAATATACCGTGGAGGGGTAGTAATAACTTGTCTCCCCCGTCATGTAGATTAATCCGGAACGCTTCACTTCCTCGAGAATGGCGGATATTTCTTCTAAGCTTTGTGCCATTGGCACTGCGCAATAGACATGCTTGCCTGCTTGCAGAGCTTGTATCGTCATAGGGCCATGCAGATGTCTTTGAGTAAAAATGGCAACGGCGTCCACATCGCTGCTCAGCATCTCTTCCAATGAAGCGTACGTTTGTTTGAGGGAAAAAGCTTTTGCGAATTTTTCGCGACGATCCTCGTGCAATTCCGCCAAAGCAACCTCATCGACATAAGGATGTGCTTGAAACAACTGCACGAAGCATTGTGAGAATTGACCTGCCCCAACAATTCCTATTGTAATGCCCACGAAAATTCCTCCTATAATGAGAGCTTATCATTTTGCTGCCAATAGACGACTTCACTTTAATTGTAAGGAGGTTTCAACACGATGTATTTAGTCCAAAGTAACAATATGGTTTCCAAAATCACAGGAAAGAGACCCAACTTGCATCAGCCAACGTGCTTGCTTGACGCTCTACAGCTAGCGCGATACACTGATAGAAGTGAATACAGCGAAAGTCAAGAGGGTGATTGTACATGAGCTACGAATATCTCATGCAAGCGGTATTGTTAATTTTCCTGGTTGTCATTACTTTTTTTGCAATGTTGATTTGGACGAAATGGCGAAAAAGAGGACGGAGATAGCATTATGTATTTTATTAATCATGAACAGATCAATGAAAGAATTCAGTTTTTATCAACTTTGGCTGAAGCGAGCAAACAGTTAGAACAACAATGGGGACAAGGCACGAATGATCTTGTTTGGCAGCTTGCCCAAGAGCGTGTTCTTCATCTTGCTATCGAAACCGTAACGGATGTAGGAAGCCTGCTGATCGATGCCTTTATTTTAAGAGATGCCAGCAGCTATGAGGATATTGTTGAGATCATACACGGCGAAGGCGCATATTCGGAGGCATTAACCGAGACACTGCTTCAACTAGTGAAGCTCAGAAAACCACTTGTGCAGGATTTTGTAGCATGGAACCGTCAGGATCTGAATCCATTGGTGCCTAAACTTCCAGCGGCTTTTGAAGAGTTTGCAGCGAGTGTAAGGGCCTTTATCAAGAGTGAATTGGAATAACATACATAGATGTTTCTTAATTTACAACTTGGATCTGATGCTGTAAAATGAAGCATAATGATGGATCCGAGGGTAGGTGAGCTAATGAATCAAGCACTTGAGACATCTACGCGTAAAGTGATTCTTTCCATGCTCAAAACTAGTGGACCTCTAAGCGTCCAAGAGATATCCAAACAGCTCGGAATTACGGAGATGGCCGTCAGGCGTCATATTCATTCCATGGAAAAGGACGATCTGCTCGAGACAAAGCTTGTGAGGCAAGCGATGGGGAGACCAACCAACGTGTATACGTTAGCTCCCAAGGCAGACGAATTATTTCCTAAGAAATATATGCAATTGACACTCGATTTACTGGATGAGTTACTGGAAGATCAGGGGCACGAGAAGATCGAGCGGCTTTTTGAAGGCCGACAGGATAAGCTTGAATCTCGTTATCAGCCGCGTATGCTGGACAAAAGCTTGGAGGAACGTGTAGCTGAGTTAGCACAAATACAGAACGAGAATGGGTATATGGTTGATTGGTCGCCAACCCAGAACGATACCTATACGTTTAGCGAGCATAATTGCCCGATCGCGCAAGTCGCGAATACATTTGGGCAGGCGTGTCAGTGTGAACTTGCCTTGTTCCGGAATTTGCTTGACGCGAGTGTCGAGCGAACAGAATGTTTAGCCAAGGGCGGAAACAAATGCGTCTATATTATTAGCAAAAAATAAAAAAAGGCTGTCCGAAGCGTAGTATTCTACTCTTGGGACAGCCTTTTCTTTTGATTTATGATTGCCGTATAGACAAGCAAACGACAGGTTGCTATTTCAGAATAGAACTCACAGCCGATCGTAGTTGCTTTCAAACTAACGCCGAAAACTCCTGTTAATTATCACTTGCAATCCTCGTATAACCCCAATAACTGGAATTTCTCCAGCTATTTATTTCCCAGCCCCGCACAGAGATCAAATCAGCGGTAGATTTTCCTTTTATCCCAGCTCAGCAATTATCGCGAAGCCGCAAGCAGGCGGGCAGCTTTATCTGTTACCCATTCGAAGCGACCGGCTTCGATCTCTTTTAGATTAATGAGCGAGCCGCCAATCCCTAATCCATAGCAGCCTAGATCCACGAATTGCTTAATGTTCTCTTCCGTTACGCCACCAACAGCCATCATAGGAATATGGTCCAGCGGCCCCATTAGTTCCTTGATGTAGGTCAGTCCAAGGCTGGCGCTTGGGAAAATTTTGATCGCTGTCGCGCCTGCTTTCCACGCTTTGACGACCTCGGTTGGTGTCATCGCTCCCGGGAAAATCGGAACCCCCTCACGGTTTGCATAACGAATGACGTCCTCGTCCAAATTCGGCGTTACCAGAAAAGAAGCGCCTGCTTGTACAGCTTTCTGCGCATCCTCCACATCTAGCACAGTGCCTGCGCCAATATACATTTGTTTACCCAACCTAATCTGCAGCTCACTAATCATCGCCAAAGCGCCAGGTGTGTTGAGCGTTACCTCCATTACAGTGACTCCGCCTTTCAAGAGCGCTTCTGCTAAAGCAACAATATGAACTTCCTTCACGCCTCGAACAATGGCGATAATGCGCGTTCGTTCAATTTCCTTCAATCCTTGCTCTCGGTTCATGTGGCTCCTCCAGATGTTCATTTGTTTTTCATTATGACAGGTCTCTGAAATTTTTCCAGTTTTTTTGTGTCAAAACAAGCTGCTCCTACCTATACTGTAGTAATTCATAGGCATTCGTCTAGAAGCCGTCATCAATCACACAGTTTGCAGACCCAGGAGGTGCCCGTCATGACTTGGATGGAGATTAGTGCCGCTATTTCGACTCTTGCTTTTATCGTTCTTGTCGCCTTTGCCGTTCGTACGCTGATTACAGCAAAACACTTGTTACAACAGCTTAGGGAAACGGTTGCTCAAACGGAGCAGCATGTAGCAAAGGCAGCAGGCGAAGCCGAGCAATTGCTGAAGCAAGCGGGACAGTTGACCGAAGAGGTGCATTTGCAGGTGCTGGCGTTAGAGTCAACCGTTCAATCCATCGAGAAGACTGGAGCAGCTATAGGGGATGTCGCTTCGGTTCTTCGCAAAGGTGCACGCATGATGAATGAGTCGCTTCACGGTGCGGAAAAGGTCGTACATACCCACCAGAAGCGTATACAGGACGTCATGGAATGGGCAACAACGGGTCATGAGCTGTGGGTAAGATGGCAGGCGAATCGGAAAGCCAAATCAGACCATTAAGGAGTGGATTTCACATGGCAAGCGAAAAAAAAGGTAAAGATCTTCTCATCGGAGCGATCGTAGGAGGTTTACTGGGCGCAGCAACAGCTCTGCTGTTCGCACCGAAATCCGGACGCGAGCTTAGAACCGACATTGCGGACAATGCCAAAGCGGTTAGCGACAAGACGGTACAACTGGCCAACTCAGTCACTCAGAAAACGCAAGAGGTTGCCAAATCCGTCAGCACAACAACATCTGATTTCGTAGGCAAAGCGAAAGATACGGCAACAAATGTGGTAGACACTGTTCGTTCCTGGAAAGAGTCCAAGATTGACAATGTGGAATTGCAAGATGATGTGGAAGCATCCGAAGCAGCAGAAGATTTAGTCATCCTAGGCAATCGCTAAAATGGAACAAAAAGCAGCAAGCTCAAGAAATAGAGCTTGCTGCTTTTTTCATTTACCACTTCGACGGGTCAATCTTGCTAATGTCCAAACCTTCCCAGACATTCTTGATAGGTGCTGTTTCCGGATGCTCGAAGACCAGCCATGCCGTAGGCAGATACCTCTCCCCGTATTCACTGGATGGCTTATTGATGATGGCATTGTTGTGTACTAGAACGGTAGAGGCACCACCGTCTAGATTAGCAGCAGTGACAGCGCCGTGTGCCAGGAAAATCTCCTGAATATCGTACAGCGTTGCTCCTATGCTGTGCTTTTGCCTGCCGTCGATGACAGCGAATAGAATGGACCCGTCTTTCGTTTGCGCCATACTGGTTCGCGGAGCAATGCCCCAGCCGTCGGCTTGGCTTTTGATTTGTCCAACACCATTGACGATGAACCGTGGAGAGAAGGAAACAGCTTCCTGAACACCCATAGCCACCAGTTCGGAGACTTTATATTTGCCGGCAATCATGCGGCCTTCTTTATCGATGCCGACCACTTGTACAGTGCCGTTCATGCCTTTGTCATTGTAAAAGATTTTGCCTCCGGACATGACAATGCCTTCCGGTTGAAACCCGTTCCCCTCCCAATTGGGGTCGATGAAACCTCCGCCGTTAACGCCGAGAATCGCTCCCGTTCTTTTGACCATGGAGGATACTTTCTCGCCTTTGCCTACTTTCTCAGGTACGGCAATGCGGAGCTTTTTGGGATCAGAAATGGTGACAAGCTGTCCTTTGAAATTCGTCCCCGAAATGGGTTCGATGGTCACGAGCTCCTTCTTGACCGCGGCCGCTGGGGCCGCCGGGCTCACAGGTTCAATCTGAACAATCCCTTTGTCCTTCTCATCACCCATTTCGTCAAACTGCTTCCAATAAGCTTCTACGCGCTTCTGCAATTCCTCGGAGCCAATCAAATATTTGGCCCAATCCCGATGCTGCGTTGTAATCAAAGTATCCGCCATCATGAGTCGAACGCTCGTGCCTGAGGCTGTAAGGAAAAACCAACATAATGACAGAATAGAAAGAAGAACAAAACTTAAAATCGTATAGAGAAAAAAACGCATGCCCACAGAACGTTTTCTGTTCTTTCTCGTTAGTCGAGACTGTGTGTGGGCGGTCTGTTGAACGGCCATGAATTCATTACCAACCCTCTCTACCCAAAAATCAATATAATCAACCTTTATAGATAGACGAAAAAAAAGGAGCAAAGTTTCATTCTGGATGAACTTTACTCCTTTTTAATAATTGTTATTAGATGGGGCGCCTCACAGAGGATAGCAAGGAATCTGCTGCTGATGGACGCTCGTAGTGAAATTCTAAGCCCACGCCCGTATTTCGAGCTACGCTGCGCAGAATGAGGTCGTGGTACTTCTTTTGGCGAATCGCAGCAATAACAACAAACTTGGAGATCCCAAGTGCGTCAAAATAAAGTTTTCCTTCTCGTTCATTGTACTTTTGCACATGATTCATATTGACGAAAAGGTCAGTATCCATCTTTTTGAAGCCCATTTCTTCAAGCTTATCCATGAAAACACTAAAATCAAGCAAGGAAGTTACAGCTTGGCTTATGCGTTCAAAACGAGTATGATAAATCATTTCTTTCGAGCTGACTTCAATAAATAAAGTATCGTTCATAGAAACGGGTTCCTGCAAGGCGGCTTTGCTGCTGCCAACTTGCTCACTCTCGTTCTCGAGGTAGCCGGCTTTCTCCATTAAATCCGTGTACGGAATGTTGTAGGCATCCGACAGCTTTTTAAGCGTAACAGGCGATGGGTTGATTTTCTCATTGGTCGAGCGATTGCGCTCTAATTCCAAGTCTCTGATGTAGGCGTGTGAAAGTCCGCTTTTGTTAGCTGCTTCGCGCAGGGACATTTTGCCCCGTAAGCTTTCCAAAAATTTACCGAATCCTTCTAATTGCTTCATAGTGATGAATCCCTCCATATTGTTTAATTGTAAATGAGTTTCTTGGAAATGAAAATGTTTAAGCGTGAATTGGTGTCATTTACCTGAAATCCCTGCCATGTGGGCTGCGTGCATATTTATGCTTAGTGATTGGAAAATTAGTAGCATCATCTTGGAAAGAGGCTGATCGCATGGCAAGAGATTTACCCATTGGGAACGGGAATGTACTCATTAATTTTGATGCTGCTTATAATATTCGTGACATGTATTACCCTTTAGTAGGTCAAGAGAATCAATCTAGCGATCATCTTTCACATTTTGGTATTTGGTGTGCGCGAGATTTCTTCTGGATCGACCATCCGGAAGTTACCAAAAAGCTGAATTACCTAGAAGATTCGCTGGTTACAAACGTTGAATGCGCCCATGAGAGACTGGGATTAAGCTTCGTTATTCGAGATGGTGTTGATGTGCAACAAAATATTTTTTTGCGCAAAATAAAGGTGGAAAACCATTTTGATGAGGAAAGAGAGATTAAACTTTATTTTCATTTGGATTTGCAAATCTATGGCAATGGTGTCGGAGATACGATTTATTTTGATCCGGAGTTGAATTCGCTGTTGTTTTATAAAGGCCATCGCTACATGTCATTGTCGGGTTTATCTCCAGATGTAGATAAGCCGTATCCGAGCGGCTATGCAACCGGTCAGAAAGGTATACATGGTCTCGAAGGCACATGGCGCGATGCGGAAGACGGTCAGTTAGGGGGAAATCCGATTGCTCAGGGATCGGTTGATGGCACACTTGAGTTGACGATGATGCTGCCTCCTAGAAGCTCCAAAGAAGCGTGGTTCTGGGTTTGTTTCGGTCATACGAAGCAGGAGGTTGAGAGATTGGAAAGCTTGCTGCGCACAGAATCACCACAATCTCTTCTGCAGCGCACCCATGATCACTGGGTAAAATGGGTCAATCAGGATGCTCATCAGCTTACCTTGCTGAAGCCGGAACTTTCTTCCTTTTATAAAAGATGCCTGCTGATCACAAGGACGAATGTTGACAATCGTGGTGCTATTATTGCAGCAAATGATTCGGATATTTTGAAGTTCGCCAAAGATACTTACTCCTATATGTGGCCGCGGGACGGGGCTCTGGTGTCCCATGCCTTGGATCGGGCTGGTTACTATGAACTGTCCAGGAAGTTTTTTGACTTTTGTATAAAAGTGTTGACACCTGAAGGGTATCTCATGCACAAATACAATCCGGACAGCTCCGTAGGCTCAAGCTGGCATCCATGGGTGGATGGTCAGGGGAAAAAGCAGCTGGCCATTCAAGAGGATGAAACAGCACTCGTTCTGTACACGTTGTGGCATCATCATAAGCTGGCAGGCACGATAGAGCACTCGCGGGAAGATTACGAGAAGTTTGTGAAACCCGCTGCGGACTTCCTGGTTCATTACCGGGACGCTTCAGGGCTTCCGCTGCCTTCCTACGATCTCTGGGAGGAGCGTTATGGCGTATTAGCCTTCACAGTCGCATCTGTGTATGCGGGTCTAGTCGCTGCTGCTCGTTTCGCTGAATATCACAAGGATAAAGCGCGGGCCGTTTATTATGCAGATATCGCAGATCAGGTGAAAAAGGCAGCGGAACAGCAGTTGTTCGCGGCTGATCAGAATCGCTTTTTACGTGCTTTATATTGGAGCTATGAGGAAAATAAATATGTGCCTGACTGTACACTCGATATGAGCATGTATGGGCTATTCGACTTTGGATTGTTCGAGCTGGAGGATCCTAGGATTGTGACTACGATGACGATTCTAAAGGAGAAATTGTGGGTACATACGGATATAGGCGGCATTGCCAGGTATGAAAATGACTACTACCATCAGGTAACGAATGATATTGCCAAAGTGCCAGGGAATCCGTGGTTTATTTGTACGCTCTGGTATGCGGAATGGTTGGTAGCTTCGGCTAAAGTGATGGAAGATCTCCAAGAAGCG
The DNA here is from genome assembly GCF_009882985.1 of Paenibacillus silvestris. Taxonomy (GTDB): domain Bacteria; phylum Bacillota; class Bacilli; order Paenibacillales; family NBRC-103111; genus Paenibacillus_E; species Paenibacillus_E silvestris. The sequence continues at coordinate 761,228 of NZ_WTUZ01000022.1, forward strand.
GAGAATCTGATGCACTGGGCTATACGCCATGCACTGCCATCCGGCACGATGGCGGAACAGGTGCATCCTTTTACAGGAGCGCCGCTCTCTGTCTCGCCACTGACATGGTCACACGCATCTTTCATTAAAGTAACGCAAGAATATTTGTCAAAACTAAAGAAATTGACCTCGGCGGGAACCAAGCAAGCGGCAGATGCCAGTGAAGACAAAGTTCTGGAGCCGGTTGTTCAATAGCTGGGAGGAGATGATGAGATGAAAGCGATTCGCGTCAAACAACTACGACAAGGTAACCCTTCGATTGCGTTAGAAACCGTGGACGATCCCGCGATTTCTCATCCGCAAGAAGTGATTGTCAAGGTATTGGCAGTAGGCTTGGATGGGACCGATAAGGAGATTCTGCAGGAAAAATACGGCGTTCCCCCGCAAGGGGAGGACGATCTGACGACGGGTCATGAATCCTTGGGCGTCGTAACCGAAGCTGGCGCAGAGAGCGGATTCCAGGCTGGAGATCTTGTGACTGCTATTGTGCGTCGGCCCTGCCGAAATCAAAGCTGTGTCAATTGCCGGAACGGCCACTCCGACTTCTGTCAGACCGGCGAATTTGTGGAGCGGGGCATCAAAGGTGCGCATGGCTTCCTCTCGGAATACTACAAAGAAGAAGGGCGTTACCTCGTGCAAGTTCCAACTGAGCTGCTTGGGCAAGGCGTGCTGGTCGAACCGCAGAGCATTGTTGAGAAGGTGTGGGATCAGGTGCTGCGGGTGCAGCAGAGGCTGATCTGGGAGCCGAAGACAGCGCTCATCCTGGGCTCGGGCCCGTTAGGGCTGCTTGCTGCGATGACATGCAGGCTGCTCGGCTTGGACGTGCACGTTTGGTCCAAATCCCCGCAGGATAGTCTGCAAGCGCAGCTTGTTAAGGACTGCGGGGGCGTGTACCAACCGGCGGGCGAGGGCGCCGAGAGCTTGACGGCTTATGCAGAGGGAGTCGGCAAGCCGTTGGATTTTGTACTCGAATGCACGGGCTTCAGTCCGCTGGCCTTCGAGGCTATGGCTGTGCTAGCGCCGAATGGCGTGCTGGCGCTGCTTGGGGTTACACCAGCTGATCGCAAGCTGGAGATTTCCGCGGACATGCTCAATCAGAGCATGGTGCTGGAGAACAAATGCGTGATCGGTTCAGTGAACGCGGCACGCAAGGATTTTGAGACGGCCATCTATCGGCTGCAGCAGATGGAGCGGATGTACTCCGGTTGGCTTGACCGACTGGTCACCAACCGGATGAAGCTAGAGGCTGTGCCGGAGCTGGATTTTGCCAGCATCCCGATCAAAGCTGTCGTCGACATCGTTCCGCTGGAACAGTGGCGCGGGCTGGTGAAACAGACGAAGGAAGTCGAGTATAGCTTCTCGGTTTAAATGAGCCTCGCACTCTCAAAAGGTTAGACTTCCCTCCTATATTTTTCTATAATAATGGGGAAGGGGAGGACGAGCACAAATGTCAAAAAAATTCTTAAGAGAAAACGGCATGCACCTATCGTGGCTGCTAGCTTTAATCGCCACATTAGGGAGTCTGTATTTCTCGGAAATTATGCATTTTATACCTTGCAAACTATGTTGGTATCAACGTATTCTCATGTATCCACTGGCTGTCATTTTGGGAATCGCTGCTGTCCGCAGAGACTACAAGCTGACGATTTATGTATTACCCTTGACGATTTGGGGAGCTTGTATTTCCGTTTATCACGTATTGCTCCAATCGGGAGTTTTTCACGAATCCGCAACAGGCTGCGGGCCAATACCATGTGACGTAGATTACTTGAACTGGCTTGGTTTTATTACGATTCCAATGCTTGCCGGAACTGCTTTTATTTTGATCACCATTCTTCAATTCCTGACATACCGAGCTACGAAATAAACCCTCGTACCAAAAATAGGCAGGTAATTTGTCTAGCGCTGTCGAAAGGAGTACTGAACGTATTCCTATCAAGCGAGGTGCTACAGATGACATCAATTACCAAAAGTGCTGCACTGCTGATCCTTTTAAGCGCAACATTGGTCGGTTGTGCAGACAAAAGCCTGCTTTCACCTGCTGCCGAAGCGGTAACGACACCAAGTCCGCAAGCAACAACAAAACCGGTGGCGCCAACGCCAACTCCTAAATCAACAGCAAAGCCCATAGCTACTCCAAAACCAAGCGTAGTACCGAGTGCAACTCCGCATCCCACGACTGCCCCCAGCCCTACAGCGTCAGCAAAACCTGCTGCAGGCACGACAACTACAAAACCAATCGCAGGAGACAAAACCCCATACTCATGGTATTACATGAAGAAGAAAACAGGTCAAGTTCCCGATTTTCCGAAAGAAACGAAATCTTTTACCGCAGATCAGAAAGCCGTTTGGGTAGGGACTGGGAAAAAGGTTTATTTAACAATTGATGCGGGAGGCCCGCTGATTGAAGTGGATCTCATGCTTAAATCTCTGAAGGAAAACGGCGTGAAAGCGAACTTTTTCATATCAGGAAACAATATTAAGTTAAATCCGGATTATTTGAAAAGAGTTGTGGCAGACGGTCATTTTGTGGCCAATCATACGATGACGCACAAGGATTTCAATGAGCTGAGTGATGACCAAATTCGCAAGGAAATTACCGATTTTGAAGCTTTATATAAGAAGCTGACGGGCAAGGAAGTCGAGAAATACTTTCGCTTCCCTTACGGTCACTACAATATGCATAATTTAAGTTTGGTATCCAGCATGGGGTATACGTCTGTCTTTTGGTCGACGGCCATGCGAGATTGGGAACCGAGAGAGAATGGAGCAGAGGATCCGTACAACGATATCATGAATAATTTGCATGATGGCAATATTATTTTGATGCATCAGGGGTCCTTGGAAAACATGCAGGCGCTTGCGCGCATCTGCAAAGAAATCAAGAAACGTGGCTATGAATTCGCACTAGTGAATGATTTGCAACCCAAAAAATAAGTGACCGACCACCGATAATCAGTGTTGTAAGCCTAGGTACCTTTCAGCTTGTACGTTCATATTCTATCCATGTAGCCTGTGAAATTCATTAACCGGCAAAGGATGCGGATAGGTGTGCAGCAAGCGATAGCCGTACTGGACTCCGGAGTCGGAGGATTAACTGTAGTAAAAGAACTCATGAGGCAGCTGCCGCAAGAAAAAGTCATCTATTTCGGTGATACGGCTCGAAGTCCTTATGGACCGCGATCAGCTGTAGAAGTACGTATATTTACCCGGCAAATTGTGGATTATTTAATTCAATTTAACCCTAAAATGATAGTGATTGCTTGCAATACGGCGACTGCGGTAGCCATAGAAGATATTAGAGAACGTGTTTCTATTCCGGTTTTGGGTGTGATCTCGCCAGGTGCGAGAGCGGCAATTAAGCACACACGAACTGGGGTTGTTGGGGTTATTGGCACGGAAGGGACGATCAAAAGCAAGGCATATGAACATGCCTTAAAGTTAATTTCGCCGAACATTCAGGTGTATAGCGAGCCTTGTCCGCTTTTGGCGCCTTTCGTGGAGAAAGGGCTTTTCGGCAGAGAGCAAGAGCAGGAGATTGTTGAGCAATCGCTCCAGCCGCTAATCGGCAAGCCAATTGATTGTTTAATACTGGGATGTACGCATTATCCCTTTCTGATGGAGCCGATCTCCCGAGTTATGGGGCCGGACGTAACTTTGATTTCATCTGCAGACGAAACAGCAAGAGAGATCAGCACGATTCTGTACCACCGTGATCGGATGGAAACATCGGGAAAACTGCCGATTCACCAATTTTTTTGCAGTGGTGAACCTACGTTATTTAAGCGTATTACGGAAAGCTGGCTCAAAGATCAGATTGCCATTACACCTGTCGTCTGGCAGGTGCCAACTATTTTTTGAATAGACCCTCAGGGGTCTATTTTTTTGTTGAGGCATGCCTCAAACATAACTTCGCTATGCCGCATGTTTCTAAGGGAGCAGGCATATTCATAACCTACGTAGGAGATCAAAGAGCTGTGAGGTGGTCGTATGTTGGGTTATGGGTATGGGACGTTGTGTGATGAATTAAATCGGCTAGGCAGGATCTATCCTTTCCTGCATGTCGAAGTTATAGGGGAAAGTGTGATGGGCAAAGGCATACCGGCACTGCGCATCGGTCAAGGGGCTAGGGAGCTCCATGTCAATGCGTCGTTCCACGCCAATGAGTGGATTACGACACCGCTTATTATGCAATTCGTGGAGGATCTTGCTTGCTCTTATGCCAGAGGGACGGCATGGCAGGGCAGAAACACCAGACGCCTGCTCTCAGAGTATTCCCTATGGATTGTTCCTATGGTGAATCCAGATGGCGTAGAACTTGTTTTGAACGGCATCAGTCCTGATCATCCGTATCAAGCGAACTTGCTGGAATGGAACGGAGAACAGCCGGATTTTAGCAACTGGAAAGCGAATATAAGGGGTGTAGACCTCAATGATCAATTCCCCGCACATTGGGAGGACGAGGCTGAGCGTAGAGGGAAGTTGGGCCCGGGGCCGCGGGATTATGGCGGTGAAACGCCGTTGTCTGAGCCAGAGGCTGCAGCGCTTGCGCGTTTTACAGAATGTCACCCCTTTGAGCTTGTCGTTGCCCTACATACCCAAGGGAGAGAGATCTATTGGAATTACCGTGGGTATGAACCAGCGGAATCCGAGTCGTTTGCTGAGCAATTAGCGATCGTCAGCGGCTACGAGGCTGTGAAGTTAACCGACAGCGATGCAGGGTATAAAGACTGGTTCATACAGCATTTCAGAAGACCTGGATTTACTGTTGAGTTAGGTGTTGGCGTCAATCCGCTGCCAGTGGAATCCTTTGCCGATCTCTATGCGGAGATCGTTCCGATCCTGCTGACTGCGCTGGAATTACAAACAGTTAACCGTTAGACAAGTACCGTGAACATAACCTTGTTTCTCAAGAACCGATCTGTCCATCCTTCATATACTGGAGTAAGGAGACGGTTGGGAGGCGAGGTTATGGCACCACCTAAAGGTAAAGGCAAGGTTGCTAAGAAGAAAGTGCTATCTTCCAGAGAGCAGTACACGATGAGAATTGTGGAGTCGTCAACGTGCGCGGTTTGTAAAACACAATGTACAAGAGGACTTCGTTATTTAGAGCAAATGTCTCAACCGGGGGCTGTTGGTAGAGGGGTTCCATGTATTTTGACCAGAAAAAAAATCAATTAATTGAAAAAAAGTCCACGCCTAATGGAAGAGAGGCATGGACTTTTCTTTATTTATGACTTTATTTGTGTCCTTTATTGCTCTTCTGATCTTGCGTTTTGGTCGTTGTGTTTTTGCGGGATTGCCCTTGCTGTTTATGATCTGCTGACATGTTTGTTCCTCCTCGATTATCGTTGTTGGAGAGCGCGTCATTATTATGATCAGTTGGTTGATTTTGATACGGCTCCAAGAGGAAAATAAAAACCCAACGGACGATGGTGATCGTTCGTTGGGCTGTATGCGAAGATGGTAGGGTACAATTAATGGTTAGGAGGAAGCAGCTTATCTTCGAGACGTTGCTTTACTTTCTTGATGGCATCTCTTTCTAATTTGTGGTTTAAGTTGAACTTCGCACCTGTTAATGCAAGCGCTTCCTTAACAGTCATTTCTACATAAATAATCTCTTCACCTTGACGAATTTGAATAGAATTTTGTTCCATTACCATCACTCCTATGTCAACTTTTTGAAGAGGAAACCTTGATTTGTCGCACTTTTAATATAACATACCATGTAAGGTTAAACAAGGGTCATTAAGACCTATTTATAGAAAAACAATGTCGGAAACCAAGCCGAGCGGCAAAGAAAAAAACACGCAAAACGGCAGCATATGCTAGGCCAATTTGCGTGTTATTGATCATTAACTATAGCAGCGAATCTCTACAATTTCAGCTCTCTCAGCTCCATTTGTTGACTCTACAAGCAAGCGTAATCGATTAGTTACTACGGTTTCTGGGAAGGTATGGATATGATGGCGGGTGTGATTATTAAGTTCTTCAGCGACAGTTTTCCACTCTCCATGAGCGAAGGCTTGCAGCTTGTAGTCCTTAACTAATTCAGGAATAACCTCGAACTCTGTCCGATGATGATGCAAATTAATTAGATCCTCATGGACATCATCATTCAGTGTAAGCTGTACGCTGCGGATCGGCACTTCGTTCGGCCAGCTGATTTCTAGCCATTCCGGTTGATCAGCTTCTATACGAGCTGAAGACCACATGTTTGGGCCGCCGTAAGGCCTTTTAAAGCCATTAGCCGCTTTATCTGCGGAGTAAGCCGAAGTAGGCGAGAGCAAGCGGAAGCAGATGGGCTGGCGGTTGAACTCTCTAGGTGTCCAATCAACAACAGGCTGATTAGGTGTCGTGTCACCATAATCTGCTGAATTACCATTATCTTTGTATTTAAGTCCAAGGACACCAGACTGTAATTTGTCGGACTTATGAATAGATAGCGCAGGATTGCTGCGTAAAATAATAAATGCATTTTGAGCGACATCCGGGTGCCAGCTCAGCGGAACAGGGATCCACTGCTCTGATCCTTGCGAGACGGCTACTTGGACGGCTGCTACTTGCGTGTGCGGGACATAGTTCTGCGGCTTGCCCGTGCTCCACAACTCAACGGTTAGCTCCGTATTCTCCGAAGCGTCAAGCAACAGCTCTATACCTTCGATGTGTGGGTCTACGGGCACGAGAAGTGCCACACTGTCGGTGAGCGGATACACCGATGCGGACGTTTCAACCGCCAGCTGACTCAAGGTGCTGGACGCTGTCAAGGACGCGCTCAGCACGAGGTCGTCAGCGTCAGCGTTCTTGATCCCGAGCACGGAGGCATCCTGCCGCAGCAGCGTTTGCTGCAGCTCGCACAGATGGCTGCCATGCAGCTCGCGAGGGGAAATGCCTTTCGCTGCGCAGAGGGCAGCGCCCGTTCCTGCGGCTTCGCCGATGACGGCACAAGTCGCCATGACGCGCGTTGTGCCGAAAGCAACGTGGGACGCGCTGATATTGCGCCCAGCCATGAGCATATTCGTCGTATTGACCGAATAGAGGGAGCGGAACGGAATGTGATAGCTGCCATCCACATGCATATGTTTAGAGCCCTTCGCCGTAGCATACATGCCTTGCGGCGGATGCAAGTCAATCGACCAGCCGCCGAAGGCGACACGGTCTTCGAATGGCTCCTGCGCGATGACATCGTTTTGATTCATCACGTAGTCCCCCACGAAACGACGATACTCTCTTTTGCCTGGAAGGGAACCGATCCATTCAAGGGTAAGGTTATCGGCTTCGAACTTACCGGAATTTTTGATATAATCCCAAATCCCGTAGATCACGGAGGACAGCTCATCGCGGATTTTCTCATTATCATGAACGGTATCCAATTCACCGCCCCACTCAATCCACCAGTAAGCGCAACCATTATCACCGCTGCGAATTACCCGTTTCATAGGGATAGTAGTCTGTGTAATATCTTTAGCGAAGCTTGGCGCGATATATTTCACAGGTCGGCCCACGTCTTTGGTATAGAAAAGCAGGGTGCTCCCTAGCGTAATATCATCTGGAACGAGAGGTGCCCACTCTTCGCTAAACTCCTCTTGCGCTTCACGTCCAATACGGAACTTCGCGCCCGCCAGGAAACCGACGAGCCCGTCGCCTGTGCAGTCCAGATACACGCGGCTTTCGAAGCGGATACGTCGTTCTGATCCCATCATCCAGCCTGTAACGGATCGGATCGTCCGGGAATCCTCATCCCCATCCGCATCAACTTCATGAACATCTGTGTTTAGGAAAAGGGTAATATTTTTCTCCGCTTTTACTTTTTCGAGCACAATCAGATCCCACAGATATGGGTTACCATCGATATTGCGGTATTGGTTCTCAACAAACATTTCGCCCATGATACCGGTTTCACGCGCATACCGATGAAGGCCGTGGGAAGTAGCTCCACAAACCCACACGCGAACTTCACTGCTGGAATTCCCGCCAAGAACAGGCCGATTTTGAACAAGAGAAACAGTTTGACCTAATCGGGCAGCTGCAATTGCGGCACATACCCCTGCTAAACCCCCGCCGACAACGGTGATGTCGGATGTAACGATTTCGTGTTTCATGACCAGCACCTCACTAGTTATAGAATATCCTTGATTTCATTGTAAAATAATTTATTTCCATTGAACATGCAGTTAGTTACAATGGACATATACTTTATTTCACATGGAGGAGAGCGAGATATGGCTTTTCGTGATGTGGCAGTAAAACTCATTTCCCATGTTTATTGGCATCATAAAGAGGAGTTTATGTATAACGAGGACACCTATCCTTACTGGACGTTATTTGCCGTGGAAAAGGGGAGATTTGTCTATGGAATCGGGGAGCAAAAGGGTGAAGCAGGATTTGGCGACTTTGTCATCTGCCCGCCTCATACCGGTTTTCGAAGGAGGACACTCGAGCCGCTGTCGTTTCATTTTCTGCATTTTGTCTGGCTGTCAGAACCGAGCTCAGAGGAAGCGAGCAGTTGGAGAGGCAAACTGGTCATTAAGGATGTAGAGAGACTAGCCTCGAATTATCACTATTTGAAGAAACTGCCGGGTTGGGATGAGGAGAGCACGCTGCATAAGCAGTACATGCTTAGCGATATGTTTAGGCTAGTCGCCATGGAGCGAGAATACAAAGACGAACTCACCACAGAAACTGATATTTTGATGGAAAAAGCACGTAAATATTTGTCGAATCACGCCTATGGAAGTTTATCGCTGCTCCATTTAGCCGAGAGCTTGGGGCTTACTCCCGTGCAGTTTACTCGAAGGTTTCGCAGAGCTTTCACGCAAACACCTTCTGAATTTCTGAATGAACTGCGGTTAACGAGAGCGCGCCATTTATTGGAAGGGTCGACCTTGACACTTGATGCAATCGCTGGAAATTGCGGATTTGAGAACGGTTTTTATTTGAGCCGCGTGTTTACTCAGAAAATCGGGATGGCTCCATCGGTGTACCGCAGCATGTATCGCGTTTAACACGAAAGGGGCTGTCCCGAAAGTTATGTAATGCCCGAGAGACGGCCTTTTTGAACTTTTGGGAGCACCTCTTAAGAACAACGGGAAATACTACCGCTAAATCTTTGCAAAACAAAGCAACAGATATGAATAAATGGAATTTCTCCAGTTAATGCGGAAGATTGAGCTTGGAAGCATGATTAAGGTGCGATTTAAATGGGATTTTTCCAATTATTGGGTCTACGCAACAAGGTCCGGTTTGAAATAAAGGGAGTTTCTCCCGCTATTTCATTCGGCCATATAAAAAAGAGGCGATCCCAAGTCAGGGACAGCCTCTTAGATGTTTATGGCCCGGCTGAAGGAGACCTGCCCTGAGCATATTCATCCTCAGGTTTGCGTATCCAGCGCTGGAAATAACCTTGTGTATACAGGGCTTTGAGCAGAATGATTAAGACAGGCGAGAGGATGACTCCAGCAACGCCAAATAACGAGAGAGACACGATCATGAAGGCTAACGTCGTAAAGGCCGACACGCCTAGGGATTCACCTGTAATTTTAGGTTCCATGATCTGTCTGACAAGGATAACGACAAGCAGCAGCGCGCTTAACCAGATTGCAAGTGTTGTCTGACCCACGATAAACAAGTAAATGATCCATGGAATGAACAACGTGGAGACACCCAGCAAGGGCAAAACATCGAAGATGGCCGAGAGCAGGGAGATAGAAAACGCATTATTGACGTTGAGTAGAAGCAACGCGAAAAAAACGACGACAAACGTTAGGGTAATCAGTTTAAGCTGAGCTTTTACATAAGAGACAATACCCTTCACGACATTTTCCTTCAGAAAGAAGAAAACGGACTTAAACGTTCTTGGTGTTTTCTCACTGGCAAGGCGTTTCCAAGAGTCAATTTCGATGCTGAGGAAGTAGGCCAAAATGATTCCGACAATGAAGTTGAACATGAAGGTGGAAAAGGAAGTCAGCGAGGCTACTAAACCGGATAGGAAAGAAATAATGAATCTAGATGCATTTCCTGCGAATTGTCCTGCATATTCTTTGGCTTTGATAATGACATCAGGGGGCAATGTTTGGAAACGATCATTTAATTCGCTAATCTTATGTATGATTTGGTCATTAAAAACGGCTTGATAATCGTCTACTTTATCGACAAGGCTCATGATCTGGCTTGTGAAAATAACAGCAGCACCTGTCAGCGCGCCCAAGATAATCAGGACGAAGAGGACCGTCGAGATCGCTGATGCAATCGACTTTCGCATCCCTTTGCGATTCAGAAACCTAGCAAAAGGCTCGATCATCATGAAAATGATCAGAGCCAGAAAGATAGGCGTCGCGATGCGGTACAGATAGCTGAACAACAGCATGAAGAGGTAGACGGTTAGAACAATGAGAGCAATGTCAAAGGCAGTTCTCCAATATTTCTTGTAAAAAGAAATCATGCATGTTCCTCCGGGGCTTTATGTTTATTGTTCCGTTAAAATTATTGGTCCTTGGCTTGTAATGGCAATCGTGTGTTCATATTGGGCAGATAGACTGCCGTCATTGGTTCTTGCTGTCCATCCATCGCTATCTACCTTGGCATGATATTTGCCGACATTCAGCATCGGTTCGATGGTGAACACCATACCCTCTTTAATGCGCGGCCCTTTGCCTGCTGGTCCGTAATGCGGAACCTGCGGTTCTTCATGCATCTCGGCGCCGATTCCGTGTCCGATAAAGTCTCTGACGACGGAGAAACCATGTGATTCTGCGTACACCTGGATCGCATGTGCAACATCGCCGATGCGGTTGCCTGGGATTGCTTGCTCAATGCCTTTATATAGGGATTCCTTGGTTACTTTAAGCAATTTCTCGGCAGTCGGAGAGATGTTACCAACGGCATAGGACCAAGCGGAATCCGCCAACCAACCATCAATCCGAACAACCATATCAATGGTTACGATATCGCCGTCGTTCAAGGCTTCTTTCTTCGGAAACCCGTGGCAGATGACGTCGTTAACGGATGCGCAAGTGGCGTAAGGGTAGCCGTGATATCCTTTTTGTTCCGGTGTTGCGCCGTGCTTCGCCAAAAAGCCCTCTACGAATTGGTCAATTTCCCAAGAGGTGATGCCGGGGCGAATCATGGTGGCAATTTCTTTATGGCAATCGGCCAGAATGCGTCCAGCTCTGCCCATCTTTTCAATTTGCTCTTTTGTTTTAATGATAATCACGTAAGTCCAACTCCTCAGCTGTTATTCAATCATTATGTCCACTTTGCAGACCATAGCTTCATTTCTTTTAATATTTGATGCAAATCCTGGCCTTTAGGTGTCAAAGTATACTCAACAGTAACAGGGACAGTAGGGTATGCCATCCGCTCCAAAACACCGTGATCCTCGAGATGACGGAGAATATCGGTTAGAGATTTAGGGCTGATTCCAGTCACTTGACGCTGTAGTTCGCCGAAACGCTTCGTACCGCAAAAGAGTTCCCGAAGAACGAGAAATGCCCATTTCCCACCGATTACTTCCAGTGTGCGTTCTATAGAGCATTCAATTTCTTTCGGTACTTTAGGGACATAGTTGCTGAGTGGGGCGACTTTTTCATTTTCAAGAGTTGACATTCAGAAACGCGTCCTTTCCATTTTTGGAATGTACATAACTATCCATGAAGTAAGTAAGTTACCAACTTGTATTTAGGGTAAAATAGTTTCACTACTATGTATTTTAAAGTTCGTGAAGCCAATTAGCAAGAGTAAGGCTTTATTGTGAAGATTGTAAATCCCTTTCAAGACAGTCATGGACAAAGGTTGATTTCGCGTCTTAGATTCTTTACAATAAGAAATAAAATTATTGTTTCAGGAGATGTGTACATATGAACGTCAAAATTTCCCGTAATGCTGCGAAAGTACTTCAATTGGAACTTACAAAAGAAGAAAACAAAGGTCTGTTGGTTCGTGTACAAGTGACTCATAAGCATGGTGACCATGCTCACTATGGCTTGGGTCTTGACGATAAATCAGATAATGACGTCGTTGTAAGCACTGATAAAGGCATAGATGTTTTGTTGGATCAAAGTGAACCATTGCTTGATGGTATCCGTATTGATTACTTCTACACACCAGAAGAAGGTTTCATGATTACGAACCCAAGCAAGGGGAACACCGGAGATCACTAATGCGTAATGATATTCGCATTTGTGATAAATGCAAACATATGAAAGTGAAATCTGCACTTTCAAAAATTAATGCTATTGCACCTGATGCTGAAGTCAAAATTGCCTGCAAATCCTATTGCGGTCCTTGCTCTCGTTTTGCTTTTATATTCATTAATGGCCGCTATGTGACAGGAGCAACAGAAGACGAAGCAATCGAAAAGGCTAAAAAATACGTGAAATGAAAAGAACCGTCTAGGCGATCAAAGCCTTGACGGTTCTTTTTAGATTAAACCTGTACGGTGGAATTCGCTAGCAACTTACGAATTTGACTTTCAATTTTGCGTGGCGTTGTAGTGGGTGAGAATCTTTTAATAACGTTGCCGTCTTGATCGACTAGAAATTTAGTGAAATTCCATTTGATGCTGGCGCCTAGAAGACCGGAAGCCTGCTGCTTCAAGTAGCGATAAAGTGGATGTGTGTCAGCGCCGTTGACATCAATCTTGGAGAACAAAGGGAAGTTCACACCAAAGTTGATTTGGCATGCCTGTTCAACCTCTGCGTCGTTGCCAGGCTCTTGATCTTTGAATTGGTTGCACGGGAAGCCTAACACGTTAAAACCCTGATCTTTATATGTGTCATGAAGCTCTTGTAGTCCCTTAAATTGAGGAGCGAATCCGCATTTGGTTGCCGTATTTACAATGAGCAGCACTTGTCCTTTATAGTCTGCAAGGGACTTATCTTCACCGCGGATCGTCCGGGCAGAAAATTGATGAACGGTCAAAAGGATCACCTTTTTCACAATTATTTTATACAATTTAATTTTACACAAATTTTATCGGTTTGGGAAGCGAATATTTATAGGGCAAAAACCTGGATAGAGCCATGCTCGAACATCCAGGTTTATTTGTTCACGATATCCGCTAGCGCATCGTCAACGTCGTTATATGTAAAGGTAAAGCCATGCTGAAGCAGGACGTGCGGCAGTACTTTCTGGCCATCCAGAAGCAGTGTGGACAATTCTCCGAAAGCAAGCTTCATGATAAAAGCAGGGAGAGGGAACAGATTCGGTCTGTGCATCGCTTTGGCGAGCTGCGCTCCGAACTGCTTGTTCGTAACGGGATTCGGCGCTGTGGCATTGACAGGTCCGCTGATTTCTTCGTTTTGCAGGCAGAAATCGATCAGCCTCACCATGTCTTCTATATGAATCCAGGATAGCCATTGTTTGCCGCTGCCGATAGGGCCGCCAACGCCAAGTTTATACGGGAGGGCCATTTTCGGAAATGCTCCCTCTTTCCCATCGAGCACAAGACCAACGCGAATTTTTACGATTCGGGGGACTTTGATTTGATCTGCCGCCTCTTCCCATTCCACCACAACACTAGATAAGAAATCCATCGAATGGTGGGGGCTGCGTTCATCGAAAGTTGCTGTCTCTGATGTGCCATAAATGGACATGCCAGAAGCGTTAACGACGATTTTAGGTTTCTTGTCTAATCGTTCTACCAGTTGTCCAACTTGCTGTGCCGCTTTAATACGGGATTCTAAGATGCGCTGCTTAGCAGCAGCCGTCCAGCGCTGATTAATCGATTCACCTGCCAAATTAATAACGGCATCCAGGCCTTCAAGCTTCTCAGGCTCATCTTGCAGTTCTTCCCAGGTTATCGTGCGTGCACCTTGTACAACGGCTCGGGATGAGCGTGAAATCGTAATCAGATCATGGCCCTGCTGATGGAAATGGGCAATTAAACGTCTTCCAATAAAGCCGCTGCCACCGGTTACCGCTATTTTCATGATTGAACACCTCCGTTTGAATGAAATTTACAAATTTTACATATTGACTTAATGCTGTGTAAATTATTCTCCATTACTCTTTTAAAGATGTATCTATGGAAGAGGAGATGGAACTTACTATGAAAACAACATTCAAAATGATCGCTGGTTCAGCGCTGGCTGCCCTTCTGCTGATGCAATCCAGTGCTTTGGCCGCTGAAGAAAGACTGCCTTTGCGCAGTCAACTTGAAGCGACAGGAGCTTCAGTGACTTGGGAAGTAAGCACGAATACAGCATTATTTACGTTGAAAAATGGCGTGAAAGGTTCCGTTACCGTCGGAAAGAAAGAGTATGTACTAGGCGGAAAAAGCGGGAAGCTGAGCAACGAAGTGGTGAATGTAGAAGGCAGTCTGATGGTGTCCGCTGAACTCTTCCAGGCTGTAAAGGAATCTGATGCGCAAGGAGAAACAAAGCCGGCGGCACCTACTAGTGTGCAAGTTCAGGCTGATGCGGAAACAGGCGTTGTGGAATCTAGCAGCGACGCGGCTGATGATCCTGCCGTATGGGTGCATCCGAGCGATGCGTCGAAAAGCAAAATCATTGCCACGAATAAAGGTGGCGGCGTGCTTGTTTACGACTTGGACGGGAAGCAGGTTCAGTCCTATACCATTGGCAAAATGAACAATATTGACGTTCGTTATGGGCTTCCGCTTGGCGGTGCAAAAGTCGATATCGTAGCGGCTACGAATCGGACAACCAACACAGTCGACGTGTTTTCCATTAATCCGGAAACGGGCGCGTTAACGAACATTGTAGATAAGCCTATCCACTCCGATATGGGAGAGGTTTATGGTTTTAGTTTATATCACTCCACACGTACGGACAAGTTCTATGCACTCGTTCTGGGCAAAAATGGTGAATTTGAGCAATATGAGTTAAAAGATAACGGCAGCGGCAAAGTTGAAGGCAAAAAAGTTCGCGATTACAAATTCAAAACGCAGGCAGAAGGCTTGGTAGCAGATGATGAGTATGGTGTCATGTACTTAGCTGAAGAAGACGTGGCTATCTGGAAAATGAACGCAGAACCAGATGGCGGCAATGACGTGGTCAAGCTCGCTGAAGTGGATAATAAAACGTTAACTGCTGATATTGAAGGCCTAACGATCTATTATACGGCAGATGGCAAAGGATATTTACTCGCTTCAAGCCAAGGCAGCAGCACTTATGCGGTCTATAACCGTACAGGTAAAAATGAATACTTGGGCAGCTTCGCTGTAACTGACGGAGCTCAAGTAGACGGTACTTCGGGAACGGACGGCATTGATGTGATTGGATTAAGCTTGGGTGCCAAATATCCCAATGGATTGTTTGTCACACAGGACGATGAGAATTTCGAAAAAACAGAGAAATTGAATCAGAATTTTAAAATGGTGAGCTGGGACAAAATCGCCAAAGCGTTCGCAGAACCATTGACAATCGATACCTCAGTCAATCCGCGCAATTTCGTGAAACGCGAAGTTAAATAAAAAATTGAACGAAAGGGCTGCTCACATTGGGTGAGGCAGCTCTTTTTGCATTGACAAGAAATAGCAAACAAATGGTATATTGGAAATAGGAGGGATGCCTATGTTTCGTTTTTTATTTGGAAAGTCATCTAAACCGCCTAAGCGCAGTCGACCTGGTAAAGCTAAGCCAGTCTATCGGGCCTCGGAATTGCCACATGGTTTAGGGTTGCTTCAAGGTATTCCGTTAGATCGTATTGTCGCTAAGCTGAACAGTTCAATTCCAACAGACTATGCTGAAAGAATTCAATATCGGGTGAAAACCGAACATCCACGTATAACAGACGACGAATATGCTTGCAAATGGTTCGAATTACAGCGTTATTTTGTCATGAGCCTAGTAATGAAATCAACACCGATGTTTAGCAGTGAAATCGATGACTTGTGGCACGAAATGTTGATGTTCACAAGGGAATATCAGCGTTTTGGCGAACAATTTGCTGGAGGCGTCATCCATCATTCTCCAGAACGTGAACCCAAGCAGATGCCTGGAGAACGCGCTTGGTTTGACTGGGTGTATGCTCACCTGTTCGAGTTTGCGCCGAGCAGCAAGCGCTGCTGGAATGGATTTTTCCGGAATGCGCTTGATCCTGAACGTACAGAGCTGCTTCGTGAAGGCAATGTAGATGCGATCTCTAGCAGCTTGTTCAATATGGATCAAGCAGGCCGATATCCCGAGGTGGCAGAGACCATTCGCCTCTTAGTTGAGCAAGCCATTCTTGAAGCGCAGAAGGCCGCAAACAGCCGCCAGTTCAAGGATACAGGCTGGGATTATTCAACAGCAAATCCGAACTCAATGCTCTATCTGGCAGGTGCTATGATGTTCTTCTCCATCCAAAGTCCACACAGTTATGCCAGCGATATGAATGCTAATTTCCCGGAGAATACCCCAGAAGACCCGCGTGATAAGCATAGCAGCTGTTCTTCCTCTGGTTGTGGAACGATTGGAGGAAACAGTGATAACTCCGGAGATCAGGGGGGAGGCAGTTCCTGCTCGTCCAGCTCATCTTGCTCATCAGGCTCATCTAGTTCAAGTTGCGGGTCCAGTTGTGGTTCAAGTTAGTGGTCAGAAGCACTTTCCTGGGAGATCTCAGGGAAGTGTTTTTTGTATGAGAGGGCATGCTAAAATTTAGACTAGAAAAATTCAGATGCCATATGCTATACTTTTTTTCAAACGGGAGATGATCAGATGAATTCTAAAATGTCCTTCCAGCCGCTGAACCGCCCAAAGTTGGTAGACGATGTAGTGAATCAGCTGCAGAAGAAAATTTCAGAAGGTGAAATTAAACCTGGCGACAAGATTCCGACGGAGCCGGAGTTGATGCAGCAGTTCGCTGTGGGTCGTTCAACGATCCGCGAAGCGGTCCGTGTCCTTGTGCATGCTGGTTTGCTTGAGAAGAAGCAGGGCTTTGGCACCTTTTTAAAGGCACAGTCAGCTGTGCAGGAACCGCTTGACCACAGGCTGCGCAGAGCGCAGATTCTAGAGGTTTACGAGGTTAGAAGGATGCTGGAGCTGGAGATTTCTCGATTGGCTGCTGAGCGCCGCGATGACAATGATCTTGAGCAGATGCGAAGCGCGCTCGATCAACGTTTTGAGGCATTGGAGAAAGGTGACACGGATACATATTTGCGTTTTGACGTGAAGTTCCATCTATCTATTGCTATCGCCAGCAAAAATAGTGTTGTCATCGACCTGTATCGTTCGTTCACATCGGCGCTTCTCGAAGCCTCCCAGAAATTGATCGTGACAATGCAAGATCCGCATCATCTGTTTCATGAGAATATGTACTTAGCTATCAAAGACAGGGATGTCGCAGCAGCTGAATTTTGGACCATGAAGAATCTAGATGAAACGGTCACACAGCTTAAACAATTTGTAAACCAGGAGTAGTTTCACTCTCCTATATTTTTAAACATCAGATGATATGATGAAAGGGGTTAGTTGCCATGTCAGATTCAAGTTCAACACGCAATCATACGGTTTATGCTATTTTATTCTCGATCTCTCTAGTCCATTTATTGAATGATGCCATTCAATCCGTTATACCAGCAGTGTTCCCGATACTTCATAATTCGCTGCAGTTGAGCTTTACCCAAATCGGGTGGATCGCTTTTACACTGAACGTAACAGCTTCCATGTTCCAGCCCTTGATTGGGCTTTATACAGACGCAAAACCAAAGCCGTTTTTATTGCCCGCAGGTGTATTTTTCTCTTTATTAGGTGTCATTTTGCTCGCCGTAGCGTCTTCGTTCACTCAGGTGCTCGGGGCTGTTGTGCTTGTGGGTCTAGGCTCCTCTGTACTTCATCCTGAAGCATCACGCGTTGCTTACTTAGCTGCTGGTCCTCGCAGAGGATTGGCGCAGTCGATTTTCCAAACAGGCGGTAATATCGGGCAAGCGCTTGCTCCCATTTTTACAGCGCTCATTTTCGTTCCATTCGGTCAGTTCGGAATCATTTGGTTTTCGTTTGTCGCGGCAGCAGCGATTGTCGTTCAATTTTTCGTGGCCAAATGGTATCGTAATGCGGGCAGCAGCCGGTCAGCGGCATCAAGTAAAGCCTTTGTTAGCAAGCAGCCTCTGCCGCGTAAAACCGTCACTTATGCCATTTCGATTTTGATCATGCTCTTATTTTCCAAGTTTGTTTATGTGGCCAGCATGACTGGTTTCTACGCTTTTTACTTGATAGAACACAATCAACTTTCCGTTGAAAAAGCACAGCTATTCCTATTCACTTTGCTTGCCGCTGGAGCAGTTGGTACATTCTTAGGCGGCCCGCTTGCGGATCGATTCGGCAGAAGAAACATGATCTGGTTTTCCATTTTGGGAACGGCTCCGTTTTCGCTGCTATTGCCATATGCCAATTTGTTTTGGGCTGGCGTGTTGTGTGCTTGCATTGGATTCATTCTGCTATCCGGTTTCTCCGTCATTGTCGTTTATGCGCAGGAACTTCTGCCTGGCAAAGTAGGGACGGTATCCGGCTTATTCTTCGGCTTAGCTTTCGGGTTAGGCGGGATTGGTTCAGCCGTGCTAGGTACGCTTGCGGATGCAACCAGCATCTCGTTTGTTATTAAACTCTGCGCTTTCTTGCCTCTAATCGGGCTGTTGGCTGCTTTCCTTCCTTCTGATAAAAAATTGAACATGACGCAAGTTGAATTACCGCAAAACGTTGCAAAAGCCTGATTAATTAAGAGGTGAAACGGAATGACACCAATTATTGAAATGAACAACGTCTCCTGGTATAGAGATAATAAAACGATATTGAACCAAGTGGACTGGCAGGTGACCAAAAATGAGCACTGGGCCGTACTCGGTTTGAACGGTTCAGGCAAGACGACCATTCTGAATATGATTAATGGTTATATCTGGCCTAGCCAGGGGCAAATGGCTGTACTTGGTCACCCGTTTGGAACGGTGGATCTAAGGGATCTGCGCAAAATGATTGGCTGGGTGAGTTCATCCCTGCAGGAGAAGCTATATGCCTCTGATAAAACGCAGCATGTCGTTATAAGCGGTAAACATGCTTCAATCGGGCTGTATGAGAAACCGAGCATGGCAGATTTCGAACAAGCCAAAGAGCATATGCAGCGGCTTAATTGTTTGCATTTATATGACCGGACTTATCAATCATGCTCACAAGGTGAGAAGCAAAAGCTACTAATCGCACGTGCTCTCATGGCCTCACCGAAGCTGCTGATTCTGGATGAAGCTACGAATGGCTTAGATTTTCTTTCCCGGGAAGCTTTGCTTTCCAGCATTCAAGAATTAGCCAAAGAACCGGATGCTCCGACGTTAATATTCGTGACCCATCATATCGAAGAAATTCTTCCCGTCTTCAATCAAACTTTATTAATTCGTCGCGGTGAGGTATTTGCAAAAGGGCAGTCGCGTCATGTCTTGACAAGCGAAAGTTTATCCTCTTTTTTTGAGACGGAGGTTGAAGTGAAATGGCAGCGTGAACGACCGTGGCTTTCGATCCCTGCGAGTGATGAGTGAGGTATGATTCATACAAAGTTTCTAAGAGCCCTTTCTTTATGGAAGTGCTCTTTATTTTGTGGAAATTATTGACATGAGCTTCTTGATAACCTACTATATATTTAGATATCTAATTAAATGGTGAGGAAGGAGGTTGCAGAATGACATCATGCCCGATTAATCCTCGTAAATCACTACTGAAGCCCAGGTTTTTCGGCTGTCTCATCTGTTATGCGGCTGGTTGGATTTCATATTGGAATGCGAAGAGGAAAATGTCCAAAGGCCAGTATTAAGTATACTTGCTTACAATATGTTCATCAGTGAGGTGATCGTATATAATGGCAATATAACGCTAAGCAACTTGTAAAGGGAGAACCAACATGAACGCTACACTACATGGATCTATCGGATTCTGGTTGAAGAAGAATTATCGCAATGCCTGCAATTATTTGGATCAAAGGCTAGAGGAGCAGGGTGTCACGAACTCTCAGCTCGGTGTCCTTATGATTCTATGGGAAGAAGAAGGACGGACCCAAAAAGATATGGTGCACATTTTAGGCATTCAACCGGCTTCCATGACCTTTCTTCTTCGTGGATTAGAAGATAGAGGGATGATCTATCGTGTACATGACAAGTTGGATACTCGAATCAATCGTATTTTTTTGACGGAGAAAGGCTCATCGATCCAAGATGCTTGTTTAGCTATTGTCGAAGAGGGAGAAAGGATGATTCGCCAAGGTTTTTCCGACCAGGAGATCGCCTTGATGCTGCATTGGATGAAGCGAGTTGACAGTAATTTTCAAATGTAAGCAGACTGACAGGTTAAGGTTACGTGCAGTCTTTTTTTTGAATATATAGTTAGATATCTAATTAATTGTAATTCGGATTGATTTTATAATAGCTTTAATTATAGCTTATTTCATGCTAATGGTGTAGATATAGATGAAAATTTAACAAATAAAGTTTAAATATATATTTGTTGACAGTCCAAAATAAGTTAGATATCATAATGTTTAAATCATAGAAATGGAGGAATATGGGAATGAATCTTAAAAATTCTAATTCATTGTATGAACGCAGTAATTTAAGAAGGGTTGCTGAGCTGCAGGAGATTGCACCACAAGGTTCCAAAGCATTTTTTCAATTTATGGGTGAAGCTTTTGCTGAGAAGGCTATTACTTCGAGGACGAAAGAATTAATTGCCGTTGCTGTTACGCATGTTACAGGATGTCCTTACTGTATTGATGTTCACACGGGTAAATTCAAAAAGTTGGAAGGTTCTATTGAAGAGGTAGTGGAGGCTATTCTTGTTGCAGGGGCTGTGAATGCAGAAACGGTTTTATTCCATAGTGTGAATGCATGGAATACCATGCAGGATCTTGTTACCAATGAGCTATATGCAGCGAGCAACGCAAGTAAACTGCCGCAGGTGAAGGAAACGCGTCCAGAGACATTCGCTGCTTTCGAGCAATTCCAGTCCACGGCCATGGCGGATGGTGCTATTGATGCCAAAACGAAAGGGCTGATTGCAGTCGTCATCGCACATGTGAATGGCTGTGCTTATAGTATTGACAACCACACTAGAAAATTCAAAGAGTTGGGCGGCACAGCGGAGGAACTCATGGAAGGACTGCTAGTCGGCGGTGTTGCGAATGCAGGCTACGTCTTGACTCATGGAATTAACGCGCTCAATGCCTTTGATTATCAATCGGACGCAGTAGCCCAGAATTAGTAACGAAGTTAAATCATGCTTCACGAGGGAAGGAGGCGTACAATGTCCACGTTAACGATGGTTGTTGTTGGATGTTTGCTAGTCTGTTGCTGCGCATTTATCGTAATAAGTAAGATGCGTAAACGATCGAAATGAAGTAAGAGCAGTTTTTGGCCAGCAATTCAACCATCTTTGGGTCTAAATCTTGCATGGCAAGGATGGTTGGATGGCTTACATCAAGATGGGAAGGTGAGTGACAGATGCAACTTGAATTAAAAGGTGCTCCCTCCACAGCATCCGGAATGTATCAGGTAATGGTAATTAGTCTTGGGTTGTTTGTCATCTTTCTCGACAGTACGATTGTCAATATTGCACTGCCAACGATGATCGAACAATTTGCCATTTCATTAAAAACGGCCGCCTGGGTGATGAATGCCTACACGATGACTGTAGCCATTTTACTCATATTTATGGGAAAGCTGGCTGATCTCTACGGGAAAAAGCGGATGTTTACACTAGGATTGATGTTGTTCATGCTCAGCTCAGTTTTGTGCGCTTTGTCTCCAAATGCTGCTTTTCTTATCGCAGCCAGAACCCTGCAAGGAATCAGTGGAGCTATGGCCATTCCCGCAAGTATGAGTCTTGTTCGATCTATCGTTCCAAAAGAAAAAGTTGGCGCAGCTATGGGGATTTGGAGCGCGGTTGGCGCATTAGCCATTGCCATCGGGCCAAGTCTAGGTGGTTTAATAACGGAAGCGTTCAGTTGGCATTGGGTTTTCTACATGAATGTTCCTGTCATCCTTCTCGCACTTTTTCTACAGAGAGTCGCGTTAAAGTCTCATCAGGACCAATTGCAACCCGGTAAGCTTGATTGGTGGGGCACTTTGTTGCTTAGTTTGGGTTTATTCTGCTTTATTAATGGATTCTTGCAGGTGACGGAATCTGGTTGGTTAAGCGAGGCGGTCTGGTGGCAAATCTTGATCGCGTTACTCACGCTCAGTGGATTCTTATGGACTCAAACAAAACGTGCAAAACCTTTATTAGATCTCACTATTTTCAAAAACCGTCAGTACTTGGCTGGTCTCCTTTCGAATACATTAGGCGGTCTCCTGTTAATGGGAACGATGATGATCTCCCCGCTATTTTTAACTCGCATTTTGCATTTCAGCACACTTAAAGCATCTATTCTGATGACGCCATTATCTGTCAGCTTACTGCTTATTGCACCATTCATTGGTAAGTTGATCGACAAAATCGGTAGTCGAATTCCACTAACAATCGGATATGGCATTACCATTATCAGTTTTATCCTCCTTGGAACACTTCATTTACAATCTTCATTAGGTTTGTTTGTTGGTTGCTTAGCTTTAGCAGGAATTGGGATAGGTATTTTAGCTATAGCGAGTCTCACGCTAAGCACGATGTCTATCTCAGAAGATCAACTGAATATAGCTTCAGGCACCTTTGCTATGTTTCGTAATCTTGGAGGGGCGCTTGGAATTGCTTTGTTCGTTTCAGTTACTTTGGGAAGCGCTGCTGCATCTGCGAGCGCTGTGAATACATTTCGAACAGAGGGGTTTCAACATGCCTACCTTAGCGGTGCTATTCTAGCAATTGGTTTTATGTTTTCATTAGTGCTTTTGAACAGGAAGAAAGAGGGGGTAACCCAAAACTAAGGGGGCTAAACATGTCTACGTATGGTGAGTTTTTTGAAAAATCGGTCAAAATGGGCATGGACCCTGTTGGCAGCGTTATAGCGTCAATCAAGTCCATCTATCAATTGCCAGATGAGTCCCAAAACGAGATGAAACTAGAGCTGATTAAACATAGTTTCCAATATCACTATACGCATAATGCCCTTTATAACAAAATTTGTGAAGAGAAAGGAGTGACATTGACGAATTTACAAAGTATCGAGGATGTAACGTTGATACCAACGATCGGTATTGGAAAATTTAAGGATGTTAATGCTCATTTGTTGTTAACGAAACCGATTTACGAAGTAGAACATGAGTTGAGAAGCACAGGGACTAGTGGAATACCGAGTATTTCCCGGCGGGATGAGCAGACATTAACTCGCAGTGTGCTCAGTATTTTTTCCATGTTTCGCGAGATGTTTGGATTTTTTGGCGGAGCGGCCATTTATTTAGCGCCATCCGCGGAGGAAATGCCAGAGATGGGACTCGTAAAGCTGATTAATATGTTCTCGGGATTGTTGGATTCAAACCGATTTTTTATTAGCGGGCATGCGTTTGATCCAGAGGCCGTTATTCAACAATTGAGAGACTGGCAGCATGTGCATACCCGTCATATTATCGGACCGCCCTTTCTGGTCGAAAGGTTAGCTGCTTATATCGAGGAACATCGAATTGATATTCAACTCGACAAGCAATCACAAGTTATTACACTAGGAGGCTGGAGAAGTTTTACGGGAAGGGAGATTAACCGGCTTGAGTTTTATGAACAAATTGCGCAAGTCTTTGGCGTCCGTCAGGGGCAAGTGCGTGATATGTTCGGCTTAGTCGAAACGAATTTCATGGCTATCGAATGTGAGCATCATGCTAAGCACGTTCCTCCTTGGGTTCATTTTTCCATTCGCAATCTGGATAAGTTAGAACAAGAGGTAGCGCATGGTGAGCCAGGACGCTTGGTCGTGTATGATCCTACTTCGTTATCGTATCCGGGCTTTATTATGACTGATGACCTTGTGTATGCGGACAGTAATCCTTGTCCTTGTGGCAGGAAGGGACAAGTCGTGAACTATATGTACCGTATCAAAGGGGCCGAAGTAGGCTGCTGTGCGATTAATTTGGAGAAATTTATGTCAGATCGAGATGCAAAAATTACACAATGCCCAATTGGATAGAGGGATACTCAACCTAATCAAAGGAGAGTAGTAGAACATGTATAATGCAATTATTTCTGATCATTTTATGAATCCTAGAAACATTGGTGAAATTGTCCATCCTGATTTGGAGTTCCGAATCGGTAACCCGATATGCGGGGATACGATACATGTTTGTGTGAATTTTCATGAAAGTAGAATAAAAGAAATTAAATATAAGGCATATGGATGTGCAACGTCGATTGCAACAGCAAGTATTTTTAGCGAATGTGTACAGGGTAAAGCGGTGGATGAATTAATTGACATCACGCTTGCATGCCGTGAAGAAATGCTCGGCGAGCTTGAGCCTAACCAGAAGCATTGCCTCGATATCTTAAATGAATTATTCAATTCTTTTCAAGAAGGTCAAGTGTGGAAACCGTGATAGGCCGTTATTTTGATTATAATTCCACGACGCCAATCCATCCGCTTGTACGAGAGGTTATGACGGAAGCTTTAGAAACTTTCGGCAACCCTTCAAGTGTTCATCGTATTGGTAAGGATGCCAAAGTCGCACAACATCTAGCACGCGAGCAGATTGCCGGATTATTGAAATGCGAGCCAAGTGAGCTGTATATCACCTCAGGTGGAAGTGAAAGTAACAATTGGATTATTAAAGGTTATCTAAGCCGGTGGACTGGAGCGCATTTTCATGTAATCTCATCTGTCATTGAGCATCCGTCTATTCGAGAAACGCTGCGGCACTGGTGCCGCTTTGCGGGCGGGGAGGTTACATTCGTCCCTGTGGATGAGAATGGATCTATTTCCTCTGAGATGGTGATGAACGCGATTCGACCAGACACCAAAATGATAAGTATCATGCTTGCCAACAATGAAACGGGAATGATTCAACCCATTCAGGAGATAGCTGCAGTTGCCAGATCAAGAGGAATATTCTTTCACACGGATGCTGTTCAGGCTGTAGGGAAAATTCCAATTCATGTGCAAGAATTGGGAGTCGACGCGTTATCTTTCTCCATTCATAAGTTGTATGGTCCTAAGGGTGTCGGCGGGGTATACGTGAATAAAGCGTATTTGCTGGAACCGCTCATCCATGGAGGCGGGCAAGAGCAAGGACTGAGAAGTGGTACGGAGAACGTAGTTTCATTGCTTGGTGCAGCAGAAGCATGCCGCGTGGCTCAAGTAGAGATGGAAAACTTGTATGGAAGAATGACATCCTACAAACAACTTTTAGTTGACCAGCTGAGTGTGCTTGCTCCGAATCTAAGGATTAATGGAACTTTGGATTCAGTATGTACGTTGGCCAATACCCTTAACTTTGCAATTCCAGGGATCCGAGGAGAGGCGCTAGCCGCCTATTTAGACCAATGTTTCGGAATTGCTGTTTCTGTTGGCTCGGCTTGCAGTTCAAACCATGAGAAGAAGCTCTCCTATGTTTTGCAAGAAATGGGGCGTGACGAGGATGAGATTCGCTCGTCAGTCCGGATAAGCATGGGCTTATTTACAAGTAAATCGGATATCCATTATTTCTTACAAAGCATGGAGCGTTCATTAGCTCATTTCTTTCAGTGTATGCCAAGCAAGTAGACGAAATGGAGAGGTGGATCCTATGGAAAATAAACCAAAGCATTATGATAAAGCAGAAATAGCGAAGCTGATTAAGCAAAAGATTATTATTGAAAACTTAGAGTTAAAAGGGGTTTCACCGGATGATATTGTAGATCATGCGCCTTTGTTTGGCGAGGGGCTGTGTTTGGAATCCGTTGAAGCATTCTATATTGCCGGTGGCATTGAACAACAATTCGGAGTTCAAATTGATCGTACGAAACTTCATCAGTTGCGGCATCATTTTCATTCTGTTGATGCACTGACTTCTTATGTTTACGAGCGTATGGCATCTTCCATTTCATAATAAGGGTGTAGGGAATATATGGAAATCAGCATAATGAAAGCAACCATTCATTCGAATCTTGTGGACCTGCTGCAGTATCGGGCATTAGTCACACCTGATCTTAAGATGTACACATATTTGGTTGACGGAGAGAATCAAGAAACGAGAAAAACGGCGGCTGAGTTGAACAAACGAGCAATGACGATTGCTTCAGCTATTCATAGGCGCAGTAAGCGACATAAGACGGCATTGCTGCTTTATCCACCTGGTCTGGAGTTTATAGCTGGATTTATGGGATGTTTGTATGCCGGAGTGATTCCAATTCCAGCGTACCCTCCTCATATGAGACGTCCAACACCGAGACTTGATGCCATTATTCGCAACTCGAGCACCGAAATCGCGTTATCGACGGATAAATTAATTGTAGACGTATTATCAAGTGCCGATAAAGATTCCGTGCTGCCAAATTTGGAATTTATGGCTACGGAACATCTAGTCTCAACTGGCAGTTTCTTCTGTATGCCTTGTAAGGCCGATGATATTGCCTTCTTGCAATATACATCCGGTTCGACTGCAGATCCCAAAGGGGTCATGGTCAGCCATAAGAATCTAATGCATAACATGTCATTAATCGCGAAGTATTTTCAACTTTCAGAGACGACTCGTATTGTGAATTGGCTGCCTGCTTACCATGATATGGGCTTAATTGGTCAATTGCTTATGTCTTTATATTTGGGCTGCGAACTCACGTATATGTCTCCGGTTAGTTTCATGCAAAAACCAATACGGTGGTTACGGGCAATCACTAAATATCGTGCAACGTACAGCGGAGCTCCTAATTTTGCCTACGAGCTATGTGTAGAGAAATTTAATCCGGAGATAGACGGAGATATCGACCTTAGTAGTTGGGCACTAGCATTCAATGGCGCGGAGCCAGTTAGAAAAGAAACATTGGAAAAATTTATTCGCGTCTTTGTCCCATACGGGTTTCAGGCTAACAGCTTAGCGCCATCTTATGGGTTAGCCGAGGGCACCTTATACGTTTCTGGGTATAAGAGAGAACAAACGTATACAACATTATGGTTGGATGCCGATCTTCTTGAGATGGATCAAGCTGTTCCTGCTGCCGAAGATTCGGAGAATGTTCGAGCGGTTGTTGCATGCGGGATAGTAGTTCCCGAACAACGTACAGTTATCGTTAGCCATAAAGATGGCCAGCTGTGCAACGAAGGCATGGTTGGAGAAATTTGGGTAAGCGGGTCCAGCGTTGCACAAGGCTATTGGGAGAATGAGGGGGCAACGCAGCTGTCTTTCCAAGGCGAGTTGGCTCATTTCCCAGGTGAAAGCTTCCTACGTACTGGGGATTTAGGCTTTATCCAAGACAATGAACTTTATATAACAGGTAGAATCAAAGATGTATTGATTGTGAATGGGCGAAATCTGTATCCGCAAGATATCGAGTTCTCCGTGCAAAATAGTCATCCAGCCGTGCGTAAAGAGTACCTTGCTGCTTTTCAACGACAATGTGCCGATGGTAGCGAAGAAATCGTCGTTGTTGCAGAACTCAATCGCGAATACAGGAGTCGCAGCAAGGTGGAAGAGAAGGTTAGTGATAGAAGCTTACAATTACAGAACGAAGTGTTAACGGCAGCCCGAAGAATCTTATTGGAGCAGTGTGATATTCACCTGAACGATCTTATTTTGATTCGTACAGGGACAATTCCGAAAACCTCCAGCGGCAAAATTCAGCGCAGCTTGACGAAAAAATGGTATGAAACAGGCGAACTTCAACGAAGTTGACTAGCTGATTCGGAGGAATAAATTCATGAAGCCAAATGAAGTGATGCATTGGTTAAGAAGTGAAATTGCGCTCATGGTTGACCGAAAGTCGGAGGAAATTGATATTCATGAGCCATTCAGCTCTTATGGACTTGATTCATCAAAAACGATGCTGCTATCAGGTGAACTAGGGGCAGCGCTGAATATGCCTGTTTCTCCGACGGTTTTTTGGGACTACCCGAACCTTTACGAGTTATGTCATTATTTGGGGGGAAGCGCAGAAACGCAGAAGCTCAATCAGGAGCCTGCCGCTTCACGAGAAATGTTGGATCGACGCGATCCCATCGCTATTGTAGGCATTGGCTGCCGCTTTCCGAGTGTATCTGGAAGCGGGCAGTTTTGGGAACTTCTGCTCCAGGGAGGCGATGCAGTCAAGCAATCCCCACCTCATCGCGAGCAGTTAGGCGAATTGAAAGTGGAAAGGCAAGGTGGCTATCTCGATCAGATCGATGGTTTCGATTACCCTTTCTTTAACGTATCATACAGGGAAGCGATTCGAATGGACCCGCAGCAACGACTGCTGTTGGAGGTTGTGTGGGAAGCGCTCATGGATGCTGGAATTTCCCCCGAATCGTGGGCTAACACGAATAGCGGTGTGTTTATTGGAATCTCCAATAGTGACTATGGAAGGAGGGAACTGGAGTCCTCTGATGACTTGCATATTCATTCGGTCGTTGGCGGTGCCTTCTGTATAGCGGCAAATAGATTATCTTACTTTTTGGGCCTTCAAGGACCAAGTATGGCAATTGATACGGCGTGTTCCTCATCATTGGTCGCTGTACATCAAGCTTGCAGCAGCATTTGGTCAGGGGAGAGCGTACAGGCCATTGCCGGCGGTGTGAATGTCATCCTTTCGAGCGAAATTACATCAAGTTTAAGCAAGGCTGGTATGCTGGCAGCAGATGATCGTTGCAAAACCTTCGATGCTCGGGCTGATGGATATGTTCGAGGAGAAGGCTGCGGAATTGTTGTGCTTAAGCCGTTATCCAAAGCGCTTGGGGATGGCGATGAGGTTTACGCTGTCATTCCGGGTAGTGCCGTCAATCAGGACGGCCGCAGTAACGGAATGACAGCGCCAAATCAATCCTCACAGGAGAAACTGCTCGAGTCGGCCTATGACAAAGCTGGTATTCAGTCTCATCAAATTGGCTATATCGAAGCACATGGAACAGGTACTTATCTGGGCGATCCTATTGAAGTAAAAGCACTTGGAAAGGTACTTTCTCAAGACAAGGATGCTGCCGAAACTATCTATCTGGGTTCCGTGAAAAGCAATATTGGACACTTAGAGTCTGCGGCAGGAATTGCTGGTCTCATTAAGACTGCACTGATTATGAAGCACGGGGTCATTCCGCCAAGCTTGCATTTTCAGAATTGGAATCCTGAGATTCCACATGAGAGTTTTCCTTTTGTAGTACCTACGCAAAGTGTAGAACTACGATCTGGGAACGAGGTATACGCTGGGGTTAGTTCGTTCGGGTTTGGCGGGACCAATGCGCACGTTGTGTTTGGCAGGCATATTCATCAATTGCCACCGCAATCGGACTGTTCACCATTTCTATTTATGCTGTCTGCTGCGCGAAAAGATGGTTTAGCGGTATTGGCTCAAAAATATGTGGATTGGTTGAAGCTCACGAATCTGCCTGATCTGCCCTCGATTTGCTCAACCTTGCTTAGGGGCAGGAAGCATCACGAACATAGACTTGCCATTGCAGCAACATCCAAAGATACTTTGCTGGAAGCATTGCAAGAGTGTGTGAGCTCCTTTAACAGCAATCTCCTATGTAAGAGCTATGGTCATGTATTACCTAATTCATCAGGCGTGGTGTACTACTTTCCGGAGCATGACACGAGAAGTGGAGATGAAATGAAGGAAGTACTGACTTGCGATGCGATCTTTCAGCAATCATATTTTGTCGTGAGCCAGCTGTATCGTCATTTGGCACCGGATTCATGGCAAGATCATGGCGAATGGCGAACTTTCGCGAAACAATTTGCGCATGCGGAGATGTTACGAAGTTGGGGAATAAGGCCGATTAGTTGCTGGGGTGAGGGAATTGGCACTTTAACAGCCATGGTCGTAGAAGGGCAATTGCCATTACCGGAAGCTATCCGGCGGTTAGTCCACGCGGATTATAATCGTTCAGTGAAAGCTGACACGGAAATTGCTGCTGGAGAAGTTGTTTTATGCTTATCAACTGCGCCTGTCTGGTTCCCGCGCAAAGATGAATCCATGATTATTTGCAATGGCAGCGATGAGCTTGGGAAGCTACAATTACAGAGTCAATTAGTAATAAAAGGTCTTTATATGCCTGAATGTTCCGTACAAAAGAAACGATCTCATATGCTTCCGGGATACCCGTGGAATCATCATTCGTGTTGGAAGCCAATAGGAAAGAATGAGGCAGAGTCGAGCGGCATGACTTGTTTTTGTTAATTGGGGGAGTAGCATTGAAAAAAATAGATATTGTCGTGATTGGCGGAGGGCAAGCAGGTCTATCGACAGGTTATTATTTAAGCTCTGAGCAGCGGGAGTATATCGTATTGGATCAAAGCCATGAAATCGGATATTCATGGAGCAACAGATATGACTCGTTAACGTTGTTTACCCCTCGTATGTACAGCGGCTTGCCGGGTTTGGCACTGGAGGGAGATCCATGGGGTTACCCAACGAAGGATGAGATGGCAGCTTACCTAAAGAAATATCAAGAGAAGTTTGCCATTCCCATTCAGCTAGACTCAGAGGTAATACAACTTACCTATCAACTGGGGAAATTCCTCGTAACGACCAATAAAGGTTCATGGTTAGCCAACCAAGTTGTTGTGGCAACAGGTCCCTTCCAAACCCCATTTATTCCTCCGATTACATACTCATTAAGTTCAGACGTGTTTCAAGTACATACCGCCGACTATCTTAATCCTGAAATGCTGCCACAGACGGGAGAAGTGCTCGTAATCGGCGGAGGAAATTCTGGTGCACAGATTGCCCTTGAGATTTCTCAGACGAGGCAGGTTTATTTGTCCGTGGGACATGACATTCAGTATTTACCCTATCGCTTTCTCGGTAGAAGTCTTTTTTGGTGGTATGAAAAGGTCGGGCTTTTGCGAAAAAAACCAGAGTCATGGGTGGGGCGAAGATTTATTAAAAAGAAAGATCCACTTTATGGTTTTGAGTTAAAGCATGCAATCAGCTGTGGAAGAATCAAGGTATTAGCAAGAGCGACAGATGCGAGCGAGAAACAGATTGTTTTTGCCGATGGCTCATCTCTTGAAGCAGGAACAATTATATGGGCTACCGGGTTTCGGTCCAACTACCCTTGGCTTCAAATTCCTGAGATTTTCAATCACACGCAAACCGTGATTCATGAGACGGGAGTTACGCTAATTCCCGGGTTGTATTTTGTTGGTCTGCCTTGGCAGTCTTCCCGAGGGTCAGCCTTAATAGGTTGGGTACATCGGGATGCCAAATTCATCTGTCAAATGATTAAACAATTTGGGGATCACTATGCAAATGAAGATTATAGCCACGAGGATTTGCCATCGCACGGGAGCTGACATTTGGCAGTTATTTGATGCTCAGCTTAATGAAACAAGAAGGTCAAAGATTAACAAATGTCTGCAAAAAGATCAACAAAAAAGAATGATCATAGGGGATATTTTACTGCAATTTGTGCTGCGTCACGAGCTGTGTAGGATTGAAAAAAGAACACCTAGCGTCATATACAGCCAACTAGGAAAGCCATCTCTAAGCGACTGGCCAGACATTGCTTTTAATGTCTCTCATTCCGGGGAGTGGGTCGCGATTGTCCTTGCTTCTTGTGAGGTAGGGATTGATGTTGAGAAACAAAATCCGCGTTTCTCGAAGTTGGAAGAATGTATACTATCTCCTTCGGAACGGAGGGAATATCGCACTATTCAAGATCATGAGGCTTATCTTTGTGAACGCTGGGTAATGAAAGAAAGCTTCTCCAAACTGATAGGCGTTGGACTAGGTTATTCATTTGCGGAGGCATCGTTTGATAAGTTTACTGCAAGTGAAGCCGTAACCTTGTATGAGAACAAATGCTATTTCTGCAAGACCTATGTGTTAGAAACGATGAGCTGCGATAAGCCGTATCATATGGCGGTTTGCAGCGAGGCGTATAACTTCCCGAATGAGTTGACCCTTCTTCCTTTTGACAATTTAAAGATATGGGCACTTGGTGCCGCAAAAAGTGTGTAACTCTGGCTTCCCGTTCACTGCGGGGAGCCAGTTTTTTATTCGACAAAAACATATAAATAAGGACACGAACCGCTGCTTTTCGTGTATAATGGTTTCTTGATCTCATTTTCTTAACCTTTGGTAAATTAACAGCGAGAGGAGTTCTGACAGATGAATCGATTACGTGGTTTTCTGGGTTCATATCATCCAATTGTACATACGTTAATTCTAGGAACGGTCATGGCCAGGGCGGCGTCTTCCATGAGTCTGCCTTTTCTGGCGATTTACTTAGCTAAACATACATCGATGAGCGCGGTAATGATCGGGGTCGTGATTGGCATGGGAGCTTTAGCAGGAACCGTCGGAGGCTTTATCGGCGGTAACTTATCGGATCGATTCGGTAGACGTATTATTATGCTGGCTGCTCTATTTGGATGGGCTGTTGTGTTTGTAGGCTTCAGTATCGTGAAACTGCCTGTTTTGTTCATGATGCTCAACATGCTTAACGGCTTGTGCCGCTCCTTCTACGAACCAGTCTCGCAAGCCTTGATGGCGGACTTGACCGAGCCGGCGAAGCGACTCAGTGTGTTTTCAATGAGATACATGGCGATCAATGTCGGTGTTGCTGTGGGACCTTTATTAGGCGCATTTTTTGCAACGATGGACGGGTCACTGCCGTTTCTACTGACTGGAATCGTTTATTTTCTCTATGCCGTTACACTTTATGTTCTCCTTATCGTCTTTGGCATTAAGCAAATTGAAGGGGATAAGAAGCAACCGGTTACGTTTGTCGCCGCTTTGCGGGTCATTCAACGTGATGTCACATTTCGCTATTATATTCTTGGCGGAATTATTGGGGCTATCGGTTACTCGCAAGTTATGGTGACACTATCGCAGTATTTGGAACAGAATTTCACTGAAGGTGTGAGAATGTTTGCTGTTCTAATGAGTGTTAATGCTATCGTGGTCATTGCGATGCAGATACCGCTTACACGGATTTCTAATAAGTACTCGGCACTCGTAGCGATTATTTTTGGGAATCTGATGTTTGCGCTAGGGGATATCGGTTTTGCGTTCTCGCATTCCTTAGTTCCAATGATTATTTCCATGGCGATTTTTACGCTAGGAGAGATTTTGAATTACCCTGCGGCAAACATGCTGATTGATAAGCTAGCACCCGAGCATATGCGAGGTACTTATTTTGGTGCACAAACATTAACAAACGTAGGTCACTTTATGGGACCTTGGGTGGGCGGATTTCTGCTCGTTGCGTACGGGGGCACCACGCTTTATGTAGTCATCGCCTTTGTGACACTGGCGGGATCACTCTTTTACTGGAAAGGCGCCAAAAATTTACAATTACTCTTGAGAAATAGGTCGAAAAAAGAAATTTTTTGATAGATATTGCAAAATTAGTTCTTTCGAACTATACGAATTCAAAACAACTTCCCTTATTCTTGAGAGTGTAGTTATTTCTTGTAAAAGAACTCACAACACATCTCGACAATGGCAAAACTGACGAAAGTCAGTGACGCAAAGCTACAGGGGCTACCTTGTTCTGAAAACGGACTCGTTGCCAGCCAGCTGCCGAACGATTGGGAATTCAACTTAGAGCCCCCTCCGATCGGTACACTATGGTGGGGTTTTTCTCTGTCATAACTTTCATAAACTATGGATAAAAAGGAGGACCAAGCAGCATGCAGTCTGAATTACATGAAGAGCAAAAAGTAACATCACTTTGCGGCAATCATGTTGCCCGTTTGGTGCCATCCTCGGATGGACCAAAGCTATTGATTAATTTAGAAGAATACGCGCTTAATGAAGCATGTTGGGATGTTGAAATGTTTCAGGGGAGAAGCAACAGCATTCTGATTTTCTACTGGAAAGGTGAAGTTAAGCTTTCCGTGAAAATGCCTCCAATGCCTCAAATTGAAGCATTTATGACTAGACTTTATCAAATTCTAACTTCCAAATTGAGAACGGTTCAGCCCATCTAGGCGAACTGTTCTTTTTTTTATATCCGATATGCTCTTACGACAAAATGATTGTCACAAATCGACAGGTGCTGATATAATGGTACACATAGTCATACATAGTTCTTAAGTACTATTCGGTTTAGGGGGATTTGCGCTATGAGATTAATTACGCGTTCGGATTTTGACGGTTTAGTATGCGCAATGCTTTTCAAAAAGCTAAACATGGTCGATGAAATGAAATTCGTTCATCCCAAAGATATGCAGGATGGTTTGATCGAGGTTACCGAGAACGATATTTTGGCGAATGTGCCTTATGTTGCAGGTTGCGGATTATGGTTTGATCATCACTCCAGCGAACTTGAGCGGATGGGTGAAAAGGTAGCCTTCAAAGGGGAAACCCGCATTGCGCCTAGTGCAGCACGCGTCGTATACGATTACTACGGGGGGCAAGAAACCTTCGGTGATATTGACGATATTATGCAGGGCGTAGATAAAGCAGATGCGGCACAATTCAGTAAAGAAGATATTTTGAACCCAAGCGGTTGGGATCTATTGTCGTTCATCATGGATGCCCGGACGGGTCTAGGACGATACCGGGACTATCGAATTAGCAACTATCAGCTGATGGAAGAACTTGTGGATCATTGCGCCGTGATGACCGTTGATCAAATTATGGAACTTCCAGACGTCAAGGAACGTGTGGAGCGGTATTATGAACTCGATGCACTGTATCGTGAAATGCTTGAAAAGCATACGCATACGGAAGGAAACGTGATCATTACGGATCTTCGAGATGCTGAGACGATCTATCCCGGCAACCGATTCATGGTTTATGCGCTTTATCCAGAACAGAATGTATCCATTTGGATCGTAGACGGACGCAATAAACAAAATTGTGTTTTTGCATGCGGGCACAGCATCGTGAATCGCACGTCCCAAACGAATATCGGGACTTTGATGCTCCAAAATGGCGGAGGTGGTCACCAGGCAGCAGGTACGTGTCAGGTAGAATATGCACAAGCAGAGAAAATTTTGAAGAAAATTGTTGAAACTATGCGAATTGACGGATAAAATATAATAAACAAGCCGCAGGATGGGGAGTTTGTCCCGGAATGCGGTTTATTTACGGAGTGAGGGGGCGTGTTAGTGAACATCGATCGCATTCATCATGTGGCTATTATTAGCTCGAATTACGAACGGTCGAAGCATTTCTATGTTGATTTACTTGGAATGACGATCGTAAATGAGACGTACCGGGCAGAGCGCGATTCCTATAAGCTGGATTTGCGCATAGGACAAACGGATCAGCAGATCGAGTTGTTTTCGTTTCCTAATCCACCAGTAAGAGTGAATAAGCCAGAGGCGCGTGGGCTTCGACACTTAGCTTTTGTAGTTGGGGATATGGACGAAAGCGTGAAAGAACTAGAGAGCAAGGGAATTACGATCGAACCGGTACGAATTGATCCCCTAACAGGCGATCGGTATACGTTTTTTGCAGACCCAGATGGACTCCCGTTAGAGTTGGTGGAACATGCTGAATGATGAGTTGTCACAAAAGGAACAACGAGCAAAATTAGGATTCGCTATAGGGTGCTTATGGAGTGTCGTGCTGTCTATTCCACTCTGGGCCATAGTGATTTGGCTTTTGATGAAAAAATAAATCCCTCAAACGCTTAACTGACCACAAGTCGGAGTAGCGATTAGGGATTTTTTTATTGGATATCGTAGTGGACGTCACTAAATTGAAATATTATACTCATCTTGTATTCATATTTTAAATCTATAATAAATTGCGGCTTCCTCTAATATATAAACCATAACGGTACCCATTTTTATGAATTTCGAACAGTAGAACAATGGATACAGTATAATGACAAGACTAGATCATGTTCATTCTTGCTGAGCTGAGGAGGATACACTTGGAAGACATTCTATTATACTGCTTATACGTAGTCATAGCCTTCTTTATTTGCTATATAATCTTCATCTTACCAACACAATGGCTCAAAATTGAGCGGATCAAATATCCACTTCATCTAAATGTGAAAATTCTACAAATTAGTGATATGCATGTTGAAAGATTAAGAATTAGTCCAACAAGAATAACCACGATTATTAATGATGAAAAACCGGATTATATATGGATTACTGGTGATTTTACCAAATACCGAAAAATGCTTCCTAGTCTAGAAGAGTACCTAAGAGCGATGACTATTTGCAACGTGCCCATTTATTGTGTTCTTGGCAATCATGATTATCAGCAGAAAAATGTAAAAGATATTGTTAAGCTTCTAAGTAAATATGGAATTCATTTACTAAGAAACCAGTCGCTACATTTAGAACGGTTTGAATTGATTGGAATTGATGATTTCAATTCAGGTAAGAGTGATATTAAAGCGGCATTCCGAGCAGTTGATGATCGTAGAACTAAACTAATCATTACTCACGATCCTAACGTCGTTCTACATTTGAATAAAAAATTTGATTATTTAATGGCTGGACATCTCCACGGTAAACAATTCAATATTCCATATTTCTTTCATATCAAAAACGCTGGTAAAATGCCTAGAATGGGGATTTATAAAGGATTACATAAACATCAGAATGGGACTTACTACATTTCTAAAGGTATTGGGCAAACAGGGATCAATGCAAGATTTCTTGTTAGAAGTGAAGTAACCATGCATTATTTATAAGAAGAGTCCGGACGGGTTACCTACCATCGGGCAACACGCTTGCGGTGAAATAGTGCTAACGGACACCTGCGCCGTTATTGCCCTGCTATGCGCTTCGTTTCGCGCCTAACGGACACCAGAGCCTTTATTCGCCTATTTCGCGGGCAAACTCCATCGAAATGGACGAATAGCTGCGCTGGTGTCCGTTAGAATTCTGAATCGGCATTGTTTCGCCGTATAGAGGCTCCTCTGTTCGTTAGCTGAAGCAGGATTCCACGGTCTTTTTCTACATAGCAGCAAGGGTTAACGGAACATCCATACCTAAGTAAAGATCAAAAAAAACGGTTGCTAAAGGACAAAACAGCTAAAAGGAGATTTGAAATGAATCTGAACCATGAACTTTTTACAATGTGCATGATTTTGAAAGATGATAAAGTTCTTTTAATAAATCGACCTAATAAATTAGGTTTTCCAGGTTACATTGCTCCTGGAGGCAAAGTTGATTATCCAGAAAGCATAGTAGATGGAGCAATACGTGAAGTAAGAGAAGAAACAGGTCTAATTATTAATAACATTATTTATAAAGGATTAGCGGAATACTGTGAACCAAAAACCGGACTCAGATCAATGGTATTTAATTATTTAGCTACTTCTTTTGAAGGTGAGTTATTACAGAACCCACCTGAAGGAGAATTACTTTGGATTGAAAGGGAGAAGGCAATAGAATTGCCAATGCAAGACTGGTTTAAGAGCAGATTTCCATTATTCTTTAAACAGGGGACCTTTGAAATAAGTTCAATTTGGGATAAAGACAATAATATAACAACAGGGAAAACTGAGAAATATTATGCAGAGGGTAAATTCGAAGAAGCCGGCTTCATCAGATAACAGCATTTTCATGTTTCGGGTATACGTTAAGATAAAAACGTTAGTTTAAATAAAGACAGCGGCAGCTATGAGGAATAGCTGCCGCTGTCTTTTGAATGAATCATTCCAACAGTATAGACCTACCTACGCGGAGGAAAAGGCCCAAGATATTGATACAGGTTACATTCAATCCGTCCGTTAAACAACTTGCGCTTCTTATCAGCGCGGCGGTTCATATAATGCTCGAGCTGTGTGCTCGGGCTGAGGATGAACATGCTCCACGAAGGCATTGGAGCTGTAAGAGCACCGAGCTCGCGCAGCGCGACCTCGACATCCTTGGCTTCACCAAGCCGCTCTCCATACGGAGGGTTGGTGATCAAGCAGCCATAGTCGCCGCGCGGGCGGGCTTTGGCTACTGGTTCCACGCGAAGCTGGAACTGCTTCGTTAGCCCAGCCGCCTTCGCGGCGGCTTCTGCCACTTCGATGGCAGACGGGTCAATGTCACTGCCGATAATGTGAAGCGGCACATTATCGCGGACCGCGTCGAAGGCTTCGTCGCGTGCCTTGTCCCAGAGCTTGCGAGGCACGTTGCCCCACGCCTCGCTGGGGAAGCTGCGCCGCAAGCCTGGCGCGATATTCCAGCCGATCATGGCGGCCTCGATCGGGATGGTTCCCGACCCGCAGAACGGGTCGTAGAGCGGCCGGTCGACGGTCCAGCGGCTGAGCAGGATCATAGCCGCTGCCATGGTCTCCTTCAGCGGTGCTTCAGTCACGAGCTTGCGGTACCCGCGCTTGTGCAAGCTTGGGCCTGTCGTGTCGATCGTGAGTGTCGCGATATCGTTCAGAAGCGCGACCTCAATCACGTAACGCGCCCCGTTCTCGGGGAACCATTCGGTGCCGTACTCAAGCTTGAGCTTCTCGACGACAGCTTTTTTGACGATGCCTTGGCAGGCAGGAACACTGGAAAGCTGTGACTTATGGGAACGCCCTTGCACAGGGAATTCGGCATCGTTCGGAATCCAGTCGGGCCAAGCGAGCGCTTTGGTGCCTTCAAAAAGCTCATCAAAGGTCAGAGCTTTAAACTGGCCCATTTGTACCAGAATCCGGTCCGCTGTACGCAACCATAGATTGGCTCGGCAAATAGCAAGCTCGTCTCCCATAAAGCGTACGCGGCCGTTCTCAACGGTAACCTCGGTATAACCGAGGTCGCGGACTTCGCGAGCAACGATGGCTTCAAGTCCCATTGGGCAAGTTGCAATTAGTTCGATAGATTGTGGCATGTTTAGATTCCTTCCATCCGGGTTGTGCTTCGTTCATTAAACTCATACAATTAACAAGTATAGGACAAATAAGATATACTTACAAACGAAACAGCAAACTCTTAGGAGGAATGACATGGAAACCACTACAGCTGAAAGCTATATGGAAGGCTTATATGCGGATGATCCCGTGTTAGAGCGGGTAAAGGAAGTCATACGAACCAATAATATGCCAGAAATATCAATTGCACCTGGCTACGGCAGATTGCTCACGATGCTAGTGAGAATGATTGGCTCAAAAAAGGTGCTTGAAATAGGAGCTTTAGGCGGCTATAGCGGAATTTGCCTAGCTAGAGGGCTGCAAGCAGGCGGCAAACTCGTCTCGCTTGAGTTGAAGCAGGAATTCGCCGATGTAGCCAAACAAAATGTGGCTGACGCAGGTCTTGGCGAATTCGTCGAGTACCGCATTGGCGAAGCGTTGACGCATCTGAATGAGCTGCTTGTGCAAGGGGAGCGATTTGATTTCTTTTTTATCGATGCGGACAAAGTGAACTATCCAAACTATTTGGAGCTTGCCATTCAATTGGCGAATCCGGGGGCGATCATTGCGGGCGATAATACGCTGATGAGGGGCAAAGTGGTTGATGCGAACCAAACCAAAACTTCCGTGCAAGCGATGCGCAGCTTCAATAAGCTCATCGCTACAGATCCGCGGTTGGAAAGTACGATCCTGCCAGCATATGACGGCTTGGCGTTGGCTCGGGTGAAATAAGACGTACATAACAAGGGCTACCTAGGATGTCTGATGAGACGTTCCTGGTAGCCCTTTGCATATGGCAGATGTGAAGGTTTATCTTAGGAAGTTAGCTGGTGCATGTGAAATAACTTGAATTCGTTCATTTGCCATGGTGCCTTCACCTCTAGCTTGGTAACGGGCTGAGCGGGCTGTGGTGTGGATATAGGGTGTACAATTTGCTGTTTCTTGAAAGGTGTAGCGCTCATCCCATTCCAGTAAATAAGCAAAATCTCCGCACTTAATACGATAAAAGCAATTTTGGGCCAGTTCAGCTTCATGGAGGGCATCCTCACTTTCAATGATGCACCTATATTATCATGTAGTGGAATTAATTTCCATAATAATTTTTCGTGCAATCTATTATTTATGTACCAGTCCTGTTGAAATCTCAAGTGCATAGCGCTCTGTGTCTGGCATATTCACTGCGCGAGCTCTGCTGATTGCAAGGTCGATATCATACGGTACTCGTACATATTGAATGGAGAATCCTGCATGCTCTTGACTGTCCATAGTGCCGTCCAGAACGCAGTAGCAGGCTTGTGGAAGGCCATCATAGGGGATGCCCACACTGCCGACGTTAAAGAGCATTAGACCGCTATCGGTGCTTTGAGTAGCACTCTTTTCCGAGGGATTCTTCATGGTGATCAAAAAAGGAATGTGAATATCCCCGTAGCCGACGATATCAGGCAGCT
Organism: Paenibacillus silvestris; assembly: GCF_009882985.1. Taxonomy (GTDB): domain Bacteria; phylum Bacillota; class Bacilli; order Paenibacillales; family NBRC-103111; genus Paenibacillus_E; species Paenibacillus_E silvestris. The sequence continues at coordinate 801,460 of NZ_WTUZ01000022.1, forward strand.
TTCCGTTAGGAGCCTCCCCTGTCATTTCTGTATTTTGAAACAGTGCCAGACGTTCTTTCTTGGAAGCTTTGCGCTTTACGCGGTGGTAGACGCTTTGCGAGGAAGCGTGGAATAACCGGAACATTTTGCCGCTAAGGTAGAAATCAACGGAGAAGGGAAGCCCTGCCAGATAAGCAAGCCTCTCAGGACCTAACTGCTGCTGCTGCCAGATGCCTGCTGGCTGGTCTTGCGGCATATTGATGCCTAAGTCCCAGTTCCCTTGGATAACAACATCACAGGTGCTTTGTATAGCGTCAACAACGGCTGCCGAATCAGGTCCTTTGCCGACCAAGTCTCCTAAACAATAGATTCGCTCAATGCCGCGCAGTTTAATGTCAGCAAGTACGGCTTCAAGCGCAGGCAGGTTTCCATGGATATCTGAAATAATCGCAATTTTGTCCAACATGATAAATTCCTTTCCGTGCTTGTCTCATCTGTAATCTTAATTCTTCAGTTATATCATACGGATCCCATTCTGAAAATGAGTGTGCTTGACTATTACCCAATGCTAGAGTCTTCTGCTATAATTTGTAGGGGGAAAGGGGAAGGTTTTGAATGGAATCCAGACTAGATCGTCACCGCAAGGTGAAGGTAGTGCGCACTCCTCAGAAGAAAACTCCGCTGAAAGTAATTGGAGGACTCACGCTGGCTGCAGTCGCTTGTTTCGCCATTGGGATTGGTGCTTCCTATTGGACGTCGAACAATCATACGGCTGAAGAGCAGGACGCTGCTTCACCACCCTCGGCAGTTAATTCGTCTCAACCGACGAGTGCAGCGAGTAGTAGCAAGCCCAGTCCTACGTCCACAGCAAACGCAATCGCTCCATCGTCATCACCAGCGGTTACGGACAAGCCAGTGAGCAGCGACGGGCAAGTGAAACTGACTTTTGTGGGAGATGTGCTGCTAGCCTCCAAAGTGGAAGATATTTTGAAGCAAAAAGGCTATGATTACCCTTATACGAATGTTAAAGACTATTTGACCAAACCGGATTTTACCATCGCTAATTTGGAAACACCCATAACGACTAGAGGTACTGTTCAAAATAAGGATTATGTTTATCGGTCCTCGCCACTGGCTTTACCTCCACTCAAGGATGCCGGCATTGATCTCGTTAATTTAGCCAATAACCATGTCATGGATTACGGCCCTGAAGGTCTGCAGGATACGATGAACGCCTTGGACCAAGAGGGTATTAAACGCATGGGAGCGGGCAATGATCTGAATGAAGCCTACCAGCCAGTCATTATGGAAAAAGACGGCATTAAGATTGCCTTCTTCGGCTTTAGCCGTGTTGTTCCTGAGGCCTCTTGGAAAGCAGGTCCCGGACGAATCGGCGTGGCAGAAACGTATAATTACAAGCCGCCTGTTGAAGCTATCCAAAAAGCGAAAGCCAGTGCTGATCTCGTCGTCGTTGTTGCCCATTGGGGCGTCGAACGAAGCGACCATCCGGATAAGTATCAGACGGATTTGGCACACCGATATATCGATGCCGGCGCAGATTTGGTTGTTGGCGGCCATCCACATGTGATGCAAGGCTTTGAACAGTACAAAGGCAAATGGATCGCTTATAGTTTAGGCAATTTCATATTTACAACGAATGATGTTTCAAAGACGTGGGAAACGGTTATCTTGGAAGCAGAATGCTCGAAAGACAAATCGTGCAATATTCATCTTGTTCCTATTTTAAGCAAATTCGCACTCCCTACACCGATGAATTCAGAAGACGGCGCTAAGCTGTTCCAGAGACTAAGCCAAATTTCAATTGGTTCCAAGGTCGATGCGGAAGGTAATGTTAGCAAGAAATAATGTGAGGAGAAGACACATGACGGATATTCGCAATATTTACTGTGTAGGACGCAATTACCGGGCGCACGCAGCCGAGCTGGGGAATGATGTTCCCGATCAACCGATGATATTTACGAAACCGACGCATGCTTTGGCTGAAATGAGTGGCGGGGAGCTCGCCCTTCCAGCCGATCAAGGCGAGATTCACTATGAAGCTGAATTTGTCTTGCATATCGCGAAGCCCTACCATGAAGGCATTCAAGTAGATGAGATTGTTGATAAGTATGCGCTTGGCATCGACTTCACGCTAAGAGATGTGCAGTCTGTTATTAAGAAAAAGGGCCAACCTTGGCTGCCGGCCAAAGGATTCCTGAAGTCAGCACCACTCACGGAATTCCGTCCGTTCCCAGGTGCTTCCAAACTGACGGAAGAGAACTTCCAGCTTCGCCAGAATGGGCAAGTCGTTCAAAACGGCAACATCAGCAACATGATTTTCGATTTGCAAACAATCATCGATTACATAGCTAAGCATTACGGGCTTGGCGTAGGCGACATCATTTACACGGGAACTCCTGAGGGCGTGGGAGCTGTAAATAATGGCGATCGCTTGGAATTGGCATGGGGCGAAGAGGTATTTGGAGCGGTAACCATACGATTATAAAACAAAAAGGGCAGTCTCTTACGGTCATCGTTGACCTGAGAGATTTGCCCTTTTTATTGTACATCGGCCGAGTCCTCTAATGTGCTATCGGCATAGTGTTCGCGCGCTTGAAGGATCGCTGGTAATTGTTCAAAAAACACATCAATGAGGTGAGGGTCGAAATGTTCGCCTCGTTCTTCTGTGAGCAGCTGTAAGATGCGGTCTAATTCCCATGCTTTTTTGTAGACACGCTCGCTGCCAAGCGCATCGAAAACGTCGGCAATCGCGGTAATGCGCCCGTAGATATGAATGTCTTCCCCTTTGATTCCTCTTGGATACCCGCGACCATTCCATTTCTCATGATGCTCATAGGCGACAATCGCAGCTGTTTTGAGAATATGGCGGTTGGAGTTTTTGAGCAAGTTATAGCCGATCACGGTGTGATTTTGCATGATTTTGAACTCTTCATCGGTTAATTTGCCTGGTTTATTAAGCACACTGTCAGGAATGGCTACCTTCCCGATATCGTGCATGGGCGAAGCAATTTTGAGGAGGTCCGACTCTTCCTTACTCATGCCTAATCCTCGTGCAAGGATATAGGAATACTCGGCAACACGTTTGACGTGGTTGCCCGTTTCTTTGGAACGGCTCTCCCCAATTTCACCCATTCGGAAAATAATTTCTTTCTGGGTTGCTTCAATCTCGTTGGTAAGCAGTGCAGATTCTAATGATTTGCCCGCATAAGAGGAAGCAAGTGTTAAATATTCCATATCTTTATCCGAAAATTGCTGGCACTCTGTCAGTTTATTAATAGCTTGGTAGGCGCCCATAATTTCACCTTGGCTATTACGGAAGGGAATAACCATCAAAGCTTTCGTGCGGTAGCCTGTTTGCTGGTCCGTGTGCAGCGCGCCATTAAGCAAGTAGTTTTTATATTCTTCGTTCGTATAGGCGTCATCAATAAATACAGCTTTATCATGCGTGACCGCATAACCGACTAGTCCAGCTGATTTTGGAATACGAATCTCATCGAGTCCATGAGCCACCTTGGACCAGAGCTCATTTTTGCTCGTATCCAGCAGCCAAACCGTACAGCGATCAGAGACAATCATCTCCCGGCCCATATCGGCCATCAGCATAAGGACGTTCTCGAGAACTCGTTCATTGGCAATTTTGGCCGCGTAATCAAAAATAACGCGCAGCATTTCTTGCGGATCCAAGTCTTTTTTTATCTGGGATCTAATTATGATCTGGTCGTTATCCATAGCAGCCTCCTAGCTTTCGGAAATTATTTTACCATAATATTCTCGTAAAAAGGTTAACTTCCTGCTAAAATTGCTCGTGAAATGATTGATTTTGTCGAAAAAAGCTAGATTTCATCAGGATGATGCACAATACCGTATTATGTTACAATAATAAGTGGAAATTGAGGTGTTTAAATGGAATGGATTTGGGGGTTAGCTGGCAGTTTGCTCATTGCAGGCGCAGCTTACTGGAGAGGATCGCTCTCAGTATCTGGTTTGATTTCGGCGGTTGTTCTTGGGACCTTGATGTTTGTCTTTGGAGACTTGGCTTGGTTTGGGACGTTGATCGCCTTTTTTATCTCTTCGAGCATCTTATCGAAGCTTAAGCATAAGCGTAAAGCTGCTGCGGAAAGCGGATATGCCAAAGGCGGAAGGCGCGATGCCGGACAAGTTGCTGCTAACGGCGGGCTTGGCTTAGTGCTTTGTATAGGCAATGCGATTTGGCCTGATCCTGTTTGGTGGGCGTTGTTCGTTGGCGTGATGGCAACTGTCACGGCGGATACGTGGGCAACGGAAATTGGCGGAATGAGTCCTTCAGCACCGAGGTCGATTCGCAATTGGAAGCCCGTTCCAGCCGGAACATCAGGTGGCATTAGCACGATTGGCGTGTTGGCTTCTGTGGTGGGAGGAGCCTTCATTGGCTGGCTCAGCGGTTGGTTCAGCAGTCTAGGTGATATGGGTTACGAAACAGTCTCCGTTCCTGTTCTAATCCTATTTGGAGCCATTTCAGGTTTGCTTGGTTCATTGGCTGATTCCTGGTTAGGAGCAACATGGCAAGTGATGTATCAGTGTACGGTATGCGGGAAAACAATTGAGAAAGAAGTCCATTGTGGTCAGAGTGCTAAGCAAATACGCGGTTTCCGCTTTATGACCAATGATCGGGTAAATGCACTCTCCTCGCTGGTTGGCGGTGTGGTGTGCTGCGTATTATTGCTAGTATCGATATAGCCTTATAACATATAAAAAAAGTGCAGCAAATTTATGAATTTTCGAATTCAATAGATTTGCTGCACTTTTTTACACTAATGCACGGTCGGGGACGCCTCACTTGCCGTGTCTTTCACTGGCTGCGCGGCTGGGGGCAGGACAGCATCGTGCAACTGTTTCTCTAAGTGTCTTACTTTACGATGCAATTTGTACTGACGAACCATTCCGAAGAGACCGACAATCAGCCCACCTAATAATGTGGAGGTTAGAATAACGAGAATGAGTGGCGTGGATGTTTGGGCAAATATGAAATTTACTAGCACCGGTTCGACATTCACAACCGCGAAAACGGCTGTAATAAGGGCGAATAATAATGCGCAGATCAGAATCCATTGCATCTTCATCCAGCATTCATCCTTTCCATGGAGAAGAGGTTGAAGGCTTGCGCCTCCAACCTCGCTCTTGTTCTTACTTCGTAAGTTCTTCCATCTGATCGAGCAAGGAACTGAAGACGCTCATGGCTTGCTTGATCGGCTCTGGTGTTGACATGTCCACGCCGGCTTTTTTCAGGATATTCAGCGAGTAGTCGCTGCCGCCGCTTTTCAGGAAGCCCAAGTAACGGTCAACGGCTGGCTGGCCTTCATCCAGAATTTGCTTCGCAAAGCTAGTTGCTGCCGAGAAGCCCGTTGCGTATTTATAAACATAGAAACTGTTATAGAAGTGAGGAATACGTGCCCATTCCATCTCAATATCCTGATCTACGACCATGTCATTGCCATGGTACAGCTTATTCAAGCCGTAGTAGATTTCGCTGAATTCTTGAGGTGTAAGGGACTCGCCTTGCTCAGATTTCTCATGTGTAATCATCTCGAACTCGGCAAACATCGTTTGACGGAAAACCGTAGTACGGAACTGATCCGCATAATAAGTCAGCAGATAGAGCTTCTCTTTTGGATCCGTCACGCGCTTCAATAAATAATCCATGAGCAGCGCCTCGTTCAGGGTAGAAGCGACCTCTGCAAGGAAAATCGTATACTGCGCATAGCGGTACTCTTGATTGGCGTCGGACAAATAGGAATGGATGGCATGACCCATTTCATGCGTCAAGGTGAACATGCTGTTTAAATTGTCTTTGTGGTTCAGCAGCACGTAAGGGTGTGTGCCGTACGCACCCCAGCTGTATGCGCCGTTACGTTTGTTCTTGTTCTCATAAACGTCAATCCAATGGTTGTCGAAACCGTCTTGAAGAATTTTTAAGTAATCTTCGCCAAGTGGGGCAAGACTTTTCTTGATTTCTTCTTTGGCTTGCTGGTAAGTGATATCCATTTTGAACTCTTCAACCAGCGGAGCAAAGAGGTCATACATATGTAATTCATCGACTTTCAGCAGCTTTTTACGGAGCTTCAGATAACGCTGCATTTCAGGAAGAGAGTCGTGAATGGTGGAAATTAAGTTGGTGTAGACTTCCTTCTTGATGTTATCGCCGAAAAGGGTCGATTCCAGTACGGAAGGATAGTGCCGCGCTTTGGTATAAAAAATGTTTTTATTAATATTAGCGCTGAGCGTAGCGCCGATCGTGTTCTTATTGTTGCGGTATGTTTCGTAAACAGCTTGGAAGGCATTCTTCCGAACTTCCGGATCACGGCTCTCCAAGAATTGAATGTAGCTTCCGTGAGTGAGTTCGACTTCCTCACCTTTTTCGTTCTTCACTTTCGGGAACTTCAAATCAGCATTGTTCAGCATGCCGAAGATTGTGCTTGGTGCTCCCGCCATATTGCCAGCTTGAGCGAGCAGTGCTTCCTGTTCTTTGGATAGCGTATGCGGCTTCTGACGAATCATTTCTTCGAGCGTGTCTTTATAAAAAGATAAAGAAGGATCGTTCACAAGTTGCTGAAGCTTTTCATCAGATAAACTTAAAATTTCCGGCGAAATGAAGGAGAGAGCTTCGCCCACTTCGACACTGATTTTTTTCGATTTATCGGATAAGGCCTGGTAAGTAGGCTCTGCTGTATCTTCATGATGTTTCATGTTGGCATACACATAGAGTCTTTCTGTCTTCAGAGAGACCTCATCTTCCAATTGGAAACATTGTTTGACGGCAGCGGCGTCGTTAAGTTTTCCTTGGAAGGCGCTGATTTTGCTGATGGAGCCTTTAACATCTTGAAATTCTTTTTCCCAAGCCTTCGCATCGGCAAATAAATCTTCCAGATTCCAACGGTGCTCGGCAGGTACTTGTTTGCGTTCCAATAGTTGAGCCATGGGAGCCCTCCTGTCCTTGTTTTGAGTTTGGGGTAAACGGTTTTCCTTCGCATGCAAATCGGCTGCTGGGACAGAGCTGAGCAGAAGTCCCATTGCCGCAGTTACATAGATCCAGCGCATTACGGTCACGCTCCCGGCTTATGCCCATGTGGGGGTTTCTTGATCTAAACCCAGTTCATGGTTTTCACCTAGTATGACCGTTAACCCACTCATTTATGATTATAAGAAAAAGCTGGAAGGAAGTAAATTTACTTTCCAGCGCCAAAGAAGCTGATCAAGATAAGTACAAACGATAACGAGACCATGACGATTGCGAGCAAGGCAAGGTACCGTTTCATTCTAGCTGGAAGGCTGTCTTTTTTTATAATCAAAATGATGGCAAGACAGAAGGATACGAGTACAAATGTGAGTATAGAACCGGAATCGGTCATTGGTGAATCATCCTTATCCCTATAGAATATGACGCATGCTAACTACTGCATGATAGTAACTTTCGCTACCTATAGGCAAACTCCTTTTTCAGCCGGCATGCTGCATCGTTTCATCTGGATTTTCATCCTCTTCTGTCTTTACCAGAATTAACTTCCCACGAGAATCCATCTTTACTGTAAAACGATCCTCCGGAGCAATTTGCGCTTCATCGCTTAATTCTTTAGGCAGTTTTAATTGTCCGCGGTCCCCGACTTCTACGAGGTAACCAACCATTTTGGACCATTTGCCTGCCGCAAGCACGATGATAACAAGCAGACCGATAAGCAGCCATTTGCCAAGCGGATTTGAAGCAAAATAAGGGGAGAGGAACTTCTCGCCGGTAATCATTTTACCTGCTGTTAATGCGAGTACGCCTGCGCCGATATACATGATCCACGGATATTTTTCAATCCATTTGATGAACAAGGTGCTGCCCCAGACCACGATAGGGACACTAACGAGTAGACCGATGATGACTAGCAGGAAATTTCCATGAGCTGCGCCAGCGACAGCAATTACGTTATCCAGACCCATTACGGCGTCAGCGATAATAATCGTACGAATCGCAGCCCACATGCTGCTCTTAGCTTGAACTTGTTCGTGATTTTTCTTTTCGCTAAGCAGCTTATACGAAATCCATAGGAGCAAGATGCCACCGGCCAAGAGAAGACCAGGAATTTTCAAAAGTGTGACCACGATGAGGGTTGCCAGAGCGCGAATAACGATGGCGCCTACTGTACCCCATAAGATGACTTTCTTTTGTGTTTTCTTTTCCAAATTACGTGCCGCCATACCGATAACGATCGCGTTATCTCCTGCAAGTACCAAATCAATGAGGATAATACTGAGTAATGAAACGAAAAAAGCTGCTGATAACCATTCCACAACGACCACTCCTTTAGCAATTTTTTTGAAAAAAAATAGAGCCCAGCACCGATGACCGGTGAAGGCTCTAATTCATCAAAAAAGACCTTCACCAAAAATTTGGCAAAGGTCTTGCTAACAACGATAATCGTTGCCAATAAAGCCGGGATCTGATGAGGATCCGAATTGACGACTTTACTGTATCAGCTACTCCCCTTTGGAGTATTACGTATGAACTTGTAACTTAATTATAAAAAGATAGAGAAGGAAAGTCAAGGCATTTGGTCTAATCCGCTTATACTTCTTTGAAAGCCTCCATAATCGCTTGCCATTCTTCTTCCGTACCATCGAACTTATCCTTAGCAAATCGTTCATTTGCCCAGTGCAGCATCGCTGGACGCCCGATAAACGTGTGACACTCTTCGCCCCACTGGTCGGAGATCTCAGTAAGCACAATTTTGGTTCCCTGGACCTCAACATTGAGCATGTTCCATTTATCTTTTTTGTAGATCGTATGTTTCTTGAAAGGTTGTTTTGACACGGTTGTTCCTCGTTTCTGTAGTAAGCTTATAGATATATGCAATCGTATCATAAATAGACTTGATTTCCAAACAGGTCCTCGAGAATTCCTTATTGCCACAGGCAGACCCCCCATGATAAAATTCTCCTAATCCTTTCCAGAGGGAAATGGGTTACGAGGCAGGTTGCTGCGCACATTAGAAGAGCTGAGGAGAGATGAGCATGGAACAAAAGCAGATTTATGAGCAAGCGGGGGTCGCTATGACCTCAAGATCTTTCGCCGAGTATGAGAAAATGTTTATGCTGCAGACGGAACAATTGCAAGGTAGACGCGTCCTGGATGTTGCTGGCGGTGCTTCTTCATTTACGACAGAAGCAAGGAAGCTTGGCATTCTCTCGGAGGCAGTTGACCCGTTGTATGAGAAATCATCAGAAGAGATCGACAAACATGGCAGACAAGAAATTGAGCTCGTTGCGGCCAAGATGGAGAAGCTCCAGAAGGTCTATGACTGGACGTTCTATGGTTCACTTCAAAATCATACGGCAGGACGTGTAAAGAGCCTAGAAAGGTTCGTAGAGGACTTCTCAAGCTATGATGGAGAGGCAAGGTACCATGCAGCTTGTCTTCCGGTACTGCCGTTCGAGCAAGAATCCTTTGATCTTGTGCTATGCAGTCACTTTCTCTTTCTGTATGAAGAGCAGTTCGATTATAATTTTCATCTAGCGGCGGTGCGAGAATTGATTCGCGTCGCAAAGTCAGGCGGAGAAGTAAGGATTTATCCGCTGCTCAGTTTTCGAACAGAGGAGTATAGCAGACTGCCTGATTTAATAAATGAACTCACAAATGCGGGATATTTGGTTGAAAAAAGAGAGGCAAGCCTACCATTTTTACCAAATTCCCATCAATATTTAAGCATAATTAAGATGGCCTCTGCATAGAGGAAAACCTTGGTACATCAACAAATTTTAGCATGTCCAGAGCTTTTTATGCGTTGATTTATCCCCATTCTGATGGTATAATTTCCTTATTCGTCATAGATGGCGATATTTTTAGGAGGTTGTTCATTTGAAAGGTACAGTTAAATGGTTTAACGCAGAAAAAGGCTACGGTTTCATTTCTGTTGATGGAGGCGACGATGTATTCGTTCACTTCTCCGCAATTCAGGGCGAAGGATTCAAAACATTAGAAGAAGGCCAATCCGTTGAGTTCGATATTACTCAAGGCAACCGTGGTCCTCAAGCAGCTAACGTCACCAAATTATAAGAAATTGGGAGTCCCCACTTATAAATAGAGTGTCATAGCACAAACAACAGAGACAGTCCCCTGTGGGACTGTCTTTTTTGCTGCAAGAAAGGCCTGCACACGTCCAATTAGGGGGTGCACAGGCTTTTAATTTTAAACGAAGATATCGATAATGAGCACGGTACCGAATGCAATGAAGGATAGGAGTGTTTCTAGCACGGTCCACGTTTTGAACGTTTCTTTGACGGTTAGTCCGAGGTACTCCTTCACCATCCAGAAGCCAGCGTCGTTGACGTGGGAAAGCATCAGTGAACCCGCGCCTGTGGCGATAACGAGCAGCTCGAGATTAACGCCAGACATATGCTCAACGATGGGGGAGACAATACCCGCGGCTGTCGTTAATGCGACCGTCGCTGAACCTGTCGCGACACGGATTAACCCAGCAACCATGAACGCCAGCACGATAGGAGAGAGCGAAATATTCTCGGCCATTTGCGCGATAGAAGTACCTACGCCGCTTGCGATAAGGATTTGTTTAAATCCGCCGCCAGCACCGATAATCAAAATAATCGAACCAACAGGCAACAGGCAATCATGGGACAGTTTGCTGATATAATTTTTGCTCATACCTTGGCGGATGCCCAGGAAGTAGAAGGCAGCGAAACAAGAGATGAGCAGCGCGATTACGGAATTCCCGATAAAAATAAGGAATTTCATGAATCCGCTTGGTATGGGCAGGTAAGGCGCAATGACGGACAAAACCATCAATAATACGGGCAGTAAAATGATGAAAAAAGAAATACCGGCGCCAGGCAATTTTTCAGGCTCCGTGCTTGAATCAAGAAGCTCCGGTTCATTCGCAGGAATAACACGTTTGTTTATCCACTTGGCAAACAGAGGGCCAGCAATGATAGCCGCTGGAATCGCAATGATCAGGGCGTAGATCAGCACTTTGCCGATATCTGCTTTGAAAATGCCGATAGCCGTCATAGCACCAGGGTGAGGCGGAACCAGACCGTGTACAATGGATAAACCAGCAATGACGGGTAAACCGATGAGCAATATATTTTGTTTCGTTGATTTGTGAATGGAGATCACAAGCGGCAGCAGCATAACGATCCCAACGTCAAAAAATACGGGGATCCCGATAATAAAACCGGATAGCAGCATAGCCCATGGCAAACGTTTTTCACCAAAAACGCGGATAAAGAAATTGGCAACTTGAGTGCCAGCCCCGGAATCCGACATCATTTTACCTAGAATTGTACCTAATGCTAAAATACCGACCAAATGGCCCAGAACAGCACCGACGCCGGTTTCGTAAGCGCCAACGATTTTATCCATAGACAGACCCGCCATTAGCGCTAAGAACAAGCTAGCAACGGTTAAAGATATAAAGGCATGCCATTTCCACCAAGCTACACCAAGAATGACAATGACAATAGCAAGCAGGGTAACAATCAGTAGATATATATTCATCGTAGATCCCTCTTCTCAAGAAGTTAGTAAGCGTTATCAATGTGTCGACGAGAAAAGGAAACGAGCTGCAGCCAGTATTCCTAGGTATCGTAATTAACTACATAATTGTGCATTTCGGTACTGTAATGCCCAGCGCTGAATTCGATCAGATTGCCTTGTTCATCATAGGAGTATCGCAATCTGTTCAGTAAGGGCGTGCCTGCTTTCACTTGCAGCATGTCCTCCACATGGGAAGAAGCGGTGACAGCAGCAAATTCATCCCGATATTTCTCTAAGACAATGCCGTGGTCTTCAAGGAGCTCATAGAGGGATTGTTCGTTCAAATCCGTGAGTTCGATGGAGGCCATTTGCAGGGAGAGATAATGGGAATAGTGAATATAGGGTTTCTCATCTAAATGGTAAAGACGTTCGATATAGAAACATTGCTCGCCAAATAGCTGATAGGGCAGTGTTCCTGGTGTATTCGAGACAATCTCAGCGCGCAGCAACTGCTTGTGAATCTGGTGGCCTTCTTCAACAAGCACCTCTGTGAACCGTTTCCATTTGGAAAGCTTCGACAGGGAAGCATTGCGAATCACTTTGGTTCCTTTGCCGCTGCCTTTTTCCAAGTATCCCTCTTGTGCCAGCTCTTTGATGGCATTGCGAACGGTAATCTTGCTGACGTTAAATTCCTGCTCCAACTGGGGTTCAGAAGGAATATTGGTACCCAAAGGATACACACCGTGTAAGATGCGATCCTTCAGGATATTCATAATTTGCAAATATAAGGGCCGTTTATTGCGAGATAAGTTCACCTAAACGTTCACTACCTTTCTACATCGCCCACAGCTTCCGTCATCGCTCGCAGGATATCGCTTTCTGATGACATTGGCGTATCGCCAACAATCGTATGCGCGAGCATGCCTGCGGCAGCTGCAAAACCGACTGTTTTTTCAGGCGAAAATCCTTCGATTTCCCCATGTACGATACCGCTTGTGTAGGCATCTCCAGCACCAATTCTATCATAGATAGAAAATGTGAGTAGATTAGAAAAGGTGAACGCTTGATTCTTATAAATGAATCCACGTAAGGAATGCGTGTTATCACTGTTGATGTGTCGATGTGTTCCTGCAATGACAGCGATCTGATACTTGTCTGCAACCGCTGGAATCAGTTCCATCAGTTGATCTTGACGTTCCGTATGATCGGTATGCATGCCCAGGATATACATGGCATCTTTCTCGTTCATCATGACAATGTCAGCGAGCTGAAGCATGTCTTCGTAATGAGGTTTTGCTTTCGTATAACCGCCTTCACCCCAGTGGGCAGGACGATAATTGCAATCGAAAACAACGGTGCCGCCGTGAGCCTTGACTTCTTTGGCCAAAGCTTTCATATGCTGACGCACGTTATCATTCATGGCGAGAGTAATCCCGCAGAAATGGATAATATCGATATTTTGAGCAATCTCAGCAAAAGCATAAGTGCCTTCCGGAGCCGTGTTGAAACTGCTTTCTTGCCGGTTGGAGTAGGTCACACGGCTGGGCCGCGCACCGAAACCATTTTCTAAGAAATACATACCGACAAAGTTGCCGCCTCGGGTAATCATCGACGAGTTGATGCCTAATTTGCGTAAATAAGCTTCTGCCGCATCTCCAACTGAGTTGGATGGCAATCTGGAGACCAGGAACCCGGTATGACCGAAGCGAGCAAGCGCGGAGCTGATATTCACTCCTGTACCGGAGAACGTATAGTTTAGCGAGCTGGCTTGGGACAAGAGTTCATAACCTGGCACCTGCAGGCGCATCATAACCTCTCCAAAAGCAGCAATTCGCTTAGCCATGTTGATCAACCAGTTTCTTCATGATGCTGAGCAGTTCGCGAACATCAGATGTATTCGTTTTTCCAGTTGTTTTGTCAATGATCGATGAATACACGTGAGGAATGACCACCGGAACTTTGGCTTCAAGCGCAATGCGCAGAATCGCTTCAAAGTTTTCCATGTCAATGCCCCCAGTTGGCTCTAAGGCAAAGCCTTCTTCGCCGCAAGCCTGTGCAACTGCGCGAAGTTCGTCTTCACAGCTGAGGCCGTTCATCGGGAAATACTTCAAGGCATTTCCGCCCATGTCGCGAACGAGCGCGATAGCTGTTTTGACAGGTACGATGGCATGCTCAGGTTGAGCTGCACTCACAGGACCTGTTGAGATATTGACATAGCCGACGCGGCCAGTAGGGGAGACCAAGCTGTTGATCCAACTGTCTTGCTCGCCAAGATTAGCGCGTGTAGCACCAACAGCAGGGAACACTTGATTGATGTGTGTGCCCGGATAATGCTTGGCAATCGCAGCAACCACAGCTGCTTGACGATTGTCACCAGCTCCTAGACCGATAGATACGGCTTCGTCAATCGCTAAGCCGTATTCTTTCATAGCAGCAACGGCGGTTTCCACGGTTGGATAGTCTTTCGACAGAACGCCGACAAGCACATAACCTTCTGCGGCTTCGAATATTTCTTTTGCATTTTCAACAGAGTTAGCAAGCACGTTTAGCGCTGCGCGGCCTTTATATAGTCTTTTTGCCATGTTGGACATGTTAGTGACCTCCTGCTAGTTTACGTATTTGAGCAGCGATAACCTCAATATCATCGCCTTGAAGCGGACGTGGATCGATATCAAAATAGCCTTGTCTCACGCCATAATCACGAGTGTAAATAGCGATTTCGCCATCGAGAAGCCCATTTACGACTTCCTTAGCTGTCGTCCCGGCTTGCTCGGGATCAATCTGAATGCGTCCGCGGAAAATAGCGCGGCCTGCTTCGTCTTGTACGATTGTCACTTTAATGCCTGGTAATTCGCTTAGCGGCATTAGCACTTGTAAAGCTGCTTTCTCCTGCTCGCTTTTGTCTTCTTTGACGCCGTATTCGTCAAGCGCTTGTAGCAAGCCAAAGGAAGTTTCTTTGCCGACTTTCATGCTCCGGCCTATGCCGTGCAGTTGAACTTTAAGCCATTCGATATAGGTGCGTTTACCGCCGACAATACCTGAAGTAGGGCCTTCAATTGCTTTGGAACCGCTGTAAATAGCTAGGTCTGAATATTTCACATATTTTTGAATATCTTCTTCTGCAGCCGCATCTACGATCAGAGGCACGTTATTCCGCTTTGCGATATCCCAAGCTTCTTCAACAGAAATCATGTTTTTTTGGACAGCATGATGGGATTTCACATAGAGAATAGCAGCCGTATTTTCGGTAATGGCATCTTCAATATGCTCCGCTTTACCTTCATTGGCATAGCCAACTTCGATGAGTCTGCCCCCGCCAAGGTAAACCATGGTTTCAACAGGAGCTCCGTATTGAACGTTGTGACCTTTGAGGATGATGATATCACGTTTGGCAATCGGGTCCTGATGCAGCCGTTCGCTAGCTCGGCGATTTCCCTGAGTAACCACAGCCGCGACGGAGAGTGCGATGCCGCTGGATGCCGAGTTGACGACAACGGCCGCTTCGGAACCAAGGATTTTGGCGATATAGTCGCCGGCTTTATCTACAAGATCAGCAATCTCGACGTAATTTTGTCCACCATGTTTCATAGCTTCCATCACTGTGTCGGTCGGAGCGGATACACCGAGAATACTCATGCGTCCACTGGCATTGATGACACGTTTAAGACCGTATTTAGCATTTAATGAGAGCGCCATTTACAACTACTCCTTTAGATTGAATTGTTTGATCTGCCGTGCGTATGTCCCCTTCAGAATCAACGAGCTGAATCTTCTCATTCTGAACGGTAAAAAGTGTGAGATTCGCCGTATCTCCAACCTGAATTCGACCAAGCTCAGGTCTGTTCAGCCAATTTGCAGCATGGGTAGTCACTGTGGCAATGACCTCTTCAAGCGAGTAACCCAAGTATAGAAATTTCGTCAGCACGTTGGACATACTAAAAACAGGACCATTCAAACGATTCCCGCGATAGATATCCGTTGAGATCGTGTCCAAACCGATATGATGCTTTTTCGCGGCTTCCGCAACTTTGAAAGAGAAGCTAGCTGTGCCGTGGCCGACATCGAGATGAACGCCTCTTTCAATCGCTTTCATGAGCACATCGAGTGGCTTACCGTCATTGTCAAAAAGATTATTGGCTTTCCCATTCAAATAATGGGTAATGATATCTTTCTTTTCTAAAAGCGAAATGACATCTTCGATGCTTGGCGGTCCAGAACCGATATGGACCATCAAAGGGAGAGCGGTCGCATTTGAGAGTGCTCGTGCAGCACGCAAAGGCTCAATGCCGGAATCGCGAACAACACTTTTGCTAATTCTTGCTTTTAAACCGACGATGAAGTCTGCGTAGTTCCTCACAGCTTCAACAACCTTCTCATGATTAATCCAAGTCATGTCGGATAATTCATCGATCCTTTGTAATCCAATGTGCGAAATGTTCAAAAAAGCAAACAAGTTCGTTAGCGCGTTTTGTCTGCTTGCTGCTAGTTCGGCAATACGATCAGCTCCGCAGCTCCCAGCGTCAACAATTGTGGTAACACCTTGCTTGATGCCGATCTCATCGATTTCATCGCCGTAGGGATCAAAGGCAGGAAAGGCATGAACGTGCATATCAATCCAACCGCTTGAAACATACGCGCCTGAGTAGTCAACGATCTGTTTTCCTTGTCCTTGCCCGGGATCAGCCAACTCCGCAATTTTTCCGCCTTCGATTACAATATCGAGATATTCCCCGTTTACATGCTTAACATTGTGTAGGACGAATCGCTCCTGCATGTCTGTCACCTTTTCCATAACTCGAATTATGAACGCTTTCACTAAGATTTCCTTGTAGGTACTCCTACTATGTAGGAGAAGGTTGCAAACTATTAAATTGAGTATAACGTTATAATGTTAGATTAGCATATTGCATTGCTTAAGTAAATATAACGTTATAATGTTTGTGGTGGTAATTTTGGTATAGGCTGTAAGGGGGGACTGGCCAATGTTTTGGCGTTTAGGGGGCTGTCCCGCAGGTCATTTCCGATCTTTGAGACAGCTTAATTTGATTATACAGGTGGGAATAAACCATGCCATAGGATGTCGATAATTTGGGTGGCCGCTACACTTTCCTGCGGAAACATTTTATTGCCTTCTCCATCGCGGGCGTGTCCCATCATCAGCAGGGAAGTATAAGCGCGTGCAATAAAACGTGGATCAACCGGACCAATCTCGCCGGAAGCGGCGGATTTACTGAATTCTGCCTCCAGCGCATCAAGGATGCCCTGTTCGGATTTACGCAACATATTCATTTGTTCCTCAGAGAGGACAGCCTCCATTTTGCGCATAAAGGAATGTAGGTCGAAATCGATGGCTTTCAGATGTGCTTCTGTAATATTAAGCAATCTCTCACGCAGAGAGGTCGGTTGATTTAATCGCAATAAGGTGACTCTTTTTACATTATCCATTAACTGTACCATGGAGGCCGTCAGCAGATCAGACTTGGACGGATAATAGTAATAGACAGATGCTTTGGTCACCTGGCACTCCTTCGCGACATCATCCATCGAAACGGATTCATAGCCTTTAGATAGAAACATGGGTATGGCTGTCAGAATAATTTTTTGCGGGAGTGGGATGTCGCCTTGCGAAGCTCGGGGGCGGCCGAGCGGTTTAGATTTCTTTTCCATATGGGGTACTCCATTTCTGAAAAAATGAAAATTTAAGTAAGCCATTGATTAATTAACTATCTGGTATATATAATTAAATCATATCGCAATGCCATGACACACCAAAATAGGATTTTGAGGAAAGAGGTTGCATATGCACGAAAATCCTTTATTCAGCAAGCTGGGCACCATCGTCGCCGGACGGCGCAGTAAATGGATAACCATTGTCGTCTGGGTTTTGTTAACTGGAATTTTATCCGTCTTTTTACCTAACGTCAATTCACAAGAAAATAATGCAGCTCAGCAACTGCCAGATGATTCATGGTCACTTCAAGCAAACGATACAATGCGTGAGTATTTTCCAAGTGATGAAGGAGTGCCTGCTCTAGTCGTGTGGTACCGCGAATCCGGGTTAACGGAAGGGGATATCAGCGGTGTTCAGAAGGTAACGAAGCACTTGATGGAAGTGCCGGTGACCGCACAAAAGGGTCTTCCACCGCTGCATCAAATGCCGACTCCGGCAATTAAAAGTATGATGTCTAAAGACGGGACTCTGCTCGTGCTGCCAATCTCTTTTGAAGAGGGGACAGAGACAGCGGTTCTGCAAGAGAGTTTGAAGAAGCTGCAGGAAGTTACGACAGCTCAGCTCGGTAGTGATCCTTTCACTGCCACTGTAAACGAGGAAGGGCTTCATGCCCGCATAACAGGTCCTGTCGGTATTCAAACGGATGCTACCGCATTATTTAAAGGGGCGGACTTTGCGCTGCTGCTTGCAACGGTACTTCTGGTACTTCTGCTGCTCATACTGCTGTACCGATCCCCGATTCTCGCCATCATTCCACTCGTAGGGGTTGGCTTTGCTTACGGCATCATTTCACCGATCCTCGGCTTCCTTGCCAAACAAGGGTGGATTACAGTCGATGCGCAGTCCATTTCAATTATGACCGTGCTGCTGTTTGGTGCGGGAACGGATTATTGCTTGTTCTTCGTTGCTAGATACCGTCAAGCTTTGCTTGAAGAGAAGAATAAATATGCTGCTTTACGCGTGTCCTTCGGTGGTTCAACGGGCGCGATCGGCATGAGTGGATTGACCGTCATTGTTTCTTTACTTGGGCTTTTATTTGCTCATTATGGCTCGAATCATCGTTTTGCGATCCCTTTTAGCGTAGCGATTCTTATTATGGCGATTGCCAGCCTAACGTTGGTTCCGGCGCTACTGGCTATTATTGGCCGCGCGTCATTCTTTCCGTTCATACCGCTGACACCTGAAATGCGAGCAGAAAAGAAAGCTCGCAAAGGTAAGAAGGTGCGTGAGCAGAAAGCGGTTGGAGCCTTCAGCGCAGCACTAGGGAGAGTAGTAACAGAGAAGCCTAAGCGGGTCTTAGTGGTCAGTTTGATCATCCTTGTAGCGCTTGCGGCATTTGCTCCCCAAATCAAATTTACCTATAACATCCTTGAGTCGTTCCCGTCATCAATGCCTTCTCGCGAAGGGTTTACACTTCTTGCCGAGCATGTGTCTCCGGGTTCACTGGCACCAGTGAAAGTCATTGTTAACACGGAGGGGAAAGAGATTGATGTACAAGGAGCGCTTGCAAAACTGCCCTATGTTGAATCGGTTTCAAAATCAGTGGATAGTAAAAAAGTAGCAGATGTAAAAGCATTCGAGCTTATATTCAAGCAAGATCCTTATGATCTAGCTGTGATCGACAGAATACCTGAAATTCGTGGAACAGCAGAACAGAAACTCATTGAAGCAGGCTTGTCCACACCACAGATTTGGGTCGGCGGAGAGACTGCAACGCAGTATGACACCAAAACCGTCGTGGAACGTGACACACGTATAGTCATCCCGATTGTTATCACCGTGATTGCTCTATTGCTTCTCGTTTATTTGCGATCAATCGTCGCCATGGTGTATCTGATCGCTACTGTGCTGCTCTCGTATTTCTCAGCCTTAGGTGCGGGCTGGCTCATTCTGCATTATTTCATGGACACGTCAGCTATTCAGGGATTAATTCCGCTCTACGCTTTTGTCTTCCTTGTAGCCTTGGGAGAGGATTATAATATCTTCATGGTTTCAAGCATATGGCAGGAGCGAGGCCGCCTAAAGCTGAAGGATGCGATCCGCCTAGGGGTAAGCACGACCAGCTCTGTGATTACATCGGCAGGACTAATCCTTGCAGGCACTTTCGCAGTACTCGCTACGCTTCCAATCCAAGTACTTGTTCAATTCGGGGTCATCTGTGCGATTGGTGTTATTTTGGATACTTTTATCGTAAGGCCTTTCCTGGTGCCATCCATAACAATACTGCTTGGAGAAGCCTCCTTCTGGCCTGGTAAAATTAAAAGGCAACCGCAAGCCGCGGTGGAAGACACGCGCTCATAATAGAAAGGAGCTGTCCGCAGAATTGCGGCAGCTCCTTCTTATCATTAGTCGATAATTTGAAGAATATCATCAATTTCTTTGCGAGCCAGTTTGCCTGGACGCTCTTTCGGATGACCAAGGGAAATGACCATATTGATCTGACATTCCTCGGGGATACTCAGATATTCGCGAATTTGATCTTGGGCTAGCAACACAGGCCCAGTCATCGGACATGTCGCTAGACCTCTGGCATGCGCGGCAAGCATCAGATTCTGCGAGGCTAGGCAGGAACTCTTGATTCCTTCTTCTGCCCATACCGCATCTTCAACAAGCTCAATCGGATCAAAAATCCGATCCCGGAACTTCGATTCGTAAGGTGTTGCTAAGCAAATAATCAGCACAGGAGCATTGGAAAACGCGGTAGCATAAGGTCCGAATGATTTCACAAGCATGCGCGCTTCGCGGGAGAGACCTTTCTGCTCGGCCTCAGAAGCTCTGAGATGAAGCTGTTCCCAAGTCAATTGTTCGATATGTTTAATCTTTTCTGTATTTCGTATCGCAATAAACTGCCACGTTTGGGAGTTCGTATCGCTTGGCGCATAGCGGGCACAGTCGATAATTTCTCGAATATCTTCTATCGAGACTTCCTGCTCCGTAAAATTTCGAACGCTGCGGCGCTCTAACACAATCGTCTTAAAATCCTCATAATTCATATAAAACAATTACCTGCCTTTGCTGCTTCATTTTCAATATCATTATTACTTGGTCCTAAGGCTATAGTATAAAACAGTTGTTACTGCAGCACAACCGTATCGCCCTCTTTGAGTCCCTTGATGACCTCTGTTTTCTCAGGTGTTTCTAAGCCAATCTCAATTTCACGGCGTTCTGTGCCTTGCGGAGTCTGCAGCATGACGTAGTAGCTATCTTTCTCATGCATCACAGCTAATGTGGGAACGACTGTTGTTCCGCTTTTTTTCTCTGTCTCAATCGTCCCCGAAAGACTAAGTCCTGCGATAAGCTGTTCATCCGGTTCCAGAGATATGGTTATTTCGAATTGTGCAGAAGATGTGCCTTGATCGGTGCCAGTTTTGGCAAACTTGGAAACCTTCTCAACTTTGCCTTGCAGCTTTTTCTGCTTAAGAGCATCTACTTTTACCTGGACGGGCATCCCTTGCTTGATCCGGAATACATCAAACTCGCCAACGGTGCAAACAAGCTGCAGTTTCGTTAAATCCACGATTTTACCGATTCGTACGCTCTCTTCCACAGACTTGGGGATTTTGGAGGAATCCTCGAATAAGAAGATGCCGTCCTCAGGTGAAACAAAAGCCGCCTGTTCCAATTTCTCTTGCTTTTTTGCCAGCTGCAATTGACTGGATTCATCGTTGACCTGATTCAACAGCTCCTGGATTCTGCGTCCTTCAGAGGCAGCAAAGCGTGAACGGGAATCGTCTTCGCTGACGGCTCCAGCTGGTAGGCTGGTTGTTTCACTTTCCGGCCCAGCAGCTTTGAAATTGGCAAGATCAGCCTCAAGCTTCTGCTTTTTCAAATTGGATTGCAGCGTTGCGATTTCACTTTTCAGTGGTGTCGCATCAAGCTCAAACAGGAGCTGTCCCTTTTTAACTTGTGCTCCATCTGTGATCTGCCATGCTTTAATTTCGCCGCCAAATGGCGCGTAGACACGTGTTTCTTTCTCGTAAGACGATTTTCCTTTTACTTCAACGCTGTTGACTAAATCCTCTTTGGTTACTTTAAATTGCAGAGCATCGGGAGCCGCGGAGGTTTCCGTATTTGCTCTCTTCATGGCATTGGGATGGCTGGATATGTATAAAAAGCCGCTAAAACCGCAGATCAGGAGGGCTGTAATAAGCAGCACCCATGTTTTCTTTTTCCTCATGCTAGGCAGACTCCTATTCTCGTTTAATTGCTGTCAACGCGTCCGTGCGCGATGCTTTGATTGCGGGGTATAGCCCTGAAAGAACGCCGGTCATAACAGCGAAAAACATACCAACCGGAAGAATCCAAAAGGAAATAAATAAAATTTCTGCAGGCTCTCCGGCATTAGATCCGAAACGAATAATGAGCAGATTGATGCCCCATATAACCCAATAAGAAAGGATAATTCCTACAACACCGCCTAACATGCCTAACAGCGATGATTCCACAATAAACATGTTGCGGATTTGTTTTAAATTCGCACCCAGTACTTTCATGATGCCAATCTGTCTCCGGCGTTGATGAGTGGACATCGTCATAGCAACAACAATGGAAATTGAGGCTACGAACAGCACAAAAAGACCGACACCCGTGAGCAGCAATCGAACGATAGCGAATTCGCCTTTCATCCGATCCTCTTGATATAAATTAGTTTGCGTATCGAGCTGAAGCTTCTTGATCCACTCATCCACTTGCTTGACATTGACGCTATTGTCGATTTTCACTTTTACTTCGGAATATCGAACGCGACCGTTTTGCGATGATTTGTTCAAGGCTTCCAAAATTTTCTGACCCGTTTGCGGAGAGACATAAGCCGTTTTGTTCCCTTGCAGCATGTTGTCGGGCAGACCATCGGGTTTCTTCAAAATGCCAGTAACCCGGAGTGTCACTTCTCTGGGTTCAGCCTGGCTTGCACCTGGATCCCCTCCTGATTGCTCTTGTTTGAGCAGCAATTGCTTCTGATAAAGCGGATAAGGGATCGCACCCATTTGACGGTAAGTTTCAGACTGCTCTTTAGTTGGATTTTGCTGCATCAGCTTATTCCTAGCTTCCATCGTCTTCACATCCAGCACGCCGAGGGTTGTCCCATAATTGAGTACAATATGGTTGTCCTGATTACTGGCTCCGCCTTGCCCAAATTTGGAGTCGAAATCTTCCAGCGCATTTAGCTCAGTGGCAATCAGATGCAGATAACTTTGTTTGCCATCATCAACGGTGAAAGAGAATTGTCCTAAATCCTGAAAACTAGCAACGGATTTTACATGTGGAAAAGTACGAATGAGATCAAGCTTGCTCGTTGTTAGTTTAGGAGGGCTATTCGGGTCATTGTTTTGCTCGGAGATGATCGTAATTTCATCTGTTTTGAGATAGAAGCTCATTTGTTTCTGACTGTAGTGCTGAATGGATTCCCCGAATCCGAGCGCCACCATAATGGAAGCTGAGCCGATGGCGATTCCTACGGTGCATAAGGCTGTAACGACTTTGCGCCGTTGCAGCTGGTCCCAGCCAAGACGAACGTAATCTTTGAGCTTCATCCCGTTTCACCATCCTGCTCGTATCCTTCCAGCAAGTATCCGTCGCGAAGCTGTAAGATCCGCTGCGTTCGGCGCGCTACTTCATGCTCGTGAGTAACGATAACGAAGGTGATGCCTGAGTTCTCATTTAAATCAATGAGCAGATCGATGATCTCGGCTTCCGTCTTCGTATCTAGATTACCTGTAGGTTCATCAGCAAAAACGATGGCAGGTTTCGTAATGAGGGAGCGAGCGATACTTACGCGCTGCTGCTGTCCGCCGGATAGCTGTGAAGGGAATAGATCTGATTTATCACGGATACCTACTTGTTCCAGGAGCGCCAAAGCTCGCTGTTTGCGTTCTGAGGCCGCTATGCTTTGAAAGACGAGGGGCAGCTCAACGTTCTCACGGACGGTTAAATGTGCTATTAATTCATAAGATTGGAAAATGAAGCCAATATGCGTCCTTCGAAATTCCGCCAAGCGGTTTTCGCTCATTTTTTCAATGGCATGCCCTGCGATGGTAATACTTCCTCGGGTGGGCTTCATTAAGCCCGCCATTAAATTTAACAGTGTTGATTTCCCGGAGCCCGAGCTCCCAAGCAAGGCGACCATCTCGCCTTGCTCTACCCGGAAACTAAGTTCATGCAGAACGGGAGTATCCTCTTGCCCTGTGCGGAAACTATGAGATAACCGTTCAATGGCTAACACGTAATCATTCCCTTCAATAAAAACTATCTGGTACCCGGCAAACGGTCATCGTTTTGGAATAGATGTGTAGCAAGGAAACCGATCGCTGCAACGATCGATAAACAGCCGGCAATGACGTAGACCGTGCTTCCCCCCACAGCGTCATACATCCAACCGCCTAACATGCCGCTGATTAATCCAGCGATACTGGACCAAGCCACAGCGAAAATCGCTTGTCCAGACGAGCGGTATTCATCGGGTATAATTTGGCTAATGTAGCGATTGGCCGTTATGAGAAAGACACCGAATGTTAAGCTGTGTAGCAGCTGAACGCCGATGATCCATGCGGGATTATGGATAGAACCCATGATGAAAAACCGCAAGGCGTAAATGATACCCGCAAAGGCAAGGAGCGGTAATTCTTTGAAGCGGTGTCCATGTCTGCTTAGAAAGAAGAACATGGGGATTTCACTTAGTGCGGAAGCCATCCAAGCGTAACCAATCACGGAATCAGAGGCGCCAAGCTGCCGCATATAAAGGGCAAGGAAGCCATCATTAAAGCGATGGGAGACTGACATAATGATGATCAATAGTAAGAACCAGACAAACTTCTTCGAACGCAGAATGCTCAGCATACCGCCTAAAGCCATTTTTTTGCCGCTTTGACGCGCATCCTTTAAGAAGAAAACAAGGATTAATGTGCAGGTAATGGTGAACAGACATAGAATTGGCGTGAGTCCAGTCCCGTAATGTCTAAGCAGCAAACCAAACCCTCCAGCCGATACAGCGAACCCGATGGAGCCCCACACACGGAAAGAGGCGTAGCTTTTGCCACTTGCCCGAATACTCAACATGAGTTGGCTGTCGTTGAGAGAATTCACTGGCTGCTGAAAGAAGAAAAACATCGCTAAACAAACGTACAGAAGGGAAAACCATCCCGCAGTAAACACTAAGATGGCTGTGATGAGCTGGCCAAAGATTAGAATGATCATATTTTTTTTGACGGTTTGAAAACGGTCGCTCAAGAAACCCCATAATAAATTTGTCGCGATCCCAATCAGCGGCCCAATGGCATACAGCAATCCAATTTGAATCTTGGAATATCCTTTGTAATCAAAGTACAGGGGGAAAAAAGTGACCACGATGCCCATTGTCATAAAAAAGGAAAATGTGAACAAACGGAGCAGCCGATGTTGTGACTTTAAAACATTAGACGTATTCATAGATGATTATCACTCGTTTTCACTACAAATTTTTTGAAGATAGGCTCGGTTGTGAATCCTCGGACGTTCGTTTGAGCACGTAAACCACGACCAGCAGCTCAGCTAGCGTGCCAACGGATTGTGCTAATGCTCCAATCATTCCGTTCCAATAGGGTACTGTCCAAATGGCAATGAAAAGGGTTAATACGGTTATCATAGCATTCGCTGATTGCGAGAAAATCATAATTTTTGTTTGTCCTCTAAGCATGATAATTCCGTTCATATAATCCAACCAAGGGAATACTAATGTCATAATCATAAAGATTCGCATAGCACGAAGACTGGCATACATAAGCTCAGAATTAACACCCATTACATGGAACATAAACCAAGGACCAAGAGGCGTATAAGCAAGAATTGCGATGAGAGCTCCAGGAATGAAGCTTAGAATCAAAACAAACCGCAGCACGGATTTTGCATCTTTGCGATAGAAGTTCAAGACGATTTGATGGATATAAGAGAAAAAACTTAAAACCAGCTGTGTTAAGGAGCCGGCAATCGCAAAGGAAGATATAGCAAGGTGGATATGTGTTGTTTTTCCTAAGACCGCATTGATTGATGGACCGATAATGACGGCAATAATAGATGAATACAAGAGCGGCTTATAGAAGCTGAAAATTTGTTTTTTGGTTTCAATGAGATGGCCAGGCGCCTTTTCAGGAATGACTTTCTTAAGCAAGCTAGTGCCTTCCCAGATGGCTACTAGAGCTTCTATCACCATGCCCAGTAGAAAAATAATCGCGCCAACTCGTCCGCTGGTGACATTATCTGTTGTAATAAAATATAACGATAATAAATACATAGCGACGATCCGTACACCCATCCCGATGGTTAACCACTTGGTCCGCATATTAAAAATAATAATGCCGTGAAACAAGCACCGCAGTCCGGAAAAAATGCTTACGTACATCAATATGCGGTAAACACTTATCGTAGAGTCTAGCAGCTCGGGTTCGACACCAAAGAAATAAAGAAATACCCACTCTCCGACGGGGGTGTAGCATATAATGAGACCAAGAAGGATGATACAAGCAAATACATAAGAACTAACCGCTGCCATAGCCCGAAATGAGATGCGGTCCCTGACGAGGGCTGAACAAGCTTGTCTGAGCAGAACGGCCGGTCGCTCGGTAATACCTAACAAACTCAGTGGTAGCGCATAGCTGGCAATGACCAATTCGGGATTATCAGCCCGGGCGAGTGTGCTATTAATGATAACGTGCGAGAGGGTAACTAACGTTGCGGAAAGACCGAGGGGGAGAAAAAAGGAGATAAGCTGGTTCCATGAGATCGTACTCTTCGTAGTTGAAGCGGTCATTTCTGTATCTCTCCTAACGAATTGTCCCTTCTAAAAACGTTAATTAAGTATACCAGAAAATGAAATATTGTTGACATACAATTTTAACTGGAAACCCAAGGTTTGAAGTGATACATTTAAAGGTAGAATGTTTGTTGAACTATCGCAGCATGTTTTTACTGCAAGGAGGTAATTCAGAAGAATGAGCTGCTATTTTCATTACAATGCCAGACTTGGCATCGAGACGCCAGCTTTAGAGCAAGATTGGGACTCATACCCCTCTGATGTACGTGTTGAAATCCTATTTCGATGGGAACAAATTCGAGGAGTCATACCCGACCGAATCATGAAGCTAGAGAGCGTAATTATTCGTAAACAAAACCAGTTAGATCAAGAAGATGATTTCATAACTTCCTGTCGTTTGAATTCTGAAATTGCTGATTTGGCATCGATTATAAATGATCTTCACCTTTGGTTCCGGATTAATCAGGATCTGGAAGCGAAGACCCACCATTAAGTTTGTCTAATGAAAGGGAGAGTGACTGGCATGCATAGCAATAAAGATGGTGCAGACTGGCTGGAAGCTATTGCGAAGCCGCTCTTGGAGCATCTGCCTGCCTTATATCCAATTGAAGAATGGGATTTAGCAATGGATGCGAACATTGAAGCGATGTTACCGGCGAATATGATCCAAGGCAATCCGGAGCAAGAGATGTATGGCTTGGCCATCAAAGCAGGTCTTTATTTACTGAATGAAAGCCTCGACAAGTCGCATGATATTGCCCAGGAAATTACCAATGCTACAGGCAGTTATTGGCACGCTCTTATGCACCGGATGGAAGGCGATTATAGCAATGCGAAATATTGGTTTAATGATGTCGGCCATCATCCTATTTTTTCGAATTTGATTGCCTGCGTAAGAGATTATTTGAGTGTGAAAGATTTAGCTGATCTAGATAATGAAGCGTTGCGCCAGAAACTGGAAGTGCTGATTACTTCTCCTGTTTGGAATCCATGCGTATTCATTGACGTAGTAGAGCTTCAGGTATCCCTGGTTCAAAATTCAACAGTCGATAGTTGGCTGAGACATATTCAACGCTACGAAATGCAACTGCTGCTGCAGTATTGCTATGAACAAAGTTGTGGAGGAAGTCTGCTTGAAGCAATTGGACAGAAGTAGTACGAAGGTTCCGCAAGGTCCGCTCCGGTTAATGCTCAGAGTGTATCGATACATTTTGCCAGATGTAGGCCAAGAGCTTTCCATGTGGAAAACAAGAGCGGAGAACATACCGGATACTGAACTGCGTACGCAAGCTTTAGCCAGTATAGCAACGAAGAAATTTCATTGTCAGGGCGGCGCCGTCTATGCGGCTGCCAATTTGTCGATGCGCCATGTACTTATACCGCTCATTGTTGCCTTCCAGACGATCAGCGATTATCTAGACAATTTATGTGATCGCAGCACGTCTTTAGATCCGCAAGATTTCCGACAATTGCATCAATCGATGCTGGATGCCATAGATCCTTCAAAGCCTTTGCATGATTATTACGCGTTCAGGCAGGAGAAAGAAGACGGCAACTATTTAAGGGATCTTGTTCTGAAGTGTCAATCCTGTATTGATTTGCTGCCGTCGTATGGACAAGTCGCAGATCAAGTGCGGGATTTCGTTGCTTTATATTGCGACTTACAAGTGTACAAGCATATCCGCAAAGATATGCGAGAACCAGAGCTACAGCAGTGGTGGAATCTCCATCATCATCGTTATCGCCAGATTGATTGGAATGAATTTGCAGCAGCTACGGGGTCGACTTTAGGGATGTTTATGCTGTTCTTGGCGGCATGCGATACGCAGTTAAATGACAAGCAGGTGGAGGCGATTCGTGAGGCGTATTTTCCTTACGTGTGTGGGCTGCATATTTTGCTTGATTATTTAATTGATCAAGAAGAAGATGTTCTTGGTGGAGATCTGAACTTCTGCAGCTATTATGGCTCTATGGAGGACACGGTTGAGAGGATTGCATTTATCGTGCAGGAAGCGCGCAGCAAAATTTTGTTCTTGGAACATCCGCGATTTCATCGTATGATAATCGAAGGTTTGCTCGCGCTCTATTTGTCGGACCCTAAAGTGAATGGACAACAACAAGTAAAAAACATATCCAAGCGTCTTATGAAAAATAGTCCGTTAACCCGGTTGTTTTTCTGGCTAAATAGCATGTATATCCGTACAACATCATGAATGTCATTCACAAGAATTTGAAGGAGGAAATTGAAATGTCAGCAGTAAAATCAATTGCAGTTTTAACAAGCGGAGGAGACTCCCAGGGGATGAATGCGGCGGTACGTGCGGTTGTAAGAAGCGCATTGTTCCATGGACTCGAAGTTTATGCCGTGCAACGTGGCTATCATGGATTAATTAACGATGATATTCGCAAAATGGATCTTAGAAGCGTTGGAGATATCATTCAACGTGGTGGAACGATCCTGCAGACAGCACGCTGCAAAGAATTTTTGACGCCAGAGGGTCAACAAATCGGTGCTGATAACCTGCGCAAGCGCGGAATTGACGGCTTGGTTGTTATCGGTGGAGACGGTTCCTACCAAGGAGCGAACAAACTAAGTAAATTGGGTATCAAAACGATGGGTCTGCCAGGGACAATCGACAATGACATTCCATTTACGGACTTTACGATCGGTTTCGATACAGCAGTAAGTATCGTGGTGGATGCGATCAATAAACTTCGCGACACGATGACGTCCCACGAACGTTCATCCATTGTAGAAGTTATGGGTCGTCACTGCGGAGAGATAGCGCTCTACGCAGGATTAGCCAGCGGTGCAGAAACGATCATCGTTCCGGAAGTTGAAGTTGACATTTGTGAAGTGGCTAACCGTATGAAAGACAACTTCGCCCACGGCAAACGTCACAGTATCATCCTGATCGCAGAAGGAGCAGGTACGGGCGACGGCGTTGCGAAGCAGATCACAGAGGTTGTCGGTATTGAACCGCGTGTTACCGTTCTAGGTCACATCCAACGTGGTGGAACACCGACGCATAACGACCGTATCCTAGCAAGCCGTCTTGGCGATTTTGCTGTTCGTAGACTGATGGAAGGCGATTCTTCCAAAGCTTGCGGCGTCATCAAAGGCGAGTTAGTCGCTACGGATATCGACTTAGTCGTTAATACCAAGCGTGAATTCAACAAAGAGCTGTATGAGTTGGCAAGCCGTTTATCCCAATAAGCTTAGTAAGTAATAAGCCTATTGACCTGAGGAATGACTTCGTCTATAATAGCGAACAACGTACAAAGCGACATTATGTCTATGAAGAGCATCCAACTCGGAGACGTTTATGATCGGAACGGCTGATGGCTGAATAAGCATCGACTCTCTCTAAATAAACCGGCACCGCCCGTTATCGCGGAACCAAGCGGATGATGGCAAGAAATTGTCGTCATCAAGTTGGGTGGCACCGCGAGCAGAACGCTCCTCGTCCCAATTCGGACAAGGGCGTTTTTTGTCTTTTTCACATAATCGAAAAGGAAGCGGTGACTGGGGATGTTGGATATCAAGTGGATTCGCAACAATCAAGATCAGGTTAGGGAAGCAGCTGTGCAAAAGGGAATGGATTGTCCCTTAGAGGAGCTTCTCGATGTTGAAGAGAAGAAGAGGCAGCTGCAACATCGGATTGATCTGCTTCGAGCAGAACGCAATCGAGCTACTGCACGAATTGCATCGTATATGGCTGAGAAGAACCGGTCAGAGGCCGATGCGCTGAAGGAGCAGGTTCGCAGCTGGAATGTTAGCCTGGCTGCGGATGAAGAGGAGCTAGCGAACTATGAGCAGCGGTTCAAAGAGCTCATGTTGACTGTGCCGAATCTCTTTTCACCTGACACACCTGAAGGCGCTACGGATCAAGATAATGTTGTCGTGAAAATAGTCAGAGAGCCTGCAACATTTACTTTCGAGCCTCGCGATCATTTGCAAATCGGGGAAGATCTCGACATTTTAGATATACCAAGAGGTGTTAAGGTAGCTGGGACCCGCAATTATTACCTCAAAGGAATGGGATTGTATTTGCACCGGGCGGTTCAACAGCTAGCCATCGATCTGTTAACGGATCGTGGCTTTACGGTCATGGATGTACCGCTCATGGTTCGTGAAGAAACACTGGTGAATGCAGCATTCTTTCCAGCAGGCAAGGATCAGACTTATGAGTTACAGGATGAGAACAAATGGTTAGTGGGTACATCGGAAGGACCGCTTGTTTCGTACTATGCGAATGAAATTGTAGATCTGTCGGAGGGCCCTATTCAGTTGGCTGCGGTATCGAACTGCTTCCGCAAGGAGGCTGGATCGGCGGGGAGAGATGTGCGAGGATTGTATCGCGTTCATCAATTTGCGAAGGTAGAGCAGGTAATTGTCTGTAAGAATGATCCGGAGATGGCTGATCTAATGATGGAGCAGATTACGAGGAATGCGGAAGATATTCTTGATCTGTTGGAGCTGCCATATCGAATCGTTGCCGTGTGCGCTGGTGATATGGGAGCCAAAAATTATAAACAGTACGATATCGAAACCTGGATGCCAAGCCGAGGTGCCTATGGAGAGACGCATTCGTCGTCAAGCCTCCTTGATTTCCAAGCACGCCGCAGCGGGCTGCGATATCGCGATCAGAATGGCGAACTGCGCTTTTGCTACACACTTAACAATACAGCAGTAGCCACACCTCGTATTTTGATTCCCTTGCTTGAAAACCACCAACAAGATGATGGTTCGATCTATATTCCTACGGCTCTTCGTCCCTACATGAGAGGTTTAGCAGCGATAACGGCCAAATAGCGAAGAAACGCACCTTATCACTCGGAAGCAATTCCCCGTAGGATAAGGTGCGTTTGTTGTTTAGTAACCTTCGTGGATGTTCACCAAGTTCATCATTTCTCCGCCATCCAGGATCGCTCGCAAATTATGATAAAAGATTGCGGATACACGCTCTGTATAATGAGAAGATGAGCCTGCGATATGCGGAGTGACAATCACGTTATTCATACTCCACAGTGGAGAAGTTGCCGGTAAAGGTTCCTGTTCGAAAACATCGAGCGCAGCGCCAGCGAGCTTACCTTCCTGCAGCATAACCGTTAATGCACCCTCATCAATCACATCGCCTCGAGCAAGGTTGATCAAGAAGGCGCTTGACTTCATTAGGCTTAGATGTTCTTTCGTGATTAAGCCACGTGTTTTCGGAGTGCTAGGCAGAAGTAGGACAACGAAATCACTTTGCGCAAGCAGACTGCGAAGCCCGTCATCGCCACTGACGGTTTGATCATAACCAGGCTGCGGCGCACCCGAGCGATTTAAACCTATAACCGACATATCGAATGCTTTGGCTTTGCGTGCAACGGCTTCACCGATTGCTCCAGCACCAACAATACCAAGTGTTTTACCGGCAAGCTCATCGACAGAGATGCGTTGAAACCATTCTTTCTGGAGCTGGCATTCATACAGCTTGTTTGATTTACGTACCCATTGAAGCATAAGACTTAGCGTGAACTCACTCATCTGGATTGTATGTACTCCACGTGCATTAGTCAGCGGAATTTCGCGCTCTGCCAACTCTTGGAGAGGCAGCTTGTCGACTCCAGCGGATAATGTTTGCATCCATCTGAGCTTAGGGGCTCTTTCTTTGGAAACATATTCCGGATTAATTCGACCTGCCGTAATGATGACTTCAGCATCAGCAACATGTTCAAGAGCATCCTTTGAAGATCTAAACCATTGGAATTGGCTGCGGTCTTTTAGATCCTGCGGCATCTGCTCCTGCATAAGGGATAGATCCATATCCGTAATGGCAACAATTTTCATTTCTCCAACTCCTTTAGAAGGTCTCTTGTAATTGGCACTTGTGTAACTTTTAGTGTACAGCTTAACCTCAAATCTGGTAACATAATCTTGATTATACGATAAAACACCCTGAGGTATATAGTCCTCAGGGTGTTTCCTTGATTAGTAACTGACATTAGGTGTGTAGTTGTTATTAGCATTCCAAAGCAAGAACTCGTCTACACCATTATCTTTCAGTGCACGAATTTGTTCTTGTACCTCATGCGGGCCGTATTTAATGTAGCCTGACACCCATGAGGCGGTAAAATCTTGAATCCAAGGGCGAACAACTGGCTTCCAACCTTTTTTGTCGATAGCTTCTAATTTCTTCGTCGTATCCTTCGATGCACCATTAATAGTCACATAAGGAGCGGCATCTGGTACTTTAGCGCCAAACCAGCCTGTACTATAATGACTCGGATAAATCATAGGGGAAATGACATCAACATTTTGAGAAATTTTCTCGAAATCTTGACCAATACCCTCAGCTGCTGGGACCGATGCGGCATATCCGAAAATATCAACGGAAACACGTACGCCAAGCGGCTGCAATTGTTCTTTGGCATATTTGACGAAAGAAGCTACAGCATCGATGCGAGGACGCTCATCTTTGGTGTATTTGAGTGTGTCAGCTCTTTTCTCAAAGCCTTCAGGGAAACGGACGTAATCGAACTGGATTTCTTTAAATCCGGCTTTAACAGCTTCTTTGGCCACAGCGATATTGTAATCCCATACTTCTTTGTTGTAGGGATTTACGAAGCTGTCCGGGGGATTTTTGCCATTGCCCCAAAGCGTGCCGTCTGGGTTAACAAAGGATAATTCTGGTTTCTTCTTAGCAAGAACGGTGTCCTTGAAAACGACGATACGTGCAATGGGATAAATCTTATGTTCATTAAGCGTGCTCATCAGTCCAGGCATATTGCCGATGATTTTCTGGGTGGTCCCCATGGCATCCAGCTCAGGATTGCCTGTTTCCCACGTGATGTAGCCCCAATCGTCTTTGACGTCGATGACCATTGCGTTCAGTTCCGTGTCGTCCATCAGTTTCAAAAGTGTATTGAGACGAGCACCACCGGCACTATGCGCAGTAGCATAGACTCCTTTTACCTTAGGAGCGTCTTTTTGCGGATCTAGTTTGTTAGTAGGGGCGAGAGGATCAGTTGGATCATTAGTTGGGGCAGGTTGAACGACTGCTACGGCATTCTTAGCGTCCAAAGATGCTTGTACGAGCTGCTCGAAGCTTGCGTCAGGGTTAGCGGCAGTAACATTGCCCCAAATAAGGGCAAGTGAAGCAAGTAAAATTTCCATGATGTATAAGTCCTCTCCAATCTTGTTCTCTGCTTTATTATAAAGCAAGTAGTAAGCTCCGCACAGAGGAAATTTGTTGAGAGTTGTAGAAAGAAGGTAGTCGTTGTTGAAACTTGATAAGCAAATTGTATCTTTGTCGGGAGTTAACTTTTTTTACTATGCTTCAAGCGCAATCTTGCTGCCCTATTTGCCCTTGTATTTACAAACGAAAGGCTATACAGCAGCAGAAATTGGACTGTTAATGATGATTGGTCCCTTTATTTCCATATTCGCTCAACCCTTCTGGGGCTATGTAAGCGATAGGTTCAATTCCGTGAAAAACATCGTATTTTTACTGTGGGTGCTTTCTTTACTAGGCAGCTTTGGACTTTTTTTGACGAACGGATTCGGGCTTACTTTGGGCTTCATCCTGCTGCTCTATTTCTTCTTGCTCCCATCAATTCCTCTCATCGATAATTTGGTTGTGAAGTCAACGGCTGTCCGCGGCATGTCTTATGGCTCCGTTCGGGTATGGGGCTCCATCGGGTTCTCGGGGGTTGCCTTAATTTCGGGGCTGCTGCTGGATCAGCTCGGCGGGGTAGCGAGAATTCCTTATTTCTATTGGGTATTATGGATTTTTCCATTTCTGCTTCTAGCTTTTATCAAGGATGAGAAGAGCAGTGGACAGCGAATTACGTTAAGTGCCATTAGTATTATTTTTAAAAGTAAAAGCTTTCTGTGGTTCATGTTAATGATCTTGATCATTTCAATCCCGCATCGTATGAATGATGCATTGTTAGGCTTGTATCTCAATAAGCTGGGAGCCACGGACGCGATGGTAAGCTGGGCATGGGCGATTGCAGCATGCAGCGAAATCCCGGTATTTGTATTAATCAATCGATATATTCATCGCTATCATGAGCTGACCATTCTTGGAATTGTCGCGATTATCTATACAATTCGTTGGATTCTTTATTCAGTCATCACGGATCCTTGGGTGTTAATCGGGCTGCAAGTGACACAAATGCTCACCTTCGCCGTGTTGTGGATTGTCGCGGTGCAATATGTTGTTCGTCTGTTGCCAGAGCAATTTGGATCAACGGGGCAATCCATACTTGCCATGGTGTTCATGGGATTAGCAGGAATTATCGGAGGTTCGATAGGGGGCTGGCTAAGTGAACAATGGGGAGGCGCCAGCATGTATGTGTTCGCGACGGCCATGTCGGCCATTGCGGCGGTTATGTTCTTAGGTACACAGGCGGTTATGCGCGGCAGAAGCTAAAAAAAATAAAAGCACCCTGTAGATGAACCTTACCGGGTGCTTCTCATTATTTGTTAATTTGACCTGTCTCTGCGTTCGTTACTTCTGCAGGATTGATCTCTTTACGAACCGGTGCAGGCTGATCATCCGATGTGTTGTTACCGCCATTACCGCTCGTTGCATCTTTGAATTCACGAAACATTTTGCCAAAACCTCTGCCAAGTTCAGGCAGCTTATTAGGCCCGAACAAGAGAAGGGCAACAATTGCAACTAAGATGATGTGCCATGGAGATAATGCTCCCATATTAGACACCTCCAATAATTTATCTTAAGCTCTATTATATCATGTTCTTATCATAACCTATATAGCCTAATTATTACAAACGCAATAACAAAGTGTAAAAAATTGTGCATAATCAGAAAAAAACGCCCCTTAATGATAAAGGGCGTCTTTATGATGTTCCGAAATGCTGAATTGAATAATCTCCATGACATCTTCCGCCTCGAGCGCCTCGATACCAAACCGAAGGACGATCTCAGAGTCCAGCTCACAGCTGGTTAAGAAGGGGTACAACTCGGGTGTTAATTTCATTACAATCCTGGATAATTTGACTGTTTCCACAAGCATCACCCTTCCAATCATAAGATTAGAATAAGAACTACGCCTGAACCACTCACGATGAAACCAGAACTATATGAAATTACAATCATTATAACACAATTTAATTCGGATGAAAGAGGCGGGTTACACGAGTTACGACTTCAGCTTGCGGAATTCGCCAACGACACCAACGGTTTCAACGATATTTACGAACGCTTTTGGGTCTATCTTCTTTATAATACGTTTTAGCTCAGCAAGCTCATAGCGGGTTGTTACAGTCATTAGCATATCATGTTGCTGTTTCGT
Source organism: Paenibacillus silvestris (assembly GCF_009882985.1). Lineage (GTDB taxonomy): Bacteria > Bacillota > Bacilli > Paenibacillales > NBRC-103111 > Paenibacillus_E > Paenibacillus_E silvestris. The sequence goes on from NZ_WTUZ01000022.1 coordinate 836,791, forward strand.
ATAAGCGCCTTCTGTTTTTACTAGTGTCACACCTCTGGGAAGCTGCAGCAGCTCATGTGTCAACTCATCCTTCTGTTTCGTAACGATGAACGCGGTCACCTTAATGTGGCGAATATGTACCGTATCGACGACTTTACCACAGATATAGATGGCTAACATGGAGAAGAGGGCGAGGTCCCAATTATTTTTATAATAACCGAGAGCTACAATAACGATTCCGTTCATACCGGATATAATCGTACCGAGTGGAAAATCAAATTTGCGGGTTAAAATCAAGCCAACAATATCAAAGCCGCCGGTAGAACCGCCAATCCTTAAGGTGATACCGCTTCCGATCCCGATTAATACACCGCCGAACACTGCGCCAAGAATAGGCTCCTGCGCAACATAACTAGTAGGCAGGATCTGCATCAGCCATGAGGTTAAAATGACAGATGCAACACTGATCATAATGAATCTGCGGCCAATCACAATCATTCCCCAAATCATAAGGGGCAGGTTAAAAATTAAATATAATAAGCCAATGTTCCAGTTCGTAAAATAGCCGATAATCATGGCGAATCCCGACACCCCGCCGCTAAGCAGTTGGTGAGGGATGAGAAACATGTTGAAGCCGACCGCGACAAGCAGAGCGCCAACTAAAATGATGACGGCATCCAGCGCTTTTTTCAAAAAAAATCACCTCTAAAATAGTATGCAGCATAATGCAAGTATAATTCATTCTTTCAAAACTTCAATCATTATTTAACCACCGTTTAATTAAAATAAACAGAAATAAAAAAGCTGTGTCCATTTCGTGGACAACAGCTTTTCTAATGAGATTAGCGCCTTTTGAAGGAGCCGGTCTTTTTCGTTGTGCTTGGCTTGCTGGTCGAAGGTTTTGTCACTTTATTAGGTGTGGAACCATCGTTTTTGCGTGCCGTTGAGGAGCTGCCTGCGCTAGGATTAGCCGTGCCGCTCTTGAAAGTCCCCGTCCGATCCGACGTAGTCGGTTTCTTATCCTTGGAGGTATCGGTCGTTGGCGTAGTAGCTTTGCCACTGCCTGCATTATACGTCGGTGTCTTCGTGTAGCCTCGATAATCGTAAGACCCTCTATTATTGAACCAGCTTCCTCCGAAGAGGTTCTGTAATAAGGCCGCTGTCAGAAATCCTTGTAAGAAGGAGGAATCATAGTGGGTTTTGGCATATTCAATACTGTCTACTTGAACCAGGGTGTTCTTGCTCTCGTTAGGATCTTTCTGAATGTTGATAACTTTATCACTATAAACAAGGAACATTTGATCTTCGGATTCCTTGCTCTTTTCTTTCGGTGACTCTTTCGCGGCCAGTTCAGTTGCAACAGCAGGGACATTTTTGCCTTCAACTAAATATACTTTAGAAAGGTTAGTGCCTTTGCCTTCTACACTGACAAGCGGGTACTCATCTTTGATATAACGTACGGCATCAGCGCCACACCCGGTTAGAAGGGCGATGATTAATAAGAAGGAAAGCCATGAGGTCCATCTTTTCACTTTTCAGTAAACCCTCCTTTTGGGGTATGACTAAATGATATCACAGGTGGATTAATGCGTCGATTTCAAAAATTTAATCTGATTCCCTGGTGTCCGCTCCCCTTCGAGGGCGACAAACTTGCCATCTTGCCATTGAAGGAAGAAGAATCTGCGATCAGGACCAAAATAGCGCCAAAAGATAACATCATCACCACTACGGAAATCGGTGTTTCCTTCGGTCCGCGTAACATCATTACGATGAAACTCTAAATCGAACGTCAAATCGTCATCTAACTCAAGACGGGTTGGGACATCATTGGGGTCATCGAGTGCCCCTTCAACAAAGCTGCAAAGGAAACAATCATAGGTTCGTCCTTTTTCCACAATCAGACACTGAATATTTTTGCCGCTTTGCAAATAATAGGCGTAGCGATGCGGAGCGAAACCCCGGTCGAAATAAATGACTTTACCGGATACCACGTATTCCTCTAAGTCTACATTTACAATATCCCCAACTCTGGCGTCTTCAAGCGGGTTGCCAGCGGGGGTTGTTTCCGGTACTTGTTTCTGACTTCGCAGAATGCTGCTTACACGTTTAAATATGGACATTGAAAAACGCTCCTCTGTTCCGAATGTTGTTCTAATCTGTAATACGTTTAGCTTATGCTTAAGGTTTCGTTCTCATCATTCGTTGTGTTCATGAAAGCAGCCTCTGGCATTGTGTATATAACTTGTGCTATAATACTTTAGATGTTCTTAAGGGCGGCCCATTGGATCATGGAAGATGATGAATCGAAATGTTATCCACCAAGAAACTATAGACACGGATAGGAAGTCGTACTTAAGGGTAAAAAAGATACAAGGCATTAGCCTGCCCTGTACAAAAGGAGATTGAATTTATTTGAAAACATTTCAGGAGTTTGGTTTAGAGCCGGCGATTTTACGTGCGGTAACGGAGATGGGGTTTGAAGAATCCACGCCGATTCAAGAAAAAACGATTCCGTTAGCCATGGAAGGCCGGGATTTGATCGGTCAAGCACAAACTGGTACTGGTAAAACAGCAGCTTTCGGTATTCCGTTAATTCACAAAATTAATATGAAAGAAGAGCGTATTTCCGCTCTTATTATGTGTCCAACACGGGAACTTGCCATCCAGGTTGCGGAAGAGATTGAGAAGCTCGGCCGTTTCAAAGGCATTCGTTCCTTACCTATTTATGGTGGACAGGATATTGTAAAACAAATTCGTGCACTTAAAAAGAAACCGCAAATCATTATCGGTACGCCTGGTCGTTTACTTGACCATATTAATCGCAAAACGATTAAACTTGATGATGTACAAACGGTTATCTTGGATGAAGCGGATGAAATGCTTGACATGGGCTTCATGGATGATATCCAATCCATTTTGAAACTCGTTCCGGAAGAGCGCCACACGATGCTGTTCTCAGCAACAATGCCAGCGAACATTCAGAGATTGGCACAACAATTCCTTCGTAATCCTGAGCATGTATCGGTTATCCCGAAACAAGTCAGCGCACCGCTTATCGACCAAGCTTATATCGAATTGCACGAAAAACAAAAATTCGAAGCATTAAGCCGCTTGCTTGACATGGAAGCTCCAGATCTGGCCATCATCTTCGGACGTACGAAACGCCGCGTTGATGAACTAGCGGAAGCTCTACAAAAAAGAGGCTATGCTGCAGAAGGTTTGCACGGCGATTTGTCCCAAAATCAACGTGATAACGTAATGAGAAAATTCCGTGACGGAAGCATCGATGTGCTCGTTGCTACAGATGTCGCGGCTCGTGGACTTGACGTATCTGGCGTAACGCACGTTATCAACTTTGACCTTCCGCAAGATCCAGAAAGCTACGTTCACCGTATCGGTCGTACGGGACGTGCTGGTAAAGAAGGTACAGCTTGGACGTTTGTAACACCAAGAGAGATTGATCACTTGCACTTCATCGAGAAAGTTACTCGTCATAAAATCAGCAAAAAGCCGCTGCCTAGCTTGGCAGAAGCGATTGAAGGCAAGCAAAAAATGACAGCTGAACGTATTCTTGATGTGCTTCAAAACGATGCACAATTCGAATTCAAAGGTTTGGCTATCCAAATGCTTGAGCAATATGATTCCGTAAACTTGCTTGCAGCTGCTATGAAGCTTCTGACAGGCGACAAAAAAGAATTAAATATCGAATTGACTCCGGAAGATCCGATTCGTGCTAGAAAGAAAAAATTCGACGTGCGCAGCTCAGGCCGTCGTGTTGGTGGCGGATATGGTTCAGGATCAGGATCAGGAGATCGTCGTCAAGGCGGTGGTTATGGATCTGGTTCTGGTGGTTCCGGCAGCTCCAATTCCCGTTACCCGCGTAAGGATGGCGGCGGAAGAGACTACGGTTCTAACAGAGAAGGTGGAGAAGGACGCAGCTCCTCTTCCAGAAACCGTGAATACGGCAGCAACAATCCGGGCAACCGCGATCGTTCCAGAGCTCCTCGTAAAAGCGAAGACACTTTGGTGAACAAATAAGGGTTAACACCCACACAAATAAAGGCGGAGATCCTTGGAGGATCTTCGCCTTTTCTATGTAAAAGAAACCTAGAATGACTAGACGTCTACCTATATGTTCAAAAATAGGCTATAATTAAACCATGGTTGGCGAGACAAGCTATATGATTATTTATGGACTATCAACGTAGAAAGTTTCCTAAAGGAAACGCTAAGGAGGAAGCGGTTTTGGAGTTTAGAGGAGTTATGGGTGGACTTTACAAAATATCAGAATGGATCATGCGTTTATCGGTGATTAATCTGTTGTGGATGTTGTGTTCAATTCCGGTTTTCTTTTTTGGCTTTATGGGTTTGGTTAGTCCATCTCCTGATGGGCTGAAAGCCATGTTACCAATCATCGCAGTTTTGACACCGTTTACTTTATTCCCGGCGACTTCTGCCATGTTCGCAGTTGCTAGGAAATGGGTTACTGGAGAAGAAGATGTTCCTCTACTTAAAACATTTTTCCGCGGATACAAAGAAAACTACAAGCAAAGCATGGTCGGCGGTATTTTCTTTGTGATCATCTTCGTAATCATTAGCGTGAACTATTTCTTTTATTTAAAACAGGGGAGTTCACTCAAATTATTGGCCGTTTTGTTCATTGCATTCACGGTCATAATTATTATTTCCTTATTCAATTTCTTTTCAATAATGGTTCATTTGCATATGAAAATTTTTCAGATTCTTAAAAATTCGATCTTGATTTCTATTGGAAATCCGATCAATTCCATCGTTTTATTGCTTTGTAATGGAGCTATTCTCTACATTTGTGTAACGAAATTTAATTTCTTCCTTGTGGTTTTCTTTATGGGGAGCATTATGGCAACCTTTTCATTCTGGCAGTTTAACCGCAGTTTCACGAAACTGCAAATTAAGCAGCAGGAACTTGAAGAGAAAGAACTTCAAAAGCTTGAAGAGGCTGAAGCAGAAGACGAAGCTAATCCAGATGATGCGGTTGAGGATGAAACAGAAAATAGAAATTCTTCCGTTAGCTTGCATAAAAATGATGAAAAGAATAGAGAATAAAGCTACCAGTTGATTATCAGCCGGTACAGCACTATAATAAGAACTACAAAAGAATCCTGCGATGTACGTAACGGTTTTAAGTTGTTTTAAACCAATGACTGTTTCTAGGGAGACCTACATCGAAGTGTGGCTGACATGCCCTCGAAAGGGGACCTCAAATACACTTCTGCGGACACCCACCTGCGAGAGCGGGTTTGAAGCACCAAAACCGGACGGCATAGGCGGGTTTCTCTGCATCTTCACACACAAAATAAAGCGGTTGATCAGGAGGTTTCCTGTTCAACCGCTTTTTTAATTGTTGGGATTAGGATTGACCGGCAAGGTCGCTTAATTGATGGAACGTATTTTGAAGTGTGCCATAGAGGCCACGATAAATTTGATAATAGGCTTCGTACTTGTTTTGATTATCCAAATTCGGCTCTACGCGATCAGTGACCTGAATCCACTTCTCGCAAAGTGATGTAATATCTTCTCCGAGGACGCCTGAAGCAGCCATGATGGCAGCGCCATAAGCAGGACCGTCTGTGGAGTTAACAGTGACAACAGGAATGCCGAAGATGTCAGCAATCATTTGACGCCAGAACGGGCTTCTAGCACCGCCACCGTTCACGCGCAGTTCGGTCACTTCAACACCGGACTCCCGTATTAATTGAAGGGAGTCGCGAAGCCCGAATGTAATGCCCTCAAGAACGGCGCGGGTAAGATGCGCTTTGCCGTGTCTAAGATTAAGCCCGATGAATGCGCCGCGGGCTTTGGGATCTGGGTGCGGCGTCCGCTCCCCGGACAAGTATGGCAGGAACAGCAAGCCTTCGCTGCCTAGAGGAGCAGTGGACGCTTCAGACGTCAAGATCTCGTAGACGTCTTTGCCTTCTTGCTGCGCACGCTCAAGCTCCTCGTGCGCGAAATGGTTGCGCCACCACTGGAACGAGCCGCCGGCCGCCAGCATTACCCCCATGCGGTGCCACTTGCCAGGTACACCGTGACAGAAGGAATGAAGCCGGTACGCTTCATCCACTTGATACGTGTCGTCGTGAACGAAGACGACACCGGATGTGCCGAGGGCCACAGACGCGATGCCTTGGCGCACGACGCCGACACCAACGGCGCCGCAAGCTTGGTCTCCGCCGCCGGCTACGATCGGCGTACCTGCGGCTAAGCCGGTCAGGCTGGCTGCTTCCGGCAGCAGGTGGCCGGCTACGTCGCCGGATTCATAGAGCGGCGGCAGCCACTCGAGCGGAATCTCCAACCGCTCGGCGACGGTCTGGGACCAGCTGCGGTGGGCGACGTCCAGCAGCAGCGTACCGCTTGCATCGGCCATGTCCATGCCGAATGCGCCCGTCAGGCGCAGCCTGACGTAGTCCTTCGGCAGCAGCAGATGCCGAACGCGAGCGTAGTTCTCCGGCTCATGCTGCCGGAGCCAAATGACCTTGGGCGCGGTGAAGCCGGTTAGCGCCCGGTTGCCCGTAAGTCGACCGAGTTCGGCTTCGCCGACGGTCGACTCGATGTAAGCGCACTGCTCAGCAGTGCGCTGGTCGCACCAGAGCAGCGCAGGTCGGATGACCTGCTGCGCCTCGTCAAGGAAGACCGACCCGTGCATCTGGCCGGAGAAGCCAATACCTGCAACATCGCTGCCAGCGATGTTGGTTTTCGTTAAGAGCGCGTGGATACCTTGAATGGTGGCATTCCACCAGTCCTCCGGATGCTGCTCTGCCCAACCAGGATGAGGCTGTTGGAGCGGATATTCAACGCTATGGCTCCCAATGACATTGCCTGAGTCATCTACAAGAATACATTTAACTGCAGAAGTTCCTAAATCTAACCCCATAAAATACGACATATGCATTCACCCTTTGTTGAAAATAGAATGTTGTTCTCTACAATCTTTGTTTGTTTATTAAATATACAAAGATAGATTCTATATATTATTCGCACGAAAACATAAAATTCCTTCTTTATGATTCAATTTTTTCGGTTTTCATTTTTTCATTTTTTCATTTTTCAATTTTAATTTTCACTTTTTCGTTTTTCGCTTTTTCGTTTACTTGTTATTCGTTATTGCCAGATCAAATTCATTTCGTGCCATTGGACGCCACCATGTTCAGATGCTGATGGGGCGATGTACCGAAAACCATTTTTTTCATAGAATGAAATCAAATGTTCTTCACACATTAAAACAATACCTTGTAAGCCTTCTTCTTTGGTTATTCTAATCACTTCTTGGAGGAGATTTGTGGCGACGCCCTGCCGTTGATAATCTGGATGAACGGCAATTGTAAGTAAACAAAAATAACTGCCGTTAATATCATAATCAACGCCCTGCTTGATACTCTCATCTGCGAGGTCGTTGTGATTTAGTCTTACACCATTGGCAACACCAATTATTAGTTGTTCTGCATGTGCATCGGATTCAGCTACCAGAAAAAAGGGGGCAAACACTTCCATCCTCATCCGAAAAGCTTCCCATGTAGCAGCGGACTCTTTCGTATACACACTTATTTCAATGTTATGGGCTGCTTTCAAGTCAAGATCATTGGCAATAGGACGAATATTCATGGTTGATACTAGCTCCTCTGTGTATGTTTTTCCCATGGGAAAATTTATTTCGTATGCACATAAGTGTTTGCCTATAGCATAGTATGGGTTTATGTAGTATAATTCAAATAAAATGTTTCCCTAGGACAACATTATTGGTCTTACGAAAGAAGGAGATATGTATGGCAGTAGCATATAAAGAAGCTGAGCATGAAGGTGAAGGCTGGAAAGGCAAATCCTCCATGCCTAGCTTACCTGAGGTTCATCAGAGTATGCCAGTACCCAAAAAAGCGGGATTTTTCCGTAAATTGCTTGCATTCGTAGGTCCTGGCTATCTCGTTGCTGTAGGGTATATGGATCCTGGTAACTGGGCTACGGATTTAGCTGGCGGTTCCAAGTTTGGATATACGCTTTTGTCTGTGATCTTAATTTCAAACCTGATGGCTATTCTCTTGCAGGCGTTGGCTGGTCGCTTAGGTATTGTTACAGGCCGTGACTTGGCGCAAGCGTGTCGGGATCATTATAGCAAACCTGTTTCGTTCGTACTATGGATTCTATGTGAGTTAGCGATTGCTGCCTGTGATTTGGCAGAAGTAATCGGTGCGGCGATTGCCTTGAACCTGCTGTTTGGGATTCCGTTAATTTATGGCGTTATATTAACGGCATTAGACGTCCTTTTAGTTCTTATGCTTCAAAAAAGAGGCTTTCGTTACATTGAAGCCATGGTTATTAGTTTGATTGCACTTATCACTTTTTGTTTTGTAATGGAACTTATATTTTCACAACCGGATTTTGCAGCTGTAGCAGCGGGATTCATTCCTACAACTGAAATTGTCACTAATCCTGCAATGTTATATATTGCTCTTGGTATTTTGGGGGCGACAGTTATGCCTCATAATTTATATTTGCATTCTTCGATCGTTCAAACACGTAAAATTGAGCCTACTATCAAAGGCAAACGAGAGGCAATTAAATTCGCAACGATTGACTCTACTGTGGCCTTAATGCTTGCTTTATTCGTTAATGCGGCTATTCTGATTCTTTCTGCAGCAGCTTTTCATTCAGCAGGTACAGAAGTAGCTGAAATCCAGGATGCCTATCATCTCTTGGGTCCTATGTTAGGTACTGGAGCCGCGAGTATTTTATTTGCAGTTGCCTTGCTAGCCTCAGGGCAAAATTCAACGCTGACTGGTACATTAGCCGGGCAAATTGTAATGGAAGGCTTTCTAAACATTCGTCTTTCACCATGGCTTCGTCGTTTGATCACAAGGTTGATTGCTATTATACCTGCGGTAATTGTGATTGGCATTTATGGGGAAAGTGGCGCGACGGATTTGCTCATTCTAAGTCAAGTCATCCTGTCCTTGCAGCTTTCCTTTGCGGTCATTCCGCTAGTGAAGTTTACCTCTGATCGTAAAAAAATGGGTGAGCTCATCACACCGAAGTGGATGATCGTGCTTAGTTGGTTCGTAGCGGTATTAATTGCTGCTCTAAATGCCTATTTGCTTTATAGTACCTTTTTTGGTAATTAATGATTAAATCTTTCAGGAAGGCTGTGGAGTAATCCTATCGTTTTCATTTTCCCTCTTTTTCTTATTCCTAAACAGTGGTAATATAGAGGACAGTGTAGAGAAGGCAAGCGGTCTAAATGCACTTCATTGAAGGGGGAAAAGGCTTTTGCTTAAGAGAACTTTAATCGGATTACTTCGCAGTCACGAAACGACCGGAGATAAAGCCAAAGATCCTTTGCTTAAAACAAGGTATTATAAGCTTTCCAAAGAGCAAGTTTGGGAAGAGGTCACGGCTGTTTTGAAGAAGACACCAGGTTATAAGCTGCTCCACGAAGTCCAAAGTGTAGGCGAGATTCTCGCTGAACGCAAAACAATGACAGGCAGGACACAGGATGTTACTTTGACACTGTTCGGGATTAATCCCGTGAAAACGGCAGTGGATATATATTCAGCATCCCGCGGCTCGATGGGGGACCTAGGTTCCAACTACCGTACGATTATAGATATTTATAAACAATTAGACCGTAAACTAGCTCAATATAAGATTGAAGGATAATAAAAACAGCAGGGAAGCTTGGCCTCCTTGCTGTTTTATTTGTTTCTATTAGATTAATTTTTTAACAGCTGCAACAGCTGCTTCGTAGTTAGGGTGAGCAGTCATTTCGCCCAGGTATTCCACGTATTGTACGGTATCGTTAGCATCGATAACGAAGATTGAACGCATATCAAGTTGAAGTTCTTTGATCAATACGCCATATGCTTCACCGAAGGATTTTGTTTTGTAATCGGACAAAGTGATAACTTTATCGATTCCAGCTGCGCCACACCAACGGGATTGTGCGAAAGGAAGGTCAACGCTGATTGTCAGTACAGTAACATTATCGCCAAGGCCAGCTGCTTCTTCATTGAAGCGGCGAGTTTGTGCGTCACAAACGCCTGTGTCCAAGGATGGAACTACGCTGATCAGTTTTACTTTACCAGCATAATCTGCCAAGGTTACTTGTGTCATCAAGTCTTTGTTAACAGTGAAGTCAGGTGCTTTGTCACCTACTTTAATTTCAGGTCCTACCAAGGTGATCGGATTGCCTTTGATTGTAGCAACACCAGTACGGTCTTGAGCCATTTGAACAGTTCCTCCTTTGATTTCCATGCAATTTAACAACTTTTTCATTATAAGCTTTTTGAAGTTAGGTTGTCCAATTGAAGATGTGAGGCTATAATTTAAATGCATAAAATGTTGACAGATTCGTAATCCTGTAAGAAAAGTCGGGGGATTCATCCAAGTGGAATTAAGACAATTGCAGTATTTTGTGAAAGTTGCAAGAAAGCAGCACGTAACGCAAGCCGCAGAAGAAATGCATGTGGCTCAGTCGGCTGTTAGCCGCCAAATTCATCTATTGGAAGAGGAACTTGGCGTAAATTTATTTGTTCAAAAGGGACGTAATCTGCATCTGACATCGGTTGGTCACTTATTTCTAAGCCGCATCGAGGGGATATTGACGGATTTGGAGCGCGCTGTTGGTGAGATGCATGAATTTCTCGATCCGGAGGCAGGGGAAATTCGGATTGGTTTTCCGCACAGCATGGTCATTAATCTGCTGCCTGCTGTTGTCGCGTCTTTTAAAAAAGATCATCCTAATGTTAAATTTCGACTTCGGCAAGGGACGTACACGTCTTTGATTCGGGATGTAACGAAAGGTGAGATTGATCTCGCATTTATCTCGCCATTTCCAGAGTCACACGAGCATGTGACAGGTGAATTATTACTGACTGAAGAATTGTATGCGATTATCCCAGCCAATCATATCCTTGTTGATTACACATCGATTCGACTCGAGCAGTTGAAACATGAGAATTTTGTAATGTTTAGTGAAGAATATACGCTGCGCTCTATTGTCATGGAGGCATGCTTGAAGGCGGGGTTCGTCCCGAAAATTGAATTTGAGGGAGAAGAGACGGACACAATTCGTGGTCTCGTTGCCGCGGGGATGGGGGTTAGCTTGTTGCCTGCGATGGCGTTAATAGAAGGCGGGCAAATGCAGCCTGCCAAAATCCGTGTTACGGATCCGCAGGTGACTCGTACAGTTGGTTTGATAAGCCGGAAAGGCGAGAAGCTTCCATTAGTAGCTGAAGTTTTCAGACGCTTTCTGCAAGAGTATTTCCAATAATAAAAGCTCTCCTTGTGCGCTGCTTACGCTGCAGCACCATGGAGAGCTTTCTTTATTAATCGTCGTTGTTGCGACCGCTAAATATCATGACATATTTCAGTAACTCCAGTACGGAAATTAACGCTGCCGCGACATAAGTCAGGGCCGCTGCGTTGAGGACCTTGGCTACTCCGCGTTCTTCTTGATTGGAGATGAAGCCTTCGGAGACCATCAAATTGCGGGCTCTGGAGCTAGCGTTGAATTCAACTGGCAGAGTGACTAGTTGAAAGGCGACTGCTGCTGCGAAAAAGATAATGCCCAGACCGAGAAGCCATGGAATCTGTTGGAACAAGAAGCCAGCTATTATTAAGAGAGGGGCGACACCAGATGCAAAGTTCACGACTGGGAACATGTAATGTCTTGCAACGAGCATTGGATAATGTACTTTGTGCTGAATCGCATGCCCAACTTCATGACAGGCGACGGAAATGGCTGATATGGAGCTTTGATAGTAGACAGGCTCTGATAGACGCACAACTCTAGCCATCGGGTCATAGTGGTCTGTTAACGTGCCTCGTACGGCTTCAACAGGGACATCGTAGAGCCCATTGGCATCTAGCATCCGGCGTGCAGCCTGAGCGCCTGTCATACCTGAATAGACAGGGACACTAGACCATTTGTTGAAGGTTCCGCGAACTCTGAACGAAGCCCACAAAGAAAGAGCGAATGCAATAATAATGAGAAAATCCATTGGGTGAAAAAATAACATTTCACACGCCTCCGTAATTCGTTATGAGAACGGATTTTTACCTAGAAGAACAATTAACGCTTCAATGCATGCTGCAGTTGGCTGCGTAAGTATGCGATAAAGCTTTTTAAGTTGATTTGGCTTCAGCTGTTGGATGATTGGCCCAAGTTCTTTGGCTTCCTTCATTAACTGTTCAAGATGAAGCTGGATAGATGTCAGCTTATCTCTCACTGTATCATCCGGGGATACTTTGCTCCATTGTTGTAAGTTTGCTTTGATCTCCTCTAAGGTATACTTCTCGTTCTTCATTGTTTCAATACGTTTAAGTCGATTCAAAGTTTCATCGCTATAAAGGCGGTAGTTCGTATCGGATCTCTTCTCTGGCTCGATTAAGTTAAGCTTGGTGTAGTAATCAATGGTTCGAGAACTAACATCGGCAAGTTTGGCTAGTTCTCCGATTTTGTATAGCTTCTCATTCTCCATGTTTCATTCACCCCTACTCCAATGTCATATAATAAATTGCTTCTATAATAATGATACCTGATTATAAACCGTACAGTCAAACGTGATGCTTATTATACCTGACAGGGGTTATAAGATAGGAATCTTAACATTTTTAACTAAAAATTAACGAAAACACGAATTATGCCTGTTCGATGTCAGGTTATTTTTCGTTTTTTTCATTTTTTTAGAGAAAATCCTATTGTCAAACCCATATAACCTGTATATAATGACATTAAGAGTTTCATTACATGTTATTTAATCTAACATTAAAGGAAGTGGTCGTATGGTTAAGAAGTTGTTGTTAGCTTTTGGTGTCATGGCCTTGTTGTTCCCTACTCTCGCATTTGCCGCAGATGAAGCAACAGTGCCCCAATTGCAAAGTGCAATCGATGCCGTTTGGGTCATGTTAGCCGCAATTTTAGTAATCTTCATGCAAGCTGGTTTCGCCTTATTAGAAGCAGGGTCGACTAGAATGAAAAATGCCGGTCACGTAGCCGGTAAAACAATCTTAACATTCGGATTATGTGCTATTGCTTTCTGGGCTGTTGGCTTCGGTTTCGCCTTCGGTGACGGAAATGCTTTCTTCGGGACAACAGGGTTCTTCGTTACAGGCTTGGAAGATCAAGCTGCAGCGTCATTCGGTTCCTTATCCTTCTCTGATGTGCCAATCGGCATCAAGTTCTTATTCCAACTAGCTTTCGCAGGTGTATCCTTGGCGATTGCTTGGGGGGGATTTGCAGAAAGAGCAAAGCTTCCGGTTTACTTTATCTTCGGAATTCTGTTCACTGTAGTTATTTATCCAATCGTTGCTCACTGGGTATGGGGCGGCGGCTGGTTGAGCAAGCTTGGTATGCAAGATTTCGCGGGTTCAACAGTCGTTCACTTACAAGGTGCGACAGCAGCTTTGGTAGCAACAATCTTGTTAAAACCACGTATTGGCAAATATAATAAAGATAAAACGCCAAACCTTATTCCTGGTCATAACCAAGTGTTGTCTGTTCTCGGTGTTATCATCCTTTGGATCGGTTGGTTCGGATTCAACCCAGGTAGTACACTAAGTGCAATGAATGATGGATTCTTCGGTTATATCGCGTTGACAACGAATATGGCTGCTGCGGCAGGCGGCGTTGCAGCACTGATTATATCTTGGATGTACTTTGGTAAAGCTGATATTCCTAGCATGTTGAACGGTGTTCTTGCGGCACTTGTTGCGATTACTGCAGCTTGTGCGTTCGTAGACACTTGGGCAGCAATTGTTATCGGAGCAGTGGCAGGTATCGTTACATTCTTCACAGCACAATGGTTTGAAAGAGCGGGTATCGACGATCCAATCTACGCTTTCTCTGTACATGGTATCGCTGGTATCTGGGGTACACTTTCCACGGGTCTATTCGCAACGCCTGAACTTTCTGCTAAAGTTGGTGTAGGTGGTGCGGGGTTATTCTACGGTGGCGGTTTGCACCAATTAGGTATTCAAGCGCTTGGTGTTTTCGGAGCATTAGCATTCGTGCTTGTTCTTTCCTTCATTATCTTAGGAATTCTTAAAGCTACAGTTGGTTTACGTGTAACAGAAGAAGAAGAAATCATTGGTCTGGATTTGTCTGAACATGGTTCATACGGCTACCCAGAACAAATGAAAAAAGCAGCTCAAAACGGCGTGTCCGTTTAATATCACATAACTTTCTACTTGGGCAAAGGGGATGCAACATGAAACATCTCTCAATGGAACAGATCCTGGAGCGTATCTATCTATCGGAACAGTTCGATGAGATGCGAATAACCAGAGATCAGGTGCATGAGATGTTTCGGGAGCATCTCCTTTTCTCTCATACACCTGAATTAGGACGAAAAGTAAACGCCATTCATGATGCTTTTATACAGAGGACGATTGAGCTTGCTGAACACATATTAGAAGATGAAGGTTTTGGGAAACCTCCTGTGCCGTATGCTTTTATATTGTTCGGAAGCGGAGGACGAAGTGAACAAACACTTTGGAGTGATCAGGACAACGGGCTTGTATATGCGGAAAGCGAAAAGCATCAAGAGGAAGAAGTGGAAGAATACTTCATTAAATTGGTTGATTGTATCTTACAAGGTTTAGATGCGTTAGGGTACCCACCGTGTGAAGGTAATGTTGTTTCTAGTAATAAACAATGGCGTAAGCCGTTAACGGGGTATACCCGAATGATGCTGGAATGGTTGCAGGAACCGGATTGGGAAAATATCCGTTATCTGCTCATCATGGCGGATATGCGGTGTATATACGGATCGCAAAAGTTGGTCGATCAACTGAGAGGCACATTTTTAACCTATGTTCAGGAGAATTCGAGTATTTTGAACTATTTATTGTCGAACACACTCCACCACAAGATATCGTTAGGTGTCTTCGGCCAGTTAATTACCGAGAGGTATGGGGAAGATGCAGGTGGTTTTGATATCAAATATGGCGCTTATATTCCTATTGTAAATGGGATTCGCCTGCTCGCTATCCAAGCTGGAATTATGCACTCATCCACGACACAAAGGATAAAGCAGTTAAAGGATAGTGGGTTTATTCCAGATCAGCTAGCGGATGAATGGTTAGAGGCATTTGGTGTTGCGCTTAAACTTAGGGATTTGACTCCGTTCCAAATGGAAGATGAGATGTATACAACCCGTGGGAAGTTAGCTGCAGATCAATTGACCAAGGAAGTTAAACAGGAATTAAAGCAATGTTTACGTGCAGGGATTGAATTGCAGAAATATGTGAAAAAGTCGATTGTTTCGCACATAGAGAGAGAAAAAGGTTAGATGGATCGGAGTGCATTTTCTAGTGCTGGAGAGGTGAGATGGGATGAAAGATATGCGACCTGGCGGACGTATGTGGCAGTTATACAAAATGGGGGGATTGACACCAGCAATAACCTCTATGTTTGATGTGCAAAGTGCCCAGCAGATGGCTTTTATTCGCTCCATGTTAAAAGAACAGCGGAAGGATTCCCTGTTTGAAATACCGCTGCACGCAATGGAAATTGTCGTTTTTGATTTGGAAACAACAGGCTTTTCTCCTTATAACGGTGATGAAATTATTTCGTTCGGCGGTGTCTCCGTCATTGGTGGTGAAGTTCAGAAGGATCATACCTTCTATAGTATGGTAAATCCGAAACGTAAAATCCCGGAAGACATTATTGAATTAACAGGGATTACGAATGAAATGGTGGCGGATGCGCCTGAACTGATCGGTGTTTTGAGTGATTTTCTGGAATTTGTACAGCAGCGGATTCTCGTTGCACATGCAACAGGTCATGATAAAAACTTTCTGAATTCTGCACTCTGGCGTACTTCTAAGGTCAGCTTGTCTCATCGCGTTCTCGATACGATGATGATTGCCAAGTGGTTGATGCCTAAAAGGAAAAATTTAAGTTTGGATTCCTTGCTGCATGCCTATGAAATTCCGATAACTCAGCGTCATCATGCCCTAGAGGACTCCCTCATGACAGCAGAGCTGTGGTCTAGATTTATGGAGGAAATTAAAGCACGGAATGTAGATACATTAGGTGATCTATATGCGCTCTTAAGCCATCATTGACCTATTACAAACGCGAGTTTGTGATAGCTGGTCGATGAGGCTTTTTTTATTTGGTAAAGCAGCAGCTCGGGCTTATCTGGATGCATGAAAGACAGAATCCAATGAGTAGGAATCGTATGCCAAAGGGTCTGAAGGTCCGCGGCGGATGGGATTGCCGGAGCCGTCGGGTGTGAGTGGAACAAGCCAATCACGGGATTTTGGCTATTTGTTAGGAAGGGAATCATCTCCACAGGGCTGAGCTCGAAATGCGTTCGAGGGTTAGTGGAGCAATTCCGCATGGGGACAAAGGAAGAGGCAAGCAGCTCTCCATTTGAATTCGATAGCTCGCCTAGAATGAGACCGCACGCTTCCTCTGGCATTTTCTGCTGGCTGTATTGAAGCAGATGAGTATAGAGTTCTCTTTGTAAAAATACGATCATTAGCGCTCCCACCTTATGAATGACTAAGATTGAGGCTAGTATATCATGCTTTTTCTTTCAGTACTTCATTAGGTTTGATGCAGAAAAAGACGAGCGCTAACATAAGAAGAGCCATTGAAGCTACTGTTATAAACAACGTCTTGTGTGAGACATTCATGAGCCATCCGAATAATGGCGGACCGAATGCGACGCCGATAAAGCGAAGGCTGTTGTACAAGGACGTAATCATACCGCGCTGGTCACGTTCTACAGAACCGGTGATCATAGTGTTTAGACAGGGAAGCAGGAGGCCAGTTCCAATTCCGCTAAGCGATAGTAATCCAATGAATACATATAGATTCGTGTTGAGAAAGATTGCTAATGTTAGGGAAACTGTCATCAAGATCAGTCCAATATTCATTAACCAACGCATCATGGTGCCATTTTGTTTGATTTTAGCGCCGGTTGTGTACGAGGTTATGACCATGCAAAGCAGGGGGACGGCAAGCACGAACCCTTTGCGGATTCCTTCTATACTATAAGGTTCTTCCTCTAATATTTGAGATAAATAAAAGAGAACGCCGAAGAGTATGAAAAGAGTGATCGACCCAGCGAAAAAAGCCGGAATGAGCCATTGCCCTTTTTCCCGCAGGATATCTCTGATTTGCTTTAAGTAGACGCCAAGAGGTTCAGCTTTTTTCTCATTAGGAGGTTCTTTGATCATAAAAATAACAGCCAGCAAGGCTAATACGCAAAATATCGGAAATGCGAAAAATGGAGCATACCAGACGATTAGAGCAAGTAAAGAGCCTAATATGGGGCTAACTACCTTGCCTGCTCCATTGGAAGCTTCTATGAGGCCGAGAGCTTTGCTTGCATCTCCTCCTTTATACAGATCACCAACAAGAGCCATGGCAATAGGGGCTGTACCAGCCGCTCCAAGGCCCTGTATGGCGCGTGCAATGATAAGGATGGTATAAGAGTTCCAAACAGCCGCAAAGCCAGCTAGGACGCCAGCTGCTCCATACACGATGAGCGATGGAATGATGACTGATTTACGTGTGAAACGGTCTGATAAGTACCCTGACACCGGAATGATGATGCCTGCTGCGATGGAGAATAGGGTAATGACTAGAGAGCTCTGAAAGCGGGAGATGCCCATCTTTTCCTGTAGATCAGGTAAAATGGGAACTAACATGGAATTCCCTAAAACGAGAACCAAAGGAATTGTTGCTAGCGCGATATATTGCCAAATGGTGCCTTTGCTTGATTTGTTGTTTGAAGCTTTGTTGGAGCCGTTGCTGTCACGGTCACTAAATCGGTTTTTGGTTTTGACGTTGGTTGTTGCAACTTTATTCACTTTGATGATTCCTTTCCGAGCAATTGATAGAATTACTTTTCCCATAAATGGGGAAAGCATACTTTATTGAGATGTTGATGTTGGAAATTGGACTGAATTGGAGATAATATAGACAGTGGAGGTGAACACATTTTTGAAGAAGAATGTATTTGTAATCGTCTTGGTCGTATTATTAGCCGGGATAGCGATCTACCAAAATGCCCAGCATAAGAATAAACAAACCCTAATGCCGACTGAGCAAGCTCCACAGGTGAATTTCCTAGCCCCTTCGTTTACCTTGACAGGGCTTGATGGGAAGGCGTACACGATTGGCGGTCCGCGTGAGAAGCCTTTGCTCGTTAATTTCTGGGCGTCCTGGTGTGGTCCTTGTGAGGAAGAAGCGCCAGATCTGGTGAATGTATATAACAAATACGAAGGACAATTTGATTTGTATGCGGTGAACGTGACGCCTGGGGATAAAATGGAGAATATCAAAAAGTTCGTGGAAACGTATAAATATCCTTTCCCAGTGCTTTTGGATAAGCAAGGAACGAACGCAGATACGTACCGGGTCGTTGCGATTCCAACTAGCTTTCTGATTGATAAGAATGGCGTCGTTCGCGAAGTAATTCATGTGCTTTCGCCAAAAGAGCTGGATAAAAAGATTGCGGGTCTCATCAAGGGATAATAAAAAAGCTGCAAGTTAGCCTCGAGGCCAATTTGCAGCTTTTGTCTGTTTGTGAGTCTTAGTGATTGATCAAACCGAGCCGCTCGTTCTGCTCTTTGTTGGCCGGCTCAACACGTTGTCTGCTGATGAGTGCATAACGTAAGCTGTCCACAAGCGCATACCAGCTGGCTTCGATGATGTTACTGGACACCCCAAGTGTGTTCCACGTTGTGTTAAAGTCTGTTGTTTCCATGAGGACACGAACTTTACCAGCTGTTGCGTCTTTTTCATCAAGGACACGAACTTTATAGTCAGAAAGATGAATGTTCTTGATGTCTGGGTAGTATTGGATAAGCGCTTTGCGTAGAGCGTTATCCAAGGCGTTGACAGGGCCGTTGCCTTCTGCCGCGGTGTAGATCGTCTCACCATGAACCTTAACTTTAACGATGGCTTCGGATACGACGGATTGGTTCGCTGATTTCTCAACAAGCATTTTGAACGATTCCAAGGTAAAAATCTCTTCAAGTCCTTCGAAAGCTTCGCGCAGCAATAGTTCTAGTGTCGCGTCCGCACCTTCGAATTGGTAGCCTTGATGCTCTAGATCTTTAATCTTCTCAATCACTTCTTTGGTTTTCTGGTGCTCTCTGTCAAAGTCTAAGTTCAGCTCTTGCGCTTTGACAAGCACATTGCTTTGGCCGGCAAGCTCTGAGACAAGGACGCGCTGCTTGTTGCCGACGAACTCAGGTTTCGTGTGCTCATACGTACTTGCATCCTTAAGAATCGCAGATACGTGAATACCGCCTTTGTGAGCGAATGCAGCGTTGCCGACATAAGGCTGATTGATCGGCATATGCATGTTGGCGATTTCACTGATATATCTTGAAACTGGCGTTAAAGTTTTCAACTGTTCCGGGGAAATAACCTCGTATCCTAGCTTCAGTTGTAAGTTAGGGATAATTGAGCTTAAATTGGCATTCCCGCAACGCTCGCCGTAGCCGTTAATCGTACCCTGAACTTGTCTAGCGCCAGCTTGAACGGCAGCAAGGCTGTTGGCTACACCTAATTCACAATCGTTGTGCGCATGAACACCAACAGGCGTCGTTACATGCTGCTTCACTGCTGACACGATAGCTGTAACTTCACCTGGGAGCGAGCCGCCATTGGTGTCGCATAATACGATCCAGTCTGCACCGGCATCTTGCGCTTTTTTGATCGTTTGCAGGGCATAATCAGGATTGTTTTTGTAACCGTCAAAGAAATGCTCTGCATCATAAATGACTTCTAATCCGGAACTTTTCAAAAAAAGAACGGAGTCATAGATCATAGCCAGGTTTTCTTCGAGGGTCGTTTGGATAGCTGTATGCACGTGGAAGTCCCATGACTTCCCGAAGATTGTGGCTACCTGCGCACCAGATTCAACAAGTCTGTTCAGATTAATGTCATCAGATGCAATGGAATCTTTGCGTCTAGTGCTGCCGAATGCAGTAATCTTGGCATTGGTGAACTTCATGTCGCGGACACGCTCAAAGAATTCGATGTCTTTGCTGTTGCTGCCCGGCCATCCGCCTTCAATATAATGAACCCCAAGCTCATCGAGCTTACGGGCAATTTTAATTTTATCCTCAACAGATAGGCTAATGCCTTCTCCTTGAGTTCCGTCTCTTAGTGTGGTGTCGAAGATTTTGACTGATGTTGGCATGGGTTCCTCCTTCAAAAGCTAGCAAAAGTGACTTGGATGCTTATGTGCAGGTTAATATGCTTGCTTTAAAGCGCTAATGTATAATTTACGATTATACCATAATATTACGGGTAAAGACATCATAACTCAAAATTGCGTTTGCTTGAAACAATATTTTTTTGTATGCTGAAATTGGCTATATACTAGGTCTTTGATCATGGGAGGGGTTGTGAAATGACGACGATCGAGCATCACTATCCCAAACAAGGCAGAGTTATTTTGCATATCGATATGAATGCGTTCTATTGTTCGGTCCATGAGGCTGTTGAGCCTGAATTATATAGAGGGAAGCCAATTGCAGTTGCAGGGAGTGTTGAGCTCCGCCGAGGGATTATTGTTACTTCATCTTATGCTGCGCGATCGATTGGGATTAAGACAGGCATGCAAGTTAGGCAAGCATTGAAGATATGTCCGGATTTGATTCTGATCCGTCCTGATTTTGAATTATATCGTGGGTTTTCAAGACGTTTTATGCAAATCGCCTATAGCTATTCGCCAATGGTTGAATCTATGTCGATTGATGAGTGTTTTGTTGATATTACCGGTTCCAAACAGTTTGGTACGCCGCTTGAAATTGCCTCAGCCATTCAGCTAAGGATTATGAAAGAGTTGCAGTTGCCTTGCTCCATCGGCGTTGCACCCAATAAATTATTAGCTAAAATGGGCTCGGATATGAAAAAACCGAATGGAATTTCAGTTCTGCGGCTGCGGGATGTGCCTAAGGTTTTATGGGATCAACCATGTAACTATTTATATGGAATCGGCAAAAAGACTGCGGACAAGCTAACGAAGCTGGGAATCTTTACATTAGGTCAACTAGCAGTAGGCGACGAGTTATTGCTGAGTAAGCATTTTGGTATTATGGGTCCACACTTAAAGCGTTCGGCGAATGGGATTGATAACTCGCCCGTTAACCCAGAGCAAGAACAAAGTAAATCTATCGGTCATACAACTACGCTGCCACGGGATTATATAGAAAGAAAAGAGATTCACCGTGTTTTCTTGAACCTTGCGGATCAGGTGGCAAGGAGGCTTCGCAAGCAGGAATTGATGGCGTCTACGATCCAAATTACCATTCGCGATCCTGAGATGAGGACCATTACGAGATCCGTTACTTTGCCAACGCCGACGGAGCATATGGATGATATCTACAGAACCTCCTGCCAGTTGTACGATCATCAGTGGGAAGACGGGAACCCCGTCCGGTTATTAGGGATTACCGTGCAAAACCTAACTAGCAAGGAAGAAACATTCGTGCAGCTTGATTTATTTGACTATGAGAAGCAGCCAAAACGTGAAAATTTAAATAAGATCATGGATGGACTGCGAGATAAGTTTGGGGAGAACGCCATTCTAACCGCGGGTATGATGAGTGACGACCCTTCTGCTTTCATTAGAAATCATAAATCAAGGGGAACTTCCTTGCAGATGGATCACTTGAAGAACAATCCGCTTCATAAGGAAGAGGAGAAGTGAGGGAGCTATGGCACATTGCATCGGTTTTGCCGGATATTCCGGGAGTGGAAAAACGACTCTGATTACCAAACTGATCATTGAGATGAAGCGTCGCGGCAAACAGATTGCCGTATTGAAACATGATGCTCATGGACACTATAAGGAAGCACCCGGAGCTGATTCTACAATTTTTGCTCAATCCGGCGCGGAAGCGGTTGTGACAATTTCTATTGACTCTATTCATGTCTTTGAGAAAAAAAACAAGCCTGACCTGCAAGAGCAGATCAAAGCTTTTTCGCACATGGATTATGTTTTTGTTGAAGGATTTAAGCGGGAAAAGCATCCAAAGATCGCTGTTTTTCGTACAATAGAGCAGAGTGAAATTATCAAAGCTCTAGAACAGGAGCCTATTGCGATTGCAACGGATATGGAAGTGCTGGATTCTCAGGTTTCAACCTTGCCAACGCTTGATTTGAATGACATTGTTGCTCTTGCTGACTTTGTTGAAAGGTATTTTAAGGCAGAACAATTTTAAGGTTTGAACTTTGTCCTCATTTATATTATATTTTACAATGAGGATAAAATGAGGAGGAGTTAAACTATGGCAAAGTATACATTCGTTGATAAAGATACTTGTATTGCTTGTGGCGCTTGCGGAGCTACAGCACCAGACATCTATGATTACGATGATGAGGGCTTGGCAGAAGTGATTTTTGAT
Source organism: Paenibacillus silvestris (assembly GCF_009882985.1). Taxonomy (GTDB): domain Bacteria; phylum Bacillota; class Bacilli; order Paenibacillales; family NBRC-103111; genus Paenibacillus_E; species Paenibacillus_E silvestris. Next base: position 859,180 of record NZ_WTUZ01000022.1, read on the forward strand.
GGAGATGGCAACAAAGGGGTAACTGAAATTCCGGAAGATCTATTTGATGATCTACAGGATGCACAAGATGGCTGCCCAACTGATTCCATCAAAGTTGCGGATTCACCTTTTAACTAATCATAACCTAACTTGCGGAGGAATCCGCAATATATGTCGAAAAAGCTCAGTTCCTGTCATGGGACTGAGCTTTTTTTTGCTACAATTTGTATTTTTTTGTAACAATTCATTGCCAATTGTTTCCCTCCATCTTACAATGAAGCTAGTATGCATGGGGAGGCTCTTATGGGTAAAAAGAAATGGATCAATACGTTGGCAGTAGGGCTTGTGTTACTGCTATTGTCGACATATTTCTACACGGTGAACTCGAGCGGATTATTTTATTTTATTGAGGGTCCCCTTCAAGATGTGTTGCGTAAAGCCAAATCGGTCGATGAACGCCAACCTGAGGATCGGATCAAAATTGTTAAGATTGATGAGAAATCTTTAAAAGCAATCGGGAAATTCCCATGGGACCGAACAACTTACGCGCAATTGATAGAAAAGCTGGAGCAATCCGGCGCAGCCGCAATCGGCATAGACGTTGTGTTAGCTGAACCTTCAAAAAACCCCGCAGACGATAAAGCTTTGGCTGATGTACTAGCCAAATATCATAATGTTATCCTGCCCGTTCAAATCAATTACCCCTCCAAACAGCAGCAAGCAGGAGATTTAGTACCTGAGAAAGTTGATTACCCAACCGCAACCTTAACTACGAACAAACAACAGATGGCACATATAAATGTGTTTGTCGATAAGGATGGAAAAGCCCGTAAACTCCCAGTTGGTTTACCAGATGAGAACGGGACTTTCATACCAGCTTTCAGTGTCGCCCTTGCCAATCTAGTTCTTGACGACAAAGAAAAGGTTAAGAGAGATGAAGTGACGGGAGAATGGAAGCGCGGCAGCATTGTTATGCCAACGAATGAGAGAAATCAAGTAACAACAGAGTTTTTCACGTTGCCTAGACAGAAAGTCGATGCTACTACTGGATACGAAATGCTATCTTTCGTGGATGTCATGAATAGCAAAAATCCTTTGCCTCTGCAGGGCAGCATTGTATTGGTTGGGCCTTTCGTTACAGCGATGCAGGACGAATATCCTACTCCGATCAGTTCTGTTAAAATGTTTGGGATCGAAATACACGCCAATATGATTCAAACTCTGTTGGAAAGCAAATTTTATAAAGACACAAGTAAACCAGTTGGTATTGGTCTAATTCTATTGATTTCGTTATTAGCTATTTACTTATTTGGGAGATTCAAAGGAAAGACTGCACTTTTTATTTTTATTGGCATGTTCGTGATTTATGGCGGTGTATGGTTAGCTTTTTATATTGCAGGCTCAACTTTTGCGCCACTCGTTTATCCGCAATTTGCCTTAGTAACAATATACATATGGTCATTAGTAAGTCATTACCTGGAGGAGCGTAAAGAGCGCAATCGGGTAACAGGGATATTTGGTAGATTTGTTTCGAAGTCTGTGGTAGATGAATTGCTGCAATCTGGAGAAGATGTCAAGCTTGGGGGAAGCCGCAAGGATATATCACTTATTTTCGTTGATATTCGCGGGTTTACGCCAATGTCGGAGAAGTTAGAACCCGAGCAGGTGATTCAAGTTCTGAACGAATATTTGGATGTGTGTACGAAAGCGATTTTTAAATTCAATGGAACGCTTGATAAGTTCATCGGTGATGGTGTTATGGCGATGTTCGGCGCTCCCATTGAGTATGATAATCACCCGGAAATGGCTGTTCGCGCAGCGATCGAAATGAAGTCACAGGCAAATAGGCTTGAACAGAAGTTGATTGAGAAGTACGGGATTGGTGTGAAATTTGGTCTAGGAATCAACAGCGGACCTGCTGTCGTCGGGAATATCGGTTCCGAAGATCTGCGTCTGGACTATACGGCGATCGGGGATACCGTGAATTTGTCAGCACGTCTGGAATCCAATGCAAAGCCAGGTCAAATTCTCATTAGCGAGCAGACGTATGAGCGGGTCAAAGATCTTTTTGAAATAGTGTCTATCGGTAAAATCAAGGTAAAAGGAAAAGAAAAACCCGTGGCAGTATTTGAAGTTATCGGGAATCTTTAAAGTTGGAAACTAGGGAGGAAGTCGGTGTGGGGATGTCCAAGAAATCATTTGTCTCATTATGTGTAAGCCTAAGTTTGATATTTAGTTTGATCTCCGTGCTGCTTGTGAAGCCTGTAGACGCTAAAACCGTTCGGGTAGCTGTGGTATCGTCATTATCAGGAGAAGTAACGGTCAAAAAAGGCGGCGGCTCCAAAACATACGATGTTTATGAAAGTATGAGTTTGAATCAAGGTGATACCATTTATACAGGTGCTAGCTCATCTGTAACGCTTAATTTGAGCAGTGGTGATGCCGATGTAACCTTGGGGGAAAATGCGGAAATCAATGTGTCCGACCTCAATTCTTCGGATGGAAACAAGAAGTCCAAGCTCAAAGTCTGGGCTGGTTCGTTGTGGGTTAAGGTGAAATCATTAGCCGGTTCTAATGATGAATTTGAAGTTGAAACTCCGACGGCTGTAATGGGTGTACGTGGGACGCAGTTCTTTGTGATGGTTGATCCGGTAACAGGTGCTATCAAAATGGCCGTTGGAGCAGGTAAAGTTTCTGCTTCTACCGTAACGACAACCGAGGATTCGGACCAGAAAACAACCGTTACCTATTTGTATCCAACACAACAAATTTCTCTTGATTCCAGAAATGAAACGGAGGATTTGTCATTGAAAGTGGATTTCCTTGATCTGGCTGATTTCGTTAAGCAGGCATCGCCTGAGGTTATCAAAGAATTCATTCTGAACAAAGCAGAAATTGATAAAGAGAATGATGAATTTATTGCCCAAAAAGCAAAAGAACTTGCTGAAGGCAAAGTAACGGATGACGAGAATCTAGTTGTGAAAAGCAAAGAAGAGCTCGATAAAGTGAAACAAAACTTCGATAACTTAGTTGGCAACATTGCCAAGAAAGCTTTGACGGAAAATAAATTCGATCAATCTTCGATGGATAAAGTCGTTGCTGATGCAAACAAAAAGATATCTCAGGAAAACAAAAAATTAGATTTAAATAAAGTTGTGGATTTGGATAAAACAGCGGGTGTTGATGCTGAAAAAGAGAAGCAAAAGCAAGAACTGTTGAAGAAACTCGAAGCTGAGAAGTTGAAAATTAAGCTCGAACAGGAAAAAAAGTTAGCTGAGCTGAAGAAACAGTTGGAAGCGCAGCTTAAACTTCTGGAAGAGCAGAAGAAAAAGATTGAAGCGGATAAGAAGGCGGCTGAGGAAAAAGCTAAAGCAGATGCATTGGCGAAGTTGAACGAGACCGTAGTCACTAAACCACCTGTGACTGGCGGCGATTCCGGTTCTGGAGGAGACTCAAACCCAGGAACACCTGAAACCCCGGTGCCGTCTGTAAGTCTAACAGCGACATTAAATCAAACAAGCGCAAATGAAATTTCGAATATGTATAACTTGGATGTTAATTTGAGTAATTTCGTTGGGTCTAATGATATTTATGGCGTTGAAGTCCATTTGTTGTATGGTTCAAATACTTTTTACAGTGCAGATAAGCCGCTTATAAATGGGACGATTTTTGGTCGAGACAACCATACGAATTACGCTCAGAATATCAAAGAATATGAGGGCGATAATCAAAAAGAGTTAGTTTATACGGTAACAGGCTTCGGGGATGCAGCGAATATCGCGGTTTCCGGCACTCAAAAATTTGTAACCATACCGATGAATGGTTATGGACATCAAGAGGTGAGTGTTGGGAAAATTGTTATTGTGCGTAAAAATGGAACTTCCATTCAAATCATCCCGATTGTTGAATCGAGCATTCAACCTGCAATTCTAGAAATCCATGCCGGTGTTTAATTGAATTATGAATGAGGAGAAACCTATGAAACCCTTAAAATATCTACTAATTTCATCGCTTGCGGCTGCAACTTTACTTGGCGGTTCATCCGCGTGGGCAGCAGGTTTGTCTGCGGATACGCTGCGTTCGAGTAATGGCCAAATGCTTGCGGATGTTACCACCTTCGCGGGAATTGGCGATTTTGAAGATTTGAATGGCGATGCGCTAAGAGCCGGATTCCGTGCTCCAGGCAGTGTTGTTCAGCTGCCTGACGGCAGTGTTCTGATTGCAGACACTCGCAATCATCTTATTCGTAAGGTTTCGGGAGGCAAAGTCACGACGTTCGCAGGACCGGAGATCGTTGTAACCACGAATAGCCTAGGTTTCCCGACAGGGGGACTGCTTGATGGGAAAGCCCCGGAAGCATTCTTTAATGCGCCGTCAGGATTGGCTGTCGATGGCAAGGGGAATGTGTATGTAGCGGATTCTGCGAATAATGCGGTTCGAAAAGTGGATACGAACGGGCAAGTTACGACACTTGGAGGAAATGGTGTTCCCGGTAAGAAGGATGGCAAAGGATCGGCCGCAAGCTTCAATCATCCAAGTGATGTTGCGGTAACGGCTGACGGAATTGTGTATGTAGCAGATTCGTTGAATCATGTGATTCGTAAAATTGCTACGGACGGCACGGTTTCAACACTCAATGCGGCTTCTACTCGTGCAATTATAATTCGTCCTGGTGAAGCGTCATTTGCTGGCGAGTATCAGGATGGTAGTTTGGCAGAAGCGAAGTTCAACGAGCCTGCGGGTCTTGCACTGGACAGCAAAGGAAATCTATATGTGAGCGATACAGGTAATCAGCGTGTGCGTTATATAGATCTGCAAGCTGGCACCGTGAAGACGGTTGCTGGATCTACAGCGCGATTAAGCAATAATTCGATTTATGAAAAAAATGAGCTATATGCTGGTGGAGACTATGCAGATGGTGAGGCGTTACTAGCTAAATTTGACTTTCCAAAAGGGCTCGCTGTCACTTCTGAAGGTGGAGTTTTGATTGCAGATAGCTTAAATCATGCGATTCGTTATTTACTGGATGGCAAAGTGACAACGATTTCTGGTACGATTCAAACGGGTGAGAGTGACGGCGTGGAGCGGGCTGCTGAATTTTACAATCCTAGTGATGTAATTGTAACTGCTCAAGGAAATATAATCGTTGCGGATGCTTCGAACAACAAAATCCGTAAAATAACGCCATATCATTTACCAACAAATTTAACCAATCAGGGAATTAATGTTGTACATGGCGACAAAGCGATTTCTTTCGATGCTCAGCCTGAGATTCAGGATGGTCGGACGATGGTTCCGGTTCGCGCGATCAGTGAAACCTTTGGTTACGAAGTCAAGTATGCTGAACAAGCGGGCAAAAAAGTTGTGCAGCTAGTTAAAGGAAACACCACTGTAGAGCTGACAATCGGTGATACTGGCGTTGTTCTTAAGCAAGCAGGACAAGTTGATGTGAAGCAAGCTACAGACGTTTCGCCCTATGTGAAACAAGACAGGACGTATGTACCGATTCGTTTCTTCGCAGAGCAGATCGGTTTGGACGTTCAGTGGGATGATTCAACTCGAACAGCGATATTACGTACATTATCTTTTGTGAAATAAAGGCCAAACGGGCTTGACGGGGGAAACCTTGTTAGGCTCGTTTTTTAATTTAGCTTCAACTCCAAGCCTCATCTGCCGATAAATTTGAGAGAGTCAGTCTCAAAGTACGCGCGGGGAGGTATCCGAGATGAAAAATAATCATCGCCAAGATCAGCTGGAACGTTTTTTTCAGCATAATCCGATCGAGGATCCGCTGTATCTTAAGAAATATGTCAAAGAGCATCCTGATCATAAAATGGCTTGGTATTTGCTAGGGCGTGAATACGCAGCGCAAGGAAAAGAAGGCAAGGCAGCCTACTGTTTTGCGCAGTCTGGCGAGATTTACGAGGCTTTTGAGCGGCAGAAAATAACGATCGAAGGGCCGCTTCCTTCTAGTCCATCTGCTGCCTCTAAGACCGCCAAGAATGCGGAGATGACGAGTCGGGTGAGGGGCAAAGGGAAGTGGATGCCCCTCTTGGTTCTTTTGCTGCTATTGGCAGTTCCGGCCGCGATAGATTCTGCGAAGAACGCCGTGCCAAGTGAAGCTGCAAAGGCAAATCCAAGCAAAGACGCGAGTGCGCTTGCTGTGATGAAGCCAGATCAGACGCAAGGAGATTCGGCTGTACCTGGGACGAAGTTATATTTCTCTGAAGGGGACTTTGGAAAAAAGCTTCAGCAGGTTCTTGTTTCGTCCAGCTCGAGCGCTGGAGAGTCGGTTATTATGCAAGCACCGCGAAGTGCAGATGGCAAATGGATTGAGTGGAACAGATCGGTGAATCCGCTGCTAAGTGTGACGTCTGATGGCGGAGGCGGGAGTTCATCTGCTTTGAAGTACTATCAGCCGCAAATATGTTCCTGTCAAATTGCCGATAGCTCGGCGCTTGTTCCGGTTATTGATCAATGGATGAAGGATCGTGAGCAAGCGATTGTGCTGCAAAGCGCGATGAAGGCTTATCAAGCAAAAACGGGTTCGCTGCCGGAGACAGCTGATCAACTATCCAAGCCCTATCCCGATAATTTGCTTCCAGGGCTTACGCTAGAACTGCAGGAGCTGTTTCCGCAAACGCTCAAGTTGTTGAAAGCTGATGCAGCGAAACCAGGACAACCTCAGGAGACGAAGCCACTGGAGGGACAAGCTCAGGCCAATCAAGGAGCCAAAGAAGTTACTGGGCCAAGCAGTTCGCAGCCCAAAGCATCAAGCGATCCCTTGCGTGAACCGCTCAGAATTATGATTGATACGGATAAGCACGTTCTCGCATTAGTCAGCGGAGATAAGATCATTCGCAGTTATCCTGTTGGGTTAGGCGGTGAGAAAACACCTCAGGGTGATTTTATCATTAGCGAAAAGGTTCGTAATCCGAACGGCAAATCAAACGGCGAGTTTGGGAGTCGAGGTATGACTCTATCCGATACGCTGTATGCTATTCATGGGACGAATAAGCCTTCCAGCATCGGCAAAGATGAGTCGCACGGCTGTGTTCGCATGCAGCAGGCGGACATTGAAGAACTCTATGACATGGTGACACATCAAACGAAAGTGACGATTGGCAAGGGGATACTGCCTGAGCCTGGTTCAGGCGAAGGGGGAGGGTCCCCTGGCAGTGGTGCTGGAAGAGGGAAACCAGATCAATCCTTCGGACTGCCGCTGAAGACAAATGACAGCAATCCAGGCAAAAAATATAAGTGGTTGGATTAGTTCTATTGTCTTACTAATAATCGAAGCAAACCCCGCCGGAATCAGATTCAGGCGGGGTATTCGTTGCTTATTCAAACAACAAAGAATTTTTATTGACTTTCAATAAGAAAGCGATTACAATTCAAAATGTGATGAATTCAATCATTTCATTTACATTCATTTGTCCAAAATGAGCAGTAATGTCATAGCTACGATGACAACAACCAAAATGGCGCCTGTCCAAATGATGGCTTTCTTATTGACTTCCTCTTTGGCTCTACGATTGACTGCTGTTGGTTTGCGTTTGGACATAGGAATCACCCTTTACTTAGAATTAAATGATATGATCTATCATATCACAAGTATGGCCGAACATAGAATATAGTAGGCACAAGGAAATTTTTGAAACATGTATTGACGTCTATGTCATTGTGTTGTAAGATTTAGTCACATGAGGGAACAAAAGCAATTGAATATGTTAGTTTTGATAACATGTTACCGTAAGGGCATTAGTTATTAGAAGAATGCAAGTCTTCTTCTATAACTATGCCCTTTTATTTTTTTCAACTGCTGAAAGCTGAAAGGGGTTGGTAGCACAAACGACGGAAGCTTAGTAAACCGGGAAATCGCTACTCCAAATAACAAAACAGATTAAAAAAGGGAGAAGATGAACACATGAATATGAAAAAATGGTCAACAATGGGTTTGGCTGCATCGATGGTACTTGTAGCAGCAGGCTGCGGTAAAACCGCTGCTCCGGCAGAAACAACAAAACCAGCTGCAACAACGGCACCTACAGCCGCAGCGACAACAGCAAGCGCTGCACCTACAGCAGCAGCTGCGAAAAAATTAACAGGTGATTTTGAAATCCAATACTTTGTTGGTGGATATGGCGACAAATGGTGGAAGAAAGTTATTGCTGATTTCCAAGCAGCAAATCCAGATTTGAAAATTAAAGAAAGTGCGGGACCAAAAATCAACGAACAAATGAAACCCCGTTGGATCGCTGGTACTCCACCTGATTTCGTATATATCGACGGACCTGAGCTATTCGATCGCCAAATGGTGACAGATGGTCAACTGGAAGATTTGACAGAATGGATCAAAGACGCGAAAAACGTTGACGGCGATAAAATTATGGATTTGCTTGCTCAAAAACCACAAGAGTTTGACGGCAAAATCTATAACGTTCCTTTCGTCATGAGCTCATGGGGTATTTTCTACGATAAAGCTCTATTTAAAGAAAAAGCTTGGGCAGAGCCGAAAGACTTTGAAGAATTCCTGGCTGTAAGCGAAAAAATTAAAGGCGCAGGCATTAATCCTTTTATTCACACGGGTAAATACCCTTACTACATCAATGGCGCTGTACTATTCCCAGCCATCGTATCGGCGAATAACAATGACTACAAATTGCTGCAAGATATGTCCACAAACAATCTTGAAGCTTGGAAAAACCCTGCGATCATCAAAGGTCTGAACAAAATCGTTCAATTACGCGATAAAGGATTCATCGATAAAGCATCCGTTCAAATCAATCACACGGATTCCCAATCCTTGTTCCTGCAGCACAAAGACGCTTTCATCCCGAATGGTCTATGGCTGCCAAACGAAATGGCGAAAGACGTTCCTGCTTCCTTCGACTTCGGATTCATCCCTTCCATCACGCAAGATAAAGGTGGAAAAGTTGTAGCGAACACGTCCACAGCGACATTTGCTATCGCGAAAAAAGCGAAAAACAAAGATGCTGCAAAAGCATTCATGCAGTTCGTATTCTCTAAAACGCAAGCGTCCCAATGGGCAGAGCTGAGCGGTGCTCCTTCTAACGTTAAAGGTGATATCTCTTCCTCCAAAGCACCTAACTTCGTGAAAGACGCTGCCAAATTCTTGTCCTCACCTGACACCGTGGTAGTACCTACAGTTTCCTTCGCAGCAGATGTGGATAAAGCCATGCAAGATGCGAGTGTTGCTTTGACAATCGGAACAATTACACCTGAAGAGTGGGTAAAACGTGTTACGGATGTCGTAGCTAAGCAGAAGAAATAGGAACTGAATAAGGTAGTGCGGAGAACAAATAAGGCTAAGTGCCCTAGGCGTTCTCCGCCATTTTAATGATAGGACGGTGAGGATAGAATGAAGGCCAAGTCAAAAGTGTGGAAACGGAATATGTTCATCGCTTCATTCATCATTCCGACTTTTTTGTTCTTCTGTGTGTTTACAATCTACCCTGTCATACAGGCCTTGCAGAAGTCATTCTACGATTGGTCAGGAATGTCGGAAAACAGTACGTTCATCGGTTTAGACAATTTCAAAGAGATATTTAAAGACCCCATTATTCTTAGAGCCATTGGCAATGATTATTTCTTAGTCGTTGGAAAAGTGATTGGCATTATGATTCTGGCAACGTTTTTCGCTGTTGCTTTGACGCGCTTCAGAGTGAAAGGCTCTGGATTTTTCCGGGCAATCTTTTTTATCCCTAATGTCATCTCGGTCGTTGTTATCGGTGTTCTCTGGAACTTCATCTACAATCCGCAAATTGGATTCCTGAATGCTTTCTTGTCCCTTTTTACAGGTGAGAAGGTGGATATTACTTGGTTAGGCTTTCCACAGCATACGATTTGGATGTTACTGCCGCCTACAATCTGGGCTGGGATCGGTTTCTATATGATCTTGATGATTGCTGCAATCGTGAATATTCCTGCTTCCTATTATGAAGCAGCTAATATAGATGGAGCCGGTCAATGGTCGCAATTCCGCAACATTACGATGCCGCTCATCTGGGAGCAAATTAAAGTTTCGGTTGTTAACATTGTTATTACGACGCTCAATGGTTCCTTCGTCATTGTTCAGCTAATGACGAACGGCGGACAGCCTGATAATACAACCCAAGTGATGGGATCTTACCTGTATCGGATGGCTTTTCAACAATATCATTTCGGTTATGGAGCGGCCATCGGTGTTATGATTCTAATCGTCTCACTGATCACAACCCTTATCCTGCAGCGTATTATGCGCCAAGAAGCAATCGAAATGCATTAAGGTCATCTTAGAAAAGAAAGATTCCGAAGGAGGGGGAACCATCTATGGAGATCAAAAATCCGTTAGCCAAATCGTTTGTCTGGATCATTCTTCTAATCTGGAGTGTTGCCGTCCTGTATCCTTTGTTATGGACGCTGCTTGATGCACTCAAAAATAATGAGCAATTTTTCCTGAATGCCCCTTGGGCGCTGCCCAAAATCCCGCTGTTATGGTCCAACTTCTCCTATGTCTGGAGTAAATATAACTTTAGCACTTATTTCCTTAACTCCATTGTTGTTACAGTAGGAAGTACCTTGCTTGGGATGATTCTTGCGGCGATGACCGCGTATATCTTAGCTAGGTACGATTTTAAAGGAAATAAAATCATCTTTACGATTTATATCTCCTCAATGATGATTCCTTTCGCATTGGCTTTGATTCCACTGTTCTTCTTGCTTAATGATTTGCAATTGATCAATACGTGGCTCGGGTTGATTCTTGTCTATGCGGCGCTTAACCTGCCATTTGGCATCTTCTTGCTGGTTGGATTTTACAAATCGCTGCCAAAAGAAATTGAAGAAGCCGCTATTATTGATGGAACATCCCATTACGGCACATTCTTCCGAGTCATGCTGCCGCTGTCGCAGCCAGGACTGATTACGGTTATGATTACGAATATGCTCAATAACTGGAACGAGTATTTCTTAGGGGTTGTTTTGACCAACGAACCAACGAAGTACACGCTTCCCATCGGCCTTGCCGTTATGCAAGCGGAAATGCAGTATCGTGTGGAGTGGGGGCCGTTGTTCGCAGGACTACTGATTACAACGCTTCCAACCCTGATTGTGTATATCATCTTCCAACGCCAAATCGCAAGTGGAATTACGGCTGGAGCGGTGAAATAACAGCAAACTGTTGCATAGAAAAAACACCTTATCCTAGAGGATTTTATCCTTTCGGGAGGGTGTTCTTTCTACTATAATTGGGATAGGAAAGAGCAAACAAGAAACGGCCAAACTTGTGGGCTTAATAGGTGAGACATAATGAGAGCGATGTATCTTTTGCAGAAAATGGGACGTTCCTTAATGATTCCGATTGCGGTGCTGCCGGCGGCATCCATTCTTTTACGTATAGGCAAAATGACGTTCAGTGATCCATTTCTTATGCAGGTGGCTCATATTTTTGAGTCAGGCGGAAGCGCGATTTTTGATAATTTGCCATTAATTTTTGCGATCGGTATTGCCATCGGATTGACGTCCGGAGATGGTGTCGCTGCCTTGGCGGCTACGGTTGGGTATCTCGTGTTTAATAATGTTTTGCAGCTTTTTCATACAGGGACGGACTCGGCTGAGCGCTTGGATATGGGGGTACTAGGAGGGATGCTTGTTGGCGTCCTGTCCGCCTCTCTCTTTAATCGCTTCCAGCATATACAGCTGCCTAAAGCTTTAGGTTTTTTTGGCGGGAAGCGTTTTGTTCCGCTGCTAACAGCGTTGGTGATGGTTTTTCTAGGGCTGGTGATGGGCTCCATCTGGCCTCCGGTGCAAAGAGCGATTAGCGTATTCGGATTATGGATTGTTGATAATGGGAATGTCGGCGTGCTCATCTATGGCATTATGAATCGGCTGCTGATTCCTACAGGCTTGCATCACATCATTAACAATATCGCCTGGTTTCAAATAGGGGATTACAGTACGGCAACGGGTAAAATCGTACATGGCGACATCTCCAGATTTTTCGCAGGCGATCCAGAAGCGGGTATGTTCATGACCGGGTTTTATCCCGTGATTATGTTCGGACTTCCGGCAGCAGCCTTAGCTTTAATCAAAAGTTCACCAAAGGTCAATAAACCATTGGTTGTTCCAGTTTTGCTAAGCGCCGGTTTGACGAGCTTTTTAACAGGTGTAACAGAGCCGATTGAGTTTGCGTTTATGTTCGTTGCTCCTGGCTTATACGTCATCCATGCCTGCTTAACGGGCATTTCCATGCTGCTTATGAACGTGCTTCAAGTAAAAATGGGATTTGGTTTTTCAGCAGGATTTATCGATTTTTTACTTAATTGGCACATCTCTACGAACCCATATCTCATTCTCATTGTTGGAATTGGATATTTCATTCTCTATTATGCAACGTTCCGGGTGTATCTGCATGTCTTTCCGATGAAAGCTTCTGTTCGTGATGAAACGGCTGAAATAGAAACGGTGGATGCAAGTCCTCCTATTGAGACGAAAGAAGATCGTCCGAGCCGCATTTTAAGACATATTGGTGGATCTTCAAACATCATTTCGATTGACGCATGCATCACGCGATTACGCTTGCTTGTTAATGAAGAGAAACTTGTGATGGATAATGAACTCAAGGATCTCGGTGCAATAGGGGTTATCAGGCTTGGAAAAGGGAATGTTCACGTTGTATTCGGCACGGAATCTGAGCAGATTCGCGAGAGTATTAAACCGATGCTTCACACACATAAAGACAAATCAGGACAAGCCTAAATATCCCCCACAAAGTGACGTATGCCTTCGAAGTCTATGCCATTTACTTTGCGGGGATCCCGAAATAAAGATTAGGAGGCGTCTTATGATTGAACGGACGATCATTCATGTACTCTCACACAATGTGGTGATGGCGCATTTGACATCAGGGAAAAATTCGATAGCTTTTGGTAAGGGGATCGGCTTTAAAAAGACGCCAGGCATGCCAATTGATGAAACGGAAATTACGCAAGAATTTCTGCTGCATACATCAGAAGTGCTTAAGAACTATGAACAAATTCTCAATGCGGTAGATGTGAAAATTATTGGGATCACCGAAGAGGTGATCGCCTATGCGCAGAGCATGCTGGAAGGCGATTTCTCGGAGACGATTCATGCTTCATTAGTAGACCATATCAATTTTGCGGTTGAGCGGCAGAAACGAGGCATTTTCATCACAAATCCCTTTGCCTATGAAATTGGTTATATGTACCCGGAGGAGTATAAAGTAGCCAAGAAGTCAGTCGAATTCCTCAACGATCATCTTGATGTCAAATTACCAGAGGATGAGGTTGCCTTTTTGACGATGCACTTTAATAGTGCACGCAAAAAGGAGCAGGCCTCGGATTCCTTGGCGGTAGTCAGAATCGTATCGAAAACAATCGAATCGGCCAAAGAGTTAGGTTTTAATTTCGACGATTCCTTCTCTACATTGCGGTTCATCAGCCATTTGAAGGGTGTCATTGAACGGGTCAAGCAAAAAAAGACGCTTCAAAATATGCTGTTGGATAAAATCAAAGAAGAATACGGGGACACCTATGTGAAAGCAAAAGTGCTCTCACTTATGCTCAGCGATGCGCTTCAATTGGAAGTGCCGGATGACGAGACTGGTTATCTTACGATGCACTTGGAACGACTACTTATGCGCTCAGAAGTATAGCGTTTGGCTAGTGAAATCTATTTCCTTGCAACCTTCGTGGAGCAGGGATTTTTTGTTTGAAAAAATGACTTTAAGCCTTACTTCGGATTGCATAATTGGGCATTGTCAGCTAAACTGACTGTTAGAGTCATTAGAGAACGGAGTGCATAGGACATGCTGTATAAGAAGTTAGCAAAACCGATTTTGTTTCGAATGGACCCTGAGAAGGCGCATCATCTGACCATTGACGGTCTAAGTGCGGTAACTCGTTTCCCAGGCGGAGCGCAATTACTTAAATCGATGTACGGAGTGCAGAACTCGCCTCTCATGAACCAGCGAATATGGGGACTTGAGTTCGCCAACCCGGTTGGCTTAGCCGCAGGATTAGACAAGAATGCAAAAGCGGTGAAAGGTTTCTCTCAGTTAGGGTTTGGATTCATGGAGGTTGGTACGATCACTCCCAAGCCGCAATCAGGCAATGAGCTGCCGCGGTTATTTCGTTTACCTGAAGACAGAGCGCTTATCAATCGGATGGGCTTCAATAATGTAGGGACGGACGAGATGGCGCACAACCTGCAAAAGACAGGCAAGCGTGAGATCCCTGTAGCGATCAACATAGGCAAAAACAAAACGACTCCAAATGAGCAGGCCGAAGAGGATTATCGGGCTTGTATCCGGGAGTTATATACATATGGCGACTTCTTTGTCGTCAATATTAGCTCACCAAATACGCCGGATTTGCGTAATTTACAACATGGGAATGATTTGAAGCGATTGCTTGATGCGGTTACGGCCGAGATGCAGCTTCAACAGCAAAAGAATGGCCATGCAGGTAAGCCAGTTCTTGTAAAAATAGCGCCGGATCTCACGGATGATGAGTTGGAATTAACCGTGCACGCGATTAAGGACAGCGGTGTATCTGGCATCATCGCGACGAACACAACGCTGAGCAGAGCAGGACTCGTCCATGCGAATCGTTCGCAAGCAGGCGGGCTCAGTGGAAGTCCGCTCACAGCGCGATCCACTGACGTCATTCGACGCGTCTATCAATTGACCGAAGGCAAGCTTCCGATCATTGGGGCAGGCGGGATATTTACGGCTAAGGACGCTTATGACAAGATTCGTGCTGGCGCCAGCTTAGTTGAAGTTTATACAGGATTAATCTATGAAGGTCCAGGCATTCTTACGAGTATTAATCAAGGACTTCAAGATTTACTTAAAAAAGATGGATATACTCATATTTCCCAGGCAATCGGTGCAGATCACAACTGACTTCATTCGGAATGGAGGAAAAATCAATGGATGGACGAGACTGGAAGAAATTTCTCCTGCCTTACGAACAAGCGGTAGAAGAGTTGAAAGTAAAATTTAAAACGCTGCGCGGCGAACTCAAAAGCAGGGAAGAATATGCCCCCATTGAATTCGTAACAGGCCGCGTTAAGAAAATATCAAGCATGTTGGAAAAAGCGAATCGATTGAACGTACCGATGGATCAATTAGAATCGGGCATTGAGGATATTGCTGGTATCCGGATAATGTGTCAGTTCGTTGAGGACATCGAGCGTCTGGCGGAACTCATTCGAAGTAGGCAGGATATGACGATTGTCTATGAGAAGGATTATATTACCAATAAGAAGCCAAGCGGATATCGAAGCTTTCATATCATTATTGAATATCCGGTACAAACGGCTTTAGGCATGAAGCGAATATTGGCCGAGGTGCAAATTCGAACACTTGCCATGAACTTCTGGGCTACGATTGAACATTCCTTGAATTATAAATATAAAGAGCAATTACCAGCTGATGTTAGGGCTCGTCTAAGCAAGGCGGCAGAGGCTGCCTATCTGTTAGATCAGGAAATGTCCAGCATTCGTGGGGAAATCGTCGAATCGCAGAAAATGTTTGAGGATAACTCGAATTTAGTTAATAAAGTACTCAGCAACATTCAGGAGCTTTATTTCTATCATAGATTTCGGGAAGCAGCGCAATTTCAGCTAAGATTCAACGAGATTTGGGAAACGGAAGACGGTTTAAGCGACTTATCTTCCGATCTTGAGATCGCAATCGCCCGAGCGAAAAAAGGAGATCAGAACTGATCTATGGCTGCTTACGATCGATTATATGTTGCTTACTTATATTATTTTAATGAGCTGCGCGATTATTTTGAATGTCATGAAGTGATGGAGGAGCTCTGGCTGGAAGAAGGCCGGAGCCCTCTATATCAAGGTCTACTGCAGATTGCAGTGGGCCTTTATCATCATGCGAATGGAAACGTAAGCGGTTCCATCAAGCTTTTTAGCGCAGGATTAGATAAGTTAGCGCCATACCCGGTGGATTCCCTTGGCATCGATTTAGGAAGATTGATTAACGAGAGCACGACCTATGTGACGAAACTGCACCGGATTAAAGAAGAACCATTCGCTCCGTACGACCTAACCATTCATCTCATAGACCCGGAACTAAGTGATCTTCTGGATGACATGAAGCTGCATCCACCCCAGCATGAGGAGGAGGAAGGCCATGATTGAGGTTCGCAAGCTGAGCAAATGGTATCAAGTTCACGAGCGTGAGCCAGGTTTCATTGCATCATTCAAAAGCTTGTTCCACCGTAAATTCCGCACGGTTAAAGCCGTAGATGATGTGTCCTTTTTCATCCCCGAAGGAGAAATCGTTGCCTTTCTTGGCCCGAATGGGGCTGGCAAAACAACAACGATGAAAGTCCTCACTGGACTGCTGCATCCTTCAGATGGTGAAGTGAATGTAGGCGGTTTCGTTCCATTTCAGCATAAAAAAGAATTCAAGAAGCAGATTTCTCTGGTCATGGGGCAGAAAAGCCAATTAATCTGGGATCTTCCCGCTGCAGAAACATTTCTCGTCAATAAAGTGATCTACGAAATACCTGATCAGGATTACGAGGAGACATTGGGTGACTTGGTACAGCTCCTGCAGCTGGAGGAAGTCATCCGCAAGCCAGTCAGGCAGCTCTCACTTGGAGAGCGAATGAAATGTGAGCTAGCTGCTGCGCTTCTGCATCGGCCAAGAATCGTGTTCCTCGATGAGCCGACGATTGGGCTTGATGTGAATATGCAGGAAGTCATGCGCCGGTTCATCCAGGATTACAGCCGCAAATATAAAGCAACCATTCTGCTCACTAGTCATTACATGGCTGATGTTACAGCATTATGTGAGCGTGTGCTTGTCATCGGCAAAGGGCGTCTGCTTTATGATGGGGCGATTAATCAGCTGATAGACAAGTACGCGCCTAACAAGCGTATTCGTCTTCAATTGGCCAAGCGTGCGCACGAGCGCGAGCTGGAGGATGTTATCCATGGAATGGGAACCATAGTCCACTATGCGTTTCCAGATCTCGATGTGGATGTACCCAGAGAGCAAGTTTCTGAGCTTTCGGCAAGGCTTCTATCCAAGCTGAATGTGCTGGATTTGACGATCGAAGATCCATCCATGGAATCGGTGATTGCCCAAGCTTTTGAGGCGAGGACCGAAGGGGGAAGCGCGGGAGCATGAGGGGATTAGCTTTATTTTGGCAAAAATATCGCGTCTTGCTTCGGGTGGAGTGGGCGGTTATGTTTGCATACCGCAGTGAGTCGCTGATCTGGATGGTTGGCGCTTTTATACAACCACTTGTCTCTATGGCCGTGTGGCTGTCTATTTCCAACAATCAAGCTATTGGCGGATATGATGCTCATGATTATATGGTGTATTTTCTTGGTGTTCTGCTGGTTGATCGTTTAACGAGTACCTGGGATGTATGGGAGCTAGACGCAAGTATTCAGGATGGATCGTTGTCTTCCAAGCTAGTTCGTCCTTTACACCCGGTTCATTGGAGCATCTCCCAAAACCTTGTGTACAAACTTTTTTTTGCGTTGCTCTTAATTCCTGCTTGGGCGATTGCCGCAGCATTGTTCCCTATGTTAAGGCTGACTATTTCCTTGGAAATAATTTTTCTTTTTTTATGCGCTATCGCGGTCTCTTCAGCCATCCGTTTTCTGATCGGTTTTGAATTTGGCTTGCTGGCCTTCTGGACGAATCGAGCTACGGCGATTTACAGCCTTTACGAGGGGTTCCATCTCTTTCTTGCTGGTCGAATAGCGCCCCTAAGCATGTTTCCTTCTTGGGTTGAAGACGTGGCTGCTTGGTTGCCTTTTTATGGTACAGTTGGTTTTCCTGTAGAGCTCCTAGTTGGTAAAATCGATCCAGGTTCGCCCGCAATCCTTCGGAATTTCGCGATTCAACTTGCTTGGCTCATCATTCTATTCGTAACATTCCGATTGCTGTGGAGAAAAGGTATTAAGAAATATGGCGCTGTTGGCGGATGAGAATGGAGGGGAGCCTTCGATGAAATATATTCGGTTATTTCGCGAATTTATGCGTGCGTGCTTGGTGGAGGAGTTCGAGTATCGCGCTAATTTTGCAGCGAATATGCTGTCGACGGTGTTTTGGCTGGTGATGGCGATCCTGACCGTGCAGTTATATTTTTATCGGACACAGGAGATTGGTGGTTGGGATTTCTATGAAGTGCTTGTCCTGCTGGGTATTTTCAATGCGGTGCATGGGTTTATTGAATTTATCTTACAGCCCAATATGTCTCGTCTAGTTAATCATATTCGCAAAGGAACATTGGATTTTGTATTGACGAAGCCCGTAGACAGCCAGTTTTATATTAGCTTCAGGCATCTTGTCTTCTGGCGCTTATCTGACGTGGTGCTTGGATTTGGCTTAGTTGCTTATGCACTCTGGCAGCTCCACGCTGTACCTAGCTTCGTCGAGCTCCTACAGTTTGCTATTGTGTTTCTGGCGTCTCTAGTCGTCGTTTATTCGCTTTGGATGGGGATGATGATGTTTTCCTTCTGGGCTGTAAAAGTCGATAATTTATCCTACTTATTCGGCTCATTTTTTGAAACGGCAAGGTTTCCGGTTTCTGTCTACAAAGGTTTTTTACGGTTTACGTTAACGTATATCTTCCCGATTGCTTTTATTACAACCTTTCCTGCTTCAGCACTTATTGGACGTATTAGTAGCTGGCAGGTCGCCTCAAGTGTAGGGATTGCCGTCATTTGTCTGACTTTGACACGCATCTTATGGAAGTTTGCGTTGCGGCATTATACAAGTGCAAGCAGTTGAAATTGTATAGGAATAAAGAGGACTTCTCCCCTTACGGTGGCAGAGGTCCTTTTTGTTTGGCCTCGGATTCGCCATACATAATTATGAGAGTCGAAGGGAAAACTTCCCACTAGATGAATTGATTTCAAATAGAGCTTGGTGGTGGCGATAATTAAAAATTCTTGGACCAAGACGCTACATCAACTATTCAACCATACAAGAACTCCAAGCACGCACTCCGAAGAGCAGGATGACCCTCTTGCGCATATAAGTCTTCTAAGCGATAGTTTATTGAATATCGAACAAGTCAAAGCGACTTTTGGAAACAGTGACGATCTCAAGACAGGTGAAATGTACCTGGAACTGGAGACTAACTACAAAATTGGCTTCGCCTTCCTTGAGCAGATGGTGGACAGAAACCTATTCCAGGATATTATGAATGGTTTGACTGCAAAATCGTCTGAACTCATGGAAGCCATGGAAACAGGGTTCTATGAACTGCCTGACTTAATGAAAAATATTCTTCAGACCTTAGGGGAAGTAAGAACGATCAAGGACTATCAAGAGGTATGCTATCGGATTTTGTCCGGAGAAACTGTGGTTTTTATCGATAGTTATACACAGGTGTTATCTGTGAATACGGCGGCTGAAGAACAGCGCTCGGTAGAGGAGCCGATGACGCAGTCCGTTGTGAGGGGCCCTCGCGATGGTTTTACGGAGTCGATAGGCACGAACATTTCACTTATTCGCAAGCGTATCAAAAGTCCGAATTTGTGGCTGGAGAGCATGACAATAGGCAGAGTTACCCAAACAACGGTTTCGATGATGTATATAAACGGGATTGTGAATGACAAAATTGTAGATGAAGTACGGCAGCGGCTTGAGCGAATTGATATTGACGGCATTCTTGAAAGTGGCAATATCGAGGAACTTATCCAAGACGAGACGTTCACGCCTTTCCCGACCGTATACAATACGGAGAGGCCTGATGTGATTGCATCTGGCTTGCTAGAGGGCCGCGTAGCCATTCTGGTGGATGGAACCCCCTTTGTGCTCGAAGCACCTGTCATCTTCACGCAGTTTTTTCAATCTTCGGAGGACTATTATCAACGAGCTGAATTTGCAACACTGATCCGCATATTGCGATATATGTGTTTTTTCATCTCTTTGATGGCGCCTTCCTTCTATATTGCGATGACGACCTTTCACCAAGAACTCGTACCCAGCTCACTATTATTTAACCTTGCAGCGCAGCGGGAAGGTATCCCTTTTCCTGCTTTTGTCGAAGCCTTATTAATGGAAGTGACGTTTGAGATTCTACGTGAAGCTGGCGTGCGACTTCCTAAGACGGTGGGACAAGCAGTTTCTATCGTAGGTGCGTTGGTTATTGGGCAGGGTGCTGTGGATGCAGGGCTCGTTTCACCAGCTATGGTCATTGTTGTTGCAATTACAGCAATTGCTAACTTTGTTATTCCAGCATTTAGTATGGGGATTCCTATACGCATCATCCGGTTTATTTTAATGGTATTTGCAGCTACATTCGGTCTATTCGGGATTACCGTTGGTTTAATCGCGATGGTTCAGCATCTATGTTCGCTTCGTTCATTCGGAGTGCCGTACATGTCTCCGATGGCTCCGTTCGTAATGGCTGATCAGAAGGATACTATTCTCAGATTGCCGCAATGGAGCTTATTCTCCAGACCTCGATTTATTAGTCAAAAGAACAATATTCGTGAAAATAATGCCCCGACAACTAAACCAAAACGCAAATAAAGGGGGAAAAGCCAATGAGAAGGTTAGGTCGTATACTGTGTACACTAAGCTTACTTGGCCTTGTACTCTCAGGGTGTTGGGATCGGCATGAATTGAATGATTTGGCCATTACAGTTGGTGTGGGATTTGATAAAAGCGGAGATGAATACTTAGTTACTGCGCAAATCGTAAATCCCAATGAGGTAGCTTCGAAAAAAGGGGCAGGCTACAGTACGCCTATCACAACCCTTTCAGCGACGGGGATTTCAACATTGGAAGCGGCAAGGAAATTAACGACTTCTGCTCCTCGTAAATTGTTTGCTTCCCATTTGCGGATTATCGTGATCGGTGAGGAGCTTGCGCGTGAAGGGGTTGCCAAGGTCTTGGATGGCATCACCAGAGATCATGAAATCCGATCTGATTTCTATATCATCGTTGCCAGAGGTACGACAGCCGCTAAAGTACTACAAATATTAACGCCGATTGAGAGGATTCCTGCTAATAAAATGTTCAAGACGTTAGAGACGTCAGAGAAAGCGTGGGCACCAACGGTCAGCGTGCGTATCGATCAGTTCATAACAAAGCTTAGTGAACCGACGACTGAATCCGTATTAACAGGAATTCGCATTGAAGGTGATGCAAAGAAAGGAAGCTCGAAGTCATCCCTTGCGGAGACAGAACCAATTACGAACTTGCAGTACACGGGGCTCGCACTTTTTAAAGAGGATAAATTGGTTGATTGGTTAAATGAGGAAGAAAGTAAAGGGTATAACTATATCATTGGAAACGTCAAAAGCACGATGGGGCATTTGAGATGTCCAAAAGGCGGAACGATAACGGTAGAAATTGTCCGTGCTAATTCCAAGATCAAAGGAGCAGTGAAAAATGGGAAGCCTGAAATCAACATCCATGTCATGTTAGAAGATAATATAAGTGAAGTTCAGTGTGATATTGATTTGCTAGACCCGGATACGATCCTTGAACTTGAGAAAATTGCGGCCAATTCCCTGAAAAAAGTTATGTATGATTCCATTAAAAAAGCAAAAGAGAATAAAGCGGATATTTTCGGTTTCGGTGAGGCTATTGAGGATGTAGCTCCAAAAGCATGGAAAAAGCTGGAGCCGGATTGGCCAAATGAATTCGCAGAGCTGCAAGTAAATATCTCCACAGACTTACACATCCGGCGCCTAGGTACAACGAATAACTCCATCATTATGCGCCCCGAAGAGGAGAGATGAGATGGGGGTTATCCTTTCAGTTTTGATCATTGCGACTCTCGCGGGGCTGCTTGAACTCCCGCAGCTGCTACGCAAACAGCTAATTGTCGAAAGCTGGGTATTTTCTTCGCTCTTATTCATAGGATCTGTGCTTTGCATTCTGCATTTTGAGAGGGTGAAGCTTCCGAATCCACTGGATTGGATTACGTATATCTATCGACCAATCAGTCAATTTGTTTTTGGCATTCTAAAATAGAGGTGATTCACATGATTGAGAAGGGTAGGATAGGCGTTCATCAGTTTACGATATTGACTGTTCTATTTACGATTGGCAGCGCTATCCTCATCGCTCCTTCGGGACTTGCCTATGATGCCAAACAGGATGCTTGGATTGCCGCTATTCTAGGACTTCTAGTAGGCCTGCTGCTCGTTCTCTTATACCTTGCTATTGGTCAACGTTTTCCTCAGAAAACACTGGCTGAATACTGCGAGGAGTTAATGGGGAAATGGATTGGAAAAGCCATTAGTTTGCTTTATTTCTGCTTTTTCTTCATTTTAGCTGCGCTGGTGCTTCGTAATTTAGGCGATTTCATTTCAACCCAAGTCCTTGTGGATACACCACTGCAATTTACACATATTTTCTTTTTGGCGATCGTCATCTTGGGCATTCGAAACGGGCTAGAAACCTTCACACGCACATCGGAAATATTCCTGCCATGGGTGCTGCTCTTTTTTTTCCTCATGTTCATTCTGCTGCCAACGCAAATGAAAACAACCAACATACTTCCAATACTCGGGTATGGCTTCAAACCTGTGGTACGTGCATCCCTTCCATTGATTGGAACCCCTTATTTGGAGCTTGTTGTCTTGTTAACGATTCTGCCTTTCGTAAATCAAACGCAAAAACTGGGAAAAGCTTTTCTTACTGGGGTTTCCATCGGAGGCAGCTTAATTGTTATCATTTCGCTTTTATCAATTCTTGTGTTGGGGGATGATTTGACTTCGGTTCAAATGTATCCTAGCTTCTCATTGGCCAGAAGAATTTCTATTGGCAGCTTCCTTGAACGACTTGAGGTTGTCATGGCGGGGATTTGGTTTATCACCATTTACTTTAAGCTAACGTTATGCCTGTATGCGTCTGCTGTGACCCTAGGCGCGATTTTTAAACTGAGTGAAATCCGGCAGTTATATCTTCCCTTGGGCATGAGCTTAGTTGTACTTTCGGTCATCGCGTACCCGAATTCCGCCTATTTCATTCAGTTTGCATCTAAAATATGGCTTTTTTACTCGGGAACCTTCGGGCTCATCATCCCTTTATTGCTCTTAGGTCTAGCTATCTTTCGAAAAAAAACCGGAAGCCATTGAAAAAAAAGCAGCGGAATCCGCTGCTTTTGTCGTACATATTAGCCTTTATATTTCTGGAAAAAAGCTTTAAACATTTCGGGCGTATTACCACCAGTAGCGCCAGCTTCAGGAACACCGCCAACAATGCGATCAACTTCCTTGCCATCTTTGTAGTAGATGAGAGTCGGCGTAGAGTCAACTTTGTACTTCTCCCAACCGTCTTTGAATTCTTCCAAATTGAATTGTTTGACATCAATGCCAAGCTCTTTTTCAATAGGAACAAGAACAGGAGTCGTGATTTTACAGTGCGGGCAAGTGGATGCGTAGTAGTACTGGAAAAAAGTTTCTTTGTTTTTCAACCTTTGATCGAGATCTTTAGGTAGAATTAGATTCTGGTAGTTCGGATCGTTCAATTGTTTCACAGTTTCCGGATTCAGCTTGGATGCCGCTACACCGTAAGGATTACCAGCGTTGGCTTGATCCGATGATTTGGTAGACTGCTGATTAACGAAATATAAACCCCCGAATAAAATAACGACAATGCCTAGATAAATAAGCAGCTTCTTCATTTCATGCACCTCATCTTGTGTTGTATACTAACTACTAAATTCGATAAAAAGTATAGCATATCCTGTGCATATTTTGAAAATAATTGGCTGTTTCGTGACAGTTCAGCTATAATAGCGGAGATAAAAGAGGAAAGAGAAGATGTCAGATGACCAAACAACTACCTCCCTTATTTAGGGATAAAATGATTGATTTATTAGGGGAAGAGGAATTTGAGCTCTTTCTGGCCTCTTACGACCAGCCGAGATCATTTGGTTTGAGGGTGAATACAGGTAAAATCACGAAAGCGGATTTTTTGGATAAAAGTCCGTTCGCGTTGGAACCCGTGCCGTGGGCGTCGGAAGGATTTTACTATGAAGAAGGAGAACGTCCTGGCAAGCATCCGTATTATCATACAGGACTTTATTATATTCAAGAACCAAGCGCTATGGCGCCAGTGGAGCTGCTTCAGGTGCAGCCTGGCGAAAAAGTGCTCGATTTGTGCGCAGCTCCCGGCGGGAAATCTACTCAAATTGCAGCCAAACTGCAGGGCGAGGGAGTTCTTGTTGTGAATGACAACCACTCGGACCGGGTGAAGGCGCTAGTTAAAAATTTAGAGCTTTTTGGCGTTCGAAATGCGGTCGTTTTGAATGAGCGGCCAGAGCGGATGCTGAATGTGTTTCAAGGTTATTTCGATAAAATATTAATTGATGCGCCTTGTTCGGGCGAAGGGATGTTCCGCAAGGAAGAAGATATGATGCAGCAATGGGAGCGTCATACGGTACAGGAATTTGCCGACATGCAGAGGGAATTACTTGGACAAGCAGCGCAAATGTTAGCGCCAGGCGGTACAATCGTGTATTCTACCTGCACGTTTTCTCCAGAGGAGAATGAGGCGCAGATTGCGGAATTTTTGGACAATCATCCAACGTTTGATGTAGTACCGGTTGAGCATTTCGACCATGGACAGCCGAATTGGCTTCGTGAACCTTGGTGTGAGGAGCATTACTCGGATCGCGCTCGCGAAGCGGTTGCTGGGACTGCGCGGCTTTGGCCTCATCGTTTGCGTGGTGAGGGGCATTATGTGGCTGTGCTGCGGTGTGGTGATGAGGGTGTTGGTGCGGATGTTGGAGAGATTGTCAGGGTGGATGCTGGTGGTAAAGCGAAGGCGGACGCTGGAGTGATAGCGATGTCGGATGCTGGAGTGAGAGCGATGTCGGATGCTGGAGTGAGAGCGATGTCGGATGCTGGAGTGATAGTGAAGGCAGATGCAGGAGTAAGAGCGATGGCGGATGCTGGAGTGATAGTGAAGGCAGATGCAGGAGTAAGAGCGATGGCGGATGCTGGAATGAGAGCGAAGACCAATGCTGGAGTGATAGCGAAGGCAGATGCAGGAGCGAAGGCAAGGACGGACGCAGGAGCGGGGCGCAGCGGACGTGATGCGCTGCGTGGGAAGGGCCGCGCGGGGACGGAGTCCCGCGTGAGCTTGGAGCCGCTTCAGGCGTTCGAAGACGAGCTGCTGCGCAGCGAGCCTTTCGCCGCTTTGCGGCTCGTCTGTTACGGCGAGCACGCGTATGCGTCGCCGGTGGGTTTGCCTGAGCTGCACGGACTGAAAGTCGTGCGGCCTGGCTGGTACATCGGCGCGCTGCACCGCGGCCGATTCGAGCCGTCCCATGCGCTAGCCATGGGACTGCGCATGCGCGAAGCCAAGCGAGTGCTGAGCTTGGCTTCGCGCGACGAGCGAGCCCTTCGGTACCTGAAGGGCGAGACGCTCGAAGTCGCGGAGAGCGAGATTATCCGCGATCCGGAAGTGACCAAGGCAGCCAAAGGCTACTGCCTTGTCTGCATTGACGACCATCCTGTCGGCTGGGGCAAATGGCTGGACGGGATGCTGAAGAACGAATACCCGCCTGGCTGGAGGTGGACCTAAGCGGTCATGAAACAAACACAACGGCTCGATAAAATACTCGCCCACGTGGGCATTGGCTCGCGCTCTGAACTCAAGCGCCTTGCGAAAGAAGGCGCAATATATGTGAACGGCGCGAAGGTCAAAGACAGCGGGATGCAAGTCAATCCCGATAAGGACACCATTATGGTAAACGGGGAAACTGTTCGCTACAGGGAGTTCGTTTACCTGATGATGAATAAACCGCAAGGCGTGGTTTCTGCAACTGAGGATAATCGTGATCGCACCGTGGTGGATCTTTTGGATGCGGCCTATGCGCCATTCGAAGTTTTCCCGGTGGGCCGGTTAGACAAGGATACCGAAGGTTTTCTTTTGCTTACCAATGATGGGAAGCTGTCGCACAACCTGCTTTCTCCTCGTAAGCATGTCCCTAAGACTTATTTTGCTAAGGTTGAGTGGGAAGTTACCGAGAAAGATATTGAGGCATTTTCGCAAGGAGTGACCTTGGATGATGGGTATGAGACGCTCCCGGGTATCTTGAAAATTCTTAGTGTCGGCAACGAAGCTGGTGGAGTGGTTTCCGAGATTGAATTAACGATCATGGAAGGTAAGTTTCATCAGGTGAAACGGATGTTTCAAGCAGTAGGTAAAAAAGTTGCCTACCTTAAGCGCATTTCCATGGGCCCGCTTGCCTTGGATTCAAGCCTAGCATTAGGTGAAGTGAGAGAGTTGACGGATGAGGAGCTTACAGCTCTGAGAAATGCCCACGACATTCAAAATTAGACATTTACAAAAATACTAGTATATGGTATTTTTGGAGTAATACAAACGTTTTGTGCGGAAGAACCGCCCATGTCATCGTTGAGTTTTGTGCATCGCGATGGTAGGGTGGTTTTTTATGTTTTTTTTGTTGTTGTATACCAAATATGTTAGTTGTTAGAAATGAAAGAGAGGTTCATTATGAAAAAAAGATTCTCTATATTGGGTATTACAGTGCTTTGTGCAGTATCCATAGGACTCAATGTCATGGATTCCTCGGCTCAGAGTCCATCTCGTTTCAATGACATTTTACAGCATTGGGCGGAATCGTCTATTCTAGCTGCTGTTCAAAAGAAGTACGTTGACGGTTACGAAGATGGTACTTTTAAACCTGATACCCCAATAAGCCGTGCTGAATTTATCAAAATGGTAGCGTTGGCAACAGGTGAGAAGGTTAACAAAGTCAATGGGGATGGTTGGTTTCAGCCCTACGTAGATCGTTTGAAAGAGCAGGGAATAATCCCTGATGAGTTTCCAGAGAGGTATAACGAACCGCTGCAAAGATATGAGATGTCAATTTTGAGTGTGCGAAGTGTTGATAAAACTTTGAAAGGATCTATGGTTGATTCTACTAGAATGGGACTAATTCATGGCGTAAGTAGAACTGATCTGGACGTTTATGGAACGAGTTCGCGTGCTCAGGCGATTACGGTTATTGAGCGGATTCTGGCTGCCAAGAATGGAGAGAAACTGCAGGTTGATAAGTATGCGGCGAGTGCGGCTGAGATTGCTGAAACTGGGAGTAATGTTGGGACTATGTTGGGGTTAAAAGCAAGGGAAGTAGGGACTGAATGGCCATATGGCACTGGTGTGACTGTGAAGTTGAACCAATTAATCATTGCTGATCCATCTGATCCTGATGATCCATATATGAATTTGATTAAGATGAGTACATTTGATAACGAGTTAGATAAGACAGAAAATGTTGTTGTTCTTGCTAACTTTACTGTAAAAGTTGAGGTTGCAGGAGTAAACAATGGTGAGCTACATCCTTATCAATTACTTACTTTGCTTGATCAAACTGATCAAATGTTACTAGCTGAGCAGCAATTGAAGCGTTGGATTCGGTTTGATGAACCACAAATTCAAACAGGCTTTGTCGCTTTTTCCAGGCTGAGAAGTAGCACCATTAATGGATTTACATTCGACATTTTAGGAAAGAAAGTCCCTATGGCGACGATGTGAGGGGTGGAGAAACTGCGAATTTATTTGCATTGCTCAATCGTGATTTTATTATTCTCTGAATTATTATTTCCGATTTTTGGGATTAATTCTGCTCAAGCATCTGGAATAAAGAGATTATATTATAATTATGAAACGGCTACCTACCTTGAAACGATAATTGAAACTCAGTATTCTTCCTCGTCAGTAAAAAGTTTTACTGAGGATATTAGTTCTTATATCATTGGTTCTATAAGTAGTGTCAGTCTAAAGAACAATGGAGTTGATAGATCTTCGAATGTCACGTTCTCAGGTACATCAGTTTCAGTCGGTAATCTAGAAGGCTCGAGTATAACTGTATATGGAAAATCAGAGACTAAACCAATGCATCAAATTTATCGTCAACCGAAAGGTCAGATATGGGAACATAAGGGAAGTAAAACAGTTGCAATAGAATTTAACGGTGTTTACGGATTTCCTAAGTCTCCCTATCCAGGAGCTATTCCTCTATATGGTCGCGAAAGATATAGTACAACCCCATTTAATTACTCATCAATCACTAGCAATGGCCCTGATTTAAGGTATTCATACAGTTCCAGTCAATATTTAAAAGATGGTCAAACAAACATAAATGGTCATGTTGCAAGTGGAGATAAGGTCAAAGATTATAATAAAGAAGGTTACGCAGTTACTTCTGCTTACGAAGTTACCAGACCAGATAAATGGTTTAGTTTAGCTTCAGTAGCATCACTTGACCCGCTTGATCCAAATGCAATTATTTCAGACGGGGATAAGCTTGCACAGAATTCTATAGAAATCTATGATGCCCAGAAATATAAATCATCATATGGAGCTATTCCCTTATCTGTAGGCCAAGGAACACTAGCAGGTCAAGGTATGATTCGTACAATGATGTTGCTGGATGATTCTGTTCCGGAAGAGCAAATTGAAGAATCCCCAGATTCCGACGGCTCAGGAGGCCTATCCCGGAATTACCAAATGTACGCCATAGGCCTATGGAAAGGAGAAACCTACAAATACCAAACCTACATCGAAGTCACCTACACCCCACCAAACAAACCCGATCTAGCGGCAATATCGATCGATGCCGGCAGTTGTGTCCTATCGGGATCAAGCACGAACCTCACCATCAAGTTCAAAAACACTGGAATTTCCATCCCGAGTGGCAGCTCATTCAAAGTAACAGTAGCTGCCGACGGCGCAGTGTTTAGAACGTTCACCTACACGGCAGGACTTCCGCCAGGAGAGACCAAAACCGAGACAGTCCCCTTCACATTCAACAGTACTAAATCCATTACGCTCACCGTAGATTCCAATGATGATATTTCAGAAACCTCCTCTACCAATAATGTGATTTCTCAAATCATTACTCCACAAGCTAGCTGTGCACCTACTGGCGGTAGCTACTCGGGGAAAACCTCAGCAGACAAACCTACAGTGCCATGGAAAGATTCAAACTTGATCAAAGCGGACTGGACAATTCCATCCAGTTGTACACCAGTTAGAGGGCGTTTTATTTTATCTCAAGCAACTGGAGAATATGTTCAATATGGGTGGAGTTCGCTCAATAGCACATCTGTGAACGATATGTCTATTTTTGCTTACGGGATGATGGGCTTCATTGGCTATCCAGGCAACATGCAAAGTGGACAAGTAGATATTTCTTATAAACTTGAGGATAGTTGTGGTGGAACTTCTTATTTTTATGAGGGGAAGTTTACGCTAGGTCCCAAGCCTCCGAATAGACCGCCACAATTCGAAATCGGATGGTTCCCAGAAAATGATTACAACAGTCGTACCCCCATGTCGGAGGCTGTAGTTGGGGACAAGCTAAACGTACGTTTACTGCCTGAAATTGCGCCTAACCATTATGATCCTGATGATGATTTTGTTACTTTTGAATGGTTGTTTGCGAACAGCTCAAGTGATTGGGTCAAAGGTTTTCCTTCGATGGGTTATTCTAAAGGCGAGGATAAACTGACATGGTTAACAGCTTCAACAGCAGGAGAACACACAATTACGGCAAAAATGTGCGATGACAAAGGAGCTTGTACGCAAAAAGATGCCACAATAACTATCATGCGTCCAGAGCCGGTTCCGTGCATAAATGTTCCAAACCGCGTCGTGCAAAATCGCCCTCTGGTGCCAAATGCTATTAATGGGGCTTGTAGTCGGCCAGCCAAGAACAGGACAATTTCGCAATACTTTTGGACGAATAATCTTGCTGTATACCCCAATGTTGGCATGGAGACTGTCACTCTTGAGGTCAAAGATAACTATGGCATACGAAGCTTGCTAGAGAATATAGCAATCAAAACCATCAATGTTGTCGAGGACAAACCACCTATTGCTGCAATTAATCTTCCGCTTTTTGCGGTTCGTGGAAACATTCCATTTCGAGATATGTCTTTTAGTCCCGACGGAGATGTCATTATTGAAACTACGATAAGCTTTGTATATGACAGCAATAATGATGGGATTTTTAACGATCACATGCCATTTCAACTACCTATTACCGTAGGCGGAATGGCACAACTACCTGCCGATAAGGTTGGTAAGTATAAGTTAACAGTCAAAACGAAGGAAGATTGGGGGCTAACAGACAGGAAATCCTTTGTGATCGATATCAAAAATGACTCGCCTGAGGTCGCATTCACAGTAACAAGTGCAAATCCAGAACCTCCTTTGTTTCAAACCATAAATGAGAACGAAATGCTGATGGCATTCGGAGAGCAGTGGGAAGGTTCATCACTTGCAAATACAAGTTTACATAAAACAAAGGATATTGGATTCACATACAACCCTATTACGAAAGGATTTACATCTCATTTTGGAAAATCGCCATATAAAGCTCCTGCCAATGGTTTAATTTTTACTCGTGCTATGGAAACCGTTGGGGTTGAAGTGGGAAGCAGCTTTAGCATGCCACTATTGTATGGCACTCAATTTATAGGTAATAAAAGTGGATCGGCAGTTCGTGGTGCTATCTCCTACACAATGCAATTAGCTAATAGGTATGGAGTCCCCTACGGCACGCCAACGACAATACAGCTTAATGGTATTGGTATTACCGCATCACCAACAGCGAGCAATCCGGGCAATTATTTAGTATATGACGCCAAAGGCGGCAGCTATAGTTTATCTTGTAGATATTTTTATGAAAATGACTCGGATGATAATGATACTTATCATTGGTGGTGTGACTATACAAGGAAAAATGCTTCTGGTCAGACTTCCTGGATCAAAAGCTTTGAGAATTACAGCAAGACGATTTCCAGTTATTTCGAGCTGCCAACACAGCCTTATCATATTGGCAATGCTAATAACATGGAGATTAATGATGATGGTTCCAAAATAAAAATACCTTACGTTCTTTTTAACCCCAGTTATTGTTTCTACTGTGGTGGCGGTGATCTCTCACGTTGGTATGATGTGGAATCAGGATTAGAGGTACCTTCTGGAACCATTACGAGGCCAAGTTCAGGGAATGGAGCTGTATATGAAGACGCGGAGGTAGCCTTATATGCTCATCAAGATTATACGAGCACCTATAGCCATTCTAATTATTCAAATAGTGGCAGCAGCTCGGCTGATAGAGGAACATACATCAATTATTTGACTTCGTATAACAAACAAACGGGTATTACTAAGCGATTAGATGTCAGTACGGTCAATCGAGATGATAGCAGTCAATCTCTGAATGGAATTGTTATTAGAGGTGAGGGTTGGAGTCGTTCAACTAGCTCGATCGTGGAAGTAAAGTGGGATGTTTCTGAGGATGGATACGTGTATATTGTAGACGGGTTTAACAAGGTAATAGTGGCTGATAAATTTGCTACTAAAATAGCAGAATACACGACGGCAAATTTACGTCCAATGAACAACTCAAGTAATGAACAACTTTTATTTGAAAAAAGACAGTTTACAATTAGCGCCTCAGGATTTGGGGATGACGGTGAATATTATTTACAGCTCCAAGAACGATACTACAAACTAAGAAGATATAATTTTAAGTGGGCGTCTTGTGGCGGTTGCAATGGAGGCAGTTACGTCTCAAGTTATGACGAAGATTCCACGGGTTCTTTTAACAAGTTTTATACGTATACGCTAAAGGGTACTACTGCTAGTGCTAAAATCTATGCATCTTCTGAGGTTGGCCAAGTTTTGAAAAAGGACACTGATATAGCCGATGCGGATTACTACTTTGACTTTATGCAATCGAGTTTGAATGTTAGCTTGAACTCACCTTCGGGGTTTATTTTTCGAGCACAAAACAATAGGAACATGTATAGGCTGGAGCTGACATCAAATTCGATTTCTCTATCCAAAATTGTGAACGGGAATCGTACTGTACTTAGAACAAGTCCTATTCATCTTAACACGACTGATTTTTTAAACCTTAAAATTTCGGTGAGAGGGTCCAAAATGAAGGTCCGGTTAGGACAACTCCCCGTTATTGAAGTATCGGATTCTACGTTCACTTCTGGCACTTATGGAGCATTCATCGGGGGATTCGGTTCTCATTATCGCAATGTTTTTGTGAAAATTCCTATAGTAGATAACACGACAATTAGCGATGTAGGAATAGCTGGAGAAGAGTTAATTTACGGGATAACGTATGAGGACGCTGAAAAAGATCCGCATTTAGTTGTTAAAGACAAATGGAAATATGAGCACACGGATTCGATGAAATTTTTGGATGCTGGTGATGGAAAAAGCGGCTTGTCTGGTTATCATGGTCAAACATTAATAGGCGCTCCAATGAAAATACTTGATAAAGTTGGTTTATATAAACTGACGTACATTGGTGCTGATGATCCTGCTCCACCAAGTTATGCTTATCCTAATGCAACTTTTGCTGATTACTTGTCTGAGTCAGATCCTTATTCGAGAAATGTTTTGATTCATCGCAAACCAATTAGCAAGTTAAACTGCAGCCAAGATTTGTATTATAAGGTGACATGCGATGATTCTCAAAGCCATGACCCAGATCGATGGTTAAGTGCAACTAATTACTCTTCAGAGTCAACAGGTATTAACTATGACTCAACCAAAGGAATCCTTGATCGCAGATATGAACATATCCTTCCGGACGGAACTACAGTGCCTGGACTAATCGATCGAGTCAAAGAAATAGGACTCTATACTTTCCGGGTAGCTGTAAAAGATGAGTACAATGCTTGGTCTGACTGGGCAGAATCGTATATTTGGTTAGAGGCACCGCCAACCAATCATGCCCCTTTTGCAGATATAACGAACCCTGCCAGTACGGACTTTAATAACCCATCTGGGGCGGCATCAGCAAACCCGCTATTTACTTGGAATGCAGTAGACTATGATGCGGATAGTTCCATTGTAAAATCTGAAATCCAAGTTCAATACTACGATTACAATTATTATAGTAATCCGCAGTATCAATGGGTAAATCAGTTTTCTTCTTCACTTTCACTAAGCAGCAACCTGAAAAGTGACGGTTCGACGGTTGGTTTAAGTTACACAGTTCCTATGTCTTTACAGGATAATAGAGTTTACAAGGCTAGAATACGAGTACAGGATGAACAAGGCTTATGGTCGGAATGGTCAGAGAAATATTTCAGCAAAGGATATCCGCCATCGTCAGTGTTGACTTATCCGAATGGCACACATGCTAACCCTACTCCGATTACTAGCGGATCGCTTATACCTACTTGGAATCAATCAGATCCAGACGTTCCAACCCAGTTTAAAAACTTTCAATACCGAATCCTAGATGAAATGGGGACTCAAGTTACATACACGTATCATGGGTATAGGAGTAGTGCAATTCGCGTAGGCAGCTATGCGCAATCTTGCAGCTATGATAATGAAACAAGGGCATGGCAGTATTGCAATTATACTACGACAAGCACTTCTTGGACGGTTCATCCAGTCGAACAATTCGATTTGTCGGTACTTGAAGGAATACTTGGTCCGTTTCAAGTTCAGGTACGTGTATCTGACGGCAGGTACTGGTCCGAATGGTCCAACTCCGGATGGTTTACCTTGAACAGACCTCCCTCAGCGACTATGAAAATACCTAATGGGACGCAAGCAGCGCCTACGATTTATTCTGTTCCTCGACCAACTTTCCAATGGACGCAGACAGACCCAGATCCTGGAACAACCTTCTCCTATGTTCAGGTGCAAATTACGAATGAATCTAATGACGTATTGGTCTTGGATTCGGGACAAATGTATCAAGGAACTGCTTCCAGCGAGGGAAGCTGGCAAGCTAGTCTCAATCTCCCTTCAGGGCAAAAACTACGCGTCAGGGCAAGAGTATTCGATGGAGTTGTATGGTCTGATTATTCAGCGCAAACATGGTTCTATATCAATAGGGCGCCTGTTGCTGAGTTTGACTGGACGCCCAAACCAGTTTGGGAAGGGGATGTGGTTCAAAGCATCAATTCCTCCTCTGATCCTGATGGAGATCGTCTAAGTTATGCCTGGAAATTAGAGCAGCCTAATGGCACGGAGGTTATTTTTTCGTCACAAAATATTAGCCATAAGTTCCTGACTCCTGGTATTTATAAAGTGACACTTACTGTGTCGGACGGGTTACTTTCAAGCTCGGTTGTCAAAATGATTACCGCAGCACCGTTGACGATTCACTCCGATGTCACATATACGAATAATTGGCTGCTTTTACATGAGAAAAGCGGTCACCAAACAGCTTCGGCTCCAAAGGATTTTTACTCTGGTGAAATATTCATTGCATCCAGTCGGAGCTCTCCAGCACCTGTCGACGAAGTTACGGCGTGGATGGATACATCGGGGTTGGACGGTAAAAGGCTTTATGTATCAGAGCAGTTAACTCCGGCAGCAGGTGATGCAACATCTTTTTGGGGAGAAATTTTTGATGCCAAATTCCATTCATTCTCGGAGGGGTTGCCCGAAGGCTTGCAAACGATTCATTTTCGTATACGATATCGCAATGGCGTAATAAAAACTGAGGATATTCACGTGAATATTATCGGCAATGTCAATAAATCAGTGGGTGTTCATAGGGTTCAATAATTTCAAAGCAGTTATCTTCGGATAACTGCTTTTTGGATGAAACGGTGAATCCTAAGCTGTGCTATGATACAATTAGTCGAGAAAAAAGCTGTGCCTAAGGGAGCGAGAAAACCTTGAACTATCGTTTAATTGCATTGGATGTTGATGGAACGCTGTTGAATGACGATCATGAATTAACCGAGCAAACGATTGAGACGATTCAGGAAGTACACGATCGAGGAGCACATATCGTATTGTGTACAGGAAGAGCTCCTGATAGCACGCTGCCTATCCTGCAGCAGCTTGGATTAGAAGGAACGATGATTACGCATAATGGAGCGGCAATCGTTCACGCAGATGAACGTGGTAAATCATTAATTAACGAGTTTTCCTTTACACTGCCAGAAATTTCCACTATGTTGGATTATGTGAGAAGAGAGGGCATTCATTTCGATGTCTGCACGTCTTTTAACATGTATATCGAGAGAATTGGCGAATATGAAAAAGAGATGTACACGAAGTTCCTGATTAATCCTAAGCTTGTGACGGATGTTTCCGAGTTAGGCTTGCCGATTGTGAAGTTCACACTTTTCAGTAAGCCAGAGGTCCTAGATCGTGTTCAACTGGAATGGGAAGAACAGCAATTATACGGTCAATTGCGGATGATTCGAAGTGGCGATTTATTCATTGATGTGATGAGCGCTAAGGCGAATAAAGGAAATGCGCTCAAAGCGCTGGCTGCAACGTTAGAGATCGATTCGAGCGAAATTCTCGCCATTGGCAATTACTACAACGATTTAGAGATGATGGCATTTGCTGGTCTTGGTATCGCTGTAGAAAATTCACCAGACGGGGTGAAGGAAGCCGCGGATGCAGTGACCGCTTCGAATAATGATGAAGGTGTGCATAAAGCCCTAGTTAAATATTGTTTATAAGTTGAATTTCCTATAAAATCCTCGATTTTTGGGGATTTTTGTCGTTTAAGGGGTTCTTCGTACTACTAGGCTATGGTAGAATGAGGGAAATAGACTAGACGGCGGTGGTGTAAATAATGGGAAAAGAACAGAAAACATGTAGTACGAAGAATAAAATAGTAGGGGCTATTGCAAGTACGGCGATGATCGCTGTGCCATTTTTGACAGTGCCTGTTGCGGCGAATGAAATTGGATTTCATCCATACCCAGAAGAAGTGGACAAAATACAGACGATTATTGTGCCGCAGAATGGATCTAAATATATAGATTTAACCGCATTGGAGTCTTTCTATGGCACTAGCAATCTGTCTATTATTCAGGCTGAGAATACAAATCCAAATGGTATTACGATTGCTGGCTTTACGGGTGTAAACGGCATCTATCAAATAAAGGCAAGTGCAAATGCAGTAGGTAAAGCGACATTCACGGTAACAGGAATTCGCTACTCAGGTGAATCAGAGACACCGACGAACATCACAGATACTTTCGATGTTATGGTTGTTGCTAATACTGGCGACGCAGATGAATTCAAGTATGATATAACGAATGCATTAACGGCGATGATGGTGTTCCCTGAGCAGTATCAAACTAACGATCAGGTCAAGGGATTGCTTCGCAACGTAAGCCCTAAGACGGTTGTTGAGAATAGTCCAATTAACTATGACGGACATAATACTGCTCCATTTCCAATTGGAAATGAGGAGAGAATCCATGGTTTCGTTGGTCAAGGGATTTCTAAATATAGCATCCGGGATAGCTTGAGGAATTATTTTTCTGATGCGGATGTAAGACCGGTTGAGGGCGAGTATTACGAACATGATGAATTAGATGCTATTTTCGTAGAAAACGAGAATATCCGAATCGAAGAGGATTACGAAGGATATAAGTTAATTCCGCTGCAAAGTGGCGATTTTGATCTGGATGTTGTAGTTGTAGATCATCATGGTGGCATCACCAAAGGGAAAATTCCGTTCCATTTTGAAAATGCAGAAAAATTCTATTTGGATGATGAGTCAACAATCAAGGTGGATTTGCGTGATTATTTCCCGAATGCTCATGAAATTGCAAATTTTTACGTGCAGGAAGGTAATTCAAGTTTCGTGAATATATCGGACAATGAAGCTACATTCAAACCAGATACGGTACCTCATACTTATACAATTGTTGCTGCTTACATGAATGACAATACAGATTATTACACATTCAGTGTTATTCCAAAAGATAGCTTGCACAATATTAGCTTACTTACAAGCAGTGAATTGGATTTAAATCTACCCTCTCTACTCTTGCCAAATCCTAGTCCAAATGTAACTTACTCCGTGTATTCAAATACTGAGCATGTCAATGGATTAACGTATGGGATAGAGAGTTCCCAAGACTTAATTTTCGAAGCCGTCAATGATGCAATGATTAATTCAATCCTTGATGTCACAGTTACAGCAAAAGATTTGACGAATCATATAACCATTAAAGATAACTTGCAAGTAAAAGTTGTTCCTTATGTATTTGAAAATTACAGCCAAACCGTCGGAATAAGAACTACGGAATTATTTAATTTTGGCATTAATAAAAACGAGATTGAGGTTACTTCACCATTTGCCCTGTCGGGTATGTTTGGAAGCTATAGCACGGTGAGTGCCCCTGCGAACAGTGGTACAGGTACAGTTGTTATAACGTTAAACTACAAAGATGAAATTATTTACAAAATTCCGTTCACTTACCCCAACCAACCATCATTAGATTAATCAGGTGACCCCTATGCTATCAAAACAATCTTCACTTATTGACGATTTAAGGAATAGAAGATACAAAGATGCTGAAACAGCTTCTAAGGATTTAATAAGAGCAAATCCGCTGGAAGCCCAATCATGGGTTTTTCTTGGGGAAGCACTGATGCATCAAGGCTACGGGGATGCTGCTAATAAAGTTTTCCAGCGCGCATGGCTCCTTGACCCTGAAGCCACTTGGGTAGCTCCTATCCTACATACACTTAAATCAGTTCCTCTTGGTGATGAGCGTGTAGACATAGAAGGGCTGCTCCGAGTAAGAAAAGTCACGATTACCGCTGGCATTATTTCGTGTAATATGGAGGATACGATTGTTCGTTGTTTGGAATCGCTTCAAGGTGCTGTAGACCACATCGTATTATTAGATTGTTCAACGGATCGTACGGCAGAGCTTGCTTCGCAATTCGCAAATGTCAGGGTTATTCCTTTTGTATGGGAGGATGATTTTGCCGCGGCTCGAAATAGGGGGCTGACGCATATGACGACGGATTGGGTATTTTGGATGGATGCAGATGAGTTTTTGATCAAAGAAGATGTAGACACCATTAGAGAAGTTGCAGGTCTTTACCATGACTCACCTTTGCCCGTAATTTTGTGTCTATGGCAGATTAACTTCATTCAAGGCCAATTAAAGCACAATTTTGCTCAAACCAGAATATTTCCACTCCGTCGCGGACTTCGTTATTGGGGAAGAGTGCATGAACAGGTTGGGACTGAATTAGGGTTATATCATGCGGAAGCTTCACGCCATAAAGTTAAGGTTAGAGTTTTTCATGATGGTTATGAGCCAGAAATCATGGCAAGCAAGGGAAAGATCGATCGAAATTTATCTTTATTACGAATGATGATTCAAGAGGAGCCTGGTAACCCCGCATGGTGGTTTTATCAGGGGAGGGAGCTCCTAGGGGCGGGTCAACAAGAAGAGGCTGTGAAATCACTTATCGAGGCAGAACGCAAAGCAGGGACTCAACCTCTTTTTGGTAGATTACTTGAAATTTATAAATTTTTGATTGATATTTATTTCTTGCGTCGTGATTGGAAGAAGGCTGAATTATATTGTAAGAAAGCTTTGGATTATCAATCTGACTTTCCTGATGCCCATTACATGCTAGCACAGGTCCGTATGAAACAAGCCGATCAGCTGTATAAGGATGCGGAGCTTGGACTTCAGCAAGCCAAAGAAGCTTTCCATTCTTTTCGGAGCATCGTAGCGCCTGATCATGAGATTGCGGAGTGGAAGTCTGATGCGGGTTTAGGGGATATCGCGTTTCGTTCCGGGAAACTTGCAATGGCAAGGAAGTGCTATTCGAATGTTAGTCGGAAAAATAATGCAAGTTTAACAAATGTCATAAGCAAAAAACTCGCAGCCATTGAAGCCGAACGGCAACGTTTAAATCAACAAAGCGAATAAAAAGACTGTTCCTCATCATGATGATGGAACAGCCTTTTTTTAATCACAGATTAAAGAACAAATGCACTAGTGATGATAACCAACAAGATGAAAAGCACCAAGATAGCACCTACGTTATTGTATCCAGCAGACATGTCAGAATCCCTCCCTCTTGACTCTATAGGATAGCATATGATGTGAAGGACATAAGTGTATAGACGTTTATCCTGTATACTCATATTTTGGACGATATTGGGACAATCTACAGAAGACTTATTAGATCTGTAGAGGAGGCGAAGAAAGTCGTGGCCGATATGATGCTTAGACCCGACCTGAAAACAGCAGGCGGAGAAGTCTGCGATATTATGTACAATGGGGAGTTTGTCGGTACGTTAACGCTAGTCTACAGGGAATCGGATCGACTTAAGGGCTCGATTCATCTGGAGCGGCAGTCTATTGCGCAAGAGGACAAAGAGAGTGTGTATACATTTGTCGAGTCATACATTCAGAGTGTCATTGATGCACTAGCTATTGAGGAGTGCGAAGTCGTAGCCAACCATAGTGATTATGATTTTGTGATCGCAACCGATCATGCCATTGGGCTTGATCTTGCGGAAGAGGATGACGGCACAGATCAATACTATTTGGATGACGATGATGCTGATTATGAATGGGTGAACGATGATGAAATTAAGTTTGATGATATCGAGGGGACGAACGGGCCCGAAAATTTGTATATGATTGAGCAGCGCAGGCAGCAACTGGGGTACGAGCTTGTCATTGTTGGAGAGTATAGAAATCTCGTTGAATACCATGTATATGATAAAGAATCGGAGCTGGTTGCTGAGGCCATCACGCATATGTACGGTTCAGAGGTGAATGGGGAAGTCATATGGCGATTTGATCCTTTTGACGAAGAAATGGATTTGGTGACGGAACTGATTGTAGCCGATTACGATGAAGATGAAACGGATACCTTCATTTTCAATATGATCTTTGAAGGGGAAGTGATTGATACCGTCGAGCTAACACATATTGATTTATTGGAGCTTGTGGATGACATTCGAGAAGAATCATTAATGCCACCGGATCCAGAGGATTACACAATTACTTTGGCAAGGGATGACGGGGATACGCTGACGTATGAGATATATCAGCAATCGTATGGCGGCCTACCCATTGGGACAGCAACAGTGGACATTAGTTCAAGGCAGCTAACTGGCTTCATTGACTTCCGGGAGCCTGGTGATTCCGATGATCGAGAACTTATCGCGGCTTTGTTGCTGGATGAGCTGGATAAAGAAAAAGATTACGAAACCTTCAATGTATCCATGCTGTATCGGAATAAGCTGATTGACGAAATATGGTTTGAAACCGATCAGCTCCACTGACCGTGAAGAAAAAGAAAGGCATGAACTCCCCATTCTGTTCGGAGAGCCATGCCTTTTTCTGCTGTATTAGAATGTGTTGGAAACTGTAATTTGATCTAAGGACAAACGGCCAGCAGCACGAGCTGGCGTAGCCGCCAAACCAACGGTGATTAACATAACGGGTAAGTAACGAGCTGGAACGTTGAAAGCTTCAACGAATTTAGCCGCGTCATATCCGCCCATTGGACAAGTGTCATAGCCCATTGCTTTCGCAGCAATCATAAGCTGCATAGCTGCTAGGGAAGCATTGCGAATTGCTTCATCACGAGCAACTTGCGGGTATTGATACACATTTTCAATTTGAGCAACTAGGCTGTCTTTTACTTCTTTTGGCATGTGGCCGGCTTCAACAGCGGGTCCGAAAACTAGCTCAGCATTTTTGTTGGCTTCGAGATCACCAAGAACGGCAATAACAACGGAGCTTTCTGCAATTTGCTTTTGACCGTATGCAATTGGAAGCAGTTTCTCTTTTTGAGCTTGATCATCAATGACAACCAGTTTCCAGTGTTGAAGATTCCATGAAGATGGCGCTTGGGAGGTAGAAGTTAAAAGCTGCTCAAGATCAGCCTGCGGCATTTTGTGACCAGCTTGATATTGTTTAACGGAATGACGATCTTCCAAAACTTGTAGAACTGCGGATTGTACTTGTGTGCTCATGTAAAATTCCTCCAAAAAATGATATTGTAAAAAAATAAAATGTAAAATTATTGTATTAATCATAAAAAATGCAAGGCTAAAATCGACAATTTACTGTAATGTTAAGTGTTATAGTTATACTTGTCAAGGGGACTTCCGTGATGTCGGAAAATGTTGGATAATGGAAGTAGAAAGGGGTTGTCCCTCTTGAAAATGACGCAAAAAGAGTTGAGCCACCTTGTATTTCTATCCGAAGTTGTCCTGACAGGCAAGAAGAAGAGCCTAATGGAAGAAACGCTGCAATGCCTGCTCTATATCGTAAAATCATTGGAAGAGGTTGAGCTTCCGGATACGGTTGTCAATCAAATCGAAAGCTTGATGGCCATGATTGAATCGGATTTGCGCGATGAGAATGAGCGGATGCAGGAAATCAGGGGCCACCTGGATTGGACGCAAAAGCGAAAGCGAAATCCGCCAGATGTTGATAGATTGTGAGAAATGGTCTCGCCATGATATAATGTAGAGTACTGTTTTTTTTATAATTAAGAGGTGATAGATATGAGCTATGAAATCCCAAGAGATGTGCAAATGTTGGGACGTGACATCACAGAGAACCAATTAAAATATCATCACAAATCCGTTTTGA
The DNA here is from genome assembly GCF_009882985.1 of Paenibacillus silvestris. Classification (GTDB taxonomy): domain Bacteria; phylum Bacillota; class Bacilli; order Paenibacillales; family NBRC-103111; genus Paenibacillus_E; species Paenibacillus_E silvestris. The sequence continues at coordinate 900,580 of NZ_WTUZ01000022.1, forward strand.
TTTCTAAGGAATTTACGTTTGACAGTGCGCATCATCTGCATTGTTATGAGGGAAAATGTAAAAATCTGCACGGCCACACCTATAAGCTGCAAGTAATTATGCGCGGTAAGGTTGACAGCCGAGGGATCGCAATAGATTTTGGAGATATTAAACGTATTGCAAAAGAACGCGTCATTGATCGTTTGGATCATAAATATTTGAACGATGTGTTGCCGCCAATGAATACTACGGCTGAAAATATGGTTGTTTGGATGTATGAGGAGATTCATCAGGCGCTCCTGGATGAACAACTGTATCCAGCTATTAAGCTGGAAGAAATCCGGCTGTGGGAGACGCCGACCTCCTACGCGGCCATCACTCGCTCGATGATGGAGGAGGAAGAGTAATGCGAGATATCCGCATTCCGATGGTCGAGATCTTCGAGACGGTTGAAGGCGAAGGGACCCGTGCCGGGTTCCCAACGGTCTTCGTCCGTCTTTTTGGTTGCAACCTGCGCTGCACGTGGTGTGACACCAAGTACAGCTACCCACCCGCGGAAGCGGAGAACGTCATGACCATTGCTGAAATTATCAGCAAGGTCAGTTCGTTCCGCTCCCGGCATATTTGCCTGACCGGCGGCGAGCCGCTCCTGTACGGCGAGAAGTCGCTCGCACTCATCGACGCGCTCGCTGAGCTGGAGCAGGTCGATGACCTGCACATAGAGACGAACGGCGCGATCGATCTCGCTATGTTTGTAGAACGTGTATCCTCACCGAAGGTGCGATACATTATGGACTTTAAGCTCCCTGACTCCGGTGAGATGGAGCAGATGATTGTCAGCAACTTCGGCTTGCTGCGCGAGCAGGATGAGCTGAAGTTCGTGATCGGCAGCGAGCACGATTTCCGCACGGCCGTGGACGTGCTTGAGAAGTATCCGACGAAGGCGCTGCCGATGTTCAGCCCTGTGTGGGAGACGATGCCGCCGCACAAACTCGTCCAGCATATGCTAGAAGCTGGACTTTCCAAAGTAAAGCTGAATATGCAGCTGCACAAGATTATCTGGGATCCGGCGATGCGCGGCGTTTAGCCGCTCGTCAGCCGTGGTATCCCTTTTTTCACAACAATTTAGAAGATAAATGAGGTGTCTTTATGAGCATAAGCAACGATAAGAAGAAAAGAGCCGTTATTATTTTGAGCGGAGGCCTGGACAGTACCACGTGCATGGGGATTGCCCAAGAGGCGGGATACGACCTGTATCCGATTTCTTTTGACTATGGACAGCGCCATAAGATTGAACTGGAAAATGCGAAGCAAGTCGCGGAACACTATGGTGTGAGTCAGCGGCACAAAATAATTAAGCTTGATTTCTTTCGTGACTTTGGCGGCAGTGCCTTAACGGATGATAGCATTGATGTGCCTAATGTGATGAACGGAGAAGCGGAAGAATCCGAAATTCCGGTGACTTACGTACCTGGCCGTAATCTGATGTTTCTTTCCATCGCAACGTCTTATGCGGAAGTAACGGGCTCCGAGGCGATCTATATCGGTGTGAATGCCCTTGATTACAGCGGATACCCGGATTGCCGTCCGGAATTTATTCATAAAGTGGAAGAAGTGATTGCCCTGGGAACCAAGGTAGGTGTAGAGGGGAAAGGTATCACGATTGAAACGCCGCTCATTGATTGGACGAAAGCGAAGATCATTGAGGAAGGCTTGAAAATCGGAGTTCCCTATGAGCTGACAACTTCTTGCTACAACGGAAAAGCTGAAGCCTGTGGCGTATGTGACAGCTGCAGACTGCGATTGAAAGGCTTTGAAGAAGCGGGTTCGAAGGACCCTATTCCTTATCTGTAAGCAGTTCAAAGCTGGATGAAAGGCAGGGCGTATCGTGACCAGAATCATGGTGGTGGATGATGACGCGGACATCAGGGAGCTGATTCGCGTATATTTGGTTGGAGAAGGCTTGACGGTATCGCAAGCTAGCAATGGTGTTGAAGCGCTCAGCATGCTCGAAACGACCCCGGCGGATCTAGTTGTTATGGATATAATGATGCCATTGATGGACGGTTGGGAATTATGCCGCGAGCTCAGGGCGCGTTACGACGATTTGCCTCTGCTGATGGTTACGGCCAAAAGCGAGTCCGTACATAAGGTGAAGGGGTTTCAGCTTGGCACGGACGATTACCTCGTGAAGCCGTTTGACCCATTGGAACTGGTGATGCGGGTCAAAGCTTTGCTGAAGCGATATAGCATTAACGCCTCGCAGACGATCTCGGTCGGTAATGTTGTCATAGACCGTACGGCTTATGAAGTACGTTTGCAGGATCAACGAATGTCACTCCCGCTAAAAGAGTTTGAATTACTCTATAAGCTGGCTAGTTATCCAGCGCAAATTTTCACACGAACACAGCTCATTGAACAGATCTGGGGGATCGATTACGAAGGTGATGATCGGACTGTTGATGTGCATGTCAAAAGACTGCGAGAGCGGTTCGAGCCGCTGACCGAAGAGTTTCGGATAGCCACCATCCGAGGATTGGGGTACAGACTTGAGGTGAAAGCATGATCAAGTCGCTCTACCTCCGCGTGGTGCTGACGTTCTTAGCCGTTGTGGTCGTGAGTGTGTCGGTTGCATTTCCGCTGGCTACGATATTTTTCAGAAATCTGATTACGAACGAGTTCCAGGATGAGATGCTCACGATTGGTAATCAAATTATCAAGTTAAGCGAAGACATGCAGGTTAAGCAGCTTGATTCTTTTGTTACGGGGAGCAACCGTTTTAATGATAACTACATTTTCACATTATTTAATGAAAATGGAGAGCCCATGACGGCGGTATCCTTAAATAAAAACGGTGTTCCCCGTATTGAAGCGTCGGAAGTTGCCTTTGTTTTGAAAGGCAGTGTGTACAAAAGCTTAGATTACGGCATGATCAGAGATCCCTTGAAGGACATGAAGGTGGGCATTCCTCTTAAAGTTGGAGATAAGACGTTTGCTCTTTTCATTCATCCGTACTTATCCGAAACAACCCGCCGACAAGTACAGACGGCTGTCATTACGGTTCTGGTTATTGTGCTTATTGTCGGCAGTCTGCTCATTCTCGTTGCCTCCCGGTATTTGGTGAATCCGCTGAAAAAATTAACGCTGGCAACCCAGCGGCTGGCACGCGGAAACTTCAATGTGCACGTTGCGGTCATGCAGAAAGATGAGCTGGGAGAGCTTGCCGCTAGCTTCAATCACATGGCTGGCGAGCTTAAGCAGCTTGAGCAGATGCGGCAGGACTTTGTTTCGAACGTGTCGCACGAAATTCAAACGCCGCTTACATCGATTCGCGGCTTTTCCAAGGCATTGCGGGGTTCCGAAATTGAGGAGTCCGAACGGGAGCGGTACTTGGAAATCATTGAACGTGAAAGCGAGCGGTTATCTCGCCTTAGCGATAATTTGTTAAAACTGGCTTCGCTGGAATCTGAGCATCACCCCTTTCATCCATCCACATTTGATTTGGATGAGCAACTCCGAAGAATTGTCGTCTTTTATGAACCGTTATGGTCAGAAAAGCAGCTTGATATGGACCTGTCTTTACCGAGAGTCAAAATTGCTGCGGATTCGGATCAATTGAACCAGGTGTGGATGAATCTGATAGGAAATGCGGTCAAATTCACGCCTGTCGGAGGCCATATTTTTGTAAAGCTTGTCCCTTTAAGAGATCGCGTTCAGATCTGGGTTCAAGATAATGGGATCGGCATTGCGGAGGAAGATCAAAGCCGGATATTCGAGCGGTTCTTCAAAGTAGATCAAGCGAGGCAGCGGGATACGGGAAGCGGGCTTGGGCTTGCGATTGTAAGGAAAATTATCGACCTGCATCAAGGCACGATCGAGGTTCGGAGTGAACAAGGGAAAGGAACTCAATTTCTAGTTACTCTTCCAATTTTGACCTATACATCGAAGAAATAATGAAGAAATAATGAACATCGAAAGCTTGGAAAGCTTATTTCCAGGCTTTTTTGTTGTTTGTTCATATTGGGTTCATATTTGAAATGTATCTTATAGAAACAATCATTAGACGAGGGGAGTAAAGGAATGAATCGACTCACATACTTTTCCATGAAAAATGTTTCGGCATTATTCATTATCATGATCATGCTTTTTGCAGGCGGCTTGTATTCTTCATCGCAGCTTAAAGTAGAGAACATGCCGAACGTTTCTTTCCCAGTAGTTGCTGTTACGACTACGTATACAGGTGCACCAAAGGATGTCATGGATGAAATTACATCACCGATAGAGAAGAAGCTTGCGAATCTCGAAGATCTGGATTCGATGCAATCGACATCAAGTGATAACTTCTCCATGATCATTTTAATGTTCAAGCAAGATGTGGATGTTGATAAAAAGAAACAGGCTGTTCAGGATATGCTTGGTGAAGTTTCTCTCCCTGCAACTGCAGCAGCACCTAAAGCGTCGACATTCGGCGCGGCTTCATTCCCTTCCAACTATTTAGTTGCTTATGCCGATAATGGCATCAGCCAAACTGAGCTTGATAAATCTTTTAAGGATAAAATTAAGCCAGGTCTTGAAGGAATCAAAGGGATTGACCACATGGACGTGATCGGAGCCAGAGACACCTCGCTGGATATTGAGCTGGATGCCTCCGCGCTTGATGTCTATGGCTTATCACCAGGCATGGTATCGAATGCGATTAATGCCGCAGCGACCAAAAGTCCGATCGGCAGCGTAGAAATCAGCGGCAACGACAAGATGACGCGTGTAACGGGCAACTTGTCCAGCTTGTATGAGTTGGAGCAGCTAGAAATCACAACGCCAAAAGGCGATATCGTAACGCTAGATCAGGTTGCGAACGTCAAAGCGATTACGGAATCTGATTTCATCGGCCGATTGGATAGCAAGCCGGCGATTGGGATGATTTTGTACAAAGCAGGCAGTGCAAATGCCGTTGAATTCTCTGATGAGATTCAGAAACAGATTGAAGACTGGAAAACAACTTTGCCTAACGTAACTTTCAAAAATACGTACGATAGTGCAGACCAAATTAATGAATCGATTTCAGGACTTATACGTGAAGGTATCGTAGGGGCTGTATTGGCCTCCTTAATGATCTTGATTTTCCTACGTAATGTTCGGATGACGCTTATTGTTCTTGTGTCGATCCCACTTTCAATTTTGATTACATTACTATTAATGTCTAGCTTAGGCTTGACGCTCAATACGATGACCCTCGGCGGTATCTTTATTGCCGTAGGCCGGGTCGTGGATGACTCGATTGTTGTTATTGAAAATATATATGCCTCCTTGCAGAAAGCGCAGCAGCGCAATGAATCCGTTATTGCTTTGGCGACGAAGCAGGTATCGATGGCAATTACGTCTTCCACACTTGCAACTGTTGGGGTATTCGCACCGCTTGCTTTGGTTACGGGCGTTGTCGGCGGATTCTTTAGACCTTTTGCCTTAACCATCGCTTGTGCGTTGCTTTCTTCCTTGATTGTAGCTTTAACGGTTATTCCGATGTTGGCTAAACTGCTTGTTCTTCGCAGCAAACCAAGTAAAGTTCATCACGATGAGTCGCAACCAACGAAGCTAACTACGTTTTACGAGAAAGTATTGACTTGGAGCTTGAAAAACAGAATCAAAACGCTGCTTGCCTCAGCGCTAATGCTTGTTGTGACAATGGCAGCAACCATTCCATTCTTGTCCGTGGCCTTCTTACCTGAATCAAGTGCCGCGACGACGATGTATTTCCAATTGAAGCTGCCTTATTCGACTTCATTCGAAGCGACAGATGCGAAAACGAAGGAAATCGAAAAAGTGTTGTTAGATACGAAAGACTCGAATGGCGAGCCTGTCTTTAAATTTGTGGAATCTTTAGTCGGTTATGCTGGCAATGATGATGAGCGTACACCGTATGCTTCACAGATTTTCGTTCAAGTAAACGATAAAGTTGATGGTAATCAAGTAAAAGATGAAATGAAGGCTTATATTCTTTCAGAATTGCCAAGTGGATCTGAGGTTGAACCAAAAGCAATGGAAGGTGATTTCGGGGTTTCATCGACGGATTTTGCCTATACGCTGCAAGGTGATGATCAACTTCAACTGGAGAAAGCAGCCAAGATCGTGAAGGATAAGCTGCAAACTTTCCCAGAGCTTGCTGAGATTGAAGATAATTTAAGTGATGCCAAAACAGAGATAGAGATTGCTGTAGATCAGAAAAAAGCAAGAGCTTATGGGCTCAGCTCCTCATCTGTTCGAGATACAGCACGTGCCTGGATTCAAAAACAAAGTCTGGGAGATATGAAATTTGATAATATCACGTATACAACTACGGTATCGTTAGACAAATCGGACAAAAATACGCTTGAAAAACTAGGTAACATTCCGTTAGCTGGATCAAATGGATCAACGATTCTGCTCAAGGAAGTAGCCAAAATTAACGAAACGAAGGGTGCTGCATCACTTGCACGTGAAGATCAGCAGCAGCTTGTCAAAGTATCAGCCAAAATTAATGATACCAATAAAACCGGCGTAAGTGCTAAACTTACCGCGGCATTAAAAGATGTTGAATTACCTGAAGGCGTGACACCGAAAGTAACGGGTGTTTCCGACGATGTCAATGAGAGCTTCGGTCAATTGTTCGTCGCCATGGGAGCTGCGATTTTCGTCGTTTACCTCATCATGGTTCTGGCTTTTGGAAACGCAAGTGCACCATTTGCCATCTTGTTCTCTCTACCGCTTGCGGTTATCGGAGGGCTGCTCGGACTCGTTATTGCCCGCGAGCCGCTAACAGTTACATCTATGATTGGTTTCCTCATGCTCATCGGAATTGTCGTCACGAATGCGATCGTCTTGATCGACCGTGCGCAGCAGCTGCGTCATGAAGGCTACACGGTTCGCCATGCTCTAATTGAAGCAGGGAAAGTGCGACTTCGTCCGATTATTATGACAGCTGGAGCTACGATTATGGCTTTGGTGCCGCTGGCATTAGGTATTTCTGCAGAAGGCGGGTTGATTGGTAAAGGACTGGGTGTTGTCGTTATCGGTGGTCTGATTACCTCTACCGTTCTTACTCTAGTAGTCGTACCTATTGTTTACGAGTTGATTGAAAGCATAAAGAACCGCATAGGTCGCATGTTCAATCGTAAAAAAGATAACCAAAACACAACTACAAGTACGATAGAGGTATAAGGAGGCACATAGATGATTAACGATAGTTCGCGAAAACGTAAATTTAGATATCGCTCGATGGGCGTGATTGCGCTACTGACCGCTGCTGCGGTCTTAGCGTCCGCATGCGCAGCACCAGGGTCCAAGGGGGCAGCGACGGTTTCACTGGCGCCAAAAGCGGTTAAAACAGAAGCTGTTAAGAAGCAAAAAATTAGCAATCCCATTGAACAAGTTGCCGATGTAGCGGCAGGAACGACTCTGGATGTTGTTTCAAAAGCAAATGGTGAAGTACTGAGCGTGGTGAAAAAACGTGGAGAGTACGTGGAAAAAGGTGAAGTCTTGTTCGTAATTGATAATAAAGACGCCTTATCTGCACAACGGAAAAGCCAGCTAGCTTTAAAAAGCGCGCAAGAATCTTTACAACAAGCACGAGACAATAAAGTGAACAATCGCAAGGATCTGGCGGATAATGTGGCAAGATCGCAAACCGCTTTGACCAATGCTCAGCAAGATTACAACAAAACTCGTAATGATTTTGATGCTGGGACAGTGGTTCAACATCAAGTGGACCAAATGAAGCAAGCTTTGGATAATGCACAGATGAATCTGGATGCTGCGCAAAGCAAGCTGTCGGCCTTTGATAATTCCGATTCGATTTCTTCTGCACAAACACAGGCAGAATCTGCCAGTTTATCCTTAGAGGATGCGACGCGGTCTTTAGAGAATTATGAAGTGAAGGCACCGGGCAGCGGCGTACTAACTGACTTCAATGTGGTCGTGGGGCAGACAGTATCTGCGGCTGCTGGAAAGGTCGGTCAAGTTCAGCAAATTGATCCGATTAAAATCAAAACCGAGCTTACAGAAACCAACTACCAACTTGTTAAAGGGAAACAAGAGCTAGTTTTCTATAATCCAGATACACCGGACAAAAAAGGAACAGCGAAAATTAGCTATTTAGCTCCAATCATGAGCACAGCAACCAAAACATACACGCTTGAGTTGGAGGTTCCAAATAGTGATCACGGGCTTCAGCCAGGTAACAGGTTCATGGTGCAGCTGACAACGGAAACTGAAGAGCAAGTAGTCTCTATTCCTACACTTAGTGTGATTCGTGAAGAATCGGATACTTTCGTCTTCGTTGAACAAGGTGATCAGTATGTGAAACGCAAAGTGAAACTTGGACGGATCAGTGGAGAGTTCCAAGAAGTGATAGATGGCGTAAAAGATGGAGAGAAATTAGTCATTTCCGGACAGAACACTTTGAAGGACGGGCAAAAGGTAGAAAGCGCGAGTGCTTCTCCAGCAGCGACTACAACGCCAGCAGCGAAATAAATCAGCAGCGATATTACTCAAAGAGGAGCGTATATACATGAAAAAAAGACCATGGAAATCTAGTCTGACCGCCATTATGCTTGGCGCGATGATCGTGCAAGGCGGTACTGCCGTATGGGCAGCCGATGCTGCTCCAACCGCACCTGTTAGTGCACCTACTGTTAATTATGGATTAACAAGTGACATCCGCGCAGCCGTGAAAAGTGTAGCCGTGACGCCAACAGCGTCCGGTTCACAACTTGCTGTTACGGTTCGCTTATACAATGGTGGCGTGACACAGAACCGAGTACCTGAGCACGAGCTTCGTGTGCAAACTTCGAGCGGCGTTTCCTACACGCTGAAGCCAAGCGGAACCAATAAAGAGTCCTTGCAGCCGAAGGAAATTGGCGAACTTGTTTATATGACAGCCGTTGATACGAAGGAAATTGGCACGATTGATCAGCTTTCTTTCGTCAACGTAGACGTATACTCCTACCCGAAAGTGGAAAAAACGTTGCTTGCTATGCCAACTAATTCCGTTTGGTATGGCGCTATGGGAAGTGCCGCCTTACAAAACCTTAATAACGTTACTTGGGGCCAATCGTTCGTAATCCCAGGTGTAAACTCTGGAATCACCTATACAGCGGTTGAAACTTCTATGCAAAACACAACGGCTGGACGCGTAGCAGTAGTAACTGTTCTTGCTAGCAATCCAGGTGCAGGCCGCGAAACAGTGCCAGCCTTCCGTATGGATGCTCAGTCCGAAACGAAGAACTATGAAGGAAAACGTGCGGAAGTAGAACCTGTTACGTTGGAAGCTGGCGAGCAAAAGTATATTCATTTTGCAATCCCAGTTGAAAACGGTGTGACATTGTCTAACCTGGTGGTTTTATCAACTGATACTTTTGTTGCAAAAGGTGCAGCCGAGGCGGCAACAGCAGCAACTACAGTAGCAACAGGTAAGCTGGCTATCGCATGGCCAAAACAACAAGGATCTACAACCGCCGTTCCTTATACGATCGGTCAACCGATTGCGTTTGATGCCTTGACTAAAGTGGTCGACAAATCAACGCAAGTCTCTTTGATGGAGCTTCATCTGCACGAGAATCCAGGTGAAGGTTTCAAAACAGCTGTGGCGAAGTTCAAACTAACGAATACAAGCACATCGCCAATTGCGTTACCAGCGTTCGTGTCGGAGCTTGTGAGTACACAAGGATTAACGTACCAAGGAGCTCGTCAAGCCAATGTGACAGAAATGATGAATCCTGGACTTAGCTACGTTGTGAGCTACTCCTACATTGTTCCTCAATCCGAAGAGGGAACAAGCTTCTCTCTGAAGCTGCTTGATACCGTAGCTGCCGCGCCTTATACGACGACAATTGCAGCACTGCAAACGGATCTGCAGCAGGAAGAAGCAGAAGATTCAACGATTTCCTTGTATCCTTTTGATCTGAAAATTAATGATGTGGCTGTTAACACGCAAACGACAGCTCAATTGACGTATACGTACAAGGTTCGTCTGGATATGGATATCAAACAAAAAGAGAATGTCGTTGTCGACAATAATTTCTCGAAATTGAGATTTGAGATTGTCGATAGTGCGGGACGCGTTCTGGGCTCCAAGGATGCGGCTTTCACAGGTGTAAATAAATTGATTAGCGGCGTACAAATGATAGATGCTTCGAACATTACAACGGATCAATTTAGCTACCCATTCACAGTGAATGTGTATGAAACAATTGAAACGGCTAACGGTACTGCAAAACGTTTATTAAAAGTAATTAAATAAAATGGATATTGAAAAAGCACCCAAGTTGGGTGCTTTTTTTGGTTAAACACGCGCCTTAACCGACTTCGCATAATCCGAGGGAGACATGCCAACCGTCTTCTTGAAGTCTCTGGAGAAATAATGAATGCTGGCATAGCCGAGCATCGCGGCAATTTCGGTGAAATTGTAATGGTCTTCTCGAATGTAGGTTTTGGCCTGTTCGATTTTCAGAGATTTGAAGGCTTCTAAGACACCCGTTTGCATTTGGGACTGGAAAAGCTCCTTTAATCGGCTTTTTCCCAAGTGAAACGTCTGGCATAACTGATCCTGGGTAAAAGATTGTGAGAGATTGTCCTTCAGGTAAGCCACGATTTGCTGAACGATGCGTTGTTCGGCTTTTTCTTTTTGAAGAGACGACTGTTTAATCTTAATGGCTGCATCTATGGGGGTAGAGGCTTGTTTCTGATTGCGAATCAGGGTAATAAGCAAAGCTTCCAAGTACGTTTTGATCAACTGCTCGCTGGCAAAAGGGGCTTCGGGATTCCGTTCAAGATTATGAACGGAAGGCCTGTCGAAGGGAGGCAGAAATGCCTGAAACCCCTCTTGGATAATGAGGGATAGCATATTTCTTTCCCGGTCGCCAAGGGGGACAACTTTATTTTCAAAATCAGACATCGCTGCTGACGCGCATTCGAAGGAAATAACGATAAGATTAGGCGGTTTATGTTCATGCTTTACACTAACTGTATGGAACTCCTCAGGTTTATGAAAGATCATATGCCCCTGCTGAAGGGTGTGGATGTGATCATCGGCCCGAACCTCGACTTCACCTTTGTCGACATATAGAAGTTCCCAGAAGTCGTGTTGTTCGCCGTCAAACACATATCCCTTCGCATACTCAAAATAGTGAAAGGAAATGAGATGATGTATGGTTATTGATTCTTGAAGCTGTATGCGTGGGAATTCCATGCTGTCCGTCCTTTCATAGCGTCGTGTGGTGGTAGGACACAGCCTTATTTTAACATATTCGTTTTTGCAAAAGTGCAAATAAATCGGCTTTTTGGATAAATCTTATCTTGCCAACCTCTCTTATAATAAAGGAAAGAGATGGAGGAGATAACGATGAAAAAAGGGATTAATATTTGGTCATTTCCAGGCTCCATGAAGGTGGAGGCATGTATAGCTGTCGCGAAGGATGCTGGGTTCGATGGTATCGAGCTGGCGTTGAACGAAACAGGCGAACTTAGTCTTGAAAGTAATGAAAGCGAAATCAAACAATACCGCCAGCTTGCCGATGATAAAGGGATTGAGCTAACGAGCTTAGCCAGCGGTTTATATTGGACGTACTCCCTCACAAGTGGACATGCTGGAACGCGTCAAAAAGCGAAAGAAATCATCAAAAAGCAGCTGGAAAGCGCAGCGATTTTGGGCGTAGACACGATATTGGTTGTGCCTGGAGCAGTTGGCGTCGATTTCATTCCGGACTCTGAAGTTGTGCCATATGATCAAGCTTACGATTATGCTCTTGAAGGGATTAGTGAGCTGTCTGCGGTTGCGGAATCTCTCAAGGTATCCATCGGCATTGAAAATGTTTGGAATAAATTATTGTTATCACCGCTTGAACTCAGAGATTTCATTGATAAAATCAATTCGCCATATGTCGGTTCCTACTTCGACGTTGGGAATGTCTTATTTGCAGGTTACCCGGAGCACTGGATTTCAATCCTGAATCATCGCATCAAAAAAGTGCATTTCAAAGATTATCGACGCGCTGCAGGCGGCTTGCACGGATTCGTCGATCTGCTTGCAGGTGATGTGAACTATCCGGAAGTGATGAAGGCATTGCAAGCTATCGGCTATGAGGACTATGTCATCGCAGAAATGATTCCTGGCTATACGCATCACGGACAGCAAATTATTTATAATACATCAGGTGCTATGGATGCCATTCTGGGGAGGAAATAAGCCATGTTAAAAATTGGATTAATCGGATTAGGTTTTATGGGCAGAACGCATCTGGAAAATTACATTCGTCTTGAAGCCGAAGGCGTTCCGATGAAAGTCGTTGCCCTATGCGATATTGACATTGAAAAGCTGGAAGGACATGCAGCAGGAGGTAACATTGATACGGGAGCTTCCAGTATTGACTTCAGCGTTTATAATAAGTACACAAGTGTTGCAGAAATGATTGAGAAAGAGCAGCTTGATTGTGTGGATATGACACTGCCAACGTTTTTGCACAGAGAAATTTCCATTCAATGTTTGAATAAGGGTCTTCATGTTTTGTGTGAAAAGCCGATGGCACTGAATGCAGAAGAGTGTAAGGACATGATTGAAGCTGCCGAGCGGAACGGGAAACAGCTGATGGTCGGCCAATGCCTGCGCTTCTGGCCAGCCTATGAGTATTTGAAACAAGTTGTCGCAAGTGAAACGTACGGCCAAGTTCTTGCTGGTTACTTCTACCGCGGCGGCGGAACGCCGACTTGGGGACCGTGGCTGTTGCAGAATGCGAAAAGCGGCGGGGCGCTGCTCGACATGCACGTGCATGATATCGATATGATCAACTGGTTGTTTGGTAAACCAGAATCCGTCTCCTCCTTGGCTCGTAACGTGGTGCCAGGTAGTGGGTACGATATTGTTTCAACGAACTATTTGTACGAAGATGGCAAGGTCATCAATGCGCAAGCAGACTGGACGCTGCAAGGAGATTATGGCTTCGATATGCAGTTCCGGGTAAATTTCGAAAAAGCTAACGTCGTTTTCACAGCAGACGGTTTGAAAGTCAATGTGAACGATGGTCCTGGCTTCAGTCCTGAGATCTCAGCAGAGATGGGCTATTACCAGGAGCTCAAATATTTCGTTGAGACGTTGATTTCTGGCCAGGATGTAGCAACGGCCACGCCTTTCAGTACAATGGACAGCATTGTCATTGCGGAGGCAGAAATTGAATCAGCTGATAATCGCGGTGCATGGGTTCGCGTCAAATAGCTTTGAATCAATAAAACAACCTTGGACTTTCTCGGAAGAGAAATTCAAGGTTGTTTTATTGGATTTTAGTAGCATTTGACTGAAATCGCTTACGTATCCTAAACTAAAGGCAATTGAAATTGAGGAGCATAGAAAATGATAGACACCCAGTCAACAGCAACTTGGAAAAAGCTCAGTCTATTCGCCATTACGTGGCCGATCTTCATTGACTCCGTTCTGCGGATGATGCTCGGTACTGCGGATGTGTTCATGCTCAGTCGGATCTCAGATGAAGTAACCGGAGCGGTCGGATTAGCGAATGAAATCATCGTATTCTGCATCTTGATGTTTGGCTTCGTCGGAATCGGAACGAGTGTAGCGGTAGCGCAGAATTTGGGCGCAGGCAGGGCCAAGGAAGCGAGTCGTATTTCAGCCTTGGCGATTACCATCAACTTGATATTCGGGATCGTCGTCAGCATCGTCTTGGTCGTATTTGGCGAATCGATCATGCAACTAATGAACTTGGCTCCTGACCAGATTGCCATAGCTAAGAAATACCTGAATCTCATCAGTGCTTTTATTTGGATAGAAGCATTGTCGTATGCAGTATCCTCGGTCCTTCGTTCGAATGGTCAGACGAGAGACGTTATGTACGTGACGCTTGGTGTGAACGTGATCCACGTCGTTGGTAACGTCCTGCTCATCTTCGGGAATCTCGGATTTCCTGAGTGGGGTGTAACGGGGGCGGCGGTCTCCACAGTCATAAGCCGTTTTCTTGGACTTATCGTCCTTTTCGTAATTTTATATCGCCGGATTCCGTTCCCGATTCGCTTCAAGAATTATATTACGTTCGATAAGCGTATTGTGAAGCAAATCTTGAGCATTGGACTCCCTTCTGCGGGAGAGCACTTGTCCTGGCAATCTCAATATCTCATGATTGTGAGCTTCGTGAATATCATCGGTCAAGTCGCGTTAAGCACGCACGTGTATGTGATGAATGTTACAAATTACTTCATGGCGCTTGGGATGGCGATCGGTATGGGTACGGAGATCATCGTAGGTCATATGGTTGGTGCCGGCGAGTTCAAAGCAGCGTACCATAAGCTTATTCGCAGTCTGAGAATGACATTTCTACTCACTTTTGTGGTTGTTGGTATCGCATCTATTTTCCGTAAAGAGCTGCTAGGGCTATTTACAGACAATCCAGAGATTATTGCGATGGGATCGGGGATTTTGCTGCTAAGCGTAATTCTCGAGCCTGGTCGAACGTTCAATCTAGTGGTTATTAATTCACTCCGCGCTGCGGGTGATGCTAGATTTCCAGTTGCCATGGGTGTTCTCTCCATGTGGGGTGTTGCCGTACCGCTTGCGTATTGGCTGGGCATTCATATGAAGATGGGGCTTCTAGGTGTATGGATTGCCTTTGCGGTTGATGAGTGGCTGCGAGGCTTGATTATGTATTTACGATGGAGAAGCCGCGTATGGGAGACCAAAGCGCTGGTGAAACCTACTGGCGGCGGCGTCGCAGCCAATTCATAACTGAAAAGCACAGGGCCCCTAAGGGTTCCTGTGCTTTTCTGGGTTGGAGGTTGACTACACACGGCTGCTGGTGGCTGGTGTAATACTATTCTATTCCGTTTTCTTCTAAAATAACTGGATGTTTGGAGGATATAGTAGAAAAAATGCTAGTGTCCCGCTCACTGGGCTATTGCTTCGTAAAACCAGTATAAATGTGTATGGAATCTCTCAGAAATTCTGCGGTTCCTGGTTGTTTATCATCATAGTAGGCTTTAAATCTTTCATCATCTACATACATTTGGGCTAGACCGGCATGTGCCTCTTTGCTGTATTCACTCCAATAATAGGATAGCCATTGTTTGTGCAAATCCGCGGCTTTTTGGGCGGCCGCACTAGCGGGATCTCCCGTTTTGAAAGCTTCTGCAAGTGAGTCGGTCACTTCACCTGCAAGACGCGTAACCTCGTCATACTGCTCTTGCGTCATATGTTTCAATTTATGATTCGATTGATTGACCTGCTCTTCCCCATATTTCTCCCGAATTTCTTTCCCATATTTGTTCTCATTCTCATCCATCAGTTGTTGTTTGAAGCCTTCGAATTTCTCTTTATTTGACATGGCTGTTCTCCCTTCATGTAACACTAGCGTTTTTTCAACATTGGCAATCAACGCATCAAGCTGAGCTCTTCTCTCCATTAGCTGTACATGATGTTCTTTAAGAGCATCCTCTGCGTTAAAGGTGGGGGCGGTTATGATTTCTTTGATGCGATCCAGATTAACACCTAATTCTCTGTAAAATAAAATCTGCTGGAGTCTATCAACTTCGTTCTGTCCATAGAATCGATACCCGGAAGAATTGATTCTTGCCGGCTTAAGGAGCTCAATTTCATCATAATAGCGAAGCGTTCTGGTGCTTACACCTGCCAACTTCCCTAGGCTCTGCACGGTGTATTCCATCTGTTCACCTCCTGACAACTTAACTCTACAGCTTTACGCTGCGTGAATGTCAACGATATTTTTATAGCCAAAACCAAGAAACTAAGTTATACAAGCTCTAATCAACGAATAAGATATTACGAGCCTTAGGGCTTGTATGTCTAAAGAGTGAATGGGTGATTGAGATGTATGTGATGCTAAGCTTTCTACTATTGGGTTTATCACTTTCCGCGCCGATTGGTCCTATTAACGCCGCCATGCTGGATAGAGGCATCAAGCGTGGCTTTGTCCATGCGTGGATGGTGGGGATTGGCGGTATGCTTGCGGACGTTATCATGATTGTTCTCATTTATTTCGGTCTTGTTCACTTTCTTACAACACCATTTATGAAGACATTTCTATGGCTATTTGGTTGTTTTATTTTACTCTACACGGGAATTGAAAGTGTCGTTGGTGCTGGCAAGTTGAAAACGGAGGGTTACAAGTCGGAAGAGACGTTGGCCAAATCTTTTTTTACAGGATTAATTATGTCGATCAGTTCTCCGTTGTCAATCCTATTTTGGATAGGGATTTATGGATCGGTGTTGGCGGAAACGATTGCTAAGTATGATAGAAATCACGTTCTGCTATATACGGGGATCATGTTCGTGGGCATTATCCTGTGGGATCTCATCATGGCTTCATTAGCCAGTGTCTTTCGGAGATTCCTTACGCCGCGCGGGCTTTCGGTTATCTCTATCGTTTCAGGGTTATCCCTGATCGGTTTTGGTCTGCATTTTGGATTAAAAGCTTTTCATGCCCTCTTCAATTAACCTCTTCCCCTATCATTAAGTTGCTCCTTCGTGATTATCGGGTTTGGGCATGGACAACTTGTCAGGATGGAAAGTGGTGACCGAACCAGGCGCATTCTTTCTCCATTTGAAGCTAAGCCCAAGAGTCACAAGGCCAATCAATACGATGAATAAAAGACTGATCCAGAAGCCTGGCCGGCTCGTCGGATGAAAGGCGGTGCCAGTTATAGCGGTTAGAATAAGAAGCATGCCTGTGTATCTTTTGATTTTCCCCCACCGGGATAACTGCAGTAATCGGCCTGATGAGAGCAGGATGAACAGCCAATTCATCAGCAGCATAATGCCTGCCGCTGTGGTGATGTACGCATACAATTTCTCAGGTAGAAGCAAGGCCATGAGCACCGCAGCCGTTATTCCGCCCGTCGTAAACCCGAGGGCGGGTAACGGCATTTTGCGCTTGCCGCCTGTTCGTTTAGCGAATATGGCGGGAGCATTGTGACCTTGCGCTAACGTGATCAGGATCGTTGTAACCGCAAATAGGGAAGCGACCATCGTCGAAAATCCCGCGATGATTAGAATCGCATTGAAGGCATGGGGGACAAAAGGGAGTTGATAAGAACCTAAGGCCACCTGAAAAGGGCTTTCTTTCCCTTGGAGATTGCTCAGAGGGATTAAAGCCAAGGCGAGTGCTAACGAGGCGATATAGATGATGGTTAACAGAAGAATCATCATGTTACCAGCTTTAGGCGCCTCTTCAGGCCGCTTAAGTCTGGCGGCCATGATGCCCAAGATTTCAATGCCGCCAAAGGCGTAATAAGCATAGATGAAAGATGACCAAATGCCGACTCCCCCCTTTGGTAAGTAGGCTTCCTTGGCAGTCGGAAACTTCGGCGGGTATGTGCCTGTAAGGAATCCAAGAACCGCCGCACCTGCGATAATGACAAACATCACAATGGCGGATACTTTGATGATGGCAAATATATGCTCGGCACGTTCAAAGACTTTGGTCCCTAGCAGAATAACGCCAAGTCCTATTAGGGCGTAGACCGTCGCAAAGACCCACATCGGTAACTTAGGGAACCAGAAGCGGGTGAAAAAGGATAAAGCTGTTAACTGGCTACCCATAATTAATAGCTCTGAGCACCAATAGACCCAGCCGCTGCTAAAGCCAGCCCAGCGGCCGAAAGCTTGGGCCGCATAGGTTTGAAATGAGCCTTGCTGGGGATCCTTGCCTGTCATTTTGGCCAGAACATCAAAGACGAGATAAGTGCCGAAAGCTGCGAGTATAAACAAGAAAAGGACGGAGACGCCGCCCATTTGAATAGCGATTCCAGAGCCTAGGAAATACCCGGTACCTATTGTGCAAGCGACTCCGAGTAAACTCAGCTGCCACCACTTCATTCCCTGGGACTTACTCGTACTCATCTTGTCGGGCATGTTGCCTCCTAAAGCCGTTCATTTGATAACAATAGCTGTTATTATAGCTTGACCACTGGTAAAATATACGGGAGATCATGCCATCTGAGCGAACAGCTGGTTGTCACGAAGGATGACGTTATAAGAGGCGAGTCTGGCGCTAGGTACATTATGACAGCGTCCTGTATGTACTTCAAAGGTCCAACCGTGCAAAGGGCATTCGAGCTCTCCGTCAATCAGATCCACGGTGTAACCGCCATGAGGGCAAACACTTGAGTAAAGATTGTACTGGTCATCGTCTACCTGCATCAAAAAATACAAGTCACGGTCAAGCTGAACCTCCACAGGAAAAGTAGTAAATTGATCAATGGAGCCGATAAGGATTTCCTTCATGGCTTGAGTCTCCTTTTTCGAATAGAGTTAGCTTGATTATAATCCACTGCCTTGCTGAGACCAAGAGTGAGTTGTGACAAACAAAGGAGTACGATACAAATGAACAAAATCAATCCATTATTAGAAGCGTTTCAACAAACGAACTTCCCCGTTGGCGGCCACGGCAAAAGAAATATTCAAGTATTGATAGATGCCTTGCAGGACGTTGATGGTCAAACAGATGGAGATACTTATGGCAATGGCAAGCTAATTGAGGATTTCCAAGAGGAAATGGCCGCGTTTCTTGGTAAAGAATCTGCCGTCTTCTTCCCAAGTGGAACGATGGCTCAACAAATTGCTTTGCGAATCTGGTGCGATCATAAAGGGATCAAGAAAGTCGCATATCACCCGCTCAGCCATTTGGAAATCCATGAGGAGGACGGGCTGAAGGAGCTTCATCACATCCAGCCAATTCTGCTTGGTGAGAAAGATCGACTGATTCGTCTGGAAGATGTGCTGCATATAAAAGAAGATATCGCTTGTTTGTTGCTGGAATTGCCGCAGCGGGAAATTGGCGGACAGCTGCCAGATTACGAAGAGCTTGTACAAATCTCGGCCTATTGCCGCAGTCATGGCATCAAATTACATTTGGATGGGGCTAGGCTCTACGAAATTCTTCCTTATTATCAGAAGTCTGCGCGCGAAATCTGTGAGCTGTTTGATAGTGTCTACATTTCTTTCTACAAGGGGATTGGCGGCATTGCTGGGGCATTGCTTGCGGGAGACGAGACGTTCACGAAGCAGTCTAAAGTGTGGAAAAGGCGCCACGGCGGCGATTTGATCAGTCTATACCCGTATATCCTGAGTGCGAGCCATTATTTCAAGCAGCGTTTGAATAAAATGGGGCAATATTACGAGGAAGCCATCGAACTTGCTGCCTTGTACAATCAGGTTCCTGGCGTTGCTACGACCCCTAGTAAACCGGTCACAAATATGTTCCACGTACATATCAATAGGCCAAAAGAGCAGATGGAATCCCTGTTGGTCAACTTATATGAGGCAACAGGCGTTGGACTTACTCATTATCTGAAAGAAATAAATGAGACATCATGCTGTTATGAGGTTTCCATCGGTGATCGGTATGCAAATGTACCGAAGGAAGAGCTTAGGAAAGCTTTTGCATGGATGGAGAGTCATTTGATCGAAAATGGCGTTTAGACTGTCGATTAAATCCCCAAACTGGTAACAGGAGGGGATTTTTTGATGTTATTTTCAGCCATAAAGCCAATGGGTGTCAGCTTCGGTGAGGAGCCTTTTGACGATCAACACTTTATTTATGAGCCGAAATGGGATGGCGTTCGAATCCTTATCCATAAGCAAGGAGGCCGTATTGAGGCCTATTCGCGGAGTGGAAGAGCTGTAACGCACAAATTCCCAGAGCTGCAGGATGCAATAAGTGCGATTAAAACACATTCTGCTATTTTGGATTGTGAAGGCATTGTACTCCGCCGTAACGGGGCGCCTGCATTTGATGATTTTATGTATCGGGATCGGATCAGTCAATTAGGAAAAATAAACCGAGCGGTGCATACACATCCGGTGACTTTTGTTGCTTTCGATCTTTTGTATACAGATAGAGAGCATCTAAATGAGCCTTTAGTTGAGAGGAAAAAGCGTCTAGCTGCTGTCGTTGATTCTACTCCAGTGCTGATGCCGACGTTGTTTGTGGAGGCGCAGGGGAAGGCGCTTTTTGAAACGATGAAAGAACGGAGTATGGAAGGAATTGTGGCCAAACGGAAAAGCTCGATGTATGTGCCTGATACTAGAAGCAGCGAGTGGCTTAAGATTAAGCACGTGAAGAGCATAGATGTGGAAATATTAGGGTACAGAATGGACCCTTTCGAGCTGGTCATCGGATTGAATTTCAGGACGGTGAAGCATAAGCCGGTTGGTGTAGTGGCAGAAGGTATTACCGCGGCGGACAGGGCATGGTTTGTTGCTATAGCAGCGCCACTAGTGATGGGAAAAGAGGGAAACACGCAGAAGATGGAGCCGCGTCTGTGCTGCCGAATTGATTATTTGGATCGAACGGATATGCATCAGTTAAAGATGACGACGTTTCGAGGGTTTCTACTTGATAAGAAGCCTGAGGATTGTGTTTGGCATTATTGAGATTTGTTCACAGGGGCATACTTAAATTGAAACATTTCAACTTGGTAAAAAAAGTATGATAAAATAGTTTCTATGCAGAGTAAAAAAATAAGCAGGAGGTTGGTCCGACGCGATGTTTGAACACTTGGTTTGTTTTAAATTTAAGGAGACTTTAGCTGCGCAGAAGGAACAGGAAGTAATTGAGAAATTGTTGTCTTTGAAAGGTAAAATTCCGGGCATTGTCCAGATTACTGCAGGTGTAAATGAGACAGAAGAAACAGGAAATATTCAGGGATATACGATAGGATTACGGGTGACCTTCCAAGATCGGGAGTCTTTGCAGCAGTACGGCCCTCATCCGGCTCATCAGGAGTTTGTGCAATCGGTCAAAGGTATCCTTGAAAATGTAATTGTGATTGATTATCCTATTCAATAATAATGGGGATGGATTGGAAGAGGACTGGCAGCTTGTGCCGGTTCTCTTTTGCTTTTTTTGGGGAACTACAGGTCACTATTTCGCTGAAAAGATAGGTTTTCACGTATAAGGGGAACTGTCGTCCGCTATTTCAATGATTTCACCTGAAAAGGTTGCCATGCAGGGCGAATATGGCCCTGTAGTTTCCCTCGGTATCGGAATTGCTGGGTTTCCTCTAATTTAGGGGACTCTAGTTCCCTTCCGAGATTTGTGTCGTTCCCCTTATTTCCCATTAAGGAAATGAAGTAGCAGGCTAGAGAGTTGGGGAATAGTATTAGCGCGGTAAAATAATTTTCAACTTAAGGAAGGTGTCTGCTAGTGCAACAATGGAAGGGAAGTAAGCAAAGAACGAGAATTGGTGTGTTTGCTGGGAAATATCTAGGTGTTGCTATTCTGTCGGTCATGCTGCTGTTGTATGTACCGAATCTGGCAGGAGCAGTTGGGAAACCCGCCAATGGTCCTGATGTATTCGTCATTCAGGGAATGCTGAAGACACTCGGCAGCTATTCAGGTGAAATCAACGGCTACTATGATGATGTGACCGTGAGGGGAGTTAAGTATTTTCAGAAAAAACACGGGCTTCCCGTGACAGGAGCGGTTGATAACCGAACCCTCGAGTCAATCACTTATGCTTATATACGTGCTAAAGGAGCAGGACAAGGTGGAGGCGGTGGCAGCCAAGGCGGTGGCCATGGTCATGGGGAAGGTAAAGGGCATGGCGGAGGCGGCAAAGGTCAAGGCGGAACCGGAGGTAGCCAAGGTGGCGGTGGCCAAGGTGGAACTGGTGGCGGCCAAGGCGGTGGTCAAGGCCAGGGTGAAGGTAAAGGCTTCGGCGGCGGCAAAGGTCAAGGCGGAACTGGAGGCGGCCAAGGTGGTGGTCAAGGCCAGGGTGAAGGTAAAGGCTTTGGCGGCGGCAAAGGTCAAGGCGGAACTGGAGGCGGCCAAGGCGGTGGCCAGGGTCAGGGTGAAGGTAAAGGCTTTGGCGGCGGCAAAGGTCAAGGCGGAACTGGAGGCGGACAAGTCCCGAGTACTCCGACACCTGCGCCGAATGGAAATGGCTATAAAGCACCGAATGGCAACGGAGGACAGACACCTATGCCAAATGGCAATGGTGGGCAGGCACCAGCACCAAACGGAAATGGCTATAAAGCACCCAATGGCAATGGAGGGCAGACACCAATGCCAAACGGCAATGGTTCTAAAGTGCCTAACGGTAATGGAGGACAAGCTCCTGCACCAAATGGCAATGGCAACGGCAACGGCAACGGTAATGGAGCTCAAACGCCAAATGGCAATGGGAACAATGGTAACGGAAATGGCAATGGCAACGGCAGTCAGTCCAACGATGACTAATTGGCGTTAGGTAGGAAGGCCTGTTTCATCCGTATAGGATGAAATGGGCTTTTTTTATTGGGGGGAGCCGAAAGGTTACCCTATATACTTGCACGTGATGGCGAAATAGCGGTAATTTCTACAGTTAAAAATGGCGCTGAGAAAGGATTCTGCGGAGTAACGGGAGTTTCTCCAGTTAATTCGGCCGATGTGGCCGCTTTTGTAGGAAAAACTAAAGAAATAACAGGAGAATTTCCATCTAATCCTAAATTAATGGCTAAATTGAAAGAATTAGCGGTACTATTTCCAGCTAAAACTCAAGACTACCGCCCCAAATCTCATGCAAGGACGCAGTGTCAACGACTTTATGTCGTAGGCGGGTCCTCAACCTTCGATTCCTGACGCTGCTTCCAGAATAATACGGTCAACATTCGTTCGACCCATTCTTTGTCTTCCTCGGTTAAAAGAATGCCATCGAACAGAAGCTCATTCTCGCGCAGAAACCGCCGTAAATTGACAGGGTTACTTTGGAACTTCTCTGTTGAAGGCGTTGATTCCAAATATCCGGCTATGTCCATTAATTCAGAATAAGACGTATTGAGCCCTTCGGAAAGCTTCATCAACACTTCCGGAGACGGGATGCCGCGATTGCCGTTTTCTAGCTGGGAGATGTATGCCGCGGATACGCCGGAACGGTCAGCTAGCTCTCGCAGGGTAAAACCTTTTAATTTACGCAAATCTCGTAATTTATCATAGAAATACATGAATTTCACCCTCACGATTCGAAAAGTAAACAGTAGTAAACATTTTAATAATATCAGTATACAAAAGTAATTACAATGCGTGTAGGGCTGGGATATTGCCGGAAACGATGTTGTTTAAAGTAAACTATTTTGATTGCAATAGTTAATTTGTGTGATATAATAGAAACAAGGGGAACAAAATGAGAACGGGAGGGGAGCAGAAACGAATGAAAATAATGAGCACGAAGATCAAGGCTAACACAGATGCTTTTATTAAGGCTAGAGTTGTCAAAGGTTACTCGCAGCGAGAACTGGCAAGACATTCGGGTTTAAGTCATGCCTATGTCAGTCTGCTAGAACGAGCGATTAAATCGGTAGGACCCTCCACTGCGAAGAAATTAAGCGATCTGCTCGATAAGGAATTAGAAGAGTTGTTTCGAATAGAGATGCAGCCTAGACCCTAGCGAACTCCTGGATTAGCCATTCATTATTTATAATGATTGGTTTTTTTATTTTTACTATTTACAAAAAAAAGCCATGCTCTCAATGAATGAGAACATGGCCAATTCGTTATGGAAGTTTATTTAATAGTTAATAATTCCGGATATAGAGCATTAACGCCACCAGAAAGACCTTTTTGAACATTAGTGCTAATGTCGTCCGCAATAATCTCATACAGACCATTTTCAATCCCATTAATAGCGATTTCTGCAATTTTCTTCGGATCCGATTTCGGTTTTTCTAGTCCTTTGGTCATGTCCGTATCCATATAGCCAACATGCAACCCTGAAACGGTAATGTTTTTTGGCGCTAAGCTTAAACGTAGGGCATTTGTCATGGACCATTCTGCGGATTTTGCCGCGGAGTAGGCTCCTGTGCTATCTGTTGTGTACCAGGAGAGTACGGATAAAATATTAAGAATCGATCCTCCGCCGTTTTTCTCCAAGACAGGTGCAAAATCTCGAACCATGGAGAGTGTACCGAATACATGCGTATCAAACTCTAAGTGGATGTCATCCCAGCTGCCTGTCAGAACTGAAGCCCCTGTTGATGTACCTGCATTATTAATAAGCAGTGTGACATCAGAAGCTGTTGAGGCTGCCGCTTTCACAGACTCCGGATTCGTGATATCGAGCTGAATAGGAATCGCTCCGGGAATATTAACGGACTCCGGATTTCTTGCACCTGCATATACTTTTGCACCGCGTTTTAAAAGTTCCTCTGCTAAGTGCTTACCTAAACCTCTATTTGCTCCAGTGACTAAGGCTACTTGTTTTGAAATATTCATGTTGAATCGCTCCTTTATGTTTTAAAATATGATGACCGTAATATATTATAACCATAATATTTTAAAACCGTCAACTGCATAATAAAAGATAACTGAGTTTTACCCCAACTCATTATGTGATAATATGATATATATAATATTCAGAATAATAGATAGAGGGTGTTTACATGCCTTATCCAGAAGGACATAAATTAAAAGTTCGGAATCGCATTCTTACAAGCGCAGCTGATGCATTCAGAAGAAATGGAATTCGGGAATCCAGTGTCCCCTCCATTATGAAGGGTGCCGGATTAACCCATGGGGGATTCTACTCTCATTTTGAAAATAAAGAAGAACTGGTTGCTGAGACCTGCAATTTTGTCGTAAGCAATACAATTGATGAACTGCGAACATCGACACGAAATGAACATTCGGATACGGATGAACCGGAAATCAACCGAATCATTGATTTTTATTTGAGCCCTTATCATCGAGATCACGCAGAAAATGGGTGCATCGTTCCGATTCTATCCGGCGAAATAGCCCAGTGCTCAGCTGACCTTCAGGAGATTCTCAGTCATGCGTTGAATCAATATATTGCATTCATAGGTGAAATTTCAGGCAGTGATGAAATAACAAGCGGGGTAGTCCTGAGCATCATGGTGGGATCACTCCTTTTAGCTAGAAGTGTTAAGGATCCTGTACTAAGCGCTAATATACTTAATCAAGCAAAAGTGCAGGCAAAGGCGATATTTAAGTCTTCCCCAATGTAAGAACCTATATGTGAGAACATGTTTAAGTAAGAAATATGTTTAAAAAGGCATTTGACACTTACTTACACGTTAGTTATAATTCCCTTCATGGACACAAAAAAACAGATCGTTAGGCTTGCCCTCGAGCTAATCAGAGAAAAAGGTTTTCTCTCAATTGGGTATGATGACCTTGCTCAGCAGCTTGGAATAACAAGAGCAGCAATTCATTATCATTTTGAGAAAAAAGAGGATCTAGGTATTGCAGTAACCCAGATGATGATCCAAGATTTAATTGACCTGGATACGTATGTAAGCTCTACTAGGTTAACAATTGAGGAGAAGCTTGACCATTTTTTAATAAAGCAGATTGAACCATTTTCTGAAAAACAAATTTGTTCTATTTCTTCCTTGCAATCTGATGTTGAGTCGTTGCCGGATAGTGTTAAGGAAAAACTACAAGAAGTAACTAAACTAGAGTTAAAAGTCCTTGTAAATATTATTTCTGAATTTAAAATAGATGATGTAACCGCAGATACAGAATATATCGAAGAACTTGCGGCAACCATACTTTCCGCGGTTAAAGGAGCATTGCTGTATAGAAGGGTAATTGGAGATTCTTCTTTATACCCAAAAGTGATTAAGCAAATCAAACGATTATTACTTTGAAATGATATATTTCCCTATTTTGACCATTGCAAGTGTGGAAATAGGATGATATATTTTTTCAAGCGACGAATACTTACTTGCAAGTAAGTAAATGAAAAAGTAGGTTGATATGTTTTCGATAAAAGAAAGTGAAATTGCGCAACTTTTTTGATGAGTACTTACTTGCAAGTAAGTAAATGTAGCGGAGAATAAAACTGGTTTGAAAAATACTTACTTGCAAGCAAGTAAAGGTGGTGAGGCTTTCGACAAAGCAATTACAATTTCATTTCCAAAGTGTGGATAGAACGAAGTTATTCGGAGTCATGAAATCTGATAGTCGACTTGAGTAACGCATATATAGACCTGTAAATGTAGATGTAAACTTATCAAGAGAAATATAGACAAGGGAGAGAAGAAAAATGAAAAAACTTGAAGGCAAAGTGGCATTGGTAACTGGAGGTAACAGCGGGATCGGTCTAGCAACAGCAAAGCGTTTTGTAGAAGAAGGGGCATATGTTTACATCACGGGAAGACGCAAAGAGCAACTTGACGAAGCATTAA
Source organism: Paenibacillus silvestris (assembly GCF_009882985.1). Classification (GTDB taxonomy): domain Bacteria; phylum Bacillota; class Bacilli; order Paenibacillales; family NBRC-103111; genus Paenibacillus_E; species Paenibacillus_E silvestris. The sequence goes on from NZ_WTUZ01000022.1 coordinate 926,735, forward strand.
ACGAAATTGGCTCAAACGTTACTGGATTTTTAGGTGATATTTCAGATCTTGCCGAAATTGATCGATTATATGCATTGATTCAAGAAAAACATGGTCGGGTTGATGTGATTTTTGCCAATGCAGGCACCGCGGAATTTCTGCCTTTGAGCCAAGTGACGGAAGAACATTTTGATACCTTGTTCCGTGTTAACGTTAAAGGTGTATTATTTACGGTGCAAAAGGCGCTTCCACTGCTGAGCAACGGAGCCTCCATCATTCTGAACAGTTCGATTAACGGCTCCATTGGACAACCAGCAACAAGTGTGTACGGTGCAACAAAAGCGGCTTTGCGAAACTTTGTAAGAACTTGGATTCTTGATCTGAAGGACCAAAATATTCGATTCAACGTTGTTAGCCCAGGCCCAGTCGAAACACCCGGTTTAGCTGCAGTTGCAGGTCCAGACCGAGCAGCTCAAACGGCAATGTTCGATTATTTGAAAACAACAGTACCAATGGGTCGCCTTGCACAACCTGAAGAAATTGCCAAAGCAGTTCTGTTCTTGGCATCTGATGATAGTAGCTTTGTTAGTGGCACTGAACTCTTTGTTGATGGTGGTTCCGCTCAAATCTAATGTTGACAGTTAAATTGGCCAATGTTTCAACATTGACAAGAACAGGTGTGGTACATGAATGAGCAGACCAAGAGAATTTGATTATGAGCAGGTTTTACATGCTGCAACTGATGTTTTTAGAGAGCACGGGTATCATGCATCTTCTTACGAGCTTTTAATGAAGGGAACGAGTTTAAAGAAGCAAAGTTTGTATGGTGCATTCGGTGATAAAAAGTCACTTTTTGAAAAGTCTATTTCTTTTTACTGCAGTAATTTTCTAACTCGATTTGAGAAAATGATGAGCCTAAACTCATCTGGCTTAGATGCCCTGCGCTGTATGCAAAAGAATTTATTGAAAACCGATCCTGAAGAATTAGATGTGGGCTGTCTGATTGTAAACTCTACACTGGAAGTGACGAGTCCTGAATTTTCATTTGTTAAAGAAAATTTTGACAACATGTTTCACGGGATCAAGGTTATTTTGAATCAGGTGATTTTGGCTGGTCAAGAAGAGGGCACCATTACTAAAAAAATACCAAGTGAGCAACTAGCTTTTAATATGGCAAATTCGATTATAGGGATTAGGGTTATGATACGAGCAAATATGCCAAAAGATCAAATCCAAGCGGTATTAGATGCGGCGATTGAAACAATCGTCATTTAATTTTTGGAGCCATATACTTCTTTTTATTTGTTATTGACTACGCAGTCTAAATCTAAGTTTTATTGACTGTGTAGTCAATAACTGATTATTATTGACCGCACAGTCAATATCTTACTTATTGGTTCCTGCAGCTATTACAGCATTTGGCCTGGTACCCAAACGGATATAAGAAAGTTTTACCTGATTGTAATCGAATATTCTAAAACCAATTATTGCGGTTTATGTAATTGAAATTTCAGGAGGTTGTATAGTAATGTCAGTCGAAACCGCAGTAAAAGTAAAAATGTCTTCCATGCAACGATTCATGGTGTTTTGCCTCTTTTTATTAACGTTTACCGTAGGAACAAGCGAGTTCGTGGTCATTGGGCTGCTCAATGAAATTGCTGAAGGCTTGAACCAAACAATATCCAGTATCGGCATTATGGTCACAGGGTTTGCCGTCGCATTTGCTGTAGGAACCCCGATCTTTACATCTTTACTCAGCCGTTTTCCTAAGTATCCGCTCATTTTATCTGCTTTATTAGTGTTCATTGCAGGGAATGTCTTAGGCGCATGCTCGCATTCATTTACAATTCTTTTTCTTTCGCGTATTGTGACTGCTATCGTGACAGGCGTATTGATCGCGAATGCGATGACACTTGCAAGCGTCAAAGTACCGCAAGAAAAAATTGGATCTGTGATTTCGATTGTTTTTTCTGGTTTCACAATTGCAGGAGTTCTAGGAGTTCCACTTGGAACTTATATTGGTCAGACGAGTGGCTGGAGAATGACGTTTTGGTCCATTGTGATTTTAGGTGGCGTTCTGTTCGTGATTAGTTTGTTTGCCCTCCCGCGGGATGTAAAGGGAGAAAAAGGCTCGCTGAAACTGCTAGTTAAGTTTATTGCTCACCCGAAAATTATTCTAACTGCACTAATTCCTGCGCTAAGTATCGGTGCAACATATGCCGTGTACACGTATCTAACCCCTTTGTTGGAAGAGGCTGTTGGGATACCTAGAAATTATATCAGTGCTGTTTTGTTGATGTATGGGGTCATATCGGTTGTAAGTAATTTACTCGCCGGAGCTATCGCGAAGCGAGAAAGCATCAGCAAATTGAGATTTGTATTCCTCATACAAGCGGTTATCCTTGCTGCTCTCTTTTTGACTTCACACTTGTCGATACTTGCTTTGATTAACATTGGGTTAATGTCACTTGTCATGTATCTTGCAGTGCCGGCGCTCCAAATGTACTTCATCCAAATGGCAGATCGTTATTTTCCAGCGGCCAAGGACTTGGCTTCTGCGTTAACACCGATTTCACTAAATGTTGGGATAGCACTAGGGTCTTTGATTGGAAGTTGGACAGCGACTGGCATGGGCTTGATTCACGTGACTTGGATCGGTGGAATTATTGCGTTACTAGCTTCTTTTGTGACGTTCATTAGTTATCGTATCAACCGGAAATAAATGACAGAGTACTTAAAAGCTGCTGCCTTCGTTCTTTAAAAGAACGAAGGCAGCAGCTTTTTATATAGATCTTATATGAACTGAGCAGCCGACTAATAACAATCGCTTCTTCCCGGTTTTTTATGATTATAAGTCCACAAAAATAAGAACAATATAGCATTGAGTTACTATAGGGGGATTTCTTCATTGGAAACAAAAAATAGAGGCGTATTATTTGGGTAGATTGGGAATCCTTTGGTTTAGATAATGTGATTCAGGGAGAGCGAACTGAAAAGGACTAACTTACTTTCTTAAGGAGGACGGAACATGTCAGTTACAGTCAAGAAAACAATCAATAGGATCTCGTTCATATGTGTTATAGCTGCTGTGGTTGTTGGCTGCTCCAGTAAATCAGGGGATGGCACGCAAGCAACCGCTTCTGCAACAGCTTCAGCAACACCTAAGAGCACCACGAATGCTGCTGCTTCAGAGGACTTGTTGGCATCGATTAAGAAATCAGGCAAAATCAAAATTGGCTTGATGGGGACGTATGCCCCCTACAACTTTCTCAATGATAAACATGAAGTGGACGGATTCGATGCTGATGTCGCGAAGGAAGTAGCTAAGCGGATCGGTGTTCAAGCTGATTTCATTACGGGCGAGTTCTCCGGATTAATTGAGGGGCTGCAAACAAGCAAGTATGACGCGCTCGTCACCCAAGTCACCATTACGGACGACCGCAAGAAAACGATGGATTTCTCCACGCCCTACATAAAAAACAGTGTGAGTGTTATCGTTAAAAATGATAATACCTCTGTGAAGGGGATTGAAGATTTCAAAGGGAAGAAAATTGGGGTTGGCCTAGGGACAAATGATGAGACTTATTTACGCAACGAAGTACTGCCAAAGGTTGGTACATTCAATATCGTCACCTATAACGATGTAATTACGTCGCTTACGGATTTGAATGCAGGTAGGATCGATGCCACGATCAACAATGTATTTGCCATTCAACCGCTGGTTGAAAAGAATCATTTTCAGATCAAAACCGTAGGTGCTTCTGTAAAAGATGACTTTGCCGGTATCGCGATTCGTAAAAATAACGCTGAGCTCTTAAGCGCATTGAACAATGCGTTAACTGAAATGAAATCGGACGGCACGTTTAAACAAATATTCCAAAAATGGTTCAAAGTCGATCCTAACATCTGACCATCAGTACGTAGGAGGATGCAGGCATGGAGCTTGTTTTGCAAAATCTCGACTTTCTGTTAAAGGGTGCGTATTATACGTTGTTGATCACCATGGTGTCGATGTTTTTCGGCTTCATTCTTGCTTTGATTGTGGCGTTTGCTCGTCTAAAAGGGAACATCGTTATAAGGAATATTGCGATCTTCTATATTTCTATTTTTCGGGGAACGCCGATTCTCGTCCAAATTTTCATCATCTACTACGGCTTGCCGGATTACGGTATTCGTCTGGGTCCACTTACAGCGGCATTTCTTTCACTTAGTCTCAACATAGGCGCTTATTTATCGGAGACGTTCCGAGGTGCCATTCTATCGGTCAGTAAGGGACAGACGGAGGCTGCGATGTCACTGGGTTTTACTCCTTGGCAAACGACCTATAAGGTTGTACTGCCGCAAGCTGCGCGGGTAGCGATACCTCCAATGGGCAACACGTTTATCGGGATGCTCAAGGAAACATCGCTCGTTTCCATTGTTACCGTGACGGAGTTGCTTCGCACGGCTCAGCTTTTGATCGCACAGTATTATATTGCCATGCCCTTTTATATCGCCATTGCCGTTATGTATTGGCTCATGAGCATGTTATTTTCCCAACTGCTGACTAGAGTTGAAAAAAAATTATCCAAGGCGTACTAAAGGTGAGCCGTATGATTGAAGTGAATCAGCTTTCAAAACGCTTTAACGACTTGCAAGTTCTTCAACAGATTGATTTTCAAATGAAGTCCAAAGAAATCGTTGTGCTGCTTGGACCGAGTGGTTCGGGGAAAAGCACGCTGCTCCGTTGTCTCAATGGGCTCGAAGAGCCGGACTCCGGGACAATTCGAATGGATGATGTCACATGGGATGCCGCTATGGACAGATCTGTGAAGCGGGAAGCCATTAAACGAATTCGGTTAATGAGCGGGATGGTCTTTCAATCCTTTCATTTATTTTCTCATATGACGGTGCTGCAAAACATTACGGCGGCGCCTATGTTGGTTAAAAATATGAGTGCTAAACAAGCGGCAGAACTTGCAGAAAGATTACTCACGAAAGTTGGCCTTCTGGAGAAAAAACATGAATATCCCTCACGTCTTTCTGGCGGTCAGCAGCAACGAGTAGCGATTGCACGTTCATTAGCCATGCAGCCGAAAGTCATGCTCTTCGATGAGCCAACATCGGCGCTCGACCCTGAACTAACTGGCGAAGTGCTTCAGGTCATGAAGGACCTTGCTGTGGAAGGGATGACGATGATCGTGGTCACGCACGAAATGAAGTTTGCGCGCGAAGTTGCTAACAGGGTTATTTTTATGAGCGATGGCGTTATTCAAGAGGAGAGTACCCCGGATCAATTCTTCATTCAACCAGAGACAGAACGCGCTCGTAGATTTCTAAGACAGTTAGGGGAGTAGGCGTAATGCCTCAAGGTGATCGCAGCCCGAGTATAGGAACAATGAAGTCGTAGGAGAGGTGAACAATACGGTGGCACATCCAGATAGGCATCATTTAGACACAATTGCGGCAAGAGCGCGAGAACTGATGGGCAAGATGAACTTGGATGCGCTTATTGCTTCGTCTTATGAGAATTTCTATTACCTCAGCGGCCATGAAAGTACGTTTATGTATACATTGCGGATGAGCGAAGTAGCTTTAGCGGTCCTTTTCCGCGACCCGAATGTCAAGACAATCATTATCATGAATGACTTCGAAGCGGCTGGAGTATCCAGCGATTTGCCAAACTGTGAGCTGCGAACCTATCCAACTTGGGTAGATGTTGATGATCCGCTCGGTTTGAAGGGTGGGAAGTACGAAGGCAAACGACCAACAGGTCATCAAGCACAGGAAATGTTCGGTCTGCTTCAAAAGACGTTAGCTGAGCATGGCTGTGAGACTGGCAAGATTGCTGTCGAACTGAACGACATGCGACATTCATCTGTGGACACGCTGCGTCAGGCGGCACCGGACGCGGAGCTAGTGGAGGCCAAAGGATTGTTCACGTTACTGCGCATGGTCAAGACAACGTGGGAGATCGAGCAGCTTCGTGCAGCGTGTGCGTATGCGGAGACAGGCCTAGCTGATGCGGCTCAGAGCATTCGAGTTGGCAGCACAGCGAAGGACATCGTGCATGAATTTCAACTGTCCCTGATGAAAGACGTAAAGGGCTTAGCGGCACGCTTCCATATGATTTCTGTTGGTGCTTCATTTGCACCTGCTCACCGCTTTGAAACCACCCCCGCGACAACAGGGGATGTCATCAAATTTGATGTTGGCGTAGATGTGAACGGCTATGGTTCCGATATTGCGCGGACATTCGTGCTCGGCAATCCCTCCGAAACGATTACCCGTATCTACAGAGCCTTGAAGGCTGGTCACGACCGTCTTTTGGAAATCGTAGCACCAGGCATCTCGATGCAGGCAGCTTTCGAAGATGCGATGGGAGTGATCCGTCGTTCAGGGCTTCCCAATTACAACCGTGGGCATCTTGGGCATAGTGCAGGTTTAAGCCTCGCAGCGGAAGAGCCGCCTTTCCTAGGCCCTACGGAAACGACATTGTTTCAGCCTGGCATGGTCATTTGCCTCGAAACGCCATATTACGGTTATGGGATAGGCGCAATAATGATCGAGGATATGGTGCTGGTAACAGAAAACGGCTGTGAGCGCCTAAATCAGCTTTCCCGAGAGCTCGTTTCTCTGTAGGCCGCTTTACATTGACAGATTTTGAAAGACCGTGTCCGCGATAAGCAGCGGGCGGTTTATTTGCAGCTCCGGCCTTTATGTGGCGCAAGCAGAATGAGTTCAGGCATTGGGGCATGATGAGTAAATAAAAAAAGTATTGAAATATAGATTATACCGAGTATAATGATGGGTATAAATGGAATTTAAATAGTAATCGACCAGTCATCTGGAGACAATTTCTTGAGAAAATATTTCTTGAGATTTTTGTCTCCATTTTTGTTTGCAGGGGATACCGAGAACCGATTTTATTTCAAAGTATCGGAAGGCAACAGAAAATGAATAGGTAAGTTAAGGATACCGGACCACCGGAAACTGACTTCATCAGTTTCTGGTTTTTTTATTGCCCAAAACGGTATGGGGACGATGAAAACGTTAAGTAATTGAAAAATATGGATCGGAGTGTGGGAATTGTGAGCGAAAAAGAAAGGAAGATTCATCTCAATGTATTCGTACGCATATCAGGCCATCATGCAGGAGGATGGAAACATCCTGAAGCGGAGCCTCAGCGTGATTTGGACATTGATAAGTATGTGGAGCTTGCACAATTGGCTGAAAAGGGACTCATCGATTCCTTATTTACCGCAGACAATTATTCGGGAACTGGAAGAAGGCTTGAGCCTTTTACTTTGCTATCGGCGCTTGCTGCTGTAACGACAAATATCGGATTAATCGGAACGGTAAGCACCACCTATAATGATCCGTTTCATGTAGCTAGGAAATTTGCTTCTCTGGACTACTTAAGCAAAGGCCGGGCGGGCTGGAACATTGTAACGGGGCATTCGCCTGAGGATGGGGACAATATTACCAGATGGGGTGGTTATCCGGAGCCTAGCAAGCGCTATGAAATCGGCGATGAATTCGTTGAAGTTACGAAGCAGCTATGGGATAGCTGGGATGAAGAAGGGGCAGAAAGCATCGATGAAAGGCATCTGAAAATTAATCATACCCATATTCATGAGATTGATTTTAAAGGTAATTATTTTCATGTAAAAGGGCCGTTAAACATACCTCGTCCTCCGCAGGGATATCCAGTTCTGGTACAGGCTGGATCTTCGAAAGAAGGCAAGGAGTTGGCGGCCAAGCACGCAGAAGTTATTTTTACAGCACAGCAGACGCTGGGTGCGGCACAGGAATTTTATAGCGATGTGAAATCAAGATTAGCAAAATACGGAAGAAATCCGAATGATTTACTCATTATGCCTGGACTTGGCGCGATTGTTGGTGAAACGGAGGCGGAAGCTAAAGATTTAGAAGATGAACTGTTCTCCTTGTTGAATCTTGAAAGCTCTTTAAAACAGGCTTCCCGGTTTTTCTCCGTTGATTTATCAGAGTATTCCCTAGATGACCTGGTTCCTCTGGATAAAGTGAAATCGGATGAGCAGAATCTAGGCGGCATTACCAGCAGACGGGAGGTTGTTCTCGACGCCGTGCGCAGAGAAAATATGACGATCCGGCAATTTCTGAACCGAAGTGCTGGCGGGCATGGGCATGTAACGTACAGAGGTTCTTATCTACAGGTAGCAGATTTTATTGAAACATGGTTGCGAGAGCGGGGAGCGGACGGATTCAATTTACTGCCGCAGGTAGTGCCGCATAGTCTAGAGGTATTCATAAATAAGGTAATTCCTGAACTGCAAAATCGCGGAATTTTCAGGACAGCATACGAAGGCGCTACGTTGAGAGAGAACTTAGGACTTGCCCGTCCCGAGAATCATAATCGGAAAATTTGGACAGCTAATTACCAGGCTATCAAGGTAAACGCAGCCGAATCGGCTAACTAAATGTAAAAGATAAGGGTGGATGAAATGAGTAAAGCTAACCGAAAAGCCCATTTTAATGTATTTATTCGCGAAACCGGTCATCATGCCGCTTCTTCCAGGCATCCTTCGGTTTTTCCTGATCGAGGCTTAGATTTAGCACATTTTGTTAATCAAGCGCGCATTGCTGAACGTGGTTTGTTGGATTCGTTGTTTGTGGCGGATGGCTATGCAGGATTGTCCCGTCGATTTGAGCCAATTACTTTATTTTCCGCAATTGCGGCACTGACGAAGCATATCGGCTTTATCGCTACGGTTGGAACAACTTACAACGATCCTTATCATATTGCTCGGCAGTTTGCTTCGTTGGATCATATCAGCAAAGGGCGTGCGGCATGGAATATCGTTACGGGCGCTCAATCCGCAGCCCACAATTTCGGACGTGAGGAGCACCCGGATGTGGAGCAACGGTACAAGGTTGGCGAGGAATTTGTCGATGTTGTTAAGCAGCTGTGGGACAGCTGGGAAGAGGATGCGCTCGTTTACGATAAAGTGACCGACAAACGTCTTGATACGAACAAAGTTTACCATATTGACTTTCAAGGTGAATATTACAAGGTCAAAGGCCCGCTCAACATTCCGCGCCCGCCACAAGGCTACCCGGTGCTTGTGCAAGCGGGATCCTCTGAAGGAGGCAAGGAGCTTGCGGCGAGAACGGCCGATGCGGTTTTTACAGCTCAGCAAACGCTTGGTGCAGCGCAGGAGTTTTATGTGGATTTGAAAAGCAGAATGGCCAAATTCGGAAGAACGCCGGACCAACTGCTCGTATTGCCCGGATTGTGCCCGATTATCGGCGATACGGAAGCGGAAGCCAGAGACCTCGAAGAGGAGCTGTTCCAGCTGCTGGATAAGCACTCGCTGGATAATCTGTCCCGATTCTTCACAGTAGACTTGTCCGAGTATCCGCTGGACGCTCCCGTGCCTATCGACAAGCTAAAGCCCGCAGAGCTGTTCAGGACCGGCATTACCTCTCGGCGCGACGTTATCATAGATGCCGCAATTAGGGAAAAGTTTACGATTAAGCAATTTGTGAGCCGTAGCGCAGGCGGCCATGGACATATCACGTATACGGGTTCTGTTTTGCAAGTAGCGGATTTTATTGAGAAATGGTTCCGTGAAGGCGGAGCGGACGGATTTAATCTGCTGCCTCCTATTTTTCCTGCTGGTCTGGAAGTGTTTGTCGACAAGGTCATTCCGGAGTTGCAAAATCGCGGAATCTTCCGAACCGCCTATGAAGGGACGACGCTCCGCGAAAACTTGGGTCTCACCAGACCTAGTAACAGCCATAACCAGGTCTGGGCAGCTAACGGGCAAAGGATTGAGAATCCAGTATTTATATAAGAGAAGGAGAATTTCCGATGAAATCCATATCCGTTTCATTCACTGTTTTGTTAGCGGGAGGCCTGTTCTTGTCGGCATGCTCCAGCCAGCAGTCTGCACCTGCTGATGCCGCTGGAACCACTGCCCCGGCCGTCTCGGGTACCGAGACGATTACCTTAAAGTTCATGTCCAACGGCTCCACGTTCACGAACACTGAATTTAAGAACCAGATTCAAATACCCGTTCAAAAGAAATTTCCCAATATAAAAATCGAGCGGATCGAGCCTCCGACAACAACGACGTTGCAGGAATTATTTTCATCGGGCACTATTCCGGACATTGTGTTTGCCAGCAACTATAACCCGCTCAAAAAGGTGCAGGCTATTGAGGATTTGCGGCCGTGGATCCAAAAATACAATTTTGATGAAAGTCGAATTAAACCTTATTTAATGGGGTATGTCAAAGCGGCTGCCGATAACGGCGAAATCTACGCGCTTCCGTACAACTCCAATCAGCATATTCTTTATTACAACAAGGATGTGTTCGATAAATTCGGGATAGCGTATCCCTCGGATGAGCAAATGACTTGGGAGCAAACGTTCGAATTGGCGCGAAAGCTGACGCGGGTAGAGAACGGCGTAAACTACATTGGTCTGGATGTTGAAGGGTTGACCGGCTTCACGAAAAGCTTGGCACTGCCGATTATTGATTCCAAAACCGGTAAGTCCTTATTAACAAGCCCAGAGTGGCTTCGTGTCTTCAATGCTACGAAAGAAACCTTTGAGATCCCCGATTTTTTACCAAAGGATAAAACCAAATATTCGTGGGGACGCGACGTATTTATGAAGGATCGTACTATGGCGATGAGGCCTGCATGGCTGGCCAACATGGTAGGACCATTGGAAGAGCTTCGGGAGCAGGGAATCGAATCGAATTGGGATATTGCGCCTGTCCCGAACTTTGAAGATAAGCTGGGCAAAACGAGAGAAGCCCAAGTCCATTCGGTCATACTGACGAAGCAAAGCAAGCATAAAGATGAAGCGTTTCAAGTAATGAGCTATTTGCTATCGGATGAATCCCAGCGGAACATAGCCCGCAATGGCAGAGTTCCGGCGATTATCAATAAGGAGTTGGAGAAAGAGTATGGAGCGGAAGTAGGCGTGTTGAAAGGGAAAAAGATTCAGAATATATTCGTCGGGGAGCCGCTGCAGGATCATACGATTCATGAGTTTGAAGGAGACGTAACCAAATTCGTCACGCAAGCGAATGTCGACCTAGCTAACGGTATGGACGTGAATACGGCTATTCGTAAAGCCTCCGAAGCCATTGATAAAGAAGTCGAACGATTGAGTAAGAACCAATAATGGAAGCAGATGAGGTGTGTGAGAAATGAGTGCTAAGGAACAAAAGCTTCATTTAAATGCATTTTTATACGGCACGGGTCATCACGAAGCGTCCTGGCGATATCCCGATGCGAAGCCGGAGCTCGGTCTGGATATCCGTTACTCTCAGCAGCTGGCCCAGACGGCTGAGCGTGGGCTGATGGATTCCGTATTTTTGGCCGACGGCTATGCGGGAAGGTCGAATAAACTGGAGCCGTTCACACAATTGGCAGCCTTGGCGATGGTAACCGAGTATATCGGATTAATCGCGACGGTAGGCACGACCTACAACGAACCCTTCCATGTGGCCCGCAAGTTCGCTTCGCTGGATCATATTAGCGGAGGTCGAGCTGGCTGGAATATCGTGACCGGTGCGCAGTCGGCGGCGTTTAATTTCAGCAGGGATGAGCATCCAGAGCATTCGGATCGTTATCATGACGCTGAAGAATTCGTCGAAATTACGAAACGGTTATGGGACAGCTGGGAGGACGATGCACTTGTATTTGATAAGAACGCAGGCATCCAATTCGATAACGGCAAGGTGCATGAAATTAATTTCAAAGGGAGCTACTATTCGGTCAAAGGCCCGTTGAACATTCCCCGGCCTCCGCAAGGCTACCCCGTATTGGTGCAGGCCGGATCTTCGGAGAGCGGCAAGGAATTGGCCGCCAAGACGGCAGAGGTCATATTCACCGCCCATCAAACCATGGAAGGAGCGTCATCCTTCTACACCGATGTGAAGTCGCGATTGGCAAAGTACGGCCGTACGCCGGATCAGTTGAAAATATTGCCGGGCTTTAGCCCGATTCTCGCAGATACGGAAGCCGAAGCCCGCGAAATTGATGAAGAGCTGAATGGGTTAACGGCGACGGAAGAGGCTGTTAAACGGCTTTCCTTACGATTTGGCGTGGACTTGACGCAGTATCCGATCGATGGCCCGGTTCCCCTGCATGCCGCCTTGGAAACGGAGGAGGTTAACGGCCACAAGAGCCGTCATCAGCTAATCGTGGAATTGGCTCGCAATGAACAGTTGACCATTAGGCAGCTGGTTAATCGGCTTGCCGGGGCGCGAGGCCACTTTACCTTTACGGGAACGCCAATTCAAGCGGCCGACGCCATCGAGAAGTGGTTCAGAAACGGGGCAGCGGACGGCTTTAATATTATGCCGCAGCTTCTTCCGAGCGGTCTTGATATTTTCGTGAACAAAGTGATTCCGGAGCTGCAAAACCGCGGTCTATTCCGGACGGCTTACGAAGGAAGGACGCTGCGAGAGAACCTTGGCTTGGTGCGGCCTTCGAATATTCGCGCTGCAATTTCCAATCAGATCTAAGGGCAAGCAGGACACTTAATTCTAATCCAAACGATAAAAGGAGTGTTTGCATAGTCAGGATAATTAAGCGGAGGGGTGTGATTAAAGAATGGCCGGAATCGTAATTAAGCATTTGTACAAAAGATATGGAAAAGATAAGCACGCAGTTGTTAAGGATTTTCATTTGGATATTAAAGACAAGGAATTTCTCGTTTTTGTAGGTCCTTCAGGCTGCGGCAAATCGACCACCCTACGCATGATAGCAGGGCTTGAGGATGTAAGTGAAGGGGAGATTTATATCGGAGACACGCTGGTGAATAACCTGCCTCCGAAGGATCGGGATATTGCCATGGTGTTTCAGAACTATGCGTTATACCCGAATCTGAACGTGTATGAGAATATTGCCTTCGGCCTGCGGTTGCGTAAGCTGCCCAAACATGAGATTGATTTGGCTGTAAAACGAGCAGCTCGTGTATTGGAAATTGAGCCATACTTGGACCGGAAACCGAAGCATTTGTCCGGGGGACAACGCCAACGCGTAGCGCTCGGGAGGGCAATTGTGCGCAATCCGCAGGTATTTCTAATGGATGAGCCTCTGTCCAATCTGGATGCAAAGCTGCGTGTCCAAATGCGCATGGAAATCATCAAGCTTCATAAATCGCTTGGAGTAACGTTCATCTATGTGACTCATGATCAGGTGGAAGCGATGACGATGGGCGACCGTATTGTCGTGATGAAAGACGGAGTTATTCAACAGGTGGATACACCTGAAGCCATTTATCGCTATCCTAGCAATACCTTTGTGGCCAGTTTTATCGGCTCGCCGCAGATGAATTTCCTGCAGGGCCGAATTGTGGAAAATATGCCGGGGAAGCTTGAATTCTCGACGTCGCGTTTCTCATTGGAAATTCCTCGTGATATTGGCAGTGTGCTGGCTAAGAACAAACAAATCAACCGGACCGTGACGCTGGGTCTTCGTCCGGAGCATATCAACCTGGAAGGGTTGTACTCAGATGCAATCCTTACTGGCGTTTATAAGCTCAGCGAATTAATGGGCGCCGACCGCTTTCTCCATCTTGATATTGGGCAGAGCAAGCTGCTGGTTGTGCGGGTTAACCCTAATTTTCAATATCAGGAGGATGAGAAAGTAAGGCTCGCTCCTGACATGACGAAAGCTATCTTTTTCCATACGGACACCGGGGTCAGGTTCACTGAGTAAGTGCAAGTCTTCGGGAAGGGTGTGAAAACAGTGTTGTTAGTTCCACTCAACAAATATATAAAAAAAGGTTCCGTGTTGATCCTCTTGACGGCAGTGGTTGTCGGCCTGGATCTTCACACCGGTTGGGGGGCAGCTCTGCAAGCTCATGCCGAAGAAGGTAAGCCTCCGCCGCAATCGGCCCCAGCTGCGCGAGAGCGAACAGGTCCAGCGGATGCGGAACCTTATTATGCGGACATTCTGCAAGATTGGCAGCAGCGGGGAATGAAGGATGCTGCTTCAGAAATCAGAATTCAGGCCTCATCCCCGTCGGCGTATTCCAATGGAGGGTCGTTCGCTTCGGGGAGCTTCCAGGGCAAACCGAATGTGCTGCAGTGGCAGGGAACCGGGGCCAATTGGGTGGAGTACCAGTTTCAGGTGCTGACGGAAGGCTTGTATGAAATACAGGCCACATACAGACCGCTTGCAGGAAACGGCGTAGGTAACGCTATTGTTTGGGATGTAACGCTGGACGGCCAACACCCCTTTCGTGAGGCTTCTTCCATTACTTTGTACCGGAAATGGAAGGATTCACGTCCCATCTTGACAAACGACGACGGGGATGAAGTGCGTCCCCGTTCCATCGAAGTTCCAGAGTGGGCTACGAACCCGCTGATTGACTCGGAAGGGGCTTATGCAGAGCCTTTAAAGTGGTATTTATCGAAAGGGACGCACACCATCCGGTTAAGCGGAGGTGAGCCCGTTGCTTTGGAGGAGCTCAGGTTGACCGCTCCACAGGTCATTCGTACGTATGCCGAGGTTTCCTCGCACTATCCTAAGAGCAATCCCGTACAGGCTAGAGCTATGATCTTGCAGGCTGAGGATCTGGATTATAAAAACGATACCTCGATCAAACTGTTTTCCGATACAGATCCGCGTACAGTCCCGCTGGCGAAAGGTCGCATTACTTACAATACGGTAGGCGGCAGGAGATGGGTTTATCAGAATCAGGAGATTACCTGGAGCTTTGAGGTACCTGAGACGGGGAAGTATAAGCTTGGACTCAGGACGCTGCAGAACCAGTTTGCTCAGAAATCAACCTTCAGGAATATAAAGCTGGATGGAAAGGTCCCTTTCCGGGAGTGGTTAGCCTATCGCTTTCCGTATGATTCGGACTGGAAGGGGACGCAGGTAGAGACACCGGATAAGAAGCCTTATGAGCTGTATTTGGAAAAAGGCAAGCATACGGTGTCCATAGCCGTTACCCATGCACCTCTTAAGCCGATTTTGCTTGGCATTGATGAAGTATCCCTTAAGCTGCGTGCCATTGAACATGATTTGCGGTCGCTTACAGGAGGTTTGGTGGACCGGAATAGGACTTGGAAAGTAAGAGAGGAGCTCCCTGATCTAGAGGGGAGATTAACTCAGGTGGCAGCACGATTGGCCGAGTTATCGAAGCAGCTCCAGCAGGTGAATGGCGGCAAAGACAGCAGCAGTCAGGGACTGGGGACATCCTCACAGGATATCACGAAATTATTGGAGAAGCTTGACGGCATTCCCTACTATTCGGATCAGATTAATTTAATGATAGATAAGATAAGCAATTTTATCGAAACGCTGCTGCAGCAGTCTTTGCAGTTGGATGAACTGTATATCGTGCCTGTGGAGCAGCATTTTCCGAAAATGGAAGCTTCCTGGTTGTCGGAGATTGTGGGCACGGTTACGAATTTTTTCTATTCCTTCCAGACGCGGGATAATTTAAGTGAATTGGATGACCGAGTCCTTAACGTTTGGGTGCAGCGAGGTCGGGATTACGTTGACCAATTGCAGCAGCTGGCAGATGAAGCCTTCACGCCGGAGTCGGGGATCAAGGTAAAGGTGAACTTGCTGCCGACCTCCCAATTGCTTGTCATGTCCAATGCTGCGGGTATTCAACCGGATATCGCACTCGGATTGACGCAGGATTTGCCTGTGGATTATGCCATTCGGGGCAGTGTCGCGGATTTGTCGAAGTTTCCTGATTTTAAGGAAGTGTATACAAGGTTCAGCCCTGGCTCGTGGCTGCCTTTGTATTATAACAAAGGCTATTATGCGATTCCGGAAACGCAATCGTTTCAGGTGCTTTTCTATAGAAAAGACATCATGAAGCAGTTGAATCTGGAAGTTCCGCAAACATGGGATGATGTGTATGCCCTGCTTCCGACGTTACAGCAAAATTCGCTTAATTTTTATTCAAATTATAAGGATTATACCCCGTTCTTTTATCAGAACCATTCGGAATTTTTTGAACCCAATGGGTTGACGACTGCTTTAAATACGCCGGAAGGCTTCAAATCGTTTAAACAGTGGACCGATCTGTTTAACATTTATGCGGTGGAGAAGGAAGTGCCGAGCTTTTACCAGCATTTCCGAAGAGGCACGATGCCCATCGGCGTTTCAGACTATAACATGTACGTCCAGCTGTCCGCTGCGGCCCCTGAACTGAACGGTCGTTGGGGAATAGCCGAAATTCCAGGGGTTAAACAGCCGGATGGGACGATCGAGAGGTGGGCCGGAGGAGGCCAGCGGACGGGAGTCATATTCGAGAAATCCAACAAGAAGGATCAAGCTTGGAAATTCTTGAAATGGTGGAATTCGGCCGAGGTGCAGGCCAGATACGGCAATGATATGGAGGCGGTGAATGGTGTCGCGTTCCGTTGGAACACTTCCGTCGCCGAAGCGTTCGTCAAGCTTCCCTGGAAGCTAGAGGATGCGAATGTCATTCTGAAGCAGTGGCGCTGGTATAAGGACGTTCCGAACCTTCCCGGGGGTTATTTTCTAGAAAGGGAGATCAAGAACGCGTGGCTGAGAACGGTTGTGGACGGAACGAACTCCCGTTCCTCGCTGGAAACAGCCGTGATGGATATTGATAGGGAGCTCAGACGTAAACAGCAGGAGTTTGGATTCGTGGATCAGGACGGACGAACCGTTCGAACTTTGGATTTGCCGGTAGTGAATAAACCGTGGGAAGGAGTTGACGCCTATGTTAAGTAAACTGTCCAACATCAATGTGGCAGTCCGCAGCGCTTCAAAAGAAGTGATAGTCAAAACGGCTCAAACGCGACTCAGAAGCCTGCTTTCGGAAATATGGGCTTATCGCCTTTCCTATTTATTCATTGCTCCTTTCATGCTCTGTTTTATCGCGTTTATTCTAGTGCCGGTGCTTGCTGCCGTAGGCATGAGCTTTACTTATTTTAATGCGATTCAAAAGCCTCGCTTTATTGGCTGGCAAAACTTTCAGTATCTGATTTCACAGGATTTACTATTTCTGAAATATGCCCTGCCGAATACGTTCAAGTTCGCATTGATTGTAGGCCCAGGGGGGTACATCGCCGCTTTTATATTGGCGTGGCTCATTACCCAGCTGCCGAATGCGCTGCGCAGATGGTATGCCCTTGCCATGTATACGCCGAGCCTGACCATAGGAATCGCCATGTCCATTGTCTGGCTTCCAATGCTCACCGGCGATCGTATAGGGTATTTGAACAGCATTCTGCTGCAGTTGGGCATTATTGATGTACCCAAATTGTGGGTGACTGACAAAGATTACTTAATGAATTCGATGATTGTAGTGACGTTGTGGTCAAGTATGGGAGTCGGCTTTCTTGCGATGCTTGCGGGTATTCTTAATGTAAATAAGGAGCTTTACGAAGCGGGAAGGCTGGATGGAATCGGCAGCAGGCTTCAGGAGATATGGCACATCACCATTCCGTCGATGAAACCGCAGATGCTGTTCGGTGCGGTAATGGCCATAGTTTCCACCTTCAAAGCGGGAGCTATTGGCGAGGAATTATCCGGAATGAATCCGACGCCTGAATATTCCGGTCATTTAATTATCAATCATATTGACGATTATGGGTTTATCCGGTTTGAGATGGGTTACGCTTCCGCAATTTCCGTTTTCCTGCTCGTGCTGATGTATGTGTGCAATAAATTAAGCTGGGGTCTATTCGGTTCCAAGGAGGATGAGACATGAAACGAATAGAGCTTCCCTGGAGAGCAGCGGTTTTCTGGAGATGGATACCTCATCTTAAGAAAATAGACGGATTTCAAGTCGGATTAATTATTGGGTTGACGATTCTGGCGGCATTCATGCTGCTACCGATTATTTATATTATTAATCATGCGCTGAAGCCATACCATGAGCTATTCGTGTATCCTCCGAATTTTATTGTTAGAGAGCCTACACTCCAAAATTTCGCTGAACTTATGGTGGTGGCCTCCAATTTGACGGTTCCGCTCTCCCGATATTTGTTCAACAGTATTCTCATATCTTTGATTTCGGTTATAGGAGTTACCTTGATTAGCGCCATGTGCGCCTATCCCATCTCCAAGCATAAATTCCCGGGACATCGCTTCGCGTTCTCGCTGATTATTCTGACGCTTATGTTCGCTCCTGAGGTTATGCAAATACCTCGCTATCTGGTTGTAAGTCATCTGGGGATTATGAATACGTATTGGGGACATCTCCTGCCTATTCTGGCGATGCCAGTAGGTGTCTTTCTGCTCAAACAATTTATCGATCAGCTGCCGAACGAGCTTCTGGAAGCGGCAAGAATTGACGGGGCGGGGGAAGTTCTGATATTCCTGCGGATGGTCATTCCGGTGTGCATGCCGGCTGTGGCTACCGTTGCGATTCTGACCTTTCAGGGTTCATGGGGAAATGTGGAGACCTCATCATTATTTATGCAGGACGATGAGATGAAAAATTTCCCGTTCTTCTTAACTACGTTGACGAACAATCAAACGAATATTGTGGCCCGTCAAGGTGCCGCAGCCGCAGCTGCTTTAATTATGTTTGTTCCGAATCTACTTATTTTCCTGTTTTTGCAGGGAAAGGTCATTGCCACCATGGCTCATTCGGGAATCAAATAATAGGGGTTGCCGAGCAGATCTTGCGAAAACTTGAAGGAGGACCACACTGTGCGGCCGAATCTGAGAAAACAGCTTCTTATCATCGTGCTAGCTCTTCTTATTTGGCCCGTTTTGTGCCGACCGGAGGGGGTATACGCCTACACGCCTTACAGCACGAATTATAAGGATGGTTATGGGCAGTTGGTTTGGACCCAGTCCGCTTATTACCCTGTGGGAGCGTTAGGGCGTGAAATTTATATTCCTGATCCTAAGAAGCCCGGTCAACACATCTACTCGCCGTTAAAACAACCGCAGGACCTGTTCATCGACAGTAAGGATGAGCTGTATATTGCAGACACCGGTAATAACAGAATCATTCATTTGAATGAAGCGGGAGATCTAGTACGTGTTCTGGACTTGAAAGAAAATCCCTTCAACAAGCCGCAGGGCGTATTTGTCGATAAGAATGGGGATATTTATATTGCCGATACTGGCAATAAACGGGTTGTCCGTCTGGATAAGGACGGCAAGCTGCTGCGGGAATTCAAACGTCCCGAATCCAAATTTCTTCCAGCTTCCTTCAAATACGACCCTGTCAAACTGATTGTCGACAAACGGGGATTTCTGTATATTGCCGTTCTGGGAGGTTATCAAGGGCTTCTGGAGATCGACCCGCAAGGGCAATTTCAAGGGTTTTTTGGAGCAAACGTAACCAGCTTTTCCATTATCGATATGTTTAAAAGATTTATTTACACACGGGAAATGTATCAGAAGGAAATTAGTAAGCTTCCAGGAGCGATAGCCAGTGTTACGACAGATCAGGACGGATTAATCTATACTGTGTCCAGCGATGCCCAAACGGGACAAATCAAAAAGTTGAATATTGCAGGTTTGGATCAGCTGGCCCATAAAGGCGAATTTACGAAGCCTGGGGAAAAAACCTCTTTTGGCGAAATAGCTTTCAGCAATTACGATCATTCGATATCAGCGTTGACAGATTTGACGGTAGACAGCGACGGAAATATCACAGCTATTGATTCCAAACGTAAAGTAGTCAACCAGTACGACAGCAACGGTAATTTGTTGTTTTTTTGGTGGGGGGACGACGGAGCGGTGACCACGAAGCTGGGCTTAGTTAAAACACCGACAGCTATCGCTAATAATTCGAGGAATGAGCTCTATATTTTGGATGGGGAAAACAATTTAGTGCAAGCTTTCCGGCTTTCTGAATTTGGTGCGCTCGTCCATAGAGCCAATCACTTGACGCAGGACGGAAAATACGAAGAAAGCGAAGCCCCGTGGGCAGAAGTGAATCGTTTGAACGCCTATTATACACCGGCTATTGCCGGACTAGCTAAAGCCTCCTATAAAAAAGGCGAATATGAAAAGGCGCAAGAGCTGTTTCTGGAAGCAGGTCATGCCCAAGGTTATTCCGATGCCTTCTGGCAAAACCGGCTGGTCTGGTTTCAGAGGCATTTCGGATGGCTGATGAATATGGTTTTAGCGGGCTTAGCCGGTTTGTATATTGCGAAAAAATGGAGCGGAAGATCCGGGTGGGGCCGTAAATGGCGCAGCAGGAGGTCAGACGAGAACCGGCTTGTCGGGCAGCTGAAGGTGGCTTTTACTATTTTGAAGCATCCGTTGGAAGGATTCGGAGCCCTGCGGTATGAACAAAAAGGCAGCCTGTTAAGCAGTACAATTATCTTCATTCTGGCTCTTGCTTCTTATTGCGTGATGAGGGCGGGAATCAGCTTTATCTTTAACCCGGAAGTCATTCTTGATGTCAATCTACTGATCGTAGTCGTTCAATTTCTAGTTATTTGGTTGGTCTGGGTCATTTCTAATTATTTGATCAGTTCGATCTATCGTGGCGAAGGAAGATTCCGCGATGTGGTGTACGGCAGCGCTTATGCCCTGTTTCCTTTGGTGCTGCTGGGCTTACCGATCACTATTATTTCCAATGTCATGACCTTAAGTGAGGGCTCCATCTTCCGCTTTCTCTATTTTGGTGTGTTTGCATGGGTCGGCTTGCTGCTGTTCTGGAAGGTTCAAAGCTTGCAAAATTACACGGTGGGAGAAACAGTCATTAATGTAAGTTTATCCTTATTTACGATGACCGTTTGCGGGGTATTGGTATTCATTACTATTGGGCTGACAAAGGAATTGACGGATTTCTTCTACTCCGTATTCCAGGAGGTAACGATCCGATGAGCCGAAAGCGTATCATTTATCCGGCCGCAGCAGTGATTGTTCTGGTTGCGGCTTTGGCAATATGGCTGATTCGTGCGCACGCTACGTTGTATGCCGCCGATCCCAAAGCAGTCGTGACCACTCCTGTGTCCAAGACCGATAATGCTCAACCTGCCGGAGCAGTGGCCCCGGCTACAGCCGGGACACCGCCGCAGCTGGCGCTTCCCAATGAATCGGACTTCCGGGTCATGACCGAATCTTCAAGCCTAAAGCTGTGGGTGAACGACAAGACGGGACATTTCAAGGTCGAACATAAGCAAACCGGGCAAGTTTGGCGATCCTATCCGGACCCGGAGCAGTGGGCTCATGAAACAATTGCTGGCAACTGGAGAAACAATCTGCTCTCGCCCATCATGGTGGAATATATTGACGTTTCGAATTCCAAATCTCAAGCCAAAACGATAAGTTGGCTGGAGGATAAAGGCGCTCTGGAGGGCTTTCAAGCGACAGCAGACGGGTTTAAGGCGACGTATTCTTTTACGGGAACACAGTTTAAAATCCCAGTACAAATCCGGTTGCAGGGGGATTACGTTGAAACGGTCATTCATGACCCTGGTATTCAGGAAGGCAAGCTGAGTCTCTTAAATATCAAGCTGTTCCCGATGTTTGGCGCGAGAGCGTATACGGAGAATGAAGAAGGTTATTTGCTAGTCCCAGACGGTCCCGGAGCCCTAATCCGATTCAAGCCCAACCTGACCAATGACAAATCGTTTTATCGGGCTAACGTGTACGGAACGGATACGGCTTTCTTCAATGAGCAAACAGACCGGAATCCGATGCGACTTCCGGTATTCGGCTTAAAGTCTGGACCACAGGCTTTTGTTGGCGTGATGACTGCGGGAGAGGAATACGCCAAACTGTTTGCCGCCCCAGGAGGCGCATTTGGGCAGTACAATTGGGTCACGCCGGAATGGCAATACCGCACCAAATATTTTCAAAGCACTAGCAAAAAAACAGAAACCGGCTTTTTCACCTATAGCAAAGAGAGGTTTAATGTTCCGGAGCGTAAAACTCGCTATTATCTGCTGGATCAGGGTAAAAACGATTATGTGGCGATGGCGGATAAATATCGGATCTATCTAACCAAAGAAAAAGGCATGAAACCGCTGCAGCCCAAGAGTGGCGAGGTTCCTTTCTACTTGGACATCATCGGGGCAGATATTAAGAAGGGTCTGATGTGGGACAAATATTTGCAAGGGACGACGACCACCGAGGCTAAAGAGATTGTCGGCAATCTTCTGACGCGTGGCATCAAAAATGTAACTGTTCAATATGCGGGTTGGCAGGATGGCGGCTATAGCTCGTACGGCGGTTTGTTTCCGGTCGATTCTAGACTTGGCGGAAATGAAGGAATGAAGCAGTTTATCGATTATGCTCATTCAGAGAATATTCCCGTGTACTTGACGGCGAATTACACCTTGAACAATACGGGAAGCGATGGTTTCTGGCCGATTTTTGATGGAATGAGAGATCTTTCGGGTACCGTGCTGGAGTTCGAAAATCACGCCAACCGGGAGATGACGACCTTGGTCAGTCCGAAGCTCAGTACCGAAACCGCAACGAAAGATTTAAGCGCTTATCAGGCGCTAGGAGCGGATGGTATTTATTTCAATGAAGGCATAGGACAGTTCTTGAACAGCGATTATAACACTCGCTATTTAGCGGGACGCAGTGAAGTGTTGAACAGCCAGAGAGAGCTGCTGCAGAAGACAAGGGAAACGCTCGGAGGGGTGAGTGTGGAAAATGCCAATGCTTACGCCATCGATGAAGTTAAGCATATTCACCGGCTGCCGGACACGTATTCGTACGATATTTTTGTAGACGATCAGGTGCCGTTTGCACAAATAGCACTCCATGGTTTAATTACATATTCCTCGGAATGGTCCAACCAGCGGGAGCAGTACCAGAACGAGTTTCTCCGCAGCATTGAGTTCGGTTCTTATCCCTCTTATATCTTTACGGCTGCCGGCTCGGGAAGTATGAAAGGGGCGTATTCCATCTGGTATTACAGCATGAATTACCGCTCATGGCTCGACAAGGCGGCCGAGGAATACGCACGCTTTAATGAAGCGCTTGGCGATGTTCAGGCTCAGTTCATAACGGGACATCGGACGTTAGCTCCGAAGGTGAAAGAAACCGTGTATGAAGGCGGAAAAACGATCATTGTGAACTATAATGACCAGGAATATTCGGATGGACGGATCCGCGTCCCGGCACAGGATTTCATCGTGCTGAAGGGAGGCTTGAAGACGTGAACAGATGGAGGCTGCAGGCGTCCACTTTACGGAAGTGGGAAGGGACCCTTTTTATATCACCGTGGATCTTCGGTTTTTTCGCCTTTGTTGCATTTCCGCTGGCTTTTTCCTTGTACATGAGCTTTCACAGAGTAAAGGTAACGGTGTCAGGAATTGAAACGGTTCCCAATGGCGTGGAATATTATCGCGAGATTCTATTTGCGGATGGAGGACTGCTGTATGATAGTTTGATTCCGTTCCTCCGTGAGGCAATTGTTATGATTCCTATCATCCTGATTTTCTCCTTAATGGTAGCGATTTTGTTGAATCAGCGCTTTTGGGGGAGGACGTTGTTCCGGGTTATCTTTTTCCTGCCGGTCATCTTCTCCTCTGGGCAAATTATAATGGAGTTTATTTCACAGGGCGAAGGTCAGCTTGCTTTCGTGGAATCGCTTAGGATTAATTATTTCATCATGGAGTATGTGCCAGCCTCATGGGCGGATCCAATTAATCATGTAATCAACTCCTTTGTGCTCGTGTTGTGGTATTCGGGCGTGCAGATTCTTATTTTTCTGGCAGGACGTCAGACGATTTCTTCATCTGTCTATGAGGCGGCGAGGATCGACGGAGCCGATCCTTGGAATACGTTTTGGAAAATTACACTGCCTGGACTAGTTCCCTTTATTTTTCTAAATATGATCTTTACGGTTATCGACTTATTCACCTTTCCAACGAACCCCATTATCAGCAAAGTTACCACGGCCAATTATGGGCTTTCCAGTGCGCTGGCATGGATTTATTTCGTCATTGTTCTGGCCTTTATCGGTGTCGTCTTGCTGGTGTTCAGCAGGGTGGATAAAGCGTTTGGACCGAAAAGATAACCAGAGTGAAACTTAGGAGGTTGACACCATGGAGCGCATGATCGGCCTATTAAGAAGGCACATCACCCTTAACGGGGATACCTTCAGAGAACGGTTCGTATCAGGGAAGTATTTCCTTATTGGCAAGGAAGCAGATAAAGGGTTTCTATTCCGGCTGTTTCTGTACATAATTCTTATCGATACAGCCTTTATTTATTTGAAGCCTATCTTATATATGGTTGGCACTATGGTCAAAGACGCGTCGAACATGCTCGACCCTTCGGTGATCTGGGTTCCTCGTTCGATCTTTACTGGTCACCTGAAGGAAGCGTTCGAACTGCTGCAGTACCAAACCAGCTTTTTTTACTCAGTGTCGATTTCCTTGACTGTAGCAGTGCTGCAGATTATATCCTGTGCTATCGCGGGATACGCTTTTGCCAGGCTGGAGTTTCCGTTCAAAAGGTTATGGTTTATGGCGCTTGTCTTTACCTTCATCCTTCCTCCCCAGTTGACGATACTTCCGTCGATCCTGATGTTTAAGCAGATCGGCTGGGCGAACACTGTTCTGCCCATGATCGTGCCGGCGCTTTTCGGCCATGGACTGAAAGGCGCATTGTTCGTTATCATTTTCAAACAATTTTTTTCGACACTGCCCAAAGAGTTGGAGGAGGCTGCAAGAATGGATGGAGCGAACGCGTTTCGCTTCTTCTTCAAAGTGATGCTGCCTTTGTCCAAATCGGCCATTATCGTCGTCTTTTTATTTTCCTTTGTATGGAATTGGAACGACTTCTATTTACCTTCGATGTATATGTCGGGTTCCAAGGACGTCCCGTTATCCATTAGTCTGGCGAAGCTGGCCGCTTCGTTAAACGCGGAAGCCGCTCAAGGAGGAACGAGCATCTTTGCAGAACCTATCAAGATGGCAGCATCCTTCCTGATTATTACTCCGGTGCTGATTGTTTACGCGATCGCGCAGCGGTGGTTTGTCGAAGGGATTGAGCGCACGGGACTTGTGGAATAATGGGAAGCATAGCTACAGGCACAGACGTTCATACAGCGGTTCGCAAAGCATCCGAGAGCATTGATAAAGAAGTGGAAAGGCTGCAGAAGAACAACAAATAAATACGAAAAAGCCGTATCATCACGGGATTATCCGGATGTACGGCTTTTTATTGTTAATTTAACTCAAACCCCTGCTCAGCTAAAAATTCGCGCATATGCGTTCTGTGCCGGGAATTTAAACGTCTGACCATTTCTTTGGACCAATTGGAGTCCCTGGTTCCTCCTGCACGAGTCAGCATAAATTCAGAGAGCGAGCGGTTGTAATCTTCGATCCCTTGCGTATAGGTGTTCGTAGAATACGTCTCTTTATGATAGACAACTTCCAAAGGCAAACGTGGGCGCTGGGTCGGTTCTTGATCCGGGTAGCCTACGCACATGCCGAATACGGGGTAAACCAGCTTGGGAAGACCGATAACTTCGGATACTTCCTTGGGATTGTTGCGGATGCCGCCTACATAGACAACGCCGAGGCCGAGCGATTCGGCGGCTATGGACGCATTCTGAGCAGCCAGGGCCGTGTCGACGGTGGCGATAATGAAGATTTCGGAGGTTGACGGGATGTCCACCTCTTCTATGGGAGCGCAGGCATGTTGGAGACGGAGAAGATCAGCGCACCAGATGAGGAACAAAGGACATTCCTCGATAAACTGCTGGTCGGCAGCTAGATGCGCCAGCCTTTTCTTGGCTTCCGGATCAGTAACACCAACTATACTGTATGCCTGCATATTACTGGAAGTGGAGGCTTTCTGAGCGGATTCGAGAATACTTTGCAGGTGTTCATCGCTCAAGGCATCCGGTTTATATTTACGGATAGAGCGGTGAAGTTTCAATTGTTCAATTACTGGATTCATTCTGGAACTCTCCCTTCGCATATCTGAAGCAGGCCAACGCAAAGAAACCGGAAACGCAGCGTGAGGCTGGTCTCCGGTTATCCGGTAGTCAATATGTAACTATTTGCATTGGAATTCTTTGCATTAAATTTAGCATCTACTCCTCGTGAAGTCAAACCTTGTTTGTGGATAATCAACAAAAAACCATTTTGTCGGCTAGATGACTGTTTTATCTTTTCTTTATTTATTATAATACCTATAGGTTAAGTAAGGATTTAAACATTTTCTTGTATTGGGGTGACGATCGTATGTCAGAAAAACAAGCTTCATCTCCACCGGACCCAATGAAGGAAAAAGGTCATCATGAGCAGCTTTTATTAGCTGAGCTATTCGAAGAATATGGGGTTTTGCTCCATTATAAAAAAAATGAATTTATCTTCAGAGAAGATGAAGAAAGCAAGCATATTTATTTTCTTAAGTCTGGGTTAATTAAAATCTCGCAATCAGCAGAGGAAGGTCATGGTATTACGCTGTTTTTACGTAGTGCGGGTGAAATATTCGGTGCGGCGGAGGTGCTGACCGGCCAACGTAGACAAAGATTCGGGCGATGCATACTGAACAGCCAAGTGCTGCTCGTACCTGCAGACCATTTTAAAAGCTTGGTACTAAGCCGGCCGGATGTCCTTTATGCACTAACGGTTTCTAACGCAAGGCGTTTGCTGTCTACCCAAAGGTATGTCGAAACGCTTATCTCCCGCCCTGTCGCTTGGAGGCTCGCCCATTTCCTCAGTCAGATCGGAGAGTGGCAGCAGAGCGAAATACATGTCAAGCTACCGCTGAGTCATGAAGAAATGTCCTACATCATCGGGTGCAGCAGGCAGACGATAACGGAAACATTGAACAAATGGAAGGAGCAAGGTCTTATTCAGTACGAAAAGAAACAGGTAATCATTTACGATTACGAAGATTTCATGTCTAAGCTATGACTCGGCATATGGATCAAGGGGGAAATCAAGACATGATTGACATACAAGGGGTTAGCAAAACGTATATGGAGCGGGATAGCGGTACCTTTATGGCCATTGAGAACGTCTCCTTCTCCATCCGGAAAGGCGAGTTCGTTTCCATCTTGGGGCCGTCTGGCTGCGGAAAATCAACGCTGCTGAAATTGATTGCAGGGCTGGAGCAGACGGAAACGGGAAAGATTGAAGTGCTCGGGAAACCAATTCACGGACCGGGAACGGACCGAATCGTTGTTTTTCAAGAGCATACCTTATTTCCGTGGTTGACGGTGCTTGAGAATGTCTCTTTCGGATTAAAGCAGCGAGGGATGAAGAAAAAGGAGCGCTATGAGCGGGCGATGGAGCAGATCAAGCTGGTCCATCTCAGCAAATTCGCCGACCGCTACCCACATGAGCTATCCGGAGGCATGAAGCAGAGAGCAGCAATTGCCCGGGCACTCGTTATGGATCCTGACATTCTATTGATGGATGAGCCGTTTGCAGCACTTGATGAGCAGACCAGACTGCTCTTGCACAAAGAACTCGAGGAGATTTGGATGAAAACACGCAAAACGATACTCTTCATTACACATAACATTCGGGAAGCCGTTCTGCTATCCGATAGGGTGCTTGTCATGTCAACCCGACCGGGCAGGATTAAGAAAGAGTATGAGATTCAGGCAGCAAGGCCGCGAAATGCAACAGATTCGGTGCTCCATCATATCGAAGGACGCATCATGGATACGTTGGCTGATGAGCTGGAGAAAGTGGTAAGGGAGGAGCATGGCGATGACTACCAGATTCAGAGGAGCAATCTTTCTCATCCTTCTGGTCATTTTATGGGAGATAGCATATAGGGTATTCGATTGGGGATGGATGTTTCCCTCTGCTCAGCAGACAGCTCAAACCTTGTACGATGGCATCATTCACGGTCATCTGCTTGAAGCAGTTGGCGGCAGCCTTCGCCGTATTCTCATAGCATTTGTTCTCTCTTGCGTCATTGGAATGACTTTAGGAGTGATCTTTGCCCGAAATCGGTTGGTGGATGAGACCTTGGGCTTTCTGGTGGTCGCCTTGCAGACGATTCCAAGTATCGCTTGGCTGCCCTTCGCCATAATCTGGTTCGGTCTGAATGACTTTTCCGTCATATTTATTACGACCATTGGAGCAACATGGACGATGACAATCGCCACAAGGACTGGAATTAAGAACATTCCACCTCTGTATATCCAAGCGGCACAAATGTACGGAACTGGCAGAGGACTTAAACTTTTCTATCAAGTGATGATTCCTGCTTCGGTTCCTCATCTGATCATGGGAATGAGAATGGCGTGGGCCTTCGCTTGGCGAGCACTCGTCTCTGCAGAGCTGATTGCACGTGGCATCGGACTCGGACAAATGCTGCAGGAAGGCCGCAATATCGGTGATACATCGCTTATGCTGTGCATTGTGATTATCATTGCCGTCATTGGAACCTTATCTGACCGGTTTTTCTTCAAGCGTATGGAAGATCGGGTACTAATTAAATACGGCTTGAATGGCACTAAAGCGTGAGTCTATGTACAAGAAAAGGGGTTTAATATGAAGAAATTTCGATCATTTTTACTCGTAGTGTTTCTGCTGACTACTTCTCTCCTATCTGCCTGCGGCATAGGAGCTGCAGGTGGCAATAAGGAGCAGGCATCAGCAGCATCATCAAGTCAACCCGCAGAGCCTTCGACAGTGAAAATCGGTTTGCTCAAAAATGTGACCCACGCCCCAGCTTTCGTCGCGATAAAAAATGGCTATTTCCAAAAGCAATTTG
Source organism: Paenibacillus silvestris (assembly GCF_009882985.1). Lineage (GTDB taxonomy): Bacteria > Bacillota > Bacilli > Paenibacillales > NBRC-103111 > Paenibacillus_E > Paenibacillus_E silvestris. Next base: position 955,331 of record NZ_WTUZ01000022.1, read on the forward strand.
GCAATAACATCAAGGTCGAGGTTGTTGGCTTCGATAACGGCTCCGATTTCTCCACGGCCATGGCTACTGGCCAGATTGATATTGGCTTTGTGGGACCTAGTCCGGTGACCAACCAGTACGTTCGAAGCAAGAATATCAAAATTATATCTGGCTCCAATAATGGAGGTGCAGTGTTGGTTGCCAGGAACGACTCCGGCATTTCGAGTGTCAAGGATTTGGTGGGAAAGACAGCCGTCATTCCGACGAAAGGCAGCACCAATGAAATCTCCTTGCGTCTGCTGCTTGAGCAGGAGGGGGTGAAAGTTACAACCGATACTTCAGGTGTGCAATTAATTACAATGGCACCGGCTGACACGCTCGTGGCGATGAAACAGAAGCAAGTTGATGTTGCATTGCTGCCAGAACCGTGGGGAACACAAATTGTAGGCGAAGGCATTGGCAAGATCGTTGTTGATTGGAATAAAATACCGCCGAATGACGGCGATTATCCGCTAACCATTGTGGTGGCGAATGATAAATTCTTGAAGGAGCATCGCAACGAGGCGAAAGCAGCCATTCGTGCAAATAGCGAGGCAATCGAGTTTATTCAGAAAAATCCGGAAGAATCCTATAAATTAGTTAGCGATGAGTTAAAGGAATTGACAGGTAAGGGCTTGGCGCTGGAACTAATCAAGGCTGCATTAGATCATCTTAGACTGACAACGGATGTGGATAAAGCATCGCTGGAGACAATGGCCAAGGTTGCCATAGATGCAGGCTATATAAAGGGAATCGAGAAAAGCTCGCTGGATTTGAGCGATATGTTGGATTTGTCTTTGCTTCAGGAAGTGAAAAACGGAAAATAATAAACCTTTAACGCAGGAGGAATTCAACATGCATATACAGCCACAGGTAAATCTTCAGCCCGAGTTTCATGAGGATATCAAAGTCATTTTGCTTGGAACAGGCTCTCCAAGAGCATTTTACGGCAGAGCTAAGCCCAGTGTGGCCGTACTTGCGGGTCATAAGGTATTTTTGGTCGATTGTGGCGGCGGTGTCGTAGATCAACTTATTAAAGCGGGGGTCATGCCCCAAAGGGTGTCCGATGTGCTGTTTACCCATCATCATTACGATCATAACAGCGGTTTTTTCGATGTGTTTATTACAAGCTGGCGAACACACATTACTCCTGAGCGTGTATTTGAGGGACGTTCAACGCCGATGCATGTTTATGGTCCTGAGACAACCAAAGAAATTATCGGTAAAATGCGGGAATCTTTCGAGTTCGATGTCAAGCTACGTGTCAGCTATAATTTGTCAGATGAAGCGGGGGCTCGGATCGAATATACCGAACGAAACGAGGGGGTTGTCTACGAGAAGGAAGGAATCAAGATTACGGCCTTTGAAGTGGATCACCGCCCAGTCTATCCTGCGGTCGCCTATAAATTTGAATACAACGGGAAGTCCGTCGTTATTTCCGGGGATACGATTCCTGTAGCGAATATGTTGAAGTACAGTCAAGGTGTCGATCTCTTCATACACGAGGCGTATAACAAAGAATGGCTGGATACGCTGATTGAGCAATATCCGGCCTATGACAAAGCGCTTTCTAACCCAGCCAAATATCACACGACGACAGTGGAAGCTGCCGAAATCGCCAAGCAAGCAGGTGTGAAGCATCTGGTGCTTACTCACCATATCCCGGCTCCGGAAGCTAATGAGGTTGCCGAGGAGGAATATATCAAAGGGATGCGGGATATCTATCAAGGGCTGATTACTGTAGGGCGCGACCTGATGTCCTTTCAGTTAGGCTAGAGCATAAGATCATAATGAACTCCTGGAGAAGCCAATCATAATTTAACATGATTGGTTTTTTTGTTTTTTACCTGAGCAGATAGTTAATGACTAAATGGATTGAAATGTCATGTAATATAACGCATTAATTGGAGTTATAAATATATGTTATGAAACATAACATATATTTATTGAAAATCATCGTATTACGATATATATTGGTAATAAACAGAGATAGAATTGGTGAAATGAGGGAGAGGAATGGAAGCAAATAAGCAATCTAGAAGGGGGCTTGCCATAGCTGAAGCTGTGGAGCTGCTCTTGCAATATACCAAAAAGCAGCCTACAGAACATGTTTCGCTAATGAATTCAGTTGGGCGGGTTCTTGCTTTTGATTTTTACAGCCAGTTTCCGATTCCTTTTTTTCGTAAAGCTGCCATGGATGGTTATGCGGTCAATTTTGGCGATATTGAATATGCTAGCGTTGAGAATCCGGCTCTTTTACAAGTAACAGCTGAAATAAGGGCAGGGTCAGTAGAACTGCCGCTGGGACAGCATGCATCCGTTCGCATTTATACAGGAGCTCCAGTCTCTAATCAATACGATACTGTCATTATGCAAGAAGCAGTTATCACGATGCCGGATGAAATTCCGTTCGCGAGGTTTCCATTTCCATCTGAACGAGGTAAACATATTGCAGAAATAGGAGAAGACATTCCCGCAGGGATCTGTGTAATCACGCAAGGGACCGTCATAAGCTCCAAAGAGATTGCGATACTAGCTTCATTCGGCATTCAAAATATGGAGGTCTTTCGTAAACCGATAGTAGCCGTCATCCCAATAGGGGACGAGTTACAGGTGCCTGGTGAAACATTAAGGCAATATCATTTATATGAATCAAATGGTTTTATGCTGGAAGCTAGATTGATAGAATCGGGAGCTGATTGCAAGCGATATCCCCCTGTACCTGATGATCCGATTTGCATAGGTCAGGCGATACAAGCGGCATTATTGGAAGCGGATTTCATCATAACGAGCGGAGGCGTTTCCGTAGGGAAATATGATTACATTCTTCAAGTAATGGAGGATATGTCCGCGCTGCCGTTGTTTACAAAGGTACTAATGCGGCCAGGTGCGCCAACATCCGCTTTCCTAGTAAAGGATAAGTTGAGCATTCATTTATCCGGTAACCCATCGGCCTGCTTTGTTGGTTACGAGCTTTTTGTCAAACCAATGCTGCTGTTCAAGTCAGGCTGTAAGACATATGGTAGTGAGCATATCGAAGCGATTCTTGATGCTGATGTGGGGAAGCCAAGTCCATATCCAAGATTTTTGCGTTCCTACGCTGAAATAAGAAAAGGAGTACTGTACGTGACACCGTTATCTAAAGATAGGTCAGGCAATATCGCGGCCTTTGCAAAAGCGAATGCCATGTGCCTGATTCCACCAGGCGGAAGTGGAGCTGCAAGAGGGCAGATTGTTCAAATGCAGTGGATCTAACGGTCTGAGTTGGTCAAATGGACTTGTTGAACGTAAATAACTATAATAAATAGCTATACAAACAACCATATCATTCATTATGGTGAAAGGGGTATACGATGATACAAAAAGCGACTTTTGCCGGTGGCTGCTTCTGGTGTATGGTGAGTCCATTTGAAGATCAACCAGGCATTCATGGTATTGTGTCTGGCTATATGGGCGGTACCGTTGAGAATCCAACTTATGAACAAGTGAAGACTGGGGAAACCGGTCATTTGGAAGTTGTCGAAATTACGTTTGACTCGGCTATCTTCCCATATGAGAAACTGCTCGAGTTATATTGGCCTCAGATAGATCCTACCGATGATGAAGGACAGTACATTGATCGCGGTAGCCAGTATCGTACAGCTATATTTTATTACAATGAAGAGCAGCATGAGCTTGCTCTACAATCGAAAGCTGAGCTCGGGCAAAGCGGACGTTTTGATAAGCCGATAGTAACGGAGATTAGGCCAGCAGCTACTTTTTTTCCAGCAGAAGAGTACCACCAGAATTACCACACCAAAAACCCAAAGGCATATAAAGAAGAGCGGATTTCCTCTGGTCGCGATGCTTTTGGTGAGAAATATTGGAAGTAATAAGTAGAGAAAGCAGGGGCCTATCTGGGTGCCCTGCTTTTTTTGAATAACGAGTTAGCGGAATTTCACTTGCAGAAATCGGACAACCCTAAGTAAAATATGGTAGTAACTTTATTACGTACTTATGGGAGGAAAGCAATGCGTATTCGCAATGACCGATTTCCTGGCGGGGTTCACAAAGCCCTGACCCTTAGTTATGATGACGGAAGAATACATGACCGCAGACTCGTAGGGAAGTTAAATGAATACGGAATCAAAGGAACGTTCCACTTGAACAGTGGCTTTTTGGGCAAGGAAGGATATATTTCAGCGGAAGAAGCTGCTTCACTTTTCACAGGGCATGAGGTATCCGCGCATACGGTGGATCATCCATTTTTGGAGCAATCGCCGACGGACCAAATCGTCTCGGAAATCATAGACGACCGCAGAGCTTTGGAGTCGCTAGTTGGCTATCCCGTCAGGGGGATGAGTTACCCTTTTGGAACAAACAGTGATCGCGTAGTTTCGCTACTGCCTGCTCTTGGCATTGAATATGCGCGAACCGTAGCAAGTCACGGGAAATTTCAACTTCCGGACGATTTTCTAAGGTGGCATCCTACGTGTCATCATAAGCAGATGATGGAATACGGGGAGCAGTTTGCCAAACTTGAACAAAGGCATACACGCATGGCACTGTTCTATGTATGGGGACATAGCTATGAATTTGAAAACGATAACAATTGGGATCTTATCGACCGTTTTGGTGAGATGATGGGCGGGCACGACAACATTTGGTACGCAACTAACACGGAGATCTTCACCTACTTACAGGCAGTAGAACAGCTGCGCTACTCGGTAGATCGTCATCTTGTACATAATCCCACAGCGACCTCCGTTTGGATCAGTGTGGAAGGGGATTCCGTCGAAATTCCAGCGGGGCAAATTGTTAGGTTGAGCTGAGGGGTGTGTGCGATTCTTCCCATAATCAGGTATACTAAAGCCTACAGATGAAAAAGGGGGAATACGATGTTTACGATTACAAGTTATACGGTTGAAGTAATCAAAGATCCGTTCGGTATTTTGACCGGACGCCGTTACGAATTTCTCATAGACATTGAAGTTGAGGAAGATGATGAACTTTACTCCGAAAGCGGATTGTATATTCGTGCGATCTATAACGTTGAAGAAGGCAAATCAGGTCTACTGAAATACGAACTTTATGAGAAAACGACGCAACTGTACCTCGATTTTGAACTTGAGGACGATGAAGTCGCGGAAGTGGATGCATTTTGCAAAGCGCATGTGCTTGAAGCGGACGACGAGTAGAAGCCATAGAGTGAGTGAGGGGCTGTCTCGAGGGTCATTGGACCTTGGGACAGCCTTTTTAATCTTAAGAATACTTCACAACCTTGTTTTTCCCGGTGGTTTTGGCCTTATACATGGCTTGGTCGGCTTGCTTGATAAGCTCTTCGGCGCTTAAGCCGTTCTTGTATTTGCTATAGCCAATGCTAGCGGTAACAATGGTCTCTTTCTCAATTCGGCTGCGAACGCGCTCCGCGAATGCCTCCATTTTGACACTAGGATCAGTAACCATCACGACCATCTCTTCCCCGCCGTAACGGCCTGCAATGCCGCATTCCTCAGCTTCATCCTTCATAATTTGCGCCACTTGCTTGAGCACGTCGTCGCCCATTTGGTGGCCTTTGGTATCATTTAACTTCTTGAAATTATCAATATCGCTGAACAAAATATAAACAGGAAGATGCCTTGCGACATACTGCGAAACTCGATTGTAGAAAAATTTGCGGTTATACAAGCGAGTTAGTCCATCCGTTATGGATGAATTATAGATAGCCTGCATGAGCTCAACGACACGATCAAACAGCATAATAAATAATAAAAAGTAGAAGACGATCGGTAAAATATTGCCCGCTAGGGTCAGCCAAATCTGATTATTTCCATACATATACACATTGATTAAATGACAGCTTTGGATGAAGAAAAAGATCGTAAGCGCCCATTGATACTTCGTTTGTTGACCGATATAAGGAGGTATCATGTAAAAACACAGAAAGATCAACACAAAAACATAAAGCTCAAGACCAATGTCTTGCAGCAATCGAACCTGCTGAATCGTCCCGTTGTACATTTGAGGCACACTAAAATGAAGAATAGAGACAACGAATCCCATGATGATCAAACCATAGAAAAATATGTACTGTTTGCGGTGCGTTCGATTGTATAATTGATAAACTCCAAAATTCAAAAGTACGAATGAAACGATTTTCAGCATTAACAGCACGTATGCGGTTAAGCTTGTATCTAGCGCTGTGAGCAAGACGTATATCTTAAGCAGGTAATGAATGCCAACGAATATAACGGAGAAGGTCATGGACATGTAGCCTTTTTTACGGCGATCAAGAAACAATCGAAGTGAAATGACGAACATGAGTGTCACAATGACTAATACGATAGCATCCGATAATAATGAAGCTAAATCACCGAACATGAGATCAACAGCTTTCATGCGTTCCCCCAAAACCCCTATTTTTCGACAAGATGTGATTCTATTATAAAGGAAAATGGGAAAGAGGGATAGAATCGTTTCGAGTGGCATGAAGTTGTTCTCTTTTCTATTCGGCGCACACAAGTTACAATAAGAAGGTAAAGCTCAAGGCTTTGAGAGAGGGGCTCATGCAATGAACATCTTGCAAGCATTATTTTTCCCACCGGAACAACCGGGAGGGGTGTCATCCATGGTTCCCTATATATTGGACCGATTTAATAAAAAGGGATGGGAAATGGAATTATTTTCGCTGCCAAAAAGGATTCGCAATAAAGGCACAGAGGAAGTGGAATTCACCACTTTCGATTGGCGGAAGTATGCCGGTAACCCGATCGTTGATAAATACATTCAGACTTACAAGGATTATGTTTGGTGGACGAAACTTCGAGTAACGAAGAAATATGACATTATTCATGCGCATCATCCGATTGCGGCAATGGCGATGAAGCAAATTTATCCAGAAACACCCGTGATTCTAACAATTCACTCCAGCTTTGAGAGAGAGCTTGTTTTGAACGGACGTATTAAGGAAAATGGCGTGGAGCATCAGTTTCTTACGCAAATCTATGAGGAGCTGGAAACCAAGGTCGATCAGATTATTACGGTGTCGAATTCGTTCAAGCAATATATTTCAGAGTTTGTGCAGGATAGCGAACGGATTGGCGTGATCCCGAATGGTTTTGACGAGAAACGTTTCCGGCCGATTTCCCATGAAAATGCGGTGACGCAATTCATTACGGTATGTCGTCTCGTGCCTGCGAAAGGGCTGGATACCCTGCTAATCGCTTGCGGAGAGCTGAAAAAGCGGGGTCATCCCTTTGTTTTACATATCATTGGGGATGGACCAGACCGGGAAAAGCTGGAGAAGCTGGCCATTCAGCATAATATTTATGAAGAAACGATTTTCTATGGCTACATGCTGCATCCTGAGGAATTCATGCCTTTCTTTGATGTCTTCGTATTGCCGTCGCGCGCGGAAGCATTCGGTTCCGTATTTGCGGAGGCCGCACTATGCTGGCTAGCCTTAATTGGGACGGATGTCGGGGGGATTGCAGAGCAAATCGAACATGGACATAATGGATTGTTGGTGCCTGTGGGAGATGCCATGGCATTAAGCCATGCCTTGGAGAAGGTCGTTATTGATCCGACATTCCGCTACAACCTAGCGCGCACCGCGTGGGAAAAAGCGAAGAAAACATATTCGTTGAATCGTGTTCTGCGCCAACTGAAAAGCGTCTATGAGAGCTATCAAATAGAGGAACATATAGCGGTAAAGAATGAAGAGCAGAACGAAAATAGCTAAAGCAGGAAGGCGTTAGAGACATGAAACGACTGCGGTTTATGCATGCCGCCGACTTGCATCTGGATTCCCCGTTCAAAGGCATGTCGGCGCTGCCTGAACGAGTTCGTGAGCGCATGAGAGAATCAACATTTGGCGCGCTCAAGGAGCTCGTCGCGGCAGCTGTTCAAGAGCAAGTGGATTTTGTACTTATCAGCGGGGATGTCTACGATTTGTCGGATCGCTCGCTTCGCGCGCAAATTCGCTTTCAGAAAGCGTTGGAGCAATTAGCAGCGCAAGGAATCCCTACATATATCATTCATGGAAATCATGATCCGGAGGATGGACGTGCCGCAAAGCTGGTTTGGCCGGCAGACGTCCATTTTTTTGCGTGCGATCAAGTGGAGACGCTGACGGTAACGAAACCGGATCGAGGTGTCATTGCACAGATTCATGGGATTTCTTATCGCAGCGCAGCCGTTATGGAGAACTTAGCACTGCAATTTAAGCCTGGGCATGAAGATGCGCCTCAAATCGCGCTTTTGCATACGAATGTTGACGGTGACCCAGCTCATGATAATTACGCCCCGTGCAGCAAGCAGGATTTGCTGAAAGCAGGTATGCACTACTGGGCTTTAGGTCATGTACATACTAGAAATGTGCTTCATGAGCTGCCGGCAATTGTGTACCCGGGGAACCTGCAAGGGAGAAATATACGGGAAACAGGGCCACGCGGTTGTTATATCGTAAACATGTCGGAAGATGGACGAGCGGATCTCGCGTTTCGTGCGCTAGATCAGGTGCGCTGGTTCCAGCAGCGGTTGTCTGTTGCCGGCATACAGACTGAGCAAGAATTGAAAGACAAGATTGGTGACCACCTTGAAAGGATTAGGGCTGAAGCGGACGGACGCGATGCTGTCGTCCGTATCGTGTTGGAAGGGCGAAGCGCGGTTTTCAGCCTGCTCCGCAAAGGGCGGCTGCTTCAGGAACTTATCGCTGAGCTGCGACTGGACGAAGCAGAGCGGAGCCGCTTCGTCTGGATTGAATCGATCGAGGACCGAACGGCAAGTGAGCTCGATCTGGAGCTACTACAGCAGGAGAAGAGCTTTCTTGGCGATCTCCTGCGAATTTCCGCTGCGCTGCGCGCCGACGACGAAGCGCTGAAAGAGTTCGCGGGCGAAGCACTCGCCGCGCTGCAAAGCCTGCCGCAGTCAGCCGGCGACCCGGCTGCGGCCGATTCCGAGCGGCTGCGCGAATGGCTGCGCGCCGCAGAGGAAATGGCCGCGGATCTCCTATCCGCGGATGGGGGGTGGCCTGGATGAAGATCGTATCCATCCAGGTAGAGGGCTTCGGCAGCCTGCGGCAGCGGCAGCTCGACACGGACAGCCCGCTGGCGCTGTTCTACGGCGCGAACGAAGCGGGCAAGAGCACGCTCATGGGCTTCGTCCGCGCGGTGCTATTCGGCTTTCCGACCCGGCAGAACCGGTCGGAGCGCTACGAGCCGCTGGGCGGCGGCGCCCATGGCGGCGCATTGACCCTGCAGGATGAGCAGGGTCAGCTCATTCGCGTCGAGCGCTACGACGCGCCCGCTGCAGGCGGCAGACGTGCCTCTGCGGGGCACGTTAAGGTTACCCTCGGTGATGGCACCACCGGAGGAGAAGAGCTGCTGAACACGCTGCTGGGCGGCCTATCGGCCGACCTCTTCCGCAGCTTGTTCGCTTTTGGTTTAACCGAGCTGCAGGAGCTTCGCACCCTGCAGACGGACGAGCTCAGCGGCTATTTGTATAGCGCTGGGCTTGGTGTAAGCGGCTCGGCCATCATGGAGGCCGAGCGCAAGCTGACGGCGCAGGCCGACGGCCTGTACAGACCCCGCGGGCGCAATCAGGAGATGAATCGTCTCCTGAAGGAGCTGGAGGGTCTGGAGCAGTCGCTGCGCCGCAGCCGTGACTTGGCAGCCGGTTATGATCGGCTGCAGGGAGAGCGCCGCTCCGCGGAGGAGCGCATTGCTGCGCTGGAGCAGCAGCAGGAGGCGCTGCGCGCGGAGCAGCTCAGGCTCGGCCTGGCCGGCAAGGCGCGCAGCGGATGGATCCGGCTGCGGCAGATCGTCCAGGAGCTGGCGGCGCTGCCGGAGCTGGCTGGCTTCCCCGAGCGCGCCTCGGCGAGGCTGGACGCGCTCGAGGCGGAGCTGGAGCGCCTCCATGCGGAGCGCTCAAGGCTCAGCCTGCGGCAGCGAACCTTAGCGGATCAGCTGGGCGCGATCCTCATCCAGCCTGATGTGCTCGCGCATAGGGCGGAGCTGAATCATTGGCTGGAGCAAGCAGCCACGTATGAAGAACAGAAGCGCAGTTTGGACGGGCTGCGCGTGGAACAAGAACACGGGCGCGCGCAGCTGGGCAGGCTGCTGAAGCAAATAGACGCTGCAGAAGCGGAAAGACCGATGGATATCGGCACATTTGCGGTGTCCATTTCCCTTCGTGAGCAAATTCGATCTTTCAAGGAACAGTTTCACAAGTGCCGGGCGGATGAACTGCGAGTTCGAACAGAGCTGGAAAGCCTGGAGCAGCAGATCCTGCGAGTAGAAGATACGATTCGCAGCTTGGAAGAGGGCGTACGGCTCTCCCCTTCATTAATTGGCGGGATTGACCCGGGAGCGGCGCTGCAAAGAATAGTAAGAGATTATGCGCAGTGGCAGCTTCTGGTCAGGGAGGTTCAGCATCACCAAGAGCGGGAAGCCGTACAGAACCAGTACAAGCTCAGTCTGGAGGAAGCGTCTAGAGCAGGTAAAGCTGCATCGCGTAAGCTTCGAAAGCGGATGGTGCTTTTGATCGGCGTGTTGGCGATTCTTGCCCCTATTCTGCTCGCTTGGCAGAGCAGCTGGGCAATGGCTGTTTGTGCCTTTGTGCTATTTGCTGGCGCGGCACTCTACATCCAGTTCGGCGATCGGTCGGCAGCAGATAGCCGCGCTTCTCGCACGATGACGGCGTCTCCCAGCCAGGAGACTTCTCGAACTGACGCGACTGCTCGCGAACTTCTTGAGTTGGAGCGGCGTTTGCAGGAACAAATCGAAGCGTTCATGAAATCAAATCTAGCGCAGATTGGTTTTCATGAAGCTGCGGCAGCATCATCTTTCCACTCTTCGCCGCAGATAGGCCGTGCTGACTCGCACTCGCTTCCCAGCTTCCAGCCTCAGTTGGATGCCTGGTTGAGAGAAGCGGAGAACAACAAGCAACAGCTCAGCCAGCAGCAGCGCAAGGTGGAAAAGCTGCAGGATGCGAAGGAAATGCGTGAGTCCCTTCAACACCAAGAAGGGCAGCGAGGCATTTTGTATGAACAGCATGTAGCAGAGTCTGAGCAGCTTCAGAGGGATTGGAGCAACTGGCTGTTATCGCTTGGTTTAAGTGGACGCTTATCCCCGGATTCCGCTATGGAAACGATTCAGACGATTGAGCAGGGGCAGGAAAATCTCCGTCAGCTCCATAAACTGGAAGCAAGGCTTGCTTCCGTGCTAAGAAGCGTAGAACAGTATGAAGAAGCTATTGGATTGCGGCTTGAGCTACCCTCAGGACAAGAGCCTCTATTTGCTCTCAAACGCTGGAAAGAGCAGGAGCAAGAGCAATTGAAGCTGCTTGCGACTAGAAGCCATAGCGAAGCGCTATATGCAGAGGTTGCAGAAGAATTGCAGCTTCTGGAAGCTGCCGAGCAGCGTACGCGCGAAAGGCTTGCCTCCTTGCTGCAGGAAGCCTCGGCAGAAGATCCTGAAGCGCTGCGCTTGCAGGAGAGAGAGCAAGATGAGCGCAAGAAGTTAAACGAAGAACAGAAGCTGCTGGAATCTTCTCTTGAGACTTTGCTAGGAAGTGCGTCTCTAGCTAGCTACACACAGCTATTGGAGACGCAAGGGGAAGCAGATATAGCTTACCGCTTGGACACTCTTGAGCAGCTGTTGGCGGAAGCGACAAGCTCAACGAACGAGCTCCGTGAAGCAGCCGGCAAGCTGGCAGCACACATCGAACAGCTGGAGCAAGGCTCTGAGCAAGCCGATGGCGAGCTTCAGGCTGAGGCCTTTCGGGCTTCGATACGGGAACAGGTGGATCAATATGCTGTGGTTTCCTTTGCTTCCTTGCTCATGAAGAAAGCTCGCGAGATCTATGAGCAGGAACGGCAGCCCGGTGTGCTTTTACGAGCATCCGATTATTTGGCGAGGATGACGAGTGGAGCTTTCACCCACGTCAAAGCGCCATTCGGAGAGCAGCGTCTTGTTGCGGTTCGATCGAATGGGCAGTCCGTGGATACAAGTCAGCTCAGTCGGGGAACTGCGGAGCAGCTGTATTTATCGATGCGTTTTGCGCTTGTGGAAGAATATGCCGGCAAAGCGGTATTACCGCTCGTCATGGATGATATTCTCGTCAACTTCGACGAGGAACGGATGGAGAGCTGTCTGCGTGTGCTCGCTGACTTAAGCAGCAGGCATCAAGTGCTGTTGTTTACCTGTCACGGACATGTACGGGATGCTGCGGCGCGCGTTATTCGGAATTACCAATTAATAAACTTGTAGAATGGTGATCCTGTATGGCATGAGAACCCGTTCATGATCATATAAGTTGAAGAAAAAAGCTGGAGGTATCAAAGTGGAGCCAGGAAGCGGGAAGAAGAAAGAGCACCGGGAAATAACGTACCAGGTTGGTTGGAAAAAAGGGAAAATCGAGTGGAATGAAGGGGCTGCGGAAGCGTTATCTGTTAAATCACTTAAGCCTGTAGAAAGTCCGGAAGATGCTGAAGTGAGACGGCTTCAGCTTCTATGGAAACCAGCGATGAACCTCCCAAGCTGGATGCTGTTCCCTCTTCTTTATGCGCTTCCGGTTCTTTGCTTTGGTTTAACGTTTATCCTCATTTATGGTCTGCGGCATGGATAGTCGACAATTAGAAAGGGGGGCTTAAGCATGAATATGCTATTAGCGATAATTGGCGGGTTTCTTGGTCTTTTTGTAACTGGAGTTGCGATTTATACGGCATGGATGATTCATCAGCTTTGGCGTCAGCAGGCGGCAGCGCCGAAGGCTTTGAGTCAAGTGGAGATTGCGGTAAGCTATTTTTCGCGCTGGACAGTGATGGATTATGCCATGATCGGACTGTTTATCAGTGGTCTACTGCTATTGTTAGCCCAGCTATTCGCGATCCTGCGCGATCAAACGGGGACGACAGCACTTTTTCATTTTTCCTATTTGCTCACTGGCCTTATTTTATGCGTGATGGGGATGCTCTTTCTGGTAGTCCGTCTAATCGTCGTTCTCGGCTTCGCCCAAACAGGGGTCCTACACCGCACGTTTACGGTTGCGCCAGATCATGAGCACCAGCCAGACAACGCTAATTAAGCCGAATACTGGATACAGAGCAGCAAGGAGCGTTTTAAAACCAATTTGACTGACCAGATAACTAAGTCCTAGAATGCTAAGCAGCAAAAATTTTCGGTTTAATTTGGTACGTTGCTGCAACTGCAAGGACAGGCCATACGCGTCGGCGATAAATGTTGTGAAAATCTCTCCATAAATAACGAGCAAATACGCGATTTGCGGGACAGAACCTAGCCTGTTAATGATATTCCCCATTGGAATCTCATACTGTGCAATACCAGGCATTTGCGCTGAGAGTGCGTAGTGAGCCGAGAGCAGCAGCATGCCAATGCCAGCACCTCCGATAAGACCGCCCCAATAAAGATCCGAACGCTTCGCGATGGCAGCTCCCATTGGCACCAGTACGGCTTGTGCCATGGCCAAATTGAAGGCTGTGTAGAGAAATGGGGCGAACCATATTTTGCCTAGGGAATCATCCGTTGTGATCCGCAGCCAGTTGCCCGAAGATGGTGAATGCCACGTATAAACGACAATAACCACACTAAAAAGCAGCATGATAGGAACGACAATCGAGTTGACTGTCATAATAGCTCCAATTCCTCGCGATAAGACGAGATAGGAAAGCACCAAGGTGACCAAAAGTCCAGTCTGATAGGATAGATGAAGCTGCTCCTCAAATACCGTGCCGCCACCGGCAAGCATGACGGTTGTAATTCCGAACAACACGATCATGGTAAACAAGCTGATCCAATTCCCTATTTTCGGCCCAAAAATGACCCGGTTCAGATCCTCATAAGACGTGGCTTTCAAAGTATGAGCCATTAGCATGAGCTTAATGCCAATCCATATGAATAGCACGGTAGATAAAGCGATTGTTAAAGTTGCTATCCATCCATAGCGCGTAAAAAATTGCAAAATCTCTTGTCCAGAAGCAAAACCTGCTCCAACGACAGTTCCGATATAGGTAAAGGCAATACGGACGATCTGTGACCCTTTTCGCATGGATTGCCCCGCTTTCTTTCGTTTGGTATAGTACAAGGTATGTTCGCGAAGACAGTAGCATGACTGCAACTTGGGGCAAGCCCTTTTTTTTGATAAAATGGATAAGAACAGAAAGACGAAAGAATTTGGGAGTGTGTCTTTTGTGAAAGAAGCTCTTTATGATTTAATTGGGCATTATGGCTACATTGCTCTGTACCTTCTATTATCTGCCGGGATTGTTGGCGTACCTATACCAGATGAAACGTTGATGGCTTTCGTGGGCTCGCTGACTGCGCCTGGAGGTCCTTTTGAGTATGGGACAACCTTAATTGTGATTTACGCAGGTACGATGACCGGAATGATTGTGAGTTATCTCATCGGTCATCGGGTCGGCAAGCCATTCTTGTACCGCTATGGAAAATGGATCAAGCTGACGCCGGATCGGATTGAAAGGGCAGAAGGCTGGTTTCATAAATATGGGCTTTGGACCGTATTCTTCGGTTATTTTGTGCCAGGAGTACGCCATTTCACGTGTTATTTATCTGGAGTTAGCGGAGTTAAATTCTACAAATATATGCTTTACGCGGGGACAGGGGCTTTGCTGTGGTGTACAACTTTCCTCACACTGGGTCATTTCATCGGCAGCAATTTGGACGGATTATTCAATCTGATCCATCAATACTTGGGTGTGAGTCTCATCATTCTTGCCATTGTGGCTGTGATAGGGGTGGCAATTTATTTCCGCTTTCGGAAAAGAAGAGCGATCTAACCACAAAGAAAGACCATACTTGTCATCCTTTCGGTGACGGTATGGTCTTTGCTCTTTCTTGCTTTCGTGCGGAATTAACGATCTGCGAAAAGCTTAATCGATTGGATCGTGTTGGCGTTCGGGTCCACATCGAGCTTCAAAAGAGTACCTTGTGATTTGTAAGAAAGCACATAGGTTGTGTTAGAATCCGGTTTGCCGAGAATGGTAATGGCATCCTCAACTTTCTGACCGAGGTGCAGTCCGCGAAGTCCCGGATCAATATCCGTAGAGTGTACATCCACGAACTCTAGGGCATCCTTGACATTAAAGCCAACGGAGAAATCACCGAAGTCGTAGACTTGAATCGCATCCTCATCTTCATCCATGACGAATTGCTTCTTTGCTTTGCCGAATCGGTCCAGCACCAAGTTTTTGCTTGTTCCAAGCTTTAAGCCCATTAGGGTCGGTTTCTCCTGCTGATAAGCATCTTCAGCTTTCACTCGTGGCTTAGACGTTGGTTTGGCACTTGCCGAGTTCTGTGGCAGATCCGATAAGTCCGTTTTGGTCGTATTGGCAACTTGCGCTTCGTGCTTGGCTATCGTATCCTCCGGTGCCAAGGAAGCAGTTGGCGTTTCTACAGCCAACACGGGAGGCGTGCTGACCGGGCTTGTACTTGGATTCTGCTTCTGAACAAGAACCGTTGGATCTATAGTAGGCTGAGCGGAAGGAGCAGATGACTCTTGGCAGCCAGCTAAGATAAGCAAGGAAAATGCAACAGGCACAAAGCCAAGCATAACAGGTCTCATAGCATTGTTCATTCATCATCATTCCTTTCTGCCGGATCGTTGGTCTTCATAGTTTCTTAAAAAAGAATATTACTAATCATACTGCGTTCGGGTTGTCAATCTCAATGGATCTTGTTGCCTAAATGTGAGCATTTATAAACAAATTTCAAATTGTTAACCCCTATATGATTATAGACACCTATTCAGCGTTAAAAGTTTCACTTCTAAGAGCGATATTCGCAAATTGGGACTTGAAACCTACTTCATCATTATGGTAACTTACTCATAATAGACAGGATTAAGGGGGCCAGTATCATGGAATTGTTAAAACAGCGGATCCAAGAGGTCGGTGTCGTTGTATCGGATAAAGTGCTTAAGCTGGATGCCATTCTTAATCATCAGGTGGATCCGGTTTTGACCATGGAGATGGGACGGGAATTTGCCAGACTTTTTAGAGACACCAAACCGGACAAGGTGTTAACCGTAGAGTCTTCTGGAATTCCAATTGCTTTTACAACTGCCTTGCACCTTGAGATCCCTATGATTTTCGCACGTCGCAAGAAGACATTAACGATGGATCAAGATACGTATAGTGAACGTGTGCCTTCTTTTACCAAAGGAATTGTGACGGACATTATGGTATCTTCGCATTTGCTGCACAAAGGTGAGCGCGTGTTGCTTATTGATGATTTTATTGCAAATGGGGACGCTGCTCGCGGATTAATTCGCATTATTGAGAAGGCGGAGGCTGAACTGGTCGGTGTCGGCATCGCGGTGGAGAAATCCTTCCAATCAGGCGGAAGTTCGATCAGAGAACGCGGTATTCGGGTTGAATCATTAGCAAGAATTGCCTCGCTAGAGAACGGGCAAATCACTTTTGACTGATTTTACATCTAGTCTATGACTTCCCTGAATGCCAATTATCCATTATAATGGTTATAAGGTAAGAGAGGAGGCTGACATCTATGGGTATCGAAAATGGTTCCATTGAATATTTCATGACTAAGCTTGGGGAAGCCAAAACACATTTTGAACGTGCTCTTGATTGTAAGCATACAGAATTTGATGATCTATATCCGTATATGATCGAACATCCTCAATTTTTCTGGTACAAACGCTATGTTGCCTGGTCTGAGTTGTTAACGATTGTAAAGCTCTGCACAGAGCTGACTATTGAATGGGAACAGCAATTTTCCGTGGCACAAGTGGAATATATTCAGAAGCGTGTAATGTCAAGCAAAGTCCTTGATTTCTGGTTTGAAACGAATGATTCCAAGGAACATGTAAGCTAATGCAAATTCAAGAGGCCAATGGATCCGCTAAGGATTCGTTGGCCTTTTTTCTTTCCATAGACTGGTGGCAGGCAAGATTTCGTTATACGCCATTTTGTAAAATATTCATGCTTTCAATATGCCTTTTCGTTTTTTCATTCCCTAATCGATGCAAAGTTCGATAGACTTCCGTCAAATAATAATCATATTCTTGATTAGCCTCGTTGGAGTAATAGACGGTCCAAGGAAGCCAAGAGGTAGCGTAGCTGGCCTGGGAAGTGTTATCTGTTTCCTCAAAGAGCTCCTGCAGTTGATCGAACTCCTCATCTGTAGCGGTAATTTCAAATTCATAATTGAGAGAAGTACTGTCTTCCAGTACCTCGCCTGTTCCGACGTTAACGTAATAAGTTTTTTTGTCCAATATCAAAACCCCCAAAGTTAGGATGGCGTTCTATTGCTTCGTCCTGATTAAGTTAACCCTCAGCTAGCGGATTTATGTAAAGTTTCAAGTAGACAGGAATTGGTGTATGCTTAAGGTGTAAAACTGGATGGTTGGAGGAAAAATGATGATAACAGAAGATCAGTTGGATCTTTATCGTGTAGAAAGCACCTTGCTTCGCGTTATTCGCGATGTCAGCCCAAGGAATGATGTCCGCGGCATCGTTGTCGCTTGGGATGATGACAGTGTCTTAATCCGCAAAAAAAATCGCAGAGTGGTCAAGCTTGCACGCAGCTATGTGTATCAGCCTTATGAGGCTGAGCGGCCACCGGAATATATGCTACCGCAAGAACCTATTGAGCCGGATGATGCTTCGGATGAATCGGAATAAGGTTCCAATCACGGGTGTTCAGATGGATTTGGTGAATTCCAAACACGGCAGCTACGTGCTAATTCGAAGTGACAGTCCCATGCGCACCATGAATTCTTCGCCCTGGGGCGGAGGATTCGGGATGCATGCTGCGCTCATGAATAGGCAGGTAGACAAGCAATATAACGAGGCTGATCCCCTGCGTGAAATGTATGAATTCATCCTGCGCGAAGGGTTGAATCCTCGAGGAACGGCGGGCATGCTCACCGCAGCACTGGTGAAGGATGTGGGGTACAGCACGCTAACCTGGACAGGGAATGACGCAACCGAGACTGGGGCGCATACCCTGCACGTTAGTACATGGGTCACAGTAGGTCTCGGGAACAAGGCTAGGGCAGGGGCAGAGTTGCCAGCTGCCTCGCTTTATCCCGGAACGATTAATACGATTATCGTTATAGAAGGGCAATTAACCGATGCCGCGATGGTTAATGCGGTCATTACCGCGACTGAAGCTAAGGCGGCAGCGCTTCAATCTTTAGGTATCGAAGTCGAGGGACTGCCAGCGACAGGGACCACCACGGACGCGGTGCTCATCGCAACAACATGCCGCGGGCACTTATACAGCTATGCAGGAACGGCAACAGTGCTGGGTAATATGATTGGAAGAACCGTGTACGAGGCCATTATGGCTTCGGGACAGCTATATGAGAAAACGCCCTACTAATCCGTGAGGATCGGTGGGGCGTTTGTTTTTCGTTATCGCGGTGATACTCACCGAGAATTCCCCTAAGGCTTTGGTGAAGGGAACTGAAGTCCGCTATTTGGAGAAAAACGAGCTTATCCCCACAATGAGCGGAACTACAGGCCTTTATTCGGCCTCCACAGCACGTGTTCCGGGTGAAGTAAACAAAATAGCGGAACGTAGTTCCGTTTACTTGTGGAAATGGGCTTGTTTAGACAAATAGCGCCCTGTAGTTCCCGTTCCCAATTCACCATGCAGTTGAACGCTCGCGTGCTTTATGTTCTACGAGTAACACCGAAGGCCAAACCAGCGGTAACGGCATCAACGCCAGCTGGATCGTCTTCTTCATTTTTGTAATTCGGATCATGGACAATACCTTCAGCTTCACCTTCTGTGAGATGCCGCTCATTGCCTGTATATTTGGGTTCGAGAGCTTTGATTTCTTCCTTATCCATCGTCATCCCTCCTTTGGGAATAGGGTTAGGAGCGGGGTGCGAATTTATGCATGGATTGTAAAAGTTTCGTTGACGAGCTTTCGAGTCCCATGTTATATTTATTTTTGTCACCACATCATGAGCGATCATGGCGGAATTGGCAGACGCGCACGGTTCAGGTCCGTGTGGGCTTACCCCCGTGGAGGTTCGAGTCCTCTTGATCGCATCGTACTTATAATAAACTCTTCGAATTTATTCGAAGAGTTTATTTTTTTATTGAATCATTACCTTCAAACGATGAATCACGTGTCTTTTCTCATAATTTGCAACTATCAGTTAACTCTTTTTATAGAAATCGCTCTTTTTTAACGTTTACATGACTTATAAGGTGCAGTAATTTAAGGCAAGGAGGTGAATGTAAGCGCTTTTTTAACGGCGATAAATCAACTTTTTTTGTTTGTGTATAACTCAGTTTACAGAGTGTTCAAACCTTGCAAACCTATGAAATTGCTCTCATGGAATAACGGCTACTACCAATTGATAACAGTTAAATAAACAAGATCAACGGCAAAAGATTCACTAATTCTCGACTGAGGAGAGAAGATTATGGTGCTACTCCAAAACAGGCATGCCGTTCAACACATGATTGCAATGGTTATATTTATGGCACTGTTCATTCAGATTACGTTGCCGGAAGGGAGTGTAAATGCAATCGGAAGCGATCCGTTTGATCAAAAAACGTTTAATATCACTGTCCAGCATAGCAAGCTCAAAATGGATGTAAGCGGAGGCTCAGGTTTGAACGGTGCGGCTATCCTCCAAATGCCTGCGAATACCGCTACAAACCAACAATGGACGTTTTCTTCTACGACGCCAGGCTACTACAAAATTATTTCGAAAAGCAGTTCGAAAGCGCTTGTCGTGAAAAATGCATCTACGGCAGAAGGTGCAAAAATCATCCAACATACTTACTCGGACGATGCGACGTACAATGATGAATGGTCTGTTATCGATGCGGGCAACGGCTATTATCAATTGAAGAACCGCCTAAGCAATAAAGTCATTGAAATTCCTGACAGCAGCTTAAAGAGCGAAACACAATTCGTCCAGCGAACAGCTAGCACAGGAAATAACCAAAGATTCGAAATTGCTTTCGATAGAACGGTTAATGACAATACGACGGGAACAGGCCATGACCAGTTTGCGTATAGCAGCGGATGGGACTACTCCTTGGAGCAGAATGCTTTCTCCAGTGATAACCATTATTCCAATATAACAAATTCTACGGTTACTATAACCTTTATTGGAACCAAAGTTCGGTTGTATGGGGCTAAAAACAGCAATCAGGGTATTGCTGCCATTTCTGTCGATAATGGTCCGGAGACAATGGTCGATATGTATTCCCTATCGAGAATGGATCAGTTTTTACTTTTTGAAAGTGCTAACTTATCAACCTCACAAGAACATACGCTGAAGATCAGAGTAACAGGCAATAAGAATGCTAGTGCAAGCAATACTTACTTATCTATTGACCGAGTGGACATTCTGTCGCGGGTTACTTCAGACTTAACGCCAGAGCATAATTATACGCAACGTACGGAAACGATTAACGGGGTCAATCATTCTGTCATTACTCTTAATTACACGGGATACGATGCCGGTGACTCGGTTAGAGCGGCCATTCAAGCCGTAAAGGCAGCACCGAAACCTGTCATACTTGATTTCCCTACAGGCACCTATCACTTTAGAGCAACAACGGCTAATCAGGTGCAATATTATATTTCGAACGCGTCAACAACTGAGCAAACGCCCGACGGTTGGAGGAGAGTAGGCTTGTTGTTCAAAGATATTCAAGATCTGACGATCCGCGGCAACGGCTCAACGTTGATGTTCCATGGCGTTATGACGCCAATTGTGTTCGACCATGCAACAAATGCTAAGGTGAACGGTATTAACATCGATTTCAACCGTCCGGTCGTATCGGAGATGACAATTACCGAAGTTGGCAGCAACTATGTGAGAGCAAGCATACATGCCGACACTTGGTACTATATCCAGAGTAATCAGCTCGTATGGATGGGAGAAGAGAACTGGACGCAGAACGGTACACAAAATGTAAAAGCTGTTCAAGAATACAAACCGGCTACCAAGGAAACCTGGAGGGTCGGCAATCCGCTAATCGGTGTTACAAGCACACAAGATTTGGGTAACCGAATAGTCCAATTCAATTACTCGAGCGCTCCTAATTTGACAGTAGGAAACACGTTCCAGCTGCGTGACACAGCTCGAAGAGAGCAGGGAGCATTGATCTACCGCAGTAAGGATATTGTTTGGAACGATGTGAACTTCTACGCTGCGCCAGGTCTTGGCATCATCAGCCAATACAGCGAAAACCTGACGCTGAACCGCTTGTATTTTGCACCGAAAGTTGGCAGTGGACGGACGAACGCTTCGATGGCTGACTTCCTCCAAGTGTCCGGGAGCAAAGGGAATTTCGTTGTGGATGATTCTTACTTTGCGGGGGCTCATGACGATGCCATTAATGTTCACGGTACGCATCTGCAAGTGGTACAAATACCGGCATACAATCAAGTAAAGGTGCAATTTATGCACAATGAGAGCTGGGGGTTTGATGCGTTTGCAATCGGCGACACCATCGAATATATAAACAAGTCGACGCTGCTCTCGAAGCAAAGCGCAGTCGTAACTGGAGTTACGCATGTTAATGACACTCAAATCCTGCTGACCCTGGATAGAACGGTACCTTCTTTTGTAACGGTCAATGAATATGTCGTGGAAAATACAACATGGACGCCGAATGTGACGATCAAAAACTCATCTTTTGAAACGATTCCGACTAGAGGCATCTTGCTCACGACGCGCGGCTCCATTCTTGTAGAGAATAATACATTCAACCGCATGCCGATGAGTGCTCTTCTTATTGCGGACGATGCCAATAGTTGGTATGAATCCGGAATGGTAAAAAATGTGATGATCAAGAATAATATCTTCAATAACAATGGGAACTCCGTTATTAGTATACAGCCGAGCACTTCCCTGACTAATCCCGACAAAACCGTTCATAGCAATATTGTGATTGACGGTAATCAGTTCATCAAATCAACCGGCGACTCCAAGATTTATGCCAAGAGCGTAAACGGGTTCACTTTTATCAATAATTCGGCTAATCAAGGCGGTATTGAGATGAATCTGGATAAGTCTAGAGGAATAATCGTTATGGGCAACAGCTTTGCCCAAAGTAATGTTACGAAAAAAATAACGATGAACAATATGTACACGATCGAAGGGACTATCGGTGAAAATCAAGGTTTTGTCGTGACACAAACGAACACCATTACACCTATCGCGTGGGAGTCGAATGATATTCCGCAAGTACTTATGACGGCTACTGCCTCCAGCAGCCATAGCGGAAATGAAGCAAGCAAAGCAGTTGACGGAGACCGCTCCACGGTTTGGCATTCGGAATGGAGTCCAATGGCGAATTTGCCACAGTCTATTTTGATTGATCTTGGAAGCTCGTATTCCATCACGAAATTAAGGTATTTACCGTGGCAAAATGGCAATTCGAACGGCAACATTACTTCTTATCAAATCGCAACAAGTACAAACGGGTCTTCATTTACGACGGTTGCAAGCGGAACTTGGGCGGATAACAACAGCGAGAAGAGCGCTGTGTTTAATCATGTTACTGCCCGATTTATTAAGCTTACAGCTACAGCAAGCCATGGAGGTTTTGCTTCAGCGACGGAAATTAATGTCGTTCACAACTAGGGGTAAAAATTAACTGAAACAAACACAAAGCGGTCTAGTTTCACCCATTCAAATAGAAGAGGCTGTCTCAAAGTCACAAAATGACTGAGGGATAGCCTCTAGTGCGTTTGGCGACGCAAGCGAATTAAGAGTAAAGTCTCCATTACCCCGCGGGGTGGTGGTGTGAGAGGATAGGGGCTACCGGCTTTCCATTCGATTTCCTAGGAAATCATGCCCAGGTGGGTAGGCAGCTAGGAATAAGCCTTATATAATAAAGATTATCTGAGAGGAAATAGGGGGCCAACCTATGGAAGAAGATTGGAATTTGTTTGAACGCATCCGGGATCGGGAGCAGGTTCTAATCTTTATGAACACTGCTTTGAAGCAGAAGGCTCCTTTCATAGGGTATGGTCAAAGAATTACGATCATATTTAATATGTATAGTTTGTGGGACCTCTCGGACAGCTCGACGCAAAAGGCACAACAAGCATTCTACGAGCTTGAAGACAGGCTCATTTCACGGATGAAAGATAAGGGATATGCGCTATATGCAGGACGCATTTCTTCACATAATAAAATGGAAATGTACTTTTATGCCAAGGATGACTGGGACTGGGAGCGGGAAATGAAGCGGATACTGCTCGATTTCCCTAACTTCCGCTATTATTTCTCAATGCATTTGGATGTGGACTGGAGCTTCTATCTGGAAGAAATGGCGCCTTCACCGCTAGAGGAGCAGTGGATGCGCAATGCTAAGATCGCTTACGCGCTGAAGCGTCGTGGAGACAACTTGGAGAAGGCCAGGGAGGTTCAGCATTGGCTGCATTTTCCGGATTCAACCCGGATGGATGAGATGAAAAGCAAAGTGGGTCCACTTGGCTACAGGGTCATTGTGTCCGAATTGGATACGACACGGCAGGTGGAGCCCTATGTGCTTCATTTGAGCAAATTACACACACTGGATGTTCCAACCGTCAATGCTGTCACCAAAGAATTGTTCGTACTAGCCTCTGAAGTGGGCGGGACTTATGATGGTTGGGGGACGCGTCTTATTCTTAAGTTTCCTGCGAAACTACGCGCCCATTTGAAACGTGTATGTAGTAAGATGATTGCCGCATTCAAATAGTTGCCTGATAGCTAGGCATTATGGCGGTTTTCATGAAGATTAGGTATAATGCATAGTATAGTTTGTACATGTTTTTTTAATAAAAGGAGTTGATAGTTTCATGGATAGAACAGTCACAGTTTCGCATTCAGGCAGTTTTGCTCATGTGCTTCAAACATTTGCCATCTCCCTCTTGGTTTCCTTTCTGGGGACGCTGATCGGCGCTATGGTCGTTCCGCCTTCGATGATTATGCTTTTCGTCATTGCTGAAGTGGCCATGCTTGTGGCAGCTATCGTTATTCGGATTCGCGGCAAACATATCGGATATGGTTTCCTTTATGCGTTTACGGCGATTTCGGGTGTAACGCTATATCCAGTCATCATGGCATACGGGGGTATGCTTGGAGCTAACGTAGTATCAGGTGCATTCTTCGCGACAGCGGCGATTTTTGGCGGTCTTGCCTTTTATGCACATCGCTCGCAACGTGATTTCAGCTTCCTGGGAGGCTTTTTGTTCGCTGGAACGATTGGTCTTGTATTGATGAGTGTAATCGGCATGTTCGTTAACTTCGGTTCGATTACGAACTTGATCTGGTCGATGCTCGGCATTCTGATCTTCAGCGGTTGGGTGCTGTACGACGTGGCTCAATACCGTAACGGGGTATCCTCTGAAGAGGTTCCACTGGCTGCACTCAATATTTATCTGGATTTCATCAATCTCTTCTTGTACATCTTGCGTTTCTTGGCTTCCATTGTTGGAATAAGCAGAGACTAAAGAGTAAATCACAATGAAAAAGAGGCTGTCTCTCAGGTCATATCAGACCTTTCGAGACAGCCTCTTTTAGTTGTGAAAATATGGGATATCCCCGCGAAAACATCGATTAATTTCCAGCAGGGTATGAAGAAGTAAAATGAGCTCAGCATGACTTAGCTGAACTGTAGTGAAGGAATCTTCCTGTTCGTGGTCACGAAGCTTCAATTCCAGCATGTGGTTGGATTTATCCATGTGGATGTTGAGCTGTTCAGTTAGGAGCATCTCTTCCCACATTCCATGCACCCCTTCCGCTCTGAATTACTTTAATATATGCAGCAGGGACGAGGTTAGAAGCGTGTTAAGAGGTTCATAGCGTCAGAGTGATTTTTTTGGGACAAGCACGATTTAGGCCCTCTCTTCATACAATTTAGTGATCCTATATGGGGAGAGAGGAGATTGACCTATGGCGGCTTGCAATACTTGGACGTATAGAGGAATTTCGTCTTCGGTGTTTCGATCGTTACAACAAGTGGGCAAAAAACAGGGCTTCACCATTCCTAACGCAGCATCAGGCAAATTCATGATTACCGTGGTAGGGATGAATGTCGGTTTCCAATATGCCTGGGATACGAATGCACAGACCTTGCTGTTGCAGTGTGATAACAAACCGATGCTGCTCGGCTGTAGTACGATTAAGACATTTGCGGATAAAATTATTGCGGAGAGCGGCGGAAAAGTCAGTTGAATCCATGTCCTCCACCTGTCTTAACCGTTTAAGCCCGGAGCTCTCTGGTTACAATAGGGAGAAAAAGGCAGGTGGGCGTATGGCCAAAAGTGATGACTTGGTCAAGTACATAACACAGCAGGTCGTGACATTTATAGACACACCAAGAGATGTCCGCCAACAAGCAAAAGCGATGCATAAAGAGCAGCGCGAGCATTGGCAGACTCGTTGGTTTGGTATGCTGCCGTTGGCAGCCCGGATGCTGATTGACCAGTTTAAAACCAAAAAATAAGGAACAAAAAAAGGGCTGCCCTATAAGTAGAATCATCTACTTGCGGGGGAGTCCTTTTTTGATTTAATAAATGTGCCCCATTTCCAGCGCGGCTGGCAGTTGAATATACCTCGGTCCCTCATGATCCAGAACTAGATAAGAGGAACCTTCCTGCCATGATTGGTAACCTAAGACCGCAAGCGGCAAGGTAACCTGACCACCGTATAGTTCGGTGACATAGGTTAGATTTTTATCGGTATCAAGAGCACTCTGCAGTGTAGTCAGACCAGCGACAGGAAGCGGTGAACCGACAATCCATGGCATCCGTTCATAGGGATCAAATGCTGGATGCATGACGGTACTTGCTACTTGTAAATCAGTCGTCATAAGGTGGGTGTCATCAGACTGAAGTTTGGGAGTGGGGTCTTCTTTGAGCGGAAGGACCTCACCTGACTTGGCATCCACGTAGTAGGTTTGATCATTAAGCTTGATTTTCCAAACAGCGGTTAAGGCGTCCATATATAAGCGGTCTTTGGCGATCGTTTCAGTCGCGATAAAATCAGAATAAGAAATCGTTGTAGGTATGAGTTCCTGCTGTACCAAAGAACGATACAGCGTGGTCAAGCTGAAAAGTGGATGTTTACCTGTGCCGTATTCCGTTAATCGGAAGGAGCCATTCTCTACGGCTTGTACGATCATATAACCGACATCCTCACCATGATCAGTGAGAATAACAACCCAGCCATGCGTCCCTGGACCAAGCGGGTAGCTGTTCCAAGCTGCTGCTTGCCAGTTGTGAAACCCTTCTTCCCGAGCGAGCGAATTCCGCCACTTATCAATCGTGGCTGTTAACGTGGATTCGCTTCGCAAATCCGGTACAGGCTTCGCAGCTTCAGCTAATTGACTGCTAGCTGCGGGCTTTCCTGTCTGCTGCACGAGGCTTGTCCGATCTGGGTTATCCCCCGCAGAGCTTAGGGACGGTATGAATAAGATACTGCCAATACATATGAAGCAAGTTGCTGTCCATGCAGTCCACAGCTTCATCCGCGTTCACCTGCCTATCGCTAACTTCTCATTTGTATGAATCTATTGTAATTCTTATGTTATAAAAAGAATGTTAGAACCTGCAGCGTTAATTTGCGAGGTTTTAGCGACTAGCGTCAGTTCCTAGGCGATCGTCCGGCGTTTAAATGGAACAATCCGCAATTGATGACAGAAACGGCAATACGCGGCTTATGCTGCCAGTCGATTTCACTGAGGCGGTTGCGGCATTGCGTTTCAATTTCGTCTCTTTGGGCTGGCTCTGCATTCAGCAAAAGGCCGTTGTAAAAGGATTCGACGCGGTCAATCTCGCTGCGGTGCTGCTCGTTCGCCTCGTCTGCCCATCTATGATCATAGGTGCTGACTTTGCGTTCGAGCGTCGTTTCAAGCAAGTTCACGGCTTTGGACAACGAGATCGTATCCGGCAAAATATGACTATTCGCCGGCAGTTTGGGTGAAAGGCTTTTGGTCAGCAGATGCTTATGAAAATTCTCGCGAATCTCGCCGTTGTTTAATTGGATGGCAAGGGAGTGGATTTCACTTCGTTTGCGGTCGCAGGCGAGTTCAACCTTGTAATTAACGCAAAACCAAGTATCGTACACAAGCGCAGCATGATACGTAGCTCCTGTCGGAAAAGGCTCCTCAAATAGATGTACGAATTTCCCGCGTTCCCGGACGATATTGAACATTTGTTCCAAGCGTCTGCTGCCAAAAGTGACATCATCCTGTGGCACACGCGCTGTAATCGTTGTAGGAACGAAGCCAAAGTAACGTCCCAGAATGCTGTCGGAGGAGCCGTCAGGGGCTTGCTCCTGATTCGGTACAGGAGAAGCGCTGGCAGCAGGCGGGCTCTTCACGGCCGTTGGCGCAGCCTTGGACTTGGCTTCAAGCATCATTTGTTCCGGATCGAAGACGAATTTATAGGTCATGGTTTCGGCAGGCGTCCCGGTACGTTCCACGAAGCTCCAATAATAAGGCCGGCCTGTCATTTCTCGATCTGCTTCCGGAGACAGCTTGGCCGTGACATAGGAGGGGCTTTTTTCTAAAATAGTGCATTCATAGGCTTCAAGAAATCGCATGACAAAGGTATGAACGTTGCGTTTGTTCATGGTCTGACCTCACCGCTTTGCGCTCCGCCTACGGCATCAAGGATATGTTGAAACTCTGCGCCGTACACCGGATTATGCTCAATTTCTTCTTTGATTTCGGTGAAAGAATGCCCTAGCTCGTCAATTTTTCTACGAATATCATCTCTTGATCCTGCTTCCATCACCATTCGGAATAACGAGGTTTCTAGAGAACCTTTCTTCTCAATCTTCTCCAAAATCGTATCGAGCTGCCCAATCACCATCTCAAACATATTGATTTTCTCGTGCAGCAAGGAGAGGATGTGCTCTTCAATCGTATTATTTGTAGATAAATTATAGATGTTCACATCGTGCGTTTGGCCAAGGCGATGGACACGACCAATCCGTTGTTCCACGCGCATTGGGTTCCACGGCAAGTCGAAGTTAATCATGTTATGGCAAAACTGCAGATTGATTCCCTCGCCGCCTGCTTCCGTAGCAACTAGCACTTGTACGCGATTGCGGAAGAGATCCATCATCCAATCCTTCTTCCCGCGATTCATGCCGCCGCGATAAGGCACTGCCGTAATTTTATGCTCTTTCAAATAGTTGAGCAGATACTCCTGAGAAGCGCGATACTCCGTGAAAATAATGACTTTATCATTAATTTCTTGAACGAGCTTCATGGTGGTTTCCGCTTTGCTATTCGATTTAATGCTGCGGATCAGCTCGACAAGCTCCCATATTTTGGCGCGTGTAGGCGAGTCTTCCGCTGTTTTTTTGAACAAATTCACGAGCGTGATGAAGACAGCGTCTCTGGAGGAGCAAACCTCCCGCTGGAGCGTGATGAGCGAAAGCATGCTGCTTAAATCGCCGGAACTCTCTGCGTACCGCGTGCGGACGAAGTTGGTGACGCCATCATAGAGCGCCTGCTCGTCTGGAGAAAGCGTCAGTGGAATGTTCTTCACCACCCGCTTGGTGTAATGCACACCGCCATCGCCGCGACGATTCCGAATCATCACCTTGGAGAGCTCCTGCTGAAGCTGGATCTCATTTTTCGGTGTTCTTTTGCCAACTACGAAATTGGACTTAAAGGAGCTATGGACCCCAAGTTGACCGGGCTTGAGCAAAGTAATGAGATTATAAAGCTCTTTCAAATCATTTTGAACTGGTGTGGCAGTGAGCAGCAGGCAATATTTCTTGCGCAGCTCGTTAACGAAGGTGTAGTTGGTCGTTTTCTTATTTTTTAATTTATGGGCTTCGTCGACTATAAGCATGTCGTATTCCAGACCCATCACGATTTCCCTGTGAGGATCTCGTTTGGCCGTATCCATGGAAGCAACGATAATATCGCTTTGCTGCCACATGTACGCTTTTTTATGAGCGATGGCGGGAATACCGAATTTGGTGTTTAATTCACGGACCCATTGCAGGACAAGGGATGCAGGAACCAGGATAAGTGTTTTGCGGACCAAACCGCGGATCATGTATTCTTTTAAAATTAAACCAGCCTCAATGGTTTTCCCGAGTCCAACCTCATCAGCCAAGATGGCTCGACCGCGCATCTCATTGAGCACTCGCTTAGCTGTATCGATCTGATGAGCCATAGGCTCAAGCTGCCCCAGATGAGGAAGGCACTGCATTTCATCAAATGTAGAAATAAGCCCCGACTCTTCCGATTCGTAGGCTAGCTGGTATAAGGTCCAATCATCCCATGGCCCTCCTCCGCGCACACGATGATCCAGCTCAGTAAACGAGTCCCTCTCAAAGTGCATGTCCAACCGATGATGAATGGGGCGAATGTTCTCTTGCTGTTCATGTTGACGCATCGTTGTGCCCTCCTAAGAGTTTTCGTAAGAAAACTAACTTCGTAAACCTAAGCTGCGTTATTGCTTGTTATGAAGCACGGGCGCTAAACGCCGAATACGTGTTAGTATGTCCATAAGAGGCGCTTTCATAACTTTTTCCTTTGTAAAACAGACGATGAGATTGGGAGGGAGCTTGCAGAGGGGGAGGAATCGTAACAGAAGGTGATTATGTGGTATGATAGACGTTGTCTTTTGACAAGCGATGTAGCAAAGAAAGGGTGAAGATTTCGATGACAGCATGGCGATTTATACATACGGGAGATCGTTCTCCTGCTGAAAATATGGCTTTAGATGAAGCGATTTTGACCGCTCATAGCGAGGGAATCGTTCCTCCTACGGTGCGTTTCTATGGATGGAATCCAGCAACTCTGTCGATCGGCTATTTCCAAAAAGCGTCTGAGGTCGATCAGGAAGCCGTAGCTAAGGAAGGGATTGGCTTCGTGCGCCGTCCAACAGGAGGCAGAGCGGTCCTGCACGATAAAGAATTGACATATAGCATCATCGTGGCTGAGGATTATCCGGGCATTCCCCGAAATGTCACCGACGCTTACCGCGTCCTGAGTGAAGGACTGCTGCAAGGGTTCCGTGCGTTAGGACTCAACGCCGAGATGGTGCAGCTTGCAAGCGACGAGGAGAAGGAGAAATATGCATCTGCAGGCTCAGCTGCCTGCTTCGATTCTCCCTCCTGGTATGAGCTTGTGGTTGAGGGACGTAAAGTCGCCGGCAGCGCGCAGGTACGCCAGAAGAACGTCGTGCTGCAGCACGGCTCAATTCTGCTCGATATGGATACGGACCAATTGTTCCGTATGCTGCGTTTCTCTAACGAGAAAGTGGCGGAGCGGATGAAGACAAGCTTTTCGAAAAAAGCGGTGGCGATTAACGAGCTGCTGCGGGCACAGGGGAAAGATGCTGTTACCTTGGGGCAAGTGGAAGAGGCGTTCCGCCGGGAAATTGCTCAAGGTTTAGGCGTGGAGCTGGTGGAGGACTCTTTGACACAGTATGAGATTGAATTGACCAATGCTCTTGTGCGAGAGAAGTATGGTACGGATGAGTGGAATTTGCGGCGGTAAGGGTGAGTGAGGCGGGGGGCTTGTTGATCTCGATTGATTTGATACCTTGTACAAGGTAACTTTAGAAGATCTGCGAAACTAGAGTAGCTAGGTTAGGGGAAGCTGAACGAGCTGAACCCGTTGAACGAGCAGAACGAGCAGAACGAGCAGAATGAGCAGAACGAGAAGAACGACCAGAACCTTGCAAATTGGGGAACTAGGGGACGCTATTTAGGGAAAAAGTGGTTGCTGGGGAGCTGAAACGGAACTTGAGGGTCTTATTTCAGCAAAATGAGAGCTAAATCGGATGAAAAGTCCGAAATAGCGAACTGGAGTTCCCTTCATTGGCTCAAACGATGAATTTCACTGAAATAGCGCCCTGGAGTTCCTTTATTAGGGTGTGGATTAAAAACCTAAGGCAGCTGCCTTAGGTTTTTTTGCTGATTACGAAAACGTACGAACAAACTCCTCTTGCAGCTTGCGGGTAAACGCCCCAGGCGTGCCGGCTCCAATTGCGTGGCCATCTACTTCTAGAATTGGTGTTATTTCGACCGTTGTTCCTGTGATAAAGGCTTCGTCAGCTGCCAAAAGCTGTTCCGTTGTAAAAGCCTCCTCTTTAACGGGGATTTCTAGAGAATGGGCTAATCTTAGAACAACCGCCCGGGTGATGCCATGTAAAATCAAATGATTAGCTGGATGCGTATAAAGCGCACCATCCTTGATCATCATCACGTTAGATGCGCTGCACTCTGTCACTGTACCTTCGCGATGCAGGACAACCTCCTGCACACCGTGATCGAGCGCTGCTTGTTTGGCCATGACATTGGGCAGCAAGTTGAGCGTTTTGAGATCGCATCTTAACCAGCGAATATCAGCAAAAGTAATCGCTTTGATACCGTTATGTATGGTTGCTACAGGTCTTGGCACTTCCGTACAATAGGCGAGCATAATGGGTTCAGCTTGAGCAGGAAATGGATGCGCGCGAGGAGCTTCCCCTCGGGTGATTTGCATATATACCGTGCCTTCGAGCAGCTTATTTTTGTCCACTAGTTCAGTTAGAATTTGTCCGATTCGGTGGAGGGTAAAAGGGAGCGTAAGCCGTACTTCACTTGCAGTTCGTTGAAGCCTCTGCAGATGTGCCTCCTGCTCATATATTTGGCCTTGATATACGCGGAAAACTTCATAGATACCGTCTCCGAAATAATAACCGCGATCATCAGGCGAGAGCTGAATATCCGCTTTATTCATAAATTCATTTTTATAAAAATACATGGCTCTAACATCTCCTTAGCAAAAATAAATAACGAACAAATGTTCTAAAAAGATAAGAATTGTGGTATCCTAAATACAGGTTAGCAGAGGAATCGGCTATCGTCAAAAGCAACGAACAGCTTGCTCGTTTTCTATAAAATAAAGAGAGATTTAGAGTAAATTCTAGCTACAGCGATGTTTACTTGTCTTATTAAACAAAATTGGTCCTTTGGCCATTCGAAGGTCCATATCTTGTGGTGTATAATGGATTTCTCACACCATATATTGTAATTTTCATTCTAGTTGGAGCTGCATCTGTAGCTTATTGGGAGGGCATTTATCAATGGGAATTTCGCAATCAAGTAAGAGGCTGGAAGGGTTAAGCGAGAAAATATTTTTGGATCGCTATGCACTCAAGAATGCGGATACGAGCTTAGCCAAGGTGGGGGACACCGTGCTCGTATTGACGAAGGATGATCCCAAATTCCCAGCCAAAGAAGTAGGCGAAATTATTAGCCGTGAAGGCGACAGCGTTCAAGTAAGAACACGCAGCGGTGAGACAGTCAAATCTGCGGTAGAGAAGCTTACACTAAACATAGAAAAGACACCTGAAGAACTGTGGGATCGTTTGGCTGGGGCCATGGCATCCGTAGAAGCCACACCCGAGAAACGTAACGAATGGACAGAGAAATTTAGATATATTTTAGATGATTGGAAACTTGTCCCAGGTGGGCGGATTGCGGCAGGAGCAGATGCAAGTGATGAACTAACTCTGTTCAATTGCTATGTCATCCCTTCCCCTCACGATAGCCGTGGCGGCATTATGAGCACGCTTTCTGAGATGACGGAAATTATGTCACGCGGCGGCGGCGTTGGTATCAATCTATCTTCGCTTCGCCCACGGCGTTCCGTTGTTAAAGGAGTTAACGGTTCTTCGAGCGGCGCGGTATCCTGGGGCGGCTTGTTCAGCTATACAACGGGACTGATTGAGCAAGGCGGCAGCCGTCGGGGCGCACTTATGCTGATGATTAATGACTGGCATCCTGATCTGGAAGATTTCATCACGGTGAAATCAACGATGGGGCAAATCACCAATGCCAATTTATCCGTTTGTGTAAGCAATGGGTTTATGAAGGCTGTGAAGGAAGATTTGGAATGGGAACTCGTCTTCCCAGATACAACGGATCCTGACTATAACGACAAATGGGACGGCAATCTGGAAGCATGGAAACAACTTGGCAAAACCGTCAAGCCTTACCGTACAGTAAGAGCTCGTGAAGTGTGGCACACAATCATTGAGTCTGCTTGGAAATCAGCTGAGCCTGGTGTTGTATTCATGGAATACTATAACCAAATGTCGAACAGCTGGTATTTCAATCCGATTATTTGTACGAATCCATGCGGGGAGCAGGGGCTTCCGGCTTGGGGAGTCTGCAACTTATCGGCGATTAACTTGTCGAAGTTTTATGATGCTCAGAAACATGATGTTGATTGGGAAGATTTGGCGACGGTTGTTCGTTACTCGACTCGTTTCCTTGATAATGTCATTGACAAGACGCCTTATCATTTCGAAGAAAACCGCGAGAACCAACAGAAGGAACGCCGCGTAGGCCTGGGATCAATGGGCTTAGCGGAATTAATGATTAAGCTGAAAATTCGTTACGGCAGTCCAGAATCGTTAGTATTTTTGGACAAAATCTACGCTTTCATGGCAAGAGAAGCTTATCTCGCATCAGCAGAGATCGCCTCAGAAAAAGGATCCTTCCAAGCATTTATCGCGGATAAGTTCCTAGAGAGCGGCTTTATGAAAAATATGACTCATGTATTCCCGGAAGTTGGCGAAGCCATTAAGAAGAGCGGCATGCGCAACGTTACGGTCATTACACAGGCACCAACAGGAAGCACAGGGACGATGGTTGGCACTTCGACGGGTATTGAGCCGTATTTTGCCTTTGAATATTTCCGCCAAAGCCGGCTTGGGTTCGATAAGCAATATGTGCCGATCGCTCAAGAATGGAAAGACGCCAATCCGAATCAGGAATTACCGGATTACTTCGTAACTTCCATGACCTTGACGGCGGAAGATCATATCCGAGCACAAGCAGCTATCCAGAAGTGGGTGGATAGTTCGATCTCCAAAACAGCGAATTGCCCATCCGATTTCACAGTTGAAGAGACCAAGCGGTTGTATGAATTAGCTTTTGATCTCGGCTGTAAGGGCGTCACCATCTACCGCGATGGAAGCCGTGATGTGCAGGTTCTTAGCACAAGCGCTGACAAGAAAGAGGAGAAGAAAGAAGAGAAGGCAGAAGCAGCACCTGTTGCTGTAGCTGCGGAGGCTGTGAAAGAAGAAGCTAGCTTAACGAATCTTTCAGGTAAGCTTGCTGTTAACGTTGATGCGAAAACGGAGCAAGTTTTCGATAAGCAATATAAGCGCCGGCCGCAAATTTTGCGAGGCGCAACCTATAAAGTGAATACACCATTTGGCATGGCGTATATCACCATTAATGATATGAACGGAACGCCGAGTGAAATCTTCCTTAACGTAGGCAAAGCTGGATCAGACGTATTTGCGATGTCTGAAGCACTTGGCCGCGTGTGCTCTTTGTTCTTGCGCTACGGCGACCACGGGGACAAAGTGAAGCTGCTCGTGAAGCACTTGAAAGGCATTGGCGGCTCTGGCGCCATTGGTTTTGGCACGAACCGCGTTGAGTCTATCGCGGATGCGGTTGCCAAAGCGCTCGAGCAGCACGACGAAGTGATGAACGAGCAAGACGACGCGCGGAACTACGTGACCGCGACGAGTGAAGTGCTGGATGCGCCAGCTCCGGCACCGGTGGTTGCTCCAAGCGGGCACTCCGCGCATGGCGGCAGCGCAGCAAGCGCCGCGACGAAGGACTTGTGCCCGTCTTGCGGTTCCGCTTCGCTGATTAACAGCGAAGGGTGTAAGAACTGCGCGAACTGTGGCTACAGTCGCTGCTCGTAGGTAAACCAGGGGAGGGATCCCCTGGTTGTTGTTTGTTGGGTGGTGGTGTGTGTTTTTTTTGTTTGTGAAAAATCCAATGGATGAAGCTGTGCATAACAAAGTGCGTGGCATGGTAAATGATTTGACAGCACAATTCTCCCTTTATCCGGGTTTGAGTTACTAAATTCAGACGCTCCTTCCAGTATGTTCTCATGGAAGGAGCGTCATTGTAGTGAACCATTAGGGAGCACATTCGATATTGCCGTAGGTCTGGCACAGTGTTTGATCTTTGGATCAAATGCTTTTTTTTATTTCGGGGAGAGAGATGAGAACGTTAGCGTGGTAAATTGGTTCTTGTTAGAGATAATTGCCGCGGTTGGGAATAGGGAGGAAGGTGAATCAGATATACAAACTGTTATCAGGGAGATGCTGGAAGATCCCATTCCTAAGCAGTTTGAGTTTATGAATAACCAAACATTTAGTCCTTTACTGAAAGATAACGTTTATTTGATTGTCTCCGAATGGATCAAGGATCATCGCTTTACCGATTGTTAAATTCTCAGGCACACATTGCTAGGAGCAGTCTTTATCCGTTGAAAGATGGTGACGTCATTGATGGGGGCTATACATATATTTTCATTCTATCATCCTATGAATCTACTGGACAAATAAATGATTAAACGCTAGTATGGGCAGTACAACTATATACTTGCAAATAAGGTGCGCAATCGATAACAGAGTCGAAAGTGCTTAAAAGGGAAGTCAGGTGCAACACCTGCGCGGTCCCGCCACTGTAAATGCGGAGTTGCTTTTCTATCAGGCCACTGTCCCCACTTGAGGGGATGGGAAGGCGAAAAGTTTACGAGGATGCATGAGCCAGGATACCTGCCTATTTTGCTTGTCGGACTGTTTCTCCGGGGGGTGAGAAATTAGTTAGCATTCCTATGCCTTTTTTCGGCACATGGATGTTGTTTTTTGTTGGAATCAAAGGCAAACCCCACTCTGGGGTTTGCTTTTTTTGCTTTGCTTTTTAACAAAATTGAAGGAGTGATAAGAAAAGTATGTTAAGCAAAATGCATCGTAAAGCTATGTCGTCCTTGATGTCATTGGTCATGGTGTTATCTGTCATATTCACCGCCATTGCACCAGCTAATCCAGTTTTCGCTGCGAATCAAGGACCGGTTTCAGTTGGCCTTCACATCGAAGGACCACAAGGACTTATCCACGAAGGAGTGGCGGAAGGTTCAAACGCATTAGAGGCGTTGCAAGCTGATTTAAGGCCAACCCAAATTCCATTAGACATTGCAGATTCAGCCTATGGTCCGTATGTGGCAGGAATTAATGGGATACACGCAGGACTATATAATGGGTCTGACGGATGGAACTTTGCCGTTAAACGTCAAGGGCAATGGATCATACCTGCAGTAGGAATGGATCAGTTTGAACTAGAAAGCAATGACCAAGTTAGTGTGTATTACGGTGATCTTAATACGCAACTAGTCCAATCCATTTCGATTCAACCTGGTGATGTCAAAGCCAACCAGCCGTTCTCTGTAACGGTTACGAAGAGCACTTATGATTGGTCAAGTAATCAACTTATTAACTCTCCGGCTAGCGGTGTGAAAGTAACTGTCGGTGGGACAGCAGTCGTAACGAATCCAAACGGTATAGCTGCATTTGATAAAGGAGTAAGTGCAGGAAATTATTCGCTTGAAGTTACGGATTATCATGCAACTGCAGCACCGGGAATCGTCAGAGCTACTCAGCCATTGACTGTTAATACGGCACCGGCCATTCTGGTTGGGAATCTTACTCTTTCCGTTGAGAAATTTACATTAGGACAAGGATATTCTAAAGAACCGGTTAAAGTTCCTTTTTACGAAGGTGAAAATGGAGCAGCTGTGCTCACTCGCGTATTGGGTGAGGATAATATTCAGCATACGGGTAGTACGGAAGAACGTTTTTACTTATCTAAGGTTAAAGATGTTAGTAGTCAAATAAATGTACCGAATTATATCAAAGAGCAAATGGATGCAGATGGCGTTCAATTAGGTACAAAGAATAACGAGCAGTGGCTGGGAGAATTCGATTATACGTCTATGTCCGGGTGGATGTATGCCGTAAATAATGTTTTCCCGAATGTAGGGATGTCCGACTATATACCACATGATGGGGATGTCGTTCGAACTCAGTTCACGGTGTATGGCTTTGGAGCATCGCTGGGGGGCGACGAGTGGAGTCCGGGCTTTATACAAACAGCTAACAAGGATGCACTGACGACTAGGATCGCAGAGATAAATAGTGATCCGAATAAAGCAGCGATTCTATCGAATGCAGTTGTTAAGTCCCTATATGATCAAGCGTATTCGCTGCTTACCAACATGGAAAGTAAGCAGGAAGACATCGATAGTGCGCTAGCCAGTCTGAATGGTAATGTTAAACCTACAATTAAAGTAACCGGGTTGACGGATAAGCAAGAAGTATCCCAGGCAAATATTAGCTTTAATGTGGAAGCGACGGATAACACCTCATCTGTCATAACACCGGAAGTAAAGTTGAACGGAAATGTTATTTCGAAGACTGCAGGAGCTTACAATGTCGTTTTAAACTTGGGTGTAAACACAATCGCAATCACCGCCAAAGGTGCATTCGGAAATACTGTAGAGCAAATTTTTACCATAACGTACAAAGCTAGCACTGCAAGCAATGCAAAAGAACAGTTGAATAAAAACTTGGCCTATATTCTAAAAACGGTAGATAAGCCGAAGTTTGGAACCGGCGGCGGAGAGTGGTCTGTCCTTTCATTGGCCAGAGCCAATTATTCCGTACCTGATGGCTATTATGGATCGTACTATGACAATGTAGTTAGTACAATAAAAACACAAATGAGTGCGAATGCCGGGGTATTGGATAAAACGAAAGGTACAGAGCACTCGAGAGTCATCCTGGGATTAACTTCGATTGGCAAAGATCCCAAAGCTGTTGGAGGCTATGATCTTTTACAGGCACTATCGGATTATGATTATGTCATTTATCAAGGCATGAATGGTCCAATCTTTGCCCTGCTTGCATTTGATTCTAAAAACTATGCAATCCCTTCTGCGGCAGAAGGAAAAGTACAAACAACAAGAGATAAACTAATTAAGTATTTGATAGATGGAGAATCAAATAAAGGTAACGCCAATCAAGGAGGCTGGGGGCTATCTCCCGGCGGTAGACCCGATGTCGATATTACCGGAATGACGATGCAAGCACTTGCTCCGTATGCTCAGTCTAATGAAGATGCAAAAGCTGCGATAGCTCGAGCAGTTAATTGGCTTTCCAAAGCTCAAAATAGTGAAGGAAGCTATACAAGCTTCGGAAGTACAAGCAGCGAGAGCCTGTCACAGGTGGTAACCGCGTTATCAGCAGTTGGCATAGATTCAAGCACAGACACTAGATTTATTAAAAATGGTAATTCTGCTCTGGATGCTTTAATGTCATTTGCGGTAGCCGATGGCGGCTTTAAACATGTTAAAACAGGAAAAGTAGACGCTATGGCCACCGATCAAGGCACTTATGCATTAGTAGCTTATGATCGATTCGTAAATGGAAGCAACCGTCTTTATGATATGACGGATGTTGATACAGAAAAACCAAGCATAATCGTAACCGGGCTAACGAATAACCAAGAAGTTTCTCAGCCAAGTCTAAGCTTTACTGTTGACGTGACAGATAACAGCTCTGAAGTTATCACACCGGAAGTGAAGCTGAACGACATAGTCATACCTAAGGTTGATAATGAATACATCGTTGTTCTTAACACCGGTGCAAACACGATCACTGTTACTGCTACTGATTCCTCAGGGAATTCTGCTGAGCAATCGTTTACTATTACTTACAAAGTTAGTAGTGTAAGCATCCCTAAACAACTCTTAAATAAGAATTTAGCCTATATTGTGACAACGGTAGATAAACCGGCTTTTGGAACGGGTGGCGGGGAATGGTCCGTTCTCTCCTTGGCTAGAGCTAATTATTCCGTCCCAGAGGGCTATTACCAGTTTTATTACAATAATGTAGAACAAGAAGTAAAACGGTTAATGGCTGAAAACTCAGGAATTTTGGATAAATCCAAAGGAACAGAGCACTCAAGAGCCATTCTTGGACTAACATCTATTGGAAAAAATCCAAGAAAAGTTGGGGGTTATGATCTTACGCAGGCACTTTCGGACTATGATTATGTCATCAAGCAAGGCATAAATGGCCCTATATTTGCCCTCATTGCGTTTGATACCAAAAACTTTGATATTCCAGTCGTACCTGCAGGGAAAAATCAAGTTACAAGAAATAACCTGATCGATTATATGTTAGAAAAAGAAGTAAGTAAAGGAACAGCGAATGCCGGCGGATGGGCGTTAATCCCGGGTAAACCTGATGTCGATATTACGTCAATGGCGCTGCAATCTCTTGCACCTTATTATTCTACCCGACAAGATGTAAAAAGTGCTGGAGAGCGTGCAATTGCTTGGTTGGCAAAAACGCAGGGCAGCGATGGCGGATTTGGCGAAAGCAGCGAAAGTATTGCGCAAGTCATTACCGCGTTAACTGCGTTAGGCATTGATCCAAACACCGACGAAAGGTTTATTAAAAACAGAAAATCTGCTCTAGATGCCTTAATGTCATTTACAGCAGCAGATGGCGGCTTTAAGCATATTAAATCGGGAGCCGTCGATGGCATGGCAACGGATCAAGGCACATATGCATTAGTAGCCTATGATCGATTCGTGAATGGAAACAATCGTCTGTATGATATGACGGATGTCGTCGATGTCCCTACTCCAGGCGATAATGAGCTCCCGTTACCGAGCGGTGATCAACCTAAAATTGTGATCCCGTCCGATAATAAAGACTACATCATTCCTGTAACGAGTGCAGATGCAAATAAAGAATTAACGATAGAAATTCCGAATAATTCCAATTCGAAAATTCAAGTCAATTTGCCTTCGAACAGCAGCTTGCCCCAAATCGCGGCAGTTAAAGGCAACATCTCCATGGTCATCCCTAAGGGAGCCCAAATTATTAGTGGGGATTCATCCGGACTGGAGTTAATCACAACCAAAGATGCGGCGAGTTCTTCATTAAAAGATAAAATTAACACGATTATTGAGAACGGCAAGAAACTGGATACCGTTCATCAGGCTATCACGCTAGGCGGTACTAATCGAGTAGTGTTCAATCAATTCGTCACTTTGACTTTCACTGGCATGCAAGGCAAAGAAGCTGCCTTTATCCAGAATGGAACGCCGCATGCGATTCAGAAGCTTGCAAGTGATGAGGCAGGCAAAGCAAGTGGCAAGACTGAATACGCCTACGACAGTGGGAACGATTTGATTGTCAAAACCAAGCATTTTACCGACTTTATCGCTTACGCTTCAAGCACGGTTGAAATACCGCCAATTGGTGGAGGCGGAGGAAGTCCTCAACCGACGAAGCATGCTACCATATCCGTTGATAAGCGTACGATCAGCAAGGGTGATGTTATCTCTGCAACGAGCGTAGAACTTCAATCGGGAGATACGGCTTGGAGCTTGCTTAAGAGAGCATTAGATAGCCGCGGGATTAGCTATGAATATGAGTGGTCTGAGAAATATGACAGCGTGTATGTGCAATCCATTGCAGGTGACGGCGAATTCGACCACGGCAGCGGCAGCGGTTGGATGTACAATGTAAATGGCGACTATCCGAATTTTGGTGCAAGCAAATATACGCTTCAGGATGGCGATAGTCTGCAATGGCGCTATACGACTAATTTGGGAGAAGATCTAGGAAATAAATATACAGGCGATCTCATAACAGGTAAACCAACGGATAAAAAGACGGTTATTGATGTTCCGGCAACGATTATCGAAAATTACAACGTAAATATCACCAAGGAATTGAAGGACAAAGAGCTTATTACGATTAACATTCCTAATGTGAAATCCAAAGTAATTCTTGACTTGGATGAAGTGAAAGACAACATCCCAATGATCACCGCCATCAAAGGCGATATCAACGTTTCGATCGACAAGGGCACTGTTTTAAAGTCAGGGGAGCCTCGTGTTGAACTGCTAACCTCTTTGAATACTGATGACACAAATCTACAGAGTCTCGTCAAAGACAGTTTAAAAAGCGCAGAAACGAAGATTGTGAAGCTGGCTTATGCGTTTGCCATGGGGAATGCGAATCAATCCGTCATTTTCGATAAGCCGCTTACTTTTGTCATCAAAGGTGCTAAAGATCAAAGTGTAGGATTTATCGAAGGGAATACCTTCACACCGATTGAGGTTTATGAGTCGGATGCCAAAGGTGCCGAGGCGACAAAAGGGAATGAAAAAATTACCTACGCATTTGTAAAAGACAAAGATCTAATTATTAAAACAAATCATTTCACGAATTTCGTTTCCTATTCCGTAAGTCAGCAGGAGACGGTGAAGCCGTTTGATCTGAAAAATCTGTATGCCGACACCCAGTTAATTTCAAATTGGGCAATGGAGGCCATTACAGAAGCATCTCAGAAAGCATTTATTGACGGCAGCAATGGTAAATTTAATCCTCATGCCACTATTACAAGAGCAGAGTTCACTAAGATTCTAGTGGGCATCCTTGGAATAGATGTAAAGACAAGCAGCATCATTAACTTCAAAGACGTCTCTCAGAAGGATTGGTTCTATCCTTATGTGAATGCAGCGTATAAAGCAGGCTTTATTACAGGCTTCACGAACGATCAATTTAGTCCGGACGAGAAGCTGACACGAGAGCAAATGGCGGTTATCATCGTCAAAGCGCTGGGCATTCAAGCTGGTGGGCAAACGCCAGCCATTGAAGATCTAGACCAAGTGTCCGATTGGGCGAAAGATGATGTACAAACGATTATGGCACGTCAGCTTATGTCCGGGTGGGACAACCGTTTCCAACCTAGCAATGAGGTAACGAGGGAAATGGCAGCCGTTGTTGCTATGAGAGCTTACCACTATAAGAATGATGCTCAAAAAGAAACAACTCAGCCCTAACTGCTTAAAAAAGCGCTTGTTGAGAAGCAAATTAACAAGACCGCTGCTTTCATGCAGCAAACCGTAACTGATCCAGTGGTAGCATCCATTGGTGGAGATTGGACTGTATTCGGACTGGCACGCTCAGGCGTTCCAGTTCCTGATGCTTAATACGCCAAGTATTACGCCAATGTAGAGAAGATTTTAAAGGAAAAATCAGGTAAGCTGCGGTATTGATCAAGCAAGGCATTAATGGTCCTATCTTTGCGCTTATCGCGTACGATAGCAAATCTTTTGACATTCCGACAGTCGCTAGCGTCAAAACACAGACTACAAGAGATCTTTTCATTTACTTTATTTTGAAAAGAGAAATAACAGACGGAGGATGGGCGCTGGGTGAAAAGCGGCTGAGGCCTGATCCGGACATCACGGCGATGGCCATCCAAGGACGCTTGACCATTTAAGTGCAAGTATAACAATTGATCGGTAATATCATCGGCTGTGAGTTACATTTATTATTTTAATTGAAAATGTATATTAATGCATAAATGTATACGTGCAAATTCTTACTGCAAATAATTATGAAACAATGGGTCTTACTGGATAGAGGATTAGACAAATTGAGTTTTAATATGCAACAAAATTAACGGAGCGCCGCGGGTTTGCGGGCTCCGTTTTATAATTTATTATGAACATCACATTTTTTTATTATATATATTGTTTGTGTGGACGTGGGAATGATAGCACATTACCAAACAAGGAGTAGCCTGCAGCAGTTTCCTGTTTTCATTCAAACAACAGGATATAATGTAAATATGACCACGAAAATACTTAGCATTTTAATAAGGGAGGCCAGAAAGAAATGAATAATGAGGAATTATATTTAGAAATAAAAGAAGCACAAGAGTCCCAATTGGATTTCCTTGTGACGCAGTTCTCACCTGATAATCCAAAGTTTCAGTACAATAGATTTGCTGTACAAAAGAGGGGTGAGGGACTATACATGATTGCTTGGCATAATAACGCCCCTGTTGGCCATTTCTTACTACGATGGAGTGGTCCTCATGTTGAATCTGTAACAAAATTAGTGGACATTTCACATAGCGCATTCTTAGAAGCAGGACTAACGATAGATGAATATCGTAGAAAAGGTGTTGCAACGGCTATCATTAAAGAAGCAGAGCGATTAGCAAAAGAAAGAAAATGTACGAGTATAGGATTAGAGGTG
The DNA here is from genome assembly GCF_009882985.1 of Paenibacillus silvestris. Lineage (GTDB taxonomy): Bacteria > Bacillota > Bacilli > Paenibacillales > NBRC-103111 > Paenibacillus_E > Paenibacillus_E silvestris. The sequence continues at coordinate 998,267 of NZ_WTUZ01000022.1, forward strand.
GGTATTAGTAATGCAGAAGCTAAAAGACTTTATCAGAAATTGGGCTACATAGACTGGGGACATGGTGAATTCTTAATTAGCTGGGAATATGAAGACGAGTATGGAAATACAGGGATTGAAACGGAGGTTGTGATTTATATGCAAAAAGAATTAATATTGGCTATTAAATGATTAGTGAGAGTATGATGAGATTAGGAACTAGACTGCCTTGTGGCCCATGCAATTGCACATAGGCCTATTATTTTTTTAAACCTGCTGCAAAAAAGGGACCATTAACTGACATGGTCGTTAAGATACGGGCCATTTCTTGAGGAGACTCTTTCCCACCGCTTTCCAACCATTGTTGAATTACCCCTATTATTACAGATCCCATATAAGAAGCTAGATATCGTTCTGGAACAAGGAGATTTTCTTCTTTTACAAATGCATTAGGATTATTTCCATAAAGTGTTTCCCACATGAATTTTTTTAATCTTGTTTGAAATGATAAATTCCCTCTTGGACCTAAAACAGCCTTCATAAATCCTATGCGTTAATTAGTGGCATCAAATGGCGGCTTAGTAGTGATATGAATGGTCCATATTATCATCAGCTGGCTTATCATGGTGTTTGTAAGGTAACTGCGTCCGGCTAATTTAGGTTACGTTAAACCACAAACAAACCGCCCCTCCGAAAATTGGAAGGGCGGTTTCTGCTACTTCTCCTGCTCCTTTATCACTTGCTCAATGCCTAATAGGATCAGCTTCAAGCCGAACTCAAACGATCGGTCGGTCCCCATCAGCTCGAACAGCCCGCTCTTGAACATCTTCCGGAATAGTCCGGCATCCGCCTCACTCATGGTGTCCAGAAGACGATCCATCTCCCCACTCGGAAGGTCTCCCTGTTCCTTAAGGATAGCGGATACATTCCGCTGATGCTCGTAATCATCCAGAACGAAGTAGAAGACATAGTTCATAATGGTAAGGATTGCTTGCAATTGATGCTCTTGTTCAAGCGGCGTCGATTCCATGCAGAGCAGCATACGGTTGGTGAACCTAATAATATCCGGCTCGTGGGGGAGCGTAAGCATCATGAGCTGCGTGGAACAAGGGTGCCTGCGTAGTACACTCCGTGTTGTTATCGCAAATCCGGTTAGTTGCTCCTTCCAATCTCCCTCGGAGTCGAATTCCTCTAAGATGATTTTTGAAACTTGGTTGGCCAGGCGTTGGTAGAGGTCTTGCTTGCTCTTAAAGTACCAATACAGGGAGGGAGCTTGAATGCCAAGTCTGTCGGCCAATCGTCTCATGCTGAATTTCTCGATGCCTTCCTCGCCCAGAAGCTCCCACGATGTATTCAAAATCTTTTCCTCAGAAATCTGAGGCTGCTGCTTTTTCATCGATATCCACATCTCCATCTAACAGTGTAAGGTTTTTCTTTACACCTTCATAGATTCATGATATCATCTAACACTGTAAGGTTCAACCTTACACCGTTAGAGTAAATGGGCAAATAAACGAGGAAGGTAGTGAAATTATGGATACAGAAAACCTCCATTACTTTGAAAAAGCACCTATCGCAAAAGCCGTAGCTCACTTTGCAGTGCCCATGATGCTAGGCACGTCAATGAGCGTTATCTATTCCATCTTGAATGCCTATTTCCTTGGTACGCTTCACAATACAGCGATGTTAACCGCACTCGCACTAACTTTACCGTTATTCGCGGTCATTATGGCGTTAGGCAACTTGATTGGCATGGGCAGTGGTACATTCATCTCCCGTTTGCTAGGGGAGAAAAAATACGAGGATGTCAAGCATGTGTCTTCATTCGCCTTTTACAGCAGTTTAGTTCTCGGTCTTATCGTGATGGCCGTCAGTCTTCCGTTGATCGATTCCATTGTTCATAGTTTGGGAGCAACACCTGAATCCTTCGAATTCACGAAGGACTATGTCACGATTATGCTCATTGGTTCGCCAATCGTCATATTATTTTTCACGATGGAGAATATTGTTCGCTCAGAGGGTGCTGCTATCACGTCGATGACGGGTATGATTCTCAGTGTTGTCGTAAATATTATTCTCGATGTACTCGTGATCTTCGTATTCCACTGGGGCGTAAGCGGCGTTGCGTCTGCTACTGTCATTTCTAACTTGGTTGCGATCGTATTCTACGCTTTCCACATGAGAAATAAGAGTCAATTCTTAAGCGTCTCCCTAAAATGGTTCAAGGTTAGCAAGGAGATATTGAGCAATGTATTCAAAATCGGAGTTCCCGTCTTTATTATGAGCATCTTCTTGGGTGCTATGTCACTCATTTTTAACCATTTTCTTGTTGAATATGGGGATCCGGCCGTAGCGGCTTTCGGAATTTCGTCGCGTCTATTGCAATTTCCCGAATTTATTCTAATGGGGTTATGCGAGGGCGTCGTGCCCCTCATTGCCTTTTCATATACAGCGAATAAATTACGTATGAAGCATACGATTGGATTTACGATCAAAGTGATTGTGGCTTTGGCCGGAGTGTTCGGCATCATCGTCTATCTAATCTCCGACCACTTAATCGGATTATTCACGAATGACCCGCAATTAATCGAGATGGGCAGCTACATCTTACATGTAACGTTCCTATCCCTATTCATTACGGGAATGACCACGTTGTTTACGGGGATCTTTCAAGCGACGGCACAAGGAACCGCCGCATTCATTATGTCTATTATTCAAGGAATAACTCTGATTCCTGTGCTCTATTTCGCAAATCGAATGAACGGCTTCCACGGTGTGGTCTGGTCAATCGTCATAGCGGATGCCGTCGCGTTCCTTGTTGGTGCCATAATGCTGTATGTTCTGCGGAACAAATTGAAGCCGGATTTGGATAGTTTGGTACAGTAAGAACATAACATTCAGCAAGGCAGGGCGTATTTGAATCATAGGCAACGGGCAACAGAGTTTCTGGGAAGGAAGTAGATATTCGCAATTAAAAAGTCCTTGACCTCAGGTCGAGGATTTTTTTCTATGGTACAAGGATCGAACGACCGGGGCCCGATGGGGAATGTTCTTAAGTTCATGTCAAATACAGATGGCAAGAACTTGAAGACATTGGGACTAACTGACCAGGTTATTGTCTGCGGTACATGATGTATATAGATTTATGGGCTAGGGAAAATTAACTGCTGTTCGTAAAATGAGCAGGACAATGGAGGAACTATGATGTCAAGAAGAACTAAATCTAAGGCACTAACGGTGGCGACGCTGCTAATCATAACTCTAATGCTTCCTACCGTATGCTTGGCAACAACCTACAAGCAAAATGCCGCACCAGAAACGAAACCGACACTTATTTCTGCACCATCAGAATTAAGCAGAAACGAGAGTATGGACGAAGAACTAGTTAAAACGCTAGAGGGTTTTCATAATGGAACTAAAACGGTCAATGGAATCAAACTTCACTATGTAGAAGGCGGCAAAGGCGAACCGCTATTTCTGCTACCAGGATGGCCCGAAACGTGGTATGAATATCGCAAAATAATGCCTGAATTAGCTAAGTATTATCATGTTTATTCCATCGATATTCGTGGAATGGGCAGTTCCGACAAGCCAACAACCGGCTACGACAAGAAAACGATGGCGTCCGATATTTATGCCTTGATGAACGAGCTGGGTTATAAAAATATTTATATTGCAGGCCATGATATCGGGTCCACGGTTGCTTATGCTTTCGCGGCTAATTACCCGCATGCCACAAAAAAACTAGCCATGCTCGACATCTCACATCCAGACAACAACATGTTGAAGGTACCGATCGTGGCACCACCTGGCTCGTATGATGTGAGTAATCCAGACCGTGCAAAGTTCCCTTGGTGGTGGGCGTTTAACGCTGTCCCTAATTTGCCCGAGCAATTGCTGCAAGGTAAAAATCTAGACATAGCCTACAATTGGGCTTACGATTATTTATCCTACGATAAACCTGCTCTTACCCCACAGGAAAAAGCAATCTACATCGCGGCCTATGCAAAACCCGATGCGCTTCGGGCAGCTAACGATTGGTTTCGAGCGTTTCGTCAGGATATCGACGATTTCAATACATATAAAAAACTAACTATGCCGGTCTTGGGCATTTACGGTACAACAGGAATTAGCGACCTGGGACCTTTCCTAAAAGAAAATACTAAGAACCCGAAAGTGGTGGAACTCAAAAAAACCGGACATTGGATTGCAGAAGAGCAGCCGGAAGAAACCATCAAACAGTTTAAGGAGTTTTTTCGGTAAAAATGGATTTCATCATAGTGGAGTTCGGCGGCTGTTCCATCCATTCATTTTTAATCATGATGTCGGCTCTATTCTTTGCATATTAGGGGGAATTAACAATTTGACATATTGCAAATATGTAATGTATAATAGCCAACATGACCAACCCAATTGATATTTTCAAGGCACTTTCCAATGAAGCACGTATTCAAATTTTAGAATGGCTGAAAGATCCAACAACACATTTTTCTCCCCAGGAAGGGGCTGATCTTATTACTGTTGGGGTATGTGTTAGTCAAATCACTGAAAAACTAAATATGAATCAGTCTACTGCTTCGCAATATCTCTCAATTCTTCAAAGAGCAGGACTGGTCCATGCTACACGTTCAGGGAAATGGACCTATTACAGAAGGAATGAAGATGCGATTAATGATATTGGTCAATTTCTTCAGAAATAACCTAAATAAGAGTACAGAAAACTGAATTCATCTTTTGAATTCAGTTTTTCCAAGAGCAATCATATCGACAATTTGCAAAATGTAAATTTTTTTGAATAATCATATCGATAATTTGTAATATATAGATATATAATTAGGGAGGTGAGGTGTGTTTGGTTGATTTGTGATCCGCGTTTCAGAATAGTCAGTATTCGATGCTAATACGTAACTGCATGTATTGGCAAAAAAATAAATTTCAATGAGAGAGGGATAGCGAATATGCAAAACTTTGAATTTCAGAACCCGACTAAGCTTTTATTTGGAAAAGGTCAAATAAGCACCCTGAAAAAAGAAATTCCAGCTTACGGCAAACGTATTTTGCTAGTGTACGGTGGCGGAAGCATCAAAAAAATTGGGCTTTACGAGAAAGTTATCAGTGAACTGAAGGAAATCGGCGCATTTGTCATTGAGCTAGGAGGAGTTGAACCGAACCCACGACTGACAACCGTCCAAAAAGGGATTAACCTAATAAGAGAAAATCAGCTTGATTTCATTCTTGCAGTCGGTGGCGGCAGCGTCATTGATGCTGCTAAAGCGATTGCCGCGGGCGTGCCATATGATGGCGACGTATGGGATATCGTGACTAGTAAGGTGAGTGCCCCGTCTAATTCTGTACCAATTGGCACAGTTATAACGATAGCGGGAACGGGATCAGAGATGAACGGAAATTCCGTCATTACGAATTGGGAAACGAATACGAAAGCATTCTTCAACTCCAGTCATGTGCTTCCAAGATTCAGTGTTCTAGATCCAGAGCTTACAATCTCTGTACCACGGGATCAAACGGTATACGGCAGCGTTGATATTATGTCCCATGTCTTCGAACAGTATTTTCATGGTTCGAGCCATGCACCTCTTCAAGAAAGAATCGGTGAAGCGATTCTTCGCACTGTCGTCGAGACGGCGCCTAAGCTCGTGAACGATTTGAACAATTACGAATATCGCGAAGTCATGTTATTGAATGGAACACTGGCTTTAAACGGTCTAACGGCAATGGGCGTGAGCCCGGATTGGTCGACACATCTTATCGAACATGCTGTATCAGCTGTGCATGACATCCCACATGGCGGGGGTATCGCGATAATTACGCCGCATTGGATGGAACATGTCGCGGCCGTACGGCCGGAGAAAGTTGCACAGTTTGGTGTTCGTGTATTCGATTTGGACCGGGCAGGTAAAACGGATGCTGAGTTGGCAGCGGAAGCGATCCAGTCTCTTAAGGAGTTTTGGAAATCCATTGGTGCGCCTACGAAGCTGTCGGACTATGGAATTGATGACAAGGAAATTGAACTGATGACGGAAAGGGCTATGCTCGCCGACCAAATTGGTAGCTATGTTTCTCTTACAAAAGAAGACGTCAGAAAGATTTTGAGAAATTCTTTATAATGTACTTAAAACTGGGCTGTCTCAAGAAGAGGCAGCCCAGTTTTGGCTTAGCTAGTCCCGCAACTGTTAAATGTCAAGCTTACGGGTACCAAGCCATTTCACCTTTTCAGGATCGCGATGCGAAAAGAACAGGCTCTGTTTCGTATCTAACGTAGTAATAGATGCCATATCATCTTGGCTTAATTTAAAATCAAAGATGTTGAAGTTTTCAATCATTCTTTCTTTACGGACAGACTTTGGAATCACAACGATTTCTCTTTGTGTCAACCAACGTAAAACGACCTGAGCAACGGATTTATTATATTTTTCAGCTATATTTACCAATACCTCGTTCTGGAACAAGTTATTTTTCCCTTCAGCAAAAGGTGCCCAGGATTCAATCTGAACATGATTCTCTTTCATGAATGTTGCATTTTCGATTTGTTGGTTGAATGGATGTGTTTCAACCTGGTTTACTGCAGGAACAATTTCATTATGAATGATTAGATCGATCAGACGATCTTCATGGAAGTTACTAACACCAATTGCCCGAACCTTTCCTTCACGATACAGTTCCTCCATAGCCCGCCAAGATCCATGCACATCGCCGAATGGCTGATGAATTAAATATAAATCCAAATAATCCAATTGTAATCGTTCCAGCGATTTTTCAAATGCCTTTTTTGTGCGCTCATAACCAGTATCCTGAACCCAAAGTTTCGTCGTGATAAATAACTCTTCTCTTGCCACGCCGCTACGTTTAATCCCTTTGCCAACTGCTTCCTCGTTTAGATAAGAGGCAGCTGTATCAATCAGCCGATATCCTGCCATAATAGCGTCATAAACACTTTGTTCACATTCATTTTGATCTGCAATCTGGAATACACCAAAACCTAATATAGGCATCTCAACACGATTGTTCAAAATTACTTTTTGCATGTAAACTCCTCCAGTTTTTATGATTATCTGCAAGTCAAATCAATCATATCCATAACAGTTTCACACTCTTATTATGTATGAAATGATAAAGTGAGCGTTATCCCAATCGTCTCAAATGTTTGCCTAAACCTCTCGCTACCACATGAGTAACATGAAAGAGGAGCAGTCGCCTAAGCTACTGCTCCCTGTTTTTCTTACTTTACGCTTGGACGAGTTGGTCGTAGCCCGCCTTCAAGCGCTTAATATCTTCTCTAGGTGGAAAACCAAACATACGAGAATATTCACGGCTGAACTGCGATGCACTCTCATAGCCTACTCGGAAAGCTACATCGGCGGCATCCGTTGATTCGGACAGTAATAGGCGCCGGGCTTCCTGTAATCTCAGCTGTTTTTGGAATTGAAGTGGACTCATGGCAGTTACTTCTTTGAAGTGTCTGTGGAATGTAGAAGTCCCCATGTTGGCTAATTCCGCAAGCTCCTCGACACGTAAAGGCTTATCCATATTATTGATTATTTGGTCGATAGCCTCGCGGATTCGGTAGGTGCTACTACCTTCCATCGCGATTTGTGCCAAAGTAGTACCATACTGCCCTTGAAGAAGTCTGTATAAGATTTCTTTCGTGTAGTAGGGAGCCAGAAACGGAATGTCTTTCGGTTTGTCCAGTAAACGAGACAATCTCATGATCGCATCCAATATGGATAACTCGACCTCGCCGACAAACATCGCACGTTTTGTACCTTCTTGCTGGTCAATTTGAATGTTTCCCTCATTTAATACCTCTAATATTTGGTTCTGCGTAAATTCCAGCTTTAAGCTAAGATATGGTTCATCGGGAGAAGCCTTTATGACGTGACCGATTACTGGCAAGTTCATAGAGGAAACCAGATAGTCAGCAGGACCATACTCAAATCGCTCCTGGGACAGTAGTATGTCCTTAAAACCTTGAGCGATGAAACATAAGCAAGGTTTGTATACTCGGTAAACGGGCTGAGACACTTGCGAGGCACGAACAATAAATAAAGATGGAATCCCAGTCTCATATACACCGTCTTGACCCGCATGTCGTTCAATCAGTTCAGCAAGTTCATTCTGTAGGTGATCAATTTGTCCTGACATCATGTCCTCCTTACGAGTTGACCTTTAATGATCTCATTATAGTACAACAATCTTCAATTGCGAAGTAATGAGGAGAGGATTAGGCAATCATTTGAGACGAATGGGATAACGATCACTTTTAAAAGTGTAGCATAATAAGTATGAAAGGGAGCGATTAAAATGCCAGATTCCAAAGAACTTACTATTGCTCAAAAGGCGATCGGAGATTTCGCGCCTAAGTTGGTTGAACTAACAGACGAAGTATTATTTGGAGATGTATGGAAGCGCGAGGGACTTTCTCCGCGTGACCGCAGTTTGATTACTGTAGCGATCCTAATCACTGGCGGAAATACGCAGCAGCTGAAAAACCATTTAAATTTAGCAAAACAAAACGGTCTGTCGGAAGAAGAGCTAATCGAAGCGATGACCCATCTCGCCTTCTATGCAGGTTGGCCGAAAGCAATGTCAGCCATTATGTTTGCAAAGGATTTATTTACATCCGAGAAGTAATTAACTATTCGCCCTACCCGTCAAAAGAGGTGATTACATGGAGATTCGTTCATTAGGAAATACGGGATTAAAGGTAACCAGTTTGTGCTTGGGAACAATGACCTTTGGCAACCAAGCGGACAAAAAGGCTTCCTTCGAAATTTTGGACAAAGCCTATGATACTGGTGTAAATTTCATTGACACTTCCGATGTGTACCCGATTGGAAGACAATCGCATGCCGTCGCCGGTGCAACCGAGTCAATCATCGGGGAGTGGTTGCAAGGCAAACGAGACAAACTGGTGCTTGCGACAAAGTGTTTTGGCGCGATGGGACCTGGTCCCAACGAAAAGGGCTTGAGCAGGAAGCATATCTTCACAGCGGTTGAGGACAGTTTGCGACGCTTAAAGACAGACTATCTGGACCTTTATCAAGCACACCAATTCGACCCAGACACGCCAATAGATGAAACGCTCCGCGCGATGGGTGATCTTGTCCAGCAAGGAAAAGTCCGTTACATCGGAATCTCCAACTGGCGTGCCTGGCAAGTAGCAAAGGCAAACGGCATTGCTGAGCGGAAAAATTACGCCAGGATCGTAAGCGTTCAGCCGCGGTACAATCTGTTGTTTCGGATGATTGAGGAAGATTTGGTTCCTATGGCACTTGATGAAGGGATCGGCATTATGACATACAACCCACTCGCTGGCGGCATGTTGTCGGGCAGGTATGGAAAAAACGCTCGAATCGAAGAAGGGACCCGGTTTGGACTCGGGAACAATTCGGGGGTCTTCTACCAAGAACGATATTGGAAAGAAGCGACGCTCGACGCAGTTGATCGGTACCGGGTCTGGTGTGAAGAGCAGGATTTGAATCCTGTAACGACGGCCGTCAAATGGGTCACGCAGCAGTCGGGCATTACCTCCGCCATTATTGGTGCCAGTCATCCGGAGCAATTGGATGCGAGCTTGCAAGCCGCTGAAATGAATGCCTTGACGCAGCAGCAGTTAGCATGGCTTGACGGACTATGGTTCTCACTGCCACGCCGCAGCGAATTTAGTTAGTCTAGGAAGGAACAGAAATGGAGTAAGTGAAAGCGAGGAGCAGGTCTGCCGACGTGGCAAACTGCTCCTTATTAGTAAAGTGAGAGGAATAGATAATGATTCGAGACGAATGGGATATCTGCCTTTCTCATTTGCTGCTCAGAGAATCAGCGGTAATCATATTGTTTTAAGGAGGCAAAAGTTGTTTACTCGAATAAATAAATTGTTTGCGATCAAGGGATATGGTTTGTTTGTCATTTGTGTTCTATTGGTAGGTACAGGTATTTCAATTTCACTGCCGTACTTAGCTCTCTATTGTACAGAGAAATTGGGTATGAGTGCGGCAACCTTCGGAATTTTCACAGCCGTGAGTTCGTTAAGTGGTGTGGTGGCCAACTCTCTTATTGGTAAACATTCGGATCGCAGGATGGACCGGAGATTTATTATTATTATAGCAACGGTTTCTTCTGCATTGGGCTATACCTCCTATTTAGTATTTGATAACTTTTTAATTTTGCTTATCATTGTTAGTTTTTTTAGTGGTTTAGGAGCTGCTGCTATGCCGCAAATTTATGCCTACGCTCAGGAATCGGCAAATGAAAGCAACTCCGATGACAAGACATTTGCGATGTCCACTTTACGTTCACTTGTATCTCTCGGTTTCTTGGTAGGTCCCCTAATCGGAACTATAATCTTAGGCACTGTTGGATATAAGGGTCTCTTTATGGGGACTTCTGCTATTTTTCTTACAATATCATCTCTTGTTTTTATATTTCTGCCTAAAAAAGGAGCCATTCAGAAAAAGAGAATGGGTACTGGTACAACTACACTCAAACGGAGTCAGATATTTTATCCACTAATTGCCTTCATCTTTCTATTTGCGGTCAATGCCGTTAACGGGATTGTTACGCCATTATTTATTGTCAACGAGCTTCATGGTACATATTCCGATGTTGGAATGGTTGTTAGTATATGTGCTGGTTTAGAGATTCCCATTATGTTCGTGTTAGGTGCTGTAAGCAGAAAGATATCCAATCATTCTTTGATGATCAGCGCATGTTGTATTGCCATACTTTACAATATTATTTTAAGTGTTTCTACCGATTCCTGGCATCTGATCGCAGCACAGCTTTTACAGGCAGCATTTGTGGCTATTGTTATGGGTAATGGATTAAGTTATTTTACGGAACTGCTTCCTAATTCACCAGGGCTATCCACTTCGATCTATTACAATGGGTCCATTATTGGAAGATTAGTAGGAAATTTAGGCGGTGGTATCATTGCTCAGTTTGTGGGATTTCGAGACGTTTATTGGGCGAGTCTTGTAATTGTGATCGTCGCGTTCCTAATCTTATGGAGCATAAGACCACATAAGGACGTTGAGGTAGCTACTTGAAGATTATGAAAGGGATCTAAGTTGATTGGCTATTAAGCGATCTAGTAAAGGGGGCATTATGATGAATTTAGCCATCCAAAAAGAAAAGGAAGATCCACAATTAATGGAAGGAATTAAAGATTTATTGAAGGAAAGCTATCATCTAGCTGAAGATCAAATGATTTTGATCATGAATAAGGCAAGTGAGTGTTCGGAAGGATATTTAGTCGATTATTTTGCATATGTAGAACCTATCCAGGAAATTTGTAACGGTATAAGGAATACTTTGGAAAAACATCTAAAACAAGTAGATCAGGATGAAGAAATGGCTTTGAAAATGATGAATGAAGCCGCTGTATGGTACGCATTTGAATGTATAAGAAGGTACTATAAAAACCAGGCAAACCTTTTTTAAACTTGCAGTGCGATTCATTACAAATGCTGCATGTATTCTCCACAGTGCCCCTGGCTGTTTTCACTCTCATATTAGGGCGGATATAAGAATGTTAGGAATTGTGGGAACAGGATTGCTTACTATATGATCAATGATTTAAGCCATGCATTTACTGCATGGTTTTTTACGTTTCGAGGAAGTAGTCTAGATGCTGTTCCAAAAAAAACGGACACTCACCCAAAGAATAAGCACATTATGTAAATAGGATTGAACTAGCTATAATACCCTTATAGTCCTTAGGTTAAGCTCACGAGACATACGACAGTGGATGGGGGAGGCATAATATGAAAAGAATATTGCGAATTCTGTTTTCAAAAATTCGCTTACAAAGACTTAGAAGTCGTTTTCTGGTTGCTATGATTATCATCTCTCTACCCCCGCTCTTCTTCTTAGGATATATGTCTTTCAATATTGCGAAGAACACATTGATGGAAACAAATGCGCAAACGTATGGAAATCATTTGGAAACATCGAGTGAAGTGGCGGATTTATTATTTCGCAGCATAATCAATATGAATCGTTCAATCGTAGTGAATAATGAGGTGCGGGAGGTTCTGTCAAGCAGCAACGTTGCTCAGGTAACTAAAGTTGAATCCGCAGAACCGACTCGTGAAGGGCCCTCTAATAAGCTGCAAAAAGTGATTAATAACAATCAATTCGATACCAAATATGTAAACTCCATCTGTGTATTTAATTTAGAGTTCAAGACCTTCTGCGCTGGGCGCTCTGATGATGCAGGTGTATATGAGAAACCGGATAAAATTAAGCTCATTCAGGAGTCCGATTGGTATAAGAGTGCTGTACAGGATCAGGGAAAGGTTGTTTTTCTAGGCTATGATATACTGGAAAATTCGAAGAATTCATTCTCCACGGTAAAATTATTTCGGGATGCGTCAAGTCCCAGCGGGCAGACGATCGGGTTGTTAGTCGTGAATATATCTAAGGATATTTTCACAAATATTTTTACTGAAAATAACAATACCGGCGGTTTCATGGCACTGGATAATTCTCCTGATAGAAGTAAAATCGTATTTAATAACGGGCTAGCCGACGATTCGGTTCTCAATGCAGGGAACAATGAATCACTTATTCACCAATTGAAGCAAAAGGGTTATCTCATCAGTCAATACCAGAACCAAACGACGAATTGGACATTTATTCACCTGATAAAAGTGAATGAACTGCTCAAGCAATCGAATAATATTCGTACAATCACAACACTCATCGCAGTTTCTATGGGCATTATTTCGTTGCTTTATTCCATTTTTATTTCCGGCAGTATTACCCGTCCTCTTCTACAGATCAAAAAAATGATGGTGGATTGGACGAAGGGAGCTCGTGAATTCGATGAGACATTCGAACAAGATGAGGTAGGTACGATCGGGGAAACTTTCAAACGCGTCGTCTATGAAAATAAACAGTTAACTGAACGGTTGATTCATTCGGAATTAAAGGAGCGGGAGGCTGAACTTCGAGCACTGCAGGCACAAATTAAGCCGCATTTTTTATATAATACGTTGGATTCGATCTATTGGATGGCGACTTTGCAAAAAAATCATAATGTCGCACAGATGGCGATTTCTTTATCGGAAAGTTTTAAATTGAGCCTGAACAAAGGAAAAGATACCATCACTGCTTATAAAGAATTAAAGCACATTGAGCATTACATGACGATCCAGAATATTCGTTATCATAATCGGTTTCAATATGTAGAAGAGGTCGAGCCTGCCTTAATGGGGATGGAGATTATGAAGTTGCTGCTTCAACCCCTTGTTGAGAATGCGATTTACCATGGCCTAGAACCCAAGGTGGGAGAAGGTATGATTCGACTTACGGGCAAAAGGGACGAGGGGTTTCTTGTTTTTACAGTGGAAGATAACGGTGTAGGAATATCAGATATGACTGTGACGGAACAAGGATATGGCTTGAAAAATGTGCGTGAACGACTGACTTTGTATTATGGGACGACCAGTTCGTTAACGATTTCAAGTGTCTTTAATCAAGGTACTCGAATTGAAATTCGCTTCCAACTATTCGGTGAAATGAGGGAAACTAATGCTTAAGGCCGTTGTGTTCGACGATGAATATATTGTGCTTCAAGGTCTTCGTGAATTGATTGACTGGTCAAGCTTTGGCATCGAGCTAATTGGTACGGCTGACAATGGTCTATCTGCACTCGAATTATTTCGAGTACACCGTCCTCAGCTTATTTTCACCGATATTCGGATGCCGGGAATGGATGGACTCCAACTGATTGAAGTGATTATGCGGGAAGCGCCGGAGACGTTATGTATCGTATTTAGTGGTTTCAATGAGTTTGAATATGTAAAACAAGCCATTAATCTTGGAGTCGCCGATTATTTAGAGAAGCCAATTACGGTTCCAACGATTGAGAAAGCAATCCGTAAGGTGATGGATAAGATCAGCAGGCAGCGAGAAGTACAGGAACTTAAGACGAAAGTAAGCAACAGTCATCGCGAGCTGCTGGAAAAGGCGACATTGGATTTACTATTTATTGGTGGGGAAGCTGAAGAGAAGTGGCGGCAAATTTATGGCGCAGCGTCGGAGAACCTCGTTGGAGTAACCGTTCTGGCAACGGAATCAGATCGGCTGCAAATTTCAGAGCATACTGACTATACAGTGATTCCGCTCCGTCATGGCCAAGAGAGGTTACTCGTATGTGTGCATACCCAGCAGCCAACCCCTGAGTTCTGGGGGCAGTTGTTATTAGAATCTGAGCAAGCTGATATCTCTGTTGGGAGCGGCCGGACTTATGCGGAGTTGAGAGAAGCTGCACTCAGCTATAAAGAAGCACTTCGTGCGCTACGATCGGCTCATTTTTTGGGGGAGAAAGGGATCGTACGTTTTGAGGATTTAGGTGAGTTGATTACTCGGCCCGAAGGTTTAAGTGAACGCGAGGAAGGCATTATTCTGAGTTTGCGTTCTGGCAATAAGGCGGGCATGCTCGATCAGATTGATCGTTTTATTGCTTGGATTCAAAAGGAAAAGCTTGATGCCGAAGTGGCTGAGCATGAGATGCTTAAGCTTCTTTATTTGGCCCTCGAAGAAGCGAAAAAAGCAGCTGGCGATAAAGTCGGTCACATTCCTGAAGCCTACCGGCCCCATGTGGAGTTTCGAGAAATGGCAGCAGGTGGGAAAATTACCGAATGGTTTCGGAGTCAATTAGACATGATTGTCGGCAGTACGATGGAGGCGCGTGAACACTCCAGGCATGTATCCGTCACACGTGCGCGTAATTATATGGAGCAAAACTATACCCGTGATGTCACGCTTCAAGAGGTGGCAGCGCATGTTGGCATGAATCCCTCTTATTTCAGCGTGCTGTTTAAAGAAGAAGTTGGTGAATCCTATATTAAATATGTGACCCGTAAACGCATGGAGCTTGCCAAAATGCTGCTTAGCCGCGGGCTGAAAGTGAATGATGTGAGTGAGAAAGTGGGGTACCATACCTATAGGCACTTCTCTGAAGTATTTAAAAAATACACCGGATGTACGCCTGGACAATATAAAGATCAATTATCGAACACCTTAGGAATCTAAAAAATACGGACAGTTATCTGAAGAATGAGGCACTGCCTGCGATTAGGAAAAGCGATTAAGATAATAGCACGGGGGAATAAACTCGTGTCACACATAAGTATCGATTCATCCTAATCAAGGCGACTAAGGGGGATTTGAAGATGAGTAAAAAGACAACAAAATGGGTTGCAGCTATGTCCACTTCGGTATTATTGGCTGGTGTATTAGCAGGTTGTGGAACGGCTTCGACATCTTCTTCAGGAGATACGAAAGGACAATCTGCAGACAGCAGCTCGAAAAAGATGGATGAGAAAGTAACCATCTCACTTTTAATTGGCAACACCCAGGATTCTGTTAATTTGGCAAAAGGGGTTGTCGCGGCGTTTGAAAAGAAATATCCGAACATCCATGTTGAACAAGAAACCCGCCCAGGCGGCATTGAAGGCGATAACATCATTAAAACCCGCCTGGCGACAGGTGATATGTCAGATGTTTTTGTGTATAACAGCGGATCACTTATGCAAGCGCTTAATCCTGAACAAAATTTGCTAGATCTCACGAATGAACCTTTCCAAGCGAATATTATTGACTCTTATAAACCCACAGTAAGTTCCAAAGGTAAAATCTACGCGGGTCCGATAGGCTCAACGATGGCTGGGGGCTGGTTCTACAATAAAAAGATTTATGCGGATCTGGGACTTTCCGTTCCCAAAACGTGGGCAGAACTGATGGCTAATAGCGAGAAAATAAAAGCAGCTGGCATCACGCCTGTTATTGGCAGTTATAAAGATGATTGGACTACACAAATCGTGGTATTGGCAGATTACTACAATGTGCAAGCTGCAAATCCGAAATTTGCAGATGATTATACCGCTAATAAAGCAAAATTTTCTACAGATCCAGCAGCTTTCAGAAGCTTTGAAAAACTCGAGGAAATCGCGAAAAAAGGCTATTTGAACAAAGATTTCTTAGCAACCACCTATGATTCGGGTATGAAGATGCTGGCGGAAGGCAAGGGTGCCCAATATCCGATGCTTTCCCTTGCAACACCTGTACTTGAGCAAAACTTCCCTGACAAAATGAAAGATATCGGATTTTTTGCTCAGCCGGGCGATACTGCCGGTACAAATGGTTTAACGGTGTGGATGCCAGACGGTGCTTATATTTACAAAGCGACTAAACATGCAGAACAAGCAAAAAAATTCGTTGAATTTATCGCTTCTTCAGAGGGAATTGCTGCTCAAGCTGCAGCTTCCAAGCCTTCAGGCCCATACCCGATCAAAGGATCGAAGCTGCCTGATAACGTTGCGCAATTGGTTAAAGATATGTCGACATATTTTGATGGGAATAAAACATCGCCTGCCTTGGAATTTGTATCTCCAATTAAAGGCTCTAGCTTAGCACAAATTACAACCGAAGTTGGTGCAGCTATCAAAACAGGTAAACAAGCTGCTGAAGTGTATGACAAAGATGTTGAAAAACAAGCGAAGCAATTAGGACTGCAAGGTTGGTAATAGCTGAAGATTAAATGGATGAGGGTCGGCGATGCGAATTTCATGCAGGACCGGCTCTTTTCTCAAATATAGGAGTGATCACGTTGGCAAAGGTGTTCAAACGTACGTACTCATATGCTTTTCTTATTCCTGCAGCCATTATCTATGTAGTGATTTTTATCTTTCCAACCATCATGTCATTTTTCTTTAGTCTGACAAGATGGAATTTAACCAGCTGGACATTTATTGGTTTGGATAACTTTAGATCATTTTTCCAAGAGGCTTCGCTCCTGATCGGATTTAAGAATACTCTGATTTACGCTTTAGTTACTTGTGTGTTAAAGGTCGTATTAGGCATGTTGCTAGGCGTATTTCTAACTTCAAAAATAAGAGCCAAAGGTTATCTGCGGTCTGTAATATTTTTTCCTACCTTGCTTAGTACCATTGCAGTCGGAATCACATTTAGTATGATGATGCATCCAACGGAAGGGTTAATTAATACGGCATTAGCAGCAATAGGGATTAATGGACCAGACTGGTTAGGTGATACACGAATAGCACTGCTGTCAGTAGCTCTTGTTGATGTGTGGAAAGGCGTGGGTTTCGCCACGGTTATCTATATCGCAGGAATCCTTTCTATTCCTCAGGATTACTATGAAGCTCTGGATATTGATGGTGGAGGCGCATTCCGTAAGTTCTGGAATATTATTGTCCCGTTAAGCCGTCCCGCAACGAACTCAGTCATTATTCTATCGTTTATCGGTGGCTTGCGCTCTTTCGATCTTGTTTGGACGATGACCAAAGGGGGGCCGGGATTTACGACTGACCTTATCGCTTCCATTATTTATAAGCAGTATCAGGGCGGCTATTATGGTCTGGCTACTGCAGGAAATGTAATCTTGTTTATCGTGGTAACGGCACTAGCCCTTCCGCTATATTCCTACCTGAATAGAAAAGAGGCGGAACTATGAGCAGAAAAATAAGAGGATTAAGCGTCGAAATCATTTCAATTCTTCTGAGCGTTGTGCTCTTCTGGATTCCATTCTATTTTGTCATTGTCAATGCACTCAAGGACAAGAAAGAGTCCTCCTTATTAAACTTAGCGTGGCCCTCTACGATTCATCTCTGGGATAATCTAAAAGAAGTGATTACTGCCCGGGATTACATGCTTCTCCGGGCTTTCTATAACAGCACTTTATTGACGGTGCTGTCGATTATCGTCTTGATTATTGTCTGTGCAATGGCAGGCTTTGTTATGCAGCGTAGAAACGATCGTGCGACGCCATGGCTTAATTTCCTTGTGCTTTCTGGATTAATTATTCCTCCCGCTATTGTCCCGACGATCTGGGTCTTGAATGGTCTTGGTTTATTTAAAACAATGCCAGGTCTCGTTCTCATTGAAGTTGCACTCGGATTTCCTTTCGGAGTGTTACTGTACAAAGGGTTTATGTCAGGCATTCCACGTGAAATAGATGAAGCTGCTGTGGTGGATGGATGCAGCGGATTTGGTCTGTTTTCTAAAATCATTCTACCGCTTTTACAGCCCGTTACAGCAACGATAATTGTCACATCTTCAGTAGGGATTTTTAACGACTTTACGAATCCCCTGTATTTCTTCCCAGGGGCTAAGAATGCAACGGTGCAATTGACGTTGTATAACTTTCAGAGTCAGTTCGTCACACAATGGAATTTGCTATTTATGAATATTTTGCTAATCACCTTGCCGCCTCTAGTCTTATTTATTTTCTTTAACAATAAAATTGTAGCAGGGATGACAGCGGGTTCAGTAAAAGGCTAATCATAGGATTGTTAATGGGGAGGATTATGATGGGGAACTTACAGGTTACGGCATTGAAATGTGAATACAAGACGAATCCGCTTGGCATTGGATCAAGGAATCCTCAACTAAGCTGGCAAATTGAATCGGATCGCCGAGGTACGATGCAGCGAGCCTACCAGATCATAGTAGCTAACGAAGAGGGTGACTTTACAAAGCCAGCATGGGATACAGGGTATACAGAATCAGATCAGTCGATTCAAGTTGTTTATGGCGGACAGGAACTGCAAACAAGAACCCGTTATCTCTATAAAGTAAAAGTTTGGGATAACGATGGTCGTGAATCCTCATGGAGCGAAATCGCTTGGTGGGAAATGGGCTTGTTAGATCAAAAGGAATGGCAAGCGCAGTGGATCACACCTAACGAAAGTGAGATAGATCCGCAGTCTGAGCCTGCATTTCTATTTCGCAAGCAGTTTGAGGTGGGAAGAGACTTCATATCTGCACGTATGTATGCATCAGCTGCAGGCGTCTACGAACTGTATGTGAATGGGGTACGTGTTTCTGATGAACTGCTGGCGCCAGGCTGGACCAGTTACCCAACACGGTTGCAAGTTCAAACCTACGATGTTACAGAATTGCTGAAAAAAGAAGGAAATGGGCTAGGTATTCTGCTCGGCGATGGTTGGTACAAGAGTGGTCTTGGCTTTGGAAACAAGAACTTTAAATACGGCGAACAGCGAGCTGTACTCGCTCAATTGCATATCCAATATAAAGACGGATCGGAAACGGTTGTTGCAACAGATTCCACCTGGAAGGCTTCTACTGGACCTATTCAATACTCAACAATCTACCATGGTGAGACCTATGATGCGCAGTTAGAGCAAGCAGGTTGGAGCTCAGTGAATTACCAAGAGGATGAGTGGAAGTCTACACAAGTTTGTAAAGATATGGGCTACGATGTGCTTGTGCCTCAAGAAAACTCGCCGACCCGTGTAACGGAAACGATACGTCCTATTGCCTATTTCCTAACGCCTGCTGGCGATCATGTACTGGATATGGGACAAAATATGGTAGGCCGCGTACGATTCATTGTATCTGCTCCTGCAGGTACCCGAATTGAGCTACATCATTCTGAAGTCTTGGATAACGACGGCAATATTTATTTTGGAAACCTGCGTACAGCTAAGCAGATTGTAACCTATATTGCCAAAGGGAGTGGCCCTGAAAACTATGCGCCTTATTTCAGCTTCATGGGCTTTCGCTATGTGATGGTCAAAGGTTTTCCTGGCCAAGAGAAGGGCCTGCCACTGGACGCATTTGTCGGTGAAGTCATACATACCGATATGGAGCAAACAGGTGAGTTCGAATGCTCGGATGTTAGAGTAAATCAGTTGCAAAGCAATATTCGCTGGGGTCAACGAGGCAATTTCCTCGACGTACCAACAGATTGTCCACAGCGTGACGAAAGATTGGGCTGGACGGGTGACGCTCAGGTCTTCATAAGCACAGCGCTATTTAATTACCAAGGCGGGCCATTCTTTACGAAATGGCTACATGATGTGAAAGAAGAACAAAGGCCGAATGGCGGTATTCCTTTTGTTGTACCAGATGTTGTAGGCGGAGAGAATTCAGCTGCTTGGGGAGATGCTGCGGTAATTTGTCCGTGGACGGTTTATCAATACTATGGAGATAAGCGTCTACTTGCTGAACAATATGAAAGTATGAAGGGGTGGATTTCCTATATTCGCTCGCAAGGCGAACAGGAGTATTTATGGAACACCGGCTTCCATTTTGGAGATTGGCTTGGACTGGACGCGAAGGAAGATAGTTACGTTGGTGCGACACCTGTTGCTCTAATTGCAACAGCTTATTATGCGTATTCGACACGTATTGTTCGAGATGCCGCAAGAGCTCTTGGACATGAAGAAGAGGCTATTACTTTCGATGAGCTTTATATTGGTGTTATTCAAGCATTCCGCGATGAATTTATAACGAAAAATGGGCGTGTAGCTGCCCCAACGCAAACTGCGCATATCCTTGCACTCGTCTTCGATCTAGTTGATGATGAGGTGCGTGCAAGAGTTGCGAAGGATCTCAATGAACTCATTCTGGATAATGATTACCATTTATCAACGGGTTTCGTAGGTACACCTTACTTGTGCTTCGCACTTTCGAATAACGGCTATCACGAAACAGCAGTTAAACTGCTGCTGCAAGAAAGTTTTCCAGGGTGGCTGTACTCCGTTTCCAAGGGAGCGACAACCATTTGGGAGCACTGGGACAGCATCAAATCAGATGGTTCCTTCTGGAGCGATGATATGAACTCTTTTAACCACTATGCTTATGGGGCAATCGGAGACTGGATGTACCGAAAAATAGCCGGATTGGACATGGACGTTACTGTGCCTGCCTTCAAGCGCATTCATATCGAGCCGCTGTTTGGGCTAAATAGTCTTACTTATGCCAAAGCAGCGCATACCTCCCTATATGGACGAATTGAGTCTGGCTGGCAAGTGGATCAGGGACAAATTCAAATGATGGTGCGTGTTCCTGCCAATACAACCGCAGAAGTTATTCTGACAGGAGCTACGGTTGGTAATGTGAAAGAAGGAGGACTTTGCCTCGACACTTCGATTCTTGGCATTCAGGCTATAAGTGAAGTCGAGCAAGGTGTGCGCGTCATTCTAGGATCTGGAGACTACACGTTCTCGTATGAGAATAGCGATCTATTCCGCGTAAAGTTTAATGAGCATTCGAGAATCAATGATGTGCTAGATCATAAAGCAGCAACGGAAATTTTTAACAAGCATATGTCAGCCTTACTCGATGGCCCTTTTCTAAATTTAGTCCGAAAATCAACGATTAAGCAATTGGCAGAGAATTCGATGGCGGGAATAACTAAGCACCAAATTGATGAGCTGCTTGAAGAATTGATTCTTATATAAGGCAAGAGTGCACGGGTTCAATGAAAAAGAGACATCCTTTCGGAGAGGTTCCGAAGGATGTTTTTTATGATTAACTTAATTTCGCATATAAGCAGCAAATCATGGATGACTATTGGACCTATGTCAAAGTCATCTTTTTTTCTTTGTTGACCAGAAAACTTGAATTTGAAATAATAGCAAGCATAATACTGAATGATAGAGTTGCTTCACTTGGAGGGATAGATATGTATGGCTTACTGGTAGTCGACGATGAGCCGCATCACCGCCGAGGAATTGCGGACATGCTGCGGGGCCTTAGACAGGAATATCGTATTTTTACCGCAAAAGACGGTGAAGAAGCACTGAGCATTGTACTTGATAATCCGGTCGATATCATCATTACGGATATCAGGATGCCTAATATGGACGGATTGCAGTTAATTGAAGCTTTACTCAAGCAGCCACGCCGCATCAAAATTGTCATCCTCAGTGTGTACGGGCAATTTAATTATGCAAGGAAGGCGTTAACGCTTGGAGCCTTTGATTATCTGCTAAAGCCGCTCAAGCGGGAAGAAATGAGTGAAATGCTGGGCAAACTGGAAACTTCCCTGGAGGAGGAGAAGCGGCAAATGCTCGAAGCAGAGTCACTGAAGCGGAAGCTTCATTCTAGCATACCCGTATATGAACAGCATCTCTTAAATAGATGGGTACGTGGGGAGCTCAGCGACAGTGACCAGGAAGAGATGTCCCGTCTCCTTCCGGACAGGAAAGCTTCGTTGATCATAACCTTAAAGTTCAATCAAGTAGAGGAGTTTGAAGAGTTCAAGCTGAAATTCAAGTCATGGTTTCAGCCGTTATTGGACTTGATTGGTTCTTCGATTTGTTTCTATTTGGACGGTATGGAGCCGCTTCTAGTCTCGATCCTTTCACCGAAGCATCAGGTCGAATGGCTGCTGCATAGCGATCTGGTTCAGCTTGCCGAAGTGATCAGCCGGGTACAGCTTGAGTTCGGGCTGTCTGCTGCCATAGGGGTAGGCGAGATTGTGGCAGATCCATATAGGGATATCCATTTTTCATTCAGGCAGGCGTTGGACGCTCTTGATTTTACCTTTTATCAGGGTTACAGCTCACTTCTTATCTTTTCTGAAATCGCTTACGATCCAAAAAAGCCAGTCCTGCGGCCTTATTCTTCGGAATCTAAAATCGGAACTGCCGTCACGCAGTTAGACAGGAAATTGGCTGAAGAGGCATTGGAGGAGTTCATCGGCCAGCTGCAAGAGGGCAAGCGTCCGTCACCTGCCCATCTCAAGGAACGGGTACTATATATGTTGGTTACCCAGACGAAAAACAATGAAGCATTGCTCGGCAGAGAGGAAGCCGGTAATCTCATTTCAGAAATGGAATTTGAACTGCCCGCCTGCCCGTCACTTGGAGAACTAACTTTGAAGGTCACTTATTATTTGGGGCGCATCATCGACGGAATGGAAAATCGGAAGAAGAACAAGAGTCAGGTCATTATCCAGATGTGTATCGTTTATCTTGAGGAGCATTACATGGAGGATTTGTCTATGGAGATGATTGCGAAGCGTTATTTTTTCAGTCCAGCGTATTTCAGCGGCCTGTTCAAGGTGCAGACCTCCCTTACCTTTACGGAGTTTTTGCTCGGGTTGCGTATTGAGAAAGCCAAAACCTTCCTGGGTGACTCTGATCGGAAGGTGTCCGAAGTTGCGTTCGCCGTTGGCTTCCGGGATGCCGGCTATTTCACACGGATATTCAAACGGGAGACTGGACTGTCTCCGGAAGAATACCGTAAGAACATGGTGGTCTAGGAGGAAGTTATATTATGCGGCTTAGAAGCAAATTAATTATCTCCTACATCGTGTTGATTACGCTGCCGCTTGCCATTCTGGGGACGGGCTTCTACTTCACTAGCCAGCAAACGACAGAGAAGCTCGCCCGTGATAATGTGCTGGAAATCGTCAAGAAAAACAACCAGCTGATCGATGAGCGGCTGATTAAATTGCAGAACGACAGCCTGTCTCTGATGACTGAATGCGACTTGTTTCAGCTTTTTAACGGCGCTCCGAGCAAGGACGGACTGCAGCAGCTTCAAACGGATAGAAAAGTTAAGGAGATTTTGAACCGGTACTTCTCGCAGTCCGGTTATCTCTATTCCGTTCAGCTGGCAACCCGTGATTATTTGTATGGGGATAAGGGGAAAAACACATTCCCGCCTAAGCAGTTCTACGAGACGGATATGTATACGGGCGCAAGGATGGAGAAAGGAAGTATAGCATGGATCCCAACCTATGATTATTCCTCGATGTATAAGCTTTCTGAGCTGGATGACGTAGATCTGGAGTACCGTCATCTGTTCTCGGCTGTCAGGGAAATCAGTCCTTCCTGTGTCCGCGACACCATTATTGTGCGTGCAGAGAGCGGCTCCGAGCGGCCTTATCTGATTATGAATTTCCAGGAATCCCTGTATGCTGATGTATTTAATAATAGTATTCCAATCCACGGCGCTTCTTACTTGGTAGCGAATTCCGATGGAGCTATAATAGCGAGTCAGAAAGAGGATAGTCTGGCTCGCGCAGAATGGATTCAGCCCTTATGGACGAAGGGAAGCGGTACGGCTATGCTCACCATAGACGGGGAGAAAATGCTTGCCTGCTTTGCTACATCTGCCGTGACCGGCTGGATGTCGGTGGTACTGATTCCTCCGAAAGAGCTGGTTGTCGGTCTAACCAGGACCATTAATGTCTTTACTCTGACGCTTGGGGTATCCCTTCTGCTCATGTCGTTGCTGTTCGCTTACTGGATATCATCACGCATATCCTTGCCGGTTAATAAGCTGCTACTTGCCATTAAGCGAGTTGGTACAGGTGATTTTACTGCCAGGATTGAGGTACCCAGTCCCAGCAAGGATGAGTTCGGGCATGTACTCACGAAGTTCAACAGTATGAATGAAAGAATCGAGCAGCTGATCGACGAGAACTTTGTGGTGAAGCTGAGGGAGAAAGAGACGGAGATTATGGCGCTGAACATTCAGCTCAACCCCCACTTTCTCTACAACACACTCAATATTATGAACTGGATGGCGGTTAATGGCGATAAGGAGCAGGTGAGCAGCATGCTGATTAGTCTCTCTCGTATGCTCCATTACACGACAGATAATACAAGAGATTCCTCCAAGCTTGAGGATGATCTGAACTGGCTGAAGGACTATATAGTTATTATGAAAAGCCGTTTTGACGAGCGCTTTGAGGTATCCTTCGAGATTGATCCCCAGCTGCTTGGCGCAAGTGTACCCAAGCTGTTTTTGCAGCCACTCGTCGAAAACTCCATCATTCACGGCTTCCGAAATATGGAGTCGGGCGGTTTTATAACTGTATACGGCCGCAAGTCCGAAGAGGTTATGCAATTTATCGTGGAGGACAACGGTTGTGGAATACATACAGAACGGCGGGTGCCAGGAGAAGGAGGAAGCGTTGGACTTCGTAATGTAGACAAGCGAATCAAACTACTATACGGAAGCCTTTATGGCATCGAAATCGAGTCTGAGGAAGGTCTGGGCACCCGCATCAGCCTGGAATTCCCATACAAGCCTCACGAGTAATAAAAAAGCGATGCTGAGATAAAACCTGCATCGCTTTTTCTATGCGCAATGTGCAGCTACATATTACCACCATCCAGCGAAGTCTGCCAATTAACGCCTCACGCTCAATGATCGTAAAATCGTCCGTAAAACGAAAGATTGTTCAATAGGCTTTTCCGAGGAAAGAGGCTAAACTATGAAATAGCTGCTGCAGCGAGCTAATGGAAATCAGGGGGAATCATTTGATGATAAGGAAACGCTTACGTACATTGTCTTTACTGACAGCTCTGAGTTTGTCTCTTGTCTCTGTTGTAACCGCTTGCGGAAGTAACGAGAACGGCAATTCCGGTTCTTCGGCCTCATCCAGTAGTCCGTCAGCCACTACAAGCGGGGCAATGGGCAGCAAAGAGAATGTGAAGTTGAAGTTTACTTACTGGGGCAGTCCTCAGGAGAAGAAAGCGATTGAAGATGCTATCAAGGCTTTTGAAAAGCAGAATCCTAATGTCAAAATTGAAGGCCTGCACATTCCGGGAGATGACTTCCTGCAAAAGCTGAACGCGATGGTAGCGGGCAACGAGGCGCCGGACATCAGTTATTCAGGCTCCTGGAAATTAAAAATGGGCGAAGAGGGCCTTATTTATAACTTTAACGACCTGATGAAAGACGATCCGAGCATCAAGAAAGATGACTATTTGACGTATGCCTGGTGGAACTGGGATAAGGACAAGAGTGCGGGTCCTTTCCAAGCATCTGTTACACCAAGCCTCATGTATAATGCCGACATGTTCAAGGATGCCGGCGTGAACCCACCTCCAACCAAAGCGGAGGATGCATGGACATGGGACGAATTCGTGGCTGTAGCGAAAAAGCTGACCATCGACCAGAACGGCAAACACCCCGATGATCCTGGCTTCGATTCGAAGAACATTAAACAGTACGGCGTGAAATACAGTCTGGGGTGGAACGGATACATGCCGCTTGTCCTCTCCAATGGCGGAGACTATCTGAGCGCGGACGGGACAGAGTTTGGGCTGTCGAAACCTGAAGCGACAGCAGCCATTCAGAAAATTGCCGACCTGATCAACGTCGATCATGTCGCGCCATCTCCGGTTCAGGCGAGCAGCATTCCTGCGCCAGCAACTGCGCTGCAATCGAAGAAGGTTGCCATGGTGGTTGATGGAAGCTGGAACCATCTTGATCTGAGCAAGACGAAGCTCAATTGGGGCGTTGGCGTATTGCCGATCTTGAAGGACTATAAGACGTTCTTCCATGGCGGTTCGCTTGTTATCTTCAAGAGCACGAAACATCCCAAGGAAGCGTGGGAATTTTCCAAGTTCCTGACGGATCCTAACAATGTGCTGGAAATGCATCAAGGCTTGTGGATGCCGCAATTGAAAAAATGGTATGAGGATCCTGCTCTCATCAAGAAATGGGCAAGTGAAGAGTTGCCTGGCCGCCCTGCCGGCTTCCAGGAGGCCGTTATGAAATCGACTTACGAGCATGAAGTGCCATCCCCGGAAAACAACGTGAAGAACTTTGTCGAGATCGATGCTGCTGTCGGCCCTGCCCTGGATCAGGTTTGGCTTGGCAAAAAGACGGCTGAGCAGGCAATGAAGGAGATTGAGTCTAAAGTGAAACCGTTCGTGAAGGGTACCTACTTAAAATAATCGGTCGTGGGAGCGATCCTGTGTTCAGAGAAGAGCATAGCAAGCAGGACCCAAGGGCCGCTCCCTCTATCCGTTAGAAAGGAGCCGATTGCATGTCAGTCCTATCGACCGAAATACAGAAGAACATAAAGCTCAAACACAAAGCACTGAAAAACGACCTGAATGGCATCCTGTTTGCATCACCTGCGATTCTGGGCTTTATCCTGTTTACATTTGGCCCTATGATTTACAGCTTTTATGTGAGCTTTACGGATTTCTCAGGCACCAATGTACCGGAATTTATCGGACTTGACAATTACAAGCGGATGTTCAGTGGCGAGGATCAATACTTTTACAAGTCGCTTGGCGTCACCATCTATTTTGTTGTTCTGAGTGTACCAACGGCTATTATCTACTCTTTTCTTATCGCGCTTCTGTTGAACAGGGATGTAAAAGGAAAAGCGATATTCCGGACCATCTTCTACCTGCCTTCCATCGTTCCTATCATTGCCATTTCGTTTATTTGGCTGTGGCTGCTTAACCCGGATCTGGGATTAGCGAATGTTATGCTGCAAACGCTGGGACTACCGACAAGCCAGTGGATATTCGGCGAGCATTCCGTTATCCCGTCGCTTGCCATGATGAACCTGTGGACGACGGGAGGTACAATGATTATTTTCCTGGCAGGTCTGCAGGACATTCCTAGACAGCTGTATGAAGCCATTGAGATGGATGGTGGTTCGCGCTTTGCAAAGCTCCGTCATATTATTGTCCCGTTGATGACCCCTTCAATCTTTTTCAATCTTATTATGGGTATCATTAACGGCTTTCAGATTTTCTCCCAGGCGTACGTGATGACTAACGGCGGTCCTAATAACGCGAGTCTATTCTACGTGTTTTACCTGTATCGCGAAGCCTTCCAGTTCTCTCGCATGGGGAGTGCAAGCGCTATTGCGTGGGTGCTGTTCGCCATTATCATGGTGCTGACGATTATTATTTTTAAAACCTCGAGAAAATGGGTTTATTACGAAGGGGATGGAGCGCGATGACCAGACAGACTTGGATGGAACGAACGCTTGTGTATGCTGTGCTTTTGGCAGGAAGCGCGTTCAGCCTGCTCCCGCTCGTCTGGTTATTGCGCAGCGCGCTGATGGACATGGGACAGATCTTCGAGATGCCGCCGGTCTGGATTCCGGATCCAATCCGATTCTCGAACTTTTCCGATGCGCTTACAACGCTGCCGTTCGGGCGGTATTTTATCAATTCAGTAATCATTGTTGCTCTTACGATAGCCGGCGTGGTTATTACTGGCTCCATCAGCGCTTACAGCTTTGCGCGCATGAAATGGCGGGGCCGCGATCTGATGTTCGGTCTCCTACTGTCGAGCATGATGCTGCCTTACGCGGTGACGCTTATTCCTTCCTTTGTGGGTTGGAGCAAGATTGGACTGACCAATTCTATTATTCCTTTGGTTGCGCCAGCATGGTTTGGAGGCGGAGCCTTTAATATCTTCCTTTTGCGTCAGTTCTTTATGAGCATCCCGCGTGAATTGGATGAGGCTGCTTATGCGGACGGGGCCAGTCACTGGCGAATTTTTATCTCGGTTATCGTGCCGCTGACGAAGCCTGCTCTGATCGTAGTTGGATTGTTTACTTTCTTAGGTTCCTGGAATGATTTCCTTGGACCGCTTGTATATTTGAACAGCGAGTCTAAATATACATTGGCCTTAGGGCTACAGCAGTTCAAAGGTATGTATGCGGCGGAATGGCATCTGATGATGGCAGCAGCAACGGTCGTACTTGCTCCCGCTATTATCGTGTTTTTTATTGGGCAGAAGTATTTTGTAGAAGGTATCACATTAACGGGAATTAAAGGCTAATTCGGAAATGGAGCGATAGCAATGCACGAACTTTATCTGCGCAAAGAAGGAACTTCCCATCGCGACTCCAGCTGGGACCGAACCGGCGGCAATCGAGATTTCATGGATATTAAAGCAGGAACAACGGCGGTTATCTCGGATATTCAGGGCTCAGGGATTATCAAGCATATCTGGATGACCATTGGTGCCCGTGACAAATACGCCTTTCGTAAGGTTCTGATCCGCATGTATTGGGACGGAGAGAACGAGCCAAGCGTCGATTCGCCTGTTGGAGATTTCTTCGGGGTGGGGCATGGCGTAGCCAGCCACTACGTTTCCATACCGCTTAACATGATTACGACCCAAGGTGTTGTGGAGAATAAGGCAGCCATGAACTGCTTCTTCGAAATGCCATTCCGCCAAAGCGCGCGAATCGAGATCGTAAACGAGTGCGAGAACGATATGGTGCTCTACTTTTATGTGGACTATGTGAAGCAGCCGGTCTCCGAGGACAGCTTCTATTTCCACGCTTCGTGGAGAAGAGAGAATCCGACCAAAGGAACGGTTGATCTGGACCAGCTTAAGGAGGAGCAGGATCAGCAGAATAAGCCCAATTACGCCATTGACGATAAAGTATGTCAGATCAAAAACTTGACGGGCGACGACAACTACGTTCTGCTGGATGCCGAAGGCGAAGGCCATTATGTAGGCTGTAACCTGAGTATTGATCATATTAATCCTGTTCCGGGCTTCAGTTGGGCGGGCGAAGGGGATGATATGTTCTTCATCGACGGGGAGCCGTGGCCACCACGCCTGCATGGTACAGGAACGGAAGATTATTTCTGTGCGGCGTGGGGTTATCCGTCAGGCAAATATGATGCTCCTTACCACGGCTTATCGCTGTACGCACCGATCCGGGAGAACGGGGATGCCTGGAAGGAGAGCAATACGATCTCATTTAACGATTATTCGGGTAAAATGACGCAGTACCGTTATCATATCAACGATCCGATCATCTTCCGAAAATCAATTCGTTTCAGCATTGAGCATGGGCACGGGAATGCACAGTCTAACGATTATTCGTCGGTGGCCTATTGGTATCAGCGCGAGCCGCATAAGGCTTTCCCAGAAATGTTACCGGTTGCCCTTCGGCTGCCGCTTGCCGAGAAGGAAAGTGCGAGGCGCTTCTATCGGACATACTAATGGAAAGAGAGCGATAATCATGGATCGATATAGACCGAGGTATCATTTTACGGCACAGCGTAATTGGATGAACGACCCGAACGGACCATTTCAGAGGGATGGCGTTTATCATTTATTTTATCAGCATAATCCTTCAAAGCCGGAATGGGGCGATATTCATTGGGGACATGCCACAAGCACGGACCTGGTGAATTGGACGCATAAACCAATTGCTCTGGCTCCCTCTCGGGAGCTTGGAGAAGTTCATGTCTTCTCTGGCTGCTCTGTTGTGAACGGTGATGAAGTGATTCAGTTCTATACGAGCATTGGCGATGGCGACCGAAACCCGACTAACGGTGCACAGCAATGGATGTCAAGAGGGACGGACATGACAACCTGGGTGAAGCCGGACATCAATCCGGTATTAACAGCCATGATACACGGTGAGCTTGATGTGACGGAATGGAGAGATCCATTCGTCTGGAGGGAGCAGGATGGTTGGAGGATGCTGCTTGGCGGCAGCGCCGAAGGCAAAGGCAGCAGCTTTATTTATCGCTCCGAGGACTTGGAGAACTGGAGCTACATAGGAATTTTTCATCAGGGAGACGAGCAGATCTGGGAGTGCCCGCATATCTTCCGATTTGGAGATAAAGCGGTCGTGTTCTATTCGCCAAGCAAGCAGGTCCGTTACATATCAGGGACATTCAGCGGAGATAAATTAACGGATGTTAGGAAGCATGGCACCGTGGACTACAGCGGCTTTGAAGGCTATTATGCCTCCACCGGATTTGTAGATGAACAGGGGCGCCGGGTGATGCACGGGTGGATTCCGGAAGGAAGAGGTGAGGAATTCCCTGTGTTCTTGAACTGGGCGGGAGCACTTGCGCTGCCACGGATTGTTGAACTGAAGGAGAATGGTGCGATCGCCATGGTGCCGGTTCCGGAGCTGGAGACTTTGAGAGGCGAGAAATTCGGTCTGGAGAATATCCGTGCCAAGCAGGATCCTGTAAATACAGGCGTACGTTCAACATGCTTCGAGAGCTTGCTGACGGTTGATCGAACGGAATTGGAGAAAGGTGAACTGGTTGTTTCCGTATTTGTCTCGCCATGTAGGTCCGAGCGTACGGATGTACGCCTGAATTTGAAGGCGAATACGGTGGAGATCGACCGATCCAAGTCCAGTCTGTTTCCGAATGTTCATAAGACTCCAGTTAGGGGAGAATTGCCTGCTGGAGAAAGTACGGTGAATCTCCGGATTTTTGCGGATCAGTCGATTATTGAGGTATTTGTAGATGACGAGACCTGTCTTACTGCAAGAGCCTACCCTTCTTTAGAGGACAGTGATGGCTTCGAGATTAGCAGTAGCAGCGAGCTTGTTGTCTCTAGAATGGACATTTGGAAAATGAACGCAGCGAATATTTTCCCCCTATAAAAAACTAGTTTGAAGTAAAAAAAGCGTTCACTCATTAGCTAAGGGTGAACGCTTTTTACGAAGTTAGGGCTTATGATATCTTCCTTAAACAAGAGGTGCTTGAATCAATGTAGCAAAGTTAAATTGGTGAACATGACCATCATTTAGTGTCGTTTGGCCTGTAACAAAATGTACATGTTTACCATTTCCTACTGAAATAGCCGGTCCCGTTCTAATTTTTTTGAGATTATGAAAATGGTTTAAGAAATCTGTTTTCGAGAGATCAATATCATGGACATGACTACTTCCCACGCGAATCGCTTGCCCTGTAATACCTGCAAAGCGATGGTTGTGGCGGTCTGCGCCTTGCTCAGCCAGTTTCGTACTACCTTCAAACTCATGTACGTGCCTCTGCACCAGGGCCGCAGTTTTCATTTTTTTTGTAGGTTTTTTCTTCTGCATCGTTTACATTGCCTCCTTATGGGGATGTTGACTTCACAACATCCTATTAAGGCATATCTATATTAGTGCTAGGCAACCTTAAACGTTCTCCAATGTTTTTGTCCATACATTTATGTATTTAGGCTATTTCGGTAACGTTGCCATCATTGAGTAAAGCCAGTTAATAATCAAAACTAAGAAAAACAGGTGCAATCCATTTTTGAGGAAAGAACCTGTTTTACTGTTTTTGAATATCTGTTTTGAATATCCTTTTTAGCTACCATTTTATGGGAAAACGAATGATATCCTCTTGAGCGAGTTCATTCCCTAAGAGGACTTCCATTAGCTCAAGATTGGTAACTGCCTTAATTCCATGTTTGATGCCAGCTGGAAATTGCAAAACATCACCCGCCTGTAGCCTATACAGTTTTTCCTCCATTAAGATCTCCGCACTACCCGATAAGATCGTCACAATTTCTTGTCGTTTGAGATGCTGGTGATAACTTGTATAGTTGCCTTGGATGAGCTTCACACTCTTGATCATGGCTTCTATTCCTCTTTCATCTTTGCCATAATTCAGGACCCGATAGGAACCCCATCTTTTCTCTTCATACATCGGCATCTGAGGTACTAGTGCGAGTCTTTCCTTGATTAGATTCGCTTTATCCTTATTTGCGATTAAAATACCATCAGAATTTGCTGCAACAATGATATCCGGTATGCCAATAATTTCAATGGGGTAGGGGAGTTCGTTAATGAGATGGGTATTGACGGAATCATTCGATATTCGCCCTGATCCGATAATTGTATCCTCAAAATGAGCGCTTAGCGCGGGCCAACTCCCCAGATCAGTCCAATAACCTTCATACCCTATAACAACAGCAGGCTGTGTGAGCTCAACTACTTCTCGATCGAAGCTTACATTTGTAATTTGTTCGTAATTAGCCAGCCAAGCCTCAACTTGGACAGGATGCCCGTTATCCTTCAGATACGTCAGCATGAATCTCAAGGGGAATGCAAATACACCACAATTCCACATAGCATGATCCTCGATTAAGCGAGTGGCAGCTTGCTCATTAGGCTTTTCTATGAACTGGCGGACGAAAAAATAGTCAACCTTATCTTTTGGCAAAACTGGAACAATATAGCCGAACTGATCTGAAGGTTTATTAGGCTTTGTACCGAGGAGTGCAAGATCTGCCTTAGAATGTGCGAGGACATTGGGAAAGCGATGGAGAAGCCTGAAAAACGCGGTATCTACATACGTGTCCACTGGAAGAATACAAATCGTTTCATTCGGATCCACTTGCATCTTCTCATGAAGATAACTCACAGCTAAAGCGACGGCTGTGAATGTTCCTCTTTTATGAGGTTCGCCAATAATAGGAATGTGCTCACCAACATATTTACGTGTAATTTCCACTTGACTTTGATGAGCGACGATACAAGTGAATTGAAGCAGTCCCACCTCATCCAATTGTCTGCATATGCGTTCAATCATCGATTCTCTGATCCCAGCTTCGGTTTTCAAAAGCTTTAGATACACTTTGGAGCGAATCTCATTGGATAATGGCCATAACCTTTTTCCCGATCCCCCGCACAATAGTACAATACGCAAGCCCAAAACTCCTTCCTTGTGGAACGTTACCCATCATCCTTATTTCTTGACGGATTTAAGATACCCTTTACGTTTGTGAAAAGAAATAGACCTGTATGCTTTTGCCAGAGAAGACAACTTTGAAGGTGAAATTTGGGAGGGGCTTAAATTTAGGCTCTTATTCCTTGCAGACTTCAAAATCATCGTGCCAGGCGCAGACGAATAAAGGAAATTTCCATACGTTTCAAATTCTGAAAAAGCAAATGGTTTGGATTTATTCATGCTCCTTATTATCGCAGAATACCAGCTTCTGTTATGTTTAGACTCAATCGCTTGTTTCAAATGGGTTACTTTTGATTTCTCAAACAGCATGTAATGAGTAACGAAGGACAATCGAGAGGAGCGGCTTCTTCCCATCAATTTTTTATACGTTTTGAAGTATTCGCTCTGACTCCAGTTTCTGCTGTAAAACACAGTCTTGTTGTTCACCTTGAAGACGTGCGGACGAATGAGTACTGTATCGGCATCAATGACCAAATAGTACTTTGAGGAGCACAAAGTATCGCCGCTTAGCTTAAGCAACTGCTGATAAAGCCATCCAGACCGATCCCAGGTTTTGGATTCATAATGGATGTTCTTCTTCGTTATAGGGAGAACTGTATCTTCATGAACGAACCTACACCCCTTTTTCAAACAAAGATCAAGAATTCTTTGCTTGCGCGGAGCCACAATAATGATTTCTCGAATAGGGTGCTTCACATATTTCCTCACGGCATCAATAACATGGGGGAGTGTCCCCAGATCTTTCTCGATCGCTGGGATTAATACATCAATAGGGGTTGTCATTCGCTCATCTCCATAAATCAAATGTATGGATTATCATATGTCGGGAGAATGAAAAGGAATGGGTATTGGGAGATGTAAAACACACAAAAGAAAGAGGTTAGCGGATCCGGTGCCAGGGGCTATTTGTGCTTTCCCTTTCTTCAAACTTTCTTCAGAAATTCTTTATCTTTTTCTTAGCTCATTCTGCAGAATTTTTGGTTACGATAGATGCATCGTAAGGAATGAGAGGAGAGTTATTTCATGATTAGAGCCATGCAGGAGCAGCTTTTGTTTCTATATAAATTCATGCGTGCACCGAGGCAGATCGGCAGCATCGCACCGAGCTCCGTGTTTTTGGCCAAAAAAATGCTCCAACCAGTTCAATGGAATCAAGTAAGGAGCGTAGCTGAACTCGGGGTTGGCACTGGCGCCATTACCAGACATCTGACAAAGGTTCTGCATAAAGAGGCAAAGGTTCTATTGTTCGAAAAAGACCAACAGATGCGAAGTCAATTATCAGCAGGATTTCGGCACTTCGCCTGTTATGCCGATGCATGCAACATGCAGCATGCCTTGCAGAGTGAAGGACTCGATGGGCTCGATTGCATCTTGAGCGGTCTTCCGTTTTTTAATTTCCCGCCGGCTCTGCGTGAGCAATTAATGTACCAGATCGAAACGACGTTGAAACCGGGTGGCTTATTCATCGCCTTCCAATATTCGCAGCAGATGCGTAAGCAACTCAGCCAGCGATTCGAAATCGAGCGAGTTCATTTTATCCCTCTCAACGTCCCTCCCGCTTTCGTATACGTCTGCCGTAAAAGGGGAGTTTCTTGATAGCACGAAAACCGCAAGATATCAAAGGAGGCTCGCGTACATGAATTATGAATGGTTTCTGTCTTTACTTCAGCAATTCGGCTATGCGGCACTATTTTTTGCGCTATGGCTCGGCATTGTCGGCATGCCGATTCCCGACGAGGTCATCGTTATGACTGGTGGCGCGGTTACTGCCGGTACACTTTTGCATCCGATTCCCGCTTTTATATTGACCTATTTGGGCGTCGTCTCCGGCTTAACGCTAGGCTACTTGCTTGGTCGTTACGCTGGAACACCTATTTTGACGAGGTTGAGCCGAAAGAAAAAGATGGAGAAATATTTGCGTTTTTCGGAGACGTTCTTCGAAAAATATGGTAGCTTTGCAATAGGCATTAGTTATTTTCTTCCTATTATTCGGCATGTTATGCCCTATGTGGTAGGTGTCCACAAGATGTCCTTCAAACGGTACGTCCTTTTTTCCTATACGACGGGGCTGGTCTGGACATTGCTCTTTTTTATGATTGGACGTTACGTAGGCAATCATGCCCCGGAAGTCGGTACGTTATTTTACGAATATGGTTTGCGCTTGCTCTGGCTGCCCTTCGTGCTCTTTGTCGTATGGGGGATTATCCGCTTATCTCGCAAGGAGAAACGCCAATCATTGTCTTAGACGTTGGCTAGACGAAAGATAAAAATCGGGGAGTGATTGAACTTGACAATCAGCGTTCTTGTCGCAGACGACGATCCAGAAATTCGCGACGTCATTCGTATTTACCTGCAAAATGAAGGTTACTGCGTTTTTGAAGCGGAGGACGGCGTTCAAGCACTCGAGCAGCTGCACCGTGAATCGATTGATTTGATCATTCTGGACGTTATGATGCCGAATATGGATGGAATCAGAGCTTGCTTCAAGATTAGAGAGATGACGAAAATTCCGATCATTATGCTCTCAGCCAAAAGTGAGGATATCGACAAAATAACAGGGCTTACGACCGGGGCGGACGATTACGTGGCCAAACCGTTTAATCCGCTGGAGCTGATTGCAAGAGTCAAGGCGCAGTTGCGCAGACAAACGTTCACCGGCGCTGCTGATCATCAGGTCAAAGCTTCCGATGGCAGTGTAGTTGAAATCGACGAGCTGCTCATTAACAAAACCAAGCATCTCGTGACGGTACGCGGCCGGGAAGTGCCTCTTACGCCAATCGAATTCTCCATTCTTGAGCTGCTTGCCGGCCATCGCGGACAAGTGTTTAGAGTAGAGCAAATTTATAGAAACGTTTGGAAGGAAGACAAATTTTTATCTGACAATACAGTAATGGTCCACGTGCGCAACATTCGTGAGAAGATTGAAGACAATCCGCGTGAACCGCGATTTATCAAAACGGTTTGGGGAGTGGGTTATAAAGTTGAATAGAGACTTCTTTTCCCTCTTAAACTGGAAAAAAAGCATTAGGCTGCGCTTGCTCGGATCGCTTCTCTTTAGCCTTATCGTCTCTTTTATCGGATCGTCCATCATCAATAACCTTTTGAGATTTATATTGCCGCAGATTATTGCACGGAAGACTGAAGGCGCAACTATCGACTTCGTTGGCGTGGCCTTTACTTTCCTCTCGTTTTTGTTTTTCTTTTTGCTCCTATTTTTCTTCCTGATGCGACCTATCGTCAAGAAAGTGAGAACTCTTGCCGACGGACTCATGGCGATCGCCAAGGGGGATCTCAATTATCGGGTGCCCCTTCCGGGCCAAGACGAGCTGGGGGAAGTCGCGCAGAACATCAATTACATGGCCGAGCAGCTTCAAAGCATGATGAAGAGAGAACGTCAGATCGAGACATCCAAAATGGAGTTGATCACGCACGTATCCCATGATTTGCGCACGCCTTTGACGAGCATCATCGGCTATTTGAACCTGCTCAAAAATGACCACTACCACGATCTCGACGAACACAAGAGGTACATCCATAACGCTTTTAACAAGACCCAGCAAATGAAAAAGTTAATCGATGATCTGTTCGAGTATACCCGCCTTACCAGCGGCGACACCAATCTTACTTTCCAGAAGATCGACCTCAACAGCCTCCTAGAGCAAATCATCATCGAGTTCGAGCCGATCGCGCAAGAGCTCTCTCTAACGGTCAAAAAGGATTGGGAACAACATTCGCTATTTGCTCATGTTGATGTTGAAAAGCTGATGCGTGCGATCGATAATCTGCTCATGAATGCACTCAAGTTTTCCTTGAAGCCCGGTGAAATTACGGTTCGGCTTGCCCAGCATGGCCCATCTATCCTGTTTACAGTTGAAAATTGGGGAAACCCGATTACCAAGGAGCAGGAGAAGCTTTTGTTTGAGCGTTTCTATAAGGCGGAGCCCTCCAGGCGCGATCGAGACATGCCTTCGGGTGCAGGACTCGGTTTATCGATTGCGAACTATATCGTCGAGCTGCACGGAGGAAAAATCGGACTAAAGCATGCGAACGGGCATTTCACCTTTTTTATTGAATTGCCGAAAAGGTCTCAAACCATAAAATACAATGAGAGTGAATAGCAGATATAAGAAGGATCCACCGCGGTGGATCCTTCTTATATCTGCTCAAATGTTGGGCAAAATTGCAAACTACTCTTACGTTTAATCGGCCTAGCGTATTTTCGTTAAAATGCTGGCGGCGCTGGAAAGAATCATTTTTCTGATTTATTTCAAAAAATTAAGAAAAACTTAAGAATTAGTCCATACCTACGTAAATATTATTCATTATGATGGGTTTAATCTTGGAAATGTAGACTAACGCTGTGGAGGAAATGTGAATTGACACAATTACCTAGGATTCTTGTGCTTACTGCGGGCTATGGCGCGGGGCACGAACTAGCAGCTTATGCAATTAAGGAGTATTGCCATCGACATGACCTTGCGAACGTTCAAATTATTGATTTGATGAAAGAAGCTCATCCGATAATAAATAAAATATCAACTTCTGTGTATATGAGTAGTTTTCATGCTGCGAGATTTGGTATCGATTATTATGGTTGGAGCTATTATTTGACTCAAGAAAACAATGCCTATAGTCCTGTTCTTGCTGGATTAAATCGGTTAGGAACTAAACAAATGTTCGAGATTATACAGAGAGAAAAACCGGATGGCATTATCAATACATTTCCTTACGGAGCTTCTCCCACTGTAAGCAAATCTTTCGGTATTCCAACGTTCACCATCATGACCGATTATGTCATTCACGCAAGATGGCTTCATTCTACAATTGACAAATACTATGTTGCAAGTGAAGATATGAAGTCTACTATGATCAAGAAAGGGATCAATGAAGAGGTCATAGAAGTAACGGGAATACCAATTCGAGATGCGTTTGAAAAAAATAACTATCCAAATGAGAATAAAAACAATAAAAGGATACTTGTTATTGTTGGCGCATATAGTCAACTTGGTATTACCGCTAAAATGATAAAAAGCCTTGATATGATAAGGGATTGTCATATTACAGTGGTATGTGGTCGAAATGCTAGGCTGAAACAACTCCTTACCAGGAAATTTCAAAGTAATTGCAGAGTAGAAATTTTGGGATTCGTCGAGCGGATGGATGAACTCATGGCATCAGCGACATGTATCATTAGTAAAGCAGGCGGATTAACATTAGCTGAATCTCTTGCTTTAAAAATTCCACTTTTCATATATCGGCCGTTCGCGGGTCAAGAAAAGGATAATGCAACTTATTTTTCAGAAAAAGGAATCGGATTTATCAGTTATCGTATGATAGATCTCGTAAACCAAATTCGTCAATTTGTAGATAATGATACTTGCATTTCTCAAGTAAAAAACAATATGGATGTCTTACATCATAGACAAGCAGCAGAACGGATCGTTACGGACGTTCTTAGGACTATATTTGGATGCAGAAGAGAACAAGCGATTTCGAATACACCCATGATATTACAATCCTCTCTAGAAAGAATGTGATTGTCTTGCATACATTGTTATGGAGCATCTTCATCGTATTGCTTCTATATACAATTTTGCCTACTATTACTGTTCGTTTACTTTATTTGTGGGTGTACAAAAAGAAGGTGACCAAGGATGGGATCGCTTTAACTTTTGACGATGGTCCTGATCCAGAGTTTACACCGCAGTTGTTGGATCTTCTCTCCAAATATCAGGTCAAAGCCACATTCTTTGTACTTGGATCTAAAGCGGAGAAGTATCCAGATATCATCCAACGTATTCATCAAGAAGGTCATCTGGTTGGCATTCATAATTATGTTCATTGGACGAATGCATGTATGACCCCCAAAAAGGTTCGAAAGCAATTAACAGATTCTGTAGAGGCGATTGAGAAAATTATTGGGATAAAGCCGATTTATTATCGTCCGCCTTGGGGTATTATTAATGTCTTTGACTTGTTTTTGGTGAAGCGATTTCGTTTGGTGCTCTGGTCGTTAATGGTAAAAGATTGGAGAAGTAAGGGAGGCATTGAACGGATAAAATCAAACTTGCTAGCCAAACTGCAAGCGAATCATAT
This sequence comes from Paenibacillus silvestris, assembly GCF_009882985.1. Classification (GTDB taxonomy): domain Bacteria; phylum Bacillota; class Bacilli; order Paenibacillales; family NBRC-103111; genus Paenibacillus_E; species Paenibacillus_E silvestris. The sequence continues at coordinate 1,037,371 of NZ_WTUZ01000022.1, forward strand.
TATCGTACTTCATGATAGTGGGCAGACTTTTGGGGCAAACAGAGATGCGCCTCAATATATGTTGGAAGCCCTCGATGCTTTCCTTGAAATCTGCAAACAGCGAAGCTTTACCTTTCTACCACTAGACACCTATTTACTGTTGCTTCAAGTTAAGAAGCGAGCACCTAGTCGACTTGCAAAGAAATTCCTCGTTTTCATCTGGTTAAAATGGGAGCGTGTTTTCAATCGGTTATTCAATATCCGGCCAATTGATGTGGATAATCAAATTTTTTATAGCCGAGTGTGCAAGTATCACGGGAAAACGATCCATTTGGGAAGTGGGGAAGAGCTGAGTTCCGGAGATCTGGTTATTGAGCTTCATTTTAATAATGAGAAACTACATCAATTGATTACCGAATCTAACTCAATGTTTCAACTTGCTGTAAAAATGAAGCAAGATGTACAGAGCTTTCTGCCCACGCTGGCACAACATGTTCATCTCTTGCCCGAAAAGGTTAAAGCGATTTACGGAATCACTATGATTCATAGAGGTTCAAGACAATTAGGTTTTACCGTGACAGAGTTACCAAAAGGTTTGTTCAGCAAACTTACACAGCTCTATTTAAAGATGTTATTATACGTTCTTCATCCTAACGGAAAAGATCGATTAAAACTGAAAAGTGAACTATTGTCTCCTAGAATAGCAACTATTTCTACGGAGGAGCTCTACAATAAATACGCGGTTTCTGTGGAACCTATACCGATCCCAGAACATGCGATTTCGATCAGTTAGGAAGTTTTATATGAAGCAAACAGGACCTAATATGAAGCTTTTAAGCGTTATAAGTATACTTGTCATTGTAGGTATCTCAAGCTATTATCTTTATCTTGTTTATACCGGAGAAGCAGAAGGACTCATTAATCGTATTCGGGATCTTGGGTGGATAGGCATTATCATTGGCATCCTTGTGCAATCTATTGTTAATATTCTCCCGGTACCCGGGGAGTTTATCTCTATCGCACTCATGGAAATATATGGTCCCCTATGGGGCGGTGTTTATTCATGGATAGGCGGTGTACTAGGCGCGGTGGGGGCGCTGTATGTAACCAAATGGATTGCAAAGCCTTTCTTCAGTAAATTAGCGCAGCCATTTCTTCAAAGAGTAGAAGAGTTCACAAAGAGGCATGAAACGTTTGGACTTTTACTCATTCGATTCGTCCCTTTGGTCCCGTATCATTTTGTGAATTATGCGTTGGGTTTTTTGAAAATAAACATATGGCCTTTTATCTGGACCACGGGCTTGGGCATACTTCCCTTTACGATTGCAATGAGTGGTCTTTATGCGGGGGTTCGTAATGGTTCACTCTTATGGGGAGCTATTGGCATCGTCATATTTATAGGATTGCTAGGATTAAGCTTGCTGATAAAAGGAAGGCGCAGAGGAGTCTCCGACCGGGTATGAAGTCGGTTAAACTTAAGCTATCATGAGCGGATCCTTCATATATGCAAATAGGAAAGCACCGCGTTAAATCTTATCGCGGTGCTTTTTTCTGTGCTTTTTTTATTTCACATCGGTTAATGAAAGTTCTCATTTAATTCTCATTTTTTATTGTTATGGTAGGGAAGCGAATCGATCTATCAGAGGTGTTTTACTGACAAATTCGCACAGAAATATACGATTGAGGTGATTTTATTGCATCAGTTAATTGAATGGATTTCAAATAATGCTATAGGATTAGTCACTAGTTACGGAGTACTCGGAATCTTTATTGGGATGTTGCTTGAGAGTGCTTGTATTCCCATCCCAAGTGAAGTCATCATGCTTTTTGGAGGCTTTTTCATTCAAAAAGGTGCCTTTCATTATTTTGAGGTTGTTAGCGCTGGTGTCTTAGGCAATTTAGTAGGATCTATCCTTATTTATTGGGTAGGAGCAACTGGGGCAAGAACATGGATAGAGAAATACGGTAAATACGTATGGATTCAAGCTGAGCATATTAATAAAGCTGAGCGCTGGTTTAATCGATATGGCGAATACGCGGTTTTTTTTGGAAGAAATTTACCCATCATTCGCACATTTATATCTTTACCAGCAGGTATTGTAAAAATGAATTTCCCTCGCTTCGTTATCTTTACTTTTCTCGGATGCTTACCTTGGAATTTGGCATTAACGTATGTTGGTTATAAACTAGGAGAAAACTGGAATCGCGTCGAGCCCTACATACGACCGTTCAGCTATGGGATAGCGCTTGTACTTGTCGTGCTTATTGGCAGACACATTTATAAACTAGTTCGAAATCATGCTCAGTAACTAACTAACCCCAGGCCTCTGGGGATTTTGTATAGAAAAACATCTAGATCTTCAAACTACGCGGGGGATACATTTCTTGGTAGACTCTAAATATGAGGCAAGGAGATAACGATGAAAAGAATATTGCTCATTGAAGATGAAAAAAACTTAGTTCGATTTATTCAATTGGAGTTGGAGCATGAGTCTTTTGAAGTGCAGGCAGCTTATGATGGTAAATCTGGATTGGATTTAGCACTTCAAGAGGAGTGGGACTTAATCTTGTTGGATATCATGCTGCCGGGGCTTAATGGCATTGAGGTATGTCGCCGGATTCGTGCGGCTAAGAAGACACCGGTCTTGATGTTGACAGCCAGAGATAGTGTTGTTGATCGCGTATCTGGCTTGGATAGCGGTGCCGATGACTATATGCCCAAACCATTTGCTATTGAAGAATTATTAGCTCGAATAAGAGCTATTTTCCGTCGTTTGGAGTTAGAGAGAGATTCCTCTCATGCCATGCTTTCTTTTCAGAATATTTCTGTTGATGTGGATGCCCATTTAGTTTATAAAGATCAGCAGATCGTTTCGCTTACGAAACGTGAGTTCGATCTATTAGTGATGTTCATGAGAAATCACCATCTTGTATTAACACGTGATATGCTTCTGGACCACGTATGGGGATATGATTCATTGGTTGAGACGAATGTGGTCGATGTTTATGTACGATATTTGCGAAACAAACTAGGTAATAACGGTGAAACTAGTTTAATTCATACTATACGAGGAATAGGATATGTCATGAGATGATTGAACGTCTAAGAATGAGCCTGCGGCGCCTCCCGATCAAATGGAAGCTCATGTTAGGAGCTACGGCATTAATCTTTTTAATATTTTCTTCCTATAATTTATCTCAATATGTAGTACTGAAACAGTGGATGATGAAACAAGAGAAAGACCAAATACAAGTCAATATGATTCAGCTTGAAGATTATTTTCACGAGAAATTAAATAGGGCAGAGACTCTGCAAATGACGGATAGTCGATCTTATTTAGAGAAAATAATTGGGAAAAATCAGTTGATACGTATTATTGATAAGGAAGGAACAGCTCAACTGACTGTCACAAACCATTTTAATGAGAGCTGGGTTTCACCGAAGCCCATTCATTCACCTGAGCTTTTCGACATTACCTATCAGCAAGAACATATTTTAATTTATAGGAGTCCATTGATAACCTCTGGATTTGTTGGAACTATTGAACTGGCAAGTAACTTGGAAACATTCGATCACTTTAGCCAGACGATTTTGTGGGTTATGTTAATCGGCGGGGTGTTGGCTATTTTCATAAGTGGAATTGGTGGCTTAGCCATTGCTCGGCAGTTTATGCATCCGATTCGAACATTGGCATCAACTATGCTGAGCGTCAAAGAGAATGGACTAAAGGAGCGGGTTGTTCAGATAGAAAATGGGGATGAATTATCCAGTCTAGCGAAGCTCTTTAATGAATTGATGAATCAACTCGAAGCCTCCTTTCGCCAACAGAAGCAGTTTGTTGAAGATGCTTCGCATGAACTTCGAACTCCAATAACCATTTTGGAGGGGCATCTATCGTTATTAGACCGATGGGGTAAATCGGATCCTGTAGTGCTTGATGAATCCTTGTCAGCATCCCTTCAAGAGACTAGACGTTTGAAAGGCATTGTTCAAGAACTTTTGACCTTAACAAAAGCTGAGTCTCAATTCTCATATGAAAATAGAGATCCGATTCTACTAGAACCGATCATTCATGAGACAATAAAAAGATTGGAACTGCTCCATCCTGATTTTGCATTTAAAGTGAATTTAGAAAAAATAAAAGGTGTTTTCCTATCGATAAATCCTTTGCACGTCGAGCAAATTCTTCTAATCGTGTTAGATAACGCAGTTAAATACACGACCGATGATAAGAGAATTAACATTGAGGGTATCCGATTGGAAAATGAGGTTCAAATAACCATAATGGATTATGGAATTGGAATTCCCCAAGAGGAGTTAACTTATATATTCGACCGCTTCTACAGGGTGGATAAGGCAAGAAGTCGTGAATTAGCAGGTACAGGACTTGGGTTAAGCATTGCTAAGCGACTCATGAATAATCATCAGGGAGAAATAACAGTCAGCAGTCAGGAGAAAGTCGGGACAAAAGTAAGTTTGAGATTCCCCATATCGTAAAGTTGACCAATCAATCATTTCTCATCTTCTTCTCATCTTCCCCGTGTAAAGTTATTGTAAATGGTCGAGGCCATCTACTTTATATAAGGGATTGATTATAATGGGTATCACTCAGATGGACTATCAGTTGTTTCAGTTGGTTAATGATTTAGGGCGCACGATAACTGTTCTAAATCCTCTGATGCGTATGTTTGCTTCATATGCAGAGTATGTATTTTATATGGGCATCGTGATTTATTGGTTTGTTAGGCGTCAAATCAATCGGCAGATGGTAGCGCAATCGCTTATTTCTGCCTGTGTTGCATTTGCATGTAGTGGAATTATCGGGTATTTCTTCTACCGAGATCGCCCTTTCGTAACACATTCGGTGCTTCAATTAATTGAACATCCAGCGAATACTTCATTTCCAAGTGACCATGCGACAGGAGCATTTGTTATTGCAGCTTCCATCTGGATGTTCCGCAGAAAAGAAGGCGCAGTTTGGCTCGCCCTAGCAGCTTGTATTGCTTTCTCCAGAGTATGGACAGGGATTCATTATCCATCTGATGTTGTGGCAGGAGCATTGCTTGGAATAGCAGCCGCGGTTGCTGTACATCGATTATTTCGTAGAGTTTCAAAAGCGCAAAACATTCTGAATCGAGTTATTCAGTGGTATGAAATTGTGGAGTGCAAAATATGGAGAAAAAAGATCGTAAGTAAATAATCAACAGCACTGCAGCTTGTTGAATTATAAAATCCGTTCAGAGATGAACGGATTTTTATTTTCGAAAATGAAGAGTTAAGAAAGTTTTAAGAAATGGTTCACAAGCGTTTCATTTTTATTGCCTATGATTTAGTTGTAAGAGACTTTGAGCTACGCTCAAAGATCCCAAAGCAGAGAGACTTTGAGCTACACTCAAAGATCCCAAAGCAGAGAGACTTTGAGCTACACTCAAAGATCCCAAAGCAGAGAGACTTTGAGCTACGCTCAAAGATCCCAAAGCAGAGAGACTTTGAGCTACGCTCAAAGATCCCAAAGCAGAGAGACTTTGAGCTACGCTCAAAGATCCCAAAGCAGAGAGACTTTGAGCTACACTCAAAGATCCCTATATTAGGAGGAAAACATGAAAAAGTGGATGATGTTAGGCAGCGCGGTTGGGATTAGCAGTATTGTCATGGTGACAACTGGGTTTAGTGCATTGGCGAGCACATCGGGGTATGAAGCATATAAATCAGCGCTTAAAAATACCAAAACGGTGCAAAATGTTGCTGTACAAGCAGAAGCGGCTTTGCAAGATAATGGGGCTATGCTTGCCAGTGCGAAGGGGGATTTTAAAGTTAGTCTAGATTCGAAAACAGCAAGCGGAAGCGCAGATGTACTAGTAGGTGGCACTCAGCAAACACTTAGCTTCTATAAGGAAGAGAATCAAACTGTACTTAAATCAGCTGCCAGTGATGTGTATTTCGTGAAACAGGAGAACGAGAAGAAACACAAAACCGAGAGTAAGCTGAATGAAACGGAAATTCCTCAGCAAGTTGAAACGGTCATTGATGCATTAGTCGGGAACTTGAAAGACTTTGTTGCTATCGATACGCAAGCAGACGGCTCCAAAGAAATATCCATCCAACTGGACAATGCTCAGATTCCAACTGTCGTGAATGCATTAGCTCCAATTGCTATTAAAGAAGCTACCAAAGAAGAGGGTGGCGAGATGAATGATGCTGCTCAGGCGAATGCGATGCCATTTCAAGACGATTTCTTGAAGAAAGCAGCTCCGCAATTGACCCAGGACATTAAAATCGAGCATGTATCGATTAAAGCAACAGTTAATACAGATAATTATCTTTCACATCAAGAAGCAGATCTAACCGTTTCGGGTAAAGACGATGCAGGTACTGCACATCAAGTGACTCTTCACCTTCAAGCGAATCTGTCTGGATATAATCGTACAACACCCGAAACCATTGATCTTACTGGTAAAAGTGTACAAACGTTGAAACACGATCACCAAGGCAAACATGATGATAACGAATAAATAAAGGTTTACACAGAGGTAATTGTTCATGCAGACAGGTCTCCCTATTGGAGCTTGTCTGCTGTTCATGGAATAGGGGGTACTCCATGCATATTATTTTGGAAACAACGAATTTAAGTAAAGAATATGACAATAAGCGTGGAATCCAGGACATTACGCTTCAACTGCATGCTGGTGATATATATGGTTTACTCGGACCAAACGGTGCTGGGAAAACGACATTTCTGAAATTAATTACGGGGTTAATTCGCCCAGATCGAGGAACAATTACGTTGTTTAATTATAAAATGCCTGAATATTTCGAAGCGGGTATGCAGCATGTTGGCACCATGATTGAGTCGGCTGATTTCTACGATTTTCTCACTGCGAATCAGTATTTAGAGCTAGTGGCCCGATTCTATCCCACTGTCGTATCCAAACGAATTGAAGAAGTATTGGATCTTGTAGGCTTATTCCAAGTGCGCAAAGAGAAGATTAAAGGTTATTCCACAGGAATGAAGCAGAAATTAGCACTAGCCGCGGCCATACTGCCTCAACCGAAGCTCGTTATCTTAGACGAGCCTACGAATGGCCTGGATATTGAAGGGACGGTCATGTTTCGAAAGTTGATAAAGAGGATGTCGGCTGAAATGGGAACGTCATTCTTAATTTCGAGCCACATGATTCACGAGCTAGAACAGTTGTGTAATCGAGTAGGGATCGTTGTAGGGGGGCATTTGAGAAGAGAAGGATACGTCACTGAATTATTGGAAGAAAATCAATCGTTAGAGCAATTCTATATCGATGAGCTTCAGCTTCCAAAGGAGGACAATGCGAGTGCATAAATGGAGTGCTGCTTACCTAAATGAGCTTTACTTAATGTTTTATCGAAAAAAGTTTGTGATGTATGCTGTTTTTTCAGCTATTTTACCGATATTACTAGCTATTTCACTACAAGCTTTACAGCCCTTACTTGGACTTTTTGCGGTTAGCCAGTCCTTTCCGATCGAGATGTTATCGATCTATACGGGTATTTGGATTCCGCTTTTGATAGTAACAATTACGGCTGATTTATTTCCAGGTGAAGTAGGATCCAGAACGATGAAACTTGCGCTATTGCGACCTAATTCACGGTTTCAAGTGTATGGAATGAAAACAGCCGCTCTTATCACGTGTATTGCTGCAATTTTGATTGTACTCGGTGCTGTGAGTTCTATTTGCAATCTTTTTGCTGGAACAACATCAAGTTTTACGGAGATCATAGGGATGTTGAAAGCTTATGTTGCAGCATTTATTTCTATGGTAGCATTATCATCTTTGTTTATATTTGTTTCGCAGTTTTTTAAATCAGCCAGCGGATACATGGTTTTTGCACTCATCCTTTTTGTTGCTGCCAAGATTGCACCTTTCTTGCTGCATGCTTTCGCTGCATTTTCACCAACATCGTATACAGACTGGCATATGTTATGGTTAAGTCAGACCGTATCCGCCGGTAAATTATTCACGACTTCACTTTTCTTGTTCTCAAGTTGTATCTTGTTCATGGCACTAGGTTACTATAAATTCGATCGAAAAGAAGTATAAATAAATGGGGTCTGTACATGTCAATTCGTTTGAAACTACTGCTTTCCTATGCCGCAATGCTAATAATTCCACTTGTTATGATGATGATAACGGCACTGCTATTAATCTTGGTATTCCGTGGAGATTTCCAAGGGATTCGCGATCAACTAAACTCTGGTGTTGGCTTATTCGAGAATCAGAACCTAGAGCATACCTTCAAGGAAATGAAACGAACCTCGGAGAAAAATCCGACCCTGCTTGCCGACCTGACTTATCTGGCAGACATTGATCAAGAACTTCAAATCAACAACTCAAATATGATTGTACGCAAAGATAATACGTTGGTGTATGTATCCCCAACTTTACAAAATTCGGATGTTCTTCAGCAATTACCCACATTTAAGCATCCTGGTCATCCGGAACATGAGGATGCCAAACGCATTGGGAACGAGCTGTTAGAGATTAGTTCTTTTGATTTTTATTTTTCCGGTGAACAGCCTGGAAGCGTCTTTATTATAACGACCGTTAATCCGTTAGTTCATTTTGTGCAAAAATTTTTCCCAATTCTTTTTATCACGCTGCTTATTATATTAATTCTGACGCATAGCTCACTTACTTATTTTGTTTCTAAAAGCATTATTTCTCCACTGAGCAAATTAAAGAATGCAATGAAAAGGATCCAGTCTGGTGATCTAGACTTCCAAGTTCAAATAACAAGTACAGATGAGATCGGTCAGCTTAGTCTTGCTTTCGAACAAATGCGTAAACAATTGCAAGAATCCATTCAAACACAAGTTCAGTATGAGGAAAACCGTAAAGAATTGATTTCTAATATTTCGCACGATATTCGGACCCCGCTTACGGCCATTAGAGGTTATATCGATGGACTAGGTGATGGAATTGCCGATACCACGGACAAAAGACAAAAATACATCGAAATCATTTCTTCCAAAGCGGAAGAGATGGATCATTTAATCGATGAATTATTTCTGTATTCTAAATTGGATTTAAAACGTGTACCGTTTAACTTTGAAGTCGTCAATTTCTCCGATTTTCTAGTGGATTGGTCGGACGAACTTGAATTTGAACTCCATAAAAAAGGCGTCCATTATAAGTCAGATATCGCAATTGACCAGCAGACACTGGTTTCCATTGATCGGGACAAAATGAGACGCGTCTTTTCTAACATCGTAGACAATTGCTTGAAATATATGAATAAAACAGAGAAGTCTATCACTTTACAGGCAACGATAGCAGGGACAAGTGTCATCATAGAAATTAGGGATAACGGTGCAGGTGTAGCCGCAGAAGCACTTCCACAAATTTTTGACCGTTTTTATAGGGCAGATCCATCTAGGAACAGCAACAATGGGGGAAGCGGTTTAGGGTTAGCCATTTCGAAACAAATGATTGAAGGGCATGGCGGAACAATTAGCGCAAGTAGCAGGAAAGGTGAATGGACCTGTATTACCATAAAATTACCACAAAAGATGCATAAAGATGGTGAGAATTCATGAAACAAATACTTATTGTAGAAGATGAACAACTCATTGCAGAACTTGAACGAGATTATCTGGAGGTAAATGGATATAAGGTCGATATCGCAACAGACGGCGAACAAGGCCTTAAGTTGGGTCTTAGTGGAGAGTATGACTTAATTATACTAGATGTCATGCTACCGTTATTAAATGGATTTGAAGTATGCAAGCAAATTCGTGAGAAATTTCAGATTCCGATCTTGATGGTTACTGCGAAAAAAGAGGATATTGATGTTATTCGTGGACTAGGGTTAGGTGCTGACGATTATATTACGAAGCCATTCAAGCCCGGAGAATTAGTAGCAAGGGTCAAAGCACATTTAGCACGTTACGAACGATTGATCGGTACCAAGGAAAATAAAGATGAAATTCGCATTCAAGGCCTCTTAATTGATAATAGCTCCCGTCGCGTATTTGTACATGATCAAGAGATTAATATTACAACAAAAGAGTTTGATTTACTCTACTTTCTAGCTATGAATCCGAATCGCGTATTTAGCAAGGATCACCTATTTGAACGCATTTGGGGATTTGATGCAATGGGAGATGCACAGACAGTTACGGTCCATATCCGTAAATTAAGGGAAAAAATTGAAGTCGATCCATCCAACTCGCAATACATTGAAACGGTATGGGGAGCAGGTTATCGGTTCCGATTATAAAAGTATGTGATGAAAGGTGGTAGGTATGTAATGCCTTTTAATCCTCGTGTATTAATACTTACGGCTAGTTACGGGAATGGACATCTCCAGGCTTCTAAAGCACTGCTGCAGCAATTCAATCAGCAAGGTGTGGAGAATGTGAAAGTTGTTAATCTAATGAAGGAAGGTCATCCATGGATTCATTCAATTACATCTACATTGGTTAGTAAGAGTACAAAAGTTTCGCGGCTAGGAATTGATTATTATGGCTGGAGTTATTATTTGACACGCGAAACCAAGGATACGGCTTTATTTCAAAAGTCGATGACCTATCTTGGTCAAAAGAAATTGAAAGAGATTATTCACCAAGAGCGTCCAGATGTAGTCGTTAATACATTCCCATTCGGTTCTTCCCCTATCGTTTGTAGTTCAATGGGGATTAAGAATTATACGGTACTTACTGATTATGCTTTACATGCTAGTTGGCTTCACCCGAAAGTCGATCGATATTATGTGGCAACGGAAGATTTAAAGGAGCAAATCGTGGGCAAAGGAATTAGTAAGGATCGTGTAGAGGTCAGTGGCATTCCACTCAGACAAGAGTTTATAAATGAAAGTAATCATGCTCCCAATCAGATGGAAAAATCCATTCTTATCATGGCTACGGATAGCGGTGTGACTAGCTATATAGAAGAAATGATAAACACGCTGCTTACGTTAGATAACTGTAGATTGGTCGTTGTTTGCGGTCATAATGAGAAGTTAATATATCGGCTGGAAATGGAGTTTGCAGCTAATGAAGGGATAACCATCCTTGGGTTTGTTGATAATCTTCATGAGTGGATGTCTCAAGCTAGCTGTATAGTGACGAAAGCTGGTGGATTAACCTTGACGGAGGCCATAGCACTGAGAGTGCCTGTTTTTGTTTATAAGCCCAATCGTGGTCAAGAGAAAGAAAATGCCTTATATTTATCACGCCGCGGAATAGCTACTATCTCAAATAAAATGGAAGAATTTGTATCGAGCCTTCAGACTATCATTCATCATCCCAAAAAATACGAAGAAATAAGGGAACGCATGGAAGGACTGCACCGAAGTCATGCAGCATCTCATATCGTAAATGATATGATGCATATTTGGAATGGTCAATTCATGTTAGCATCAATTTAGAATTGGGAGGTATGATCCAGATGAAAGAGATTCTTGATAATTTTTTAGAAGAGATACATGAGTTAGAGGGGAAAATAGTTCATCTAATTCATCGATCAAACTTAACCGTAGAGGAGAAACAATTCATTTTGGATCATATCCTAATCATCCCTGGAAAAAAGGAAGATCAAGATGAATGTAAAGCTATTTCATGATTGACACCAAAATAAACCTCCTTCGGTTGTAGAAGGAATTCTCAAAAATAAAGACCTCCTTCAGCTTTATAGCTGAAGGAGGTCTTGTTATTTGAGAATTGTTATTGCTTAATAAAATCACTTTTTTTTGCAATTAGTTAGACACCCGAACATTTATACATCGTGCACATAAAATGTGGAGTGCATACTTGCATTAATTAACCCTTTTCGATCGGCCTTCAGTCTTGAAGGTCGTTTTTTTGTTTATTTGTATGATGGTTCCTTTAACAGTCATGGCGTATATACCGTTTTCAAATGATGTAGATTCCATAATACATTATCTCCAGAGGCATTTATTAATTGTATGAAATCATTATCTGCTTTCTGAAGCAAGCCTATTTTATTCGTGTTATCTCCAAGATCAAAAACAACTAATTTTCCTTCAAGCTTTTTACACTGTTCTTCAAAAGTTCTTGATAAAGTAATATTGATAGTACTCATAGGAAGAAATTGGTTATTAAGTGAAAAGGGAGTAAGGTTTGATTGGTAAGGAATTAACCATTTTAAGTGGTTCATAGACACAAACATAGCTTTATAGACAGGAGAGTAGAAGACGAAATAATCATTCATAATACTGGTTAGATAGCCATGAATTGTTTTATTTCCAGTTACATAAATCTCTACAAACCGGCCTTTTGCGGTATTTAATATCTTTCGAAATGAAAGACTATCTACTTGATAATCGATCGGCGTTTCCACAATTGGAATGTCTGTCTCTCTACTAGTCTCTGACTTCAACTTTACATTCTGCACGTGGACTAAGGGGATATAATAGAATTGTTGTTCATTGACCATGACCATAATATCCAAGCCTAAATCGATTAACTTACCTGTACATATATTATTTCCTGAAATTTCAACGATCACTTGCTGACCAACAAAAGGTTGAAACGTACGCATACTTTTAACCTCCTGATAAGATAATTACCTCCGAATCAAAAAATCCAGGTTACCCAAAATGCTAGAATGACTAATGTGAACACGACCGTGATAGGTATTATATACCAAGTGGCTTTTAGATAATCGCCCCAAGTGATCTTCACTTTTCCTTTTTTGACAATATGCATCCACATGATGGAAGCTAGCGTTCCAATAGGTAGGAAGAGGGAACCTATGTCGCTGCCGATGATGCTTGCAAGATAGGAAACTTTAAGTGTGAGTGGATCAAGACCCATACTCGTTAAGGCAATGGTTCCGACCATCAAGGCAGGGTGATTGTTAAATATATCGGAAAGTACGGACACAGTCATCCCCATCATGAAACTAGCATTCAGCACACTTCCGAGAGCAATGGGTTGGAGGAAATGGATAAGCAATTGAGTTAATCCAATGTTATGCAAGCCATAGATAATTACATACATACTGAAGGCAAACACGATGATATACCACGGTGTTTTTTTTACCATATCTACAGGAGAGATCTTTAAACGATGCCAACGCCATCCTAGAAGGATGAGAGAACCGCTAATTGCGGCGAATGCAACCGGGATTCCCAAGTAAGAAGCGACGAATAAACCAACACGTACAGCAAACACAAAAATTAGGATATTACGCATGGTTTTACCGCGATTCTCTGATGAGTCAGTTGAAGTTTTAGGTTTTAAAGGGTGATCTCCCTTGGAAGCATTATAGTACCAGAATCCTGATATGTTGGTGGGAACGGTATGTGGCAAGATTTTGCGGTAGTGGAGATACAATAACGTCACCATGAGAAGAAGTCCCAAGGTAGCGGGAATGAACATCATCGCCGTGTGCATGTAAAGAGTCATGTTAACAATTTTTAATGCAATTAAATTTACGATATTACTTACCCCTATGGGGGCGCTAGAGGCGGTTGCAATTAAGGCACCGGATAAAAGATAGGGAATTTTTTGGTGATTTTTCAGACCCATATGATGCAATAACATCAGCAAGATCGGTGTGGTAATTAAGATACTTCCATCATTATTGACGAACAGAGTCATAAGGAAACAAAGAAGGTTTACGAGCCAGAAAAGACGTATGCCTGATCCTCTTGCCTTTTTTACTATTATTTCAGCTGCCCAATAAAAAAAACCAAAACTTTCTAGAACAATTGCCATGACAATGGTTGCCATGATTGTGATGGCTGCTCCGCCGATCGTTTCAGATATTTTACCCAAATCCGCTAAGGTAACACTTCCGCTAATGAGTACAAATATGGCACCAACTGTTGCCGGAATAGCTTCATTTACATTAGGACGAAAGAATATAAAAGTAATGGTGAATAAAAACGACATTATGGTGATCGGAATCATCAAGTCCTGAAGCATTTTTTATTCAACCTCTTTTCGATAGAGTAAATTAGTAGTTCTATTGTTTGTCTATAAATAGTGGGGGCCATTTGATAGTTATGAAGTCATAGTTGTTCTCCTCCCCTTGTATATGTCTCATAATTACATATGCATTATATGAATATATGACATAGAGGGGACTAGCCGATAACCCCTTTTCATAATTTTCCACTAGTAGCTTTATATATTTACCTATTTGTTATGTACATGGGAGGGCATAATTCCCGATTATGATAATATTCTCATCTGATTAATTGGGCAACAACCGTGTTGACTAATGGGTACACGACATACCGTATCTAAGTAGATATCAGAAATGGTGGTGGGCCATGAGTCATACAGTTGGTATTCTGTTGGATCGGAAGACTTTTATGGGAATATCTAAGGGGAAAACAGGAAATGAGAGGCTTTCCCTATATAATCGAGCAGGTAAACAGCACAATCTAATGCCTTTTTATACTTCGCTTCATCAGATTGGCAGTAGTTCAGCCCAAGGTTATGTCTATGCAAAAAATAGGTATAAGCTTATTCGGCGATCGATTCCAAAGGTTACACACAACCGAACCATAACTTTATCGCCAATTCTTAAACGTAAGCTCAAGCAATTATCGAAATCCAGCTTTGTTTTCAATAGGCAGAATCGATATGACAAATACGACATCTATAAACTGTTACATCAAAACACTCATTTGCGGGAGTACTTGCCTGTTTCACTGAAGTACTCAGAAAAAGAATTAAAATCAGCTATGGCAGCTTATCAATCTCTATTCATAAAACCTACTAATGATAGTATTGGAAATGGAATAATGAAGCTGAACAAGCATGTAAGCGGAAAATGGTTGTTGTTTTGGAAAAAAGGAAAGCCAACGCTGTTATCTGCGAAGAGAGCTATTTCTATTATCCAGAGGGTTGTTGGAAAGAGAACTTACATGATTCAAGAAGCAATTGCATTAGCAACATACAAAGGCAGACCTTATGATTTGCGTGTCTCTGTTCAACGCGGCATAACAGGAAGATGGCAGGTAACAGGAGTGGTGGGAAAAGTCGCTGGTGCTGGAAGACATGTAACGAATGTGGCTAAAGGTGGGAAGGTAAGACGAACAGAAGTACTGTTTAAAAACAATAGATTCGACTTTGAAACGATAATGAATAACATACGCAGTGCATCTATTAGTATCATGAATGATTTGAGTGAGAAGCTGCCTCATTTAGCCGATGTGGGATTAGATATCGGGATTGATCATCGTGGTCATATTAAATTAATTGAAGTAAATGGGCGAGACCAACGCTATTCATTTAAGAAAGCAAAGATGAGCGCTACATTCTACCGAACATATGAAACACCTCTACAGTATGCCAAATATTTATTACAGCAAGCCAAAACCTCCAAATCCTAAAACGGATTGGAGGTTTTACATATAGGTATCGTAACAATGACTTCTGTTCCATAATGGGGTGCGTTGGAAATTTGAATGGTCCCCTTATGTAGATTGACAATACATTTAGCTATTGCTAAACCTAATCCTGAACCGCCGGTTTGTCTGCTTCGTGATCGATCTACGCGATAGAATCGTTCGAAGACGAAAGGCAGCTCTTCTGTGGGAATGCCTATGCCATCATCAACAAAGCGAATACAATGATTTGAATCTGTTTTAGATAAGTAGATATAAGTGCGATGTTTCATGTATTTCATAGCATTATCCAAAATAATTAAGATGACTTGTTTCATTTGCAGCCGATCTGCTTCTATCATCATGTCGCTTCCGGAGGAAATGAGCATGAATTCTTTATTTGAGAGTGGCTGAAGAAGCTGAATGCTTTCCTTACACAGTGTTACTAGATCAAAAACACACAAAGTAAGCCTCTCTTCATGTTCCAGTTCAGCCAATTCAAGCAATTGATAAGTAATGTGTTTCATTCGTTTGCTTTCATCATGAACAGCGTTAAGAGCTTCCATATGAAGGTCTGTGTTTTCAAAGCCCCATCTACGAATGAGCGACGTATAGCCCTCAATAATCGTAAGTGAAGTCTTAAACTCATGAGAGGCATCCGATATAAACTGCCGCTGTTTCTTCATACTTATCTCAATCCGTTCCATCAAATGATTAAATGTTTCAGATAATTGATAGAGCTCATCCTTTGACTTTCGATTCAAAGGTAGTTTTTTAATCGCAAGACTCATTTCAATCTCTTTCATCGTCTGAATCATACGAGAAAGAGGTAAGAATAACAGTTTGGACAATAAGAAACTTGCAGATAGAGAGATCAGCATAGCAGCAAGTGTTACGATGCCTATGATACCGATCAAACGGTATAAGCTTTGGTCAAGTTCTATGGGCTCTGTAACGATTTCTAACGTTCCGATGATTTCTGTTCCTTGACGAATGGGTGTTCGAACGATCATAACAGTCTGATCATTAAGCTTTTGTGAATATGACTCTTGTGTATCTATGTGTTTTGGCGGAATAACGGCTAATTCGGAAGTGTTAGCTGCCTGATTGATCACTTTTGAAGAAAGATCAAGTGAGCGAATCATGGAGTAATCGGGAAGATACGTTCTTAACATTGGGTTGTTATCTTCTTGAAGTAATTCCAAAGGACTTATATGTGTGAGTATCTGGTTTGCTGTGAATTGAAGGATTTCCATTTCCTCCTCTTTTTCATACTGTGCATATAGATAATAAATAATGAAGGTAAGCGGTAATAGGATGCTAATTAACCAAAAGAAGGACAGCAGTGAAGCTTTTGTCTTAATTTTCATTTCAGTTAGACCTCCAAGAGGTACCCAACACCACGGATTGTTCGAATGTTCGGGTAAGGCGCAAGCAGCTTTTTCCGGACATATCGGATATATACATCCACCAAATTTGAATTCCCTACGAAATCGTAACCCCATACATCGTTCATGATTTGCTCCCGACTAAGGATCTCATTTTGATGTTCGATCAAATAGACCAGAAGTTCAAATTCTTTTGGTGTGAAGTCAATCTTTATACCATTTTGCAACACTTCTCTAGTTCGAAGATTCACGTTTGTTCCTTCTAGTGTATAGATCGTGGAGTCATGCTTATTAAGCTCGTCATGGGTTTCTTGAAGCTGACTTTGTCGGCGAATGCAGGCGCGAATTCGAGCAAGCAGCTCTTCCAAGTGAAATGGTTTCGTTACATAATCCTGGCCCCCAAAATCAAGTCCATTCACAATATCCGAGGGGGTGCCGCAGGCAGTTACTATAATAATAGGAGTTTCTGAATTCTGCTTGCGGAAAGATTTGATTAGTTCAAGACCGTTATATACAGGAAGCAATATATCGAGAAGAATGAGATCCCAGTTACCATGCAATGCTTTTTGTAACCCGTCTGAACCATCTAGAGCTAACTCTACAATATACCCGGCATGCGTGAGTTCTAATTGGAGCAGCCTTGCTATTTTCTCCTCATCTTCGATGACAAGTATTCGATTTGACATTAACACCACTCTTTTCAAGGTGTTTGTAAGTAATTGCCTTACATCTTATGTACCAAGAAAGCAAGATGTTCTGCCATAGGAAGAAGACCTCCATCAGTTGGGGAACTGAACGAGGTCTTCTGAACTTAGCTATATAGTTAACTAATCGAGTCAGACTTAGTGAATCACGCGACGGGCTGTTTTGTAATTTTTGCTCCACCAGCCAGAGTTCATATCTGAAATCGTAACACCAGGGCTGCCATAAGTGTGCAAAACCTTTCCATTGCCCATATAGATGCCAACATGATGGATTGGTGAGTAGAAAAAGACAAGATCACCCGGTTGAAGTTGATTCCTAGCAACAAAAGTTCCTGCTTGCGACTGCTGCTTTGACGAACGGGGAAGATTGATTCCATTCTTGCCATACACATATTGTGTAAAAGACGAGCAATCAAAGGAGCTAGTGCTGCCTTTTAGAGCACCGAATTTATACCGTACACCTATATATTGTTTACCAGTTGTAATGATACTATTTGCTTTCCCAGAAATGGATGTTGAAGCTGCTGTTGTAGAAACATTACTTGCAGCATGGGCAGATTGCGGCGCCATGATTAGGTTAGCAGATGCAAATAAGGATACACTAAGTGTGATGCCTAAAAGCGATTTGCTTAGGCGGTTCTTTTTCATGTTGTTCATGATTGGATATCCCCCTTCAGGATCGTGTTTTAGGTTTTCACCTGGGATAACCTTAACATATCTCGAATGTCCTATAGATTACCAAATATCAGGGAATACTAGTTCCAATAAGGCTTTAAGGGGAATAATTAGAAGATCATGAGAATCGGATGAGCAGAAATGCCTTGACAATCCAAGAGCAAAATAATTTCTTGTTTCTAATGATTCTCTCACGTTCCTCTCATATTCCTGTGATACGATCAATTCGAGGCAGGTGAAGTTAGATGAATCATCATTCAATGATCATGTTAATCACTCATTACGGTTATGTAGGTATATCAATAGCACTCTTCGTTGGAATTGTTGGCATCCCGTTACCGATCGAGATTATCCTGCTTGGTGCAGGCTATATAGCTGTTAAGACTAATTTGCATTTAGGTGGCATTATCAGTTTCGCCTGGCTAGGAGCTTGTGCTGGAATGACAGTTAATTATCTCCTAGGAAAAAGTATAGGGCTTAAGCGGATTAGCAAAGTAACCAGGTGGATTAAGCTTCCTGAAAGCAGATTAGAAATTTGGGCACAGCAGTTTAAGAAGCATGGGACCATCTTGCTGTTAGTAGGTTTTTATGTAGCTGGTCTTAGGCATGCTGCTCCGTTCATTGCAGGGGCAACAAAATTGCGGTTCACTAAATTTATAAGTATCTCGTATTTTGGTGCAATGGCCTGGATTTTAGTTATTGTTTTTCTAGGTCAAAAGCTTGGCAAAGCATGGGATCACATGATTATGCATCTTCATCATCCAATTTGGCTTATTGTCGCGGCTTGTGTAGTCGGTTTGGGTTTGTTAGGAGTGAAACTGATTGTACATCAACGTAGGTTTTCTTCTTAGAATAAAAAATACCTCTAAACCTCAATAATGAGGATTGGAGGTATTATACTTTGCGAAATTACTTGCGTTTTACACGTAAGAAACGACCGTTTGCTCGCGCGTAGCGTAGAACTTTATAGAACATCTTTTTGTTTTTTAATTGGTTGAAAATAAAAGGATCAGGCGCAGTGTTGACTTCTAGCACCCACGGTTTTAAATGTTTATCGATTCCAATATCAACACCAATTTCTTTAAATCCGGGGTAACTCTTCTGGTAGTGTGTAGCAATTCGATACCCTAAATGTCGTAAGCTTTGGATATAATCACTTTTCTTTTGACTTTTTAAATAGGAACCAAGCAATAATTCTAAAGGTAGAGGTTTACCACTATTATGAAAGTTCGTTACTATCTTACGGGGATGAGCAACTCGACCAATATAACCTGTTGCTTCCCAGGTGTTATGAGGATTTTTTTGAACCATAATACGCGTATCGAAGATTCGCTTCTGGTGCGTTAAGAGATGAATACCTTGTTGAACAAGATAGGATCTGTTCAACTTGGCTTTGCTTAGAGCAGCGAATAAGCCTTGAAACGTGCCAAATGATTTAGCCGTTTGACCAGCCTGATAACGGTATTTATCATTTTTCTCTACACGGATAACACCTTGTCCGAAAGAACCATGGATTGGCTTGATATAAACCATTTTATGTTTATTTAACATATGAAGAAGGTTCGTTTGACTGTAGACTCTTGTTTCCGGAACAAATTTGCGAAGTTCTTTGTTTAATAAGAGAACCTTTGTTTTGACCCATTTGCTGCCAACTGTTCGACATTTATTTACCATTCCAGCACCTCTTACTCGATAATTTTCAAAGAATAAATCTTTTCTAATTTTCTTGCTGTGGATCGCCAACTAAATTTTCTCGGCATAATCGACTGATAATAGTTACCTGATGCTTTGATGAAATTCCTTTGGCAATTTGGTAGATGCTGTGTTCAACAGAACCTCCGACAGGGGGAGACACGGCGATTTGTTCCGGTGCAATAATCAGAATAGGCATGATGAAGAGATTCACCTCATGTTTCGGGTATCTTTCGAGTTATCATATTCAAATTAAACTGAGGGACTTGGAGTAGAGTTTAGTAGAAAAATTAAATTTCTTTAATAGATAAGGGAGGATTTATTAATTAATGAATTTGAAGATGCAACTTACCTGGGCTTTTTTTATAAGCCTCTTGAGCGCAATTAGCTTTGGAGCCATAGCTCTCTTGGTAACCGATCATAAGGTGGTTCAATTCGACAGCGAGATCATTTCGTTTATTCAAGATTTAGAAACACCGTCTCTTACAAACATTATGAAACTATTTACCTTTGTAGGGGGAGGACTCCCAGTTGTCGTTGTTACGGTAATCATTTTGTTTTTTCTGTACAAGGTTTTGCATCACCGGAGTGAATTGATTTTATTTATAGGTGTCGTTGTTGGATCAGTGATTTTAAACGAAACTTTAAAACTTATCTTTAAACGTGCAAGACCTGTCTTACATCGCATCATTGAGGCAAACGGTTTTAGTTTTCCGAGTGGGCATTCTATGGCTGCTTTTAGCTTATACGGGGTTGTCGCTTTTTTGCTTTGGAGGCATATTTCAACTGCTCTTGGTCGTAGCATGTTAATTGTAATAAGTATCGTTATGATAATCATGATAGGAATCAGCAGAATTTATTTGGGCGTACATTATCCAAGTGATGTTCTTGGCGGTTTCCTAGCAAGTGGCAGTTGGTTAGCCATCTCTATTTGGTATTATCAGCGATATCAGGAAAGACGATATGAAGCAAAAGCTATCTAAACATCTGTACATATAGATGTGAAATATGAATAGAACCCTGAGGCCTGCCCTCAGGGTTCTATTTTTTACCATAAAACACTTATCATAACTGAAAAACCTGTCTAATCTAAATCATCGAAGAAGTTATGATGTTTATCTACTTGGAAATATGAGCTCATTCATATTCAGCAAGCCTGTCAATCTTAGCCGTACTTAATTGTTGATCTTGCAATATATGGTTATTTAACTCGTTGTAGTAGAGATCCGTAGGAGGTTTTAATAACATATACAAACCTATGCCCGAAAGAAAAAGTATGCAAACAATCAACATAAGAATACCTCCTATTCATCAGATTGATAGAGTTCGCACTTTCATGTGTATAGGTCTACCAGACATTTGACTTGTATGCACATTTATACATTAAGTATATGTCACATGGATTCTAATGATCTAGGGTAGTGCCCTTTTTCTTTTTCTTAGCTATTTCAATTCCTAAAATGTGCTTTATCACTAGAACAGGCTATTTCATAGGTCCATACACTAATACTGCAAACACCCACATAGATGAATGTTTCTGATATCAAAACGCCTATTCATATGAAGGGAGGGGTTAAATATTATTAAACAATCTAGAGTATTTATTCATCCTGGTTCGCGCCGTATGAAAATATTCCATAAACCTGGAAGTTCTGGCAATCGGATGTACACCGTAATAAACGAGCTGAAAGTCCTTCGCTCAGCCAAAAGCAACCAAGACGATAATTGCAACGGTTGCCAAGGTAAAGAACCATGCCAAAGCTCTAATCAAACGAAAAACAAAAAAAAATTACAACTCAGGAAATGGAAAAACCACAAAATTATTAAAGCCAAGAAACGAAGTCCAAGGAAATTAAGTGAAATTTGTGTTATTTGCTGTAATCGAACATGCAAATGTTCTAAGCACAAGAAAAAGAAGAAAAAACAAATATGCCACCGAAAACACAAGATACACAAACGTAAACATAAACACGTTATCGGTAAGCGTGGTGCCAATGGAAAAAGGGGAGGATTGGGACCAGGGGGACCAGCAGGAGCTGAAGGGCCAAAGGGACCGGGAGGGCCGATGGGACCGGGAGGGCCGATGGGACCGGGGGGACCGATGGGACCGGGGGGACCGATAGGACCGGGAGGACCGATGGGACCGGGAGGACCGAAGGGACCGGAAGGACCGGAAGGACCGAAGGGACCAGAAGGACCGAAGGGCCCGAAAGGACCGGAAGGACCGAAGGGACCGAAAGGACCAGAAGGACCGAAGGGACCGAAAGGACCAGAAGGACCGGAAGGACCGAGAGGCCCGGAAGGACCGAGAGGACCGGAAGGACCGAAAGGACCAGAAGGACCGAGAGGACCGGAAGGGCCACCAGGACCGCCAGGGCCACCAGGACCGCCGGGACCACCAGGACCACCGAGACCGCCAGGACCGCCAAAACCAGCTGGACCGCCTAAGCCGCCAGGGCCACCTAAACATGTCAGATCTTCTGGCAAAGGGCATTGCAATTGTAATAAGTGTTGTATAGGAAATTTTCTGAATCAACTGAAAGGTATAGTAGTGAAAGAATTGCACACATTAGACTATTCATATGGGAAATATTCTGATGTGAAAATCAATTCTGCCGAAAACCGTGTCTTAAACTTTGTTAGCAATGGGGTAGAGCATTTCGTGCCAGTCGATCTCATTGCAGGAATAGAATTTTTGGCAGGGAATTTTGATGAAAAATGGCTGCAAGGAAGTACAGGGGAGTCCGAGAAAAAAGATTCGGATAACTGCGAAGCTGCAGCTTTGACGAGCGTGTTCAGTCCATTAGTCAGTAAATCTAAGGTGGATTTCAACACTTTGGCCGAACAACTAAAAGATGTTCAGAATGCAGAAGTCATTGGACTTAACGATAGTATCGTCGTATTGTCCACACGAGATATCATATTTGCCGTTGCCTTAAGCTGTATTTCCGATGTGTCAAACATAAAGGATATCTAGTAGCTGGATCAATTGGTATCCCTTCCGGTTAATTGAAAAGAGACGTTTAATGAGTTATTTAGATGTCGTCTTGTAGACCGGAAGGGATTATCTATTTATTACCCTATACATAAGCCTCATAGAGATATAAGTGGAAATACTGTGAGACGGGTTATCCGCTTAGTACAAACCATTGTCCGGTACGTATATATAATAATGCAACAACCATTTTAATTGCTGGAGGGAAAATAACATGGCTTTTGATTATTTGACACTGGTGGGTAAACAAGTAAGATTGGATCGCGGAGGTCCTGAGTCTCGGCAAGGTCGGGTAGTTTCAGTAGGTTCTGATTATGTCGTTATTTATAATGAGAAGGATGGACTTGTCTACTACAACACTCAGCATTTAAAGAGTATGACACAAAATACAAAAGACATCTTGGACGTTTTGGAACCAACGGAGCCTCAACCAATCTTAAGAATAATGCAAGCAGATAACTTTGTTGGGTTGCTGGCTGGCATGAAAAATCTTTGGTGTCAGGTTAACCGTGGAGGACACGAAAGCGTTCAAGGTGTTGTATCCGAAACAACCCCTGAATATATTACCATGGTTGTGAATCATGAGCTGGTTACTATTTTTACATTTCATATTAAAAGCATATCTTATGGAGTCAAAAAGGAAAATCAGGATGAGAAAAAGGAACAAAAGCAGGATAATAACGAGAAAAAATAACTCTTCTACGAATGTTTATATTGGAGGAAGGGGGAGTTCATATGGTGATCAATCAATTCATTCTACGATGCACATCATATGAAATTCTCCCTTTCCCATTCATTGATCTCAAACATGAATCAATTACAGCCAGCCTTTGTGAGGTGCAAGCCCATGGTTAGTCTGACAACTGTAGTAATCTACATGGTATTTGTAGCCGTCACAGTACTGATCATTTGGCGTCCATTCGGTATCAACGAATCAATACCTACCTCTATCGGTGCATTGATCCTTATATCCTTAGGGATTGTGTCGCTTTCGGATGTATACCATATCGGAACTATTGTAAGTGGGGCTAGCATAACCATATTATCGACAATTGTAATGTCCATCGTAATGGAGAGCATTGGAATATTTCGATGGGCGGCTGTTAACTTGGCAATTCGAGCAAAGGGATCGGGTCGAGCCCTCTTCTGGTACATTAACATATTATGTTTTTTGATGACAATGTTTTTTAATAATGACGGAAGTATCCTAATTACAACTCCTATCATTATTCAGACCTTAACCATACTCAATCTTAAGACCAGACAAAAAATACCTTATCTTATATCGGGGGCGCTCGTTGCAACCGGAGCTAGTGCTCCAATCGGTGTCAGCAACTTGGCAAATCTTATAGCTTTAAAAACAGTGGGATTGGACCTTAACACATATACCGCTATGATGTTTGTACCTGCAATGATAGGAATTATTACGATATCGTATTTGCTTTTCGTGTATTTTAAACGTGAGATTCCGGTGAGAATTATGGTTTTACACCCTAAATCGATAATCGATCTTGTACACAATGAGCCCGGAACCTATCATCCTCTTAAGGTAAATCCATCGGAAGCACGCTCCATTGATTGGGGACTGTTTCGTATTTGCGTATTCATTGTAATTTTGATCCGATGCAGCTTTTTCTTGTTGACTCCCCTCGGAATTCCGACGGAATGGCCAGCTATCGTTGGTGCAATTCTACTAATTGCTATCCGATGGAAACGCAAAGGAATGGGTCCTAAAGATATACTTTTAAAAACACCTTGGCATATTCTAATTTTCGCATTCAGTATTTATGTAATTATTTACGGTCTTCATAATTCAGGTTTAACTCAATTTATCGTAGGTTGGATTGGCGAAACTGTTGCCAAAAATCACTTTAATGCGATTTTTGGAATGGGGATTTTACTAACAGTGATGTCAAACTTATGCAATAACTTGCCGTCAGTTATGATTGGCTCCTTGTCTCTACAAAGTATGGGCTTAGATACCTTTACTCTTCATACCGCTTATTTGGGCAATGTCATTGGTGCAGATATAGGTTCATTACTGTTGCCAATGGGTACGCTGGCTTCATTAATATGGATGCATATACTTAAAAGGCATAACATAAACCTAACATGGGCGAAATATATTAAAGTAACAATTCTGGTCGTACCCATAGCTCTATTTTTAAGCCTACTTTCTTTATATGTTTGGACGGCCTGGTTATTCAAGTGAGAGGAGGTGAAATAAATGGATTTTTTTCAGAAGCAGCTAGGAGCGGTTATTGATGTTGAATTGATTGGTGATAAACTGCATACAGGCGTTCTAGTAGATGCAGAGCATGATATTTTGGTTGTATATAATGGGGAACGCTATATTTACATTCCTACTTATCATGTTCTGAACGTCAGTGTAAGTAGCCAAAAAAGTTTGGCTGACTTCTCCGCTCCTCCTGAAAAACCAATCAATAATGATAAACAAATTTCTTATAGGAAAATATTATTGAACTCCAAAGGAATATTTTCAGAGATCTTTGTTTCCGGAAATCAGCCTATTCATGGTTATATTACACATGTGATGACCAATTATTTCGAATTTTACTCCCCCGTATTCAGAACTATGTTTATCCCGTTAGTCCATTTGAAATGGCTGATTCCCTATAATAACTATCACACTCCATACCTATTGGATAAGAAATTTTTTCCTGTTAATCCTTCTGATTTGCCTCTATCTCGTACCTTTGAGGAACAAATCAAAAAGTTGGAAGGTAACATTGTCGTTTTTGACTTGGGGAGAAGCTCTAGTAGGATAGGATTATTAAAAGCGATAGATAACAATATTGTTCATATGATTACGGCGGAGGGCAAGACGTATTATACGAACATCCAGCATATTAAAAGTGTCCACTCGCCGTCTTTGTAATGGAAATCCAAGGAGGTAATAAGTATGCCAGGAGGAAAAGGCCCCGGTAAGCATGGCCATGAACACGGTGAACATAAGCATGAAAAGGGAAAATCTGAACAAGAAGTAAAGGAAACAAACAGTAAAGAAGAAAAAGAAGAAGAAAAAGGTCTGGAAGCCAAGAAGGGTAAAGATCAAAAAGAAGAAAAAGGCAAGGAAGAAAAAGGTAAGGAACATAAGGGAGAAAAAGGCAAGGAAGATGAAAAAGGTAAGGAACCTAAGGGAGAAAAAGGCAAGGAAGATGAAAAAGGTAAGGAACCTAAGGGAGAAAAAGGCAAGGAAGATGAAAAAGGTAAGGAGCCTAAGGAAGAAAAGGGCAAGGAAGATGAAAAAGGCAAGGAGCCTAAGGGAGAAAAAGGCAAGGAAGATGAAAAAGGCAAGGAAGCTAAGGGGGAAAAAGGCAAGGAAGCAGAAAAAGGTAAGGAACATAAGGGAGAAAAAGGCAAGGAAGAAGAAAAAGGTAAGGAACATAAGGGAGAAAAAGGCAAGGAATCCGAAAAAGGTAAGGAATCAAAGGGAGAAAAAGGTAAGGGTGAAGAAAAAAAGGGTAAAAAGGGCCATTGAGAATTATTTAGGCTGGCCTGGCGAGACAAACCTAGGTGCGTTAGATCCGCGTATAGGGGACTGTCGACAATCTATCCAACTAACAGATGTTTTGAATGGCCGTGTAGAATTTATTTCTATATGGTCTTTTTATTTTATACGATTAAGATAGTTTGATTCCATTTTATTTCTCGTCGGGGAGGTCATTGCTTTTGCTCGATATAGTGAGATGAATCAATTGAGCATCCGATCTTTTTGCAGCAATAGAGGGGGAATTGTGAATATTTTATGAAGAATAGTGCAGTAAGCATTGACACTCAAGGGGGTACTTATATAGAATTGTTGAAAATGATAATTATTCTCAAAATCATCTAGGGGGTTTTCATGCATCATGCTATTATCACAAATTAACAGACTCTGCACTTGGAAAAGCTCGCTGATCACGATAGTCATGTCGTGTGTCCTGATCGTTGCAGGTTGCGGACAAGCATCTACGACAACTGACAAGGCAGTTTCACCTACCGCGACAACCTCGGCGGCACCTAGCACACCTGCTGAATATACAGTGAAACACGCTATGGGTGAAACGAAAATTTCCGGTACACCGAAGAAAATTGTTGTCCTCACTAACGAAGGGACAGAAGCTGTGCTGAGCCTAGGCGTGAAGCCGATCGGGGCTGTGAAATCTTTTACAAGCTCAGGTGAATGGTATGACCATATTAAAAATGACATGGGTGGCGTGCAAATCGTTGGGGATGAAAATCAGCCCAACTTGGAGCTTATCGCATCCTTGAAGCCGGATCTCATTCTCGGTAACAAATTACGTCAGGAGAAAGTCTACCAGCAATTGTCTGCTATCGCGCCAACGGTATTCTCCGAGAAGCTGATGGGTGACTGGCAAGTAAACTACCGGATATATGCCGAAGCGATGAACAAGAAGGCTGAGGGCGATAAAATTATTGGCGATTTTGAGAACCGCATCACGGCATTCAAGCAAAAAGCCGGTGACAAGCTGAACACTAAGGTATCGATTGTACGTTTCATGCCGGGTAAAGTCCGCATCTACATGAAGGACACGTTCTCCGGCGTCGTGCTAAAGAAGCTCGGCTTGCAACGCCCGGCACCACAGGATCAGGAGAAGTTTGCGGACGATGTGCAGAAAGAGCGCATTCCAGATATGGACGGCGACGTCCTTTTCTACTTCACATACGATAACGATAAAGGTGAAGGGAATAAATTGGAACAAGAGTGGCTGAATGACCCGCTTTGGAAAAATCTCGACGTTGTCCAAAAAAGTAATGTACACAAAGTAAGTGACGCGGTCTGGAATACAGCCGGTGGCATCAAAGCAGCAAACCTGCTGCTGGACGACCTGGAAGGGTATTTTCTCAAAAAATAGTTCGCACTAAAGGCTCGGACGCTACTGTCCGAGCCTTTGCTGTTGAACGGATGCATGACGTAAGCAGGATAATGGAGGACGAGAAGTTAGAATTGTCGTTCATGAAATGGCGGTGCTCAGGTAATAGGCCTGGCGCCGCCATTTCCTGTTTTCAAGCCGCTTGATGCCTCCAATCAGTGACTAGGTGTTGATACATTCACAAACGGATTTCCGGCAATATCTTTTCCACGCGCCAGCCAAATTTTGTGACCTGGATTTTTCTCTGGTAGCACCTTCGCCTCTGTGGAGAAATAGCGCATCGTGTATCCGCAGCGGCGATATTCGCTTTTATTAGCTGCAGCGCCGTGCATGATACGTGAATCATGGAGCGAGCATTCGCCGGGCTCGAGTTCAAAATAAACGGCCTTCGATTCATCGACATTTTTAATTTGTGTGCCAAAGGTATTGGAGGCCCCATCGACTTTCTCATATTCGGAGAAACCGTTTTCATGCGTTCCGGGAATGACGCGCATACAGCCATTTTCTGTCCAGCTGCGATCAATGGCCAACCACACCGTCACAATGCTGTCGAACCGATCCAGGCGTCCATTCCAGTAGGCAGAATCTTCATGCCATGGCGTGGCGCGCCCTACGAGCGGATCCTTACAAATAAAGTGCGATGACCACAAGCCGATATTGGGTCCAATGATAGGCTCAACGAGATCAAGAACATCATCACTTAGCAAAAACTCAAGCAACCGCTCGTCTCGAAAGTGCGGGGTGTCCAATTCATCGGAAAGCTTGCTCCCCTTCAGCGCCAATTGTTCTTCAAAAATCGCGGTCAATTCGGCTTGCTTCTCAGCGCTAAATAATGGCTTTCTGTAAAGAGAATAACCTTGTGCCTTATAAAACTGTATTTCTTCTTCATTCAGCTTTAAGTTCCCCATGTGTATCATCCTCCATAAATGTATTGCATTGATTTCTTCTTCTTCATATTATTATAAAGTCTAGATATGATCTTGTTGCGGAATGATTATTATTGTGCTGTATTGATTTTAAGTGGAGAGAGGGAAGATGCGGGATGCGCGTTTACGCCAAGAATGTGTTTCAGGATGAGCATGAGTTTCATTATGCGGCTTATCGCTCTATTAAAGATATGACTGGGCTGCATGACCATGACTTCTACGAAGTTTTTCTAACCTTTGGAGGCGATGTGTACCATCTGGTGAATAATCAAAAGATCATGCTCCCGAGCAACACGTTAGTGTTTATTCGGCCTAATGATTACCATGCTTATGAGCGAATTGGACAAGGCGACTGTCAAATTATGAATGTTGCCTTCCCATCACAGATCATGGGAGCTTTGCAATCCTATTTGGGCGAGAGCCGTGTAATCGATCAGTTATTCAACGCGCCATTACCTCCCAGCGTAACCCTTACGCTTTCCGAGACGAATAGATTGCTGGACCGTTTTCAACAGCTGACGTGGTCTTCTTTTATGAATGAACGGAGTCTTGATGCCAACATCGTATTTAAAATGATGATTACAGAGGTGCTGCTAAAACTTATCCCTCATTTGGATACGAATAGAGAAGAGAATATGCCCGCGTGGTTAGAAAAATTAAATACTCAAATGAGTAAGAAGGAACATTTTACATCAGGTTTGTCAGCTATGTATCAGCTTAGCGACATGAGTCCGGAACATATCAGCAGAAGCATCAAAAAGCATTTTGGCTGCACGCCGACAGATTGGATCAATCATTTTCGATTACGTCATGGGGCTAATCTGTTGGTGTCAACGGATATGGAGATTATTGAGGTTGCCATGGAGTCTGGCTTCGAGAACCTAAGTCATTTCTATCATTTGTTCAAAAAAAAGTTTTATCTTTCGCCTGCGCGCTATAGGAAAGCCAATAAACGCGATGTCATTCCGAGCTTACAGGCTTTTCAGAGACACCAGTAGAAACGATAGCTCCTGCTCAAGTCTCATTCATTTGCTAGTATCAATCTCAGACACAATTTAATAGATATTCGTGCATTTCCAACTGTAAACGCATACATTATGATTTGAATTATAGACAGTCCTACTAATTTTCAAGAATTGG
Organism: Paenibacillus silvestris; assembly: GCF_009882985.1. GTDB lineage: Bacteria > Bacillota > Bacilli > Paenibacillales > NBRC-103111 > Paenibacillus_E > Paenibacillus_E silvestris. The sequence continues at coordinate 1,067,108 of NZ_WTUZ01000022.1, forward strand.
AAAGGGTGTGTAGATGATGAGAAAAAAGTGGTCATCGACTGCTGCAGCAATTTCGTTAACAATCGCGTTAACTGCATGTACACCTAATGTCGGAGAGTCTACATCTGGTGAAAATAAAAGCGCTGAGCAATCAAATGCAGACGGGAAAAAGCTTACATTATGGGTGTTTGCAGAGCCTCACAAACGGTTCTTTGAGGCCGTAAAGGAAGACTTTAAGAAAAAACAACCAGATGTTACGGTTGAGATTAATTTAATGGAAGGCACAGCACTTGTCGACAAATACTTAGTTATTTCCAAGTCTGGAGGAGATGGAGCACCTGATCTGATCGATATTGAACAAGGACAGTTCCCTAAATTTATTCGCGGTGACATCCCCTTCGTGCCTTTGAATGACTATCTTAAAAAAGACAATCTAACCGAAGTGATGTCCAAAGGTCGGCAGGCGCTGTATACCATGAATGACAAGCAGTACGGGATCGAGCATGCAGCAACTGCCTCTGCTCTTTATTATCGTAAGGATTTATTTGATAAAGCGGGAATTAATATAGCCGAGCTAAAAACGTGGGATCAATTTACAGAGCAAGCTAAAAAACTAGTCGGTGATAAACATTTTATTTTCCCTGGCAACTCCACAACGAAAACGGGAGGGGACCAAACCTACTTCGAGTTGTTCATTAAGCAAGAAGGCGGAGATATTGTAACGAAAGATGGTCAACCGGGATTTAATACGCCGGAAGGACAAACAGCACTGAAGCGTATGTACGCTTGGAAAAAAGACGGCATCATGGATAAAAACTATTATGACGGCCCCGCCTATTGGGATCAATTCAAGAAGGGGAATTACATAGCAGCTTTCGGTCCAGATTGGTGGGTGAATCTACTCGCGGATAACGCACCGGAATTGGAGGGCAAATGGGCAGCTGTACCGATGCCTCTAGGCGGCCCCAAATCTGTTCCAACTACGGTATGGGGCGGAACTGGCTTGATGATTTCAAAGTTTTCCAAGAATAAAGAATTAGCCTGGGAATTTCTGAAGCTTGCTCAACTAACTCCGGAAAACTCAGTCAAACGCTTCCAAATTGTGAATCTGTTCCCTGCCCTTTTGACTTCCGTCAAGGAGAAGGGCTTGCATGAGCAAAGTAAATATACGAAGTATTTCAGCGGTCAGGATCTGGGAGAGCTATATGGTAAGCTGGTAGCTGTAGCTCCGAATCAAAACCAGGCTTGGTGGCGGACCTTATTCGCTGATGCTTGGAATAAGTATAGATTTGAATTGGAAGAAGGCAAATTGACTCCAGAACAGTTTCTTCAGAAGGTGGATGATGAGTTAAAGCAGTTGATTAAGAAAAATGAAGCTGCCGGTTAAATGGCAGACAATTGAAACTTCAAGGGAGATGTGGGAAATCTGCTTCTCCTTTCTTCTTGTTAAATGAGGTTTGGATATTGGGTTATTAGGAGGTTTGAACGTTGCCTATCAAACAGTCAAAGTGGTTTAAACTTGCACCATATCTGTTCATTAGTCCTTTTTTTATTCACTTTGCCGTGTTTAACTTATATCCCACTCTGTACGGGTTCTGGCTCAGCTTATACCAAGGCGTCAGCAAGCTGACCTACGCAGGATTCAAAAATTACTCACTTGTTATGAATGATGACGTTTTTTGGAAATCGATGTGGAACGGGTTGAAAGCAACAGGGGGCAGTGTCTTTATCATCTTGCCCATTGCGCTAATGGTAGCTTTGCTAATTAACCAGCCTTTCATAGAAAAGAAGAAGGGGTGGTTTGCAACCTTCTTTTTTACACCGAATATTACATCGGCTGTTGCGGTAGCCATCATTTTCGGATTCATCTTCAACAGATCATTCGGCATTTTAAATACGGTGCTTGCTTTTGTCGGCATCGAACCGATCGGTTGGTTGGAGAATCCAAGGTGGACGCTTCCTTCATTAATCATTTTATTGACATGGAGATATTTGGGGATTAATATCCTTTATTTTATGGCAGGACTTCAAAACATCCCTAAGGAGCTTACCGAAGCGGCCAAAATAGATGGGGCAAACGCGGTCCAAAGGCTGTGGTTTGTGACTTTACCGTTGCTGAAACCTATCATGACTTTTATCGTCTTTCAGGCGATTATCGGCTCATTCACCATGTTTGCCGAGCCGTTCGTGCTTGCCGGACCCGGCCAATCAGGACCTGAGCAATCGCTGCTATTCCCGACGATGTACATCTACCAGCAAGCTTTCCGGTTACAAAACTTCGGGTATTCATCAGCTGTGGGTTATGTGTTTACTGTCATCCTACTGATCGTAGGAATTATTCAAATCCGGTTGTTTCAGGATAAGAAGTAAAGGGGGAATCCATAATGACAGCAAACCGAATTCATCGTATAGCTGTATATGCTGCTTTGTTTTTTTTGAGCCTATTATTCAGTCTCCCTTTTCTTTATATGGTAGGAGTATCATTCAAAACTTATGATGACATTGTAGCCTCTCCCTTAAATCCGATCCCGCTGCATCCAACTTTGGACAACTTTATCTTGCTGTTTGAGAAGATACCGTTCTGGACACAATTTTTCAACGGAGTTTTTATTGCAGTTGCTGTTTCTTTGCTCTCTATGATCGGGAATGCCTTGGTTGCTTATGGCTTTTCACGGTATGATTTTAAAGGGAAAAATGTGCTGTTCACCGTTGTGATTGCAACTATTCTGATTCCTTCGCAGATGACGCTGGTTCCGAGTTTCATTATGTTCAAACAGTGGGGCTGGTTGGATACGTTCTTTCCTTTGATACTTCCGGGAGCCATATCGGCCATTAACATTTTCTTGATACGCCAAGTGATGACAGCGATACCCAAGGAGCTGTATGAAAGCGCACGGGTTGATGGTTGTACGGAATGGCGGACGTTTCTGAGCATTGCAGTTCCTTTGTCCATGAGCAGCATCGGAATTGTGGGTCTTCTCAACTTTATGAACTCGTGGAATGACTACTTAAGTCCATTGATATTTCTTACCTCCGAGCACAAAATGACACTATCTGTAGGTATATCGACGATGAATAATCCCTATAAGGAGGACTATGCTACGCCGATTACAGGAGCGTTTCTGATGGCGGTTCCGGTTTTAATTCTTCTAAGTGTGGTGGGAAGGAAGTATTTTATCAGTGGAGTTGCGTCAGGAGCAGTAAAAGGATAATTGACAAAGCCCGGTACTACGCTTAGTAAGCGTGCCGGGCTTCTCCCAATCCTGCGTAGGAATTAATCCTGAACAGGAATGGTGGGAATATTCGCTCCAGAGAGATAGGGCTTGTTGTAGTGTTCCTTACGAATTTCACTAGGTGTTAGGCCCGTATGGCGTTTGATGGTGCGTGCAAAATGGTACGAGGTTTTAAAACCCGATTGTTCGGCCACTTCACCAATATTCAAGCCTGTGCTGCGTAGTAATTCCAACCCCTTTTTTACCCGGTACTGCCATAAGTATTGTATCGGTGTAACCCCTTCATCACGCTGGAACAGCCGTATCATATGCTCGGGCGTTTTTCCAGTAATTTGGGATAAATCCTTAAGATTTAGGTCTTCGCCAAATCTCTCGTGTATGGTTTCCACGGCAAGGAGAACGGCCGGATGTTTCAAGTGATTCAGTCCCAAATGCAAGTACTCCGTCACATACAGCCACAAAGCAGAACGGCCCAGCGCTTTTACTACTTCTTCCCCCGTAGAGCATCCATCGTTTTGCAAAGATATCAGCATATTCGTCAATTGATTCAGTCGCGTCGTCAATGGGATATAGAGCGGTAGCGACTCGAAATAAGCCGCAGCATCCGGCAAAAGCGGTTCGACAGCCACAGCAATCCAGCGGTGCCATGTGTCACGTTTCTCATTGAAATGAAACATCTCCTCATGTCCCGGTTTGAGCAGGGCAATACTCTCTGGAGGGACAGAGAAGGGGACGCCGTCAATTTCTACGATCATGGAGCCGCTATGTACCAGGACAAGCTGCAGATCCATCTGAATGCGGGGACCGTATTTCCCACCGGGGCCATAGACCACGGTACCTGCGTAGGTATTCGTTACAACAAAAGAAGGTGGAATGACTTCCACCTTGGATGTTATTTCCATTCGATCCTTCCATCCTCTCGGACAGCTTTTCTTTCATTATACAAGAGGGATTTTCTTTTTTAAATCTTCTCTCTCAATGGTTGAGTCATGGCGGATGTAGTGGCATACATAGGAACGTCGCCAGCGGTTGGAACGGTTTCGTGTAGAAGAGTGTATAAGGTTGCTGTCAAAAATCAAGACATCCCCTTTATCCAAAATAACCGGAATCTCTTTGCTTAAATCGATGCCCTCCACCTCATGGGTCCAAGCTTCATGTTCCTGCAAATTTTTCACATCGCCGTGGGGCAGAACTCCGAGTTTCTGCGAGCCGGGGATGACATACAGGCAACCGTTTTCTTCATTTGTATATTCCATGGCAACCCATGCGGCGGTCAACGTATTCGGGTCATTCTTAATATAGTAATAGTCTTGATGCGCAGCTTGCCCTGGAGAGCCGGGTTCTTTGTAAAAGTACATGCTTTGGACGCCTGTGGCTTCATCACCCAGAACTTGGGCCAGCGCGCCGCGTACAACCGGCAATTTCATCATCTGCAAGGAAAAGCCATCATGCAGGTGTGGATTGAATAACCGGAGGGAAAAGCGGTCCTTGTCATCCACCACGGATCCGCCCTTTCTTGGTCTTGCCCATTCAGGCATAGAATCCGAAGAGCGGATAGCATGAATATGCGAATTAAAGGCATCGATCAGATCATCGCTGCAGCCTTTTTTTATAATGAGATATCCGTCTTGATGGTACTGCTTGATCTGTTCCGGTGTTAGGGGATTAACTCTCTCTGATTGAACTTGAATATTCATAAAAAAGCCTCCTTTGTTCGTATAAACGGATGTGTAATTCCTTTATATCTATAATAGTAGATGATTTAAAAGGGGAATAAAATGCACATGAGTCAAAAAAAATGTATCTGAAATTGATAATTTTCTCTAGAATAGTAGAGAGAGATGTACCATACGGAATCAACATTATTCTTTCAAGGTGAATGGAACTAAAAAATGAGGGAGCAACTATGTCCAAACTAAAAAAAATCATGATTCTGATATTTCTTTTAACGGTAGGTCAAGGAACCGCAATGGCAGAGGAAAATTCTATTACAGTTTTCTATAACAGCGAGCAACTGAATTTCGAACAACCACCGTACATTAGTAATGGGAATACTCTCGTTCCTATGAGATCAATTTTTGAAAAATTAGACTATCAAGTTTCATGGGATGAAAAAGACCAATCCGTAAGAGCGACTAAAGGGGAAAGCGTGATATTTCTTAAGATTGGAAGCTTTTTGGGTAGTGCAAATAACATTGAAAATCTTATTGAATCTCCACAATTAAGGAACGGTACAACGTTTGTCCCATTAAGATTTATTTCTTTAGCCTCAGGCATGCAAGTTGATTGGGACGAAGATAGTCAACAAATTCACATTCACCCATTTGAGAATGATACGACAGAGAGTAAGCTTCATAGATTGCTTGATACCTATGCGACATCCTATAGTATGACTGAGTTTGCTTTAGCTCTTACCAAGGATGCTTATGGAATAAAAAATGATGGTTACGAAGATGAGATGATAAAGATTAATCCGAATAATCAAGAAGCAGAGATAACATTTCGTGCAAAGTTTTCATTATCAAAAGTTAGAGTCGTACGAAAGTCGGACTTAAGCGAGGCCTCACCGCCGACTTCATTAGAATATGTCTTAGAAATAACTCAGAAATGTATGTGTGTTGATGGGCAATGGTATATCTCTGATAATTTAGCGAATCGTCAGTATAGAGTAATATCAGATGTCTAAGCCGAAATTTACAAGATAGAAAAGTTTCTAGTAGAAGTCCGAGTGAATCATGATAAGATGAGAATAGGAAAATAAGGAGGCGCTTTCATTTGATGTTGGATGCTGAATGGACTATTCAGGAAGTCAGAATCATCGAGATAGCCGATCATAACCTGCAAAATGAGCAGAAGTACGTGGAAATTGTTTGCTATGGAGGATTAAAGGGCCATGCCGGGCCTTTGGACGGGCAGTATCAGTTTCTAGCCGTCAAAAACCGGCTTCATGTATTTAACAAATTTCTTGCGAAACGCGATATTTTTGATCCCGAAATCGAGTTTGCTTCCCTGTGGGACACTGTCTATCCGGCACATCCGTTATCCTCGTATGAGCAGGGAAAAGATCCACTAAACGGTGACAATATTTGGCGTTCGCACCGGACGTCCAGACATTCCGCAACAGGGGAAATCATTACGGCTTTCAGCGCAATCGATATTGCCATATGGGATTTGCGGGGCAAGGCAAGCGCAATGCCTGTAAACCAGCTGCTGCATGGCGGACGCACCGAACTTGAGGCTTACGTCAGCTGCATGGGCAGCAAGACCCCGCAAGAAGCAGTAGAAAAGGCGACCTATTGGTATGACAAAGGCTTCAAGCGGCATAAATGCTTCCTTCCCCACAGACCGGTAGAAGCTGCAGGAGTCAGGAACAATCTTCATATCATCGAAAGGCTTCACCAAACTTTACCGCAGGACGCGCAGGTGATGTATGACTTGAGCCGATTAAGCGATCAGCTAGATGATCCATCCACTAGGAGCCAAAGGCTGTCTTGGCTTAATGAGCAGGTCAAGGAAATGCTGAACTATCGTCCAGTTTGGATCGAAGAGCCTGTGTCCCCAGATGACATTGAAGGGTACGCGATGATCAAACAAGCGAGTCCAGAGGCAGTGCTGGCCGGCGGGGAGCATCTTTATACCCGGTGGAGCTTGAAGCCGTATCTTGATAAAGGACTACTGGATTATGTGCAATGCGATCCGGAATGGTGCGGCGGCATCTCCGAATCGATCGCTATTTGCAAGATGGTTGAAACATCTTACCCAAATGTAAGAGTAGTTCCGCACGGTCATATGGTTTTGGCAGCATCGCAAATTGTCGCAGCTCAGTCCGAATCCTTATCTCCGTTTACTGAATATTTATATCAGGTCATTCCCGATCGAAATCGTTATTTTACCTATGCACCAGAGCCGGTAAACGGGATCCTGATCGTGCCGCAAGACCCAGGCGTAGGGCCGGCGCTTGACGATTCAAAATATAAGATCATTCGCATACATAAGGATGAAGAATAAGAGCAGCGGCTGAACTCGGACTTATGTCCGAGTTTCTCTCATTTTACTCAGTTAGGCAACGATAGGAATTTTTCCCGAAAAAATAAGGATGTTCATACAAGTTCGCAATAAATATGAACATTAACCTATGATACAATGAAGTTGTACGTACCTTAATTTTCTCAGGTGGAAGGGAGTTTATGACCATGAACCTTAAACCAGTCATGATTCTGACTGCAAGCGTTCTGACAATGTTCCTTTTCGAAACCGCATGTTCCTCGGATGAGCACCTGGCTGATAAGAATGAAACGACGGCTGCTCGTAATAAGGTGAAAATTGATATTTGGCATTGGACAGCAGAGCCCGGAATGAAACCGGCATTTGAAGCGTTTAATAAATCGCAGGCCAATATTGAAGCCATCTTCCATCAGTTTCCCAGCACCTCGAACATTTCATCCCAAATTAATTCCTTTCTTATTTCCGGAGAATCCATTGATGTAACCGCCCAGTTTAGTCCAGATGATCTTAGGGAGAGAGTGAAAAACAACTTGTATTTGCCGCTCGACGATTTTCTGGAAGAAAACCATATCGATTATGAACAAACCTTCGGCAAAGCTATAAACGATTTAACCAAAATCAATGGGCATTATTACAGTGTTCCTTACGGGGTCAATAAATTTGCCGTGTTTTATAATAAACAATTGTTCGATGAAGCGCATGTCCCTTACCCTAAAGCGGATTGGACGTGGCAGGATTTTATGGAAACCGCGAGGCTTTTGACGAAAGGGGAGGGCCCGGACAAAGTATATGGCTCCGTCATCTATCCGCTCGATAATAACATCGGCTGGAGCACGTTAGCCATTCAGACACTTGGCTTAAACGGCATGTACAAGAACGATCATGAGACGAATTTTGATCATCCCAGCTACAGGCAAAGCCTTCAGTTATTTATCGATATGCAGAATAGAGATCAATCCATTATGCCACTCACCGAATTTCCAGCGCAAAAGCTGGACATAGGGACGAATCGGACCAGCTTGTTTTTCAAAGGGAAATTCGCGATGTTTATTGAGCCTATTTATAATATTTGGAGAAGCCGTCTTCCTGAATATAGACATGATTTCCAAATGGGGGTCGTACAGATGCCAAGAATTGACGCTAATGCTCCTACAGTTTCCCCAATTACCTTCAGTGACATGAGTATTCCGAGAAACAGCAAACATCCGAAGGAAGCGTTTGAGTTCATTCAATTTTATTGTTTGACCCGTCCTGATGAGACGGTGGCTCCGAAAGGAATGATGCCTGCGGCTGCACTCTCTGACCCCAAAGTCATCCAATCAGTCAATCAGTTGATTTACAGTGCGCCCGGGGTTGATGAGCGAGAAGCCAAGCAAGTGTTTGAAGATCCGAATACGCGGTATGTGACTCCAGAGACAACCATTACGGTCGCCAAGAAGGAAATATTGCAGGTGGTCAGCGAAGATGTCACCAAGGCATTCCTCGGGGAATGGAGTGTGGATGAGGCATTAAAGGATATGAAACAGAGATCCGACGCATGGATTGCTTCCAAAAATCATCAGCAAAACTAGCTTGTTATGAATGCGCTATCATACTCTACTTTGCAGAAATTCGGTGATTCGAATGAAATTAATAGATTGGTTAGGGATAAGAAGCAGCATCCATCGTAAAATTTTTATCGCCTTTATGTTGGTTATGTTATTGCCAACGACGTTAATTAGTGTAAGCACCTATTATTTCTCCATCGACTTACTGAAGCGCAAAGTCAGCGAGTCCTTTCTGGATAATCTTGCTTACAACAAGAACATCATCGGTATGGAGTTTAAGCAATTCGAACAAATCGCTGATTATATTCTCTATAATTCGGATATTCAGAAGGTGCTTTCTCCCAGTTTCAAATCACCATCGATACAAGGTTATTATGATCTGCAAGGCGCACAGCAATCGCTCAATAATTTTACTATGCAGGCGTTTGCCGTTTCCAATGTAGCCTCCATCCAGATTTTTGGCGACAACGGCATTATTCTTTTTACTGGCGCATCCAGTGATATTTATCCGAACGACGAGAAGTTCAAGGAAATGAGCTGGTACAAGCAAGCCGTTCAGACAGATCAGCCCCAGTTTAGATTCGGATCGTTGAATGAAGACTCCGACGGGTTAGTTGGATCGGGGAGCGGGTACAATCCTTCGATGATCAGAACCTTTCGCAATAACGCCACATTAGAGAAGCTTGGAGTCATCTACATCAAAATCAGAAGCGATTTGTTCGATAGCTTGTTTGAAGATAGCAATATGAAGAAAGCCGGGAAATTTGTGATTCTTGATGATAACGGGCAAATCGTGTACCATCCCGACAAAAGCATGCTGCTGAAGGCTTTTCCAGGCGTGGATAAATTGAGAGAGCAGCAGGGAGACCACGGTTCATTTATTACCCAGGATGATCAGTTAATGGTCTATTACCACATTGAGCGCTACGGCTGGTGGCTGACGGACAGCATTCCACTCAGCGAGCTTCTGAAAGACAATAAAATTATTTTTAATATTACGATTGCCGTTGTATTGGTTTGTTTCATATTATCTGGGGTTATTTGGTACTTTGTGGCTTCCGGCATCGTCCAACCGATCAAGAAGCTAGCCTTTGTTATGCGAAGCGTGAAAGAAGACGGATTGGCCGTTAAATCCGAATATACGGGCAAGGACGAAATTGGTCTGTTAAGCTCGAGTTTCAATTACATGATCGAGAAAATTCAAGAGCTGATCTCCAGGATGGTTGAGGAGCAAGCAAAGAAAAAGGATATGGAGTACCAGTCGCTGCAAGCTCAAATTAACCCCCATTTTCTATATAATACGCTTAATTCCATCCGGTGGATGGCGATGATTCAAAAGGCGGACAACATTAAAGAGATGGTGGAGGCGCTCGGTCGGCTGCTCGCGAATAGTACCAGTAAAAGCGAGGCCATGATTACCATCGAAGAGGAACTGGCTATCGTCAAGGATTACATCAAAATTCAAGAGGTCAAATACTCGGACAAATTTCATGTTGATTTTGACATCGATCCGAAACTGCTTAAGGTCAAATGCGTGAAATTTATTTTACAACCGTTTATAGAGAACGCGATTTTCCACGGGATAGAGCCTAAAAGCGGTACGGGCTGCATTCGTATTCAGTTGAAGCTGAGTGGGAATGTGGCGGAAATTACCGTGTTTGACGACGGAGTAGGGATGGATGTAGAACAAATCATGTGCGAGGGACATGACAAGGGGAACGGTACACGCTTCAATGGCATCGGGATTAAGAATGTTGACGAACGGCTGCGGTTGACTTATGGGGATATATACGGTGTAACCATTACAAGCGTTAAGGGGCAATTTACGTCCGTAACCATCCGATTTCCTGTGGATGCCGATTTCGAGGCAGGAGGACCCAAATGATCAGTGTGATGATTGCAGATGACGAAACGTTGGCAAGGGTTGGATTGAAAATGATGATTCCCTGGGAGAAATACGGGTTTAATTTAGTGGCGGAGGCAGAGAATGGCCAAGTAGCCATGGATTTAGCCCTGCAATTAAAGCCGGATATTATCATCACCGATATCAAGATGCCGCTATTAAACGGAGTGGAGCTTATCTCTGCTTTACGTGAGCACTTAACGGAAACGAAATTCATCGTACTAAGCTCCTATGGAGACTTCGATTATGTGAAAGAAGCCATGCAGATCGGTGCCGAAGACTACATTTTGAAGCTGGAAATGGAACCGGAGCCGTTTGCAGAGCTGCTTAACAAAGTCAAAGGGAAGATTGAAGCCGAACGAAGCAGGCATAAGGAGGAGCGCGCAGATGAATGGTACAAAAGGCGGAATTTACCTGCATTGCGAGAGAAGTTGTTCCAGAACCTGCTGTTCAGCTACTATCTCAATGAAGATGAGGTTCAGGTGCAATTCAATTATCTGGATATCAAGCTTCACGCCGAGAATCTGGTATGTTTGTTAGTTCGAGTGGAGAATAGGGAGTTATATGAAAAATACGATGTGGATGACAGGTATGTTTTAACCTATGGCGTCACGAATATGATTGAAGAAATTTTGCAAAATTATCCTCCTGCTTACGTCACATCAACTAATTCCATGGAGTTTGCCATTATTCATTCTTTCAAGAGCGGTTCAGAGGCTGTAACCAAAAATGCTGCCGAGAAATTAGCTGTACATGTGGAAAGCGCATTAAAAACATATTTTAACTTCAAATGCCGAATCGGGATCAGCGAGTCATGCAGCCGCCTTCGAAAGCTGAAGTCCGCCTATCGCCAAGCAAGCACAGCGCTTGATCAAGGCTTTTCGGAGCTAAAGCGTTCTATTCATCATTATCAACGGCAGTTAGATGCTGGCCATACGGTTAGCTTTGAAGAGGAGTTTAAACAAATCGAGAAGGCCTTTCACTCGCTTGATGGGGAGTTGCTTTCAGCAGCATTCGATCAATTCGTCCAGAAAATCGATGACAGCCGCTTTACCAAATCAGAGGAGTCGCTTCGTGGCAGCTGCTGGTCACTGACTTTTATGGTGAGGGTGTGGGAGAAGGAATTCACGGGCGAAGATTTGGATAGGACCGCGCCTTTGTCAAGCTTAGAGCAGTATCGTACACTGGACGATTATCGAAACTGGATTCTGGAGCTAAGAGACAAAGTTATTTCACTGCTGCACCAAGTCGACGACGGGAAAAATATCGTAGCTCGCGCCAAAAAATATATGTTGAAACATTACGATAAGGATATCTCGTTAAAAACAGTCTCCCAGCATCATAACATTTCCCCAAATTACTTGAGCTCTCTGTTCAAAAGAACAACGAACGAAAATTTCATAGATTTTCTCATTCATGTCCGAATCGAGCAAGCTCAGTATTTGCTTAAAAACAGCTCCAGTAAGATATATGAAATTGGCATGAAAGTCGGCTATCCGGATGCTTATTATTTTAGTAAAATTTTCAAAAAGGTGACGGGTTTAACGCCTCAAGAATACAGACATTTCCAGAAGTGAAACAGCCCGCGTGCGGGTTTTTTTTTATGATGCATGCCGCTCAATCGTTAAATAAAACAAGGGATCGTGAATAAAGACAATTTCCAGAGTTTACCTAAGTAGCACCTTTGCATTCTGCTAAACAGGATGGCTTATTTAGTAATATAAAACAATGGATGCCTTTAGAAATCACATTTCAACATCCTTTTCGGCTTTCTATAATGAAGACATGAACACATAACTTTGCGATTAGGGGAGTGAACATGTTGAAAAATGCAGCTTTTGGAAGAGTAAAACGTTATTTAGTACCACTGATGCTTACTGTAAGCGCGATTGCAGCAGCAGGATGCCAAAGCCAAGAAGCGAGTACCAAGCCGTCTGATGCAGCGCCGGGGCAGACTGTACTGAATGTCTACAGCTGGACAGTTGAGGACAGCATGAAGCCGTTTTTTGAAGCCTTTGAAAAGAAATATCCGACGATCAAAGTGAAATACACGAAAATGGCGGACTCCAATCCGGCCACGGCAAATTCACTGCTGACCTCGGGTGAAGCGATTGACGTTATCCCGCAAGCCTCAGTTGACGATATGCGGGTCAGGGCTACAAGCGGGATGTACGAGCCGCTGGATGAATACATGAAAAAAGACAAAATGGATTACAAGCAAATTTTCGGAGATTCCATTAATGAACTGGAAACGGTGAATGGAAACCATTATGCACTTCCATACAGTATGGCAACCTACGGTCTTTACTACAATAAAGCTATGTTTGATAAAGCCGGGGTACCGTATCCAACCGACGACTGGACATGGGACGATCTTCGGGCGGCAGCGCTCAAATTGACTTCAGGCAGCGGAGCTAATAAAATCTATGGCTTCTTACCGGACTACACCGGGCAATGGGCTTTCCCTGCTGTTCAACAGCTTGGTCTTAACTATGTCTATAAAAATAACGGCCAGGAATCGAATTGGGACAATCCTGCCTTCTTGAACGCCTTGCAATTTTTTTACGATATGGAAATGAAGGATAAATCGGCGTGGCCACTTTCGGAATACAAGGCGCTTAAGATCGATACCAATCCTCACGCTATTTTTATGCAGGGTAAAGCTGCCATGTATATTCAGCCATCATTTATTGTCAAGTATAGCTCGCAAGAGTCCTATGGCTTTACCAAGTTTGATTACGGCGTTGTCAATCTGCCCAAAGTGAAAAAAGAAGACAGCTTGAGCAATATTTATTATTTAAGCGATTTCAGTATTCCAGCGAGTGCCCCCAATAAAGAGGCGGCCTGGACCTTTCTGAAGTTTTACTGCTTAGAGGCACCGGAAATTTTCGCTCAATCCAAGGCAATGACGCCTGCCAATCTTCCATCCTTGGATGCTACTGTCAATGAGAAGGTAGGCAAAATCATTTTTGATTACCCGCATTTTGATCAGCCTACAGGCATGAAAACATTTATTACGAATAAGCTGAAGCTCACCCCCTATTTGACGACAATTAACACGGCCAAAGCTGAAATGATGGATATGGTAAAATCGGAAATTACTTCGTGCTTAATGGGGAATCAAACCCCGGCGGAGACCATAGCCAAATTGAAAAAACAGTCCGACGAGTTAATAAAAAAAGCAGGGAAATAGGAGATGTGTGGAGGAATGCTAGATGGAACTGGCAAAGAAGAACTCACTAATAGCACCTAAACGCAAAAAGAAGATGCGAAAGGATATCTTGCATGAAAATATAGCGGGTTGGCTGTTTCTTTCACTTAATTTAATCGGTTACATTATTTTCAAATTAATTCCGATTATTCTTTCACTGATTTTCAGCTTTTGTGATTGGAACTTGGTATCCGGTTTAAAAGGAATCAAATTTATCGGGCTGAAAAATTATATCAATTTGTTGACGGACGACGTATTCATCAAGTCCTTGGTAAATACCATTGTTTACGCAGCTGCTACGGTTCCGTTCTCCGTATTCCTTGCCTTGATTCTTGCAGTTGTCCTAAACGATAAAATCTTCTTTAAAAGCTTAGTCCGTTTAGGATTTTATTTACCTAATATTGCTTCCATGGTTGCGATATCCGTGGTGTGGAGTATTTTGTACATGCCTACCTTCGGTCCAATCAATATGTTTCTGACTTCAATTGGGATCGACAACCCACCTGGCTGGCTGTCTTCGTCGCAGTGGGCGCTAATCTCGATTATCATCATGAGCGTTTGGCAGGCTGTTGGGTACAATGCCGTTATTTTGCTGGCAGGGCTGCAGAGTGTTCCTGGAACATTATACGAATCGGCGGAAATCGACGGAGCCGGCCCGCTGCGCAAATTTTTTCGGATTACGATTCCAATGCTGTCGCCAACCTTGTTCTTCGTAACGGTGATTTCCATTATAGGGTCGTTTCAGGTGTTCACCCAGGTGAACGTTATGACGCAGGGAGGCCCAGGGACCTCTACGTCGGTACTGGTCTACTATATCTATAAAGCTGCCTTTACGTACAACAAGATTGGATACGCCAACGCGATCGGATGGGTGCTGTTCATCTTGGTCTTCATTTTTACGGCGCTGCAGTGGAAATTTTCCAATAAAGACTCGCATGTAAACTAGAGGGAGAGGAGGATCCAGATGAGTGCGAGATCTTTTAAATTAACGCAAAAAACGGTTTTGACTGTCGTTATGCTCTTACTTTCCCTCCTATCCGTTATGCCTTTTATCTGGATGCTGTCTGCATCCTTCAAGCCAACTGCGGAAGTATTCGAATTTCCGGTCCGATGGATACCAAAAACGTTTATTTGGGATAACTATACAACCGTATGGTTCGCTCGTTTTCAAACGTATTTCTTAAACTCGGTCAAGGTTTCCGTGGTCAGTGTCGTCGGAGAGGTGATTACAAGCGCACTTGCGGGATATGCTTTTGCAAAAATCAAGTTTAAAGGCAGAGAGCCTGCCTTCGTCATTTATATCGCCACCCTGATGTTTCCGCACCAGATGCTTTTGGTTCCAAGATTCGTTTTGTATCGTTTAATGGGTTTGTACAACAGCCTGTGGGCATTGATGCTTCCCGGAATTTTCAGTGCTTTCGGCACTTTTTTATTTCGGCAGTTTTTCACTACGATACCGGATGAATTGATGGAAGCCGCTAAATTGGACGGCTGCAATCATTTTAAAACGTTTACAAGAATCATACTCCCGTTATCCATGCCGGTTGTTTCTACGCTAGTTATTTTTTCGTTTGTTGGTTCGTGGAACAATTACGAAAATGCGCTGGTCTTCTTAAGCAATAAGGATAAATTCACCATTCCGCTTGGCCTGCTGCAGTTTCAAACCGAGGAGCAGACGAATTATGGCGCTATCATGGCGGCATCCGTTTTGTCGCTGCTGCCGATCTTTATTATCTTTTTGAGCCTGCAAAAATATTTTATTGAAGGAATTGCTACAGCTGGTCTAAAGGGATAAAAAGCTAAACATGCTTATACCGAATTGGAGGAGAATGTCCGTGTCACATATCAATCAATCGAACAAGTTGCCTGACATCATCATTGTACAGGATCAACAAACAACGTTAGGTTCAGAACCATCCGTCCAATGGGCGAAGCAAACCTTAATCGACACGCTGGAAAGTCGCGGAATGATTGTCGCACTTGAACATAAGCAAGCTGAGCCATCCACCAAGGTGCAAATTATCATTTCCGGTAACGATTCCCCGGTTGCCATCGCTGCAAGCAGTGAGCTTGGCATTGCTTTGCCGGAGGAAACGGAAGCGCTTGCGATCCTTGCCGCACAAGGGAATATCGTACTTACGGCACCTGATGGACGCGGGCTCGTGTACGCTCTCCTTGAACTGACGGATCGCATTCAGCATGCTTCCGGCGATATAACCGGAGACTTGCTTGACGTTAAATCGCTCGTCGACAAGCCGGCCAACGAGATCCGGAGCGTAACTCGCTTATTCGCTTGCGAACCGGAAGATAAACCTTGGTTTTACGATAAGTCATTCTGGGATGACTATTTGACGGAGCTGGCGACACAGCGGTTTAATCGGTTCACCCTGTCTTTAGGAATGGGGTACGATTACGGCCACGATCTCAATGTACGCGACAACTATTTTTGTTTTGCATACCCGTTCTTGTTTGATGTGCCGGGCTACGAGGTGAAAGTGCTTGAACTGTCTGAGGAGGAGAGAAGGCTAAACTTTGAAATGCTCCATTACATCGGTCAGGAAACCAAACGGCGGGGAATGCATTTTCAGCTTGGACTTTGGAATCATTCCTACATGTTTACGGAAAGTCCGAACATGGACTATACGATCTCCGGTATCGACGAGAAAAATCATGCTCCCTATTGCCGTGATGCGATCAGCAAGCTGCTGAACGAGTTTACAGAGATCGACGGTTTGACCTTCCGCGTGCATTATGAAGGTGGTATTCCAGAGCCAGCTTATGAATTTTGGCGCGTTGCTATGGCTGGAACGAAAGACATTGGCCGCAGGGTAGAAATCGATATGCATGCGAAGGGCATTAATGACGAATTAATCCAGATCGCGCTTGATACCAATCAGCCGATATTCATTTCGCCGAAATATTGGGCAGAGCATATGGGGCCAAGCTATCATCAGGCGGCAATCCGGGACAACGAGTTCTCCCTGCCGAAGAACCAGACGATGAATATGCAGGCGATTACCGCATGGTCGCGCCGATTTACACGGTATGGGTATGCCGATTATTTGCAGGATGATCGCAAAATAGGCATTTTGTTCCGGTTGTGGCCGGGGACCCAAAAGCTACTATTGTGGGGTGACCCCGCGCTAGCAGCAGGTTATGGACGGTTTTCCCATTTCAGCGGAACGCAAGGGATCGAGCTGTGCGAGCCGCTTACCTTCAAGGGACGTAAAGGCTCTGGTACAGAAGGCGGAAGAGAGCCTTATCTCGCCGAAGCGTTGAAGCTGCCGAACCGGGATTGGCAGAAGTATAAATATACGTACCGGTTGTGGGGAAGGCTGCTCTACAACCCGGAAGCAACACCTGACGTATGGCGCAGATATTTGCGCCACGAATTCGGCGAGGCCGCAGACAGCTATGAATCGGCGCTTGCGCATGCGAGCCGCATTCTGCCTTTGGTTACCGCAGCCTATTGCCCGTCCGCTGCGAACTTCGTTTATTGGCCCGAAATGCATACCAACCAACCAATTGCCGATCCGGAATTGCCGTCGCCGTTTGGCTTCGATACGCCAAAACCGGGAACGTTCGGTGCAGCGAGCCCGCTGGACACTGCCTTGTTTTACCGAATCGACGATTTTGCCGACGATATTACGCAAGGCTTCCGTCATGGCAAGTATTCTCCGCTTGAAACGGCGGATCGTCTGGAGTCCATGGCGACAACGGCCGCACAATATTTGTCCAAAGCTATAGATATGGCCGTGGACCCGCAAGCCGCGAATTTCCAGCGGTTTGTAACGGATACCCGAATGCTGGTCCATATTGGCCAGTTCTTCGCTAACAAATTCCGGGCAGCATTAAGCTATGCTTTGTCCGAGCGGACCGATGACACCGTTGAGTTGGAACGAGCGCTGGACTTTTACAAACTGGCCAGAGAGCATTGGGTCAAGGTCATTGAGATTTCGCAGGATAAATATAAGGCGGATATAGCTTTTGGTAATTCTGGAGCGGTCAGAGGACACTGGGCGGACCGGCTGCCTGCCATCGAAGCGGATATCCAGGCTATGGAACGCCAACTGCAGACAGCCCGGGCGGATGCCAGCCGGACGGTAGATACCGGAAAGCTGCAGGCTGCCATGAAAGTGCTGACCGCTTCTCCTGTGGATCGCAGGCAGCTTTTCGTGCATCAGGCTCCGTCGCAATTCACCAAAGGTGAAAAGCTTGGTGTGCAGCTCGAGCTGCCAGGTGCATCCGATGGCCTGAAAGTGGTGCTGCACTATCGGCACGCCAACCAAAGCGAGCATTACGTTGTCACAGAAATGAGTCGAGATGGTGCGAGCTTTGCTGCCGATATACCGGCTGACTACACCAAGTCGCCTTTCGGCATTCTCTACTTCTTTGAGGTCGTTGAAAGCGACAGCGGAGCCCGGCTATATCCTGGCTTGAACGAGGACATCTCAAATCAGCCTTATTATTTCGTTAACTCATAATGGGAGGGATTCAGGTGAGTTCAAAGCAATCGACTGGAAAACATGGCATTATTGACTGCGATGTCCATGTCTACCCTAAATCCAGGGAAGAGCTGAACAAGTATTTACCTCAGCCTTGGAGGGACTGGTATCGACCGTTGACCCGAGCCTACGGCAACATTCAGGCGAACCGTGTGGATGCAAAGCCGCCAAATGGAGGAGGAGCGGGAACCGATCCTGACTTTTTGCGGGAGCAGTTGATCGACGAGTACGGAATCGATTACGCGATTCTGCTGCCTCGCGCGATGCTCAACAACCTGCCGGACCCTGATATGGCTTCCGCAGTAGCCGCTGCCTATAACGATTGGCTTGCCGATACATGGCTGGATACCTATAATCATGACGGCGTGTTCAAAGGCTCGTTGTATATTGCTACCCAGGACCCAATCGGAGCAGCCAAAGAGATTGAGCGATGGGCCGGCCATCCCCATTTCGTACAGGTGATGACCGATTCCGGGGCAACGGCGCCTTTCGGTCAGCGGCAATATCATCCGATCTATGAAGCTTGTGAGAAATATGGCTTTCCTCTGGCCATTCATCCCGGTACGGATGGAATGGGCATTAACCATCAGCCCACGCCAGGCCATCCGACCCGCTACATTGAGTTTCATACATGCCTGTCGCTAGCCTTCCAGGCGCATCTGGTCAGTTTTCTGACCGAAGGGGTTTTCGTGAAGTTTCCTAAATTCAAAATCGCGCTTGTCGAAGGAGGCGTTTCCTGGCTCGCGCCTTTAATGTGGCGGCTGGATGCGGAATACAAGGGACTCCGCTATGAAGTGCCTTGGCTTGAGAAACGGCCGAGCGAATTTCTACGAGACCACGTGCGTATTACGAGCCAGCCGATCGAGCGGCCGGATGACGACAAATATTTGTTTGCGATGCTCGAAGCAATGGATGCTGAACATATTCTAATGTTCGCGAGTGACTACCCGCATTGGGACTTCGACTCGCCGAGAAGAGCGTTTCCGAAGCTTCCGGCTGAGCTTCACCGCCGAATCTTTTATGAGAATGCGAAGGAGTTTTACAACCTTTAAACAGGAGGCTGCCGATCATGGAGCGATTCGTAGTATGTAAAGCGACCGAAATGCAGCCGGGAGAGCGAAAAATCGTTCAAGTTGGCGGAAGGTCTATTGGCGTATTTAACGCAAACGGGGAGTATTATGCCTTGCGCAACAGTTGTCCGCATCAAGGAGCACCTTTGTGTGTGGGTAGATTGACGGGGACAACGCTGCCGTCGTTGCCGGGCAGCCACCGATACGGCCGGGAAGGCGAAATATTGGCCTGTCCTTGGCACGGATGGGAGTTTGATGTCACCACGGGGAAATCGTTGTTTAATCCTCATCAATGCTTGGTCAAAAAATACGATGTGGCTGTTGAGCCGCTGGAGGATAGTCTTGAAACCTTCCCGGTGTCTGTAGAAGAGGAACTTGTTGTTCTGTATGCCTAAAAAGGAGGAGGAACATGGGATTCAACCTCACCGGGAGGCGGGTATTCAGCAGCCGGTCAGCATTGCTTCATCGCATGATCATGCTGACTTTGGCTGCCTCTATCCTGCCGACTATCCTTGTAGGCATCAGCAGTTATCTCTTCTCTACTTCCACTCTGCAGAATGAAGTCAACCGCGCCCATGTTCAACTACTGGAGAATACTTCAGCCACGATTGACCGGGATTTACAAAATATGCAAGATAGCACATTGCAGATGTTATTTCATCCTGTGTTCGCCAATGAAGCCTTGCAGCGGGGTATTAAGGGAAATGAATTTGAATTTAACTTGCAGGTCTCGCAGTTTTTTTCAACTTTTCAGTATAATCATAAGCAAATTCTTGATATATCCATGTACATTAAAGACAACTATCTGCTCTCTTCCTCTTACGGTTTATTTAAGATTGCCCCGGTATACGACCACAACAGGCTAAACGAGGCTATGGTTTCTCCGAAGGAGCTAGAGTGGACCAACACCGTTTTTCGTATCCGGGAGAACGAGGAAGCAAGTGGCGTAACCTTTATTTGCAAGCTGCCTCTTCAAGCACCTAATCCAATCGGTCTGATGCTGGTCCGCATTGATCAGAAGTTGTTTCAGGATTCGCTCCAGCGCTCGACCGTGTATCCAGGTCAGATGACGGTGATTGTCGACCAAGTAGGAAAAACCGTTGCCGCCTCTTCCGCTTTTATGCTTCCTTCCGAACTGCTCCAAACGATTCGTCATAGAAATATATCCGATCATAAGCTCAATTATAGTTGGAATAACCGCGATTATCTGGTCACAACGTTAACGTCACCCTATACCGGCTGGCAGTATATCGATCTGATCCCGACTCAAGAATTAAATGCCAAATCGGCGGGAATTGGTGTCATCACAGCCGTGGTGCTGGTTGTCGTGCTTTTGCTGGCGCTTGTTCTCACGCTTCTCGGTACAAAGTGGATTTACAGGCCCATCGCCAACCTGATGAATTACCTAAATCGGGAGGCTTCCTTAGGCAATGATGAGGGAGAAGATGAAATGGGTTATTTGAAGCTAAGCTGGCAGGCTCTAAAGCATGAAACGAGGCAGCTGCAGCACCAGCTATCTATGCAACAGCCCATGCTCCGGGAATCGTTTGTTATGCAGATGATGCATGGGCATTATTTGCATTATACCCAAAGCGAGCTGGAACAGTTGTTCATGCGATACGGGCTTCCCCACGAAACGCGATTTGCTGTTTTTATTATGGCTTATGACAAAAGCGGTCCAGACAATGGCAAATTTTTCGATCAAGACCAAGACCTCGTTATTTTTGCAATGAAAAATATTATCATGGATATGTTGCAACCGAATGCTCGGAGCTTTCTTGGGATTACGGTCAATTGTTTAAACGATCAGCTGGCTGTGCTGCTCTGGCATCATACGGAAGCGGATAATCAAGCCGCTGATGAAACGTTAGGGGCATGGGAGAATTCCGTGAAGGTATTTGTTGAGGAGCTACGACATCTATTAGCCAATTATTTACGACTGCCGGTAACGGCAGGGCTCGGGGGAGGAACGAGCGAGATCGCTAATCTTCCGCTGGCGTATCGGCAAGCGCTTACTGCTCTTACTTCGCGTCTCGTCGTTGGAGGAGAGCAAGTTATTGCTCCGGATAACGACTTCCTGAAGTCGAATGAAGGCTATCGCTATCCCATTGAGCTGGAACGGCATTATGAGGAGTCTTTGAAGCAGGGAGATCTTCAGGAATCGGAACGGATGCTTCATGAGTTTTCGAAATATGTCATCGGTGCGACCCATGTTGCCAAGGTGATTCAAATGTCGTATACGCAGCTTCTGGGTACGACGATACGCACCATGTATTTGCTCGGCATTGAACCCGATACTGTATTTAAAGGGGAAGAGCCCTACGATTACTTACGCAGGTTTCAAAACATGGATGATTTAAACCGTTGGTTTCTCCAGCATCTGATAACACCAATTGTACAGTTCGTACGAAATAAAACGTTTGTAGAGCACGAGCAAATTATCGATAAAGTGACTGCTTTTATTCATGATAACTACCATCACGATATTTCCCAGGATCAATGCGCGCGTAATTTCGGCGTCAGCCGTACCCATCTCAGCAAGCTGTTCAAAAAATTCAAACACATCGCCTTTAGCGATTATTTAACGCAGATTCGGATGGAGAAGGCAAAAGAGCTGCTAAGTGAAACCCATATTCCCGTCGCTGACATTTCAGAGAGGGTAGGTTATCTCCATACGCAGAACTTTATCCGTGTTTTTAAAAAGATGGAAGGGATCACTCCCGGACAATTCCGCGAGGAACGCGAGTAGCAGAGCTGCTGAATTGAACAGCCCTCTATGCAGACGGAGAGCAGAAAAGCCCCCGCTGTATAGGGGGTTTTTGCTTAATTAAACGAGTGCTCGTTTGGTGACTCGGGACCGTGCTGTCACAGAATGAGCATGCACAAATGGCTTATTGAGAATTACCGGAGTCATCCCTAGAATACAGATTGCCGGCATGGAAAATTCAGCAAGGTTGGGGCACAGGATGGATAAATTTGTGTAGAAAGGATGAGCGTATTGCCAGATCAACCTAGAAGCGCGGTATCCGCCGATAATTTAAAGCCACTGCAGTCGAAACAGGCAAGTAACCGCTTTCTAAACTGGCTGAAGAGTTGGAAGCCGACATGGAAGCAGGAAAAGTATCTGTATGTTCTCGCGCTGCCGGGACTGTTGTATTTCTTTATTTTCAAGTACATCCCGTTATGGGGGCTATCGCTTGCCTTTACGGAGTACTCTCCTTACCTTGGGTTGTTCAAAAGCGAGTGGGTCGGATTCAAGCATTTCCAAAGTTTTTTTGCCAATCCTGATTTTTGGCTGCTGTTCCGCAATACATTGGCGATCAGCTTCCTAAACATCCTATTATTTTTTCCGATGCCCATCATTATTGCTTTGCTCCTGAACGAGTTGAAAAACGCGACCTTCAAAAAATGGGTGCAAACCTCTATTTATTTGCCTCATTTCTTATCTTGGGTCGTTATCGTGGGTATCTGCTTTCTGACCTTGAGCGGCAGCGGAATTATTAATAAGCTGGTCGTGGAATCGGGAGGGCAGGCCATCAATTTCTTAACGAATCCCGAAACATTTTGGGGCATGCTGACGGCACAGACCATTTGGAAAGAAACCGGCTGGGGAACCATTATATTTTTGGCCGCCTTAGCCAGCATTAATCCCGAGCTATATGAAGCGGCAAAGATTGACGGAGCGAACCGATGGAAGCAAATGCTGCATGTAACGATTCCGGGCATTAAAGGAACGGTAATTATCTTATTAATTCTCCGTTTGGGCCAGGTACTGGATATCGGTTTTGAGCATATTTACTTGATGTCCAGCTCCGCCGTGACGGAGGTTGCGGATGTCTTCGACACTTATGCGTACCGGGTAGGCATTCAAAACGGACGATTTAGCTTTGCGACTGCTGTCGGCATTTTCAAATCGGTGGTCGGCTTGATACTGGTTCTATTGGCAGACCGAGCGGCTAAGAAGCTGGGAGAGGAGGGTGTGTACTAATGAAGCAGCATAGGGGCTCGCGTGTGTTTGATATTTTCAATTATGCGTTTCTTGGACTGATTGCGTTATCAACCTTACTGCCGTTTATTTATGTTGTTCTCGTTTCATTTACCGATCCTATCGAGTACCAGACCAGTCCCATCGTCATCTTTCCCAAACATTGGAGCTTGGCTTCCTATGAGTTCATTCTATCAACACGGACCTTCTTGAACTCGCTCAGCGTAAGTGCGATTCTGGCGATTGTCGGTACGGCCTGCAGTCTCATATTGACAAGCGGACTTGCGTACACCTTATCTCGCAAAAAGTTCAGGCTGAAGCGGGTGTTTATGATTGGTATTTTGTTCACTATGTTGTTCAATCCAGGGATGATTCCGAACTATTTGCTGGTCAAGGAGTTGGGCTTGATCAATACCATATGGTCGCTAATTCTTCCGGTGCTGAGCAGTGCTTGGTATGTCATTCTGATGAAAAGCTTTTACCAGGAAATCCCTGAGGAGCTGGAAGAGTCGGCCAAAATGGACGGATGTACAGACATCGGCGTGTTTTTCCGGATTATGCTGCCTGTTTCCGTAACAGCGCTTGTCGCTTTCGGCTTATTTTTCGCTGTCGCCTATTGGAATACCTATTTCAATGCGGTGCTGTACATTAACAAAGATACGCTTCGCCCTATGCAGGTCGTGCTGCAAGTGCTGCTCATTCAAGCATCAACACAGGTAGGCGATCCGTCTGTTGCGCAAATGCTGCAGAGCGATCAGATGCTGCCACCGGAGACGATCAAAATGTCGGCGGTCGTTGTGGCTTCGCTGCCGATCATCATCGTATACCCGTTCTTGCAAAAATATTTTGCCAAAGGCATGATGGTCGGTTCCGTGAAGGGTTAAGAGAAGGCTTACCTTTTTGAAATAGGCATTTCCATACTTTAAGGAGGTCATGAAAATGAACAAAAGGTTAAGAAGGATGTACGTTGGAGCCGCATCGGCGGTTGTGCTGCTTGCTGGCTGCAGCTCTCCGGATGGAGCTTCCAATCCGGCCGGCAGTTCTGCGGGCAAACAGGAACCGACGGAGATCAATATTTTGACCACAACCTACAATTCAGCTCCCGGTAACGATCTGGACAGTTTGAAGCAAATTAATGAGAAATTTAATGTCAAAATCAATGTCACATACGTTCCGGCTAATAATTACCAGGACAAATTGAACGTCATGCTGGCCTCTGGCGATCTTCCCGATGTGAGCCTGGTTTGGGACATCAATACGCAGACATTCGCCAACGCCGCGAATCAAGGAGCATTCTGGGACTTAACGCCATATATCAAGGATTATCCGAATTTGGCGGCATATCCCGAGCAAATTTATAAAAATGTCGCCTTTAAAGGGAAAACCATGGGCATTCCGCGGGTTCGCCCCATTGACGGGCACCAGTCGCTGCTCATCCGGCAGGATTGGCTAGATAAGCTGGGCTTGAAAGCGCCAACGACGATGGATGAGTTTTATCAGGTTATGGAAGCCTTTACAAAGAATGATCCTGACGGCAACGGCAAAAATGATACGTACGGATTCGTCGGTCAAGGAACACCAACGCTATCCAATTATTTCTTATCGATGTTTGGTGCGGGTCTGCAGCACTATGTGGATGAAAACGGCCAGGTACAGCCTAGCTTCTTCAATCCCAAAATCAAAGATGCGATGGCCTTTTGGAACAAAGTGAACAAAGCAGGCGTTATGGTGCCGGATCTTCCGTTGCTGCAAACGAGCCAAACCCGCGATTTCATGACGCAGGGCAAAGTCGGTATGGGCTTTACCAATGTGTATGACGGCCATTTGTACACCGATGACTTGAAGAAGGTGAATCCGAACGCGATTATCAAGCCTTATTTGTTCCCGGCAGCGCCAGATGGCAAGGTTTATATGGAAGCGGCACCGGGGTCGTTCGGTATTTTCATGGTCAACAAGAAGGTCAATGAACCGAAGCTGAAAAAAATTCTCGACATATACAACTATACGGCATCGAGAGAAACGTACAATCTGGTTGCTTATGGCATTAAAGGCGTCGATTACAACGAGAACGAAGCAGGAGACATCACCCAGACGGATGAGGGCAAAAAGAAAGGCTATGCTTTCGATACTTCGGCACAATGGGTTTCGAGCTACTACGATAAATACGTAAAAGCGGATTTGCCGGGAATGACGCCGGAAACGAAGGCATACAACCACAAGTTGGTAGATACGATTTCAACCGTGTCCGTCCCGAACCCGGCGCTTGGGCTTGTCACTCCAACGGCCTTGGAGAAAAGTGCGGATTGGAATAAAAAAATCAACGATATGATTACCAATGTCATTATAGGCAAAAACAACTCTGAAGATTTTGATAAATTTGTCCAAAGCTTTAAAGACGACCCCTCGTATCAGAAACATTTAAAGGAACTCAACGAATTGTACAAGGAAAAAACAGCGAAAAAATGAGGGAAATCTCTTCCTTCTATTCCTTCCAAAATTTAAGGAGGCATATCGATATGGGGACAAGATTACAGGGCAAGGTAGCCGTTATCACAGGCTCGTCATCTGGCATCGGAAGAGCGAGCGCCGAAGTGTTCGCTGAAGAAGGAGCTCATGTCATTGTCAATGACGATGGCGGACGTGAAGGTTTGGGGCAGCAAGTTGCCGATGGCATCAACGCACAAGGAGGTTCGGCCGTTTATGTTCAGGCAGACGTATTCAAAAGCGAAGAATTGAAACGGCTGATTGACTTTGCTTATGAAAAATTCGGCAAATTGGATATTTTAATGAACAACGCCTACAGAGGTCACACTGATTCCGTATTAGATCAAGAGGAAGCGGATTGGGACCGGGTATTCGCCTCGTCGGTGAAAGCCGTATTCCTGGGCAGTAAATATGCGCTGCCCGGTATGATAAAAGCGGGAGGCGGTTCCATCATTAATACCGCTTCGGTCCATGGGCTGCTCGGAGGAAGAAGGCACTCCTCCTATGACGCTGCCAAAGCGGCGATCATTAATCTATCCCGCCAGATGGCCGTCGATTACGGAAAGTATGGCATTCGGGTCAACTCGATTTGTCCGGGCCGCATTGTGACGGAAGGGAAGATTGATTTCCTGGAGAAATATCCGGAGGAAGTTCGCCGGCAACAAGCCGTCTACCTGCTGGGGCGGCCGGGAACGATGCGCGAAGCTGGTCTGGCCGCACTGTTCCTCGCATCGGAGGACTCCTCCTTCGTTACAGGTCATGCTTTGGTCGTAGATGGCGGCCTGACCGCACAGCTGGCGGATAGTGTTTCCGAGCCGCTTGAGGAAGGTCTTGGCCTTGCCGGCTCCAAATAAATAAGCATAAATAGGGAGAATATCTATGAATAAGCAGACAGCGATTATTGCTTATATCGGTACGCAAACTGACGGCAGCAGCAGTGGAGGGATTTATGTCTATCGGATGAATCCGTCTACTGGTGAATTAGACGAATTGAGCACGGCTGCGGCGGGAATCAATCCTACATACTTGGCGATCCATCCATCGAAACGGTATCTTTATGCAGCCAATACAATTGAAGGCGAAGGCCTGATCAGCGCCTTCTCCATTGATCCCTTCACAGGGGGGCTGACGTTTATGAACAGTCAGCCCTCCGGGGGCTCTAAGCCTGTTCATTTGCTTGTAGACGGGGCGGGCAAATTCGTGCTTGCCGGTAATTTCGGCGACGGCAGCGTATGTGTTCTGCCGATCCAAGCGGACGGCAGACTTGGTGCGATGACGGATTTCATCCGTCATTCCGGCTCCAGCGTCCACCCGACGCGTCAGCAGGGACCTCGCGTTCATTCGGTCACGCTCGACCCGGCCAGCCGATATGCGGTTGCCGCTGAATACGGGGCCGATCAGCTAAGGGTTTATCGGCTGGATGCAGAGTGCGGGAAGCTGCTTCCGTCAGCCGTCCCGTCGATTTCTGTTCCAGCGGGTTCGGGGCCTCGTCATGCGGCCTTCCATCCAAGTGAACGTTGGGCGTACGTAATCAATGAGCTAGGCAATACGCTGATGAGCTATGATTATGATCCTGTGCAAGGCATACTACTGCTCAGGGAAACACATGCCACGCTGCCGGAAGGCTATGCCGGACCGAGTTTCTGCGCCGATGTTCATGTTCATCCGGACGGAACCTTTGTCTACGGCTCGAACCGCGGGCATAACAGCATTGTCATTTATGCCGTTGAGCCTGATACGGGCAGTCTCCGGCTTGTAGGGCATGAGCCGACGCTGGGCAGAGCACCTCGCAGCTTCATCATTGATCCGACGGGCCGCTATTTGTATGCGGCGCACCAGGACACGGACAATGTCGTCGCTTTTGCTTTGAACCGTCAGACCGGCCTGCTGCGTCCTACTGGACATAGCATCAAGGTGCCGATGCCGGTATGTATCAAGATGGTTTCGCTGCCTTAATATAATCAATCGTCTGGAATTGTAAAAAAGCCTCCTCAAAGAGGCTTTTTTGCTGCGTGCTCGGGATTGGGATCAACTGCTTGTCATTGATGACAAAGCAGCGGACTGGAAGGGCGGCATCGAAGAGTCTTTTCTTAGCGTGTTGAACCATTTGCCTCAGGCATGTAAGATAGGTTCATACAGCAAGAGGAAGGGAGCAGCTATGTGGTCGTATACAGTCGGTTTATTTCGTGATTTATCCCCTGGCGTCAAACGATTTATTGCAACTGAAAGCTTATTTGGCATTGGCGCCGGCATTTTTAACCTGATTCTAAACTTACATCTCCTGGATCTCGGCTTTTCCAAAGAGGACATCGGACGCATCACCTCGCTGGGAGCGCTGACCGTGGGACTGACCAGTCTCCCGGCAGGCCTCGTCATCAAATACATAGGCCGTAAAACGATGCTCGTTATCGGCATGCTGCTGGCTTTTTTAGCGTTGATCATCTTTGGATTCGGCACAGGTGTCGGTATGATTACCACGGCACAGCTCGTTTGGTCACTAAGTATCAGCGCCATTGTGAATTCGGAAATTCAACTGATTTTTCAATATTGCCGTACGAAAAAAGAAGAGACCAGCGCCTACTCGCTGCTGTTTGCAATCTTTACCTTATGCACCGGCATTGGCACATGGTTGGGAGGCTATCTCCCGTTGTGGCTGCCAGGACACAGCACGCTGTACCAATACGCCTTTTTCGTAGCTGGCGGATGTTTGGGGCTCTCCGGTATTCTCAGGGGCTGGTTGCTGCCGTCTCCCAACGACAGAGCAAATGCAAGCGGGAAGCCAAGTGCTTCCGCAGTTTCTTCTTCGGTCAGACAGAAGAAGGCGCACGCCTATTCGTTCATGTTCCTGCTTGCGCTGCTGATCTTTAATTCAGGGTTCACCTTTGGTTTGTTGAGTCCGTTCCTCAACGTCATACTGAAATTTAGATTTGGGATGGAGGACGGCAGTATCTCTGGGCTTCTAGCTCTGTCTGGTGTGTTCTTTTTTGTCGGTTCGATCCTCGTTCCGTATCTGATGGAGCATATGGGTAGCCGCAATGCCTTCGTATTCCTGTTTCTGTATAACATCGTAGTGGTAGGGCTGATGGCGCTTACGATGCCTAGCTCCGTCTTTGCTATACTGCTCATGATTCGAGGCACTGGCTTTACGATGCTGAACAACATGATGGACAGCGAATGCATGTCCGCCGTTGCCGAAGAAGACCGCAATGTTTTTGCAGGGATGAGGACGGTCTCACGGAGTATCGGCAACACGATTGCGTCTTATTGGGCGGGTTACATTTTGGCTGGCAATCATTACTCTTCGCCATTCTTGTTAACAGCCGTAGCGCTGCTGGCAGGGTTTGCTGTGTATATGTGGTTCGTGCAGGGCAAGCTGGCACAGAGACTGCTAGGGCAGATGTGAGGTAGTCACTTTATTGTCGAAGAAATCAATATCTTGACAAAACATACTGTAACAAATAGTATTACAGTATACAAATTTTGAATAGAGGACACCTAACATGAAATGTAAAATCAATCGTAATGCTGCAACCGTATTAAAGAATATGCTGAGTGAAGAAGCGGCTGAGGGGAAGATGATTCGTGTTTTTATTACACAGAATCATGGAGATCATGCTCATTATGATATAAAGCTTGATACACCTACTGAACATGATGAAATTGTACAAACAGACAAAGACATTGAAATCGTATTAGATACACGCGAAGCCCTGTTGGATGGGGTTTGGATTCAGTACTTTTATGTGTCTGATGAAGGTTTCTTCATAACAAATCCTTCTACAGGTTTTCATGACAAATAAAGGTATGAAATAGTCTTGTTCAAGAATGGGAAGAGCTGCATTGAAGCAGCTCTTTTTTTTCATTTCATCGCCGATGAAAGTTAGCCCGGCAAATACAGAAGCAAGGCTGGTTACGAAGTGACAAAAATTGATATTCTAATAAGAAGGACAAGAAGAACAAGAATTGTCACTTACTTGCAGTGGATCATACTCCTATAATAAAGCCTAATACGTTGTCTTGTTAGTTCCGGACACAGGAACAGCGGTGAAGCAACAAACATCAACAGGGAGGCTATTATGAAAATATTGACAACCAAGAGGGTCAGTTTAACAATGCTCGCGCCACTTTTATTAGGGGTGTTGGCAGGCTGTGGAGAGAGTAAGGAGGCACCCAAAGGGAGTGCGGCTGCTGCACCAGATTTGAAGGTTCAGTTTATGGTACCGTCATTTGCGGACATTCCAGATATGAACAACGAGTATTGGTCGAAATTCCAAAAAGATAATAAAGTTCAACTGAACATAGATTGGATTCCTTCGGGCGACTATGATACTAAATTTGACCTGGTCTTGGCATCCGGCAACATACCAGAAGTTATTGTTGCAAACAGTATTACGCGCCCAACGCTGCAAAATGCAGTGAAGCAAGGGGCATTTTGGGATTTGACGCCAATCTTGGGTGACTTCAGCAAGTATCCAAACTTAAAGAAAAATGGCTATATGGACGTATGGAACTATGTGCGTACGGATGGCAAAATTTTCGGTGTTCCTCGAAATCGTCCCCATATTGATCTCAGTCTCAAAATGAGAAAGGACTGGTTGGATAAATTCAACTTACCTGTGCCCACTACATTGGATGAGTACGCAGCTACCCTTAAAACAATTGTAGATGGTGATCCCGACGGGAATGGGAAGAAAGACACGGTTGGTTTGATTGGCCAAGGCAACACAGGCAACTTCTTTGCCGACAGTGATGGAAGCTTTTTATCCGCATTTGGAGGCTTGGATCCTATTTATAGTAAAGACGGTGGTATGATTAACAAGTATTTGACACCGAATTACACGGATATGGTTTCCTATTTCCACAAAATGTATAGCGACGGCGTTCTGGCCAAGGACTTCTCTGTCATTAAACAGACGCAGGCGGAAGAAATCTTCACCACAGGACGAGCTGCTTCTTATGGAAGAAATACATGGCGGGATTTCAACTTTGAACAAACGATCAAGAAAGTGCAGCCGGATGCGAATGTCATTTCATTGCCACCGATGAAAGGTCCAGGAGGCTCTAGTGTTCAGCTGTCGGTCCCATTCTCGGGAGCCTTTTATATTTCGAAACAAGTGCCAGAGGAGAAAGCCAGACAAATCCTGGACTTTTTCGAGAGAACGACAACGCCGGAACAAACAGACTATAACTACTATGGTGTCGAAGGCGTCGATTATACGATGGTAGATGGCCAGCAGCAGCTCACTGAACTTGGTGTCAAACAAGTAACGGCTAACGGTACAGGGGCTATTTTTCCACTAGCTTATAATAATAAAATGAAAGTAATTAATCCTGCCGCTCCCAAAGCATATAACGATGCCAAGGAAAAATCGGTGGCCATATATGAAGAAGTAGGCAAAATCGATCCTTTTTCTATCATTAATTCGAACACATGGACGTCGATTTGGCCGAAGTATCAATCAGAATGGCAGTCGATGGTAGTCAAAGCGATCGTTGGGCAGATTA
Organism: Paenibacillus silvestris; assembly: GCF_009882985.1. Taxonomy (GTDB): domain Bacteria; phylum Bacillota; class Bacilli; order Paenibacillales; family NBRC-103111; genus Paenibacillus_E; species Paenibacillus_E silvestris. Next base: position 1,098,535 of record NZ_WTUZ01000022.1, read on the forward strand.
CGATGGATGAGTACAAAGCTTATATCGAGAAGTTAAATGGAAGCCCTGATTTTCAAACGGCTTATAAGGAATTCGCAGCAGATTATAAGGAAAAGTTTCCTAAGTAAGCTGTGCCAGGATGGTTCCTTTCCGCTTGCTATTTGTGGCTCCACTCCCTATGCTTAACACACGAACCTTTGGTGTGATAGCGTAGAGTGACTTGAAGATGGAGCTTAAGAAGAACGGGGAGGACTTATGGCTAACTGGAGCAGCATATTTCTGAAAAAACTAGGAAAAAAGAGGCAGATGAACACGAGGACGTATTTCTTCAAACTCATTTGGCTTGGCTGTATTTCCGTATGTATTCCGGTGATATTGGCTAGCATAGCGTATTATCAATTTTCTACGAACCGGATGCAGACCTATATACAGACGGAAAGTGATTCGTCGTTGACCATAATGAAGGATCGTGCCGAAACGGTTTTACAGGAAATTGAGCAGGAGTCACTCCAGTTAGCCAATGATCCTTCCATTCAGCAGGAACTTATTGGACCAGAGGATGAAAGCGGCATCTTGAAGCTTGATATATTGAAAAAGATTGCTTTGGTCAAAAATTACAATAGCTTTATTAGCGAAGTTTATTTATATAACAGCACGAGCAAGGAAGTCATTTCAAATGAATACGGCTCCATTGCGAAAGATTATTACAAATATAAGGAAAATATTAACGAACTACTCGCCATCAAACGTCCTACACAATGGACACAGCTGAAAGGCAAGGAAGGATATATTACCTTTTATAGGCAACTGCCATTGATTGGTAATGAAGGACCCGAGGGGGTCCTTGGCTTTGAAATTGAAGCCTCCAAGCTGAGCACATTTATGGAAACTGACACGGTTCTTTTAACCGGTGATCAGGATTTAATGGTCGTGAAGCTCAACGAACCTTTCGGGATTGAGCATAACCCTCAGGGGAATCAGGCCGATGAAACCGCCAAATTACAAGGCATTGCAATGATTAAGGCATCGGGCCAAAACTCAGGCAGATTTGTAGCCGAAGGCATTGATGGTAAGCCGGCCCAATATCACTACGTGAAAAATGTGTTTTCCAGAACTTACGTATCTGTGACGCCGGAACAGGTTATTACGGATCAATTAAGCTGGATTCGTGAGATGACGGCGCTCATTGTCCTTGTATTTGTAGGTGTCGGCATTCTGCTGACGTATATTACCTCCAAGAGGGCTTATACGCCTATCGGTCAACTGATTAATCACAGCCGTTCGCTGCGTGGTCATGGTGTCGAGCCGAAAGCAAATGAGCTGGATATTATTAAGGAGTCTCTTGATTATTTAAGCAATGAGACGGAGAAGTTGGAAAGTTATGTGCAAAACATGGAGCCGTCCTTGCGCGAGAAGTTTCTCTTCAAGCTGCTAAGTGGTGATTACACGGCTAATCAAACGCTGCTTCAGAATTGCCTAACTTATGGGGTTGGAATTGAATTGACCAGTGTCGTGCTCGTTGTCGATGCGGACCATATCTATAAAGAGAAGCGATTTTTGCCGGAAGAGAAAGGAATCGTCGCATTTTCCTTGGCTAATGTCATGCAGGAGCTGCTGAGTCAGCATGATCTTGAAGGCTATGTGGTTCCCTTTCAGGGCAGAGGCGTTGCGATTCTGCAATTCAAGCCCGAAATGGAGCAGACGGCCATGAAGGAACTGACTTCGAACTACGCTTATGCGATGATCGAGGCGTTCCATAAGTATTTATCCTTCGAAGTTAATGTGTGTATCGGACGTTTCTACCCTTACATTGCGGACGTTCCGGTTTCCTATAAGGAAGCGAATCATGCTTTGCAATACCGGATATTTCGGGATGCGGAACCGCTATTATTTATTGACGATTTCGAGCTTGGGAAAACCCAGTCATTGCTTCGGTATCCAGTAGAGCTGCAGGAAGCGATTCTTCATGCACTTGAGCAAGAAGATCTGCCCTCGGCGATTCAGCATTTCGAGAAATTTACAGAAATATTGCGACATTCACAATCCTATGTGTTTATTTATCAAAGCTATCATATTTTCTTATCTTCTTTTATCGTGGCTCTTGAGAAGCAGGGTGCGAATGTAGTCGACATTATGGAGCATAATTTTTTCGGGCAGCTAAGAAACAAACAAACATCGAAGGAAATGAACGATTGGTTCGAGGAATCCTTATTTCCGGTGTATCTGTGGTTAACGAAAAATGATAGAGAAGCATCTAGTGAATCAGCGATTCAGTGGGTGTGTCAATATATTCATAACAATTACGGAAATGATTTGTCCTTGGTGCATTGTGCTGAAAGAGTAGGGGTAAGCCCCTCTTACCTGAGCCGGTTGTTTAAGAAAAAGGTCGGAAAGAACTTTCTTGAGTATGTGGTAGAAACGAAGATTGATCAGGCAAGACGTTTGCTAAAAGACACAGATCAAAGCATCAATGAAGTTGCCACGGCGATCGGATATTCCGAGCGCAACTTTATCCGCATCTTTCAGCGGCATGTTCAGATGACACCGGGGCAATTTCGCTCCCAGTACAGGTAGTAAGAAATTTAAGGAAGATGGGAGAACTATAAAATGAAAATTAAGCGTATCGAAACGTTTACAACCCGCCAGCTTTCCGTTGTCCGCGTCACTTCGGAAGATGGATTGCAGGGCTATGGGCAGATTGCTCCTTATCATGCTAATATTTCTGCGCTGGTGCTGCATCAGCAAGTAGCTCCACACGCACTGGGGGCAGACTTAGATCAAATCGAAGCATTGGCTGAAAAGGTTGTTAGAGAAGAACATAAATTTCCAGGTTCATACATTTGTAGAGCTGTCGGAGGTCTGGACACGGCTTTATGGGATTTGAAGGGGAAAAGGATGGGCAAAAGTGTAAGTGAATTGCTCGGGGGTCAGCCTGGCAAAGTAAAAATATACGGCTCCAGCATGAAGCGCAACATTTCGCCGCAGGAGGAAGCTAACCGGATATTGCGTCTCAAGGAAACGCAGGGGATCGAAGCTTTCAAAATTCGGATTGCCAACAATTTCGCGAATGATGTGGACGTATATCCGGGCCGTTCGGAAGAGGTTGTCCGGGCTGTAAGGGCTGCGATTGGTGACAGCACACAGCTTTATGTCGATGCGAACAGTGGACTCACGCCGGCTAAGGCGATTGAAACAGGTAAAATGCTTGCGGACTACGGGGTATGCCACTTTGAAGAGCCTTGCCCTTACATGGAGTTGGAGTGGACGAAGCAAGTAGCTGACGCACTCGATATTCCGGTAACCGGCGGTGAGCAGGATACGGACTTGGTGCAGTTCAAACGGATGATCCAGATGCGTGCAGTCGATATCGTTCAACCGGATATTTGCTATGTTGGAGGCTTGAGCCGCGCACTTGAAGTAGCTCGAATGGCCGAAGCAGTGGGAATGACCTGTACACCGCATGCCGCGAATTTATCGATGTTGACCGTATTTACGCTGCATATGGTCTCCGCCATTCCGAACGCAGGGAAATACATGGAATATACGATTGAAGAGGACGCTTGGACGAATGGACTTTTTGTAGAGCCGTTGACAGTTTCTGACGGTGCAGTACAGGTTCCGCAAGGACCAGGCTGGGGCATCACGGTACGGCCGGAATGGCTTGAAAAGGCCGAGTATCAAGTGAGCGAATAAACGGGCGAGGTGCTTCACATGCAAACAAAGGTACAGACAATTGTAAAAAGTACGCGCGTACATGAACGCTCACGGTTGTGGGCTGCCATGGTGCAAAGTAAATGGATGTATGCCCTGGCTGCGCCGGGCATCCTATATTTCCTCATATTTAAATTCGCGCCCTTATGGGGGCTCTTGATTGCCTTCAAGGAATACAACCCTTTTAAAGGCCTATGGGGGAGCGAATGGATTGGATTCACCAATTTCACTGAATTATTTAAGAGTGAGATCTTCTATCTCATGTTGAGAAATACGTTTGCCATTAATATTTTTGGGATCATTTTTATGTTCCCTCTTCCGATTTTGCTGGCTTTGATGCTCAATGAAATCCGGCATGAAACGTTCAAACGGATCAATCAGTCGATCGTCTATTTACCGCATTTTCTATCATGGGTCGTTGTTGCTAGTATGACGTTCTTTATGCTCTCCACGGATGTAGGGTTAATCAATAAACTGATTTCGAATATGGGCTTCGAAACGGTATCCTTTTTGTCCAATCCTAATCTATTCTGGGGACTGCTTACCGCTCAAAGCATGTGGAAGGAAGTGGGTTGGGGGACGATTATTTTCTTAGCCGCAATGGCTGGCGTTGACCCTCAACAATATGAAGCTGCCGTCATAGATGGCGCGTCGAGAATGAAGCAGATATGGCATGTGACGCTGCCGGCGATTCGCCCGACTATTATTATCTTGCTTATTCTAAGACTAGGGCATATGGCAGATGTCGGTTTTGAACAAATCTTATTGATGAACAATCCACTGGTAACCTCAGTTTCCCAGGTGTTCGATACTTATGCGTACACCATTGGCATACTCGGGGGCAAAATCAGCGTCGGTGTGACGGTAGGTATGTTCAAGGGCGTTGTGGGCTTGATCCTTGTTATGCTGTCCAACTACGTCGTGAAGAAGCTTGGGCAAGAGGGGATTTATTAAGGAGGAGAACCCATGAGTTATGTTACAACCAAGAAGTTGACGGTTTTCGATTATATTAACTACTCGCTGCTTGCAATCATTTCTATAGCCTGCGTATTTCCATTCATTTATGTATTCAGCGTTTCCTTCACCGATCCGGATGTCTATGTGCCTCTGCAATTTTATTTTTTCCCGGAAAAATGGTCGCTGTCTGCGTACAAATATATTTTGTCAACGAATAGCTTCATTAACGCCCTGAAAAGCACCGTATTCGTGACAGGAATAGGGACTGTGCTTAGTATTCTTATCTCATTTACATTTGCGTATGTGATGACCAAGAAACATGTACCCGGCCGGAAATTAATGCTCGGTGGCGTTATTTTTACCTTGGTGTTCAACGCAGGTATTTTGCCTAACTATTTATTAATGAAAGATATGAACCTGTTGAACTCGCATTGGTCTTTAATCTTATCAGGTCTTACGAATGCATGGAGCTTAATTGTAATCAAAGGATTTCTGGATTCGCTGCCTCCGGAGCTGGAAGATGCTGCTCGAATTGACGGGTGCTCGGATATCGGTGTATTCTGGCGTATCGTCATTCCTTTATCCATGCCGGCGATTGCTGCTTTTGTCCTGTTCTTTGCAGTTTCGTATTGGAATACGTACTTCAATGCTTTAGTTTATTTGAGCGATGCGAAGAAATGGACCTTGCAGGTACTGGTCAAGTCGTTGGTTATCGATTCCGATGCCAGTGGTGCAGGATCTGTCGGCAGTGACGATAGAGTACTGCCACAGGAAACGATTCGTATGGCTTCGATTGTGCTCGCCATGGTGCCGATTTTAGTTATATATCCTTTCTTGCAAAAGCATTTTGCCAAGGGAGTTATGTTAGGTTCCGTAAAAGGCTAACTGGACTTTTATGATAAATGTAATGAAGTGCCGATTCATCACCGCTTACAAACAGCAGGTGGATGAATGGGCACTTTATGTTTTCTACATTGACTAGCCGTTGAGCGCATGGTAGCATCTAGGGATAATGCGATCAAAATACAGAACGATGTTTATCATATAAAGGACGTGACAAAATGGAGCAAAAGTATGCCGTCCCCGCTCTGGACCGGGCACATGCTGTACTTACCTTACTGACTGAGGAGCCATACAAATGGAAGTTGTCCGACTTGTCCAAGCACTTGGGTATCAGCAAAAGTACGCTGTACTCTCTTCTTCAGACAATGGAGCGGCTGCAATGGATTAACCGGGACAGAAATGAAACCTACGCGCTTGGAAGCGCAGTTGGTGATCTAGGCAGCGCTTATTTTCGTCAGTATGACCTTATTGAAGAGTTTAGGCGAATGGCTGAGCCAGTTATGCGTAAGCTGCAAGAATCCGTGCAAATGGCTCGTTTGGATGGAAGCGAAGTTCTCTATCTGACCAAAGTGGAAGCTCCGACACCGGTGCAGATGGTCTCGGGGCCGGGCATTCGTATCCCGGCTCATGCAACTGGTCTTGGCAAATCGTTGATGATCGATATGGATGCCGAGCAAGTCAGCCGAGTATTTCCGCAGGAATCGCTCCACAAGATAACCGTTCATACCATTGGTTCGCGGTCGGCATTTTTGCAAGAATTGGAGAAAGTGCGTGTAGAGGGGTACTCCTTAGATATACAAGAAGGAGTAATGGGATTTTGCTGTGTTGCTGCACCCGTTCGCCGTCTAGGTACTGTAGTTGCAGCGGTCAGCTGCTCAATGCCCATCCATCATTGGGAGGGGAAGAAGGACGAAACCGTTAATGAAATACGCTCACTAGCGAAGCGGATGTCAACGAATATATAAGAATTGAAGTCTCGGGTCACTTAGGTGAATCGGGACTTTTTTCTATGCAAGTGTTTGAACGTACGCTGGCAAAATCCCATTGACACAAACGGAAAACTATGGCAAGATCAATTTAAATACAAAATATAGAACGTTGTTCATAATAATGAACAAGAAAGGCGGCTTTTCTTATGAAATTAGCTCGTTTTACGATACCTGGTGAATCAGAGGTACGCAGTGGGATTGTTGATAACTCTGAGATTCATGAGTTTACAGGAGATCTATTCACCTCTCGTATTCTTACAGGGAAGACATTCTCCTTGCAGAATGTTGGGCTCAAAGCGCCTATTATCCCGAGACACATCATCGGTATCGGTAGAAATTTTGTCGGCGAAGGGGAACCTAAGCCAGCCATTCCAGACATGCCGATCCTGTTCTTCAAGCCATTGAGCACCGTTGTCGGACCCGAGGACGCTGTGCTGCTGCCCCTTGGAACGGATGAGATCAAGTTCGAATCAGAGCTTGCCGTCATTATCGGGAAAGAAGCGAGAAACATAGCCCCCGAACAGGTAGACGATGTGATCTTCGGTTTCACGGTAACCAATGACTTTGGCGCTTTTAATTATTTCCATCCCGAGGGCCATTGGACGATTGGCAAATCATTTGATACATTTTGCCCACTTGGTCCGGTCATTGTAACCGATTTCGATTATCACTCTGCTCGTATTCAAGCAACAGTGAACGGTACCGTTAAGCAGGATGCACTCATGGAACGCATCATTACACCTATCGATAGCATGATCTCGTACATCAGCCGGTTTATGACCCTTATGCCAGGAGATGTCATTCTGACTGGAACACCTGCCGGTGCGGATTTAGTCCGAGATGGCGATATTGTTGATTGTTATATTGAAGGGATCGGTCATCTGCAAAATCCAGTTCGGGCTCAAAAACTATCATCCAATTTGTAAAAGGAGACATCCATATGAGCGAATATGTAAAAGTAGGAAGTCTACAAGTTGCTGAAGTACTTTATCAGTTTATTCAATCAGAGGTGCTTCCTGGCAGCGGACTCCATAGTGAAAAGTTCTGGGCAGATTTTAATACGTTAATTCACGACCTGGCCCCTCATAATAAAGCTTTATTAGCCAAACGAGATGAACTGCAGATGCTTATTAATGAATGGCATGTGCAACATAAAGAAAATTTCGACTTCGAGAGCTATCAATCATTTTTACGTGAAATTGGCTATTTGGAAGGGCAAGTAGAAGATTTTCAAATTACTACACAAGGGGTAGACGAGGAAATTGCCTATCAAGCAGGCCCTCAGTTAGTTGTTCCAGTCAATAATGCCAGATATGCTTTGAATGCTGCGAATGCCCGTTGGGGAAGCCTTTACGATGCTTTATACGGAACGGATGTTATTGATGAAGACGATGGTGCTGAGCGTACCGCTGCGTACAATCCGATTCGTGGTGATAAAGTGATTGCGTATGCCAAGGATTTCATGGATCAAGCAGCACCTTTGTCCAACTACTCCCATTACGATGCAGTTCGCTATTCGATCGTGAATGGCGAATTGTCCGTCTCGCTAGCCAATGGGGAAACGATAGGTTTGAAGGACGTTTCTCAGCTTGTCGGCTATCAAGGACTGGCAGGTGATCCTTCCGCGTTCTTGCTAAAAAATAATGGGATCCATGTTGAGATCCAAATTGACCGTCAACATCCGATTGGTCAGAATGATCTGGCAGGCGTTAAAGATATCCTCATGGAAGCGGCGTTAACGACCATTATGGACTGCGAAGATTCGGTTGCTGCCGTAGATGCTGAGGATAAGGTTCTGGTGTACAGGAACTGGTTGGGACTAATGAAAGGCGACCTCTCGGCTTCCGTACCAAAGGGGAATACATTCATTACAAGGACTCTGAATCCTGACAGGACGTATACATCTCTTGCCGGTGAGGAATTTAGTTTGCCTGGGCGTTCACTTTTATTTGTCCGTAATGTAGGTCATTTGATGACGATTAATGCGGTATTAGATCAGCATGGACAGGAAATTCCTGAAGGCATTTTGGATGCTGTTGTGACTAGCCTTATTGGCAAGCACGATCTTTTGAGAAATAGCTCTTATCGAAATTCTCTTCAAGGCTCCATATACATTGTAAAGCCTAAAATGCACGGCTCTGAGGAAGTTGCTTTTGCTAATGAATTGTTTAATCGTACGGAAGATATGCTCGAGCTGGAGCGCCATACGATCAAAATCGGTGTGATGGATGAAGAACGCCGTACTTCAGTGAACTTGAAGGCTTGCATTCGCCAAGTGAAGGATCGCATTGCATTTATCAACACGGGGTTCTTGGACCGAACAGGTGACGAGATGCATACTTCGATGGAAGCAGGACCTATGATTCGCAAAAATAATATGAAGTCATCCAGCTGGCTGCAAGGTTATGAGAAATCAAATGTTAACATAGGCTTGGCATGCGGTTTGCAAGGCCGGGCTCAGATTGGTAAAGGCATGTGGGCCATGCCGGACCTGATGAAAGACATGTTAAAGCAAAAGGTTGCTCATCTTGAGGCAGGCTGCAATACGGCATGGGTGCCATCGCCGACTGCAGCGACATTGCACGCGCTTCATTATCATCAAAAGGATGTAAAGGAAATTCAGAACCATTTAAAAGCGAACAGAAAAGATTATCTTACTGAGATCCTAGAAATTCCAGTGGTGGCCCAACCGCAATGGAGTCCCGAAGAAATTCAGCAGGAACTAGACAATAATGCGCAAGGTATTCTAGGTTATGTTGTCAGGTGGGTAGAGCAAGGGATTGGCTGCTCGAAAGTTCCGGATATTAACAATGTGGGACTCATGGAAGACCGCGCCACTTTGCGAATTTCCAGTCAACACATGGCGAATTGGCTGCACCATGGGATTTGCACAGAGGATCAAATTCGTAAGACGATGCAGCGTTTAGCCAAAGTGGTGGATGAGCAAAATGCGGGAGATCCTGCCTACCGTCCTATGACCGATAATTTAGATCAATCCGTGGCATTTCAAGCCGCTTGCGAGCTCGTTTTCAAAGGGTATGAACAACCAAGTGGTTACACAGAACCGATCTTGCATCGAAGACGCAGGGAATTCAAGGCTATGGTGCCAGCTTCGAATAGATAATTACGGAGGGAGAGAAGTATATTGAAATCCTCATCTAACAGCCTTATCTTGCGTATTGAACTGGATCAGAAGGTAACAACGTTCGGTGAAGTGGCTAATGCCGTCAGCCTTGTCGGCGGAGATATCGTCGCCATTGACGTGATTCGTTCTGATAAACAATCGACAACGAGGGATATTACGGTCAATCTGGGAGAACAAGCCGAAGAATTGATAGCGGATAGAATTAGAATGCTCCCGGGTGTTGTTTTGCATCATATCTCGGACCCCACGTTCCTTGTGCACCTAGGGGGCAAGATTGAGATCCAGCCCAAAATACCTGTGAAAAACCGGGATGATTTATCGAAGGTTTATACACCAGGTGTAGCAAAAGTATGCATGGCGATTCATGAAAATCCGGATAAAGCCTTTACTTTGACGATTAAACGCAACACCGTTGCTGTAATCTCCGACGGTACAGCTGTTCTAGGCTTGGGGGATATTGGCCCCGAAGCAGCTATGCCGGTAATGGAAGGAAAGGCGATGCTGTTTAAGCAATTAGCAGGTGTGGATGCTGTTCCTATTTGCTTAAATACCAAAGATACAGAGGATATTATTCGAACCATTAAGAATATCGCTCCGGCTTTTGGTGGAATCAACTTAGAGGATATCAGTTCTCCGCGATGCTTTGAGATTGAATCCCGTCTGAAGGAAGAGCTCGATATTCCTGTGTTTCACGATGATCAACATGGGACAGCCGTTGTTGTTTTAGCTGGGCTTATTAATAGCCTTAGGCTGACTAAGAAGAGAATCGAGGATATCCGGATTGTTGTTGTAGGTATTGGTGCAGCGGGAGTCTCCATTATTAAAATGCTCTTGGGAGCTGGGGCTAAGACCATCTTGGCTGTTGATCGTCAGGGCATTCTGACTCGTGACAACACCTACGAGAATCCATTGTGGGATTGGGTAGCACAGAACACGAATCAGGAGGATCGCAAAGGCAGCTTATCTGATGCGATGAATGGTGCTGATGTTTTCATAGGTGTATCCGGACCGAACGTGTTAAAACTGGAAGAGGTTCATCGTATGGCTAGCGATCCGATCATTTTCGCAATGGCGAATCCAACGCCTGAGATAGACCCCGAATCGGCTGCTCCCTATGTTAGAGTGATAGCCACAGGTCGAAGCGATTTTCCAAACCAAATCAATAACGTGCTTTGTTTTCCAGGCATATTTCGAGGAGCGCTTGATTGTAGAGCAAGCCAAATTAATGAAGAAATGAAGCTGGCTGCATCGAAGGCCATCGCTTTCACGGTTACAGATGATGAGTTAAATGAGCAATATATCATTCCTTCCATTTTTAATGAGAAGGTCGTACAAGAAATTCGAGATCAAGTTGTGCAGGCCGCTATTCAAACCGGAGTTGCACGTCGAATACCGCCTGAATTTAAAGGCTCGAAATTATTAGAACGGAAATTAACACCAATTAGCTAAGCGAAGGTCGACCGGACACGATCCGGTTGACCTTTTTTAAGCAGCATGTATATATGTGGGGTTCTGGGGTAAGCGAAGCTTACCCCAGAATTATTTGTGTTGAGTTGAGCACTCCACCCCATGATCTTTGCTGCTATCGCTTGAGCGGTTCCTTCCTCCCCAACGACGGGAACTGCAAAGCGCTATATCATCGAAATAGGTTCTTTTTCGCGGGGAGGGGAACTGTGGTCCGCTATTTGCACGTTTTCTTAGAGAAAAAGGGATCAGGCGGTCAGATATGGCCCTGTAGTTCCGCTTGAACGCGGAAACGGGCTGAATTTGCTGGAATAGCAGCCTGTAGTTCCTCATGGGTGTATCCTTGCTACGGACAAAAAATGATCAGGAAGACAATTATTGTCCCTAATCCAACAGGAAGGATACATCAAGAACTGTCGGTTCTATGCCTCGAAATCACTTGTTACAATTAGGCTTGAAGCAACGATAAAGCCTTAATGAAGGGAAGGAGTGAGTTAAAAGTGACTACGGGTGTTATGTATCACAAGGATTCATCCATGATTCGTTTTGCAGCTTCTAAGCTGATAGACACAATTGCAAGAATTGAGGGAACGGTTAAACCTTTGGATATAACAGCTAATGTTATATCTACGAGTGTAATCATCATCTCCGACAAGGAGGAAGCTGCCAGTAAACACGGCATTACAATAGATAACTCTGTCGCTCCAGAGGGCTTCGAGATCCGTAAGCGGGAAGGGCATAGCTCCTTAACCTGGTATATATTGGCCGGAGATGAAGCGGGGGCCATGTATGGAACGCTGGAGCTGGAAGAGCGACTCCGGAGTTATGGATCGCTTCTGGCAATCCCGGCTTGCGTTATGAATGCTCGCTTTCCATTCCGTGCCATCAAATTCAATCTTCCTTGGTCAAGCTACCGGAAGAATGAATGTTTCGAACTTCAAAAGGACACGGTACGCGATCTAGCCTTTTGGCAAAAGTTTCTCGATATGATGGCCCAGAATCGCTATAACGTTCTTACGCTATGGAATTTGCACCCGTTTCCATACATGATTCGTCCTGTGCATTTCCCAGAGGCATGCCCTTTCAATGAGGAAGAACTAACGGAGTGGAAGCAGTATTGGACCGCTTTATTCCGGATGGCCAAAGAACGCGGAATCGAGACGTATATGGTCAATTGGAACATATTCGTATCGGAAGCCTATCGGGAGCATTATGATCCTCAAGCGATAAGCGATGAAACCTTTTATCATTATGGCGATTCGTACTCCACGGACATGATCAAACAATATACCCGAGAATGTGTTACTCAACTGATCGATGAGTATCCGGATCTGACCGGGCTCGGAATCTCGCTAGGGGAAAGAATGAACGATATGTCTCCCCAAAGTCGGCAGGATTGGGTGAATGACGTGTATTTTGAGGGGATGAAGCAAGCAAGCCGGCCCGTGAAATTCATTCATCGCGCACCGTTTTCCGTAGATCCGTCCATCACGCGTAATGCGATAGAAAGTAATGGCTTTATGCCTGAACCGGTATGGGTGGAAGTTAAATTCAATTGGTCGCATGCCTACTCTTCCTCCAAGCTGCTTCTGACGCATGGCGGCTCACAGGGGATGGAGGGGTACTGGAAGCCATCGCCAACGAATTATAAAATCACTTGGATGGTTCGCAACGAGGACTTCTTCACGCTTCGCTGGGCGCAGCCGGATTTCATTCGGGAGCATATTGTAGAGAACGGGCAGGACTATGTTGGGGGCTACTATATCGGGTCGGAATGCATGATCCCCGGCATCGATTATTCCCATCTGAAGGATAGCGATCATAAGGATTGGACCTATCTGTTTGAAAAAAACTGGCTCTATTACATGCTATGGGGAAGACTCCTGTATGAACCGGATACACCTGACCGTGTATTTGAGAAAGCGATTGAGCAGCGCCACCGTGCACCGATTGGAGTGCCATTGTTGAAAGCGTATGCAGCCGTCTGCAAAATGCCAATGGCTCTCGCTTCCATGTATTCATTCACATGGGATTTCACCTTATATGCCGAAGGCTTCATGTCTACGGACGAAGCGGAATACGATGGAGGCGCATCGTTTATTTCGCTGCAAGATCTTCTGGAGCGGAAAACGTTCAATCCACATTATTTATCGGTATCCGAATATGTGGACCAACGCTTAGAAGGACAAACAACGGACAAGGTTTCACCGCTTGGACTGGCAGAGACGCTTGAGGAGGATGCAAATCGCGGACTCGAATGGTTGGCGGCTATTAAAGCCGATACACCAGTACTCTGTTGCGAAAAGGCTGACATTGAAGCGTGGGCTCATTTGACTTATTATTTTGCGGATAAACTGCGGGCTGCCGTTTCTTATGAGCTTTATAGAAGAACTGGAGATGAAGCCGAACGCCTTAATGCGATTCAGCTTCTGGAGGCACCTCACGCAGCCGGGCATTGGGAGCGGCTGATCGCAGTTACCAAGTCGCACTATGTAGAACATCCCTTGATGCACCTTGGCAAGACACCCTTCTCATGGGAGCTGTATCGTCCGCAGGTGCTTGCAGATATCGCCTTTGTATACGGCAATGATCAGACATCAGCGAGGGAATGACTTCAATAAATACAGAAGGACAAATCATGTCTTCTTGGACAAATATTGCGCTGAGCAAGAGCCGAGGCAATGTAACAAAAAGTGTCTATAGGATGCGGCACTAACCGTATCTATAATCAAATTGGGCAGTGTTCACATGACTCATATTGGGGGATGAATATGGCGAAATCAGATTGGTTGAGTAAGCGAAGCAGAGGCGTACATCTTACAATCAGGGATATAGATTGTCTTGATTTTGACACGGAACGTTTTGCGAAAGATTTGAATGAACTCGGCGTAAATGTGCTGTCGTTTTTTTGTGCAGGGTATGTGACGGTGCATCCTACTAACTTGTCGATCAGAAAGAGTCCCTTTCTGGGAGATCGGGATCTGACAGGGGACATTGTGAAAGCGGTTCAATCTTATGATATCCGCGCAGTAGCGGCAATGGACCTGAGTCTGATTCCAGGTAATGCTGCATTAGAACATCCGGAGTGGTGCTCCTGCGACCACGAAGGCAAGCCGTACAAAGCCAATCAGGATTTGGGCGATTTTTATATCGCTTGTCCACTAAGCGGATATCAAAATGAATATTTAGCAGAAATTTTACGTGAAATCGTAATGCGCTACGAGGTCGATGGTATCAAATTCGGCGGAGGAAGCTACGGTTTTTCCTCTTATGGAAACGGCATCTGTCACTGTGCCCGCTGCAGAGAAGCATTCGGAGCTTATGCCGGCAGCCAAATTCCGGTGAAAGAGGATTGGAACGATCCTGTTTGGGGAACTTTTCAACGGTGGCGTCAGCAGCGTGTCGTGGAGCGCTCTAAATTTCTATATGATTTAGTGAAATCGCTCGACCCCAATATGCCGGTTATGTGCAACAGCGTGTGCTTTGGGGAAACAGGATGGACGACCAAAGGTGCGTTAGATATTGAAGGAATGGCGGCCTATATCGACGCGGTTCAAGTGGAAGCACAAACCCGGATCCGTGTGGAAGGTGATTCAAGCCATTGGGACTTTCTGCTGTGGCCTGCAGAGGAAGCGAACTTCCTTGACAATGTCAGCGATCATCAGCCATGGGTGCTGGCCTCCTATTTCCAAGCGTGGCCGTGGCGTAGAAATGCTGTGCCGCCGGCAGAACAAAAGGTGTATATGGCCCAGATTTATGCTAACGGGGGCAATGCCATCTTGAATCTATCCGGAGGACCGATTGAGGGGCATCAGGATCAGAGAGGTTTTCCGGCTGTGAAATCGCTCTATCACTTCGTGGCTGACAATCAAGAATATTATAACGATGACCGATCCGGAGCAAACGTAGCCATCGTATACTCCCAGGATACCCTCTTTTACTACGGAAAAGAAAAGCCCAAGCTTAACTATGTCGACGCGATCAGAGGAATTGAATTGGCGTTATCGGACAATCACATTCCGTTTGATATCATCTCGGATGCCGTAGTGAAGAAGGGTAATCTCGGCAAATATCGGGCGATCATCCTGCCATCCACTGCTTGCATGTCAGAAGAGACGGCTGCTGCACTCAGCCAATATGCGAAGAACGGCGGCAGTGTCATCGCCACGTTTGAAACTTCCTTGTTTGATACGGATGGCAGCAAGCGGTCAGACTTTTTACTGGCAAATTTATTAGGTGCCTCCTATATAAGTACGAATTCTGTAATGGGAGAGGAGAATGGTGTATATAAACAAAGTTATTTGAATGTACAAAATTCCTCACACCCCTTGCTGGATAGACTTGGAGATACAACGGTAATTCCGGCTTCAAACGCTTATTGCCGAGTGACCGCTGACAAAGAGTTCGTGGTGCCATTGACGTTATCCGCACCATTCCGTGTTTTCCCCGAGGGGCAGTCGTACACGCTGGAACTGGATACCGGAATACCGATGTTGATTGCGAGGGAGCATGCGGGCGGCGGCAGAACCGTTTATTTTCCAGGACAACAGGATACGGCGTTTGCGCGATACGGTTATCCGGATTGGGCGCTTTTGCTGGTAAATGCGGTGCTATGGACAACAAGGGAGCGTTTGCCTTTACAGGTGGAGGGTCCAGAAACGTTGGTGGCAACATTAAGGGTTCAAGAACAACGGCGTCTGGTTCATCTAGTGAACGTTAATGGCGGTCGTAGAATGTTTAGACAACTCATTCCGGCCCGTGACGTGACGATTTCTTTGCCGTTAGGCGACGATTTCGTGCCGCAGCGAGCTTTTAGGTTATCCGACCATAGCCCGTTAGCAATGATCAGAGAAGAAGATGCTGTTTCAGTCGTCGTGTCCAGCATCTTGGATTATGATGTCGTTGTTTTTGAATGAGGGGGTACTAAGCATGATACATGAGATTATGATGCCGCTGAGAATCAGCATTGGGCTAGGAGCTTTCTCAGGGGTGGCTTCCTATGCGTCAGGTCTAGGGACCAAAGTTTTAATCGTTAGCGATCCTATTATGGAACAAATCGGTCACGTCGAGACGTGCAGAAATTATTTGGAACAAGCAGGCTTCTCGTGTGCGGTCTATAGTGGTGTCGATACGGAGCCGACAGACCTCCACGTTAATGAAGCGCTAGCCATCTGCCGGCAGGAGCAGTGCGATGTGATTGTCGCTTTGGGTGGAGGCAGCTGCATCGATGCCGCCAAGGCGACGGCTGTTATGATGACGAACTCAGGATATATCGGAGACTATGTCTTGGGTATGAACAAGTTCGCTAATCGGCCACTGCCGTTGATTGCCATACCGACGACGGCGGGTACAGGGTCTGAGGTCACGAAAGTGACGGTCATTATTGATACCCGAAGGGATGTCAAAATGATGATCGCGCAGCCGGAGTTGGTGCCGCAAGTTGCGATTATAGATGCGCTGCTGTGTATGTCGTGCCCTCCGTCTGTCATCGCATCTTCGGGCATCGACGCTTTGTGCCACGCCATCGAGGCCTACTGGTCCCGGAAGGCCAATCCACTAAGTGACGGTTGGGCTCTGCAAGCAATTGCCTTACTGATCAAACATTTGCCTGTCTGTTATGCGAAAAAGGGAGATGCGGAAGACTTCGCTCAAATCGCACTTGGCTCTATGTTGGCAGGTGCCGCATTCTCCAACGCTTCGGTGACATTGATCCATGGGATGTCCCGGCCGCTGGGAGCGATATTCCATGTACCCCACGGAATATCCAATGCGATGCTGATGCCCGCCGTCCTTGAATTTACTTTGGGATATGCGCAGGAGCGTATTGTTGAGATCGGGCGCGTGATGCGGCCCGATCTCGTTGACAGCGGGAGCGACAGGCTGTCAGCCGCCGTTCTGGAGGAGGTCCGTACCTTATGCAGTCTCTTGAACACTACTAATTTACGTGATTGGGGAATAGATCGCGAAGCGTTTGATAAAGCGATTCCACAGATGGCTGCTGACGCGATGGCTAGCGGAAGTCCCGGTAATCATCCGAGATCTGTAACCGCAGGTGAAATTGAAGCGCTATATCGTATTTGCTACGACTACGAATGGATAAGGGAAGAAGGAGCGGCGCGATGACAACGATTCCGGTTTTACACAATTATATCGGGGGCAGGTGGGTACCCTCCGATAGTTCGTCCTATGAGATCGTACCGAACCCGGCGACAGGAGAAGCTATTGCGCGAGTCCCCCTGTCTTCGCGCAGCGACTTGCATGCAGCAGTAGAAGCAGCGCGCAGCAGCTTCGAAGCTTGGAGAGAGACCCCGGTACCGAAGCGTGCCCGCATTCTTTTTAAATACCAGCAGCTCTTGGTAGACCACTGGGAGGAGCTTGCCCGGCTTATTACACAGGAGAATGGCAAAAGCTACACGGAAGCCTATGGTGAAGTGCAGCGTGGAATCGAATGCGTTGAGTTTGCGGCGGGTTCACCAACACTGATGATGGGTTCCCAGCTGCCCGACATTGCGACAGGTATCGAATCGGGCATGTACCGGTATCCGCTTGGTATCGTTGCGGGGATCTCGCCCTTTAATTTTCCGATGATGGTGCCATGCTGGATGTTTCCGTTAGCGATTGCTTGCGGGAATACGTTTATTCTGAAGCCATCGGAAAGAACGCCGTTGTTAGCGAACCGTTTGGCAGAGTTGTTCACCGAGGCGGGGCTTCCGGATGGCGTGTTCAACATTGTGCACGGCTCGAAGGAGATCGTTAACGGGATGATCGAGCATCCGGACATCCAGGCGATCTCGTTCGTAGGTTCCCAACCTGTTGCAGAGTATGTGTACAAATCCTCCGCCGCTCATGGCAAGAGAGTTCAAGCGCTGGCAGGAGCCAAAAATCATAGTATTGTGCTGCCTGATGCAGATCTAGAACTTACTGTCAGCAATATCTTGAGCGCAGCGTTCGGTTCGGCCGGCGAACGGTGCATGGCGTGTTCCGTGGTCGTAGCCGTAGGAGATGTCGCAGATCCTTTGGTTCATAAATTGAAGGAAGCAGCAAGCCGATTGAAGATCGGCAACGGGCTCGAACGAGATGTTTTCCTCGGTCCGGTTATCCGGTTGTCCCATAAAGAAAGGACGATAGACTACATTGAAGCGGGTATTTGTGAAGGAGCTTCTATAATAGTGGACGGACGAAATGCGGCTGCGACGCAGGAGAGTGGTTATTTTCTCGGTCCGACTATTTTTGACGGGGTCCAAACCGATATGAAGATTTGGCAGGACGAAATCTTTGCACCGGTCTTAAGTATCGTTCGCGCGAGCAGCTTGAAGGAAGCGATTGACATCGCTAACCGCTCAGAATTTGCGAATGGCGCGTGTCTATATACGGACAGCGCGAAAGCGATCAGACAATTTCGAGAGCAGATCGATGCGGGAATGCTCGGCGTTAATGTCGGGGTGCCTGCACCAATGGCCTTCTTTCCATTCTCGGGTTTCAAGAAATCCTTCTATGGCGATCTGCATGCCAATGGTAAAGACGGTGTTGAATTCTACACCCGCAAGAAGATGATAACTTCCCGCTACTAATGCGCTTGCCGCACGTGCTACAATGAGGAATCAGACAATTTATTCCGGTCGGACAATATTTGTTATTGGCTCAAATTGGACGCTATAACAAGAATTGTCGCTAACGTGCCTCCAGATAAGAGGCTAGAATCAATAATGTAAGCGTTACCGAAATAGAGATTACTTGCAAATGGTCATGTGATTCGATCTAACTTGAGGAGGGGTTCCGATGTCAAAGCTGTATCGAAAGTGTTTCACTATGGTAATGGTCAGCATGCTTTCAGTTGGCGTCTTGGCAGGATGTGGGGATAACAGCGCACCAGCGGGAGCTGCAGATAGTGCGGCTAAACAGGGGGATTCGAATAAGGCGGCATCAACGGAGCCGTTAAAACTTCAGTTCCTCGTTCCATCCTATGCGGATGTGCCGGACATGAAGGATGAGTATTGGACGGAATGGCAGAAAAAAACGAACACCCAATTGAATATGGAATGGGTTCCATCAGGTGATTACGATACGAAATTTGACCTGGTATTAGCATCAGGGAATTTGCCTGAAATTATTGTATCTACCAATATAACACGACCTACCTTGCTTCAAGCGATTAATCAAGGAGCATTCTGGGATTTGACACCATTCCTCGGTGATTTCAGCAAATACCCGAACATGAAAAATAACAGCGGCCCGAATGTGTGGAACTTTATGAAATTGGATGGCAAGGTATACGGCCTTCCACGCAACCGTCCGCAAATCGATTTGGGCATCAAGATGCGCAAGGATTGGCTGGATAAGCTGAATCTGCCAATACCTACAACAATTGATGAGTATGCAGCAGATCTGAAGAAAATTGTGGACAGCGACGTAGATGGTAACGGTAAGAAAGATACGATCGGCATCATCGGTCACGGTTTCTTGCTGGCTGACGGCGATGATACTTATTCGGGAGCCTTTGGCGGTCTTGATCCGGTTTACGATAAAGACGGCGGCATGATCAAGAATCAATTGACTCCTAATTATACCGCAATGGTTGAATGGCTTCGCAAATTGTATGCGGACGGCATTCTGGCGAAAGAATTCTCTTCAATGAAGAAAACACAAGCGGAAGAAATGTATGCTACGGGGCGCGCTGCTTCCTATGTACGAAATATTTGGCGCGATTATACTTGGGAGCAGATGAATCAGAAGACACAACCTGACGCGAAGGTCATCACCCTTCCTCCACTGAAAGGGCCTGGCGGTGTGACGGTCAGTTTGGCGAATCCGACATTCGGCGCTTTCTATATTTCCAAAAAAGTGCCAGAAGCTAAAGTGAAACAAATTCTTGATTATTTCGAGAAAACGACGACGGCGGAATATACGGATTTCAACTATTACGGTATTGAAGGTGTCCACAACAAAGTCGTGGATGGTCAACCGCAGCTGACAGATCTGGGAGTCAAACAGGTCACCACCAATGCCAATCAGGTATTTTCTCTGGCGTTTAACAACAAGATGAAAGTGCTCAATCCTTCAGCCCCGAAAGCTTACAACGATGCAAAAATGAAGGAAGTCGAAGTCTATGGGCAAGTAGGAAAGCTAAATCCGTTCTCGATCATCAATTCGAGCACATGGACAAACGTGTGGCCGAAGTATGAGAAGGAATGGCAGGCTATGGCAACGAAAGCGATTGTTGGCCAGATTACCATGGATGAGTACAAGAGCTATGTGGATAAACTGAATGAAAATCCGGATTTGAAGAAAGCATACAAAGAATTTGCGGATAGCTATAAGCAGTATTTTGGCAAATAAGAATAAGTTGGGGGAGATCGCAGGCTAACGCCTAAGACTCCTCTTTGTTATATGAAAGAGAGTGAAATAAGCAAGCTGCTGCCAAAGGGTTCGTCCTATGGCAAAGCGAAGTATACTTAGACAGTACTAACATGCATATGGATGTGGGGGGCAATATGATTAACTGGATAAAACACATTCGTCAGTCAGGTTCCAAACATGTCACCAGTCATGGAAGGTATTTGTATAAGCTGATTTGGCTTGGATGCATCTCAGTTTGCATTCCTTTAATACTGGCTAGTGCAGTATACTATCAATTTGCCATGAACCGGGCACAAGACCAAATTATGAACGAAAGCAATTCCTCGTTATCCAGCATGAAGGATCGTGCGGAGAGGATTTTTCAGACCATCGAGCAGGAATCGCTCCAGCTCGCTGTCGATCCTATTCTGACAGGCTTCTTTCTAGACCCGAATCAAGATAACAGCTGGCTGTGGCACCGAGATTTCCTGGATAAAATTAATCTGGTCAAAAATAGCGATAGCTTTATTGATGAAGTTTATTTTTATAATACCGTGGAAAATGTCGTGTTATCGAACCGATACGGGGTCATCGAAAAAGAGATTTATCCCTATAAAGATGACATTGATGCTATCATCGCTAGCGGAGAGCTCTCTCAGTGGGCTTATTTGCCTTCTGCGCAAAAGGACGGTTACGTGACATTCGCGCGCCGGCTTCCTAATATGGGGAGCGGTCAGGCTCAAGGTATTCTCGCTTTTGAAATTGAAAAATCGGCAATCAGTGAATTTCTGGATTCCGATACGTATTTGATGCCGATGGGACAGAATTTGTTCGTTATTCATCATAAACATATCCCTGATAGTGAGGAGCTAGGCTACGATCAGACGATTTCATTAATGAAAAGTTTGGACAGCATCGATGGTATCAAGGATAGAAGCAGCAATACAGACAGTTTCCTGAGCAAAGGCTTGGATGGGGAACAAGCACATTTTCTGTATACCAAGAATATATACGGGCGAATTTACGTGACCGTCGTACCTGAAAAAACCATTGCCAGCCAGTTGAACTGGATACGCAACGTCACCCTTCTGTTCTTGTTTATTTTTATCACCTTCGGAGTCGTATTGACTTATTTCAATTCTAAGCGGGCCTATAACCCGATCGGGCAGTTGATGAAGCATAGCAAGGCGCTGCGGATTGGGCAAATCCAAAATAAACATAACGAACTCGATTATATTAAGGAATGTCTGGATTTTCTAAACATGGAAACAGAAAAGCTAGGTGGTTTTATGGCTAGCATTCAACCTACTCTTAGGGAGAAATTTCTTCAGCAGTTGATTAGCGGAGAATATTTAAGAAAGGAGCCATTGCTCCGTGACTGTGAAGCCAATGGTATTGCCATACAAGCGACCAATGTCGTAATCATCGTGGATGCCGATAATATTGCCAGGGAGAAACGATTTCGACCGGAAGAAAAGGGAATCATTGCGTTTGTCATTTCGAACGTTATGCAAGAGTTAATTCAGAAATATCCCAGCGTGCATGGTTATGTGATTCCTGACAGGGGTAGGGGGGTAGCGCTGCTGCAGTTCAGGGCGGATGCAGAGCAGGAAGAGATGCTTCGACTAACGGAGGAATATGCGGAATCCATCTGCGACTCCTTGAAGGAGCACTTATCGATGAAGGCGACTGCTGGCGTCGGTCGGTTCTACTTTCATATCGAAGATGTGCCGGTTTCTTGCAAAGAAGCGGAAGGTGCGCTTCAGTATCGGATATTCAACACTACGAAGAACGTTCTGTTCATTGAACATCTGGAAAATGAGAAAAAGCAGATGGCGTTCCGCTACCCTCGGGAATTCGAAACCTCAATCATTGATGCCTTGGATCGCGGGGAACTGGAGATGGCAGTGGCAGGTTTGACCGCTTTTTCCGAAGCCATTCGTGCTTCCCAATCTTATCGCTATATTTATCAAAGTTATAATTTACTGCTATCTACGCTGATAACATCTTTGGAAAAGCAAGGGGCCACACTGCTCGATATCTTGGATCACGACTGGTTTGGGCAGCTTCAGACGAGGCAGACTTCGCAGGAAATCGCGGATTGGTTTGCAGGCAGCTTATTTCCGATGTACATCTGGCTGACAGCGAATTACCGGAATGAATCGGGACAATCCGTTATCCAACAGGTATGCAAGCATATTCGGGAGAATTGCGGCAGCGATTTGTCACTGGTTCAATGCGCGGAGCAAGTAGGGCTCAGTCCTTCGTATTTAAGCCGTCTTTTTAAGAAGGAGATGGGTGTTAACTTCCTTGATTTCGTTGTTGAGTGCAAGGTCGATGAGGCCAAGAGGCTGCTGAAGGAAACGGATCACAACGTGAGCGAGATTGCGATGGCCGTAGGGTATTCGGAGCGTAACCTGAATCGTATTTTTCAGCGGTTTATCAAGATGTCTCCGAGTATGTTCCGTACGCGTCAACGATAATAGGTTCTGAGGTGAGGTTGTTCCAAAGTCCATGACAATGGCGGGGCAACCTCTTATTTGTTTGTGTAGAGCACTCCAGTCCATCGCTTGAGCAGTTACTCCCTGGCTAGGGGAACTACAGGGCGCTATTTCATCGAAATAGCCTCTTTTTCGCGTGGAGGGGAACTGTAGTTCGCTAATTGTCCATTTTCTTAAAGGAAATGGGATTAGGCGGTCAAATAACACCCTGTAGTTCCGCTTGGACGCGGAAACAGGCTGAATGTGCTAAAATAACGGCCTGTAGTTCCTCAAAGATATATCGTCGATCTCGGACAGATCTTGCTGCTAAGACAATAATTGACCTTCAAATGGGAAACCCAGGTTTCTCAAGAATTGTCTATAGGATGCCTAACAGCCCGGTTATATAGTAAGTATTGTAATGAAAGGGTTTACATGAATCGTGAATCTTCAATCGTGAGTCATGAATCCGAACGGTGATCATCCAGGAATATAAAAAGAGAGGTGCAAGATGATGCAGTCGACCGCGAAGCTAACAACCAAGGGCATAGCGAAGCCCCATTCCCGCAGCTGGACGAATTTGGCCCGGCACAAATATGTCTATTTACTTGCTTTACCAGGCGCTCTTTATTTCATCGTCTTTAAATTCGCTCCGATGTGGGGGCTAGTACTGGCCTTCACGGAATACAACCCATATGCAGGAATCAGCGGGAGTGAATGGGTTGGTATGAAGCATTTCGTCGAGCTGTTCACGGATCCAAACTTTTATATCATGCTGCGCAATACGTTCGCGATTAACATTTTTGGTTTGATCTTCATGTTTCCCGTCCCCATTGTACTTTCACTGATGCTTAATGAAGTGAGACATGAGGCGTTTAAAAGGTTTAACCAATCTATCGTCTATTTGCCACATTTCTTATCTTGGGTTGTCGTTGTCAGTCTAACGTTTTTCATCCTGTCTTCTGATGTGGGGATCGTTAACAAAGTCATTACGGGTTGGGGGCATGAATCGGTTGCATTCTTATCCAATCCTAATTATTTCTGGGCGCTTATTACAGCTCAAAATATGTGGAAAGAAGCGGGGTGGGGAACCATCATCTTCCTGGCAGCCATGGCTGGGGTAGATCCCCAGCGATACGAAGCAGCTGTCGTAGACGGAGCAAGCCGCTGGAGACAAATCTGGCACATTACACTGCCTGCAATCCGGCCTACCATTATTATTTTATTGATTTTGCGTCTGGGGCATATGGCGGATGTCGGCTTCGAGCAAGTACTTCTCATGATGAATCCCCTTGTTTCTTCCGTAGGTGAAGTATTCGATACGTATGCCTACAGCATTGGCGTCCTACAGGGGAAAGTCAGCATCGGTGTGACGGTTGGTATGTTTAAAGGCGTGGTCGGTTTGGTACTGGTCATGGTCTCTAATTATATTGTGAAGAAGATGGGGCACGAGGGTATTTATTGAGATCATTTTAAAATGAAAAAGGAGGATGGATGTATGAGCTTTGTTGCCCAAAAAAAGCTAACCTTGTTTGATTATGTGAACTATTCTCTGTTGGCGTTGATCTCGATTGTGTGCTTGTTTCCATTTATTTATGTGTTTAGCGTTTCCTTCACCGATCCGAAGGTGTATATTCCGCTGAAGTTTTATTTGTTTCCGGATAAGTGGTCACTATCTGCTTATCAATATATTTTATCAACCAACAGCTTTATCCATGCGCTGAAAAGTACGGTGTTCATCACGGTAGTCGGAACTATCCTGAATCTTATTGTATCTTTCAGCTTCGCTTATGTGTTGACCAAAAAAACGCTTCCTGGAAGAAAAATTTTATTGGGAGCAGTCGTTTTCACGCTAGTGTTCAATGCGGGCATATTGCCAAGCTATTTGCTTATCAAGCAGCTGGGATTGCTGAATTCGTATTGGTCGCTAATTTGGCCAACCCTCACGAGCGCTTGGAGTTTACTTGTAATTAAGAGCTTCCTGGAGTCGCACCCACCGGAGCTTGAGGAGTCTGCACGGATTGACGGATGCACCGAGATTGGCGTATTTCTGCGTATTATCATCCCGCTGTCGATGCCGGCAATTGCGGCATTCATGCTGTTCTTTGCTGTCTCTCATTGGAACACCTATTTCAACGCACTTATCTATATCTCGGATTCAAAAAAATGGACGCTTCAAGTGTTGATTAAATCCCTTGTCATCGATTCGGACTCCACCGGTGTTGGACAAGCGGGTGCAGGTGGAGACGATAGAATTGTACCTCAGGAAACGATCCGCATGGCGGCTATTATGCTGGCTATGGCTCCAATTCTTCTCGTGTATCCCTTTTTGCAAAAGCATTTTGCCAAAGGTGTCATGCTGGGGTCTGTCAAAGGGTGATTGGCAAGCTGTTTGAACAATAATTTTAACGTTAAAGGATGGGAATGAAAATGAACTTATCAGCAGGAAACGTCACAATCGGTTTTATTGGTCTAGGTGTAATGGGGAGAAGCATGGCACGTAATCTTATGAAGGCCGGCTATAGCCTGTATGTATACAGCAGAACGAAAAGCAAAGCGGAAGATCTGATGCAAGCAGGTGCCATATGGAAGGACAGCGCTGCTGACGTAGCTCGCAATGTGGATGTGACGATTACAATGGTCGAGTATCCCCGTGATGTGGAGGACATTTTCCTAGGGCCTTTAGGAATCGTGGCTGCTGCTAAACCAGGTGCTTATGTGATCGATATGACGACATCAAGTCCAGCGTTGGCTTTACGGATTTATGAGGAGTCTCAAAGTAGAGGACTAAAAGCGCTAGATGCACCTGTATCAGGAGGAGACATAGGGGCTAGAGATGGGAAACTTTCCATTATGGTTGGCGGAGAGGAAGAAGCTTTCGAGTCCGTTCTGCCTGTCTTCCAGGCGATGGGGAGCAATATCGTCTATCAAGGAGAAGCAGGCGCTGGTCAGCACACGAAAATGTGCAACCAAATAGCCATAGCAGCCAACATGATGGGAGTTTCCGAGGCACTGGCTTATGCGGAGCGATCGGGCTTGAGTCCTACAAGGGTACTGAAGAGCATAGAGAGTGGGGCTGCCGGCAGTTGGTCGCTAAGCAATCTTGGACCGAGAATCATTCAAGATAATTATGAACCAGGATTTTATGTGAAGCATATGATCAAGGACTTGGGCATTGCTTTGCAGTCAGCCGAGGCTATGGGGCTGGAGACATACGGATTATCGCTAGCAAAGACGCTGTATGAAAGGCTGGCTGCGACAGGGGAAGAGAGCAGCGGTACGCAATCATTAATCAAATTATACCGATAATAGAGTAAGATTTTCGAAAGAAGCGGAGGGCGTCTATGAAACTCGTTTACGATCATAAGGATGAGATGGTTCTGTTTGGAATAAATCAAATTAAGAAGAGTTTGGAAGCTAAGGGCCAGTTTTTCGTTGAGCAGTATAACAGCCGGGGTGTGGTTCTAGCTCCAGAGCGGGGGATCGTCGTTCAGAAACTGCGTACACAGAAGGGCGAATCCCCCGAGGAAGAGCAGGCTTTTCGCCTGTCTCGTCAAGGAGAACTGATTCGCATCGAAGGGGCTGACTCACGTGGACTCATGTACGGATGTCTAGAATACGCGGAACGATTGGCAAGAGGAGCGGAATTGGCAGATGAGGAAGAGATATATCGGAAGCCAGCACTGCGTTTACGCGGCATTAAATTTAATTTGCCATACGCGCCCTTTGATTCAGGAGATCCCTTTACCTTGAATGAGGAAACGTGCATGGATATTGACTTTTGGAAAGCCTATATCGATATGCTCGCGTTAAATCGGTACAACTGTTTAAGCCTATGGTCAGAGCATCCCTACGACCTGATGGTTGTCTCGCCGAAATTCAGAGCCGCCAATCCATACAGTGATTCAGAAATCAATCAGAACATTCGGTTCTTCCGGGAGATGTTCCGTTATGCGGCCAGCAGAGGGATCGATATCTATCTATTTACATGGAATATCCGTCTAACCCCAGAAGTGGCACGAGGTCTAGGACTCCCTGAAGCTGTAGGAGATTTCGGTAATATGTTCGATAACCTGATTCACCGAGTTGGGTATCCGCTGAATCGTTTTCGCGGTGAATCAGAACTGATTAGAGATTACATTCGTGAAATGGTACTTCAACTGCTGCTCACTTACCCTGAGCTGAAAGGGTTAGGCACATCGGCCAGCGAATGGATGGATGGTAACGGGTACGAGCGGGAGAAGTGGATTGTTCAGACGTATGTGGAAGCGATCAAGCAGTCGGGAAGAGAGATTCCCTTTATTCACCGTACCAATATGCAGAATGCGGGCAAGGAAATTAAAGAAATGGTGCAGACCCAATTTGATTCCAACCAGTTCTATATCAGCTGGAAATATTCGAATGCTCACTGCTATTCCCATCCGGAACCCCAGTTTGAGCGTCTTTGGGATGCATGGGAAGGCATCGAACTGGAGAAGACCAATATCCTGTACACGGTTCGTAATGACGACGTGTTCACACATCGGTGGGGAGATCCCGAGTACGTCCGCGCTTATATCAAGGGAATGATCAAGCCCTATGTCAAAGGCTTCTACTGGGGAGCAGACGGCTACTTATGGGGCAATGATTTCCAACATGTTGAGCATGGGCACAAGACATGGAAGTACGATTTTGAACGTCATATCTTTCAATTCCAGCTCTGGGGCCGGCTATCATACGATCCTGAGACCTGTGATGATGTCTGGGTGCATCTATTGAAGTCTCAATATGGTCCCGTTCATGCTCCTCTCTTCTTAGAAGGATTGCGAAGTGCCTCGTCAGTCATACCGGCTGTCAATCGCTTGTTCTGGATCGATTATGACTTTCAGTGGCATGCCGAAAGCTGCTTATCCGAAGTGAGTGGTTTCAAGACGATCCTTGACTTCGTGAACGCTGCACCCATGCCTGGGGTGGGTGTAATGTCCATATCCGAATATGCAAGAGCTGAACATGAAGGCAGCATGGAGAAAGGGTTTGAGGCTTTCCGTGAAACACCTGCTGATATTGTAAAGCTGCTGCAAGATGCCGCAGAGCAAACAGAACGAGTCGCTTCCAAGCTGTCAAAGGAGCTGGGTGAGCTATGCTGCAGTCATGCTGCATGCACACTTCACGATCTCTTTGGCTATGTAGAGATGTCCAGATACTATGCTTGTAAATTCAAAGCGTCCCTTGAGCTTAATCGATTTAAGCTAAACAAACATACACAACATAAGGACGAGGCGGTTGCCCTCTTGGAGCAGGCGGCTATCCATTGGGAAAGACTGGGACATTACTGGAGCTTGCATAACAAGCCTTACTTTATGGCTCGAGTTAAACGTACTTTCGGATATCCCTATTACTTGGAAGATGTGAGAGCAGATATTGAATTGGCGCGTCGATTCGGCATATAAGAAGGACGGCGAGGGAGTTGAATACCACGGGGCTGCTAAGAAGCAGCTTCTTTGTTTTTTAATCAACAAGGGATCAACCGCTCCAGAACATTTCAAATTGACACGTATTAAACCTATGCTATTCTTAATAAAGAACCCCCATATAGATATCTTACTTGTAAGGCTCTTTTTCCACGCACTTCAGATCAATCTTCTTACATAACTGTTGTTTACACAATCATTCTTGTCGAATTGAAAAGAAAGGAAGTAATCGCGTTATGAAAGGGTTCTCGAAGTATATAGGCGGGATTTCCATTAAAAACAAAATATTCATAGCGAATATTTTAATCATTGTCGTATTTATCTCCACTCAGTCATACTTCGCCAACACGATTTCACAGAATGCCCTTATTGAGAAAGAGATTAACAATTCCTCCCGAGAGCTTGTACTCATCAAAAACAATCTTCAAACCTTGGTAGCTACAATTGATGACTATTCAAAAATTCTAGCCAGCGATTATCGATTGCAGAACGTGCTTTATAACGATTTATTAATAAATAGTGATTTCAATACGAGCAAGCTGGTTGAAGGCTTAAATAACCTTTCGATGAAAAAAGACCTTTCAGAGACGATCAGCAATATTGTGGAGCCTAATACAAAAATCAAAGCAGTAAGCATTCTCACCTCGAATCATCACTGGGTGGACGTCGGATTTGCCGATAACGCATATGCTTCCCGCATATTCGGTGACGGTTATGGAGCGGAGGATCGTTT
Source organism: Paenibacillus silvestris (assembly GCF_009882985.1). Lineage (GTDB taxonomy): Bacteria > Bacillota > Bacilli > Paenibacillales > NBRC-103111 > Paenibacillus_E > Paenibacillus_E silvestris. Next base: position 1,127,622 of record NZ_WTUZ01000022.1, read on the forward strand.
CTATTTACCCACTTGGACAGGCTTGATCAAATTCGGATTCTTGTATGAAGGTGAACACAACGTATTTGCGGTATCCAAAACGGTGATTCACAAAGATACCGGTAAAATGGTTGGCAGAGTTTTTTTGTACGTGAAAGAAACGACAATTGCCTCGATTTACCAGGAGGGAAAAAATAAGGGGGGGGAATTCTATATTGTCGATTCCGCCGGCCGAATTATTTCTTCACAGAATAAAGCTATGTTATACCGAGATCTTAAGGAAGCTGTTTCCATTACCATTCCCGAGAATGGTAAAGACACAACATTTACCCAGGGAAGCGGAAGTAAAGAAATGTTGATATTTACCCAGCGCTTCGAGCCGTTGAAATGGACGATTGTAAGCGCTATCCCTATGGATGATATTTCGTCGGATCGGAAAGTAATCAATCAATTGATGATCGGGATTGGAGCAGCATGTTTGCTGCTAGCATTAATTGTATCCTTTCTACTGTCCGGGTCGATCACGCGACCCATCTTCCAGCTTGCCAAGACAATGAGAGAAATCCGGACGGGAAAGATGCAGGTCAGAAGCACCTACCAATCCAAAGATGAGATCGGATATTTAAGCGAGGGCTTCAATAACTTAATGAATCGCATTGAGGCGCTTATGGCCGAAAACGTCGAGAAACAAAGGACAAAGGCCGAGATCGAATTTAAATTGCTGCAATCGCAAGTGAAGCCCCATTTTTTGTACAACACGGTTGAAACCATTATTTCGCTCATTAAACTGGGCTTAGGGAAGCAAGCCATACAGGCAGCCCAATACATGGCGAATTTCTATAAGATCTCGTTAAGCAAAGGTAACGATATCATATCGATAGGGGAAGAGATGCGTCTAACGGAAAGCTATTTGGAAATTCAGCAGCTGCGTTATGTGGAATATATGGAGTATACGATGGAAATTGACAATGACATTCTGACGTATTCAATACCGAAGTTGACCTTGCAGCCAATCGTGGAGAACGCCATCTATCATGGATTGAAGCTCAAAAAGGAAAAAGGAATCATCCGCATTACAGGAAGGCGTTGCGGCAACCATGTGGAAATTGAAATTTACGATAATGGGGCTGGTATGCACAAGAATCAATCCAAGGCGATAATGGCAGGAACCAGCGTTTTTGATGAAACTGGCGGGTTTGGGATTAGAAGCGTATCCAATCGGATCCGAATGCTGTACGGGGAAAGATACGGACTGCAAGTTGAAAGTGAATACGGTGTTTATACGAAAATTACTATTGTACTGCCTCTTCGACATGATTAGCTCCTGCTCGCGTCCATGAGGCTGGCATTTCTATTATCCGCAAGATAAGGATTGAATAGAATAGGAGGAAAAACTATGTACAAAGTGCTTATCGTCGATGATGAGTATTACTTCAGGCAAGCATTGAAGATTTCGCTGGCATGGAGTGAGCTCGGCTTTCAAATCGCGGGGGAAGCAAAAAACGGCGCAGAAGCGCTGGAGCTGATGTCCGAGGTAGAGCCTGATGTCGTGTTGGTCGATATGAATATGCCGATTATGGATGGCTTGGAGTTTATACACAAAGCCAAGGAGCGAGACCGGCAAACAAAATTTCTGGTGTTGTCAGGTCACAGCGAATTCGTGTATGCCAGACAGGCCGTGCAATTAGGCGTCTTTAATTACGTACTGAAACCCATTAACGAAGAAGAACTCCGAAGCTCTTTACTAGATATTAAGGAACTGATACGAACGGAGCGTCTGGGCAAGCTTGAGTTGGACGATTTAAGAAAGCAGGCGAGCGAAAGCTTGTCTGTCATGAAGGAGCAATTGCTGAACGGTTTGCTGCAGGGCAACGGTATCTCTAGATCCAGTTCCGAACGGGATCGATTAAATGATTTGGGAATAAAGCTGGAAGGGATGCATTATCGGGCGATTGTCGTCGACCTGGATTCAAACGATGAGAGGAATCTGGAGGAGGGAATGCTGATTCGCAAAGCCAAAGTACAAGAAATCGCTCAAAATGATATGCAAAGCGTCTTTCAGTGTGTCGGCTGTCATGATCATGATGCTCGCCTGGTTCTGATCATAGGATCGCCTGACGGCTCCTTCAACAAGCTGGAAACGATTTGCGAGCGGATTCGATTGAACATAGAGAACGATTTGGGCTGTACGGTAACGATCGGCCTAGGGAATGGATGCGAAACGTTTGAGTCGATTTCGGTTTCATACATGGAAGCGTTAATCGCCTTGAAACAACGGTTTGTGTGGGGTGGCAATAAGGTGTTCGTACATTCCTTGATTGCGGAAACCGGGATAAAGGTCGGATTGTTCTCGGTGGAAAAAAGAAGCGGCTTGCTGATGTTCATGCGAATAGGGAACATGTCCGAGACGGAAGAATGGCTCTCCAGTTTTTTTCATGATACTCGCGTCCAAAAAGCTTCGATGGAAATGCTGCTTCTCGCCGGAATCGAAATCGTATCCACATGCCTGGAATTTTTGGCTGAAGCGTCGCAAAGCTTTGAAGATGTTTTCCGAAATACGACACAACCCGATATGATACAACACGTTCAGCGGATGAAAACTTTCAACGAGTTGGAGGACTGGATACGTGCTTTAATTCTAAAGTCCATGGATCATGTGCATAGTCGCAAAACCAATAGAGCCGTCAAAGTTATAGAGGAGGTCAAATCATATATTTCGAGGCATTATGGCAACGAAGAACTGCGAATCGAAGATATCGCAAAGAGCGTTCATATGAATTACAATCATCTTTGCTTCGTGTTCAAAAAAGAAACAACCTTTACAATCAATGACTACCTGACCGAAATACGCATTATTAAAGCAAAAGAGCTTTTTGAACAGGGAGAGAAGGTTATCCAAAACGTAGCGAACCGGGTGGGGTATGCGGACGCCAACTACTTCAGCAAATGCTTCAAAAAATATATGGGAATCACGCCCAGCAAATATGTGAACCAAATCCGGTAGCCGATACTTCCATGCAGACTATAGGGGGAAAGTGAAAACTTTGCCTCTATAGTCTATTTTTTTGCCGTTAATTTTACTGCTGATCCGAGAATAGTCTCTGTACTAAATATGGGAAGATTCGTAAAATTAACTTAAGGTTGATACCGCTTACAACAACTGAAATCAATCCGATATTCGCTTTAACAAATAGGGGAGGTTAAACAATGAAAACGAAGTCAAAGGCAGCAGCTATGTTCCTTATGGCAAGCACACTTCTGGTTACATCGGCGTGCAGCAGTAGTGGGAATGAAACAACGTCCAACCAGCCGTCCAACAATCCGTCGCCCTCGGCAACAAGCAAAGAGGAGAACAAGAATACGACGAAGACGGACAGCAAAAAAATCAAGATGAGAGTCATAACGCTTACGACGGACGAAAATCGCAACAAAATTATGGAAAAATTCATCAAACCGAATATTGCTTCAGCGCTTCCCAATCTTGAAGTCGAGTTTGAGCCCGGCGGCGGCGGCGAGGATATGGCAAACAAATTGAAGACGTTGAACGCATCTGGGGATATGCCGGACGTATTCTGGAATGATGCGGGCTACTTTACGCCGTTGAAGAACACAGGCAGCATTCTGGATTTGACACCCTATATTGCCAAAGACGGTTTCTTGGACAAATACGCGGTGCCAGATGCATTAAAGCATGTAGATAACAAGATCTATAGCTTGGCTTCCGGAGCGGACACGTATTTCACCCCTGTCATCTTCTATCATAAAGATATGTTCGAGAAAGCCGGGGTTAAAGTGCCAACCACGTTTGATGAGTTGATTCAAATCTCGAAGACGCTCAAGAGCAAAAGCATGATACCGGCTGTGACTCCCGGCAAGGACGGGTGGGGACCTAAGCTCTTTATGCTGCAGCAAATGATTCAAATCGGAGATCCGCAGGCGATGTCAGACCTTGTCAGCAACAAAACGGACTTCAACAATGCATCCGTCAAGGAAGGAGCGGCTCGCATCGAGAAGCTGGTCAAGGAAGGCGTGCTCCCAGACGGTATTGCCAATTTGGATTACGGTCCGGCGATGGAAATGTTTACGTCCAAAAAAGCGGCTATGCTATGGATGTTTACTTGGGAACTGCCGAATCTCGCAAAAGACGAAACGGTTGATTTCTTCCCTTTTCCAAGCGCCAGCGATAAGTATAACCCTACAAAGAACGTACAGTTCTGGGGTTCTCCGGTTAACGGTTATGCGGTAAACGGCAAAACGAAGAACCCGGAAGAGGCCGTCAAGCTTGCTGAATTTCTAGCCATGGCGGATGCGTTATACTTTGAATCTACCGGTGCTCCTATTTCTTTGAAGACAGGCAACAAGCCAATGGATAGGAGCCCGCTTATGCAGAAGTTCGTTGACTGGTACAATCCGATTCCTAATAAAATCGCGTCGTTGGCTCTTAATTCGCTAGATGCGAGGGCGTCTGCCGAAATGTCTACGCAAGGAGCGAATTTATTAACGGGCGAGTACACAGCTGATAAATTTAATGCGGCGATGAACAAGATTTGGAGCGAAAATACGTGGTTTAACAAGTAAAAGATGCAATAACAGCTAAATCCCCTTCGGATAGTTCCAAGGGGGTTTAGACACAAAATAAATGGTGGAGAGAGCGATGAACAAGTACTTTAGCACCAAAGTGTCTATATTTGTGTTTGCTTTCCCGGCATTGCTGCTGTTTACCTTATTCTGCGTATACCCTTTGCTGCCGGAGATCTGGATGAGCCTGCATAAGCATGACGGGTTTAATAATTTGGGTTTTGTTGGTTTAAATAATTACAAAGAAGTGATGACTTCCCCATCCTTTTGGACCGCTCATAAGAATACGTATCTCATCGTCGCTATCTCATTATTGCTGGGGCTCCCCCTATCCATGATACTTTCGCTTTTTATGGATGCTCAAACACCGAAGTTTCGTCGATTCTTCAAGTCGGTGGCGATGTTCCCCGCTATCTTGTCGGTCACGGTTGTTGCCCAGATTTGGCTGGCGTTCTACGAACCCAATTGGGGTTTATTTAACCAGATTCTCGACTCGTTAGGGTTGAGCTCTTGGACGCATTCATGGTTGACGGAAAAGAAAACGGTCATGCCCAGCATCGGAGTGACATTCCTGTGGCAATATATTGGACTGAATGCGATGCTGTTTTATACAGGAATCAAGACCATACCCAAGAGTTACTATGAAGCGGCATTGATCGACGGGGCTAATTTTGTTCAAGTTTGCTTACGAATTACGATACCCTTGCTGCAGAATGTAATCAAATACGTACTTATTCTGTCTACATTAGGCTCAATGGCATTTTATTCGCATGTACGAGTCATGACGGCAGGAGGCCCGGGGGATCAATCCAGAACGGTCATCTACCAGATGTATTTTACGGCATTCGATACTTCCGAATTTGGCAAAGGTACTGCTATCGCTGTTATTTTTATTCTGGAATGCCTTTTGATCTCCTTTGTCATTCAAAGGTTCGTGGCCAGAGAAAAACTGGAGTTTTAAGCAGGAGGGGAGCTTTCTGAAATTATTTAGTCGAGTGTTTTGGGTAGCCATGGGGTGCACATTTCTGTTTCCCTTGTATTGGATGGTAACGATGTCGTTGAAGTCCAAAAGCGAAGCTCACGACAATCCTTTTGGGTTACCAACTTCCTGGGATTGGATGAACTTTAGCGAAGCGCTGTCTAAATATCATTTTTATACGTATTTCGAGAATAGCGTGATTTATACCGCAGGCACAATCGCCATTACATTGACAACGGGCAGCATGCTTGCTTATTGCCTCAGTCGCATGCAATGGAAATTCAGTTCGTTGATGTTGTTTTATGTATCTATGGGTTTAATTGTCCCCATCGAAGTAGTCGTTATTCCTTTATTCCAGCTTGTTAAATGGATGCATATCAAAAATAGTTATTTCGGTCTTATCTTACCGTATTCCGGCTTCGCCATCGCTTCCTGCGTCTTGATGCTGTATGCCTTTCTCCGTTCTTTGCCTAATGAGTTGGAAGAAGCGGCATGCATAGATGGAGCGAATGTCTATCAAACGTATATGAAAATCATATTTCCAATCGTAATGCCAGCGCTCGTTACGCAATGCGTTCTTATATTCATTCGAATCTGGAACGAATTTCCGCTTGCTTTTATTATTGCTTCTAAGGATCAATTCCGGCCGCTTACAGTCGGGTTGCTAGGATTTTTTGTCAGTGTGGGAGTTACGGATTGGGGACTCATCGGCGCGAGTATGCTGCTGTCCAGCTTGCCTATGATTATCGTTTATTTAATAGGCAACGAAAAGATCGAAAATGCTTTGACTGCAGGCGCAATTCTGAAGTGACGAATGTAAGGTGGGAAGGGACGCCAGAGGGGGTGTCCCTTCTCCGTATCTGCAAGTTACGAAGCGTTCTATCTTTTCAAATTGTCCCGAGAATTTTCCTTACAGTCCAATAATAGTCTCTGGGAATATTCGTGCAGACTGGTATCATGAAAGTATCAAATGATAGCGCTTCCATTATTGGGATTAAAACATCTTAGTCGGAATCTGCACAGAGAAGAGGTCGGCACTAATACCGCTTAAGCGGTAATGTGTATAGCAATTTACTTATATCCAAGGAGGTTTTATGAAAGTGAGAAAAAGATCACTAGTTTGGATTATGACTTTGGTAATGTTATTTTCCATGCTGCCATTTTCAGAGTCGGTAGTCTTGGCTGACAGTCCGCCAAGTACAACCACGACTGGCAGTACGCCAAGTGCAACGATCTATGTTGCTACAAACGGCAATGATACCACAGGTGACGGAACACAAGCAAAGCCGTATAAAACGCTTGCCAAGGCAAAAACCGTAGTAAGGACTCTGCCTAAGACCGGCGGTGATATCGTCGTTCAAATTGCGGATGGCTATTATTCGCTTGATGAAACCCTAGTTTTTGACAAGGATGATTCCGGAAGTGCAAGCAGCACGATTCGCTATGAGGCGGCGCCGGGTGCGAAGCCGGTAATCAGCGCTGGTGAAATGTTGGAAAAAGGCGTTTGGACAGAAGCTGTTGGCCTTACCCAGACTGGAGGCTTAAAGGCGTATAAAACGACCCTTAACCGGAGCGATAAGCTGCGCGCACTCTATGTAAACGATAAGGGCGCAACCATGACGAAGAGTTCGGAAATAGCTTCGGCCAACAGAACCGTTACCGGCACCCCCACAGCCAGCTTTACCGCTGCCAATAACCCTTGGGCGTGGCAGAACGGCACCAACATCCGAGCGGGTATCGTATTCGATGCCAGCGTAGGTCTGACAACGGCAACGAAAAACCCCCAAAACATCGAAGCCGAAAGCACGGGCGGCTCCACCGCCAGATGGGCGAGGCCTTTTATCACCTTCGCGTCGATTGAACAGGCGCCGGCAGCCAGCAACAAGCCCGGCGGTGTCATGCTCCGGTTCCAGATGCCGTATGGGTTCATTTCACAGTCATTGGGTAATAACACGCAATACAATCCTGGTAACAATCAAGTCATCCGCAACGCTTTCGAGTTCTTCAACAAACGCGGAAATTTCTATTTCGACCAGGCGGAAAGCACGCTTTATTACATCCCGCTTGCAGGCGAAGATATCAATACTGCCGACGTGGTCATTCCAAAGCTTGAGACGGTCCTCGACATAAGAGGGATCCCAGTAGGAGATCGGTTGAACCCTGTTGCGGGCTCGGATGATGGACGTGTCAAAAACATAACCTTCAATGGGCTGAAGTTTGCCCATACCGACTACAAACTGACTGAACTGACGGGCACATATACACTTAGCGACGGATCCGGTCCGGTAACGACCAGTTCTCGGGGCTATGCGTCCGTTCAGGGCTCTATCGTGAACAAAGTTTACTTCCCCAGCAGCATAAACTGGCATGAGACTTTCTACCGAGGGTATGACATACCGCCGGCAGCGGTAATGATCAACGCGGCGAGGAACATCAAAGTGCTGAACGGCGAGATCGGGCTTACCGGATTTAATGGCATCCATGTAGAAAACGATGCCAAGGATATCGAAATCTCGGGCAACTATATCGTAGATACGCTCGCTTCCGGCATTGTAATCGGACATCCGCAGCATATCTATGAAAATGATGTGGCGATTACGCATGAATCCAGTGTTTCGGTCTCTGGCACGCCAATAAGGAACTGGGCCGGCGTTAATAAGGAAAAATTTATGGCGGGTACGGAAGCCGTGCCGGAGAATATTTATATTACAAATAACTTTTTGTACAGGACCTGCTACGGATTTCCGGGCGCTAACGCACTGGCTTCTTTCTACACAACGAATATGCAGGTACTGCACAACTACATTTATGACACCACTTACGGCGCCATGAGCATCGGTTGGGGTTGGGACGAGTATGATGGGTTCGGCTTTACTGCCCAAGGTACCAACAAGACCTGCGGCCCTTACAATGGTACGAGTGAAACGAGCATCGCAAGGTCTCCAGCAATATCTACGACATCCAGAAATAACAAAATAAACTTTAACCGGATAGAGCAAATTTGCACGGTAGTTAACGACTCCGGAGCCATTTACTCACTGGGCCGGCAGGGCGATCCGGGTAATTTGCCGGGCGGAGGGACATGGGACACCATCAGCACCGTCTACCCTCTGACAAACGACCCCGTCACGAACAAGAATAGTAACTGGAATTCTGACAATTGGACGAATTTCACCGAGATGAACTACAACTTCCTTAACCCGAATCCAACTGACAAACCTACAGACTCCAACAACTGGATGAACGGGTTCCATCCCGACGAAGGCAGCACGTTCATCAAGATGATAGGCAACGTTGTGCAGGCAAAGCTCTCCTATGCCGTGGGGCAGAGCCGTCTTATTGAGTTTAACAACTGGAAGCGCAAAAGCGATATGATTATGGTCCAAGGTTACGTAGACGGAGATAACAACCAGAATGGCGCCCCCAGGACTACATATGACAATTACAAAAGCACAAGCCGCATTTGGCCACTTAAGGGCAATGAAATCGTCTTGAATTCGGGCCTTACCAACGAATACACGAAGATGATCCCAAGGAGCCTCATTGCCGATACCGAGTTTGAGCTGGCTTCCAACGTCATCATGGGTAAAGGTGAAAAGCTGAACCGCAGGGGTCTGCTAAAAGCTCAAGACACAGTTTGGCTCGCGCCTGCGAACACAACTGTCTTTAATGAAGGCAATACGATGACAAAAGCTGCCGGCGACGTAAAGTCAATCAACGCTCCGTCTGCCGCAGGAGAATACAAACTATACATCCAATATGGAGACGGCAGAGAAACGGCCACTTCCAAGTATACGGTTTACGTCGACGCGAGCGGTTCAGCAACCAATGTGGAAAATGGGAAAAGCTACGAAGTTTCAGCGGTACGGCCGCTTAAACTGACTTTGAGTAATGATTACACCTTTACGCTTAACGGCAAGCCTGTGGCAAATGGGTACGAAATCAGCACCGAAGGAAGCTGGACCTTGGTAGGCAGCACTTCGACGCCTGCAATAACTCTCAACTTTACCACTACAGTATCAGTGGCGAATAGGCTGCTCCCGGCGGGAAAGTCAGATTTGCGTACGATTTGGACGACGCCACAAAACAGATATGGATTTCCTCATCGAGCGACGGAAATTTTATTGAAAGCGACAAAGAAACAATGGCCTCCGGCAACATGGTAGAAACAACTGCTCCAAAGTTGCCCGGTCCATACATTATTTATGTACGGTCGAAAGAAGGTAATGTTCTCAGCCAGTCGCACGCTCGTGTAGTGGTGCGCGATATGACACCTGTTGATATTCCTAGAAATGGGCTTGACTTATGGCTCAAGGCTGATGAAGGCGTGGAAAAAGATAGCAGTGGCAACGTGACTGGATGGACAAATATGGGAAGCGTCCCAGCGAAGCTTGTTCCAGCGAACGTCCCCGGTAGCGGTGGCGATAATCTTGGAACACCAAACGGCAACCCCACGCTAAAGAACGATGGATACGACTATGTAGATTTCGCAGCGATGTCAAGGCCGCTAAAAGCTGCAGGTTTTAAAAATTATAACGGCAGTACGCAGATGACGATATACACGCTGGTTAAACCAACAACCACAGCCAACAACTCCAGTGACCAAAGTGGTCTTGTTTATTTCGGATTGAACGAGACTTACCAAACTTGGGCGGCCAACAGCGGTTGGAGCGGTATTAATCTGGGTGTAGGAACAAACAGAGTTAACATCCGCTTTGGTAATACGGATGGCAGCGTATCTGGCGGCGGGCAACAAATTGCAACAACAGCCACTAACGGTCTGGCCAGTGTTCGGGCGCAGCTAGACGGAACCAATAGAGCCGTTTTTGTTAATAACAATGTCATCGGCACTGGAACCAACGCTAAGGCACTTTTAGGGAACAGCTCGGATCTGGGCGTAGGTTACACGATGGCGGCTGCAACCCCCTACCGCTTCCTGGGCGGAGTCTCGCAGATTCTCATCTACAACAGGGTGCTGACAGCTGACGAAATTACGAAAGTAGAAACATATTTTAATAATGTCAAAGCGGGCCGTGGTGGACCTGCGAACCCAATTGTCTCAGCGGTCGACAAAACCCTGCTGACCGCCTTGATTGAGGCCTCCAATAACAAGGAAGCTACAATTTATACAAGCAATTCATGGGACGCTTTTGCAAGCGCATTAAATGAGGCCAAAACTGCCGCCTCAAATGGTGAGATCGGGCAGGCAGTAGTGGACAATGCCTATTACGCGCTGCGTGACGCGATCAAAGCACTTCAACTTTTACCAAGCGGAGTTAGCACGGCTGTATACGGTACGCCTGTTCTCGGCGGCTCCGAGCTCGACCCGCTCTGGAATACGACCGTCACACTGCCGATCCTTAAGCATCTGACGATGGTGAACGGTCCGACGGACGGCACCGCTAAAGTGCTATGGGACAATACCAACCTGTATGTTCTAGTACGTGTAAAAGACCCTGTGCTGAACAGCAGCAGCAGCAACGCGCATGAGAAGGACTCGGTTGAAATCTTTGTGGATGAGAACAACAGTAAACAAACCACTTACGGCACAGGTATGGGACAATACCGTGTTAACTATCTGAATGAGAAAAGCTTTAATCCAGGAAGTATCAGTGCGGGTTTTGAGTCTTTTGCCAAAGTCGTGGATGGCGGCTATTACATTGAGACTAAGATCCCCTTTAAAGCTAGTACTCCTGCGGCTAATCGTGTAATTGGATTTGATTTACAGATCAATGATGCGAAAGCAACTGGTAGCCGTCAAGACATTATCATGTGGAACGACGTGACCGGGCAGTCCTATAATAACGGTTCACAATGGGGTGTGGTTACACTTTTAGGTGAGCAGAAGCTGACTGTTACCGGAGCTGACGGAGCGACTTCCATCTCGAAGAAAGACGGCACGCTGCAAATGTTGGCGGAAGTGCCCGTCATATGGTCAGTAACCGCAGAAGACGGTTCGGAGACGAATGCGGCAATCATCAGCGAGACGGGATTGCTGTCAGCCAAAAAGAACGGCGTCGTGAAAGTAACGGCCAAAGCTTTTGGATCCAGTTTGATCGGCAACGCTCTGATCACAATCAGCGGTCAAGAAGGCGCAGTGCTGACAGGACCAACGACCGTTGATGGCGGCAACAACTTTGATATTGATTTCAGCTTGGCGGGTTCTGGAAAAGATGTCATCGCGCTAGATACTACGATTAATTATGATGCCGATAAGCTGGAATTTGTATCCATGGAATCACTTCAGCAAGATTTCAAACTAGTCGGCGAAGTTAAAACGGATGGCAAGATTAGAACGATCGCGACGAATATCGGAAATACGAATATGACGAATGGATTGATTAGGCTAAAATTTAAAGCTATTGCGACGGGGAATTCGCAGATCGCTTCCATTCGTGTCAGTCAGTTAACCGTTGCTAATGGCGCGGGCCAAGAGACAGATTGGGCTGGTGCAACTTACTCTGTCCAAATTAATAATTTGGATAAGTCGGGCTTACTGCGTCTTATTGCGGAAGCACAAAGTGCGCACGATGCAGCAACTGAAGGCGTATATCCTGGCCAGTATCCATCAGGCTCGAAAGCAACCCTGCAAGCAGCAATTGATGCCGCTCAAGTGGTGGCGTCGACTCAGGGAGTAAGCCAATCTGAAATTGAAGCGGCGATCATGAACCTGAATGCAGCTCTGCAAAGCTTTAAAGATTCAAGAATTAAAGCAATCCAAGGAGATTACAATAACGACAATAGAGTTAGTATTGGTGACCTTGCAATTATTGCTTCTGCTTATGGTAAAAATGATCAAGATTCAGATTGGAATCTGTACAAAGGGTTGGATTTGAATGACGACGGTAAGATTGACATCGTTGATATCTCGATTCTGGCTCGTAAAATTTTGAATTAATTCCGTGTAAAAATAAAGAAATGGTGGCCTTAGTTGAAGTTAACTCTGAACCGCCATTTCTTTATTTTGGTCTTTATCATGCAGGCATGAAGTCTGCTTAGATGCCACACATGCGAAAGCTTGCTAGCCTCAGCAAGGATGAATAATGGCCGAAAACTTCTTACGTGGAAGGATCTCGGCCATTATTTTTATACAGCACCAAGTGAATCATTAAAGATAATAAAAAATTTTTAAAACATTTTTAAAAAAATAATCCATGTAATTTCCAATTTAATTTTATTATCATTAGGGCAAGGATTCTAAAAGTGAGTGCGCTTACATTATGTCAAAGAATGGTAAGTAAAGTAAAGAGTTGCGCATTGTTTGCTTTTTTTATGGATTTTATAATTAGAACATAATGAAAGCGTTTTAAATTCTGAAAGACCACTCACAGGTGAATGGAATAAGAATAAACACTTCTTCATGCATCTAGTGGGATCACCCTTCTCATTCAAGTGGAAAAAGGTGGGCCGAAATGAAAAAGGTTATGTTAGTAGACGATGAAATTCTAATCAGGGAAACGATACGGGATTGCATCCAATGGGAGCAAGAGGGCTTTATTTATTGTGGAGACGCCCCTGACGGGGAAATGGCTCTGAATTTAATCGAGCAGTTACGTCCTGACATCGTCATTACAGATATTATGATGCCCTTTATGAATGGGCTGGAGTTAAGCGCAATTGTTCGAGAACGGAATCCGGATGTGAAAATCATTATTCTGACGGGACATGAAGATTTTGGTTATGCAAGAGCGGCTTTGCGGATGGGAGTCCACGATTATTGTCTGAAGCCATTCCGTGCTTCAGATCTTATTCAACTTCTGCGTGGTGCAAGTGAGTTGATCGATAAGGAGCGCGAAATAAAGGCAAGCATTGATAAATTGAAGCAAAGCGAGCTTGAGAAAATAGAAGTATCGCGTGATAAGTTGCTGAATGATTTGTGCAGTGGTTTTGTTACAACGGTTGAGGCTATTCAGCTCGGCGCGACTTTGTCGCTTGATTTGCAAGCGCGGTTTTATGCTGTGGTAATTTCAGATGCTCGTACCTTTGAAGACATGACAATAGTGAACACTGGTGCAGCGAGTCAGATAGAAGATAATTTACTCGAGCAATTTCAACAAGCACTTGATCGTAATGAATTGATACAATTTAAGCGAAGCCGCACTGAGATTTGTTGGCTAATTAAAGGGGAGACACTAGAACAAATCCAGCATGAGTTAGAAATTTTCAAGGAATTATTACATATAAATAACGAACAGATTCCCACTGCATCGATTTCGATTGCTATGGGAATTGGCAGCGTACAGGAACGGCTTATGAATATCCACTTATCTTTCCTTGAAGCTGTTGAAGACATGCACTGGAGGCGACTATCTAGTCAAAACCGGATCACGCTATGGGAATCGATCTCAGGGTCCATGGAGCAGTACGTTTTCTTGGACCGTGCATGGTTCGTAAACTTCTTGAAAATGGGATCACCTTCACAATTATCTTCATTCATTGAGGAATACGCATCGGCGTTGGCAGCCATTAACTGGACAACTTCGCCAATCGGTTATTACATTTTGAACGATTTGACATTGGAAGTATTTCGTTCGGCTAAGGATATGTACCGGCAGTGGGATACACCTGAGGATACGCTTCAGCAGTTACAGCAGATTCTCAAATCGGTTCGGTCTATAGAGGAAGCGATTCAATATTTGACGAGCCTTACAAATCAGTTCTGGTCATGGCGTTCTCAAACGAATGACAGATATGGCGAAATGCTAAGGAGTGTTAAGGAGTATATTCATGCTAATTATAACAATGACGCTTTTTCTCTTCAGGATGCAGCAGAGCATGTCATGGTGAGTTCCAGTCATTTAAGTAAAGTATTCAGTCAGGAAACAGGTCGCACTTTCATTGAGTACTTGACACATTATCGCATACTTAAAGCAATGGAGCTGTTTAAGACGACATCATACAAATCATTCGAGATTGCATTTCTCGTCGGTTATAACGATTCTCATTATTTCACAACTCTCTTTAAACGCATAACTGGGATGACGACTAAGGAATTTAAAAAAAGTGGAAATTTAGATAGCTCCCTCTTGGTCATGGAGCGGAACGATTCTAGCGAACAGATGATTAAGCGATAATTATGACGTTTCATTAAAGAAAGGACTCTGGTGAAATTGACCAAGTCCTTTCTTTATATTCTTTTTATTCGTCCAATTTCGTTCATGATCAACGGCAAAAGTTTATTTTCATTCGCAAAAAATTTGATTTATAGCAGAAAAGATGATGGAGTTATAACCTAAAAAATGAACTTTTATAAAAAGAAATTACATCGTGCTTTAATAATCGCACAGTTATAATAAAGGAAATATTAACCAGGGGAGGCGTTGAAATGTTTCTAACTTAAAGAATGGTCCACAAAATTTAAAGCGCTATCAATTTCTGTTTTTTAAATTATGGGCGTCCAGGTAGATCATCCAAAGAGTCAAAAATTAGCTTTCAGATTGTGCCAGAATGGGAGGAAATCCAAATCCATGTCTAAAAAAATATTTGCATTCCTTTTAGTCTTTACATTAGTAGTCAGTTTATTACCAGGCCACAGTACGACACAAGCAGCGGAGAGCAGTGCGAAAAATCCAATTATATGGGCGGATGTCCCGGATGTTGATGTCATTAGGGTAAACGATACTTATTATATGACCAGCACTACCATGCACGTGAACCCCGGGGTTCCAATTATGAAATCTAAGGATCTTGTAAATTGGGAAATCGTCAATTATGTTTACGATATTTTAGCTGCTGGTGACAAGCAAACGCTTTCCAATGGTCAGAACCTATACGGACAAGGCTCATGGGCAAGCAGCATTAGATATAATAACGGCAAGTTTTATGTAGTGTTTGCTTCCAACGATATTGGTAAGACGTACATTTTTCAGACAACGGACATCGAAAAAGGCCCATGGGAAAAGTATGAACTAGCTGGTGGTGTTTATCATGACATGTCTTTGCTGTTTGATGATGACGGGCGTGTATATATGGTATATGGAGCTGGGACTATTAAAATAATTGAGCTTACAGCAGATGCCACTGCAATCAAAGCAGGTGGAATGAATAAAACAATCATTCAAAATGCTAGTGCTCCTGGAGGTTCTGGCGGTCTTGGAGCTGAAGGGTCTCACATTTATAAAATTAACGGAAAATATTATATCTTCAATATTTCATGGCCGACAGGGAGCGTTCGTACGGAATTAGTTCACAGAGCGGATTCGATAGATGGCACCTACGAAGGGAAAATTGCTTTAAGATCCGGGAGTAATTCTAATAGTGCCGGTGTAGCGCAAGGGGGAGTTGTTCAGTCCCCTGATGGGAAGTGGTATGGCGTGTTATTCCAAGATTATGGATCCGTCGGTCGTATTCCTTACATTGTACCGATGACATGGAGTCAAGACGGATGGCCCGTATTCGGAGATGTCAATGATACGGGGATTCCAGCGGCACTATCGAAATCCTGGGTCTCATCAGATGATTTCGATCAAAGAACAGACAAGGCCGCAGCTTATCATACAGAGGTAGCAAGTGGTGAAAATGACGATAATGGATCGAACCTCTCACTGGTATGGCAATGGAACCATAATCCCGATAATAGGTTCTGGTCCCTAACTGATCGCACCGGGTATCTAAGACTTAAGACTGGAAAAACGAGCACTGATATTTTGAATGCAAGAAACTCTCTTACACAGAGAACCTTCGGGCCAGAAAGTTCAGGAACGATTGCTTTAGATATTAGCAATATGAAAGACGGGGATTATGCCGGGATTGCGGCATTCCAGAAAAACTACGGATTTGTTGGCGTCAAAATGTCCGGCAATACGAAATCTGTCGTAATGGTCAATGGCAGTTCAGGATCGCCCGTGGAATTAGCCAATATCCCTCTTAATCAAAATACAGTCTACTTAAGGACGGAAATGGACTTTAAGAATAGGACGGATAAAGCTTATTTCTATTTCAGTCTTGACGGTCAGCGTTGGGCTTCAATAGGAAACACACTCCAAATGTCGTATACACTCCCACATTTTATGGGCTACCGTTTTGCACTATTCAATTTCGCAACAAAAACGACAGGCGGTTATGTTGATTTTGATTATTTTAAATTAAATGACACGTTATCGGGATCCAATTTGGATACGAATCTAAAATCGCTTCAAGTGAATGGCGTGCAACTAAGCGGATTTAATTCAAGTGTGTACACCTACTCCGTAGATCTTCCCGCTGGTTCAGCACCTCCGCAAGTTACTGCTGCTTCGAATGACTCTGAAGCAAATATCACAATTACACAAGCAACTTCTTTACCAGGAAAGGCTACAGTGACTGTAAGCAAGGATGGTCTGCAGACATTGTATACCATTAATTTTAATACGCCAACCGTTGTGACCATTGAGGCGGAAACGGCTGCAGAAAATTCAGCGAATGCTTATGTACAAGGTATCGCAAATGGCCATACGTGGACACTTGTTGATGGTCAATCTACGAAAGCAATGTTATTTGGCCCGGATGATGGCACTGCTGTTACGGCGGGAACTGATGCTGCAAGCCTTGTTGCAGGTTCCAGACTTAACTACAAAATCAACTTCCCAACCTCAGGAAGTTACAATGTTTGGTTGCTTACGAAAAGTCATAGCTTCCAAACGGATTCCATCCACGTCGGATTGGATAATCAGTATAAATTTACTTCCAATGGTATTCAGAATGTGAGTAACAGCCAGTTTAGATGGGCTAACCTCAGTAATGGCGGTACGCTTGTGACAGGCGGCACAGCGCTAAATATTTCCGCCGGTGAGCATGAACTGAATTTATGGGGAAGGGAATCCGGCTTAATTATTGATCGGATCTATCTAACAACAAGCAATTCAACCGCAGATCCTGTTTGGCCTACTGTTGAGCCGAAAGTAGCTACAGCTTCAATTACAGCAGACAGCAGTGTAAAGCCTGGAAGCAGCTTTACAGCGGCAGTCAATCTGAATAACCTGACACAAACGGCTTATGCTCAGGACATTACTCTTTCCTATGATGCCAACGTTTTTGATTATGTAAGTGCGGTAAGTTCCAATGAGAACATTGTGATCGCCGGTGAGGACAAAGCGACAACAGGGAAAGTTAGACTTATTTCCGCTAATATCGGGGGGATAACTGGCGTCAGCACGCCAATTTTGAATCTTACATTTAAGGTGAAGTCCGGTGTTCATGATACGACTGGAACGATTGCTGTTACCCAGGCCAAGCTGGCTGATTCGGATGGAACTGAAGTTCAGGCAGCTATAAGCAGTAAAAGCATAACAATCGGCAGCATGGAAGTTGTCGTAGATAAAACGGCGTTAATAACGGCCATAACGAGTGCCCAAGGTTTGTATGATTCAGCAGTCGTAGGCACGCAACCTGGTGAGTACCCGCAGTCGGCAAAAGATACGCTTGGCGCTGCTATACATGCAGCCAAAGCTGTGAATGACAATGCAAGTGCAACACAGTCACAAGTTGATAGTACCGTAGCAGTACTGAGCAGCGCAGTGGATATCTTCAAGGCAGCGGTAATGAAGTCTGCAGATATGAATAATGACGGAAGCGTCAACGTGGGAGATCTTGCGATGGTTGCCTATCATTATGGCAAGGATTCTACAAGTGCGGATTGGGCAACTGCGAAAGCTGGAGATCTGAATGGCGATAATAAGATCGACATTCTGGATCTTGCGATCGTTGCTTCCCAAATACTTGAATAAGTCATAACGCTAACAAAACGGAATGTTAGTAAGCTCTATCCTAAGTATGGAAATTATGAGTGGATAGAGCTTACTTAATAAGAAATCTGCAATTAATTTGCACTAAATGTAACAGAATTCCTATCATGATAGTGGAGGTTATTCAATGAAAAAGTGGAAAAAATTGCTTGGGGTTACAATGGCTTTAACTGTTGCACTTACATCAAGCCCAGTAATGACTGGGAATGTGGAGGCTGCGACAGCTACGATCACTGCAGCAATTGGGAAAACACCTGGTAATGCTAATCCTTTATTTTCACAAAAATTTGGTGCTGACCCCTTTGCCATGGAATATAACGGCAGAGTCTACGTTTACATGACAAATGACGTATTTGAATACAATGCAGACGGGACAATTAAGGATAACGGATACAGTAAGATTAATAAGATTACGGTTGTTTCATCTGACGATATGATGAACTGGACAGACCACGGTGAGATACCTGTAGCTGGCGCGCAAGGTGCGGCCAAATGGGCGAATAATTCCTGGGCACCGGCAGCAGCACATAAAACGATAGATGGAAAAGAGAAATTCTTCCTTTACTTTGCAGATAGTGCGAATGGAATCGGCGTGCTTACAGCCGACAGCCCGATTGGTCCCTTTACAGATCCAATTGGAAAAGCTCTCGTGAATAGAAACACCCCAGGAGCTAGTGATGTGACATGGCTGTTTGATCCAGCCGTGCTGGTTGATGATGATGGAAGCGGGTATATCTATTTTGGCGGTGGTGTACCTAATGGCAAGGATGCAGACCCAGGGACAGCGCGTGTGGCAAAACTTGGAGCAGATATGATTAGTTTGGATCTGAGCGCGAGTGGCGGGACACTAGGTCGTATTAATCCGCCATGGTTGTTTGAGGACTCAGGAATCCATAAATATAATGGAAAATACTATTACTCGTATTGTACGAATTTCTCAGGCGGACATCCGGCGGATATTCCTACTGGAACAATTGCCTATATGGTGAGCGATAATCCGATGGGTCCCTTTACGTATGTTAAAACCATACTGCCTAATCCAGCGACATTCTTCGGTGTCGGAGGTAACAATCACCACTCCGTGTTTGAGTTTAAAAACCAATGGTATATCGTCTACCATGCCCAGACCCTTGCTAAGGCATTGGCTGAAAGCGGGACGGTACCTCAAATGGGAGGACAACCGCATGGATACCGTAATGCGCAAATTAATAAGGTCGAAATGGATGCAAATGGCGTCATACAGAATATTACCGGGGATTATAAAGGTGTTCCGCAGTTAAAAAACTTCAACCCCTATACACGGGTTGAGGCTGAAACTATCGGTTGGAACGGAGGCATATCCACCGAAACGACTACCGAGCCCGGAGGAATGGTAAACAGCATAAACCTCGCTGTAAGCAACATTAGTGATGGAGACTGGACAGCCATTTCCAAAGTCGACTTTGGTACTACAGGAGCAGGAACATTTAAGGCTAATGTTGCAAGTAGCTCGGTTGGTAGCACGTTAGAACTCCATCTTGACAGTGCCGATGGCACATTGATTGGGACACTTCCGATTTCCAACACAGGCGGAGACAACGTATGGAAAACAAAGGCAACGAGTGTTACAGGTGCATCAGGTGTTCATGATGTTTATATGGTATACAGGGGCCCAGCAGCAGGGAATCTCTTTAAGGTGGATTCTTGGCAGTTCGAGCAAAAGAGTGATGTTCATGAATTAGCCGCCATTAATGCATCTATTGATAAACAAAAGATCGACACTGTTTCCGGAACGAACCAAGCAACTATGAAGGTTACTGCCGTATACGCCGATGGAACAAGTGAAGATATTACTGCTCAAGCAGCTGCAACATCATCGCCAAGCGGCATTGTAAGTGTTAGTAACGGAGTAGTAACCGGCATTGGCTATGGCACGGCAACCATTAACGTAAGCTATGGCGGTAAAACAGACACACTTAATTTACAAGTAAAAGACTTGAACAGTGAGCTGACGGTGAAGAAAATTACGGTTGATAATGCTTCTTTCGCACTGGATGCTGGCAAAACTGCCGCATTTAAAGTAACAGCAGAGTATATGGACGGACATACGGAAGATATAACAAAATTAGCAACTTATGCGAATACGAGTCCTGCCGTTGCAGATGTTGCAAATGGAACAATTACGGCCAAAGCCAGTGGAACAACCCTTGTTACGGTAAGTTATAAAGGAACATTAGGTGATGCAGCAACAACGCAGATTAATGTTAGTGTTAATACGCCTGCTGTAGTGGGCATCGAAGCAGAAGCTGCTGCAGAAAACTCCGTTAATGCTTACGTATATGGCACCATTAACGGACATACTTGGTCGCTGGTTGACGGACAGTCAACGAAAGCCATGTTATTTGGCCCTGATAATGGCTTTGCTATGACAGGTACGGATGCAGCTACACTTGCCTCGGGTTCAACTCTGAATTATAAAGTCGACTTCCCTGCTTCAGGTTCCTACAACGTATGGTTACTTGCGAAGAGTATTGATTTCAATTCAGACTCTATCCACATTGGATTAGATAATCAATATAAATTTACGGCTAATGGTATTCAAGGCGTGAGTAACGGCCAATTTAAGTGGGTTAATGTTAGCGCAACAAACGGCGGGATAATTGGTGGGGCTACATTGAATGTTACTGCGGGCATACATGAATTGAAACTGTGGGGAAGAGAAGATGGACTTATCATAGACCGAATATTGTTAACTACTAGTAGCTCAACAACGGATCCTATCTGGCCTGTACAAAAAGTGCCTACTGCTGAAATATCGGCGGATAGCACTGTGAAGCCTGGTAGCAGCTTCACAGTGGCGGTTAATCTAGACAACTTAACCCAAAGTGTCTATGCCCAAGATGTTACGTTGTCTTATGATGCCAACGTCTTTGAATATGTAAGCGTGACGGGTACAAACGACAATATCCAGATTGTTAAAGAAGATAAGTCAACCGATGGAAAAGTAAGACTCATTGCGGCTAATATCGGAGGGGTTGCTGGAGCCAGCACACCGATTTTCCATCTGACCTTCAAGGTCAAGGCCGGTGTTCATGATACGACAGGTGTGATTACAGCTACCCAGGCTAAATTCGGTGTGGGCCCAGAGGGAACCGTTATTCAGGGGGGACTTGGCAGTAAGCATATTGCAGTTGGCAGCGTGGAAGTCGTTGTAGATAAATCCGCTTTGACAGCAACGATTACGAATGCACAAAGTCTGTTTGACTCTGCCGTGGTTGGAACGCAACCTGGTCAATATTCGCAGGCTGCGAAAGACACATTTGGCGTTGCCATCCTTGCAGCCAAAGCTGTCAATGACAATGCAAGTGCGACACAGTCCCAAGTTGACAGTGCCGCAGCAGAACTGGGCAGTGCTGTGGATATCTTCAAGGCAGCGGTAATGAAGTCTGCAGATATGAATAATGACGGAAACATCAACGTGGGCGATCTGGCGATGGTTGCTTACCATTATGGCAAGGATTCTACTAGTGCGGATTGGGCAACTGCAAAAGCTGCTGATCTGAATGGCGATAACAAGATCGACATTCTGGATCTTGCAATCGTTGCATCTAAGATACTTGAATAGTTGATGTAATAATTTGTTGAACAGCGAGTTATGCCCTCTCTCGATAAATAGGGATAGGGCATAACTCGCATAACTATTTAGTAGAGGCCACCTTTTTTGTGAAAAAGGAGTTCAAAAGATGAGAAATGTTAGAAGAGTAGTCTCCCTGATTATGGCTGCGGCCATTTCAGTATGTATATTTATCGGGGTGTCACCAGTCGTAAAAGCTGAAACCGATACATACGTACCCGTAACCGATGTAACCGTTGCGTTAAGTATGATCCAGGGGTCCACCGCAACACTGCTTGCAACAATATCCCCCGGGAATGCTACAAACAGGACAGTAACCTTTTCATCAACTCATACAGAAGTAATAACAGTTACTGAAGCGTTATACAATCCTATTACAGGTGCTACTAGCGTAAAGGTAAATGCTGTAGCAGAAGGAAATGCAGTCATTATTGCATCCACAGCAGATGGTAATAAAACAGCGGTGTTTCATATTACGGTGGTTTCGTCCACCCAAGCATTAGTACCTATCGCTGTACTTACAGCAGACAACAGCGTTAAGCCTGAAAGCCGTTTTACAGTGGGCGTTAGCCTGGCGAATGTGACACAACCTGTCTTTGCTGAAGATATCACCTTAGCTTATGATACCAACGTATTTGAGTATGTAGGCGCTTCTGGTGTAAATGCCGACATTCAAATTGTGACAGAAGATAAAAGTACCCCCGGAGAAGTTAGAATCATTGCGGCTAATATCGGAGGGATACTAGGGGCTGGCACGCCTATTCTGAATACAGCTTTTAAAGTTAAGTCCGGTGTTATGAATACGATCGGTACAATTGCAGTTACGCAGGCAAAGCTTGGTATAGCGCCTCAGGGAACTGTAATTGAAGCGGCCCTTAGCAGTAAGTACATTTCAATTAGCCATTCAGAAGTGGTTATAGATAAGGCAGCATTGATTACAGCTCTTACCAATGCTCGTAATTTATATGAATCTGCAATGGTTGGCCCACTGCCTGGACAATATCCGCAAGCATCTAAGGATGTATTTGGCGAAGCCATCAGCGCAGCACTAGCAGTAAAAAATAACGTAAGCGCCACTCAGATTCAAGTGGATACTGCGGTCGAGGCGTTAGGGAATGCTGAAGCTATTTTCAAAGCGTCGGTCATTGAGGGCGTATCAGCTGATCTAAACAAAAATGGCAGACACGATGTAGGCGACCTAGCGATTTCTGCCTACCATTACGGTAAGAATTCTACAAGTGTAGACTGGGCGACAGCCAGTATGGCAGATATGAATGGAGATAAGATGATCGATATTATTGACATTGCCTACATTGCTTCCAAGATCCTCGAATAGTTAATTAAGGAAACCAGGAGGAATTTAATTCATGAAAAATCAATTTAAGAGTAATCGTCGTAAAATATCCATAATAGCGTTATCTGCGGCAATGCTTACAGGGGATTTGCTTTCAGGGCATGCTGTGCTCGCAGCCGAATTTGATCCTTTAGCAGTTTTGAATGCATCCAAAGTTCTCTCCCTGGAATTTGAAAACAATGTTAATGATAGTTCTTTAAAGGGGAACAATGGGGCAATTAAAGGCAGTAATTTTTCTTACATCGAAGGCCTACATGGAGGTAAGGCTTTAAAGTTGGATGGAAGCACTTACATTGATCTTGGCAAAAGCGGTACGCTCCAGCCGTCGGATCTTACACTGTCTTTTTGGATCAAGCCTAATGCTACTATGACCGGCGAGCAGATGATGATGTGGAACAAAACCGCATGGTACAGCGACGGATGGTATGTATCGTCGGAGAGTGAGGGCAAGCCGCTGGCCATATCATTGGGATCCTCCGATACGAATATGCAGCCTTACAAAGTAAGTGTAAGCGGCAATAGAACAGATTTTTTCCCTGTCGGAGTTTGGACACATGTTGCCATCACCTATGACAGTAAGACGAAGACGGTAAATATGTATCGTAACGGAATTAAGCAGAGTACAAGTGTTGATTATAACTATGGCTCTAATGGTGCTGATGGACTTATTACTCCCGACGAAACAACCCAAAAATCAATTGGTTATAACGGTCCGAATTATAATGGAGCTTACGCCAAATTTGCTCTCGATGATTATGAAATTTTCAGCACCACAGCCCGATATGAAGACATTCTCGCGTTGTATGAGCAACAATCCGGAACCACTTTCGATTATGAGATGGTTGCTAGAAGTGATGCGGAAGCGATTTCGCTGCCTAAGCAAACAAGTGGGGATCTATCCCTTCCTTTGAGAGGCAAGTCGGATTCGACAATCTCATGGACATCAAGTAATGAGAAGGTAATTGATTTACTCGGAAGCGTAAACAGGCCGGCCGCCGGAGAGAACGATGCCACTGTAACATTAACAGCAATTGTAACGTTTGGGGGGAAACAGGTTTCCAAAGAATTCATAATCACTGTACCGGCGAAAAATGACACGGACTTCTTGGAGGATGTGCCTATGTCCAACGTGGTATTAACAGATAACTACTATACGAATGCATTTGATAAAGATGTCAATTACTTGTTGTCATTGGAGCCTGATCGTCTTCTTAGCGCATTCCGTACGACCAGCGGTTTTACGGCCAAAGCTCCGGTCTACGACGGATGGGAAAACACAGAAATCCGGGGCCATACTCTGGGGCACTACCTATCGGCTATCTCAATGGCGTATGCGAATGCTAAAGGCGACACCAAAGACCGTTTGAAAGAAAGGCTGGATTATATCATTGATGAATTGGCAGCTTGTCAGGTTGCAAATGGCAATGGATATGTGTCTGCGTTTCCTACTTCATTCCTCGACAAGGTAGAAAACGGGCAGGCGGTTTGGGTACCATGGTACACGATTCACAAGGTTTTGGCTGGTTTAGTCAGTGCTGCTGAGTACGGTAACAATGAGAAAGCGATTCAAGTAGCGGAAAAGCTTGGCGAATATATTTACAATCGGACTTCCAAATGGGATGCTGCGATGAAAGCAAAAGTCCTTAGTGTTGAATACGGTGGTATGAATGATGCCCTTTATGATCTGTATAAGCTTTCCGGGAACGAGCACATGAAATTGGCAGCTGAGAAATTTGATGAACAGAACTTGTTTGATTCCTTCTACAATAACGTGGACGTCTTAAATGGCAAACATGCAAATACGACGATTCCGAAGGTCATTGGCGCATTGAAGAGATATACCGTTCTTGATCAAGCGGAGAGTGAAAAATATTATCTGCAGGTAGCAGAAAATTTCTGGGATATGGTTGTGCAGCATCATTCCTATATTACAGGAGGCAACAGCGATAACGAGCATTTTGGTCCTGCCGATTCGCTAGACGCCGAGCGTACGAATGTGAACGATGAGACCTGTAACGTCTATAACATGCTAAAGCTGAGTAAAGAACTTTATAAGATTACAAAAGATAAAAAGTACGCAGACTTTTATGAAAATACATACACGAACTCGATTATATCTTCTCAAAATCCTGACACAGGAATGACCACTTATTTCCAACCAATGGACACAGGATATTTTAAAGTATTCAGCAGTGAGTTTTTCCATTTCTGGTGCTGTACAGGAACGGGTATGGAGAACTTCGCGAAGCTAAATGACAGCGTTTACTTCACCGGAAAAAATAGTATTTATGTCAATATGTATCTATCTTCGATCCTGACGATGCCTGATAAAAATTTGAAAATCACTCAACTTTCCGAGCTGCCAAATACGGGGAGAGGAGACGCTTCTTCCGGAAAGGTTACTTTTACACTAAACACAACAGGACCAACAGACACAGTACTTAAATTCAGAATACCGGATTGGGTGAAAACAAACCCACAAGTAAAGATAAACGGAATGACAGTTCAGAATTACACGGTAGACAATGGTTATATCGCGCTTTCACAAAACTGGACAGACGGTACGACAATTACACTGGATTTCCCGATGGAGGTTGTATTGTACAATCTGCCCGATGGTCCGGATACCGCTGCCTTTAAGTATGGTCCTGTTGTGCTTAGCGCCGGATTAGGGACTACTAATATGACCACAAGCCAGCATGGTGTTAATGTATTGAAACCAAATAGGGATACGTCTGCAAGAGATTTCATTACGATAACAAATGGAGATATAGAGGCTTGGAAGACGAATATCATGCAGAATCTTGTGAAAACACAAGGAAAGCTTGAATTTACGTTACGAGGTACGGATGTTGATGGGGGACTCTTAACTTTCACCCCGCATTTCACGAGATATCTGGACCGGTACGGCATCTATTTCAATCTTGTGTCCGCAGATTCAGAATTTTTCCAACAAGCCATCCTTAGAGAGAAGGAAGCAGGGAGGACAGAATCTTCAAGTGTTAGTTTCGTTATTGTAGCGAACGATCAATATGAACTTGCCGCGAATCGTCTTACATCCAATTCTACTGTCGGCACCTACAATGGCAAGCCTTACCGCGATGCTAGGGCAAATGGATGGTTTAGTTATGACATGGAAGTAACCCCAGGCGTGGCTAATTATCTGTTTACGACCTATTATAGTGGTGACGTTGGACGGAAATTTGACATTTACATCGATGACAACAAACTTGTAAGCGAAGCTATAGAAAACAAAAATCCGGGAGATTTCTATAACAAGACCCGCAAAATTACGCAGGAAATGGTGGATAACAGTAGAACCAAAATCGTAACTGAAACCGATGGAAATGGAAATTCCGTGCAAAGAACGATACATTACGTAAGGGTTAAATTTGCTAGCACAGGAGGTTTCGTCGGAGGATTATTTGATATCTTCCGTGTGATTACGGATTTCAAATCAAACCCGAACTTAATGAGCTTATCGTTTGATAAAGGGACGTTATCTCAGTCTTTTGATCCTAACATTACGGAATATACGCTGACCGTACCTCGTTCGGCACAATCAGTTACAATGAATGCGAATCCTACCAATGAATATGGGATTGTGTACGTCGGTAACATTCTAATTAATGATAAATTGGAGTGTACCATTTCATTAACGGGAGATACCACCGAACTGGTGCTGACGGCGAAAGCAGAGGATCACATGACGGCGAAGCAGTACACCGTTCATATTGTAAAAGGCGAAGATACGCCAGAAAGTCCGGCTATATTAACTGGATCAGGAAGGGTTGGTTCCAATCAAGTCTTTGATGTAACACTGGGAACGAACACAATAATGACGAATGTGTATGCCCAAGATATAACATTCGAGTATGATCCTGAACGTGTTGAGTTTCTTGGTGCCGAGCCTCTTGAGGACGGTCTAACTATTGTGGGTAAGGGACTAACACCAGGGAAAATACGATTGCTTATAGCAAAATTGCAGCCTGGTCAGGAAGCGGGCAATCTTTCAAATTTGTTGAAACTGCAATTCAAAGCCAAGCAGGTTAATAGAACGGAGACTAGTACAGTACGTGTGACTAGTATGATTGTGGCGAACGGAAATGGAACAGAATCCACAATAACGAACCCGGCTCCATATCAGTTTGAAATAACAGGAGACGTTACTAAAGACGCCTTGCGTGTTGCTATCGAGCAAGCTCAAGCACTGCATGACGCAGCTGTTGAAGGCACAAGACCGGGACAATATCCTGCAGGTGCGAAGTCGGCACTATTTGCAGCCATTCAAAGCGCAGATAGCGTGTTTCTAGATAGTGCTGCGACGCAGGAGCAGATTGATCAGGCGCTGAGCCAATTAAGTAACGCTGTACAAATTTTCACAGCTACGGTCATTACCCAACTGCCGGGAGATGTCAATGGAGACCAAAACGTGACAATCGGCGACCTTGCAATTGCAGCGGCACATTATGGTTTCACTTCGGCGGATCCAAATTGGAATCAGTTCAAGACTGCCGACGTAAACAATGACGGTAAGATTGATATTGAGGATTTAGCAGCATTGGCAAGATTGATCTTTGCTGAGTAAGATCACGACAAAATCAAGAAACCAATCATCAAAAAACTTCCCTTCCCACGGTAATAAGCGGGAAGGGAAGTTTTTTATTTCAACTCGGCTAGAAGCCGTTTCAGCACGACGACGGATTCTGCCCGACTGGCATGTTCCTGCGGGGCAAATTCTCGTTCTGTTCTTCCATTCATAAGGCCAGATTCGACGGCGAGTGCGACTACCTTTTTAGCCCAGTCGTTGATGGCAGTCTCGTCGCTGAAATGGATGGATCCGTTGACGGTCATATTATCAATATTCATCCCTGTCGCATGAGCTTTTGCTCTCAGTAGCATCGCTGTCATTTCCTCGCGGGTGATATTCTGCTCCGGCGCGAATGCATCATCCGCTACGCCGTTAATAAGCCCGGCAGCATAAGCCTTTTTCACGCTGCTCTCAAACCAGGCTCCTGAGGTTACATCAGCAAAGGGAATTTGTCCATCATCCTTCAGGTCTAAGGCCTTGGAGAGCAACGTTGCAAATTGAGCTCTCGTTACATTGCTATCAGGTGCAAAATGATCGTCATCCATACCTTCTACGACTTTTTTATCTACCATCTGCATAATATCCGATTTGGCCCAATGGCCTGCAAGGTCGGCAAAGATTTTAATTAAATTTATAGATGCGTTTGTTGTAAATACTTTGCTGTCCAGCTTCGAATCTACGATTTTGATGTTTGTCCAATTAATTATTGTGGATCCTGCTCTCTTTGCCTTTAAAGTGATGGTACCAATGTCTACATTGCCCTTCTCTCCATCCACTTTACCAACTTTTGTATGTGCAAAAGTAATTTCATTGTTTTTCAACATGGGTGGAACGGAGAAGCCGTTAATGGCTGTGGTTGCTTTAATAATTTCGACATTGCTGGCATCGATACCAAGTTTTACTTCATATGCGAATAAATCCTCAATATTTTGCCCTTTCAAGGTAATTGTAAATTCTCCGTTGTCTGCCTCTTTTGCGGGGGTAGTCATCTCGAATTTGGCGTCACCCGCTGCAATTGCTGGGGTTGCAACAGCCAAAGTTAAACACACATTGTAAATTAAAGTTGTTAGAATTAGTTTGCGTTTAAGCATGTATACCATCCTCTCATATATGAAGAGGGGGAAGAGTCGCTCCCTCTTGTTGCACGACTATTATAAACCTGTGTTATAGCTAAATCGTTGCAGTTTTACGTTTGAAAAAATATAAATTTTTATTCGTAATCATAGCGTGTTTATAAAATAACGATACTTTCGGATAAATTATTCTACTTTATTCCGTATGAGCTCAACGAAAGCAGTTTGGCGAGTCCCTGAGGGATGGAAGAGGAGATGCCTCTGAGGAATACGGCTTTCAGTGATATGAGAATAGATCAATAATCAATGAGAATACGTCATTGTTTTGAAAAAATTGATATCTTATAATTGCTTTAACGAAACGAAATGAAAACGCTATCAACACAAGGCGCATCCTTTAATTCATCGATGATCCTTTGAGCTGCTATAGAGGAGATTGCCATTTCGGCATTCCAAATATTTTTATAGATATCGTTATGTGTCAATAAATACGTTGAATATACCATTGAAGAGGGAGCGTTACATGGTGCAAATACAAAAAAACAGCCTGACTAGCAGTTCAATAAGAAAATTTCTCTATATACTTCCTTTTATGATTTTACTTGGTGTCTTTGCCTATTACCCGCTATATGGTTGGGTTTATGCATTCTTTGACTATACGCCGCCAATTCCGCTGTCCCAATCGCCGTTTGTTGGTCTGAAGTGGTTTCATACCTTGGTCGAAAATCAAGTTAAGATCGATCAAACCCTTCAAATACTTAAAAACACGTTTGGGATGAGTGGCTTGAATCTGCTATTTTCCTGGCTTCCAATGATTTTTGCCATATTCCTAACTGAGATCAAATCCGTGCGTTTCCGGAGGTTTATACAGACGGTAACAACCTTGCCGAACTTCATCAGTTGGGTATTGGTGTATTCATTGGCATTTTCAATGTTCTCTAGCGAAGGTATAGTCAACGGACTTTTGAAACAACTTGGATTTATCGATTCCCCGATATTACTTCTTCAAAACTCTGACCATGTGTGGATTATGATGTGGATTTGGACGACTTGGAAAACATTGGGCTGGTCAGCCATATTGTATATCGCAGCGATTATGGGGATTGATGATTCTCTTTATGAAGCGGCTTATGTAGATGGCGCGACAAGAATGCGGGTGATCTGGCATGTTGTATTGCCTAGTATGGTGCCGACCTATTTTGTTTTGTTGATGCTGCAAATTGCAAGTTTTCTGAATAATGGCTTGGAGCAATATTTCGTATTTCAGAATGCATTTAACAAGGATTCTATACAGGTTTTGGACTTATATGTGTACAACCTTGCAATGGGGGGCGGCAGCTATTCCGTATCCGTCGCGATCAGTATGCTAAAGAGTTTGATTAGTGTTGTACTTCTCTTTTCTGTGAACGGACTATCAAAAAGATTAAGGGGAGAGAGTATTGTATGAGTGATACAGCAGCAAGGGTGGCGTCGAATGATAAAGTGCCCGGCAGCCATCTCACCAAGAAAATGAAAGTCCAAATTAGCCCAACAGACAAGTTGAGTACTGTAATCATATATGTGTTGTTTTCCCTGTATGCGCTTATATGTGTCTATCCCTTTTATTCTATCGTTATTAATACGATAAGCGCAAACGATATCAGTGCCAAAGGTGATGTTATCTTTTACCCGATAAATATCCAATTTCATAACTATGTGGATGCGTTTAAAATACCGGGGTTGTGGGATGCAGCCATTGTATCTGTAGGAAGGACTGTCATTGGAACCGCTTTGACGGTAGGGGCTTCCGCCTTTCTGGGATTCATGTTTACCCAAGAGGATATGTGGAGGCGAAAATTATGGTATCGCTTTACGGTTTTAACCATGTTCTTTAATGCCGGGGTTATTCCGTGGTATTTGACAATGAGGACTTTACATCTGACAAACAATTTTCTGGCCTATATTCTGCCGACCATCGTAGCTCCTTTTTTCATCATACTTGTAAAGACTTTCGTGGAATCAACGCCGAAGGAATTGCAGCATGCGGCAAGTATCGACGGGGCTGGGACCATGACGCTTTTTTTCAAAATCATGTTGCCTATCTGTAAGCCCATATTGGCTACAGTTGCCATATTCGCTGCAGTGGATCAGTGGAACTCCTTCCAGGACACATTGTTGTTGGTCACGGAGAGCAAGCTTTATAGCTTACAGTTTATCCTCTATAACTATATCAATCAGGCAAGTTCCATATCCAGCATGGTCAACCTGCAGAATGCAGGTTCGACAGCGATGGCAAGTCTGGCAACAAAGCAAACCACGACGTCAATTCGAATGACGGTGACCATTATTGTTGTAGCGCCTATTTTGCTGGTTTATCCGATTTTCCAAAGGTTTTTTGTAAAGGGGATTATGATTGGTGCAGTGAAAGGATAACTTGCACTGGTTTAATAAATTGAAAGAATAGGGGGCTTAAGTATGAGTAAATCGAGTAAAGCAGTAAAAAAGCCGATGTTGTTATTGTTTGCTAGCCTCTTCATGGTTTCGGTAGCATTAACCGGCTGTGGAGACGAATCTAACAATAAGGCTGCATCAACGGAACCAAGTAAGTCACCAGGCTCCGGTACTGAAGCAACATCCAAGGCACTAGATCACAGTAAACCGCTGACCATTACCGTTTTTGACAATGCAGCCAATTATCAAGGCGAGCAGAAAGGGTGGTATGGGAAGCTTATTAAGGATAAGTTTAATATCACTCTGAACATTCTTGCTCCTCAGATTGCCGGAGATCAGCTGTACAAGACAAGATCAGCAGCAGGAAATTTGGGCGATCTCCTGATCGTCAATAATAATCAGTTGGAAGAATTGATTCCAGCCGGTCTTATTATGGACCTCACGGGGAAGCTCAAAAATACCCAGAACCTGTCCAAATATGTGGACAATCATTTCAAACCTTTCAATGCAGCATTCCAAAAAGTAAATCCGGATGGCAAGATTTATGCTTTGCCGACCTTTGAGGCAGATACTTCACCAACGACATATTCAGAGCAGATCCCTTATTCAAGCCCTATAATGCCTTGGGATTATTACAAGGGAGTTGGGGCTCCCAAGCTGAACAATCTGGATGATCTTTTGAATGTACTGCAACTTATGCATGAGAAATATCCGAAGACGCCGGACGGTAAACCGATCGCTCCGATCACCTTGTGGAAGGATTGGGACAGCAGAGGGACTATGGAAAATGCACGCTGGTTGAGCAATTGGTACGGTTATGAGCAGCCAGAAGGAACCACGACCATGCAATTAAATGCAAAAGGCGACGTCGTTCCCCTCATTGATGACAACAGTATGTACAAGAAAATTCTGCAATTTTACTTTAAAGCAAATCAGATGGGTTTGGTTGACCCTGACTCGCCGACTCAGGATTGGAACAAAGTATCGGAGAAGCTGACCAATAAGCAGGTACTTCTTTTGTGGTACTCATGGGAAACAGGGTTCTACAATTCAATTGAAAGAGGTAAAAAGGGCGACGGGAATGTTGCGATCCCGATCGCTGACACGCACATCATTCAGGCAAGTGATGCCTATTACGGCAATGGAAGAGCATTTGCTATCGGTTCCAAAGCCAATGATCCCGATCGGATCATGGAATTCATGGATTGGCTGGCTTCTCCTGAAGGCTTGCGCTACTATGTGAATGGATTTGAAGGCTTCAACTACGAAAAGACGGCAGATGGTAAATTTAAGCTGACCGAAGTAGGTCAAACCGCATTCCAGAAAAATACACCTGTTCCAGATCAGTACGGAGGCGGCGGATATCAAGACGGACAAAGCAAGCTCAATACAATGATCATAAGCGATTTTGCCAAAGATCCATTGACAGGAGAGTTCTATAACAGCAATTACTGGGCTGCAACAATTGAAGCGAATAAGACAGCGCTAACGACGGATTGGCAGAATACCTATCAGGCAGAAAACGCAACTGATTATTACCTGAAACATAAGATGATCGATATCGTCCCCAATATCAATACAAGTTTAGGAAGCGATTCATCAGATATTAAAAACAAACGCAGCCAGATTTCTGACTATGTGAAGAACACATCCTGGAAAATGGTATTTGCAAAGAATCAAGCTGAGTTCGACAAGCTTTGGGAAATGATGAAGAAAGATGTGACAGGCCTTGGTTGGAATGATGTCTTTGCTTCGGATACGGAAAAAGCGCAAAGAATTGTTAAAATGCGTGCCGATGCGCTAGCTAAAAAGTAAATTTTAATGAATGAGGGGGATGTATATTCATATATATCCCTTCTTCATTTTCTTATTCTAAGGAGGAAGTTCTATGAAGCTGGAATTCGGCAACTATATCCTGATCTCCAAAGAGGGTGGCATTGAGGTTCACAAAAATGGCAAACGGCTTTATTTCAACAAGCGGCCGATGTTCGTGACGGTAAAGACCGCCTACGCCGTCAACGAGTTTTACGACCAAGCATACGCCGAAATCACGGCATATGGTGATAAAATCGTAGCTGAAGGTACGTTATCCGTGCCGACAGGCTCGGAATTTTTCTTCTCTGACGTATATGAAGCTTCGAGCACAGGGTTCAAGGTTAGCAGGAACGTCAAAGTGTTGAAAGCGGGAGACGACCTTGGTTTCTCAACCAAGGTTTCTTTGACGATTGCGGAATCGGACGATGTCCATGACTATCACTGTTTTGCACCAGGAGTTTGGTATAAGCAGAACGAATTCGCGCCCGATTATGCGATGGGTAAAGACCTGGACAACGAATATTTCTGGCGAATGGAAACCAATTACGCTTTGCCGTTGTTCGCGATGCAACACATCGCTTCTGGAGAAGCTGCAGCTCTCTCTCGCTGGGCTGCGGACGCAACCATGCAGTCTTCGGACATCGTTAGGTCCGAGAATAACACGGACCCAAAGTGTACCATCGGAGCCATTGGAATGAGCAAGCCGGAGAACAAGACGTTGAACTATTTGTATTACGGCTTTGACGTACGCAAGGAGTTAGAGATAGAGATCGACGGCCTGTCGATCGATTATGTGTATCCGGGCTGCGATGGTCAGATACCTGCAAAGAGTCAATATAAGGGTTTGGACTATCATCAGAAATCGAAAAGGTTCCAGCGCATTAACCATCCCGTAGAGGTCGGCTTTGAGCAAAATTACGCCGTCGGCATTCAATTCGGACATTATGGCAGCTTCCAGTCGATGATGAAAGAAATCTGGCGGGACACCTATTCCCGGTTGCGAGACAAGTTATTCGAGGTAGATAATAAGACTTATTTTCATAACTGTATGAATATACTGACTAAATTCACACGGCAATACGGGGATTCGTATGGTTTGCCTTTTTCCTGCCAATTGCCCAACATGGATATTTCTAGTGTTTCGTTCCAGTTCGGCTTCGTAGGGCAGCAGCCTGGGATCGGATATCAGTTGCTTCGTTACGGTGATAAAGAAAACGCGCCCGAGGCGTTTGAGAAAGGCGTGAATGTGATCGACTTCTGGGTGAGGACAGCTATGACTGATTCTGGCCTGCCGCAAATGTGCTATAACCCGAACATCAAGGGATTCGAGCCGTATCCTCACTACATCCGGATGCTGGCCGACGGGATCGAGCCGATCCTGGACGCCTATCTCTACATGCGTGGAAGAGGAGACCAGCAACCAGCTTGGCTGGAATTCTGCAAAAGAACTGCCGATTGGCTCGTGGATGTTCAGAACGAAGATGGCAGCTATTACCGAGCGTATAATACTGACAGTTCCATACGCATGGACTCGAAATCAAACACGCCAAGCGTGATTCGTTTCCTGGTCCAATTCTATCTCGTGTCCGGAGATGAAAGATATAAAGCTGCTGCGATTCATGCCGGAGAATGGTCCTTTGATCATAATTATCGCAATATGGAGTATCGGGGAGGTACTTGCGACAACTCCGACATTCAGGATAAAGAGGCTGGCATTTATGCGTTATTCGGATTCCTTGCCCTATATGATCTGACCGGAGAGGACAAGTGGCTTGAAGGCGCGATCGGCGCTGCCGATTATACCGAGACGTGGACGTATGCCTGGTCATTCCCGGTACGTACGCCCTGGCCGAAACATCCGTTCAACCAATATTCGATCAGCGGACAGAGCATTATCACAATCGGAGGGGGTGCCGACGTGTATATGGCTGCCTGCTCGTACACTTACTACAGGTTGTATATCATTACAGGCGATGATCACTATCTCGACTTCGCTGAGTTTATCCATAAGAACACCAGGCAGTCGAGCGATGTGGATGGCAGCGTGGGATACGCTATGCCCGGCCTGGGCCATGAAAGCGGAAACTTTACGACCCAAACTCTGCAAAGCCATTACCACTGGCTGCCTTGGTGCACCTACGTGGAAGTCGATCCCTCATCGAGGCTGTATGACACCTTCGGAGGCTATGAGATCGCGGATGCACAAAAGCTCAGTACGGAGGAGAGGTTGAAGAAAAATTGCATCTATGACACCTTTGCAAGAGGCGTTCAATGATACTTTGCTGCGTTGACTGTTTTCAATCCTTCATATATGCTAATAAATAATTGATGCAATGTTATTTTTTGGATACTGGAGGATCATGATGACCAACATTTTTTATGTTGAGTATGATGCTGCACATGCAAGCAATTTTGTGTTCGATATCCCAGAAGGCCATAACTGTTGGCTGCTCGTCGTAACCCATACACCCGCTCTTTTCTGGGTTAATGGAGAATTGAAGGAGTACCCTGCACACAATGGAGTTTTGTACCGTCCCCATCAAAAAATTTATTACAGGGCATGCGAAGAACAATATAAGAATGACTGGATTCGTTTTGAATCCAATGAGTCTTATGTCATGGAAACTTCGCTTCCATTCGGAGTGCCATTTTCATTGAATGATCCTGAATACTGCCATAAAATATTCCAACTCCTCGTCAGCGAACATTCTTTTCAAAAAGATTATAAAGAATCATCCATCGACTGCTTGCTGAGAACCCTGTTTAACAAGCTGCTGGAATCTTACTTTCAAGAAGTCATTACGCCACAATACTATAATTTGTTGACGCTTCGAACCGCCATTTACAGCAATCCTAGCCAGGATTGGGCGGTTCCGAGAATGGCGGACTCTATCCGCATCAGTCCTGGATATTTGCAGTCCATTTACAAGAAGACTTTCGGGATTTCTTGTATGGATGACGTGATTACAAGTCGCATCCGCCAAGCCAAGGAATATTTGCTGCACGGCTCACTATCCATCGCAGAAGTCTCTTTGCGCTGCGGGTACAACAACGTGGAGCACTTCTGCCGTCAATTCAAGCAGATTACAGGCTTTACTCCAAGAAAGTTTCACAAACAGATAGAAGGCGCGTCTGTTGAGAGAGCTGCTAAAACTTAACTTGCACAACAAAACAGAAGATTCTTCGCCAAACATTCTGCGTGTCATCCAAGCCTGTTCTTGACAATCGTCAAGAACAGGCTCTTTATTATCCTTTTCCATGATGAATGAAGATAAGCGAATCCCTGGTTTCAGCCATGCTGATGCAATCAGATCAAAAATTGACAACGCTT
The DNA here is from genome assembly GCF_009882985.1 of Paenibacillus silvestris. GTDB lineage: Bacteria > Bacillota > Bacilli > Paenibacillales > NBRC-103111 > Paenibacillus_E > Paenibacillus_E silvestris. The sequence continues at coordinate 1,164,087 of NZ_WTUZ01000022.1, forward strand.
TCTCGAAAATTTTGGCTTACCCCTGAGTCTGCAGGGATGTAGTATGGAAGTAAGGGAGGAACGAACATGGAACTAGATACGCAGATAGCAAGACCTGCCGCCAAATTAGGTGAGAAAGCGCTTTTATGGAAGCGGTTTAAACAGCAAAAGATGCTTCATTTATTCGTTGGGCTAGGGATGATTTTCTTACTGATTTTTTCCTACACACCTATGTTCGGAATCATCATGGCGTTTAAGGATTACAGCATCTCATCCGGTATTAAGGGCATATTCACCAGCGAATGGGTCGGTTTAAAATATTTCGATGAATTCGTCCATGATTATCAATTTGGTACCATCGTTCGTAATACGCTCATGTTGAGCTTGCTGAAGGTAATCTTCACCTTCCCCGCACCCATCATTTTTGCGATCATGCTTAACGAAGTGAAAAACATGGCTTTCAAACGATTCGTACAAACCGTTAGTTACCTGCCTCACTTCATTTCTTGGGTTGTTGTCGTCAGTCTCGCCTTCTTCTTCCTTTCAACAGACGTCGGACTTGTGAATAAGGCGCTTCTGGGACTTGGTCTCATCGACAAACAGCTTGATATTTTGACCAACGCGAATTACTTCTGGGGACTCGCGGTCGGAAGTGTTATGTGGAAAGAGATGGGCTGGTGGACAATTATCTTCTTGGCGGCTATTACGGGCATCAATCCAGCTCTATACGAAGCGGCCCAAATCGATGGTGCCGGGAGGCTGGCACGTATCCGCCACATTACGATTCCAGGCATGAAGGGAACGATTATTGTCGTTCTTATTCTTACAATTGGCAGTATTCTAGGCGGTGGTCTGGGCGGATCCAACTTCGAGCAGGCGTATCTTCTTGGGAATACCATTAACAATCCAACTTCGGAAATTGTACAGACCTATGCGTTTAAGGTCGGCCTACGGGATGGTCGTTTCTCTTACGCAGCAGCCATTGACCTGATCCAGTCCGTTATCTCGGTTGTGTTGATCTTTTCCAGCAATTACATCGCCAAGCGAAAATCGGATTCAAGTCTATTCTAGGGAAAGGAGGAGCGGTCGTGCTCCAAAACCAAAAACAGAAGGACATTCTCCTCGACAGTATGATATACGTGGTTCTATTCATCATCATGCTCGCCATGCTATATCCGTTCTACTACGTTGTAATCGTATCGTTCAACAAGGGATCAGATTCGCTTCTTGGAGGTGTATACTTATGGCCCCGAAGTGTTACTGTAGAAAATTACAAAACATTCTTGTCAGATCCTAACTGGTTTCGTGCTTTTCTGGTTACGATATCTCGAACTGTGCTGGGCACGATGCTTGGCGTTCTCTTCACAAGTCTGGTCGCTTATGGACTTTCACATCGGAACCTGCTATTCAGTAAATTTTACTTCACTGTTATTATTTTCGCGATGTATTTCTCCGGCGGCCTCATTCCGTACTACGTAGTGCTGCGCTCAATAGGTTTACTGAATACATTTGGTGTATATATCTTCCCATCCATGCTTAGTACATTCTTCCTGCTAATTGCTATCTCATTCTTCCGTGAAATACCCAGCGAGCTGAAAGAATCCGCTCATATGGATGGCGCGAGCGAATTTGTTGTTTTTTTTCGGATTGTCCTTCCGGTTTCGATGCCGCTCATCGCCACGATGGCCTTGTTTATGGGTGTCGGTCAATGGAACTCATGGCTGGATTCGGCTTACTTCGTACAATCGGAGAGCTTGCGTACACTTACATATCGTATGATGGAAATTATCAATAAATTTAATTCGCCAATGGACGCGCTTGCCGTAGCGAATGGATCCTCATCGGGAGTAACCAGCTTCTCACTTCAGGTGACGGCGATGGTCGTCTCTATAGCGCCAATCGTATTCATATATCCTTTCCTGCAGAAATATTTCGTCCAAGGCATCATGCTTGGTTCTGTTAAAGGTTGAAATCGCTTTCGCTTGCACGATATTAAAGCATTTGCTTTAATATACAAACAACAACATTGGAGGGGTCGTCTTGAAAAGAACAAAAGGTCACAAAGTACTTGTCACGACACTTGCGTTTGTACTCGTGCTGATGCTATTGTCCGCCTGCAGTATGGACAGTAACAGTGGTTCGAATACAAATCAGGGAACTGAAAAAAACGGTAAGTCTTCCGTGGGGAATGGGGCGGAGGAGCTCACACTGTTTATCGATGCACCATGGTACCCTGTCAAGGAATGGAAAGGTCCCATCGCTGAGAAAATCACCGAGAAAACGGGAGTAAAGTTGAAGGTGACAGTAGCGACAGACGACAAGCAATTGCCACTGATGATTGCATCGGGAGATTTACCAGATTTAGTGTTTACATATGGAAATGTTAGTCGGTTATCTGACTCGAAACTGTCCTATCCTTGGAATGAGCTGATCCAAAAATATGCGCCTGACTTTAAAATTGATAAGACACGTATTGCCATTCATACGATGGATGACGGCAACTTCTACACGGTCCGAAATTCCTTCGCAACTCAGGAAGAGTGGGCGGCTAATAAATACGCACTGGGCAACAACGGCAATCCGGGCATTGCCGTACGTGAGGATATCTTGAAGCAACTTGGGAACCCACCTATTAAGACGCTGGATGATTTCGTCAACGTCCTAGGCATGGTTAAGGCTAAGTATCCTGACATGGTACCATTAATTATGGACAAGGAATGGATTGAGCAATACTTTTTGATGCAGTTTGGCGTGGATGCGACCTTCGGCAGCCCCTGGTTCGAACAAGGGGGGAAAGTAGACTTTTTCATTCGCCATCAGAAAATCAAGGAATACTTCAAGTTTATGAACAAGCTTTACCGAGACGGCTATATCATGGCGGAAAACTTTGCACACGCCAACGATAAGATTGACGATCAGTACGCGACAAGCGGCAAAGCCTTTGCCCATATGTATACGGTGAGTGTCGCTGACAGCGACAATGCCGCAGTCAAGCGTGAAGGAGGCGCATTCACATTTAAGATGCTGCCGAGCTCTCTTTCGAGCGAAACGAAAGTTGTCAGTGGTGGCGTTGGCTTCGCAGGTACATTCATTACGAAGAAAAATAAAAATCCGGAGAAGTCGATCAAATTGCTGCAATACTTGGCATCCGACGAAGGCAAGAAGCTCACGATGTTCGGAATCGAGAACGAGCATTGGACTTGGAACCAAGAGGGTTATCCGAATCTGAAGTATGATCCCAATGACGCCCAATTCGTCGAAAGCAACGGAATTAAATGGTGGTATCTGTATAACGACGCCATTACAGAAGGACAGTGGAGTTACGTGCCGGGTACGATGACGACCCAGACGCTTACGGAAATAAAGAGTATTACCAAGTATAAGCCTGAACTCGGTCTGATTCAGGCAGGGCCGGACTCAAAAGAGAGAACAATGAGGACCAAGATTGATGAAATGATTAAAAACGAGAAGGTCAAGGTGTATCTAGCCAAGTCCGAAGAGGAAGCGATGGCCAACTACGAGAATATGGTCAAGAATGCCGAACAGCTAGGATTACAAAAACTCGTTGATTGGGCTAATGAGACCTACCAAAAAAGAAAAGATTTGTTTAAGTAAGCAAACGGTAATCGGTAGAGGCAAATATGCCTCTACCGAATTTTGGTTGCTCATGATATGGTTATAAGGAAATCCCGAAGGCAGAGGTATCTGTAATCATGAGTATAGTCCGCAAAATTATTGTTGGTTACATTGTACTGATTTTTATTCCCGTCATCGTTTTTGGATACTACTATTACAGTCAAATTTATGGAAATCTGACGAAGCAATTCGTTGAAAGTCGGCAAAAGATACTTGAACAAGCCTATGCTAATATGAAAGCGGATCTAATACGAATACAATCCATCCATCGTCTCCTACAGTACAATCCATATGTGACTGATTATCTGGATGGCCGTTATGAATCGGACGCCGAGAGTATTTTTGCTTATACGCGTTATATTAATCCGATATTCACACAATCTTTTTTTTCCAACCCGGAAGTAGAGTCACTGAGAATTTATAAGATAAAGCAACAGGTACTATCTATCACCGATCGGTTTATCGACACATCCTTGCAAGGGGGAGAAACGAACGAGCTTTCCCTTTCGTTGAAGCCGGGTTATGGCAAGTGGACATTACTCGAGCCGCAAGATCAGAAACCACAGCTAATCTACTATCAGAATATTTATAATAACAATATTACCGAGAAACTTGGACTTCTAGAGATACGTGTCAACAGCGATTTAATCGATAAGTTCTATCATGCTGCAGGAGTTGAAAAGAACTGGAGTTCCTTTTTACTCTCGGAGAGCGGTAAGCCCTTGGTCAGTGGAGAATCTGCATCGAGGCTTGATGATAAAACACTAAAACTGCTAGAAGCGAATGAAAGCAAGTCTTACGTTATCACCAGGCAAATGATCGTGAATCAACTGGATATCAAGGAGCTTGGGGTTCGAATCGTCATTATGGGGAAAGTAGAAGACGTGTTTCGCGCTGTAAAAGAAAAGGAAGTCGTGCTGATCTTAACCATATTCGGCTTTCTGGCTGCCTTGTCCTTTGCTTACTACCTGCTTGCATCAACGATCACAAAGCGAATCCTTCGGCTTGCAAGACATATGCGCAACGTTGGAGACGATAATATGAAGTTGATCGTCAACCGTCCTGGCAATCAAGACGAAATTGGATTTCTCATCGATACCTACAATAACATGATCCATCGCATGGATGAGCTTATCAATAACGTCCATCGCGCTGAGTTAAGAAATAAAGAAGCTGCCTATCAAGTGCTTCAGGCGCAGATCAAGCCGCATTTCTTGTATAACACGCTGGAAACGATCCGGATGCTTGCCGAAATCGCCAATAACAAAGAGGTAGCGAACATCTCATTCTGGTTCGGGAAACTGATGCGCTACAGCTTGTCTTCTCAAAAGGAAGAGACGATGCTGGCGAAGGAAATTGAGACGGTAAGCTTCTACCTCAACATTCATAAAATGCGGCTTCTTGACAGGCTGACCTACGAAATTCATGTTAATGTGAATGCAGATAAAATTGCATGTCCGAGATTCATCCTTCAGCCACTTGTTGAAAATAGTATTGTTCACGGTGCGGCAACTGTGATTCGGCCAGTTCATATTCAGGTTCAAGCAGAAGAAACCGCAGATGCAATAAGGATCTACATTTTGGACAACGGGGCAGGCATTCCACAAGAGAGATTACACACCATTCAAAGTAAATTGTATCGAGACATGGAGACGAAACCATTGAGTGAGGGGGAGGGAGGAGGGCTAGGGCTCTATAATGTCAGTGAGCGTATCAAATCTTTCTATCGCGGTGCTTCACGGCTGGAACTTACAAGCGAACAAGGAAAGGGCACATGCCTAACCATCATTATAGATAAAAGGGATGGCGAGTAAACGATGAAAATACTGATTGTCGATGACGAGCCATTGATTCTGAGGGGTCTTATGAAGATTGTTGAAGAAGCGGCACCTCCTGGCACGGAAGTTCGTGCGGCAAATAACGTCTCTGAGGCACTTGTTGTTATGCAGGCATATATGCCGGATGTTACGGTTACGGATCTCAATATGCCGGAGAGAAATGGATTTGAGTTGATTGAGGAAGCTCGAGAAGGCGGGTTGTGTGATCAATTTATTATTTTGACTGGATATGAAGATTTTGATTATGTTCGTAGAGCACTTCGCGTGGGTGTTGTGGACTATTTATTGAAACCGATTGATAAGAGTGAAATTGCGAATCTACTGGCGAAGATTGCAGAGGACCTTCCTCCCGATTCAGATTCGGAGTACACGGTTCACGCGAAGCGAATCCTTCTATATATGGAGGGGCATTACATGCAGGACCTGTCGCTAGAGCATCTTGCAGATTTAATGAATCTTCATCCGCACTATATCAGCAGATTGTTCAAGAAAGAAACCGGTGATAACTTTGTTAATCATCTCAACACTTTGCGAATCCGGGAAGCGCAGAAATTGCTGAAAGCTTGCTGGCATCTTCCTGTAAACGTGGTTGGACAGCGGGTAGGGTTCGAGAACAAGCATTACTTCACGAAGGTTTTCAAAAAATACACGGGCATCACTCCAGGAGCATATCGTGAGGATGGAGTGACTGAATCTACCGATGGAGGGGATAGCTGTTGACAGATCTTAAGCTGTTATTCAAGAGTCCAGCAACGAAATGGGATGAGGCACTGCCAATCGGCAACGGCAGGCTGGGAGCGATGGTGTATGGACACACGAAACAGGAACGACTGCAATTAAACGAAGACTCCGTTTGGTACGGCGGACCCCGGGATCGTAATAATCCGGATGCAAAGTCAAATCTTCCAGAAATCCGACGTTTACTATTTGAAGGAAAGCTGAAGGAAGCAGAGAAACTCGCTGTCATGGCGTTATCCGGTTTACCGGAATCACAGCGGCATTATTTACCTCTCGGTCATCTTTTACTTGACTTCTCTCTGCCAGTTGGAGAACCGGATCATTACGAACGTACACTAGATTTGGAAAGCGGCACTGTTACCGTCACCTTCAGTCAGGGCGGCGTGTTATTTAAGCGCGAGCTCTTTGCGAGTTACGTTGATCAGGCAATCATCATGAGGCTTACAGCAAACCGATCTGGTGAAATCGGTTTCACAACACGTCTGGAGCGCGGCCGTTGGCGCTACGCTGACCATGCTGGACGAGATGGAAACGACGCAATCTGGATGAGCGGCAATTGTGGCGGTGAGGGAGGCAGCCAGTATGGTGCCGTACTGAGAGCAACAGCGGAAGGCGGCACAGTGAAAGCGGTAGGCGAGCACCTGATTGTGGAAAACGCAAATAGTGTGACACTTGTTCTGTCCGCAGCAACGACATTCCGTTTCCTTGATCCGATGGCAGAAGCAAGGGAGAAAGCGGAGAGTGCCGCCCGCCTGGGTTATCAAGCGCTATATCGGAGACACTTAGACGACTATTGTGAATTATTCGGACGAGTATCATTGTCGCTGGTTACGGAAGACGCAGAAATCGGAAGCATGAGCCTATCACATCGCATGGACAGGCTTAAGGCTGGAGAATCCGATCCGGACCTATTTGCGCTATATTTTCAGTTCGGCCGTTACTTGCTCATCTCCTCAAGCCGACCCGGCTCGCTGCCCGCCAATTTGCAGGGCATCTGGAACGAGCACTTCCTTCCGGCGTGGGACAGCAAATATACGATCAACATCAATGCGCAGATGAATTACTGGCCAGCGGAATCGTGCGGGCTTTCCGAATGCCACGAACCTCTCTTTGAGCTGCTGGAACGGATGCGCGAGCCTGGCCGGCATACAGCGTCCGTTATGTACGGTTGCAGGGGGTTCACGGCTCATCATAATACTGATATCTGGGCGGATACGGCTCCACAGGACACATGGCTGCCCTCCACCTATTGGCCGATGGGAGCTGCATGGCTCTCACTGCATCTATGGGAGCATTACCAATTTACGATGGATGTGGAATTTCTCAGCAAAGCTTATGAGACCTTGCGGGAAGCTGCGTTGTTCTTGATTGATTACGTCGTGGAAACTCCGGGTGGTGAGCTCGTGACCTGTCCATCTGTGTCGCCGGAGAATACATATATACTTCCAAATGGAGAATCTGGTGTACTATGTGCCGGACCGTCGATGGACACACAGATTATTCGTGAGCTGTTCACAGCCATACTAGAGACTGAACAGACACTTGGCATCCAGAAAGATGAGGCACTAAGTCCAGAGTTACAACGAGTACTGCTGAAGCTTCCCCTATCGAAAATTGGACGGAAGGGACAACTTCAGGAATGGTATGAAGATTACGAAGAGGCAGAGCCAGGTCATCGCCATATCTCCCATTTATTTGCCTTGCATCCCGGCAGCCAGATCACACCTGATGGTACACCCGAACTGGCGGCAGCTGCACTGCGCACGCTGGAGCTGCGTTTGGTGAATGGCGGAGGCCATACCGGATGGAGTCGAGCCTGGATCATTAATTTTTGGGCTAGGCTTAGGAAAGGTGAGGAAGCGATGAACAATCTGAATGCGCTTCTCACGCATTCGACGCTGCCAAACTTTTTTGATAATCATCCGCCATTTCAGATCGATGGGAATTTTGGCGGGGCGGCTGCGATCGCTGAAATGCTTCTTCAGAGCCATGCAGGGGAAATCCATCTTTTACCTGCGCTCCCACAAGCGTGGCATTCAGGGAAAGTGACGGGTCTTCGCGCCAGAGGCGGCTTTTCGGTCGACATGGAGTGGGCGGATGGAACGCTGCAAGCCGCTCGTATTGTTTCTGATAAAAGTGCTGCCCTATGCAAGGTGCGTAGCAGCATCCAAGTAACGGTAACGGCTAACGGAGAAACGATTGATGTTGTGCAGGAGAATGGAGTCGTCGTATTCGAAACCGTTGCTGGAGGCGTATATAACCTCGAGGCGTCCATATCGTAATATGTAAATATTAAAATGGGGAGGTAGTCCGGCAAGTTGCCGGCTACCTCATATATTTGTAAGCGTTTCCAATATAAAATGTAAAGTTGGCCGCCCTGATGCCCGCGGCGTCTATATATGTAAGCCCTAACAGAAATACTATGAAATTAAATGAGTCTAAGCAAGGGGGGAGAATATGGAGAAAAGCTTGAACCGTTTCATCCGTAAAATGAATATTCAGAACAGACTGGTTATCTCTTTCGCGATACTATCCTTGATACCGCTATTAGTTACAGGTTATTTTGCTTACTACACTTCAAGCAAAGCGATAAAAACGAAAATAAGTACCTCTTCCATCCAGTTAATGAATCAGGTTAGTGAAAATATCCAAAATGAACTCATAAAGCTCGAAAATGACAGTGTGGATATCGCATTTTCTGATCTCATCCAGAATACGTTGACGGACTTTACTACGATGAATGAGTGGATGAGGAATGACGCGGAGCTAAAAATGCAAAGTATGCTAGCAAAAAGGTTTTCATTCAATCATAGCGTTTCGGATGTTCTTGTATATACAACGCTGAAAGAAAAAATCATTGCTTACGGCGACGTCAGCTTTAAATTTAATCTTACCTCTGATTTTTTGAATGGAATCTTTCTACAAACGGCTTTGAATAACGGTGTTCCTCTATGGACTATCGAAAGCGGTGAAGATGAAGTAAGAGAATCAAGTTATCGGATTACCAACTACGGGAAGATAGGAATATTGTTGACTCGAAGTTTTAAATCGATTGACGGAATTCCGATCGGATATATGATTATGAGAATCGACGAAAAACATATCTTCAAGAAATTTAAAGACATAAATCTCGGACAAGGGTCCGATATTTTCATAATAAATGGCAAGGGAACCGTAATTTCGAGCCAAAACCCGGAAATGAAAGCAGGCAAGCTTTATCTCGATCAATCGTTGATGGAGGAGCTTACAAATAACAAAGAAGTTGATTCGTATTCATTCACCGGCACCGTTTCAGGAAAGCGAAGTCTAATTGCTTATAACTATATACCTAGTGCCGACTGGTACGTAATCAGTATCATTCCCTTTACCTATTTGAACGATGAATCGGTAAAGACGAGCATCTATATTATATTCTTGGGAATTTTCTGTTTTTTGCTTGCTCTCATTCTGTCTTACTACGTTTCCAAAAGCATTTCCAAGCCTTTAAAGCACCTGCTAAATTCGATGAATAACGTAAAAATTGGCAATTTAGTTACTCGTATCGAAGACAACAGCAGCGATGAGCTAGGGAAGGTAGCAACAAATTTTAATCATATGGTGGCTGAGATTAAATATCTTATCGACGAGGTGACAAAAAAAGAAAAATTGAAAAGGGTTGCCGAACTGAAAACACTGCAGGCTCAGATTAATCCGCATTTTCTCTCCAATTCACTGAACACTGTCAGGTGGCTTGCTAATATTCAGAAGGCAGAGAGCATTTCGAGCATCATCACTTCTCTGATCCAGCTGCTTCACGGATGTATGGGAAAAGGAAGCGTACTGATCAGCCTACAGGAAGAAATGGAATATGTAAGAGACTATCTAAATATAATGGCGTTCCGGGATTATGATAAGTTTAGGGTACATTACGAAATGGAAGAAAGCATAGTGGACTTTTATGTCCCGAAGTTTATTCTTCAACCGATCGTGGAAAATTGTTTGCTCCACGGGCTTGAGCCTAAGGAAGGACAAGGCCTGATTATCATTAAAGCCTACAGGGTCGAAGAGAATTTGAAAATTATCGTAACCGATACTGGGGTTGGCATTAATGATCATACGTTAAACAATCTTATGCGAGAATCATCATCAAACAACAAAAATGGACTGAGTGGGATCGGCATTCGAAACGTGGATGAAAGAATCAAGCTGTACTTCGGAGAAACATATGGAATTACCATTCAAAGCATTCCCAATCTATACACAACTGTAGAAATTACTTTGCCTGCTGTGGGAGAGGAGGATCTAGGAAAATATGCTGAAGGTACTTATAGTCGATGATCATGCGGTTTCGCGGACAGATTTGAAAACGATGCTCGATTGGGAGAACTGCGGCTTTTATATTTCCGGTGAAGCGTATAACGGAATTCATGCTATACAGCTCATGGAAGAGGATGTTCCAGATATTGTGATTACCGACATCAACATGCCTGGCATGAATGGGCTCGGATTGATAAAGCAGCTAGAAAGTGAGTATCCACAGGTTAGAATTGTAGTGTTAAGTGCTTATGACGATTTTGACTATGTCCGTCAGAGCATGAAAAGGGGGGCAATGGATTATGTACTGAAGCATAAGCTGAATGCCTCCGTATTGCTGGATATTTTGAAAGCAGCAGAAAGTTCAATTCTTGCATATCGAAATGAGCGCGACAAACAAAATGAGATGTACCATGAGCTTATGATCAGCAAGGATCGTTCGCGCCAAGAATTGATTAGCAAGCTCCTAGAGGGCAGTCTGTCGGGGCGGGAAGAAATATTAAACGAAATCAACGCGTTAGACATAACGATGGACTCGGAAAACTTGATAGTGACAGCTGTGGAGATCGACGATTTTTGGTTGATTGAAGAAAGATTCAGCATAAAAGAAGTCGATGTGTTCATTCAAACCTTTCTTGATATTTCCAAGGAAATACTTATCGATTGGGAAAAATCGGTTGTTATCCATACAAGCCGAGGGAAATTTGCGATGATTTTTTCACTGGGACATAACCATAGCAGGATGTATATACACAATCAGCTATATACCTTCCTCAATCGAATCAGATCGGAAATCAAAAAATATTTGAATATTACAGCCAGCTTTGGTGTAAGCAAGGTATGCAATGAAATAAAACTGCTTCATCAGGCTTACTCCGAAGCCGTATCAATTCTGAAGGACAAGTTTCATAAGGGGAAGAATGGGATATTTATCGATAGCACAACCAGTAAGCATGAAGAAGGATTTTTCTGTCTCGACATTAAAGATGAGAAAGCGATTTACGCTGCTTTGAAAAATCAGGATTTTGAAACCGTGAAAATCTTGATCGATGCCGTCTTCAATAAAATTTCGAGCATGAGGCTTAGTAGCAAATCAACTCAGATTATCTGTGCAGAATTAATTAATATTGTGAATAAAACGTCAAAGGATGCCGGCATTGAGATGTCGATGCTGTATACGGCCGGGGATATTCCTTACAATCTCATGCAGAAATATGAAGTTCTTCTGGATATTAAAGCTTGGATTTTGAATTTATATCTTAAACTTATTGAAATCTTGAATCGGATGAAATACCGAGACTCTCTTAGCAGCATTACCCATAAGGCTATGGAATACATACAGAATAATTACAAATACGACGTTTCGCTTCAGGATGTGGCCGAATTCGCTGGTGTAAGCAGCTCATATATCAGTAGGGTTTTTAAGGAAGAGTGTCAGATGGGAATAACCGAATATCTAAATCATGTTCGCGTCGAACATGCTAAGCAATATATGGAGTATGGTGAATTGAAGCTGAAAGAGATTGTCAATCATGTTGGATTTAACAATTATAACTACTTCTTTAAGGTATTTAAGGAGATGACAGGCATGACTCCCCTGGAATATGAGCAGACTTGCAGGAAATAAACAAGAGGTTGTCTTTTTGTACATAGCAAAATGTTGTAGTGGAGTGCAAGATATTGGAGTTCGACCCTAATAAGCAATTTGTATAATAAGAAACAGGTGAATGGCGCTGCCCAGTTAGCTGCTGTTACCTATGAAATGATTATGAAGGGGGCATGAGTGTATGAAAAAAGCATTTCTTACAGCAGTTGCTTCAGTGTTCCTACTGACTTCCATGTTGTCGGGCTGCAGCACGGATGAAGCAGAGCCATCAAAAGGAGAAACACCAAATGCAAAAAGCGCGGTTAAGTTATCGCTGTGGACATTCCAAGACCTGCATAAGAAGTATTACGAAAAAACCGCTGAGCTCTGGAATAAAAACAACCCCGATCAGCCCATTGAATTGTCTATTGACACTTATCCCAACGCAGAAATGCACAATAAATTATTAATCGCGTTACAATCCGGTGTGGGTGCGCCTGATATTGCCGACATTAACATCAACTTTTTCCAAAACTTCCTTAAAGGCGACATTCAGCTTGTGGAGTTAAACAAAGTGATCGAGCCCGAGAAGGACAAATTCATCCAGTCGAGATTCGATATTTATAGTAAAGGTGGAAAATATTACGGCATTGATTTCCATGTAGGCGCAACGGTTGTTTACTACAATAAGGAGCTTATGGATAAAGCCGGTGTCAACGTTGACAACATTAAAACTTGGACTGATTATACCGAAGCAGGAAAAAAAGTTGTCGCTGCGACAGGAAAGGCAATGACCGCATTTGAGGTTACCGGACAAAGACCTTTCTGGCCAATGATCGTTCAAAGAGGGTCCGATTATTTAGATAAAGACGGCAACGTTACGCTGGATAACGATATAAATAATAAGACTCTTCAGGCCATGAAGGATATGATTTACAAGGATAAAATTGCGGTTCCCATGCCTGGGGGGAACACCGGAGCTGAGGAATTCTTCACTTACATGAACAAAGGAGAAGCGGCTTCACTCATTATGCCAATGTGGTACATGAGTAGATTCTTGGAGTATATGCCTGATCTGAAAGGGAAAATATTAGTACGACCAATGCCTATATGGGAGAAGGGTGACGTAAGATCCGCAGGAATGGGTGGAACAGGTACAGCTGTTACCAAGCAAAGTAAGAACCAAGATATTGCTTTGAAGTTCCTTGCCTATGCGAAGTTAAGTAAAGAATCGAATATAAGAATCTGGCAGGAACTGAAATTTGATCCAATTAGATGGGATGTCTGGAGTGATCCGGAGCTGCAGAAGCCCGATCCTTATTTCAACAATGAGAAAATATTCAATGTACTCCTAGACATGAAGGACGAAATCAGATCGCCGAATATGAGTGAGCTCAGCTCAGCTTCACAAGATTTGGTCAATTCCAATGTAATGTTTAAGTCGTTAAAGGATCAGTCGCAAACTCCAGAACAAGCATTAAAGGCTGCTGCTGACGAGCTTCGCAAGCAGAAAAAATAGCAAATTGGCAGAATGTGGGAATGGTGGCTGCAGAAACGAAGAAATGAAAACGGTTTCTGTAGCCGTCAAGCAGGGAGGTAAACGATTTGAATAACGGAGCGGTTCAAAAGGTTTATGGACAAAAGCCTAAGGTAAGAAACAAATTGAGCATGAAAAGGTTATTTTATTCAGAAAAATGGGCTCCTTACTTTTTTGTATCTCCATTCGTTTTAGCATTTCTCATCTTTTTTTTGTACCCTACGGCATCCACAATTAACATGAGCTTTCATGAAGTACTTGGGCTTAACAGCAGTAAGTTTATAGGCCTGGATAACTACCGAAGAATGTTTAATGAACATTTTATCAATGCGCTGCAAACGAATACGATCTACACAATATTGTCTCTATTGATATTAATACCTATCCCAGTGATATTCGCTGTTTTATTGAATTCAAAATTGGTTAAGGGAAAAACATTATTCAAGTCGGTTATTTTCATCCCGGCCTTAACTTCTGTTATTGTAGCGGGCGTTTCCTTTAGGCTAATGTTCGGAGAAGCGGATACAGCCTTGATCAATTCCTTTATCGCTAAGCTCGGCATTTCACCGCAAAATTGGATTCTGAATTATGGTACAGGCATGATGCTGATGGTAATTCTCAATACATGGAGAGTCGCAGGCATCAATATGATTTATTACCTTGCCGGTCTACAAAGTATTCCCGAGGAATTATATGAATCTGCTGAAATGGACGGGGCAAATGTCTTTCGCAAGTTTTATTGGATTACTTTGCCGCTCTTAAAGCCAATTATTATTTATACGTTAACGATAGGCATATTTGAAGGATACAGAATGTTTGGAGAAAGCTATGTGTTCTGGAATGAAGGAATGCCGGGAGATATTGGGCTTACCATCGTGAGGTTAATTTACCAGCAAGCCTTTCAGCGAAATGATATGGGTATGGGATCGGCCATCGGCATTACCCTCCTGCTGATCGTACTCACCGTGAATCTGGTGCAACTGAAATTGTTCGGTCTCTTCAATAAGGAGTGAACGGATCATGACTATTAAGCTAAAAAGACAGCTGTTGACGGCACTCATCGTAGTTTTCTTTCTCATCGTATGTTTTATCGTTCTATTTCCTCTATATTACATGTTTATGGCTTCTTTTAAGAGTTCCAAAGAGCTATTTCGAAATGGCATGGATTTTAGAATAATACCCAGTCTAATGAATCTTGACAACTACAAGCTATTGTTTTCAGGTAAAGGCAGTATCTATTTGTACTGGTATAGAAACAGCCTTGGCATCACAGCTCTTCATACTGTAGTTTCACTGTTTCTTTCCTCTTTAGTTGGCTATGGCCTAGGGGCATATAACTTTAAAGGGAAAAATATTGTTTTTATCCTGGTATTGTTTGTCATGATGGTACCACTTGAAATACTTATGCTTCCTCTCTATAAACTTATTGTGAACATGGGCATCATCAACACGTATTACGGAGTTATTTTACCCTTTGTCGTATCACCGATGGCGATTTTCTTCTTTCGGCAGTACATAACGGGACTTTCCAAAGATTTTATGGACGCTGGAAGGATCGACGGATGTTCGGAGTTTGGCATCTATATCAGAATTATGGTGCCCTTGATGAAGCCTGCTTTCGGCGCGATGGGGATACTACTGGCGATGCAGAACTGGAACAGCTTTATATGGCCGTTAATTGTGCTGCGCACGAATAAGATGTTCACGATTCCTATAGGCCTTGCTTCGCTGATGTCACCTTATGGCAACAATTACGATATGCTGATCGCTGGAGCCGTACTTGCAATTATTCCTGTTATTCTTTTGTTCCTGCTAAATCAGAAGGCTTTTATTTCAGGCTTGTCCACTGGCGGCGTTAAAGGCTAGAACATTATAAATAATTCTATTCAGGAGGCAGATAAGTATGAAAAGCAGTATCCAAATGAATCCAAAAGCGGCGGTTCACAAAATTGACAGAAACATTTACGGGCATTTTGCCGAGCATCTGGGCCGATGTATCTATGAGGGAATTTGGGTCGGCGAGGATTCCGACATACCCAACACACGTGGTATCCGTAATGATGTCGTTCAGGCGTTAAAGGATATGCAAATTCCAATCCTGCGCTGGCCTGGAGGGTGCTTTGCGGATGAATATCACTGGAAAGATGGCATTGGGCCTAAGGAATCCAGAGCCCGTATGATCAACACACATTGGGGTGGTGTGGTTGAGAATAACCATTTCGGTACCCACGAATTTTTCGATTTGTGCGAAATGCTGGAGACCGAGCCTTATATTTGCGGGAATGTTGGAAGTGGAACGGTCTATGAGATGCAACAGTGGGTCGAATATATGACCTTCGACGGCGAATCACCGATGGCCGATCTGCGGAAAGCAAACGGAAGAGAATTGCCATGGAACCTGACTTATTTCGGTGTAGGCAACGAAAACTGGGGCTGTGGTGGCCGGATGAGAGCGGAATTTTATGCGGATCTTTACAGACAATACAGCACATATGTTAGAGATTATGGGGACAATGCCATTTATAAAATTGCTGCCGGCCCCAGAGGAGATAATTACCACTGGACGGAAGTGATGATGCGGGAAACAGGTCATTTCATGGACGGACTAGCGCTCCATTACTACACGAGGCTAAGAGATCACAACTTCGTAATAGAAAATCCCGATGGTAACAGAATTTATATCAAAGATCCGAAAGCGGTGAGAGGCCAGGCCGTTGACTTCGAGGAGAATGAATGGTTTGGCATCATGAAGGCGGCGTATTTCACAGAAGAACTTGTGACGAAGCACTCGGCTATTATGGATAAATACGACCCCGAGAAGAAAGTCGCGCTTATCATTGACGAGTGGGGGACGTGGTTTGATGTTGAGCCAGGTACCAATCCAGGCTTCCTATTTCAGCAAAATACAATGAGAGATGCGGTTTCTGCTGCGATCAGCCTGAATATCTTCAATAATCACGCTGACCGCGTAAGAATGGCGAATATTGCACAGACAATTAATGTCCTCCAAGCTGTTATTTTAACGGAAGGGGATAAAATGATCCTGACCCCTACCTATCATGTCTTCGAAATGTTTAAAGTACATCAGGATGCCATCCTGCAACCAATTGAGATTCAGAGCGGCGTATACAAGCTCAATGGGGAAGAAGTGCCGCAGCTTAGCGCCTCCGCCTCCGTCGATGCTGAGGGTAAGCTGAACATGACCATTTGCAATACAGATCCGAGAAATGCTGCACAGTTAGATTGTCATATGGGAGGAATTATCGGTAAGCAGGTAACGGGAAGAGTTTTGGTTTCGTCTACAATGAACAGCCATAATTCTTTTGAGAATCCTGTTCATGTCAAACCCGAGCCATTTACCAGTGTACAATTGAATCAAGAAGGATTCCATGCGGATATCCCACCGATGTCTGTTGTCGTGCTGACGATCAATTAAATCGGAGGGAGATATCCGATGGCTAACAAACACGGTCCATGCAAGGACTGCTCAGAGACGATAGATGTTACACCAGAAAAAATAGAGGCAATGCTGCAAATACTGATTAATTCAAGGCACATAGAGCTTGTAGATGAGCAAACAAGCCATAGTCGCTTAGCTCAATGTAAGGGCTGCAGCGGTTATATACATGGAGGAACATGTAAATATTGCGGTTGTCTTGTTCAAATACGGACTAAAATAAAGGATAGGGCATGTCCCTATCCTTTATCTCCTAAATGGTAGGAGCGGGAGAAAATGATGACTACAATCGACATTTGGCTGAATGAAGAGATAGGGCGCATTAATCCCAATATTTATGGACACTTTATTGAGCACTTGGGCGGAGTCGTCTACGATGGGATATGGGTAGGTGAGGACTCTGAAATTCCTAATATAAAGGGATTCAGACAGGAGCTTATTGAGAAATTAAAAGAAATTAACCCATCTGTTATCCGCTGGCCGGGTGGCTGTTTTGCGGAGACGTACAACTGGAGAGATGGCATCGGTCCAAGTGAGAAGCGTCCCACAACCGTTAATTGGTGGTATATGAACGACGGAAAGCTTGAATCTAACCAGGTTGGTACTCATGAGTTTATTGATTTTTGCAATCTAGTCAATGCAGAGCCATACTTTGCTGTGAATGCGACGACAACAACCGTTTTGGAAGCTAGAAATTGGATTGAATACTGTAACATGATGCAAGGTACAACTACACTTGCGCAGGAACGGGAGAAGAACGGAAGTCCGGAGCCTTTTAACGTCAAATATTGGGGGCTTGGCAACGAAAATTGGGGTGGCGGCGGCTGCATGACACCTGAGGATTACTGTCATATTTACAGAAAGTACGGCATAATCAGCAAAAGTGTAGGGCAGGATCTTCAGTTCATCGCATGCGGACCGTATGAAGATATTCCCGAGTGGACAGCTAAATTTTTTGACAAGTATAAAGAGATGTACACGGTGGGGCGAGTTGCTCCCATGTTTGGATACTCACTTCACTACTATGTGACTAATACGGGAAGAATGGGCACGGAGCTGACATATAGTGATGCGCAGTGGTATGAAATGATGCGGGTCGGACTGGACATGGAGCCGTTTATTCAATCCCAGTATGAGATGATTCGCGCTGCAATGCCCGAAACATCGATTGGACTCGTCGTCGATGAGTGGGGGGTGTGGCATCAGCAGAATGGGAGGCATCCGCTGCCGGGCAACTATTTATTTGAGCAGATGAGCACAATGAGAGAGGCAGTGCTGGCGGCGCTTTCGTTAAATATTTTCAACAACCACTGTGATAAAGTTGTCATGGCTAATGTGGCTCAGCTTGTCAACTGTATCCATTCCCTGTTTCTTGCCAAGGGTAATGCCTGTGTGGCAACTACAAGCTATTACGTGTTCGATATGTATAAAATTCACCAGAATGCAACAAGTCTTAAAACGGAAGTCAATTGTAAAAGCATAACCTACATATTTGAAGGAAAGACCTATGATATTCCAAGCATCTCCTGCTCAGCATCGTTCAGGGATGGTATACTTGCCGTTACACTTGCGAACTTAACCGTGGATGAGGATCAAGAGATCATGTTCAATCTGCACGGCGGCCAATATACGAGCACAGGGACAATGGTCGTATTATCTTCTTACAATCATAAGAATGGCAATTCTTTTGAGGAACCATATAAAGTTACACCCGTGGAACAGAACATTTCACCAGTAGGAGTCGAACTTACCGTTACAATTCCTAAAGCTTCTGTAGTTTTATTAACATTGGATGTATCTAGCTCTGCCGTAGATGAATAAGGACACTGAGGCAGCCGACCCTAATCGGCTGCTTTTTCTCATTAGAAGGGTAGTATAGCGCTATCCAATTCAGAAGCTAGCTTGTGCTACAATAAATAAAATGCAGGAAGAACCAGCTTATGCATGTCCTTAAGTTTATGAGATTCTTTCATTAGATGTAAAATTACCTTTAATTTATAGGGGGAAGACCTTTAGTTTATGAATTGTAAGCGTATTCCTAGTGGATATAATTAGATATATCAAGATGTAAGCGTTTAAAGGGAGATATGAAAGGGAGGAAAAAGAAAATGGCATTACCAATGAAGCGTACTACACTTCGAATGATCGTTCCTGTTTTGACTCTCAGTGTTATCTTGTCAGGATGCAGTGACGCAGGCAGCGGTTCAACTGATTCTAGCACGGCTCCAGCTACCACAGGAAGTCCTGTGGCTGCGCAAGGTACGGATGCTATTAAACCGTTGACGATTTCTATGTTCATTGCTAACTCTTACCAGCAGCCTACGGCAGACAATCGCATTTATAAGATGATTAAGGATAAAACAGGCGTCAGCTTAAAAATGGAATTTCTGGTCGGTGATCTCACGCAGAAACTAGGTGTTATGATTGCCGGTGGCGATTACCCAGACGTAATTACTGGCGATGACAAACTGATCGCTGCAGGCGCATTCGTGCCACTGGAAGACATGATCGAGAAGTACGCACCGAACCTGAAGAAGCATTACGCGGATGTTTGGAACCAAATTAAGGATCCGGCAAGCGGACATATCTACGCACTTCCGGGTTACAATGCATTCACGGGAACATTTACTGAAACGACTTACGAGGGACCTGGCTTCTGGTTGCAAAAGGACATTCTGAAGGAGCAGGGATGGCCGACTCCGAAGACACTGGAAGATTACTTCGCCATTATAGAAAAGGCCAAGCAGCAGCACCCCGACAGAATCGGTTTCGAGACGCTGAACTTCGATTGGAGAACCTTTCCGTTGCAGAATCCGCCAGAACATTTGGCAGGATATCCGAACGATGGCGGCGTGACGGTAGATAACGGCAAGGCATCCATTTTTGCTGACAAGGATATAGCTAAGAACTATTACAAGAAACTGAACGAAGTAAACAGTAAAGGACTGTTGGACAAGGAAGCGCTTGTGCAGAATTATGATCAGTACTTGGCTAAGATCGCTAGCGGTCGAGTTATCGGTATGTTTGACCAGCATTGGAACTTTGGTGATGGCGAGAAGTCGTTGATTTCTCAGGGTAATTTTGGCGGCACTTACGTAGGTTTCCCCTTGCTCTATCCAGGTGCGAAGGAATATTACCGGGATCGTCCTGCTTTAACCATCAATCGCGGTTATGGCATTTCAGTAAAGGCGAAAGATCCGATCGCAATACTGAAATTCCTTGATAGTTTGATGACAGAAGATTGGCAGAAAACGCTGCAATGGGGAGTTCAAGGTCAGGACTATCAAGTGAAGGATGGCAAATATTATCGTACTCCTGAACAGCGTGATCAGCAAAATGATAATACCTGGAAGCTAGCCAATAAAGCAGAAGCCTTCTTCTTTAATTTACCTAAAATGCAGGGTACTTACACCGATGGGAACGCGACTGATCCGAACACGCAGCCGCAGGAGTTCTATGATAGCTTGAAGCCAGTGGATCAGGAAGTCTTGAAGGCTTACAATCATAAGACTTGGGCAGAGTTCTTCAAAACACCTGTTGATAATCCCGTGTATTATCCAGCGTGGTCCATCGACTTGATCGACGGATCCCCGGCAAAAGTGGCCCAAACTAAGATAAATGATCTGGCAGTGAAGTATTTGCCGAAAGCGGTCTTGGCGAGCCCAACGGATTTCGAAAAAGTCTGGAAAGAATATACCGATCAGCTTTCCAAAGCGAATGTCAAAGCCTATGAAGATCGTATTAACGATCAGATTCAATGGCGGATCAAGAACTGGAGCAGCAAATAATTCATAGGTACTTATCAAGGAGCGGAGGAGACCAGGTCTTCTCCGCTTACAGATAACACATTTCGGTTCGGGAGGGAGTAATCATGGCCGAAACTATACTGAAACAAGATGCGAAAGCAGTTGTTAAGAAAAAGAAATGGATCGATCGAGAAATTGGCGTAGAATTCAGCTGGAAAACGATAAAAAGTCAAAAGCAGTTGATCTTTATGTCGTTACCGATTCTGATCTATTTGATTATTTTCAATTATGTCCCCATTTGGGGCTGGTTAATGGCCTTTCAAAATTATCGCCCGGCCTTGCCATTTCTCAAACAGAAATGGGTTGGCTTTGATCAATTTAAATTTCTGATGGGTGATGATGTCTTCCTTCAGGTACTCCGTAATACACTGGGCATGAGCTTGATCAATTTGGTACTGGGATTTGTAACAGCGATCGTGCTGGCGCTTCTTCTTAATGAAATCAGAACAAAAATATTCAAAAGCACGGTACAGACGATTTCGTATTTACCCCACTTCTTGTCATGGGTGATAGCGGCTGGTATTGTGGCCTCCACGCTGTCCGTAGAGGATGGGATCGTCAATGTCGTATTAATGAAGCTTCATTTCATCAAAGAGCCGATTATGTGGCTTAGCATTGGACATTATTTCTGGGGTATTGTCGGTGCTGCCAACGTGTGGAAGGAAGTAGGTTGGAACACGATTATCTACTTGGCTGCGATTACGTCCATAGATCCTTCGCTTTATGAAGCCGCCTCCATGGATGGGGCGAACCGGTATCAGAAAATGCGTTATGTTACCCTACCGGGCATTAAAGCGACGTTCATTATTCTGTTAATTATGAATGTTGGCCATATCTTGGATGCGGGTTTTGAAGTGCAATATTTGCTTGGGAATGGTCTGGTTGTGGACTGGTCGCAAACGATTGATATTTTCGTATTGAAATATGGAATAGCACTTGGCAACTACTCGTTGGCGACTGCGGCGGGAATATTTAAAACGATCGTCAGCATTGTAATGGTTTTGGGTGCGAATCATATTGCGAAGCGCCTCGGCGAAGAGCGGTTGTTATAAGGGGGTTGGATATGAAAACAGCTGCTTTCCAGAATAGTCGCTTGGAAGCGATTCTATTCAACACACTGAACGGATTTTTTATGCTCTTCTTGGTCATCGTTACTCTGTATCCTTTTCTTCATACGTTGACGGTATCTTTTAACGAAGGAAATGATACGCTGCGGGGCGGCCTATACTTATGGCCGAGGATGTGGAGCTTGCAAAATTATCGAGCGATTTTCATCTCAGGAACGATCTATCATGCTGCATGGATCTCGGTCGCTAGGACTGTTGCGCTTACTGTGTTAGGTGTGTTTCTGACTTCCATGCTAGCTTATACGTTGGCTCAGCCACACTATTTATTTCGTAAAATCATTGGCGTGTTTTTCGTACTGACTATGTATTTCAATGCGGGCTTAATCCCAAATTATTTCCTGATCAAACAACTGGGATTGCTGAACAGCTTTTGGGTGTACATTCTTCCAGGGATGGTTAGTGCGTTTAACCTGATAGTCATCCGTACCTATATCAAGTCTCTCCCAGGTAGTTTAATTGAATCAGCGAAGATAGACGGTGCAGGAGATTTTACGATTTTTCTGCGGATTATCTTTCCTCTCTGCACCCCCGTCTTGGCAACCATTGCGTTATTCATTGCGGTTGGCTCATGGAACTCTTGGTTTGACACGTTCTTGTACGCTTCTTCCAATATTAAATTAAGTACGCTCCAGTACGAGATGATGAAGCTCTTGGGCTCTACAATGAGTAGTAACAGTGATCCGGCACTCTTAAATGGTGTCAACACGGGCCAATCCAAAGGCATGGTTACCCCTGCTTCGGTTCGGGCTGCCATCACAATTGTAACTGCTGTGCCAATTTTGTTAGTATATCCTTTCTTGCAGCGCTTCTTTGTAGTAGGTTTAAATCTGGGCAGCGTAAAAGAATAAGACTTCGGGCATTTATTGTAAAAAGCCGTTTTAGTCCGAGGACTAAAACGGCTTTTCCATTGCTGGATGTATGGGCGGGACCGTATAATAGTTTCATATCAAGAGGGAAATCAGGTGAAATGGGAATGTTGAAGGTTCTGATTGCCGATGATGAGCCGATTATGCTGGAAGGGTTACGTTTTCTAGTTGATTGGCACAAGCTTGGATTTGAAATATATGCAGAGGCACTTGACGGAGAGGACGCTCTACAGCTAATAGAGGAAAGCTGCCCTCATCTGATCATAACTGATATTCGGATGCCCGTCATTGATGGCTTGGAATTAATTGAAAAGGTTTATTTGCGCTTTCCTGATACGAAATTTATCGTGTTGAGCGGCTACGCTGATTTTCAATATGCGCAGCAGGCGATGAAATTTGGTGTTTCCAATTATTTGACGAAGCCTTTGGACGAGGTGGAATTAGAGAGTGCAGTTCTTGCGGTTGCAGAGGACATTCGAGCGGAGGCAGAACAACGAGCTCTGCAGCGCTCTATCATTGATCGTAGTCGTGCTGAAACGGTTTCACGGCTTTTGATGGGAGACGTCAGAAAGGAATGGGTGGACAAGGCGCGGAGCCTGCTGAAACTGGACGAGCAATCCAGAGTTCGCTGTATCTACCTTGTTTGCAGCAAGTTGGAAGATAGAGAACAAGAGCAGATCAGCCTGTTTCAGCGTCTTCGGGTAGCATTGGATTCGGATGTCTTGACGGAAGTAAGCGTGTATCCGTTCGTAGTGGGGCCTAACAGGTATGGTTTTATTCTTGCTGTGGATGCAAAGGATTCTGTATTAACTGTTCCGTTCATAGATGGTTTCGTATCGCATATCCGAAAAGAATGCAGTGAGACCTTCTCTTTTGCAATCAGCAGTGAGGTTAGGGGTGTTAATTCATTAAGTAGAGCCTATCAGGAAGCGCTTACAGCAGAGGTTTGCAAATTCCCCTCCAATCTTCCCATGGTCCACTATTATCAGGACAAAATGTCAGAGGAATCTCCATCGATCCCTGAGGTAACCAAGACATCACTCATCCATGCCGTCAACTATGGCGATCTAGATGCCGTTCGCACGCTTACGCTTGATTTATTTATGACTTTATCTTCTTCGGAAGCGTGGGTGGCGGCAAACTTATCTACGCTGAAGCTGGAGGTTCTTCAAGTACTGGCCCAGCAAGGAGCAGATATGGAAAACTGGACTCGAAGATGGTTTGCATCGCCTTTTCCGAAGAATGTGGGAGAACTGAACAGCAGAATGTTGAAAGAGTTTCTGGAAGCAGCAGAGTGGATCGCAAGGGAGAAAGGTACTGGTATCGACGATATTGTTTCTGCCGCTGAAGCTTATGTTAAACAGCATTATCACGGAAAGCTGCAGCTTCAACATGTGGCTGAACATCTCCATGTGAATGCGGCTCACTTGGGCCAACGCTTCAAGAAACAGCGTGGTCTCGCATTTAATGAGTACTTACATACCGTTCGCATTACGGAGGCCAAGAAGCTACTGCTCCGTACGGAGATGAAAATAACCGAAATCGCCCACATGGTGGGGTACTCGGATCCTGAGCAATTTGGTGCCAAGTTCAAAGCGATGACCGGCGTAATCCCATCATCGTACAAAAAAGGCTGAAAATACCCTATAGGAGATCGACAATGAACCGAAAATGGAAGCTTTTCAGTCATATCGTGAATGACATACCGCTCAAATACAAGTTTCTATTTATCTATCTTTTGTGCGTCTTACTCCCAATTATGAGCATTAATATTCTGTTCTACGTGCAGAATAGCCGGGATACGCAAAGTCGGGAGAGGGAAAATCTGCAGATTTCTTTGGATCGGGCAGCTTATGAGCTCACCCAGATAGTGAACGAAAGCGTGGCGATAGGTAACACGGTAGCGGCAGATCGCACTTTCAACGAAAAGCTGGAAGCCTCCTATTCCGACTTGTCAATTTACTATGAGACTTATGACAGCTACTTGCGTGACAAGCTGCGTCCATATACGGATCAGTATCCGTACATTTCCTGGCTAGGTGTGTTTACAACGAACCCAACAATTGGAAGCGGCGGGAGCTATTTTGTACTGAAGGATAGCGATAAACAGAGCGAATGGTACCGGAAACTGACCGATACGAAAGAGAAGGTGATCGTTTCTTCGTACTTGGATATTAACCCGATGAATCCACAGCAAAAGAGGGTCTATGTGAGCATTATTCGCAAGCTGGAGAACTTTCCGGATTTGGTGACTTACACAAAGTATTTACGAGTGGATTTGCAGTTGGATAAGCTGCAGGAGCTTTTAAAAAAGGAGCAGAACTATCTGCAATTCAAACTTGTAGATGCTAACAATCGGGTTGTTCTTGACTCGAACCTCTCTTACATTGCGAAGGAAAACCTTCTGCCCGCTATAGCCAAAGAATACTTAGATTCGTCGAATAACAAGGCTAATGGCAATTTTATCAGCAACTTGGGAACTGCCAGCTATCTGAGTGGGTGGAAATTAATTGGAATTCCAGAACAAGCACGATTTCAACAAAAGCAGAATGCGGTAATAAAATTTGGCATTATACTCACTTTGTGCAGCACCGTAATTCCGACGGTACTTGTTTTTACTATTCTTCAATCTTACAATCTGAGAGTCAGACGGCTCTCCAAGCATATGCAATGGGTTAAAAATGAGCGTTTCGAGCCTATTAACATGTATGAAGGCAAGGATGAAATTGGCGGATTATTGCGCAGCTTTAATCTGATGACGGTGAAAATTCGCAATCTGATTAACGATGTCTACAAGCTGGAGATCCAGAAGAAGGACTTGGAATTGGAAAGAGTACGGGCGGAGTTGAATTATCTGCAGAGCCAGGTAGATCCGCATTTCCTGTTTAATACACTCAACGCCATTCTGGTGGTATGCAAGAAGCATCGATATGAGCATGTTACGGATATTATTCGTAGCCTTTCTCAAATTTTGCGAAGGCTGCTCAGCTGGAAGGATGATCTGGTGACAATTGAAGAGGAAATTAGCTTTATTAACATGTATCTACAGATTGAGAAATTCAGATTTCAGGACCGGTTTTCCTATGAAGTGGATATCGATCCGAGAATACTTTCCTGCCGGATTCCCAAGATGAGCATCCAAACGCTAGTAGAGAATGCCTGCAAGCACGGACTTCAATCTGTGAAGGGGGACCGGAGGATTCACATTTCAGCAGGGTTGGATGACCGTTATTTGATAATCAAGGTCAAAGATAACGGGATTGGTATGGACACCGCCAAGCTGAACAGTATTCTCCAGAACTTGCATGTGGAAGAAGACGAAGGGAAAAATATCGGCCTTAGAAACGTATATAAACGGCTGAATCTTTTTTACAAGGATCGTTCCTTATTTTTGATAGACAGCAAGGCGTATGAACAGACGTCTGTTACAATCCTAATCCCTATTCGTCTAATCTTGTCACAGGAGGAGGCAGCAGCACATGACTAAAGTTTTGTTCGTCGATGATGAGCCGATTGCCCTTGAAGGTATCCGAATGTTAGCTGACTGGGAAGGGCTAGGGTTTGAGGTATGCGGCATGTGCACCGATGGGGAAGAAGCTTTGAGTTTGATGAAGCATTGCCGACCTTCACTTGTCATTACAGATATTCGGATGTCTGTGATAGATGGTCTGGAACTAATCCGTCAGGCTCAGTTGTTGTCAGAGACTTATCGGCCAATTTTTATCATCATGAGTGGCTACGGCGACTTCAAATATGCACAGTCAGCACTGCGATATGGGGTACGTCACTATCTGCTCAAACCTGTTATGGATGAAGAATGGGAAACCACTCTGGGGGAGGTTATGGAGGAACTTTCGTCCCGACAACAGATGCTTGAGCAACAGGAAATGACGATCAGTCAACTGCTTCCAATCATGATTGCTCCCCTTCTCAGGGGGGAGTTGGAAGAGCTGGACGAAAGCGTATCTAAGCAGATCGGTGAGTTGGATCAGGAAGCCAAAGGATGGAGGTGTATCCTGATAGAGGGGTTGAGTGAAGAGGAATTGGCATCTTGCAGTTCCTATGTTATTCCTCCCAAAGTTATGGTTGTTGACCTTATGCCTGGCCAGGTTTGTCTAGTGGTGGACTGTGCTGAGGACGTTCGGGAACGGGCTGGGAAAGTTTATGACGGGTTTCGACAGCAGGGCGTGGCGATATGTGTATCGATTGGCCCTCCCGTTCGGTTTCTCCGAGAATTGCATATCTCCTATTCTGGGGCTGTGGAGGCATCCGTCCAGCACTTTTTTTATGATAATGAGGGACTTGTTGATTACGAAACTGCCGACAGGTTGGAGTTTAGTTATAATTTTGGGATGATGGCGACGTTGGAGGAACTGCTTGGTGCTGCGGAACGACTACAGGAACAAGAAGCAGCCAGTATCTTAAAACAAGTATTCGCTTTGTTCCAAAATAAAAAGATCGCGCCAGAAATGGTGCGCATGCTCTGTGTACATGTGGTCCTGAAGAGTATGGATGTGCTGCGAGAGTTGGAAGTGGCATCCGTGGATATGTGGCCGTTGTTCCGCAATCTGCTGCATAATCGGCCTAAATCGCTGACGGTTCTGGAGCAATCTGTCTGGATCTATCTGAACGAATATATGCGTAGGTTGAGGGAACGGAGGGAATCTAGTTCAGGCCATCCCCTATATGGAATTGAACGCTATATCCAGGAAAATTATAAGTCCCCACTAACGATCAAAGAAATCGGAAAACGCTTTTATATGAATCCCGTATATCTGGGCCATGCGTTCGTAAAGAAGTATGGTGTAGGTATCATTGAATATATTCATGACCTGCGGATCGAAGAGGCCAAGAAACAGCTTACAGAATCTGCTGCCACGATTCGCTCCATTGCAGAGGGAGTCGGTTACGTGCATTATCATCATTTTCTGAGAGAGTTTGAGAAGCGGGTATTAGAGAAGCCAGTTGAGTATAGGGAATTTGCACGCAATGATTACGCTTACAATACAACAAGATCTGGTAAGTAAAGTAAAGAGTTGTACATTGTTTGGATGTTAGGCCCACCCTATAATGAAAACATAACCACGTCACTGCAGTGATAGCTTTAAATACTCAATATAGGGGGATGTACATGAAGCTAAAACAACACAAAATGAAAGCGTTGTCTGTTTCCTTGCTTGCCATGACAACGCTCATATCGGCTTGCACCAGCCAGAACAATCCAACGAGTACGGAACAGAAAGAAGCAGTGAGCACTGCTGGAAGTACCGATGTGAAAAGTGCAAATATAGAACCGCTTGGCAAGTATGATCCTCCAATTGAGGTGTCGTTTGTCCGGAACCTCAGCGATGTTGTGGAAAATAACGTACTCGGTGTGCTAAAGGGCGAATCGTTTGAAGATAACCGATGGACGCGTCTCTATAAGGAGCAGCTCGGGATCACCATTAAAAACAATTGGGTCGTAAAGGGGAGCGATACTTCTGATCAGTATTTACAGAAACTGAATGTAACGCTAGCCTCTGGCGATCTGCCAGATGTTATCCCTGTGAACGCGACTCAGTTAAAGCAATTAGCAGATTCCGGCCAAATCGAAGATATGACAGCTTTGTATGAGAAATATGCGGCTCCCCTAACCAAAGAGATCTTATCGCAAGAGGGGAAAAGCCCATTCGATGCTGCTACGATTGATGGCAAACTGATGGCGATCCCGCAGGTCGATTCCTCACTTGAACGTGCTATGTTTATCTGGATTCGTACGGATTGGCTTAATAAATTAGGATTGCAGCCGCCAAAGACGATGGCTGATGTACAAACTATTTCTAAAGCATTTTCCGAGAAGGACCCGGATGGCAATGGAAAAAAAGATACATTTGGCCTAGGCTTAAACAAAGCCTTGTGGGGAGGAGCCACAGGCTTAGAGGGGTTCGTGGCAGGGTATAAGGCTTATCCGAATATGTGGATTACCGATGCATCCGGAAAGCTGGTTTTTGGCGGCGTACAGCCGGAAGTTAAGAAAGCGCTTCAAGCCCTTCAAGGCATGTTTAAAAATGGAGAAATTGATCAGGAATTTGGCATTAAAGATGGTGGTAAGGTATCTGAGCAAATAGCCGCTGGCAAGATCGGAATGGAGTATGGCGAGCAGTGGAATTCCATCTGGCCGCTTCAATTGAACCGTAACAATGACCCGAGTGCACAATGGCGGGCATTCCCAATCGTTTCGGAGTCCGGCGATACACCTAAAGTTCCTCTGAGGTTCAGTACAAGCAAGTTTTTTGCGGTTAAAAAGGGTTTCAAGCACCCTGAGGCTGTTATTAAGCTGTTTAATATGCATCTGGAGAAAAACTTTGGCAAAACGGCGGAGTTTGACAAATACTATGCACCGCCGGAAGCAGAGAGCGTATGGCAACTGTCACCGGTAACACCGAGTCCGGTAAAGAAAAATGTAGAGGCATTCAGAGCAATCGATGCGGCACGTAAAGCGAACAACTTCTCGACCCTGAAGGGCGAAGCGAAAACCATTCAAGAGAAGATAGTGGCTTTCAATTCGGGCTCAAAAGAAGGGTTTGCACTCTGGGGATGGGAACGCATTTATGGCCCGGAAGGCTCTGAAGGGGTTGTTGACCAGTACGATAAAAATAGTCAATTCCTAATGGATAAATTCGTAGGCGCACCTACGCCAACGATGGTTGAGCGGAAATCAACTTTAGAAAAATTAATGAATGAAACATACACCAAAATCATTATGGGCGGCTCTGTTGATGAATTCGATAAGTTTGTGAAAGACTGGACGAAGCTAGGCGGAGAGCAAATTACGAAAGAAGTCAATGAATGGTACGCAGCAACGAAGAAGTAGATACGGGCAGAGGACGGGTTAACCATCCTTCCTCTGCTTTTTATGCATGAGACAATGGAGGTTATTTTATGGGTATCGGGAAAATGTGGAGAGAGCTTCCGCTGCATCTAATGATGTTACCGGGATTAGTACTAATTGTGCTATTCTCATATGTCCCAATGGCGGGAATTGTCATTGCATTTCAGAAATTCATTCCTGCAAAGGGATTGTTCGGTGACCAGCGATGGGTGGGGTTGGATAATTTCAGATATGTCATGAACCTTCCCAGCTTTAATCAGGTTCTGTGGAATACCCTCTTTATTTCCAGTCTTAAACTTATTCTAGGTTTAATTGTGCCAATTATTTTCGCCATTCTTCTTAACGAATTGAAGAATGAGGTCATTAAAAGAAGTGTGCAAACAACCATTTATTTACCATATTTCCTCTCATGGGTTGTTCTTGGCGGGATACTTATTGATATTTTATCCCCGTCTAGCGGTATTGTTAACCAACTGTTGGGTGCTTTCGGTTTGAATAAGATATTTTTCCTTGGTGACAATTCTTGGTTTCCGTTTACGCTCGTCTCATCGGATATATGGAAAAATTTTGGGTATGGAACGATCGTTTATTTGGCGGCTATCACGGGCATTGACCCTGGCTTATATGAATCTGCCACGATTGACGGCGCAAATCGCTGGCATAAGGTATGGCATATTACGCTTCCCGGTATGCGAATGGTCATCGTATTGTTGTCAGTTCTCAGTTTAGGACAGCTTTTGAACGCAGGCTTTGATCAGGTGTTCAATTTATATAGCCCTCAGGTGTATGAAAGCGGCGATATTCTAGATACTTTTGTCTATCGAATTGGATTATTGGATGCTCAATACGGTGTTGCAACAGCCGTTGGACTATTCAAATCACTTGTTTCGCTTATATTGATTTCAAGTTCGTATTTTGTGGCTTATCGGTTTGCAAAATATAGAATCTTCTAGGAGGAGGGAAAACCGTGGTACAACCATCACCCAGTTCTGTGTCTGATACCTACATCCGGGTACCCAAGAGTCGATTCCGATTCGAGTGGTTTTCCGCTTTGAATGTGTCCTTTCTCATCATCATATCGTTAATTTGTGTCCTCCCATTGATTCATATCGTTGCTGTTTCGTTTAGTTCAAGTACGGCTGCGGCAGCAGGTCATGTGAAACTGTGGCCGGTTGACTTCACATTAGCCTCTTACAAGTTTACGGCTAGTAGGGAAGCATTTTGGCAATCCATGCTTGTTTCGTTGGAGCGCATTGCGATCGGGACGCCATTAAATTTGCTTTTAACCATCCTCGTCGCATTTCCTTTATCCAAGGAAACAAAGGCGTTTCGCATGCGAATGGTTTACGCTTGGATTTTCTTCATCACCATGCTCTTTCATGGTGGTTTGATCCCTTGGTACTCTACACTTAAGCAGTACAATATGCTTGATACGATCTGGGCGCTCGTGCTGCCCGGTGCGGTTCCCGTATTCAGCATCGTTCTGCTGCTTAATTTCTTTCGAGAGGTGCCTAAGGAGCTGGAGGAGGCAGCCGTCATGGACGGTGCAAGCTATTGGACGACACTCTGGAAAATCTATGTGCCGATATCCAAGCCTGCGCTTGCAACGCTTGCCTTATTTTCCATGGTAGAACATTGGAACAGTTGGTTTGACGGCCTCCTGCTTATGGGAGATCCTAGTCATTACCCCCTGCAAAGCTACATTCAAACCATCGTCATTCAACAAAATTTAACCAATATATCACGTGACGAGGCCATTAATATGGCTCTCATTTCTGATCGGACGCTGAAAGCCTCACAGATCTTCTTGGGCTCCCTTCCCATTATCTTGGCGTATCCTTTCTTGCAGAAATATTTTGTTAAAGGAATTGTCCTTGGTAGCGTTAAGGGGTAAAGGATGCATGGTTTCCTAAGGAAAATGCTTGGGAAACCTACAAACTTCAGGCTATAATGGAAGAAAAAAGTTGGGGGCTTGCACCTTGATCAACCGTCAGCCATTCACTTTGCGGAACACGATTTTTCTTCGACTGCTCAGCACTTTTTTGCTTATCATGCTGCCCATTTTATTATTTGGTGTCTACCTGTATAACTGGATCGTCCAGACGGCTAGCGAAGATATCTCCAAAACGGCAGTATCCCAGCTAACCTTCTATGTAACCGATCTTGAGAAAGAGATAGAACGGATGAAGCTGCTGCAGTTTGGCGTTATTGAGGATGAAGATCTCAACGAGCTGACGCTGACTTGGGACACGATGGATGTGTTTAAACGCACGGAAAAAATTAACTCGCTGCGGAAACGGCTTTATGCCATTCAAAACAGTTCTCCTTATATTAAAAATGTTAGTGCTCATATTTATCCGATATCCAAAACGATTTCTTCCGCCAATGGCCCAAGCGAGTTTGATACCGAACGGTACAATGGCTTGCGCTCGGCTTTAAGTAGTAGGAATAACCAGATTATGGAGTGGAATGGCGGATTATTTGTGAGTGCCGCGAAGCAGGGAGTGACCAATGGAAATCAACCATTGTTCATCATTGAAATCGAAATGGATCAAGAGAGACTTCAGGAGGCGTTAGACCAGTTCAACACCTATCCCGGAAGTGGAACATTGATGAGTAAGGAGAATAGCAGTGTTATTCTCACTAGTGGATCTATAGAGAGCATATGGCAAGATATACCGGCCACCATTGCGCAAATCAAACAAGATCCAGTTCATCGTACAGGGACCTTTACCATCTCGGGAAGCCGTTACTATACTGCAATTGCAAGTTCTAACTATTTAAATATGTCTATTTACCGGTTTATTCCTGAGCAAATTATTAAGAAGCCACTGGACAAGTTTTATCTGTGGGCATGGTTATTTATTTTCGTTGCTGTTGTCATCATTGCCATTTATGCATTCTCCACTTACAAATTTATTCATAAGCCGTTGTTAACGCTAGTTAAAAGCTTTCGACGCATGGAAAATGGGGATTTGGATGTGAACATTCATCATGAGTCTAAGGATGAGCTTGGTTACTTGTATGGCCGATTTAACCAAATGGTCACCAATCTTGGCTCTTTGATCGATCAAGTGTATAAGCAGAAGATTATGACACAACGAGCGGAGCTGAAACAGCTTCAATCACAGATTAACCCTCATTTTCTATACAACAGCTTCTTTATCCTGAGGACGATGGCGAAAATTGGAGACGTTGAACGAATCGGACAGTTCGTCACACAGCTTGGTGAATATTTCCAATTTGTTACCAGGAATGCTTCTGACGAGGTGCTGCTGAAACAAGAAATTCACCATGCCAGAATGTACACGGAGATTCAGGAACTACGCTTCTCACGGCGCATCCGGGTGCAATTCGACGCTACTCCACGGGCAATTGAACAGGTGTCAGTACCACGTTTAATTGTGCAGCCGATTATCGAGAATGCCTTTGAACACAGTTTGGAACAAATGAAAAGCAGTGGACGTATGATAATTCACTTTGAGCTCGAAGAGGCCGAGATACGTATTATTGTGGAAGATAATGGTGATAGCTTAACGGATGAGACACTGAAGCGTATCTCGGATACGCTGGATAACGGTGATGAACATGCGGAGACGACAGGCTTGGTGAATATTCATCGCCGTGTCAAAATGACGTTCGGTGAAGCATACGGTCTACGAATAAGCCGAAGCGAGCTGGGGGGATTGAAAGCGATCATTTCTATTCCTTTTCAAGGTGGTGATGCTCATGATTAGAATGCTGATCGTTGATGATGAGGAAATCATTACAGACGGGCTGTTTGACGTATTTAGCCAACTAAATTTGAATCTTGATTTGTATAAAGCTTATTCCGGTGAAGAAGCGCTGGATTGGATGAATACGACAAGAGTGGACATTGTGTTGTCCGATATTCGTATGCCCGGGATGGATGGTCTCGAGCTCATGAGAAACATACGGAGTAGTTGGCCGCATTGCAAAGTCATTTTTTTGACGGGATATAATGATTTTGATTATGTCTACCAAGCGATTCAATCACCCGGAGTTAGCTATCTCCTCAAGAGTGAAGAATACGATAAGATCATCAAGGCCGTAACAGATGCGATTCAAGAACTGGAAAGCAGCTTAAAGTTCCATGATCTAGTCAAGCAATCACGAGAGAAGCTCACTACTCTCGAAACCCTTGCTCAAGGGAATTATTTCCGATATTTGCTTCAAGGGACACGAACAACGGAGGAATTAGAAGTTGATTTTCGTAATCTCGGCATTGCTCTTGATCCAGCTTTGCCCATCCTTGTTGCGGTAGCTGACATGCAGCGTACGAACATGTACCATTCCTTTGCGGAAAGCCAGAATGCGGCACTTGCTGTCAAATTTTTGGCAGAGACATTCTTGGCTGAACGCACAGATCGTCTTGGAATCATTGATCATTATGGCGGTCTCGTCTGGCTTGTTCAACCAAAGCATGGCCAAGTAACGGAACTGGACGAAGCCTATGCCCGCACGGTCAAATTTCTAGAGGGTCAATTTGAGCTTATGCAGCAAGCCTGTCATGATGCTCTGGGAGTTACTTTTGCCATTACAATTTGCGCAGATACCTGCGAATGGAAGCAACTGTCAGAGATATACGATCGAATGAGAAGTGAGCAGTACTGGCGAGCGGGTGACGGTGCCCAGATGGTACAAACAGTCACTCTGGGAACCATTGGAACAGCGGCCAACTCAAGAACGCTAAGAGAAAAAGCGGAGTCTTTGGCGATTCATCTAGAAGGTGGGAATAGAGAGGGTTTTCTCCATCTGTTCAACGAACTAATGAAAACGGCTTTCGATGAGCGAGGAAATGGAGGACCTTTTGCACTGGAACTGTATTACACGATTGCACTCTGCTTATTATCGTATATTAACCGTTGGGAGCTGCACGATAAGGTTGGAACAACCGGGCTTATGCAAAGAGACAGGCATTCATCTTGGCAAGATAGCTACGAGTTTTTGAAACAGACCGCAGAGTCCTTGTTCAATCTTCGATTGAGTGTAGAACGCAATAGAGCAGCAGCGGTGATAGAGAAGATCCGGTTATATATTGAGGAGCACCTGGGTGATGATTTGTCTCTCGTTCGTTTAGCTAGTGTGATACACTTCAACCCATCCTACTTATCTCGACTTTTTAAACAGGAAAGTGGCATTAATCTATCTGAATATATTGATGAAGTTAGAATGGAGAAAGCCAAAAATTTGCTGAAGAAAGATGAACTTAAAATTGCTGAAGTGGGCGTTCAGGTAGGGTATGAAACCCCACACTCTTTTACTCGATTTTTCAAAAAATCAACCAGCATGACGCCAGCGGAGTATCGTGAGATTGTAAGGAAATAAGCGTATTGGGATCAGCTTTTTTAAGTATAAGGAGAGTTAGCGATGGGGAATGTGACGATAACGAACCCAATCATCTGGGCGGATGTTCCGGACCTTTGTGTCATTAGAGTAGGCACAGCCTACTATATGGTTAGCACAAGCATGCATGTAATGCCTGGATGCCCGATTATGCGGTCAGAGAATTTAATGGATTGGAAGATCGTGAACTACGTTTACGATACCTTAGAGGATAACGACGCCAACAATTTGCTGGATGGGAGAGGCATTTACGGTAAAGGATCATGGGCTGCAAGCCTAAGGCATCATAATGGCATGTTCTATGTGTGCTTTTCAAGTAATGATATGAACCGCTTCTACATATACCGGACAACAGATATCGATAACGGAAAGTGGGAGCGCTCTGTCATTGCAGGAATCCATCATGATCCAAGTCTGCTGTTTGACGACGACCGTGTGTATGTCATTCACGGCAACGGGCGTATTCGCATTACTGAGTTGACATCGGATGTGATGGCTTTAAAACCGGGAGGTATCCATCAGGATCTCTTCGAGACGGAACGTGACGGTATCATGTTGCGATGCGAGGGATGCCATGCCTATAAGTTGAACGGTTATTATTATTTATTTTTCATTGAATGGCCCAGTACAGGAAATAGACGTCGTAGACAACTGTGCTATCGTTCCAGAGAGTTGCTCGGTGTTTATGAACATAAAGTGATTCTTGACGACGACATGGGTTACCGCAATCATGGTATCGCTCAAGGAGGCATTGTTGATACACCGCAGGATGAGTGGTATGCCTTATTATTTCAAGATCATGATGCTGTGGGAAGAATTCCTATTGTGCTTCAAGTTACTTGGGTGGAGGACTGGCCGGTCATTGGGTTGGAAGGTAAAGCCCAAGTTTCCTTCCAGGCGCAACTCCCGAGTACGGCACCTACGCAATTGGTCATTAGCGATGAGTTTGACTATAACGCAAATAAATTGCTTCTTAATTGGCAATGGAATCATAATCCGGATAACCGTCTGTGGTCTGTGATCACGCGTCCTGGTTGGTTGCGATTAGAGACGGGAAATGTTACCAGTAGTGTCCTACTTGCACGCAATACATTGACGCAGCGGACGGAAGGTCCTGTATGTATCGGCATTACGGCAGTGGATGTTTCCCATATGAAGCCGGGTGATCATGCTGGAATGGTTGCACTTCAAAGTCATTTCGGAACAGTCGGTATTCAAGCTGTAGCGAACGGCGAGCGATATGTTGCGATGTGTATCAATGGAGGCGACGGTAGGGAAGAAACGGTCGAGCGTTTTCCGTACGGGGAAAGCTTAATTTACTTGAAAATTCATTTTGATTTTGAAAATAGCATGGATCTCGCAAGCTTTTACTACTCAACCGACTGTGAAGAATGGAAGCAAATCGGGGCTTCCCTGAAGATGAAGTATACCTTGGATCATTTTATGGGCTACCGGATTGGGTTGTTTCATTATGCAACCAAGCAGGTTGGCGGGCATGTTGATTTTGATTTTTTTCGATTCAACAAGGTTGAGAGTAACTTTTAGAGGAGAGGCAAACCTATGACTTTCGCTCAAAACAGGCCAACAAACGTTCCGTCTTCACCCTTAGATCCTGAAACATATGAACAAGTTGAACAATGGGATATCTTTGAGCTTGTGTTCTATGCTTCATATGACGGAAATCCTTTCACTGCAGTATCACTATCCGCCGAGTTCTGCTCAGGTGACCATTCCGTCAGTGTGAAGGGATTTTATGATGGCGGAGGCGTATTTCGTATGCGATTCATGCCGACAACCCAAGGATATTGGAGCTATCGCACTTCCAGTAATGCCATGTTGCTGGATGGACAGGCAGGTTCATTTGTCTGTGTAGCATCATCTCCAGATAATCATGGTCCCGTTCGAGTAAGTGATACATACCATTTTGCATACGCAGACGGCGTCAGATATCTACCGGTAGGTACAACCTGCTATGCCTGGACACATCAGACGGCTAGTCTTGAAGAACAAACACTGTCGACGTTGAAGGCTTCCCCTTTTAATAAGCTGAGAATGTGCGTATTCCCGAAATCCTATCAGTTTAATACTAACGAGCCCATGTACTATCCTTTCGAAGGATCACTGGAAGAAGGATGGGACTATAGCCGATTTAATCCGGTATTTTTCCAGCATCTTGAGAAGAGGATCACTGATCTTGGAAAGCTCGGTATAGAGGCAGATCTCATTTTATTCCATCCCTATGATCGATGGGGTTTCTCACAGATGCCTTTGGAAGTCGATGAGAGATATCTTCGATATATCACAGCACGTCTTGCAGCATACCGGAATGTATGGTGGTCACTAGCAAATGAATTTGATATAATGGCTTCCAAAAAAGAGGATGACTGGGAGTACTTTGCTGGAATCGTGACATCAAACGATCCGATTGGTCATCTCATTTCTAATCATAATTGTCTTCGATTCTACGATTATAACAAACCTTGGGTAACTCATTGTAGTATACAACGAATCGACATGTATAAAACGGCAGAAGAAACGAATGAATGGCGTAACAAGTGGAATATGCCGATTATCGTAGACGAATGTGCTTATGAAGGGGATATCGATCACGGTTGGGGCAACATCACGGGGGAAGAATTAACCCGAAGATGTTGGGAAGGTGCCGTTCGTGGAGGTTATGTGGGCCATGGAGAGACCTATTACAATGAGAAGGAAGTACTATGGTGGTCAAAGGGAGGCGAACTTACAGGTACAAGTCCTGAGAGAATCACTTTCCTACGCCGAATTATTGAACAAAGTCCAGGAGGCATACTGAATCCGCTGCCTTCTTCCTGGGATTTGCCTTGTGCAGGCGTGAAGGATGAATACTACTTGTATTACTTTGGTTTCAATCAGCCGCGTTACCGGCATTTCAAACACGAGTCCGATGTCTCCTATCGTGTAGAAGTCATTGATACATGGAATATGACGATAACGCAGGTACCTGGTACTTTCAGGGGCTCGTTCCGTGTTGAACTTCCTGGGCGTCAATATATGGCGGTTAGATTAGCGCTTATAGAGGATGACGCTAACTAGCTTAATAGATAGGATGAAGAAGGGCTGCCCTGTGGCAGCCCTTTAACGTGTCGATTATTAAAAATTTAAATTATCTTACGATACTGACAATCCGATTACGACCTTCTTCTTTGGCCCTATATAAGGCTTTATCCACTGATTCAAGTAATTCGTTTAAATAGGTACTGGGATTTCTTAGACTTTCGAAGGCGAAATTATTAATGGTTAGTAATCCCATACTGATAGTAATCGATAAAGAATGAGGTATATTTTTAACTGTCATCTGATTGGATTCAACGGTGGATTTGACACGTTCAGCTAAGAGACTTGCCTGTGATTGACTCGTTTGCGGTAAATAAATGATAAATTCCTCCCCGCCATAACGAGCCAAAATGTCAGTTTGTCGTAGGGATTGTTTGATTGCTTCCACAGTGCTATGTATCATCTGATCACCGACTAAATGGCCATAATTGTCGTTGATTAATTTAAAATAGTCGATATCTAATAAAATTACCGCAAACGGCATGTGATACTTGAGATTATTCATCACTTCGTGCTCTAACTTTTGTGTCAGGTAGAGGCGATTATAAACACCTGTGAGTCCATCCGTTATTGCCATCTGTTCGAGTTTCTGATTTGTTTGAGACAGTTCATCTTGTATTAAAATGAGCGATTGGTTACGTTCTTGCAGGATTTCGTTCTGAAAGTTCGTTTCATCAATGAGGCGATGAAGTTCACTCACATCTTGAAAGGTGACTACTCGTCCAACCAATTCACGATCCACATGGATAGGCGCGGTTTGAATATGGATATGGCGTCCATTAGGGAACTTCATTTCGATTTGAGTTCGCTTCAGAGGGTTCCATTGGTACGTGTGAAGGAATACATCAATATGGCCATTAGACTGCCCTTTGGAGAGAAGGTTTGCCATATCGAAACGGGAACCTATATGCAAGTCAATTTGAGGACGTAGAGACCGATTTATTTCTATAACGGTTTCATGATCATCAAGTACCAGAATGCCATGATCTATGGTATCAATAATATCTTGATGGGCTATTTTCACAAGATCAAATGCTTTATCGCGATGAATGGCAATGACAAAGAAAATAACAGATAGTAGAATGCCAACTGATGTCAATCCTGGGATGGCGGGCAAAGATGAACGTAGGACAACATTTAAGAATATATCTAAAAATATGAATACCGTCATTACGATAATTCCTCTAAGCACTTGCTTAACCTGTGTTTTGATACGAGGTCCCTTGTTGGATATTAGCGCTTTTCTCATCATATATAACGAAACTATAATATAGCCAATCAAGATAGTAAGGCTATACCAAAAAAGTGGGCCATAAGATCTTTGGATGTAACTACCCTGCAAAGGTAGGACGAACCTACCATTTGGATTGACTATCAC
The DNA here is from genome assembly GCF_009882985.1 of Paenibacillus silvestris. Taxonomy (GTDB): domain Bacteria; phylum Bacillota; class Bacilli; order Paenibacillales; family NBRC-103111; genus Paenibacillus_E; species Paenibacillus_E silvestris. The sequence goes on from NZ_WTUZ01000022.1 coordinate 1,203,661, forward strand.
GCAGGCAGCTACAAGTATAGCCGGAACAAAAAGCAATACGGACATTTTCTTTCTCAGAAATAGCGAATGACCTGTGAGAAAAATTGTGAAAAGAAGCCAACCAACGGCAATCAGGCACATGTCAATAAAAGATGCTTTTAGATAAAATAATTGAACCTTGGGAGTGTCCATCGTTTTAATGGCAAACTGGCAGATCGGCCATAACATCATAGAAAAATGGAATGTTAAATAAACTTTGTGCAGGTTAGTGATTGTAACTGAAGCAAATATATATACAAAAAAAGCAAACAAGAGGAAAAATAACGTTATGTCAACAAACGATAAAAAATCCATTTTGCACCCTCTAAAGTAATAATCATATTCATATAATTACTAGCTTTAGGTCAAAAGTCCTGCTTCGTTTTATTAATATATTTCAACATTGAACGGAAGCGACTTGGTTTGATAGCCCGAAAAGCTGAGTCGTTTGGAAACTGCCCCCGACCATTTGATCATTATAATGAGTCAAGTAAAACGAGAGCGACATATGATTGGGAAGAACAAGCTGGACCCATTGATCTTTGCAAGCCTCTGCCTGTTGAGAATTGTGAATGGCAGCCCCGTTGCAGATTAAGGAGTTATAAGATTGGTGGGTTAAAAATCCTGTTGCAGAGTTGAAATCGGCAGAGGTCACGTAGACCTGCAAATTAGTCCCATCTACTAATTGGATGCTCACCCATTTATTCATGCATTGTAAAATGTTTGAAATCCCTCGTCGATTATTGGGATATGGTAAGAAGCTATTCCACATATGATAATCTCCTTTTTCATTAAAGTTGGGTCTATACGCTCCGAGTGAACGGATCATACATTGCTTCCACCATATGCAATGGAGTGGGCATTTGTGCACAAATTGAAGAGCACGTACTCTGAGATATGAAAAGTATGATGTTTGGCAGGTTGAGGTTACTTGGCAGGTTATGATAAGATTATAAGCTATAAAGAGAGAAATTGAGGTGAATAGCTTGGATCGACTTTATGATATGTTGCAATTTAACTCGGAGTTCGTAGAGAAGAAGGAATTTGAAAAATATAGAACGTCTAGATTCAAAGACAGAAAAATGGTTGTTATCACTTGTATGGACTCAAGACTTACGGAGCTCCTTCCTCGAGCATTAAATATTAAGGATGGAAATTCCAAAATCATTAAAGATGCTGGAGCGATTGTTTTGCATCCATTTGGCAGCGTTATGCGTAGCGTAATTGTCGCTGTCTATGAATTAAATGCCGATGAAGTGTTTGTAGTCGGACATCATGATTGCGGGATGAGCTGTATTGACCCTGGGAAAACGATCAATAAAATGAAGGAGAACGGCATATCTTCCGATACGCTCGACACCCTCCAAAGTTCAGGAATTAATTTGGAACAGTGGCTGCATGGTTTCGATAGTGTTGAAGATTCCGTCAAAGGAAGCGTGCAAAAGGTTAAGAACCATCCACTTCTGCCAAAACACATTCCGGTTCACGGTCTTGTAATCGACCCGGAAACTGGAAAGTTAGACTTAATCGTTGACGGTTATAAATCATAAGGAGCTGCACCTCATTTGTTAGACACAACTAACAATGGGGGTGCAGTTTTTTTGCCTAATTTTAATCCGGGATAGACAAATTATGTTATATTAGGGGCAGTTAATATATGAGGTGAAGGTATGAAACTTTCGATAAAGAAAATGATGATTGTATTATCTATGGCGACTGTCCTTACGGCATGTGGTTCACAAAAAGTTATCTCAGACGACGATCATTCAGGTCATCAAGAACATGCTAGTGGTGATGTGCAAGAGAAAACGGCATCAGCTAAAGTATTACCGACCTTCTTGAATGGACAAGCCGAACAAATTCGATTAGTCTACGAAGCATCAGGGCAGGCTACTGAAATATTAAAGTGGATACCCTGTTATTGTGGTTGTGGAGAAAGTGCTGGTCATACCAGCAATATGAACTGTTTTGTAAAGGAAGTTAATAAAGATGGATCAGTTGTATGGGATGACCATGGTACTCGTTGCGGAGTTTGCTTACAAATTGCTGTCCAGTCCATCAAAATGAAACAGGATGGAAAATCATTAAAAGAAATTCGTGAAACCATTGATCTTACTTATAAAAAGGGATATGCCAATCCAACAAAAACCCCTATGCCGATTTAAACACTAAAACCCCATTCTAACAAAGATGGGGTTTTAAATTGACACATATATTTTAACAGCTTACGAATACCGAAAATAATAAAGCTCTGGAGAGCATATCAGATGTATAAGCATGTTTAGTAGCTTTTTCCAAATAAAATGATGAAATCAAGAGGGAAAACAAGTTTTACAAATTGAGCCAGCAGGCGTAATATACTATTCAGCGTTCAAGCGCTAAAAATCGGTATCAACATATAATCGCTTAATTTCCGTCAAGGAAAACGGGGGAACCAATGATGATGTTGCTTGGTTAGTACAGGTATACATCATATGGGGTGAATCCTGATGGTAGACTATTGTTTATTGTTTACTATCGGGTAGGGCAACTCTCACTGTCCGAATCCGACAGCTAACCACGTAAGCGTTGATTGAGGGAGGTTTGTAAACTTGTGATGGAAACACAGGGGTCTAACCTGTGTTTTTCTTTTGCCTAAAATGAACTTTATATGATTTTCGATGTAGCTTACAAATTCAAAATTGGTGGTGAATCTTTTAGTGTTATCTTCTATAAAAAGATTTTTAATTGGACGACCATTAAAATCAACGGAATTAGGGGAGCAAAAACTTAATAAAACGAAAGCATTAGCTATACTTTCATCCGATGCGTTATCCTCAGTTGCCTATGGTCCAGAACAGATATTGATCGTCTTAATTGCCGTTGGCACTACGGCAATCTGGTATTCTTTGCCGATTGCAATCGGCGTATTAGTCTTATTATTGGCGCTTATCCTGTCATATAGGCAAATCATTTTTTCATATCCTCACGGCGGTGGGGCCTATGTAGTTTCCAAGGAGAATCTGGGTATTTATCCTGGATTAATCGCTGGAGGGTCTTTATTAGTAGACTACATACTTACCGTGGCAGTAAGTGTGTCTGCCGGTACGGATGCCATTACATCAGCTTTCCCAAGCTTACATTCGCATAATGTCATCATTGCTATCATTTTTGTAGTGTTTATTACAACTTTGAACCTAAGAGGTGTAACAGAGTCTGCATCCATTCTAGCTTATCCGGTTTATTTATTCGTTATAGCTTTATTCATTCTAATTGGTGTAGGCATTTACAACATTGTCACCGGACACATTTCACCAGAGCTGCATACGCCAATTGGTACACCAGTTGCTGGCATTAGTCTATTCCTACTTCTAAGAGCGTTTGCCTCCGGTAGTTCTGCTTTAACGGGAGTTGAAGCTATTTCGAATGCGATTCCGAACTTCAAAGATCCTGCTCCTAATAATGCATCAAGAACATTGATAGCAATGGGAACATTATTGGCTGGTTTATTTGCTGGCATTGTCTATCTAGCCTTTTATTATGGCATTGTTCCCGCTGCTGAGGTCACGGTTGTTTCCCAAATTGCGGAACAGACCTTTGGCAGGAATTTTATGTATTTCTTCATTCAAGGAACAACAGCATTAATATTGATCCTTGCGGCTAACACTGGTTATTCTGCCTTCCCTTTACTCGCTGTTAACCTTGCAAAAGATAAGTTTATTCCTAGAATGTTTACCATACGAGGTGACCGATTAGGATACTCCAATGGGATTATTATTTTGGGCGTTTTATCCATCGTTTTAATCCTTGCTTTTGAAGGTAAGACGGAGCATCTGATCCCGCTTTATGCGGTTGGCGTATTTATCCCCTTTACGCTTTCTCAGACAGGCATGGTGGTAAAATGGATTCGTGAAAAACCGAAAGGATGGATTTCAAAACTTATTATTAACACAACAGGTGCTGTGATTAGCTTCATCGTTACGATGATGTTCTTTTTAACCAAGTTCTCACAGGTGTGGTCAGTCTTGGTTTTCTTACCTATCATCATCTATCTCTTTCATCGCATACGGAAGCATTATGAGGCTGTTGGCGACCAATTAAGACTTGCAAACCGTGTACCAGCAGTCCCTGTTGAAGGGAATGTAATCATTCTTCCAGTTGCTGGAATCACACATGTCGTAGAGAATTCATTAAACTATGCCAAATCTCTTTCACCTCACCAAATTATTGCTGTTTATGTTCCTTTTGAGCGGGAAGATGAAGCCATGTTTGAAGAGAAATGGAAGAAATGGCAACCTGATGTGCGACTAGTGACACTGCACTCACCTTATAGGAGTATCATTAATCCACTTACTAAGTTTATTGATACGGTTCAGCGAAAAGCAAGTGAATCCAACTATCAGGTCACGGTAATTATCCCTCAATTTATTCCTAAAAAAGGATGGCACAATATCCTGCATAATCAATCAAGTCTGCTAATTCGCGCACATCTTCTATATCGGAGAAACGTTATTGTGACGACCGTACCTTATCATCTTACGGAATAGAAGTTATGAAAATAGTAGCCTTACCTCACGGTAAGGCTGCTATTTTTCATTAAGGTTTCAATCTGATGATCTTCTTGCACACGCTTCATGAACGATTGAAGCTCTCCCTCATTCTCACACACGGCGGAGTGTTCCAACCATACAAAGAATCTTTTCTTACATACAGCTGAAGCATGAAGAGGGAACGTGTCTCTGGATTTTAGGATATACATCCCTGAGGGAACTTCACTCCAGGGCGATTTAAAAATAGTTAGAATGGGTAATCGAGTCCTATGCTCCCAATCTTGCTTTTTTTTCTTGTTTCTTATGGACGTATACATATTCGTAATGATATGATGATCGGATTTCTCAATCCATTTTGAAAATCCGGATCGAGTCACACTTTGAGTAATTTCGGACTTTTCTTTAGAAAACCAATAACCAACAATAGTCGGGTAACGGTTATCTTCTTCTCGCCATAGGACACCGAACCACTCATAATCTAAATGAATCGGATTAAACAAATGGGGAACCAGACCTAAATAATAGCGGGGAGAGACAGACATCATATTTCTCCTTTTGACTAATTGTAACGTTAAAACGTATAAAAAGGGGGTAAAGAATCAACAGCCAATATATAAAAAAAACATAAAAGTACTCTTTTTCTTACCTGGGATTGGCTGCTATGAGGATCTCAGGCAATGGATTTCCTTCAATCCATGACGATACCGTCTTAGAGAATAAAGCAGGTTTCTCAAGAGGCCAGTTATGTTTGGCTCTTCTCACAAAATAGGTCCTGGAACCCGGGTAAGAAGCGCATAAATCAATTAACGATTGTTGAATTGAGACGCCTTCTCTTTCGCCAGCAATGGCAAGCAGAGGTGGAAACTTACGTCGCGAAGTGATGTCGGGAAGTTGAAACTCTAGGTTTTCTCTCGAAATTCTGATCGATGAGCGCCAGTCTTGCATGATAATATCCTTACGAACTTCCTCGAAATGCTTCATTGGGATTCCCCATTGATCCATTTTGGCTCGAATGATCCAGTCATGATGTTTAATCGGAAGTATCCACTTATGCAGGTAGGACATCCATTTTAGCGTAATAGAAGGTTTCGTACAGACACCACTGACCAGAATACTCTCTACCAGATCAGGTGCTGTAGCGCTCAATTGAAGTGCCACTTGTCCGCCGAGATCTAGTCCAATCACATGTGCTCGGTTTCCGTGAGCCTTTTTCCGAATGATTTCAGCCATATGCTCAGCAGCATTAGGAATGGAGAAGATACCTCTATGTATACTTCCTCTGTGCTCGGGGAGGTCCGGGATAATGCAGTGGAATTTAGTTAGATGATCAACATGAGGACGCCACATCCAGCCTCCCAAACTGCCTCCGTGTAAAAAAATAAGCGTCGTAGGGTTTTTTGTGCCTGTTTCGAAATGGTGTAAAAACATAGTCCTTATTACCTCCTGAATCCTGTCATCTCTTAGTGACGCATTGAGAGGTATTCTAGCTGGGCAAACCATCTTTGTAAAATCATGTATTGCTGATTTTTATGAGGAAAATGATGAAAATGAGCCGAAAATCGCTAAAATATCAGTAAAAATTAACTGATTTATAAAATATGATAAAATTAATAGGATAGACAATAAATCATATTATTTAAGGAGTCTTTTTAAAATGATTCGCTCTTTAGCCGTAACAAACGATTTAGAACTAATAAGAGATATTCAAATAACTCAGCTTTCGAGTTCCGATATGATGTGGTATTGGGTTGACTTTAGCGAGCCAAGTGAAGAAGAAGCAAAGCTTCTGGAAGAACATTTCAATTTTCACCCGCTTGCCATTGAGGACTGCTTTCATTTTTTGCAGAGACCAAAATTGGATCACTATGAAGATGTGCATTTTTTCGTTATGCATGCCATTAATCAACAAACACTTGCTGCTGAGGAAGTGGACTTATTTTTAGGCGGGAATTTTGTTGTCACCTTTCATTTGAACTATTCGAAAGAGATTGAAGATGCTTGGTGTAAAATCATTGAGCAGAAAAAGGGCTTTGAAAAAGGTCATTTATATGCTTCCTATGTGGTGATGGATAAGTTAGTCGATCAATATTTTCCTAGTGTTTATCAAATTGAAGATCAATTAAACGAAATTGAAAATAACGTTGATTCGGAATCCACCCAAGCACTTATGGAAGACATATTTGAAATTCGCTCAAAGCTATTAAAACTGCGGAGAACGATTGTGCCGATGAGAGATCTTCTATATCGAATTATTAATTCAGAACGCATAGAAGGGATAAATCGACTTTCACATTACTATAGAGACGTTTATGACCATTTGTTGAAGCTCTCTGAAATGATCGATTCCAACCGTGACATGACAGCAGATATGCGGGATAGCTATATCTCGCTTAATTCCAACAGAATGAACACGATCATGAAAACATTAACGGTTATCACGACGATCTTCATGCCCTTAACATTTATTGCAGGCATATATGGAATGAACTTTGATCATATGCCCGAATTGAAATGGCAGTGGGGTTACTTTATCGTGTTAGTGGTTATGTTCGGAATTGGTTTTGGAATGTTTACGTGGTTTAGTAAAAAAGGATGGTTTAAATAAAAAAGCTGAAGTTCCTAATAGGGGGAACTTCAGCTTTTTTTATAAGCCGCGAAGAAACCTACGGCAAGTTGGTGGGATCACGAAGAAGTCTTGTCTTCTGTCACGAACTGCTCGATCCGGCTTTTAATGGAATCACGAACTTCACGAAATTTAGCCGTAATTTCTTCTTCCGTCCCAGTTGCTTTGGCAGGATCATCAAAGCCCCAGTGCCATCTTTGGGCCTTATCATTCCGGACAACAGGACAGTGTTCATCAGCATGACCACACAATGTAATAATGTAATCAGCGCGGCCTAGAATCTCGATATCAATCACATCGGACGTATGGTTTGAGATGTCGATACCATCTTCTTTCATTGTTGCAACTGCACGTGGATTTAATCCGTGGGCTTCTAAACCAGCACTTTTCACTTCATATTGGTCCCCGCCTAAAGCTTTCAAATATCCATCCGCGATTTGGCTGCGGCAAGAGTTTCCTGTGCAAAGAAAATATACGAACGGTTTTTTGTTCTCCATAATATTATTTCTCCTTTTTATATAGGATCATCTAGGCTTAAACGCCTTTGTGCCCTGTCTTTATTTGTTTTGCATTAAACATGTTTTTTATGATTAGCGCGGCGACCACCACAATGACTGCAATCGCAGCAATTAACAACCAAATATTAACACTTGTTGTATGAATGACGTGAAGCCATAAATAAAGCCCAGTGAGGGTAATCAAGAGCGTCGGGACAGTAAGAATGATACCTGTCTTAAAATAATTGCCCCATGTGATTTTTACACCTTTTGTAGAAAGAACATGAAGCCATAATAGGGTTGCGAGTGACCCGATCGGTGTTATTTTAGGTCCAAGATCGCTTCCAACAACATTGGCGTAAATCAGTGCTTCACGTATAATACCGTCTGTATTCGTACCTTTAATGGCAAGAGCATCAATCATAACCGTCGGCATGTTATTCATCATGGAGGACAAAATAGCCGACAAGAAGCCCATTCCTACTGTTGCAACAAACAATCCTTGTCCTGCTAAGTTCTCAACCACCGTTCCTAGGGCATCGGTGAGACCGACGTTTTTAAGGCCATAAATGACGACATACATGCCGATAGAGAATATGACGACAGCCCACGGAGCATCTTTGATTACCCGTTTTGTTTCGATTACTTTACTGGATCTAGCCATTAAAATGAAGATCAGTGCTACGACGCCTGCGATGATGGAAACAGGAATATTAATGAATCCGCTGCTTACATACGCGACAAGAAGGATTCCAAGGATAACCCATGACATTTTGAAAAGCTTAAGATCTTTGATCGCATGCGAAGGTTGCTTTAATTGTTTCATATCGTAACTCGTTGGGATGTCCTTTTTGAAGAAAACGTACAAGACTACCAAACTTGCTGCTAGTGAAAACAGGCTCGTGACAATCATGCGGCTTGCATAAGTGACAAAGTCAATACCGAAGAAGTCCGCAGAGACGATGTTCACTAAGTTGCTGACAATCAAAGGCAAAGACGTTGTATCTGCAATGAAACCACTTGCCATGATGAAAGGCAAAATCATTTTGTCGGGCAGCTTTAACGCTCGGACCATCGCTAATACAATTGGCGTTAGAATTAATGCTGCACCATCATTTGCGAAAAAGGCAGCAACTGCGGCGCCTAATAAAATGACGTACACAAACATGAGCCGTCCGTTCCCTTTTGCAATCCTCGCCATATGCAAGGCAGCCCATTCAAAAAAACCTATATTGTCTAAGATTAGGGAAATGAGAATAATTGCGACAAAAGCGAGCGTGGCATTCCAAACGATGGATGTAACTGTCAGTACATCGTGAAGAGACACGACTTGGAAGATAAGTGCTAGGATAGCACCGGCAGACGCAGACCAACCAATATTAAGGCCCTTAGGCTGCCAAATAACAAAAGTTATCGTAATAAGAAAAATAAGTACCGCAATGTAAGTCATGGTTCCTCCTAATCACAACAATTGAGATCTTTGCAAGATATGGCATCCACTTTTTCTTTTTGGGATGGCAGGTACTGAAAAAACTCGTTCAGAAAGGGTTTATCCTCCATATTTAAAGAATAAAAAACCCATTGGCTCTTTTTGGTCTCTTTTACTAAACCACCAGCCTTCAGCTTTCGCATATGCTGACTCACATTGGGCTGACTGGTTTGTAAGAGTTCAACAAGCTCATATACACATAGCTCACGTTCTTTGAGCAGAGAGAGAATCGTTAATCTCATTTTGTCTCCAAGCAGCTTACACACTTCAGATAATTGTTCAATATCGGACAAAATTACACGCTCCTTTAGATTGGCACAACCCCAACTTCCCTCATGACTATTTGAGTTAATTTAATTCGTAAATAATCATATAATTATTCAGTTATATAATAAAGTTAAGGTTTTGTAAACTCTGAATGTTCTTTAAATCAAAATAAATTGATTTAATCCTTGAAATTTCCAAATACGATATGTTAAGATCAATTCATCAAATAAATTTGATTTAATGTGGCAGGGGGGGGAGCTACTGTGATTAAAGAGATTCCTTTTGTTTTGAATGTGGAGAGTCAAGTTGATTTTTCGAAATTCGAACTCCAGTTTAAAGCGTTAGCAGATCAGAAACGGTTGCAAATCATGTATGAGCTCACTCAAAAAGGAAGTGTCTGCGTTTGTGATTTGGTTGACATTGTAAACATGCCGCAGTCAAAATTATCGTACCATTTGAAGATATTACTCGATGCTAATCTGATCACGAAAGAGACCAAAGGAACTTGGAGTTATTATGAATTAAACCACGAAGAGGTTAACCGGTTACTCTCGCCAGAATTATGCTGTATCTTCCGAAAAAGCGAAAATCAATCAAGCGGATGTTGCCCGTAACCCACCTATGTGGGTTTTTAATCCAAGTATTAATCAATATTTTTTGATATAACAAAGGAGAGATGATCCATGAGTCAGGTGCAAAATGATGAGGTGCGTCAACATGTTCGGAATCGCTACAAACAGATTGCAAACGAGAGCATTCCAAGTGCAAGCTGTTGCTCCTCCAATGAATCAGCAACAAGCTGCTGCAGCACGCCAGATGAGGTCTCCTCAAAATTAGGATACTCAAATGAAGAGCTTCATGCTGTTCCAAGTGGATCAAATCTCGGGTTAGGGTGCGGAAATCCTCAAGCGATCGCCTCACTACAATTTGGGGAAGTTGTACTTGATTTAGGTAGCGGTGCCGGTTTCGATGTGTTTTTGGCATCTAGACAAGTTGGAGAAACAGGTAAAGTGTATGGCGTTGATATGACGCCAGAGATGATTAGTCGTGCGCGGCAAAATGCTCTGCAACATGGATATGAAAATGTAGAGTTTCGTCTTGGTGAAATTGAGCATTTGCCGATACAAAATGACTCCATTGATGTTATTATTTCAAATTGTGTTATTAATTTGTCTCCGGATAAACAACAAGTATTCAATGAAGCTTTTCGTGTATTAAAACCAGGTGGACGTTTGGCGATCTCTGATGTAGTGATGACCTCTGAACTTCCAGAAGAACTAAAAAGTGATCTTCATTCACACGCAGGGTGTGTTTCAGGTGCATCTACCATAGATGAAGTAACGATATTTCTGCAGAGCAGTGGATTTCAGAATATTGTCGTAGAACCTAAAGATGATTCTCGAGAATTTATTAAGGATTGGGTGCCAGGGGCTAATGTAGATACTTATATTCAGTCGGCAATAATCCTAGCAATTAAATAGATAAAAATTAAAGCCGTGATCATTTGATTGCGGCTTTATTTTATCAAATTATTTTCTTACTGGGGGGACAAAACTGGCTGCCGCGCAGTAGTTTATTTCCAATATGTGCTATTATAAAACGGGATGGTCCCGTGAGGAGGTATCACATGCATAAGCTCTACGAAAGTCTGCATCAATTCGGTGAAAAAGAACTGAGGATGTTCTTGTATCATTTACTGAACACTGTAGATCATTATGATAAAGAAGGTAGCCTTGAAGAAAAGAGACTTTCCGAAGAATTAATGAAAATCATTCAAAGGCAAATAGATGTAGTTCAAAGTCATCAATTACAGTCTAGTGCTCTCCAAAATTACGTCCATCTTGTTTTTAGTCTCTCTGATGCAGGTTCGTTAAAAGTAGCTCTTAGTAGAATAGGGAAACGGACGGTATCGCAAGTTATGGCTTTCAATGAGTTGTTTTCAGTAGGGCCAATTTCTGACTTGGATACAATAACTGGCCAGCAAAATAGACTATTTTGGATGATGGAACGCAACAGAGATTACAGATATGGTCAGGATATCAACAGAGAGCATCAGCTTGTGAATATAATAAGTGCAGTAAAAAGTATTCCTGAAAATAAGACTATCGTCATTTGGTGCGCAGATAATGCTCATGATCAGACAGGCTTACGCTTTGTCTTGTATTTGTTGAGAGAAAGAGAACAGCAGATTAATGTTGTTAACATGTCGGAGGTCTATGAGGCCTCAGGGTTGCAAGTCAAAGATAAGGCTATTCCCTATGCAATGGGTCAAATCGACCAAGAGATTTATGAGGAACTCGTAAGAAAATATTATGATGGTTTCACTCTTGAGCCTTGCCAGAGAAGACTGTACGAATCAGAATGGCTTCAACTTACTAATCAAAATTCTGAGCTTCGCATTTGGAAAGACGGTGTCGTTAAAGGCAGTGATATGTGTATGTTGGATGAGGTGATTGTAAAGGCAGTCACTGAACTAGAGCAGGAGCAGGAACAGAATGAGAATGGGTTTATAAGAGCCGGAAGTATCGTCGCTAGGGTGTTTGATATTTTCCAGCAACTCGTAGGAGATTGGTTTATTACCTATAGAATCTGGATTTTAGTAAACCGAGGTATTCTGACGTTTAGAGGGCTGCCGTGGGCTTTGCATCAGTTTTCAGTGAAATTGGTAAAGGGTTAATTATTTAGCATCTGCCAGTGCTTTACTTCTACAATTTTGAAGGATCATGAAGGATGTCTGGGACAAACTTCCGAATCAGGATACCGACGAACTATTGTATATTAGCCCCGATTCCTTTCCTTCATGGCGTCCATGAAGAATAAGAGGCTATCCAAGTTTGAATGTATTTCAGATGTACCCGTTCTTGACATAGTATTTACTTGTGTTATTGATAAAATAGTAAGGTTATTCGAGTTGATAACGAGGGGCAGTAAGAAACCTTATGGTTTCAGACTGCCTCTTTCTTATTACCTTTGCCCCGAGGAACGCTCTGCCGACTTCACCGGAGTTAGCGCTCTAGTGGTTGATTCTGATTGCTCTGGTCGAGCATCAGGTGCTGGCCCTGTAGTCTGCCTTTTTACATCTCGAGAAGGAGTCATCGCAATTCCGAATGCCGCGGTTGATTCAGAATCTTAGGATTTCACGAGATAGGGGCAGTAACACTCATATCGATTTTTCATAAAGCATATCGCCTTTTTACATTTACATTCCAGTTTATCGAACCTATGATTAATTTGTTTGAAATATTGATTATAACTCAAATTTGAAAGGAGTTACTTTATGAAAAAAACGGATTTTATCGACAATAAGTCACAAGCGTATGAGACTCGACAAAATTGCCATGGTGGGACAGGTCCTTTTCAATTAAAGGATATTATTCAAACGGTGTCATCAAGCGATAAGCAGTATATCAAATTCATTCATGATGATATAATCCCGCCAGGTTCTACGTTTGGTTATCACCAACATAACAGCGATGATCCCATGGAAGAGTGGTATTACTGCATTTCTGGTCACGGAATCATGGAGCTTGATGGCAACCAATACGAGATGTCGGCCGGCGACATAAGCGTCTGCCGTGCAACCGGCAGCCACGGTCTTATTAATAACGGTCCCGAGGATTTAAGAATTATTGTGATATATGCTTCTTCAATAAAATAAAGGGGTGATAAGCATGAGCAATAGAAAACTTAGAGTAGGTGTTGTCGGATTAACTGTGGGAGCAAGTCATGTTAAAGACTACGCTAGCAGCGACACCGTTAAAGAAATTGTATTGTGCGACGTTAATGAATTAAGACTGAAGGAGATCGGAGATAAATATAACATTTCAAAAAAATATACGGATTTCGATAAGATGTTGAAAGAGGAAAATTTAGATGCGATCAGCCTTGCAGTTCCTAATTTTTTACATATGAGACTTTCCATTCAGGCAATGGAAGCGGGCGTGCATGTGCTGTGTGAAAAACCTATGGCAAGAAATGCGGCAGAGGGAAGAAAAATGCTTGATGCTTCTCAAAAGCACAACAAGAAGTTGATGATCAACTTCAATCAGCGTTTTCTACACGAATGCCAAATGTTAAAATCCGTGATCGATGAAGGTAAACTCGGCGATATCTATTATGTACGGACGTTGTGGCAGCGAAGGAGAGGAGTGCCATGGTGGTATCCGCTTTCATCTGGAAAAGAAGTGTGCGGCGGTGGAGCTCTAATTGATCTTGGTGTCCATGTGCTTGACCGAGCTATGTGGTTTTGCGGATATCCAGAACCGGAATGGGTACTAGGAAACACGTTTTGCAAGGTCTCCAAGGACGAGGCTGCGCGAAAAGGCATTCATAACTTCGAACTCGAAGACATGGGGGTAGCTATGTTCCGTATGACGAACGGGGCTATGCTTGAGTTGGAAGCATCCTGGGCCAGCAACCGAGAGAATGAGGCGATTACAACACGGATTTATGGCTCAAAAGGAGGTGCGGTCCTGCATTCAGTAGTTGGAGACAGGAATGCTTCAAGCAACCAAGTATTTTTGGAAATCAGCGGAGTAGTCCAAGACATTCCTTTAGATGATAAGGTTATTTCAAAAATGCCGAATGTTCGACAAGCGTTTCTGGATGCCATTATCAATGATGAAGAGGTGCCTTGCACGCCCCAACAAGGACTTAAAATCACACAAATGTTAGATATGGTTTACTTGAGTGCTGAAAATGGCACACCAGTCAAATTTGAATGATGGACTGATAAAGCATTCTAAATCCGAAATCGGCTTGGAGACATCCCTGTTTTAGATTGAAAAAACCGAGAAAAATTATAGATATCAGAAAAGCCGCAACTGCTCGCTATGTCCGTGATACTGAGAGTTGACATGCGCAACAGAGTTTTGGCAGTTTCCAGTCTGCAGCGCTGTAGATAGGCATAGGGCGTAACGCCGCGTTCCTGTTTGAAAATACGAATAAAATGATCTGTCGTAAGAGAAAAGTTCTGGGCAAGTTCGCTCATATCATATTGCAGCTGTGGATGTTGTTGAAACACACGGCATAACTCATCAATTTTTATTGTATAAGCTCCAGCAGTTGTTGCCGTTATATGTTGATATTCCGTAAGAAGTGCTTCCAGCCATATTCTCATTTGCTGCAAGCTAGTTCTCTCTTCGGCTGAACGAAAGCGATTGAAAAGCTCTAGTACAAAGTGATATTGATCAAAACGACGATGCTCAGGCAAGTCAAACAGGATGTCTGGATTCCGTAAAGTAAAATCTATATAACGTACATCAAGACTGGTATGTTCAGTTTGATAGGCGTCGACATCTTTTTTGTAATTTATAAGAAATACATCACCAATGCTTAATTTGTAGCAGTTCTTGCCCAACGTGATTTGACCTTCTCCACCCCAAATGCTCCACAAGGTAAACCCTGGATGACAACCGGCGGGAACCTGCCATTTCCATTCCGGAACGCAGTGCTTCCCGTAATGCATTGATGTGATCTCCATATACATCTCTCCGGTTCTCATTATCGATTATTCATAAATGATTTAATCATTTGTAACTCGAATAGTCAAGCCGAGGAAATCGTCTTTTTGATATATACTATGGCGCGTTACGATTCTGTATTTTCACCACCGTTTACATGTATCACTTGCCCGGTGACATAGGAGGCATCATCCGAAGCTAAAAATACGTAAGCTGGGGCTAATTCAAAAGGTTGACCCGCTCGTTTCATAGGAGTTTCTAGACCGAAAGACTTGACTCTTTCGCTTGAAAAGCCAGACACGATAAGCGGTGTCCATATAGGCCCTGGTGCTACTGCATTTACTCGTATTCCTTTACTGACTAACTGTAAAGCTAGCGAACGTGTAAAAGAAACAATGGCACCCTTAGTGGAGGAATACTCAACCATAGTTGGTTCACCTTGATAGGCTGTAACAGACGCAGTGCTTACGATCGCACTTCCAGGTCTCAAATAAGGAAGTGCAGCTTTTGACATATAAAAATGAGGAAATATATTGGTACGGAAAATATCATCCAATTTTTCATCTGAAATATCTGTAATTGTGTTGGATTCAAACATCGCTCCCTGATTAAGAATCAGAATATCAAGCTTTCCAAAGTGTTCGATCGTTTGATGCACTACATGACTAGAAAAAGCCGGATCCCGAAGGTCCCCTTGTATACACAAACATTGTCGTCCATACCGCTCAACCATCATTGATGTTGTATGGGCATCCTGTTCTTCATTTAGATAGACGATTGCGACATCTGCCCCTTCTTTTGCAAAAGCAATAGCAACAGCACGTCCTATTCCACTATCGCCACCTGTAATTAAAGCGATCTTACCTGCTAATTTACCACTAGCTTTATATCCCGGATTATCAGAAATAGGAATCGGATACATGATTGCCTCAATGCCTGGCTGAATATCTTGATGTTGAGGCGGAAATACCACAGGAACAGTGTCACATTTCATTTCGTGGCCATAATAAGGGTAAATTGGAATCAACAAAAAAACCTCCCGAGAAAAATAGGCTAACACATACTATTCGATAAATCATTCCTATGTGAATAAAATATTACGTCAGTTCAGCGTGTCGATGAATATAGGAATGGACTTACAAAAATAAACCCCTTCGCCAATGGTGAGGGGTCTTCAGCTCGTTACGAGTTCACGGAAATACTGTTAAGAATTTACTAAGGCTGTCTCTCGAACATCTCCATACTCTTACCGGAGAAATACGGGACCATTAAAGCGCAGACGAGCGCTAGCAAAATTAATTGAATAAAGGTTCCCCCGTTAATTTCCTTTACTGATAAGGCGAGTATAAGCAATAGTATTTTTGAAGCATTCAAAAAGCATTCTCGCCATAGAAAAATATGAGCTTGTTGAATGGCTGTTTGCTTTGTAATAATTCGGAATTGTCTAGTGTTCCAGATCGTCCCAAAATAGAACATGCCGATGGTTGTTAAAATATTTGAAATAATAAGCAGGGGTGCCTTGGGTAACAAGGGCAGAAGAATACCAATCGAAACAAAGATCGTACCGATGAAGAGCCAAGTCCCTTCACGGACTTTCAAACGCTTATACATGAACATAGCCCCCATGGCGAAGCAGGCATTCAGTACATTGAGTATCGCGATGACCAATTTGTCTTCCGATACGGTAAACGTAAACACTAGCGCAAACAATACTTGAAACTGCAAAAAGATGCCTGTTGCCATAAAGGACGGAACCATCCAACGCAGCGCACTGCTGGAGAATACTAGCCGAAATCGAAACCTGCGGAATAGTCGTTCCGATTCGCCGGCGAGGGTAATGGAAGGAATATGGAAGGAAACGATCAGCAATAAAGCAACAAATAACATCAATAATAGAAAGGAGCCAGAGTAACCAATCCATTTGATAATAAGAGCAAAGGCTATCGGATTAATGATGGAGACGATCTGGTTGATAATATTAGCTATGGAGAAATATTGCTCGAAATCCTTCCCTTTCCCATATACGCTGAGTGTAATGTTCTGCGTTACGGCATATAATCCCCACATGATACCGATTGGAATGGCAATAATAGTAATCCATAGAAGCCGGTTATCCAGCTCCAATACGGATAATAGCAGGAAGACGATTGCACCGCAGAACGCATTGATTCGAATCAATACACGGGTCGTATAACTGGTGAGCAATCTGTAACCACCTGCAAACCCAAATGTCCAAGTGATGAACATGATTAGATTGAACCAGACCACCTCGGAGATGCTGTTATTCTTTTCCCATATAAATAAATTGACGAAAATACCAATGTAGTTAAAAATAACGATCGATACTGCATTCATGAGCAGTAATCGTTTCATTTGACCGCTTATAAGCATTTCTTTCAGCCGCCTTCTAGAAGTTAATGTACCCAAACCTTAGCAGCTGGGTTTTTACCCCTTCACAGCCCCGTTGAAAATGCCGCCCACCATATTTCGCTGAAACAAGATGAAAAACAAAATGGATGGAATCAAGATAACAGCAATCCCGGCAAAAACAAGCGTATCGTTCGATCCCTCATGGGCGGTCAGCAGTGTGATGCCTACTTGTACGGTACGCATTTCCGCTTTGGTAGTGACCAACAAGGGCCATAAGTAAGTGTTCCATACGCCGACGAACGATGACAAGCCAAGCGAAGTTATAATCGGTATGGAAACGGGGATACAGATTCTGGAATAGAACCGGAAGTCGCCGCAGCCATCCAAAAACGCGGCTTCCCGTAAAGTGCCTGACACCGTTTTGAAGTATTGGCGAAACATGAATACCTGAGTGGCAGATACGAAGAACACAATCATAATCCCAAGGTAGCTGTTTAACAGGTGCAGCTTGCTGACAGTAATGAAGTTAGAGATCAGCAAGGCTTCCGACGGGGTCATCATGGTGCCAAGAATAAAGAAAAATAAGAAATTGCTTCCCGGAAATTTGAAAAAGGCAAAAGCGTAGGCAGCCAAGCTGGAAAGGATAAGTCGTACGACAGTAACCACAATGGCTACGAAGAATGAATTCCACATGAAGCGCAAAATTGGAGTTTCGAATAAAACGGTTCGGAAGTTGTCCAAATAGGCAAAGCTATGCGGCAGGATCGTTGGCGGAAACGTGCCGAACTCGCTTTGGGTTTTGAATCCAGCCATGAGGGCATAAAAGATTGGAAATGCTACGACTAAACCGAGCAGCAGTTTGAGGACAGCTGCCAAGTACGGTTTCAAATTTCGACTGTATGTCATTCGTACACCACCCCTTTTTTCTCATAAAGAAAGTTGAATAACAGGAAGATAAATGTGAGGATAAAGGCGCAAATGCTTGCTGTGCTTGCAAGTGAGTAATTAATGCTTCGGAATCCTGATGTGTAAATGTAATAAATCAGAGTCGACGTAGCGCCAAGCGGACCGCCTTTCGTTAAGATCATAACAGGGGCGACCATGGTTAACCCGACAATAATTTGCGTGCATATAACAAAGAATAAAGTAGGTGATATCAGAGGTAACGTAATGCGGAACGTTTTCTTCCAATAGCTGGCGCCATCCATTTCGGCTGATTCCAACAAATCCTGCGGAACATTGCGAACCGCTGCCAACATGAGCAGGAAGTCGAAGCCTATATGGGTCCAGACCATCGGAATCACAAGGGAAGGCAGCGCCCACGTCTGGTTCTGCAGCCAACTGATATTTGTTGTATTCTGCAACAAGCCAAGCAGGTTAAGCAAATAATTCAGGAGCCCAGTGCGGCCAAAAAATTGTTCGAATATTAAACAAGTCACCGCCATGGAAACACCCATTGGAATGCAATACAGCAGCTGACTGGTTCTGGCAAAGGGGTTCTTAGGAGCAGCAATTAATGCAAGCAGCAATGGACAGATAATGGCAAGCGGAACGTACATCGCTGTAAACTTCAAGGTAACGAGCAGCGCGTTCACGAATTCCTGCCTGCCGAACAGGTTCATATAATTATCCAACCCGACGAACCTGATTATTTTGCCTTGTGCATTGACACTGGATAAGCTGTAGATGAAGGTGCGTAAGAATGGAAAGTAGTCGAATACGAGAATAAACGGGATGATAGGCAGGACGAACAGATAGGCCTTCCATATATCTTTTCTGCGCTTGCGCTTGCTAGTTGCCGTGCGTGGCAACGATGGTATACTGCTAATTGGTGAAGACATAAGTTTGGCCATGAGATGAGAACCCTCCGAACATTTTTAATAGGCGGTCGAAGATCGACTGAATTTGGAGCGTTCCAAAATAACTTTCCAACCTTGCAACACAAGATCATATTACATGACACTAAAAAAAGTTGTCAATTGGACGGGAGAGATTTAACATAGAGTTGATCTTCAGCTAACAATTCGCATTGAAAATAGTTAATAATAGCTAAATATTGCTTGGGAGGCTTATATGGGTGTCACGATTATGGATATAGCCGAGGAGGCTGGCGTATCCAAAAGCACAGTTTCATTGGTCATTAACGGAAGCAATCTAGTCAAGCTGGAAACTAGATACAAGGTACTGCAAGCCATCCACAAACTGGGCTATGTACCTAATATGGTTGCGCGCGCACTGACTACAAGCAAAAAAGGGACATTCGGGTTGATCTTTGTAACCTCGGGAGAGGAGAATTTGTCTTATGGATTCGAGTCAATTCCCGAAACACTGCTTTTTGATGTCAGCTATGGCATCAATGAGGGTTTGAAAAATACGGATTACACATTACTTACAGAACGTTTCTCCATGCGTGACAAGCTGCCGAACATTGTTAAGAATAAGCGTGTAGATGGGGTATTCATCATTGGGGGCTTGTTCGACAGTCAATTTATTGAGAGTCTCCGAAAGGAAAATATATACGTCGTCATTATCGGCCGTACCTATGAGGGAGTCGATTCCGTATCCGTCAACGCGTACCAGGTTGGTTATCTCGCCGCGAAGCATTTGCTGGAGAAGGGACACAACACAATCGTTTTTGTGAATGGACCTCAAGATAATGTGAATTCCATAGAAAAACTGGCGGGCTTTACGGCAGCCTTTAACGAGGATGGCCATCCGGAAGAGAAAAAAATGCATGTTATCCATGGCGCTTATACCGGCAGGGGCGGTTACGAAGCGATGAGTGAGTTGTGGGAACAGGGAATCCGGCCTGATGCAGTTTTTGGCGGGAGCGATGGGATCACCATGGGGATTATTCGATATTTGTATAAGCAAGGCGTACGAATTCCGGATGATATTTCCGTTATGGGTTACGAAGAATCGATCATTACTGCTCATTCACCATTAGCGTTAACCATCATCGATGGACATAAAAGGCAGCTGGGTGAAGCGGCATGTCTTGCGATGCTGAATCGTATGCATAACAAGAATGCGCAAGAAGTATCGCTAAAGCTGGATCCCACATTGATCGAGCGAAATTCGGTAAAGGAATTAACGATTCACCGCCAGATGTAAATTTTTGGCGGTGGCATTCACAATTTATTTACTTCCAGTTAACCAAAATCGGTTTATTCCATGCCTGTAATAATGATAAGTTGGAATAGAGCGAACGGAAATAATCATTCTATCGGAAAAATTTCAACCGTTCCAAAAATGAAAAAAGACTTAGGAGGTCTAAATAATGCGCTTGGCAACAATGACAAGCTTGTTCAGAGAACGAAGCGAAGGAGACGGACACATTGGATATGAGGAGTCCATCCAAAGATGCAAAAATGCTGGTTTCTCCGTACTGGACCTCAACATGTGTGCGATGATTCACAATAAAACCGAACTGAACGGTCCGGATTGGGAAGTCGCACTTTACCGAATTAAAGAAGCAGCAGAGAAGGCCGACGTGGAATTCTGCCAGTCGCACCCGCCCTACTTGCCTGGGACCAAACTTTACCCTGCAGGTTCGGAAGAGGAAACATTCTTTAACGAGATCACCCGCCGTTCTTTGATCGCAAGCAGTGTTCTGGGTGTGAAGACCGCAGTCTTTCATCCCTTGACGGAAATGAGCTTGGACGAACATAGCATGGAAGCCAATCTCCGGCTGAACCATCAAGTTTATGATCCCATTATGGAGCAAGCTGCGAAGTTAAATGTTAATTTGGCATTTGAAAACATGTTTGACGCCAATAGTAGGCGGCGTTTTGGCGTGACAGCTGAAGAGCTGATCGAATTGGCGGATTCCTATAAGGATCCTCGAGTCGGCGTATGCTGGGATATCGGACACGCTAATAGAGTATATGGAAGTCAGCTTCGCCCAATTCGATTGTTAGGCAAGCGGATTATCGCCTTGCATGTTGATGACAATCAGGGGCTGGCAGATGATCATTTACTTCCTTTTCTCGGGAATATCGACTGGAAGTCCATTATGCCGCTATGGAATGAAATTGGGTACAAGGGCGATTTCGTCTATGAGATTAAGATGAATAACGGTATGCCGGAGAAATTGAAGGATTTGACAGCCGGTTACTCTTACGAGGTTGGACAATATTTGCTGTCGATGGCGAATGGCAGTTCCGAAGCTTAATAAGGAATGAACAAGTGAAGAAATTTTTCAGTCTGCGCAGAGTTGTGAGCTAAACAGAAAATAAATAGGAGTGGATAACGAATCATGTATAACAAGTTGAAAGTTTTATTCATGCTAACCCTATGTTTCTCCGTTATTACAGCATGCTCTACCAAACAAGAACAAACATCTACGTCGGCACCTAGTTCTCTGGCCCAAGAAAGCTTGTTGCCAAGCGCTCCTGTTAACGTTGTTTTTTGGCACTCTATGACAGGTGCAGCCGCGACGAATATTGAAAGTACGGCCAAAGCCTATAATGAAACGGTCGGCAAGGAGAAGGGCATCACGATTACTCCGGTTTTTCAGGGTACCTATGATGAAGCATCAACCAAGCTGGCGGCGGTTCTTCGTTCGGGTTCGCAGGAAGAATTACCGGATATTATGCAGCTCAGCTCCAAAGGGATATTTGATGTGAAGGATTCCAAATTTATCGTTCCTGTTCAGCAGTTTATCGATCGAGATAAGTCTGGATTGAACGCAAGCGATTTGAACCCGAATGCGTTGCAATACGCCATGTACAATGACAAAATGCTCGGATTGCCGTTCTCGAATTCATCCATCATGTTGTACTATAACAAGGATCATTTCCGCAGCGCAGGACTGGATCCAGAGAATCCGCCGAAAACACTGGCAGAGCTGGCCAAAACGGTGCAGGCGCTTACCGTGAAAAACGGTGACAAGATTACGCGTTACGGTATTAGTGCACAACTGCGCTTCTTCTTGCTTGGGACGTGGATTCCGATGCAAGGCGAGAATAAATACATATTTGATAAGGAAGAAGGGCGGACTGGTACGCCTACAACAATGACGATGACGAGTGACGGCACATTGAAAACATTGTTGACCGAATGGCAGAAGGTGCTCGCAACCGGAGGGGCAGAATTTACAGATCCGGCGCCTACGAAAGGATTTCAATCCGGGTTGTATTCCATGATTCCAGCGTCTACGGCATCAATGGGTGGATTTAAGAAGGATATTATCGACGCAGGTTTGTTTGATGTAGGGGTTGCAGAATTGCCGCGTGTTAACGAAGCGAGCACGAGTGGTACGGGAATCGGCGGCTCTGCTGTCTATCTTTTTGACCGAGCGAATAAAAACAGCTTGCTGGGAGCATGGGATTACTTGAAATACCTGGCAACGCCGGAGGTGTCGGCGAAATGGTTCATGAACACTGGCTATTATCCGATGAATACCAAGGCTATGGAGTTGCCTGAAACGAAGGAATTTTTGGTGAAAAGCCCGCAGTTCAATATCATCAAGAAGATTAGCGAAAATTCTAAGAATTACAAGAAATATTTGGAGCCATGGATTCCTTCTTTCACGGACGTAGATCGCATCGTGCAGGATGAAATTATCCGGTTCAGTTCAGGCAGTCAAGATTTAGACAAGACGATTGGAAATATTGATTCCAAATCCAAACAGATGCTTAAGGACTGGTGGCAAGCGAATCCGCAGTAGATGTATGAGAATGGGAGTCGAGCGTAATGCACAATGGTCAATTAACGTTTTTTGGCGGGGTTGGTGAATCGGGAGGCGTACAGGTTCTTTATGGAAAAGGTGAACAGGCTGTTTTGTTCGATTTCGGTGTCGAGCACAGCAGCTTGCTGTTCCCCAAACAGCTGACACTGTACGAGCCTGTAGGAGCAACACCTGGCCGTGAACTGCGGCAGTTCTTGCTTGGCGGAATGACCGCCCCGCTTCCTGAACTTTACGACCCGCAGCTTATCCAAACATTGGATATGGCGAAGGTACGCCATTCTTGGGGAGACAGAGATTTTCCTCATTATGAGGAAATCCGCTTGTTTATCGGCCATATGCACACGGATCATATGGCCGTTCTTCCTTATGCCAACCCGGATGTTGCCGTATATATGAATCATGATACTCATTCCCTTTACCGGGGAATGGTTGAGGGAGGCCATACGCCGGATACTGCGGCACGTATTACGGTGTGCGACGATTTAAGCGTTGTCAATTTTGGCGAATTTACGATGCAGATCGTCGAGATGGACCATAATGCTACGGGGTCAGCGGGTATTATTATTGACAGCGGCGACCACAAAATCGCGTATACGGGAGATTGGCGGAGACAAGGCAAGCATCCGGAGCGGATCGACCGGTTCATCGAGCTTTGCCGTGATAAGCAGATCGACCTGTTAATTACGGAAGGAACGCGTCTTGCAGCGGACCCGGCTGCTGATTTGCCCAGCCAAATGACGGAAGTCGAGTTGTTGTCCCAGTATGCGGATATTGTGGATGAAGCGGGAGGGCTCATTTACCTGCAAATGTCGCCACGGGATCTGGAGCGAATGGCCGATATGATTGCTATTGCCGTGGAGAAAGGGCGGAAAGTGGTCATGGAGGCTTCCCATGCCGTCATCTGGCATCGGGCAAATCGAGAGTGCCTGCGTATTCTGGAAGCGCACCCCGCGCTTGGCGCAGATATTCAAATCGTCGATGCGACAGTAACGGACAGGATGCAGGTGCCTTACAAGACGATTTCCTTGGAGGAAATAGCCGAGCGGAAAAATAAATATGTCTACTTTTATAAATTCCCCGATCTCGCCCATATGATTGAACTGGAAACGCTCGGCGATTTGCAGGGAAGCTCGCATTTCATTCAATCCGATTATAGCGTTAAACTCGATCATGCTGATGTGGCGAAATATTTGAAAACCTTCGGAATTACCGGTCATTCGTTATGCAACGGTGGGCATGCGCATCCCGATGCTATCGCCGATATGATCGAGCGTATAGCTCCTCAAGCGGTTATTACACTGCACAGCCGCCATCCAAGGTCGCAAAATACAAAAGGGATTCACGCGTATTTTCCGCAAAAGGGAGAGACAGTGGAGGTGACTTCGATCCTTGCTTCCGCTTTACCGAAGGACATGTAAGGAAATACAGATATCAGAAGGAGAGGAAACACGATGACCACGATTACCTTCGTCAGACACGGCATTACCGATCACAATGTGGAGAAGAGAGCACAGGGCCATACGCAAAATCCGCTGAATGAAACGGGAAGAGCACAAGCTGCATTAGTTGCCAAACGGCTCTCCGAAGAGCAATGGGACGTCTTCATCTCAAGTGATTTAAGAAGAGCCCGAGAAACAGCGGAAATTATTTCTGCTGCAATCGGCAAGCCAGTTGACGTATTCGATGAGCGGCTGCGCGAGATGGATCGAGGCAAAATCGCCGACACTACGCAGGAGGAACGGGTTGCACGATGGGGAGAGAACTGGGCCGAGCTCGATATGGGCCAGGAAACTCACGAATCCATGCGTGCGCGCGGAGTCGACTTTGTTCGGGATATCGCTTCACGGTATGCGGACCGCAAGGTGCTTGTTGTCACTCACGGTTATTTCCTTGGACAAACCTTTAAGGAATTAATGAAGGACGAGTCAACGGGTGACGAATTGCGCAATACGTCCGTAACTACGATTATTCATAACGGCGAGAAGTCGGAGTATTTGCTGTACGATTGTGTCAAACACTTATCTGATAATTTCTAATTTCTAGTTAATCTAGTATAGAGGAGAGTATTTTGATGAAAACAAAATTGACAATGAAAATTGCAGTGGTTGTACTATTTTGTATGGGTTTGCTGATGTCAAACGTAACATCATTTGCAGCTGCTCCTGCGGAAGCTGGCGTTTATTTTATCAACCTTGGTCAAAAAGGAAATGCTACTCTGATAAAAACAATCAGTGGTACTACGGCAAGCTATGGGTTGGTTGACACAGGATTGAGTGCAGATTTCACAACGTATGTACAGCCATACTTAACCTCAGTACTTGGATCGACAAAATTGTCTTTCATCGCTTTCTCACATATGCATGGGGATCATGCAGGGGGTGCCGAAGCAGCAATTGCTAATTTTGCGGATGCAAACACTACACTTTATATCAAGGACGTAGCAGATCCTGCTTCAAGTTATTCCGGTGAATCTAGTATTGGCACTAGAGCTGATGCTATCATTGCGGCTGCGAAAGCTAAAAACATGCCTATCGGTAAAATAAAGCCTTATGAAACCTTCGACAGTGATATTGGATCCTTATCGGAGCTTAGAGGCTTACCTGCTAACAAATTCAAGGCCAAAATTGAGAAGTTTACTAAAAATGCACAAGGCAGCTATGTATCCGTAGGGCTATATGATGCTATTACATTTGGTAAATTTACTATGACATGGTTTAATGGGAACGACTGGAATCACGAGTCTATCATAGAACAACTGTCATCCAATAAATGGGATGAAAATTTGAATGCAGCTACTTTGTTGTTAAAGTGCACAACAAGTACGGGAACGAATTTCAGAACATACTTGGGCGCTGACGTAGGTGAGAATAGCAATCAAAACTATTCTTATGAAGTTGGCAAAAAAATAGAAGAAATCGTAGGGAATATAAGCGTTTATCAGGTTGCTCATCATGGATTCTATTTTAGTCTCATGCCGGACTCCATCGCTAGCACGATCAATCCTAAGTATGCGATTGTTACGAACAGCTATAATGACATCGTGAATACTTATTATGAGAACCATGATATAACGAATCCGACTTCTGCCGATCTGACAGACGCTACCAGCACGCTGAAGGAAACTTTGAATAGTACAGTTCTGCAGAAAATGTATTTTTTAAGTGGAAAAGGCGGCGGAACGGATAATAGGATCATTGAAGCTCTGAAAGCAAATAATTATGCATTGCTTAACTGGACCGGATCAACAATCAAATCAGGCAATGTAAATGTTGAATTTGGCGGTACGGATCTCACGATAACACAACCGTAAAAACTTTCGAATATTTGTTGGACAAGAACATTATCTCATTAAGGGCCGCGTAAATCGCGGCTTTTTTGTTTTGTTAAGGTTCTTCATTTATTTGCTCCTTTAAAAAAGTCAGAAGAACGATAACAAAAAAGTCAGCATACTGTTAGTGGCGATTTCAACCCTATTGTATGATATGAGCATAGAAACGCAGAAAGAGGGGAGTTACTTGGCAGAGGCAGCAAGGATTCAAAAGAGAGTTTTTAAAAAGTATATCCCGCTAACATTAATGACGGTTCCTGGGTTGCTTTACCTAGCACTCAATAACTACCTACCGATGTTCGGAATCATTATTGCTTTTAAAAATATTAACTATTCCAAAGGGATATGGGGTAGTGATTGGATTGGTCTCAAAAATTTCGAGTATTTATTTAGGACATCAGATGCATATGAAATTACGAGAAATACGATTGCCTACAATGTAGTATTTATTATATTAGGAACCTTACTCTCTATCGGAGTTGCGATCCTCCTAAATGAAATTAAAAATCGGTTCATGTCAAGGTTATACCAGAGTATTATTTTGTTGCCGTTTCTCATTTCTATGGTCATCGTCAGTTACTTAGCTTATGCAGGTCTAAGCTTGGAAGCTGGTTTCCTCAACAAGACGGTACTTCCTTTATTTGGTTTGCAGGAGATTGACTGGTATCAGGAGTCGAAATATTGGCCAGTCATTTTAACGTTGATCCATGTATGGAAAGGTCTGGGTTACAGTAGTATCGTTTATTTTGCTGCCATCATCGGAATTGATGAAGAATATTATGAAGCAGCGAAATTGGATGGAGCTAGCAAATGGCAGCAGATCCGTCATATTACGTTCCCGCTGTTGGCTCCTACGATAACGATGTTGGTTTTGCTAAGCATTGGAAGAATATTTCATTCCGACTTTGGCCTGTTCTATCAGGTCACGATGAACTCTGGCGCAATTTACTCGACAACCAATGTGATCGATACATACGTATACCGAGGATTGAAGGAACTGGGAGACATTGGCATGTCGGCGGCAGCTGGTCTGTATCAATCGGTAGTCGGATTTATTCTCGTCCTTTTAACCAACTATTTGGTTGGTAAATTCAACAAAGATAACGCATTGTTCTAGCGAGGTGACATCTATGAAAAATGAAGGTAAATCGCTTCAGTGGTTTGGACACATACTTATGATTTTGCTCTCCCTGGCTTGCGTGGTTCCTTTTATTCTCTTGTTTCTTTCATCCATTACGGATGAAAATGAGATTATTCGAAACGGGTACTCATTCCTGCCGACCCAATTCAGCATGCTGGCATACCGATATATTTTAGAAGAAGGCGCAGATATTTTTCGCGCATACGGCATCACAGTGCTAATTACAGTGATAGGGACGACAGCGAGCCTTGTGTTCACTTCATTATTGGCATATCCTATTTCGCGAAGAGATTACCCTCTTCGCAATGTATTAGCATTCGTCGTATTCTTCACTCTATTATTTAATGGGGGACTGGTACCGTCTTATCTGATATACTCGCAGATGCTGGATATCAAAAACACTATTTGGGCACTGATTATACCAGGACTTTTAATGAACGGATTTAACGTCATGCTGATGCGGACTTATTTCCAAACCTCAATTCCAATGGCCGTGATCGAGTCAGCAAATATAGATGGGGCGGGAGAGGTCAGGACGTTTGGATCGATTATTCTTCCACTATCAATGCCCATTCTTGCGACGGTGGGGCTTTTCCAAACCATTACCTACTGGAATGATTGGATGAATGGAATGATCTATATAACAGATCCACGTTATTACAGTATCCAAAACCTGCTAAATCGCATTTTGCAGGATGCGCAGTATTTGGCAAGCAGCGAATTCAATTCTGGTTCCAATACAGCAGCCCAATCACTTCCCAGCTCTACCGTGAAAATGGCTATTGCGGTAATCGGCATTATCCCGATTCTAATCACCTACCCGTTCTTCCAGAAATATTTTGTCAAAGGGATTACGATCGGGGCCGTGAAAGGGTAACTAATTTTCAAAAAAACATATCAGGTCCATTGAATAAGCTCGTACGGGCTTATTCAATGGGCTTCCTTTTCTTATTAATATTTAATAATAATGATATATTTGAGATATTAAAATGTAGAAAGCCAAAAGGTGTTGTGAGGTAGGTGTTATATGAAGGCATCAAAGCTAAAATGGAAGCATTCCTTCAATTCAATAAAGATGAAATTGATGCTGGGGGTATTGATTTTAACATTACCATTGATCACTATACTAATCTATTACAGTGTTTATTCAACCAAAGTCGTTCGAAATCAGGTAGCGGATTCTTATAAGAACATGATGATACTATACATGGATCAGGTTGATAAAACTTTGGAGGACAGCGAAAAGTATATTAATAACACGGTGGCGGCTGATTCCGATTTTATCTCCTATCAATTGTCGAAATCGGATTATGATTATAATTTCAATAAGATCATGATGTTCAATAAATTATCGAATGATATTGGCATGTATAAATCTGTAAACTCTTTTTTTCTATACGCTCCCAAAAGAAATGATATGTTACGAGTCACCAGAGATAGGGGCACCATCGAAGAAGATGAGGCCATGAATAACGTCATTAAGATGACCGTGGATTCCAAGCGAATCAATTCAAAAGATTGGAATGTTGAGCAGATCAATCAAACCTATTATTTAATGTATATCTTCCAATCCGGGGATGTTTATTTTGGAGCCTGGATCAAAGCGGACAATCTGATGGTTCCCTTCAAAACAATTGATTTTGGTACGAACGGCGGTGCTTTATTCGCAACTCAAGACGGAGTGCCTTTGACGAACGTTGACCTTGTCAATCGAAATCAAGTTCAGCTGAAAGCGGTCATGGAGAATTATTATTTATCGGGTAATTCTCATAATTTCTTGGTGGTCGGAGAACCATCATCCAAAGGGGACTTTAATCTGATCGCACTCGTGCCTGACGAGAAGATCCTTGAAAAGCTGCCCTATTTACAAAAAATGGTTGGTCTTATCACCTTTGCAAGCCTTTTTTCACTGCCATTAGGGCTGAGTTTGTTACGAAGAACGATCATGCTTCCGCTTTACCGTTTGATGGCTGCTATGAAAAGAATTCGAAGTGGTCATCTGGAGGCTCGAATTGAAACATTTCCAACATCCGATGAATTTATCCTAGTAAATGAGACGTTTAACAATATGATGGCACAAATCGAGGGACTACGGATTAATGTTTATGAGGAGCAGCTAAGTAAGCAAAATGAAGAGCTGCAGCGATTACAACTGCAGATCAATCCTCATTTCTTCATGAATTCGTTAAATGTATTATACAACTTAGCAAAAGTGAAAAACTTTGAATTGATTAAGGAAATGTCCTTATCTTTAATGAAATATTTCAGATATATGCTTAGAAGTAATCTCAGTTTAGTGAAGTTAAAAGATGAGCTTGAACATACACAGAATTATTTTCGTATCCAGGAACTTCGTTTTCCAGGAAGCCTGACCTGTGAAATTAACGCACCGGAATTTTTAATCGATACCTATGTGCCGCCTCTTGTTATTCAAACTTTTGTTGAAAACACGGTGAAGCACGCGGTTACGCTGGATGAACTCATTCATATTTCAATCGATATTGATGTAATTGAGCTAGATAGTGTTCCTTATATTACCATTGCAATTCAAGATACGGGCAGGGGCTTTTCCGAAGAAGTGCTGCTTGTTCTGCAAAAAGAGGAAAGTCTGGTCACCGAACAAGGGGAACATGTCGGAATATGGAACATTCAACGGCGACTCCGCCTGTTGTATGCCCAATCTGCCCAAATCTCTTTTTCGAACAGTTTGCCTCATGGAGCAGCCATTTCGATTACACTGCCTATCCATTTGAAAATGAAAGCAGGAGTTGCGAACGATGTACCATTTACTGATAGTAGATGATGAAATGCATGTGATTGAGGGCGTAAAATCCGACTTGGACTTAGCAAAAAATGAAATCTCTGAACTCTACACGGCATACAACATAAGGCAAGCTAAAGCTATTTTTGCTGAGCACCGTATTGATATTATGTTTTGTGACATCGAAATGCCGCAAGGGAGCGGCTTGGAGTTGCTTGCTTGGGTAAGAGAAAATCACCTGGAAACAGAGGTGATCTTCTTGACTGCGCATGCGGACTTCAAGTACGCCAAGCAAGCGATTCAACTTGGGAGCCTAGCGTATTTGATTAAGCCCGCACTTGTCGATGAACTGGAAGAGGTTCTAATGAATGCTAAGCAAAAAATTTCCAGACATAGCGAGCTTCATCGTGTGAATCTGTTATGGACGCAAAATCAACACTTAATAGAGGAAAGGTTTTGGAAGGATTTACTTGATCAAACCATACCCTCCAACGAAAAGGAATTAAAGGAAATTGCCTTGCATCGGAATTTTCTTTACTCCGAAACGATGACTTTTCTGCCTGTTCTAATCAGCGTTCAACGCTGGCATCAAGAATTTAGCATGCGCGATGAGAAAAACTTGGAATATGCGCTCAAAAATTCGGCGAAAGAAATGATTGTTCAGCAAGTCATGTGCGGGCAAATACTCCCCATTGATAGAGGGCAGATACTCGTCATTCTATATTTCGACATGTACACTGATGAGCTCTTGGAAAAGTTAATAAGCAGTTGTGAAGCTTATATCGAGTCTTGTAATCGTTATTTTCACTGCGACTTATGCTGCTATCTGGGTACTGATGGTTATCTGCACGAGGTTTTGCCTATTGTACAGGAATTGAGAGCGTTGGATACAAATAATGTGGCATTTAATAACAAAGTATTCCCGTTAATCGGGAAAGCTGTCTCCTCTGTGCAGATCCAATTACCAGATATGACCGTCTGGTCAGCGATGCTAAAGAAGGGAACGAAGGAGAAGGTGATCGCGGAAGCAACGGAATTTCTAGAGAAATTGGTGCAAACAGAAGAGTTGAATGCGAATTTGCTGCGTCAATTTTATGAAAATTTTCTTCAGATGACGTACTTCGTACTGAATCTGAAAGGCATTCAGGCTCATCAATTATTTTGTGATGAGATATCTTTGTCTCTGTCCAGCAAGGCTACTCGTTCAGTAACTGACCTGTTAGCTTGGATTCGGCATACCGTTGTGAAAGCAATGGATCAAGCGGAGGCAGTCGAACAAGCAACTTCGGTAATTGCGTCTGTCAAGCAGTATATTGCCGTCCATTTGGACCAAGCGGAGTTATCCCGTGAAGATTTGGCTGAGCATGTCTACTTGCATCCGGATTACTTGTCTCGTTTTTTTAAGAAAGAGACGGGTATGTCCATATCTGATTATTTACTGCAAGAAAGAGTGAATCTGGCCAAGGTGTTACTGTGCAAGAGTGATATGTCGATCGGCAGTATTGCATTCTCCGTGGGTTATTCGAATTTCTCCCATTTTTCCAAAATGTTTAAAAAAGTGACGAACCTGAATCCAAATGATTATCGTCAAAGGAATGGTATATGAGCTCAAAAAGTCATTAAGGAGGTAAGGAAAATGTCATTAAACTGTTAGCAGGCT
Organism: Paenibacillus silvestris; assembly: GCF_009882985.1. GTDB lineage: Bacteria > Bacillota > Bacilli > Paenibacillales > NBRC-103111 > Paenibacillus_E > Paenibacillus_E silvestris. The sequence continues at coordinate 1,235,498 of NZ_WTUZ01000022.1, forward strand.
TGATATCCCTAGGTTATTATTACAACTAGAAACAGTCATAAACTTCAAAAAAAGGGGTTAGAGCATGAATAAACGGAAAAAAATGATGACGATGTCTTTGGCAATGCTCATGGTAACTACGTTTTTCCTAACGGCATGTGGTAAGGATGCAAGCAATCAGCAAGTTGTTTCCACCAATACGACAACTGCTCCAAACACAAATTCGTCAGGTAAAGGTGATACGAAAGCGCCTGCTGAGCTTACGATGGCATTTCCTATTTACGGAGCTATGCCAAAAGATATGAATCTTATTGAGGAAGAAGTAAACAAGATCACTAAAGCGAAAATAAATGCTACTGTCAAACTTTTACCTATTAACTCTGGGAATTGGGTTCAGCAAACGAATCTAATGATGAGCAGTAACGATAAACTTGATCTTATGACAATAAATGGCGGGGGCGGCGGTTATCCTTCTGTTGTGGCTAAAGGACAATTAAAGCCATTGGATGATTTAATTGCGCAATATGGAAAGGGGATTTCCGCTGTTTTGGATCCCGCCTATCTGAATGCTTCAAAAATTGATGGCAAGATCTATGGCGTTGCCAGTATTCGGGACTTGGCGAAAAACTATGGGCTAGTCATGAGAAAAGACATTATTGACAAATATAATATTGACATAAGCAAGATCAAAACTTTAGACGATGTTGAGACTGTTCTAAAGATTGTAAAAGAAAAAGAGCCGGATTTAACTCCAATTGCTTCAGGCGGGACCGGCAGTACGTTTTTAAAAGTATACAGACCAGAAGATCCATTAGTTGATGGCTTTGGCGTTCTGCCGAGATATGACAATAATATGAAAGTTGTTAATTATCAAGAAACACCGGAATATGCTGAACTAATCAAGAGGTTCAGAAGCTGGTACAAAGCCGGTTATGTTTTGAAGGATGCGGCTACGAGCCAAACATCAACGAGTGACTTGGTTAAATCCGGAAAATTATTTGGATATTTGGCAGGGATGAAACCTGGCTATGATGCTCAGGAATCCAGAGCATCGACTTATCCGATGGTGACTGTGCAGCTGCTTGAACCGGTTGCAACAACAGGAACGATTACGAACCTTATGTGGGGAATTCCGCAGATTTCAAAGTATCCAGAGCGCGCTATGATGCTGTTAAATTTATTGTATACGGATAAAGACTTAATTAATTTACTTGACTGGGGTATTGAAGGCAAACATTATGTGAAAGTTTCTGAGAATATGATCGACTTCCCGCCAGGCGTTGACGCAAAAAACAGTGGTTATTACTTGGGGCTAAGTTGGATTTTTGGCAACCAATTTCTCTCTTACGTGTTTAAAGGCGATGATCCAGATATCTGGAAAAAGATGGATGAATTCAATAAAAACGCTAAGAAATCGAAGGCGCTTGGCTTTAACTTTAACGCCGAATCTGTGAAAACGGAAATAACAGCAGTAACGAACGTAGTCAATCAATATCAAAAAGGCCTTGAAACTGGAACACTCGACCCGGATAAAGCGCTTCCTGATTATACCGCTAAACTCAAAGCAGCAGGCATCGATAAAATTATACAGGAAAAGCAAAAGCAATTGGATGAGTGGGTGAAGACGAAAAAATAGGTTTGAATGATTCCCCAATCAACTTTGCGAATGTTGATTGGGGTTTATTATTGATCCTAGATCATTAAGGAATATAAGAACTTGTTTGTCATTTATACGAGACGGTAGGTGTGCAATTATGAAAGATCGGATTCTTGTAAAAGTTATAGACCCGATTCATCAACAGACATATAAGGCTTTGCTGAATAAGACAGCTGGTGGGTATCACCTAGATCGTTCTGCGGCAGATTATTCAACACAGGAACCTGAGATGTATTTGAGTCCTGGATGGATCGATTTGCATACGCACGTATACGATGGTGTCGCTAACCTAAGCGTATCCGCAGATGCGGCCGGTATTCAAAGTGGCGTTCATCTGGTTGTTGATGCTGGCAGTGCCGGCGAAGCGACATTGCCCGGGCTGCGCAAGTATGTGGCTCCTGCTTCCCAGACGGAAGTTATGGCCTGGCTGAACATTAGCTCAATTGGATTGGTTCATCTTCGTGAAGTTGCTACCCTAGATTATATTGATATTGATAAGACGGTGAATGCGGTCATAGCTAATCGTGATTTTGTCTGTGGTATCAAAGTTCGTTCAAGCGGTGCGATTGTCGGAGCGATGGGACTCCAACCGCTTCAACTTGCCAAGCTGGCGGCACGAGAGGCTGGTGTACCGATCATGGTACATATCGGTGAAGCACCTCCGATTATTGATAGTGTTTTGGATCTGTTGGACGAGGGAGATGTTATTACCCATTGCTTTCATGGGAAAACAGGCAACCCGTGGCTTATGAATGGCAAGCCGGGCTTGGCACTGCAGAGAGCCATTGATCGAGGTGTGAAGTTAGATGTGGGTCATGGAGGGGCAAGCTTTAATGTGGAAGTATGTCGTCATGCAATAGCTGCCGGATTCGCACCACATACGATTAGCACGGATGTGCATATTCGCAATATCCGGGGGCCGGTTTATGATCTCCCTACAACGATGACCAAACTGCTTGCATGTGGGATGCCAATCGAGCAGGTAATTGCCGCTGTGACGAGTGCTCCTTCTCAGATTTTACAACGGAATGATTGGTGCAGCCTCGATGGAAACTTGGATCGGGCGACTTTATTTCGGCTTGATGAGCAGGGTCCGGAAGGGCGTGATTATCGGGATTCGCAAGGTAACCTACTTGAACCTGAACAATTTATTAAGCCATCCGCAATTATCAATGCAGGTCTATTAACATTTCTGTAGGCAGGCTTTAAGGAGGACAAGATTAGATGACTTGGTCATACGCTACCCATTATTCCTGCGATAATTGCATGGAGCACTATGAGTTGATACAACCTTTAAATACGTGCCCGATCTGCGGGGGGCTGCTAGAAATTCAGTATGATTTGGACCGTATGAAGCTTGAACTACATCCGAAGCTGTTTGATTCTCGCGAACCCTCGATGTGGCGCTGGCATGAATTTTACCCGCTGCAGAACGGTACTAACATGGTATCGATGGGTGAGGGCGGCACACCGCTGCTTCCATCTGTCTATGCTGGACGTATGCTTGGATTGTCGAATCTCTATTTTAAAAATGATGCAATGATGCCAACAGGCAGTTTTAAAGATCGTGGATTCAGTTTGGCAGTCAGCTTTGCCAAGGAAATGGGAATAACGCGGGGATTGACCTACAGTTCTGGTAATGCCGGAGCTTCCTTTGCAGCGTATGCAAGGCGAGCAGGATTAGATGCGACTGTTCTGGTTGAGTATTTGGCTAATCCGATTAAGAAAGGGATAATCGGTTTATATGGAGCTCGAACGGCTACCTTACATTTTGAAAGCATGACGGATATTACAGCGATGCTGGAGCAAGCAGTCAAGGAGCTGGGTTTATATCAGTTTGTAAACTTTATTAACCCGGCTAGACATGAAGCTATGAAGAGTTATGCCTATGAAATTAGTCAGGCTTTGGGCTGGAAAGCGCCGGATGTGATGATTCACCCTGTAGGTACAGGTGGAGGCATTTGGGGAGCTTGGAAGGGCTTTTGTGAGTTGAACCAGTTGGGGTGGATTGAGTCTCTCCCCAGGATGGTTGCCGTGCAGCCGAAAGCTACGGGGCCGATTGTCCAAGCGTTCAATCAAGGAGCAAGACATGCGGAGAAACATGGCGATTCAACACAAACGATTGCACAAAGTATCGCAGCCGATGCTCCAATTCAAGGAGGACGCAGAGTGTTGAATGCCGTTTACGATTCAGGCGGGTTTGCGGAGGCTGTAACGAATGAGGAGATCATTGAAGCGGTGCAGTGGCTGGGTAACGAAGGGATCTGTGCCGAACCTGCCTCTGCCGCCTCGCTTGCGGCGTTAAAGCGGGCTGTCTCAGCGGGTACTGTTCAGCCGGATGATTGTGTGGTATGCGTCATTACCGGAAGCGGTTTAAAGCAGCCGTCCATCATTCAGCAAGCAGTAGCGGAATCGCAGCTAGAATTGACAGCGAGCTTTGATAATTTAAACAAACTGTTGACAGCGCTGTGGAAGTAGTTTCAGGTGTAATCCCGTAGTTGTAAGGAACAGCTTCCTGCAAACTAAGCGTGGACTTAGAATGGGCACCTCGTGTATGAATGAGTGCATGGCCCGACAATTTTTAGGCAGGTGATAAGATGAGTAAGATCGTTCAGTTTTTACAGAAAGCACGTGATAAGGGAACTTTCTCGGGTGCGGCTTATGCCATTGGGAATTCAGACGGCATTACCGAACAGGGGACTGTAGGAACGCTCTTTTGGGATGGACCATCGGTGAAACTGGATAGTATGTGGGATTTGGCTTCCGTGACCAAACCAATTGCCGTGCTTCCTTTAATGGTTATGCTGGAGCAAGGTGAATGTTATTTGGATGATGTGATCGCCCATTTTTTGCCCGTCTACAAAGAAACAGATAAAGCGAATATTACACTCCATCAACTACTTACGCATTCAAGTGGAATACCTGGACAACAGCCCTTATATCGTGCTTCGGGTACGAGAGAGGAAATGTTGGCTGCTGTGAGAAATCTTCCGATGCGCCATGCGCCTGGCACGGAAGTTGAATATTCATCACAGGGCTATATGATACTAGGCGATATCATAGAAGCGATTGCTGGTAATCGGCTAGATGCCGTACTGAAGCAGATGGTATTGGAGCCGATTGGGTTGAGCGAAACTTTGTTTATTCCAGGAAGGAACCTACACCATCGTATTGCTGCAACCGAATATTGTAAGTGGCGTCATAAGATGGTGATTGGTGAAGTTCATGACGAAAATGCTGTCGTATTGGGAGGAATTGCAGGTCATGCGGGGTTGTTCAGCACAGTCCAGGATATGAGTCTGCTTTGCCAAACGATGCTCCGGTTAGGAGAAACTTCTCAAGGCCAGTTTTTACAGCCAGAGACGGTTCGACTGATGACAAACAATCAGACGTCGTCTTTAAAATTGGCCAGAGGGCTTGGCTGGCAGGCGAAGGACAGTCATGATTCTCCTGCAGGTGATTTGTTCTCCATGTCCTCTTATGGGCATACCGGGTTTACGGGGACCAGCATATGGATGGATCCAGAAGCGGATGTGTATGCTGTACTTTTGACGAATTGCGTACATCCTACACGTTCCAACACGGCTATCAAAAGGACTCGCTCCATTTTCCATAATTTAGCTCTGTTGTCATTGAGGAATTAAGCTAGTTAACTGGTAAATAATAAAATATACGGAGGATAAACATGAGTATAATTACGGGTAGATTAAAAGAATTAGGAGTTGAGCTGCCAATTCCAGCTGCTCCAGTAGCTATGTATGTTCCAGCTGTAACGGTTAACAATCTAGTCTATACTTCAGGTAATGATTGCCGTATTAATGGAAAGCTTATTTTTGAAGGAAAGCTAGGTAAGGATCTGACGATCGAACAGGGACAACAAGCGGCACGACAAACAATGATTAACCTTTTAGGTGTATTACAAGCCCATTTGGGTGATTTGGATAGAGTAGATAAAATTGTGAAATTATTGGCATTTGTTAACAGTGCCGATGGGTTTATGGATCAGCCATATGTCATTAATGGGGCTTCTGAACTGTTAGAGTCGGTCTTTGGAGAAAATGGCAAACATGCAAGATCTGCCATAGGCACTTCGGATTTACCCTTTAACACCCCTGTAGAAATTGAAATGATTGTTCAAATCAAAGCATAATTTGGAAGCATAGATTGGATAACAATTTTAATCTAATAGGGATTAGATACCTGGGTAATTATCTGGAAACAATAGTTGAGGGGCCGCATAGCGGCTCCTCTCTTTGTTCGTTCACCGCCTAAGCGCGAACCCGAACGACCTTTTCCACGATTAATCTGTGTCCGGAAATGGAGAGACGGAGGTAATACAAATTGCGTATATCAATTAGGATTGTAAATTGTAAAAATTAAGCTATGATTAGAAGAAGAACTCATATAAAAGAGGTAGGCATGAATAAGACTAAATTACTGGGGCCAAAATTATACTTGTTGATTTTTCCTGCGATCGCGCTAGTGATTGTTTCACAATGCATCACCTTTCCGGCAAAGTTCAACTGGCTATTGGTCATATTTCTCCTATCGATAGCCATCATTGAACGGATTTATATGCACCTTTTCAATAAGATTTGGCTGCCTTATTTTATCATCGTGATTGGCCTCATTATTTTTGCAAAACATTCGATCTTATATAGCTTCTTCTACCTCGTGCCGGATGCGGTGATCATTTGGTTGAAAAGAAGGGTTAGCATTTGGTATGATCTACTACCGTCCCTCTCCATAAGCCTGATTACCATTGTCTTGGGCAACTCTTTTTACAATTGGACATCCCACTCCTACATTAGCCGTCTTACAACCTTATTACTGCTTTTTGTGGTCAATTGGGTGCTCGCTTACTTCTTTTCATTTTTTGAGTCCGGCAAACTGACCACATCGCCAGTAGTTTCAACTTTCATCCCGACCTGGTTTGAAATCGGTGTCATTTTTCCTTATTTGGCAGTATTCAATTATTTTAATTACCCGGTCGTCATGTCTGCTTTTTTGGCTTATTTAATTGTTGTTAAAGTCTGTCATTCGAGAAGGATGCAAGTGAATGATTCACATGTCAGGCAGCTAATATCTCTCATAGGAACCAGACTTCAGTTACAAGTTTTATTTATGGATTTGGGCTCGATAAAGGGAGTCTATTACCCCAACAAACGATTAATTGTCATTGATCATAAACTGGATTATCCGGAGCAACTAGATACGCTAGTACATGAATGGATTCATTGTGAGCTAAGAAAATACAAAAAGACTCCCCTCTTTCTTGAGGAAATTTGGGTCACGATATTAGAAGCAGTAATTAGTTGGTACTATGTATTTAATTTAAAAAGAATCCTTACGGCAGGAGGATACAAATGAGTCAGCGACTTGGTCAAGAATTAAGACGATTACGCAAAAAGAAAGGATTAACCTTAGAAGAAGCAGCTTCTGCGGCGGGAATAACGCTGCAATATATGAGTCTGCTTGAAAAAGGGCAAAGAAAATCAGCCTCATTCGAAATCATGACAAGCATTTCAAAGTTTTACGGCATTCCATTGGACTACTTTGCGCAATTTATTAATGATGACCAGAATGAGGTTCCTAACTTAAGTGAAACTGAACTTGAAATCTGGAGTGCAATAAACAATAAAGTGAAGGATGAAATCTATTACAAAAAGGGAGACCTGTTAGCCGATTGGCTTCGTTCTTTTTTTCGAAAATAGCGAAGTCTCTCTTTCTTCTTTTAAGTGTGTCACCATATTCAACTTTAGAAGAAAAATAGAAAATAAATTCATCAATAGTTGAAATTTATTCAGGAGAACTTTATAATTTAGACTAACCCGTTCTTCTGAGGAGGCACTTTGTTGAAGCTTAACAAAAAAATAGAGCTCGCAGTTTGGTCGATCAAGATCATCAAAAGTGATACGATCTTTCCAAAAAGAGTCAACGCGCATGATTTCACTTCCCCTACTCTTCAGTGCACGGATGTCACCGATGTTGAGGCAGAATTTGTAGCGGATCCTTTCGTAGTTTCCAATGGTTTGAACTATTATTTATTTTTTGAAGTGTTGAATAAACAATCTGAACGTGGTGAAATTGCCGTTGCTGTTAGTGCGGACGGGGAAAAGTGGCAGTATGACCGTGTTGTCCTTAAAGAGAATTTTCACCTATCCTATCCTTACGTATTTGCGCATGAGAATGACTATTATATGCTGCCGGAATCGTCGGAGGCAGGTGGCGTATTTCTGTATAAATCCAATCAATTCCCTTATAACTGGGAGCGAGGGAAGCAGCTTCTAGCTGGCTCATTTGTGGACCCGACTCTTTTCCATCATAACCAGAAGTGGTGGATGTTCGTTGGCAGCAAAGATGGAAGGAACCTATATTTGTTCTATTCTGACCGAATCGACGGGGAATGGGTTGAGCATCCGTATAATCCTATTGTTAGAAATAATTCACATATATCTCGACCAGCGGGTAAAGTCGTTTCTCATGAAGGTGACATTTATCGCTTTACGCAAGATGGAGTCCCTTCGTACGGAAAGCTGGTTAAAGCTGCTCGCATTACTAAGCTGAGTGAGACAGAGTATGAAGAAGAAGTTATTGAGCAAGACCAGCTAACGGGATCCGACCAGGAGGGGAGCTGGCGTAAGGATGGCATGCATCATATCGATCATCTCCAGACGGAGGATAACAAGTGGCTTATCGCAGTTGATGGACATTTCATGAAAGAGCAAAACTATCTCTTTTGGAAGGCTAAGCGCTTTATGAATCGACCTTTCTATAGCTCTTATAAGTTGTCTCGTCATATTATTCGGAGATTACAGCTTATTGTTCAGTTATGGTTATAGCAGTTATGTTTGGCGTTCACGCAGCAATCATCATCATGCGTGAACGCCTTTTTTTGTCTCAATAGTGCTTTTTTTCTTTGTCTGCATATTGCTCGCGGAACTGAGCTGGAGAAAGGCCATAGGCTTTCTTAAAAAGTGTGAAAAAATAGGTTGTGTTAATAATACCGACCTTTTCGCTCACATAAGCAATCGGATCTTCTGTTGAGATAAGCAATTTCTTTGCTTCTTCTAGTCGAATATTTTTCAAATAATCATTAAAGGATAGCTGCGTATGGTTCCTGAATAGCTTGCCTAAATAACCCGAAGAAAGTTGAACGCTATCTGCAATGGCCTCAATTCCCAAATTGGAATTGTGATAATGTTCTTGTAAATATGAGCAAACATAACCTATAATTGTATCATTTTTGGTTGCTTGTTTCTTCTCTATTAGCTCGAGTATGATCTTGCAGAAGTCTTGAACTAGTGTGTGTGCTTCTTTCAGGGTTTCACTGGTTTGCAGCTTGTTTACGATGTCAAAATACTCTTTTGAGTAGTCCTCAATGATTGGGACGCTGTTGCCGAACTCTCTTAATAACGTGCTCAATAGTTGATTTGTGCAAGAAAGCGCTTGATAGTAACTGAGTTCACTCATATGTTTCATGAACACGGAGATAGCTTGCTCAACTTTGACCTCATGGTTTACTCGTAGCGCTTCGCACAGTTTCTTTTCTGTTTCCATTGGATAGAAATTGGCTTGCTGGGATAAATGCTGGACCATATCTGCATGGATAATGGAACGGTGACCATAGAAGAAACGATATTTGGCATATTCTTGCGCCTTTTCAAAGGAAGAATGAATGTTATTTTGTTCATTAACCACAGGTCCAATGCTAAATGTCACCGTGAAATGAAATAGTTTATCAATGGTTTCCTGAATTTCAGCAAGGGTGAGCAGAATATGGGTAGAAATCGATGGTGACTTTTGAAATAACAAAATACCAATTGTTTGTTCATCTACAACGATATGTTCATTATAAACATGCTTCTCTAATAACTCATTGCTGATATTGCTGACTGAAAAGCGAAGCAAACCTTGCATCATTTGATTATGGTTTTGTTCAAACTCCGCGTACTTATCAATTTGAGCCAAAATAACCGTATAGTAGGCATTTGCGAAGTGTTCATTTATGTTTGATTGTATGATATGAGCAGCAGAAAGATCATGCTGAGTGCCTCTTAATAGATGCTGAAGATATGTTTTTTTCAGAACTGGCATCGACCATTGTTTTTCAATTTCTCCAACCTGCGCTTGATTGACTACATTGGAGAAAGCTTCGGAAAGCAGCGCGAATTCGTTACGGTTTTTTACAGTCCCTGATGTTTGATTTCCAGTCAACTCCTGAACTTTATGAATCAGGTTGCCTAAAGGATTGTATAGCTTGTTCGTTGCATAATAAGCCACAATTACGCCAAGTAAGATGATGACGAGCACGATCAACCAAGTGAAGTTCCGTAGGACAGATATATCTGATATAAGCATGACATAGGGTTTGATGCTCACAAAGTACCATCCAAGCTGCTCTGATTTGACGTATGTAACTAACTGTTGTTGACCATTCAATCTTATTTTAAAATAGTGAGATTTATCGGGTGAAGCCACAATTTGTTGCATGTAAGTGGTGTCACTAATATTTTTCATGAATTGCGTAGGGTCTGTATGAGACAATACTAGCCCATTAGCATCGACCACAAATGAATTATCGCTGTCACTTGAGATGGATTGCATGGTTTGCATAATATACTGCTCATTCATGTTAATAAGAATGGCCCCTCTGTTCTGAGAAGTAAGTGCATAGTTAGGCCGTAAAATAAAAGTAAGTACATTGATCGGTGTTAAAGACGATGAAGGAAATGAGGGTTCAACTTTCTGGGCAAATAAATCAATATATTGCGAATGTGGCGTTGTAATCATTTGTTTCTTTTCTTCCTCATTCAACTCATAAGGTGTACCTCTGGTCGTTAAAAAACTTTTCGTATAATCATTATAGATGCCGATGTCTTTAATGAAAGGATATGTCGATTGAATTTCGGTCAAAATATCCATGGCTTCACGGTCTTGAAGTTTATCCGGGTTATGACTCATCAGTGTAGTTATGATTCGGTTATTATTTTGAAGATGAGTTCCGACAGTAATAATCTGTTGATGAACAATATTAGATGTATAGGAAGTCTGTTGTAGCATGGAGATAAGATTTTTACCGATTGTTTTCTCGGTTTGATTGGCGTAGAACAAATAGAGTGTGCTGCTAACAGCCATCACGGTTATGGCGACAAGCAGAACAAAGTAGATCCACATTTTCCGGTATGCCGCATAAACGAACCATTGCCTCCATTTCATCCCTGTTCCCCCATTTTGTCTATATTCTTTCATTGATGTGAAGTCAATGTATCCATCTAAAACTATAAAATACAGACATCTATTACGCAATGTCAAATGCCCCCATTGGTAATAATCAAAGTTGTATCTCGATTTTAAAGTTAAGAAAACCCCCATTTTAAAGGAGGTTTAAGTAATTTGACTATACATCTAACCTTAACTCCATGCATAGTAAAGCTATCCAATACGAACACGAATTTGCTATGAAGGAGGAAGGGTCAATGGCTTTAATGAAGTTGAGGACTGATCGAAAATACTCGTTTTTTACGGATATCAGAAAAAATCCCTTTTCGTATATGCTGATATTCCCTGCTATGTTGTACACATTTTTTTATGGTTATATGACGCTGCCCTACATGTTAATTGCTTTTCAGAAATTTAATTACACCAAAGGCATTTTCAGAAGTGAATGGGTCGGGCTCAAAAATTTTGAATTCTTTTTCCATTCAACATCGGCTGCTATGGTTACTTGGAATACGCTTAAGCTTAATTTTTTATCTATCGTATTTGGTACATTGGTTGCGTTACTCATGTCGATCTTATTAAATGAGCTTCGCGCTCGAACATTTAAAAGAGTCAGCCAATCGACACTGCTTTTTCCACACTTTTTATCTTGGATTATTGTGAGTTACATCGTTTACAGCTTATTTTCAACAGAATACGGTTTCATCAATCAAATTTTCAAATGGATGGGGTTCAACCCGCATAATTGGTATTCAGAATCAAAGCCATGGACATGGATTTTAGTATCACTAAGTGTTTGGAAGGAAACCGGAATGTCAGCGGTCATTTATTTAGCCGCCATAGCTACGATTGATGAGTCCCTATATGAAGCGGCGAAGATCGATGGGGCCAATCGCTGGCAGCAAATTAAAAACATTACGCTTCCATTGTTGATGCCAACGGTGTCCATATTGACGCTTCTTGCGATCGGAAAAATATTTTATTCGGATTTTGGGATGATCTATGCCATCGTCGGTGATAATGGGTTGTTATATCCAACAACGGATGTCATTGACACCTATACATTCCGAACGCTTCGCACATCCGGAAACCCTGCGATCGCAATGGCAATTGGCTTGTATCAATCGATTGTGGGATTCGTACTTGTGCTGGTTGCTAACTGGCTAGTCAAGAAGTCCAATAAAGACAGTGTAATTTTCTGATGGGAGGGACAAAATCATTGAAGAAAGTGGATGTATTCCAAAGTATCAATACGGTGTTCGTCTTCGGGTTTGCTTTAATTTGTACACTGCCCTCCTTGCTGGTGCTCATTGTGTCCCTCTCGGATGAACAGTCCATTCGTGACAAAGGATATAGCTTCTGGCCAGACAGTTTCTCCTTAAGTGCTTATAAATCCCTATTCACTGGGAATGATCAACTCTTACAAAGCTATATGGTATCTTTCGGAGTTACCCTTATCGGTACAGCTGCAGCCGTACTCATTACTGGAATGGCGGGTTATACACTAGCCAACAAACAGGTTAGGTATCGTAACAAACTTGCTTTCTTCTTCTTCTTTACCATGTTATTCAACTCGGGTTTAGTGCCTTGGTACATGATCAACGATTTCCTTGGCTTCAAAAATAATATACTTGCGCTTATCGTTCCGACACTGCTATTTAGTCCATTCAATTTGTTCCTTGTTCGTAATTTTATGCAGGAATTACCGGAAGAACTATTTGAATCGGCTAGAATCGATGGTGCAAGCGACGGGTACATCGCTTTCCGTATCGTATTTCCGTTGTCTCTGCCCGTTTTGGCAACAGTAGCGCTATTTTATGGACTTGGTTACTGGAATAACTGGTTTAATGCCATTATGCTGGTTGACAATGAGAAGTTATATCCACTGCAGTATTTACTCTATAAGCTTCAATCCGAGATCAGCATGGTGAATCAAATGCAAGGGGCGGCTGCATCCAATATCACTTTGCCAACGGAATCGTTTAAAATGGCTGTTGCAATTATAACGATTGGGCCTATTGTTCTGCTGTATCCATTTCTGCAGCGATTCATTATGAAAGGACTTATTGTTGGTGCAGTCAAAGGTTAGATATACCGCGTAAGGCTGTATATACATATTACAAGTTAAGAGAGGGGTTTGAAAAATGAACACAAAGAAATTTCGTATGATTCCGGCATTTGTGGTATTTGTAATGCTCGGTGCAATGCTTGCAGCTTGCAGCAATTCAGAACCAGGGAAAGCTAATGCGGATGGAAAACAAGCACAATCCGATTCAAGTGCTATTATGCCTGTGAGATATGTGATTCCAGGCACAGCGGCACCTTTTACAGATGAAGTTGTAAAGAAAGTAAACGAGAAATTGCTGGCCGATGGCGTCAAAGTGAAACTGGAGCTGAAATTTATACCATGGGATGCGTGGGATCAGAAAACAAACTTAATGCTTAGCACAGGTGAAGAGTTTGAAATGATCCATGTTATGGAGAATGGATCCGTACCGACGGCAGCTTATGTTGGTCGTGGTGCCATTCAGCCGTTAGATGCACTACTTGATAAATATGGGCCTAATATTAAGAAACTCATTCCTGACTATGCATGGAAAGGCGCTAAGGTAGATGGGAAAATTTACGCTATCCCAGCTGTGTGGCGTCATGAAACTCTGAGCAGTGGAGAATTAGGCACGCTAGGCTACCGTCAGGATTTATTGGAGAAAGCGGGACTCTCTTTCCCGAAAACAGCTGAAGAGTTCGTGACTTCGGCCGAGAAAATGCAAGCAGTGGCTGGAAAGAAGTTATATATTCAAACGGAAACAGATGGATCGCCCGTATTTTTGCATAGAACGTATGATACTTGGCCCTTCTATGTAGATTACCGTGAGCAAATTATTAAAGTGGATCAAACTGGAAAAGTAAGCTCATGGTTGGAAAGCGATGAGTTTAAGAAAGATGCTAAGGTCTTTCGCCAGTTATATGAAAAGCAGCTAATTAACCCTGATATTTTGACATTAAAGAAAGAAGAACGCGATAAAGCAATGACATATGGTGATTTCCTATATAGCTCGTTTGGATCTTGGTCATACACAACTTCAGCTGCAAAGAATAACCCTACTGCCGTACTCAGTGAAGGATATCTGGCTAGTGAAAAGTCATTGCTGCAGTTCTTGGCATTCGGTAATGCCAATGCCATTCCTACAACCTCCAAGCATCCGGAAGCAACCATCCAATTCTTAAATTGGCTGTATGCGAATAAGGATAACCATAACTTGTTCATTAATGGCGAGCCGGACACGCACTACAAACCAGTCGGAGAACGCAAAGCGGAATCTATCAAAAAAGAAAATGATGTTGCCTATAGCTTCCCTTCATGGATGATCGGCAATATCAATTATATGCTCTTTAACGTGAATGCACCCGATTCAATTGTTGATTTGCAAATTAATGAGACGAAGCACAAAGTTGAGTTTTCTCCTGTCTTAGGTTTTCATCTCAACACCGAACCGATCGCAGTAGAGTATGCAAATGTGTTGTCTGAAATCAAAGCCAAGATATTCCCGATTAAGATGGGATATCAAGACTACGATAAGTACTTCCCGGCAGCTCTAGCGAGCGTGAAGGCTGCAGGACTTGATAAAGTGGTGGCCGAGTACCAGAAGCAATTTACAGCTTGGAAGGCTGCCCAGAAATAGAAAGTGAATTTGAAATCCGCAGAATTTCTGCGGATTTCAGATTTCTCCGTCCAATAACATACAGGTTGTTATCAGAGAAGATGAGGTGAGAGACATATGGCTTTTGATATTCTTACAAATCCTGCTTCTGCTTACGTTGGTACTGATCAGGGCTGGATAGCTTTGGATTTACAGGATACGGCAAGTGGGAAATGGAGTCATGACGGGATCGAGGTGCACACCACTGTAAAGTCAGATGGACTGGGTGTGACATTGGCATCACAGGTTAAGCCTATTAAGTTCGTCAAGTTATTTTGGAATTTCCGTTTGTCAGAGAAGTATCAGGTGCTAGGTGATCAATGGGAGCGCGCTTATGGAGATTTGGAGTGGCGAGGCATTGTCCCGGAACGTATCCTGCCATGGTACTTTCTTACAAACAATGGTGTCGTAACAGACGGTTATGGAGTGCGAACAGCTCCAAACGCCTTTTGCAGTTGGCAGCTTGATCGTGATGGGCTGACTTTTACGGCGGACGTTCGAAATGGAGCTGATGGAGTTAAGCTGGGAGAACGGATGCTTGAAGTGGCTACCATTGTCACGCGATCCGGCAAGGAGGAAGAATCGGCCTTCACGGCGCTGCATCAATTTTGCAAGGTGATGTGCACGAATCCTGTTTTGCCATCTCAGCCTGTATATGGGGGGAACAACTGGTATTATGCTTATGGCAAAAGTTCACGCGAGCAAATACTAGAAGATTCGAAATTTATTTCCTCTCTGGCTTCATCGACATCGAACCGTCCTTATATGGTTATTGATGATGGTTGGCAATTGGCAAGCGTGAAGGGGGCTTGCAAAGGTGGGCCATGGACAGGCAACGCGTTGTTTCCCGATATGCCGGGATTGGCAGATGAAATGAAAGCTGTTGGCGTAAGACCAGGCATCTGGTGCCGTCCGCTTATGTGGTCGGGTGAAGTTCCGAGTGAGTGGGTTCGTTATGTAATTGATCAAAATGATCGAATTCTTGATCCTAGCCATCCTGAAGTATTGGCTCATATTTCGAAGAGCATTCAGGAGATTTCAAATTGGGGTTTTGAATTGATTAAACATGATTTCAGCACTTATGATTTGATGGGAAAATGGGGCTTTCAAATGAAATCGGATCCTAACGGGTTGTCCCATAGCTTCTATGATACTTCAAAAACAACAGCTGAAATTACACTGGATCTATACCGAACGATTGCAGAGGCATCAGGAAGCAGTATAGTCATCGGTTGCAACACAGTGAGTCATCTTGCAGCTGGCTTATTCGAGATTCAGCGAACGGGAGACGACACGAGTGGAAAGGCGTGGGAGCGAACGCGTTATATGGGAATCAATACACTTGCCTTCCGTATGGGTCAGCATGAAACCTTTTACAGCCATGATGCGGATTGCGTTGGGATTACCAATCATATTCCCTGGGAAATAAATAAGCTTTGGCTGGATTTGTTGGCAGAAAGCGGAACGCCTTTATTCGTATCGATTGATCCCGCTATTGTAACTAAAGAACAAGAATCCGTGCTGAGGGCGGCATTCGACTTAGCTTCTCAGAAGCTTCCCGCAGGGGAGCCGTTGGATTGGTTGGAAACCACATGTCCGAGTCGATGGTTACTAAATGGTGAGGCACGAGAGTTCAGATGGAACCTGAAGACATTAGATGGATTTCACAATACCGATAATCATTGGTGGCTGTAGCCAGCCAGCGGATAAAGGAGGATTAGCATTGAAATTTGTATTGATTGGCGGAGGCAGCTTTGTATTTGCGCCTACGGTATTGGAAGATATCATTGTGAAGCATAAGTTGGCGAATGATGAATTGGTGCTGGTTGATTTAAATGCTGAAGCTGTGGAAGCTATGTCTGGTGCGGCTCAGCGTATTGCCAAGGAAATGGGGGTGTCTGTCGACATTTCTGCTGTTACCGATCGCAGGTCTGCGCTGTCTGGGGCTGACTACGTGATTGTATCTGCATCTCCACAAGGAGCACGCCGCTGGAAAATGGATTTCGACATTTTACATGAATTCGGCATGGCGGATCAAGCGCGAGAATGCGGGGGGCTTGGAGGTTTGTTAAATGCCTTTCGTTCTATCACGATGTTGATGGAAATTTGCAGAGATATAGAAGAATTATGTCCTGGGGCAATTCTATTAGATGTGACGAATCCTATGCCTAGAGTCGTAACAGCTATCGATAGATATACATCCATTCGCTCTGCTGGATTCTGTAATATTGCCTACCAGGGGCCAAATGGTTATGCCTTTCTTCCTCGTTTAATAGGGAAAGCCCCAGATGAAGTGGAGATCCTTACAGGGGGGCTTAACCATTTCGCTTGGGTATTGGCGATGAAAGATAAACGTACAGGAGAGGATCTGCTTCCCATCCTTACGGATTATATCAGGCAAGGGGACTGGTCTGCACAAAGTGAAGGCAAGCATCGCGAGCTTCGTGTCATGCGCCGGTGGTTGGATACTTACGGAGCCATCGTTGCAGGGGCCGTAGATCATCATGCTGAATATCTGCCCGTGCAAGATGATATTCATTACACAACGACACCTCCCTATCACGGAACAGAAGAAGAACGCAAGCGCAGGCTGGAGGAGCTTCAAGCTGTTGCAACTAGCCAAAGGGATTGGGCGGATCTGTTCCATCATGGCAGTTGGGAGCATCCTGTCGATATCGCACTCGCTTTGTATCGCGGAGAAGTCAAAAGCGTGGATATTTTGAACGTTCGCAACCAAGGAGCAATCCGCCAGCTTCCAACAGAACGAATCGTTGAAGTGCCTATCCTTATTTCTAATGGTTTGTGGACACCAGTTTCATTACCGGATTTCCCTCAGGGTTTGGCAGATCTATGTAGGGTAATTTCTGATGTTTTCGAGCTTACAGCTGAGTCAGCAGTTAATGGAGATAGGTTGATAGCTCACAAGATTGTGGATCTCGACCCTGCAATCACGGATAAGAAGAATGCGCATATGGCGCTAGATCGAATGCTAGAGATTCATGCTGATATGCTCCCTCAATTTTGCTGAAATAGTAGAATTGGACTTTATTAGCAAACAACAATAACGGAGCACCGCGAATTTGCGGGCTCCGTTTTCTAATAGATTCTCGAATATCACATCATAGTTAAATGATAGCATACGCAGGCTCATAACGGGGATTCGTATAGTAGGGCGGTCTAATTGTAATGACAGGCATTGGCCACGAGTAGTTCAAATATTCCATCGTAAGTTTTTCATTTGAATGATGGATGAGCAAGACATTGATTTGGGGACTGAAAATAAACCTCATTGCGGTACTCCTCCTTGTTCTAGAGATGTGTGATACATTCTATTTAATTTTGGCCAAAATGATTCATCTAAGTTCAAGTCATGGCGAGAGGCATTGTTTTTACCAAGGCAGCATAGATTATTGTGAAATTGAAGGCTGAGGAGGGCTGTCAGCTATGAGTCATGATAATGTTGAGAATGAAATGCGAGAGCTGCAAAAATGGTTTGAGCAGAATAAAAAAAATGATCCCTACCCTCTATATCCGAGCTACGCGAAAATAACGAGATATGAAGAGATTCCGGTCTCATTTCCAGAACAACAACAGCTTCGCCAACCAGGATTAGAAAGGCTCATGGTACCTTCCCCAATCCTTGAAAATCCTCATTACAAGGGTAGTGAGAAATTAAAAGGGAAAGTGGCATTGATTACTGGCGGTGATAGCGGGATGGGAGCTGCTATAGCCATTATTTTTGCTAAAGAAGGTGCTGACGTAGCGATCTCCTATTTGGATGAGCATGAGGATGCGCATCGTACCAAAGCTCGCGTAGAACAATTAGGACAGCGTTGTCTTCTTCTTCCAGGTGACTTGCGTAGTAAGCAGCACTGCATAGACATCGTGGAAAAAACAATAGCCTTTTACGGGAAGTTAGACACTCTTGTGAATCATGTAGGCGTCCAGTTTCAGCAAAATTCGCTGACTGATATAACAGATGAACAATTTCACGAAATCTTTACGGTAAATGTCTATTCTCATTTCTATACAACAAGAGCAGCACTGCCTCACTTGAAAGCAGGGAGTACGATTATTAATACAACATCAATAGTTGCTTATATCGGTCAAAAGCTATTGCTGGACTATACGGCAAGTAAATCTGCTATAGTAGGTTTCACGAGAGCACTTGCAAGTAGTGTAAGCTCCCAAGGTATCCGGGTTAATGCTGTCGCACCGGGAAGAATTTGGACACCTATGATCCCGGCAAGTATGACCAGTGATGAAATAGCCCTGTGGGGGACAAACAACCTAATGAAGAGAGCGGGACAGCCGTTTGAGTTAGCGCCAACTTGGGTTTACTTAGCATCGGATGATTCCAGTTTTGTTACCGGTCAGGTGTTGCATGTAGACGGTGGGGAATGTACGAGTTCCTGATCATGTCTATCCTACATACGTTGAGAAAAAGCCCCTTCATTCCGGTCTAATCCCGAAGCGAAGGGGCTTTTTTTGTTAATTAATTCGTTTTGCTGCTAGAAGCAATTCATAAAGCACTTTAGCTGCAGCTTCACGTGTAGTTGAGAGTGTTGGACGGAAGAACAAGCTTCCGGCTTCTTCTATGCCATCCATTAAACCGGTGTCTGTTACGGTTTGAATACTTTCTTGGGCGTAATTGCTGAATTGAGCTAAGTCGGTGTATGGCTTAACACTGCCAACCGATGGTTTGGTGATACTCAAAAGTTTGATCGCTCTGGAGAGCATAACCGTCAAATCTTGTCTGCTAATTTCCGCATTAGGATTGAAGATGCCGTCATAACCGGAAATCAGTCCTGCTTGATAAGCGACTGCAACGTCCTGTGCGAACCAATCCTTGCTTGTGACGTCACTGAATGGCGCAGGTGCTGCGCTCATCTGCAAGCCAAGTGCTCTTACCAGCATTGAGGCGAACTGAGCACGTGTCACGTTAGTCTTCGGCGAAAATGTCGCTAGCGATGTCCCATTGAGAATAAATTTATGGGCAAGTGCTTCGATCTGATTTTTCGCCCATGACGATTGGATATCAGTGAATGCAACTGAGTGACTCGCAACCGCATAGGTAGATAACCCTGGACGGCCGATCGTTACAATCGTTTTGCCATCAGCTGTTTTCTTGAATTGAGCTGGGACTGGATAAACAGCTGTTCCTTCGGTGTAGAGAGCGCCTGTACGACTAGCATCTACAGCTTGCTCCACGATAAACGATCTGTAGACCACTTGATCGGGTTTCAACGTAACCGGTGTTTTCACACCATCAACGACAGACGATACTTCAAAGGTGTACGGCGTGCCAATGATCGCTGCACCAGCGTAGCTTTCCGTGAAGTGCGATGCTTTCTCAGCAGCCGGCGTAATGTCGATCACCAAACCAACTGTCGCCTCGAAGCCGTCTAAAGCGGATAGCGGGAGCGATACGGAAGCATCCTTCCAAGTAAAGACAATAACACTTTGCTTGGAGGCTGCCTTCAGCATGTTCACTTGCGAAGCTGTGAGGCTTAAGCTTGCTGATAGGTCAGCTCCATTGGAAGAAGACATGGATACACTGAAGGCTGTCGAAGACTGCTTAGCCGAATCCAGTGCTTTCTGCAGTTCAGAATCTGTTACCGTCACAACGCTATGATCTCCTTGCTTGGCAACACTTCCTGCCAAAGGAGCAATCGTTTGATTGCTTTGTACGACGGAAGATGCGACCTCCTGATTACCGGCAGCTGGTGGTGCTATGTAGCCACCGCCACCGCCTCCACCTGAAGGTGGTGGTGTTGGCGTTGTTGGAGGCTGCTCTGTACTTGCTGAGCTTTTTTGCACATAAACGGTCTGGGAGATAGAGGTCACTTTCTCAGGCTTCAGACTTTTATCGTAGCGTACGGCAACCACGACAAACTTGTATGGCCCCTCGGGAAGCTGTTTTACCACGAGTCTGCCATATTCATCTACTTCCTGCCCTACATAACTGCCGTCTACATTTTCAAATGTAAACTTGCCTGCAGGAAGCGGCTTTAAGCTCGCGTCAAGGAGATTGATATCGAACCATGAAGACAGCATACCTGAAGTTTCATCATCCACGCCGGTATAGTAGAGCTCCATGTAGTTCATTTCGTCGCTTAACAAGTTAGCAGAAACTTCGATTGGGGCATCATACGATACCTTCACATTGGATACTTTCATGTCCTGCAATTCAAAGTCATTATCAGAAACATCTTTGCCTACATGAATGACAAACGGGAGATGCAGGTTCGGCAGTCCAGTGCTTTGCAATAAGACTTCGCCTTCGTAAACACCGTGAACAGCTCCATTAATGGCCTTGGCAGAAAGGGTAAAGGAATGACTCGTATTTCCTGCCACGGTAATGGTGCTGGACTGTGGATTCACAAGTCCTCCGAGCTTCACCTCAACGTTATCGCTGCTCGGTGTTTCGATAGGATCGCTTGGATCCGAAGTTACATGCTTATGCATGACGACAGAAGCGGAATAGGTCAACTCGTTTTCCGATGTGTTTTTCAATCGGAGCGGTTTGACGAGAGCATCTGCACCAGGCTCAATTGCCCCGAAGCTGAGACTGCTGGCTTCGCTTTGCAGAACTTTTGGATTCATTTTCTCATCATAAATGGTAATTGGATCCATGGCTTCCACAAGTGCTGGCGTTGCAAGTGCATGAAACACATCAGCGCGCCCTGCACCTTGGGAGTAGGCATCATACTGCGTACCTTTCTCATCCACAAGAGTGTCTGCCGTGTTGGCTAGCGCAGCACGCACATCGCGAGGCGTCCAGTCTGGATGTTTCTGTAGTACCAACAAGGCAAGTCCCGCAATATGTGGCGATGCCATGCTCGTACCACTAATTCGGTTGTAGGCTCTTTCGTAATTGGCATCCGGATTTATTTTCCCGAAAGCAGGCCATGTGGAGCGAATATTCACGCCTGGCCCACTGATGTCGGGTTTAATACTGTAATTGCCGTCGGAATTCGGTCCACGTGAGCTGAAATCAGCAATGCGATCCCCAGGTACAATCTCCGATTTGAACGAATCACCGAATGTAAAATTCAGCACTTTATTGCTGTACTCAGCTGAAATGATCTTTCTTGCGAGTGCTCGACCCTCATAACCGCCCATATCGAAGGTAGGGAGGAAATCATAATTTTCGCCAAGGAAACCGGCAACGCCGATCTTGCCATCTCGTCCGCCGATATGTTCGGAGAGATCCACTTCCGTGCCTTTCCCATTCTTGGCATTACCATTAAACATAATGAGTGCTTTTGCATGGTGGTTTTTGGCGTTTTTGACCTTTACATCAAAAGAGAGCACACCACGTGAAGCGATGACCACTTTTCCATCGTAATTGACTTCGCTCGAATAATCCGAATCCGCTCCTAGGCCTACATAAGCGGCTTCCAGCGGATCGGTGCCCAGGACTTGAGCCAGATCTTCTTGACCGACACCCCAAGCCATAACATCCAGAGCGTATACCGCTTCATTGACCGTAACAGCCCCATAAACGGCGTTGTTTACTGATACGCGTGCTTGGGGGGCTGGCGCATCAGAAAAGGCAGGCGCAACGGTGCCGCTGATGTGCTTACTCTTACTCGTCGCAGCTGCAACCGTGATGCCCAGCTGTGAGCTGGCAGGCGATCCCATACTGTAATAATAGTAACCATTGCTTCCAGAGTTTCCACTGGCAACGACCGCTGTGACGCCAGAAAGAACAGCGTTATTAATGGCAATGGAATCCGGTGAGTCAGGACTTTTCTCCATATCCGAGCCCAAAGAAAGGTTGATAACGTCCATCCCATCCTTAATCGCATGCTCAATCCCGTCAATGACTTGAGCGGAACTTCCTGTGACTTGTACGACGGGCCAACCATTATCATCTGGAACAATATTTTTCCCTAATACTTTATAGGAGTAAAGATCCGCTTCATAAGCAACCCCTTTTTGAACCCATTCTGAAGTTTGATTGACGGCCCGTCCAACAATGGTTCCCGAAACGTGGGTGCCGTGATCGCTGCCTTCAAACCCATAATTATCATCGGGTAAGTCCTCGTAGGGGTCATCATCCTTATAGAAGGAGTCATATCCACCCTTGTAGGCACTTGCCAAATCCGGATGCAGGTAATCGACGCCGGTATCGATAACGCCAACCTTCAGTCCTTTGCCGGTATAGCCCAAGTTCCAAGCCTCTGTAGCCCCGATTTGTTGAAGTGGATTAATATCGTAGTTAATCGGATCATTGGTTTCAGAGCTCAAAATCGGTGTTGCCGGAAGCGGAGCTGCATAATAAGTGATGTTCGGGCTGATGGCCTTCACACCTGGAACTTTGGCCAGTTGAGGAATTTGATTCGCATCCAGGGTGACTTCGAGCCCGTTAAGGACGGTATTGTACGCAAAATTAACTTTCATCCCAATGCCTTTTGTAATGGCTGCGCTCAAGAACGATGTCTGTTCAGCTTTAAGCGTTTGCTCAGCGGACTGAGCAGAGAATGACTTCTTGGCAAGTCCTGCCGCATATTTGGCGACAGTGACTGGCTGTCCGCTCAGCTGAACGATGACATTCACTTTTTTAGATGAAGTAGTGTCGATGTCAGGATCTATAATTGCAGCACCCGTATGAGCAGATTTCTGCAAGCTGTTGTTTTTCAGCGAATCCATCAACGAGGCGTGCAATTTAGACTGGAGTTGTTGTAGATCGTTAGAATGCGATGATGTCCCAGCTGCCTCGACTTGGTAGCTGAAGGGAGCAGCAAGCATAAGAGAAGCCATTAAGAGAGCAACCGATTGTTTGATCAGCAATTTAGCCAAGTTCTATTTCCCCATTTCATCAAATATGATTCTTGCTTCTTACTGAATGATGGAAATTGCATCAAACGAGATGATTGTACCGCTGGATGCCGCATTCTTTTGTCCGGTATTGACGATCTTGATCGTATGAACGCCAGGTGATAAAAGAGCTGACTCGAAAACAACTGAACGGTATTTCGTTGTTGCACTGTACATATCGACGGGGACAGGTGTCACAAGATTATCGTCGATGTAGATATTGGCTTTACCGCGATTCGGACCGGTATAAGCGATGAGTTGAACCTTTTTGCCCTCAAATTGATATTGAGCGGTGCTGTCTGCAAGCTCTGAGTATCTGGCCATTCCACCCAAATGCTTCGAGCTGATATTCGTGAACCACGGGACGTTGAAGCTGCCTGAATAATCGTCATCCTCTACGTAGTTAGCAACCGTAAAGGCATCCACGTTGAGGAAGGCAGTTCCTGATTTTTTGGCTTCAGGGTCGAGTTTGCCTGTCCATTCTATGGAGATGGTATGCTTCCCATAAGGGAACAGTTTCTCGAAGATCACTTGCTTGTTTAGTGCAGTAGGGCTGTACAAGGATGGGGAGGCTACTTTCACACCATCAAAGATTACATTGGCAATCCCTTGATTTTCATTCTTCAAGCCTATCCAAGAGAAATAATTACCTTGGAATGAAAATTCAACCTTGCCTTTTTCATTGATTTGTTTCGCACTGCTGCCTGAAAATGCCTGATTGTTGAGTGTTGACCACGGGCCAATAAATACCAATGCAGGGCTTGATTCTTCATAGCCACCGATCTGGTTGTCAGTTTTGACCGTAAGCGTATAGCTGCCGCTGCCCTTATAAGCATATACATTCACATAATAAGTACCGCTCGTTGTTACCTTGTAAGTGATAGTTTCTGTGGATGTGTCAAGATTTTCTGAATAGGCAAGCCAGTTGCCGCTTGTATAGATGGTCTTGGCATCAGGCGGATATAAGAGAAGATCAAAATCAGTGCCGTTGTCGCCTGTCAATGAAATGTTGACATTGTCCCCCGCATTCAATTCCAACGCGTAAACGTCATTCGCGTCACTCTTGTCATTCAGTTGGTTAGTAACACTTTCGCCGAAGAACGGCGTGCCAGGGATATCGTCGTCTGTTAGTGCCTTATAGGCGTTAATCATTCTGCCACTAGCCACGAATCCTGTTAAGGAGCTAAGACGCGTACCGCTATTGATAATTCGCTGCTTAATCGCCGCAGCACTTAGGGAAGGATCTTGACTAAGCACGAGTGCTGCAACGCCTGAAGCGTGAGCTGCCGCAATTGAAGTGCCGCTCAGAATCTCGTAATTACTTTCATAAAAGTCAGAATTCGTGTGGTTCAAATTAATTTTCGTAATCGAAGGATCTGTGGACAAAATGACATTGTAACTGCTCCTATCCTCTTCGAGCGGATATTTCATATTTGCATAAATCGTATCTGGCAATCCTTCGGCATAACTGTAGTCGTGTTGTTCCACCCATTGAAAGTGAAGAACGTTTTTCACGAAATCACTCTCGACGATACTAGATTCTCCGTTAGTGCCGCCTCTCTCGTCAAAACCATTGAGCACATTGTTACCCGAAAACAGGATATGACCGCTATCCTTCGTGAGAAATTCTGTTAATTGCTTCTGGTCTTCTGCCGTCAAGTTCGAAACGGACAATCGGTCAGCCATACCCGTAAACCAGATGACTGCATCGTAATTTTTCATCACTTCAGCGCTCGGACCGTCTCCACCGTTAACAGCTGCCTGAACATGCGTGATCGTACCTGCATAATCCTTGAGCAGCTCCTCGTAGATCGGCAGCCTATTCACGCTTGCTATCGGAGACATATTGGAGAGATCATCCTGAACCAGAAGGATTTTTGAGTCAGCATTGAACTTGGAAACACCTAGATACTCCATCGCTCTGTCGAATACATCTTGACGGTAGTTGAAGGAATCTTTGGATGCAGCGAAGCCCTCGTCCTCATCATCATCTTCCTGACCATTCGGGAAATACTCAAAGCCAATCCCGTTAAATACGATTTTGTCATTCAAAGCAGGATCATGGATCTCAGCGCCAAACCCGGGATTATACGTCGGAATTGTCGTTACGATCGCGTCACCAGGAGCGGCAACGTCAACAGACTTGAATCCATAATTCCCGATCGCGGAAAGCTGCCCTTCGTTAGTGACGGATGTCACGGAAACAATATTGGGGCTGTCATAGGAAGAAGGATAAGCGGGATAACCATCATTATTATAACCACCGTTGCCCGCAGCGGTAACAAACAACATAGAAGAGGCATCAATCGCATCCTTCAGCGCCTGGCTATATTCTTCCATTTCGACACTTAAATTGGCGATCTTCACACCTTTGTTTTCCGCATAGGCAATCGCCTTAATGATATCGGATACTGCCCCCGTTTCGGGACCAATGAATTTGAGCGGCATCAGCTTGACATTCGGTGCGATGCCGGAAATGCCTGTCTCGTTATTGTTCGATGCAGCGATAATTCCGCCTATCACCGTACCGTGTAAATCACCGTCAAGTTCACTGTAAATCTGATTGTTATTTCCATAGAAATTCCATCCGTTGACATCATCGATATACCCGTTACCATCATCATCTTTCTGATTGCCTGGAATTTCCTTGGAATTGGTCCATAGACTGTCTTTCAATTCCAGATGGTTGTTTGCAATCCCTGTATCGATTACTGCGATGACAACATCGCTGCTGCCCTTCGTAATTTCCCAAGCTTCAGGTGCCTTGATGTCAAGCCCCACCAGACCCTCGCGCCCTTCTTGATAGGGGTTGTTGAAGTTATAAGGCACGATCTGGCCGGTGTTGTGAAGTCCCCATTGCTGAGGGAAGTACGGATCATTTGGCAGGCTGGCCGGGTGAACCTTGCGGTCAGGCTCTGCATACTGAACATTCGAATCTTTGTTTAATTCTGCGAGAAGCTGCTCAATATCTGTAGATGGGGCAAGCTGCATGAGCTCTGCGTCAATGCTGCCGAGTGTCACTCGATTTTGAATACGGTTAGCAGCAATTGCCGCTGAGGATAGAGAGCTAAAGCCTTTTTTATATTTCACAATAATACGATCGTTGATATAATCGTTTTTTGCATTGGTGACTGAAGGTTTTTGTGTTTTTTCGGATGACTGATTTTGTGTAGGGATTTGAAGAACCTCTTCTTTTGGAGCGGTTTCCTCAGTCCAAGCGCTTTTCCGGGGGAGTACGTCGTTATTAGCATAAGTAATCGCAGGACTCAAGGTGCCGATTAGGGACGATGAGAACGCCATAACAATGATCGACTTCATTAACAATTTTCTCTTCAAGTGGATAGCCTCCTACGAACATATGATAGATTCGTTGCTCTTGAACCGCTGCACTTGTTGTTAGTTATGTAGTTGATCACCCACTTAATAAGGACGAAAGTGTCCGATATTGAGAATGTTTAAGTTAAAAAACTTGACAGAATGGATGGTTTTTCAGGTTTTAGAAACATTATTTGTCATTATTTAATAGAATCACCACGCTGTCTCTTGTTGTTCATGTCATGAAATCTGACTTGACATAATGATAGTATCATATTCTTTGGAAAAATAAAGATATTTTTATGAAAGAGTGTACAGGAAGAACGCTGTGCAGAATGAATAAAAAAACGCAACATGGCGCAATAAAATCGCCGTGTTGCGTTGGACTTCTATTACTGAACCTCGACAGCATTAACGTAGGGGATGTTGTGAAATAAGGATAGAAGTTGTTCAAAATCTAAATCCGGAGGCAGCTTGATAGTAAGATTCAAAAGAATTTCTGAGGTTCCTCTAAATTTCTCGCTTTGAAAATGTATGATTCTGATCCCTTTTTCTTTCAATGTTTTATGCATGTTTTCTAAAGAATCTGTTTCGTCAATGATTCGTATAATGACATGTTCTGATTTAGGGGTAGTTAACCAAGAAAAACGTCTGTGTAACAAAATCTGTGCAATAAGAATTAGAATTGTAACACCTATCCCCAAAACATATAAGCCCGATCCGATGGCCATTCCAATGCCTGCCGTTGTCCAGATTCCTGCTGCTGTAGTAAGACCTTTTACGGTATGACGTTGCATAAAGATCATACCAGCTCCTAAGAAACCTACACCACTTACGACTTGGGCTGCTATTCTTGATGGATCAAGAGCGATGCCCGTTTTTCCAAGTTCATCATAAAATCCATATTTGGAAACCAACATCATCAATGAAGCACCAATAGCAACAACAAAATGAGTTCTAATTCCTGCTTCTTTCATTCTGTTTTTACGTTCATATCCAATGAATAGTCCGCAAATGCCGGCAATAATCACTTGAAATAAATAGTCAAATCCCATCATGTGAATCCCATCCTTTTCACATTAGTGTAAGCGCTTTATCGCAAATTTTACCCTAATGAATGAAAAAGATCAATTTCTCTTACATAGGAATTTTGAGCTCCGAGGCTAAACTTGAGATGTATCGCTGAGCTTGCCGATAGGCTTCGTTGTTTGAAAGATGCTCGATGATGAGCGTCGTATCGGGATGAAGCTTGTTAAGTTCTGTTAGGAATGTCCGATAATCCAGATGACCTTGGCCAGGTATAACCTCATCCAGATGAACGGTTAACTTGCCGCTCAGAAGAATATCCTTGGCATGGCAATTTCGAATATAGGGTCCAAGCTTCCTGAAGAAATCTCGTATCATGTCGCCATTGCGATAATAAATACGTGGACTGCTGATGATGTTCACAGGATCGAAATGAACACCGAAGCCTTTCCGGTCAATCGCTTGAACTAAGGAAAGGTAAGAATCTGCGGAATCCGGGAAAACCCAAGGCATCATCTCTAAAGCGAAAACGGTACGCTCAGGCTGAACGGCGTCTATAATTTCGCGGGTTGTTTCCACAATTAACTCGAAGGTATCATCACTGAAATTGTCGGGGTGCGGCCCATCCCATTGCTCCCCTCGGGATCCAGCTATATTGACGCAGCATTGTGCTCCGATCTGTTCTGCGAGCTCCAGCCTTTGGATGCAGTAGGCGATAGCTTTCCGTCTTGTTTCCTCATTCCGACTGATCGGATTGCTCCAGGCGCCGACTTCGGAGATGAGGATGTCATGTCGCTTGGCCAGGGTCAGATAATCTTCCAGCTCACGGATATCCTCCTCTCCATTAATTGGGCAAGTTGTTGCGCGAAAGCCAGCTTCCTTGAGGGCAAGGGCCCAATTCTCCGGATTTTTCTCATTAAGAAATACTTGACCACCAAGACGCATCGGAATCCCATCCTTTATAAACAGATAATTGCTTTACTGCGATGTTGAAGCGAATCATGTGCTAAAAAAACATTGACAACGATTTCTAGGCATGTGTATGATGTGCGTAAACACGCGTTCACGAAAGAGGATGAGCAACATGAAAAAAGCAGATATCAATAGCACAGAGATTGCTCGGCTTGCTGGGGTTTCCAGGAGCACGGTAAGCCGGGTCATCAACAATTATTCGAATGTACCTGCTGAAACGCGGGAGAAAGTACTGAAAGTGATTCAACAATATAATTATTTCCCCAATGTTTCTGCTCAGGTCCTTGCAGGGAAGCGAGCGCGTACGATTGGTCTGTTTCTTATTGAGCAAGGGAATGTATCCGGCGATATGTTGACGAATATGCTTATTGTTAGTGTGATCGAACATGCATCCGAGCACGGCTACTATGTGCTTACACACATTATTCGTGATGCCAAAGATACCGAGATGATCAAAAATGTAAAAGAAATCTTCTTTCAGCGTAGAATTGATGGTGGCATCTTTATCGGAGCAGCCAGTCATGAACCGTTCATTGAAGAATTAATCGATGAAGGTTTCGTGATTGGCATTGTGGACCAAACGCTTTCGGATCATCCTGAGCCTAATCGGATCGTATCCAAATATAATAATGATTCGGGCATGAAACAGGCAGTAGCTTATTTGGCAGGACTGGGCCATGCTAGAATAGGTGTCATCAATGGGGATATGAATCGTCTCTCTGGCCAGACCAAATATGAGGGCTACCAAACAGCGATGCGCATGTGCGGCTTACAGGTGAATCCCAATTGGGTTCTGGATGGCGATTTTCATGAGAACAGTGGTTATATGGCCATACAGAAACTAATTAGTCAGGAAGCTGATCTCCCAACAGCGATCATAGCAGCGAATGACAGTGTAGCATTTGGTGCGATTCGGGCGCTTAAAGAGCATAACCTGCGCGTTCCCGAGGACTTATCCATCATTGGATTTGATGATCATGCCATGAGTGAAAAACATCATCCCGCCTTGACAACTATTCGTGTCGATTTCAGCGACATGTTGAAACGTATGACTACTTATTTAATCACAAAAATTGAACAGAAGACGTTGGATACAAAAGAGATCACGGTTGATTGTAGTTTGGTCGTAAGAGAATCATGCCGAAGAATTTAAAATAATGTTTCACTTCCCGGTCAACTAAGCTCCGAAATTCGTATATTACGCCACCTGCAGGCTGCGTTTGGTGCCCAACGTGCAGCTCCCATCCCAGGATCGTTATCATGGATTTCAAAGGCGATATGTCCTTTCGAGCCAAGTAATTCCCGGACCTTTGTTGCATCGTATAAAGGGTGCTTTAGAACTGCTGTATCCATTTCAGATATTTTCATGCCGTTAATATGGACGGTGATTCGCGGAGAAGGTCCTTCAACACGAATATGGAATTCATTCCAATCATTCCATTTCCATATGGATAAGAACTGCTCGCCACCTGCCGCATATTTAAGTAGGGCGGGTTTGTCGGGGGTAAGAGGTTCAATGGTTGTTGACGGATCTTCGAGTCGCAGCCCTACGGGATACCCATGTTCATCGTATGTTGCATCAAGGGTGAAAGAAATACCATGGAAGCCACCGATCCCATTGCCATAAATACCACCTATG
This sequence comes from Paenibacillus silvestris, assembly GCF_009882985.1. Taxonomy (GTDB): domain Bacteria; phylum Bacillota; class Bacilli; order Paenibacillales; family NBRC-103111; genus Paenibacillus_E; species Paenibacillus_E silvestris. The sequence goes on from NZ_WTUZ01000022.1 coordinate 1,265,835, forward strand.
TTTCCCGAGCGGCGGTGATCCAGAAGGATTTGGAAGCCTTGAGAACCAAGGGCTGAGGCACGTACCAAGATGCCGGTATCGGCTGGCCAGTCAGGACGCGCCTCGAAGATTAATTCGAAATCCCCGTAAACCCCATCGCTAAGCAGATAACCGCCATAACCGGATCCAGGCGGATCCTGCCTTCCAGTAATAGCACCATCTTCAACCGTCCATTTTCCGCATGTCTGCGCGGCTTGTTGGTATTTCTCTGTCGTAGTATCAGGGCCACGCTCACCAGGAGCGCGGGGAACAGGCAAGCGAGGAACGGAATGCCATCCCTCGAGCGTTTGGCCATCAAAGATGGGGGGAAAGCTAGGGTTGTTTTTCTCCATAATACCTCCTTGTAGGCGACAATGAGTGAAATGTACGCTGTTTGGTAATTATAACATAAACGCGCGTTTAGACAATGTAGATTATGAAAGTTGCTTATTTTTATTTGGAAATGTATAGAAATTAAAGGTTGACAGCGCTTTTATCGGTTGTGTATGATGAGTCCATAGACACGTGTTTATTGATGGATAGCGAAATTGAACGTGAAAATGGTGAGTGAGAGGTCTGTAATTTTTTTAATCAAAAATAAACGCGCGTTTATTCGTTGCATCCGGAATGAACGGTTGATTTCGCGAGCGAATAAACACGCGTTTACACGGTCGGGACGAAGGTGTTGTCTACATGTTCATCAGATTTGGTTTTTGGTTTTATCGCGGCTTATTAGGCTGTATCACCATTACAATCCAAATACAGGAGGAATTACACGTGAAAGAGCTGAAAATCAAAAGAGTTCTACCGCACGCCTTGGTGGCCCTACTTACGGTTTTTACTATTTCAGCTTGTGAAACCGCTACCACAGGGTCTGATGCAGAGAGCACAATCAATCCCTCAGATAACATAGGTACTGATGGGAAATATCAGAAACCAATCACGATGACTTGGGCTGTTCAAACAGCAGCAGCATCCAAGCTCCTGGACAAAGAAACCTGGGAAGATAACCGCTGGAGCCGTTTGTTCAAGGATAAGCTCAACATTGATCTTCAGGTTGCTTTCACGGCCGACAGCAGCACGGACGCATACAAAAATAAACTGAATGCTATTATTGCTTCGGGCGACCTGCCGGACGTCTTCAAAACCCAGGATCCAAACGTATTTCTGCAGTTGGCACAGAATGGGCAGCTTGCTGATCTCACCGAGGTTTATAACAAATATGCAACGGATTCCATCAAGGAATATCAGAAGAGATTTGCTGATTCTTTTCAGGGAGCTACGATTGACGGCAAACTATACGCAATACCGCGTATGAACGATAACTTCCACGAAGCGCCTTTCCTCTGGATTCGTGAAGACTGGCTCAAGCGAACGAATTCTCAGCCACCTAAGACGATTGAAGAGCTTGTTGCGCTTGCCAAAAAATTCGCTACCGAAGATCCAGATGGGAATGGGAAGAATGGCGACACGATCGGACTTGCCCTCAATAAGGATCTCATCAGACAAAATCATGCCAGCATACTTGGTTTGGTTTCCGCGTTTGGCGTTCCAGGACGCGATGAGAGCATGTTCTATCGTGGCCAGGATGGCAAAATGACGTTTGCTTGGATTCAGCCGAACATGAAACCGGCACTTTCTGTACTCTCAGATATGTATAAACAAGGCCTTATTAATAAGGATTTTACCTCCAAAAGCGAATCAGCACTCGTAGAAGATATTACTAGCGGTAAGATCGGTATGGCTTTCGGCAGCAACTGGGGCACCTGGTATCCGTACAATAATGTTTATAAAAAAGATGGTGTTATCGTACGTCCATACCCGATACCCACACAATCCGGTTACGATTACAAAATTGGTATCGAGAGTAATGCTGTTGGCCAGATGACGATGGTGAGGAAAGATTACAAAAACCCCGAGGCCGTCATTAAGATGCTAAATCTGTACGATGAGACCGTTAATTATTCAACAAAGGATGTCTACGAAAAATACTGGGCTAATGAGCAATACCGACTATCGCCAATTTATATCGACCAACCAGGTGAGGTATACGCAGCTGACTTGCTGAAAGCCATAGATAAAGGGTCATCTGAAGGTCTAGCTCCAGCCGCAAAGCCTCTATATGACTATATTGCAGGCTTTGAGAACGGAACTCTTGCCAAGGATGACAATGCCTTCGGGACCTGGGGGCAGATGTCCAAGTCAGGCTCTTTGCCGATCGTTTTGAACAAGTACATCCCCGACAAGGCCATCGTCCAGAGTATTCTTGGCATTCAAAGGCCAGACGTATGGTTAACGAACGTTTCATCCTTGGATACCCTAACCATAACGACCTTTACGGATATCATAACAGGAACTAAGCCAGTCGATTATTTCGATAGCTATGTGCAGCAGTGGTTGAAGGCAGGCGGCCAAAAGTCACTTGACGAACTTGATAAAATGTACCCGGCCAAATAAATTCGTAAATGGCTGAGGCAAAAGTTATCTTGCTCCTAATCATTGACGGGTGGTGAAACGGTGTTTGCGAGTCTGAAACGAAAAGACAAGATGTTAAGAGAACTGCCTTTATATCTCATGCTGCTTCCGGCAGTCATTCTGGTAGCCATTTTCAGTTACGGTTCCATGGCGGGCGTCATCATCGCTTTTCAAAAGTTTATTCCGGCGAAAGGGATGTTCGGACACCAACAATGGGTAGGCTTTCAAAATTTCGTTACGTTGTTTTCCATGCCGAATATCGGGTTGGTCATTCGGAATACGGTTATTATCGCATTGTGCAAAATGATTGCAGGCGTCATTGTCCCGGTGGGGTTTGCTCTGCTGCTGAATGAAGTGAGGAATCATTTGACCAAGCGCATTTTCCAGACACTGGTTTATTTACCCCATTTTTTATCATGGGTCATCCTATCCGGCATTTTATTAAATCTTTTGTCACCAAACGAGGGATTTGTCAATGTTGTTCTATCCAAGCTTGGCATTGAACCCATCTTTTTCCTAGGAAACGCGGATGTGTTTCCAGCCACAATGGTCATAAGCGATATCTGGAAGACGTTCGGATTTGGATCGGTCATTTATCTGGCTGCTCTTACAGGCATAGACCCTGCGTTATACGAGGCTGCAGTCATTGACGGCGCTAACCGCTGGCAGCAGACAAGGCACATCACCCTGCCCGGCATCTCAACGATGGTCGTATTGATGACCGTGTTAGGTCTTGCCAATATTCTCAACGGCGGTTTCGACCAAATCTATAATATGTACAGTCCCGTGGTCTACTCTACTGGTGATATTCTGGATACATTCGTGTTCCGTCTGGGCATTGAACAGGCACAATACGCGCTCTCCACTGCCGCAGGCCTGTTTAAGTCATGCGTGTCGCTGATTTTTATCGTTGTGTCTTATTACTTGGCGGACAAATTAACCGGATATAGAGTCTTTTAGTGGAAAGGAGAGCCGACCATGGGAATAAAGGATTCTTTATCACGAAAAATATTCCTAGTGAGCAATTCCGTATTCCTGCTGCTTGTTGCACTTTTATGCATAGCGCCGTTTATCAACCTTTTGGCCGTATCATTCTCAGACAAAGTAGCCGTAGCAGCAGGAGAAGTTACTTTTTTCCCAGTGGGATTTACAACCATCTCTTATCAATTTATTACGAATACCTCGAAGTTCTTCATGTCGCTATTCGTATCTATCCAACGAACAGCCATAGGCGTTCCGCTCAATTTGCTATTGATCATTTTGACAGCTTATCCTCTCTCGAAATCAAAAGAAGATTTTAGTGCACGGAGTATGTTCTCATGGTTCTTTGTTGTGACAATCCTCTTTAATGCCGGATTAATTCCTACCTATATGGTGGTGAAGAGCACCGGAATCATGAATTCCATATGGGCGCTTGTGCTGCCAGGGGCACTCCCCGTGTTCAGCATGCTAGTTGTGATGAATTATATGCGCAGTCTGCCGAAGGAATTGCTGGAGGCGGCATATATGGACGGCGCGAGTCATGTGCAGACGTTAATCCGCGTGGTTTTGCCAGTTTCAATACCTACGCTTGCGACAGTTACGCTTTTTTCATTCGTAGACCACTGGAACAGCTGGTTTGATGGCATGATTTATATGAACAAAATTGAAAACTATCCACTACAAACCTATCTGCAAACGGTTGTCGTGAATCCGGAAGAATTTATTCGCAACAATACCGATCTAAGCGGCAACTTATCCAAATATTTGTCCATGGTTAGTGCCCGAACAACGGGGGCTGCGCAAATGTTTTTGGCGATGATACCGATTCTATGTATCTATCCCTTCTTGCAAAAGTATTTTACAAACGGGCTAGTGATGGGCAGTGTGAAGGAATGAGGCAGAAGCAGTACAAAAAATGAAAATTGGAAGGTGTAGAAATGAAAAATAACATCAGTTTTGACGGCTTTATTCAGATCGCTATTGTTGTGAAAGACATCGAGAAGGCTGCGGAGGCGTGGGCAAATTTATTGAATTTTCCTGTGCCGGAAATTCGTTATCTTCCGCCCGTACATAATCCTGATTTGACGTATCGTGGGAAACCGGCCTTCTATGGCCTCAAGCTGGCGAATATCCGAGTTGGCAATTTCGTTATTGAACTGCATGAACCTGACGAGAAAGACAGCACGTTCCGGGAATTTCTTGATCAGCATGGCAATGGTGTGCATCATCTGGGTTTTCAGGTTGGCGAGAAGCGTGATGCCATCATTGGCGAGCTTGAGGAGATGGGGTATGCCATGCGAACTATAGGGTATTATCCTGGCAGCAGCTGGACAATTGTGGATGCTGAGGATGATTTGGGGGTTAATTTGAACATCAAGCCGCGGGCTTAACTTGGACAAGAGGGAGGAGCAGCTATGAATATTATCATTACCGGTGCAAATCGTGGACTTGGGTTTGAACTGACACTCGCTGCTATGCAGCGGGGGCACGTGGTCATGGCAGGAAGTCGTTCGCCGCAGGAAGAGGGGAAATTGTTGGAGCTGGTCAGCCGTTACCCCGGCCAAATTAAGCCTGTTCAGCTTGATGTATGCGAGGAAGAGTCGATAGCCCAGTTAGCACAAGCGTTGCGTGCAGAAAACCAGAAAGTTGATGCAATCATTAACAACGCGGGGATTTTGCTCGGAAGAGGTACTGCATTGGAAGAATTGCCGATTGAGGACGTCGTTCGTTCCTTCGAAGTTAACTTGTTTGGTCCAATGATGGTTATCAAACATTTGCTTCCGCTAATGGGAGAGGGGGACTCGCAATCCATCTTAAACATATCATCCGAAGCAGGCAGTATCACGAATGCCTACGGGGGAGATTTTCCTTATGCGATATCCAAAACGGCGATCAATATGTTCTCTAAACAGCTGAAAAGGTATGTGAAAGATAGAGGAATCCGTGTATACGCCATTCACCCAGGTTGGATCAAGACAGATATGGGCGGCGAAAGAGCTCCTGGGGATCCTGCAGAAAGTGCTAATGGTATTATGGATATTCTCGAAAAGAAAAAGGAAATAGATCAGGCGTCCTTTTTTATCAATTATAAAGGGGAACCGATGCCTATTTAATCAGTAGGCGAATTCGAATTGAAAATGAAGGAGATTTGCAGGTGAATACGTTAAAGGAACCACGAAAAGCGGAAAGAAGAAACGTGATCAGTATTTTGGAGACTGTGGATGTAAGTAGTGGCGAGCGGAACATTTTAGCCGAATTTGATTTTCTAATTGAAGCACCCAATTGGACGTGTGACGGTAACCATCTTGTCTATAATAGCTTAGGTCGTCTTTATAAATTTCATCTCACGACAAGAGAAAGTACAGCCATTGAATCCGGGTACGCTATCCAATGCAATAACGATCATGTGCTTTCACCGGATAACTCTCATGTTGCGGTGAGCCATCATACTCACGAGGATGGACTTTCTCGCATCTATACGTTCCCCTTGCAGGGGGGCGATCCGACGCTCATAACGCCGATGGCTCCAAGCTACTTGCATGGTTGGTCACCGGACGGAAGCACGTTAGCTTATTGTGCAGAGCGTAACGGTGAATACGACATTTACACCATTCCTGTAAACGGGGGCATAGAATCACAATTAACACATACCCCCGGTTTGAATGATGGCCCTGAGTATTCGCCTGACAATCGACATATCTGGTTCAACTCGGTACGAACAGGTCTTATGCAAGTTTGGCGAATGAAGGCCGATGGCAGTGAGCAGACCCAAATGACGTTTGATGAGAGCAATAATTGGTTTCCCCATGTGTCCCCAGATGGAGAATGGGTAGCCTATATCACTTATCGCAAGGGCGATGTGGATCCTGGCGATCATCCTGCAAATAAAAATGTGGAGATTCGTGTAATGTCTAGCTCTGGTGGCGGTTATCGAACGATTGTCGAGCTGTTCGGGGGACAGGGAACTCTTAACGTCAATTCCTGGTCGCCAGACAGCAGGCAGTTGGCTTTTGTTAGCTATCGAATCAAACCTTCTTAAAGTAAAGGAGAAGAACGATGGAACATACCATTCTAGGTACAACTCTGGTCTGTCAGATTGCCATGATCGTTCGTGATGTGGAGAAGGCAACTCTCCGTTTTGCCGAGCTATTAGGAGTCCCTGCTCCCGCGATCATCATGGCGAATGAAGATGGCAGCGACACAGTTAGCTACTTGGGGCAACCCACAAAAGGAAGAGTAAGGCTTTCTTTTTTTCACATGGAGAACCTGGTCTTAGAGTTCATTGAACCTACAGATGACCCTTCAACCTGGAAGGAATTCCTTGAAACCAAAGGTCCTGGTGTTCATCACATTGCATTTAAGGCGAAGAATAGAATGCTTGAAACAGCTGCTAAACTGGAGCAATTCGGGTTCCCTCTTATTCAAAATGGCAATAAATATGCTTATGTAGAAAGCACGGAAGATTTGGGCGTCATCCTTGAACTGCTTGATATTGATTGAATATACACGGGATATTAGAGTTAAGCGTTAACACCGTTCTATTAGAACAGTGTTGGCGTTTTTTTTTAGTTAAATTTATATTAAAATAGCATTGTTAAAGTTTAGAGTGTACAATTACGTGACATGTGGAGTGCTGTTCACTGTAAGTTTCACTTCTTAGGAGTTGACCGATAGTTCATGATGAAAAAAGAGATCGCACATATTCGCAAGCAATTTAAGTTAGACCACGAGATGCTTAAACTTTTCGAGATTTTTAACGTGTATATCATGAAGGAAAGCAATGAGATTTACCATTATGAGCGCCAGCCGTTCGCCCTGCTAGACAGAGAGAAGCAGGAATTATATATGGCCAATTTCAAAAAACTGCTAACCGGCGAATTAGATCAGAAGATGTTCGAGTTGAAATTTCAAGAGGACGCGGAAGATCCTACGCAGGTGCTTCTCCATCAAGGTTTGATAACCGGCAATGCGCAAGAATGGCAGGATTTAATGCTCTTGCTGGTGGACAAAATGTTGGTAGATACCGTATACGAACAGGATACGGTGATTACTTTCGTTCGCGGACAATATTCCCGCCCGACCAAGGCGAGAAACGATGAAGCCGAAACGAGCGAAAAGGATGAAATGTTCGCGAATTTGTTCATTCTGTGCAGCGTGAATTCCACAGAGCAACAGCGGAAAACGCTCATGTTTGATTACGTCGAGAGGGAATTTAAGTATAATGTCTTCGTTGATCCGATCGTTAAATTAAACACACCAGAGCAAGGTTTTTTCTACCCTAGTGTGACGGACAACTATTCTGACGTGAATCGCATTCTATATTGCTCAGGGAGAGCGAATGAACCGAATGTGGCCTTCATCGATAAAGTCCTGAATGCCGAGAAGACCATAACGGCGTTAGAAGAGAGGGCCATTTTTGAGGATATCGTGAAGGAAGTGGCTGGCGAACACCTGGATGCGGCAACGATCGCTCAAGTGTACGAGGAAATTCATCGGGTCATCGAATCCAACGAGGAAGAAGAGCCTCCGAAGCTGGATTATAAAGATGTGGAACGCATGCTGGCGGTGAGCGGCGTAGAAGACGTGACGAGGGAAAAAGTAGAACGGGCATTCCAGAATGTCGTCGATGACAAAAATTACGAAATCAAAGCAAGCAGCGTCATTCCGAAGTTCACTTCGAAATCAATTAAGATTGATACGAAGGTAGCCACGATTACGATCAGTCCGCAAGATTTAAAGTACGTGAAACAGGTGAATTATCAAGGAAAACGATGCATCTTAATCGAGGTTGACGAAGACGCCGTGATCGAAGGATTTACGCTCACTACAGAGACGTTGTAAGGTATCATCTAAAATTCAAAGTACACAAAAGACCGCCACAGGGGTCCGTTGACAAACTTCACGTTGTCAACTGGCCTTCGTGGCGGTCTTTTGTTTATATGTGATGCTTCCGGTAATCTCCCGGTGTAATGCCTGTATGTTTTTTGAAGGTTCGATTGAAATGGCTGATGTGATTATAGCCCACCCGTGTAGCTATTTCCGTCACATTCAAATCCGTCTGCTTAAGAAACGCCATCGCTGCCTGAATGCGAATGTCCGTTAAGAGCTCGATATAGGTTTTGCCTCTTACCAGCTTCAGCATATGGCTGAAATAGGACGGCGCCATCAGAGCTTTGGCAGCCACACTTTCCAACTGGAGCTCCTCGTGGTAATGCGACTCCATGTAAGCAATGGCTTCATAGAACGCTTTTCGATGTAAAGCTACTCGGTGGTTGTCCTGATGACTTTGCGCGTGAGCCTTATACTGCCTGGTGGTAATAACAAGAAGCTTCAGCAGCTCGGCTTTAATCGCCAGCCGGTACCCCTCCTCTTGCGTCTCCCATTCCGTGAGGATGACCTGAAGCAGGTTCTCGACCACAGTTTGTGTAGAGGGAGGAAGTGCCATTTTGGGCAGCAGGTCCGCTTCGCCAATCAAAGGTCTGATATAAGCGAAATCGACAAAGGTCTGCAGGTGCGCCAAGTCCCGAAGGCTGTCATCGAGGGCATGAGGCATGAAATCGACCTGAATCATGCAGAAATCCATCGCTTCTCGGGCCTCTAAACGATGCTCCTGGTAAGGAGGAATGGAGATCAAGTCTCCCTTCGTGAGCACGTATTGCTGGCCAGCGACCCAATGCAGACAGCTGCCGGACAGGATATAGCATAGCTGGAGATGCTCGTGGGCATGCAGGATACGGTTCATCGAGTGCGGCCTGCGAACTTCTATTTTGAAAGGAAACGCTTCGTCGAGCATTTCTTTGTAAGCATAGACCGGATAATCGGACATATAGACCTCCGTGAGTTTCATTTGGCCTGAATCTCTTTCATTTAGGATACACGGATTCGTGGATTTGTTCAAAAAAATCGTGGAAAAGGGAAAGCGGTTCCCAGTGCATGCCTGCCATAATAGTCACTATAGCAAGTATTAAGCAAAGAGACAGGAGGCATGACATATGACGAGATTGGGTTTCAGCACGCTGCCCTGCGACGGCTGGTCGCTCGATGAAATGATCCAGATCGCCAAGCGGTGCGGCTTCAGCGCTTTGGAACTGCGAGAAGGGACGAATTGGGCGATATCCGCCGAGATGAATGCCGAGATGAGAAGAACTGCGGTTCACAAATTCGATGAGGCGGGGTTACGCATAAGCAATATTGGTTCAAGCGTATGTTTCACCGGCCATGAAGGCGATCTAGAGCAGCACGAACAATTGCAGAAGGTCATTGTGCTTGCCAGTGATCTTAAGGCTGGCGGTGTGCGGATCTTCCTGGGTTATTTTCGTAACCGCAGGGATCAGCCCGTTCCGACGGTAGATTACGATCAAATTGTAAGAAGTGTCCGAGAGGCTTGTGAGTATGCCACTTCTTACGGCGTTGAGATTTGGATCGAAACCCATAATGAATTTGCCACGGGCCGTTCGCTAAAGAAGCTGCTGGATGACGTGGATCGAGCCAATTGCGCTGTAATTTACGACATCATCCATCCACTGGAAGAAGACGAATCGCCGCAGGATACGATCGCATTGCTTGGTTCCCGGTTAGCTCATGTGCATATGAAGGATGGAGTTCCCTTCGCTGATAAGGTGGAGCTGAGCTGGAAATATACGAAGGTAGGGGAAGGCGATGTGCCTATCTCAGCGATAATCCAACTGTTGAATCAAGCGGACTACAAGGGCTGCTACTCCCTGGAGTGGGAGACCAAATGGCGCAAGGAGCTGCAACTACCGGGTATGGAGCCGGAAACCATTTTTCCTGCCTATATCGAATTTATGCGTACGGCTTGTCAAACTAGAGAGAAATGAGGGACTTGCTTGTGAAAACATTAGTGACGATTGCGGATGCGGAACTGCGCCAACTATTCTGGCCGGATTCTACTAGGAAAAAGTTGGCCGAAATTTCGGAGGTGGATTTCGTCCCTTTGCATGAGCGATTCACCAGCGAGCGTCTGGCTGAATGCATACACGAATATGACGCTGTAATCACATCGTGGGGATCGCCTATCTTCACCTCTGACGTGCTGGCGCGAGCCGAGAGGTTGAAGTTTATCGGACATGGAGCGGGCAGTGTGATGGCCATCGTGAATGAGGATATTTTCGATACATCGATTGCCATTACCTCGGCGAACAAAGTGCTCGCGCTATCTACGGCTGAGTGTGCGGTATCTTTGTTCCTGGCAGGTGCGTGGGACCACGCCGGTTACAATGCCAGGCTCAAGATGGGCCAGTGGAGCCACAATAACCGTGAAACCATACTTGGCGTGACACGAAGGGTGATCGGATTAGTTGGTTATGGAGAAATCTCCAAGCAGGTGATTCGAATGCTGAAGCCTTTTCACACGACAATTCTGCTGCATTCCAGCTATTGCTCAGAAGAGGAAGCGGCACAGTGGGGGGTAGAGCTCTGTGGGCTTAATGAACTGTTCGAGCGCAGCGACATTGTCTCCCTCCACAATACATGGACGCCACGCACGGAAGGAATGATCGGAGCGGAGCAGCTGAAGCGGCTGCGAGATGGTGCGCTATTGGTGAATACAGCGCGAGGCCCTATCATACAAGAGCAAGCGCTCTTGGAGGAGCTTCGTACAGGCCGATTGTTTGCTGCGCTAGATGTTTACGACCGTGAGCCGCTGCCTGCGAATCATGAATTGTTAGCGCTGCCGAACTTGCTATGCCTGCCGCATATCGGCGGATTTCACGGATTGCTGAAGCGTGAACTTTGCGATTTCATCGTGGATGAGCTGTCACGTTTTGTGCAGGGAGAAGAGCTGCTAGGTAGAGTGACACTGGAGCATTATCGCCGGCTAACGCCAAGGTAGTAAGGGGCAGATAAATGAAGGCATTACGAAGAAGCTGCCGACCGAAATAGCGGCCAAATTCTAGTAGAGACGGGGGTTCGCAATGAATAAGCAGGAGTTGAGACGGAAATTCGAGAATCCGCCTGGGGAGCACCGCTCATTACCGTTCTGGTCTTGGAATGGCGCGTTAGAGCAAGAGGAGCTGGACCGGCAGATCGATGGCTTCAAGGATCAGGGAATGGGCGGATTTATGATTCATGTGCGGGAAGGGCTCGAGACGCCGTACATGGGCGAGGCGTTCATGGAGCGGGTGAAGGATTCCGTAGCCAAAGCGAAAGCGGAAGGCCTGTACGCTTGGTTATATGATGAAGACCGTTACTCTTCCGGAATGGGAGGAGGCCGTGTACCTCAAATCGGCGGCGATGCCGTGCGGGCTAAGGCGTTATCGCTTACAGTCTGTCGCAATCTGGCAACCAGCGGTGAGAACGCACTCGCCGTATACCGGGCGAGAATACGCGGGAGCGAACTGCTCAGCTGTACTTGGCTGAAGGAGGATCAGCAGGACGCGATTGCCCTCCACGAAGACGAGGTATACTTGGTTTTTCACCGGATTGTCGCTACTCCGAATGAATGGTGCCACGGTGATACGTATCCGGATTATCTAAACCCGGAATCCACGCGAATTTTCATCGAGACGACGTACGAGACCTATAAGTCTGCGGTAGGGGAGGAATTCGGTCGTACGGTGCCAGGCATTTTCACGGACGAACCGAGTCTGCTCGGATTTAAGGAAAGGCTGGATGCACCGGAAATGACCTGGATGACATGGTCGGATGTCTTACCTCAAGCTTTTGCGGAGAAAAACGGCTACGCGATATGGGAAACGCTCCCCTACTTTTTCTATCACGGTCCGCCGGCCTCCAAGATTCGGCATGATTACTGGCGAACGGTTACCGAGCTGTTCTGCGAAGCATACACGAAGCAAATCGGAGACTGGTGCCATTCAAATGGTCTTGCCTTCACCGGGCATTTGTGCGAAGACATGGATCTGGTCATCGCGGCCCGGCATGGCGGCGCTACGATGCCGCATTATCGCTATATGGACGTTCCCGGTATCGATAACTTATGCGAGCAAACGGAAGAAAACTTGACGATCAAGCAAGTATCGAGCATTGCGAATCAATACGGCAAAAAAAAGGTTACAACGGAAATCTACGGTGTAACGGGTTGGGAATTAACGTTCGAAGGGCGCAAATGGATCGGCGACTGGCAGTTCGTGCTCGGCGTCAATCTGATGATCCATCATGTATCGCTGTATACCTTGCGCGGCTGCAGGAAACGCGATTATCCGCCTTCGTTCAATTATAATGTGAATTGGTGGCCGCATAATCATGTGATGGAGCATTATTTTGCCCGGCTGGGGGCGGTGCTGAGTGAGGGACGTGTCCGAAGAGACATCCTAGTCATTCATCCAGCAGCTACTGCTTGGGCCCAGCTGGGTCGCGATGTGCATGCCAAAGAATGGCGCGCAAGTGGCGGAAATGCGGAAGAGCTTGGAGCGTATAGCCGGGAATTTAACGCGTTTGTCCAGTTGTTGCTCGGTCAGCATTATGACTTTGATTTAGGTGACGAGCTATGTATAGAGGAAAGCGGCTATGTGCGTGAAGGTCGTTTCGGTATCGGTCAAGCGAGCTATCAAGTCGTGATCCTGCCGTCGCTTGTGAATATGCTAAGCTCCACTTATGAGAAGCTGATGGCTTATTTGGATGCAGGGGGCACCATATTGTCTTATGGAACCGTCTCCACGCTGTTGGATGGTGAACCTTCCGTTGCCTTGGCACTTCTCACAGGCCATCCGAGCTATCAGCATTTGGGCAGCTGGAACGAATTGCTAAATGAGCTTGAGCGAATCACACCCCGTGCTGTCAGTCTTGTAGAATCTAGCGGACAAGAAGCTCAGAAGCTCTTATACATGCGTCGTGATCTACAGGATTGCACCGTTGTATTCGTCGTCAACAATGACCGTGATACGGCGCAAGAAGTGGAAGTACGGATAGAAGGAAGCGGACAGCTCGAAGAATGGGTGCTACGAACGGGGGAAGTCTGCGAGAAGTCTGCGCATATTCAGGATGGTTATGTTCAGTTCCGGGAGCACTTCGGTCCAGCTGATTCCAAGCTTTATGTTCTTTCCCGCAACCACGAAAGCGTGCTACCGAAGAGAAGAGCAGCAGTTCTGCAAGATTTGCAGGAACTTCAGCCCTTGATTCGATTAGGCTCGGCCGCATCTTTTACTCGAACGCACCCGAATGCGCTCGTCTTGGACAGGTGCCAATATCGGCTGCGAGATGCAGCATGGTCGGAGCCGCTGGAGGTCTGGCAGGCGCAGCAGCAGGTTCGCAAACAGCTGAACATGAGACCTGTCTACGCCAATGGTAATCTTCAAAGATATAAGTGGATTCATGAGCCCCATGACGAGGATGGCACGCCTGTCGCTTTTCGTTTTTGCTTCGAGGTGAAGGAGCTGCCACTGTCGGACACGTATCTGGTTTTCGAGCAGCTGGAGCGGTTTCGTGTGTATCTGAATGGACAGCTGCTTACGGAGAAGCCGGATGGTTGGTTCCTCGACCGTTCCATGTCTAAGGTTAAGCTCCCTCTACTGCAAGAAGGGGAGAATGAGCTGGAGATTCAGTGTGCATATACGCACGATATGGAACTCGAGAATGCGTTCTTAATCGGCGACTTCGCTGTTGATCGTGACCGCCGTCTCCTTCATGAAGCGGATCATCTGGAGCTCGGTGATTGGGGCGGGCAAGGTTATCCGTACTATTGCGGAAGCATAATCTATCACTTCGAGCTGGATGGAGACCTGACGAGCGGCAAACGGACCGTGATGAAAGTGAGTAACTTTGAAGCCGTCACCTTGCATGTAAAGGTTAACGGACAGCATGAACAAGCCATTCCATGGAAGGCAGCCGGTGTTGTTGAGCTCACCGATTGGCTCGTACAAGGAAGAAATCGAATCGACCTCGAGGTTGTTGGCAGTCCGCGCAACTTGCTCGGTCCTCTTCATGAAGCGCCGACAGATCGGCAATGGTTGGATTGGTGGTCGTTCCATCCTGACGAAGAGGCTTACACGCCAGAATATATGCTGCTACCTTACGGATTAATGGCGCCTATTGAAATTTATCAATGGGACTGAACCGACAAGCTTTTTAATTTACACCCATCTGCCTGTTTGCTAAGATAGATTTAAGTGAGAGCAATGAGAGCTTACTATATCCTACATATAAAGTGGGGGTTGCATGAAAACTTTACAACCGATGATTTTCATCCGAAACAAGTCCAATTCGCTTTTTATGCGGCTGATTTCAGGATTTCTATGCATCATACTGTTACTTGCCTCTCTGATTCTATATGCCATCTCAGTGTCCAAGCAGAATGTTAGACAGGAGATCGTCAAGTACAACACGCTGATGCTAGAAAATACGAAGGACAGTTATGAGAAGCATTTGGATTTGATCAAAAAGCAGATGTATCTGTTTTTTTACAGTGATGAGGTACAGAGGTTGCGCAGTGCCCCCAGCTACGCCCACTTTCCTAATGTGATCAGGGAAATATCCAATTTTACGACGAATCCGTACCTGTTTATTGATAATATCGTTTTTTATTCCAAGCAAGGCGAGCTTATTGTGGAAAAAGGAACAAGCACGAACGCCGAAGCGATGTTCCAAGTCTTTTATACCAGTGAGGAGTATCCTTTGGCGTTTTGGCGTCAGCAGTTTACAGAATCGTTCACAAGCCGGATGCTGCCTTCAGCTGCCATGACGAATCATATTTTCCGCGATCGCCCGCAGCCGCTTGGCGAAATGATTCCGCTGCTGATCAAGAACAGCGATGATTACTATATGATCGTGTTTCTTGATGCGGCCAAAATGTATAAGGCGTTCCACCAAAGCCTCTATAACGATTTGATTATTTATAATAATGACGGACAGACGCTATACAAAAGTACGGAGCAGGAACCTGCGATTTCTTTGGGCGAGCTTCAACAATCCGGCAGCGCCGATTTGATACGGGATCAGAAATACCATTTTCTGATGAAGGGCGAAGGGACGGGATTTACTTATCTGTACCGGGTTCCCGTCGAACGAATCGCGAACCAGTCACGTCTTAGCATCACCGTCGTCGTGATGATAGCGGCTGCGATTATGCTGAGTGTCATCTTCTCGTTCCTGTTCGCGGCGAAGATTAACAATCCGCTCAAGAAAGTCATTGAATCCTTGCGCCAAATGAATGGGCAGGCGCCGTTTCACTCCAATATTAAGGAGTTTAATATTATTAGCCATGAAATCCATGGCAGTCAGATGGTTCGTAAGCAGCTTTCCTTCATGAACCACCTGAAAGCGATTCGTGGCCATGAGCCGGATGCGCTCAAGCTTGACTTCTCAGGTAAACCGTTCATTTTCATTCTGTTTCAGGTTCAACCTACGAACAGGCAAGTAATTACTAAGGCGTCAATTCAGCAATGGATTTATTATATGAAGACTTATATCGACAACACCCTGCAGGCGGGCTACCTGGATTCCATGACGTTTCAAATTGAAGGGGATCAGATATTAAGTCTCGTATTCTCAGATAACAAAGCCCAACTGACCGAGCTGCTCAGTGAATTGAAACAGGTATTTGATCATGACAAAGAGTTCGGTATCGTGACGATCGCCGTCACATCCGTCTACACGGAATCGACGCAGCTAACTACAGCCTACAAGGAGGCTGAGGCGCTGATCGAGGAGCGGCTGCTCGTGAACGAAACTCAGCTCATCTTGGAGCGCAGAGCGCTGCCCGTCTCCATCGGATTGTCACCGGATCAGGAGAAGGAGCTGGAAACTCAACTTCGGGAAGGCAATACGCAGCAGTTGGTTGCCCTAATGGAGCGGTTGTTCGCTAGATGGCGGAGCAAGGAATTGACGGCTGCCATACTGTACCGGTTTGCGGAATCTCTCGCAGACAAGATCCGAAATGCGATTGCTTCGCACCCTGTAGATACCGATCGTTTGGCATTTCTTTACGGCAAAGCTGGTGAATGTATTCAGAGCAGCAGCACGGTTGCGGAGCTGGAACAGCTCCTGCTCGAATGGGTGACGCTTGCCTCGGAGGCTGTCAGAGAAAAGAAGGAAGAGAAATACCCGATTACCTCCTTCGTCATGGATTATATTCAAGAGCATCTGTCCGAAGAAATTTACTTGGATGTGCTCGCTGATAAGCTGAAGATGAGCAGCGGCTACTTGTCCTCCTATTTCAAAGCCAAGACGGGCAAGAATATCGTGGACTATATCAATGAAACACGAATCGCCAAAGCGTCAGACCTCCTGGCAGACAGCCGGATCAAAATTCATGACGCGGCCAAAGCTGTAGGGTATCAGAACATTACATCCTTCAACCGGATGTTCAAGAAGTATACGGGAGTGACGCCGAGCGAATACCGGAAAAGAACGGATTCCTCCGCCTAAAATAAAAACGGATAAGCCGCATGAAGGATGTGCGGCTTATCCGTTTTTGCTATGCCCTAGAGAGTAGAAAGTCGAGTTAGGCTCTTTTGCGAATACTGGCATTTTTTTATGAAGACAGCAAAAAAGTTGAACAATCTCAGGAATCCGTTGATATACGGGTTGTATTATGGCAGGTACGATGAATCATAACGAAAGGGGGGACCTGTTTGCAATCGAATTCACTCATCAGGCATCGGCACATGAGAGTCTAATCGGGATGAAGGGGATGATGTTGGTGTTGGTAAGGGGATCGATGAGGAAAAAGCTTGCTTTAACGATGATCATCGTCATGATTTGCAGCTTGTTTGATTGGAGTCCATTGTTCAAAACCAGCACGGCTAACGCAGCAGTGAGCTGGCCCGCAGCCGTCTTGACAGGGCTGAATACGCCGTTCGCTCCAGAGGATCGGCTTGTCACTACGCAGAACCCTCCTGATTTCCGGTGGCCGTCTGTCCCTGGAGCAGATAGCTATGATTTGCAGATTAGCCAAAGCAGCACGGTATCAAGCGTTGTTTACGAGAACAATGCCATTACGGTGAATTATCATAATTTCTCGCATGTTTTTGAGGCTGGCACTTGGTATTGGCGTGTCAGATATCATACACCGTCCGGAGGATTGTCTGAATGGAGTGAAATCCGCAAATTCCGGATCGAGGAGGATTCTGTCAAGTTTGTTGTCCCTCCGGTAGAGACGCTGCTGAGCGAAGTCGGCAGCCAGCACCCCCGGATATGGACCAAGCCGGAAACGCTAGATGCCTTCAGGGGCTTGGCCCAGACGGCGGGCAAGGAGTTCTATGAAGCCAAACGAGCTTGGGCGTTGGCCAATCTGTCTGTAGACCTGCCCAAGGAGCCGACTTCTGTTGATCGAGCGTATTCCGACGGTGTCGTGAACCAGATGATGGATATGGCTTTCGTCTATCTGATATCGAACAATGCAATTGTTGGGGAGAAGGCCAAAGCACGTTTGCTCGATATCGCCAAGTGGAAGACGGATGGCGTAACGGGCTATGTCGCACAAGATCAAATTCACCGCTATATTACGTACAAATCAGCAATGGCGTACGATTGGCTTTATGGCATTATGACGCAAGATGAACGCGATAAGGTCAAGGGTATGATTAAAATCAGGACGCAAACGATGGTGAACGATCTGATCGATAAGCATCCGATTCCCAAAAATCCATTCGATTCTCACGGCTGGACGGCTTACGGCTATATCGGCATCATTGCAACGGCTATGCTTCACGATCTAGACGATGCCGAAACGTGGTTCCGTTATGTAGTCCCTTCCTATATCAATTTAATGCCGCCTTGGGGAGGAGAAAGCGGAGGCTGGGCGCAAGGAACCGGATACTGGCAGTGGTCCACGCTCTTCGGCAAAGAATTCATGGATGTTCTCCTGTATGCGACCGGCTTCAATCTGTATGACAAAGCGTACGCGAGAAATGAAGGCTTGTATCCGCTTTATGCTTTTCCAAAAGGCAGCCCGAAGGGGATTTTCGGCGATGGCAGCGAAGATTCACCAGGCGGTCCGAGCGTGAGTGTGTACAATCGGCTCGCCCAAATGTATAAGGATGCAAGGTTAAAATGGGCTGCACAAGCGGTTGGAGCGGGCATGTATCCAGATTTGAGCAATTATTTCTATGGAGCTCCTGACGTATCTGCGCAACCTCCGCTGGACATGCCGGATTCAAGGTGGTTTCAAGATATCGGGCTTGTCGCGATGCATGAGAAATTGTATGACCCCGACAGTGTATCCCTCTATTTCAAGTCCAGTCCGTACGGTAGTTATAATCACAGTCATGCTGATCAGAACAGCTTCATCATCAATGCTTTCGGAGAACCTCTTGCTATTGAAAGTGGATTCTACGATGACTATGATACCGATCATGATAAATATTATGCCAAGATGACCTTAGCTTCCAACGCGATTACGTATGACGGGAAATACGGTCAGCCTGTTAACAACATCGATGCCGATGGTCAGATCGTAGGCTTCGTTACTCATCCTGACTTCGATGCCGTAAGCGGAGATGCGTCGGCTGCTTATAGCAATGCGCTGTCCAAAGCGGACCGATCAATCATTTATGTCAGACCGAATATGTTCGTCGTGATCGATGATCTGCAGTCCAAGAAAGCGGGGGGCAATGAGTTTGAATGGCGTCTGCATGCCGAAGATGATCTGGCGCTTGATGCGGATCAGGCGGGAGCGACGATTCTGAAAGGTGCAGCGGGGCTCAAGGTCCGAATGCACGCTCCGCAGCAACTACGCACGGAGTACGAGGATCGATTTCTTGGCATCGGTGGAACGGAGATTCCGCCTACGAAAGCGTATGCCGGAGAACAACAGAAGCATGCGGCATTCATCACGCCGAAAGCGGAGAACGCGACATTCGTATCGACGCTTGAAGCTTATAAGCGGGATTCGGCTCCTCAGCAGGTACAATCCGAAAACCATGGCGACTACCTAAAGCTGACATTCACAGACGGTACCGTCGTGTATGTCCGTTTGACGGCGGCAGCCGGAGAAATTAATGCCGGCAGCATTCGCTTTAACGGCAGCGCAGCAGCCATCAAAGGCGATTCGGTCTTACTCGTAAACGGAACGAAGGTGGTCAAAGACGGTGTCACCTTAATCGAGAGCGATCAGATCGCTACGGTAGTCTATGGTCGCGATCGGTTGTCTATTTCAAGCTTATCGGATACACAAGTTAAGATCCATTCGCCAGGGACTAACAAGCTGGTTCATGGCGGCAGTGGGAAGGAGATTCCTCGAGGCGGTTCCGTACCAGAAGCTATGGGCCTTCGGGGTGTTCATTGGGATTCCGAGGGGAACACCCTACTTGTTCACGCCGAGAGCGGGCAGCGGGACTTCAAACTGAACCAGGCGCCTGTGCCTGCGCCGCTTCCGGACGTAGCTCTGCAAACGGTTATTGACGGCGTAGCCAGTACAGTAACGCTTCAAGCGTACAGCGATACGTTAGGAGCGCCCGTCGCTTGGGGGAATTTGACCAACGTAGCTGGACTCTATGTCGTGGAGGAGGCTCCGGACGGACTGCTGTTCGAACAACACGGCCGCCGTCAAAGCGTGTATCTCGAAGCGAATGCAGCGGTAATTCTGCAAGGTGATGCCGGACAATTGAAGCTGAGAAGGATCCGAACCGACGCCCCTGCGGCTACGCAGCTTTGGACAGATCCTGAAGCTGCGAAATCGACCTTGTATATGCAGTGGCAGGAAGCGGAGTCTATTGCTGCCTTCGGTGGCAAGAGCTTTACGAAATATTCAAACCGACCGTTCATGTCAGGCGGAGTGGGCTTAGGCGGATGGGATCAGCCAGGACAGTGGGCGAAATGGACGATTCAAGTGCCGAAGCCTGGCAAATATGATCTTGTGATGAAATATGTGGCTTGGAGTCCTCCTGCAGGCACGCTGACCGGGCGATTGGCGATGGTTGGCAATCAGGCATATTATTTGGAAGCTCCGACGACTTATGGTGCTAATGGCGTGCCCGACTGGGGACAAACACCTGAAGTTTGGAGAGGGCTTCGGGTTAAGACAGGACAGCAGTTGGAAGCGGGTCCAGTTGATATTACACTATGGCTAACAGGCGGTCCGATGAATCTGGATTGGATTGGACTGATCGAAGAGCAGCCAGACGAGGAACGGCCAACGCCGCCAACCCAGCTTCAGCTTATTTCCAAGACGGATTCCACGGCAACAATCGGCTGGACACCTTCCACCGACAATGTCGGAGTGAAGGAATATATCCTCTATGTGAATGGCGTGCAGAAAAAGGTGCTTCCTAGTGGCACGACGTCAGAAACCATCACGGGATTGACAGCCGCTAATTCGTATACAATTCAACTTGAAGCAGTGGATACGAGTGATAATCGTTCCCTGCTTAGCGCTCCTTTGGTATTCTTGACACCGGATACAGATGCTCCTGCATGGGGCACATCAGCTTCGTTGCTAATAGAGCATGTATTCCCGAATGCAGTGAGGCTGAGGTGGAGTCCGGCAACGGATAATTCAGGTTCAGTGGCGGCCTATAAGATCTATCGGGAAGATGGAACCGAAGCCGGAATGACAGCTGGGCATTTGAACGCATTCGATGTGGTCGGCCTGCAGCCGGGAGGCGTGTATACCTTCCATGTTGAAGCGGCAGACTTTGCAGGCAATGTTACGACAGACGGACCGAGCTTGATGGTAACGATACCGGCTTCAGCTAGTGGCGGCGAATATTATGAGTCATTCGACCAGATGCCCTTAGGTCCGTTGGCTGCGACTAACTGGAGGGTAGATGTAAGAGAGGCTTCGACATCAACGGTAACGATTGAGCCTTCTCCGCAATCCAGCGGTCATGTCCTATTGGTGAAGGACGCCACATTCCCGTCTGATAACGAATACGTTGAAGATCCGATCGTGACGAGAAGCAGTACAGAGCTTAAGGGCAAGGTGACCTTCGAAACCCGGTTCCTGTTCGATCCCCTGTGCACCAACTCGGCGGATAGATTGTGTACGAAAAACGGCAATTTTGAGCTTAAGCTGGGCAGCTTCGGGAAAGACATTGCTCGCTTTACTGGCTTCTCAGACGGTACTTTCGGGTATTGGAGCGATCCCGGTACATCGCTTAAGATTCCAAAGCAAAGCGGCTTTACACTGCCGAGTGGACAATGGATGACTCTTCGTTTGGATCTGGACACGGCGCTTAAGAAGTATGACCTTACGGTGCAATCGGATGCACTGAAAGGGTATAAGGGATTAGTGCAAGAGTACGGTTCGTTGAATCGGACGACCGGCGTCTACACGGTTCAAGGGATTCCGTTTTACTCGGAGCCTACCAAAGAGGGCATCACTACGTTCCGCTTCAGCACGAACCGATATACGAGCAAATTCACCTTTGATTATGTGACGATGTATCCTTAATGCACGGTTGGTGCCTTTAGATCTATAAGCTTTTTTGAAGAAGATGGTATTATTATTAGAAAAGCGGAAAGTAGTTGCAACTTGTTTGGTTCTGCTGATTTACCCTAATGGAAGTAATCCCTTATGATGCAGATATCAGCAAGGATTAAACGGCAGCAAGCAGGTTAAATTTTCTAATTTGGGCTTGCTGCCGTACATCCATTATCTGAAAGACCAAGTAAAAGGGATGGTGCATGCAACTTGATACGAAAGAGAAAAATGAAAAGCGGAGCACTTATCGTCACCGTCATTACTTCACTATTAGCAGGCTGTACGGGTCAGAATAACCCTCCGGCTGCTTCAAGTACCACCCCAAGCCAAAGTGCGACGGCTAGTGCTGCTGCTGAGTCCAATCAGCAGCAGCCAGCCACTCTCCGGCTGCTAACGGAGCTTTCCCCAGCCTGGCCGGTCAAGAAGGATTGGGCAGTCTGGAAATGGGTGAAGGAGAAAACCAATATTACGATCAATCAGGAAACGCAGACAGGCCCGGAGTCTTTGGCGCTTGCCATCGCTTCCGGCGATATGCCGGATCTCATGTCGGTCTTTCCTCCCGATGCCCAGAAGTATGGGCCGCAAGGCGCATTTCTCGATCTCTCCAAGCATTTGGACAAAATGCCTAATTTAAAAGCCTTCCTCGCTTCCAGGCCAGAAGTGACCCAGCGAATCACATCGCCAGGAGGAGAGATATATCATGTGCTCAACGACGGAATGGGGGCGGGGAATCAGCTCGTTTATTTTTACCGGGACGATATTTTTAAGAAGAATAACCTGCAGGAACCAAAAACCTGGGATGAACTATACGAGACGGCGAAGAAGCTCAAAGCGCAGTATCCAGACAGTTATCCATTTGTCTTCCGGCATGGTGTGAATACATTGAAATATTTCGGCCCATCGTTCGGCGTCTATCCGGGATTCTTTGAAGATAAGTCAACCGGGAAGATCAAGTACGGGGCGACTGATCCAGGCTTCAAGAAAATGGTGGAGTATTTAAACAAGTTCTATAAAGAAGGTTTGACGCCTCCGGATTGGCTCTCTATGGACTATAAAGCGTGGACGCAGTTCATTGCAACGGGAAAATCGTTCATAACCCTTCAATTTATTGGACAAATCGAGATTATGAATGAACAGCTGCAGAACGGCGCACATCTGACATTCATGGCACCTCCGGTTGGTTACGGCAGCAAAGGCTACATTCCGAAAGCGGATCTTGAAGAATTCGGTTTTGCCGTCTCTTCGAAGACCAAAAATTTGGATGCCGTGCTGCGCTATCTGGATTTTATTTATTCGAAGGAAGGCAAGGACCTGCTCAGCTGGGGGAAAGAGGGAGAATCCTACACGATTGAGAACGGGAAACGCAAGTTTTTGCCGCAATTCAAGACGCCGAACGACCTGCGGAAAGAGCTCGGTCTCATGACCACCGGCGCGTATGGAGTCGCCGATTTTGAGTCGTCGAAGTCGCTCAGCAATGAGAATGAACGGTTTTCCTATGATGAGGCGGTCAAATATCATTTCCCTGTCATCAATGCGCTGCCTCCGCTTACCAGTGAGGAGAAGAACTCGATTTCGGTCATCGAGGATCAGTTGAATAAATACTACGAATCGTCCGTTGCCAAATTTATTATGGGTGAAACGCCGATGTCAGAGTGGGATAAATTCATAGCCGAGCTGAATAAGATTGGGGCCCAAAAGCTCATTGATACCTATCAAGTTGGCCTTGACCGCTTGAAAAAGAATACGAAGTAACGTATGACCGTAGATCAGCAGGATACGTGAGGGCTGAATGTCAGCTGGTCTGACTTCGGCCTTCGCGCTTCAGGAAGGAGATCTGGCATTGAAACCATCCATCTTCAGGCAATTAAGTCGTGACCGGACCTTTTTATTACTGCTGGCTCCTGTGCTTGTTTATTACATCCTGTTCAAGTATGTGCCTATGTTTGGCATTGTGATTTCTTTCATGGACTACAATTTGTTCAAGGGGATCGCAGGGAGCGAATGGGTCGGGCTTAAGTATTATAAGCTGTTTTTTGAAAACCGGGATGCCGTGACTATTATTAAAAACACTGTGCTCTTAGGGGGCTACAAGCTTCTGTTCGGATTTCCTGCCCCAATCCTTCTGGCCATCATGTTGAATGAGCTGCGTGGCAGGCATTACAAACGGTTCGTCCAGTCCGTGAGTTATCTTCCTTACTTTCTATCCACAGTCGTCGTATCCAGTATCATCGTCATGTTACTCTCGCCGAGCAGGGGGTGGGTCAATACGATGCTGCACAAGCTTGGTGTTCCTCCGATTAATTTTCTACAGGAGTCCGAATGGTTTCGAACTATCTATGTGGGCTCAGAAATATGGCAGCAGGTTGGCTGGGGATCCATCATTTTCTTAGCGGCCATTACGACGATTGATCCACAGCTGTATGAAGCAGCGAGAATGGATGGAGCAGGCAGGTTTAAGCAAATTTGGCATGTGACGCTGCCAGGTATGGCGACAACCGTCGTCATTATGTTCATTTTACAAATCGGTCATGTACTCGAAATCGGCTTTGAGAAAGTATTTCTTTTATCCAACGCAGCTACGTATGACACATCGGATATTATTTCCACCTACGTGTATCGGATCGGCATCTTGCAAGGAGGCTTCAGTTATGGCACGGCCATTGACTTATTTATGGGTATCATTGGATTCATACTCGTCTATGCCAGCAACAAGCTCAGCCGCAGATTCGGAGAAACTAGCCTATGGTGAGGGAGTGACGCGGTTTGATCAAGCGTATGAGTCTGTTTGATGTAGCAAACGTTCTGTTGCTGGGAATCTTTGCGTGTATCATGCTGTTTCCCTTCCTTCACATGGCAGCAGTTTCTATAAGCTCCGCCGATTACGTGACAACGAATCAGATAAGTCTGTGGCCCAAAGGCATTAATTTTGATGCCTATACAGCTGTTCTGCGAGATGAACGCATCCTCATCGGCTACAAGAATACACTGATTTATGTTGTGCTGGGAACGACGCTTTCGCTTATTTTTACGACGATTGGGGCTTATTCCTTATCCAGAAGGAACCTCGTCTTCGGTAAATACTTCATGCTGATGATTGTCTTCACCATGCTATTCACAGGCGGTTTAATTCCTACTTATTTGGTCGTGCGCAGTTATGGGCTGCTGGATACCATCTGGGCGATGGTGCTGCCGGGTCTTGTGTCCTCATGGTACTTAATTATTATGCGAACGTTTTTCCAAGGGATTCCGATGGAGCTTGAGGAGTCAGGCAAAATCGATGGTTTATCCGATATGGGCATTCTCATCAACATCATTCTGCCGCTATCCAAGCCGGTTATTCTGACGATCTCGTTATTTTATGCGGTGCAAATATGGGGTAATTTCTTCTACGCCCTGATCTTCATCCGGGATGCCGATCTGTTTCCGCTGCAGGTGACGATCCGCAATATTGTATTAGTTGGTCAAATGACGGATACGACCGTAAGCTCGGCTATTGGCGATAAAGAAGTCGTCCTGGAGTCGCTCAAATATGCCGTCATTCTGGTGGGTACTCTGCCTATTCTGCTCATCTATCCGTTCATCCAGAAGCATTTTGTAAAAGGGGCCATGATGGGTTCGGTCAAAGGGTAAGGAGGGCGAAGAGGATGTCTATACCTTTTTGGAAAAGTCGATTGTCGGAAATTGAAGCAAGCATGCGTAGTGTGAAACGGGGGACTGTCAGAGAGCTTGCAGCATCGGCAGGCGGGAGAAGCATCTATGCCGTCGAATACGGCGAGAAGGAGAACTTCAGGCGTAAAGCCAACTATAATTCGGCATGCGGAGCGGGAAATCCTAAGCATTATGCGGATAAAACCCAAGCGAGCAAACCCGTACTGCTCATCATCGGAGGGGTTCATGGCGGGGAGCTGGAGGGGATCGTTGCCGTGATGAACCTCATTTCGCTGCTCGAAACAGGAAGCGATTACCGAGGCAAACCGTATCACGAAATTCTGGAGAATGCCCATCGTTTCCGGCTGATTCTCATTCCCTGCATGAACCCTGACGGACGAGCACGCTTGCCGATCGACTGCCTTCTTGATGTGCCTTATGAGCAGTTCGTTTATTATATGCAAGGAACTTGGCAAGACGGTTCACTCTGCGCGTGGCCGGACTGTAAGGCTGTGCACCCGATTAAGGAGGCTTCGGATTTCCTCGGCTCGTATTTCAATGATGACGGCGTAAATCTGATGCACGATAATTTCTTTGCTCCGATGGCGCAGGAAACCCGTGCCCTGCTGGAGCTTGCTGATCTGGAAGCGCCGGATCTGGCTGTACAGCTGCATGGAGGGGCTAACAACGCCAATCATTTCGTTGAGATTCAGTTTTTGCCTTATCTCGTGATGCAGAAGCAGCAGGCCTTAAGTCAGCGTCTTGCCGCCGCATTATCCCAGCAGGGACTTCCCTATGTAGAACGAAATCAAATTGTGACTAACAGTAGTGCTATCCCTTACCCCTCCTTTAATCTTACCTCTGCCATCCATCACGTATGTGGAGGCATGAGCATGACGTTCGAATCGAATATGGGGCTTGCGGCTCCAGGCGTTAAGCTATCAGCGGAGGAGATTCTGGACAGCCACTTTGTTTTGTTCGAGGAGATGTTCCGTATGGAAAGATAGGGCTATTTACTTTACCGGATTGCTTGGGACCATTTTCGCAAAAGAGTACAATTACATGCTGGGTTATTTATTAGGCAGCTGTATGTATTCTTGACTTCATCTTTCTTGGGTGAAGGATGCGAAAAGGGTCTCTTTCTCTGTATTCAAATGGCCGGCGATTTTCCTTCGCTCAGCTGATTGTTAGACTGGAAATACTACCGTTATTTCAATAATATCCCAGCTTAATGAGCCGCTTAACAGGAAAAATGCCCGTTAATTTGGGGGGAAACTCCTACTTTCTAACATATTCATCCCCATTAACGGGAGAAACTCCATGTATTCCCACAAAGGATATATTATTTCAGTAAATAAAGGGGATATTTCCCTTTATTTTGTCGTGCGCTCTATTGTGAAGCTCAAGGGTACCGTGCCTATTGGGCTGAAGTAAACGTGCTACCTAACACCTCTGTTTTTTGAACAAATAGGTATGATTTTTAACCTACCCCTAAACCGACACGTGGTGTAAGGTTGGATTACTGGATATCGCAGCGATCCTGGTGGTCAACGATGAAAGGAAATAAGAGGGGGTGGATCGAATGGTTGCAAATCTGTAGAGTGTGAATGGCTTTCCAATGAGGCAGATACATGCTGCGAGCCCCACCTACACCGAGTGATGACGCTGAATTTTCAATAACTACTTTCCATCATGATCTACGTAATGTACCCGTATGTTGGAATAGTTTCACAGGATATAAAACAGTTTTGGTAAGCGCTTCCAATTAAACTTTTTTTGGCACTCTACAACGGGTCAACCCGTTGACACATCAACATTTGTTGAAGGAGGAACACAAAAAAATGCAAAAGACAATGCAAAAACTCGTATCTCTGTCCCTAGCACTGGCCATGGGCCTGTCCCTGCTGACCTTCAGCGTCCCGGCTGCGGCCGATGGCGCGGGGCGCAATCTGCGTCCGGTGGAGTATCTGACACGCGGCTTGGTCGCTGCCCAGGTCACAGGCGGCATATTCCTGAGCTGGCGCTTCCTGGGAGACGAGCCCGATGGCCTCTCTTGGAACGTCTACCGTAAAGACGGTGAGGCAGATTTTGTGAAGATCACCACAATTACACCCCGGAATGTACAACCCGAGAGCAACTACGAGACAAACCCCGGCATTGTGAAAGAAAACGTCACCCCATCTAACTACACCGACCCGAATGGTCTCCTATCTTCCATCTATGAGGTAGCACCTGTCATTAGCGGCATTGAAGGTTTAAGACAAGGGATGTCCGCCCCCATGTTGTCGGCCTTGGCGGGAAGCGCGGGGCAGACTGGCAGAGGCGCCGTGCAATATATCCAGATGAAGCCAGCTCCGGCACCAGTGCCGCTCGCGCACTTCATGTACCGAGACAACAGGTTCGGTCCAGGCACTAATCTGAACGCGGCTAACATGGTTATCCCAGGAACGGGCGGCCAGAACTGGTACGTCGTCGACATGGATTTGCTCAAGGCTTTCCGCGAGCCCCATGACAACAAAACACCGGTCAGCGTGACCGATCTGAGCGGATGGGTTACTAAGCTAGGCACGTACAATCATGAAACCTGGCAGCCGACCAACTCCCTTGGTAACGACGGCATCATCAGCGACGCCTTGTACAAGGAGCTGGAGGCCAAGTTCATCAAGTATGTCGAGGAACTGGACAACGGTACCAAGCTGGCCTACGCGAAAACCAGCACTGGCGCGATCTATACATCCCAAAGCTCCGCCTACGCCACCCATGACATGACGGTGGGTGATTTTGACGGCGATGGCGAATACGAGATCGTCGTTAAGTGGCGCAGTACCCAGCAAGACCCGATGTATTCCGAACCGATCTTCAGTGGCAGCAACAACTTAACCGCTCCTGAGTACATAGACGTGTACAAATTGGATGGAACCCTACTGTTTCGTGTCGACATGGGTTATAACGTAAGGGCGGGGAACGACCACGAGACTACGCTGTTCAGCGAAGACTTTGATGGTGATGGCAAGTCAGAGCTAATGCTCAAGACGGCCTTAGGCACCCGTATCGGTAACTGGGACGAAGCGTCGCAGTCCGTTATATATCCGGACACCGTGAACACTGTCGTTGGTGGCGAGAACGGCCTGAGCGCAACCACGGACAAATTCAAGGAATACTTCGCCACGGGCAATGAACAGGCCCTTAACAACAATTGGTCTCTCCTTAACAGTTTCACCATCTCCTACCGCAGTCCGATAGCCGTAGGCGGCAACGACGGAGTGAATGATCCGACAGTCAAAAGGTGGATTAAAACCTATCACGTCGGCCCGATCGGCCCGGCCAAAGACGATCAGGAGTTTTTCTCGGCCTATAAGTGGGACGATGAAGCGGGTAAAGGCGTGCTCCTAGACAGCGCCAAGTATCCGTTCCCCTACGAGGGCAGTGTTGATGGCGATAACTGGGCGATGACGCCTGAATCCCAGCGCGGCAATTTCTCTTATCTGGCCTTTCCTGGCCCGGGCGCTGGTAGTTCAGCTAGTGATTATAAAGCGCAGATAATGGCTGAGAAAGAAGCCTATTGGCTTGAGCATCCTTGGAAGGCCGCCGTATGGGGCGACGCGCAGGGCAACCGCGCCAACCGCTACCTCGGCATTGTAGCCGCTCTTGACGGTGTTAACAAATACGCCGTTTCGCAGCGTGGCTATTACGCAAGGACGACATTTGCCGCGTTCAATATCGTGAACGGCAAGGTCAATCTGCAGGCCAGCTTCGATTCGGCCGATCCGCGATACTGGGCTCTGGGCGGCTCCGCCTACGATTACCAGAACCGTGGCAACCATCAAACCCAAACCGCCGATCTTGACGGCGACGGTTGGGATGAGATCGTGATGAAAGCCATGGTCCTCGGCCTGAGTTCCGACAAGACCATGATCCTGCCCAAGGTACTTAACGGCGATATCATGCCTACAATTGAGGGGCAGAACAGCATCCCACCGGTTGCTGACAGCTTTGAGTTCGCAACCGATGCGGTGCGGAATAATCCGCTGAACAGGTGGGCACCGCTGCGCCATGGTGACCGCAGCGCACTGCTCCCGGTCGACAAGGACAACAGTATCAAAATGTGGTCAGGCAGCGAGGAGCACATTTTTGACGACATCCGCAACGGTAAGCAATACGGCTGGCTGCCTGGCCCGGAGGCCCACGATCCGATGAAGGGCAAACGGCTTAACGAACAAGGCGAGGTTATCTATGAAAACTCGATGATCTTCGGTGTATACGCCGGCAGCGACGCCGAGGGCGCAGTGGCGGGCAACTTCTCTAATCGCTGGCCAGGCGCGCAAGGATATTCGGAGAACGGCGCCAGAAGCATGATTACTGGCGAGCTTCTGAACGGCAGTAGAAACCTGGGCAGTGGCCAGAACGCGATCTGGTTCGGTGGCGGCTTGACGGCAATGGCCGTCAGCAGCGCAACGATCAGCACGGTCAACGATCTGACCTTCGCGACCTCCTCCTATCTCGCGACTGGCCTCACGTCGACTGGCAATAAGAGCACACCAACGCTCAAAGCCGACATGTTCGGAGATTGGCGCGAGGAGCTCATTCTTCGAGGCAGCAATAATCGTTTGGCCATCGTCACAACCCTATCACCGACGGAGTACGGCATTCGCACGCTGATGCACGACCCGATGTACCGTAGCGGTGTGGCGAACAAGAACACGGGCTACGATCAGATGGGCTTCGCTAGTTTCTATCTGGGTGACGAGGCTAGGCTGCCATCCAAGAGGACTGACATCTCCGTCCCAACGGTGGCACCTAATACCCAGAGTAAAATCAAGCTAACAGGCCCGGCGACGGTACGGCCCGGCGAAACGTTCGAGCTTATTTACAGCGGGAAGGACCTGGAATCCGGAGTCATAGCACAGGATCTGACCTTCGAGTTCGATCCGACAGTCGTGGAGCAAGTCTACAATCCAGTCACGATGGCCGAGGGGCAATTCGTCATCGTTGATCAGAAACTGGTGGACGGCAAACTGCGCGTACTGGGCGTTCATCTTGGCGACAAGCAGACAGATCCGAACGGAGATTTGTTGAAGCTAAGCTTGAGGGCGAAGCCGGAATCGGCAGGGAATACGTCGATCCTGCTCAGCAAAGTGGTTACGGCGGATGTAAACGGCGTTGAGACGACGCTCCCTAGCGTGAGCCACAGCCTGAGAATCGAGCAGCAGGCAGTGGTAGATAAAACAGCTCTGAATGCGTTGATTGCGGATGCACAGGCTAAGCATGACCAAGCGTCCGAAGGCAGTGGAGTTGGTAATTACCCTGCTGGCTCGAAGGCAACGCTGCAGGCGGCGATTGATCAAGCCCTGACGGTTGCGAATAACCCAGCAGCCGATCAGGCAGCGGTTGATCAGGCGACTGAGCAGCTGCAGACAGCGCTGCAAACGTTCGTGAATTCGGTAATCAAACCGATGGGCGGCGACTATAACAATGACAACAGGGTCAGTATCGGCGACCTTGCGATGGCGGCTAAAGCCTACGGCAAGTCGTCCACGGATTCTGATTGGAGCTCATGGCAGAAATTTGATCTGAGCGGCGACAATAAGGTGGACATCCAGGATCTGGCGATGCTTGCTAGCCAAATTCTGAATTAGCAAACAACAAAAACGGAGTACCGCGGGTTCGCGGGCTCCGTTTTTTATTTATCGTGTTTTTCGATAAAAAATCATGGTTAACGTCAAAGAAGCTCCAAGCAAAAACATTTATATTGAAATTGAGATCAATATGAAGGAGTGTTTCGATACGATGAATAACAAAAAAGTCATTTTTCTAAATCCGTGGCAGGTTGAAATGGTGGAAGAGAACTTCTCTGGGCAGATTGGCGGCGAGGAGGTTCTGGTCAAAAAGCTCTATACATTAATCAGTCCAGGAACTGAACTTGCTATGCTGTCTGGTAATGAAGCCTGGTTCCAGATGCCGGGCATTCCAGGCTATGCGGCTGTAAGTGAGATTTTGGAAGTGGGGGCGGAAGTGACAAGGTTTGAACCTGGCGATGTTGTATTTCATTATGGGAGCCACTCCAAGTATGAGGTTGTTTCGATAAGGGGGACCTTTCTCAAAGTCCCGGAGAACCTGGATTTGAAATGGGTGCCGTTTACTCGCATGGCCACGGTCGCAACGACGGCGATTCGTGTTTCAAATATTGAATTTGGGGATTATGTAAGCGTAACTGGGCTTGGACTAATAGGGAATATGGCCGCTCAACTGGCTCAGGCTCAGGGCGCAACTGTGATTGGTATAGATTTATCGGAGGAAAGACTTCGAATTGCCGAGCAGTGTGGTGTGCTCTATGGCGTGAATGGTGGACAAGACAGTGTGAAGGAACGGATTGCCGAAATCACTAATGGGAAGGGAGTTTCTACGCATATAGAGGCTACGGGTGTCTCCAGTGTAGCGCTCCAGAGTCTCTCCTATATCGCGAAATTAGGCGAAATCATTTTCTTAGGTAGTCCTCGCGGTGAATATAACACGGATGTGACAGAAGTTTTGAATTACTGCCATTTATATGGCAGAGGCTGTATTACGTTCAAGGGAGCGC
This sequence comes from Paenibacillus silvestris, assembly GCF_009882985.1. Classification (GTDB taxonomy): domain Bacteria; phylum Bacillota; class Bacilli; order Paenibacillales; family NBRC-103111; genus Paenibacillus_E; species Paenibacillus_E silvestris. The sequence continues at coordinate 1,297,874 of NZ_WTUZ01000022.1, forward strand.
ATGAGTGGCGTTATCCGACTGAACCTAATGAGTTTGTGAAACATTCTTTGGTGAGAAACTCGAGCATCATATTCGAGATGATGAAGCAGAAACGGTTGCAGGTTGAACCTTTAATCAGCCATGTGCTGAAGCCAGAGGAAGCTAAAAATGCGTACGAAGGTCTCCGATTGCTTAAGGATCAGTACAGCGGTGTTTTATTTGACTGGAGTGAGACATGAGTTCTAAAAGAAAGTTTCGCAGCAGTTGCGACTCTGGTCAATAAGAATCCCCATCCGTTATACTTGGAAAATGATAGACACTCACTGCAGGAGGGAAGTACATGGAGACATGGATGAACAGCCTGACGCCTTTCGTCAGAGTGGTGAAAATTCATAAATCCTTTTCTCTGGCGGGCGAATGGATGGATTATGACCATGTGTTTACGTATATCGAGCAAGGAGAAGCTGAGTTTTTTCTGGACGGGGTCAAATATCAGGTGAAGGAAGGGGACATTATCCTAATGCCTCCCTTCATGGCACATATTATTCGCTCTACGTCAGAGGTGCCATTGATTCAATATATCGTTCATTTTGATTTGTATTACGACGAAGAACGAAGCTCTTGGGAGGACCAAGCGATTACGGAAGAGCGTAGATTCGTGGTGGAAAAGGAGATGCAGCTAGCATCTACAATCCCCATTTCCCGTCTGACGCTCCCCGACCGGTTGGAGTTGAAGAAGAGATTCCTGATCATGCGGAAGGAGTTTCTAGATAGGAGAATGGGTTATTCTTTGATCCTAAAAGGGGTCTGTTTGGAATTATTAGTTCTTTTTATGAAGGGACAAGTGGGTAGGAACGATAAAGAGGGTAAGATGACGAAGGGCTGGGTGTTCATTGAAAACTCCATCAAATTTATTAATGAAAGATTTTGGGACCCGGAACTGGATAATCATACGATAAGTGAGCATGTCGGAATCTCGACCAATCATTTATCGTTTTTATTTAAAGATCAACTTGGCATTACGATTCATAAATATTTGACACATATTCGGATCGAGCAATCGAAAATACATATGGTTGAAGGAACTCAAACTTTAACCGCTATTGCTGAACAGGTGGGCTTCTCGAGCATTTATATATTCAGCCGATCGTTCAAGGCTACAGTCGGAGTTATGCCCAGCCAGTTCATGGCAATGAATTCCGATATTGAGTTATAAAGATTGTTAATTAACGTTATATTTCTGAAAATAATCGTGTAGAGATCTCTCTGCTTTCCTTCCTATAATGGTTATGAAAGGGTTTGCACACCTTGAAAAGGAGAGATTTTATGCGAAAAAGGATTGCAAAATGGCTTGCTGTGCTTATGCTTTTATTGGTTGCCGTTCCTGCCAACGCCGGAATCGGCGTCCAAACGGCTTATGCGGACAACCAAACCTATGAAGCGGAAGCACCGGGAAATACGTTAAGCGGCAATACAGCGGTCACCGAATGTGGTGAATGCTCGGGCGGCAAGAAGGTTGGTGGTCTATACCAAGGCAGTACGCTGCAATTTAACGAAATTACAGTGAGCGAGGAGGGAACTTATAAAGTAACGGTATCGTATATTTCAGGTGATCCGCGCTCGGTAAACATTAGTGTGAATAGTGGTAGTGTAGAGAACTACGACTTTCCCAAAACGGCTGACTGGCACACGGTCGGCAGCTTCGATATCACGCTGCACCTGAATGCCGGTAAGAATACGATCTTGTTCGCTGACGGCAACTGGTATTCACCGGATATCGACAAGATCGTCGTCGCCCCGTCGACGGATCCCAATCCCGGAGATGGTGGTGGAGATGGCTCGGAGCCGATATTTGCTCAAATTTATGAGGCCGAGTCAAATGTGAACACGCTTGCCGGCAAAGCGTCTGTGTCGAGCTGCGGTTCTTGTTCAGGGGGCCAGAAAGTTGGCGATTTATACCAGGGCAGCTCGCTGCAATTCAATCAGATTCAAGCGAAAGCCCCAGGCATTTATACAGTCAAGCTCTACTATATTTCTGGCGATCCGAGGTCTATTCAGGTCGGTGTAAATGGTGGATCGGCCGAGCTGTACGATCTTCCGAAAACAACGGATTGGAATACGGTCGGAACCTTTGACGTCGATGTCACTTTAAATGCCGGCAGTAACATCATCCTGTTGTCTGATGGTAATTCTTATTCTCCAGATATGGATAAGATTGCGGTGTCGACGAAAATCGTATCCTACGAAGCGGAATCTTCAGCCAACCTGCTAATGGGCAAGGCAAGCATTGCAGATTGCAGCCCGTGTTCCGGAGGCAAGAAGGTCGGCAATTTATACCAAGGGAGCTCTCTGACATTTAATGGCGTCGAAGTCGGAGCAGCTGGCAAATATCAAGTAACGGTATCCTATATATCCGGAGATCCTCGTTCCTCTCAAGTCAGTGTAAATGGGGGCGAAGCCGAAACGTTCGATTTTCCGAAAACAGCTGACTGGGATACGGTCGGTAAGCATGTGATGAATTTATCTTTAGCGGCGGGCAGCAACACCCTTTTGTTCGCTGACGGAAATGGGTATTCCCCGGATATTGATAAAATTGAGGTCGGTCCTAAGACGGTTCTGACTCCCGGAGATGACGATAACGTCGACGCCAGCCTCGGCGAGCCGGGCGAGTCGAAACAGTACGGCGCTATTACCGTCACGCATTATACATACGGCGCTACGTTTTCGAATGGTGAGACTTCGATTGCGTACCATACGGACACGGGTCTGGCGGACTATGCCTGGAAAAATGTCAAAATGGTAAAAGGGGCTTACGGCAGCCTGCAACTGGAGCAACCCGAACTTCTTACTAGTAAGAGTTATACCTATCATACATTATCGGATGCTGCGATCGTCCCCGTTCATGACGGTTTCGGCACTGGCATCAGGTTCACTGTCATCAATGAAGCCTCCGGTAAACCTGCGCTGCATCAAGTTTATACTTTATATGAAGGTAAGAGCTTTTTCTTGACGCAGTTACAAGCGGTGAATACTACTCCCATGACGACGAACAACATGGCTCCTGTCGTGGTGAACAATAGCAACGGTGTGGATATCGGGAGCGGCGCAGACAATCGGGTGTTGTTCGTTCCTTTCGATAACGATAATTGGATCCGCTATAAGGCGCAACAAATCAACACAGCGAATACGGGTTATGAAGTAACGGCTATTTACGATAATACGAGTCGCAATGGCCTTGTAATCGGTTCAGTGACTCATGATACCTGGAAAACGGGCATTGCCTGGACCGGCTATAATAACAAATTGAATAACCTGACGGTGTACGGTGGAGCGTCTTCCAACATTACGCATGACGTTGAACCTCATGGCCGCATTTCCGGTGCACAAATCACTTCACCCACCGTGTTTGTTGGTTATTTTGCCGATTACCGTGCAGGACTTGAAGAGTACGGCAAGGCGAATGCCGTCCTTACACCGCCTCTAAGTTTCCACAGTCCAGTAGCCAATAAAGTACCAGTTGGATGGAATAGTTGGGGCGCCTTCGGCAGCAAGCTAAGCTACCAAGATGTCATTGATACGTCGAATTATTTTAAAACAAATCTTCAAAACAATCATTTTAATAACGACGGTGCGCTATATATTAATTTGGATTCCTATTGGGATAATTTAACGGATACTCAGCTGCAAAATGCTGTGAAGACGATTCGGGAAAATGGCCAGCAGGCCGGTATTTATTGGGCGCCATTCGTCTACTGGGGCAACGATATGAATCAGGTCGTCGAAGGAACGAATGGTACCTATACGTACGGCGACATTGTGTTAAAAGACCGTACCGGAAAAGTGCTGCCTACTTTGGATGGAGCCTACGCGCTTGACACGACACACCCGGGCACAAAGGCGCGAATTGACTATTTCCTAGGCAAGTTTAAGTCCTTAGGCTTTACATTTATCAAGCTGGATTTCTTAACTCACGGTTCATTGGAAGGAGAACATGCTGATCCATCCGTGACGACTGGTATCCAGGCGTACAATCAAGGGATGGCTTACGTGAACAGCGTCATTGACGGCAGCATGTTCATCAGCGAATCGATCGCCCCGATATTCCCGAGCCAATATGCACATAGCCGTCGAATCTCATGCGATGTGTACGGCCAAATCAGCGAAACGGAATATGAGCTGAACTCGCTGACGTATGGCTCGTGGCAGAATGGCACGATTTATCCCTACACGGATCCTGACCACATGGTATTATCCAAGGCTAGTTCCTTGAACGAAGCGCGCAGCAGAGTGAATTCCGCCGTTATTTCCGGCACAGTTTTTTTGAATTCTGACGATGTTCACAATACGACCGCTCAAGCCTATATGAACGAGCTGCTCACGAACCCAGATGTCAATCAAGTCGCTTTGCTGGGCAAAGCCTTCCAAGCAGTTGAAGGGAATACCGGTGCAGGTGCGGCAGATACCTTCGTGTTGAATGATAATGGCACGTATTACTTGGCCGTCTTTAATTACAATGCTGCTTCCTCAGCAGCAAAGACCATCCATTTGGACCGTGCAGGAATACCTGGAGGCGGTTCTTACCTTCGAACGGATGTATGGACAGGAGCAGAAGATAGAGTGAGCGATACCCTTGAACTATCTTTGCAGCCAGCTGAATCCAAGCTTTTCAAGCTTCAGCTGGATCTTACACCTCCTGTGACGAACGTCGTTTTCGATGGGATCAGCGGTTCAGGATCTTTTACGAACAAGAACGTTACGATGACATTTAGCGCAGAGGATCAACAGGGAAGCACCGTCCTTAAGACGGAATATAGGCTTGATGAAGGTGACTGGGTGACGGTTAAAGGACCTGTGACGTTGTCTGCTGAGCGTCTATACAGCGTCGACTATCGTTCGACGGACAGATCCGGCAATGTGGAGCAAACCAATCATGTAACGGTAGGCATTGACCGGACAGCGCCATTGATTCAGATAACAGAGCCTCTAACGATTTGGCAAACGGATGCGCTCAACCTATCTGTTCGAATCACAGATTCGTTAAGTGGTATTGGCGGTAGCACCGTTAAATTGGATCATCAAACGGCTGGCAATCCGATCAAGGCTGCTCCTGCAACACTAACCGTTGGTAACCACCCGATCGATATAGTCGCAACGGATTTGGCCGGAAATGTGACATCGAATACGTATACGCTGCAGGTGAAGATTGATACCCATCATTTCATGGATCTGATTAACATCGGCGTTGCGAACGGTTCGATCACGATTTCGGACCGAGGCAAGGAACTGCTGGCCAAAGTAGAAGCGATTGTGCGAAGCAGTAATAAAGAAGCGACGGTTCGTCAATTAAAGCTGCTGCGTATCTTTGTCGAAGCTTTATCGGGCAAAAAGATCAGCAAACCATTTGCCACGATCCTCATCGCCGACATTGATTACTTCATCCAACAAGCAAACAAATAAATGAGAATCGAAAAGGCTGCCCCGAAAGTCATTGAATGACTGGGTGACAGCCTTTTTTGAACTTTTGGGAGCGCCTCTTAGATGAACTGGAAAAACTACCGCTAAATGGCCCGATAACACAGCTACAGGGGTGAATAGATGGAATTTCTCCTGTTAATACGGACGATTGAGCCTGGAACAGGGCTAAACAAGCAAATTAAAGGGATTTTTTCCAGTTAATAACTCCCCTTAGCGGAGACTCGCTTGAAATAAAGGGGGTTTTTCCCGCTATTTGGCTATTTGGAGCATCTCGCATGGTTCATTAAGTCTATGGACTAGTACCATGCAACGGAATGCGAATCTGTGCCTTCGTGCCGACACCGAACTTACTGTATAGCGTTACTCCGTATTCGTCGCCAAATGCCAGTTTAATCCGCTGATCTACATTGGTTATCCCATATCCAGAATCACTGTCCGTTTTGTTCCAAGCACGTTTCAGCGTTTCAGGTCGCATACCCATCCCGTCGTCGATCACTTCCAAGTAAATATCCCGATCATCTTTATACGCTTTAATAATGATATTAATGCCTAATTCATCGTCCCAGATCGCATGATTAATGGCGTTCTCGACAAAGGGCTGCAGCGCCAGCTTGACCGTCTGGTACACAAGCACCGACTCGTCAATCACATAATGAAGCCGAAGAAGTCCTTCGAACCGATTCTGCTGAATGGCAATGTAATATTTGGTCAGCTTGATTTCTTCACTAATCGGCAAAATCATTTTACCTTTGTTCAAGGAAATACGGTAAAACTTGGCGAGGTGCGAGACCATATCATTTATGGTTTTGTCTTGGTGTTTGATAGCCAGTGCCGATATCGAAGCTAGTGTATTGTACATAAAGTGCGGATTGATCTGGGCTTGCAGCATGTTCATTTCTGCTTCTTTTTTGGAAATTTCTTTCTTATAGACCTCGTTGATCAATTCTTTCAGGCGGCTGCTCATTTTTTGAAAAGCGAAGGACAACTGACCGATCTCATCATGCCCCATAAATCTCATGCTGACATTAAAATCTTCCCGTTCGATTCGCCTGATGACTTGAAGCAGCGACTCGATTCGCTTGGTGAAAAACCGCGCCGTAATGTAAATCAACAGGATGGAAATGGCCATGCTGCCGAGTGCGATGAACAGAATTCGCTTAGAGGCGTTTTGCGCGTTCGTAATGAAACTCTTGTATGGAATGACGGAAATTGTCTTCCAGCCATTTTGAATCGTATTGTAGACGACGAAGGATTTTTCGCCGTTGTACACGCTGTCGAAGCTGCCTGACTTGCTCTCCCCGAACGTTCCGGGAATTAGCTGGGTGATATTTTGATTCAAAAGCGACTTATTCTGATTGGACAAGATCGTCCCGTTCTCATCAACGATATAAATATTTTTTTGCTTGTCTTCCTTTGCCATGAGCTTATAAATTTCGGCTTCGGCAATATTGAACGTAAGAATACCGTAAGGATAGTTAAGGCTGTTGTTATTGAGCAGACGTGCCATCGTGAAGATTGGCTCAGGGATTGTCGTATTTGAAGATACACTGTATGTCACATTCCCATACGTATGGCTGATCGCCTCGTACCACCTTGTTGCTTTGGCCTCATCGTCTATCCGTTTAATAAACACGCTGTCAGCTGGAAATGTTGTGTTGTTCGTGTAGATAGAGGCTGTCCGAATGTCGGGATTCGCCGCCAGTACATTGTTAATGACATTATTAAAATAAAGATACGAGTCCAGGTAGTCCGTACTATCGGTATAATCTTTGGTTAGCAGCAGCCGAAGTGTGCTGTCCAAATAGATGGAGGCAGATATTTTGGAATAGGAATCAAGCTTCGTTTCCAAATTGGCGTTAATTTGATCTGTCGTTGCGATCATATTCGTGTAAACTTGCGCTGTTAGCTCCCGCTTGGTCGTGACGTACGAGTAGTTGACGAAAAATAACAACGGAAGAATCGAGACGATGCAAAAGACGGTAAACAGCTTGCTATGCAGGCTGAAATTAAGATAAGTTTTGGCTATAAACCGGAATGGCATTGGCAATCGTCCTTGTATTATAAAAGTTTTTTGCGGTATTCGTTAGGGGTCGTCCCTTTGAATTTCTGAAACACCGAGCAAAAGTAAGAGACGTTCTCGTACCCTACAGCTGCAGAAATCTCATGAATTTTTTTGGATTTGTCTTTGAGCAGTTCAGCCGCATGTTGAATCCGCATACGTGTCAAATATTCAAGAATCGTTTCCCCCATTTTATCCTTAAAAAGGGTTCGTACATAATTGGGGGAGAGATATACGTTCTTGGCGATGTCCTCAATGGTCAGCGGCATGCTGAAGCTTCGGTCGATCAGATTCGTAATTTGATGAACGATGTGCAGGTTCTTGTCTTTGTCTTTGTCCTTCATCAGGGCAAGTATAGAAAGGCATACATCTGTTATATGCGCTTCGATTTCGTAGATCGTTGCATATCTCGCAATCCGCTTCCAATCATCGACATACATGGAATGGACGGAGCCCCCTCCGATGATATTGGCAAAGTGCTGCTCAATGGCCGTAACGAGACGCAGTGAGGTGGAGCCTACCAGATCCTGATCGATCCTGCTATTACGCATGGTTGCAAAAAAGCTTTGAATCTCAGCGATAGCTGTTGGTTCTTGCAGGTGAGCAATGGCGTAGCAAATTGAAGTAATGGCCGGTTCAGGATTCACCTCTTCGTACACCGGAACGATGGTTTCATCGGCCATTATGCATGTACCCAAGCCGAAATAGAATTTGCTCGCATTCGCTTGTTTGGCGGCAGCGCACAAATCGTAGAGACTTTCTATGCCCATACCGACGTTGGAAATGCCAATGGAGAGGGGGCTGCTGCTGTCGCTTGCATGCCGAAGCAACTGCTCCGCCATTTCGGTGAGTTCTAGGGATGATGCATCCAGCTTGCGGTTGTAGAGAATGGCGAACGTGCCTTCTTTGATTTGACAGAGGAAGGCACAGGGCATCTCCGTCTGCACGAATTGACGAATAGGCATCACAGCTTCTATGCCAGGCCCGCTGAAAGAATCAGCCGTTATATATAATATTTGAAAGAAACCACTCGCTGGTATGGGAGACGGCAGGAGCTGTAATTTCTCAATCCACTGCGATCTAATCTTAGGATTGTTCTCCAAGAAAAGCTCTCGCAGATACGTCTCCTTGAGTACGCCTGAAGTTTGCGATGAAATGCTGATTTCTTCGCATTTCTGTTTGACTCTAACCATCAGATTATGGAGCTCCTCCATATCAAGTGGTTTAAGCAAATAGCCGATCGCTTCCACAGATAATGCCGCTTTAATGTATTGAAATTCATCGTGCCCGCTTAAAAAAGCGATTTGGACGTTGCGGTCGATCTGCTTGGCCCGTCTGCTGAATTCCAGTCCGTCCATTATCGGCATACGTACGTCTGTCAAAATAATATCAGGGCGAAGCTCTTCCATGCGCTGAAGGGCTTCTCGCCCGTTTTTTGCCGTTCCAGCAACACGAATCCCCATATCTTCCCAACGAATATAATGGGCTAGCATTTCGAGTTCCATTTTCTCATCGTCTACCAGCAGGATACGATACATTGAAAGCGTTACCACCTTTCTAGACGCATGTTTTCTCATTTATTGTAGAACGTATAACGCAAATAAACAATGACTTCCCGTCAGGTGTGTTATTTTGGAATATGATTCTGAAAATGCTTGTATAGAATTGTTCCTGGCTCATTCCTATAATGAAATCATACCAAAGATTATGGAGCTGATGAGCGGCTTGGCCGCCGCAGCCTGGAAAAGGCGGGTTATTCATATGGAAGCGTCACTCAAACGGATGAAAGGACAGAAATATTTATACTTGATGATGCTGCCAGCTTTCATCGTCACCTTGTTGTTTTCGTATGGACCGATGTTCGGGTTGTACATGGCATTTATCAATTACTCGCCTGGCGGGGGTTCCTTTTTCCAACAGTTCTTTACTAGCAAGTTCGTTGGGTTCGAATGGTTTCGGTACTTTTTTACAAGCGGAGATTTTTATATCATTATGCGTAATACGATTGCGCAAAGTTTCTTATCACTGTTAGTCGGTTTCCCTGCACCCATCCTGTTAGCTTTGATGATCAACGAAGTGAAGACGGGTTTGTTTAAAAAAGTGGTGCAAACGGTTTCCTACTTACCTCATTTCATTTCTTGGGTTATTGCGGCGAACATCATCATCACACTGCTTTCATCGCAGGGACTTATCAACAAGCTCTTGGTGGTGCTGCATATCACGGATGAGCCGGTGCAATTTTTTCAAAATGGCCATTATTTCTGGGGGATCATTGCCGTATCCAACATGTGGAAAGATATGGGCTTTAATGCGATCATGTATTTGGCTGCCATATCCGCGATTAATCCCGAACTATATGAAGCTGCGAGGGTTGACGGAGCAAGCCGGATGCGCCAAATGTTCCACGTCACACTGCCATCGCTGCGCCCGACAATCGTGATTTTGGCTATTCTGGCGATTGGGGGCATTTTGAACGCCGGGTTCGACCAGCAGTACTTGCTGCAAAATAATACGATTTTGAAATATTCCGACGTCATCGATACGTATACGTACCGTTACGGGCTGCAAAATGGCATGTTCTCTTACGGGGCTGCTGTCGGGCTGTTCAAATCGCTCGTCGCCTTCATCTTGGTTGTAAGCGTTAATTCGCTCTCCAAGCGGATGAATCAGCAATCATTATTTTAGAGAAAGTAGACTGGAGAGGGTGGGTCTGGATGAAAACAAAATCCAGTGGCGATATCGTTTTCGCCGGGTTCGTATATGTATTTCTCATATTGGTGTTTATTGTGACGTTCTATCCATTCTGGAACATCCTAGTACTGTCTTTGAACAGTGCGGAGGATACGATCCGGGGCGGCATTTATTTCTGGCCGAGGGTATTTTCCTTATCAAGCTACCAGCAGATTCTAACCGATCAGGAAATTTTAAATGGGGTCAAAGTGACCGTTGCACGTACGCTGATCGGTACGCCACTCGCTGTGCTCGTGATAAGCCTGCTCTCTTATCCACTCAGCAAGCGCGATTTAGTCGGAGGAAAGTTCTTTACGCTTTTCTTCATATTTACGATGTACTTCGGCGGGGGCTTAATTCCTTACTACATGATCTTAAAAAGTTTGCACCTCATCGATACGTTCTGGGTATACATTGCTCCAGGTCTAATGAATGTGTTTTTCATGATCCTGGTGCGTACATTTATTCAGCAACTGCCTGGGGAATTGGATGAATCTGCGAAAATGGACGGAGCGAACGATTTGCAAATTTTCCTCAAAATCGTGCTCCCATTAACGCTTCCGGTGCTGGCTACGATAGGGATGTTTACGGCCATCGGCCATTGGAATTCATGGTTTGATTCCTATGTGTTCACCTATAAACCGGAGCTGAAGACGCTGCAGGCTGTGCTTGTCAAAATTTTGAACCAATATCAGACGTCAACGATGGTGTCGGATGCGCAGCAGATGGCCGATTCAGCGAAACGTCTTGCTGTATCATCGGATTCGATCCGAATGGCAGCAACGATTGTTGCGACCCTGCCCATTGTCATCGTATATCCGTTCCTGCAAAAGTACTTTGTCAAAGGCATGACCGTAGGTGCGGTGAAAGCGTAATTAAGCTTCTTATTCATGAAAGGCGGTGGTTTGGAGCGGATCTTCCGGATCTTGCATGTAGCCAAGTATTTGCATTAATCAATCATGAGAAGTCAAGGGGGAAATAGGTCTATGTTCAAAAGAAGGAAAACGTTCAACGTGCTGCTTTCAACGGTACTAATGGGTTCGGTCATCGCAGGCTGCTCCACGAAGGATAATACGGCTTCGTCCAGCGAGAATCCAACTGTTACAGCGGATAGCAAAGCAAACGATACAACACCGATTAAATTGACGTTTTTTGATAAAAATACAGGCGATGCCTTCACGAATGAGGTTGCCAAGGAAATTACGAAACGCACGGGAGTTACGATCGAAATTCAGCAGCCGACAGGCAATCCTGCGGAGAAACTGAATCTGATGCTGGCCAGCAGCGATCTGCCGGATGTCGTGCTGATGGACCGTTCAGGCGATATTGTCAGCAAATATATTGCTGCAGGAGCGATCATTCCACTGGATGATCTCATTGCGAAATTCGGTCCCAATGTGAAAAAAATGTACGGTGATACCTTGAATAAGACACGGTTCACTGACGGCAAGAATTATTATCTTTCCAACTGGTACGGTCCAGAGAACGAACCGGTATTCGGCATGAGCATGCGGAAGGATTGGCTTACGCAGATTGCTCCTGACAAGGCTGAAGGCGGGAAGCCGTTCACGGCGGACGAATTCGAAACATTGTTAAAAGATTTCAAATCAAAGCTCGGTAAAGTCGACGGCAAAGACGTATTCCCGATGTCATTTAACGGTGAAAATATGAGTGCTGTGCTAGGAACGTTCAAAGGCATGTGGGGAATGAAGGCCTTCTATGAAAACAACGGGACGCTGAAATACGATGTGAAAGATCCGAAATATAAGGATATGCTGCTGTATTTGAACAAACTGTACCGTGAAGGCTTAATCGATCCGGAATGGCCAGTGAATAAGAAGCAGACTTGGGAGCAAAAAATTTCTAACGGGCTCGTCTTTGCAGCACCAAGCGCTTATTGGGATTTCGGTACGCCTAATGGCGTGCTGAAGAAATCGGGCGGACCCGAAAAGCAGATGTATCCTTACAAACTTGTAGGACCTGGTGTCGATCCGTCTAAGACAACGTTGGGGCCTAAGAGCACGCTCGGCTGGGATGCAATTGCCATTACGAAGACGAACAAGAATCCAGAAAGAACGATGAAGCTCATCGACTTCCTGGCAAGCGAAGAAGGCCAGTATCTGCTCATGTGGGGCATCGAGGGTGTACACTGGGATATGAAGGATGGCAAGCATACGCCGCGTCCGGAGGTGCTGCAAGGCTTTAAAGACGATTGGGATAGCTTTGCGAAGAAAACCGGTATCCGTAAATGGACTTGGTTCGTTAAGAACGGCAAAGGTTCTGACGGTACGCCGTATGATTTGCCAGGCCGTTACCAACGTGGTGAGATTGACCAGATGGCGCTCAAGAACTTGTCCGATACGGTGTGGGATACATCGGTATACGACAACTTAGGCCCTGCCGGCGGCACGCCAGATGCGCTAGTCAGCCAGAAGGTTACGGATATTATGAACCAAACGATTACCAAAATCATTATTTCTAAGAGCGAAGCCGATGCATCCGCTCTGTTCGATAAAATGCTTGCTGACATGAAGGCAGCTGGCGATGAGAAAGTGGAGAAAATCTTTAGCGACAACTACAAGAAACGCACAGATCTTTGGAAATAAGGATGCGGTTCTGGGAGGCCGGGGCATGATTCGGCTTCCTTTTTTCTTTTGACAGCTGTACATATTGAAGGGAGCGTGTTTATCGATGGCATCCGATATCAGGATTCAAACGCTGAATGGACAAGTGATTGGGGAAAATGGGGCCTGCCGAATTACGATCGATATGACGAGTGGTTTGGCTGATTATGTATGGTCTTCCGGCGCTGGAGTGACCGGCGCTTATAGCACAGCGAAGCTCGGAGAAGAGCTTGTTCGATCGACCGAATACACAGAGCACAGATTGGATGATGGAGGCGCTCGAACCATCCACGACCAATTCGGTTCTGGCTGCCAATTTTCCGTCATCCATACCGCTGAGGCTCTTCCGATCATGCGACAAACATTTTGGATGTATGAAACATCGCCTTACGTTTTCGTTCAGGTTGAAGTAGAAGGCGAAGCGGAAGCTCTGCAGACGAACTATATGTCGCCGTTGTCAGTCGATGCAGCGCTGGGGTCATCAGCGATCTCACTCGGGACAGACACACATGAGCTAAGGGCGCTGCTTGTTCCTTTCGATAACGACAAGTGGGTGCGCTACGAATCCGTTGCCATGCCTGGGCAGTTGGAAAGCTACGAAGTTACAGCTGTTCTTGAACCCGCCTCCAGAAAAGGCTTAATCATCGGTTCCATCACACATGATACATGGAAAACCGGGCTGAAAATCGTCGGAGAAGAAGGATCAGCGATTCATCGACTGGAGGTATACGGCGGAGCGGCCGGTGAGTATACGCGCGATACGATTCCTCACGGCTCGTTAATCGGCCAAACCATTGCTTCACCTCGAATCTTTGTAGGCATGTATGACGATTATAGAGTGGGAATGGAACAGTACGGGATGGCGAATGCCCAAGCAGCGCCTCCACTTCAATGGGAGCATGGTGTTCCTTTCGGATGGAATAGCTGGTCGGCCGCAGGGGCGGATCTTGACTACGATCTTTATGTTCATACGTCGGATTTCTTGAAAAGCTTATATGACGGAGGTTTTCATCACGAAGGGACCGTCTATCTCAACTTTGACTCGTTCTGGACCAACTTAAGCGAGGTGCAGCTTGAGGACGCCGTGCGTCACGTTCGCGACAACGGGCAAAAAGCAGGCACTTATTGGACGCCTTTTGCCTTCTGGGGGAAAGATTTCGACCGGAAAGTGGAAGGAACGGACGGCAAATATACGTACCGGGATCTCCTGCTTCAAGATGGTCAAGGCCACATATTGCCTGAATTGGACGGCGGGCTAGCGATCGATCCTACGCACCCGGGCAGTCTGCTGCGGACGGAGTGGTATCTGGAGCGTTTTGTCCAAGCAGGATTCGAATATATAAAGCTTGATTTTCTCGGTCATGGTGCTCTGGAAGGCAGACACTTCGATCCAGAAATACGTACAGGCATTCAGGCGTACAACTTTGGCATGTCGTTGATCAGGAGAAGGCTCGATCCGGAAGTGATCGGACGCCCGTTCTTTATTAATTTGTCCATTGCACCGATGTTTCCGCATCAATATGCCCATAGCCGGCGCATCTCCTGTGATGCTTTCGGTACCTTGAAAGATACGGAATATATGCTGAATTCACTTACTTATGGGTGGTGGATGAATGGAACCTTATTTCCTTACAATGATCCTGACCACACCGTGCTGTACAAAAGCTTTAACCAAGAAACAACAACATTGCAGGAAGGTCGTAGCCGGTTGAACGCTTCCATTATAGCCGGGACGGTGCTCTTGATGGGGGACGATTTCCGCCAGGAGGAAGCGAGGAACAGAGCGAGCGCGTGGTTGACCCGCCCGGAGCTTCTAGCAATTGGGCGGGCAGGGAAGAGCTTTAAGCCGCTTGAGGGAAATACCAATGACTCTGCGGCTGATGTTTTTTTCAAAATGGAAGGCAATAATGAAGTTTATATCGCGGTGTTTAACTATAACAAAGATGAAGCGAATGAGAGAAGCATATCCGTCGAGCGTTTGGGCTTGCCCAAAGAAGATTCGTATATGCTCTATGATCTGTGGGAGCAAACCGCCTACCCGTCGTCAGGCGATATCCATGTTCGCTTGGAACCGGCTATGTCGAAGGTTTTTAAATTGTTATTCTAACGTCCATTTAAACTTATTTTTCGTAAACGTTCCTAGTACTTTGAAGTTGTGATCGACAACAACAATTTTATCCAAGTAAGTAACTCTTCCTTCTATAGAGCTAGGATTGTTAGTTAACGTTTTCAATAGCTCCTTTAGCACGATATCTACCGACGTTGTAGTGGCAACTCCTTTTGTCATTGCGATCGTGCCGCCAATTGTATATTTTTTATGTGCATCTTTGTCATCTTTTAGTACCTTCTCGGCAATGTGCTTGACACCAGGGTGCAAATCTGCCGACGAATGAACTAGATTCTCAACATGTGTAACCTCATGTTTGGCGACGTTTTCCTGCAGAGACATAGTTAGACCAGGATATTTTTTATCACGTGTCACTTTATAGTCGAAGCTTTTGGAGGCCGATTGCTTGTCGTTATCCAAATGATAAACAAGATCCACTTGATAGTTCGATAAGATTTCCCTTTGGACATCTAGAAGCTCGTAAAGCATGTCTTTCACCATACTTTCGTCACCAGCACGTTGCATCATATCTGAGTACCAGGTTTTAAAACCTTTAATCATTGGGGATACGCTGGCCCATTCCAGCAATTTGATAATTTCATCTGATTTATCTGGGAAGAGTTTGCTGACAATGGGTATGATTTGTTGAAATGCAGAATCTGCTTGATTGGTGACAGCGGTTGAATAACTTTGAGGCTGCTGCTGTGAAGCATAGTTGTACCCATATTGCGCATATTGCCCGTAATATGCGGGTTGCTCGTAACCGGTTTGAGGCTGCTGCTGTGAAGCATAGTTGTACCCATATTGCGCATATTGCCCGTAATATGCGGGTTGCCCGTAACCGGTTTGAGGCTGCTGATAAAAGCCTACGCTAGGGTAATTACTTTCCGGATACGAGCCACTTTGACTGGCAAATTGCTGTCCAGAATGTGAACTGCCCAATTGGTTGGAGGCATCTATTGTTGGCGTGTTTCCTTGTGTTTGCGGAGGAGAGTTTGGGACCTGAAGAGAGGCATTTGTCGTCTGCTTAGAGCTTGAATCTTCTATATCCATACCGATCTCTTCGACAGGCGTCCCTTTGAGCTCATCGAAGGCTTCGCCAAAAGCATTATCGATATCTTGTATGGCTGCGGCAACGGAGTTATGCCGCTTCTGCAATATGCTGAGCGTGCGATCCACAATAGCCTTAGAAAAACCAGCTGCCAAAGCGTAATTATTTACTGTGTATTCCAATTCGTCCACCTGGTCAGCGCTTAGCTGTCTTTGAATCGTACCATGACTCGCATTTGTGAGATGCTGAGTGACCATCCTTTGTACCATGCGGTTTCCAACCGAACGATGTGCGGCATGCAGGGCATTCACAGATGGGGGATACCCGCGACGGACATCGGATTGTATCCCTGAATTATCCTTACTTTTCGCTTGATGAGTTAATAACATAAGTCCCCCTAATGAACGGCTATTTCGCAGGCAAGACTCCTTATGTCAACCGTTACTTCCCATTATTTTCCTTAATTATAACAAGGATGCTCTAAAGCGTCATTACATTTACCAATGGTGCTGCTATCGTTCTTCAGCCACTAAGAGGTTTGCAAAGATTTCAAAAATCACCTATAATACTGAATGAATGTTCAGTGATATAGGTGATTATCATTTTTGCAGATCCCGCGGTCAGAAAGTGGTGAAGCATGTGTGAATAAAAAGAAACAGCAAACCGAGCAAACGAAGAAAAAGATCGCCGATGCGGCAAGAGGTTTATTTGCTCAAAAGGGCTACAAAGCAACCGCTATTGAAGACATTGTCAAAGCAGTAGGCTGCAGCGCAGGTAACATTTATTATCATTTTAAGAACAAGGAAGGGCTTTTCCTGCACTTACTTGAGGAGTGGAACACAGAATGGGATCGGAATTGGTTGGTCAAGGAAAAGTTGTACCTGACTATTACCGATAAATTATACGGCATGGTCGAATATTTAGCGCATGATCAACTGAATCATCCACTCACGAGGGCTGCTGATGAGTTTTTTAATAACGCGGAGAAAGCACCAGATGTGGAGGAGCGAATAAACGTTATGGTCAAAGGGTATATTGACTTTAATCGACAGTTGCTTCAGAAGGGTATCGATAGCCATGAATTTGAAATTACGAATGTCTCGGGTCATGCGATTATTCTGGACAGTCTGTTGCTTGGGCTAAGCCAGCATTGCCGGAGAATGGAACGTGACGAAGCGCTAGCGGCATATCGGTTGGCTATGGATGTGTTTCTGCAGGGCATTGCCAAGCCGAAGCACTAGTGCTTTTTTTTGCAATAATACTGAATAACTATTCAGTATTATTCGGTAATAGGAGGAGTAATAAATGACATTATTAACAAGACATCAGGGAGCTTTATTAGTACTCATGTTTAATCTTTTTCTAGTCTTTTCGGGAATTGGACTTGTTATCCCAATTATGCCTAAATTTATGGACAGTCTGGGCATCACGGGAGGAACGATCGGCCTGTTGATTGCTTCTTTTTCACTGACGCAGCTGCTTTGCTCGCCATTAGCCGGACGTATGGCAGATTCCATAGGCAGGAAAAAAATGATTGTCTTCGGGATGATTGTGTTCGCGATCTCTGAGGCCATGTTTGGATTTGCCAGTTGGACTGGCCTGCTCTTTGCTTCGAGGATGCTCGGCGGCATCAGTGCAGCGATGATAATGCCGGCTGTTATGGCTTACGCGGCAGATATTACGACAAAGGAAGAACGCGCGGCAGGGATGGGGTATATTACAGCAGCAATTACAACGGGCTTCATTATTGGACCGGGTATTGGCGGTTACATTGCTGAATTTGGTATCCGCGTTCCTTTTTATTCTGCAGCGGCTGCGGGGTTTTTCGCAGCATGTATCACCATGTTTGTCCTGAGAGAGTCGCTCCCTGCAAAAGAGAGTATACCGGATGCTCCATCTAGCACGGTTGAACGAAGAGGGCTTGTTTCACAATTAAGGTACGCCTACAGAGAGCCCTATTTTTTAAGTTTAGTCATCGTCTTTGTGATGTCCTTCGGACTCGCTAACTATGAAACGATCTATGGACTATTTGTAGATCGGAAATTCGGTTTCCAGCCAAAGGAGATCGCTTTTATCATAACGTTCGGTTCTATAGCTGGCGCCGTAGTTCAAGTTACAGCCTTCAGCTGGATACTCAATCGTTTTGGGGAGCAACGCGTCATTTCCTTTTGTCTTTTCTTTGCAGGTTTGTTTATTCTGCTGACGCTTTTCGTTCACCAATTTTGGATGATTTTTGCTGTTACCTTTGTTGTATTTTTGGCAATCGATATCTTACGGCCAGCAATCAGTACTCAATTGTCCATGGTAGCTAAGGATCAGCAAGGTTATGTAGCCGGATTGAACTCTGCCTTTACTAGTCTTGGCAATATAGCTGGACCTATTGCAGCTGGCTTTTTATTAGACTTGGATGTCAATTATCCGTATACGCTGGCATGTTTGGTTTTGTTTGTTAGTTGTGTTTTATCGATTAGAGCTAGAAGGCGCAGCTTGCAGGGTACACCTGCTTCTTCCTAGCCAGTCATTGGCTTGACCGCGACTAAGTGAAGTCGTTAAAGTTGCGAAATCAAGATGGAGCAGTTTGCCTTAGGCAGCTGTTCCTTTTTGTTATCTTCATTCGCAAGTAGTTTAAATACAATAATTCCAATTGATTAACTGAGGTTTGTATTTTATGATACATATAACAAATTGAAAACGAGGAACATAATTCCAGAAAATGTCCATTATCGGACATAATAGTGCAAAGTGTCAAGTAAACAAAGGTTAAGGGGAGATAAGCATGCATGTTTTACGATCAGATCGACGCGTTCATAAAACAAAACATCATATTACAAGTGCCTTCTTGTCGCTTTGTGAAAAGAAGCCATTCGAAACCATTGTCGTCAGGGATATTACAGATGCTGCGGATATTAGCCGATCCACATTTTATACCCATTTCCAAGACAAATACGACCTGCTTGAACAAATCATGAAAGATAAGCTTACCGAGTTAATGAACTTATATGAAAACAATAAGTCGCAAATATTGGGATATGTACCACATCATGAAGTCCCTGATCCTTACTTCCTGTTACTGTTCGTACATTTATCCGAGCAAGCTTCCATTTATCGTGTTCTGTTGTTTCATTTGCCAGATTCGCGATTTGGCGATCGCATGATCGAAGCTGTGCAGATCACAATAGGCCAACGAGTCGACAACAACCGAATGGATCAGAAGCAGCCGATTCCACTCGATATTTTGCTGGTAAGCATGTCGTCATGGATTGGTGGAATTGTCGTTAGCTGGTTGAAACAAGGGATGATTTACTCACCCAACTATATGGCCATTCAATTAAGCCGAATAGCTTCAATTGGCTTTTATCAGGCCATGAGCCTTTAGGTGCACAATTGAACGAATTGTGTTTATTTTGCTGAAAAATAATGGTCAAAATAAGCTGAGATGTCCGAAAAGCTTCATTTCATACCTTTTTGTTTGTTGACCATGTTTCGTCGGATGGCTATGATTAACTCAATACCTGAGTTAATTCATCGGAATTATCGTGTTTCGGAAGGTGGGAGTGAAAGCTTGAGAGGCGAAAGGTTTATAAAGAGTTTGAACGATGGGCGAACGGTATGGCTGGATGGCAATAAAGTCACCCATCTCGACACACATCCAGCTTTTCGTGGAACATTAGGAACCATACGAAACCTATTTGATTCCCTTGACGATCCTCATCTTCGAGATCAGGTAGGCTATCGAATCAAGGGCAGGGAAGCTTATGCTCACAGTTCCTTCCTTGTTCCCCATACCCCGGAGCAGCTTGCAAAGAGAAGTCAATCCTTCGCCTTCTGGTCTAAGCAATGCAACGGCATGATGAGCCGGCTCTCCGATTATGCCCGTTCTTTCATTACCGGATGGTATGCTGCGCGCCACGAGCTTGATCGATTGGAACCAGGTTTTGCACATAAAATAACGACTTACTATGAAACGGCTAGAGATAACGATCTATTTCTGACGACAGCCATTATTGATCCCCAAATTGACAGGTCGAGCGGCTTGGACGATAACAGAATCGCATCCCGTTTTCTGCATGTGGTTAAGGAGACAAGTGAAGGGATCGTCGTTAGAGGAGCCAAGATGATCGCAACGGGTGCGCCATATACGCATGACTTTGTTATCTTCTCCTTTCTCAAACTGGAACAAGCTCATCGCGAGCATGCGCATGTGCTCATCGTGCCAGCGAATTCTGCAGGCCTTCATATCGTTTGCCGACAGTCGTATGCGAGCGATAAAGCGCACGATTCTCCTCTCAGCGCTAGATATGACGAAATGGATGCCGTGTTGTTTTTCGATGATGTATTGATTCCATGGGAACGCGTACTGATGTATGGCGATGCCCAGAAGGTTATGGCACTTAGGGCGAATACAACGGCAAATGCACTAGCTTTTCATCAAAATGTCGTACGTTATGTGGCCAAGCTAGAATTTATTACTGGTGTCACGTTTGCTGTTGCAGAAGCGATTGGCGTAGGTGGTTTTCTCCACATTCAAGAAAAGCTTGGCGAGCTGCTAACGCAAATTGATACGATCAAAGCGCTTGTCATTGCTTCCGAGACGCAAGCCAAATATGACGAGCACGGCGTTCTGGTACCAGAGCTGTCCTATATAAACACAGCAAGAAACATAGGG
Organism: Paenibacillus silvestris; assembly: GCF_009882985.1. Lineage (GTDB taxonomy): Bacteria > Bacillota > Bacilli > Paenibacillales > NBRC-103111 > Paenibacillus_E > Paenibacillus_E silvestris. The sequence goes on from NZ_WTUZ01000022.1 coordinate 1,318,565, forward strand.
ACCAAGTTTTATCCGCGTGCCGTTGAAATTTTGCAACAGATTGGCGGTGGCGGGTTTGTTCAAGTTCCCTCCAGCATTGAAGATTTCTATGGCACCATATCCGAGCTAATGAGCGAGTATTTCGAGGGAGCTACGGTTAGCGCAGAGAAAAAGGTGCAATTGTTCAAGCTCGCATGGGATTTAGTGGGGAGCCCGCTTGGTGCCAGGCATGAGCTGTATGAGAGATTTTACGCCGGGGACCCTGTACGCGGTTATGCCAATCAATATTTAAGTCACGATAAAGAAAGCTTGACCGCTCCGATTTGGAAACTCATCAAAGAGTCAGCAAAGCGGGGAGCTGTGAATGGAAGTTAATTGTTCTTGATACCTGTCAACCGGACAACCGGAGACCTTCTGCCTTGTAGGGCGGCATAGGTCTCCTTTTTATTTATAAGAAAGGATGGAAGGATATGGAAATTTTCTGGTTTATACCGACACATGGAGATGGACGCTATCTAGGCACGGGAGAAGGAGCAAGGGAGGTAGATCTAGACTATGCTACCCAGATTGCCAAAGCGGCTGACACACTTGGATTCAGTGGCGTATTGCTGCCAACGGGAAGATCGTGCGAGGACGCCTGGGTAACAGCCTCTGCCTTAATTCCGGCTACCAAAAAGTTGAAATTTCTTATAGCACTGCGGCCAGGTCTCATGTCACCGACGTTATCGGCGAGGATGGCAGCTACGTTCGACAGGTTATCCCAAGGAAGACTGCTCATTAATATCGTTACTGGAGGAGATACCTCCGAGGCAAGAGGCGACGGACTTATGCTCGACCACGATACGCGTTATGAGCTGACGGATGAATATTTGACAGTCTGGAGACAGCTGATGCAGGGGAAGCAGATCGATTTCGATGGCGCTCATATCACGGTAGATAAGGCGAAAATTATGTATCCGCCGGTTCAAGCGCCTTATCCACCGCTTTACTTCGGGGGGTCCTCACCCATCGCCCAACAAATCGCTGCGGATCATATTGATGTTTATTTAACATGGGGCGAAACACCTGCACAAGTCAAAGAAAAAATTGACACGGTTCGGGAACTCGCTGCCAAACGCGGAAGAAAGGTTCGATTCGGAATAAGGCTGCACGTCATCGTTCGTGAAACGGAAGATGAGGCTTGGGCTGCTGCAAACCGATTAATTTCGAACTTGGATGACGCAACGATTGCCAAAGCGCAGGCTTCCTTTGCCAAGATGGATTCCGTTGGGCAGCGCCGGATGTCAGAGCTGCATGGAGGAGATCGCAGCAAATTGGAGATCAGCCCTAATCTCTGGGCAGGCGTCGGCCTCGTCAGAGGCGGGGCGGGGACAGCGCTCGTCGGCGATCCGGACACGGTTGCAGAGCGGATGCTGGAGTACCATGAGATGGGCATTGAAACCTTCATTATGTCTGGCTATCCGCACTTGGAAGAAGCCTTCCGAGTCGAAGAACTGCTTTTCCCCAAGCTTCCGCTTAAGCATAGGGAGGCACCCAAAGAGAAATATGCCTTCGTAAGTCCATTCGGTGAGATGGTAGCAAATGATATTTTGCCTAATACGGAAAATAGGTCGGTAGCCTCCTCTTGAGAGCTTGAGGGTACTCTATCAAACGGAAATAAGGAGGAGGACAATGGGAATACACGAAGGTGTTTGGGGCATCGGCCCATCGGACAACTACACGAAACTGGCCGAGCGTTTCCGGCCGACCTTCCTACGAATTCGCGAAGGAGCCGTTCATCGGGAACTGAATCGTAAACTGCTTCACGAGGAGATCCACTGGCTAAGGGCATGCGGCTTCGGGACTATCCGTCTTTCGCAAGAGGATGGTGGACTCGGTGCTACGCTCCCCGAATTGTTTGGACTGCTGATTGAATTGTCGGAAGCAGATTCCAATGTGACGCAAGCGCTGCGGATTCACTTCGGTTTCGTCGAGAGAATATTAAATTTGCCGGATGGAGAACGCAGAGAACGATGGTTAAGGCGCATTGCAGAAGGGGAGATCGTCGGGAATGCCTTGACGGAGATTGGAGAGAACAAGGTGGGCAGTATCGCGACTACTTTGTCACAAGCGGAGGATCAGCTCCGTTTAAATGGCATTAAATTCTACTCCACAGGCACCATTTATGCGGATTGGATCGTAGTTAGCGCAACGGCTGGAGAAGACGACATCGTCTCAGCCATCGTTCCAGCTGCGGCGGAAGGCGTCGACATCGTGGATGATTGGGCGGGCTTCGGGCAAACGCTGACTGGCAGCGGCACGACGAAGTTCGTCAATACACCGGTCGAGAGACAGGACGTATTCGCCAGAGAAACGTACACGAAGTACGGCACCGCGTTCGCCCAAATGGTTCATCTTGCAACGCTGGCAGGAATATCCAGAGCGGCAGCGAGAGACGTTGCGGCAGCAGTCGCCGAACGGCGGAGAACGTACTCGCATGCATCAGCCGACCGGGCAGGCGAAGATCCTCAAGTGCTTCAAGTGGTTGGACGCGTGCACAGTCAGGCATACGCTGCAGGGGCGATTGTACTGAAAGCAGCTGAGGCTGTGCAGCGCGCGTACGAAGCCAAGACGTCAGAGGACGCCGAATACGTGGAATGGGCGAATGTGGAAGCGGAGGTGGAAGTGGCTCAAGCACAGACAATTGTTGCGAGGCTGACACTTGAGGCTACTGCTGCAATCTTTGATGCGCTTGGTGCTTCAGCGACTGCCAGGTCGAAGGGGCTTGACCGCTATTGGCGGAATGCTCGCACGATCACTTCACATAACCCCTTGATCTATAAAGAGCGAATTGTCGGCGATTACGCTGTTAACGGTACGCGCCCGCCATTCGCTTGGCAAACCGGAATAGACGCACGATCACATGCTGACCAGACGACTGGGGACAACGATGTTCGGCTGAAGCCGCCGTCTTAGTCTCTTTTTTAACATACAAATCTCAGATTAAAGGAGTGGTAAAAAAGATGAAAAAACCAACCATACTCACCGCAATGCTCATTATCGCTGCCCTCACGTTCCTTCTTGCTGCTTGCTCGAAGACAGAAACGGCAAGCACGAATGCGGCTGCTCAGCCTGATACCAAAGCTGCTGCGACCGCTAATCCGGAAGATAAGGTGATTCATCATGTGATGAGTGACGCCGGGTTCAACGGAGAGATTGTGAAAATTCTGAAAGCTGAATTAGCGAAGGACGGTTATACGCTGGACTATGTTATCGTAAACGACATTATCCAACCCAACAAAATTGTTAACGATGGCCAAGCGGATACGAATTCATTTCAGCATGAGGCGTATTTTGATCAATTTGTTAAGGATCAGGGTCTGAAGAATATCTCGCGAGCCTTCTACACAACCTTCACCCCATCAGGTTTGTACTCCAAGAAATATAAATCTTTCAAAGAGGTTCCCGATGGTGCCCTCTTTGGTATTCCAGTCGATCCTGCCAACAACGGGCGCGCGCTATTCATGCTTCGCGATCTGGGGCTCCTGAAATTGAAGGACGGCGTGGATGTAATTCATGCAACGCTCAAAGATATTACGGATAATCCCCATAAGTACAAATTTAAAGAAGTAGACCAATTGATGCTGCAGAGGACTCTTGATGATGTTGATGTCGGCTTCTTGTTTGCTGGAACTGCTGTTCAGATTGGTTATAAACCAAAACAGGATGCTTTGGCATTAGAGACAGGAAAAGACTTGCCTTATAAAGGAATAGTGGCTGTTAATAACAAGCTGCTAGGGACGCCTAAAGTCAAAGCGCTGCAGAAAGCTTATGAGAGCCAGGCTATCAAAGATTTTTATAAGGAGAAATACGGAGACGCCATTGAAACATTGGAAAGTTTGAATAAATAACGATGGGGAGGGCTTTCCATGATCACTCTGCAAAATATTAGCAGAACGTTCACAACTGCCGGAGGACCGCTGCACGCGGTATCCTCCGCTTCGCTGCAAATAGAGCAAGGCGATATTTATGGCCTGATTGGGTTTAGTGGAGCGGGGAAATCAACTCTGCTGCGTACGATTAATCTGTTAGAACGGCCAGACGAAGGTCAAGTGATCGTCGACGGCGAGGAATTGACGAAGCTCACTTTGCGCGAGCTAAGAAAGAAACGACTTTCCATTGGCATGATTTTTCAGCATTTTAATTTGCTTAATAATTTAACTGTATATGACAATGTGAGCTTTCCGCTAGAAATTGCCAAAGTACCCAAGGCTCAGCGGCATAAGCGCATCGAGAGCTGCCTCGAAATGGTCGGCTTAACTGACAAGGCCAAAGCCTACCCAGCCAAGCTGAGCGGTGGACAGAAGCAGCGGGTCGCGATTGCCCGTGCGCTTGCCAACAACCCTAAAATTCTGCTGTGCGACGAGCCGACTTCTTCCGTCGATCCGCAGACGACAGGCAGTATTTTGGCTGCCCTGAAGGAAATTAACCGCAATCTAGGCATCACGATCGTTATCGTCACACATGAGATGAACGTCGTGAAAGCAATTTGCAATAAAGTCGCCGTCATGGAGCATGGGAAAATTGTTGAGAAATTTGATTTGAGTGAGAAAAATATTGTGCCGCAATCCAATATTGCCCAGTATTTGTTCAACAATGAGATCTCTTTGGAGAGAGAACTGGAGGCTAACTATGTTTGATAACATAGCCACTGCGTGGCCTGAACTGATACAGGCGCTGCTGGAAACGCTATACATGCTTATTTTGACGCTTCCAATTGCTGTTGCCATTGGTACTCCGCTTGGAACGATTTTGTTCCTGACAAGGCCCGATTCTTTTCTGAAATGGCCCAAGTTTTATCTCATTTTGAATGGATTCGTCAACCTGATTCGTTCGTTTCCTTTTCTCATTCTCATGATCGCTATCATTCCTTTTACCCGGCTTGTGGTTGGGACGGCGCTTGGCACAACAGCAGCCACCGTGCCGATGATCATTAATGCGGTACCCTATTTTGCGAGATTTATTGAGCAAATTCTTCTCGACGTCAATCGCGGTGTAGTCGAAGCAGCTGAGTCCATGGGGGCGAACAAATTCCAGATCGTTTGGAAGGTGTTATACACCGAAGCTCGTTCCGGTATTGCCAATGCAGTCACCATTGTTACGGTGAGCTTCCTCTCCTATTCTACGGTAGCGGGGCTAGTCGGAGGCGGGGGTATCGGCGATTTTGCCATCAGATATGGCTATTACCGTTATCAAACGGATGTAATGTTCGTTACGATTGTTATTATGGTGCTCTTCGTACAAGTTTTTCAATTCACAGGCAACTATATCGTGCGGAAGCTGGATAAGCGGTTGTAAATAAGGGGGGAAATCAGCATGCCCAAAAAAATTCACCTCAATGCCTTCGAAATGAACTGCGTTGGCCATATAGCGCACGGCTTATGGCGGCATCCGGGCAGCACTCGGCATCGCTACACAGATATCCGATATTGGACGGAGCTGGCACAATTGCTGGAACGCGGGAAGTTTGACGCTTTATTTTTAGCTGACGTTGTCGGGGTATACGATGTCTACAAGCAAGGACCAGAGACAGCCATTCGCGAAGCCGTGCAGATTCCCTGCAATGATCCATTCCTCGTCGTGCCGCCAATGGCGCTTGTCACGAAACATCTGGCCTTCGCTGTTACATTTTCCACGACATACGAGAAGCCGTTCAGCCATGCAAGGCGGATGTCGACATTAGATCACCTAACGAAGGGCAGAATCGCTTGGAACGTCGTGACCTCGTATTTGCCAAGTGCTGCCCGTAATTTCGGTTTGGATCAAATGGTTAAACATGACGACCGCTACGAAATTGCTGAAGAATACCTAGATGTTTCCTATAAGCTCTGGGAAAGCAGCTGGGAAGACGATGCGGTCATTCGTGACGTCGATAATGGCGTATATACGGACCCGAATAAAGTGCATCACATTCATCATGAGGGTAAATTTTTCAAAGTGCCAGGACCGCATTTAAGCGAACCTTCCATCCAACGGACGCCAGTCATTTATCAGGCGGGCAGTTCAGCGCGCGGACGTGCATTTGCAGCGAAGCATGCGGAAGCCGTCTTTCTTGGTGGAGGGAACGTTCAGACACTGAAAAGGTATGCAGCGGATATTCGTGCGCAGGCAGCCGCCTTCGGCCGTGATCCGAATCATATCAAACTGATGACCGGCCTGATTGCCATTGTTGGACGAACGCAAGAGGAAGCATGGCGTAAGTTTGAGAGCTTCCAAAAGCTTTATAGTTTGGAAGGGGTACTGGCTCATTACGGTGGAGGAAGCGGCTATGATTTGTCCGCCTACGACCCGGAAGATGTTCTAGCCTACACAGAAACAGACCATGGGCAGACGGCAGCGGCCCAATTCACGAAGGACAGCCCGCGTCCGAAGACAGTCCGGGAAGTCATGGAAACATTAGGGACGCTGGGTGGACGGGGACTGTTCGTTGTCGGGACGCCGGAAGAGGTAGCCGACAACATGCAATTTTGGATAGAGGAAACGGGGATTGACGGGTTTAACGTAACGCAGATTGTCTCACCGGACACGCTGCGCGATTTCGTTGAGCTCGTCATTCCTGAACTGCAGCGCAGAGGATTGTTTCGGGAAGAGTACGAGGAGTCAACACTTAGAGAACGTTTGTTCGGTGTCGGCGTAAATAGACTGCCCGAAGATCATCCCGGCGCTGCATACCGTAAGCAGCCTACTTTGACCTGATAGGAGGATAAGTATGTCCATACAAATAGATGCACTACCGCAGCCAGCGACTGACATTCCGAACGCAATCGATCTCGCTTATGAGCTGGGAGAGCTGCCATTCGATTTGCGGCGCAGAGGCATCCCGGTCTTACGGGGTGCTGGCTCTGGCAGGCTTCGTCTTATGGCAGAAGCAGCCGATGAATATGATCTCCGAATTGAACCGGCCTCGGTCGTTCTTAGACGGTTAGCCTTGAAAGAGGAGGTCCGCATTATCGGGCTTCAGCATCAGGATCGGCGAGGTGTCATTCTCGTGCATTCGGATTCAGTGTTACGAAGAGCCGCTGATCTAAGTGGTGCGAGGCTTGGGATTGCAGGGAAGATCAGCCCAGATGATAACTTGCGGAAGCTCGATGCGGCGAAGATTGTGGCCGCAGCGCTCCATAAAGTTGGCGCTACGGGAGGACAGCCGAAATGGGTGGAACTTCAAGTCGAGCAGGCTGCGGACGGATTTCAGGCTGGAAGGAGGGAACTCCGTGCTTTACTGAACAAGGAAGTTGATGCCGTGTATGCCGACTGGGCACTCTCCGCAGAGTCTGGACGACTTTTGGGGATTCGTGAACTGGAGGGCTTCAGCTTCCAAACTTCCGGGCTGTCTGTACTGACTGTCTCAGCGGAAACGCTTAGCGAGCATTCAGCTGAAATCGAGCGATTGCTCGCCCATTTAACGCTAGCCGCCGATTGGGCCACTCAGAACCGCACAGAAGCACACCGGCTCGCTGCAAAACAGCTTGGAGTCCCCGAGAATGCGATCCCTGTCATTTTCTCTGAGCATCTGCACCAGCAATTTGGAGTTAGCCTTACAGATGATAAATGGAGCAGATTCGTCAATTTCAAGAAAGAGATGCAAGCTCACGGATGCCTGCAAGGCGATTTTTCTTTAGAAGAATCGCTATCGCTCTCTACCATACAAAGCGCACAATTGCTTGTTGAAAGCGGAGAACTGGAGCGTCCTCAGCGGGAATCACTCTCACAGTTCGCTGAGCGCGATCTGCCGCTCTCCTTCTTCCATGAGCGGCCACGAGCTCGCGTACTCCTAGGGGACGAGGACGCGCTGGCAGCCGCGCGATTGTTTGCGGAGGAAATTCGATCCGGAGCTTCTGACCGGGACCGCGGACGCAAGCTGCCTCTGAACGAAATACGACGATTGGCCGAATTAGGTTTGCTTGGACTCGTCGTACCCAAGGCGTACGGAGGTCCTGATGTTTCCACCCGAACGCTTGTGGACATCTTCAAAATCATCTCGCACGCGGACGGATCCATCGGTCAAATTCCACAAAATCATCATTTTTTTGTAAAAACGATCGAGTTAATTGGCAGCGCAGAGCAGAAAAGTTTTTTCTTCCAAGAAGTATTAAAGGGTGCTCAGTTTGGCAATGGTTTAGCAGAACGCAGCAGCAGCAAAGGCGCAAGAAAGCTGACGACAACTGTCCGTAAGCTGGAGGGCGAGGAAAACTATGAAGTAAATGGAAATAAGTTCTATTCGACGGGAGCACTCTATTCACACTGGATCCCTGTAACGGCGCTGAACGAAGAGGAACAAAGAATGACGGCATTCGTTCCGAGACATGCGCCTGGGGTAACGGTACTCGACGATTGGTCGGGTATCGGCCAGAGGACGACGGCGAGTGGCAGCGTGGTGCTCAAGAACGTGAAAGTGCCTGAGAATTATTTGCTGCCCCACTTCCAAATATTTGAGGGGCCCCAATATTTCTCAGCTTTCGGGCAAATTATGCATGCTGCCATTGATATTGGTATTGCGAGGGCGGCATTGGAGGACGCTGCCTCCTATGTTCGCGACCACTCGCGTCCCGCTTACGGCAGCGGTGCAGCGAGAGCGAGCGAGGAGCCCGACCTGATTCGGCGATTCGGCGAGCTCGGTATTCGTCTGCAAGCGGCGGAAGCCTTGCTGGACCGTGCTGCTGATGCGATCGATCAGGCGCGCGAAGACTTGAATGCGGAAACTGCCGGCAAGGCAGCATTGACGGTTGATTCGGCCAAATGGCTCGTGACAGAGACGGCAATTGAAATCACGAATGCTCTCTTCGAAGTTGCCGGAACTTCATCCATGGATCGCAAGCATAATTACGACCGTCATTGGCGCAATGTTCGCATTCATACGCTGCATGATCCGGCTCGGTTAAAGCTGCATCACGTCGGCAAGTGGTTCTTGAATGGAATTTATCATGAATATAAAGTGTAAAGGTTATAATGGAAGGGGTGAACCAACTGGCTATGGGAAAGCGAATCATCATGAACGCATTCGATATGAATAGTGCCATGCACAATTCACACGGTTTATGGAAGCATCCGAATAGTGAAAGACATCGCTATAAGGACCTAGATTACTGGGCGGAGATGGCCAGATTGCTTGAACGCGGGAAATTTGATGCGCTGTTTCTAGCGGACGTCGTTGGCATTTATGATGTTTATAAAATGAGCGGTGATCCGGCAATTCGAGATGCCGTTCAAGTGCCATTAAACGATCCTGCACTCATTGTTCCTGCGATGGCAAGTGTCACGGAGAATTTGAGTTTTGCCGTTACGGTGACAACCACTTACGAGCATCCCTATGCGCATGCCAGACGATTCACTACACTCGATCATCTGACGAACGGGCGAATTGCTTGGAATATTGTTACGTCCTATTTGCCCAATGCGGCTTTGAATCACGGTCTGGATACAATGATCAAGCACGATGACCGGTACGACGTTGCGGATGAATTCCTGGAAGTTGCCTATAAGCTATGGGAAGGCAGTTGGGAGGACGATGCGGTGGTGCGTGACACCGTTCGAGGTGTATACGCAGAGCCGGCGAAGGTTCACCGGATCGATCACGAAGGCCGGTTCTTCCGTGTACCCGGGCCACATCTAAGCGAGCCCTCCTTGCAGCGTACACCAGTTCTGTACCAGGCAGGAAGCTCTGAGAAAGGACGTGCGTTCGCCGCTAAGCACGCGGAATGTGTCTTCGTAGGAGGCAACTCGAAGGAATCGCTGAAAGCAAACATTGAAGACATACGGAACAAAGCGGAGCAATTAGGCAGGGATCCGCAGAGTATCAAGATGTTTACGGGGTTGAACGTGATCGTTGGAGCATCCCAGGAGGAAGCGGAAGCGAAGCTGCGGGAATACGCCGGCTTATGGAGCTCAGAGGCGGCGCTTGCGCAATTCGGCGGCTCTAGCGGCTATGATCTATCCGCCTACGATCCTGATTCCTATCTGGCGTATCGGGCAACCGATCATGGCCAGAGCCGGGCGGCTCAGTATACCAAACATGTCCAGAACCGCCTTACCGTTAAGGAAATCATGGAACGTATCGGGACTCTGGACAAGGGACAGGGCCGCTTGCTCGTAGGTACACCAGACCAAATCGCCGACTACATGCAAGAGCAGGTAGAGGAGACTGGGCTGGATGGGTTTAATCTTGCGCATCTGATTACACCAGGGAGCTTGCGTGAATTTGTTGATGGAGTCGTACCCGTACTGCAGCGCCGTGGCGTATATCAACTAGACTATGAGCCTGGGACGCTCAGAGAGAAACTGTTCGGATCGGGGAAACCCCATCTCCCGGCTAGTCATCCTGCGGCGCAGTATCGGAGAAACTTTGAACATAGTAATTAGATTTAAGGAGGGCAAGAAAACCGTATGAAGTACAAAACAGTTGGAAAAACAGGCATTCAAGTTTCAGAACTCTGCTTCGGAACGATGTCCTTTGGCGGTAACGCGGACAAGGAAACATCCAAGCAATTATTCTACCGCTGTTTGGACAAAGGCATTAATTTCTTCGATACCGCCGACGTATATAGCAGCGGAGCATCGGAAGAAATACTTGGGGGGCTAATTGAGGGGAAACGTGATGAGTTGGTCCTGACCTCTAAGGCTGGTTTTCCTTTTGGCTCTGATCCCAATGCACGCGGAGCTTCGCGCAGACACTTATTCCTCTCGGTAGAACAAAGCCTGAAACGGCTGCGTACTGACCGTATTGAATTTTATTTTATTCATCGCTTTGACTCACTGGTCGCCATCGAGGAAACCGTGCGCGCTTTGGACGATTTACGGCGGCAAGGGAAAATCTTGTATCCCGCTGTCAGCAACTGGGCTGCTTGGCAAATCGCGAAGGCGCTTGGCATCTCCGCCAAAGAAGGTTTGGCAAGCTTTGAATTGATCCAGCCTATGTATAATCTCGTCAAACGACAAGCAGAAGTCGAGATCCTGCCACTGGCTGAATCCGAGAAACTAGGAGTCATCAGTTATAGCCCACTTGGCGGGGGCCTATTAACAGGGAAGTATGGAATAGGCAAGAAACCCGCAACCGGCAGGCTGGTAGATCAGAGCAACTATACGAAGCGTTATGGTGACGAAGGATATTACGATATTGCAGATAGATTCGCAGCGTATGCCCGAGAGAAAGAGGTTCATCCAGCTACATTAGCTGTTGCTTGGGTGCTCAGCAACCCGGCAATTACGTCGCCGATTATCGGTGCGCGCAGCTTGGAACAGTTAGAGCCCTCCCTAGCAGCGGTGGATCTGGATTTCACGGCTGAATGGCGGAAAGAAGTTACGGCATTGTCGATTGATCCTCCCATCGCAACAGACCGCAGCGAGGAGACATTTACTAGCTAGCAAAGATGAGGCTGTCCATCGGTCACTGGATGACTTTTGGGACAGCTTCTTCTCTTATTGAAATTAATCCGACTAAACCTATTGACTTTATTGTATAATCGGTTAGGATATAGATAACAGGTTGTGGAACAGCGGAACGAACATTCTAACGGAATGGGGGGTCAACCATGAAAACAGTTGCGATTATTGGCGGCAGTCAAACGAGCACTTTCAAAAAGCTGGGTGAAAGGCGAGGCTTAATTGTGGAGCATCACAGCGGTAAAACGGGTGGAGGCTCCATTGAAAATCATTTTAAGCGAATTATTAGTCAAGCAGATGTCATTATTATCTTAAAAGGTGCTATAAAACATACGTCCATGTGGGCTGTTAGGGAGCTCGCAGAAAAAATGGGGAAGAAGATTGATTACCATGATGGGTTTGGTGCTACGGGTGCAATCGAGAAGGCTTTACATTTAAGTTGAATGATGATAATTAATCTAATTCTGACCGGAAAACCGGAAGCATGGATATTGAATCCATGCTTTTTTCTATTCAGCAATGACGCGAGAGGAGGGATAACAATGGGAATATTACTGGATACCGTTAAGTTTCTCAAAAAGCAAAAATCCAGCGCACAGACAACACCAGATCATATCTACCATGTAGAGGAATTATTCATCGAGGATCAGGGTCCCCCGATAGAAGCTCATATTAATTCTGAATTCTGGCATGTTAGCCAACCCAAACTATCTAGTAGGAAGGAATGAATCACTATGAATCAAATTAACATCTCTTATAATGAAGTTCCTGTACCTGTTAACTTCATCGGTACAACTCACAAGTTGATTCCATCCCTATTATCTGCATTAAAGCTTAATAAGATTACGTTGGCATCCATTCAGAAGCCCCTATGCATTGACTTATATAACTCGGAGGCTATTTTGCATGCAAGTGAAGGAAATAAATACCGAATCCCTATTTTCTAAAAGAAGAAGGACGTGGCCATCCATGTTCATAAGAATGACAAAGAAAAAGGTGCATTTCCTCCTGTTTCATGGAGAGAATGTACCTTTTTTTCTTGCGTCCAAGCCTTTCGCCCGATTCAGCTATAAACGATTTAAATACCCTCTTCTGGCATTCTTCATGCTATATTAGCGGAAAAGAGAACGAATACAAGAGAATGATGTTAAGTTTTGTTTTCAACTATTTGGACTTGTAGCTATAATAGAGTATAAAGAGATAAAAGGGGTGTAGCACAGTGGATTACAAAATAGATATAACCTTTGAACCATTACATGAGCTTATCAACAGTCTACATACCTATATTTGCCGTAAATCCTATAAGAAGATTGATTTAACTTCAGCATGGGCCAAAGAAAGCCGCAAGCGCTTAACTCCCGAATTTGCCTCGCTGCTTGATGAAACAGAGGTAGATTTTAATTGGAAATTGACCTATCTACTCGTCCACTTATGCCCAGGGAAAAAGCATGCTGATCAATTTCTTTCCTGGTTGGAGAAACTCAGTCCAGGTGATTTATATGAATTGATGTCGGACTACATTAGCCAGTTTCCAGATCAAATGGGTGCTTTCAGATCGAAGACATTATCACTTTTCTCCCAATGGAACGAGTTATATTTTCAGCATATTGACCCCTTGATCATACAAAGGCTTCAGGATGAAGCCGACAATCGCAAAGCCATACAGCCAACCATGAAGCCAGATCATTTTGTCGATGAGACGACGAATGGCTTATGCTTTAAGCCAATGAAAGGATTGGAGCAATTAATACTCATTCCCCAATACCATTTTCAGCCAATTAATGTTATTTCTTCGTTTCGTCAATTAACGATTTGCAATTATGCGGCAAGAATTTATTTCAATGATGAAGAGGAATTACCGCCACATGAATACCGTATCATTCGCAGTTTAGCAGAGATGAGTCGGTTGAAAATATTAAGATATTTGCATCAAGGGCCGCGAAGTTTTATTGAAATCGTCCGTCATCTTCAATTATCAAAAGGCATTACGCACGATCATATCTCCAAGCTTCGGAGTGCAGGTCTCATTTACGCGCATTTTGAAGGAGAGACATTAACGGAGTACAGTTTAAGAGAGGGTGCACTGCAGCACTTACAGAACAAACTTACCTCTTATATCAAACACGAGTAACATAAATAAACAGATAAAGAATCATTTTCGCTCCGGCTTTCGGAGTGGAAATGATTTTTTTATTCCAAATAACTCCAGTGAGTTTCTTTTGTGTGAGAAATATTTTTCGGTTCTCTCTTTACAGAACCGTAATTCGTTTTTATAATATGATTATTAACTTATTCATATCGCTTTACTCGGAATTAACTCATGGGAGGGTTTATTATGAAAAAGAGCTTTATCGTTGTATCTGCCTTATTAACTGTAGGATCGCTGCTTTTATCCGCTTGCTCAGATGATCAAGGGACTGCGTCGACGCAAGGCGGGAGCACACCAGCAGCGACCAATGCGAACCAAACAGCTGCACCGGTTAATGCACTGGCTGAGGTTAAAGCAGCGGATTTGTCCAAATTGCCGAACAGCGCCAAACAGCGTACGGATACGATCATCGTCGGCCTCACAGATCCAAGCGGCGCGTTCACTCCTTATTTCCATCAAAGCGGATATGACGGGAATGTTTCATCGTTGCTATACACGCCACTAGTTACGGTAGACAACAAAGGTGTTCCTACGCCTGGACTAGCAGAGAAATGGGATGTATCCCCAGACAACTTAACGTACACTTACCATCTTCGCAAAGACTTGAAATTTAGCGACGGCACTCCGCTTACCGCTGAAGATGTTGCCTTTACCTGGACGATTCTGCATGACAAAGCGTACGACGGTGATATGCAAGTCGATGTCTTGCACGTGAAGGGCGGCCAAGCTTACAAAGAGGGGAAAGCTACTAGCATAGAGGGCATTAAAGTCATCGATCCCCAGACGATCTCCGTTACTTTAGAACAACCGAATGCAACAGCGCTTTTGACGCTCGGCTCCGATGTGCTCTCCAAGGCCTATTACGGTAAGGATTATAAATTCGGCCAGCTGGATTACATCAAGAAGCTTCACGAAAAGCCAGTAGGTACGGGTCCGTACAAGCTTGAGAAATTCATGCCAGGGCAAGAAGTGCGCTTCGTGGCGAACGAGAACTATTTTGCCGGCAAAGCGAAAACAGAGCATTTTATTTATAAAACATCACAAGGCGACGCTTGGCAGTTTCTTGAAACTGGCGAAGTGGACTATGCTTCGTTCAGCGCAACAAAAGAAAACGTGGATAAGCTGAAGAAAATGGGCTTTGTCAACATTATTCCTTATACACCGAGCACATATGGCTACATACAAGTGAATTTGGAGCATGACCAGCTCAAAGACAAGAAGGTTAGACAGGCGTTTGCTTATGGCATTGATCGCCAGAGTATTTATGTCGACGCTAATCAGGGCGCAGGAGAAATTGCTAATATCCCATCATCACCGATTTCATGGTCCTATACACAGGAGGGCATTAACCCTTACAAGTTCGATGTTGAAAAAGCCAAGCAGCTGCTCGACGAAGCGGGCTGGAAGCCTGGTGCAGACGGTATTCGCGAGAAAGATGGCAAACCATTGTCGATTCATTTCCTCGGTTCCAAGAGTGCACAGACGGACAACTTTATTGCGATAACGACGGAATCATTCAAAGCGATAGGCGTCAAGTTCCAACCGGAGGTATTTGCCGATTTCAACGCACTTGTTTCCAAAGTGGAGAGCGGGGATTACGATATGGTCAGCTTCTCTACTTCCTTGATTACCGATCCATCGGACGGTTTACAGCCATTCGTAGACGGTGAGATTAAAGGCTATAGCAACCCGAAATTCAAAGAATTATATGATAAAGGCTTGGCAACTATCGATATTGAAGAGCGCAAAAAAGTGTACAAAGAAATTTATCAGCTGATGAATGACGAGTTGCCGGTCATCTTTACGAACTACAAGAAGACGGTCTATGGCTATAACGGTAGAATTGAGAATCTATCCGTAAGTCCATTTAATGGACTTTCCACGAGCTTGCCGAATTGGTCGTTGAGCAAACAACCATGAGTACTTATTTAACGAAAAGATTTGTCTACATGATTGTCATTTTGATTGCTGCATCCTTTCTGATTTTTAGCTTGTATGCCTTGACACCGGGAGATTTCATTAGCGGTAATATCAAACTATCACCAGAACGGAAAGCGGAGCTACGGGAGATCTACGGATTGAACAAACCGCTATTGGAACGTTATGGCCTATGGATGAAACATGCGTTCCAAGGCGACTTTGGATTCTCGCTGGCCCAGCAGAAGCCAGTGCTCAAGCTTTTTAATGAGTATATATGGAATTCGTTCTTGCTAGCTATCGTCTCTACATTCCTGACATGGTTTATTGCTGTCATTGTTGGTGTTGTTGCAGCCTATAAGCAGTATTCCTGGTTTGATACGCTGGTCATGATCGGCATTTTCGCTGCCATGTCGATTCCGTCGTTTTTTATCGGGCTTTATTTGATAAAAATATTGGCGGTGGACCTGAAATGGGTGCCGCCGGGAGGCATGCTGACGACGGGCAGCAATGCAACGGGCTTTGCCTACTACTCAGAGGTTCTCCATCATATGCTGCTGCCTGTTATTGTCTTGACGTTACTTGGTCTAGGTTCACTAACTCGTTATTTCCGCAGCAATATGATCGAAGTTATTAAGCAAGACTACATCCGTACAGCTCGAGCAAAAGGGTTGAAAGAAGGCAAAGTGCTATTTACTCATGCGCTTCGCAATGCGCTGCTTCCGGCTATCACGCTGGTTGGCTTTGAACTGCCTGCTTTGTTCGGGGGTTCGTTAATCACGGAAAAAATATTCAATTGGCCAGGTATTGGACAGCTCTATATTCAATCCTTCTCGTTGAGAGACTATCCACTTCTGGTAGGTTTCACGATGTTCATCGCTATACTCACCGTCATCGGTACGCTGATATCGGATATTTTGTATCATATCGCCGATCCGCGAGTCCGATTATAGAGGAGGAACATCGTTATGGCATCATCATTATGGAGACAATCGTTCAGGCGTTTACTCAGAAATAAATTAGCTGTATTTGGCTTAATTGTCGTCGTGATTATGTTTCTAGCCTGCTTCTTGGGGCCATTATTCTCTCCCTATACGAATGGCAAAATTAATATGGCGATGATGAATAAGGCCCCAAGCTTGAAGCATTGGCTCGGAACCGATGGGTTAGGCCGTGATGTATTGACGCGAGTGCTGCAAGCCGGGCGCATTTCGTTAACGGTTGGACTAGCGTCAATGGTACTATCTGTGGCGATTGGTACGCTTCTTGGAGCTATAGCGGGTTACTACAGAGGAATAGCAGATCAAATCATTATGCGGATCTCTGACTTGCTGTTAACCATACCGCACTTGCCTTTATTGTTCATTTTTGGAGCCTTGCTTTCTGAATGGAAAGTACCCACAGGCAGCCGCATGTATATCGTTATGCTGATGCTCAGTATCGTGGGTTGGCCGAGTCTTGCCCGCATGATTCGTGGCCAGATGCTCAGTCTTCGGGAAAGAGAATTCATGCAGGCGACCGTTGTTCTTGGTTTGCGTGATCGCCGCAAATTGTTTAATCACTTGTTGCCTAATTTAATTCCGCTGCTCATCGTGATCGCTACGCTGAACATTGGGGGAGCCATCCTAAGCGAGTCGGTGCTTAGCTTCTTCGGACTCGGGGTTATGCCGCCAACCCCTACATGGGGCAATATGATCGATGCAGCGAATAATTTGATCGATTTTCAGGAGCGGCCATGGCTATGGATTCCGCCAGGCTTCTCGATTTTTATTACAGTTATAGCCATTAACATATTCGGTGATGGTCTGCGTGACGTGCTGGATCCGAAACAGAAAAGGTAGGTGACCTGCATCCGATGAGTGATCTGCTTGAGATAGAACACCTACGAACTTATTTTCAAACGGAGGGTGGCGTCGTCAAAGCGGTTGACGATGTAAGCCTGCATGTAAGGCAAGGAGAAACCGTTTGTATTGTCGGCGAATCCGGAAGTGGCAAAAGCATTACCGCTTTGTCTGTCATGGGGTTAATTGAAGGACCGGCGGGCAAGGTCGCTGGCGGCAAGATTTCTTTCCAAGGCGAGAATTTGCTGAACTTTAACAAAAGTCAGCTTCGAGCAATCCGTGGCAAGGAAATCGCCATGATTTTCCAAGAGCCGATGTCCTCGCTGAATCCAGTGTTGACCATAGGTCAACAACTGATGGAGCCGCTTATTGAGCATCAGAAGTTAAGCAGGAAGCAAGCCAAAGAGCGAACAATCGCGTTGATCGACAAGGTCGGGATCTCACGGGCTGAGCAAATATTCGGGAGTTATCCGCACGAGTTAAGCGGCGGCATGCTGCAGCGAATCATGATTGCGATCGCGATTTCCTGTGGTCCGAAGCTGCTTATCGCCGATGAGCCAACGACTGCACTTGATGTAACCATCCAAGCGCAGATTCTGGATCTGCTCAGGCTTTTCAAAGATGAGGCTCAAATGTCTATTCTCTTAATTACGCATGATCTGGGTGTGGTTGCGGAGATGGCGGACTATGTGGTTGTTATGTACGTCGGTAAAGTCGTCGAAGAAGGAGAGGTTGTCGAGCTCTTTCAGAATCCGCAGCATCCTTACACACGAGGGCTTTTAAAATCGAAGCCGGTGATCAATCAGCGGCTGGAGGAGTTATACTCCATTCCTGGACAGGTGCCCAATCCGCTCGAACTGAGAGAGTCGTGTTATTTCCATGATCGTTGTGAGCACTGCATGGACATCTGCCGGATCAAGTCTCCTCCTTTAAAGGAAGTTGCAAAAGGGCAAAAAGCCGCCTGCTGGCTGTATGAGGAGGCGATGAATCGTGTCTGAGCCACTATTAAGTGTGCATGATTTGAAAAAATACTTTCCAATTAAATCCGGATTACTGAACAGAACTGTTGGCCATGTGAAAGCTGTTGATGGCATCAGTTTAGAGCTTGGGCCAGGAGAAACATTTGGTCTAGTCGGCGAGTCAGGCAGTGGAAAAAGCACGGTTGGACGTACGATTCTTCGTCTGACAGAGAAGACGGCTGGGGAAGTGAAGTTCAAGGGGATTGATCTGCACAAGCTGCCAAGCGATGAACTGCGAAAGCTGCGTCCCAAGATGCAGCTCATTTTCCAAGACCCGTACAGCTCACTGAACCCTCGAGTCAGAGTCGGTGAGGCCATTGGTGAAGCGCTGCTTGATCATGGTCTCGTGCCTAAGGAAGAAATCAGGGATCGCGTGCTCGAAGTGCTGGAATCCTGCGGTCTATCGAGCTATCATATTGATCGTTTCCCGCATGAGTTCTCCGGAGGGCAGCGTCAGCGGATCGGCATCGCTCGTGCACTTGTGTTGAAACCGGAGTTGATCATCGCCGACGAGCCAGTCTCCGCCTTGGACGTATCCATTCAAGCGCAGATCATCAACTTGTTTCGCAAGCTGCAGGAGACGCGGGATTTATCCTACCTGTTCATTTCTCATGATCTCAGTGTGGTCGAGCATCTCTGCAACCGAATCGGGGTCATGTATCTTGGATCTATGGTGGAGACAGCTTCGAGGGACGAACTGTTCCGTAATCCGCTCCATCCTTATACCAAAGCACTGCTGTCCGCAATTCCCGTCCCCATCCCTAAATTAAAGCGCGAGAGAATCCTGTTAAAAGGTGATATTCCAAACCCGGCGAACCCGCCTTCAGGCTGCAAGTTCCATACAAGGTGCCCTTATGCAACCGCCGTATGTAAGGAACAAGTGCCTGCATTCCGAGATGTGGGGGGAAACCATTTCGTTGCTTGTCATTTGGTGTAAAGGATCTAACTTATGCATGAGAAATGAGGGGAGTACATGCCGATCGTTAAGTTACCGCAACCTTATGCGCTGCGACTGGAAATGTTACGCGCCAAAGGGTATTCGAAACCTGAAATAGCTGAGATCGTAGAACGAAACAATGAGGCGGAGCTAGAAGGATTAGTCGATACCGTGGTGAATTGGGAAGGTTTTATGACTTACAGCACTGAGCATAAGGAAACCTTATTATCGGCAATAAACGATGGCTACCAATTCAGCTTTATCACGTTCGGCGGCATTCAGAATTTACTTAGAATCAAGTTTAATAAACTTGAGGGGGAAGACTACGACATTGTAGAGTCTACCTTTCAAAATGTGATGCTTAGCGCGGAACAATTTCAATTGTTTAGATTTCTTGTCCCTAATCATTGGAAAATGAGCGTTTTCCCATACAACAGTGAGAATGGGGAAGAAAGAGCCAGGGTTCATGTGAATATAAGACTACAATGAAGTCAGAAACTAAAAACGGAGCGCCGCGGAATGCGGGCTCCGTTTTGTCATTTTATTTACCCAAGATAATACCCAATCTCAACCTCATCCTGGAATCCAAGTTTCCGATAAATGCCCAGCCCTATTTCGCTGGATTGAAGCACGGCGAGAGCAGCGCCAGCGGCTTTTGCTTCGCGAATGGCATAAGCGGTCAAAGCGCTGCCGATACCCAGGCCTCTGTACGCTTCCAAAGTGGCGACGTTATAGATTCCGATGGTCTCACCGTTATAGAAAGCAGAAGCTGCGCCAACGGGACGACCATCTAGAAAAGCGAAGTAATGACGACAGATAGGTTGCTCGCCGAATCCGGATGATTCGTTAAAATGTGTAATCACTTCCCCAATTTCTCCATGAAGACCAAATGGGGGAAGTACAATCTCCCTAAATGAGGTGAAGTCCGATTTCGCTTGCACCCATTTGATAGCGAAGTCAGGAATTGTGGGATCCGAATACGTCCAATCTGCCAGGTTGAGCGCCATGCCCGTGAAGCTGGCTGCCCTTTTCAATCCTTTTTCTTCTAAGGCACGCTCCAAATCCTGATTACCGGCGTCATGCGACCATGTCAGCCAAGATAATAGACGATTTCGTTCTTTGTACTGCGCAATGATCTGGCCGATTTCATTTAAGCTGCTTTCGGGTGATGCTCCTATATAGGAAACAACTTGGTTGCCTAGCGGATGAGCGAGATCCGATTCATACCGTATGACCCTTGGCGAACGCTCGAATGTGATACGGGAGCAGGAAAGGCTTAATTGCTCTCTATTATAGATCAAGTGCTGCTTGATTGCTTCAGGAATGCTGTTCATGAATTAGCCTCTGTTATCCTATATAAAAATCGATGATGACCTCTTCTTTGAATCCGAGTGCTCGATACACGCTAACTCCCATGTCGCTTGACTGCAATACGGCTTGCTTACTGCCGGCGGCTTGTCCTTCCCGAATAGCATGGGCTGTCAAAGCACTTCCGATGCCTCTGCGGCGGAATTCTTCCGATGTAGCAACATTGTAAATACCTAGCGTTTCTCCGTCTTGAAAGGCGGTAACAACGCCGGCAGGACGGCCATCCAGGAACCCGACATAATGGCGTAATGGGGCATGTTCACCGATTCCTAGTACGGCGTTAACTTGTGTAAATGCATCGCCAAGTTCTCCTTGCAAGCCGAAAGCAGGGAGCGCAATCTCTTTGAACCATGACAGTTCCGAATTTGCTAGGATAGGCTTGATGACAAAGCTAGGGATGGCTGGAGCTTGATAGGTCCAATCTTCAAGGGAGAGTGCCATACCAGGGGAGTGACCGGACTTTTTAAGTCCTTGTTCCTCTAGTACGCTGGCCAGCTCGGCAGCGTCACTGTCATGCGACCAGTTGAGCCAAGAGAAAGGAAGCTTCGATGACTTATAATGGCTGGCGATCGATGCGATGTCGCTCAAAGCATCTTCGGCTTGCAATCCTTTATAAGCGATAATGCGATTGAACAGCGAATGAGCGAGATCGCTTTCGTAACGAACCACTTGCGGTGCCTTCACGTATGTCATGCGAGGACTGGAGTCACTCATTAGCTTCATAATATGAATCATGTTTTGTTTAATCAATTCTGGAGTGCTTATCATGGTTTGACCTCACTTGGTAAGAGATTAACCGCCATCGATCTGTGGAGGTTTGCATGCTGAAATTGCACTTCATCATTGTAAATCTTAGAATTTCATCAAACAAATAACGAAATCGCATGAATGGTATAAGTATTTTTATTCATAGCTTATTGATCTTCCTGCACGGATGTCGGGCCTCATAACCTTTCTTTATGTCTCCCCCAACATACCTGTAGTACAATCCACAGCGCCTGAGTGTTAAAGTAGCTTTACCGCCGAAACAACAGGCGAATCGAATGTAGCTGCTGTCCTGTAATTAAAAATATAGCCACATTCGTTTTTTAGATGTGTAATAAGCGTCTTAGAGGCAATAATATCATTCGTAAGTCAGTTCCAGATGGATGTTGCTAAGACGCAGAACGGAACCAATACTTTAGTTTGAGGGGGAAATGATAATGACAAAACGTGTTCTAGTCGTAGTTACGACTGCCGATAAAATAAATGAGATTGAGCGCACAGGCCTATGGCTATCAGAATTTGTAGAACCTTATAACGCTTTTACCAAGGAAGGATATGAGGTGACTATAGCAAGCCCACTGGGTGGAAAGGTACCTCTGGATCATAGAAGTTTGGAAGGCGCGTCGCAAGAATTGTTAGATATGGGCAAATATTTGCAAGATACGATCAAGCTGGAAAACGTGGATGATATTCATGCTTATGATGCCATCTTCATTCCTGGTGGTCACGGCACTATGTTTGATATGCCGGACAACGAGATTCTTCAGTCGATGATCCGCACCTTATATGAAGCCGGCAAAATCGTTGCTGCCGTGTGCCACGGTCCTGCAGCCCTTGTAGGGGTGAAGCTATCGGATGGTACGCCACTTGTAGCAGGCAAAACGATTGCGGCTTTTACCGATGATGAAGAGAAAGAAACGACTCTAGATAAATACATGCCATTTTTACTAGAAACACGCCTTCGCGAATTGGGAGCTAATGTGGTCTGGTCACCGAACTGGACAGATAATGTTCAAGTAGATGGGAATCTCATTACAAGTCAAAATCCACAATCGGCAGAAAGTGCCGCGCAAGCCGTAATTCGTCAACTAAATTAATTAGGGGGATACAACGAAAATGGAAAACTTTCAGTTTCATAATCCGACTAAGCTTATATTTGGAAAAGGTCAAATAAGCAGTTTGCAAAAAGAAATCCCTGCTTATGGCAAACGGATTTTGCTATTGTACGGCGGTGGCAGCATTAAAAAAAGTGGCCTTTATGATAAAGTTATCCGTGAATTGAAAGAGATGGACGCTAGTGTTGTTGAACTAGGCGGTGTTGAACCGAATCCGCGATTAACGACGGTGAGAAAAGGAATAAGCCTTATTAGAGAAAATCAGCTTGATTTCATTCTTGCAGTCGGCGGCGGCAGTGTGATTGATTGTGCAAAAGCAATTGCCGCTGGCGTGCCATATAACGGTGATGTATGGGATATCGTGCACAAGAAGGAAAAAGTGCTGCCAAGTTCGGTTCCGATTGGCACTGTGCTAACTTTAGCGGCAACAGGCTCAGAAATGAACGGAAATTCCGTCATAACGAATTGGGAAGAGAATGCGAAGGAATCGTTCAACTCCATTCACGTCTATCCAAGATTCAGTATTCTAGATCCAGAGCTTACCTTCTCTGTACCACGGGATCAAACGGTATACGGCATTGTTGATATTATGTCCCATGTCTTCGAACAGTATTTCCATGCTTCGAGCAATGCGCCGCTACAAGAAAGAATCGGTGAAGCGATTCTGCACACCGTTATCGAAATGGCACCTAAACTCGTGAATGATCTAAGCAATTACGAATATCGCGAAGTTATGTTGTTAAATGGAACGCTTGCCTTGAACGGACTAACGGCAATGGGCGTTAATACGGATTGGGCGACGCATTATATTGAACATGCGGTGTCAGCTGTCCACGATATCCCACATGGCGGAGGACTCGCGATTCTCTTCCCGCGCTGGATGGAACATGTCGCGGCTACTCGTCCGGAGAAAGTCGCCCAGTTAGGCGTTCGTGTATTCGATTTGGACCCGGCAGGCAAAACGGATGCTCAATTGGCAGCGGAAGCGATCCAGTCTCTCCGCGCATTCTGGACATCCATCGGAGCGCCTACGAATCTCTCAGACTATGGGATAGATGATAAGGAAATTGAGTTGATGACGCAAAGGGCTATGATTAACGAAAAAATCGGTAAATATGTACCTCTTACGAACGAAGACGTCAGAAAAATTTTGAAAAATTCCTTGTAATACACTCATAATATTCATGTGGTAGGTAAAAATGGGGCTGTCTCAATGGATTAATTAGGCCAAAGAGACAGTCTTATTTTTCTATGTTTTGCAAATAAGTCTTATAAGTATTTTTATAAGTAATCCATAGATATATGATTTGTTCTATGAATTCAATTTAGCATAAAATACTGTTTAGTTATAAAAATTGTAAAAGGCAAAAGGAGATTCCAATGAAAAACACCATGAGTAATACGGTAACTGCTCTTATTGAGATCGTTGAACGCGAAGCTTGGTTGGATCTGGCTGTTGCTGCTCCGGCAGATTATGTGAAGAGTTCAAAGGTTTCCTATACGCGCTTAGGTGCGATTGTAGGCATTGCAGATTTAGGGGTGCCAATCACGGAATTCAACCGCATTTTTGGATTGGGGATTGAAAAGGCTGTCAATGAAGAAGAGTTGGATCAGGCCATTTCGTGGATGAATGAGCATGCAACGCCAACTTATGCTTTGCAAGTTTCTCCTAATGCTCTTCCTGAAACGAAGCTTACCGAATGGATTATCGCAAGAGGCTTTAAGAACGTTGGCAATGGTTTGGCAAAGTTTTATAGATGTTCTAGGCTTGTGGAGGATCATGCAATTCCTACTACGCTAGACGTACGTCTCGTTGAGCCGCACAATGCGGAAGAATTTGGTAGAGTTGCGCAGGCTGGATTTGGTCTGCCCCCAACAGTGATCCCCTACTTATCTGCCATAGTTGGACGACCAAATTGGAAAGCATATATCGCGTATGATGGAGATATCCCTGTTGCTGCGGGGGCTATGTATATGGATAACAACTGGGCGTGGCTCGGCATTGATGCAACGTTGCCTGACTACCGCGGCCGAGGAGCACAAAGCGCTCTAATCAAGCAGCGGTTGTTATCCGGGATAAAGGCAGGGGTAATTGGCTTTACAGCTGAAACTGGCCAGCCTCCTGAAGGCCAGGAAAGCACGAATAAGTCTTATAATAACTATCACCGTGCAGGGTTTACTAAAGCCTATGTTCGTCAGAATTACAAACTTGAAGGATAAATAAAAAGGACGAGCTTACATGGATGTCACGTGTAAGTTTGTTTTTTATTCCACACTTGTCATAACGATAAGTTATGCCTACCCTAACTTAATAGAAGTACAATTCTCGAATTCGCGGTGTTACTGTAAGTATCAGAGATAATATTAATTAACCCGTGTATAAATAAATTTATTTATGTTTCTTTATTTCTTGATTTGTTGTGTGTGTGAGAAAATCTTACAATTACTAGTGTGGATTTTTCACTAGATATTCGGAAAGAGAAACCCATTTCATATAACCGTATTATTGCGTTATTCGGTTCATTATAAAAGAAGGAAGGAGTGGCTATGGTCGATTTTGAATGGTACAGAAGCTTTATTGCCATTTTTAAGCACAACTCAGTTTCAGAGGCTGCTAAGACACGGATCATGACCCAGCCGGCGATGAGTCAACACCTTGCTTGCCTTGAATCTGAAGTAGGTGAACCGCTGTTCACTCGAACTTCACGAAAAATGGTACCAACTGAACGAGGAAAGCAGCTTTATTCCCATCTAGCACCTCTGATTGAGTCCTTGGAAGAAAAGACAATGGGCTTAAAATTACATTTATCACCAACAATGAATACGATCAAAATCGGTGCAGCACCGGAATTGTTCACAGAGACAATATTGCCTCTTCTATCGGGAACGGAATTAAATACGACAACGTACTTTGGATATGCGGACCAAACATTTGAGCTTCTCAAAGAGGAACGTGTGGATATTATTTTAACCAATCAGCAATTATTGATGCCGGGTATTGAATATGTACGGCTTATGGAAGAGAGCTTCGTCATCGTTGCACCAATGGACACGGTCGTTCCGGAATTTCCTCTTCTGAAGGATAGGGAGCGGTGGCTTTCGGAGCAAAGGTGGATAAGCTTTGGTCTTGATCTTCCTATTATACGAAGGTACTGGAAAGAGTTTTTCAAATCGGGACCTCTCATTAATCCAGCCCATGTTATCCCATGTTGGGATTTAATTCTAAAGGCAATCGAAGAAGGGGCCGGGATGAGCATGCTCCCAACCCATATTCTTAAGCAACAGATCGTTACACAGCCTAAATACAAAATGGTTTTCGAAGATATGATGGTTCATAACGAAATATTAATTGGATTTAAGTCCAAGCATAAGCACACACTCGTCATCAATGAATTTATTAAGAATGTGTGTGAGCAAAATGAAGGCGAGCCGAGATCTAGTCTATTTATGGGCTTGAATTCGGATTAAGTAGAGTTAACAACTGTCTACTTGTAGATTTCTCACGAGTAATAGCTGAAATCTGACGGGTTAATCCAAAATCAGTAATGGGAATGGCTTTAATCGTAGATTTGGCTTGAATGATGAAGATTTCAGGCAAAATCGTGATGCCGAGGTTGGCATGAACAAAACCAAGGATGCTTTGCCCTAGTTCAATTTCTAACGCAATATGTAAGGTTTCATCTCTCGTTGAAAACTCCTTCTCAATCAACATCCTAATATCACATCCCTCAGGCAACATGACAAAGGAGTCGTTCCTTATCTCATCAAATGTTACATTTTCTTTATTTCCGTATACGGGATGATTGATATTGGCAAATAAGTAGAAACTTTCTTTGAATAGAGGTGCCGTGTGAAAGTTATGCTGTACGCCTCTGTCATCGAATAAGGCGGCATCTATGGTGCCGTTTTCTATATTTTTTAGCAAGTCAAAAAAACTGTAAAAAACCCTGATTTTGAACGCCATGTTGGCCTCTTGATTAGCCGCCATACGGCCAGGCAAGAAAATAGTCGCAATGCTTGGCCAAGATCCAATAATAAGCTCATCTTTGCCCTCATCTTGACTTAACGTAATCTCTTTTCTCATCTCATTCAGATCATTCATAATTTTCTTGCTTCGTTCGAGTAAAATCAGGCCAGGCTGCGTCAGCGTCACGCCGGTGGATGAACGCATCAATAATTGTGTGCCGAGTTCATCCTCCAAGTTGCGAATTTGTTTACTTAAGGCGGGCTGGCTAATATGCAGGATTTCGCTAGCTTTCGTCAAACTTTTCGTTTCAGCCGTCTGACAGAAGGCTTCTAACCATTCGATCTTCACGTCCATCCCCCATAACTTTATGTTATTCCTCACCTAACTTAACGGTAGTTCGATTCTCAGCTTTGAGATGTTACAGTATGGATACGGCAAACGCAAGGTATTGCTAAGATGATCTTTTGCATTTCATGATCAAATTATTTATGCAAGGGGAGGTAATTTTATGGTTGCCGTTACCATCCCGTGATGAAATAAACGATCTATCTGACATGCTATCTACATGGGATATTGCCATGTCTGATGGTTATGCTAGTAGTAACGATGAGGAGGAATAACAAATGAATCATTTATTTACACCATATAAGATAAAAGGTCTGGAACTCAAAAATCGTGTCGTCATGCCACCGATGTGTCAATATGCTGTCAGGAATAATGACGGTATCGTAAACGATTGGCATTATAATCACTATCTTAGCCGCGCAATTGGCGGTGCAGGACTTATTATCATTGAGATGACAGATATTGAGCCGGACGGCCGGATTACCGATTTTGACCTTGGGTTATGGTCGGACGAGCAAATCGCTCCTTTGAAACGAATTGTGGATGCTGTCCACCAATATGGAGCAAAAATAGGCATTCAGATTGCTCATGCTGGACGTAAAGCGGAACACGCCGAGACTCCGGTAGCGCCATCCGCCATTCCTTTCGATGAGACAGAGACGTACAAAACCCCGCGCGCGCTGACAACAGACGAAATTAAGCAATTGGTAGAAAAGTATCGTTTGGCAGCGGAGCGTGCTATCAAGGCTGGCGTAGATACAATCGAAATACACGGAGCTCATGGCTACTTGATCCATCAGTTCCAGTCTGCGTATACGAACAAACGCACGGATGAATATGGCAAAGATTTGCCATTGTTCGGCCAGCAAGTTATTCGCGCCGTCAAAAGTGTGATGCCGGAAGACATGCCGCTTTTCATGCGTGTATCAGCCAGAGAATATGTGGATGGCGGTTATGGCCTTGAGGAAAGTATTGCCTTTTCCAAAGTATATAAGGAAGCGGGTGTAGACCTGTTTCATATCAGTTCCGGTGGAGAAGGACCTATTCTTGCTCATGGTAGACCCGGCACCCACGTTGCGTATCAGGTTCCAATGGCAAGAGAAATTAGGAATGCGCTCAACGTACCTGTTATAGCTGTAGGACGATTAGATGATCCAGCCTTAGCCAATGCCGTGATCGGTAACGAAGAAGCAGATCTCGTGGCTGTGGGCCGCGGGATGTTAAGAAATCCTTATTGGACACTCGAAGCAGCCAAGAAGCTTGGAAAAGAAATTGAATTTCCTGGCGTGTATGGCATGGGATTTGGACTTAAATAAATACATCAAATGGATGAGGCAGCTGGTGAATGAACCAGCTGTCTTTTGCACGCTAACGGAAGGTTCTATGGCGGCAGGTTTAAATCATGTCAACATCATTCATGACGAAAAGGGATTTTGATTTGATTGATCGTGAAAGCGTTTTTGCATTACGATAGGATCATGAAACAGACAAAGGGAGGTTATTCTAATGAGTGAGATTGCTGCACAAAAGCAAGCATCGTCCGGTGGATTCCGGGTGAAAGTGCAAAGTTTCGGTCGTTTCTTGAGCGGCATGGTGATGCCTAATATTGGGGCGTTTATCGCTTGGGGATTGATTACGGCTTTATTTATACCGACAGGCTGGATTCCAAATGAATATTTGGCTAAGCTTGTAGGTCCAATGATAACCTATCTACTTCCGCTCCTGATTGGGTATACGGGAGGTACGATGATTCATGGCACACGTGGTGGTGTCATCGGGGCAGTAACCACGATGGGGGTCGTCATTGGAACCGATATTCCGATGTTTATGGGGGCAATGATTGTAGGTCCCTTCGCCGCGTGGGTGCTTAAGCAGTTCGATAAAACGATTGAGGGTAAAATCAAATCCGGTTTCGAAATGCTGGTTAACAATTTCTCTTCCGGGATCATAGGAGCCATCTTGGCCGTTCTGGCTTACACAGTTGTCGGCCCTGCTGTTCAGGTCGTGAGCAAAGCGCTTGCTTCCGGAGTTCAAGCGCTAGTCAATGCAGGCTTGCTTCCACTGGCGAACGTTCTTATTGAACCAGGTAAGGTGTTGTTCTTGAACAACGCGATTAACCATGGTGTTCTGAGCCCAATCGCTCTTGATCAAGCATCCAAAACAGGAAAGTCCATCCTGTTCATGCTAGAGTCTAATCCTGGACCAGGACTTGGTATTCTGCTAGCCTATTGGCTCGTTGGACGCGGTGCCGCTAAGCTCTCCGCTCCAGGTTCAGCGATTATCCACTTTTTCGGCGGTATCCATGAAATTTATTTCCCATACATCCTGATGAATCCGCGCCTTATTCTAGCTGTGATCGCAGGTGGCGTGACGGGTACGTTCACGTTCTCCCTATTCAATGCAGGTCTGGTTGCACCTCCTTCACCGGGAAGCATTTTTGCTTACATCGCCATGGCTCCAAAAGGCGGGATGCTGCCGATTTTCAGCGGCGTCATCACCTCGGCAATCGTCTCTTTCGGGGTAGGTGCTCTGTTGTTGAAAACAACGAAGCAAACGGAAAGTGAAGATTTGGAACAGGCTACAGCAAGAATGAAAGAAATGAAGCAAGCCCCTGCAGCAGCAGCGGCAGCGGCAGAACGTTTGGATGTTCCTGTCACGAAGGCTGTAAACCATGTACAGAAAATCGTTTTCTCCTGCGATGCAGGCATGGGATCAAGCGCAATGGGAGCTTCTATTTTAAGAAAAAAAATGAAAGAAGCTGCCATTAACATTACCGTGGTCAATACCGCAATTAATGATATCCCAGTCGATGCTGATATCGTGATTACGCATAAATCCTTAACAGATCGCGCACGCAACAAAGCACCGCAGGCTGAACATATTTCCATTGAGAATTTCATGAAAAGCCCGGAATATGATGAGCTTGTGAAACGACTGGGTTAAATATAGGCATCTAACGCTGGCATCTTGCCGGCGTTATCTCCATTTTGTTCGTGAGGAGAATAATCATGAGCCTCTCAAACAGGCATCGGCAAATCCTTGAGCTGTTAATGAATCAAAGGGATGACATTACGGCGGGAGAGATTGCTGCTGAAATTAACGTAAGCACTCGAACTGTTCATAGAGAATTGTCTGAGTTAGAGACGATTATGGAAACTTACGGCATAAGGCTTCGCAAGAAATCGGGTAAAGGCATTCAACTACTAGCAGAACCCGATCATCTAGAGATTTTGAGGAACCTGTTAGATGGCGGGGTGGATGTGGAGTATTCAGCGGAGGAACGCAGGATGCTGCTCCTATGCTTGCTGCTTCAGGAGGAGGAACCCGTTAAGCTTTTCACGTTGTCGCATGATTTAGCTGTCACGATTCCTACCATCACGAATGACCTGGATGAATTAGATCCCTGGGTCAGAAGGTCTAATCTCACCCTCGTTCGCAAAAGAGGTTATGGGGTTGAACTGAGCGGGACAGAATCTAACAAGCGTAGGATGATCTTGCGACTTGCGAAGAACGGGCTTGATGAGTCTGATCTCTTTGGAAAAAGTGAGAACCAGCAGGCGCCATTGGCACAAAAGCTGTTGAAGCTTATTGGAAAAGAGAATTTCACTAAGGTGGAAGAAGCGCTTTGGCTGGCTGAAGATGAAGGCTTAAGCGAAATATCGGAGGAGGCGTATACCAATTTACTCATCTCCCTCTCCATCACGATTGCCAGAATTGAGTTGGGCCGACAGATCGAAGTGAATAGTGATCATCACTCGACACTTCCTAGCAAACTGCTTACTCATACAATTGATCACCTGTCCAAAGTGATTCCAATCCAGTTAGCAGCAGCCGAAATATCGTATATTGCTGAACTGCTGGAGCCAACTGTTGCACCACATTCCAACTTGCTGCTTCCAATCGATGAGCTGAGCTACATGGAAATGGTGTGGAAGCTAGTCCGCAGGATGGAAAGAAGTCTAGGAGTCCCGTTCAGCGACGATCGCTCCTTGAAAGAAGGACTGCTGAGTCATCTGGAGTCCGCCATTAAGCGGCTATTGGCAGGGGCCACGATTCGCAATCCGCTTTTGACACAAATTAAGAAAGATTATGAGGTTCTGTTCGAAGCCATTCGGGAAGCCGTCGATATGACCATCAGTGAAATTGCTATACCAGACGAAGAAATCGGGTTCCTGGTCATGCATTTCGGTGCTTCCATCGAACGGCAGAAACAGTTTAAGCGAAATGTGAGGGCAATTCTGGTCTGCACAAGCGGGATAGGCACTTCCAAAATGCTGGCTGTACGCCTAACAAAGGAGCTGCCGCAAATCCATATTGTTGGCAATGCTTCCTGGTTTGAAGCCGCGCGTATTCCTGAGAAGGACTACGATTTGATTATATCGACAGTCGATCTTCCACTTCCTTCAGACCAGTACATGAAGCTCAGTCCGCTATTGACGAAAGATGAGGCAGAGCGGTTAAGGCTTTTTATTCAAAATGTGACATTGCAAAAAGAGTCTGCTGAACCAATCCAAAAGCAGCCTGAGGCAGGCACCAGAGATCGATTGCATCGTATCCAGTACTATATTAATGAAATTGTTAGCATTATTGATCAATTTAATGTTTATCACATCGAGCAAAGCTATGAAGACTTGGAAGACGCCTTGCATGATATATGCAGCTATGTAAGTAGATCCGGTGTCATGGATGATGTGAAACCGATCGTTGACCTCCTGCTTGCGAGGGAAAAGTTAAGCAGTCAGGTGATTCCTGACACGGGTCTTGCGCTTTTTCATATTCGAAGTGAGCTGGTTAGAAAGCCTTCCTTCACCTTGTTTCGATTAACGAATGATCTGCCGTTAGATGACGAGAAAAATTCGGGTGTTAGACAAATGCTGCTCATGCTCGGTCCGCAGGAGCTTTCGAAGGAGAGTTTGGAAGTGCTAAGTGAAATTAGCTCTTTCCTGCTCATCCCAGAAATGATTGAATTGTTGAAATTGGGCAGCCAGTCAGCGATTAAACAGTTTTTATCCCAAGAGCTAGCAGCTTTCCTAGAGACTAAAAAATAAATCGGATATGGGGAGAGATCTACGATGAGTATTTTATCAACCAATAAAGTAAAGCTGAATGCTAAACCCAAAGATAAATTCGAGGCCATTCGAATGGCAGGCCAATTGCTAGTAGATGCAGGTCATGCTTCTGCAGGTTATATCGATAAGATGATCGAGAGAGAGCAAACATTATCTACTTTCATGGGCAATGGGTTAGCCATTCCACATGGCACGCAGGACTCCAAATCATTGATACTTTCGACGGGGCTGTCCATTGTTCAAATTCCAGATGGTGTGGACTTCGGCGACGGAGAGACAGCTAACTTGGTCATTGGCATTGCGGCCGCGGGGAATGATCATCTGGACATTCTGACCAATGTAGCGATGATCTGCTCGGAAGATGAGAACATCGAGCTAATTATGCAAGCTTCTACACCTGAAGCGATGGTGAAGATTTTCGAAAGCGGGATGGAAGGATGAAGGCTTTACATTTTGGAGCTGGAAACATTGGAAGAGGCTTCATAGGTTTGCTTTTGTCACAAGCCGGTTATGAAGTTATCTTCTCAGATGTTAATGATGTCTTGGTGGAGCAACTGCAGGAAAGAAAATCGTACACGGTGCGATTGGCTAATGAAGCGCAAGAGACCTACACGGTTGCAGGTGTAACAGCTATTAACGGCAAGAATCTAGAAGCAGTGGCTGAAGCAGTGGCAGAGGCCGATCTGGTGACAACCGCGGTTGGGGTCAATATCCTGAAGCATATCGCGGGCGGCATTGCCAAAGGGATCGAGCTAAGGATCGCTAGGGGAGCGAAGCCGCTGCACATCATCGCGTGTGAGAATGCGATTGGCGGAAGCACGCAGCTCAAAGAGCACGTTTATGCTTTGTTAAGTGAAGAGCTTCGCACGAAAGCGGATGCTGCCGTTGCCTTCCCCGATGCTGCTGTGGATCGAATCGTGCCTATTCAGCATAATGAGGACCCGCTTGAAGTTACAGTGGAGCCATTCTATGAATGGGTTGTTGATGAGTCGCAAATGCTGGAAGGCTTCACACGCATAGCTGGCGTTCATTATGTCAAGACGTTAGAGCCTTACATTGAACGTAAACTGTTCACCGTAAATACGGGACATTGCAGCGCTGCTTATTTAGGATACCTGCAAGGCTACGCGACGATTCAAGAGGCGATGGCTCTTCCGCAAATTGCTTCATTAGTCAAGCATGTTATGCATGAGACGGGTTCTATACTGATTAAGAAGCATGACTTCGAGCTTGCCCAGCATGAGATCTATATAGATAAAATATTGCAAAGATTTACGAACCCTTACTTGATTGATGATGTAGCCCGTGTAGGAAGATCGCCGATTCGTAAGTTATCTGTTAATGACAGGCTGGTCAGACCCGCTTTACAAGGGTATGATCTAGGGATGACCCCAACATATCTCGCGATGGTCATGGCTGCTGCCTTCTTATTTCAAGACGCTGCAGATCCTGAGGCTGTCCAAATTCAAGCGGATTTGCAGGAGCTTGGGCTTGCCCAAACGATTACCAAGTATACGACTATCGGTGAAGAGCATCCCATTCATCAGCTGATTCTAACGCATTACGAACAATTCAAACAAACGGTTAGTTCTTAAAGAAAGGGGAGTTTTCTCATGGCGAATAGGATAACTGGACGTCTAACCGGCATAGCTGCTTCCCCGGGCATTGCGCTGGCCAAAGCTTTTCGATTGAATAAGGAGCATTACGAGCCCGTGGCTGAGGAAGTGGCCGACAAGGATCAGGAGATCCTTCGTTTTAGCAAAGCTGTGGAAGACACCAAACTAGAATTAGAAGAGATTAAAGCGTTGACGGAACAACGAATGGGCGCGGCAAAAGCGGAAATCTTCGAAGCGCATTTGATGCTGCTTGAAGATCCTGATTATATAGATGCCATCATAGAAAGCATACAAGATGAAAGCATGAATGCTGAATATAAATTGCATGAAGTTGCAAGCAGTTTTATTGAAGTGCTCAGTGCCATGGATAATGAGCTGCTTCGGGAGCGCGCGGCAGATGTTCGTGACGTCACAGGACGTATTATGAGTAAGCTTCGCGGTATATCCTATGCAGCGATATCGGCTATTAATGAGCCCTGCATTCTGATCGCAGATGATTTGACGCCTTCGGATACAGCGCAATTAAATCTTGATTATGTGCTTGGCTTTGTTACCGAGGTGGGCAGTCGTACTTCTCATTCTGCAATCATGGCTCGTTCCCTGGAGGTGCCGGCGGTTGTTGGTGCTGGTGAAGGAGCTCAAGACATCGTAACAGGTACGATGCTTATCCTGGATGCGGTTGAGGGTGTTGTACTGGTCGCGCCAAGTGAGCAGGAAGTTGAGACGTATCAGAAGAGTAAAGCATCGTATGACGAGAGAAGAGCCCAGCTGCGCAAGCTCATCCATGAGCCGACAATTTCTTCGGATGGCCATCGTGTAGAGCTGGCTGCCAACATTGGCAGTGTGGAAGATTTGCAAAAAGTTCTTGCCAATGGAGCGGAAGGGATCGGATTATTCCGAACCGAATTCCTCTATATGGGGCGCAGCGCGCTGCCTAGTGAGGAAGAGCAGTTCCAGATTTATAAACATGTGTTGGAGCGAATGAACAACAAGCCTGTCGTCATACGCACCCTTGATATTGGCGGAGACAAAGAACTGCCTTATATGAAGCTTCCAATAGAAAGCAATCCATTTCTAGGTTTACGTGCGGTGCGTTTATGCTTGAGCCAAGAGGACCTGTTCCGTACGCAGCTAAGAGCTCTTCTGAGAGCAAGCAGCTATGGGCAGTTGAAAATCATGTTCCCTATGATTGCTGTCATGGATGAACTGCTGGCTGCCAAACAATTGCTGCAAGAAGAGAAAGAGAAGCTTATGCAAGAGGGAATTCCCGTGTCAGCGGACATTGAAGTTGGGATTATGATTGAGGTGCCTGCAGCAGCCATAGCAGCTGATTATTTGGCGAAAGAGGCAGATTTCTTCAGCATCGGAACCAATGACCTGATTCAATATACAATGGCTGCGGACCGGATGAATGAAAATGTGTCTTACCTCTATCAACCTTGTCATCCCTCCATTCTTCGCTTAATCCAGATGGTTATCCAAGCTGCGAGCAAGGAAGGCAAATGGGTGGGGATGTGTGGAGAAATGGCTGGAGATGAGCATGCGATTCCGATTCTACTCGGGATGGGACTTCATGAATTCAGCATGAGTGCCAGCTCGATTCTGCCTGCCAGAGCTTTAATTAAAAAGACCTCTCAAAACGAATGGGCCGGCTATACCCAGCAGATTCTGGCGATGGGCAGCCAAACTCAAATCAAACAGTTTGTAGAACAGAAGACAAGGAGTGATTTAGCATGATATCCCAAACGTTTACGGTCTTGAATCCATCCGGCTTTCATGCCCGCCCGACCAAAGTATTCGTTCAAAAGGTAGGTACGTTTCCCTGCAAAGTAAGTGTCATCAAAGGGGAGAAGAAAGTTAACGGCAAAAGCTCGCTTAGCATGCTGACGCTAGGCATTCAGCAGAATGACGAAGTGACATTGGAAGTGGATGGCGAGCAAGAGGAGCAAGCGATGCAAGAGCTTGGCGCCTTGCTGACGCGTATATTTGAGGAATAGGTAGAACGCGTCTGGGCCGAAACCTCCGTTGGTTTAAAATAGAGGAACCTGAGGGCGCTATTTGTGCCCTCAGGTTCCTTTTCTAATTCTCCCTCCGAGTTACGAACTCGGATTCTTCTCTCAGCCGGAACCCCAGCTATTAGGAGCATTAGCTGCCTACTCGTCGCAGGCTAACGGACTCAGATAACTCTATTTGCTGTTTTTAGGCTGGTTTTAGTATCTAACGGACTCATGAGCCGCTATCGGCCATGAAGTTAGCTAGAACAGCGGTAAAATCCATAAATAGCGCCTCCTCAGTCCGATAGCCCCTCCAATTCAGCCGAATTTAGCGGAATAATGTCCGCAGAGTCCGTAAGAAAAAGTAGCTACTTGGAAGGGCTTGTTGGGTGAGCGGCTATTGGTGGGATTCGAGGTACTTTAACTAGTTAGCGACTAGTGGCGGTGTTCTTACACTGGCTGCCAGCTTCGTTGTTGTGACTTGGAGCACGTGGCTTCAATAGAATCGATAAAGACCGTCAGGAGTAAGTATATCCTGACGGTTTTTCCTGTTCCATGAAAGCTTAGGCGGTGATCTACGCATGCTTCAGCAGTAATATAAATTGAATGTAAATTCAACTTTTCGAATATCATCTTATGCTAAAATGGGGTCTCAATGGGAAGATATTGGGTCATAAAGGAAGCAGGAATGGAAGAGTGCTAAATAAATTTATCGTGAGCATTGCTGGTATGGATCTCAAAAGAAAGCTGATTATTCTGTTCATGATCATCTCCGTAATCCCTCTTACTGCGCTTGGATTACTGTCCTACAACCACGCATCCCATACCGTACAGCAGAAGGTCTATCAGACAATCCTCGAAAGTCTTTCGCAAATCACATTCAGCATTAATTATGTGATCAGCGATGTGGAGCAGCTATCCATGTATATATACAGCAATAGCGATGTTCAGCAAGTACTATCCGTTAACGGGGAAGAGCGGAGTGTAGCCGATAAGTACAGGGACGAGCAGCGGATCAAAACGATATTGGAATCCTTAATTGGTTTCAAGAATTGGGATATCGAGATTTATATCCTAGGGGCGAACGGTGAGCGCTTCTTTACAGGCGATGTGCTGCCTAAACAATATGGGCAGTATGACCCGGACTGGGGCTTGTTTCGCAAAGCACAGCTTGCAGGTGGGAATACCGTTTGGGATACCCATTACACGTTGAAAAAGCTATATGATTTCGGGACAGCGCTTAGCTCGGGACGTTTATTGAAAAATATAGAAACGAATGAAACCTTAGGTTATTTGGTCATTGATATTATGGAATCTGCTTTCGTAGATAAGTATGCCAAAGCACATTTATTCCCAGGTGGAGAAATATTCATGCTGGACAAGTTCGGCAACGTGATCTCCAGCAGACCAAAGCACCAGATCGGGACGAAGCTGCAGGTTGATTATTTGCCACAGGTGCTGGAAGGGACCAAAGGTTATTTTCAATCAACAGATACGAATGGTGCGCGTAAAATAATCATTTATGACACTTCTGAAGTAACTGGCTTCAAGTTGGTGAGTGTGATACCGGTTAAAGAAGTTATTAAAGAGAGTGAGAGTATACGAATATTGACCTTCGGTGTTCTGTTAATCGGCATCCTTGCTGCTTATTGGTTTGCTAATGTAGTTTCCAATCAAATTACGGATCCTTTGCGCAAATTGCGGCTGCTGATGAGGAAAGTTGAAAAAGGGGATATGAATGTCTCTTTTCCTTCTAAATATACAGATGAGGTAGGTCAATTGGGACAAAGCTTTAATCGGATGGTCGAAGAAATTAAATATTTAATCAAGGAAAACTATGAGAAGCAATTGCAGCTTCGTGAAGCAGAATTAAAAGCCATTCAGGCGCAAATAAACCCCCATTTCCTATATAACACGCTTGATTCCATCAACTGGATGGCGAGGATTCACCAAATTGATGAGATCAGCGAAACGGTCATCTCCCTCGGTGAGCTATTTCGCTACAGTATTCGCAAGGGGAATCAGGTGATTACCATCCAGGAAGATATCAA
The DNA here is from genome assembly GCF_009882985.1 of Paenibacillus silvestris. GTDB lineage: Bacteria > Bacillota > Bacilli > Paenibacillales > NBRC-103111 > Paenibacillus_E > Paenibacillus_E silvestris. The sequence continues at coordinate 1,356,112 of NZ_WTUZ01000022.1, forward strand.
ACAAATTCAACATTATTTATCGATTCAAAAACTGAGGTTTAGGGATAAGCTGCATATTATCATGGAGATCGATGAGGCTATTTTACCGTTGTATACCCTTAAGTTGTTGATTCAGCCAATCGTGGAAAATGCCATTATTCATGGTCTGGAAAATAAAAAGGGACCAGGTACGCTGCGCATCTTAGGCAGCTTAATGGATAAACAGGTTCAATTTCTCATCGAGGATGATGGAATTGGATTTTTGCTGCATCCCCTTTTACAGGCAAATCGGACAAAGAACAATGATAACACAGGAATTGGGCTGGAAAATATCCATAAGCGATTAAGTCTCCAATTTGGCGAAGAGGCTTCGTTAACGATAACAAGTGAGCAGGGGCAAGGGACGACGGTTATCATTAGAATACCTCAAATCCTACACGAAGGTGATGTAAATGTATAAAGTGATGATCATTGATGACGAGTGGATTGTGCGCGAAGGTTTAAAGAGGACAATACCGTGGCAAGAGATGGGATGTGTGATTGTAGCTGATGCAGCTGACAGTGAAGAAGCGCTTAAGCGAATTGAAGAGCTTCGGCCTGATATTGTACTGTCGGATATTCGGATGCCAGGTATGGATGGGCTTGAGCTTGTAGGCATCATTAATAGCAAATATCCGGATATTCAGGCGATTTTTCTAACAGGCTTTGACGACTTTACCTTCGCCCAGCAGGCTCTTAAGCTTGGAGCAAGTGACATTCTTTTAAAGCCATCCAATCCAGTGGAAATCCGCAGAGCCTTTAGTGAAACCACCAGTAAACTTGCAGCCAAAAGGCAACAAGCAGCTTATCTCCAGAATCTGGAGAGCATGAAAAGAACCAGCCAGCCTTTGATACTGGAAAAAGTGATCCATAATCTGTTTAACGATAAAGCTGGTACAGATGATTTGAACTTGCTATACGAGCATCTGCAAGGAAACTTGGAGTCCTTCCATGCCTTTCGAGTGGCGATCATCGATTATGGGCAGAGCCGTTCATCTGCTAGCCATGGTACGGGCAGTCTTCTTGAGCTATCCGCTATCGGTGCTGTTCTCACGGGTTATTCCTTCCTTATGCCTGTGCAGGTGGGAGCGGGCAGCTATGCGCTGCTGCTATTAGAATCTGCCGAAAAGCAATGGGAAACGGAGCTCCGGCAGGTGATTGAGTCTAAGCACGAACAGGATGTAACCGTGAGCGTAAGTCAAGTTCACCATGGTCTGCTCACCCTGGCACAGGCTTATGAGGAAGCTCGCTTGGCTCAGCTTTATCAGGCCCTGCATAGGCAATCCGTGCTCATTCACTATGCATCCATAGCAAGTGAAGCTCATTCTTTCGTGAGTTGGGATGAGGCTGAACTCGTAGAAGCCGTTAAATGGGGTTCTGCAGCGAACTTGAAGGAAAGACTGCAAGCTTTGTACAAGGTTTTGTTATGGCAATCTGAGTCCAAGCATCTTGGACAGCAGCAGATTGGCATTCAATTGGCGTTCGGGGTGTATAACTTGTTAACACGTTATTTCCCAAATACGACTGGATTGCCTGATATGAAGCAATTTCTTGAAAATATGAGTCAGAGGCCCTCGATGGAGCATCTGATGGATGGGTTGGAACAAATGGCTAGTGAGGTGCAGCGGAATTATATGGCCAGCAAACATCAGAATAAGAGTGAGCTTGATGAAATCCTGGACTATATTCACGAGCACTTTACAGAAGATCTTGTTATGTACGAATTTGCGCTTCAACTGCATATGAGTGAGAGCAAGTTTAGCAAGGTTTTTAAGAAAAAGGTTGGGAAAAGCTTCATGGATTATATCATTGAATTACGCATTAACAAGGCTAAGGAGCTGCTCATGGAACCCGAAGTGAGAATCGGTGAGATTGCGGCTATGATCGGTTATCAGGATTCACGTTATTTCAGCCAATTGTTCAAAAGAGCGACGGGAGAACCACAGAAAAGCTTTCGCGAGAAGTTACAAAAGCTTAATAATCCGACTGAAATTTAGCGTACAAATCAGAATCGTTACCACATTGTTACCCACCTCCAATCGCTTTATAGTTAGCATGTACCTACAACATACAGGAGGCAAGGCTAGGATGAGAAGTTTTAAAATAATGGGTGTGTCGATGGTAGTAACAATGAGTTTGATGGTGACAGCATGCGGAGCGGATACAAGTAAAAGCGGAACGCCAACGGATAATGCGAAGGCAGCAGCTAGTCCATCAGCTGAACCGAAAGCAGCAGGAGCAGCTTCCAGCGAGCCGGTCAAATTAAGCGGCAAAGTGGTGGTCTATTCACCAAACACAGCAGACATTAATAATCCGATTGTTAAAGAATTCCAGGATTTCACAGGTGTGCAGGTAGAGCTCATTTCCGGAGGCACAGGAGAGCTCTTGAAAAGAGTTGAAGCTGAGAAAGCGAATCCCTTAGGCGATGTATTTTTTGGAGGCGATACAGCATCGCTGAAATCTTATGCGGGTTACTTCCAAGCCTACGAAACCAAGGAAAAGTCGAACCTTTCATCGGCGTACCTGAGCGCGGATAATCTGTACACCCCGTTTACCGTACTTCCGATGGTCATCATGTATAACAAGGATCTTGTCACAGAAGCCGATAAGCCGAAGAGCTGGAATGATTTGCTGGATGCCAAATGGAAAGGCAAAATGGCCTTCGCAGATCCGGCGAAATCGAGTTCTTCCTTCACGCAGCTAGCCACAATGCTCACGGCTTTTGGCAAGGACAACAATCAGGGATGGGATTATGTTAAGAAATTCGTGAAGAATCTAGATGGGAAATTATTATCAAGTTCTGGACTTGTTTATAAAGGTGTAGGCGATAAAGAATTTGCTATCGGCGTTACGCTGGAAGAGGCAGCACTTCGTTATGTGGAAGGCGGGGCTCCTGTAGGCATTGTTTATCCATCCGAAGGTACGGTTGCTACACCTGACGGCATGGCGATTATAAAAGGAAGCAAAAACCAAGCAAATGCGCAAGCCTTTATCGATTTTGCGGCAGGCAAGAGTGTTCAAAACTTGTTGCAGAAAGAATTTTTACGCAGATCGGTAAGGAAAGATGCAAGCAACATTCAAGGGCTTCCTACGCTCGATGCTATTAAAAAAGTAGACTACGATTACGATTGGGTTTCACAAAATAAAAAAACGATCAGTGACCGGTTCATGAAGATTGTGACAGGTCAAGAGTAGAATGAACATCGGATTTGAGCAAGTGACTAAGCTTTTTGGCCATTCTGTCGCCGTGAATCAGATCAATTTTACGATTCAGGATGGAGAATTCTTTACCCTTCTTGGTCCAAGCGGGTGTGGTAAAACGACGCTGCTCCGCATCATTGCTGGCTTTTATCGTCAGGATCAAGGCAATTTGTATTTTGGCTCGCGGTTAATGAATGAGGTACCTACGCATCAACGCAATATCGGTATGGTATTTCAGAATTATGCGATTTTCCCGCATATGTCAGTCTTTGATAACGTGGCCTACGGTCTCAAAGCGCGTAAAGTAAGCAAGCCTTTGATCGAAAAAAAAGTTATGGAAGCTTTGGAAATGGTAGAACTCCAGCACTTGAGAGACCGTTCACCGTCAGAAATGAGCGGTGGCCAACAGCAGCGTATTGCGTTAGCGCGAGCGGTTGTCATCGAGCCGGGATTACTGCTGATGGATGAACCTCTCTCTAATTTAGATGCCAAACTAAGAATCAAGATGAGAGCGGATATCCGTGCTTTGCAAAAAAAACTGAAGATTACAACCATTTATGTAACACATGATCAAGAGGAAGCGTTAGCGGTTTCAGATCGAATAGCCGTTATGAGTGCGGGGACTGTGCAGCAAATCGGAAGTCCGCAAGATATATATTTATATCCGGAGAATCGAACGGTTGCCCATTTTATAGGTACTTCTAACTTCGTCGAAGCTGTCGTTAACAAATATGACGCCATGACAGGTTTAGCTACAATTCTACTTGGAACAATCACACTGAAGCTTAAACTGAAGCGTAATTACGTAGGTAAAATATGGTTCTCCATTCGACCTGAGAGATTAATGATTGTTAAAGAACGCCAGCATCCTCAGCAGTTACCTGGGGTGGTGGAGCAAGTCACATTCCTTGGTGGGAAAATCCAATATGGTATCCGCAGTGAAGGCAATCAGCTGTTTGAAGTGGATCATCAGCTTTCAGAAGCGGGAGATTTACTTGAGCAAGAGCAGCATGTGTATGTAGACCTCCAACTGGATCGGGCCATTGTTTTTGATGGTCTAGGACAGGAGGTTCTATATCGTGCCTGACCGACATAGGCAGCCGAATGTCTTCCAACGCTTGCTGTCGAAGAAGCTGGATGTATGGACAATTGTAACGATTGTTATGTTTTTGTTTCTACTCGGCTTCGTTGTGTACCCCTTGGCAACTCTGCTGATGAACAGCTTTTTTAATGAAGAGGGCCAGGTCACGCTGCACAATTATATGAACTTTATGAAGCTGAAATATTACTATATCGCTTTGTTCAACAGCTTCAAGGTATCCTTTTTTGCAACATTATTCGCTGTTCTAATCGGTGTGCCCTTAGCTTATCTGACGACGAGGTTCAACATTCGCTTCAAAGGAACTTTGAATATCTTGATTATCCTTTCGCTGATGTCGCCACCCTTCATTGGGGCGTATGCCTGGATCTTGCTGCTGGGGAACAATGGTTTCATTACAAGGTTTCTAAACATGATCGGAGTGCCGTTTGAATCCATTTATGGGTGGCAAGGAATCGTATTCGTCTTCACGATGCAGTTCTATCCGCATATTTATCTCTATGTTTCGGGCGCGCTCAAAACGATTGACTCGTCTTTGGAGGAGGCGGCGGAAAGCCTCGGCATGTCAGCCTGGCAACGCATCCTTACGGTAACCCTGCCGTTAGTGCTTCCATCGCTATCTGCGGGGACTCTGCTTGTGTTTATGGAATCTTTTGCCGATTTTGGTACACCTATGCTGTTGGGACAAGGGTTTAAGCTGATGCCAGTACTGGCATACGAGCAGTTCGTTAATGAAATGGGAGGCAACCTATCCATGGCTAGTACGGTTAGTGCGGTCATGTTGATATGTTCAACGCTGGTGCTGTTCATTCAGAGATTTATTTCTTCCCGTCATAATTACGCAACCTCGGGCATGCGGGTGGCCAAAGTTATGCAATTGCCGCTTTCCATGGGCTGGCTGCTGACAATCCTTGCTTTTATTCCCGTAAGCATATCGATTTTACCGCAATTGACCGTGATTATCTCCTCATTCTTGAAGAGGAAGGGCCCTGTGTTCCACAGTGGGTTCAGCTTCGATAGCTATGCGCAGATTGTCTACAAAGTACCGAAGGCAATTATGAATACCTTCAGTTTCTCGCTGGCTGCCATGGCGATTATGATCGTGATGGGGATCTTGGTCGCTTATGTTTTGGTACGTAGGCCATCGAAGGTTACGGGTTTGTTGGACTCAATCATCATGCTTCCTTATATTATTCCAGGCACGGTGCTTGGGATAAGTCTTATTATTGTATTCAACAAACCGCCAGTGCTGTTGACTGGGACCTGGATAATTCTAGTGATTGCCTACGTGGTTCGTAAGATTTCCTACACGATTCGTTCCAGCGTGGGCATTCTGCAGCAATTGGAGCGGAGTGTCGAGGAGGCATCCATCAGCCTGGGCGTTCCTCCTATGAAAACCTTTTTCAAAACGACAGCTAGAATGATGATTCCTGGCGTTATGTCAGGTGCAATTATTAGCTGGGTGGCTGTGATCAATGAGCTCAGTACGACCATAGTTCTGTACCATGGAGCGACTGCAACCATATCAATCAGCATTTATACGGAAGTATTCAGCTCTAATTACGGTGCGGGCGCTGCGCTTGCGACCCTTCTATCGGCATGTACGTTGCTATCGCTTATTGTTGCTAAACAGTTTTCTAAGGGCTCCAAATTTATTTCGTAAAACAGCTGCTCAGCAGCATGAAAGGACGGTGAAGACATTGAACATTCGGTGGCAGAAACATAAAAGGAAGCTTGGAGCCGCATTAACCCTATCGGTATGTCTGCTTATACTGCTATGGATCATGCGGCTGAATCAAAATCAGCCTCTCCAGTATGCTCTGCAAACGGATGTTTCTTTGACAGCATGGATTTATAGTAAACCAGTCAGTGAGCTGCTGACCGATTTTCAAAATGAGCATCCTGGTATTCATATCCAAATTCGTACATTCCGCTCGGAAGAGCAGCTTCATGAAGAGCTGATGGCAGCCATTTCTGCACACGCACCACCCCATTTTGCTGAAATTGGCAGTGCCTATGGGATTGCAGAGTTGGCGGATACGGGGGCCTTGCTTCCCATGGACGAACGCATGTTACAAGATATCGGGGAGTTGATCGACCCGAGATATGCAAGTGCTTTTCAGTACAATAACCAAATGTGGGCTATGCCCTATGGCACGGCTGTTCCCGTTATTTATTACAATGAAAATTTGCTTGGCTACTCAGGGCTTTCCTTCAACACCGAGGCTATATCTTGGGACCAGCTAGTGTCCATTGGCATGAAGTTGACGCAGGATCACGATGGCGATGAGAAGACGGATATTTGGGGGCTTGTCATGGACCCAGAAACACCTTGGTATTTGCGCAGCAGCATCTTTCTTCAAGATCCGGCATCCGAGACTAGGGTGGAACGAATTTTCAAATTATGGCACGAGATGATCTATCGCTATCAAATAACGCCTCCCCTTAAGCATCATTTGGCCGTGAGTGATTTCATTAACGGCAATGCTGGCTTACTTTTATCGTCATCGGAAAAGGAACTCATGCTAGAGCAATATATTGGAGGAACCTTTAAATTTGGTGTTTTGCCATTTCCAGCATTTAGCGAAGAGGAAGCATTGGAGGCACGGGTGAGCGGCTTTGTTATGTTGAAGTCAGATGCAGGGATGGAAAGCGCTGTACGACAGATTATGGCCTTCCTGCTTTCCCCAGCTATTCAACAGCGTTTATTGCCTGAAGCTTCTAAGCTCTCTATTTTAAAAGGCAGTGAACCTAATCACGATGAGAAGCCGTTCTTATCAGCACGAGAAAGCACGATACAGAGACTAGCTGCAAGAAAGCTGTATGTGCCCGCCACGGAGAAGAAGAGTAAGAAGCATTGGGATCAAATGCTTAAGACCCAAGAACAACTAGAAGCTTCGGAGAATGTTTGTATCTCATGCTTGAGTGAAGCTACCGTGAATACGAATAAACCTTGATGGATGAAACGACCTAGTACTTATAAGGAGGACTAATCATGCACCAAAATAAACGATCATTTCTACGCGGTACATACTCCTGTATGCTTTCTTTTATCCTGCTCTGGTCAACGATGATCTCTGTGCTGCCAGCAGTTGCAGCCGCTGCTGAACCAGAAAATATGAAACAGAATGCTGTATCTAGCGCCAGATTGCTTGAGTTAAATGTCAGTATAGGCAGTCTTAATCCGACATTTAGCCCAGATACAACAGATTATACCGCTGCTGTTCCTGTTGCCTATGATCAGGTTACCGTCACGCCTGTTGTAGAGGAGAATGGAGCGACCGTTGCCGTTTCTATGAATGGTGAGAGCCCAACAACCGTGACAAGCGGAACGAACAGTTCGCCATTGAAACTGGAAATTGGGAATAATATCATTTCCGTAAAAGTGACGTCCAGCGACAGTACCGTAAGTCGTACTTATCGGATTACGGTGCCTAAGACGGCTGTCGTTCTTCAGCAGGGCATCAATGGCTATAGTGGTACAAAAGATGCGCATGTCAGTGAAGGCACACACGGGGCAAAAAACACCGGTATGAATAATGCGTTTGAAGTAGGATATTATGATGCATTAATGACGGACCGGAAGCTTGGGCTCTTGCGTTTTGACTTGGCTTCAATTCCTTCTCAAGCGATCATTTCTGAAGCCAATCTGAATTTATTTCTGATGGGCACGCGTGTCCGCAATGGCAATCCTTTCAATAATAAAAATATTTATGTTCACGAGCTGACAAGTGACTGGGTCGAAGGTACAGGAACCGGCTTTGATGGAACCGTGAATGCACCAGGTGTAGTTTGGAATACCAGACCCTCTTACAATGATACAGTTACCTCGGTGACCTACAATAATAAAGTTAATGTAGGAACAGCGCTAAACGTATGGTACTCTTGGCCGGTAACAGATTTAGTAAGAAGCTGGATGAACGGAAGCTTGCCTAATTATGGAGTCGTGATGAAAGAAGCCGATTCAACCAGCAATGCGGGCACACTCACTTCAACGAAGGATTTTGCTTCCGCACAATACCCAATAGCCGCAGCGCCGAGTGAAGCAATGACACCGAAGCTAAGTCTGACCTATAAGCTGCCACTGCAGGGCGTAAAGCTGGACAGCACGCAAGTGACACTAATTGTGGGAGATGCTCCGATACGTGTTAACGCATTTGCCAGACCCTTAAATGCTGCGGATACAGATATCGTGTGGTCATCTTCGAACACTGCAGTAGCAACGGTTGATGCAACAGGTAATATTACGGCCGTTGGGGCAGGGACTGCGATAGTAAAAGCAGCAGTTGGAGGATTTGAAGCTTCATTGAATGTGACAGTAACGGCTGCTTTCAACAAAGGCACATTAGCTGCTTTGAGCCTGAATGGAGCTAAACTTGATCCAACTTTCAGCTCGAATCAGTTTAGTTACACAGCGAAGGTTCCGCTAAACGCGAGGCAAATTAGTATAGTACCAACAGCATCCGAGTTGAATGCGAAGATAACGGTTCGCAGCGGAGATGGACAGCCGCAAACGGTTAACTCAGGCAGCAAGAGCTTGCCTTTTGCACTCGACTCTGGCAGAGCCACACTTATTGTAAAGGTTGAGTCTGTTGAGCCGCTGGAGCCAGGTGAAGTAGGCGTACATGAATATACAATTCAAGTGGCACCAAGGCTGCTTGGTGGGGAAGCCGATAAGATTATCTCTAAATTCTTGGATCCGAACGGCGATGTTATGGTGATTGCTCATCGTGGAAATTGGCTCAACGGAAAGCCGGAGAATGGGCTGGATTCCATCCGTGAATCAATCTCTGAAGGCTTGGATATGGTAGAGCTGGATATTCGGAATACCCGAGACGGTGTACCGGTTCTTATGCATGATGATACGATTAACCGTACCACGAACGGTAGCGGAAGCGTTTCTTCCTTCACGCTTTCTGAGATCAAGAACTTTTGTCTCAAAACGCTTAACGGAGCCGTGAGTAATCCTTGTGAAAAAATACCGACTTTAGAAGAAGCCATGCAAGTTGCCCGTGGCCATATTATGATTAATTTGGATAATAAAAACGCATTTAATCTAGCAAATCTGAATAGTATGTGGGAAATTCTTGAAAGAACAGATACGACGGATCATGCACTTTATAAAGCAAATGGGAGCTATAAATCCGTCATTACTTCCTTTATGACGCAATTTAAGGATTCGGCAACTGAACCGTTGTATATGTTGCTTGCTACGGATCAAGGCAGTGTCTATGATTATTTAAATCCACAGACAGCACTATTTCCTACACTTGCTGTAGAGCTAAGCTTCAGCAACGATGATGATCCGGTTATGGACCCGGCATTTCTCAAAAATATGCATAACCTCGGAGCAAGAGCTTGGGTTAACACCATTTACTCGGTACCTGGCTTGGTAGGCAGACATGGGGATTATGCCTTCCTTACGGATCCGACGGCAGGTTATCCATGGCTGTTGGGACGCGGAGTGGATATGTTCCAAACGGATACGACCTCGCTGTTGTTGAAGTATCTGAAGGATAGACGCGATGCCGAAGGCGGCAATCCTGGTGTAACGCAAACCGTTGTCCTTCAAGATGGATTAAACGGCTATACAGGGACGGCGGATACCCATGTTGTGGAATTAACAGCAAACGATAACCATCTGCATAACTTTGGAGGCAATTCCCAGATAAAAATGGGGCCGATCAACCCGCTTATTAATTGGATGCCAGGCCAGGTAACGCAAAAAGTAAGCGCAATTACGGCAATAGGCTCAAACCCAGCCAATGAAACCAAAGAGAAGCTGTTGGATGCTGCGATAACAACCAAATGGTTAGCTTTCCAGGATACTTCTATCATTACAATGACAATGGAGCAGCCGACGAAGGTACAGGGGTATGCGATATCTTCTGCAGAGGATGCGCCAGGGAGAGATCCACGGAATTGGAAATTTGAAGGCTCGATGGATGGTTCAGATTGGGTAACCTTGGATACAAGGGCAAACGAAGTGTTTATTAATCGAAATCAAACCAAGTTCTATAAAGATTTTAACAATCAAACGGCCTATGCGCACTATCGCTTGAATATTACGGCGAACAGCGGAGACCCTTACGTTCAAATTGCAGAGCTTCAGCTCTCTGATGGCGGACAGCAAGTGAAGGATAGTCAAACGGGTGACCGTGGATATGGTTTGATCCAATTTGACCTTGCACCTATTCCCAAAGGAGCCAAGGTGGAGAGCGCCAAACTGGAGATGTATCTAGTTGGAACAGGCAACTTGACCGATCCATCGATAGCAAGAGATTTGAAGTTGCATAAAATAACTGCAGCATGGGCGGAAGGTAGTGGAACGGGGACAACTGGCAGCACGGTACCTGATGGTCAGAATTGGGTAAGTTGGGCAACGAAGCCACCAGCATCGGACAGCGTTGCTTCAAGACAAGCAGTAGGCACTGAGTTATATAGCTGGCAATCTGTTGACATGGCGATGCTTGTGAGCGATTGGCTGGCTGATAGCAGCACGAATTATGGAGTCATGCTAGATCCAGGCGAAATCTCCTATGCTTTTTCCTCCTCTGAGAATGGGGTGCAGAATTGGCGTCCAAAGTTAACGGTGACGTATTCGGTTCCAGTAACGGCGATTGATGTGGCACCGAAATCAAAAACGATTAAAATTGGCGAGCAAACAAAGTTAACGGCGTCTTTACAGCCGGCTAATGCAACGAACCACAATGTGCTGTGGAATTCTGCGGATAAGACAATCGCAACAGTCAGTGCAGATGGTATCGTGACAGGAGTTCGAACAGGGATTACAACCATTACAGCAAAGTCGTTGGATGGAGGCTTCGAGGCGACAGCGGAGATAAGCGTTGAATCTTCAGGTATTAATGCGAATCTATCTGGCTTGTCACTGAGCAGCGGAACATTTACCGAAGCTTTTGTCAGCAGCTTGGAGCATTATACAGCGATTGTACCGGAAGCGAATAATCAGGTTCAAGTCACAGCGCTAACAGAGGATAACCTATCGACGATAACGGTATCACTCAATCATGGAGAAGCGAAGCCGGTCACCAGTGGACAGCCAAGCGATGCGCTCCAGCTCGAGATAGGGAATAATCTGATTACTGTACAGGTTACTTCGCCGGGAGCAAAGGTGCAGCGTACGTATACGATTGAAGCAGCCAAAACAGCCATTGTACTCCAAGAAGGAGTAGGAGGTTATGTCGGGACAACCGATACCCAGATTTCCAAGGGAACTGGAGGCCAAGGAAATAAATATTATCAGTACAACTTTGGAGCGCAGCATGGGATAGAAGTCGGTTACTATAATCAAAGTGTTATGGACGAAAAATACGGTCTTATCCGATTCGATCATTTACCTATTCCTGAAGGCGCAACGATCACGAGTGCAACTCTGAATTTGTATCATTTTGGTTCTCGCGGAAGCAACGGGACGATAGCGAATACGGACAAGGAAATCTTTGTGCATCAAGCGAATACGCCTTGGGTTGAAGGAAGAGGCGGGAACAGCAGCAGCAATGACGGCGCCCCCGGCGAGCCAGGTGAGGTAACGTGGGAAAACTACATTACTAACGGTACTAATTCCTATGATCCTGCTGTGATTGACAGCAAGATCGTGACGCAAAGTCCGAAATGGAACACATTTGATATAACGGGTGTCGTACAAAAGTGGACGGCGAATCCTGATTTAAATAACGGTGTCCTACTGAAACGTGAAACATTCGCGGATGCCAGCAATTCAAACATCATTGGTACGAAACAATTCCGTACATCTGAGTACAGCACAGTTGAACAAAGACCTTATTTGCGTATTGTGTATGAGATGGCTTTGAAAGGTATTGAACTAGATCGTTCTGAACTAAGCCTTAGTCTTGGAGGCGGAGCCAAACAGCTGAAAGTGAATCTGATTCCTTTTAATGCGGTGGATCAGAGAGTCGTCTGGGGTTCATTGGATCAAACAATAGCTTCCGTAGACAGTCAGGGTAATGTGACCCCAGTTAGAGAAGGCAGCACGGTTATTACGGCAACGAACGGAATTGGTGTTCAAGCCCAAGCTACTGTAACCGTTCGGAAGCCAGGTACACAAGCAGGATTGACTGGACTCGCGTTATCCGCAGGCAAGCTAGATCCGGTGTTCGCTACGGATACGCTGGTTTATACAGCCGCAGTTCCTTTAAGCGCAGCAAGTTTCACATTAACCCCAACAGCTGAGGATGCGAACTCGCTCATTACTGTGCGTGCTGGAAGCGATGAGCCACAGACGGTTGTAAGCGGCACGCCAACGATGTCAATCGCGATTAATGATCAGAAGGAGATCATGATTCAAGTGACGTCGGAAGATGGTCAGCTTACCCGTGAATATAAAATCATGATTGCTCAGCAATTTGGGTTAAGCAGTCTCGATGTATCAGCAGGCAGCTTATCTCCAGCCTTCGCAAACAATGTGCTGCAATACGCTGTAGAAGTTCCTGCGAGTACTACGGGCATATCGCTGAAACCAGTGGTCTTGGATCCGTCGTCGACGGTTCATGTAATCACAGCTGATGGTGAATCTCACTTGATAGAAAGCGGTACAGACAGCCAACTAATTGCTCTGAATCCAGGTATGAATGTCGTTAGGGTTCAAGTAGAATCATTAATCCGATCTGTGAGCAAAACATTTTATGTTACGATTTACCGAAAATCTGCCGATATCCCGGGTTCAGGTGGTGGTGGAGGCGGAGGCGGAAGCAGCCAGGTATTGCCTGATCCAGTGAAGCTTGATGAAGAGCTTTCCGTGCAGTTGCCTGTGGAAGAGGCGGGCTTAAAGCTGACCCTCAAAAAGAGTAATGAATCCGTAAGTGTTGGCAACTACCCTGCACTAAGCCCGGTATTTGAGATCATGAAGGATAAAGCAGGCGCAACGACTAAGCCATTAATTCTTACTTTTGCTTTCAAATCTTCCAACGTGGGAGCGGGCAGACCTTCTGTGTTCCGATATAACGTGGCTCAAGGGAAGTGGTTGGAGCTAGGTGGCGATGTTAAAGGTGAAACCATATCTGTAGCTGTATCCGAAGTAGGCAAATTCGCCGTGCTTTTAATTCAGCCAGAGTCAGGGTCAGTGCCAGAGCAAGAGCAAGAGACGGGATCACATGCTAGCTGGCCTGATGTGAAGTCTCATTGGGCAAAGCAAACGTTCATTACTGCATTTGAAAAAGGAATCATCAATGGTTATGCGGATGGAAATATGAGACCGGATGAGCCAATTACACGCGTGCAGTTCGCGACGATGGTTGTACGTGCACTTGGGCTCAAAAGTTCATCTACCGGCATTACTTTCACTGACAAGCTGGATATACCAGACTGGGCTGCTGGCCAAATGGCATCGGCAGTGGAAGCGGGCATACTGACTGGATACGAGGATGGCTCCTTGCGTCCAAACGTGCTAATCAACCGCGCTGAAATGACAACCATGCTGATGCGTGCTTTTCATGTGAACGCAGGAAACCAGAAGGATAGCTCCTTTAAGGATGCAGACTCCATTCCGGATTGGGCTCAGTCTTTTATCGCAAAAGCTGCGGAACTTGGCATCATTGCAGGATATGAGGATGGAAGCTTCAAACCAATGAATGGTGCAACAAGAGCAGAAGCTCTCACTGCGTTGTTGCATATGGCACAAATCAAATAATAGATTAGGCTGTCCCAAAAGGTCACAAAAAAGGTTGTCCCTCGGTCATTAAATGACTTCGGGACAGCTTTTTTTTATGTTAGGTGAGGCTGTGGAAAAATTAGCCTCGTTGGATAATTTTCAACGAAAATAGCTGGAGGGCGTGTCTACGATGCTCTAACGGACACCGTTGCCGTTATTGGCCGAAATTGACCCTTATTTCATGAATAACGGACTCCAGAGCCGTTAATTAGGCCATAGACACGCTAGTCACGCACGGATAACGCGAATAGCTGCGCTGGAGTCCGTTAGCTTTTGTTTTGGCCGGATTTGTGCCAAATAAGCGCGACTGTGTCCGTTAGCGAAGTAGCAACAAGGCGTGACACCAACAAAGCGGCTGTTTCCAAGTCAGTCATTTATCATGACTTGGGGGCAGCCGCTTTCAATTAAAGGGAAATTCTCCCGCTACTTTGCGGAGTTACGCAGCTATAACAAGAATAAATGGAATTTCTCCCTTTAATTGAGGTGTTTGAGCTGGGAAACACGGATGTTGGATCAAATTAACAGGATTATTTCCAGTTAATTGAATTTTTGGGTGTGATCAAGCTGAAATAACGGGAGGATTTCCTGTTAATGTACCTGTTAAATCCGGCGCTATAAGACCACGATTAGCTTTTCAGTGGATTTCGTCCAATGGACTAACCCGATAGCGCCGCCCACAAGAGCCTCTTTTATTCTCCTGTTAATCCAACAAAAACATGTATATTGAGCCTACTCGCTGATCTGTTTATGCTAGGAGCACAACGGATGGGAGTGAAGACATGAATACAACAGAGCAATGGATACAAGAGGCATGGAACGCGGGGATCAACAAGGTGATGAGCACCAGCGAGCGAATCAGAGCCGCATTCCCACACGGCTCGCGGGTTGGTTATTTGAATCAAATGTCCTTTATCCGGGCTTTTAAGAAAATGGTTGGGACTACGTCTGGGGATTATAGGAAGGTTCATCAGTGAGTAGTGGTAAAAAGTTTAGAAAAGTTGGAACATTTTTCTATTTTATTCCGTCTAAGCCCTTGGGGGTGAATGACGATGGGAATTGGAAAAAATTCGGCGATTGTCTTGTTAAGTGTGCTGCTTTTGGTTTGTCCTACTAGCGTCAATGATGAAAGTAAACCTCATGAAACATTCGAACCCGTCCGGGTTGAATTAGCTGTAAATCCAGATCCGGAAGTAGAAAATGAATTGCAAAAAAAGCAAGATGAACAATCCAAATCAGTTGCAGGGCTCTTTAAAACATCACTAGAGGTTTTAAATGAAGATGGGAAATTAAATGTTAATTTTAATCTTCAGAATGTTTCGGGTAAAGAACAACGTATTTCATATGGGTCGGGACAACAGTATGATATTTTTATTTACAATGAGAAGAAGGAAGAGATTTACAGATGGTCGATCAATAGGGCATTTACCCAGGCACTCATTATAAGGAATTTGAAAAAAGATGATAAGCTTATTTTTAATGAGGAATGGAACTTAAAAAATAAAAAACGTCATGCAGTACCGCCTGGGAAATACACAATAGAAGTTGAAGTTATGATAGATTTAAATTCAGAAGGAATTGTACGGATTCATCCTGATGATCTCACTGCCAAGACAATATTTGAAGTTAAATAATAAGAACTAGTTGCAATTCGAGGAGGAACTCTATGATTAATATCCAAATTGACGATGTTATGTTCAACCTGCAAGAGGAACACGACTTCGGGTGGCTCACAAAGTTAGGTCGTGTATTTGAGGTCTTCGATCAGCAGGATTCTGGCAATATAAGCTTTGGTGTCCAGAGAAATGGCGAAAAATGGTTCGTCAAATATGCCGGTGCTAAATGCCTAACATATTCCGGTGACCCGCAAGAGGCAATAAATAATTTGAGAAATGCTATACCTCTATATAAAGATTTGAGTCACCCCTCCCTCATTACACTCGTTGATCACTTTGAAGTTGGCTCAGGATACGCGGCTGTGTTCGAATGGTTTGCGGGGGAATCTCTTCACCCGCATTGGTCTTTTCCGCCCCCGGCGAAATATCACGATCCCAACTCCCCATTCTATAGATATAAACACTTATCAGTCGAGCAAAGGTTGGCATCATTGGAACGAATTTATAGCTTTCATGCATTTATCGAAAGAAAAAACTATGTTGCCATTGATTTCTATGACGGGAGTTTACTGTACAATTTCTCTGACAATGAGACGAAAATATGCGATATCGATCTTTATCAGAGAAGACCCTATGTCAATACGATGGGAAGATTATGGGGATCCTCTCGATATATGTCCCCGGAAGAGTTTACTCTCGGTGCTGAGATTGATGGCTGTACCAATGTATTTACGATGGGGGCAACAGCATTTGCACTGCTTGGAGGAGAGCGCGATCGTTCGTATGAGCATTGGGAGGCAGGAAAAGAGCTCTATGAAGTAGCTCTCAAGGCAGTGGAACCAAATAGAGAAGATAGGTATGGAAGTGTGTCGGAATTCAAATATGCGTGGGATTCAGCTGTTAAATCGTATGAAAGAAGTGGCCGAGCTTGCTGAGTATCTCATCACTTTTGTGAACATCATGCGTAGATAAACTTTGAAGAGCAATGAGAAACTCATTTTGCTCTTTTTTTGTTTGGGAAGAACTTAGTGAGGAGCCGTCCAAGAGGGAGATCCCGCCGCTTTTTCCTTTGCTGCACTGAACCGGTACTCCTGCTGCACTTAAGGTTTCAATATTTCTATAGATTGTGCGTGTAGAAACGTTGAAATGCTCCGCCAGTTCTTTGGCTGTTGTTCTCTTTTTGCTACATAGTAAATAAACAATCTCGAAATGCCTGCTATTTGCCATTGGTTTGACGTACAACTCCTTAGGAATATAGTTGCACGCAAGCCGCGGATTGTGGCCCACATGCTTCGTTATTGTAAATCGCAGAATTTCATCAAACAAATCACAAAATTTTGAATCTGACATAATAATTTTTATTACATATAAATCTTCTGAAATTATAAATTTTTTTATCTATACGTAACTAATTCATAATTTGTTGTAATTGTGACATTCCCTTACAATAGCACGGACATGTCAAATAAACAGAGATGGAGAGTAGAGATGAAACACATGTATACTGAGAAAAGAAAAAAACGCTTTCGTTGGGCTCATGCTTTAACAGCACTTCTGGTGATGATTGCCAGTTTGCCGTTCTTGTCTGCGCCAAACGTACAGGCGGATGAATCGGATAGTTATTTGTTGTCCATGAACAGATCCGTTTACGCTTCGTCCTCATTAGGAGGAAATACACCGGATATGGCTGTAGACGATAATGTGTATAGCCGATGGGAAAGCGTCTGGAAGAAGGATTCGCAGTGGATTTATGTGGATTTGGGAGCAAGTAGCAACCTCACGAAAGTTGTTGTTAATTGGGAAAATGCGTATTCCAGCGCTTATACCCTTCAGGTATCCGATGACGAGCTTCATTGGCACGATATGACTCCGGTTATTGAAGGGAAACCAGGCGAAGTAGTTACGGATGTTTCCGCTTCAGGACGTTATGTCCGTCTATTCAGCACGCAACGTGCCCAGCAGCCATACGGAATTTCCATTATAGAATTCAATGTGTATGGAACGGGCGGTTTGGGTGGTCCTCCGAAACCTGCTGCCCCGGACCTGGCGCTCAATCACCCGGTAACGGTGTCTTCCCTTGAGAATACGGAGCCGAGCAAATCGGCTGAAGATAGAGCGAAGATGCTTGGAAAAAATTATCTAGCCAAAAATGCAACTGACGGAGATAAGGATACACGTTGGTCTTCCATCTACAAGGAGAATGAATGGATCTATGTGGATTTGGGACAAGAAAGCGAAGTCGGCAGTATCGGATTGAACTGGGAGGCCGCTTTTGGACGGGCTTATGACATCCAGGTTTCGAATGACGCGACACACTGGACAACCATTTTCCGGCAGTTGAACGGTAGCGGCGGCCAAGAAACAATTCCCGTCTACGCGAAAGCACGTTATGTCAAAATGGCCGGCATCGCACGCGGCAGCTCCAACGGTTACTCGCTGTACGAGTTCAAAGTACATGCTTACCGTGAAGGAGACCCGAAGCCAACTTA
This sequence comes from Paenibacillus silvestris, assembly GCF_009882985.1. GTDB lineage: Bacteria > Bacillota > Bacilli > Paenibacillales > NBRC-103111 > Paenibacillus_E > Paenibacillus_E silvestris. The sequence continues at coordinate 1,374,220 of NZ_WTUZ01000022.1, forward strand.
CGACATTCGGGATATTCCGACGGCCACTGCCGTACAAGTAGGAGCAGGCAGCTACGAAAAAAATGATATTACACAATTAGAGCCTAAGAACCCTACGTATCGCACTTCCAATATTCAAACACCGATTCCTTCAAACGATTGGTGGCAATCTATTCTGGTCTCCAAACTGGGTGATGGCAACAGCCTCATTACACTGCCGCTGAAGAATTGGTATACAAAGCAAGGGCTTGCTGTGTTGAACCCTGGAGCTGGTTTCGCTCATGGCAATTCCATCGATGCTGATGGTGATCCAGATTTCTACTTAAACAGTAATAATTTGAATCCAGCTCAAATAGAAACCAAAATTTCCGGCTACGGTGATTATTCGGCTACCGTGATCCTCAGTGATGACAATACGGCCAAAATGAGCACTACCTTTGTAAAAGGATCGCCTTTCCTATATAACACGTATGAAAATCCAGATGCTGTTATCCTGCAAGCGCCGGCCATGACCCGTTTGTTTGATGATAATAACAATCCGGTGTTGCTGAATGATGGAGATGTCTATACCGCCGACCATATTGGTCTGGAAGTAACGAACAAGGACAAGGCGCCTACACCGCAGACCTTCGTTCGTAGTTACGGCATCTTTGTTCCTGAGGGAACAACGTTCATGAAGCTTGGCAACACAATCAAAATCAAGTTGGGCTCCAGTGAAAATTATCTGTCACTTGCAGCGCTTCCTTCTGCAACTGAACTTGGTTTGTTTTATCAGCATGCGTATGCTTTTGTTACCGACACCAAAGTGGATTACCATTTCGATGAAAAATCATCTTTAGTGAATACGAATTTTACGACTACTACACAAGTGAAACGTCCAGGTTTTTCTGCGGATACGATCATGACACTGCTTCCGCATCAATGGAAAATTGCGACTACACCGCTTACGGATCTCAGCTATCCTTCGATCCGCGGGACCCTAAAAGTAAATGTAGGCAATAAATTTACAACTTCGGATCGCTTTAACGGCCTGATTCCGCAGTTTGTCGAGCCGAACGATCCGACTTATTCCCGCGCTCAGCTTATAGCTTATCTGGATCAATTGGATGCCGATGTGGCGAACGGGTTTATGATCGATGATCCATACTGGCAAGGTAAGAAGCTTCATCCGCTTGCGCTTGCGGTATTGATCAGCGACCAGCTTGGCGATACACAGCGCAGAGATCACTATTTGGCTAAACTTAGAACCATTTTGACCGATTGGTATACGTATTCGCGAGATGAGAAATTACACGGCACTTATTTCCACTATTCGGAATACTGGGGTTCCTTGATGGCCTACAATACGGGTTTTGGTCTAAATACCGGCTTGACTGACCATCATTTCACGTATGGGTATTACATCTTTGCTTCTGCCGTGTTGGCGACTTACGATAAGGGGTTCCAGCGCGACTATGGCGATATGGTTGAAACCCTGATCCGCGATTACGCGAATCCGTCCAAAACCGACAGCAAGTTCCCATGGTTCCGGAACTTTGACCCATACGAAGGTCATTCATGGGCAGGTGGTTATGCTGATAATCACGCAGGCAACAACCAGGAAGCTGCCGGCGAATCGCTCTTCAGCTGGGTCGGCGAATACATGTGGGGCCTCGTAACTGGCAATGATGCGTACCGCGATGCGGGAATTTGGGGCTTTACGACCGAAGAGAAAGCCACTGAGCAGTACTGGTTTAACTATGATGGCGATAACTGGGTGAAAGGGTACAATCATGCCACCGCAGGTCAAGTCTATGGTAGTGCGACGGCCTTTACTACTTTCTTCAATGGAGATCCGGAGTATGTATACGGCATTCATTGGCTGCCGCCAGCAGAGTGGATGACTTACTACGGCCGTCAGCCGGAGAAAGCGGCTGCTTTGTATCAAGGATTGATCAGTGAAATTGAAGGCGGGCAGGAGCGTGCCTGGTATCACATTATCTGGCCATTTGAATCGATCAGTGATCCTAAATCGGTATTAAACAAGTGGGATACCACACATATGCAGCAAAATGAAGTCTTTAATGCGTATTGGTTTACACACAGTATGGAGTCGCTTGGCCATCGGAACTCGGATATTTGGGCTGATGATCCAGCGGTAACTGTGTATAAGAAAGATGGCGTGTATACAGCGCAAATCTGGAATCCTTCGGAAAGCGCCAAAACGATTCGTTTCTTTAATAAAGACGGTGCTTTAGGCTCCGCAACGGTGTATGCCAACGCGCTGGTAGCGGTTGATCCGCTAAAAAATAGCGTCCTAAGCGGCCCAGATCCGTCCAATGGTATTAAGTACCAAGATCGTTCTGCGTGGAAGATTACAGCTTCTAAAAGCGGAGAAGCTGTGGAGCACCTAACGGATGGCGATCTGTCGACACGGTGGTCCTCCGGCAAAACACAAGTGGCAGGCGATTGGCTGCGCATAGACCTAGGTTCCGAACAGACCTTTGATACTCTGTTTATGAACTCTGGCATGAACTGGAACGATTACGCACATGGTTATGAGATATATACCTCCAAGGACGGAGAAAATTGGGGAGACCCGGTCGTTTCCGGCAACGGAACATCTCCGAGCATTGCGGTATCTCTGCCGAAACAAACAGCCCAGTTTGTGAAAATCGTCCTTACCAAAGCCAATGATAGCTGGTGGTCCATCTCTGAGATCAAAACGGCTCAATTCGGGAAAGTAACCGAAACGCCAATACCACCTGATGAGATTGGCCCGCTCGATCGCTCAACATGGATGGTAACGGCTTCCTCCACGCAGGGTAGCGACATTACGGCTAACATGCTGGACGGAATTAGCAATACTCTTTGGACTAACGGGAAGACCCAAACGAATGGCCAATGGCTGCAAGTTGATTTGGGCGCGAAGAAAAGCTTCGATAGCGTTACTTTAACTCCCGGAAACTCTGCGAATGACTATACACGCGGTTATCAGCTGTATGTTTCCGATGACGGTGAGAATTGGGGAACTGAGGTAGCTGCAGGGAATGGTGAAGCTGGAACGATGTCCATTACTTTCCCAGTTCAGCGTGCACGTTATTTGAAGATTGTCCAAACCGGCGAGGCTGATAAGTGGTGGTCTGTTGCCGAGCTCAACGTAATGAATTACGGCATCGGCAAGCAAAAGCCCCTTGTAGTTAACGGCTGGACAGCAACAGCGTCTTCCACAGCAGGTGGCGAAAACGCTCAGGCTATGCTCGACGGGAACATGGATATACGCTGGTCAACGGGCAGCGAGCAGAAGAACGGTGATTTTGTCGTTCTTGACTTGGGCGCGGAGCAATCCTTTGATCAGGTCGTCATGGATAGTGGACGCAGTCACGATGACTTCGCCAAAGGTTACGAGGTTTATGTGTCAAGCGATGGAGAAAACTGGAGCCATTCAGTTGCTTCCGGCGAAGGAAAAGTGCCGCAGGTAACGGCGGTATTCCCGACACAAACGGCACGTTTTGTGAAGATCGTGCAAACAGGAGTGGACTCGCATTGGTGGTCCATTTCTGAACTGCGTCTCTTTACGGCGGATAATGCCACAATACGATAAATAAAAAACAGTTGGTCGGGATCCCGATCAACTGTTTTTTTGTTTCTTATTTAAAATCGCCAAGTAAGTAATTGTAGAAGGGCTCGTCCACCCAGAATTTATAGGAGTCGACGTTCAAATTGGCATTGATCTTCTTTAGACCAGCAGAAACTTCTTCCGACTTATCGCTGAGGGAGAAAGACTGCGCATAATAATGGCCCTTAGTGACTTTATTGTTAGCAATCACCTTGTAGTCTTTCAATTCGGTTAAGGAATAGTAGAGTGGCTGCCACCAGGAAGAATAAATAAGTCCTGTTTGGTCTTCACTGTTCTTTTTAGCATATTGGAGAACGATCTGTTGGAATTTGTTCTTTTGCTCAGCGTTATCGAATTCGAACTCAATGTCATATTCCTTGGCATAGGCGATGAAGTTTCCGTTCTCAATCTGGACGACTTGATAATCCTCAGTTTGTGTCGGCTCGCCCCACTCTTTTAGGTAAATGAAAGCAGATGTTTTGGGCTCGAGCTGTACTTTCGCCTGGATGTTCTCGCTGCGCAGCAACCCGATTAGCTGAATCGCATGCGTAATGTCAGAGTGTCCGTAAGTGAGAGACTGCTTGGGATCAAAGTTTGCATCGAAACGAGAATCCTTCAAGTTGTACCCAGTAACGAGATTCTTCTTCAAAGCTTCATCGAAGACAGCGCGCAAATCGGTGGACGAAATAATGTCCTCGGTATGCCAGGCATCGTTAATTTTGCGGAAGATATCGCTATCTGAAGTCGATCCAAGATAATGCTTATATTGGCCAGTAAAAGTAAGAATTTTGCCAAGCAGGTCGTTAGCAAAGGTTGGGTTAGCAGTTGTATCCGCTTGGAAATCGGATGAGACAAGCCCCGTATCAATAGCAGCGGCCAGCTCTTGAGCGGCTTGAAGTGTTAGTTGATTGTTTTGATCATAGTCAATATGTACTTTCGCCAGAGCGGCTTTAATTTTATCTTTGGGATACGTATAGGCGAGCTCTTTCAAGCCGGAGGCTTTCAAAGCAATGAAAGTGGCCTGTAATTGGGTAAGCGGTTGATCCCCTTGCAGTTTGCCTTCGGATAGAATCCCTTTTTCGTGTAAAGCAAGCGCTGCTTTGAAATAAGGACTGTCCTTTTGTAAATCGGTAAAGACATTGGTCTGATCTTTTGCTTCAGCTTTCAAAATGTTGTTCACAGCGATAACGAAATCACCTTTGGATAAGGAGTCTGACAAGGTGATGGCATATTTATCGTTCAAAAACTGTTTGTATGAGAGAGCTGAATCACTTGCTGCAGAAGCTGAGCTTAGTGGGCTTACTGAGGCTAGGAGGACAGCTGTTAAGAGTGCTATTTGCAAGGGCTTGTGAGACTTCAATGGTTTCATTGGCATGGAAAAGACCTCCGTTTTTTTAATTCATATAGGAATAGTATGTTTTATAGAAATATATCAGTTAAGATAATAGGTGTCAACAAATATTGGAAGGTTCTTCGTCAATAAAGAAAAGAAAGTAGTTCTCAGAATCTAAGGTTATGGTACTATGAGGTAACTATTTCGAGGTTCTTTAACGATAAATTCTAAGATTGGGGAAGTATGATGGGTTATGTAGAAGATCTAAGAAAAATTGTAGGCACTATTCCACTAATCCTCGTTGGTGCGGTGGTGATTATTACTGATGATGACAATAAAATTTTATTGCAAAAAAGAAGGCATCATCCTGTAGGGCGTTATGGGTTACCTGGCGGGTTAATGGAATTGGGAGAGTCTACTATAGAGACTGCTCAAAGAGAAGTGTATGAAGAAACAGGACTTAAGGTTAGCAATCTTACCTTAATTGATGTTTTCTCGGGTAAAGATCATTTTATTAAAGCTCCCAATGGTGATGAATTTTATGTTGTTGTTACTGCTTATTGGACGAAGGAGTTTAGTGGTACTTTAGAAATAAATGATGAAGAATCAATGAGTTTAGACTTTTTTAATATGGATGATCTGCCTGAGAATATACCAACAAGTCACAAAGAAATGATACATAAGTATAGAACTTTGTTTGCCCAATCTCATATGAAATAGAAAAACCATCGTCTTATTGGAACGATGGTTTCGGGATGATAAGAAAAGTATGTCTGAACTCATCCCTTTTCAAGGGAAGGACTTTTGGCATGTGCACCAAGATGACGCCGCGACAACAGCAAAGCATAAGCCAGATAAACAATTATAATAAGACCAAATAACAGGACATAGCCGCCGAGATGGTAGATTAGGCTGCCAAGAATTGGGCTGAAGGCCATCCCCATATAACGGAAAAAGTTATACGCTCCGACGGCGGTCGCACGGTTTTTCGAGAAAGCACCTGTCAGCAGCGTCGTCTGCACGGGCAGCGAGAACCCGAGGAATAGCCCGAAGAAGATAATTGCTGCCAGCAGCCAAGGTAAAGAAATCGAGTAGCAGATAAGGAAAAACAACACCGAAATTGCATTTAGATAAGTCGTCAGGACAAGCAGCTTTTCGCCTTCCAATCGTGATTGGATTTTCCCGCCTAAGTAACTGCCGACCACGATGCCAAGCGACATTGGCAGAAAGACCAGTCCTTTTTGCTCAGCGGACAAGCCATAACGATCGGTTAGAATGTTCGGCAAGAAGACAAGGAAATAGTAAAATACATAATACTGAATAAACCCAAGATAAATAATGGATGATCCGATCCGATTCTGTAGAATCATTGCAAAATCCCGCATATGAAAGCGACCTGCTTCGACGCTGTCCGGTTTCGTTTCCTTCAAATAAAGGTAATTGAAAACCAGCACAAGCATCCCGGTAGCCGCAAGCGCGAGAAACACAGAGTGAAAATTGAACAATCCACTTAGGAAGCCGCCGATGACCGGCCCAAGCACAGGTCCTAATGAAACTAACATTTGGAAGGTTCCCATTGCTTGGCCGCGTTGTTTTCCTTCAAACAAATCACTGATGACTGTAACGGCCACGACTGATCCTGCAGCGATACCGATAGCCTGCAGCGCTCGGAAGACCAGTAGAAGCGTTATTGTTTCGGAAAAAAAACATCCAACCGATGCGATCACATACAGTGTTATTCCGAAAAGCATTACTTTACGGCGCCCCTTTACATCCGTGAGAGGACCATAGATCACCTGCATGATGGCAAGGAATAAGGTGAAAACCGAAATCGTCAAGTTTACAATGAATGAGGTGGAGTGGAGCTGGCTCGCAACCTCAGGCAATATAGGTGTGTAAATCGTTTGCGTGAACGGCCCAAGAAACGCCGCAAAAGCGACAATATAAAGAATGAATTTACGATTCATGATGATGTTCATTCCCTTCTTAGAAAAGTTAATGTCATCGTACTTGAATTCTATTATTTATTCCAACGCATTTCATGCTATAATCTCATTTACCAGAAGGAATGAATGGGGTGTACGAAATTGGAACTTCTTCAACTGCACTACTTTCTCGCGGTAGCTCGTTCGGAACATGTGACCGAAGCCGCCCGGAGTCTGCACGTTACGCAATCTTCCTTAAGTAAAACAATTCAACGCCTGGAGGAAGATCTGGGTGTCTCGCTTTTTGACCGCATAGGCAGGAAGCTTCAATTGAATGAATTCGGAAGAAGGTTTCTTCGGCGCACAGAAAGGGCTTTGTTCGAATTGGAGCAGGGGAAGCAGGAGCTCAGCGACTTAGCAAGCCCCGATAATGGCACACTTGAATTAGGGGTGACTAGTGCAAGCGTATTACCCGACATTCTTCGGCAATATCGGAAAAAACGGCCTAATATTCAATTTCATGTGCAGATGCTGACCACTGTGGAAATGATTATGCTTTTAGAGAGAGGTGAGGTTGATTATTGCTTGTCCTCGCCCCCTGTCGAGCGTGATGACATCGAATGTCAAATCGTTTTCTTCGACCCTATACTTGTCGCCGTTCCCATAGGGCATCGGCTGGCGAATCGAAGCAGCGTATCCTTGGACGAGCTGAGGGATGAATGGTTCGTCGGGCTAAAGATTGGCTACGGTACGCGTGATTTAATGGACCCGTTATGTAGATCCGTTGGATTTGTCCCTCATTATGTATACGAGGGGGATGAACCGGCAAGGTTGATCAATCTGGTCGAAGCTGAAATTGGAATCGCCTTTTTGCCAAGCACGGCTAGGAATGAACGAGCGCAAATCAAGTATCTCCAGATAGAGAATCACGAAGTGGTGCGGAAAATCGCATTATTGTGGCACAAGAGTCGATATATATCGGCGGCTGCTCTGGAATTCCGTGAAATCGTTGTAGCCTATTTCGAGGATCTTTCCAAACAGACAATTTAATTTCGAATGTTCCTTCATTTCGCGATTACCTCGGGCTTTCGTACATCGTATTTCCCTTTAATTGAAAAGGCTGCCCCTAGGTCATTTTTTGACTTTAGGGGCAGCCTCTTTTTATTTTTATGGGACCCCCACCTTATAATCTGCCAGCGCTTTTATATAATTAGAAGGAGATCAATGATAAATCTGTGGAGGGAAGTTATGGAAGATTACAGACGGTACATTCCACTGCTTGCAACCAAAGATGGCTGGCAAACAGCCTATCCTATTTTGGATAAAGCCGGGAAATTAGCAATCGATGCTATCCTGGAAGGGCTTGAAAGTCAAGATTGGAGAATAAGGAAATGGTGCACGGCTTTATTAGATCACAATGCTGATCAACGCTGCATAGAACCGCTGGTTTGCCGATTAACGGATTCCTATGCGGATGTTAGAAGGCATGCGGTACATAGCATCGGTTGTCAATCTTGCAAAGATGAATCGCTATGCCTGGACATCATTGCTTTATTAATCGAACGTGCGATGAAGGATACGAGCATACTTGTGAAACGCAGTGCCGTTCATATGCTGGGCAATCAACCATACGATGTTAGAGCAACAGAAGCACTTGCGTATATGATCGGGCATGAAAAAGATAAGAAGCTGTTATTCAACGCAACGTGGTCATTGAAACAACAAAATCACTTATTACATGCACAAAAGTGAATAGCAGCTGCTTAAAGCCAGCGCTTCTTAAGCCAGACGCGATAAACAACGTAGACGGACGCCAAAAAGAGAGCATACACGCCGACGGACATAACGAGCTTGCTGGTGCCAGCAAACAGATTGCTGCCGATGAATGCGAACAGGAGCATAGCAGGAATTTTGCCCAATGCGGACGCTACAGCGAATGTAACGACCGAAATGGAAGTAATGGCAGGAATGACATTAACGACAGCCTGAGGAATAATCGGGATTAGTCGAGCTAATAAAATAGTCAGGAACGGATTTTTTTCAATCGCGGCCTGGAGCTTTTCCAGTTTTTCGTACTTGGATAAGTAAGCACGACCTTGCTTTTGAAACAAGTAGCGTGCCAGCCAAAAAACAATGACAGATGCGACGGAAGCAGCAGTCCAACTGATCAAAGCGCCCACCAATGGACCGTACATAAACCCGAGCATGCCGATAACTATTTTGTAGGGGATGACCGGGATGATAATAAAACCAAGCGCAGCTGCAAAAATAAGCAGAACGGGCGCATCCCCATATTGCATCCAATGCAAAATTTCATCTTTGAATGTATAAACAATGACGATAAGCACGAGATACATGCAGATGGTGTACCATTTCTTCATGAGGTAGGGTGTCTCCCTTGGTATGAGTCTTCTTCTGGTGTTGATCTTACTAAGTGTAACACACAAACTTTATTCATTGGAGCCCATTGACATAGTTATAAAATGAATAGTAATATTATAACTATGAAGAATAAAACGAATAAACCCCAACGATCACCACTTGCTTTGGCCATTCTCGCCCATCTTGCCGAAGAACCTATGCACCCCTACAGAATGCAGCAGCTAATCAAAGAAAGAGGAAAGGATCAGGTCATTAACGTCCGTCAGCGTACAAGTATTTATCAGACCATTGAGCGACTGCTAAGGGAGGGACTCATTTCGGTCCAAGGCACCTTAAGTGAAGGAGGGCGCCCAGATCGGACCGTGTACGAATTGACCGAGGAAGGAAGAGAAGTGTCCAAGGAATGGCTTAGGGAAATGCTTTCGGTCCGGTCTCAGGAATATCCGGATTTTCCCGCTGCTATCTCTTTTCTTACCCTTCTGACACCGGAAGATGTTCAGCGGCAATTCGAGAAACGGGAAGGAGCTCTCCATGAAGCAATCGAGGGCTTGGACTCACAGCTATTACAGTACAAAGAGAATGTTCCCCGATTGTTCATGCTCGAGGTTGAACATAGCCGTGCCGTATTGAGAGCCGAACTTGAATGGCTTCGCGCTGTCATCGAAGATTTCCGCAGAGGTGAACTGTCATGGAGTGAGGAATGGATACGCGAAATAGCGGATCGGCTAAGTAGTCCACAATGAGGAGGAGCTTGAAATGATGAATTCAACTGCTATTCAATCGGGTGTAACTTTGGTGGAGTCCCGCCATGCAGTCGGCTCTGTCATATCTAGAGACGGCACCACAATTGGTTATCGGCAATTTGGTCAAGGACCTGGTGTCGTGGTGGTACATGGCGCCAATTTATCTTCCCAGAACCTGATGCAGCTCGCAGAGCAGCTAGCCGATGCCTTCACAGTTTACGTACCTGATCGCCGAGGTCGTGGTCTAAGCGGACCTTTCGGTGAAGGTTACAGTATAAAGAAGGAAGTTGAAGATTTAGAGGCTCTCTTTCATCATACAGGCGCCCGCCAAGTCTTCGGGATCAGCTCAGGGGGACTTATTGCGCTTGAAGCAGCACTTGCCTTGCCCGCTATTGTCAAGCTCGCGCTCTACGAGCCCGCATTGCTGATGAATGCTGAGAGGACGGAGTGGCTGGCGCGCTATGACCAAGAGATCGCCCAAGGCAAGACGGCCGCAGCTCTCGTCACATCCCTCAAAGGCTTGCAGCTGGGCGGAGCGGTGCTTAATGCCTTCCCTCGGTGGCTGCTTGAAACCATGACGAACAAAATGATGGAGAACGAGTGCAAGAAGGCGAAAAAAGGCGACGTAACGATGAAAATGCTAGCTCCGACATTGCATTATGATGGGCAGTTGCTAGTGGAGATGACCGGCAAACTGGACCGGTTTAAGACCTTGAGCGCCGATACGTTGTTACTCGGAGGCAGCAAAGGCTTGCCCTATCTGAAGCCTGCACTCGATGCTCTACAGAAGGTGCTTCCTCAGGCCAAACGAGTGGAAGTGCCCGGACTTGATCACGGCGGAGCGTGTGATGTCAGCAATACCAATCGTGGCGGTAAGCCGGAATTGGTGGCGCTGGAGCTAAGGCGATTTTTTGCCTAAAAGCATATGTTTAATAGGATGCGTAAAAGGGAGCAGTTCGCCACAAGTGGCTGCTGTTCCCTTTTTCGAACATAATAAAATAAGTTGAAAACCGGGACTCCAATGGAGTTCCGGTTTTTTATTCCTTCCCGTGTAAAATAAAATTATTACCAAATTCTTTTAATTAATTACATTTTATTAAAAACTCACAAACGTATAATGATTACATGAGATAGGCGAAACAAGATGTGTAAGGAAAGAGGGAGGATAAAAGTGAAAGCGGTTTTAGGAGACTATATAGAGAGTAGAAGTATGAAAAAGAAAAACAGTTTCTTCCGCAGCATAAAAAGAGATTCTCTCTTATATTTACTTTTACTGCTGCCAATGGCGTATATCATCATTTTTAAGTATGCTCCCATATACGGTGTACTGATGGCATTCCAGGATTATAATATTTTCCAGGGGATTAGCGGAAGTGAGTGGGTTGGGCTAGACGTCTTCAAATTCATTTTTGAACAGAAAAGTTTCTACCGTGCGCTTACTAATACTCTGGTTCTCAACTTTTTGGATTTGATAGCGGGATTCCCGGCACCCATTATATTGGCTATTTTATTGAATGAACTCCGACACGTCAGATTTAAAAAGATAACCCAAACGATTCTATATTTACCTCATTTCTTATCTTGGGTCATTATTGGAGGTATGGTTTATCTAATGTTTTCTACAGGCGGCATGGCGAATAGTGTCCTGTCTAGCCTTGGACTCGGTCAAATCGAGTTTCTTTCCCAAAAAATGAACTGGTTAATCATGTATGTTGCTGTTGGGGTATGGCACAGTGTAGGATGGGGGACAATCATCTATTTAGCCTCCATTATCGGAATCAACAAAGAATTATACGAAGCTTCCGATATTGATGGGTGCAGCAGGCTTCGTAAAATTTGGCATATAACATTGCCAGGCATTAAGCCGACCATTATTATCCTGCTAATTTTGCAAATTGGAAAAATGATATCGATTGGATTCGATCGTCCGTTTGTTATGGGGAACTCCCTGGTTAGCGAATACTCCGATGTTATCAGTACTTATGTGTATCGAATAGGAATTGGGTCCGGGGATTTCTCGCAGGCAACAGCAGTAGGGCTATTCCAGTCTGTTGTAGGCTTGATATTCTTAGTGGCTGCGAACTTTATTGCCAAAAAAATCGGTGAGCAGGGAATATGGTAAGGAGTGTGAGTTGATTGATTAGAAAACAAAGATTTAATGTCGTAGATAGTTGTATTATGGTATTCATAATAGGTGTGGCGATTACATGTCTTGTTCCCTTTCTATATATGATTGCGCTTTCTCTGAGCTCAAACAATGCCATTATTTCTCAGAAGGTTTCTCTGTGGCCTGTAGAATTTACACTTGAAACCTATAAAACAATCTTAAGTGATGTAAGCATGATTTATACCCTTGGTTATACGATAGTGTTGACCATTTTTTATACAATCTTCTGTATGTTTTTAACCATCTGTGCAGCGTATCCGCTTACAAAGAAAAGATTAAAGGGAAGAAGCTTTGTTTTAACCGTTTTAGTCATTACGATGTATTTCAGTGGAGGCCTCATACCTAGCTATATCTTGGTGAAAAACCTGGATTTGATGAATACGATGTGGAGCTTAATCCTGCCAGGCGCAATGAGTGTTTTCAATATGATCATTCTCAAAACATTCTTTGCATCCCTCCCAGAAAGCTTGGAAGAGTCGGCATCTATAGATGGCTGTAATGAACTGGGCATCCTTCTACGGATTGTCCTTCCGCTATCCATGCCTTCTATAGCTACTTTAAGCCTTTTTTACGCGGTTGACAGATGGAATGGTTTTCAAGATGCACTCTTTTATATAACAGACAAGAACTTGTACCCGATGCAATTAAAGCTGTACCAAATCATTACGGCAAATCAGCAGTTAGATACCCAGCAAGGTGAAGGCAGTGTTGGCGCCTTTATTGTTCCTGAGTCGTTGAAAGCTGCGAGTGTCATGTTTGCAACGGTTCCGATCTTAGTTGTTTATCCTAAACTGCAAAAGTATTTTGTTGAAGGTGTAATGACAGGGGCCATCAAGGGTTGAGGGTAAGAATGAGGTTAGGAATGAGGAATACAACTAAATGAAAAAAGGTGAGGTTATAATGAAAATTAAAAAAATGTTGGCTTTAGTCCCGGTATTAACGCTAGTTACCAGTGCATTGGCAGGATGTGGAAATGATCAGGCGAAAGAGGCTCAAGCAACATCAACAGCTGCTGCCAAAGCTTCAGGAACGCCGGTTACACTGACGGTTGAGGTATTTGACAGAGGCATTCAGGGTCAACCAGATTTGAACAATAATACGTGGTCACGGTATATCAATGATAATTTCGGGAAAGCGAACAATGCAGTGGTGAAGTTCGTTCCGGTTCCCAGGTCACAAGAAATTGATAAGCTGAATGTATTGATGGCGTCTGGTGAGGCACCTGATATCTCATTTACCTATGATGGTGCTACCGTTTCCAGATATGCGAAAATTAATGGTATTCAACCCTTGGATGAGTTATTGGCTAAGCACGGTAAGGAGTTAACGAATTATTTGGGCAAGACGGTTCTGCAATATGGACAATATAATGGGAAACAGATGGCGATCCCAGCGAAAAGGACTTCGCTGGCCTGGGGCGGCATGTTCATTAGAAAAGATTGGCTGGATAAGTTAGGCATGCCGCTTCCTACAACCAGAGATGAATTATATAATACGTTAATTGCCTTCAGAGACAAAAATCCCGGAGGCGTGAACGGTGTCATTCCGTGGGGATTGGCAGCAACCGGTATGAACTATGGCTTCGGTAATTTAAGCGAATCCTTCTGGGGGAAACAGTCGGAGGAAGAATTCGTCACGATGCCAGGCTGGCTAAAACCAGGAAATAAGGATACATTAAAGTTTCTCAACAAGCTTTATAATGAAAAATTAATCAGCCCTGATTTTGCTCTAGACAAAACAGCCAAACAAGCGGATGCTGATGTTACGAACGGGAAAGTCGGATTCTTCAGTGCCAACTGGGACTATCCGCTAAGACAAAATATTAGTGAGCCGCTAAAAACAAATGTGCCTACTGCGAACTTTGTTCCTATTGATACCTTCAAAAACTATGAAGGGAAATATAAGAAAATCGCTTACAATGAAAATGGTGTGAATGTCTTTATTCCGAAGAGCAGCAAAAATGCGGAACTGGCAATCAAGTATTTGAATTGGATGTCCGATCCGAAAGTATTGTTCTTCCTACAATACGGTCAGGAAGGCGTTAACCACAAGATGGTTAATGATATGCCGCAAGTGATTACGCAAACTGGTGATAATATGCAAACTAGCTATCTAAATCTTGATTATACGCTGGTAGTCAATGGTGTGGAGCTAGGTGATCAACAGAAGAATATTAAGGCTTTAGCTGCTTCTGCTCCGGGATACGAAGCAGTTGCTGAGAAATCATACCAGATCAATACAACAGATACGTATACAGGTTACTATTATGATACACCGAATGAGTCCAATATTAAGTTCGGCAAAACACTTGGGGATCTGAATAAAACGATGACAGACAAACTTATCGTTTGCAAGCCTGCAGAATTCGATAGATTGTATGACAAATTGGTTGCAGAGTATATGGCAGCCGGCGGGCAGGCAGTTATGGACGAAAATATTAAATTATACAAAAATATGCAAGCAAATAAGAAGTAGTTATTCTTTCATATTGACATATGAGAAGTAACAGCCTATGGACATGACAGAGCTATGTCCATAGGCGTTTCTAATGGGACTAGGGGGGCACTTATGTACAGTGTTTTTATCATAGATGATGAACCGTGGGCAATAAAAGGGATAAGGAATGTATTTAACTGGGATAAATATGGTTTCGAAATAACAGGCCAATTCACAAGCGTTCATAAGGCCATCGAGTATATGAACGAGGAGTGCCCAGATCTTATTTTTACAGATATAAGAATGCCCGAAATTTCCGGACTTGAGCTCATGAAGATGACCAAAGAGAAGGGATTGGATGTTGAGTTTGTAGTTGTAAGCGGTTTCGCGGAGTTTGCATATGCGCAGGAAGCCTTGAGATATGGGGCACTGGATTATTTCCTAAAGCCTATAGATATTGACATGGCGGATCCATTGATCGAGAAGCTGGCGCTGCATTTTGCAAAGAAGAGCAGCATTCGAAATAACCTGATTCTAGAGGCTTTGACATCCTCGGATAAAAGTGAATTGAATCGTTTAACACCCTTTTTTGATCGTTCGTCGGACGATTTCTTTCGTGTGCTTGTTATTTATTCAAACAGTGAGAACAAGGACTATAAGAGTTTAACATTTTTCGATCGTAAACAGACATTGGAAATTGATTTTGGATCAAGAAAGACGTTATATATTCTCAAAAGCAGTGAGAAATCTGAGTTGGAAAATCAGTTGGATGGCACCATTTTTACGGGATTAGATATCAAAGCGATAGGAATTAGCTCCATTTCAACGAATTATGATAGTATTGCAAAACTAATTAAGGAATCTGATCTCGCAGCCTCACAAATATTTTTGAATGAAGAGAAAGGTATGTTTAAATACGAGCCAAGACTTGCGGTTGTTAAACCCTTTATCGATGAAATATCTACCATTATTCAAGAGAACAAATTCGATGAAATGGATTACATCATGGAGAGGGTCGTGCATTTCTTCAGAGAAAATCATTTGGGCATGGGAGAGGTCGTCTACTTATGGAATCAAGTGGTTAGCGTGCTCGCTGGAACCTACTATGATGAGTTGCGAGATATGGAGCTTGATTTCCTTAATTATTCTGAACTGAAGGAGCGTTTTGAGAACTTTGAGTCCTTATGCAGCTTTATCTATGATATTCTGATCTACATCAAGCAACTGAACGGTCAGACCGTCAATGAAGGTGATATCAATACCTATTTTAGCCAGATGGTTAAATACATCGACAATCACTTTCAGTCCCGGTTATACCTGAAAGATTTGTCTGCCCAATTTTTCATTAACCAAGTCTATTGCTGCCAGTTTTTCAAGAAAAATTTGGGTAAAACCTTCTCGGAATACGTCACTGAATTGAGAGTGAAAAAGGCATGCGAGCTGTTGAAACATACGGAATTGTCCATTGAAGAAGTTGCAACAAAAGTTGGGTACGTAGATTACTATTATTTCAACAAAGTGTTCAAGAAACAATGTGGCATCACACCTACGAAATTCAGAAAAAGTTGATGGGCAGCGATCGGAGTGGGGATTGTGCAGATTAGTAGACTGAAGCTAAAACATCAGATCTTACTCATATTTACATTTTCAATCATCATATTTACAACTATGGAGTTGTATTTCTATTACAGCTTCTATGATTTGACGCAAAAAAGGGCATCCAATTATGGCAATAAAATCATTGAGCAAACACAGCAAAAAATAGATACCGTATTTAACGATTTAGAAGTGAGTACAAACATCGTTGTTAGTAATAAAAAGATCCAAGAATTTACCATTGTGGATGATGATTATAAAAGGGCATTTGATATTGGGACTTACGTTATTGATCTCATGGAGTATATGAGGTCTTTTAATTCGTATGTGAATGGTATTGTGATTAATGACAATGAGGGAAGACGCATATACAGTTTAGCTACGGCAAACGGCGATATATTTTTTTCGAATCAATATGAAGAATTTATTAAGCCATATAAACAGGGCGGCAAGTCTGCTGACAAAGGAACGTATACAGATATTCTAAAAGACGAAAAAACAGGAAGCGAATATTTCTTTTATATAGCACCTATTATTGAAGCTATTGGAGGGGTTCGTTTCTCACAACTAACCGGCTATTGCTCCGTTATGGTGAATACGGAAAGGCTGCAAGAGCTTGTTAAGCATACGGATTTGACGCCTAACTCTACTTTGTATCTATTAAACAGCCGCAATGAAGTCATTGCGTCCAATAATACAAATTTCCGCGGCATTTTATTCAAGGATATACTCTCAGTAGATCGAGATAGTTTAACTAATGGCGTCAAAACGAAGTTAAACGGAGAAGACGTCATCGTTCAGGAAAAAGATTTGGAGCAAGCAGACGGGTGGCGGATCGTAAGTATAATACCGGTGCACGAACTGACAACCGATATGAACGCTATCAAAAATGTGAGTATTATTGCTGGCATCGGCATCATTTTGAGTTTGATTATTTTGGGCTATTTTTTCCTGAATAGTTTGACACGGCCTGTGATGGGGCTAGTAGCCGATATGAAACGAATTGGTAAAAGAGACATGGGCTTTCGGATCAAGGTACGCTCCACGAATGAAGTTGGTGTGCTGGCCTACGATATCAACAGCATGATTGACCAAATGGAAGAGATGGCAAGCAATATCTTGAATACGCAAGCAAGATTATATGAGTCTGAAATCAGCAAAAAGCAAGTTGAATTTTCAGCTTTACAAAGCCAAATTAACCCGCATTTCCTTTATAATACATTAAATTGCATAAGCAGTATCGGTCTTGAATATGGCAGCAAAGAAATTGCTCAGATAACTTCGTCTATGTCCAAAATATTTCGTTACAGTATCAAAGAAGATGAGCTTGTTCGGATAAGCGAAGAAATTCAGTGTGTTCAGGCGTACATGAATATTATTTCAATACGATACGAAAACAAGTTTTCTATGGAAGTACATGTGGATGACAGGTTAATGGAAATGAAAACACCTAAAATGATTTTGCAGCCGATCATCGAAAATTCTATTTATCATGGCCTTGAACGTAGGGACGCAGGAGGCGATCTACTTGTAAACGGGCATATCGATGCGAATGGAGATATCTGTTTTCAAGTGACGGATTCTGGCATAGGGATCGGTCAGGATGAGCTCGAAAGCATAAAAGCGATGCTGAACATGGACGATTCGGAGAGAGTGAAGAACAGTCCGGATGGGAAAAGCATCGGACTTTCCAATATTAATAACAGGATCAAGCTGATGTTCGGAGAAGGTTATGGGGTAAAAATAGAAAGCCAGATTGGCCTCGGAACTACAGTGATCGTTAAGATTCCATCTAATTAATTTATACGAGGTCTTTCAGCATAGATAGGAAGCGGTTCGCATAAAGTTGAGGCGAGAATTGTTCGCGAGCTCGTGTTATGGCTCTTGTTCGTATGAATTCTCGCAGCGAGAGATTGCAGACGAGATCGAAGGCTTCCGCTACGGCTCCATTCACATCTTGCTGAGCGAAAAGCTTTCCAGTCAAATTATGCGTTACAAAGCTGCGCACACCGTCCGAATCCGAAGTTACAACGGGACACCGGCAGCTCATAGCTTCGAGGACAGCATATCCGAAGCCTTCCATAACGGAGGTTGAACAAAGGAAGCCGCCTGAGTCGCCTATCATGGAATAATAATCCGCCATTTGATGATGGGGGACATTGGCAAAGCTTTCAATGCGCGAGTTAAGTTTAAGCTGTTCCACTCGGCTTTTAAATAATTCTTTTTCAGGAGAAATCTGATCATCTTCAAAAAGCCAAATTTTATAATCAGGAACGAGTCTCGTGAATTTGGTGACGATGTCCAGAAACATCTGCCAGTTTTTATTTGACTCAATACGACCAACCCACCCAATGATAGGAAGCGAAGAAAAACCGAGCGAACGATATGAGAAATTCTCAGTATCCAGACAATTATCAAAGCAATAATGTTTTTTTCCAGGATAGATTTCAGTGAATAATGACTTTAAGTGGGTTGTATTAGGGTATAGGAGTGCAGCGGCATGAGGTTCAATATAGATCTTGGCATCATGCAAAAAGGCTCGTGCAGCCGAATAACTTCCAAGCCCTTGAGCTTCATAGATGATCGGCCCTCTGTAGCCAAGACCTCTCAGCCGCTCTAGCATCAAGTAGTCGGAGGAAACCGTAATGCAATCGTATTGTTCGCGATCTAGAATCATACGAATCTCATCATCTTCATTGGTCACAAAAATGGTGCGACTATTCATTTGAAAATTCTGCAATCCGCTGCCGTCTACTAGATATAATAGATGGCAGTCCACGCCATGAGGTTGAAGTGACTTACAACGCTCGCGATTGAGCGTTTCCATCCCGCCACTAGGCACAATATATATAAATAGGATTTTCAAACGTCTCGCCTCACTTCAGTATACGATAAATTAAGATATGCAATAGGCGTAATCTATGTATGTTCATATGCCTACTATAAATGTAAAAATTAACCAAGTTTTAAGGGGGAGTGACCATGAGTAATCCGAATGAAATTGAATCTGAATCTATCATTTACGGACTTCTCCGTAATCCCTACAGTGGCCGCTTTCTAACGGTTAGACCTTCCAGTGATGAGGGGTGGCGCCTGCCGACAATATCTGTTAAAAGACGAGATCTTCTACTTACCCCTGGTTTCGTAACTCAGGAGATGTCTCAACTCCTTGGACAGTACGTTATTGCCTACCGTTATGTTCGGATTCAACACAATAGTCAAAGCGGCAGGAAAGAAGCATTCTTTGAGTTGGAATGCCCGCAGTCCTCACTTGGTGCTGCCAATCTTCATGTACAATGGAGCGACTCAGAAGAATTGTTGAGTCTGCATTTGGAGCATAACGACATTCTCGTTGATTATTTATTAAAAGCAGAAAGTGAAGAAGTGCCAGAGTACCGTCAGCCTTGGGAGCGCAGTGGATGGTACACCAAAGCCACTTCATGGATCGAAGACTCTCTTCGAACGCTTGGCATCCAACTTATTGAACGTCCCGAGCAGGTAAAGTGGTGGAGCCTCTCCTGTGTGCTGCGGCTCTCTACCACTCACGGAATTATCTACTTTAAAACTAACGCCCATCAGCCTCTGTTTGCTCAAGAACCTACTTTTCTGACTTATATGGCTAAAATCCTTCCCGGAAGTGTGCCACAAATACTCGCTTCTGAGCTGACCGAAGGATGGATGCTTCTTGCAGATGCAGGCGATAAGCTAAGCAGTGATATACCTATGGAGCAAAAAGTGAATCTACTGCTGGCGTTCGGCGAAATTCAACTTAAGATGGTGTGCAGGACTACTGAGATACTGGAACTGGGATGCTCGGATCGAAAGCCTGAGAACTTACTACCCCTAGTCGAGCAGCTGTTCGAGGATGCGATTGTGGTGTCTAAGCTTACTAGGGATGAGCTCGAAGATCTTCGTCGACATCTGCCTACGATTATGGATATGTGTAAGCAAATATCTAGCTATTCGGTACCTTCAACACTTGTACATGGTGATCTCCACATGGGGAATGTGGCAAGTGGCGGCGATGGGCTCCTTAAGTTTTTCGACTGGACAGATGCGTGCGTTGCCCATCCTTTCATGGATATGACCCTTATTTACCATGAGAAGGATCCTTCCGTTAGAGTTCTACTACGTGATGCTTACCTAGAATTGTGGAAAGGCTACGAGACGATGGAACGACTGCAAGAGCTTTGGTCCCTATGCGAGGTCGTCCATACCATCTATCACACGGTAAGTTACCAATCGATACTGAAGCATACCGAGGTCAGATCTCGGGGCGAGTTGGGCGGCGTACCCGCTATTTATATGCGGAATTTGCTGCGGTATCTTAACGAAGGTTAGAAAATCAAGAATTTCTTACTATCTCAAGGCTGTTAGGGGTTGGCTATCCGGGGGACTAATTGTGAACGGATATTGAACGTTGGTAAATTTTGAATACATACAGCAGAAACCGACAAAATTCTTGGATAATCTATTTTATGATAGGGTTGTAACTCTCACATCCTTCCATACAAAAGGAGCTTATCCAATGCAGCAAATATCCGATTATCTGTTTATGGGTTCCTTAATTTTATTAATCGTAACACTACTTTTAAAAGGTGTAGGTTCAACTGGTTCCTCCAATGCTTTAGGGAATATAGATTTACAAATGCAACAAAACCACAAGAATGACTTGGATAAGCAAGATTCTATTTTTTCAAGGATATTTAAGTCGTACTTGATATGGACATCGATTGCTGGAGTAGTCTTATCAATTGTCATATCTAAAATGTAGTAGGACGATAGCAGAGGAGACCTGATTTGCAGAGGCTCCTTTTTTTTGTTCGGCAATACCTCCTGATTTTCTATCTATGTTCTTATTATAGAATATGTTATTCTTAATGAAGAACAAAAAGGAGGTATAAGGGTGAAAAGTATTATAATGGGAAAAAGTTGCGTTTGTTTGCTGTTGCTATTGTCGATTTTTGGATTTTTAACCGTACAACCTACACAAGCTTCCACTAACAATATCACTGGTAGTAGCGTCACCAGTAACGTATATAGTTCATTGAACATGGAAGCGGATGAGGAGCGTCATGGAGTAATTACGGATGAAGCTGGTTCACCAGTTCCTGCATTGTCGATCACATTCGGACTGAACTCTCAGTATTATGGTATGGCAGTGACGGATTCAAATGGATATTTTATAGTACCCAGTTCGATAAATGAGTTCGTCGATACCTTTATGATTTTCACCATTAAGGGGATTACTATCGTGGTTCCAACGTATGGTGGGAACCCCAATTCATACAACTTTCAGTTGCCCTCGAAACTTGATCAAGCAGAAGGCATCGTAACCCTTTCTGGAGGAGTCCCAGTGCCGGGAATTCATGTGGAAGTACATTACGGTACAAGATACACATTGAACACTGGAGTTACGGATCAAAATGGAAAATATTCCATTCCCTTTGTTAATTATGCGATGGAGAATTTCCCTGTTTACGTAACTTTAGGAGATATCGACCCTTTTTATACACAGCCTGTAAAAGATGGTTTTTTCTCTGTTTCTTCGCCATCTGGCAACATGGTTTGCGGATATGTGTGGCCTATGCAAGCAGATGCAACAGTAGAGCTTGTAGGTGTGGGAACTACAAAATTAAACTATTTCGGACAGTTTGCATTTTATAACGTAAATCAAGGTAACAATACTTTAAAAATTATTCCGGATGCACAGTTTAAACCTGTACAGGTTGATCACGTTAATCCTGGGAGCTGTGTCAATGTTGAACTCTCCTTAAAAGATAATAACCCGCCCGTTGTTCAGGCTTTAGCGGATAGAGCCCCTGATGTAAATGGTTGGTACAACCATGATGTAACGGTTTCATTTACGGCCACGGATGATGATGAATCACCAGTTCAATTCATTTCCAGCCCAATCGTCGTCTCCACGGACGGAGCCAACCAATATATTTCAGGATATGCTACGGATACATTTGGATTAAGTGGCGAAGCTGGCATCACCATCAATATGGATAAATCCCCTCCATTTACGGCAGTCTCTTCGGGAACTCCAACGATTTCTAACAAGGATATAACGGTTAACCTAATTGCGAGTGATCTATATACAGGTGTTACTGAAACGGTGTATCGAATCAACGAAGGCCCATGGCAAAAATACACAGGAACGATTACTTTTAGGAACAGCGGTACCAACAAATTGGATTACCGAAGCACAGACGGGGTGGGTAACATCGAAATAATGAAGTCAACGACTTTCATTATTGATAAAGTGACGCCTATCACCATGTATCGCTTAGATCCCCTCACTGAAAAAGACCCAAAAGGAAATCCCTATATTAAGGGATTCATGCTCACGCTTCAGGCAGCGGATAATGGCGGTGGTTCTGGTGTGAAAGCAACGCAATATCGAATCAACGGTGGTCCTTGGATTCCGTATACAGGTCCTTTTACGATTTATGCAGGAACAACGCATTTAGTTGAATACTTCAGCACCGATCAAGCTGGAAATGCCGAGAGCCCAATGAATAAGATGGATTTTGATAAAGGGATATTTACAGGTGCTGGTAAATTCTGAGGATAAGTTGATTTAACTTAAAATAAACGAGGTGGAAGCTATGAATAATAAAGTGGAGCAGAAAAAAAGAGTTTGGGAGAAGCCCCAATTAGAAGTTGTATCTGTTCGAGAGACAGCCTATTGGGAATTTAGATGGAATGAGAAAACAGGCTTTTGGGAAAATGTATGGGTTAGTGAAAGTTAAGTTTATCGCGAAAAATTTGAATAGGAAACCGCTAGGCAGCCGGCACAGAATGAAGTGACCCCTTAAAGTTAGACAAATGTTTTATGCAACCTGTTGGGCATGAGCTCGGTACTGTACCGGGCTCATGCCTTTTAGTTTTGATTTGATACGTTTGTGATTGTAATAATCTATGT
>NZ_WTUZ01000003.1 GCF_009882985.1 Paenibacillus silvestris
GGGAGCCAGCCGCCGAAGGTGGGGTAGATGATTGGGGTGAAGTCGTAACAAGGTAGCCGTATCGGAAGGTGCGGCTGGATCACCTCCTTTCTATGGAGACTCGGGTCTGAGAACGACCCAGTCAAGTATCTTCGGATACACAATCGCTTACTCACTCGTGTTCAGTTTTGAAAGAGCAAGCTCTTTCAGCAAGATGGTTGATCCATGTTGCACTCGTTTGGTGATGATGGCGGAGGGGACCCACGCGTTCCCATCTCGAACACGACCGNTTAAGCCCTCCAGCGTCGATGGTACTTGAACCGCAGGGTTCTGGGAGAGTAGAACGTTGCCAAGCGGACCCATGGCAAGCTTTCGAAGAAAGCTTCGAAAGCTTGTAGGTGGGTTTTTATTTTGGGAAGTTTATCCCAAACACATATTGGCCCTTAGCTCAGCTGGTTAGAGCGCACCCCTGATAAGGGTGAGGTCGGTGGTTCGAGTCCACTAGGGCCAACCAATTCTTTTCATATATGGGGCCATAGCTCAGCTGGGAGAGCGCCTGCCTTGCAAGCAGGAGGTCAGCGGTTCGATCCCGCTTGGCTCCACCAATCATCATTTTAAGACAGAGATTTCCAAGAAATTTCGACTTGAAATG
>NZ_WTUZ01000004.1:0-271 GCF_009882985.1 Paenibacillus silvestris
AGCCCCCCTCAAGATGAGATTTCCCAGTATGTAAGACCCCTTGTAGACGACGAGGTTGATAGGTTCGAGGTGGAAGTGCGGTAACGTATGCAGCTGACGAATACTAATCGGTCGAGGGCTTAACCAATAAACCTATGATGATTACTTTACGCAAGTTTCGTATCTAGTTTTCAAGGCGCAAACCACGCTTTGACTGTTTGGTGATGATGGCGGAGGGGACCCACGCGTTCCCATCTCGAACACGACCGTTAAGCCCTCCAGCGTCGATGGT
>NZ_WTUZ01000004.1:280-93570 GCF_009882985.1 Paenibacillus silvestris
TCCCTGATAGCTCAGTTGGTAGAGCACTCGACTGTTAATCGAGTTGTCACAGGTTCGAGTCCTGTTCGGGGAGCCATTTTTATCCTATGCCAGGCTTTCATGGAGAGGTGTCCGAGCTGGCCGAAGGAGCACGATTGGAAATCGTGTAGGCGTCACAAGCGTCTCGAGGGTTCGAATCCCTCTCTCTCCGCCACCTATAAGCTCGATTTACTTAAGAAAAGCCTGTTTACGTGGCCCGTTGGTCAAGTGGTTAAGACACCTCCCTTTCACGGAGGTAACAGGGGTTCGAGTCCCCTACGGGTCACCATTATTACTTTAGAAGTATATTCCCATGGAGGCTTAGCTCAGCTGGGAGAGCATCTGCCTTACAAGCAGAGGGTCGGCGGTTCGATCCCGTCAGCCTCCATTTTTACCTTTTTAACGACGCGGGGTGGAGCAGCCCGGTAGCTCGTCGGGCTCATAACCCGAAGGCCGCAGGTTCAAATCCTGCCCCCGCAACCAACCTCTTAAAGTGTGAAACTTTTGACTTCGTCAAAAGAACCCAATATGAGGTGCAATATTTTATGTGTGGAGCCGTGGTGTAGAGGCCTAACATGCCTGCCTGTCACGCAGGAGACCGCGGGTTCGAATCCCGTCGGCTCCGCCATTTTTTAATCAGTTTGAGTCATTAGCTCAGTTGGTAGAGCACCTGACTTTTAATCAGGGTGTCGTAGGTTCGAATCCTACATGACTCAGTTTTTTTTTCGTTTTATGCGGTCATGGCGGAATTGGCAGACGCGCACGGTTCAGGTCCGTGTGGGCTAACCCCCCGTGGAGGTTCGAGTCCTCTTGACCGCATCACAAAGAGCTTTCTTAATTCCTTCTAAAGGAGCTAAGGAAGCTTTTTTTTGTACATTCATTTTCAAATTACTATTGACATTGATTATTATTATCACTAATATCAGGGTATAGGCGGTATATTTGAGCGGTGGAGGTTATGACTTGAAAACGATTAAATACTGCTGCAGAAATGAGAAATTCGGATCCAAACAAATATATAAGTCGTTGAAGAATGAATACCCTGACTTGAAGCAAAAGAAGAAGGATTGCCTAGGGAATTGTAAGCATTGCAAGAAAGAGTGCATCGCGATGATCGGCAAAAAAGACTTAGTTTGTGCCGCTTCGCCTGACCTACTATATGCTCAGCTGAAGCAGATTATTGCTGAATCCAGGGCTGAAACCGTCATGGCCTGAATATTAACCTTTGTAAAATTTCCGACTTCCGTTTGTATTTGTATATGAAGTTCTGGTAATCTTGTATGTATGGGGATTTGCAAAAGATAACCATACAGAAAGGATGTGCAGCACATCATGTTAAAAGATGAACTTACGGAAGCGCTCAATGAGCAGATGAACTATGAATTTTACTCCGCGCACGTCTATTTGGCCATAGCTGGTTATTGTGCAGCAGAAAGCTTGGATGGATTCTCGAACTTTTTTATGGTTCAGGCGGAAGAAGAAAAGTTTCATGCTATGAAGATTTTCAAATTTATTAATGATCGTGGGAAAAAGGTTACCTTCGCTGGCATGGACACGCCTGTGAATGAGTACGAATCGATCCTCGACGCTTTTGAGCATGCCTACAAGCATGAGCAGGAAGTTACAAGACGCATTTACCATCTGTCTGATTTGGCACTCAACGATCGTGAGCATGCGACTATGCAGTTCCTCAAATGGTTCATTGATGAGCAGGTAGAGGAAGAAGCAATGTTCGACAGCATTATTAATAAGCTGAAAAGAATCGACAAAGACAGCAATGCCTTCTTCATGTTGGATGCGGAATTTGCACAGCGCTCATTCACTCCACCAACCGGGGAATAATTACATACTATTAATGAAGACCCAAACTTACTTTTTCGCCGTTATTGGCGAAGGGTAGGTTTTTTTATGTTTACTGACGTATAGCTGTCAGGGTTTATTTTATATACTGAAAGAAAAAAAGGAAGTGCCGCATGGAAAAATTAGATTTGACCAAAGCCTACAAGGCCTATTACACAGCTCCGACCAAACCGCAGCTAATCGATTTTGGACCAGTTTGGTATGTAACGATCCAAAGAACTGGGGATCCGAATGGAGAGGTCTTCGCATATGCCACTGAAGCACTCTATACGCTTTCTTACAGCATTAAGGGCATTTATAAGATGGAAGAGAAAGACTTCACTGTGGCCAAGCTAGAGGGCTTGTGGTGGGTAGATGGAGATAGCCGCAACGCGTTGGAGGTACCTAAGGAACAGTGGCGTTGGAAGCTGCTGATCCGGATGCCCGATTATGTCACCGCAGAGAAGGTGGAGGAAGCCCGAGTTAAAGCAATAGGTAAGAAAAAAGAACTAGTGCTGCTTTCGGATATCCAATTTGAAAGTTTGCATGAAGGAAGCTGTGTACAGATGCTGCATATTGGTCCGTATGCCACCGAGCCTGAAACGCTACGTCAAATGTATCAATTCATGGAGACAAGCGATGTAAACATTAGCGGCCTTCATCATGAAATCTATTTATCCGACCCCAGGAAGATTGAGCCTTCGAAAATGAAAACGATTTTGCGGTACCCTGTAAAGGCGGTAGGAGTGGTGAAGGGGTGATTTTTGCTGTAAAATAGAAGGAAATGTCGAACTGCTGGGGGGAAGGCGATGCGGACACGTCCTATTCAAGCGATTGGTTATGTGATCGGCGTTCTAGTGATTGGGATAGGGCTCATGATGCCTACGACTGCAGCCCAAGCCTCCTGGCTCGATCGGGTGAAAGATATTTATCAGCTGCCTGAGAATGTGGAGCAGATTCAGAAAGATTACGAGGCAACGAAACAGCAATTAGAAGAGCAAAAGGACAAGCTATCGGAAACGATTCGACATTCGCAGGAAACCGAAGAAAAGCTCCTCCAGCAAAACGAAGCACTCCAAAAGGAAAATGAACTGCTGCAAGAGCGCTTAAAGGTCATGGAGCAGGTGGCGTTAGATAAAGAGAAACGGAATCGTAAAATAACGAATATGGTTATCGCGGTAGTGCTGCTTATCGTGCTGTATTTTGTACTCGGACGGGTATTTCGGTATGTAGTCTGGCGGAGACAGAAGCGTCAAACGAGATAGGAGGCCTGAGAGGCATGGATGTAAATTTCGAACATGCAAGCTCACACGCGAAAATGGCCACCTTGCGCATCGAACAAGACGAATCAATTCATGTGCTGCATCCAAACCAGATCGTAGCTTTTCAAGGGAGGTCCGAGCAAAGAGAAGACTCTTTGATGAAGCTGCCTAGTATGTACCGCAAAAGACGTTTGATTCAATCACGCGTGCGAGGTCCCGCTCAGCTCATGCTAGGCTTGCCAGAGGGCTACAGTATGTCTGTTGTGCCTATTGGGGTTGACGATGACCTATTGTATGAGTTTCGGCATGTTCTGTTTTATACGGACGGTGTCAGCTTTACTTCTCATCTGCAAAATGTTAAGAATACGCTGATCACGCAAGACCTTGTGAAAATGCAGTTCAAAGGGCCAGGAACGCTAGGGCTTCTGACTGCTGGTCCCTTGTATCAGATGGCGTTGGATCCTAAGCAGCCTTTATATGTAGATATTAACTGTCTTATTGCGTATCCACGGAGTGCAGTGCTGCGCCTCAGCGTATACGGCAATACATTAGCGAGTCAGCATATGAATTACCATTGGGAGATGACGGGGCACGGACATGTGCTGCTGCAGCCATGCAAGCCGGATCGTAAGCTCGATGAGCATATGAAAAATGACAGCTTCTTGCGGCGAATTGCAAGGGAAGTGCTCCCTTTTGGCGGTATTTTTATAAAATAATACGTTTGTCACAAAAAACATTTGCATTTGTTCTCAAATCCTGATATATTATTCCTTGTCGCCTCTGAGAATGAAATCAAGTGACAAGCAAGATATACCGTGCGGAAGTGGCTCAGCGGTAGAGCATCGCCTTGCCAAGGCGAGGGTCGCGGGTTCGATCCCCGTCTTCCGCTCCATAATTTAAGCGCCCTTAGCTCAGCTGGATAGAGTATTTGACTACGAATCAAAAGGTCGGGAGTTCGAATCTCTCAGGGCGCGCCATTCTTACTTAAGTTATAAGCGTTTCGGGATGTAGCTCAGCTTGGTAGAGCACCTGCTTTGGGAGCAGGGGGTCGCATGTTCAAATCGTGTCATCCCGATATTACGCGGGTGTAGTTCAATGGTAGAACTTCAGCCTTCCAAGCTGGTAGCGTGGGTTCGATTCCCATCACCCGCTTCAAACAAAGAAAGAGCCACCTTCGGGTGGCTTTTTCTTTTGTGCGTTTAGGGAAGAGAAACCACAGAGGGTAGGGCCGTCCGTGAAGGCAGCTTGAGTAATCTCGTGTAGGACGAGCGTCCAAATCTACCACTGGTTGCTTCCGAAGGAAGCATGTTCAATGAGGTCGAGCAGGTGAGAGGGAACTGGAGTCCGCTATTTCGGGCAAATCTGTTTAATTCCCCGATTAGGGGGAACTACAGGGCCTTATTTGCCACCCAAAGGCGAGCTTATAGGCTGAAACTGCAAAATAACGGAACATAGTTCCCTCGGCGGGGCAAATGCACCGTTTTCCAACTAAATAGAGGCCTGTAGTTCCCGTTAACACACAGGGGAACACGATGTAGCAAATGAAAACATCCTGATAGGATGCCAGAACCTCCTCATTTCTTGGCAAAAGATGATGAAAGCGGTATACTTATTTTGTTAACGTGTGCATTATCGTGAGACGATATCAATGAAATGAGGTCGGCGACTATGAAGGCGAAGAGGCTTGGAAATGCAAGTTTTGACATCTCAAACATAACCTTTGGCTGTTGGGAGCTCGGAGGAGGTCCTTGGGAGTTCACGAACGACCAAAATAATATCGAGCTCATCCGTAAAGCTTTCGAGCTCGGCATCACAACGTTCGATACGGCAGAAGGCTACGGCAATGGGCACTCGGAAGAGATCGTCGGTGCTGCTTTGGCAGATATACGCAAACAATGTATCATCACAACGAAGGTGAGCAGAAGCAATCTAGCTCCTCAAGATGTACGGAGATCAGCAGAAAACAGTTTGAGTCGTTTGAAGACAGATTACATAGATGTTTATTACATTCACTGGCCTAGTTTTGAGATTCCCGTGCAGGATACTCTTGCTGAATTTGTGAAGCTGAAGGAAGAAGGCTTGATTCGGGCTATTGGCGTTTCGAATTTCTCTCTGGAGCAGCTGAAAGAAGCGGTGAATTACGCACAAATCGATGTAATTCAGCCTGAATACAGCTTGCTGCACAGAGCCATCGAGCAAGAGATTTTGCCATTTTGCCAGGAACATAACATTGGTGTGATGAGCTACAGCTCGATCGCGAAAGGGATTCTGACAGGTGCTTTCCATCTTGATGGAAAGACGTTGAAAGAGGGAGACTTCCGCAAAGAGAGAAGGCTGTTCCTTCCGGAGCATTTGGAGGCAGAGAAGGAGCTACTGGCTGTGATGAAAGAAATGGCTGATTCCAAAGACGCTAACGTGTCACAAGTAGCAATTGCTTGGCTGCTGCACCAGGAAGTACTTACTTCGGCCATTATAGGTACACAGGACGAGCATCATCTCGAAAATAATATCAAAGCGGCCTCATTGTCATTATCCGCCTCAGAGCTAGAGACTCTGAACACAGTCAGTGAGCGTGCATTGTCAGTAATTGGCTACTCCTAGCAGCCTAGTTGCAAACCACCCCGATGGGGTGGTTTTTTGTTATGCCTTATGGTGAGCGGGATGTAAGCATTATTCGACAAAAGCAACTGGTAAAAATTACCATTTGTCAAAAGTTGTGCCTACCAATTAAACTATGCTAGTCTAACATAGACAAAAAATGCCGAATCTCGGAGCATCGAAAGCTCTGGTACGGGGGACTTCTTTATTTGGGGTGAATGAGCGCTGCTAGCTGAGCGTACTAGGGAAAACCTCTTCCCGAACCCGTCAACTAACCTCGGAGGCGTCAAGGAGGCAAGGCTTTGAAATCTTTTTCTTCACGTCTTATTTGTTCATGCGCAATTGTATGCGCCGCAGTACCAATGTTTACAGCACACTCCGCTCAGGCTGCTTCGGCGCCAACGGACCGCCCTGTAAAGGTGCAAGTCAATGATGAGCTGCTGAAGTTCCCGGAAGTTCAGCCTTACATTGATGACAAAGGCATCATGCAAGTTCCACTCCGAGTGCTATCTGAGAAGCTGGGCTATCAGGTGAGCTGGGAGAAGCAAGCGGATCAAATCGAGGTCACACTGGTTAACAAACAGCAGTCGATCTTACTCGTGACAGAGCAGCCACAAGCGCTCGTGAACAGTAAGAAGATCAGTTTGGAGAGCAGTCCAACCGTGTACCAAGGGAACACCTACGTTCCACTGCGTTTCATCACGGAAACCTTCGGTTCGCCAATTGAATGGAATGATGCAAACCAGATCGCGATTGTGGATGTGGATGGAAAGTCGCACAAACCAGCTTGGATTGCACCTCCACCGCCGCCAGCTCCAGCACCGGCTCCTAAGGTTGCAGCAGCTCCTGCTCCGTCTGTGAGTGAGCAAATTGCTCAGACGGCAAACGCCTATATGGGCGTGCCTTATGTGTGGGGGGGCACGACACCGAGAGGATTTGATTGCTCTGGTTTTGTGC
Source organism: Paenibacillus silvestris (assembly GCF_009882985.1). GTDB lineage: Bacteria > Bacillota > Bacilli > Paenibacillales > NBRC-103111 > Paenibacillus_E > Paenibacillus_E silvestris. Next base: position 6,955 of record NZ_WTUZ01000004.1, read on the forward strand.
GGTTTTTGTATCAAGCGAAGGGGATCGATTTGCCTCGTACGTCAGCGGAAATGCACAGTGAAGCAGGCACGAAAGTCACGGATTTGAAAGCCGGAGACTTGGTGTTCTTTGCTTCAAAGACAGTGAATCACGTGGGCATTTATCTAGGCAATGATCGATTCATTTCAGCGACTACATCTAGAGGCGTGGCTGTGGACAGCCTGTCGAGCGCATATTGGAGCGCAAGATATGTCGGAGCGAGAAGAGTTCTGTAAGGATAGGACTATCGAACACTTGTTTCTATGTTCTTTCGAATGAAAGACATAGAGAGCGGGTGTTTTTTTTCGTTCGCAGAATCTTGCGATTTTTATCGAAATTTTATGGTTTTTAGCCTATAATGAAGAAATGTTTGGAAGAAAGAAAGAGCAGGTGAACACGAGCGCATGCATTTAAGTGTCTGGAAGAGTTGGTTTCATAAAAAGAGACATTCGAGTATAGCAGATAGCATGTATACCGTGGATAAGGGTCCTGCCATGCCAGAAGAGATCCGGGAAGTTATTCAGCAGTTTTTTCGTACATACAATCATTTCAAAGGGGCTAGGAGCCTGCAAACGGATACGTTTATCAAAGAAGTATTTTACGCAACGAAGCAAGATCCTAGAGACCAGAGAACAATAGAAGAAATGGAAGCCTATATCCAACACAAAAATGTGCTGAGGTTGCGGCTGAAATCTTATGTAATTGATGAATATTTAAGCCTAGGTGAGAAAATTTGTATGATTGGTGTTACGCGGGAATTCAACAACAATCATAAGAATCGCGTCTTGTATTTTCTAATTAAAGAAGATCATGCTTGGAAGTTTCACCATATCGCAAGGTCACATCATGGCACTATTTTAGATAAATTTCAAATTAAAGAACAAACGGGATTCGTCGTAGGCAACGATAAAGCTGCACTCCTGTTCCTGACACACTCTAGTTCAGTAGATGCCTCCACGTTTATAACGGGAGATTACGTGCATGCTGAGGGGTATTTGGACGTGGAACAAGAGCCGAGCAGCCATTTGTACTATCGGGTTGTACGAATGAATCGTGTTCACTAGCTGTAGGATCATGCCACAAACCGTGAGGGTAAGCTTTGCTCTGTCGAGTAACGCTTATTTGGCGTCTGTGCTAAACTATCTTCTACTTCTTTTTAGTTCACGCAGCGAATAAAAGGTGCCTCTCCAGTAAATGCCGCCTTGTTTCCAAGTCAGCCAAACGGAGCGAACAATCGTGTAAACAAGCAGCGAAGCGCTGACAGGAAGCAGATAAGCGGAATCACCTCTGAGGCTCATTATTCGGGACATGAGCTTGCGATAGAGCCAGATTTGCAGAATAACAGCAGCCGCATAGACGGCTCCACGCCAATCCCAGAGGAAGAGAAGGCCAAGCCATGGGCCAATAAAAAAGCCGATCTGTCCCAAACAAGCGAGCAAAGCAACGATGTAGCTGTAGCGAAAGCCAGAAAAAAGGTTTTTTTCCAGTCCAATAACCGCTTCTTTGAGCGAAGGGTACCATTCTACTTCAAGCAGGTGCATGGCAGACAATATTCTTTGGCGGAAACCTGCTCTTTTGAGGAAGATACCTAACTGTAGATCATCATCAGGTCTTAACGCGATCGCCTTATGCATGCCGATCGCTTCATAGGCGCTGCGGCTTACCATATTGAACGCGCCGATACCAATGCCAGGGGCTTTGGAGTTGTCAATATTCGCACGCCAGGGGCGAACGAATAACGAAAATGAGAACAGAAAGAAATGGACGAATCCCTTGAGTAACGCGCCTCGCGCGATCATATTTGGCGTCAGCGTGAGGTGCTGCACATCCTGTTCCTTCATATAACTGACTGCGTCAGCTATCGTGCCAGGAGTAAACAGAATGTCCGCATCTGTAAACAGCAGATACTGTCCTCTTGCCTGTAGATATCCTTGGTATAGCGCATGGTTTTTGCCAAGCCAGCCTTCGGGCAAGTGAGTGATGTGAATGATTTGCAGTTTGGTGGAGATGTCTTTCTTGCCTTCGGACCATTTGCGCAGCTCCTCCAGCCGGACACCGGTGGCATCCTTCGATCGATCATTGACAGCAATGATTTCGAGGCGCGGGTAATTCTGGGAAAGCAGATGCCTGACGGTTTCGCGGATTGTCGTTTCCTCTTCTTTGGCTGCAATGATGACAGATACAAGCGGGGGCTTGTCTGGGAATTGACTGGACTTAGACTTAGGCAGCGTTCGCAGGTGAGGCAAACCTTTTAATACATCCATAGTGACGAATAACCAATACAGGAGGGTTAGAAGAGCGATGATGCCGAGAGTGGACACAGGATACCTCCTTATGGAAGAATAGAAGTTGATCGCATTATATCATTCATCCTTGGTAGGGGGAAATTTTGCTGGAAGCTTGTAAGAGGAGGAAATGATAGATGGGGGAAACGCCCGACACACGAGAGCAGTTTTGGAAAAAAATGAATGGTGAGCAGTTGGCTCTCTTTCTTGAAACCATTGGAGAATCATCGGAGATTGAGCCGAGCGAGCTCTTTTTTGTATGTATTGGGACAGATCGATCAAGTGGAGATGCCTTGGGACCTTTAGTAGGTAGCAAGCTTGCCGAGTTTGGATATCCTCATGTCATAGGCACGTTGGAAGCACCCTGTGATGCCAGTAACATTGCGGCGCGACTGCAGGAAATTCCGCAGGGCAGTGTCGTAATTGCGATAGACGCTTGTTTGGGCCAGAAGTTGTCGGTAGGCATGTACCAAGTATCGAATCAGCCGCTTGCGCCAGGCAAGTCGGTTGGGAAAGATTTGCCCCATGTTGGCGATTACACAATTGCCGCCATTGTTAACGTGGATGGCCCAAGGCAGTATAATATTTTGCAAACGACGTCGCTTTACAGGGTTATGAATATGGCGGATGAAGTGGCGAGAGCGATTCGGCATGCATTTCCCCTCGTACCCTCGGATAGACAGAGCTAGTAACAGAATGGAGTGATGAAATTGGGACCAGGCGGTGGAGGACGGCTATCTGATAGGGATAGGCCTAAGGCGAAGTTGAAGGATGTATCGGTTAAAAGAATTCTGACCTTGTTCCGAGGCTACTGGGGGCAGTTGTCAGGCATTATAGGGCTGGCACTGCTGGCAGCTATAGTCGGGTTGATCCCCCCTTTGGTCATGAAGGAGATCATTGATAAGGCGATTCCGCAAGGAAGCATGAAGCTGCTAGCCGAGATGGCGATGCTCATGCTGCTGCTTCCAATCGTGAGCGGTGTGCTGGGCGTATGGCAGAATCATCTCAACACAAAAGTAACGCAAGGGGTAATCCGGGATTTGGGGCTGACTTTGTTTCAAAATCTGCAGCGCCAGTCGATGGCTTTCTATACGGATGCCAGATCGGGCGAAATCGTGCAGCGGATCACAGGGGATGTGCAGGCCGTTCAAGGCGTCGTTACCTCACTTGTGGTGTCATCAATTACGCAGCTTGTCATTGTTGCAACAACGATTGGTATTTTGTTTGCCCTGGATTGGAAGTTGGCGATTATCGCTGTGCTGATTCTTCCTCTTTTTATGATGCCGGTTAAAAAGGTTTCGAAGCTGCGCAAAGCACTCCGCATCCAAACACAAAAGGTGAGGTCTGATATTACCTCACAGCTAAGTGAAAACTTCGGCATCTCCGGCGCTTTGTTGACCCGTATTTTCGGTAGGGAGCGGCAGCAGGAGGCCGACTTTAAGGCAATGAACCAGAAAGTGATGGATCTGGAGCTGCGGCTTAATCTGGTCGGCCGATGGTTCGGGATGGCGACGAGTACGCTCGGGCCGCTGGGTACAGCCATTATTTACTTGTATGGCGGGTTTTCGGTTATTTCCGGCACCATGTCACTCGGGGCGATTGTTGCCTTCTCGGCCTATCTCGGCCGATTGTATATGCCTGTAGGTACACTGCTGAACCTACAGGTAGAAGTAGGGACGGCGCTGGGCGTATTCCAGCGGATTTTTGAATACCAGGACATGGTGCCCGATGTCATGGATGCTCCTGATGCGCGGCCGCTGAGCCAAGTTGCGGGGCGAGTGGCTTATAAGCAAGTTTCCTTCGCTTATAAGCCAGGGCAGTACGCGCTGCGGGACGTTACGTTCGAGGCGCAGCCGGGCGAAATGATTGCGCTCGTCGGGCCGAGCGGCGCCGGCAAATCGACGCTGATCGGCATGATCGCGCGGCTGTATGACCCGACGTCGGGAAGCGTCGAGGTCGACGGCATGAACGTCCGCGAAGCTCGGCTTGCTTCGCTTCGCGCGCAAATCGCGTACGTGACGCAGGAATCGTTTCTGTTCCACGCGACGATTGGGGACAACCTGCGCTTCGCGCGAGAGGACGCTACGCGTGAGGAGATGGAGGCCGCGTGCCGCCAGGCCTACATCCACGACTTCATCGTGTCGCTCCCCGAAGGGTACGACACGATGGTTGGAGAGCGCGGGCACCGGCTCTCCGGCGGCGAGCGCCAGCGGATCGCGATTGCTCGCGCGATCCTGAAGCGCCCGCGCATCCTCATCCTCGATGAGGCGACGTCGCATTTGGACTCGGAATCCGAGTCCTATGTGCAGGCGGCGCTCGAGGAGCTGATGCAAGGGCGCACGACGCTCGTGATCGCGCACCGGCTCTCCACGGTGCTGGCCGCCGATCACATTCTGGTGATCGAAGCGGGCAGCGTCGTGGAGCGGGGCACGCACCGCGAGCTGCTGGCTCTTGACGGGCTGTATGCGCGGCTGTACAGCACGCAGTTCGCCAAGACGGAAGAAGAGGCGTAGGGGATGGCTCTGGAAGGTCTGTAAAGTCTGCAAAGACAAGACCTTTCGGGGCTTTTTTTTGCACGCAATATTTTGCACACGAAATAGGGTTTGCGGATGTTTTAGGAGGGAGGGAACTAGAGTCCGCTATTTCGGCCGAAACCAAGTAGTTGGCTAGGAAGGGGAACTAGGATCCGCTATTATGCCTTATGTGGGCTAAATGGGCAGTCTCGGCGGCGAATAAGACCCTGTAGTTCCGATTCATGGGGGAATATGCCAGTTTTGCTGAATTAGCGGCCTATAGTTCCCTCAGCGTTGAAGGATTTGCTCGATAAACGGCCAAGTATATGTTATTTCCACATGTCGGTGATAGGACAAGGAGCAAAGCAATGGTCGAGATCAGCCAGGTGCTGGAGGAAATCGTTACAGATATTCAGAAGAGTTTTGGCAGAAGAGTTAGGGATGCTCAGCGGCTTAACAAAGGTTGGCTGAATGTAAAATGGCGACTTATGACAGACAAAGGTCTTGTATTTGTTAAGTTCTATCATCCGGATCGGTATAAGCTGCATGTGCCAGCGAAAAGAAAGAAGATAGAGAAGACCTTGTATTTGCAGCAGCGGCTGCATGAGTCAGGCTTATCCTGCCCAGAGGTGTACGCCTCATTGGAAGGAGTGTTCGTGCAGGAGACTCCGACGGGCCACCACTATGCGATCATGGACTGGGTGGAGGGAAATGTTCCCGTTCCCGGGGGCATGAGTCCTTCCCATATGTATGACTTAGGCAAAACAACAGGCCACATGCATCAAATGCTTCATGATGTTCCGCTAGCCAACCAAGCATGGGAACCGGATCAGGCAGGTTGTCTTAAGGAGCTTCAAGCTAACCTCGAGCAAGCGATCCAGAGCCATAACCTGCCGCTTATTGTGCTGTTGGAAAAGGCGATCAAGAACGTCCAAGCGCTGGATTTTGATATATTTTCAGAGAGTACGATTGGCTGGCTGCACTGGGATCTGTGGGCGGATAACCTGCTGCTTCGTGCAGATGGGGTAGCGGGAATTGTCGATTTTGACCGCATGGATGTGGCTTATCCAGAAATCGATATCGCTCGAGCTGTGTTGTCTGGTGCATGGGAGATGGATGGGATTCGTGTGGATACGGCTCAGGCTTTTCTAAATGGGTATCGGGAGCATGCTGCCGCGCCAAGGGGGATACTTCTTCGGGCTGTTCAAATGCTGTATTTAATTGAATCCATTTGGTGGCTTCGTACGGAGATTTATGAGGAGACTGGTGTCCCGGCGCGGTTTTTGCAGGAAATGGAGTGGGTTACTGAGCATTGGGACAGCATTCCTGATTTGATTGGCCACTTGTAGTAATCTTCCATGATCTGGACAAGCTAACGACAACGAAGAGGCGATGCGAGGGTTAAAAAAGAATGATCTCTATCGCCCGCAGCTAAACCTGTCCATGCCAAACTAGAACTCTTGCATACGATATAGGGAATCGCATTTCAAATAGGAAGCGGGTGAGGTTCCATGAGAAAAACGCAGGCAGCTAAATTGGAGAATCAGGTCTATTCGAACCGGGTCGCAAGATCGGAGTTCGATAACAACTGGCGAACGGTGATAGGCAGAGGCGGATATATCATCTATATTGCGACGGCCAATCGGGCTAAAGTGACGGTTCTGCTGAATAACGGGCAAAGCAAATTAATCACTTTCAATAAAGGCGGTAGAGTGCTGGTCGGTTCCGGTGGCGTTAGTCATTATAGTAAACCCCATTTGGCCAAAGACCTATAATAGAAGCTAAGAGAGGAAGGCTGCCGAGGTTCGGTGGCTTTTTTAGTAGTCCAAAAAGGACGAAGAAGACGTTATCCTCGCGTGCCATGTGTGGTACGATGTAGCTAATATGTGTACATAAAGAAGGTGATTCATAGTGGAATTAACGTATCTAAAAACCTTTCGTGAAGTAGCCAAATGGGGAAGTTACACACGCGCTGCGGAAGTGCTCGGATATGCGCAGTCGAGTATTACGACTCAAATTCAAAAGCTGGAGGAATCTTACGGAGCCGTTCTTGTAGAACGATTCGGAAGAAGTATGAAGCTCACACTTGCTGGCGAGGCGCTCCTGCAATATGCCAACGAGATCTACAGGCTCCATGAGGAGTCAAAGGAGGTTGTTTCCCAGCAGTCCAGAGGGATAATTTCCATAGGTACGATAGAAACGCTAGCTGCTTTTTTTCTTCCGCCGCATCTTCAGACGTATCGCCATCATTTCCCGGAAATTAATGTGATGATTCAACCGGGCAACGAGCCCTTCATTATTGATGCTGTGAAAGAGGGTGCGCTTGATGTGGGCATCATTCTGGATCCACCATTTCAGGATCCTGAGCTTCATTGCTGCATGTTAAGGGAGGAGGAGCTCGTTATCATCGCTAGTCCTGCGCACAAATTTGCCCGTGTAAACGAAGTGCAGATCGGAGATTTGGAAAAAGAATCGTTAATTCTAACGGAAGATGGTTGTACATACAGGGCTACGCTGCTTAGGACGCTCAAAAGCAATCAAATTCCCTATTCCTTGTCTTATGAATTTGGGAACTTAGAAGCAATCAAGCAGTGCGTCATGTACGGACTTGGCATAGCCTTATTACCGCGCATCGTTGTTGCCGAGGATATTAAGAATGGCAGGCTCACCGCAGTCCCGCTTGTTCATCCAGATTTTAAATTCTACACGCAGCTTATTTACTCAAAGAAGAAATGGCAGTCCAAAGCGTTTACTGGCTTTTTGGACGTTCTTGGCGCCTTTAATTATCAGAATGATTGAAGTTAGGTATCAAATACTATCGATAACTCCATGGTTTGGGATCGTGTTATAGTCAATTCAAGTCATTCAGCGATTGAAAATAACACTTCAAATGGAGGTAATCCCTATGAACAATCAAACGGTAGTATCGCTAGTATTGGAAACACCTGCTGCCTCACCGGTGGCTGTATATCGCCATTTTATGAACAAATTATCGATGGAAACGGATGTAGCGGATGTACGCTATGACATGCAGCATGGGGTCAATGACTTCTTGCTGATCGACGTGAGAAGCAGTAAGGCGTATACAGAGTGTCATATCCCTGGGGCGATCAATGTGCCCTCAAACCAGATCAATGATGAGACGACGGCGGCTTTGTCCAAAGACCAAGTGATTGTTGTCTACTGCTGGGGACCGGCATGCAATGGAGGCACGAAGGGCGCGGCCCGTCTATCTGGGCTTGGGTTTAAAGTGAAAGAAATGCTAGGTGGGATTGAGTATTGGCGTAAAGAAGGAAACGAGGTAGAGGGCACATTAGGGCAAGCGGCTCCATTGATCGGATAATAGTCACTCGGCGTTCCTGCACGAAATAGAGGGAGTTTTCAGTAATTCCCGTTAATTGAAGAGGCACTCCCTCGGTCATTCGATGACTTTGGGAGCAGCCTTTTTCTTTTTGGATTGGAGAGGAATGGATATTAAGGGTTTTTTAGATAAAACAATTGATATTGATTATCACTATCAATATAATAAAGTTAGTGAATTGGTAATCATCCAACAAATACCAGGTGGTGAACGGGAATTGTCTTTTCAGGAGCATATTTTACTTTGGAACCATGCGGCACTGAAAGTGCTAGACGTGCGCCGTACGATTATGCAGCCAGGTGAAAGTATACATGCCTACCAGCTTCCTGCGAGTGTATTTCTGTATGCAACACGTGGGAAAGCTCAGTTGCTGCTCGATAATAGTATGTATTCGGCGGATAAATGTCATGTTTGTCATGCAGGTAAAGGCACTTTTCTTGATATTGTCAATGTCTTGGAGACTTTTGAGTATTTTATGGTATTTTATAAAGCTGTTCTGGCGCTTCCTGCCAGGAAGGAACTGCTGCGACTGCAGGAGAAAAGCAATCCGTTCAAGCTGCAATTTGGATTCATGCCACAGCATTCGCTTTCCTTGTTTCTACAGATGGAAGAGATGCATCAACAGTGGACGCAGCTAGGCCCATTGGAAAAGTTCCATGTGAAAGCTTTATTTCATCAGTTTGTCTACGAGATGCTGCATCAGCTGCAGGAGCAGGGCAGAGAAATGACAGTTCCGGAACCTGCCTTGCAAGCGATCCGATATATGCAGGAACATTATGCGGAGCAAATGACGCTGCAAGGATTGGCGGAACTACTGGACTGCAACGGGCGTCAGCTGCAGCGGCTATTCAAAGCGAAGGTAAGTATGGGACCTATGGAATACTTAATGCAGGTGCGATTGGGAAAAGCGAAATCGCTTCTGCAGCATACGGACGTGCCTATCGCCGAAATCGCAGAGGACGTCGGATATACGGATAGTTATTATTTCAGCCGGATATTTAAAAAGCATGTTGGGGTTTCTCCAGGGCGATTCAGAGAGAAGTCTGCTCGGGCAGATTTTCGTCGCCATAATCCATGGGTTTTGTCGCAATTGCCCATTGTTCCCAGTAAATTGCAAAAGTATAGTGGGTTAAGTGAGGATGAATATCATTATCAGGAAGTCGGCGGAGGGATGTCAGCGGTGTATCCCTACTCGGTTCCAAAGTCTTCTATTGCTATTGGTTTTATGCTTACACTTGCGTTGCTCCTCAGTGTGTGCTCAGGGCCGGCCCCTATTAGCGCTCAGGCAAACGGGAGTGCAGCTTATACGAAAAGAACTTTGGTGCAGTCTTCGGCAGTAGTCGGGAAGACGGCAGAATCCAATGCTGTTAGAGCTGTACACACAACTCGTACGATCACACATCTTAAAGGCGAGCTGCCTCTCGACACTATACCGGAGAGAATTGTTGTACTCGATGCGCAATATACCGACCAGTTGTTGGCACTCGGTAGACAGCCTGTTGGCAGCGTTATTGCTACATCGGATGTTTCGGAATTCCCTGCCTATGTCTCGCATCAGCTGAGCGGCATCAAATTAATGGGGACGAAGGAAAGGCCTGATCTCGAGGCGATTCAGCAGGCAGAGCCGGATCTTATTATCTGCACGGAGTTCCAAGCGGATAGGTATGACGAGCTTGCTCAGATTGCGCCGACGCTGCTGCTGGATCGGAATGCGGATTGGCGCTGCACGCTTCATACGTTTGGGCAGATTTTGGACAAAGAGCAAGAGGTACCTGACGTATTGGCAGCTTACGAGCATAAGATTGCCACTCTGCAGACCGCGCTAGCAAGCAAGTTAGGCCGCGAAACGGTTGCCCTGATCAGGCCGCGCGACCATCAGATTCGGCTTCACACCACAGCACATCGCACAGCAGATATTTTGTACAGCGAACTAGGGATTCAAGCGCCAGATTTCGCTAATGATAGCGAGATTTCTAGCAAGTGGGTTTCACTGGAGGATCTTCAACAAGTAGATCGGTTGCTAGTGCTAACGGACGACTCGAATACAGAGCTGATCGGTGAATATCAGAAATCCGAGATTTGGCAAGGGTTAAGAGCCGTCCAAGCCAATCAAGTGTACTCCGTAAATACAACAATGTGGATCGGATATTACGGCCCCATTGCCATCGATCTTATTTTAGATGAAATAGCAGAAGCTTTCCTGCAAGAAAATTTGCTGACGGTATAGAGATAATGTGTGAGAGTCACCTACTATATACGGATGGAGAGAGAAAATATGACCTTAACCAAAGTACGATTGACGATCGATTCCAGTGCTGAGGATGAATTGGCGCGAGCTAAGCTGGTCGATCTGCATCAAATTGTCGTTGATCAGGTGATGCGGCTGGAGATGAATGAATCTGTCAAGGTCACGATTGAGTACGGGGGAGCCGATCGGGAAGATCGGCTTTCTTCACATACGGTGGTAAGCGGTGATGTTTATGTAGATGAAGTGCAAGGTGGAAAAATGGATAGTTTGAGTGAGAGGCAGCGGCAGATCGCCGAAATGTTATGCAACCATTATTCAATTAAACGAATTGCGGAAGAGCTTTATGTGAGCGTTAATACCGTTAAAAAACATATTCAGAATATGAAAAAAGCGCTCAATATCGATGTTTCGGGCGCAGATTTTATTTATACGGTGAAGAAAATACTTCAATATGGGGGCGGCGAGGAGAAGGCCATGCTTCAATCGGAGTAGCGATATTATCTGATTGGAGAATAGACTGCATTCGGATTTGTTTGGTATGCTGTTACTATTAATTGATAATGATTATCAATATCAATTAATGAACAATAAACAAACAAGATCTGAAGGAGTGAAGCAATGATGGTTAATCTTACAGTCACGGAACAGTCCCAAAATACGCGCTATCTCGAAAGCCAATCGCAGCGGGAATCCAATGCGAGATCGTATCCTAGAAGGCTTCCGATTGCGATACAAGAAGCGGAGGGAATTTACGTAAAAGATATGGACGGCAAGGTGTATTATGATTGCCTTGCAGGAGCCGGGACGCTTGCGCTCGGTCACAATCATCCTGTGGTCGTGGACGCGATCAAGGAGATGCTTGACAGCAAGCGACCGCTGCACACATTGGATCTGACAACACCGCTGAAGGAGCAGTTCGTGGATGAACTGTTTGCCAGCTTGCCAGAGGAATTCGCCAAGCATGCACGCATTCAGTTTTGCGGACCGACTGGCGGAGATGCCATCGAAGCAGCGATTAAGCTTGTCAAAACGGCTACGGGCAACCGCAGTATCCTGTCTTTCCAAGGCGGATACCACGGGTCAACGCATGCAGCTATGAGCCTTAGCGGAACGCTGGGGCAAAAGGAGAAGGTGAACGGCCTTATTCCGGACGTACACTTCATGCCATACCCCTATGCTTACCGCTGCCCGTTCGGCGTTGGTGGCGAACAGACACACGAGCTTTCCTCCCGTTATATCGAGAATTTACTCGACGATCCCGAAAGCGGTATTGTTTCCCCTGCCGGGATGATTTTCGAAGTTGTACAAGGCGAAGGAGGCTCTATCCCTGCACCAGTGGAATGGCTTCGTGAAATGCGGAGAATCACGCAGGAGCGGAACATTCCACTCATTATTGATGAGGTGCAGACGGGACTTGGGCGGACTGGCAAGCTGTTTGCTTTCGAGCATGCCGGCATCATTCCGGATGTCTTGGTATTATCCAAAGCGATTGGCGGAAGCTTGCCGCTATCGGTGGTCATTTACAATAGCAAATTGGATGTATGGAAGCCAGGTGCGCATATCGGCACGTTCCGGGGCAATCAGATGGCGATGGCAGCTGGTCTAGCTACTCTGAAATTCATCAAGGAACACGATGTTCCTGGCAAAGTAGAGAAGCTGGGTCAATATTTACGCACTCACTTGAATGAGCTGAAACTTGATGTGAACTGCATTGGAGATGTACGTGGAAGAGGCCTAATGGTCGGCGTAGAAATCGTCAACGCGAAAGGGAAATTGGATCGACTCGGCCATTATCCCCAGTATCCAGAGCTGGCTAGACGGATACAACAGGAATGCTTCCACAGAGGCTTAATTCTGGAAGTTGGCGGCCGACATTCTTCCGTGATGAGGTTCTTGCCACCACTGATCGTCACGCAGCAGCAGCTGGATGACATTGCGCGCCTGTTCAGTGAAGCTGTTCATGCGGCATGCGCAGCTCTGGATGCGTGACTGGAGCGGTAGAGAGAGGAGAGATCGACCACGGATGTTACAACAGCAAACGGACGCAGTCGCGAGAAGCACGGAGCTTGCGGAAATGGCGACCATACGCGCGTTACTAAACAGCTATTTAAGAGAAACCGGTGAGAGGGATCCACGGGCAGCAATCCCCGGATTACGCTATTTCATCGATACCTTTCCTAAGCAAGGCGATCCATTCCTGCTTCATCTTCCGATGATCGACAAAACGATTACGGGGGCCATCACGTATTATTCGGCCATAGGTCAGCATGCGTATGGATCGTTCTTCTATGAAGCGATAGCTGGCGGGGTATTTCGTGAGCTCGATATGGGACGGTTGCTTACGCTGCTGCTTACAGAGCTGGGAAACCGAAAAGAGGCCCAGAATGGTCATGCGGATGAACAGCGAGTGAGATCCCGAATTGAGAATAGCTTCCGCAAGATGAGCCACTACATGGAGCATTTCCTGAATCAAATGCAAGTGGATATGGCCTGGAAACCGGAATGCGTCCGCTCGGAGCAGTCGCTCTATATCGGTCATCCGTTTCATCCTTATCCGAAAAGCACCGAAGGTTTTGACTTTAGTGAGCTTGCCGCTTACAGCCCTGAGATGGGCGCCTCCTTTCAACTGCATTACTTTGCAGTCCGCAAAGAGTTGGTGCATGAAGAGTGGCTGGATGGAGAAGAAAGCATGGCGCTTCCGCCCTTTGCCTTATTGCATGCGCGTCAGCAGTTAGGCGATGCAGCAGGAAGCTACAAAGTGCTGCCTATGCATCCTTGGCAAGCCGTTTATGTCATGCGTCAGCCGCAAATTCAGGAAAGGATGAAGAAAGCGGATATTATCAGCCTTGGTTCATGCGGTCCTGTCGTATATCCGACTTCTTCGGTAAGAACAGTGTGGGAACCGACAGGAGGTTACGGCTTCAAGCTGCCTCTCCATGTTCGCATCACGAATCTGCTGCGGGAGAACACGCAGGAGCAAGCAGAGCGGACGATGGATGCGGCACGGGTGCTGCATCATCTTAAGGATGAATGCCAGAACGATCATTTCCAGATTCTTTCCGAGACGGGATACAGCAGCGTTAGGTTGGCAGAAATGCCAGAGGAATGGTCAGCATGTTTCACGGTCATTTATCGCCCGATGGAGCTTCCTAACCCATTCACGTACGTACTGGCATCGATGTTAGAATGCTTACCAGGTCAAACGGAGCCTAAACTGATTCAGGCAATTAAGCATAGCAGGCAGGGGACACTGCCTGACTTGCGTGAATGGATGGCCGCATACCTGCGAATTTCGATGGTCTCGCTGCTGCGCATGTTAGCTGAACAGGGAATTTCCTTCGAAGCACATCTGCAGAATTCGCTGGTGTCCTTGAAAGATGGCATGCCCGATTGCTTCTATGTGCGTGATCTTGAAGGAGTAAGCATCGACCGCCGCAAGGCAGCTGAAGCGGGCTGGACCCAGTCATTGCTGGCCGAGAGCAGTCCTGTGCTGTATGAAGAGTCTGAAGCTTGGATGAGGACTAAATACTATTTCTTCGTGAACCATCTTGGTTCACTGGTCCATACGATTGCAGCATATAGCCGTGAAGCCGAGGAGCCTTATTGGCGTATCGTCCAGCAGGTGCTCCAGCAAGAGCGTTCAGAAGCAGATGAAAGAATGCTTCCTTACATTGACGATTTGCTGCATAGCGCAAGCTTACCTGCCAAAGCCAACTTCACAAGCTGCTTTTTATCTAGGGGAGAAAGACCGCTGTTTGTCGACATCCCTAATCCGATGAAGGTGTAGCTGTGGAGAAGTGGAAACGCAACCTCTACATTCTATACGTCGGTCAATTTATGGCCATGGCCTCAACGAGCAGCATTACCCCCTTTTTACCGCTGTACTTGCAAGATCTTGGACTTACGGATCCGAAAAAAGTGCTTTTCTGGTCCGGCATGATCTATGGAGCGAACCTGTTGACTGCCTTTCTATTCTCCCCCCTCTGGGGGAAGCTGGCTGACCGCTATGGACGCAAAGTTATGCTCGTCCGATCCGGCATCGGGATGGCGATTACGATTACGCTGATGGGTGTTGCAACCAGCCCTGTGCACTTATTGTTGCTGCGTCTCGTCAATGGTGTTCTCTCCGGGTTTGGCCCGGCTGCCATCGCTCTTACCGCAACGAATACACCCAAGGAACGCGGTGGATATGCGCTGGGTATTTTACACTCCGGGGCGGTAGCCGGAACGATCTGCGGGCCGCTGCTGGGCGGTTTGATGGCCGACCATTTCGGTCTGAGAGAGGTGTTCTTTTACACTGGCATCAGCATTTTTGTGGCCGCATTGATCGTTATTTTCGGGGTTAAGGAAACATTTGAGAAGAAAGTAAAAACCGAGAAGAAAACGGATCTGATTCAGGATTTCAAAATGATTGTGGCTCGTAAGCCAATTGCTTCGCTATTCGTCTCCTCGGCAATCCTAAGGGCGGCGATGATCGGCACTCTGCCGCTTATTCCGCTGTACGTACAGCACTTGGCGACTGGATCGGATAATCTGGTCGTCTTGGCAGGGATTACCTCAGCATCCATGGGGATAGCCAATATGATTACTGCTCCGTACCTGGGGAAGCTGGGTGATAAATTCGGTTCGCATCGGGTTTTTATCTATGCGGTGCTTGGCGCGATTGTATTTTCAATTCCGCAGGCGTTTGTTCACCAATTATGGCAGTTAATTGTATTAAGATTTTGCACGGGAGCTTGTATTGGCGGCATGATGCCATCGATGAATGTGCTGATTCGGCAGTACGCGCCAATCGGCATGGAGAGCCGGACCTATAGTTATGTCAATTGTGCTGTGCTGCTTGGCGGCTTGGCAGGTTCACTCGGTATGGGCGTCATAGCGTCGAATTTTGGCTTGCCGATGATTTTTCTGTGTGCAGCCGGATTGCTTATCCTAAGTAACATTTGGATGAAAATGAAAGTGTTCCCTCACATCACGTCGCGTAAGGAATCGGCTGCCCTAGCAGGCGGCCAGGAAATAATCAAATGAGGTGTAGCGAATGAATACGACACAATGGGTACCAGCAAACCAAGCTGATTTGGATAAAAAAGTAGAGGAACGGGTGCTTGGACAGTTAATCGAAGCCGTACTTTATGAGCAAATTGCCATCCCCTTGAGCGGAGTGCCTGCTTCCGGATTTGAAGGAGAGCTTACTTTGCAAGGGAAAGCGGCTGATGGGGAGACGGTTACCTACCGTTTTCTAGCAAAAAGAAAAATGACCTTTGACCGCATCCGATTAGCCAGAGATACGATTAAACGCAAGAAGGGGAATGAAGATTGGGCCGCTGCACAGTTGTCTCCATTCGTCCTGGAAGTGCTTGGCCAGATTCAGCCAGATAAAGAACGGCTGGGCATGCTGCTGGAAGAGCTGCAAAGCACGTTCGTGAAAGATGTGCAGGCTCAGGCTTACCGGGCATCTGCGCCGCAATCTGTGCCACAATCAGGGGATCAGCGCAGCTATGATGAGTTGGAAAGCTTGCTGGACGGACACCCGTATCACCCGTGCTATAAATCTCGAATCGGCTTTAGCCTAGAGGAGAATGCCCGTTACGGCCCTGAATTTCATCAAGATCTTCAGCCTGTATGGCTGGCTGTTGCCAAGACACATAGTCAGCTTTCCCTTCTGGATGGGGAAGATTATCGGGACATGATCCAGCATGAGCTGGGCATTGAAACTTATAGCCATTTCGGGACGATTTTGCTCGACAAAGGGTTGCCTGCGGCTGGTTACCTGTTCATGCCTGTTCATCCATGGCAGTGGGAACACATGATTACCTCCGCATTTCAGCAGCAACTAGCAGATTCAACGATTGTGAAGCTTGGGTCTGGAGAAGATGTGTACCGTGCGCAGCAGTCCATTCGCAGCTGGGCTAATCAGTTAAACAAAGAGAAAGCTTATTTGAAAATGGCGCTGAATATTACGAATACTTCGACCAGACGGATGCTCGCGAAGCATACCATCTTGAATGCGCCGCTTGTTTCACGCTGGTTGTTGTCACTGACGGAAAAAGATGAGACGGCTAAGAAGCTTGATCTTGTTTTTCTGGCTGAATTTGCAGGGATCACCTATGAATATGAGAAGCTTCCAGCCGATTTGCAGCCGCAGGCTTACGGAAATTTGGGTGTGGTGTGGAGGCAAAGCGTTCACCGCTTCCTGAAAGACGGCGAAGCTGCTATTCCGCTGAGTTCAGTTACGTATGTAGACGGTCAGCAGCCATTCATCGAACCATGGGTGCAGCAATATGGCCTACAAGCATGGACGCGCCAGCTGCTTGGTGCAGCCATAACCCCGCTTATTCATATGCTGTATGCGCACGGATTGGCGATGGAGTCGCATGCTCAGAATATCGTGCTCATCCATAAAGACGGCCTGCCTGTTCGACTCGCATTGAAGGACTTCCACGATGGTCTGCGCTTCTCTAAGGCAGAGCTTCCACAGCCGGAGTACTGTCCAGATCTGCACTTAGAACCTGCTGCGCACCGGGCAATCAACCGGCATTCCTATATGCAAACGGATGATTTGGATGCCGTGAAAGATTTTCTGCATAGTGCCTTTTTCTTTGTGTGTTTGGGCGATATCGGGATATTTTTGAACGAGCGTTATGGGCTGGAGGAGTCGGAGTATTGGCAAATGGTGGCTGATGTGATTCAGCAGTATCAACAGGAGCATCCCGAGCATGAGGTTAATTTCGGGAAGTATGATCTCTTCTCCGATACAATTCGGATCGAACAATTAGCACGAAGAAGGCTGTGGAAGGACATGGAAGTTGATCCGAAGCATGTTCCGAACCCCTTAGCACAATATCGTTTCTCACAAGGAGGTCAGCTATAATGCCAAACAAACTTACGAGCAATAGGGCCGAATATAGGGTGATGGAAGATTTGGTGAATGCTCTGCTGGCGGAACAGTTTCTAGATGGTCATGCCTCTATAGAACTGTTGTCCAAAGAGGAGTGGGCTTCAGTTGCCTCGGAAGATAAGTTTTTGAAAATGGTTCAGGAGCAGTTCGGAGCCGATGCAGTAGAGGAGGCTACTCATGTATACCAGTGGAAACTGGAGGATGCCGTGATCGTGTTTCCCGTGAGCACTGCGATCACACAGCCATATCGGTTTGAAGCTTCCTACGGGGTGTACAAAGTGAGCCAAGGAAAGGATCTGTCCAAGCTTGGCCCGCTGGAACTGATGGGGTATGCTGTGACTTTGTATGCCAATGACCCGGTGGCGGTCGATCCTTATGGAGCGGTAAAGTTCCTGCACATGATCGAGCAAACGCTGCTGCAAACCTCTTTTTCGCTTGAAAATGAGCAGCCGAGCGCACATATTCTCGGGCTGCCGCAAGCAGCATCGCTACTCGAGGCAGAGCGCAAAGCGGCTTACCGTGATCGGCCTTTTCACCCCGTGTCCAAGGTTAAACAAGGCTGGGTCTATGATGAGTGCAGCAGCTACACGGCGGAATTCGGTCGTCCGATCAAGCTGAACTGGATGGCTGTGAAGCAGGATTACGTCGTTTCCGGGCTGGAGGAAGGGAAGGAGTTGTTCCCTGTAGATCTGCTGCTCACGGACGAAGAGCGCAACCAGATCAGCGTCGAGCTGGATAGACGTGGTTTAGGCGAAGGCGCGTATACCGCTATCCCGGTGCATCCGTGGCAGATGTCTGCGATTTTGCCGGACCATATTAAAAGGGAGCTCGAAGAGAAGATCTGTATTCCTTTGGAAACAGAAACGGGCACCTTCTACGCAACTTCATCTGTGCGTTCCTTAATGCCGGAAGTGGAGAGTCCTTATCATGTGAAACTGCCGTTAGGCATTTATTCACTGGGCGGACTTCGTTATCTGTCGGCGATTAAGCTGATGAATGGTCAGCAAGCGGAGTCTTTGATGAGACAAGCCGTGGAGCGGGATGCCGTGCTGAAGCAAAAGCTGTTTTTATGCGATGAAACAAAATGGTGGGCGTATTTGCCGGAAGATCGGGATCTGTTTGCCGACTATCCAAGACATTTATCAACGATGATCCGGGAATATCCAGCCCAGCTCGTGCAGGATGCTGATATTCGCTTGCTGCCTATGTCGGCGCTATCTGTTCATGAATCAGCGGAAAACGGCCATATCTTCGATGAGTGGCTGAAGTTGATTGGAGCGGATCAAAGTGCTGAAGCCGCCGTGCAGCTGTTTCGTGAAGTGCTGGTGTCCTACTTCGAGATCTGCTTCCGTCTGTTCCGACTCGGCATGATGCCGGAAGTTCACGGTCAAAACTGCGTGCTGGTTTGGAAGCAAGGCAAAATCGAAGGACTGCTGCTTCGTGATCATGATGCGCTGCGTGTGCATGTGCCTTGGTTAAACGCAAACGGCCTTGAGGATCCAGCCTATACGCTGCGTGCGGGTTATCCGAACTCGTTGTATCATGATCAGCCACAGAAGCTGCTGACTTTCTTCCAAATGCTCGGCATCCAAGTGAACAGCTATGCGATATTGAGAAGTGTTTCTCAATACTACGGCTTGAGCGAAGCTTCCTTGTGGAAAGAGCTGCAAACATGCCTAGAGGAAGCTATCCAGAAAGCGGATGTGCCGGATGAGGTGGCTGATGTTCTGAATGACGCGCTGTTCGTTAAGGCTGCTTGGCCTTGGAAGCAGATCGTGCGTCCGCTCCTGAAGAAGCAGGCGCTGCGCGTGCCTGGCAGCATGCCTTATGGCCAAGGAGAAGTGGCGAATCCCTTTCATGTTTTGACTCAGACGCATCAGGTGCAGGATGCGAGCAAAGAAGCGCAGCTAACGAGTCGCGGATAATTAAGGATGTTAAGGATGTTAAGGATGTTAAGGATGTTAAGGATGTTAAGGACGATAAGGATAGGAGAGATCACTTATGTTTCGTATTCAGCCTAGGGTACAAGGCGTTACGCCAGAGCTTCTTGAGTTATATAAAGAGATTAGCCCTTCCACGATCGGTCATTTGACGGATTTCGGTTTCTTGCACGGTGCTCAGCCACTGTTCAGGCCGATTCGGCTGCTCGGGAACGCAGTAACGGTACGCACTCCTCATATTGACTCCAGCGCCATTACCAAGGCTATGGAGTTGGTGCAGCCTGGAGATGTGCTCGTTATTGATATGTCAGGCGATGAGCAGCGTGCTTGCTGGGGAGAATTCAGAACCTATGCGGCGATAGCTAAAAAGGTTGCTGGTGTCGTTGTTTCTGGCTGTGCTGCGGATGTTCGCGCGATTACAGGGCTAGGCTTTCCCGTCTATTCGAAGGGAATTAGCGCGCTCACCACGCGGACACTGAAGCTTGAAGGCGAGGTCAATACGCCTGTTAGCGTTTTTGGCGTAAGCGTTCAGCCCGGCGATTTGATCGTGGGAGACGATGACGGCGTATTCGTTATTAATCCGAGCGAGGCGACAGAAATCGGTGTGAAGGCATTGGAGAAACAGCAGAAAGAAGAGCAGAGAAGAAAAGAATACGGTTATGTCCTGCCGTCATAGACAAATTTGTATAAATCGGGGTGATAGGAGTGAAAGAACCGAAGAAACAACTGCATTTGAATTTGTTTATTTTGAGCACAGGTCATCATGAAGCTTCGTGGCGGCATCCAGACGCAGAGCCGGAGTTGGCGACAAGTCTGGGCTACTACCAACAGCTGGCCAAGACTGCGGAGCGAGGCAAAATGGACGCTATCTTTTTAGCGGAAAAATACAGATTAACCCCATTAATTAAATATCGGGTCATTCCCCAGCTTGAAGCATTCACGCTGTTATCGGCGATTGCTGCTGTGACAGAGCATATTGGACTGACGGCAACAGCCTCGACAACCTACAACGAACCGTATCATATCGCGAGAAAGTTCGCTTCACTCGATCACATTAGCGGAGGTCGTACGGGATGGAATATCGTGACGTCGACAGGGGATGCAACGGCGCATAATTTTAGCAGGGAGCATCATTTGGACCATAAAGTCCGCTACGACAGGGGCAAAGAATTCGTGGAAGTTGTGAAGCGGCTGTGGGCGGGCTGGTCAGAGAATTCGCTAGTGATTGATAAGCAGTCAGGCATCTATGCGGATGTCAGCAAGATTAAAGGCGCTGAGTTTGCTGGTGAATTTTTCTCTGTAAAAGGGGCCTTGAACATCCCGCGCTCTCCGCAAACGCATCCTGTTTTGGTGCAAGCGGGTTCGTCTGAAGATGGCAAGCAGTTTGCTGCCGAGCTGGCGGAAGTCATTTTTACGGCTCAGAACACGATGGAGGAAGCGATTGCCTTTTATGCGGATGTGAAAAGCAGATTGAAGCAGTTTGGGCGCTCTGAGGATCAATTGAAGATTTTGCCTGGGTTTATTCCTTTTGTAGGAGACACAGAAGCGGAGGCGAAAGCGAAAGAGAGGGAGCTGAATGAGCTGGCAGTTTCCGAATATGGGATTAGGAGCCTATCGGATTTGCTTAAGATCAATCTGTTTCAGTATCCGCTGGATGGTCCCGTTCCACTGGAGGATCTTCCATCCCTTGACGAGATACAAGGGCAGAAAGCACGTTTTCAACTATACGTCGACCTGGCACGCCGGGAAAATATGACGATTCGGGAACTGATTATTCGGACAGCCGGGGGCAGGGGGCATTTTACCTTTGCAGGAACGGCCGTGCAGATTGCAGATGAAATGGAGCGTTGGCTCGTCAACGGGGCGGCCGACGGGTTTAATTTGATGCCTGCTTTGCTGCCGGGCGGCTTGGATGATTTTGTGAATAAGGTCATTCCCGAGCTTCAGAACAGGGGCATCTATCGCAAGGAATATAGCGGTTCTACATTGAGAGAGCATTTGGGTTTAACCATTGAGCATGAGCTAGTAACACGCAGTTAGTTGGGAGTTGGCATTGGCTGTATGGTTGTCAGAAATGTCCAAAAAAGTGGTCGCGTATGTCCATTTTCATTATTTGGTACTCCCGTATAATAATAATGAGAATCAATATCATTGATTAAGTAGATAGGTAGGGGGATTAACCGAAATGGTAGGGCAAAAAAAAGCAACACTAGTACTTGCTGCTATGCTTTCTATGGCAGCCATCTTCACCGGATGTCAGCCTAAGCAAGAAGCGGCTCCGGCAGCAGCACAAACGCAAGCACCGGCTGCACAGGCGACTGCGGACGCGAATAGCGTAAGAGTGATCAAGCATGCGATGGGAACGACGGAAATCAAAGGAACGCCGAAGAAAGTCGTTACTTTGTTCCAAGGGGCGACGGATGCTGCTTTGGCATTAGGCGTGAAGCCGGTTGGAGCGGTTGAGGCGTGGATCGAGCAGCCTTGGTACAATTATATTAAGGACAAAATGGACGGCGTTACGAACCTGGGGTCGGAGAACCAGCCGAACCTGGAGAAATTGGTTGCACTGCAGCCGGATCTTATTATCGGAAGTAAATTCCGTGATGAGAAAATTTATGAGCAATTAAAAGCCATTGCACCAACGGTTATGACGGAAGACGTGTATTTCTGGAAAGACTCGTTAAAATTGACGGCTGAAGCGACGAATACGAAGGATGCCGAAACGAAGTTCTTGGCTGACTGGAATAAAAAAGTAACGGATTTCAAAGGTAAAATGGGTGATAAATTGAAGCTGGAAGCCGGTATTGTTGATTTCCGTGTGGATCATGCCCGTATTGTTTACACAGGATTCTCGGCTTCTGTCCTGGAGGAACTCGGCGTCACGCGCCCAGCTAACCAACGGGGCAAAGAGTGGGGGATTCAGCTGCAATCCAAAGAGAATATTACACAAATGGACGCAGACATCATTTTTGACCAAACGGCGAATCGGACAGATGGTCGCTTGGAGTTAAGAAAAACGTGGAGCGACTCTCCGCTGTGGAAGAATTTGAGAGCTGTTAAAGCAAGCAAAGTATTCGAAGTTAACGCAGCGACGTGGAATAATGGTTCCGGCCCATTAGCAGCAGCTCTAATGATTGATGATCTTTATAAATTCTATGGTGTAACTAAATAGTTGCAATACCGAGGCTGTTGACCTTCTATGTCAACGGCCTTCGCTTAATTTTATAGCTAGTTACAAAAGGAGGATCCCTGTGAGACCATTACTGCACCAGACACCCTATAAAGCACTGGGTTTGGTGTTTGGCATTGTTCTTTTGCTAGTATCGTTTGTACTAAGCGTTATACTCGGTTCATCGCATACGAGCTTTACATCTGTTGTACAGTCGTTGACACATTACGATGTAAATTCAAACGAACAAGTGATCATTCGTACGACCCGAATTCCCCGAGCCCTATTCGCCACACTGGTTGGAGGAAATTTAGCTGTTGCAGGAGCGCTTATGCAGGCACTGACACGGAATCCGTTAGCTTCGCCGAGTATTTTCGGCATTAATGCAGGCGCCGTTTCATGTGTCGTCATTGCAATTACATTCCTCCCGCTTACCTCAATTGACCAATTGATTTGGGTAGCTTTCGCAGGCGCAGCGATTGCTGCTTTCGTCGTATATTTCCTCGGGTCTCTAGGCAGGGAGGGACTGACGCCGATCAAAATTGTATTGGCCGGTTCGGCTATGACGGCTTTGTTCAGCTCTTTTACCCAAGGAATGTTAGTCGTCCGCGAGGCAACTTTGCAGAATGTGATGTTCTGGTTAGCCGGATCAGTGGCAGGCAAGAACTTGGATACGTTAGTTCCGGTGCTGCCCTACATGCTAGTTGCCGCTGCAACAGCTCTGGTAATGGCACATCCCGTTAACATTCTTGCTTCGGGTGATGATGTTGCCAAGGGGCTGGGACAGAAGCTTGGATTAGTTAAAGTGACTGTAGCCATCATCGTGATTCTATTAGCAGGAAGCTCTGTGGCTGTTGCTGGTTCGATTGGTTTCGTTGGCCTCGTCATTCCGCATATTGTCAGGTTTATCGTAGGCATTGATTATCGTTGGGTGATTCCCTATTCCGCTATATTGGGGGCTGTTCTCCTGCTTCTAGCCGATCTTGTAGCTCGGTTTGTCATTATGCCAGGAGAGGTGCCGCTCGGTATTATGACGGCTTTGATCGGCGTGCCGTTTTTTGTCTACACGGCTAGAAAAGGGCTGCGCTCGAAAGGAGCGACATCATGAGGCAATTAATCGTTTATCGAAGCAAAACAGGAAGATTCTCCTTTCTTTTCCATCGGCGAACACTGCTGGTTATTTCGGGTCTGACCTTGCTAACTATCGTGATGTTCGTAATTAGCACGGGCCTTGGCAGTACGTTCATTTCGCCGCAGGATGTGTTGAAAACGATCTTCGGAAAAAGCACCCCGCAGCATGAACTGGTAATCGGAACATTAAGGCTTCCACGGATTATCGTAGCCATCCTCGTGGGTGCTTCGCTAGGTGTTGCAGGCTCGATACTTCAAGGGATGATCCGTAATCCGCTTGCCTCACCTGATATTATTGGCGTTACCGGAGGAGGGACGCTTGCGGCTGTTGCATTCATTACATATTTTGCAGGTACTGTGAGCATTCATTGGATGCCTATGGCTGCTTTTGTAGGGGCCGCCATCGTGTCCCTTATCATTTATTTATTGGCCTGGCACAAAGGTGTTACGCCAACGAGGCTTGTCCTGATCGGGATTGGGATTTCGGCAGCGACGAGTTCATTAACGATGTTAATGATTGTGCTTAGCCCTATGAATTCAGCGACCAAAGCGTATACATGGCTGACTGGGAGTGTCTACGGCGCTTCTTGGGACAACGTGTACACTTTGCTGCCTTGGGTCCTTGTGTTCATACCGATGGCGCTCTATTTTGCCAGACATATTAACTTGCAGGAAATGGGGGATGATCTGGCTGCAGGGCTGGGAGCCACGGTTCAGCTACATCGCTTCCTTTTGCTGTTCATCAGTGTGGCACTGGCGGGTTCGGCTGTGGCGATTGCGGGCGCGATTGGCTTTGTAGGATTAATTTCACCGCATATTGCGAAAAAGCTGGTTGCTCCTTCCTACGGGGGATTGATCCCTGTGTCAGCACTGATCGGCAGCCTGTTGGTGCTGATCTCCGATACTGTGGCAAGAACGGCTTTTCCTCCGCTGGATATTCCGGCAGGTGTGTTTACGGCAGCTATTGGCGCTCCGTTTTTTATCTTTCTGCTGTATCGGAATCGGAATCGATGAGAAAGTAGAAAGATAGAGTAGATTGGGTAGGCGAAGAGAGTAGAAGGATGGGGTTAAACAAGATTAAAGTGCGGGAATAGATGGGGTCTCCATCTGTTCTGGGTAGCGTGGAAAGAAATAACGGAATTTGCTCCCGTTATTTCTTTTTATTTACAAGATATTTAAGGTTTAGCTGGAAAAACTCCTGTTAAACTCCCTCTTACATGTGCCTGCTAGGCGAAATCTGCCGAATTAGCTGGAGAAATTCCAGGTATAAGCACAATTTTCTCAAAATCGCCGAAATTAGAGGGAATTTATACCACTATTCGGAAGGAAGGGTTGAGGAAGCGCAAGGGCATTGCCAAAATTCAATCAGCAAGCAATCAGCACGCAGGTGGCTGCGCCTCAAGAGTGTTACGGCTGCAATCGATATACATCGGGTAAACGAATTCCTTTTTCTGATCAAGCAGCTGATCGTTCAAGATGCCAAAATCCGCAAGCCCCTCAAAAACTTCAATCACTTTGACCGGTTTTGCCGTACTTTCTAATTCATTTTGATTAGGATAGGAGAATTTCATCGCTTTGTCCTTTATGAGCACATCTATAAACATGCACAACATGATACCTACAACGAACACACCCATTATAATGAATTCCAAATCTCTCATCATGGTTGTCCTCCTATGAATCATTTTTCATAGGTTAACGTACTTTGGATAAAATGTCGCTCGAATGGCGGTGTCGTATTCTAGCTTATTTTAACGACAAGGATCAATTGCCCTGTTCCTTAATCAAAATAAGCTTTTTTCCCTTTTCCATGAACGCCGGCCAACCCGATTTGCCCGAATCCGGTTACACCTTCACGGGCGCCGTCTATCAATGGATCAACGTAGAGGGCAAACCAGGCTTCCAATTCTCCTCTCATCGCAATGCTCTGCTCTTGCGTTCCGGGGAGGTCGATCAGATTATGCTTTTCATCGGGATCCTCGGCCAAATTGTACATCTCATGCGGACCGTAAGGGTAGCGGTGCACATATTTCCAGTCAGTCGTCCGAATCATCCGCACAGGACCGTACTCGTCATAAATGACAACCTGCTCACGCATAGGAGCCGATTCGCCCAAGAGGAGGGAGTGGAAGCTTGATCCAGGAAGCCTGGCGGCACTCGGTTGATCACAGCCCACATAAGCAAGCAGGGTAGGCATAAAATCGTACCCGCTTACGAGATTATCGCAAACTTGCCCTTGGGGAATGATGCCCGGCTGGCTAAAAATAGCCGGTACTTTGACGGAAGTATCGAACATGTTCTGCGGGAACGTACCGTTTCCTTTACCCCATATGCCATGATGGCCGCAGTTGAAGCCGTTGTCCCCCATATAAATAAGCAGGGTATCCTTGCGAATGTCCATGCTGTCCAGCTTATCTACGATCCGGCCGACATTCATATCCATGGCGGTCACAGCGGCAAAGTAACCTTTCAAGTTCTCCCGTTGATCATCCGACCATGGCGCTGTTTTGAGCGACCATGGATGCTTGGGCTCCTGCGGGCAAGTTTCAAACTTGCAGCTATCGTAAGAATCGACAATGTCCTGAGGATGATTATCGATCCATGGGCTGTGAGGCGCCGTGTAGTGGACGCTTAAGTAGAACGGCTTGCTGCCGTCCTGCCGATCTAAGAAGGAGAGCGCATCGTCCGTGATGACGTCGGTCAAATAGCCAGGCTCATTCACCAGTTCGCCGTCGCGAATCATCGGGGCATGGTAATAATTGCTGCCGCCGCTTTGGTGCGCAAACCAGTGCGTGAACCCTTTTTGCGGTGTGATGCTGTCTCCCAAATGCCATTTGCCGCTTAGCCCGCAAACGTATCCGGCGCCAGCCAACACATCGGTGTACGCCGTCTGCCCCTGCAAATATTGGATGGCGGATTCGCCCACATTGCCATCCCGGATCCAATCGTGTACACCGTGTTGGGACGGAATGCGCCCAGTCATCAGCGAAGCACGTGCCGGCGAGCAGACCGGCGAGGTGCAAAAAAAGCTGGAAAACCTCATCCCTTGGTCTGCAACGCGATCCAGATTAGGTGTGCGGATCTCGACATTGCCTGCACATCCCATAGCCCATGCCCCGTGGTCGTCTGATAAGATAACTACGATGTTAGGCTGCTCATTTCGGCTTGCTTGTGTCGATCCCTGCTTTTGGTTGGTACTCATCGTCGTTCATTCGCCTCCATCATTCATATTTTGAGGGCTGTTATCTCTTACTATTTGACAGTCTGGGGGGAACTTTCACTACTAGAGGTACTTGAAACCTCAGTGGTTGGATCCAGTTTAGTCTCTTCACGAAGCAGATAGCTGAAAAATAGGATGTAGTAAGACACGATGATGAAGAATACGCCAGCTGTTACGGGGTCTTTTGTAAATTGGGTCAGATCAGCAGGATTCATGCTGGCAGGGTTCGGGGAAAGCGCGATGAAAGCTACGCGATAGATAATACGGCCAAGAAATAGCACGAGGACAGCAATTTCAATCCATAGATGAGTGCGGTAATACCAGCCGTCAGCGCGATGCTCGAAGCGAGTGTGCCGAATGGCGGTGAGCCCTAGTCCCGCGCCAGCTGCAAGGCCAATCAAGTATCCGATGAAATGGATGGGATGAACGAAGCCTAGCAGGAAAATGGCGATTCCCAGGATACTGAATAGTGTAAGCCGGAATTTGAGCCGGCCTTTGGCAAGCTTTTGAAAGCCAATGGTACGTTTGGTTCGACGATAAATAAAAAAACAAACGATCACGATAGGGATGGCGTAATGCGCCCAATCTTGCATGGTTGTTCCTCCAATCGGTCTGTTACATTTACTCATTGTAGCAAATTTAGGCAGCTTGTCATGAGAAATCTTATTCCGTTTACAAAAAACTGTCATACACTTAATAGTAGTGCTATAAACTTACTATTACACACAAAATGTGCCGCAAGGAGTTGACATGCATATGGCTCTAATCACTCACGTTAATGTATGTAATGCAGACGATGAAATTTACTGCTGTCTAAGGAATAAAATTGTTAAGCTAGATGCCGCTCAGCAGAAAGATTTCTGTCAAGGTTGTAAAATGTTTGCTGGAAATGCAGACGACTATGGGCGTGGGGTATCCTGTGTGTGGGAAGACCTGCGCATCGTCAGCAATCCGCATATCGCCAAAGATCCACTTGTAGAATTCGCGAATAATCAAATCAAAGAAGTGCCGACTGAGGGGCCGGCCCTATTTCTATATACAACTGAATGGTAAAACATATCCTATTTGATTTTGATGGGACACTTGTCGATTCCAGAGCTTTGCTTGTTAAGTTGTACAATGAAATAGCGGGACAGCATCAATTTCGCAAGATACGCGAACAGGATCTTGCACTTCTCAGAACGCTTTCGATTGCGGAGCGGGTCGATCGGTTAGGCGTGCCTGCCCTGCAGATTCCTAAGCTGGTTATCGCTGGCAGACAGCTGTATCAAGAGAATATACGGACTCTTCACGTGGTGCCGGGAATGAAGGAGGTCATCGCTAGATTATCCTCCCATGGGCTGAAAAGTTCCATTCTCTCCTCCAATTCGGAGGCGAATATTCGGTTGTTTTTAAAGAATAACAAGATGGAAGGCTCCTTCAAGGAAGTAATCTCGGCGAAACTTCTTTTCGGCAAGCACCATGCCATACGCAAAGTCATGAAGCAGTGGGGCACAACGCCTGCGCGAATGATTTATGTCGGAGATGAACTAAGGGATATCGAGGCCTGCAAAAAGTTAGGCGTGCCGATCGTCGCCGTTACATGGGGGTACGATGCCCCGCGACTGCTGCTTAGAGGGCAACCTGATTATGTAGTAAACACCCCGGGGGAGCTGTTGAGAACACTCCTGACATTAGCTTGATGGAGAGAAGGAAGAATAAACGCATACAGAACGCTCCGCGTGTAGCTGCCAGGCATAACTGAGGCGGCTATTTGTGTTTCTAACTGATGGGCATGCGTCAGCAGGGAGCCGTAAGATTCGCAGTATAGGCCACTAATCATGTAAAATAGTGTTGAGGCAGTATTTTTCAAGTAGGGGGAGTGTTATGTTATTTTATATCGTCTTTTTTGTGGTTACGGTCATTGATCAAATTTCTAAGGTTTGGATTCGTTCTATGTTGAAGGTGGGAGAATCTATGCCATTCTATAAAGACATTATTTCTTTTACGCATTATCAAAATACGGGTGCAGCAGGCAGTTCGCTGCAGGGTTGGGCACGTTACCTCGGCATTTTTGCTGTCATAATTGTCATAGCAATCTTGTATTACAGGAAGAAAGGACGTCTTCAGGGTGTTCTATTGCAGTGCGGAGCAGCCTTCTTTGCGGGCGGAGCGATAGGCAATGCGATTGAGCGATTGTTATTCGGGAAAGTGACGGATTTCATCGTCTTTCGTTCGGGGAATGGCATCATGAATCTAGCGGATTTGGCGATTAATTTGGGCGTCATATGTTTTGTGTTGGATATGTTCATCTCACTACGGCGAAGAGGTTTCCGAAAGGAAAATACGGCTTCATAGATTGGGTATATTATACTATGCGATATAGATCTAAGGAACTATTTGTGGTATCCTATTCTACGTAGATGGTGTAGTTGTTAGACTGGGAGATGGTCGTATGAGTATGGAGAGACAAGCTTTGATCGATGATTTTTTTGTCATGATTCGCAAGTTGAATAAAACAGGCGCTGATATTATCCATGTGAGGGATTTCTTCTGGAAATCATCCGGAAAGCGCGGTTTTGTAACTCCAACGGTTGAATTTATGACGGTGCTCAAAACGTATAATGTGGTTTTATTTCATGAATTCCGCAAGTCACTTGTTCCCAATACAAGTATGCATATATTAGCGAATGTACACATGGAAGCAGGAGATGCGCTGATTAGTCTAGGCATTACGAGCATAGAACAGCTGCAGTTGGCGGTAAAAGGCAAACTATCGGAACTGCCTGTAGAAGTGTAGAAACCAAGCAAAGACGAGAGTCTCTGCTTGGTTTCTTTTGTGTATATACAATGCTAGTCTTTCTTATTCTGCTGAAGTGCGGCAAGCAGCTTGTCAGCGAGCGAGTTCCCAATGCCAGATTGATCGGAATATTGCTCGATGAGTTGACGACTGGCCTTAGCCGAGGCACGACGGCCGCCGCCGGAGGCTTCATTATCGATCTTCTCCACGACGTTGCAGGGACGGCATTGAAAATACTTGCCGGATTTTCCTGTGTGGATCTCCATTTTTTTATGACATTGCGGACAACGATGATTCGTTAGCTGGCCGTCCGCTTCACGCTTGTAAGAGCATTCTCGGCTGGAGCAAACGAGATAACGCCCGCGTTTGCCTTTAACTTCCTGAAGGAATTCCCCGCAGTCCGGGCACTTGCTTCCTGTTAGGTTATGCGGTTTATAGGCCGCTCCGCTTTTCTTAACCTCATTAACTAATTCCACGGCCTTGGTCCGAATCCCGCTTAGAAATTGCTCCATACTTCCTTTGCCCTTAGCAATACGTTCAAGCTCAAGCTCCCAGCGAGCGGTCAGTTCAGGAGAACGCAGCTCTTCCGAAGCGAGCTCAATAAGCTGCTTGCCCTTGCCTGTTGGTATGAGCTGGGAACCTTGACGCTCGATGGTGTCGGAAGATACCAGCTTCTCAATAATATCTGCGCGAGTTGCCGGCGTGCCGAGACCCCATTTCTCCATCTGCGATAGCAAAGAAGCTTCATTGTACCTGCCAGGCGGTTTGGTATGGCGACTCAGTTGATGAGCCTGCTTAACAGTAACGGCGTCCTTCTCTTTGGCCTGCGGCAGCAGCTGAGACATATCGTCATCCGTGTCTGATTCTTCCCGATCCGGATCGGTGAAATCGTTCGCGCCATAAACCTCTTTCCATCCGGCTTGTTTGACTACTTTACCTGAGGCATGCAGCTTCTCACCGGCGATTTCGACGGTCAGCTTCGTTTCATCGTAGCGGCAAGGGCCGTAGAATAGGGCTATGAATCTGCGTACAATTAGATCGTAGAGCCGGCGCTCGTCAGCGCTTAGGGTTGCAAGCGAGATGGCTTCGCCGGTCGGTATAATCGCATGATGGTCCGATACCTTGCTATCGTCGATGATGCGCTTCGTGATCGTTAACGGCTTACGCAGTAATGCGGCGGCGAGCGGTGCATAGGGACCAATCGCTGCGCCTTTGAGTCTGCCTGCCAATGTCGGAGCCATATCTGAAGTCAGATGCCGTGAATCCGTCCGAGGGTAGGTAACAATCTTGTATTGTTCATACAATCTTTGCAGTACGTTCGATGTCTGTTTGGCCGAAAAGCCGAACTTCCGGTTGGCATCACGCTGAAGCTCGGTCAAATCATAAGCAAGCGGGTGAGGAATCTGCTTTTCGGTCTGTTGAACCTGCGCGATGCGGCCACTTTGGCCCTGCAGCTTCGCCTTCAACGCATCCGCGCGCTCCTTATCGAAAATGCGCGAGTCGCCTGTTTGGGGGTCTCGCCACGCCGCGCGGAAAGAGCCCAGATCGGCTTCGATCAACCAATAGTCGACAGACCGGAAATCCCGGATTTCGGACTCACGGTTGATCATCATGGCCAGCGTAGGCGTCTGCACTCGCCCAGCGGACAAGGACGCGCCGAACTTGCTGGTCAGCGCGCGCGTCACATTCAGGCCGATCAGCCAATCGGCCTCGGAACGGCAGACGGCTGCTTGATACAGCCGGTTATAGTCGGTGCCAGGCTTCAGCTGCGCGAAGCCTTCACGAATCGCCTGATCCGTCTGCGACGAGATCCAAAGCCGTTTGAACGGCTTCTTCCAGCGGATCAGCTCCATAATCCAACGGGCGACGAGTTCCCCTTCGCGCCCGGCGTCTGTGGCTATCACCAGCTCGGCGAGATCGCCGCGCCGGCTCAGCTGTTCGATGCCGCGAAACTGATGCGACGTTTCTTTCATGACCTTAAGCTTCATGCGCTCAGGGAGGATTGGCAGATCCTCCAGATTCCAGGTTTTGTACTTAGGGTCGTAATCGTCAGGCTCGGCTAGCGTGACAAGATGGCCGAGCGCCCAAGTGACGACATATTTGGGGCCTTCATAATGGTGCTTTTGCTTCTGAGTGCAGCCGAGGACACGGGCAATTTCTTTGGCGACGCTCGGTTTTTCTGTGAGCACGAGAATTTTCATAGGAATAATGACCTCATTTCTTCTTACAAATTAGCATAAGCGAAAGAAGTTTTCTTTTCAAATGCGTTCGAATATGGGAGAATATCCCTGATGAATCATGTCGAATAATCATTTATTTTGCCTGTTTTTGTCCTAAATTCAAGGTATAATAAGCCTATGATGAGATAAGAAAGGAGCTGAGACCAGAATGGGACGCATATTTGCTTATTTCTCCAGTCAATCGATGAAAATGAGGTTCCAAATGTGGATTGGCGTCGCTATCCTGGCTTTAGCATTTTCCATTATTGTCCCATTTTATTGGATCGAGAAGAGGAATCGAATCGATGAAGCGGAAGATCAGCTCAAACAGATAATTACACTGCAAAGTTTATATATTGAGAAATGGAATCAGGAAAAACTGGATGCCGTCGAGCGATTTGCCCTTTCGAATTATGCTAAATTCCATCAAATGGAAGAACTAAAGACGGAATTTCAAAACTATACACGCCTCAATTCAGAGTTTGATACATTGAATTATGTCGAGCCCAATGGAGTTATCTATACGAGCCGTGATTCAGCGATCTATGTTGGAGACCAGCCATTTTTTAAGAATGCGATGGAGAATAGGAGTTATATTTCGGGGGTCGACATCTCGCGAGAGACAGGCAAGCCGATCATTACCTTTTCAGCACCGGTGATGGGGGATCTGAATGATTTTAAAGGCGTTGTGATGGGTGTAGTGACACTGGATATGCTGAACAAGCTAATGAAACAGCTGCGTTTTGGTGAGACAGGCGAAGTGTATGTCTTAGATCCGAAAGGCCAAATCGTGGCCGCTTCTGATAACTCGAGTATGAACGAGGCGAAATTTAATAGTTCCAAGACTTCCGATATCATTGATAAAGCCAAAAGCGGCAAAATGTCGAGCAATGTCTATACAGGATTCTATGGTAAAAAGGTGTTCGGTCAGTACCAGTGGTCGACGGGGAAGAATTGGATTGTCGTGGGTGAAATTACACAAAAAGAGGTTTTTCAGAAATTAAATCAGCTGAGCTTGACGATTATTATTATTTCCCTCATTGCCTTAATTCTTAGCATCCTAGCCGCCCTCACGATAGCTTCCCGCATCGAGCGACCTATTCGCTATTTGCTCCGAGCCACCCAACACATTCGTAAAGGAACCTACCATTACCAGATTGATGCAGATGAGATCAGGAATGCTCCAATTGAGCTGAGATCGTTAGTTAACACATTTAATTTGATGTCTGAAAAGCTGAATACAACCATTACGCTGCTAGAGGAGTCTGCGCTTGTCGATCAATTGACGGACATTCCTAATCGCCGATTTGTGATGTCAGAAGGGAATGAAGAGTTGAAGGCATGTATCGCAGCGGGCTATACGTGCTCGGTCATGATGATGGATATTGATCATTTTAAAAAAGTGAACGATACCTACGGGCATTTGGTAGGCGACCGTGTTCTTCAACAGGTAGCTTCTTTGCTGAAACAGCTGGCTAGCAGCAATACCATCGTGGCGCGTTATGGTGGTGAGGAATTTATTCTAGTATGCCTCCGTCAAAATGTGCATGAGAGTGCTCTTATGGCCGAGCAGATCCGGCAATATATTGAAGCGGATCCATACGCCGATGAGCAGGTGACGGTGCAGTTAACGGCGAGTATCGGCGTAGCCGAATTTTCGCCCAAACTGGAGTTTGGCACGATGGTGCTTGAAGATATGATTTCCAGAGCGGATCACGCGCTGTATCGCGCAAAATCGGCGGGGAGAAACCGGGTGGAGCTAGATCGATGAGAAATCATGGGTCTGGCTTTTTTTGCTAATTAACGCCGATTACTCCATCTATTTTTCGCAAAAGTCCCACTTTTGGCCAATTAACTGGATTAAATACCGTTACTTCCGGCAAAATCGGCATAATTCGGGTGGCTGCCTGCGATTTAGATGGAGGTTTTCCAGCTAATATGGTTTCTTGCCACTGAGCGGGGCTGATTAGCGGTAGCTTTTCCATCTATTTGGGGTGAGGCGGCTTACTGGCTGCGGGGCTGTGGAACCTGACTGTGAACCAAAGCATGGACCAAAGTATGAACCAAAGCATGAACCAAAGTATGAACCAAACCGTAGATTAACCTTTAGCCCCCCCGTCGGAGATAAGCTGCATTTACATACAATTTAGTAGTCAGAATATTGCAGGATTAGTGTATAATAGTCAAGGGGTTAAAGAATTACCAACATTTGGGGGGTTATCCATGTACAACGCAAGTGCAAGACCAATGGGCATTGGAAGATTGTTAGACCGCAGTTTCCAATTATATCGCAAACACTTCGTAGTATTAACATTCATCATGCTAATTTTATACGGTCCTTATTATCTGCTGCAGCATTTGCTGACTTTCCAAGAAACAGCGGCAACATCGGGGTCCTTTATTGAGCAACTTCGAAACGGCGGTTCGCTGCAGGATATGTTTGGACCGAACTCTTCGTTTCTACAAAGTGATCCTACTTTACATGACAAAGGATACATTGGGAAATTACTCATTTTGGTGCTGGTGTTGACACCGATTCTGATTTTAGGCCTAATGCCAGCTTCTATCGCATCTGTTGTTCATCTAGTGAAGGCTAATTTTTATGGGGAAGAGACACCAGGATTAGGACAGTTATTAAAAAAATCATTCTCTCGTTTTTGGCCGTTGGCAGGCAGTACGTTCCTATTCGGACTCATTATGTTCGGCTTTTATTTCGGAATGGCCATTATTGCTATTATCTTTGTCTTCATTTTTGCAGTTGGCGGAAGTTTCTCAAGCAGTGTAGGCGGGTTTGGTGGCGGTGCAGTAGCATTTGGCATTGTGTTTTTTGTCATTATTGGACTGGGAGCGCTGTTCACGTTTGCTTATTTTATGATTCGTTGGAGTTACTACTTACCTTATGTAGCGCTGGGAGAAGAATCGATTGGCATTGGGCGCAGCTGGGGCTTATCGCGTAAAAGCTTTTGGCGCTTATTTGGCATGTACGTTGTGCTTACTCTCATTCTGTATTTGTTTCTAGCTGTCGTTCAGCTTGTGATTGCCGCTACTTTGGGGGTAGGACTTGGGGCACAGCTGCTGCAAAGCTTGATTTCTATACTGGTTATGTCACTGTGGTTCCTGCCGTATGTGGTTAGTTTCTTTGACCTGAGGGTACGCAATGAGGGATTGGGCTTACAGTCTTTGATCGATCATACAATCCCAGATGCTTCAGCAAACGATCTACCTATTGATTTGGATAAAAAGAATGAGTTATAGTTTCGTAATTTCTTCACAGGACGACAAAGAACAATTGCTGCAAATATTGAAACAAGATGAATACACAGCCTATGAGGCCAAAAAGAATGGCTCACTGTGGTCATGGCTGGAACCAGTGTTTCGAAAAATAAGGAGCTGGCTGCCTCATTTTGACGTATCTGATTCCGTTACAGACTGGTTAACTGTTGGAATAGCTATTGTGCTGCTGGGTATTGCAGCTTTTGCAATCTATTGGTTTCTAAAACAAATCATATGGCAAAAGCGGGTTCGTTCGGAAACGTTTTTGCCGCAAGGCGAAGTAAGCCGGTCGTATCGCTATTATTGGCAGCAAGCATCGGATCTTAAGGGCACGGGCGATTGGAGAGAGGGAGTGCGCTCCGTCTTTCTGTCGCTTCTGTTTTATATGGAAGATGCGCGCTTGATTCATGTGGAGAAATGGAAAACAAACTGGGAATATGCGGAGGAGCTGAGGGGCACGGCTTCCTTGTTAGTTCCCTTGTTCCAGGAGAGCTCGCTGCTGTTTGAACGAATTTGGTACGGACAAGAAGCTGTAACTGAGCAGCAATTCACATGGCTGTATGAACAGGTAGCTAGAGTTATTGCCAGGAAGGAGGAAACCGCGGATGACAAAAGGGCTGAATAAGCTTCATGTGGGACTAGCCCTTAGCATTGTGCTGTTTCTTGTACTAGGGTTCTGGCTCGTGAAGCCAAAGCTGCCGGACTTACCCGCGAATCTATCCTTTTCTGCAGATGTAGATGGGACCAAAGCTTGGAAAGAGCTGCTTGCAACGAAGCAATCGGCCGTTAAGGAATGGCGGCTGGATTGGAAGCATTTGCCCAGCGGAACCTCGATGCTGTTAGTCGCTATACAGCCGTCCGCCGTGACGAAGTCCGATCGGGAGCATTTGTTGACCTGGGTGCAGGCGGGGAATGATGCGATTATTTTTGATCGTGATCCTCAGGGCTGGGCTTCTTGGGAGACGGTTCAGGTGGATGGGGCGAAGGATAGGCAGGATGAAACGGTTGAAACGGATGCACAGAATAATCAGACTAAACAGGATATAGCGGATGAAACGGATACAAAAAATAATCAGACTAAACAGGATACAACGGCCTCAACGATTCGTGTTTCAGCGGGTTATGCGTCAGCAGAGGGGACACTGACAGGCAAAGTCGACACCACCTATCGGATTCAGCCTGGGGGCAGTGGGCTGGCGCTGTTCGAAGATGAGCGCGGCGTGCTCGCCAGCCGCGCACAGGAAGGGGCGGGCAGTATCACGATGGTGCTGACCCCGACGTGGTTGCAGAATGGGACAATTGATGAGGCGTCCCATTTTGAATTAATCTGGCCGCTGTTCGCGAAGTCCTGGGACGCCGTGTGGGTCGATGAGACCCATCACGGCTACGGGACGAAGCCCGGACTGCTGGCCGTGTATCCCGCGTGGCTCGTGCTGGCAAGCGTGCAGCTTGGTCTTGCGCTGCTGCTGTGGCTCTGGCTGCGCGGCAAGCGCTTTGGCCCCATCCACACGCCGCGGGCGTGGACGGTCCGCCGCGGCGACGAAGGCGTGCACGCCGTCGCCGCTTGGTACGAGCGCCTCGGCTACAGGCGCGAGGCCCTGGCGCAGCAGCAGCTGTTCCTGCGGCAGCTGCTTTATCAGCGCTGGGGGCTTAGCCCCAGCGCTAGTGCTTTGCAGGCCGCGGAAGCTGCGCGCGGCCGGATGTCTGAGGCGCATGCAGCGCAGCTGGTGCGCCTGCTGGCGGAGCCGCCGGCAGAGAGCGGCGGCGTGAGCACGGCAGCGTTCGTGCAGCGAACGCGGGAGATGGGCGAAATGATCGCCTACTTGGAGAAGGAGTGAGCGCAATGAATGAACTGATACAAGCCATGGAGCAGCGCGTGTACGGCCAAAAGCTGAACACCAGACTGCTTGTAACCGCCTTATTAGCTGGAGGGCATGTCCTCCTTGAGGGAGTACCGGGCCTCGGGAAGACGAAGATGGCGCGCACCCTCGCGGAACTATCTGGCGGGGAATACCGCCGAATTCAATTTACACCGGATTTGATGCCTGCAGATATTACAGGCAGTGTGATCTATCACATGCAGGACCATTCGTTTACAACGATTCAAGGTCCGATCTTCACGAATGTGCTTGTGGCCGATGAAATTAACCGATCTGGGCCGAAGACGCAGGCAGCGCTGCTTGAAGCGATGGAGGAGAGGCAGGTGACGATTCAGGGGAATACGTACAAGCTTCCTAATCCATTCCTTGTTGTTGCGACCCAGAATCCCGTCGAGTACGAAGGCACTTATCCGCTGCCGGAGGCGCAGCTTGACCGGTTCATGTTTAAGCTGGTGCTCGATTACCCTGGCGAAGAAGCTGAGATTGCCATTCTTCGTGGGCATGTGCCGTTTCACCAGCATCTAGAGGAGCCTCTTCAAGCTTTAATGAACCCTGATCGGGTAATGGAATGGCAGCGCAAGCTGACGGATGTCGTGGTGGAGGACTCCTTATACACCTACATCGCAACGCTTATTCGCCAAACCCGGGAGTCCAAAAAAATCCAGCTAGGAGCTAGTCCCCGTGCAGGAATCGCTGTGCTTATGGCAAGTAAAGCATGGGCTCTATTGGATGGCCGGACCTATGTCACGCCAGATGATATTAAGCTTGTCGCGCGGCCTGCACTGCGGCACAGACTGCTGTTGACACCGCAAGCGGAACTGGAGGGCGGAACGAGTGACCAAATCATTCAAGAAACGCTCGGCTCTATTCCGGTTCCTAGATAAAACCTTCTTCCACGATTTCATTTTGCCCACGCGAAGGCTCATTGGTTTGGTCCTTATTGGTGCAGCCGGCATGCTGATTGCCGCCCTTTTTGGTGCGGTTCTGCCTGTTTTTTGGAGCTTCAATGCACTGTTACTTGTACTGAGCGCGATTGATCTCCTTTTGCTTCCCAAACGCAGCAGCTGGAAGATACGTAGAATTCTCCCTGAACAGGCGGATGTGAGGAACACTTTTGAGGTGAGTCTGGAGCTTGGGAGTTTGGATTTGGAATTGGGCTTGGGTTTGGAGCGATCTGCTGTGCACGTCGAGCTTATGGATCATTTACCCTACACATTTCAATTGGAAAGCAGTCAATTAAGCGGCATCTTCCAAGGGAAATCAGCTGCTTTCGGCTATACAACGACGGCTACTGAGAGAGGTCGGTATGGTTTTGAGAACGTGTATCTGCGCTATTTCGGAGGTATGGGACTTTGGAAGAAGCAGCTGCTTCTGAGTTCCTCAAATACCATTGAGATTTATCCGGACTTGTCTCAGGTGCGAGGTGTGCTTAACGCGGTTCAGGACGTTTTAATAGTAGAAGGCCATCGAGTGTTTAAAAAGCAGCGCAGCGGCTCCGAATTCCACTATATCCGTGACTACGTGCAGGGGGATGACATCCGGCTTATCAACTGGAAAGCGTCGGCGCGTGCGACGAAGCTGATGACGAACCTTTTTCAACCGGAAAAAGGGAAGATTGTTACCATCGTGCTGGACTGCGGAAGGCAGATGGCCATTGAGCTGGAAGGGCAAGTGAAGCTGGACAGAGCCTTGGAAGCTGCGCTGACTTTGGCTGCTGTAGCGCTCAAGCAAGGGGATCAAGTAGCATTAATTGCTTACTCCAACAAGGTCAAAGTGTATGTGCCGGCAGGAAAAGGACTTCCTCATCTGCAAGCATTAACGAGGGCCGTGTATGACTTGAGAACGGACTTTGTTGAATCTAGCACACAGATCGCTTTCGCACATGTGCTGCGTTTTCTGAAAAAGCGCTCGCTTGTCGTCCTATTTTCGGATATGGAGAGCTACCTTTACAATCAAGAAATGCTGCCCTATGTGCAGCGGCTCCGCAAAAGCCATCAAGTGCTGCTCCTATCGTTGCAGGACCCGCTGATTCATGAGTGGGCTCGTGTTCGCGCTGAGGATAGTCGGCAGGCTTATAAGATGAGTATGGCCCACAAGTTTACGACAGACCGAACCGCTTATGTAAACGAAATGGCCGGCAGAGGCATTCCTGTGATGGATGTCCCCGCCGACCAGCTTACGCTTAGCGCTGTTAATGCTTATTTGGATTTGAAAGCTCGTGATCGTTTATAGCGTTAATTGTTGTCTATTGTTCGTTCGTTTGCGAATGCCATAAACGTAGTATAACGCGAGGAGCAGCAGAGTTACGCCTGCGATGATGTATTTCATTTCGAGAGGCAGCGTGGAAGGTGTAATGTATCCTTCAATGAGCCCTGCGATGATGAATAACGGAATCGTGCCGATCAGGAGCTGGGCGGATTCCTTGGCCGACTCCAGAAAACGCAGCTTGCGCGGATAAGGTCCTGGTACGAAGAAGCGGTAGCCCATATATAAACCAGCTCCGCCTGCTATGAAAATAGCGGTAAGCTCAATGATACCGTGCGGCAAAATGTACGCCCAGAATACATAACTTTTACCGGATTGCATGTAAATAGCAGCTAAGGCACCAACGATAAGACCGTTGCTGATCATGAGATAGACGGTTCCGATGCCAAGCGTGATCCCGCTGATGAAGGCGAGGACGGCGACTCGAATATTATTCGTCATAATAGCCGTGGAGATCAGCGGTGAGTGCAGGTCGCCTCGGGGATCGGCTGTTTTGGACGGATCGATATTCTCGGCCATCCCACCTGGCATAATGAAGGCCAGATTGAGCGGATCATGCCAGATGGATAGGAAGCCGAGCAAGCCTCCAAGCAGAAAAAGGACAAAAGCAAAGCCGACGAACAGGCTTCTTGCCTGGATCAGCGAAGGGAAGTAGTGAAGGAAAAACTCCTTCATCTGGGTGCTGCTTGTATGGCTGTCTTTATACATTGTATTGTGAGCTTGTGAGACCAGATGATTCAGGTAGACGGTAGTTTCATCTGCGGGTGAATGAGTTTGGAGTGTGGCTAAATGCGCTGAAGCCGTCTTGTAAAGCTCAGTAAATCTGTTCACATGACTGGCCTGCAGGCTGCGTTTTCTCTTATTTAGCTGAAGCAGCAGCTGCTCTAGCTCCGTCCATTGGGATTTGTGTTCTCGAATGAAGCGCGAGATGTCCATAAAAGCCTCCTAAGCGTTTAACTAGCTCTAGCATAATCTGTTCATTTTATCATAGGAAAGTCTTAAATTACCATAATTATGCAACGTTAAGGAGATGCTATGAACGAGTCTCTGGATAAAGAAGTGACGGTCATCACCCCTGAGCAGGTGCAGTTGCAATTTCAAACTGCCGGAATTGGCAGCAGGGCGGTAGCGCATCTATTGGATAGCCTTATTTTATTAATCGTAAATGGGCTGTTGTTCGTGTTCGTTATTTTGGTAAGCAGGTTATATTCGGGCAGTTGGCTGCCTGACCTTGCGGATTATCTGATAGCCATTACCATCGTTTTATGGATTTTGTTGAATTTGGGTTATTTTGTTTGTTCAGAAGCTTTTATGGGCGGTCAGACATTGGGGAAACGAAGATTAGGCATGCGCGTTATTCAAAACAATGGGCAGTCGGCTACGCTTTTATCCATAATCATTCGCAATCTGTTTCGTTTGCTGGATATCCTGCCTGCTTTCTATTTCGTCGGGATGCTCAGCATGTTCTTAAGCTCGAAGGATAAGCGGGTTGGCGATATGGTAGCTGGAACGATGGTTGTGATTGAAGCGCGATTTGAACGGGTCAAACGGCGAAAACAGCTTGAAAAAGCGATCGCTCGCAAGAACTATCCGGACATTGCGCTTCACATAGAGGAGGCTCTCAGACAGGGCATTACGGCTAAGGACTGGCAGCTGCTGCAGGCTTGGGTTGAGAGAGTACCTACCATGTATGACGCGAAGTTAGCAGAGCTGGCTGCTCCCATTGCACACTATTTTGCGATAAAATTAGATCAGGATTCTGCGATTGCTCACGATGCTTCTGCGTTCTTGGTCAAGCTCTATGAGATTCTGCGCGAGGATTGGGAAGTGTGAGGTAGGGCAGGGTGTGGGCTTGGCATGGCATGGGAAGGTAAGACTAAACATGGCAAGGTAAGACATGGTAAGACATGGGAAGACGTGGCAAGACGTGGCAAAGCAAGACCAGACCAGACCAGACAGAGCTAGGCAAGCAAGGAACAGCATGACACGGTACGAAATACGGCACGGCATTGAATCGTTGATTGGCTATCCATGCGAGTTGAAGGAGTGGCGGTATGGGAACGACGGCTATAGTAGCGGGCGGTACAGGGTTAGTAGGCCGAGAATTGATCAGGCTGCTGCAGGAGGA
Organism: Paenibacillus silvestris; assembly: GCF_009882985.1. Taxonomy (GTDB): domain Bacteria; phylum Bacillota; class Bacilli; order Paenibacillales; family NBRC-103111; genus Paenibacillus_E; species Paenibacillus_E silvestris. The sequence goes on from NZ_WTUZ01000004.1 coordinate 48,282, forward strand.
CGCTCAGTACGACAAAATTATTGCGCTTGTTCGCAGGGACATCCAAGTCCGTCATCTTCGGGGGAGCGAGAAGTTGGTCCAAGTGAAAACAGACTACAGCCAATTAGATGCTGATCTAGGCCCTTCAGTTATCGCTGCTATGGCAGGTGCTCACGTGTTTTGCGCATTGGGGACAACCATTAAGAAAGCTGGTTCCCAAGAACAATTTCGCAAAGTAGACTTCGAATATCCGATGAAACTTGGTGAGATCGCTGGCAAGGGGAAGGCCAGTGTTTTTGCTATTGTGACAGCGATGGGAGCAAGTAGTGCTTCTTCGATATTTTATAATCGGGTAAAAGGCGATGTCGAGCAGGGGCTGCGGTCACTGAACCTTCGCTCACTCTATATGCTTCGTCCCTCTCTGATCCTGGGGGATCGGGATGAGGTCCGAGTAAGTGATCAGCTGGGAAGCATTTTTTCACGAGTAGTTTCCCCGCTTATGATTGGCGGGCTTCGGAAGTATCGCCCCATTCAAGCGAGCAAGATTGCTGCTGGATTAATAGCTTGCGCCCAGACAGGTGAGGCAGGTGCCCATGTGATATTGTCCGACCGAATTGCTGAGTTGGCTGATAAGTAGAGGACTATTTTCGTTGGGAAGATTGGGAGGGGGCCGAAGTGTTCCGACCGTGGATATCGACGAGCCATCTCCTTCCTGATATGATGAAAGACGTTACAAATAAACGTACCAAAATTGTTTTGGGGAAAGAAGGGTTTATACGATGATCGATCATATTGTACTGGTAAAATTCGGAGAAACAACAACGCAGGAGCAGCTTCAAGAAGTTGTTGACCGCTTTAAAGCGCTTCGCCCTCATCTGACGGGAATCGTCGATATTCAAGCTGGCATTAACTTTTCAGAGAAAAATAAAGGATACCAAGTGGTTCTGTCGGTTCGATTTGAGGATCGCGCAGCGCTTGAAGCATATGGTCCAAATCCGGAGCACCAAGCGGTTGCGGCATATATTCGCGAGGTAGGCCGTGAGGATAGTTTGATTGTTGATATTGAGATTTAAGAGCGCGATGCCCTCGTCCGATGGGAATGGGGCAACTTATTTACCTTTTAACTGGAAAAACTCAAGTTAATTCTTCCTTTGAACGGTGGATTCAACGAATAACTGGAAAAAGTACCGCTAATGCAATCATTATTTTCATAATCCGGCTCACAGTGGCTGATTAGCGGGAGAAATTCCTGTTATATGGTCGAGCGGCGATGATATGCTGTAAATTAGCAGGATTAATTCCATCTAATATTAACGATGCTACAAAGTGCAAAAAGGGTTATCTCAAAAGGTCAGGAGGACCTATGGGGTAGCCCTTTTTGGCTGTATGAAGACTAGCGGGGGGAACTATGATCCGCTATTCTCGAGATTACAGGGGCATGAACTAATTAGGGGGAACCATGGTCCGCTATTTCGTTCGAATTAACCCCAATATTGGGTTTTCTGGCCAAATAGGACCCTGTAGTTCCGCAATTCTCCAATATCCGGCTATTTTGGCGGAATAACGCCCTGTAGTTCCCTTGCGAACAAAAAAACGATGGGGGCTACCCACAGTAACCAGACTACTCTCTCTCTCCCCAGCACCAATCAGCAGAAACCAGATACTCTCTCTCCCCAGCAGCATTCTGGAGTAACCAGACTGTTCCCCCCAGCACGCCAAAAAGGGGCGAGCCACTGTCGTCTGCTCGCCCCCAACTATTTAGCTCCCCTTACCCGTAAGCTCCTTCCGGTACACCGAAGGGGCGCTGCCGCTCCATTTGTGAAACTGCTTGGAGAAATAGAGCGCGTCGTTGAAGCCGACAGACGAGGCCACCTGGTCGATGGTCATGGCCGTCTCCAAAAGCTGCCTGGCGCGTTCCATGCGGATTTTGAATAGGTACTGCATGGGAGCGAGGCCTGTGGCCTGTTTGAACATTTTGCACAAGTACGTTCGGTGATAGCCCAGTGTCCGGGCGAGCTGCTCGATGGAGACGACTTGCGTATACTGCAGCTCTAGATAGCGGACTGCCTGACTCACTTGCCGCTGGATCTCGGTTTCGGTGGCAGGCTTGGTTTTCACCTGGTGAGCACCTGCCCGGCCAAGCTCGCGAAGCAGCAGGCGAAGCCAGCCCGCCGCTTCCATATCCTCCAGCGCCGGGTACATCGACTGCTGAAAGCTGGAGCGGATTCGGCGGTAGTAGTGACGCATGGAGCGGGGGACGCTCCCCGTGATGACGGCATTTTGCGGGGAAACGCCGATCTGAGAGAGCATTACGCCTGCTGCATACCCCGTGAAAGCGACCCATGAATAATGCCAAGGATTCTCGGCATCCGCTGTATATCGGAACAACTCCCCAGGGTAGATGATGAACGTGTCGCCTGCTGTGCAGTGGTAGGTGCGGTTGTGCATCTCAAAAGTGCCGTTACCTGAATGCACAGTGTGAACCAGATAGTAATCGTGGACACCAGGACCTGTATTGTGTAGGGCAATGGGTTTTCCTTCGCCGCTAAAAAGCACAGAAAGTTCGCTATTGCTCTCATGCGGATTAATGCTGACGGTAAAATAGGTATGCTCCGTACTCATATAAACCTCGGAATTTTTTATTCTAAGCGTACCTCAATAAACTACAAATGTCCATATTGGAGTTCGTTCAATCCATATGCTTCCAAAGCTTCCTGCGTTATAGTGAAGATAGGAAAACGACAACAAATTGGAGGGTATCCACACATGTCCAAAATTACTTTTCTAGGTGCAGGAAGTACTGTTTTTGCGAAAAACGTGCTTGGCGATTGCTTGATGACTCCCGCACTGCAAGGCTTTGAAATCGCTCTCTTCGATATTGATCACGAACGTTTGCAGGATTCAGCCAACATGCTGAATAACATCAAAAAAACAAGCGGCAGCACGTCTGTCATTCATGTGTATACCGACCGCAAGGAAGCATTGAAAGGTGCAAAATACGTTGTTAATGCCATTCAAGTAGGTGGCTATGATCCATGTACGATTACGGATTTTGAAATTCCGAAAAAGTATGGTTTGAGACAAACGATCGCAGATACAGTTGGGATTGGCGGTATTTTTAGAAATCTGCGGACGATTCCGGTTATGCTCGATTTCGCAGCAGATATTCGCGAGGTATGCCCAGATGCTTTGTTCCTAAACTACACGAATCCGATGGCTGTATTAACAAATGTTATGAACACGTATGGCGGTGTTCGCACCGTTGGTCTATGTCACAGTGTACAGGCCTGTATTCCTGAGCTGTTCAAGAGCCTTGGCATGGAGAAGGAAGGCGTCAAAGCCAAAATTGCAGGCATTAACCATATGGCTTGGCTGCTTGAGGTAACGAAAGATGGCGTCGATCTGTACCCAGAAATCAAGAAACGGGCGATCGAGAAACAGAAGGAAAAGCATAAGGATATGGTCCGTTTTGAAATGATGCTGAAATTCGGTCATTACATTACGGAATCCTCCGAGCACAACGCGGAATATCATCCGTACTTCATCAAACGGAATTATCCGGAGCTGATTGACCGCTTCAACATTCCGCTTGACGAGTATCCACGTCGCTGTATCGAGCAGATCAGCCGTTGGAAGAAAATGCGCGAGGATCTCGTGAATGATACGAATTTGACGCATGCGCGTTCTCATGAGTATGCCTCCTACATTTTCGAAGCGATTGAGACAGATGTTCCGTTCAAAATCGGCGGCAACGTGATGAATACCGGCTTAATTACGAATTTACCGCGCGAAGCGTGCGTGGAAGTCCCTTGTTTGGTTGACCGTAACGGGGTTACACCAACGTATGTAGGCGATCTGCCGCCACAGCTTGCGGCGCTTAACCGCACGAACATCAATACGCAGCTATTGACGATTGAAGCGGCTATTACACGCAAACGTGATCATATTTATCACGCAGCAATGCTTGATCCGCATACGTCAGCTGAGCTGTCGATGGATGACATTGTCGCGATGTGCGACGAGTTAATTGAAGCGCATGGCAGTTGGCTGCCTGAGTTCTCCTAAGAAGCATATCGATAAAAAAGAAGGCCATGGCGTATGTCTGACATACCCATGACCTTCTTTTTCTTGTTTCAGCCGCCAAACGCGTCGCGAAACGCATGATTTAGAACCTCCAACTCAACTTTCCAAATGGGAGCAAGTTCAGGTCCTACGTTAATGTCAAACCAGTCTGAAAGCGCCTTGCGGTTAGAACCATTTTCTACGATGAAGGGCAGATTGAGCATGACCTTCTTCACATAAAGCTCCTCGGCCTCCTTAATTTGCTCCAGGGACAGCCATATTTTCAACCGTTTCACAGTCCGGTATAGCTCCTTGCTGCAGGCTCTTCGAATGCTGCGGGCGTTGGGGAATTGCTGTTTATGTTTTTCACCTTGTTTGTTATTGATCATCGCTGTATCCACACTCCTCTATGCTATTTGTATGCATGGAGTGGGCGTAGAGCCACTCGGGACATGAAGCTAAGGAGCCCAAGTTGTGTGGCACAGCCGTAAAAGATCGTTAATCAACTACCAGGTAGCCAATCATAGGTCCGCTATGAGCGATATCGGCATGTGTCATACAAATGATGCGGTATGTGCCTTCTTGATCGGCTGTAAAATGAACGATAGTCTCTTTTCCCTTTTTGACTTCACCGCTAATGTTAAGTCCTTCAATGAGAAAAGGATGGCTTTCACCGTTGACGCCGTAGATACTGAGTTTGATTCGTTCCCCTTTTTCGATGAAAACAGTGCCGGGATCCCAGCGATAGGCTTCAATCGTTTTGCCATCTTTGGTGGTCGATTTGAACTCACCTACAACCATTTGAATGGTTCTTTCGGGCGCAGGCTCAGCCAGTGTGGGCACGATTTTTCCACGGTTCATATAGAGAACACCCGAGAGAAGCAGCAGCAGAACGACGGCTGCCAGATAGAGATGCTTGCGCTTAATAATCCATACTTGGGACATAGGGCCCGCCTCCTGTACAAACATACTTGTACATTTTATGCAGAGGCTTGTCAGCACATGAATATTCTTTCGTATCTCCCTGCGCAATAAGTGGGTGAAACTGGTTGATGAGAGCCCGTCTGTGTTAGAATGGAGGGTAGAAATCGGATGGATCATAGAGGGAGAGAGGGTTCATGAATGGGTGAGTTGATTCACAGTGTTTTGCTTTACTTGGAAGGGCTTGGGTATTGGGGGATTTTCCTCGGACTAATGCTGGAAGTGATTCCGAACGAGCTGCTTCTTGCCTATGCGGGTTATTTGGTATCCAAAGGTGAAATTAATTTCTTTGGTGCCATTGTTTGCGCGGTAATCGGCGGGACACTAGCCCAAATCGTGCTTTACTGGATCGGACGCTATGGTGGCAGACCTTTCCTGGAGAAGTACGGCAAATACTTGCTGATCAGCAAGCATCATATTGATGTGGCTGAAGCGTGGTTCAACCGCTATGGCACGGGCATGATTTTTACAGCTAGATTCATTCCTATCGTCCGTCACGCTATATCTCTACCGGGTGGTATGGCCAAAATGCCGCTTGGCAAGTTTACTCTGTACACAGGTTTAGCACTAATTCCTTATTCCTTTCTCTATGTTTACTTGGGGATGAAACTCAAAGATAACTGGGAGACGATTGATGAAATCGCAGGGCCGTACATAAAACCATTAATTATTGCAGCGATTGTTTTAACTCTCTTGTATGTGGGTTATCAATTCTATTTGAAAAGAAAAGCGAAAGTTTAGCGATCTGGATTTGCGCATTCGGTTCAATTTGTTACAATAATAAGGAAGAATCACGAAAATGGAGGGACTTTGATCTAGATTCAATGATCCCTATATTAGGAGGATGAGTAGCGATGAGTACGAATCTTGCAAGCAAATTGCGCACTGGCTTGAAGCCACAGCAATTCATTGACAGCATGGAGAAGAATAAAGACAAATTTTTGGATTACTACAACGGGTTTGCATGGGACAATGAAGAGGATAAGGAATATTTCGATTCCCTAAACAATCGTGATGATTTGCGCTGTGTCATTATTGCTGCAGACTGGTGTGGCGATGTTGTTCGCAACGTGCCTGTCGTATTCAAAGCGCTTGAAAACAGCGGTGTGCCTGTAGAAGTATTGATTATGGAGCAAAACTACGACGTAATCGATCAATTCCTGACAGGTGGCGGCCGTTCGATTCCAGTCGTTGTGTTTACAGATACTGGCGGTTTTGTACTTGGACATTGGGGCCCACGCCCGACAAAGGTTCAAGCGGTCATGACGCAGTTCAAACAAGAAAATCCAGATCGCGAAGCGCCAGATTATAACGAAAAAATTCAAGTAGCCAGAGCCGAAATGGGTCGTCAATATGGTGAAGGTAACGGGTACCACGCTGTTATCGTGAAGGAACTTCGTGACTTAATCGAGTCGTTCTAAGTGAATGCTAAGGTGAGGGCATATGATTAACATAGAAACATTTGTTTTGGGACCCGTTAGCACGAATGCGTATTTATTATCAGATCCGGAGACCAAAAAGGGTATTATTATCGATCCTGGGATGAACCCGAAATCGCTAATTAAGAAGATTGCCGACTTAGACATTGAAGCAATCCTTCTGACACACGCGCATTTCGATCATATTGGCGGCGTTGATGAAATTCGCAAGCTCAAAAAGTGTCCCGTTTACATTCATGATCTGGAAGCCGACTGGCTGACCAATCCGAAGAAAAACGGTTCCACTCGTTGGCCGGAACTGGGGGTCCTTATTGAGACGGATCCGGCCGAGTTCGCGCTGGATGAAGGGCAAACGTTGGAGTTTCTGGGCATCAAACTCCAAGTATTTCATACGCCAGGTCATTCCCCAGGGAGCGTGAGTTTCCTATACGACAAATACTTGTTCAGTGGCGATGTGCTGTTCAAGCTGTCCGTAGGCCGAACGGATCTGCCTGGCGGGGATAATAACGATCTGCTGGACTCTATCCAGGATAAGCTCTTCCACCTCGAGGACGATACGATCGTCTATCCGGGGCATGGCGGTAAAACAACGATTGGCTTTGAAAAAGATAATAATCCATATGTGTAGAAGAAACAGCGAGTCGGGATTGCTTTCCTGACCGCTGTTTTTTTGTTGTCTGCGCCTGCTGGTTGCTCGGAACTCTCGCCTGGTACAAGCGGGCTGATGCAGGAGGCTCGTTCGCCCATGATACGTAACCATTTTTGGGTGAACTGGGTGTTTACCGTGTTCGTGGTAGGTGCTCCCCCATAGACTGATGTTGTAAGCTATTCACCCAACCCTAACGATAACAACCTAATTGTTAAGCTTCAATATTCTAAGGAGGTGCTCCATCCATGGAGTTTGTAAAACCAACGTATCCAATTGCACCGATGCCAGCTCCGATGCCTATGCCAGCCCCGATGCCAATGCCAATGCCGATGCCAGTCGCACCGCCACCGGCGCCTATTATGCACCACAAACCAGTTCACAATGACATTCACTTGCATGCTTCGTACCAACAAACCTCGTTTGTATTCCCTAAACCAGTAGCCGTAGCGCCAGTAGCCAAAGTTTGCGCATACCCTAACAACAACGTAGGCAGCATTCTTGTTCTGTTCATTTTGCTTGTCATTATTACACGTTGTATTTGTAAATATTAAGAGAGTCATTCACTCGACCCACGGCAGGGTAACCTGTGTGGGTTATTTTTTTATGACGATGCGGTACATGCTTTGTTCCCAGATGTTTACTCAAGCGTGAACCGCAAAGTAGTATCATTTTTTCACAACATAGCGTCACATTTGATCCCCTCATCTTGTTAAGCTTAGAAGGTCAACAAGAAACAAAGGCAGATCATTCATAAATGATAGGGGACTATATCATATGCAAAAAAGCGATGGCATGAATTACGCACCAGTCGGTACTTTTAACTCCGTTTGTGAGCCCGGCGAGTTTATATTTGCAGCAGCAGCTTTGGATCACGGTCATATTTATGGAATGTGCAACGGGCTTTGTGAAGCAGGCGGCGAGTTGAAATGGGTCTATGACCCGGATCCAGCGAAAGTAGATAGATTTGTAAGTAAATTCCCTAACGTGAGAGTGGCTAGCTCCTTGGAGGAAATCCTTCAGGACAGCGAAGTCAAGCTGGTTGCCTCAGCAGCGATTCCTAGCGATCGTGGACCGCTTGGTCTGAAGGTGATGGACAGCGGCAAAGATTATTTCACTGACAAAGCGCCGTTCACTACACTGGAGCAGTTGGAAGCGGCACGCGCGAAGGTTGCTCAGACGAAACAAAAGTATGCCGTTTACTACAGCGAACGTCTTCATTCCGAAAGCTCCAATTTTGCGGAACAGCTGATTAAGCAAGGTGCGATCGGCCGTGTGCTGCAGGTAATTGGCCTTGGTCCACACCGTGTTAACCTGTCGAGCAGACCGGATTGGTTCTTTGAGAAAGAGAAGTTTGGCGGTATTCTGTGTGATATCGGGAGCCATCAGATCGAGCAGTTCCTACAGTTCACAGGTGCGAAGGATGCCAAAGTCGTACATAGTAAAGTAGCGAATTATCACTATCCGCAGTATCCGACGTTTGAGGATTTCGGCGACGCGACATTGGTTGGAGACAATGGGGCGACGGGCTACTTCCGCGTGGACTGGTTTACACCAGATGGCTTAAGCACGTGGGGCGATGGCCGTATGACGATCCTCGGTACGGATGGTTATATTGAGCTTCGCAAATATGTGGATATCGCCAGAGAGCAGACAGGCGATCATGTGTACCTTGTGAATGGGGATGGCGAGCAGCACTTTGCTGCCAAAGGCAAGGTTGGATTCCCGTACTTCGGTCAGTTGATCCTGGATTGCTTGAACCGTACAGAGAATGCAATGACACAGGAGCACGCTTTCAAAGCCGCAGAGTTGTGCCTGATTGCACAGCGCGATGCGATGAGAATTGCACCGGAAGGTAACTGATAATACCTGCAGTCACGCAGCGCACGAATGAGCTGACCTCAATAGAGGTCAGCTTTTTTTCATGAAAGTGCCATTGTGGCACTGTTGCAGACTATTTTATAATAGAGGGATAGGACAAGGGGGGAAGAACATGACGGGGGATATGCAACTAGATGAGCAACTCCATTTATGGTATCAGGCTGCAGTAAAAATCATGGATGTACGGCATGTGAAGATGACATCCGGCGAAGCGCTGCGTGCCTACCGACTTCCGTCGAATGCCTTTATCTTTGCCTTGCAAGGCGCTGCGAGTATTGCGCTCGATGATCGCGACTATGCCGTTAATAAATTTCATCTTCTACACAGCGGGAAAGGAAGTTACTTGGATATCCAGCTTACGGAGGATATTTTCGAGTATTACCTTGTGCTGTACAAGGCTAGCATTCCGCTTCCTACGACGAAAGATAAACTGAAATACATAGATAAAAGTAATCCCTTTTATATGCAGTACAGTTTCTTGCCTCATTTGCCGATGCTGCTTTATCAGAACCTGGAGCAGCTCGAGCGAGAGTGGAACGACGCCAGCAGGTTATCGAAATTGCATGCCAAAACATTGCTATACAATTTCATTTACGAGCTGATGTGCCAGCTTCATGACCAAGATGTGCCGATGATCCAAGGGGAGCCGGTCACGCAAGCGATTCGCTACATCCATGAGCATTATGCAGAAGCGATTACGCTGGAGCGATTAGCGGAAGTGCTGGATTGCAGCCCAAGGCAAGTGACGCGGATGTTCAAAAGCCAGATGAGCGCCAGTCCGATTGACTATCTGATTCGGTATCGCATGGAAAAAGCCAAGAAGCTCCTGCTGGATACGGATGCTACACTTCAGCAGATTGCAGCAGGCGTTGGCTATCAGGATGTTTATTTTTTCAGCCGCACATTCAAAAAGCATACAGGCATTGCACCGGTTCATTTTAAGGAAAATCACCAAATACCCCTTTCCAGTCCCAATAATCCATTCCTGATGTCTATATCTTCCATTGCATTGAACAAGCGGGGAGGGCATACTAGTCATGAGGATAATAATCATTCTCAATATAGGAGTGAAGGGGTATTACCAATGTACAGAAGTTCCAAACCGTCTATTGCTTTAGTTTTATTGCTCAGCCTTACCTTGTTCGTAACGGCATGCGCCAGTTCATCGAGCCCAGCAGGGGATAACGGGCAAGCGCCAGCTTCCACGAGCAGTACCAAAGAGCAAGCCGCAAACGAACGGGTTCTAAAAGATGCATTAGGACATGAAGTGAAGGTTCCAGCCAATCCGCAGCGTGTTATCGCTTCATATTTAGAGGATCACTTGGTAGCTCTAGGGGTTAAGCCTGTTGCGCAATGGTCCATTAATAAAGGGACTACGTCCGTTCAAAACTATTTGCAAAAAGATCTGAATGGCATTCCGACGATTCCTTTTGATCTTCCTTTTGAAGCTGTGATGAGCTTTAAACCGGATCTGATCATTATGGACAGCGCGGAAACCGTTGCAGGTGATAAATATGATCAATACTCCAAGATTGCTCCGACCTACACGGTAGGCGGCGATAAAAACAATGATTGGCGCCAAGAGCTGCTGACCATTGGTGAAGTTCTGAACAAGAGCAAGGAAGCTAAGCAAGCCCTGGAAACATACGACAACAAAGCCAAGGATGCTAAGGAAAAGCTGCAAAAGGCGATTGGCACGCAGAAGGCCGCGGCGCTTTGGGTGACGGCTAAGGCTGTTTATGTGGTAAGTGAGAAATTATCGAGCGGCGATGTGTTGTACAAAGATTTGGGACTTAACATCCCAAGTGTCGTTCAAGAAGCTTCCAAAACAGGAACAGCTAACTGGCTCGCCCTATCCATGGAGAAGCTCGCTACGCTGGATGCTGATTATTTATTCATTGTGAACAGCAAAGGCGTGAGTAAAGAAGAAATTGTCAAAGATCCCGTATGGGCAGGGATTCCTGCTGTGAAAAAAGGTCAAGTGTATGACTTTGACAATAACTCCAGCTGGTTATACACAGGCACTATTGCGAACAGCCAAATGATTGATGATGTTTTGAAAAGCGTTGTGAAGTAAGCGTAGAAGAGTAGCGAAGAAGAGTAGCGAAGAAGGTTTAAGCGAAGAAAAGTTAGCGAAGAAGGTTCTTGGGACGGCAGCTGCCAGCTTAAGGCCTTCTTTTGTTTTTGTGGAAAAGTGCGAAGAGCCGGCGGTGTAGCGGCGCTAGCGTTGTTTTTCATCGCTACCGCACGATGAAAGTTCGAAGAGCTAATATAATCGGGATTCAAGGTGATAGAGAGTGTCGGCGATTTAGTCGTTCTAACTCCCAATGTTCCACTTTACGATTAATCCACCATGTTTACAAAATCACAACATACATTTAACATTCCGCGAATAAAAAACCAATAGAATACAATTAAATACAATATAAAAACAACTAAATAAAATGTTTTATTGTGATTATTTGTTGTTTTTACGTAAAAGGAGGCTAGTTTTTCATCAGGTCAGTCAGACTTTTTCTTTGAACACATCGCGTGCAAATCGAAGATATCATAAGGAGGACTCATCATGTTAAAAGCCAAGAAAGTGGTATCCGCACTAATGGCCTGTACGATCGCTTGCTCCGTTGTTTATTCAGCGGGAGCGGGTTTTATCCCAGTCGCCTATGCGTCCACTGTTGACAGGCCAGCACCTTCCGTACCAGCAGGCCGGTATGAACACCCTGTCAGCGTTATGCTTACTTCCGCAACTCCGGCGGCAGACATCTATTACACGCTGGACGGTATGATGCCAGACGAAACGAGCCTTAAGTTTGATGGGACACCGATTGTCCTCACAGAGTCAGCGAATATTTCTGTTGTTGCTTTGAAAGATGGGGTCTGGAGTAAGGCCGGAACGTACGGCTACATGATCAAGACAGCTGAGCAACCGCTGCTGAAATTCGCAGCTATGTCTGACCTCCATATCGGTAGGAACAATGAAGCTGATAAATTGAGCACGAAAGCACGATATACGAGCAATTTTGATGTCATGTCTTCCATTTTCAAGCCAGATGCTATTGTGATCGGAGGCGATTTGATCAATGATAATGGCGATGGGAAGGGACCTGATCATACTTTTGTTCGCGAAGTTTTTCAGGAGCAAATGGCACGCAAAGGCTGGGAGGACATGCCCGTACAGATTGCCATCGGTAACCATGACGCTAGTGTTGCTGACGTGAAAAATGGTTACCCTGCTGAATGGTTCACGGACCAGTCAAACGGATATTATGAAAAGGTGATCAAAGGCTATTCCTTCTTCTTTTTGAACGGGAACAACTACAACGGAGACACAGGCCAAAGAAACTGGCTAAAGGGAAGGCTAGCAGAACTGACAGCCGATCCGGCCAACCTTAATAAGCCGATTTTTATTACGTTGCATCATCCAATTAGTGGTACGGTTATGGACGGACAGCAATCAACCAATGGTAACTTGTACACGGATTTGCAGAATTATCCACAAGTTGTTGTTTTATCTGGCCACTCACATCTGAACATTAACGATGATCGTGCCATTTATCAGAAAGATTTCACAGCGGTCAACCTGGGATCCATGTCTTACGTGGAAACAGAGGGTGGATATGCGGCTGTCACGCATGAAGGTCTAATGGAAGGCCGTGATCAATTCCCGGATAATCAATCCGAATTTATTGAGGTGTACAGCGATCGCATTGAGATTGAGCGAGTGGCTTATAATGGCGATCCAGGCTCCATCATTAATGGGGGGTTATGGCAAGGGATAGGCAATGAAGGAGCAGGCACACCGCCTCCTTATTCCAGTGCTGGCGCTCTAGCAGGCAAGAAATGGGTTGTCAAACTACAAGGAAACTCCAACACAGACATTAAAAACAACTTCACCTACACAACAAGCAACCGCAACAAGATTGCTCCCCAATTTCCAGTCAACAACATTCTTCAGGTATTGCCCGGAACCAATCATATACCGGTACTCTCTTTCAGACAAGCCAAAGACGATCAGTCCATGCATCACTATGAAATCAAATTGTATGACCAAAGAACGGCTAATGTTGTGAAATCATACAACGTTTTATCGGATTATTACTTTTTACCGATTCCAAACAAAATGAATATTCCGATGGCCGGATTGACGCCAGCAACCTCTTACGTCATTTCAGTAACAGCAGTCGACTCTTACGGTAATAAAAGCGCTTCTATGCAGAAATCTTACCGGACGGAAGGAACCGCGCCTGAATCGACGCCGATTGACCCGACAACGATGTGGAATCAGCTCGCTATGGACATGAAGTTTGACGGCAATCTGAACGAGGAGGCTTCCGGCGCAACGGGTTTAGCTGCTCCAACCGGCGATGTCACCTTTGTCGAAGGCAAATCAGGACAAGCTGTTCTTATTGCAGCAGGTAACGGCAACTATGTCGATCTTGGCGCCAGAGACGACTTAAAGTTCGGAAGTGGCGACTTCACACTTTCGTTCTGGCATAAGGGCAATCTGGCAGGAGATCAGACGATCCTCTCCAATAAAAACTGGAATTCCGGTGGAAATCCAGGCTGGTATGTCGGTCCTGCCTCTACGAACAATATGAGCCTTAACATGGCTTCAGGGGGCAAACGAGTTGATTATTCGGCATCAAACGTGGGACAGGAGTGGCACTACTTTACGATATCCGTAGATCGGGCACATAACTCAGCTTCAACCTATGTGGATGGCATAGTGAAGGCAACCAAGGACATCTCTGTACTGGGGACTTCCAGTATGGATACTTCATTTAACATTATTCTTGGGGCAGACGGCAATAAAGGCAATGGCGGAGCGACCGTTACGCTAGACGATTTGAAAATATGGAAACGCGCTTTATCCGCAACAGAAGCCAAAGCGTTATCCGACTCCTACAAGGAAGAATCATCAGATTCCTTATACAATTTCGGTCAATTGACTGCAAAAATTCAAGAATCCGAGCAATTCATTGCCCATGTTACGGGAACAAGTGGATTATCGCTTCCTGCACAGGTGCAAAATGCGCTGGCAGTTCAGATTTCGGCAGCAAAATCCTTAACTTCTGGCTCTGGAGCAACCGTCATTGATCAAGCCTATCTAGATTTGATTTGGGCTTTGCGAGCGGCCCAGAACGGCATTATTTACACATTTATACCAAAAACCAACTTCTCGATTGATTCTTACAGCTCTTACGCAGACAATGAAGGTGCTGTTCCAGAGCATATACTGGACGGTCAGGAAACATCCATCTGGCACTCTAGATGGCAATCACCAGAGGCTACTTTCCCACATTGGGTCGTTATCGATATGAAAAACACATATAAACTGAGCGGCATCCAAAGAAAGAGCCGTCCAAACCAAAGCAAGATGGAATTCCCCAAGACATTTGAATTGTACGCTTCGGATCATGTGGCCGATCTGAATGATCCAACATTCTTGGCGAATGCGGCAAATAAGGCTACCGGTACTTTTGGCCAAACCTGGACGGGTACGGTTTATACGGATTTTGTTTCATTGGACAAAACCGTGGAGGGTCGGTATGTGAAATTCGTCGTTACTGGAACTTATGACGCCGGGGCAGCTTATACCAGTATGAGCGAAATTGATTTTACAGGTGAAACAGTTTCAAATGTGGATGCGAGTTATTTGACGGATTTGAAAGTGAATGGCACTACATTGAGCGGTTTCGTCCCGAGTCAACTCGACTATGCGTATTCGGTACCTTATGGGACAACCGTGGCAGCCGTGACTTATGAGAAAGTTAAACCTACTGCAACCGCAGTGGTTGATGGTGGTAAGAATTTAGTTGTTGGTGCTAATCTAGTCACCGTTACGGTAACAGCGGAAAACGGTGCGACCAGTGTTTATAACATTGTGGTAACCCGACAACCGGAATCGCAGGCATCTATTCCGATAGCCACATTAACCGGGACATCTCCTGTTCTCGCAGGGCAAAGCTTTAGTGTGAATTATGGATTAAATAACGTATCCAGCAGTGTATATGGAGCTGTATACGCCCAGGACTTGACGTTCCAGTTTGATCCGAATGTATTGGACTTTGTTTCTGTAACATCTTTGAAGAATGGCTTGGAGGTGTATGTTAAAAAAGGTACAGCTGGCACAGTTAGAGTGCTGCTTGCAAGCCTAGGAGCCGAAAGTAGCATCACTTCCGACGGAGATTTGTTGGAACTTCACTGGAAGGCCAAAGAGATTAATAAGGCGACGAGTGCAAGTGTAACACTCTCCCAAGCGCAGCTTGGGTATGCATCAGGGGGGTCGACTTCGCTGGATGCTGTTTCCAATAACGTACAAATTAATGTGTTAGATCATGATTCAGATCCAGATCCAGCTCCAAATGGAACACCATCAACATCGCCGAACCAAACCATAACACAAACATCAAGCATAAACGGCGTTCAACTGATTAATTCATCTCCAGAAATAGTGAAACATGAGAACGGACAAACAACGTCCAAATGGAATGTGGATGCAGCAACGATCCTACGAGCCATTCATGCTCTGAGCCCATCAGGAGATAACAATGAAATCCAATTGGAAGTAAAAGGTACAACAGATGCGGCGCAAGTCCAACTTCCAGCAGAGGTAATACAAGATACCCAGTCGAAGGTTCCCAATGCTGTCATCTCCGTCAAATTTGGCAACGTGACCTACGAATTGCCAATCAAAGCGATAGATGTACAAGGTTTGGCGAACGCACTTGGCACCGACGTGAAAAATGTAAAAATCAGCGTCACTATTGAGAAGTTGAACGGAACAATCGCAAGTCAACTGGATGCAAAGATTCAACAAGCCGGTTTCAAATCGTTGACTCAAGCCGTAGATTTTACTGTAACTGCTGAAGGGAGCGGTAAGTCGATCACAGCAAATGATTTTGGCAAAACGTATGTGAATAGAACGCTTGCTCTTACTAAGGTCAGTGATACGGCACATGTAACGGCCATCATGTACAATCCAGCTACGGGTGAAATGGACTTTGTACCAGCCATCTTTACAACATCAGGCGGTAACATGCAAGCAACGATCAAACGTCTGGGCAACAGCATTTATACCGTTGTAGAATCGTCAAAGTCGTTTGATGATTTGAACGGTCATTGGGCTAAAGCGGATATTGAACTTCTGGCTTCCAAGCTAGTGATCAAGGGTATGACCGAGATGAACTTCGTCCCTGAAAACCAAATTACGCGTGCGGAATTTGCAGCGCTTTTGGTACGTGGACTAGGATTGACAGAAGCCAAACTAGGAAAGTTTACAGATGTGAAGGAATCCGATTGGTATTCCGGAGCGGTAGGGGCAGCCGTTAAAGCTGGTCTAGCAGAGGGTTTTGAAGATGGGACGTTCAACCCTAATGCCAATATTACGCGGGAACAAATGGCGGTAATGATTACGCGAGCGATGGCGCTTGCAGGTACCAGTGTGGAAGTGAATACCAAGGCACTTCAGGCATTCGAAGATGAGAAATCCATCAATGGATGGGCCAAAGACGCGGTTGCCAGAGCGATGAACGCTGGCATTATGAACGGAATAACCAATTCCAGTTTCATGCCGGGAGATAAAGCAACTCGTGCTCAAGCGGCGGTCATTATGAAACGATTGCTGCAATTTGAGAAATTCATGAACTAATTGGATGAGAAGTTAGCAACAAAGCTCAAAAAAGGCTGTGCCTAGGTCATTAAATGACTTTAGGGACAGCCTTTCTTTAACTTC
Source organism: Paenibacillus silvestris (assembly GCF_009882985.1). GTDB lineage: Bacteria > Bacillota > Bacilli > Paenibacillales > NBRC-103111 > Paenibacillus_E > Paenibacillus_E silvestris. Next base: position 65,005 of record NZ_WTUZ01000004.1, read on the forward strand.
CAAAGTATGGATTTTGATAGACATAAGGGCTTGTGGGGGCATCTTGCGTGTCTACTGTTTTCGCTACGATGACTAACACGTCTTTGCCTTCAAATTGACGTTTCTCTATGGTGCCAAGAGCGACAGCGTAGGTATCGGTTTTCCATTGTTCTGGGGAAGAATCGGTTTCCACCAGGATAGCCAGCGGTACAGAGTCTGCGACGCAGCATCTCATGGAGAATCTTCCCAAGGCAAATTGATTATTGCTCATGCTAGCCAAGCGGTAAACGTAACCGCTAATCTGCACCTTTTTACCTACAAACTGATCTTGATACAAATCAAGCGACGTCAGCGATTCGATATAATAATCATCGTTAATCACAATGAGAGGCTCCTCTTTGTACATGTCTACAGCTCGCTTGGCGTAAGGCTTGGTATATTCATTAAACGGAAAGACCTTATCTGTATCTAATTGCAGTTTATCATTCGGAATTAAGTTCGGGCTGGCATCTCCGTAATTGTTATTCACTAGGATGCCCGACGGGGTGAAATTTAATCCTTTTTTGGCTGCCATGTGACTGCCTAATACCGCATTAGGGAATGAAAAAGCAAGAACCAGCGGGATAACCAGCACCGCGTACATAATAATAACGCCAGGTTTCCATTGGTCGTGGGTATGCGCTGAGCATGAGCAGGTTGTCGCCGATGCCTTGTTCTTGGCACGGAGATCTCGAACCGCCAAATAGAGCTGATGCATCGCCAACACATACATGCCTACAGCAAGGCTTTTTACCCAGAGATCCATGGACGGAGCCACATAATAAATCAAAGCGTCGGATCGGCTGATCTGTATGATAAAAATAACGAATGCGAGTAGACTGCGGCTCGAATTGTTCGATGCGCAAACGTGGACCATTTATGCATAGTTACCTTGCCTCCATTCTATAAGTACGAATACAGTTGATCGAATGCGACCGACCCTAGCAGCACGACAGCCGCAGAAATGAGCATAACCGTCACGACAGTTTTGACTCGGAAAACCTTGAGCAGCATCATAGTGCTTTTGATATCGAGCATAGCGCCAAATACGAGAAAAGCGAGTACGGAACCGAGGCTGAAACCAGGAATGAACGTAGCGCCAACGAAAGCGTCTGCGGTCGAGCAGATGGAAAGGATGTAGGAAAGCCCCATCATGAACAGATGAGGAGTGAAGTCCCCATCGCTTAAGGTAAGCAACCATTTCTTACTTACAACCGTTTGCAGCAAAGCAGTAACAGTGGCGCCTAATACTAAGAATTTGCCTACATCAAACATTTCGATGGCGGCATGTTCCAAAGTTTCATGCCATTTATTTTTCAATGCTGCTGCCTTTGGTGTTTTAGTTGGGAGAGGTCTTTTGGGGCTTTTTTTGCTTGGAGTAACAGGCGTAGTCGTAGGGGTCACTGGTGAGCGAAGTGCAGAATTGCGTACACCTCGGGCGGCCCACAGTCCAATAATAGCTGCTGTGAGGAAGGCCAGTACCATACGGGCAATCGCCATCTCGGGGTGAGCGCGGAACGCCACGAAAGTGGATGTGAACACGATGGGATTAATAATCGGTCCGGCGACCATAAAGACAAGACCGATATATGGCGGCATGCCTTTGCGGATCAGTCGGTGTACAACAGGGATAATTCCGCATTCGCAAAGCGGGAAGACGATGCCCAGCAGGCATCCAAAAAGGATGCCGGGAATTGTTTTTTTCGGTACCCAACGTTGAAGTGTCTGATCGCTAATGAATGTTTGCAGCAAAGCAGAAATCACTACGCCGAACAGAATAAACGGAAACGACTCTAGCAAAATACCGAGAACCATGGTGCGAAAATCACTTAGAAAACTCATGAAGCCGCTGCCTCCTTAACAAATGATGAGCGAAAGAAATAACTGAAAACTTATAGCAACATTTTTTAGTGTTTTTAATTTGTTTGTTGTGTGTTTTGATTTTAACAGGCAACTATTAGTTCTACATCATCATTTTGTTAAGAAAATATGAAGAAGAGGCGAGGATGGTCAATTCCTCTCTCCTAAGCAAAAAGACACCTAACATCAAAGGATGTCAGGTGTCTTGATTTGGCCTGGAAAAATCGAAGGCTATGAGTTGCTATTAGCAAAATACGCGCGAGTATCTTTGCGGGATTGAGGCGTTAATACGCGATCAAGCTCTTCATTCAGCCAAGTAAGTGATTTGTTCCGCAGAACATTGCGCATACTATCTTCAGCTTCAAGCATGGCCATGTTAATCACACAAGGAGAAGCTTTGGTACATGCTGCGAACTCTTCATCACGATTACATAGATAGCTATTATCTTTGATATTTTTGCACTGAAAAATAGGCATAGCACCTTCAACAGCTTCAACAACATCCCAAAAAGAAATATCCTCGGGAGACTTGGCTAATTTATAACCACCTTTAACCCCAGGAACGGAGCTCACGATACCAGCCTTGGTTAGTTTGCTGAAAATCTTCGAAAGATAGGTCTCGGAAATGCCTTGAAAAGCGGAGAGCTCTTTAATCCCAATGGTAGCATCAGGAGGAATATCAATTAAATATACCAAGCAATGCAGTCCATATTCAACGCCAATACTATACTGCATGCAAACACCTGCTTTCAGATAAAAAAAGTTCTTATCCATCATCTTAGGTGGATTTAATACCCTTGTCAAATAGGGTTATTTGTCATTTTTAGCCAATAAGTCTTGTTTGATTTTTGGGTTGACAGCGATGAACGAAACAGATATATTATAGACAAGGTTAATCGCCGATTGATATTGTCGACGATGTGCCAAAGCGAAATCAATCAACGATTCACGGAAAGGAGAAATCCATCATGTCAACCGTTTTGTATGTAACTGCACACCCACTAGAGAAAAGTACATCCTATAGTTTGTCTGTAGGTCACGAGTTTATCCAAGCTTACCGTGAAGCGAATCCCGAAGATGAAGTTATTCATCTAGATCTATTTCAAGTAGATGTTCCGCAACTAGACGCTGACGTTTTAAATGCCTGGAACCTATTGAGAAGCGGCGGTTCCTTGGATCAATTAAGCGCTGGTTCTCAGGCTAAAGTGGCCCGTTTAAGTGAGCTGGTTGATCAATTTCTAGAGGCAGATAAAATTGTCATCGCCAATCCAGTATGGAATTATTTATTTCCACCTGTATTGAAAGCTTATATTGATGCCATATGTGTAGCAGGAAAAACTGTTAAATATACACCTGAAGGAATCATTGGCTTAGCTACTGACAAGAAATTGCTTCATATTCAGGCTTCCGGCAGCGTCCTCTCAGAGGGACCAGCAGCAGGCTTTGAATTCAGCCATCGCTATTTGACAGCCATATCCCAATTCATAGGGATACCTTCTATAGAAGTTATATATATTGAGGGCACGGGTGCAAAACCAGATCAAGCACCTGCCATTAAAGAAAAAGCCGTTCAACAAGCGCTCGAACTGGCCAAAAGCTTCTAAAGTCACACATTACATTCTGATTGTGATGCACGGTAGGTCCAGTTAGAACAAAAGAGGCATCATGAAATACATTCTATTAGTACTAGTTGGGGCTTGCAGCTTCGGTCTGTTATCTACTTTTGTAAAGAAAGCCTATGTGTCTGGATTCCATGTCGGTGAGGTCGTCGGCAGCCAAAATCTGTTTGGTGTGATTATGCTGTGGACCTTGGTGTTCGTGACTGTGAAATTCACGAAGCAACCCGCAGCGCGGCAGGTACTTAGAGTAACTAAGCGCCAAACGCTCTCCCTCATGGCCGTAGGAACGACGACAGGCATAACAGGAATGCTCTTTTATACGGCGCTCCAGTATATATCGGCTTCTTTCGCGATCATCTTGTTGTTTCAATTTACATGGATGGGAATCTTGCTCGAAGCAATCATTGAACGTAAGCGTCCTGGGAAAGATAAAATTGTATCGCTCATCCTCTTGTTTATCGGAATTATTATGGCAAGCGGCTATTTGGTTGGAGACCAGAAGGAGATTTCTTGGCTAGGTGTTACTCTTGGCTTGTTGTCTGCGATCACTTATGCGCTCTTCATTTGGTTCAGTGGGAAAACGGCCAAACAAGTCGTTCCGATCACACGTAGCGCCATTATGCTATCTGGCTCGTTTATTCTTGTCATGTTGGTGTTCCCACCGCATTTTCTAATAAATGGATCTCTTAACGAAGGGCTGTTACCTTGGGCTCTGCTGCTGGCACTCTTTGGTATCGTCATTCCACCGTTCTTCTATGCGATTGGCGTGCCGCGTATTGGCAGCGGATTAGCTACAATCTTAAGCGCTGCCGAACTGCCGACAGCCGTCATCATGTCATACGTCGTACTGAGCGAGGCCGTCAACTGGCTGCAATGGCTTGGTGTGGGTATCACGATATTCGGTATTGCCCTGCCTGAACTTATGAAGCACAAGAAGGGGCAATCGGTAATGGGAGGTTCGGCGCAAAAAAAGTATGAATTACATGAACAATAAAAAACTAAGGAGTGTCACCTGCATGCAAATCAGATTGGATTATATGAAAGTACAACCGGAGTCTCTACAAACACTATTAAAATTGGAAGGGTACGTGAAAAAGAGCGGTCTTGACGACAAGCTGGTGGAGTTGATTAAACTTCGTGCTTCACAAATTAATGGCTGTGCCTACTGCCTTGATATGCATTCGAAAGATGCACGTGCAATGGGAGAGACAGAGCAGAGAATCTATCTGCTTAACGCATGGAGGGAAGCTCCTTTTTATACGGAAGCAGAACGTGCCGCACTAGCCTTAACAGAAGCAGTGACCAGAATTTCCGATGGCGGTGTGTCTAAGGAGTTATATGAGCAAGTCCGTAAACATTTTGATGAAGTTGGATTTGTTAATTTGATTATGGCGATTAATGCCATTAACTGCTGGAATCGCATGGCGATTTCCACGGGCATGGTGCCAGGAGATTATCAACCCCCTGCACGCAAATAACAGATTTACGCAGGTGAAGTCAAGCTAAGGATATTGATGGAGCTATTCCACACAAAAAAACTAAAAAACCAAGGAGTGTCACACACATGGAAATCAGATTGGATTATATGAAAGTGCAACCGGAGTCTTTGCAAACACTACTAAAATTGGAAGGATACGTGAAGAAGAGCGGACTTGACCACAAATTGGTGGAATTGATTAAACTTCGTGCCTCGCAAATTAATGGCTGTGCTTTCTGTCTTGATATGCATTCGAAAGATGCACGTGCGATGGGGGAGACGGAGCAAAGAATCTATCTGCTCAACGCATGGAGAGAAGCTCCATTCTATACGCCATCGGAGCGTGCCGCACTAGCATTGACTGAAGCTGTGACCAAAATTTCGGAAGCAGGCGTGTCGGAGGAATTGTATGACCAAGTACGCAGACATTTTGATGAGGAACAATTCGTTGATTTAATCATGGCAATTAATGCCATTAACTGTTGGAATCGGATGGCGATTTCCACGGGTATGGTGCCAGGAGATTATCAACCACCAGCAAGTAAATAAGCTATTTTTACAAGTGAGGCGAAATCCCCGTACATGAACGATGTATGGGGATTTTGTTTGTAGTGTATTTGTCAGATCCGCTTGTTGTACACTCTCATTGCGAATAAGTAGGCTACAATCATAATCCCGACGCACCAAGCAAGCGCAATCCATATCTCATTGCCCACTGGCTGGCCTGACAGCAATGCGCGGATAGCTTCAACAATCGAGGTCACTGGTTGATTTTCGGCAAAGAGGCGTACGATGGTCGGCATGGACTCGGTTGGCACAAAGGCCGAACTAATAAAGGGCAGGAAGATGATCGGGTAGGAGAATGCGCTCGCGCCATCGACGGTTTTGGCAGACAGGCCAGCAATGACAGCGACCCAAGTCAAGGCCAGCGTAAACAGTGCGAGTATGCCGGCAACAGCAAGCCATGGCAGCAAGCCAGCGGATGAACGAAAGCCCATAACCAGCGATACGAGGATGATGACGACAACGGATATAGCGTTGGATACCAGCGAGGTGATGACATGCCCCCATAGTAAAGTGGAACGGGCAATCGGCATCGTGTGAAACCGCTCGAAGATGCCTCGCTGCACATCGATGAACAGGCGGTAAGCGGTGTAAGACACGCCACTAGCAATAGCAATCAATGTAATACCGGGCAGCAGGTAATTCACGTAATTATCCGTTCCAGTTTGAATGGCACCGCCTAACACATAAACGAACAAGAGCATCATCGCGATTGGCATAATGGTGACCGTGACGATGGTGTCCATGCTGCGGAAGATATGGCGCATGGAACGTCCAAGCATGACGCTAACGTCGCTGAAGAAATGATTTTTTACTGTTTCCATTTATTTCTCCTCCTTTTTACCGACGATGGATAGGAATATTTCCTCTAAGGTCGGCTGCTTTTCAACATATTCCACCTTTGTGGATGGGAACAGCTTTTTCAAATCCGAGAGTGTGCCGTTCGCAATAATTCGGCCCTCGTGCAGAATGGCGATCTTGTCAGCAAGCTGCTCCGCTTCCTCCAGATATTGCGTCGTCAGAAGCACCGTCGTTCCGCCGTCGGCAAGCTCCTTGACGACCTTCCAAACCTCGATACGTGCCTCGGGGTCGAGTCCAGTGGTAGGCTCATCGAGGAAAATGATTTGCGGCTTTCCTACAAGGCTCAAGGCGATATCGAGCCTGCGGCGCATGCCGCCGGAATAAGTAGCCACCCTGCGGTCAGCCGCATCTGTCAATCCGAAGCGTTGCAGCAAGTCATCCGCAACCTGACGCGGATCCTTGAGGTAGCGCAGCTTCGCAATCATGATGAGATTTTCCCGCCCAGTCAAAATTTCATCCACCGCGGCGAACTGTCCAGTTAGGCTGATCACTTGCCGAACATGATCGGGTTTGGATGCGACATCCATTCCGCCAACGGTGGCGGCTCCGCCGTCTGCTTTGAGCAGTGTGGTGAGGATTTTGACCACTGTTGTCTTGCCTGCCCCGTTAGAGCCAAGGAGAGCGAAAATGCTGCCTTTTTCCACCTCGAAATCTACACCCTTTAGCACTTGATGCTGCTTATAGGATTTCTCCAGTCCTTTTACTTGAATAGGTTTGGTCGTCATCGTTTGCATGATATTCCCTCCCTCAATTTAAATGACAGTAACTTTTGACAAATTAGCTTCCATGCCTTTCAGTGCAGCGAAGGTCAGTTTATCCATTGTTGCGCCGTCGAAGCAGATGCTTTTGATGGCTCTGTAATACTTCTTAGACAAGGTGAACCCCGAGAGGAAAGACACATTTTTGAGTGTTGCGTTTCGGAAAGAAACTTCGTTTAAAGCTGCTTTGTCAAACTTAACACTGATAAACGTCTGTCCGTCAAAACGCTGCCCTGTCAGGTCGGTGTACTTGAAGTCAACCCCGTCGAAGGAACACCCTTCAAAAACCGTTTTTCTTAGATCGGTCATGGATAACGTCACGTCAGTCATTCTTATTCCAGTGAATTTGACGCCGTCGAGCCCCGACTTGCTGAAATTGGTTCGTACAAGAATTGCCTTATTGAAGCTTGCATTGGTCAGGTCAAGCGTGGATAGGCTGCAGTCCGTCAAATTGGCGCGGTCGAAGTTGGCATCTTTGACATCACTGCTTTTAAACGAGCTGCCCGTCAAATCTGCGCCAGAGAAGTCAGAACCTTGCAATGCGCTGCTATTAAATTGTCCTTTATGGGCTCTAACGCCCGCAAAGTCACTTTTCACCAAGTTGCTTGCGCTAAAGTTAACCAGCACTTGTCGTTCCAGTGAGCGGGTGAGGTTAGCTACCTCAAGAATGGTTTGTTCGATGTCGCCGATGCTCTCAATTGTCATCTTCAGAGCTGTTTCATCATCTTTGCCCTCAGCTTTGAGTTCTCTGTACCGCTCTTGCAAATCGGAGTGCAGGTCCGCCTTCAGTTCTGTCACGCTTTTTACCCCGTCATATGGTGTGAAAACACCGTTCAAATAGTTCGCCAATTGCTGATTCATGATATCAATCTCCTTATAATAAATTTTCTAACACGCGCTTTGCATACTCCCAATTGCTTTTGTTACGGGTGTAAGTTTCCTTGCCCTTTTCTGTAATCCTAAAGTACTTGCGACGTCCTCCTTGCGTTTCATCGCCCCAATACCACTCGATGTCCAAGTCGGCTTCGAGTCGCCGGAAACTGGAGTACATCGTTGCTTCCTTCAACTCGTATTCGCCGCTGGAACGCTCGGCAATCAGCTTGACAACCTCATAGCCATAGCGATCAGCTTCAGACAGGAGCCGTAAAATCATTGTATCCGTATGCCCGCGAAGCAGGTCGGATGTAATTTTGCTCTCGCTCATGTAATCACCTCACATTCATAGGATACGACATATTACTTTGACTGTCAAGGTACTTTTATAAACAAAATACATAATCAGAGTAAATAGTGTTATTCGTACAATACATGGATAGCCGCGGAAAACAAAAGAGGGTGCCCCAATAGCCAGTTCCTTGGCTATTGGGGCACCCTTGCAGTCGCGTGGTTGGTTAGTTATTTGCAGATTGCCGAGTCACAGGGTCCGTATAAAAGTAAGGAATACCCGTGACTTTACTTTTGTAAAGCATATGTAATAAAAAAGCCTTCTTATGAAAAAAATGAATAGCTGATATAGTAGAGCTCCAAGGCAATCGACATCTCAAGTGGTTGTCCAGTAATAAACATAAAGGAGAGAAAAAGATAGGAGAGCGCAAGATGATCTAGGCGAAGGACTTACTCTTTAATGAGTTGATGTTGTTCACGGGCGTCCCATTCGGTTTTCCAACGATTGATTTCCTGAAATACGCTAGAAAAGGCTTCACCTTTTTCAGTAATTGCATACTCGACGGTCACGGGTACTGTGGGAAACACGGTGCGTTTGATCATCTGATGTTCTTCGAGGTTACGTAAGGTATCCGTTAATCCTTTGGTGTTAACATTGCCTAGATTTCTTCGCAATTGATTAAAGCGTTGGGGTTCCTTTAAAAGCTCTGTTATAGCTAAAAACGTCCATTTCCCAGAGAGAAATTGCAAGACTTCAGAAATAGATGCGATACAAACAGTCCCGAACTTTGCTTGTTCCATGTTGTTATCCTACTTTCTTATTTATTGTTGAAATGTCACTAGACGTGACTAAACCATATTGAAAGGAATTTTGATCAATGGATATCGAGGCTAGAAAATCTGAATTGATGTCAACGTATTATTTCAGACATGCAACCAAGGAGTTTGATTCGACTAAGAAAATATCCGAAACGGATTTCAACTTCATACTTGAGGCAGGGCGCCTTTCGCCAAGCTCAGGAGGGAATGAACCATGGAAGTTTGTAGTTGTTCAAAGTCCTGAATTTAGAAAAGAACTTGCACCGCTCGTTTCAGGCGCAGTCCGTTCACTGCCAACGTCGAGTCATTTCGTACTCATACTTGCTCGAAAGGGCCTCACGTTCGATTCTCCCTACCTGTTTCAGCAGCAAACCAAAGTAAAGGGGATGCCTGTCGAGGTGTATCAAAGCATGCAGCAAGCTTATGCACAATTCTATGAAGAGCTCCATTTAACTACCGAGAGGGAGCTCTTGGATTGGTCTTCAAAGCAAACGTACTTGGCGATGGGGAACATGATGACAGCAGCGGCGCATATTGGTATTGATTCATGCCCAATCGAAGGTTTCGATTTAGATGCCGTCAATGAATTACTTGCCGAGAAAGGGCTGCTTGGAAACGATGAGTTTAGCCTGAGTGTCATAACGGCTTTTGGTTATCGGGCTAATGAACCGAAACGTTCCAAAACGAGACGCCCTATGGAAGAGATCGCGCAATTTGTGTAATACCGCGAGTATTCGCGTATTGGTGAAGTGGTACTAGTGCCGAATAGGAGGGGGACGAATGGCAGTTTTATTGGAAATGTAAATCATGCCCTTATCGTCGACAGATGCAAAGAAGATATCGTCTTGGCGGATCCCTTTCGCTTCTAGCTGTGACGTCAACCAGAATGTGTCTTTCTTGATGTAAGAAAGGGTGTTTGTATACAAAGTCCCTTCTACGATTAATGGATAGGATAGGTCGCTTTGTGGCCTAGTTAGTCCCAAATCTTCGAGAGTGGGAGCTGACTTGGGGCCGTTTTTGTACACAGTCAATTTCCCGTTTGCTTCCACTATGGCAAGTTCAACATCGGGGAGATGGAAAACGTCCTTCTCGCGCAGCATTTGGAGGATATTATCGATTGAATAACGTATCTTCCTAATGTTTTTGACCAGCAGATTTCCTTGATGAATCACGATTGTTGGTTCGAATGAAATTAGTTTACCGAACTTTCTTGACTTAATTGCTAATAGGGAGACAATCCGCTGCAGTAGACCGAGCAATACGATGGCTATTGCGATATGAAAATGGTTAATGCTCGGTTCAGCTATATCGGCGCCGACGACGGATCCCAAGGAGAGTACGACCAGAAAATCGAACACAGGCAACTCTCCAAGGGAGCGTTTACCCATGAATAATCCGACAATCAACATAAGGGGGTAAATCGTTAGGATTCTTCCCGCAATTAACAGGAGATCCTTCATGGTTTCTATAAACATGCGCTCACTGCCATCCTTTTGTTCAAACTAGCCTTGATCAGAGATTGAGAATTGGATTTATATTCAATATGTCCAAATGATAATTTTTTACTACGCTTCCTATCGTTTTTGTTATACCTCAAAGCTGGAATCTACTAAATATCCCAAATTATACGCCTGGAACGGAATGGGAGTACGGCTCTTGGTTTAACACGAATGTAAAGAAAGGGCAGCCAGCCGACTTATTTGATCAATTTAAGAAACTGAATGATTCTGCTGCTTCATCCCCGTTGCTAGGATTCCTGTACAATCCTGATTCCTTGAAACAGGAGTACGCACAGGTGAATGCCATTATGGGGGAAATGATTCCGGCGATCATGTCAGGTACAGTGGATCCGGCTGAAGCGCTTCCGAAGTATATCGATCGGTTGAAGAAAGCGGGCATCGATAAGCTCACGGCAGATGCTCAAAAGCAAATTGAGGATTGGAGAAACGGGAAACTATAGCTTAATAAAAAACACTAAGGCAGCCTGAACGGCTGCCTTTTCTTGATCTAACAAACTGGGTGAAATGTGGTTATAGGTTGATCGGCATAAGATCCAAAACCCATCCGATAAGCTTATTCGTATCCATTGGGTGCTTAAGTATAATACTTGCGTACAACACGGCACCAATCGTTGATGGACGAGCGGTTGCAAGACGAATTCATCAAATTTAGTAAATTGACACTTATCAATTAGTAAGTTAGAATCTTCGTATGGACAATCGAAAAGAACAAATTGTTAGCCTGACGCTGGAACTAATTCGAAAAAAAGGCTATGTTGCAATTAGCTACGATGATATATCAAAAAAATTAGGTGTGACAAAGGCAAGCATTCATTATCACTTTGAAAAGAAAGAGGATTTAGCAATTGCATTAACTGGAAAGCTTCATAAATCTTTTGAGCGGTTAGTTTTGTCCACGAAAGATGTATCAATGCCTGTTGAAGAGAAGATTAATCAATTTATCACCAAGCAGTTTGAGCTTGGAGGAGATGCCATCTGTCCATTATCTTCGCTACAAACAGATTATGAATCTCTTCCAGAAGCTGTCCAACAAAGAGTTCAAGTGCTAAGTCAGTTTGAGTTCACAAGTTGGGTTGACGTTTTAACGGAAGCTCAAAAAGAAGGAATAGTAAATAGTTACGTTAATACTGAGTCTTTAGCTTATGCCGTCCTATCATGCATAAAAGGGGGCATGCAGTATAATCGCGTGTTAAGCAAAAACATAATACCGCAGGTTGTAGATCAAATAAATAGATTAATAAGATGCTAATTTTTTTTGAATAACACTTATCTACTAGTAAGTTAATAAATGTCTGGTATTAGGCGAAATAACAAGAAAACACATCACTTCAGGAGTAGCCACTGCTGTGCTGTAGGTATTCTAATGAAGAAGACAAGCTGTATATCGCTGGACTAATGGGTTCGGATGAATATGAAGTAGGTATCCCTATGCTGACAAAGATGAGATATTAAAGATAAACAACTTTGAGAATGCACTTAGAGCAGAGAACTTTAGCAAAAGTCTTCATTCCATTAGCCTACGTATTGCCTTAGCAAATTTGGCTATCCCCAATTCAATGTCCTCCGGTTTCGATCTTGCGAACGTAAAACGTACGTAACCCGAATCAGAACCATACACACTTCCGGGTACGAATATAATTCCTTGCTTAATCGATTCTTCCAACAATTTAGCGTCGGGAATATCCGGAATCAATTTGCACCAAAAATGCAATCCCCCTTCCGGCGCCGCGTATTCAATTAGTCCGGAAAGTTCCTTCTCTAGAGATTCAATGAGTAAATCGCGTTTAAATTGAAGTTGGATACGCAAGCTCTCCAAATGGGGTCCGAAATAAGATGACTGTAAAAATTGTGCTGCTATCTGCTGGGGAATGATGCTTAATCCAAAATCCATCTGTTGTCTAGCATCGGTTAGCCGTTCCACAATGGAACGAGGAGCTACCATCCATCCTATCCGTAAGCCAGAGGCTGCGATCTTGGAGAATGAGCCAATATAAAGAATTGAACCCGTAGTATCCATTGATTTGAGCGGTAAAGGGGGGACTCCTTCATAAGATGTTAAGCTATAAGGATCATCTTCCACAACGGGAAGTCCTAATTCACAAATGATGTCAAGAAGACGTTTACGTCTTTCAACGCTTAGTACAGTACCAGTGGGGTTCTGATAGTTTGGATTTAAGAACACCATCTTGATACGATGTTTTTTGTATAAAACGCGAATATCTTCTGGCTGTATGCCATGATTGTCAACCGGAAGACGAAACAAACGAAGACCTGCTGATTGAAACATGGGCAGCGAATAGCAGTAGGATGGATCTTCAATTGCAACGGCATCACCTGGAGAGAGTAGACATTGCGTGATTAAAAATAACGATTGCTGAGAACCTGATGTGATAAGAATGGAGGATTCCGTTGCCTGAATTCTTCGATAATTACTCAGATATTGTACTAATGCCTCTCTCAATGGAGTGAAGCCTTGAGGGTTATCGTAACCCAAATAGGATGTATAAGCGTTTCTACTCATTAATGCAGCGATTTCATCAGTAGGTGCTAAATCACCAGATAGTTCACCGCTCGCGAAGTCAATCAGTGATGGATCTTGGCCTAACGCTTCGCGAATCCTTCGCAAAAAGGGCAGGTTCGGAAGAAAGTTTCCTCCTTCTGCAAACCTACTCCAGTTTGGAGTATGCTTCGGAGTGGCCCCCCATTTGGATGTACTTACACGAGTCCCGCTACCAGTACGACTTTCGATAATCCCAAGGGACCGCAGTTCCGCGAATGCAGAAATAACGGTGCTGCGGTTCACTTCAAATTGTTCAGCAAGTTTCCGCTCAGAAGGCAGTAAGCTGCCCGGGGGAAACTCCCCATATGAAATTCTTTGCTCGAGATGGTCGGCAATTTGTTCGTAAAGAGCTTTTTTACTATTGCGTTCAGGTTTCCACATCTTAAAATCCCCTTGAATATCAATCAAACTACACAAATATTAAATTTATCATACCACTTATCAACGAAGAATAATCTATGTTTTCGTCTTTATCATTTAGCATTCTGTGAACATGGATGAAAGTACAACATTGTCATTTGCAAACCTAATAACAATCTTATCCAAAGACGGACTTTATCCATGATTGATATTAAGTATCGTTAATGGATGGCATAAAAAACTGATTGATTGGTTGGTTACATTCGTTCACATCAATTTTATGATAGTAATTAGAATTGCAGTTGAGTCATGAGCTATGGAAAGGAGATGGACCATTTGGCAGCATCGATATCTTTTATTTTGCTTTGCAGTGCAATTGTAGCAAGTCCTTTGTATGTCGCTATAGGAGGGGCTTTTCTCATCCGTAAGGATGAGCTTGATATGAGTAAAAAGTAAAGATTAATAATTACTATAAAAAATGGATGAACCAACAAGGAGTGAATTAAAATGAATAATTCATATAGAAATAATTACGAACAAAAAATGAATGGGCTTCTCCCATTATCAGTTATATTTTTCCTTTCAGTTTTTTCTGGGTTTTTTTATTTTCTTGTTAACGAACTTATATTGAAGTAAAGCTATTTTTTGAGTACTTTATGAGGAGAGGGAGAAAAACTGAACTAGATCTTTCTTTGCGAAAATAGAGTGAGTAGCGTCAAGAAGTTATCTATGTTTATGTGAGTCTCCCAAATGGAAAGAGTATAAAAAAACCTATATTTTTTTGTAGATTACTTATCAACTAGTAGATTGAATTTCACTAAAAACAATCATCGAGAAGCATAAATGTAAAACATTGGTAGACAGTGTGTTTGAGAAAGGTACAACGTTCACTATTTCTATTAATGATTTTAGGGAAAAATTGGGGACAATTTAAAAGGAGCTGGTACTATGAGTCAACCCAAAGTTTCTTCTTTCTAGTTTAACTGATTGACAGACATAAGGCTCCCCCCTATAATAATTTAAACAAACGTTTAATTAAAATGATCGTTTAAATTTAAATAGGAGTGGTAATTTTGAAACTAGCACTAGGCGCATTTCTTAAGCAAGGCACAACGAAGGTAGGCATCATCACGGCCATTATGTTTCAGTTGTTATTTAGTTTGATTTGGATGACTGGCTATGCAGGTGTATCGGATAACACCAAGAATTTGAAGATCGCTATCGTCAATGAAGATCAAGGTATGGGGAACACAGTGGCAAGCAATTTGAGAGTGAATCTGCCTTTTCAAACAGAGCAAATAGACTCAAATGACAAAGCGCAAGAAATGCTTAACAACCGCGAAGTGCAAATGGTTATCCACATCTCGGACGATTTTACAAAAAAACTGCAAACACCGGGGCAAACGGCTCCGATTTCATACACAATCAATGAGTCTAATCCATCTATGATGAAGCCCGTGATGCAGGCGGTAGCAGGCAATGTAACGGCAACTGTGAATAAGGAAGCTGTGGCTGCTGGCGCATCGGCCGCGCTTACTCAAATGAGTCCCAAAATGCCGGCTGAACAAGCGGGGCAAATCGCGCAAGGACTGGCTAACAAGGTAACCTCGGATATTCAGAGTACAAATAAAGTGAAAGATATGCCGAATCAAATGCTTCCTATGATGCTTGTGCTTGCTTCTATTGTAGGAACTATGATTATGGGGATGAACTTCAGCATTTCAACGAATATTGTTGGTGCATCGGTAAGTAAAATGGGCAAATTGGCTGCTCGCTTCATGCTGACTGTTGGTGCTGCAGTCGTTGTTGGACTTATCAGCGCGACAATGGTTGTTGCTTTGGGCGGGCATGTAGAGAAAGGATTTATGGCATTATGGTCGTTTGAATCCTTATTCTTGCTCACTTTTGCGCTCGTTGCACAAATGTTTTTGACATTGTTTGGGAACGCAGGTATGCTATTTAACATCGCGATGTTATCCTTGCAGCTGGTGTCTTCTGGAGCCATCGTGCCAAGGGAGCTTTTGTCGAACTTTTATCATTCTTTGAGCAATGTATTCCCAGCCACCTATGCGGTAAACGGTCTGATGAATATTTTATTCGGCGGTCCTGGTGTAGGGAAAGAAATAAGCTTTTTGCTCCTGATTGCAGTTATAGCATTCGCTATTGATTTCATGGTTGTATCTGTTAAAAAAGCAAAGGCTGTACCCGCTACGAGACAGCTGTCACAAACCGCTTAACTTTTCAATATAAGGAGGGCGCTAAAGTATGGCACACCAAGAGTCAGACATAAAGATGAAGATAGTGCTCGCTGCAAAAAAGTTATTCGCAGAGCATGGTTATGATGCTACAAGCGTTCGTCAAATTTGTGAGGAGGCCGGGGCCAATGTGGCTCTGGTTTCCTATTATTTTGGTGGAAAAGAGAGCGTTTTCCATGAAATTTTCAATCAGTTTTTCCCATCGCACAAGCTTTCCGGCCTTTTTGACATTGAAGATCCTGTAGAAGGAATTAGGGCGATTATTGCCGAAATTATTCGGATCCGGAATCAAGACCCTCAAATGATTAGTCTCATCCAAATGGAGATTATTATGGCATCCCCACGGATCGATAAGATACGAGCTCTTGTTTTTCCTGCATGGGAAAGGGTGAGGTATCTGCTTGAGAAGGGAAGGAATGAGGGGCTTTTTGACTTCGGTTCTCTGGACAGTACGCTTATGTTTGTATTAGGTTCGATATTTTTCTATAAGCAGCGAGACTTTTTTGAGCCGCTTTTTACGGACCCGCGGCCAGATATGGAAACGCTTATTCAGCAAACAACCACCTATGTGCTGAACGCATTAGGCTATCAGAGTAAAGGGGAGTAAGGACGTATGAGTAAAACCTATATTGTGTGTTTAGGTGAGCTTTTAATCGATTTCGTACCCGAAGTAAACGGTCAAGCCTTGGCGGACGTAACGAGCTTCCAACGGGCAGCAGGCGGAGCACCGGCCAACGTGGCCGCGGCGGTCGCCAAACTAGGCGGCGACGCAAGGTTTATCGGCAAAATCGGCCGAGACCCCTTCGGCGATTTCCTCGTGCGCACACTTGACGAAGTCGGCGTGCAAACGGCCATTGTCCAGACCGACGAGGCGAAGACCGGCCTGGCTTTTGTTTCGCTGCGCGCGGACGGTGAGCGCGATTTCTTGTTTTTCCGCGACCCAGCGGCGGACATGCTGCTGCGCGCAGACGAAGTCCAGTCGCAGTGGCTGGAAGACGCAGCGGTCTATCATTTCGGCTCGGTATCCCTGATAGCCGAGCCTTGCCGCACCGCGACGCTGGACGCAGCGCGCAGAGCGAAAGATCTTGGCGCATTGGTGTCGTACGACCCCAATGTGCGCCTTGCGCTATGGCCGAGCGCAGATAGCGCTCGGGCCGAGATTCTGGCGCAGCTTCCGCTTGCGGATGTGGTCAAGGTCAGCGAGGAGGAGATCGAATTCCTCCTCGGCGTGGACGCGACCACTGGGGCGCAGCAGCTGCTGCAGCGCGGACCTAAAGTGATTATTATCACTTTAGGCCCTGAGGGCTGCCGCGTTGTGAGCGCGCGGCAGGATGTTGTCATCCCCGGCACGCCAGCGGCAGCCGTGGATACAACAGGCGCCGGCGACAGCTTCGTCGGCGGCATGCTCTTTCAGCTGGCGTCGCTAGGCGTGACGCCTGCGAACATCGTTGAGGCGCTGGCTGAGGCTGGCGTTGCCGAGCGTGTTTTTGGCTTTGCCAACCGCGTAGGCGCCATCACCACAACGCGCCGCGGTGCAATTGCTGCACTTCCAACGCTTGCGGAAGTGCAATAAGTTAAACAGGATTAGGCCTTTTTCGTAATTTATGTTGAAATATGGAAGATTCTATGATATTTTTAATGAGCGAAGAACGCAGATTTCGGATGAATGTCCGAGAGCTGCGTTTTTTTTGTTTTTTAGTCGATGGAGGTGAGAGTTTGAATCGCAGGAGGAGCCTGCTTATTGCCGTGGTGGCTGCTGCTATGGCGGCCATGCTCGTCTATGGGGTATATGTGCTGCAAGTGAATCAGGTGGAGATGCAGCAGACGATTCCGGTCGTTGTTCCAAAGGATTTTATTCGTGCAGGAGTCTTAATACGTGAGGACATGGTGGAACTTCGACCTGTTCAGAAGGGAAGTTATACCTCTGGTATGCTGACTAGCCTAAGCGAGATTATTGGGCAAGAAACGTTGATACCACTAGGCACGAAGGAACCTATTTTAAAATGGAAGGTAAATCGCTATCATATGCTTCCAAGCGCACAGCAGGCGACCTTCCAAATACCTAAGGAATATTTGCTGTCGGTGTCTAACGGTATTCGCGCAGGCGACCGCGTTCGTGTGTATGTGTCGGGTACAGATGGCAGTTCACGCAGGCTTTTTGAAGAAAAAGAAATTAAGGTGGCTTCTGTCAAATCTTCGGCGAATGTGGAAGTCGACAATCCCAAGAATCCGAATCTGATATCCAAGGTGGAAGGTGATAAGGAGAAAATGTATGCTTCCCGCTTGGAAGCTAATGGGGCAATTGACCAAATCAATTTGAATCTAACAGAAAATGAGTGGCTGGAGATTGATCGGTTATGCAGCGCGAAGAAAGCAAAGCTGGTTATTGCTTTCAGTTCCTCTTCAATTTTGACGGGAGAGTGAGAGATAAGGAGAGATGAGGTATGAATATCGGATTACTTTCAACAGATCAAAGATTAATAGACGAAATTATTCATGTTGTTTATAGAAAACCATTGAACTGGATGATTTCATCAACAGCGACAGATTTGATCAATCGGTTAGCGGAGTTAACTTTCTCACATGTGATTATTTCGGATCGTGAACTTGATTTTGGCGGTTTGGAGGAGTTTCTTGAAGGGCTGCAGCGAGTGAAGCCTGACATGAAAATCATTGTTTTGCTCTCCAACTATCATGATGTAACGATCAACGAGAAGTATGTGAAAATGTGCAAGCTCATGAGGTTGGACTACATTCAGCCTGGGCGCAGCACCGCAGTCATTGCGGATGATATTCGGGCTTGGGTAGATGGGTTTGGAGGAGATTTAAGGTATCAACAGCCTGTAGGTAAGTTAGTAACATTCATTGGATCCACGCCAAATATCGGGACGACCTTGGCCTCTTTTGGTGTGGCTTATTCGCTGGCAGCGGAGACGTCGCAGAAGGTGGGATATCTATGCTTGAATCTAAAAAGCTCTAAGCTCCACCGCTATTTAGGGAGAGACGAAAATGGGTTTACGCTGGATGGCTTGCGCGCAGACCTTAAAGCTCAAAGCTTGACGCCAGAAAGGCTGCTCACCGTTTGTGATAAAACGAAGGAAGCCCACGGCCTATATGTCCTCTATGGGAATATGCTGCGCGAGCAAGCGGAGTTCTTTTCTCCATCGGAAATCATACATTTGCTGCGTGTAGCCCGGAGAGCCTTTGATATTTGCGTCATAGAGGTTAATGCCTATTGGGACAATGCGGCGACTGTTTGCGGATTATTGGAAGCTGACAGCAAAGTTGTCGTTACGACAGCGGATATTGCTCATTTTCAAGAGGATTTTTCGCGCTGGATTCGGCAGGTTGGGTCGGTTTTTGGCTTGCAGCCGGATGGTTTTGAGTTAATGGCCGTTCAGACAGAACGTCAATCCAAGCATAATGATTTTACGATTAAAGATATTCGGAAGGAGACTCAACTTCATTTGATTGGACAGATTGCCAAGCATGGGGACGCACTTTCTCGCTGCAATCAAGGCAAGCTGCTCGACATGTTGAGCCCAAGTCATCCGATGTATGAGGAGGTTAAAGCTGTTGCGGCCAAATTAGCCGACTTTTATAAACTGCCCAGGAAGGAGACTGTAAGACAAATTACATGGCTGCAAAAGCTGATGACAGGGAGAAAAACGGCAAGTTAATGACAGGGAAGCGGGGTGAAAGGAGTGAATGAGGAAAGGTTTTCGATTATTACTTATATGCACGAACGAAAAGTGAAGGAAAAGGTCGTAGATACAGGAACATACGCGGGGAGCAGCTGCAGCATAGAGAAAATGGTTAGATTAGAGGCAGGAACTAGAGATGTCTGCAGCGATTTAGGAGAGGAGGCTGGTGGACAGTCCGCACAGGAAGATGTGATTTTCGATCAGTGGGTACAGGATATACGCAGTGAGCTTGTGACGATGAAAGGTAGGACGGAGGCAGAAAAACAACTGTACAATGAGACGCTGAATCGCGCCATTCTTGGTTATGAGGAGGATCGTGGGAAGCTTCTTGCCGTTATTCATGACCTCGTGACCAAAAGAAGGCTTACCGGCAGACCGCCCCGAACCAGCGGATATACGACTTTGCCGGAGGCGATTTTCGCCGAAATTATCGGAATGAATGTACTGGAGCTGGTATTGAAGCATAAGGAGGGACTTGAAGAGATCCAGGTTGTGGGGAGGCAGATTTTTGAGGTGCGTGGCGGGAGTGCGATTCCCTCTTCTTATATGCTTCCTTCTGTACGTGAATTAGAAAGAATTCAACAAAATTTGGTGCTTTTTAACAATGATATGCTGAATCCTAGAAAACGCTGGGCTGAGGTCGTGCTGAGGGATGGATCGCGAGTGACGATGACCGGCTTTGGATTTACGGCTGAGCCGACGTTAACGATTCGTTTTTACACCGTAAAAAGGTTTGATTTGGCGACTCTGGCTTCCGCGGAGCTTGCCACGATGAATCATCGAATGGAGCAATTGATTCGGTGTTTGATCCGTTCTTATTTTAACATTGTCGTTATTGGCCCTACGAATTCGGGTAAAACCAACCTGATTAAAGCAATCATTGCTGAAATGGATCATAACGAAAGGATTATTACGATTGAATCGCGATTTGAATTAAATTTGAAGCGTGATTTTCCGAACAAAAATATCGTCGAATATGAAATTGACGAGGAAGATCCGAGACATTCGGGCTTACAGGCTTTTAAGCTGGCATTACGTCAATCACCGAAACGGATCTGTCACGCGGAAATTAGAGACGAAGATGCGAACCTTTATGTCAGAGCTTGTACGAGAGGTCATGAGGGCAGCATTACTTCCGTCCATGTAAGTGAACTTGAGGATGTTCCTGATGCGATTACGGACATGTGCATGCTGGATGGCAGGGGGATGGACCCTTTGCGGTTGACCAAGCGGATAACGACATTTGTGACACAAATCGGGATGGAGATGGCCGTTGTCCACGGGAAAAGGAAGATTGTGCGGATCGTCGAATATCGGTACGAAAATGAGGAGGTTTGCGTGACGGAACTCGCAGCTTATGACAAGTCGACAGAGGAATGGAAATTTCCCGGGAAATTGTCGCAACCTGCATCGCGGAAAATCAGCAAGGCTGACCAAGAGGGGTATGCTTTGTTGATGAAGCTCGGTTTTATTGAGAAAGAAGGCGAGTAATGCATGATTTTCGCTACATATGCCTTTCTGGTGTTGTTGTTTATCGTCGTATTCCTGGCTGTGCGATCCGTTTTACACCTAGTAATCCGACAGCGCAAAGCCAGATTTAGGCTGCATTATGTCAAAATGTCTTCGTTCGGCAATCGTTTTAGCGCATATTTGGGCAAGAGAAGTCGTTTGATTAAGCATGTAAAGGAGATGATGGAATCCGTCGAATTAGGCATGAGCTTGCAAGCGATGCTGGTGTTAACTTTTGTCTTATTTTTAGTCGGTGTTTTGGCGGGAAGCTTGTACTTTCAATCGCTAAAAGGGGTTTTGATTTTGACTTGCATCTGCGTGTCGCTGCCCTATGTGCTGCTTCGACTTAAGCTGGTTAGTGTCAGACTGCAAACCCGGTTGGAGTTTCTCCCGGCTGTAGAAGTATTTTATCAGTACTATATGGTAGATCCTCATAGAAATATGAAAATGGCGCTGAAGTATTGTTTGGAGGAAAACCGTATTTTGTATCCCATAAAGCCTGTATTTGAACAGCTTTATCGTAATTTGATGACGCAGAGAGATAAGGAGGAGAGTCTGCGCATTTTTTCACTCACATTGGGTCATGTATGGGCTGAGTATTTCATTGGCATTATGCGCGTTGCTTTGACGGAAGGGAGTTTTGTTGGCGATAGCTTCAAAGAGCTAATAATCGACATGCGAAAAGCGCAGCGATCGGATCAAATGGAGAGAAATCGACTTCTAGAGATTCGGATTGCCAATTTTACGCCGATTTTGTTTCTTGCCTTATTTTTGTTCATTAATTTCAAAGTAAACGCTGACAATGCGTATTTATACTATATTTTGGACCCTGGCGGAAGAAATATGATTTTGGATGCGCTTTTGCTCATATTCGTTTCCTTTATTATGGGGATCTATCTTTCAATGCGAAGAATGTGAGGGGCTATTGAAATGATTCAGATTGCATCCAATGTGCTCTTATTCGTGTTTATCATGACGGCAGTTTATCACGTTATTAGGCTTGTACCTGTTCGAGCCAGCAGGTGGAGGACGTGGCAAGTCGTGAGTGTACTTCGGGAGAAAAAGCTTCCTGACTGGTTGTTCAAATGTTTAGGGCTGAAGGCAAAAATGATAGAAGAGAAACGTCAGTTGCTGTTGGGCTGCGGCATTCGGATGAATGCAGGGCTCTACGAAGGCGGTAGGAGAATGTTGTTAGGGGCAACTTTTCTAATTGGGGCTTTAGGATATGCTGGCTTGCAGCATCCAGTGCTCACTTTGTTTATTGAGCCTATCTATGTTGTGACAGTAGCGGCTTGTTTGCTACTATTTTTGTTTTTCGATAAAAAAGTGCTGGTTCAATTGAAGGAAAAGAGGTCAAATCGCATCGTACGGGAGATTTATGTCATTAGTCATCATCTGCTTTATTACAATGATTCACATATGAGTTTACATGCTAAATTATCTTTATGCGCTCCTCAAACCCGTTCGATTCGAACGCAGTTCGGGCTGCTGCTTAATGAATGGTATCAAGGCTCGGAAACGGCGATTGCCCAGTTCAAAATAAGGTTGGGGACGGACGAAGCGCATAGCTTCGGAGAGACACTCAATGTGCTCAGATTGAATGAACACGCCAGTTATTACGAGCTGCTCAAGCAAAGGATTCAGGACTACAAAGAGAAAATGGAGTTAGTCCGGGAGAGTAAAAAAGAGGCAGTTTCTTATGTGCTGTTTGTACTCGCCGGACTGCCAATTTTGAATACATTCCGGGTATTTATGTATCCATGGGTCGCCGAAGGTCAACGATTATTTCATGCAATTAACTAAAGGAGTGGGGTGCGAGATGAGAAATATTTTAGTTACCGTTATGATGCTGATTGTGGTTGCTTTCCTTTTTACATCGATTGTGAATGATGGTTCGACAGGATTAAGGCGGAATATTTCGACGCATGGCACACAAGCAAATACAGACATTACGGCATTGAGGCCTTAATACAGGGGGCAGGCTGTGAGGTCTATTTTGGTGACAGTGATGCTAATTATAGTTGTGATTGTTATTTATAGCAATGTGGTTGGCGGAAGTACGGGAACGCGCAAGCTGGTGAGTAACGGCGGTGCCAGAATTAATGGGACGATAGAACGGATTGATCCATGAAGCAGCTATTGGTTTTCGTTTTACTAGTAACTATGCTTTGTTGGTTTATGTTCGCTCCTGTGTATAAGCATGTCGTTATCGTTCGCCAAGCGGTTCTGCAAAAAGAGGTGGATTATTTGCTGGAAATTGGCGCTAACGGCAGGCATGGCTATATTGACAGCTTAATGATTCAAGAGTCCAGGGCTCGCATGGAGGAAAGGGGATTTATGCCAGGGGATCTCATTTATACGGTCGAAACCACAACAGGGATAGGGGGAACGAATGCGAGTACTCCTGTTTGGCGTGGAGCGGGACTGCGTTTGAAGCTGACTTACCCGTATCATCGTCTTTTTGTTATCGATCAATTGGTAGGGATAACTGTCCCTGCGGAAACTGACCGTATGGGGGCCAGCGGCATGAAGATGAGTGAGTATGTGCCTTGAAGGTTGAGGGGATGTTGTGTATAAGCTGCTTTTCATGGCGCTGATGAGTGTTGTGTTTATGTCGATGTATGCGCTGCAAACGGATGAAGAGCTTGCGATGCACACGCTTTTTCATGGGAAGCATGCGCTTAACCGTGCGGTGCATGCGGCTGCTCAGCAAAGTGATCAAGACAAGCTGGCTGAGGGCATCTATGCTATAGATGAGAGTAAGGCCAAGTCTGTGGCACTACAGTATTTACAAGCAAATTTAAGACTGGATGCGGCGAATCATCCGCTGCCGAATACTTTTTTACAAGACGAGGTGGTGGTCGAACTATTTAAGATCGTTAATGAAGGGGAGGTGTTTCCTTATACCTACACGAACTCCGCCTACGGTTATTCGGTTACGCTGGACCGACCAGGGGTAATTATGTTTATTCGTTTGGCGTTCCCGAGAACGTATACTGTTCTGCAGCCGATTACTTGGAGGATTAAGTGTTCGGCAGAAATGGTATTTTGAATGTATAATAGCAGATGTGGTGTACATTCTTGGAGTTTGTGAGGAGAGGTACGAATGACGATTTTCCAGCAAAGGCAGCAGTGGCTTCAGGGTGAGATGATTAAGCGAGGATGGTCCGGCTTCCTGGTCACCCATCATGTGGATATATATTATTACTGCGGCTCGATGCAGACGGGGTATTTGTTCATCCCGGCGGAGGGCGAGGCGTTGTACCTCGTTCGCCGGAGTTTGGTCCGCGCGGAGGAGGAAGCGTCAGCGGACGTGGAAGCGCTGGGATCTTGGAAGACGCTGGCTGAGCGTCTTCGCGCGCGCTGCGCGAGCGGATCCGCTGCGGATGCGCCGCTGCGGATTGCGACTGAGCTGGACGTGTTACCCGTCCAGCTGTATGGGAAGCTCCAGGCCGCGCTGCCCGGCGCGGCCTGGGAGGATGGCTCGCTGCTAGTGCGCGAGCAGCGAATGATCAAATCGCCGGACGAAGTCGCGGCGATTCGGGGGGCGGCGCGCGTGGTCGACGCGGCGCTGGAAGCGGTCATCCCCCACATTCGTGAGGGGATGGCGGAGTTTGAGCTGATGGCGCTCATCGAGCATCAGCTCCGGCTTCGCGGGCACCAAGGGCTGATGCGCATGCGCGCGTACAATTCCGAGTTAATAACCGGAATGGTCGCGACAGGCGCGGCGGCAGCGGTGCCCACCTATTTTGACGGGCCGGCCGGGGGCACGGGGCTACACCCGTCCAGCCCGCAAAGCTCAGGCCGCGCGCTGCTTGTGCGCGGTGAACCGATCCTCGTCGACATTGGCTGCATGGTCGACGGATATTTGATCGATCAGACGCGCACGCTTGTGATCGGCGATTTAGACCCTGAGCTGCAGCAGGCTTACGACGTGGCGGAGCAGGTGCTCCGCGCCACGGAGGCTAAGCTGCAGCCGGGCATGATTGCCGAGCATCTGTATCTGCTCGCGCTGGATCAAGTGCAGGAAGCGGGGCTGAGTGCCCACTTCATGGGGTACGGCGCCGACCAAGTGAAGTTCCTTGGTCACGGCATCGGGCTCGAGATCGACGAACTGCCGGTTCTCGCCAAGGGTTTCAAATACCCGCTGGCGCCTGGCATGGTCATCGCGATCGAGCCGAAGTTCACTTTCCCTGGACGCGGCGTAGTCGGTGTTGAGGATACGTATCTGATCACGGATAGTGGCTGGGAGAAGCTGACGATTTCGAGGGATGGTATTATCCGAGTATAAGTTTTTTTGAGTAGCTATATAACACAGCAAGGCTGCCCCGAGCGTAGAATTTTCTACTTTGGGGCAGCCTCTTCGTGTTGCTGATCTATATCATTTACCCAATTCGCTTAGATTGGTGCGAGCGAGCAGAGGGAGGGAACTACAGTGCGCTATTTTGAGCTAAATCGGCTAATTTCAGGTCCTTGCAGAACTACAGGGTCTTATTTGCCCCAGGGTGGCCTCATCTCACTTAAAACTGCGGGAATAGCGGATCAGAGTTCCCTTCGTTTGGCCAAATGGCCGTTCGCAGCCGAAATAACGGACTATAGTTCCCATAAGCCTAACAGTCATGGACGTGAAGTTAGATCTTCTCGATGACTTTATCTATCAAGCCATACTCTTTGGCATCCGCGGCATTCAAAAAGTAATCGCGGTCGGTATCCAGCTCGATTTTCTCAATCGGCTGTTTCGTTGTTTCCGAGAGAATGCGGTTGAGTGTGCGGCGTGTTTTGAGAATATGCTGAGCACGAATATGAATGTCGCTGGCTTGCCCTTGAGCGCCGCCCCAAGGCTGGTGGATCATGACCTCTGCGTTTGGAAGGGCAAAACGCTTGCCTGGTGCACCGGATGACAGTAGAGTCGCGCCCATGGAAGCCGCCATTCCCACACAAATGGTAGATACATCAGGTTTGATGAAATTCATCGTATCATAGATCGCCAATCCGGCCGATGTTGAACCTCCGGGGGAGTTAATGTAGATTGAGATATCTTTCTCTGGATCTTCAGCGGAAAGAAACAAGAGCTGGGCAATAATCGCATTGGCTACATGATCATTCACTTCTGTTCCTAAGAAGATAATTCTGTCTTTCAGCAAACGGGAATAAATATCGTAAGAGCGCTCTCCGCGCGCGGTTTGTTCAACAACCATAGGTATAAAGCTCATAGGATTCATCCTTTCTATTTTGAGAGTAATGTATTCCTGTTAACATGCCGCTCTGCTTTGTACAGTATGACGGTAAACAGGCTGTTTTTGGCCAAAACCTGAGGAAATAATGAGAAGACGGACAGGTTCCTCGCCCTGAGAATGGAATTCACGGACCGTGATGGTAGCTTCCGACTCAGATATGCTCTGGCGGCGATAGTCGTCGATGGAGATCACTTGGTTATCTGATTTGTTAGGAACTACGCGCTCTACAGGGCGCTCCCATGAGATAACAGGTGTTCCTGGCGCTGTGTTCTTCTGTTCTCTTTTTGATTCTTGTTCTTGCTCTTGTTCATGTTCTTGACTCATCGCAGGTGTCCTCCTCATTCTTTCGGTTTCGGATACACGGCTAATAATACTTGATAGGCTTCATTCTCATCTTTGCCGGCAGCGTAACGTTCCACTAATTGCTGTACCATGGCAGCATATTCCTCAATGAAGGCCTGTCGCTGCTGCTCATCGGACAAATGAACCTGCAACTGCAGTGTAGCACTGGGAATTTCTTGCCCAACATCAGATTGCTCCATCAGCAGCATGGCATCACGTCTTATTCTCTCTGAGGTTGTGACTAGATGGGCGAGCGAGCTTTGGTCCTTCAGCTTTTGCACAGTTTCGGGCTTCATGCTGAGACAATCAGCAAGCACGAAGGTTTTGGCAATGGATCTGTACAGGACCTCGACCAGATTGCGCACTTGACGCGTACCGACTCGCTGCACTAAACCCGCTTTTTCCAAAGCCTTCAAGTGATAGTTGATTCGCTGCGCGGTCTCGCCAAGCGTTCGAGCTACTTCAGCTGCAGAGCCTGGTTCCAGAAGCTGTGCGATAATCTCCCCACGTAGGGGGTTAAGCAGTACAGTAGCTTGCTCGGGTGACTCAATGTAATACCTTTCTTGAATATCGTTTAGCATGGAGAGGATGCCTCCAGTACAATGATTATGTTACGTAAAAATATTTTATTACGTGGAAGAGGGAAAGTCAATGGGCGGTTAGAATGTGTGTGTATTGGATGACAAATTGGTTTTGAAATTGCCAATAAAGTTTTGAAATGACAAATAAGATTTGAAATAAAAAACGTTCACTTCACTCATTACTGGGTGGTGAACGTTTTTTTACTGAGTTAGAGCAAATGATTAACAGCAGAGGGTATTAAGCGAACGGGCAGATTAGTTGAGGAAGTCGTGTTAGAATAGGACGAGGTTAGTTAGCTTCATAAGAAGAATAACTAATAAATTTATAAACGTGGTTTCAACGAAAGTTAAACTTCTGACGGGGAGAATGCAGATTGGAAACAAATCGTTGTAGCATTAACATAACTAATCAAGCTGACTATATTGATTTGTTGAAATTATACAATGACATTAAAGTATGGGATTACTTGGGCGGTCAAAGAAGTTCACAGCAAATTGAAGATAGAATTACAGAATGGATAAATCCCCAAGAAAACTGCCATTATTGGACAGTTAAAGAACTAGGTTCAGGTGCATTCGTAGGAAGCATTTTATTAACACCACATTATGATGGAGAATATACTCAAATTTCATATATGTTTTTATCAAGTTTTTGGGGTAATGGTTTTGCATTGGAGGCGGTAAGTCAAGTATTATGCCATTCTTTCGAAGATAAAGCATATAAAAAGATACTTGCTGAGGCGCAATCGGCAAACACTTCGTCATGTGCCTTATTAAAGAAACTTGGGTTTTATGAAGTAAAAAGAGTTACTCGATTTGATGCAGAACAAGTAATTTATTCTATAGACCACCCAAGCCATAGGGTCGTAGTAGATTAAACTATTGGGACACGTTTATTTCAATACATATTGGATTTTATGCAATTTTCTGTGTTGATGGAATTTCGAGAAAAATATATAGTGCCATAGGACCCAAATTCCAATGATGCTAAAGTGCTTATAGAGTTATTATCAGATACCCTACAGTGCATAACTGGTGATAGTGGAAAGAACTCCTTTGACGTAAGAGATGTAACTGTTGGGCTGCCAAATGGAAAATAATTAAAACCTGTGTAATTACGAAACATTGTTGACGTTACGAAGGGGACATACCCATCATGACGTTATTCAGTTTATAATAAAGTCGTGTACTTTATGGAATGTCTTTTGTTAACCTGTGATGGTGTTTGAATAATGTTCCACTGACAGCAAGTATTTTAATATTCTAAGGACAACGATTGTTCTGGTAGGTATAGAGGGGTTTTTAATGATGAAAGAAAACTTTTGGCGTGATTTACCACGACCTTTTTTTGTACTAGC
>NZ_WTUZ01000004.1:93592-93870 GCF_009882985.1 Paenibacillus silvestris
TTTGAATTTTACCCCAGATGAACAGCCCATTGTAGCACATATCTGGGGAGATAAGCCGGAATTTTTCCGTGAAATGAGCATCGGCATGGCGAAAGAAGGATTCAAAGGCATCGATATTAATATGGGTTGTCCAGTAGCGAATGTAGCAGAGAATGGAAAGGGCAGCGGCCTGATCTGCCGTCCTGAAATCGCAGCGGATATCATCCAAGCCGCCAAAGCCGGAGGACTGCCTGTCAGTGTAAAAACAAGGCTCGGTTTTAGTGACCTAGACGAATGGC
>NZ_WTUZ01000004.1:93877-94135 GCF_009882985.1 Paenibacillus silvestris
GTCCATTCATCTTCGGACAAGAGAGGAAATGAGCAAAGTAAAAGCTCATTGGGAACTGATTCCGGAGATTAAGAAGCTTCGTGATGAGGTGGCACCAGATACACTTCTGACCATTAACGGGGATATCCCTAACCGTCAGATCGGCCAGCAGCTTGCTGAGCAATACGGTGTCGACGGTATTATGATTGGACGCGGTATTTTTCAAAATCCATATGCATTTGAGACAGAGCCGAAGGAGCACAGCAGTGCGGAATTGCT
>NZ_WTUZ01000004.1:94165-188660 GCF_009882985.1 Paenibacillus silvestris
GCTGAATAAATTTGGAAGCAAGGAGCACGATGGGGCTGAGGAACATGAAAATTAGATGGGTAAGGGTCCATGAGAACAAAAAATATGAAAAAATTCTCGAATATACTCGTTGGCTTGCGGCGTCAACAACTGTTGGGCTGCCGGGAATAGGCAAAGAGCCCACGGGCGGGGGAGGCCACTGAAAAACGTTAAATAGAAAAGGGTGTAGCAAACTCAAAAAAATTGAGGATGTTGCACCTTTTTTCGATATGAACAACGGGTCCGTTGGTCGTTCTCAGCTAACGGGCAGGTTACTTCCAATATGTGTTAAAATTAAAATAGTGTGTAGGAGAACGAATAAAGAGGGAGGTGACTGCTATGTTACTTCTCAATGGCATCACTGGATTTAATGTCGATGCTTTGCCAGAGGTTGATTCTTTACAATTCAAAAGGCTTTGTTACTCGTTGGCAAACTATTCTAACGGGAAGATCCTGTCCTTTGAAGAACCACATGCATCGCAAAATTTCTATAAAACAGAGCTTAATTTACATAACGAAAGCATTTTCATTTTGTTAAACAGTTCATACCCCATGGTAGCGTTCGCTTCTTCAGTGCAATACTTCGAGATTGAGTTTATTGATCATACACTTTCAAATATGGTTAGTGTTTTAAATGACAGATTTAGGGTACTGTCTGCTATCGAAACAAATCAACAATTAGAACTTGATGACAGAACTAATTCCTTATTAACTGAAAACAGCCTAAACGAGGCCGAATTAAGCCAGATTTTTCATTGGAAACCTAAAACCGTTGGAGATGTCATTTTTAATTTTTGGGACTAAAAGATAAGCAAAGTATTCCGCTAACGAATAACGTTAGTTCAATAAGCTGGAGCAGATGCTCGGCTGTTGACCCAATATAAAATAATAAAGTGTTTAACTGTTGTTGAAAAAAGTGGAGGAAGTGAGGAGTGTGCAGGTCTTTGATACGTCAAATTAATAATTTATTGACGGGGATTGGACTAGCTTGTGAACTTGAGGCTAACTCTGAAATGAATCGTGCTTTTCTAAAAGTACAAGTTATAAATAAACAGAAATTCTTAACTAAGATAGAGCTTAACTCGACTAGATTCTATTTGAGAAAATATGAGGTGCCTTCAGAATATCTAGATAATGATTGGGATGTTACCGATGACGAACTATTCGACTCTGTTCATGAGGTAAACATTATCGGAATTAAAAATCTTGAGATACAACTCAGTAAGTATTTAGATGATTTCAGAAGATTGGTAAGCGAGTGGAGATATGACAATCCATTTTAAATCAGAAACGGCGTTACGCTAACGGTGAACAATATTTGAATCAATCCATGAACAGTTCAACAGCGCTATAATGTATCATAGAATTTCGCAGTACGGAGATCATGTAGGAAATGTGGAAAACCACTAAGAACACCACAAGCCCAAATGTGTGTTGCATGTGGAGAAAAGATTTAAGTTAACTACTGGAGCTTCTTCAGGGATTTGGTAAATGCCAGCTTGGCACTCACGTAGCTGGCATCCTGAACCCAAGGCTTGGGTCAAAGAAGCCGCGATTTGAAAAATAATAACGAGGGATTCGTTCCCAATTTGGGTGATGACCCATACAATATGGAAGCATCGAAACCCAAGGAGTGATTGAGTTGCTTACATTGGAAATTGCCAAACAATTGCTCGCGGTTGCGGAACAGAAAGCCCGTCAAATGGGACTCTCCTTCGATATCGCAATCGTCGACGCCGAGGCGAACTTGGTCGCCTTCCACCGGATGAACCATGCCCGGATCGCAGGGATTGAAATCTCTCAGGGGAAGGCCTGGACGAGTGTAGCCATGCAAATGCCCACGGCTAACTTAGCCCAGTCAGCGCTTCCTGGCGGTCAACACTATGGGGTCAACACAACGAACCAAGGGAGGGTCACCATCTTGGGAGGCGGCATCCCACTCGTCCGCGAAGGCATGATCGTCGGCGGTATCGGCGTCGCAGGAGGCACCATAGTGCAAGACATGGAAGTGGCCAATGCCGCCGCTCAAGCGTTCACCGCTAGTCATTACGGAACTCCCAAAATAATGGTCTCACCATTAAACTAACGAAAAACGTTAGTTCAACGCATCAAGTGGTAGTTTGCCAGTGACAGCTGCTCCATTTTTCGTTACGCTAGCAGGCAGCATTCGTAATACAATATTTAAATAATAACTACCTTGTAAAAGGAGTTTATTAGTACGTGGACGAATAAGAAAAAAATATATTGCAGGAGGAAAATGAAAAATTCTGTAAATGCATTGTCCATTGTATTTTTAGGTGTTTGTTTAATAATTGGGTGCTGGCTCATTTCAAATTCATTTAACATAAATAACGTTGAGGTTCCATCTTCTAATCGTCAGAATCAGCTTTTAACCCGTTCTGAATTAGCCCAATACCTAGGTATTAGTGAAACTGCTGTAGACAAACTGGGACCGCAATCCATGGGGGCTACAACTACAAGTCAAATCCCTTATGTGAAAATTGGGAATACAATATATTTCCCATTGAAAGCTATTGACAGTTGGCTTACAAAAACTGAAGCTGTAATTATCCAATAACAAAATGTAAGGCAAGTCCTATCTTTTGGACTTGCTGTATGGAGCTCCCTCGGAGACGTTAGTTCAACGTGTCACTGTTTTTATTAATTTGTCATCCAACAGTGTGTTGGTGGTTATGTTGGGGGACAGTTCATCAATGAGGTCCACCGGTACATTCACTTTTACAACCACAAGCGGTTTTAGAGAAGAAAGTAAACAGCCTTAGTTCGGTGGAGTACCGAACTAAGGCTGCTTAGTGCTCATATTTCATTGTTGCCTACTTGACGGAGCGCCACCGGCCTCCCGCCTGGGAAGGACCCAGTTAGGACGCGGGAAGTGGCAGGTGTAGCCGCTCGGGTAGCGATCCAGATAGTCCTGGTGCTCCGGCTCTGCTTCCCAGAAGTCGCCGACAGGCGTCACTTCGGTGACGACCTTGCCCGGCCACAGATCTGACGCGTTCACGTCGGCGATCGTTTCCTCCGCTATCTTTCTCTGCTCGTCGCTCGCATAGTAGATCGCCGAACGGTAGCTTGTGCCGATATCGTTGCCCTGGCGGTTCCGCGTCGTAGGATCGTGGATTTGAAAGAAATACTCCAGAATGCGCCGGTAGCTCGTCTCCGCTGTATCGAAGACGATTTCGATCCCCTCCGCATGAGTGCCGTGGTTGCGATAAGTCGCATTCGAAGTGTCACCGCCAGTATAGCCGACGCGAGTTGAGACGACGCCGGGAAGCTTGCGGATCAAGTCCTGCATTCCCCAGAAGCATCCTCCAGCGAGTACAGCGCGCTGATGCATGTTAAAAACCTCCTCAATCTGATCGAGATATTTGCCGTAGTCCTCGCTCTCCGTGTCGCCGCGATGGATGAATCGGAGCACGCGGAATTGATGCAGTAGCGTAGGCTATCGCGATTAGCCCAACCATCCGGAAAGACGTGACCGAGATAGCTATCGCCGTGAGTGGATCTAACCTCGGTCCTTATCATCTCATGGGACTCGAAGCTCCGTGTCTAGGATGTCTCATAACCGCATTGGAAAGGCAATGTTTTTCTAACTAACTTAGAGCTTCGTTAGATCCTCAACCATTATACCCGCGGTATGAGTGACTCAAACCTGTTGTTTTTTACTGTTGAAGAACTATCTTACCATAAAAAGGAAAACGTGTACTCTGAATTCTGAATATAAAAGATGACTTTGCATTCCCCTTAAAAAAGCGGGGATTTTTTTCTCACTCCTTATTCTAGTGATAGTATCTGACAGACATTCTACGTTGAATATCTCTCTATTATTGAATCTATATCATTTCCATCGCATTGATAAGACTGAAGATAATAGTTTGTAAGAAGTACTTCGAAACTTATTTGTAATTCAGGTTTTTTGCCCAAAAGCACCACTTCAAAACTTAATTTGTAAATCGATTTTATAAGAAAAGCTAGCAAACCCTTGAGTTTTCTGGCTTCTAGCACTTCAAAACTTATTTGTCACCCAACAGTGTGTTGGTGGCGTGCGTGCTGTGTGCGCGCGTGCTTTGATATGCATGTCATTGTGCGTGTGGTGTTACCAGTATTGCTTTACAAATAAGTCTTGAAGTGACAAATATAATTTCGATGTAATTAGGCGTTCACTTAACCGGGTGAACGCTTTTTTAGTCTATACTCCCATAAACCCTCCCAGTTATTTCCCGAGTTTTTCCCAAGCATTTCCCAGCTGTGTCTCAAGAAAAGTGAATTGCTCGTGTTGTATGATAAATCCAGAAAGCAAACTCAAAGGTTGGAGGTTATAGCGATGATTAGAGGTAACAAAGCATTGAAATGGGTTTTAGGGATTGCATTGCTTGCGTCAATTGCGGTTCCCGCAACGGTTAGTGCTAAGCCTGAAGCGAAGCCAGAGGCAATGAAAATCACAAAACCGGGACTGATTCTAGCAGCCAAACCAGAAGCCAGACCGGAAGCGTAAGTGTAAGTGTAAGTAGCAGTTAACTGGACTTATTTGAATAAAGACATTGTATTTTAAAAGGAGAGAATTGAACCTATGGCATTGAAATTCAGAAAACGAAAACAAGCTTCAGCAGTCACTCTTTTGTTGGCAGGCAGTTTGGCGTTCGGCAGCATCGCCAGCGCTTTTGGCGAGACGCCTCCTGCAGGTGTGCAGATCAAGGAGTTCGGCCTTCTTGATACGTCATCCGATATTATAGGTGCAGCTGATTTTACGCCTGAAGGAAACAAGGACGGTCACTTCAAGCTGCGGCTGAGCCTAGCTCATCATACGGTTATCAATTCCGTCGTACTACGTTCCACGGATGCTTATGGTAAGGATAATTACCAAGGGGTATGGAGAACGAACCATATAACAACCGGGTGGCTGCTTGGCATTGTACAAGATAAAACTGTTACATCGTCAAACGGTACAACACATGAGAGCATCATTATCAACCCAGGATTTCGTAAGGATATTAAAGAACCTGTCGGTGAATTCGAGGGTGAGCTTAACTTAGACCTGTACGCTAGCGATAACGGTACGATCAAGGAAACGCAATATTATGTTTTAGAAATTTCGACTCCGCAAGGTACAGTTGCGTCCAAACCGATAAAATACAAAAGCCCAATGACCACAGGGGATACTACTGGCTCGTCAAGCCCGACACCATCACCAACACCAACACCTACACCGATTCCGCAACCTGTGCCAACACCCCAGACACCAACCCCAGCTCCATCTTCAGAAAGTCCGATGATTCATGTGCTTTTCAATGGCCAAGAGCTTCAGTTTGACCAAGTAAGACCGATACTGAAAGATGGCTCAACACTCGTCCCGTTCCGTAAATTATTTGAAACGCTTGGCTTCGAGGTTCAGTGGAAGGAAACTGAATGGTCCCAAAAGGCGATTGGAATCAAGGAAGGTCTCACGATTGAATTGACAATTAATAGCACCACCGCAATCGTGAATGGAAAGAATGTGAGCTTGGATGTCCCAGCCCAAATCCTGAATGGCAGCACTTTAGTACCGCTGCGCTTTGTAGCGGAAAACAGCGGGTATCAGGTGTCTTACTCCATGAGTGGCAACGAGGCGACAGTTCGGATTGATGAAGCAGAAGTGACGCCAATACCATCACCGGTTCCTTCTCCTGCTCAAATTCCCGATTCTGTCAAAGAGGTGGCTGAACCATATGTCGTCAAAGGTTATGTGCGAGATGCAAAAGGTTACCCCATCCCTGATATTGTCGTTTTTGCCGATAACACAATGCTTTATGACAGCAATATCCTTGGCGTTACTGATGAATCGGGACACTATCGGATTGAGCTACCTCCCTTAGCTACTTCATGGCATATTGGCGCTGATATAACTAAATCATTTAACGGAATGAATTACACGTTTCATTTAGACGCTGACAAAGATCTTCCACTCTCGGGAAGCACTGGAGCCGTCCGTAATTTTACATGGAGTAAATTTAATGGACAGATTTATATTTATCCGCATTTTACATCATCGGATGATTCGCTGCCGGAGTTTGATATGAGTGATCTGGAAGTAACGCTGACACCGGTTGGTCTGCTGCTCGATGGCAGTGTAGGTCATACGATAACGAAGCGCGGAGGTCCGATTTTAGATGGAGCAGGCGTTGACCAAATACCGATTGGCCGCTACAAGGCTACTGCCAGATGGGTGCCTGAAGGGCATGCACCAATTTCCTTGCAGATAAGTGACTCTTCCGATAAATATGCAGAGTCTGTAGAGTTCGAATTCGGACCTCCTAAAGGAGTGTCCACAACCAATTATCTCAGTGAACTCCTCGTTAAGATACCTTAAAAAGAGGTGCATTCAAGCGCAAGGGCTGCCGAAAGGCGGCCTTTTTGCATGCTTGCGTGCGCATAGGCATACAGTGTCTAGACGTAAAATTACTTCGACAATAGTACTTGTGATGAGTCTCGCCTAGAAAGACGTAGGCAATAGAAGCTGTGCAGAAATGGAACAGCAGCCAAGAATTCTTTGATGTAGAGGGAGCGATATGGTGAACTTTGATTAAGACATGAAACGACTTCCCTAGGACAGCCGTTGTTATACTAATTTAAATGATAGTTCCATCGTTAATGGGTATTGTGGTGCGGAAGTGGATACTGGAGACTCCGGGAGGAGAATTAAGAATTTTCACGCTTTGCGGGGCGTAGCTTCTTCTCAAATATGAGTGGTCATATATTACATTGAGCTGAAAAAGAAAAAAAACTCTGACCACACACGGCCAGAGTTCCTTGTTTGTAATTAAGCGGTTAATTCCTTCGTATTCACCTTTGGGAAATAATTTCCTGTCCATATCATAAAGCCCATTCCTACATACACTAAGCCCCAGAAAAAGGCAAACCATTTCTCAAGCCCCGGCATTCCGAACGATATGAGCATCAGTATAAATAGGACAATCGTCCAACGAGGAAATACTTTTGCTCTGAAAGTAACAATCATCAGAATGATAGTTCCGAGCAGCATGCCCATACCGGAGACAGCACCAGTAAGATCAACGAATAACTGTCCCTTCTCGGCATATTTGCCGTATGCGAACAGACCGTAAAAGTTAGATGCAACAAGCAAATTGCCGACCATGATAAGGAATGTGGAAATAAAACCCAATACGCCAGTCTCTTTAGACTGTGCCATATACAGTGCAATGGAACTGACGGCCATGAGGATACAAGCGATAAACCCGCAGATCACTTCCGGCGCGCTGTCGTCTCCCCAGATGAGCGAGGAGGGTGTCATTCCGATTCGTACGATTCCAGCTAAAAAACAGATAAATCCGAGCAATTTCACTACTTTTTCTACAGTCATTTTGACCAACCTCCAACTGTTTATTGACTTCCTTGTAACGAATTGTACCAAATGAGCGTTCCCGTCAACGAGAGTACCTCTTACCTAGCGGAGACAGGAAGATTTATGGGTAGATTCGGGAAGTAAACCGCAAGTCATATACAGATATTGGGTCAGGGGTTATAATTTCCATATAGCAAACTTGCCCGATTAGGAGGAAATATGAGGCAGATAAGCAAGAAACTCAGCGGTCAAATGGAATGGCTATTGCAGGCGCTTATGGTTGCAATTAGCGCCATAATCGTTGTTTTTTTCATTAGCAGTATTTCTGACTATTATGAAAAGCTGCGAAATACTTGCATCCTGCAGTCGTGCGGTTCATTGGCTCCCCCGCTAACTACAACGGAGGTGCTGAATCAGAGCAGCCTAACGGTCGATTCGTATGCAGCGATTATCGTAGCGATGGACTGTGGGCTTGCTTTCCTTTTTTATACGGGTTCGGGCATCATCCTTTGGAAGAGCGGGCGAGAGAGGATGGGGAAGCTCGCCGTGCTCGCCCTCGTAGCGTATGGTACTACTTTTCCCTCGCTCGTCTATCTTGCTTCAGAAGGAAGTCAGGTGCTGCTGAGGTGGCCAGATGGCATCAGCACAGTTGGCTGGATATCGTTGTTTTTGTTTTTCTTATTGTTTCCGAGCGGAAAGCTAGCACCTTCCTGGACACTCTACGTTTGGGTTCCATTTAGCGTGGTTCAGCTTGCCAGCTTCCTATTCCCAGACACAGGTATCAATTTGCACCAATGGTCCGGTACAGAGAGGATCCTGTACTATTTGACCGCCATCGGCAGTATCATTTATTCGCAATTTTATCGATTTAGGAAAGTTTCCAATGCCGAGCAGCGGCAGCAGACGAAATGGGTCGTGTACGGCGTCACAATTTCGTTTCTTGGTTTTTTTGGAGTAGGAGCCTTTTTTGTTTCAGATGCGATGTTCAGCCCGGTTTCCTACATTTATTTAACCATCGCTTTGCATATATTTGTTGCCATTATTCCATTGACACTTGCATTTGCTATCCTTCGTCATCGCCTATGGGATATAGATCCCCTCTTCAGTCGGACAATTGTCTACGGTGTCTTGTCCCTTGCCATCGTACTCGTCTACTCCGCATCTGTCCTATATTTAAGCAGCGTGTTTCGGACGGAGAAGAGTTATATCATCTCCCTTATCGCAACCTCTATCGTCGCTATTCTCTTTGCACCGTTGAAGCAGTGGCTTCAGCGTATCGTGAATCGGTTGATGAAAGGCAGGCATGATGACCCGTTTGCCGTGCTAGTCGAATTAGGAGACAGCCTGATAAAACCGATGGCGCCCGAACGGGTGCTAGGTGCTGTCGCTCAAACGATTCAAGATGCGCTTCGGCTTCCGCATGTTGGCATCTCGATCGGAATGAACGGTCAGGAGACGATGGCGGTATCCATCGGAGAAAAGAAATATGATATGCACGTTTTCCCTCTTATCCACAGTGGTGAAGAGCTAGGAACTCTATGGCTGTCGAGTCGTTCACCAGGAGAGTCCTTCAGCACGGAAGACAACAAGTTGCTGGATATTTTGCTTCGCCAGGCAGTGCCAATCGCCAAAAATATAAATATGACAGCTGGTATGAAACTATTGGCCAAAGATTTGCAGGAATCGCGCGAACGATTGGTACTTGCTCGTGAGGAAGAGAGACGGCAAATCCGAAGAAATCTTCACGACGATCTTGCACCGCGTCTGATGTCGCTCGCGTTTAATGTAGCGGCAGCAGAACAATATATTCGAAAAAGTCCGGATACGGCGATCGAGCTACTAGGGGAACTGAGGCAGGTCATTCGAACGACAGTCAACGAAATCCGTACAATGGTACACGATTTGCGCCCGCCGACGCTGGATGAGTTTGGGCTGTTGGGCTCTATCGAGGCAAGAATTGATGAGATCTTGAAGACGTCCGGTCAAATGGCTGCTACACTGCATAATGAACCAACATGTGTGAAATTACATGTGTTGGAGGCGCTCCCAGTTTTGCCGGCAGCGGTGGAGGTAGCGGTGTATCGGATCGTAACAGAGTCATTAGTTAATGTCATAAGACATGCTGAAGCAACGGCTTGTGATGTATATATAAGGTTAACCCCGGCGCAGGAGCTGCAAGTCGAAGTCATTGATAACGGGAAAGGCATTCCTGTTCCTTTGAAGTCGTCAGGAAATGGGGGCATTGGACTGACGTCAATCCGCGAAAGAGTGGGAGAGCTTGGCGGCCAATGTATATTTGAAAGATTGGAAACAGGCGGTACGCGTGTAATGGCGCTGCTGCCGCTACTGCGTGGGGAGGAAATAAAGTGAGAATTTTGCTCGCAGACGATCATCCGCTATTTCGCGGAGGTGTGCGCAACCTAATTGGAACTACAGAAGATTTAGAGGTAGTAGGAGAAGCCTCAAACGGGGAAGAAGCGGTGCAGTTGGCCCTTTACCTGCAGCCTGATGTCATTGTCATGGACATTCGGATGCCGGGCATTAACGGTCTCGAAGCGACAAGAATGATTAGGGAAAAGCAATCTGAGCAAAAAATACTCATCGTAACGATGCTAAAAGACGACAAGTCTGTTTTTATGGCCATGCAAATGGGAGCACGAGGTTATGTACTTAAAGATGCTGGGGAGATGGAGCTGCTGCAGTCCATTCGAATAGTTGGGGGCGGTGGTGCAGTTTTCAGCTCCGATATCGCAGCACGCATGATGCATTATTTCACGATGCCTAAGCAGCCACAGCCGTTAAATCCGGCGCTCTCCGAACTAACTGGCCGAGAGACAGAGGTTCTTGAGTTGATCGCGGATGGATACTCGAACGGACAAATTGCATCCCGTCTTCAGTTAAGCGCGAAAACGATTGCCAACCATGTCACGAATATATTAAATAAGCTTCAAGTTCAAGACCGTCACGAAGCCAAAAAGGTGCTGAGGAATTTTCATGAAGCAGCAGATCTCGAAAAGTAATGTCACTGCTACAACATAAGTGCAGAAGAGCCTGAATCACTACGAGTTGAACAAGGTTTATTTTTGAAAAGAAGATCGTCAGCTCTCAGCTCTTCCTAATTGCAATTGATGTTATCCATCGTCTACAGGACGATCTCAATCGATTGAATCGGACCGATGACTTTATCGCATACAGCTGTCCCTTACTCAAGAGTATTTGAAGAACAAACTCATGCCTGATACCAAACTCATCCTTGAAAAAGTGTTGAAAGATGTGAGGGAGCATTTCTAATAGCATTAATACTAGACCTAAATACAGGTGTCGTTCGAAATTTCTTTCCTTTCTAAGAACAAACAAAGGTAATACGGATGCTTTAGAATGACCGGTTTATCAAAAAGTGAAAAGATTTTGTTCGTGGTTGCTGTTAAGCTAACGGGTAACTATATTTGAATGACGAAGATGCCGACACGAGCGGCATC
This sequence comes from Paenibacillus silvestris, assembly GCF_009882985.1. Classification (GTDB taxonomy): domain Bacteria; phylum Bacillota; class Bacilli; order Paenibacillales; family NBRC-103111; genus Paenibacillus_E; species Paenibacillus_E silvestris. The sequence goes on from NZ_WTUZ01000004.1 coordinate 105,017, forward strand.
TTCATTACGTTAAAGGGCAGATTTATTTAACTATACCTCGGCTTACTTATATTAACTTATGTTATTATTTAGGTTGAACGCGAGAATTAATCAAAGATACTACAAAGGAGAGTTTTTTTGGAAACAAAATTGTATTCCTATATGCAGGAGTTAATGGAGAAATACGAAGAGTTGAAAATACCATATAAATATTCCTTACAGGAAGTTGATCATATATTAAAGAAAAAGTATATGGCAATTGAACTTGATAAAAAGGATTTTGAGGATTTAAAAGGTGACATACATGTTCAATACGAAAAAATAAGTAAGTGTTATACAATTCAAAATGAAGAAGTTCTCAATAGCTTATATAGTGCTAAAGAAAAGGTAGACCACTTTATTATGATTGAATTTTTAAAAAAGCATAATTTTAATGATGATGATACAGATAGTAAAAGAATAGAAATGTCGATGGAAATGAATCAAGGAAAAAGAATAAACGTAATTCTTGAAAGCGAAAATCAGTATATAAGCGGTTTTACACTTCAAGGAAGAAGCAATAAATTATTAAATGAGCTTGTTGTATTTAAAGGAATTGATTCAGATAAATGTAATCTGGAAAATCACGAATTTCTATATTATGTCCAGGCTCTGTTAGAGTCAGGCTATATTAATTAATAAATAGTTTACTCTGCCATGCTCCGAAATCATATAGCATCAGCAATAACCTATGTAATTTTTTTAGACTACCTTTGGCTAGATCTCCGCTTACAGCTATTATAGAAAATACGAAAAGGGGATGGTTTAATGAAGCCACTTATCAAATTGGCGCTTACTGGCGCCGTACTTGTACTGATTCTGATTATCGCATTTCGCTTACATACGTTGCTCGGGTGGGGAGTAATTATCGTTATGGTTGGAGGAATGGTGTACGCCTCCAGAGCGAGCTACTATACCATTCGCGGCAGTTCGGCATTCATGGCCGACCAGTTCGAGCAAGCACTTGCTTGGTACCGGAAAGCATATGCAAGCAAGCCGTGCCCGGAGAAGCATCAGATCGGCTACGCCTATTTGCTAATGAGGACAGGCGACTCGGAGCAAGCGGAGGCTGTGCTGCAGAAGCTGCTTGGCCGCACCTCGAATCATGAGATTAAGATGCAGGCTCGCTGCAATTTGGCTACCGCATACTGGCTGCAAGGAAAGCGGAACGAAAGCGTCAAGGAACTGGAGGGCGTGTTCGAACAATACAAAAACACGCTGGTATACGGCAATCTGGGCTATTTCAAGCTGATGCACGTCGACTTGAACGAATCGCTAGAGTTCAATCTCGATGCATATGCATTCAACAACGATGACCAGACGATTCTGGACAACTGCGCATTGAACTATTACATGCTTGGCAAAATGACGGAGGCAGAGGCGATGTTCGAGAAACTGATGTCCAAATCACCGAAACGCGCCGAGCCTTACTATTACTATGCGCTGACCCTTAAAAAACTCGGGAAGAAAGAAGAGGCCGCAGAGCAAATTAAGCAGGCGCTTGGTAAAGAGTTATCTTTTCTTACAACAGTGACACGTATCGAAATTACCGAAGCAGCTAAAGAGATGAGCGTAGAATAGCTTAGTATGAACACAAAAAGGCAGCCAAATGGCTGCCTTTTCCGCGTGCGTCAATCCATTCCCAAGGCCCCATTTACTTAATATCTTATAAGAAATTCTTGAAATCACAGAAATTTATCCGATAGGGGGATGCTATGATACAAATAGAAATAAAGACGAGGTGATGATATGCAAGCGAAATTAGCAGAGGACGGCATTCTCTTCCCCAATAAGCGGAACTCATGGATAAGAACGATACAAAGGCATAAAGTGATGTATGCTCTCTTATTCCCGGCATTAGTTTACTTTGCTGTATTCAAATACATTCCTATGGCGGGAATCATGATTGCTTTCAAAAATTATAACCTGGCTTTGGGGCTATGGGATAGCCCATGGGTGGGATTGAAAAACTTTAAAGATTTTATTAACGGCGTTTATTTCTGGGACATCATGAGAAATACGATTCTCATATCGCTGTATAAGTTGTTGTTCGGTTTCTCCGCTCCCATCGTACTCGCTTTGCTGCTCAATGAAGTATATACCCAATGGTTTAAGAAGATCGTACAAACAATCACTTATTTGCCCCATTTTCTGTCATGGGTCATTGTTTATGGACTGATGGTGGCCTTATTAGCCCCTGGAGATGGTCTTTTTAATATGATTTTGAAGGAAAACGGTGCTCAGCCGATCTCCTTTCTAACGGAACCTGCCTGGGGCAGACTGCTGATCATCTTATCTGAAATATGGAAAGATATTGGATGGGGAGCGATATTGTATCTTGCCGCATTAGCAGGAATCGATCCAAGCTTATATGAAGCGGCTCGAATTGATGGCGCTTCCAAATGGAGGCAGCTATGGCATGTCACATTACCCGGCATTCGAGGTGTCATTATCCTGATGCTGATTCTTAAATTAAGTCATATTCTGGACGCTGGCTTTGACCAAATATTCATGTTTGCCAACAGCTTTAACCAAGAGAAGATCGACATTATTGACACATGGGTTTACCGTGAAGGGTTGGAACGTCTTAAGATTGGCTTGGCTACGGCTGTGGGATTGTTTAAAGCTGTCATCGGATTTATTTTAGTTGTGGCTGCAAACAAGCTCGCCAAAAAATTCGATGGTCAAATTTGGTGAGGTGGTTTTCGTATGATTAATCTGACAATCGGGGAAAAAGTATGGCAAACAGTCGTGTACATTATTCTTATTGTGCTATCCCTACTTTGCTTGCTTCCCTTTCTATATGTGGTTGCTGTTTCCGTGACGCCAGAATCGGAAGTGTTAAGAAGAGGAATTGTTATTATACCAGAAACCTTTACTTTTACAGCTTATAAAGAAGTATTCATTTCTCATGGTATCGGGCAGGCCTATAAAATTACGTTGTTTCGAACGGTCGTAGGCACTGCGCTTAATGTGTTTTTTACAATCATAGCCGCTTATCCATTATCCAAAAAATATTTACCAGGACGCAGCTCATTTTTAATCTTCATTGTGTTTACGATGATGTTTAGCGGAGGGCTGATTCCGACTTATTTGTTAATTCGCTCGCTGGGACTATTGGATAGCCCGTGGGTATTGATTATTCCGCATCTCATTAGTGCTTTTAATTTAGTGATTATTAAAGGCTTTTTCGAGCAGTTGCCTGCTGAAATCGAGGAATCAGCGAGGGTTGACGGCGCAAGTGAACTTCAGTCGCTATGGCGGATTATTTTACCCCTGTCCTTGCCCGTTCTTGCCACCGTTTCCTTATTTTACGCAGTAGGGCATTGGAACAGTTATTTCGATGCGATTGTGTACTTGAATGATTCGAACCTAATGCCGCTTCAAGTCGTCTTGCGCAACATTCTGCTTAACGTCGCAACACAAAGCGCTGATTCGATTGCCAATTCCGGGACGGTCAGCAAGTTCGCTGTGCAAATGGCGGCTGTTGTTGTGACGACGGTTCCAATTCTGATCGTTTATCCTTTCATGCAGAAGCATTTTACGAAGGGGGTGCTCATGGGATCGATTAAAGGCTAAAGGCTAAAGGCTATTCCTACCTAGGTTGTTACGGGGACACCATGATACTATATATACGAGCAAAAGGAGAGGTCAATATGCAACGTAAAAAGCTTTCATTTACTGTTCTGGCGGCTATCGTTGGGCTAGGAACGCTATTGTCAGGATGTGGGGACCAAGCAGTCGTGAAGCCGGCAGCTTCCGGCAGCCCGCAATCCGAGGGAAACAAATTTGCGAACAAAATGAAAATTTCGATGTTTAACCAAGGTACTTTCAATGCTGCCGCTCCCATACCTCCGCGGGATGAAGATATTCAGCGCCAAATGTTGGAAAAGGCGGTGAATATCGACTTGGATATGATGATTCCTCAAGCTGGGCAAGCAACGACCAAACTGAATACGCTCATTGCAGGCGGGGATATTCCAGATTTGATTTTCTTGAAGAGTCGGTCCGATCTCGCGCAATATTATGACCAAGGCGTTCTTGCGGATTTGACTCCATACCTGGATCAATTTCCCGAATTGCAGAAGCGTTTCGGTAAAGACTCCTGGGATGCGACGTCATATCTGGGGAAAACCATTGGCGTTCCAGGTTATGATAATGTAAACGGCATCAGTCGAAGCTTCTTCATCCGCAACGATTGGCTGCAAAAGCTGAACATGAAAGTGCCGACAACCCCTGACGAGCTGTTCGAAGTGATGAAAGCCTTTACAGAGAAAGATCCAGACGGAAACGGCAAAAACGATACATATGGATTCATCGGTGGTATGAATAAAGAAGGCAATTTGCAAACCTACGGCTTCGATAGCTTAATGTGGATGTTTGGCGTCAATCCGCCCTCAGCCATTGAAGTGATAGACAACAAACCGGTGTTCCTGTTTATCGATCCCAAAATGAAGGAAGCGCTTGCTTACATCAATAAAATGATGGTTGCCAAAGTTGTAGACCCCGACTGGGTGACGATGAATACGCCCGATTTGTTGGACCAAAAGTTATTTAAAGGTAAAGTTGGCTTCATGATTAGAGATGCCCGCAGACTGGAACCGGATTATCAGCAGAAAATGAAAGAAATCAGCGGAGAAGTGCCGGAATGGATCGTCATTCCTCCAATGAAAGGGCCTTATGGTGATCAAATCGTGGAGAGAAAATCGTTTCAGGGCAATTCATGGGCCATTTCTAAGAAAGCGGATAAGGATAAAATCATACGGATCTTATCTATGCTGGATTATCTCTTTACGGACAAGGAAGCCTATCCGAATTTCGCGTACGGGATCAAAGGGATTCATTGGGATATCGTGGATGGCAAGGTCAAAAACAAAACCTCTGAGTTATCGAAGGAAATGAAAGAAAAGTATCTATGGGTTGATCATTATAGAATGCCGCGCCGTGGCGATGATGCCGAGTACTTCAGCTTCCAGAATCCGAAGACGGCCGAAGCTTTCACGAACAATCAGAAATATGTGGGTCCTACCTTGCCCGGAAATCTATTGACGGCAGACCCAGGCGATACCTTGGCAACTGACCGCACACGTTTCATTAATGAGAGCTTGGTCAAGTTTATGACAGGCAAAGACCCTCTTACCAACTGGGATCATTTCCTCAATACCTTGGATACCAAGTTTGACATGCAGAAATATAAGGATACAGCCATTAAGCAGTTTAAAGAAACAGGCCTAATCAAGTAAATAAACAAAGAGAGTGGCGATGAATAGCCCTCTCTTTGTTGTCCTATGCTATTCTTAGTTTAATACAGATTTAAAAGGAAGATAACCGATGCGAAGAAGAATCAGCTTGCCTTTAAAACTATTTTTTATCGTGTTTGCATTTGTATTAAGCTGCATCATCTTGATAAGCCAACTCTCCTATCGCTATGTGCAAAAGGAAATAAGGACGAATGATATTTATTACACAAACCAAATATTAGACAAGGTTGACCAGTATTTAACGGTTAATTTTTCCTCTTTCCAGACCATCTTGTTCTCGGTCGAAACATCAGTGAAAGCAAACATTAACAATACGGAAGTGATTAAAAAGCAATTAAGAGAGCTGTATGAGCTCAATAGTAATTACGTCAGTAACATTTACTTGATCAATAGCGATTTATCCATTCTAGGCGGAAGTACGCTGACGCGAATTTTTGATGAACCCTTATCTGACAGAAAACCGTTGTTTGATGCGGCCGACAAGAACAAACGGACTACCTTTGTCAGTGATCCTTATAAATCCAAGTATTCCGGCTGGACAGTTACGATGGTGCGATATCTGAATGGCTCTTCTTCTCCTATGGCCATTGCGATCGATTTGGACCTAAATGCCATTGAAGAAACCTTGTTCAAGATTAATAAAGAGGAACAAATGAATCTGGCACTGATTACCACATCTGGCAAAATTATTGCCGGATTTTCAGAGAACAGAGGACCACTGAATATTCAAGATCATACGTTTTCAATCGGGGACATGTCGGCGGAACAAATTCTTGATACTACAGGAAAAAGCCTTCAACTGCACACCAAGGATGGCAAACCGGTCTCCATACTGAAGAAATCGACAGAGAAATTCAATTGGTCCATCATCTCGATCAACGATGAATCTCGCTTGGAAGCTGCGTTGTCCAGATTGGAGACCTATTATATGGGGCTGATGGTTGCCGGTCTTCTATTAAGCCTGTTCATTTCCTTCTTTGTTGCCAAATATATAAGGAATCCGCTTTATGCGCTCAAAATAAAAATGAAACGGGTGGAGCAAGGCGATCTGACAACGACAATGACGATGAAGCGAAATGATGAATTCGGCGACCTTTCCCGAGCCTTCGACCGTATGCTGCAACAAATAGTGGAACTGATCCGGCGAGCAGAGCTTCATAATGAACTTGAGCGGAAGCTGGAGATTCAAGTCCTGCAATCGCAAATAAATCCCCATTTTTTGTATAACACGCTTGGATCTATTAGCAATGTCATACGCCTGGGACAAATAGAGAAAGTAGATGTGGTGATTGGGTCTCTCATTTCCATATTGGAATACGGGATAGCCGACGCTTCGGAGAAGGTTTCACTACGTCAGGAATTGCAAAATGTAGCGGACTATATCGCAATCCAGAACATCCGTTATAACAGGCACTTCCAGTTGATTGAGCATATCGAAGATGGATTAATGGAGTTTCCTGTTTTTCGAATGCTGCTGCAGCCCATTGTTGAGAATAGTATCTTCCATGGTTACAACGGAGGGGAAATCGAAGGTTCGATTACGATTCACGCTTACAAGAAGGGCGACATCGTTATGTTAGAGGTTATGGATCAAGGCGAGGGAATTCCAGCGGATAAAATAAAGCATATTTTAATGGCAGAACCGACTGATCTGGAAGTAAAAAGGAAAAGAATTGGGTTAAACAATATTCATGGTCGAATAAGACTTCATTACGGCGAACAATTCGGGCTGCAAATCACTAGCATACCGAATGAAATAACCCGAGTCCGCGCAATATTCCCAGCAGGTATGCTGAAAGGAGATGCATGATGGTGAGAGACTACACCTGCTTCATCGTTGATGATGAAGATCTAATCATCCAAAGATTGGAACTGTTTTTTAGCGAGCTCTCCCATAAGGATAGGCGATTCCATTTGGTGGGTAAAGCGAATAATGGGCAGAAGGGGATCGAGGAGATCTTACGGCTTAAGCCAGATATCGTAATATCCGATATTGTTATGCCGCGAATGGATGGAATCACCATGATTGAGCAGTTAAAGCCGGAGCTGCCCCATACCCAGTATATTCTTTTGACTGCCTATTCGTCATTTGAGTACGCTCAGCGAGCTATTCATGCCAACGTATTGGAGTACATTGTTAAGGTTCCGCTGCGGGAAGCGGATTTGGAACGAGCTTTGGATAAAGCAGCCGGAATTTGGGATGAGGTTAAGAAAAAAGAAGAGGAATTTCAATCTTTAAACGTATCCGTTCTTGAAAATAAATATAGAGTTCGTAAGCAATTTTTTAACGAGCTGATTAGAGGCGAAATCCCTTCTCATCGGGCATCTGATTTCGCCCATCGTATGCAGTTCCATTTCTTTCAAGCCAACTATTGCTGCTTTATTGTTGAAATGAATCTGTACGAAAGTTTTCGCGATGAATATTCAGCGGTTGACCAGAACATCTTGAAATATGCGATTACGAATGTAATTGAAGAAACGGTAATGAATTGTGGCCGGGGTGTAGCTACGGATCTCTCCGATAATCGTTTTATTGGCTTTCTTTCCTGGGAAAATAATCGTAGTAGGATGGATACGGAATATGCTTGCCAGACACTCGGGAGTCAGATCGTCTCTCATTTGCATCAATATTTGAATCAAAGGGTATCCGTCGCTTTTGGCGGTCCGCACCGAGGCTGGGAATCCATTAAACAAGCTTATACGGAAGCTAATAATGTGAGTGAAGATTTCTATTATCATGCAGAGAAAGTAGTCAAAACACCTGCACATCGGCTTCAATACCATAATGACAAAAAGGTGGATTTTCAGCAGAAACTGGCTGATTTCCTTGCAGGGGTGCAACGAAAGGTTTCCAAGGAAGGGCTGGAGAAAGAATTTGCGAATTTAAACCAATTTGTTATGGATCATAAAATCCACAAGTCCATCATGGCACCAATGCTTCGAGACTTGTATAGAGACATTATTGCGAAATTTAAACCGGGGAACACATGGACCACAGATGTAGCAGAGTTTCCCACCCAATTCATGGCGTTTCGGGAGCAGCTGGCCTATATTGGCGATTTCACATACGAATATGTGCATGCTGGCCAACTTTTATATCGTGCAGAAATTATGAGTGCTATGCGGTTTATAGAGAAAAACCTGAAACAGCGTCTAACGTTGGAGGCTATTGCCGAGGAAGTGAATTTAGCTCCATCGTATTTTAGCAGTCTTTTCAAAAAAACAATGAACGAAGGCGTTATCAGCTACATTAACCGTAAGAAAATTCAATTGGCTCTTGAACTGTTAAACGTTCAGGATTACTCTTTATTGGCATTGTGCGAGGAAGTCGGGATTGTTAATGAAGGGTATTTTTGTAAGTTATTTAAGGAATATACAGGTGATACACCTAAACAATATCGGATAAAAATGACACGGTATGAGTCTAAATAAAGTTGCAAAAAATGTGTGAATTTTTCGCGAAATCATGTAAAAAAACAGGGTTCAAAAGGATTACCATGATAGATGTATCTAATCATGGAGGTAATCACAATGAAGCTTATTAAAGCGGATGTCACCGTGGTAGGTGGAGGTATTGCTGGGCTATGCGCCGCCATTGCTGCCGCACGTCAAGGACTGCAAGTTTCACTTATTAATGATCGACCGGTTCTTGGAGGGAATGCCAGCAGCGAGGTCAGGGTTCATATCAATGGGTCGGCTTATCTTGGAAACAGTCCATCCTATTATGCGCGTGAGGGCGGGTTGGTGGAAGAACTCAAACTAAGGATTTTTCACTATAACCCGCTATATAACAAGAAACTTATGCTTTCGCTTTCGGATACAGTCCTGTTGGATATGGTCTATGATGAGCCTAACATTTCTCTATTTCTGAATACCTGTGTGCATGAAACCGGAATGGAGAACGGAAGAATCCAATGGGTGGAAGGACTTCAATTGGCTTCCGAAAAGAAATTCCGGTTTGAAAGCCGAACCTACATCGATTGCTCTGGAGACGGGGTTGTCGGATATCAGGCAGGTGCGCTCTTCCGAAGGGGGAGAGAAGCGAGGCATGAATACAAGGAAGACTTGGCTCCCGAAGTGGCGGATCATTACACCATGGGAGATACGATCCTGTTTCAAGCCCGTGACGTCGAATATTCCGTTCCGTACAAGCGGCCTGGCTTTGCGTATGATATTACGAAGTTGGACTTTTTCGATAGTATCAGAAAAGGCTTGAACCATCGGGCTTTTCCTAGAAAAATCAACGGACTCGGCGGATTGTGGTGGCTGGAATACGGCGGACATCTGGATGTTATTGCAAACAATGAAGACATCGCATTGGAACTGCGGAAATTGGTTTATGGGATTTGGGATTATATCAAAAATAGCGGTGAGTTTGATGATGTGGACAATCTCATCTTGGATTATGTGTGCCCAATTCCAGGGAAACGGGAGTCGAGGCGTTTTATAGGTGATCACATGCTGTCTCAGAACGATCTTACCACAAAGCCGCATTTCGTAGATGCGGTATCCGTCGGGGGATGGTATATGGATTTGCATGCTGCTAAAGGCATCTATGATGAGGGGCCGGCTACAGCATGGAATTTCGTACCTGGCTTGTACAATATTCCGTTCCGCAGTCTATTTTCCCACAATATTCCTAATCTCATGTTCGCTGGCCGCAATATAAGTGCTACCCATGTTGCTTTCGGTTCTACAAGAGTAATGGCAACCTGCGGTTGTATGGGGCAGGCGGTTGGAACGGCTGCTTCGTTATGCTTGAAATATGAGATAGACCCCGCAGCCATCGTCGAATCTCATATGGGAGAGCTGCAATCGCTGCTGCTTCGAGATGGACAAACGATTGTGGGCCTACAAGAGGCATTGGATCCCTACTTCGCTGACGAATTACATATTCGTGCCTCCTCTCAACGCAGCTATGCCAATCCTCATCCAACCGAAACGATTTCCTTGGAGAAAGGGTTATGTTTGGTCTTGCCGATTCAGACATCCATGGCGGAGAGCGTACAGATCAAAATTAAAAATAGTTCCGAGCATTCGGAAACACTTCATGTGAAGCTGTTCGGTGGGGAACGAAAGGAAAATTACATACCTTCTTGCGAGTTGAAAGACTACCGACTACCTATTGCAGCTGGTCATGATGACTGGATTACGCTGATCTTGGACTGCGAGAAGCCGGCAGATGACAAAATCTACATCGTGCTGGAAGGTACGGCCAGGTTAGCCGTTTATGTCAACGAAGAGAAGATTACAGGCGCGGTTAGCTTCCATTATAAGCCGGAAGTGCCGTCCAAGCTGAGGAAATTCAATCAGAGTATTTGTTTCAAGGACCTGATGCCATCCCAGCAGATGTATAATCCCGAGAATGTCGTCAACGGCTACTCCAGACCTTACGGTCTGCCGAATGGCTGGATTTCCGAATGTACGGAAGGACGGGAATGGTTGGAATTTTCTTTTGCAAGTCCCAAAAATCTAGACGAAATCCATCTGGTTTTCAATTCGCAGCTGGACTTGGAACATTTTGATGATCCGATCGAGTCTCTTATCCAAGATTATGATGTGATCTTGACCTTAGAAGACGGAACGAAGAGAGAAATCGTAATCCGTGGCAATTACCTCACATTGAATAAACATAAGGTGGAAGCGCAATGTGTAACCCAGATTCGGATTAATTTCTACGCAACTTACGGTTCGCCTTATCATGAAGTGTTTGCTGTAAAATTGTTTGCTCCTACAACGATAAATGAGGGTCAGGTGAAGTCGCAATGAAAGAATTATTCCCTCGAAGAGGACTGCCTAATGTCATTCAGAAGTTGGAAAATGGGGAAAGCGTGACAATTGTCTATTTTGGCGGCAGCAATACGCGTTCTGAGGGATACAGGGTCATGACGGCGGATTGGCTTCGTGAGCAGTATCCCAAGGCGGATATCCGCTGTGTGAATGCAGGCATTGACGGAACGGGATCGGATTTGGGCTGCGCCCGTTTGGAGAGGGATGCGCTGCGTCATCAGCCTGATCTCGTGTTTGTTGAATTCGTGGGCAACGATGGCGGAGTGCCCGAGTCCAAGGCACGCATCGAAGGGATCGTCCGTCAAATCCGCAAGATGAGCCGGTTTACTGATATCCTGTTCGTGTATACGCTGAAGGAGCGGGATGTGGTCATATTTCAGTCTGGGGAATACCAGAAGGGAGCACTTATGCAGGAGGAAGTGGCCGATTATTACGGTATTCCTTCGATTCATTTGGGCGTAGCGGTTAGTCATTTGGTGTCGGAGGGAAAGCTCATCTTTACCTCAGGGGCAGATAAGCCCATTTCTGGTGCCATTGTTTTTACACATGATTCGATCCACCCGACAATTCCCGAAGGACACCAGATTTATACGGATACAATCACTCGGTCGTTTGAGAAAATGAGTGAGCTTCGAGATCCCTTGGGAAGCTTCGAGCATAACTTGCCGCAGGGTTCTTTGGTCCCGGCGAATCCTTGGGAGTACGCGACAATGCTGCCGTTGGATGGTCATGCCCATTTATCGGCTGGATGGTCCTACGTGACTCCCGATGATTCAGCTTTGGCCCGAGAGTACGACTGGTTGTTCGCTGGTCTATGGCGAGCGGTCGATCCGGGGGAGGCTATCACGGTGCAGTTCGAAGGCACACACATTGGACTGTTCGATATCGGGGGGCCAGATTCCGGCAGATTGAAGGTGACGGTGGATGGCGGGGATCCCTTCCTTGTGGATCGATTCACACTGTATAACGATCATAATCGGAATCAGTATGTTTTCTTGCCGGAGCTCCCGAATGGGAAACATACCGTTCGCTTCGAAATCGAAAGCGAGAAGACAGACAAAGTAGCCGTGTTCGAGGCATGTGGTAATGAACGAAGCATCGCGCATTTTCGGCAGCATCCGGATTGGTATGATCAAACAGTGATCCAGCTTGGCAAGTTGTTGTTCGTACAGCCGCCATTAGTGTAGGTTAGTGTCGTTTTGGTGTATTTCATGTCATTCGGGAGATGTTTGATATGGTATGATAGTGTAGCAATCTTCACTTATTCCATTTCAAGCGAACAGGAGTGTCAGACATGAGTACAATTTGCAATTATTGCAGTAAAAACGAAGCACTGAACAATCTCATGATCGAAATCGGCCAGTTACGTGTATCAACCTTGTATTTGTTTCGGGAGCAGACATACCGAGGGCGCTGTATTGTCGCGCTGAACGAGCATGAAACGGAGTTTTTTCATCTGTCGCAGGATAAGCAGGATGCTTATATGCGCGATGTAGCGCAAGTGGCAGCAGCCATTGAAAAAGCTTTTCAACCAGATAAAATTAACTACGGCGCATTTGGAGATACGATGCCGCATGTACATTTTCACATCGTTCCGAAATATAAAGACGGCTATACCTGGGGGAAAATGTTTGAAATGAACCCATCGGCAAATCTTCTTAGAACTGAGGAGCAATATGGGGAGCTCATTGATCAAATCAAGAGCCATCTGTAAACGTAATAAAGATCGCCTCTAAAAATATAAACTGAGACTCTTAGCCTGTTGCTAGGGGTCTCTTTTTGGCATAAACTAAATGCTAACATTAAAAAAACACGAGAGGTGTCACACAATGGAGCTTTTTCATTCTGAGTTTGTCCGATCCCTAAGAGAAGCCTCCTTTGATATGGAACAAGCTGGCGTTATTAGCGGGGAAGCATTGCAACACATATACGATCACAAACTGTTCAAGCTATTTCTGCCCGAAGAGGTCGGCGGCACAATGACGGAACTTCCGAAGGCGCTCCATATCTTCGAACAAGCCTCGTGGATCAATGGAAGCTTCGGCTGGGCCGTGACGATCGGCTCCGGCGGGAATTACTTCTATTCTTGCTTCCCCTCTTCCTTGGCAGCCGATTTATTCAAGCGGAAGGAAGCTGTAATAGCTGGAAGCGGTCACCCATCCGGTACTGCCCGAAAAGTGGAAGGGGGCTATTTGTTGAATGGTTCCTGGAAATATAACAGTGGTTCGCCATACGCAACGATCTTTACCACGACTTGTACGGTCGATGATCCTGTCAATCCAGGCGTACAAGAGATTCTTGCTTTCGTTGTTCAGCCGGAACAGGTTAGAATTAAGGAAGATTGGGATGCTTTCGGCCTACGGGCGACAGCGAGCCACACCGTAATCGTATCGGACGCTTTTGTCCCGGAGCATCTGGCTTTCAATGTGTCCTGCAGCACATTCCATGATCATCCGATCTATAGCTATCCATTCCAGTCGTTCGCCGAGGCTTCTTTCGCTGCTGTTGCAATCGGTATAGGCAGGCATTTCTTAGCTGAAACGAAGCTATTGATAGACAAGCACAAGGTAACCTGGGATCATTCGAACCCAGCACGTTCATCGTTCCTTCAAGCACAGCTAGAGGAAGCAACACGTCTCTTACAGGAGCAAAAACTGCTATTCTATCGCGCTATCGAGGATTCATGGACACGCCATGCAGCTGGCGAAAAGTTAACGGAAGAAGCGTGGAACGACATTGGAGCGCAATGCAAAGAAGCTGCAAAAACCGCATACTCGTTGGCACAGCAGCTTTTCCCTTACTTAGGCTTAGGCGCAACGATGCAGCATACGCTTATTAATCAAACATGGCGCGATTTACAGACTATTTGCCACCATGCAATCTTGGTGGATTATCCAGCAAACCTATGAGTTTGCTGGATTTTTGCATTTCAGAACCTATTGTCCTTTGGCAGAAGGGGGAAGCTCGTTCTCAAACAAGAATAGGATGCTCGTATTATGGCAAAATAAAGAAAACAAAAAAGGAGTCGATTCCCATGAGTAGAACGATAGCGGATTCCATCGTGGAATCCCTTCTGAACGCCGGCGTGAAGCGAATTTACGGTATTATCGGCGATTCGCTTAATGCCTTGCTTGATGCGATCCGTCGTTCTGGCAAAATCGAATGGATCCATGTCCGCCACGAAGAGGTTGCAGCTTTCGCGGCGGGTGCGGATGCTGCCCTGAGCGGAGGAATCGCAGTATGTGCAGGTAGCAGTGGCCCCGGTAATCTGCATCTCATTAACGGATTATACGATTGCCATCGAAACCGGGTGCCCGTACTTGCGATTGCTGCTCATATACCGAGCAGTGAAATCGGCAGCGGCTTTTTTCAAGAGACCCGTCCGGACATGTTGTTTCAGGAATGCAGCTTTTTTTGTGAAGTCGTAACAGGACCGGGGCAAATGCCGCGAGCGGTTACGATGGCCATGCAGACCGCGACGGCAAGGTCGGGTGTTTCCGTCTTAGTGCTTCCGGGTGATGTAGCTGCTTTCGAACACGACGAAAGCCCCGTACCGGAACGCACGATTCATTCCGCGCGGCCAATTGTCTGCCCTTCCGCAGACGAGTTGAAGACGCTTGCCGACTACTTAAACAAAGGCAAGAAGATCACCCTGCTGTGCGGTGCCGGTTGCGCGGGAGCACATGCTTCGCTTATGAAGCTGTGCGAGAAACTACAATCCCCGATGGTCATAGCGCTGCGAGGAAAAGAATATCTGGAATATGACAATCCGTATTCTGTTGGATTAACTGGCCTTATCGGTTTTTCTTCCGGATATCACGCCATGATGGAATGCGATGTCTTACTCATGCTGGGTACCGATTTTCCCTATCGGCAATTTTATCCACATGAAGCAACCATCCTTCAGGTTGATTTGGATTCCTCCCGTCTAGGCCGGAGAACGACGCTAGCCTATGGAGTGTGCGGGGACGTGAAGACGACGGTCGACATGTTAATCCCCTTGTTAAACGAACCACACGCTCCTGATCATCTGCAGCACTTTGCTGCACATTATGCCAAAGTCCGCAAGGAACTGGACCATCTTGCAGCTCCGGGCAGAGCACCTATTCATCCGCAATTTCTCATGAAGGCAATCAGTGATCTCGCAGATGAGGATGCCGTTTTTACATGCGATGTTGGGACGCCGACTGTTTGGGCTGCCCGATATTTGAGTATGAATGGAAAAAGAAGGCTGCTAGGCTCGTTTAACCATGGGACCATGGCGAATGCGATGCCCCAGGCGATTGGGGCGCAGGTTGCGCAGCCAGGACGTCAGGTCATATCGCTGTCGGGGGACGGGGGACTCACGATGCTGCTCGGAGATCTATTGACTCTTCGCCAGCATAAACTCCCGATCAAGATCGTTGTCTTTAATAATGGCGCGCTTGCCTTCGTAGAATTGGAGATGAAAGCGGCCGGCTTTTTAGAATTTGGCACGGAACTCGACAATCCGAATTTTGCGACCCTTGCTCAAGCGATGGGAATCGAAGGAATTCGGGTCGAGGATCCGAATGACTTGGAAAGCGCCGTTCAGCGTGCGTTCGAACACAACGGTCCGGTATTGCTGGACGTCATCGTTAATCGTCAGGAGCTGGCTATGCCGCCGAAGATCAACTTCGAGCAGGCACGCGGATTTACGATGTGGATGCTGAAAGCCGTATTGAATGGACAAGGCAACGAAATCATCGAGCTGGCGAAAACGAATCTCCTTCGGTAAAATAGCCCCCATCTGATCTGTCAGATGGGGGCTATTTTAGTGCGAGAAGCACCTGGTTTATTTCATTAGGATAAATCTCCTATTTACAATCGACTCTAAGTCATTTATTATTGACTCAAAGTCAATGACTCTAAGTCAATTAAGTTTACTTTTAAATAAATAAAGCTGGAGGAAGATGTAATGAACAAAAAAGTTATTTTAATTACAGGCGCATCATCCGGTATTGGCAAAGAAACGGCCAAGAAACTACTGTCCGAAGGTCAAATTGTATATGCTGCAGCAAGAAGGCTCGATCAGATGCGGGACCTGCAGGAAGCAGGAGCGATTATCGTGCAGTTGGATATTTCGAAAGAGGAAGAGATCCGAGCTTGTATGGACAAAATCATCCGTGAGCAGGGAAGGATTGACGTACTATTCAATAACGCCGGATTCGGCCTTTATGGGAGTGTTGAGGAAGTTAGTCTCGATGATGCGCGATACCAGTTTGAGGTAAATCTATTCGGCCTTGCTAGAATGACCCAGCTTGTCGTGCCTTATATGAGGGAGCAGCGAAACGGGAAAATTATCAATACCTCTTCTGTAGGCGGGAAAATTTATACGCCGCTTGGCGCATGGTACCATGCGAGCAAACATGCGCTGGAAGGATGGTCCGATTGCTTGAGACTCGAACTGCAGCCGTTCGGGATCGATGTCATCATCCTTGAACCGGGGATTATTGAGACCTCATTCGGCGATGTGATGAGCGAACCGATGATGAGATATTCTGGCAACGGCCCATATAGGGAACTAGCAAAAAAGATCGCGAATACAACACGGAAATCTTATCAAGCCGGAGGAGGGTCACCAGCTGACTTAGTGGCGAATATCGTCGCGGAATCCATCGCAACAAGCAATCCCAAAATTCGATATGCCGTCGGTAAAATGGCAAAACCATTGATCATGCTGAGAAAATGGATCAGTGACAGGAATTTCGATAAGCTCATTATGAGTCAGATGAAATAAAACTAGCCTTGCTTACCAACACCCTGGTTCCGGTTTGAGGAATTGCTTAACTTGAAATCAAGGTATGGGTCTGCACCCTTGACAAGCTTCCTGGTATTCCTTACGATTGACTGCAAGTCAATAAAAGGTTTATCGATGGGGGTGTTTGAATGAGAAGAGCTATGACCGATAGTGCGAAAGCAGAGAAAGCCAAGTTTATTTTAGATACTGCACGCGAAATGTATCGGAATCGCAATTTTGATGAAATCAAAATGAGCGATATCGCGAAGGCGGCGAACGTTTCAAACGGGACTTTATTTTACTATTACAAGACGAAGGAAATCCTGTTTATGGAATTGTTGTTTCAAGAATACGTGAAGCGTTTTCAAAATTTTGCGAATATCCTTCTTCCCCATGAAGCAATGACATATGATGAATTCAAAACCTTTTTTCTGGACGAAATGGCAAGCATCCTTGATCAGAATTCCTACTTGATTCGGTTGAGTGCGATTAAGAATACGATCTTGGAAAAGAATATCGATCTGGAAACTGCGGTTAAAGATAGCACTGGGTTGTACGCGATATTGGAGAATATCGTAAGCTTATTGTCTGAACGAGTAAGTGTTTTGAACGCGGAAGCCTTCTATGAGCTGCTGTTGGCACAGAATGCCTTAATTGTAGGCTATGCCAATATGGCGAGTATGCCTGATGTGCTGCTTCAAGCGATTGATCAGCATGGTCTGGAAGGTTTCCAGATTAATTTCAAGAATCATGCATTGACTGCCATGGAATATTACCTTGTTGGTTTCTATGAAAGATTTAAATGACGGAAAATAAGGCTGCCGACGATTCGGTGGCCTTTTCTCGGCGGTTGTGAGTTATACGCAACTACCATGTATTTGCAGCGTCTATTTGTAGGGGAATATTTGTCCTGATTGCTCTTATTAGACGTAAACAAGGAGGCTGTACGACCATGTTGAAACTTTTTGAATATAACTGGCTAGTACGCAAAGATTGGTTTGACTGGTGTGATTCGGTAGCGGAAATAGAATTGCTGGAGAGACGCACAGGGGGACCTGGCAGTATTCTCTATACGTTGTTTCACATCATAGATGTCGAGCACAGTTGGATAAGCGTATTGCAAGGAAAGCCGGAGCCACAAGAGCCTCCTTTCCAGGACTATGCCAATGTGAAGAAGTTAAGAGAATATTCCGCACGCTGCCATGAGGAAATCGCTCCCTTCATCTACGCTTGGAACAGCAGTATGGAGACTCGTATTTTAGAGGACGGAAACCCAACAATCCAATCAGAGGGCTTCAAATTCGGGGAGATTATGCGACATGTCCTTGCCCATGAGATCCATCACGTCGGCCAATTGTCCGTATGGTCGCGAGAAATTGGCAAGCAGCCGATTAGTGCAAACGTAATTCGAAGAGGATTGTTCGATCATCACCAATAAGGCGAGATTTCCCGATTTATACACGATATGGATGGGTGGAGATGGTTAGGTATGAATCTTTTTAATAACTGCGTGGGGAAGAGACTAAATGCTTCTCTTCAATGGATGAATGAACCAGATGAATGGGCATTTTCTGAACAAAATTCACTTAGGATTACCGCGCCGCCTCGTGCAGACTTCTTTCATAACCCAACACTGGGAAGTAGAAAAAGTTCTGCTCCATTCCTGTATACGACAACAAATACAAATTTTATTATAACCACACGGGTTAGCGTAGACATACGTGACCGGAATGACTCCGGATGCCTTATGGTAATGGCAGATGAGAATAACTGGGCCAAGTTATGTTATGAGGATTTTAGAGGTCGACCCTCCATTATTAGTGTTGTAACGAAAGATATTTCAGATGATTCTATCGGTGACGATGTCGGGAATACAAACCCTTACTTAAGAGTATCTCGCTTTGAGAATTGTATAGCTTTTCATTATTCTCTTGATGGTAATGAATGGGCGTTAGTACGGTATTTTGGATTGAATAATATCCCTAGTTTGAAAGTCGGTGTAGTTGCCCAGAGTCCAGTTGGTGATGGATGTGTAGTGCAATTCGATTTCTTACACCTAATTCCTAATACAAATGTAGATGTAAGAAATATATAATAAATTAAACTTGAAAGTCGCATGTTATGCATGCGGCTTTTTGATTCTTTTCCGATCATTCAGAACACTCCCTCGTTTCTTCGTGCCTGAGAGTGTGGGAGCATATTACGCGGCAACGGCTCCCTATTCTCATTTAAGGGCAGCATAGATTAGTAACAGTTGTTATAATTACTTTTACAAAACCGGAAGGTGCAACCCTAATCTCATGTTAAAGGAGCTATTCTTGATGTATACACATCACCAAACGGCTATTGAAATGGTTACAAACAAACTCAAGGTTAAGGAAGAAATCCTGGCAATCATTGTAGGCGGCTCTGTTGCGCATGGTTTTGCAAAAGAAGATTCGGATATAGACCTTATGTTGGTCGTTTCGGATGAGAGTTATCGTTCGGCATTAGAAAGCGGGGATATTCATTATCATGAAACGGAGTCAACGCCTTATACTGGCGGCTATGTGGATGGAAAATATACCTCAGTTTCGTACATAAAAAAAGTAGCCGAATTTGGCAGCGAACCAGCTCGGTTTGCCTTCAAGGATGCAATAGTGAGTTATAGCGAAATAGTTGGCCTAGAAGAGTTGGTACAATCGGCATCATGCTATCCTATTGAGCGGAAAAACGAAACGATGGAAAAATTTCATGCTCAATTTGAAGGTTGGAGATGGATGTTCTATGAAGGTTTAAAAAAGAACGAGCCCTATGTGATAGAATTCTCAGTGACTAATTTCGTTTTATTTGCGGGGCGGCTCATTTTGGCCTATAACGAGGTTGTCTATCCTTATCATAAATGGTTTATGAGAGTGCTGGAAGGTGTTCATGACAAACCGAATGATCTTATTCTGATTATGAATAACGTGCTGACAAATAAATCGAAGGAAAGCGTCGAAGTGTTATATGAGTGTGTCGCACAATTCCATCAATGGCCTAAGTCAGAGAAGGGATGGCATGTTAGATTTATGCTTGATAGCGAACTGAACTAGATGACGGGACATGTACCCGTAGCTGATCTCTAATACCTTCATGCTCTTATAAGTATTTTGAAAAGCGTACTTCCCGAAGCTGTTCGCCCAGGGAGTACGCGATTTGTTATTTTTGGCGGGGACAATAAGCAGGGCTGCTCCATCCGAAAGGCTAGTTTAAGGATGTTGCCGCGCTTCCCCATTTAAGCAGACTGCTCCAATTTCGCGTATGCGGATCACGAACAGTTCCGTCCCAGTCGTACGCCCGATTAGTTCCCGGTATTCCGCTACTGCCGCATGTGGCAGAACCGCGAGAATGACGCCGGCGAAACCACCCCCGTGTACTCTGCAGGCACCATCGCCCAATTGGTTGATGAAACGTTCGGTAATGGCGAGTGTAAGCGCAATCCCCTGTTCACGTGACACCGATTCTTGGTAGATGTTCTGCAGCCATTTCCACGAGGAATTACCTGAAGCGGTAATATACTTCAGCACGGTCTGCCACTCGCCCGCCTTAATCGCCTCTGCCTGCTGCTCGACGCGGTCATTTTCATCCAGATAATGGAGCGCCCGCAGCACCGCACGATCTCCGGTAGTTTCGCGGAGTTCCGCAAGCCGGCCGTAGATCATCTCTGCCGTCAAATCACGGCATACCTCTACACCAAAGGCGTGTGCCACCGCCCGCATCTCGTTCGGAATCGATGCATAATCCTTCGTCAGGTCTGCATGGTTACCGCCGGTGCTGACGATGACAAGGCTGTAACCTGCTGCTTCAAAGGTGCCTGTAATACGTTCGATTTGAGGCTCGGCTGGATCCTTAAAGTCGATTGTGATCATACCACCGTGCGAACAAGCCATCTGGTCTAGCATGCCTGATGGCTTGTTCCAATACCTATTTTCTGCATACTTCCCAATGCGCGACATCATGACCGCATCCATCTCTCCATTGTTGTAGAAAGTACTTAGCATCTGGCAGATCAGAACTTCAAAAGATGCAGAGGAGCTGAGTCCTGACGCTGGAAGCACGTTACTGCTGACGTAAGCATGGAATCCGCCGATTCGGTACCCGTGCTGCTGGAAACCGCGTGCAATACCACGGATCAAAGCAGCCGTCCCTCCCTCGCCTGATTGAGGTTCTAGATCATCTAGATGGATGACTGACATACCTGGATATCCTTCGGAAATTACGGAAATCACTCCGGTGTCCACCGCTGCTGCAGCTGCAATCGTATCTAACTGAATACTAGCCGCAAGCACCTTTCCATTGTTATGGTCCGTATGATTGCCGCCTATCTCTGTGCGACCCGGAGCACTGAAGTATTTCAACGCCTCTATATGTCCATATTGCGCAAGGTATCCTCCCATACACCTCCGGTATCTGTCGATCTGTCCTTCTCGGTCTTGGCTGCTGCCGTACATCTGGTCTAGCATCTGTTGTGTCTGAGCCGAATTGAAAAGCTGTTCGAATTGATCGTTCATCTTGAATGTTCCTCCTGGTTCTAACTGTTTGAGTAGTAGTAGTTATCATGTCCAATGTACGTCGTAAATCCGTGTATCTATAAAGATTATATAAGATGATTCTAATGATTATAAGCTGCTAAATACCGACTCCTGGCACACTGAAAGCACGCTGTTAAGCGATCTTGGAAACTGTCTCTTTAAAGATTGTATCCATTTATGCGGTTGTAAGAAATAATGAAATCAGTTTTACCGCATGATGAAAACATAATCACATAAAGAGGTGCATCATGAAACGAAGATACGCAATATGCGGCGTCAGCAATCGAAGTGTGAAAATGTATATCGGTCCGATGTTACAAACCTTTTCGAAACACGCTGAAATTGTTGGATTGCTCGATGTCGACGCAAGACGGTTTGACGTATGTAAGTCCAAATATCCAGAGCTTTCCGACGTCCTGGAATACGGTGCGGATGAATTCGATAAGATGGTTGAACAAACGAAACCTGATGTGATTATTGTAACAGGGCGTGATGATACGCACGTGACGTATATCATTAGAGCGCTGGAACATGACCTGGATGTGTTGTCGGAAAAACCGATGGCGACGACAGGGGCGGATTGCCGGAGAATTATCGAAGCAGAGAAAAAAAGCAAAGGGAAAGTAACGGTTACTTTTAATTACCGATACGCCCCCATTCACAGTCGGATTAAAGAAATGGTATTGGAAGGAAAGGTTGGCAGAGTGACTTCCGTTGATTTGAACTGGTACATTGATACCTACCACGGAGCTAGCTATTTTAAACGATGGAACCGCTTACGCAAGCATTCCGGCGGGCTTTCTATTCATAAAAGCTCTCATCACTTCGATTTAGTCAATTGGTGGACAGGTCAGAAACCCTTGGAAGTGTTTGCTTATGGTGCGCTTAATTACTACGGCCAGGAGGGAGAGATGAACCCGAAGAAGGAGGACGGACGTTATTGCGGAACCTGTGTGGATAAACAGGATTGCCGTTATTTCATGCGCTGGTCTTCACGGAGTAAGCAAGTCCATGTGAAAGATGACCATGTTGACGTGGGTTCAGCAGATGTACAGCTGCCGTATAGCGGTTACCGGGCCGATGCTTGCATATTCGATTCGGAAATCAATATCGAGGATACGTATTCCGCTACCGTTAAATATGACGGCGGTGCACTGCTCTCGTACTCCGTTAATTTTTCCCTTCCTTACGAGGGATATAGGCTTGCCATTAATGGCACAAAAGGCCGCATCGAAACGATGGAATACCATTCTGCCAGCAGAGTGCCGTTCCCGGTTCCCACACAGACGATCGACTACTTCCCACTATTCGGCTCCAAGGAAACGATACATGTTGTTCATCGAGAGGGTGGACACGGTGGCGGCGACCCCGCGCTTTTGGAAGACATTTTTCTCGGTCCGGACCCGACTCGGTCCTATGACATATTGTCTGGTTCGATGGACGGGGCTTATTCCGTTGGGACTGGCGAAGCCGTTTGGATCTCCGTTAAGGAGAACCGCCCTGTTCGTATCGAGGATGTACTTACTTCGACTTAATACATGTGCAGCAGAAAGGAGGCGTTAGGCTTGAAGACAGATGTGACACTGAGGAAGACAACGGTTGGCAGGGGTCGCAGTGCAAGTCTTTTCTGGAGAAGAATTGTTAAAAGCCGTTATTTGTATATCATGGTTACACCGGGACTCCTCTATTTTGCTCTTTTTAAATATTGGCCCATGTGGGGGGTACTGATTGCTTTTAAGGACTACCTGCCCTTTCGCGGCTTTTGGAACAGCCCTTGGGTTGGCTTCAAGCACTTTGATCGCTTTTTCCACGATCCTGTGTTTTGGCTGCTGTTTAAAAACACCTTCGTGCTGGCGATCTACAATATTGTCTTTTTCTTTCCAATCCCGATTCTAATCGCGCTGATGCTCAACGAGCTGCGTTTGGAATGGTTTAAGCGCACCATACAGACGGCCATCTATATTCCGCATTTTGTATCCTGGGTCGTCGTAGTTGGAATGGCCTACACCTTTTTCTCATTGGAGAACGGGATCTTTACGAATATGCTCGTCCAAGCAGGAATGGAAAAGACCAATTTTCTAATGTCTAACACGTGGTTCCGTCCGATGATCATTCTGGAAGTGATTTGGAAGGAATCTGGTTGGGGGACGATCATCTTTCTGGCAGCGTTGTCAGGCGTTGATCCTACGCTATACGAAGCGGCTAAAATCGATGGGGCAGGACGCTTCAGACAAATGTGGCACATCACTGTGCCAGCAATTCGCAGTACAATCGTGATTTTGTTCATATTGAGGTTGGGTAATTTTCTGGATACTGGCTTTGAGCAAATCTTTCTCATGCTCAATTCGACCAATCGTGAGGTAGGGGAAGTGTTCGATACCTATGTCTACGTTAACGGCATTCAGCAGGGACAATTCAGTTTCAGTACAGCTGTTGGCTTATTCAAATCAATAGTAGGTTTATGTTTGGTGCTTGCGGCTAACCAAATTTCGAAGAAGTTCGGTGAGCAAGGTGTTTATTAAATTGGAAAGGAAGCTGCTGTCATGATTCGTCAATCACTGGGATCACGTATATTTGATACGGTCAATGTCGTCGTGTTACTTGCAATCGCTTTAATTACTTTGATTCCGTTCGTGTTTGTATTATCAGGCTCGCTAACGGCTTCTGAAGAACTGGTGCGTCGCGGTGTCGTCTTGATTCCAACCCAATTATCTCTCGATGGTTACAAATACATTTTTTCGACGAAAACGATCTTGTGGAGCTTGGGAGTAACGGTGTTTATTACGATTGCAGGCACGTTGATCAACTTATTTTTTACAACGCTAACCGCTTATCCGCTCGCGAGAAGTGAGTTTGTTGGAAGACGTCCGATCATGCTGCTCATTTTGTTCACCATGCTGTTCAGTGGAGGGATGATTCCAACGTTTCTGGTTGTGAAATCGCTTGGACTGCTAAACAGTTACGGGTCATTGCTTATTCCAGGCGCAATCAGTGCATTTAACCTGATCATTCTAAGGAATTTCTTTCAGCAACTGCCTGATGGGCTTGAGGAAGCGGCGAAAATCGACGGATGCAACGATTTTCAAATTTTGATCCGTATCGTGCTGCCACTCTCGCTTCCCGCAATGGCCACCTTTGCATTATTCTATGCTGTGGGCCACTGGAACACGTTTTTCAATGCGATTCTTTACATCAATGATACGACGAAATGGCCGATTCAAGTATGGCTTCGTCAAATCGTCATTTTATCGCAAGGAGGGATTGGGGACTCACAACAGATGGGAAGCGATTATGTAGCGCCTCCCGGTGAAGTGATTAAGATGGCGGTTATCGTCGTATCGACCGTGCCGATCCTGCTCGTTTATCCGTTTCTGCAAAAGCATTTTGCCAAAGGGGTTTTGCTCGGTTCTGTGAAAGGTTAGGCGCACATTAGGCTGCTGATTACGGACCGTCTATCTATGTTATAACTAGGAGGCCATCATGAAAATTAAGAATATCACTTGTTACAAGCAAACGATGGGATTGTTTTATGTAAAGGTAGAAACAGATGAAGGCGTTTACGGTTTCGGAGAATCGAGCCCAATGCGTCCGGATGTGCTCATGCAGATCATGAACACGGTGATCAAGCCGCTGGTCATTGGTATGGACCCGTTTCAAACGGAGCTGATCGAAGAGGTGGTTCTGCGGAGAAATTACAAAATTTCAGGTCAACTGCTGGCCTCGGCATACAGCGGTCTCGAAATTGCCCTATGGGATCTCAAGGGTCGCTATTTGAACCAGCCCGTGTATAATTTAATCGGAGGTCTTTATCGTGACCACATTCCGCTTTATGCATCCAGTATGAGCCGCGATCTAACCCATGCGGAAGAAGCGGATAAAATTCGCGATGCGATCAACCGTCTTAAGGTCAAAGCTGTCAAAATCAAGGTAGGACCTCGTTTCGGAACAGGGCTCCCGGTTGATTTAAACGATGATGTGCTCAAGGTCAAGGCCGCTAGAGAAGCGATCGGTCCAGATTGCAAGCTGATGATCGACGGTAACAGCTCTTACACTTACATTCAGGCTGTACAGTTATTCGACCGTATTAAGGAATACAACATACATCATTTCGAAGAGCCTTGTCCATATTACGATGTGGACACTTATGTGAAGCTGGCTAATACCTTACCGGTTCCCATTCATGTTGGGGAGCAGGATTGGAATATCTTCACTTTCCGTGATTTTATTAGCAAGGGTGCTTGTCATTTGTATGCAGCCGATCCTGTCAAATGCGGGGGGATATCCAGCGCGAAGCGTGCTGCTGCTTTATGTCGCGCATTCGGTATTCACTATGTGCCGCACAATACCACCAAGGGCATCGGCTTCGCTGCAGCCATTCATTTGGCAGCCAGTTCGCCGGAATGCAGCAGCTTTTATGAATACAATATCGAATCAAACAGTACCAGAGAGCGTTATTTGAAACAGCCTTTCGAAGTGAAAGATGGACATGTTCTGGTACCGCATGGACCAGGATTAGGCATTGAATTAGATGAAGAGCTTATGGAAGCAACGCTTGAGGTTATTCGTTAATTGTTTAATAGGTTTTGGCTATTCATAGTTCGTCATTAGGGGGCTAACGTATCCATGAAAACGAATCTTTTACTTAAGCAGGGACTGCTCGTTACAGCAGCATTATCGATGATTCTCGCTTCGGCATGCTCCAATGGCCAGGAATCCAAACCAGGTACGGCGGAAACCACGAAACCCGTGGAACTTACAATGATGAACCTGTATTTGACACCAGAGCCTCCAAAAATGGACAGCGAGGCGATGAAACTACTTCAGGAGTACACGAATACGAAATTGAACATCACTTGGGTGCCCAGCGCAAGCTACAGTGAGAAGGTTACAGCCTCAATCGCTGTTGCCGGAGATCTGCCAAAGCTTCTTCTCGTGAAGGATGACCGGAACCCTGCAATTATCGAAGCTGCACGAGCAGGCCTATTCTGGGAACTGGGGCCTTATCTGAAAGACTATCCGAATCTGAAAACGATGGATGCTACACGTCTAACCAATACGTCAATTGACGGTAAAGTGTACAGCATTTTCCGATGGAGACCAATAGCGCGCAACGGTGTTATTATTCGCAAAGACTGGTTGGATAATTTGGGCCTTCAGGAACCAAAAACTCTCAACGACCTGGTGAATGTTCTCAAAGCTTTTACCTATAATGACCCAGATAAAAATGGTAAAAATGACACGTACGGCATCTCATTTGATTCCAGCAGCGCGCAAATTTTTCACCTCCTGGCTATGATGGGCGCTCCGAATACGTGGGAATACAAAGATGGTAAAATGTCGCCGGACTTCATGACGGCGCCTTATATGGATACGATGAAATTACTGCAACAGATGTTCAAGGACAAATTGTTTAACAGTGACTTCCCGGTAGTCAAAGACCGAACTGTCTTGGTGAATCAAGGCAAAGCCGGCGTATATATTGGGGCCTATGATGATTTGAACTCCCGGTTCACCGACTTGTTCAAATCGAATCCAAATGCTAAATTGGATACCGTTGCTAGTTTGAGCGGCCCCGGCGGTATGAAAGTGCAGGGAGGTACCGGCTACAACAGTGTATTTATGATCCCGAAAACTAGCGTAAAAACCGAAGCTGAACTCAAACAAGTTCTTACTTATATCGATAAACTCGGTGACGAGAAGGTACAGAACCTCATGACGTGGGGGATTGAAGGCAAGCACTACAAGGTGGAGAATGGCCAAGCGGTTCGAATTGATGAGAAAGTATTCACCGATGAAGTCTATAATAATCTATTCCAGTTATCGGTATTCGATGGAAGTAAAGCGCTTCCGGGCAAGCTGGACCCGAGCGTCGATAAGTATAACAAGCTTATTCAGAACAATGAGAAATTAGCTGTTGCGAACCCGGCCTTGCCGCTTCTGTCCAAAACCTATATGGAAAAAGGAAAACAGTTGGATCAGGTCATTACAGACGCCAGAACGAAATTCATCTTGGGTGAATTGGACGAAAAGGGCTTTCAACAAGCCGTTGTGAACTGGCAAAAGCTAGGCGGAGACCAAGTCATGTCCGAGTACAAAACCGAGTATGAAAAAACAGTAAAAAATTAAAGAGTGCGATGGTATCAACTTCATGCGATAATGTACGCAGTCGAATCTTTGAATTGGCATAAAGAAAGTGAGATTGTCATGAAGCTGAATTTGCCCCGTTATCAAATGAAACTGTTCGCATTATGTCTACTGCTTGGCGCCATACCTGTTATGGCGCTGGGCATTTTTTCGTATATGAAATCATCGAGCATCATTGAAAGCAAGGTGCTCAAAGGAAATGAGCAGCTTCTTCAGCAAACGCAAATCCAAATTGAAAACACGCTAAAAATCATCGATTTCTCTATCTTTCAACTTGGAAATTCACAGGTGGTTACTGATATTTTGCCAATACCGATAAAGGCTAATGATTTCCCGCTAGTTGACAGATTGCTGGAAACGATGCAGCGTATTCAAATTTACGAACTGGGAATACGCGATATTCGACTGATTAATATTGATCAGCAGTGGGTGATTAGTGATAAGGGTTACAGCAAACTCGAAGAATCGGAGGACCTCGAGCTGTTTCGTTCTTCTTCTCCTCTAGACAGGCAGTTCAAATGGATCACACAAACGGTGGCAGGAAAAGCAGGAAAACCTCCACAAACGAATGTGTTTTTGTTCAAGCAATTTCCGAATCTATCAGCGAACCCTAGTGCTTTTCTGGTGACCCAAATGTCAAATCTGGAGCTGTTCAAAGTACTTCCCAAAAGCAGTGATCTGGGGTCGTTGATCATTTTAGACGATAAGGGCAATATTATCGCAACCGATATGGCGTCTTCATTGGATACGAATGTTCGAAATACACCGCTGTTGAAAGAGATGACCGAAGCTTCAGATCCTACTGGATACCGTATTCAACAAATGGGTAAGGAAGAATACGGCTTCACATACCGCAAATCGTCCTATAACGGATGGACCTACCTATCTGTGGTTTCGCTAGACAGCCTCACAAGGGAATCGCAATCGATCGGTTGGGCTACGATATGGGCTTGTTTCATCATCATTGCTCTAATTTCCATACTTTCGCTGAAAGGGGCAAATAAACTGTATTTGCCTGTCCGAAGTTTATATCAAAGGTCTGCACAACCGGGCGAAGTTTCTGATTCTCAAACTCCGAAGGATGAGTTCAAGGTCATCGAAAGCCGAATGGAAAAAATGTCGCAAAATTATATGAATATGACCAACTATGTACAAAGTTTAAGGAACCAACTGAAACCGTTTATGATTTATAAATTAGTGCAGGGGGAGCTGTCGACCAAAGAGATTGAAGAGCAGATCGAGCTTTTCGGTCATACCCCTGAATTCCGATGGCTTGCTGTCGTGGTGATTCTAATTGATACACTTGAGCCTACCCGCTACCAAGAAAGCGACCGTGACCTGTTACTGTTTGCGGTCAGCAATATTGTCGAGGAGCTAGTGCCGATCAAGTACCGCATAAATCCGGTAGTCATTGAGCAATCGCAGGTAACCATCATCCGTGGTAATCACGATTCACCAGAGGCATTTAAGGAGTTTCTCTATGAAACGATCAAGCAGGTTCAGGCCAGCGTGCTAACATTTCTAGACCTTCACGTCAGCGCAGGAATTAGCCGCCCTTTCCAAATGTATAAAGATACTCCCAAGGCATATGAAGAGGGACTGGATGCGCTTAAGTATCGGATTACGAAAGATACGGAGACGATCCTCTTTATCGAAAATGAAGAGCCAGAGAAGCAAATGGTATTTTTCCCTGATCATTTGGAGAAGCAGCTAGTGGAAGCAGTGAAGTTCGCGGATGAGAAGCGGGCCAATGTGCTATTAAAGGAATTTCTACAAATATTGTCTAATCGGGAGCTAACACATAACCAGATGTATAACTGGCTGATGAAGCTTCTGCTAGATTTGCTGTACATCCCGGAGCGGCAGGATCGGGCTCTCTTCTCACTGGATACCGATGCGATTCCGTTGTATGAACAATTGAAACGATTCAACACGATTCAGGAGATTGAGCATTGGTTCATGGTGCAAATTATTGAGCCGATTATCCATACGGAGGATCAGAACAAGGAAGCGCCGCACCACAAAATATCGAATGAGGTCATCCGGATTATTCAAAGTGAATATGACCGTGAGTTAACGCTGGAGGAATGCGCCTCTCGACTTAATTATCATTCCAGCTACATCCGACGTGCGTTGAAAAAAAGCTTGAATAGTAATTTTACTGACTATTTGCTATCCTACCGGATGGAAATCGCCAAGAAGTGGCTGTCGGAAACAGAAATGAAAATAGCCGATATGTCGCAAAAGCTTCAATATAATAACTCGCAAAATTTTATACGCTATTTCAAGAAAACGACAGGTTTGACACCGGGGCAATACCGGGAAATGATTTTAAATGAAAATCGTGAGAAGTAACTTTGTTGGCAGAGGGTACAACTGGAGATTCTCCTGTTAATGATGGTGCTGAAACACGCGGATAGAATAACTGGAGTTTCTCCAGTTAAATCAGCTCCTGCGCCCGATTTTAAGTGAAACTTGAGGAATTAGCTGGAGAATTTCCATCTATTCGCCTGGAATCAACTGATTTAATACAAATTAGCTCCAGTATTTCCAGTTAAAATGGGGAGCAGGCACTGAAGCAGGACCGCATGAAGGAATCAGCGATTTGATCGCTGATTCCTTTTTTGTGTTATGGCATGTAGGTTGACTGCATACTTTCTTGGCATCAGATGTATGATCTATTCGTGGCTGGACAGTCCATGGGAGAGAACTATTCACAGGAGGCTCTGTTTGTTCCAATGCATGCACAAAATCAATCCATTCAACACGAAAACAAGAAATCGGAGTAAAGCTGATGATCGAGAG
Organism: Paenibacillus silvestris; assembly: GCF_009882985.1. GTDB lineage: Bacteria > Bacillota > Bacilli > Paenibacillales > NBRC-103111 > Paenibacillus_E > Paenibacillus_E silvestris. The sequence continues at coordinate 135,346 of NZ_WTUZ01000004.1, forward strand.
AGGGAAGGGACAGGAAAAAATAGATTGATCAATGAACGCAATCGGTAACCGCAAAGCCTTAATAAGCTTGATAAGCGAGGTAGCCAAAGAGTTGCAGCAAGCTAATGATTATGCGAGTAGTAAGAAGCTAGACCTAGCCCATCTGAAGAAATTTACCATAGACCTCTGTAAGGGAGGGGAGTACGTGAACTTTCAAGGTAATTTGGCAGAACTTCGACATGCCAACCGTGAGGCGGAGAAGTTGGATACTGAGGACTGGGATATGGATAGACTGGAGGGCAAGAAGCAAGAGGTCGACATAAATCTGATTTTCACGAGGGCGATGGGGAGATATTCATCGCTTTTTTTGTTTCATATAATTGATGATCTTGTCCCCTAGCATTCGTCCATACCAATTGAGACTATTAATCATTACCTAATAGGAGATTCATAATTCTTTTGAGAGTGGTGGTAGTGATGTCCTATACGGTTCCTGTAGTTTCAATCTTCACAGCTGGATCAGCCTCTGGCGGTACTTCGCAAGAGCGGCAAGCCCGGCAAGGAAATGACATTTCGAGCTCGAACCTCGCATGGGGTAGCGGTTTCTCCCCTGGTGTAAGGTGCGGTATGACGTTTACTGCGTTAGCTCGTTATAACACACCTACTACAATTGACAGCAGATCTGTAACTAGTTTAGATGATCCTAGACTCATCGCCTTATTCGATATGGCCAAAAGACAAACGAACAATGCCACTGCGCTCTATGTCATCTATGTAAGCGGGGAATTTCTCACCAGTTCCGGCAACGTCATTGGCATGGGTGGACCGCGCTTCAAATTTTACAACAGCACAACGGATTATGGTCTGTATGGACATATCGTCATGAGCGATGGAGCGCTAAATTCGTACGGGCTTGCACATGAAGCTGGGCACTGCTTATTCGGCAGGTTTTTGAATAGTAACCAGAACAGCTTTACGATTAACGATCCATCGAATCCTGGCAGTGATCACAGCAACAATCCACAAAATCTCATGTTTCCAACGATTCCGAACCAAAATCCAGAAATCGTAGCATCTCAGTGCAGCACCGCTAGACTAAGCAAAATCGTGTCGCAGAACGCTACGAACAGCCGTGGCAAAATTATTAAAAACAATTTGACGACGATGAAAAAGCTAAACGCCAGAATCATTGCAAAAATGAGATATATGAAGAAGGATACGTTACGTCGTCGCCCTGCAAAAGCGATAATGAGAAGAAGTAAAGTGAGATAATAGTTGAATGAACAAGCTTGCTATTAATAAAGCTGTTCCGGATCCGTCTTAGCGGACGATCCGGAACAGCTTTTTGCGTTTACAAGTATGCGGTGGTACATAATGTACATAAAACCGGCAACCGATGTCTCCTCGTCATGAATTTTCTAGTATGAACAAGCTTTTCGCAAGAATTTGTTAATGTATTCAAGAATGTTGGAGGCTATAGTAAAGCGTATGTTCGACGGAATGCAGGTAACCACCAAAGAGAAACGGAGGCAGAACAATGAAGCTTGTCAAAAACATCGATAGGAGACAAATCGGGGAGGATCGCAGCACTAAGACAGAAGTGAGTAGGACAGCCTCCATCAGGAGTGCGATCACGAAAGATTTGTTTTTATATGCGCTGATTGCCCCTGGACTGTTGTATTTTCTGATATTCAAATATGTCCCGATGTGGGGAGTGTTAATTTCGTTTCAAAACTATTCCCCTTTCTTAGGTTTCTTTAAGAGTGAATGGGTTGGATTTGAACATTTCGCTAGGCTATTCTCGAATGCAGACTTTTATATGCTGTTTCGCAATACGATGGCGATTAATGTGCTCAGTCTAGTTTTCTTCTTTCCGCTTCCAATTGCAGTGGCACTATTACTGAACGAGCTGCAGAAAGAGTGGTTTAAGAAATCGCTGCAGTCTGTCGTCTACTTGCCACACTTTCTATCATGGGTTGTTATCGTCGGGCTGAGTCTGCTGCTGTTATCGAAGGAACACGGTGTACTCAATCAGTTGCTAGAGCTAGTAGGTTGGGGACCAATCGAATTCTTAACGGAGCCGAAATACTTCTGGGCACTGCTAACAGCACAAACAATATGGAAGGAATTGGGGTGGGGAACAGTCATTTTCCTAGCTGCAATCGCAGGTGTAGACCCACAGCTGTATGAAGCTGCGAAGATGGATGGTGCTGGTCGAATTCGGATGATGTGGAACGTAACATTGCCCTCGATCCGGAATGTCATTGTCATTCTATTAATTCTGCGGATTGGCCACATGATGGATGTCGGGTTCGAGCAGGTGTTTCTGATGATGAACGGAGCTGTAGCGGATGTAGCAGAAGTATTTGATACTTACGTATTCAGAGTAGGGATTAAACAAGGCGATTTCAGTTACAGTACGGCTGTCGGTTTATTTAAATCTATTGTGGGTCTTGTGCTAGTCATCGGAGCTAACAAGCTTTCCAAAAAATTCGGGGAGGAAGGGGTGTATTAATGACATCCATCAACAATCGGATTCGAATCTCACTCTCCGATCGGGTGTTTCGGGTGAGCAATATCGCATTTTTAATCATACTGGGGCTTGTGTGTCTGTTTCCTTTCTATTATGTACTCGTCGTTTCATTCGCTACTCCGGTTGAATATCGTCAGGGAGGGTTGATGCTCTGGCCTCATGACTGGACGCTGGTTTCGTATCGATACATCTTGGCGACACCATCCTTCATCCGGGCGGCCGGAGTCTCGCTATTCCTAGCTGTTGTCGGTACGGTTGCCAGTTTGGTCGTTACATCTTCGCTCGCTTACGGTCTGTCACGCAAACGGCTTAAGGGAAGAAAGCTGGTACTCCTGCTTATTCTGATAACGACTTTATTCAATCCGGGTATCATTCCGGGCTATCTGGTGGTCAAGGAGCTTGGTATGATCAACAGCTTAACATCGCTCATTCTGCCAGTTCTTACGAGCGGTTGGTACGTGCTGCTGATGAAGGGGTTTTTCGATTCAATCCCTGCAAGCCTGGAAGAATCTGCACGAATTGACGGCTGTAACGATGTAAGCGTCTGGTTTCGTATCATTTTGCCGCTTTCACTCTCATCGTTGGCTGCTTTCGGGCTGTTTTACGCCGTTGCTTACTGGAATACTTTCTTCTCCGCTGTATTGTTCATTAATGATGCAGAGAAATGGCCACTGCAAATTTTCTTGCAGAATCTGCTCATTGATTCGTCAACGGCGCTCGGTGTCGATTCACTAGTTGATATGGACATGCAGAACATCCCTGCGGATACGAAGAAGATGGCAGCAATTGTACTGTCCACACTACCTATTCTCATGGTATATCCGTTTCTTCAGAAGCACTTTGCCAAAGGGACCATGGTTGGTTCCGTGAAGGAATGATATCATAAACAACATCAAAGGGAGGATTTACAATGAAAGGCACAAAGAGAGGGATGCTGGCGTTGATCGTGATGGTTGCGGCAACGCTGACGCTTTCCGCCTGTTCGGGCGGAGGAACCAAGGGCAATGGGAGCGGTGCTCAGCAGGCACCAGGAAATGCGGCCGAAACAAAGCCGCTTGATGTAAGCGTTCTTTCAATTTATTACCAGAAGGAACCGCCGTCCAAAGATAATACAGTGCTGAAGGAAGTCGAGAAGCGGACAAATACCAATCTGAATATTACATGGGTTGCTCCTAATAATTTCTCGGAAAAGGTCAATGTGACGCTGGCTTCCGGTGATCTTCCCGACCTGATGCTGGTTACCGACATCGCCAATGCTTCTTTCCGGACGATGGCCAAGCAAGGAGCATTCTGGGATTTGACGGAAATGATCAAGGGCTATCCGAATCTAATGAAGTTCCCCGACATTACATTCGCCAATACGAAAATTGAGGGCAAACTCTACGGTGTACCTCGGGTACGGCCGACAGAGGGCAACGCCCAGCCGCTTATCCGTGCCGATTGGCTCTCCAAGCTGAACCTGAAGATGCCGGAAACGACAGAAGATCTGTATCAGGTAATGAAGGCTTTCAAAGAGAGCGCGCCAGACGGGCAAAAGGATACGATCGGACTATCAGGTTACGTCAATCAGAATGATATGGGGCAATTCGGTTTCATTGAGAACAGCTTCATTGGTAACAGTGGCAAGTACAAAGTCGTCGACGGCAAAATCACGGATATGACGTTTAGTCCCGAAATGAGGCAGTCGCTGGAATGGTTCCGACGTGCGTATAAAGAAGGATTAATTCCTCAAGATTTCGCACTCCTTAAGCACAATCAGGCCAAAGATCTCGCCTTTGCGGGGAAAGCGGGTATCTTCCCGGATAAGCCGAATCAGGAGCCGGCGATGGTGCAGGGCGTTGCCTCGGCAGTTCCCGGTTCGAAGCCTGATTTTGCCTGGATGCCTTCTCTAACCGGGCCAACCGGTACGAAGTATGCCGCCAAGGGCAACGGCCATTTCGGCATGTTCGTCATCTCGAAGAAGGTGCCGGAGGACAAGGTGAAGAAGCTGCTGGCATTCCTGGATTACGGTGCTTCGGATGAAGGCTCGGAGTTAGCAAACTATGGGATGAAGGATGTACATTTCAATCTACAGGGCGACAATCGCGTGCTTACGGATGCGGCCAAGAATGATCCGAGCTTCCAGTTCATGCAAAATATTTTCATGATGTTCGATAAATATGCGAACGTGGCTCTAGGGATGACACCGGAACTGACAAAGAGGGACAAGGCGTATATCGATGCAGCTGAGAAAGTAAGCATCGCAAGTCCTCTTGATGGCGTTACATCGCCAACTGCTCAGAAGCTGGGCAGCGACTACGACAAGAAGATTCAAGATATGAAGACGAAGGTTATCATGGAGAAAGTTACACTCGGCGATTGGGACCAGTTCGTCGCGGGGCTTAAGACCGACACCAATTACATGAAAATGCAAGAGGAGTACAATACCGAATATCAGAAGAAGGTTGGCTCCAAATAATAGAAGTCCCTCATGGGTTCGTCTCGAACTCACGGGGGCTTGCTTAATGATCGGGTGCTATACTGGGCATACGGGGTGATGTTGTGTGATCAACTGGAGAACAAAATTCATAAGGAGACTCGGAAAGTCCGGCAAGGGTGAATACTTCCGCAGAAGCTTAATCCTTGTTTTGCTGATAACGAGTGTTCCTTCAGCCTTGATCGCGGTTAGCAATTACCTGATTGGGACCAGCCAGATCGAGAAGCAAGTCAATAAGCTGCATAAAGTTAAGATTGAGCAGTTCTCTCAGGCAATGAACGAACAGATTTCACAGATGGAATTGGTGTTGAGTCGATGGTCGACTAACCCCATGTTCGGTGATCGATTGGATCGCATTGAATTTATAGAACAGATTTCGCAAACACATGATTTGATGCAAAATATGCTGGTTGTCGGTGGATCCAATTTGTTAATCGGCGACGCTCAACTGTACCTATCCCGACAAAATGCCATGATCGGGTCGGATGGTATTCACTATCTCAACGATGCGCAAACGGCTTCGTTTCAAGCTATTTTGCGCGATCACGCCGGTCTGCTCTGGGCTTACGGTCTTCCGGACTTCGCCAGCAAGACATCCGTTTCACCGGTATCGCTGATTTTTAAGCTTCCATGGGCGTCGGATTCGCCTTTCGGAGCTTTTGTCGTCCATTTGAGCCGTACGGAAATGTTAACGATGCTCGAACATTACGTCGCCGATGGACAAGGCGCAGCTCTGCTTATTCGACCCGATGGCGAATGGGTAGTCAAGCCTGAAGAGCACAATTTGGCGTTCCAAGAACAGCTAAGAAGTGAGATTAAGCGGCATCAGGGAGAAAGCGGGGAATTCTCGTTTCATTGGCAGAAGGAGTCATTCGTTGTTACGTACGGTAAGGTTTCCAAAACGGGATGGCTATATGCCATCGCGAGTCCAGTCACGGAGTTGACTGGACCTGTCGTTCTGACTTCCAAGCTTATACTCATAACGAGCATGATTGGCATTCTCGTGTCCATTGCGCTTGGATGGTTTGCTTCCAACCAATTGTACAGACCGATTGGTAAATTGGTTGCTCTGTTCCGCTCGGGGCGAGAGGACTCTGCAGGTCCGATTCCGCGAGAAATTCAATTTATTGAAGATGAATGGATGAAGTTGTCGAGTGAGAGTGTCAGTATGCGAGATCGAATCCGGCAGTCACTTCCCTTCCTGAGGGAGGGTTTCTTTCTTCAGCTAGTACAGGGACATCTGTATGCGCTGCGGGAGCAAGAGCTGCAAACTAGGATGGGAGAGCTCGGACTAGACGCTACGAACCGCAAGATCTCTTTATTATATGTTCAATTATCAGGTCTTAGCGAGTCAAAACGCTTTCGAGAGCACGATCAACAATTGGTTACTTTCGCAGCAGCTAACATTGTGGGGGAAATCTCGGCGGCACGCGCCGATTCCACGCATATCATTAACTTTCAGGATTTATCAGTCGGCGTTCTATTACTGTATCCAGAAGATGCCGTATTGGAAGGGATTCGCAACGAATTATTCGTATGGTCACAGGAGATGGCGATAACGATCAGCAACGTACTTGGTTTGCAAGTTACCGTTGTACTGGGCAGGCTTACTCATCAAATCGGGCACATTCCTGAGATGCTGGAACAAGCACGGCAAGCTGCGAGATTCCGGGATATGCAGGAGAACTGTCAGGTTATCGATATGGAGGAAGTGACGTTAAGTTCGCGCCCAGCAGCTCCCTTTCCTTTTGCCGTCGAGAAAGAGCTGCTTCAGGTCATGCGACTCGGGATGGAGGAAGAGGCTTATAGGCTGCTCGACCGTTTCGTCGAAGAGGTGGAAGCTGCAGCAGAATGGGAGTTGACGGTATGCCAGTCTCTGATGCAGCTCGTATACGGGATGCGCCACATGTTTATTGAGACTGGATTCCAGCAGCATCCTCTCCTAATCGACAGCCATCTAATAGAGGAGCTATTCGCCGTTAAAGAGGCGGTACTGCTCAAGAAGGTCGTCAAGACGAGAATTATGGCACCTTACCTGGAGCAATTCCAAGTTCTCCAGAACGGTCGTATGCGGCATATCATCGAACAGGTGATTCGCCTCATGGAGGAGCGATATCGTGAGGACTTATCTTTGGACGAATGTGCGCGGGCTGTTGCATCGAATCCGTATACACTCAGCAGATCGTTCAAACAGGTAACCGGTTTTACTTTCGTCGATTATTTAACACGCTTGCGAATCAGGAAAGCGAAGGAGCTGCTGCTTACGACGGGGCTTAAAGTGAACGAAATCGCGGAACACGTAGGCTACCAGCACTCCTATTTTAATAAAATATTCAAAGGAAGCGAAGGCATGACGCCTACACAATTCCGGGACCAATACAAATCATAGCAAAAGGCGGGATAGCATGATCAGGCTGTTTCAGACGCATTATGTTCGACAAGTGACCGAATTGGAGGGTTTGTGGGATTTCATCCCGTTAGCTCCTGATGAGGAGATTCCTGCTCCCGGTACTGTGGGATACACGTATAGGCTTGTTGTGCCCGGCTGCTGGGAGCAGCACCCAGAGCTTGCCTCCTATCGGGGGCGAGGAGCTTATCGACGAATGATCCAGATTGACGCAATAACCTCATTGCGGTTCGAGTTTAAGGGCGTCAGCCACACAGCTAGAGTGTTCTTCGACGGTGCTTTGATAGCTGAACATTACAATGCATATACAGCCTTTACGGCGAAAGTGCACGATGTCCAGCCGGGGCTGCATGAGCTGATCGTCGAGGTGGACAATTCGTTCAGTGCAGCTTCTTCCTTGCACATCCCCAATGACTACTATACTTATGGTGGATTGATTCGACCTGTGGCTATGGAAAATATAGGGGACTGTACGATTGAAGCTATTAAGTTCATACCTCACTCGGATCAAGATGGCTGGAAGGCACATATTACTGCCATCATTCAGAACGAATTGGAACAAAAGCAAACGGTTCGGTTGATAGGGCAGCTTGCGTCCACTAAGCTTGATTTTGGCCTAATTGAAGTGCAGCCGGGGGTGGGCTCTTTGACGAGTGTGACTCAATCATTCCGCTTCCCTGATGTCCGCCCATGGTCAGCTCATGATCCTCAACTGTATGAGCTTCGACTTGATTTGTATGATGTTAAGAAGGAATTACCGGTCGATGATTTGGTAGAAAGGGTCGGATTCCGCGTCGTCGAGGTGAGAAACGGAAGCATAACGGTGAACAATGATCCTATCTACTTGAAAGGATTTAATCGCCATGAAGATCATGCTATTGCCGGCCCCTCGCTTCCGCTGTCATTGATGGTAGCTGATTTGGAGTTAATGGTCGGAACTGGAGCGAATGCTGTCCGAACGAGCCACTATCCGAATGACGAGCGGTTTCTTGATCTTTGCGATGAACGGGGCTTATTCGTCTGGGAGGAGAACCATGCGCGGGGGCTCAGCTTGGAGCAGATGAGTAATCCTCATTTTATCCGCCAATGCGAAGCGGTGAACCGGGAAATGGTGGAGCAGCACATCAACCACCCATCTATTATTTTGTGGGCCGTTCTCAACGAGTGCGCAAGCGATTCAGCGGGTGGACGCGAGCATTACCAGCGGCAAATGCAGCAAATCCGCGAGTTGGATGCAAGCCGACCACTGACTTTCGCTTCACACCATAGGGAAAAGGAGATGTGCTTCGATCTGGCAGATATGGTTTCCGTCAATTTGTATCCACAGTGGTACACCGATGAAGATCCAGGGGAGTTATGCGACCGGATCCGGGCGTTTGCCGAAGAGAATGGAGGCAGAGGAAAGCCGATGATCATAAGCGAGTTCGGGGCGGACGGATATTATGGTTTCCGGTCCCCGATTCGGGTTAAGGGTTCTGAGGAGCGCCAAGGAGACATTCTAGAACTGAATTTGGCTGCTTATGCTTCTCGACCTTATGTATCAGGCACATTTATCTGGCAGTTCTGCGACTGCAGGGTTACTGAAGCGACAGGCTGGCTGTTGACACGAGCCATGGTTAAGAATAGTAAAGGGATCGTCGATGAGTACAGACGGCCGAAACTGGCTTATGATGTTGTAAAGAAATATTATGGGTGTCCGTCGAGCCGAGTTTAATAAATAAAGTAAAAACCATTGTAAAACCAAAGATGATTCCTGTATTGTACAGGGGTCATCTTTTTTTATAGAATTCCAACCTATTATAGGCTCCACAACGTAACAAGCAATAAAAGTCCACCATTCTAGAAATGATCGGGTTTCGTAAGCGCTCTCTATCTTTTACAATGAAGGAAGTCATAGACTGCAGCTATGAGCACATGAGAAGGAAGTAGAGAGGGGCTCGAATTGATGTCAATTAATCGCTGGAAACTTATCCCTATATGTTTGGTTTTCATTCTGACGACTGTTCTCGTGTTATCTGGTTGTACGAAATCGGATAGCGGAAGTTCAAATACGAATAGCTCTACAGGCGCTGCAACTAGTACGGCTAACAATGGTGAGCGCATTACCCTTCGGTTTACGGGCTGGGGTTCTCCAGATGATCTGGCCGCATACAAGGTTGCTATTACGAAGTTCGAAAAGACGCATCCGAATATTAAAGTAGATTTCCAAGCCATCTCAGCGGATTACGATACTAAGCTGACTACAATGGTTGCCGGCAATGATGTACCGGATGTAGCGATGATGGAATCAGGGAGCATTGCTTTCCCTCTTGCCGAACAAGGCAAGTTCCTTAATTTACAGGATTTTCTAGCAAAAGATAAGGAAATTAATAAGGATGTACTGGTACCGAACATCACGTATTCGCTTGAACCCGGGAATGTGATCGGGATCGCATCGGGGCCGGAAACATTCAGTCTTTTCTACAATGAAGATGTATTTAAGGAAGCGGGAATTGAACCTCCGCCTTCGGACGCCTCCAAAGCGTGGAATTGGGATCAATTCGTAGATATTGCCAAGCGGCTGACGATTGACAGTAAAGGGAAGAACGCGACGGAGGAAGGGTTCGATCCGAAGAACATTCGGCAGTTCGGCATCAACCTTCCGACTTGGTGGGGGGCTTACAGCAACTTTATTTACTCAAACGGCGGAGACTTTCTGTCGGCAGATGGCAAGACGCTAGCGATTAATGAGCCGGCAGCAGCGGAGGCCATACAGAAATTAGCTGATCTGATCAACGTGCATCATGTTGCCCCGTCAGCGCTGCAAGCCAAAAATATTCCTGGTACAAACGTAGCACTTCAAACCAAGAAAGTAGCCATGGCTATTGACGGACAATGGGCGAGTACAGCGCTCGCGCAGTCCAAGTTCAACTTTAATGTGGGTGTTCTGCCTGTTATGAAAGAGCCGGTTACGACGGTTGTCTGCGCGATGTTCTCCATCTTCAAGACGACTAAACATCCGCAGGAATCATGGGAGCTGCTCAAGGCACTGCTTGATCCGGAAGCATCCTTGGATTTGCTGACGGCTGGCACATTGATGCCTGCTCACAAAGACTGGTATACAAATGATGAGAAGTTAGCGAAATGGACGAAAAATCTACCTTCGCGTCCGTCTGGTTACCAAGGAGCCGTTATTGATATGCTGCTTAATCATAGCCATGCTACACCAACGGCTTATGTTAAAAACTTCAGCAAAATCATGGATGATATTAATCCGGCACTGGATAAAGTTTGGCTTGGCAAGCAATCAGCCAAGGAGGCACTAGACGCGGTTGCTGTGAAAGCGCAGGAACATGTACAGGGGCGACGCGACGTTAAGTAGCAAATCGGAAATAGCAGATGACCAATTGAGGACAACGGCCCTTTCTTCCCAAAGGCGTTGTCCTCTGCCATAGATAGGAGGAATACGGCATGGAAATTTCGGCACTAGACAATCAGAAGGCCATTGTTGCGTCACGGAGCACAAGCACTAAGCGGGAACGGAAGGCACTGTTCTATGGCCTGCTGTTCACATCGCCGGCGATAGTGGGCTTCCTTATTTTTACGCTGGGACCCATGATTGCGAGTTTATATCTTAGTTTAACGGACTACAACGTCTTCAAGGATACGACAAACTTTATTGGACTGGCCAATTACATCAAGCTGTTTTCGGGTGAAGATGAACTGTTCTACCAGTCGCTTGGCACAACTTTTTATTTCGTTGTACTGCGTGTGCCGACGGTTATTATCTTTTCGTTTTTCTTGGCTATTCTGCTAAATATGAATGTGAAAGGCCGCTCCGCATTCCGGACGATCATCTACTTGCCGAGCATTGTGCCGGCGGTCGCTTCTTCGATGATTTGGTTGTGGCTGCTGAATCCGGATCTGGGCTTAGTTAATACCGTGTTGGAAAAATTGCATCTGCCTACCAGCGCTTGGTTGTTCAGCGAAAGCAGTGTAATTCCCTCCATTGTGCTTACGACTTTATGGGGGATAGGCGGAACCGTCATCATATTTTTGGCAGGATTATCTGGCATTCCTTCAAGCTATTACGAAGCTATTGATGTAGACGGTGGAGGCTGGTATCAGAAGCTGAGGCATATTACGATTCCGATGATGACGCCAACGATTTTCTTTAATACGATCATGACAATTATTGGTTCTTTCCAAGTATTCAGTGAGGCCTATATTTTGACGCAAGGGGGACCGAATAACAAAAGCTTGTTCTTCGTGTTCTACCTGTGGCGCACGGCATTCCGCGATTCGGAGATGGGTTACGCCTCAGCACTAGCGTGGGTGCTCTTCGTCATCATTATGATCTTTTCGTTTCTGATCTTCAAAACCTCGAAATCCTGGGTTCATTATGAGGGGGATCGCGCATGAGAGAGTCCAGACTTAAGCTTCTAGGAGGGTTTACGGCCCTTGTCATCGTTTCCGTCATGTTTATCGTGCCGTTCATTTGGCTGCTGCGCAGCTCGGTTATGGATTTATCCCAAATCTTCATTATGCCGCCGCAGTGGATTCCCAAGCCGTTTCATTTCGAAAATTTCAAAAATGCCCTTACGGTCGTTCCATTTGGCGCTTTTTTCAAAAATACGCTGATTATTGTTGCCGCAGTTTTACTGGGCACCGTTGTTTCCAGCACGGTTGCAGCCTTTGGCTTCTCACGCATCCGTTGGAAGGGGCGCGAGGTGGTGTTCGCCATCTTGATGTCCGCCATGATGCTGCCGGGAGCAGTTACCCTTATTCCAAGCTTTATCGGCTGGAAGACGCTCGGCTTTTACGACACCTTCTATCCGCTCATTGCTCCTGCTTATTTCGGTGGAGGTATCTTTAATATTTTCCTGCTTCGTCAATTTTATATGACGATTCCACAGGATTTCGATGAGGCGGCGTTTGTGGACGGGGCAAATTATACTCAAATCTATTGGCGAATCATTCTGCCACTCAGCCGTTCTGCTGTTATTGTCGTTGCTCTGTTTACATTTCTGGGTTCATGGAATGACTTTATGGGACCGCTTATTTATTTGAAAAGCGATAGCCGGTTCACACTTGCACTTGGCTTGCAGATGTTTCAAGGCAGCTATACAGCGCAGTGGGACTTGCTTATGGCAGCATCAACGGTCGTCGTATTGCCATGCATCCTTGTTTTTTTGGTAGGGCAGCGCTATTTCCTCGAAGGAATTACGCTTACGGGGTTGAAAGGATAAGGTATGATTGTTTGCCGCTGCCGAGCAGTGGCTTACGATAATCGATAATCAGGAGGCTCGCAAAATGAATGAAATAAAGCGATCGGGGAATCCGATCTTTCCGGGTTGGTATGCGGATCCAGAAGCCAGAATTTTCGAAGGAAAGTATTGGATCTACCCGACCTATTCAGCACCCTATGATGAGCAAACATACTTCGATGCCTTCTATTCGGAAGACTTGGTGGCGTGGACGAAGGTAGAGCGCATACTGAAAATGAACAATATATCATGGGCAAAGAGAGCCTTATGGGCTCCATCTCCAATCGAAAAGAATGGAAAATATTATTACTATTTCGCTGCGAATGATATCCAGAGCAATGATGAGCTCGGTGGCATTGGCGTGGCTGTCTCCGACAGACCTGAAGGCCCATTCGTGGATGCAATAGGCAAGCCTCTGATCGATCAATTCTATCACGGCGCCCAACCCATCGATCCGCATGTTTATATCGACGATGACGGCAGCGTGTATTTATACTACGGCGGATGGGGTCATTGTAATGTCGTGAGATTAAATGAGGATATGATCAGCATTAGAGCCTTCGATGATGGAGAGACGTTCAAGGAAATTACACCTGAACTTTTCGTTGAGGGACCGTGCATGATTAAGAGAAACGGACTCTATTATTTCATGTGGGCAGAGGGTGGCTGGGGCGGCCCGGATTATTCCGTTGCTTATGCGATAGCGGAATCGCCCGTAGGTCCGTTCAATCGAGTAGGGAAAATACTGCAGCAGAACAAGGATGTCGCAACTAGCGCAGGACATCACGGGATTATTCAGGTGCCGGACACTGACGAATGGTACATCGTGTATCACCGGAGACCGTTATCGGAAACGGATGCGAACCATCGGGTTGTGTGTATCGATCGCATGTACATCGAGGAAGATGGCCGTATTCGACCGGTGCAGTTAACTTTTGAGGGAGTAGCTGCGCGTCCGTTAAAAGAGGGATAAGAGCCGTAAAAAGCTATTCATAGACAAGTTTTTGTCGTTGATGAACGACAAGAGCTTGTCTATTTTGCAGGCTAGAATTTGGTAAATAGCGTAATTGCAGCTGGAAAAGTAGGCAGCGGAGTTTGTGCCCCCTCTATCCAAGGCTTGGATTACGTAGTACTGTAGTAGAAATTGATCGGACAGATTGTGGAGAGGAGGAGGGTGCAGGGTGAAAATTCTCATTGTGGACGATGAACCACGGCATTTGAGAGGCATGGCTGCGATGGTTCAGGCGATGCGTCCGCATGCGCATGTATCGGTGGCGAAGGACGGGGAAGTCGCGCTCGCAAGCATTCGCTCAGAGCTGCCGGACGTCATTCTCAGCGATATTCAGATGCCGAACATGGATGGGCTTTCCTTGTTGAAGTGGTTGGAAGTGGAGGCAATACAGACGAAGGTTGTCATCGTTTCGGCCTTCAATCTGTTCGATTATGCCCAGACCGCGATGCGTTATGGCGCCAGCGATTATTTGCTGAAGCCGGTTGACGCGGACAAGGTGGAAGATCTGCTTCAGCGGATCGAGCAGAAGCTGGCAGCGGAAATTGTGGAACAGGGTGAGACCGCCGACCTCAAGCAAAGATTGCAGCTGACCTCCTCTGCATATAGAAGCCAATTGCTTCATCAGTGGCTGAGTGGCGAGTTGTCCCCGGGCGAAGGCGAACGGTTGGACGATTGGGCGGTGCTGCAGGAAGTCGATCTGATGATTCTGTCCGAAATCGGCACTGGCAGCAACACTGGGGACTACCCGGTCATGTCTCTGGAGTTGTTGGCGGACCAGTTGAACCAGCTGGGAGCGGGCTTCGGTCAAGTTTGTGCTTTCCCACTTCAAACCGTACCGAATCAGGGAGCCCGGGTTGTCACCGCGATCAAGTTGAACGAACCGGCACGACTGCCCATGTTGATACCGAAGATTCGTGCTTTATTGCAAGCGATATCTCAGCACGGTGAAGCGGATGGCCGTTTGTTCCACGGAATTGGGTGCAGACCACTGGAAGCAGATAAGTCAACGGATATTCCGCAGCTATATCAGCATGCGCAAACAGCGCTCTCACATACATTCCACGCGGACTGGCAAGGGGTTACGAGCAGCGTGGAGCTTGTCCTGTCAGTGACGACGTCATTTCGGCTGGACGGGGAGCAGCTGTTCGAAGCACTGCAAGATCCGACGATGGATGCTGCCGAAGTCATGTGCCGCACAGCCTTCCGTGAGCTCGCAAGCGATGGGAACACCGATCCGAAGCTCATGAAGGATTACGCGTCGTTGACGCTGATGAAGATAAAGAGCCGGACCAAGGAAATCGTCGATCGGGATGTCGGGATTGCCATTACGGAAGCTGTCGTTTCGGACATCCCGATGTGCCGTGGCAGCGAGGAGCTCATGGCGCTGCTGCTCCAGAGCTTGGAGAAGGTGCAGCGTTCGATGATGATAAGGAAGCAAGATCGCAATGAGCTGATCATGGAAGATTGCACCGGTTGGATTGAGCAGAATTTCCATGAGGATCTAACGCTCGAAATGGCGGCTGAGCGGTTTCATTTTAACCCCTCCTATTTCAGCACGTTAATTAAGAGCAGGACGGGGAGATCCTTCTCTGACCACCTTACGGAAGCTCGCATGCGTCGTGCCAAGGAGCTCCTTAGCACGGGGCAGCTCAAGATTTACGAGATCGCGGAGCAATGTGGTTACCGGGACACGAAATATTTTACACGGATGTTCAAGAAACAGGTGGGATTGTCTCCCGAAGCATATAAGCGAATCCCCTCTCCATCGGCTGGAAGTGAGGAGAACGCATGACATTCAAAGCGAGACTGCTGCTGAGTTACTTAATTCTCATCGCGCTGCCGCTCCTCGTCCTGAGTACGATCTTCTACCGAACGAGCCTGAACGTTGTCACAGAGCAAGCCCAAAAGAACGTTTATGCTGTCGTACAGAAGAATAACGACGTGATCAATACGAAGCTTGGAATTGCAGATCAGAATAGCCGATCCTTGTTTGTGGACAAGGATTTGTTCGAAATCTTTAACAATCTCAACCCGGAAGCCGAAGAGGAACTTGTCGCTGCCGACCGCAAAGTCACGGCGATTCTGAGCAAATATTTCTCCCAGAACGAAGATGTGTACGCTGCGCAGCTATGGACGAGCTACTACAGCTTTGGCCTATTAGCGATGCCCCAAGGAGACCCCGCAAAGTCGCAGATCTATAAGGCGGCCGAGCAGGCTGCAGGGAAAATGGTTTGGTACCCGACCTACGATTTTATCAAGATGTTCGACCAGCCCTGGCTTAAGAACGGAACGTTCGACTACCGCTACTTATTCACAGCCACTCGGCTGCTGAACTTCTCTCACCTGCAGGACAGTTCCTTGGTGAAGCTTAAACCTAACGTGGAGCGTCCGGTGCTGACGATCAGCTACAAATCTACGGTACTCGATGATCTCTTCGAGAAGAGCATTCCCGCAGGATCGACATACATGGTGCTGGACCCAGACGATGTTGTGGTGGCATCAAGTGACAAGTCGCAAGTCACCGGAACGTATAAGCAAGACTGGGTCGGCGCCTTCCGTGCGCAAGGCAGCGGGACGACGAGACTTAAGCTGAACGGGGCCAATCAGATCGTCGTCTTTGACCGTTCGGCGGTGACGGGCTGGTTGTCGATCGTCATTACGCCGGAGTCCGCGCTCGTCGGAAGTCTGGTTCCCGTCATCCGCACATCGACACTTGTCAGCGCGCTGGCGCTCGGGGGTGTTGCGCTGTTGTTCGCGTATTTCATCCTTGGGCATGTCACAGTGCCGATTAAGAAGCTGATTAGTGCGATGCGTTCTGTGGGGGAAGGCGATTTCCAGAAGCAGGTTGAGGTGGACAGGAACGATGAATTCGGTCTTCTTTCACAGCGCTTCAATCGCATGAACGATCGTATTCAGCTGCTAGTCAAGGAAAATTACGAGATTAAGCTGAAGGAGAAAGAAGCAGAGATCCACGCGCTGAACATGCAGATGAATCCACATTTTCTGTACAACACGCTTAATATCATGAACTGGACTGCGATCGAGAACAACCAGAAGGAACTCAGCAAAATGCTCGTTTGCTTGTCCAGCATGCTTCACTACACATCCCGCAAGGATTGGGGAGCTGTCTCTTTGTCGGAAGAGCTGGAATGGATGCGGAATTACTTTTACATCATGTCAGCGCGATTTGAAGGTAAATTCAGCGTCACCTATGAAATAGAGCCTTCGCTCTACGAAGGGAAGCTGCCGAGGCTGTTATTCCAACCGTTCGTGGAGAACGCGATTTTACATGGCTTCAGCGGTCTGGAGGAAGGCGGCATCATTGCAATCCGCGGTTGGACGGAGGATGAGAGCCGGTTTTTCCAAATTGGTGATAACGGAAGAGGGATCAGCAAGGACGGCATCGATGCTATTCTCTATAAGGAATCAGCATCCGTTGGCATTAAGAATACGATTTCACGTATTCAACTAGCCTATGGTGAGGCTTATGGTATCCGAATTCAATCCGCGCTAGGCGGAGGAACGTCTGTTACCGTGCAACTACCGCTTAAGTGACACAGACGTGGTTAGAGGCTGTCCCAAAGTCATTGAATGACCGAGAGACAGCCTCTTTTCTAGAACGTAGGGGACATCATCTTCAAAATAAAGGGAAATATTCCAGTTATTTAGTGCAAGAATGTGGCTTTTGCATGGATAGATGGAGTTTCTCCTGCTAATGGGGGCGATTGTGCTAGAAAGAGGGGGTGACCGAGCAAATTAACGGGAGTTTTTCCAGTTAACTAGCTTGCTAAGCTAGGACACGCTTGAAATAACGGTAGAATTTCCCTTTAAAGCCCTTCTTTCTGCCCATCTTGGGTAGCAGCTTCATTACCAATACCAGCAACTGGTGTAGCAACGTCCTCATCTTCGTTTACACACAATGATCAAAAGAACGAGTTCTGTGCGTTACGGCACATACACATCCATATTGTGCGATTATTATTGGTAAAGTTTGGAGAGAAATAAAGCGCCGCCCAGGGAGTTGGGAGGCGCTTTAATATTATCGTTTATGCTGTTAACTTTTCACCTTCGGACAGCCGGTACAGTACTCTTTGACACTGGAGACCTCATAGTAAAAGCAGCAGGTTTTGCGGACTCGCAAAGGTGTAGTAGACAAAGATGTGAGTGTCGATTTGCGATAAAAGCGGCTTAATGGGTTCTGTTTTTCCCCGAACAAAGCGCCGGGAGCCTGATGAACCACATACTGAAAATCTGCACGGGACTGCTCCTGCTGTTCGCCCGTTATCCCAATTCGTTTCTCGTATAAGGAGAAGATACGCACTGCAACATTTTCCCATAATATGGATTTTGGTACGTTGGCCACTTTCGACATGACCGCTATCAATTTCCCTATATTCTCAGCAAATATTGCAGATATAACCCTATTGCGCCAAACGTGCCGCTCACCAGCTTCGGGGACTACCACATCCATATCGGCAAGACCGACATGCTCCAGCCAGGAGCGACCCGGTTCAAGAAAGCAATTTTCGGCAGCTAAATTCAGCCCCTTGTTGTACACGGTCATGGCATATAGCTGCGGAACAGCGCTTAAGGCGGCGTATCGTTTAAAGAACTGCGAGGCTGTGATCATTCTTGACGGGGACTGCAGAAGCACACTCAGCTGGTCCAGATAATCGGAGCACATCTCCTCGTTCAGCAGGTCCAGGGCATTCGCCGAATGAGCAGGGCGGGTTGCACCATATTCACGCAAGCCAAATTGGTGGCTCAAGTAATCCCATTCATCCAGCGCGAGCTGCGACTGCTTATTCATACACAATTCCCCCTAGTAATCTGTGTTCAAAAAGATTTATTTGAGCGCAGTAGCAATCTGATCGATAATTAAATTGATGGCAATGGGACCATAATAACCGATCCACTGCGCTGTGTTTTCCGAATATACGTGGTTGTCCTTAACGGACTTCAGATTTTTCCAAATCGCGGATTCCTGGAATTTAGTTGTTAGCTCCAAGTTCGTATCGTCCTGAAGCAGAAACATATGATCGGCAGTCAATTCTGGCAGAACTTCAAGCGAAATCATTACACTTGTATCCTTAGCGTTGTTAGCCATTTGCGGTGGAGTGAGGCCGAGATCATTGTACAAAATTTGTGATGTGCGATGTGATGTCGTTTGGAGACGAATCATTTTATCTCTAGGACGGATCAAGGCTACGGTTTGGCCCTTCATTTTGGTTGCCAATGCCGTTTTCAGATCACTCACCTTTTGTTTGTAACCATTAACCAACTTCTGCGCCTCTTGTGGCTTGTTCAGGATTTGCCCAAACTTCAGCAGGACAGTCTGCCAGTCCTCAGTACGCTGTAGGATAATCGTCGGTGCGATTTTTACTAAATCATCGTATATCTTATTGTGGGCATCCGTAGCGATGATAAGATCCGGATCTAAGGCAATGATTCCTTCCATATTTGGTTCCAAATAGGTTCCTAGTAAGGGGATATTGCTCATCTTATCACCCAAATAAGGAGGGAGTCCGTTGTCGGTTTCAGCTATTACGCTGCCTGTCGGTTTAACGCCCAATGCAATCATTTGATCCGCGAACTGAACGTCAAGCACGACAATTTTTTTTGGTACTTCCTTGAGTGTCATTTCACCTTTTAAATGCTTAATTGTAACTGGTGCTGCGAGCTCTGACTTCACTGCGGGACTGCTTTGTACAGGCTCATTATTCTTGGTTTGAGCTTGGTTCGTTGCTTCTCCCCCAGCATTCGTGCTGCCTTGAGTGGCGTTATTTGAGCATGCGCCTAGAATGATGACCAGACTGACTAACAGGCTAAATGTCCATATAAACTTGATTTTTGGATACATATGATATAATTCCTCCGCTTTTTATTGAGAATGAGACTCATCGTCGCTTACAATACTATAACGATTCGCTCGGTTATCTTCCATGGATATTTGCGCCAATACGCCATGGATTGTGGCGACACCAAAAACACTGTTGCTCGGATCCTCTGATCCGGAACAACAGTGCTTATATAAGATAGAGATTATTTGGCATCCAAGAAAACACTCGCCACTTGATCGACCACCTGATTCATCGCGATAGGGCCGTAATAAGCAATCCATATGCTCGATTTGGCTTGATAAACATGCTGCTGCTGCACGGCACGTAGACTTTTCCAAGTTGCCGTGGTCTGGATCTCATCGGACATCGCCTTAAATTGGTTGTTGGTCAATACGAAGTAATGGTCCGCATCTACCTCTGGCAACCCATCCAGAGAGATCAGGGAACTGGTCCTTTTGCGGTCGACTGCCAGCTTCGGCGGATAGAGCCCCAGATCGGTGTATAGAATCGCCGCCGTACGATGAGCTGATGTATGCAGTCTAATCGAATTGTCCAAAGGTCTAATCATCGTTACAGACTGCCCATGCAGCTTGGTTGCGAGTTGTGATTTCAACCCGTTAATTTTGTGTTTATAGTGCTGTAGAACTTGTTCCGCTTCCTGTTTCTTACCCATAATCCGCCCGAAGGTACGCAATGTTTCTCTCCAATCGCGATTTCGCTTGAGCATGATGGTCGGTGCTATTTGCGTGAGACTTGCATACAAGTTTTGCTGAACCTCGGTGCAGATGATCAGATCGGGTGCCAATGAACGCAGAGCTTCGAGATCGGGCTCACGCATCGTTCCCAAGGGCTTGACTGCACGAAGTTTTCCGAACAGATACTCTGGAAAGCTGCTTAGATCATCAGGGTCCAGCACGCTGCCAGCCGGCTGTTCACCTAAAGCTAGCATATGATCCATAAACTGCGGATCCAGTACAGCAATTCTCTCAGGCTGCCGTTGGAGCAGAATCTCGCCTCTAAGATGAATAATCGTCCGCAATAAGCGACGGATAGGTCTATCCAGCGGATCTACCGCTGCTTTCTTCTCCGGTTCATCCCCTCTGGCTTGTTGCATCGATTCCCGATACATGCTTGGAGAAACGCCCGTGTAACGCCTAAATAGTCGGCTGAAATAGTAGTTATCTACATAACCGACTGCTTCGGCGATATCCTTAAGACCTGAATTCGTACTACAAAGTAGTTCCTTAGCTTTGTCTATTCGGATCTGCATCAGATAGTCAATTGGCCCAAGACCCAGCCGTTTGTTGAACATCCGCTGCATGGTCCGAGAACTGCTGTTGAATAGCGTTGCAAGTGTGTCTGCTGTGATTGATTCGAAATAATGTTCATCCATATATTTGACAACCTGCAGCACCATATCTGGTGAAGCTGGCTCCAGTTGCTGGTGCTGCATTTGGCCCATCAGTTCGCAGATCAATTGATAAAATAACGATTTCACCTGCAGCTTCGCCATTGCTCCCGATTGTCCCCATTCCTGTTCCATACGAGATAGGAAGATGAGTAGAGGGGCAGCATGACTGACCACAAATCCATATTGGCTATCAAACGGTTCCGTACGAGCCAGCAACTCAAGCACATCTTGGCTGCACGGCATGGGCAGAGTGGCTTTATACGAAATGCTGTAATATTCCAAAGGGTCAGTGACTTCCATAATAGAAAGAACGGTATCTTTACCAGCATGACAAACATAGCCATTCTCAACTTGGTGCTCATCTCCGTCAAGAGTGAGTAGAGCTCGACCTTTTACCGTGTATACCAGAGCACTCGACAGAAGCTGGGATGTGTGAGAATGCTCGCCAATCGGCAGTTCGGTACGCTGCACATCGATTACTTTCAGAGATACAAGGCTCCAAAGTGTAAGGTGATTTTCCACAATCATAGCTTCAAGTCAGCTCCTTTCAGGTCCATCTTTTATCCTATTATCTTAACACTATCACGCAGGCCAGAGACCTTTTTTGTTAAAATAACTGCAGCGATGGCGGGGACGATCCCGAATGCTTATATTCCGTCGGAGACATGGAAGTATACTTTTTGAAAATGCGAAAGAAATACGAATGATCGTAATAACCCAAATAATTAGAGATCTCGGTTACCGAAAGGTCAGAATTTGTCAATAAATTGCAAGCTTCCTTCATACGCAGCAGGTGAATGTATTGAATAGGGGAGATGCCCATAACTTCGCGAAACATGGATATTGTATAGTTGGACGAGCGGTGTATAAGGGCGGCAAGTTCATCGATATGTATGGGCTGTCTGTAGTGAGCGACCAAATATTTTTGCAGTTCATTTGCAAGCTTCAGTTTAACAGGAGTTACCTCCACAAGTTCAAATTCACGTGCGGCCATTCCGACTAACTCTTGCAAAATTCCGTTGACAAAATAGCGAGTGAATTTGCCGTCACCGACGACTTCGAGATAAAGCTTTTCGAACCGGTGCTTGAAATACTCAAAATTACGGATTTTACACTTGCAGAATTGACTTTGTCTGAAGATAGGAAGTTCTTCCGAATCCTCTTCATCATGATTGAACAAGACCGTGAATTTTTGATGCTCACCATCATAATTTTCACCCGCTCGCAAGGAGTTAACCGGTATGAACAGCAATTCTCCTTTTTCCCCAACCACTGTACGATCGTTGATCGTGTATTTAACTTTACCGTCGATGATTAATACGAGTACATTATGATTTAACAACATCAGATTCGTACGCCAGTTCGGAATGCGATTATCAAAGTGTACGGAACGAAGGGACAGCATAGGTAGGAAAGTTCCTTTCAGGCAGTATAACTAAACATTAGCAGTATACATAGTAATATTCAATAATCCTTAGATTAATAAGCTTTATATGAAAAAAATAGAAGAGAATCGTACACATGATCCATATAATATGCATGGACTGTTCATTATTGCTTTTAGTACTATTCACATTAAGGAGAGCGTTTTCAATGTGCGATCTTGAATGTTACTAGAAGGAGAGTCAAGAGATGAGAATATTGTTGCTTGATTTGGACTCCACCAGACCCGATCATTTGGGGTGCTACGGCTATCAGCGAAATACATCGCCAAACATCGATAAAATCGCTGAGAAAGGAGTCAGATTTTCGAATTACTATACGTCGGATGCTCCTTGCTTTCCTTCGCGGACAGCGCTCATGACAGGACGTTTTGGCATCCATAACGGAGTTGTCGGACATGGCGGTACAGCCGCTGATGTTCGTCATGAAGGAGAGGAGCGGCAGTTCCGCAGCCGTTTAACGAGCGAATGTTTCCCCGCATTATTTCGTTCCGCCGGCATGAAAACAGCGCTCATCAGTCCTTTCGGCGAAAGACACTCGGCTTGGACATTCTATGCTGGCTTTAACGAGATTCATAACACCGGCAAGGGTGGCATCGAATCTGCGGAGGAGGTCACTCCGGTCGTTTTGAATTGGATGCAGCAAAATGCGAAGCAGGATGATTGGTTCCTATATGTGAACTATTGGGATCCTCATACCCCGTACCGCGCACCGGAGGCGTTCGGCAATCCATTTGCGAATGACCCGCTGCCTGAGTGGATAACCGATGAGGTGCTGGAGGAACACACAACACGTAAGGTGGGTCCACATAGTGCCCGTGAGATCAGCATGTTTGATAATAAAACGAATCCGAAGTTCCCGCGGCACCCTGGAGATTTCACGGACCGTGAAGGATTGCGCCGTGTCATTGACGGTTACGACTGCGGTATCCGCCATATGGACGATCATATCGGCATGTTATTCAGTGAGCTGGAGCGTCAGGGGGTAATGGAAGACCTCGTCGTAATCATTACGGCCGACCATGGCGAAAATATGGGTGAGCTCGGAATCTACGGCGAACACGGAACCGCGGATCAAGGCACCTGCCGAATTCCGATGATTATCCGTTGGCCGGGCATGAGGAAGAACCATTTGGATGAAGGCCTGCACTATCATCTGGATCTTTTACCGACAATAGCCGAGCTGTTGGGCAAGTCACCGGCTCCATCTTGGGACGGCACCAGCTATGCTGCGGCCCTGCAGACAGGTGACACCTGTGGCCGGGATTATCTGGTGGTATCGCAGTGTGCGCATGTATGTCAGCGCAGCGTCCGCTTCGGCGATTATTTATATGTGCGGACCTATCATGACGGCTATCATTTGTTCGATAAGGAGATGCTCTTCAATCTGAAGGAAGATCCGTATGAGCAGCACAATCTAGCACAGGCGGAGCGGAGTCTATGCAAAGATGCGGTGTATTACCTAAATGAATGGCATGATGACATGATGAATTCGATGGCGTTTGATACCGATCCTCTATGGACGGTTATGAAGGAAGGGGGACCTTATCACGCTAAGGGTCATCTGCCGAGCTACGTCAGCTGGTTGGAACAGACGGGGAGAGCGTATGCGATTCCTGAGCTTAAGCGGCGGCATCCGGGGGAGTTCCTAGGCTGAAGGATCACGAAGAGGCTGTCCTTAAGGTCATTGAATAACCGAGGGACAGCCCTTTGTGCGTTTGGCGGCGCTTCTTTAGATGAACTGGAATTACTACCGCTAATTCGCCCAATAATACAGCTCCAGAGGTAAATAGATGGAATTTCTCCTGTTAATGCGGGCGATTGAGCTTGGAAACAAGGATGATGGTGAGAATTAACGGGATTTATTCCAGTTATTTCATTTAACCGGCAAGCGGCGCTTGAATTAAAGGGATTTTTTCCAGTTATTAGATTTTATTGGCGGAGACTCTTTGAAAATAAAGGGGATTATTCCCACTATTTCGTCTTAGACTGAGACTCCTTCAATGCATCGTCCGCTTGTTTGGCTTGCAGCAATTGCTCTTGCCCTTTATCCTGAATCGTCTTAAGTGCCTCTTCAGCTGATTTCTTCCCATCAATAACAGCCTGGATTTCTTGTTCGGTAAGCATACTGAATGGCTGGTAGAAGCCGCCTGGAATTTTCTCGTAGCCTTTATAGATATTATCTGGATTTGGTTTCAGGAGATAAAATGGTTCTAGATTATGGCCGTCCCGCTCTTTCGCGTAAGCGGTTCGGGTCATCAGGCTGTTCGTAGACTTAGACATGACTCTAGCGAATTCATCACTATTTATATACTTAATAAATTCCCAGGCTGCCCTCGTATTAGGCGATTGGGCATTAATACTGAATACATTGGATACAGAAACAGTGGCAGAAAAGTCCGGGTTTTGGGGATCTACAGGAACCGTTACGATATCCCAATTGATAGGCTTTACATCTTTCATACGGTCTTTAACCTCTTGCAGATTTTGCATCATATAGTTGCCATCAATCGTCATCGCAACTTTGCCCATAGCGAACAAGTTTTGTTTGAGATAGTCCTCGTACATGTTTGGTGTGTTAGAGTCAGTGTTTTGTTTTTTTGGCACATACAACGCACCGGATTTTACGGAGTCGACAGTAAGCTGAAGTGCCTTCATCCAGGCGTCTGTCTGGACCGTAACCTTCATCTGATCGGGATTGATGAAATTTAGGCCCATAGTCGTGCCTATACTGCTCATAAACTGATAAGGGATTCCTTCACGCATGTAAGAGTTAGCGGAAAATCCATAAATACGTTGATCTCCTTGACCATCCGTTGGGAATCGTTTGGCGAGATTCATGACATCTTCCCAGCTCATTTTGTTTTTCGGAAGCTCTATGCCATACTGCTCGAATAGATCCTTGTTATAGTAAAGAGCCTGACTGTAGAAGTCCGGTGAAAGTCCATACAACTTGCCCTCACCTTTCAGCCTGATCGTATCCAGTGTAGCTGGGAGGATTTGCTCCACATCGAATTTATCCTGCTTAATGACATCATCCAGGGCATAAAGGCGTCCTTTTTGTACAAACTTTTCAAGCTGGTCGGTACCGTTCACAAGGATAACATCCGGCTGCTCTTCATCGATGAGAGTCTCAAGCGCTTCCTGAGGATCTTTATTGGGACCATAAATTCCCTGATTGGAGATGACTTCTACATCAATATTCGGATTCTTGGCCATGAAAAGATTGCCGTACTGCTGGTAAAAGGAAATCTTGTCATAATACATCACTTTAATCGTTGCCTTCTCATCTTTCCCCAGCTTCTTAAGCGATCCTTCTTCTCTTGATGTACCGCTAGTCTTCGCAGAAAAATTACATCCTGTTAGCGAGGCGGTTACTACAATTGCAGCGAGTGCGCACATCCAACGTTTCATTCGATTCCCTCCACTTTGTTTCTACCAAATATTGTTATAAATCTCTCACTATCATACACATATAGGTATTAAAATACAAATAATGACAAATTTAGTAGAGTTGAAGAGTTGTTTGTGGTAAAACCTTGGAACACAAAAAAGCCACAGCATTCATTAGAATGCCATGGCTTTTTTATAATTAGTTATCTTCTAGCGTTGAAACCAACGAAAGCTTTCGTGTTGAAATCGAACACAGCTGTCAACGGTCCAAGAAGCTGGTCTTGATCTGTGTTGTAAGTAACTGTCACGAAGTTACCGTTCGCAGCTTGAACGTCTGCAAGCAATTTCTTCTGCTCGTCTGTGGAAGCGAGCACGCCAGCTTCTTTAGAAGAAACGATTTGAACAGCTGCTTCGTCTTGTTTCGTTGTAATATGGGACACTTGCTCTTTTACTTGCGCCCATGCCAGGTTGCGGTACTCCTGAGCTGCCTCTGGGGACATTTTCGGAGTGCCTGTTATCGGTGATTGAGCCTGAACAACAAGCAAGTATACGGGGCTTTGAGGAGGAAGGCTTTTCGTCTCCATTGGTCCGTAGTAAGCTTTGACTTTCGTGCCGGCCTTCAGATCTTCCCATGTCAGGGATTCTCCTTGGGACGTCATGACGCGAGTTTCTTTCCCTGCGTTCAGTACCAAGCCATCTAATTGAACTTGCCAGCCGTCATCTGTATGTTTCACTTCTTTGATTGTATCTTCTTTGACCAAACGGTCTGCGTATACGTTAATGTTTACTGCTTGTGCTTGACCTGGGTAGCTCATGGCCATAGCGGGTCCGAATTCAGCATCGATTTGAGTACCGGCTTTCAGATCAGCTACAGTTAACGTTTTACCGTCTAAGCCCTTAATAGCAGTGGTTTTGTCAACATTTAAAATGACCCATGTGCTTCCGAGTAGTTCGATGCGAGCACTACCGTCTTCTTTAGCTTGCACGCTTACAACTACACCAGATGCACGAATCAGGTCAGCGGCTTCATCAAGCTCGATTTCTTTGTTAGCTTCATCATATTTTACCGTATATCCAAGCTGAGTTGCAGCATCGCGCACGGGGAGATAGGCTTTTCCATCAATGTAAACAGGCGTAAGCGCGCTGTCTTGTCCGTTAACAACAATTTTTACATCCTTCTGCAAGTAACCTGTTACCTTTTCTACCAAATCTTCCGCTCCGACAGCGGCCGTTGTGCCAAGGATTCCAGCCAAAGTTAATAGTACTGTTAATTTCTTTTTCATATGATAAAGCTCCTTCCGGTTTTTAAAAATCTAGTATTGATTATGTCGACATTTCATCAAACGGAAGTGGGTTCGAAAAGGTTGCAGTTGTCCGAAAATTTGTTTGTTTAGCCATGCACTCGCTCACTGGGAAAGTACCCTCTGAGACTTTCTTTTGGAAAGAGTCAAGGATGCTAAAGTAACGCCGCCTACGATGATCAGGGAACCAAACATCATCTGCGAAGTAACGAGCTGGCCAAGGACCACATAGCCTACAATCATCGCAACGAAGGGTTCTAGGTTCGAGAACATGGCTGCCTTCGCTGCGCCAACCTTTTGCAATTGACTGTTCCATACGAGGGTAACGATGCCGTGCATCAGAATAGCGGTGATAACTAACAAGATCCATGCCCATGCTTCATGACTGATGTTCCAGCCTGTCCCACCAGCGAGTACGACCGGTACCATCGTGCCGAACCCGACCAAGGTCGAATAAAGCGTGGTAATGATAGGGGGCAGCCTGCGAGCCAGTAGGCGGACTAATACAATGGAGATCGCAAACGTAATCATCGTGATGAAAATCCAAAGGTGGCCCATATGAAATTCAAGCCGTGTACCATTGAAAACAACCAGAAACACGCCCGAGATTGCCAAGAGTGAGCCAACTAGCATGCTTACCGTTAAAGCTTCTTTTAAAAATATGGCGGCTAAAAGGGCTGTCGTAATGGGGGTTAACGCGAGAATAAGCGCCGAGGTAGTTGGGTCCGCGGTTTGTAAGCCTTGGTAAAATGACCACTGGTTAATAAACACGCCAATGATGCCAAGCAGAATAAGCAGCTTCCACTCCTGTTTGTTAATGGGAATGAAGCGGTGCCGAATCCATGTATAGACAAGTAGAAACAAGGAGATGAACAACAAGCGAGCCATGGCAATAAATAAGGGGGAGAACTCTTTGACCAGCATGTTTCCAAAAACGAAATTGCTCCCCCAAACGGTAACGCAAAAGATTAACAACAGATAGGAACGGAGCATGTAAGTGAATTCCTCTCAATGATTTACCAGGTGTTTCTTCATAAATTTGCCGCACCAATACACAATCACGAGCAGGCTAGACACCATCATACTAACCCAGACGGCATCTAAGTTTCCTAATGTGTATCGACTTGAATAGCCCGCGACCAGTCCAATTAATGCGCAGAGAGGAATGAAATTGTCCACCTTGCCTTTGCTGAAAACAATGAACAGAAGAGGGACAATGAGTGCCGCGTAGATAATACCAAAGAAAAAGAGTAAATCCAGAAGTGTGGGTGTGAAGAAATAGGTAAGCGCAAATGACAGAACGCCGATCACCACAGCTAGCATGTATCCCATGCGTATCTTCTGTTTCTCACTGGCACCAGGCTTCAAAAGCGGATACACATTGCCCGCAATGAGACTGATCATCGAGTGCAGTCCTGCTCCAAAAGCGGAGGTAACAGCACCGAATGAACAGAGACCGAACAAAACCAAGAGGAAGATCGTATCAATCTTACGGATAAGATCAAACAAGAGCGAATAAATGTTATTGAAACTGCCTGTAAATATGACGACCATAATTAGCGAAGAAAAAGCGAGCGGAACGGTTGCCCAGATGAGCCCGGAAAGCAGGAAGGTGGGCACGATTTTTTTGCCTTCGATCATGTACAGACGCTGCCAAGTGGCTTGGTCAACGAAAATTTGCCCGAAGCCAATCAATAGGCCTGTGCACATAAAAAACAAACCTTCATGATTGTTCAGCACAAGCAAATAAGGATGGTACAGCCGAATTCCTTGATAGACGTTTTCAACCCCTTTGGCAAGGAAGAAATAAAGAGGGATGAGGATAGCAGCGGCAAACATCAGGATGACTTGAACGAAAGCTAAGCGTTGAATAAGGACCATTCCACCAAAGCCGACATAGATGACGCAAAGCAGGAAGAAACACAGCATTCCGATCGAAATCGGGACACTGAACAGAATGTTGGCCAGCACGCCAGCAGCCATGCCCTGCATAAATAAGCCTTCAATGCTGGTGATAAGCAGGATAGCAATCATCATCCAATAGCCGAGGCCGTGCAGCTTAAATTGAAAGAAATCCCCAATGGTGAGGCCATCGCCGTACTCTCTGCGCACCCTTTTCCCAAGCCAGCCAAACGCCATGAGCGCGATAGCTCCCATGAGCGCATAACCAATTCCACCAAAGATGCCATATTTGACGAGCGCTTCAGGAGAAGCAAAGATGGTAATTCCAGTGACCCATCTGGCTAAGATTGCTATGACTCCGAGGCCAATGCCAATCTTGGCTGCTCCCTGTGCATATTCACGAAATGATTGGTAAAGCAAGATTATTTCTCCTTCTCGCGAAATTCTTTCGGTGTTTGGTTGGTGCTTTTGCGGAAAATGGTACAGAAGTAATGTTGGCTGTTGAAGCCGCTTTTCTCTGATACGGTAGAAATGCTCCAATCAGGATGGGCAATGAGATACTTTTTGGAAATCTGTATACGGTACTGCATCAAGTATTCGGAGAATGACACCCCAACCTCATCATGAAAGCGTCGACTTAAATAGGTTGGGTTAATGTGAACCTCTGCGGCAAGGTCAGCAAGCGCGAGCTTGTCTGCATATTTTTCATGGATGATGGTAAGCGCGTCATGAATCACATGGGAGTACTTGGATTGCGGCATTTTATTGCGGTATTTGCTCAGAATATCCACTAATTCGCTTTGAATGACGGGTTTCGTCATGTAATCTACCACACCAAGTCGGATGGACTGTTTGGCATAATGGAAGTTTTGGTAGGCGGTGACGATAATGAGTTCCATATCCTGATTATGCTGACGCAGTTCTTCGCCAAGCTCCAGCCCTGATTTGCCTGGTAAATTGATATCAAGAAAAGCCAGATGAATTTTCACCTTTTGGCTAACGGCGGCAGCCTGGCAGCTATCGGATGCTTTGTACAAGTTCCAAAAAGGGAAAAGCGGATGAATCAGATACTCAAGCTGTTCCAGCTCAAGAGGCTCGTCATCCACGAGTAATACATTCATTAGGGCACCTCTTTTAAGTTAGGTTCTAGGATGAAAGGCCATTTGACTTGCACCTTCGTGCCTGTCTCTGGGATCGACTGGATCTGCAAGCTAGCTTGATCGTTGAAGTAGAGGTGCAGACGTCGCCGAATGTTGTCCAGGCCATGTCCGCTCTTCTCCTCGATAGGGGCTTCCACTTGTTCCATTGTGCCATTATCGAAGACGGTGAGGGTCGCCATCTCATGTTCGAGGAAGAAACGGATGTCCAGATTAACGGGTCCAACCTTTCGTTCCAACCCGTGCTTAAACGCATTCTCAACGATGGTTTGCAGAACAAAAGGCGGGATATAAGCCCCATGGATGTTTTCATCACACGTTAGTGCGACCGTAAGGCGAGTACCGAAACGCAGCTTTTGAATCTCAATGTAGTACTCTGTGTAACGAATCTCCTCCCGAAGAGGAATCACGGGTTCCGTAGTTTTATATTTGAACTTAAGGAATTGGGAGAAAACCTCTAGGGCTCTGACCAACTCTTCCGTACGTTCCAATCGCGCCAGGGTTAGAATCACATTCAACGAATTGAATAAAAAATGGGGCTGAATTTGCTGATTTAATTGGTTATAGAGCGATTGCTGGAGCTCTTTCTCCAGTTCAATCTTCTTCGTTTTGTTTTCCAGGAGATCAATGCGTTTCTCAAAGACGAACAAAAATAATAAAGTAATAGCTCCAATAATTGGAGCTAGAATAAACAATAAAATGAGTAAAGTAAAACCCTCAAAGCTAAGCATGAGATCCCTTCTGCCTACGGTTTTCATATATGGTATCTCTACCAGTGTAAATTATTCGTCATTATAAAGCGAATGAAGTCAATAATTACCTGAAGCAACCAAGTGGCAGGCGACTTGATGACCTTCACTGGTGTAGCGCAGCGCCGGCTCCTGTGATTTGCACGCTTCGACAACAAACGGGCAGCGTGTATGAAAGCGACATCCTTGAGGCGGATTAATAGGAGAGGGAACATCGCCGGTCAACAGGATGCGCTCCTTCTTTTCCTTCTGATTAGGGACAGGTATGGCAGAAAGGAGTGCTTTGGTATAAGGATGCTGCGGGTTATCGAACAGCGATCTCTTGTCTGCGATTTCTACGATTTTACCCAGATACATAACCATCACGCGATCAGAGATGTGGCGTACCACGCCTAGATCGTGAGAGATGAAAAGATAAGTCAGCTTATACTGCTTCTGCAGCTTCTTCAGCAGGTTCAGCACCTGTGCTTGAATCGACACATCCAGTGCGGAAACGGCCTCATCGCAGATGATTAGCTTCGGCTGCACAGCTAGTGCACGTGCGATGCCGATACGTTGGCGTTGACCACCGCTGAATTCATGCGGGTAACGATCGATATGATCGGTCCGTAGTCCGACATTATCGAGCAGTTCCTTAATACGCTCTGTCCGTTTGTCCTTCGGAATGACCGCTTGAATGGCCAATGCTTCGCCGAGAATTTGGCGGACGGTTTGCCGTGGATTCAGCGATGCAAAAGGATCTTGGAAGATGACCTGCATATCCTTGCGGAGCTTTCTGAGCTCACGCTTATTCAGGCCGAGGACATCCTGATCCTGGAAATGGATATCGCCTCCGGTTGGTTCATCCAGACGCAAGAGGGCTCGCCCCGTGGTTGATTTGCCACAGCCTGATTCTCCTACAATGCTGAGCGTTTCTCCCTCATAGATGTTAAAGCTGATGTCGTCTACCGCTTTAACATGATTCACGGTTCGCCCTAAGATGCCGCCTTTGATCGGAAAGTATTGTTTCAAACGATTGATTTCAACTAAAATATTTTTCTCTATGTCACGTTCCACAGGTATTGTCATGAGATGGAATTCCCCACTTTCCTATGCGAATCAAGCTGTGCGTCCCACTCAGGTGTATACATCCAGCAGCGAACTTGGCTGCCGTTTCCGACGTCGGTTAGCTCTGGCATCGTTGTCTGACATAATTCTCTGGCATGTGGACAACGGGGAGCAAAGCGGCATCCCGCAGGCATGTTGTAGGGACTTGGGACACTTCCTTTGATCGCCTGAAGTTCTTCTTGGTCTTGGTCCGCACGAGGCAGAGAGTTAAGTAATCCGATGGTGTAGGGATGTTTCGGATTGGCGAATAACTCACCAGCATCGGTATATTCCACAATCCTGCCGGCATACATGACAGCGACACGATCGCATGTTTCCGAAACGACGCCTAGATCATGGGTGATCATAATGATGCTCATGCCCATTTGCTTCTGCAGCAGCTTCATCAAATCGAGAATTTGTGCTTGAATCGTGACATCAAGAGCTGTTGTTGGCTCGTCGGCAATAAGAATCTCCGGGTTGCAAGCCATCGCCATCGCAATCATCACTCGCTGCCGCATGCCACCGCTCAGCTCATAAGGCTCTTGCTTGGCGCGTTTCTCCGGGGAGGGAATACCGACAAGCCGCAGCATGTCGACGGCTTTCTCCCAGGCTTCCTTCTTCCCCAGCTTCTGGTGATGCCGGAATACTTCTGCTATCTGTTCCCCAACCGAGTACACGGGATTTAAAGAAGTCATGGGTTCCTGGAAAATCATCGAAATTTCGTTGCCTCGGATGGCACCCATTTCCTTATCTGTTTTTTTCAATAAGTCTTGTCCTTTGAACAGAATTTCTCCGTTAAGGATTCGTCCGGGGGGACTTGCGATCAGCCTAAGGATGGAAAGGGATGTAATACTTTTCCCACAGCCCGATTCGCCTACAAGCCCAAGCGTTTCCCCTTTGTGGAGCGTAAAGTCAATGCCGTCAACCGCTCTGCTTACGCCTTCATCGGTAAAGAAGTGTGTCTGAAGATTGCTTACTTCCAGAACCTTATCTTGTTGTTTAAGCATCTCGTTCCCTCCTCTTAATCGAGCTCGATCCGTTTGTTGAAGTTACGGTACAATACGTCAACCGCAAGGTTAACCATGACGAAGATAATGGAGGCGACTAGCACGCCGCCCTGAACCATTGGCAAGTCACGCATGCGAATGGCATCTACAATCAGCCGTCCAAGTCCGTTAATGGCAAAGACAGACTCTACTAATACCGTACCACCAAGCAGTACGCCGAACTGTAGACCTACCACGGTAATGACAGGAATTAAAGCATTCTTAAGGGCGTGCTTATAGATAATAACGCGTAATTTC
This sequence comes from Paenibacillus silvestris, assembly GCF_009882985.1. Lineage (GTDB taxonomy): Bacteria > Bacillota > Bacilli > Paenibacillales > NBRC-103111 > Paenibacillus_E > Paenibacillus_E silvestris. The sequence continues at coordinate 168,587 of NZ_WTUZ01000004.1, forward strand.
AATCCTTTAGCTTTGGCTGTTCGAATATAATCCTGACGAATGACATCCAGCATCGTGGAGCGCGTCATCCGGGCGACAATGGCAGCACCTGAAGCACCTAACGTGATAGCCGGGAGTACAACATGTTTCCATGTTCCCCAGCCTGCGACAGGAAAGATGTGCATTTTTACAGAGAAAAAGTAAATAAGCGAGAGCCCGAGGCAGAAGCTGGGCAAGGATACACCGAGCAGAGCGACGATCATGATGGTGATATCTGATGCCGTATATTGCTTCGTGGCGGATATGATACCGGCAAGCATACCGAAAACAATGGTGATGAAAATACTGGCCACAGCAAGTTCAATGGTGATAGGCAAGCGAATCATGATTTCTTTGAAAACAGGCAGATTGGAACGTAGTGAGGTCCCGAAATCTCCTTGTACCACGTCAATGACGTACTGGAAATATTGAACAAATAATGGCTGATCCAGCCCCAGTTGATGACGAATGCGTTCAACGGTCTCAGCTGAAGCACCTTCACCTGCGAGCAGAACGGCAGGATCGCCAGGTACGAGCTGCATAATCAAGAATACGACTAGAATAACGCCGAGCAGTACCGGGATCATCTGGAGCAGCCGGCGAATGATGTATACGATCATGGATATCCCCCTTAGCGTTTTCCTTTAGGAAAACTGTCTTCGTAAGCATAAGATTAGGAAAGCTTACTGTTTCATTCTTGGATCCAATGCATCTCTGAGCCCGTCTCCAAATACGTTAAAACCGATGACTAATGTAGAGATGGCAAGTCCCGGAAATAAAGCCAGATAGGGTACTGTGAATAGAAAATCGCGACCATTGCTCAGCATAGCGCCCCACTCAGGCAAGGGCGGTTGTGCGCCAAGTCCTAGGAAGGACAAACCTGCAGCCGAAAGGATGGCCGTTGCGAGCCTTAGTGTAGCTTGAACGATAATCGGAGACAGGATGTTCGGGAAAATGTGCACGAAGATGATCCGCAGATCGCTGGCTCCCAATGAGCGAATAGCGTCGATGTATTCCAGCTTTTTAACCGATAAGGTCGAACCGCGAACGATTCGGGCGAACATCGGAATGGAAAATACACCAATGGCAATCATCACGTTGATTAAACTAGGCCCTAAGGCACTAACGATAGCGAGTGCGAGCAAAATGCCCGGAAAAGCCAGCAAAACATCGACGATACGCATGATGATCGTATCCACCCATTTCCCGTAATAGCCGGCAAACAGCCCAAGAACAATTCCGAAGAACGCTCCAATAAATACGGCTACAAACCCCACAGAGAGTGAGAGGCGTGTCCCGACAATCAATCGGCTTAGCATATCGCGACCCTTATCGTCCGTCCCCATCCAATGTGCGGCTGAGGGAGGTTTCAGTTTGTTCACTAAATCAATATGATACGGATCGTAGGGTGCCAAGAGCGGAGCGAAGATTGCGACAAGGAAGTAGAAAAGAATCACGTACCCACCCAACATCGCTAACTTATTTTTCCGAAGCTTTAAATAAAATGTTCTCCATTTGCCTGGACGAGCGGAGAGAGCTTGTATTGGTAGCGCTTGCTTTTGTTCAGCATATTCAACATTCATCTAGCAGTCCTCCTTTGTTTAATTAAAGTTATCAGAAAACAGGGCGAAGTAAATAAGCTTTGGGCAACTCGTAAAGATACCTTAAATAGAAGTAAAGATTGTGAAAATAAAACACAGAATATTCTTTATAATTGAGGGTGTACGAGCAAATCACACCGAATTTTTGGGAAAAGGAAGGAAGGGTGAGCAATTCGTGAGTTCATCTTATTGGTTAACCAATGTTCGTCTGGAGAGCGGCTATTTATACGAAAATGGCGTGATCTCCGGGACAGAGACTGAAATTTGTCATCTACGTATAGAGGGCGGTATCATCCGTGAAATCGTTACAGCTGATGTACCGTTAGCAACGGATCTACCGAAGCAAGACGGAAAGAATCTGCTTATGCTGCCATCATTTATTGAGAAGCACGTTCATTTGGATAAGACGTTAATCGGGGATGCGTGGCGTGCAGTCATCCCTGTAGCTAATATCATGGGACGCTTCGAATTGGAGAAACAGATACTCCCTGCACTGCCGACTACGACTAAGGAGAGAGCAGAAAGCTTGCTGGATACGCTGCTTGCGGCAGGCTCGACGGAGGTGCGGACGCATGTGGATATCTATCCAGAAGTCGGACTGCACAACTTGGAAGCCGTGCAACAAGCGCTCGACACGTATGAGGGGAAGCTTTCTTACGAAATAGTCGCTTTTCCGCAGCATGGCTTACTGCGATCCAAGTCCAAGGAGCTCGTTAGAGCAGCTCTTCGTGAGGGTGCAACACTGATCGGCGGCGTCGATCCGGCAATGGTAGATGGGGATGTTGAAGCCTCGTTGCAGCAGATGATGGAGCTGGCTGTGGAGGCCAATGCAGGCGTGGATTTACATCTGCATGATCCGGATTATTTGGGTACTTTTACAATGAGACGGTTGGCAGCGCTTACGATGGAAGCAGGCTTGCAAGGAAGAGTGGCGATCAGCCACGCGTTCGCTCTTGGGGAAGTGTCTGCTGGCGAGGCGGCAGAATTGTCCGCTATTTTAGCTGAGGCAGGCATTACGATCATCACAAGCGCTCCGCATAGCAGAACGTTGCCACCGGTTCCGCTTTTGCATGAGAAAGGGGTCGCTGTTGCAGCGGGCTGCGATAATATCTTTGATACTTGGCAGCCTTTCGGCAATGGGGACATCTTGGAGCGAGCAGGCCGCTTAGCGGAACGCTTCCGCTGGATTGACGAGTACTCCTTGTCGCAATCGCTTGGTTTCATCACGGGAGGCAATACACCGCTGGGTCGAGATGGCAAACGTGCATGGCCACATGTCGGAGATGAGGCAAGCGTGGTGCTAGTGGACGCTGCTTCCACAGCGGAGGCGGTTGCGAGAAGAGCTGATCGCAAGGCTGTCTTCTACCGGGGGACATTGGTGGCAGGAGGACTTCAGCCATGATCGATTTATTACTCGTTCATGGCGTCGTGATTACCATGGATCAAGAGCGGCGCATTCTGGAGAATGGGGCTGTGGCGATCCACGATGGGAGAATTCTGGAAGTTGCCGACACCGAGCAACTCTTGGCGAAGTATGAGGCGAAGAAAACGATAGATTGCAATCATCACTGCATCCTGCCTGGTTTGATCGACGTCCATGGTCACGGCGGTCATTCCATGTTCAAGACGATCGCCATGGACAATATCAGTTTCTGGATGCCGATCATGACGCATACGTATAAGCATTTTGTAACGGATGAGTTCTGGTATTACGAAGGTAAGCTGAACGCTCTTGAGCGACTAAAGGCAGGGATCACGACAGGCGCCTGCGTGCTCGGCTCCATGCCTCGTTCGGACGATCCGATCTTTGCGCTCAATCATGCCAAAGCTTACTCCGAAGTTGGGATACGAGAAGTCGTCTGTACGGGTCCTTGCAATCCACCGTGGCCGCATTCGTTCAGCCGCTGGGTGGATGGGAAACGGGTAACCAGAGAAGTGACTTACGAAGAGGTGCTGAAAGGTGCAGAGTCAGTGATCGAAGCCTTGCATCATGCGCACGACGATCACATTCGCGCTTTCATCACGCCTTTTGTGATCGTTACTTCCGTTAATCCGTCCGCTCCGACGCCGCCTGATCAGTTATATGGCTTAACGGATCATGATCGTTATCAAGCGAAGAAGATTCGTGAGATCGCCAGGAAATATAAGACGCGGATTCACTCGGATGCTTTTGGCGGCATGATTCATCTGGCGATTCAAGATAAAGAGAATGCTTTGCTTGGCCCTGATGTGCATCTGCAGCACTGCCGCGGTATTTCATTTGATGAAGCGCGGATTTTGGCCGAAACAGGAACGAATATTAGCTCTGCGCCAGGGTTCGGACAAGTGAATGCGCGAACGCCAATTACAGAACTAATGGAGATGGGCGCTACTGTAGCGATTTCTACGGACGGTACCTCCCCGGCAGCCAGTTTTGACATGTTTCAAGCAATGCGCAAGACGCAGATGATTCATCAGGCAGCGCTCAAAGATTACTATTATTTACCTGCTGGCAAGCTGCTTGAAATGGTCACAATCGATGCGGCCCGCTGTGTAGGATGGGATGATGAACTGGGATCGTTGGAAGCAGGCAAGAAAGCGGATGTGATTACTGTTAACATGCGCCAGCCCCATTTGACCCCTGAATATATGTATGTGCATCGGTTGGTCCATCAGGCCGTAGCGAGCGACGTAGACAACGTTATCGTGAATGGGAAAATCGTGATGGAAGATCGCAAAGTGCTCACCGTTGACGAACTGACTGCTCTTGATGAGGCGAATGAAGAAGCGAAGCGGACAATTGAGCGCTCAGGGCTACAGAAGTATATGGAGCCGACCCAATATTTCTGGGGTCATGCTAGGGCTTATGTGGATGAGAAACGTTTTGATCCTGAGTTGCTGTAAGGGACTGCAAAATTAACAGAGAGAAAGGATGTAACGAACATGAGTATGATTTCGACTTATTGGTTAACTAACGTGCGTTTGGAGAGTGGCTTTAGCCGCGAAAATGGAACAATCACAGGAACGGAGACAGAGATTTGTCATCTCCTCATCGAAGATGGGCAGATAACGCAAATCGTTGCTGCAGATACAGTCATAGACAGCGAGCTGCCTAAGCAAGACGCGAAGAATCTGCTTCTGCTTCCGGCATTCCGTGACATGCATATTCACATCGATAAAACGTATTACGGTGGGCCGTGGAAAGCTTGTTCACCGCCTGTGAATATTTTCACTCGTTTAAAGGAAGAGGAAACGCTGCTTACTGAACTGCTGCCGACAGCCAGGGAGCGGGCGGAAGCGATGCTTGGGCTGTTGCAGAAGAACGGCACGACTCACGTCCGAAGCCATTGCAACATTGATCCCTATATCGGCTTGAAGAATCTTGAAGCCACTCTGCAAGCTTTTGAAACATTTTCAGGCAAGCTCTCTGGCGAAATTGTAGCCTTCCCTCAGCACGGATTGCTGCGAAGCAATGTAGCCCAAATGGCGCGTGAAGCGCTGCGAATGGGAGCGACATCCATGGGAGGCGTAGATCCAGCCTCGGTCGATCAGAACATCGAGAAATCGTTGAACACGATTATGGAGCTGGCTGTAGAGGCGGATGCTGATGTGGATGTTCACATTCACGATCCCGGTCATTTAGGCATATTCACTTTCAAAAGGCTTGCTGCCCTAACCGAGGAAGCGGGCTGGCAGGGGCGCGTAACCGTCAGTCACGCCCTCGGTCTAGCAGACGTTCCGGTGGAGCTGCAAAGCGAAGTGGCCGAGCTGTTCGCTCAGCTGGGTATCGCGATCACCTCCACCGTGCCGATCAACCGAGCGACGATCCCGATTCCGCTCCTCAAGCAAAAAGGCGTATCCGTCTCACTAGGCGACGATAGCATCACAGATCATTGGTCCCCCTTCGGCCAAGGAGACAGCTTGGAAAGAGTCGGCCGCCTGGCGGAGCGATTCCGCTGGAGTGACGAGCGTTCGCTTGCACAGGCGCTCGGATTCATTACAGGCGGCAAGACTCCGCTTTCCGCGGAGGGCGCACGCGTCTGGCCGGCTGTTGGCGATGAAGCAAGCGCGGTTCTCGTTCACGCGAGTTGTTCGGCGGAAGCGGTAGCGCGAAGAGCCGAGCGTCAAGCGGTGCTGTATCGCGGAAACGTCGTTTCCGGTTCATTGTAGTGACCAAAGGCATAGCTTTCTCTCATTCGGAGGGGGGATATGCCTTTTTTTGGAGCGATATAACAGGAATTTCTACCGTTAAAAATGGGGCTGAGAGAGGGTTTTGGTAGAATAGCTGGAGTTCCTCCAGTTAATTCGGCCACAGCTGCCCCCTTTTGGAGAAAACTAGCTGGAATAGCGGAAAAATTTCCATATAATCCCATAAAACTAGCTCATTTGAACAAATTAACGGTATTATTTCCAGTTAGCTATATCTCATAGCAAGAACACATAAAGAGTGTCGGCGATTTGATCGCTGACGCTTCTTTTTTATTCCCTTGCACTTTCCCAAAACCATGATCATATTTGTCATGCTAGTAAGGAATACCCCGAAAATATCAATGAAATGAGGGATGCTGCTAGTGTAGGATTAAATTGAAATTAATCCCAAATAAAGAATTTAATGAGATTGAGAGAGATTAGGGATTTCCTAGTTTAGGAGGTGATTAACGTGTAAGACATGGAACTTCTTCTTAAACTCCGCAGGCGCAAGTTAATTAAGTAAAAAAGGAGTGCACTTTCATGAAACAATCTCTAATGAGGTACGGATTGATAACGATTTTGTTGCTAGTGTTAGTTGTGTCTATATCGTCATACGCAGGAACTTCGACGTCGTACGCATCTGGAACACCGGTTGCTCTGAAACTTATTAATGAACGCAGCTTAAAGGCGCTGTCCGTCAGCGGAGGGGATAAACAAGCGGAAGGTGCGCTTATTCAACAATTTACGAATATAGAAGCAGATTATCAGAAATGGTATCTCGAATATTTAGGAAACGGATATTATCATATCAAAAACGTAGGCAGTGGATATTTATTGGATGTCAGCGGAGGATCTTCATCTGATGGAGCCAATGTTATTCAATGGCCGAGCAATAACGGATGGAACCAACAGTGGGAAATTATCGCAACCGGCGAAAATAACCCCGTCAAAATTAAAAACCGAGGCAGTGGCAAGCTATTGGATGTGTCGGGACAATCGACTTCCGATGGGGCGCAAGCCATTCAATGGTATGATAATGGCGGCCACAATCAGCACTGGTATTTATTATCCTAACGAAAAAACCGTCAAGGTAGGTAAACTTGACGGTTTTTTTATTTATTCAACGAAAAGAAGTAAAGATTATGTAAATACAAGTAAAGATTGTGAAACTAAATAATCTGAAAATTATTTATTATCTAACTAAGAGGACCATTCATTCGTAAAGCGGATTTTGCATGAAGCATGAATTGTTAGCGCTTTTAGGTTCTATGATAAACGATCGAAATAGGAGGGTTTATACAATGAAAAGAAAACTTATTCTGGGCGGCTTTCTCGCGATATCTCTTGCAGGTATGTCGGTGTTGGCCGGATGCTCCTCTTCACCTGATTCAACAACTGATACTGGGAAAGCGACGGGTGCTTCCCAAGCAGGCGGCACGCTGACCATCGCAAGAAAAGCGGACGCGAACAACCTGGATCCGCAATTTATTACAAACATTCCTTCAGCGAACTACATCTATGGTAAAGTCTACGAAGGCTTACTCATGACAGATAAAAATATGGAGTACAAGCCTGCGCTAGCCTCAGAATGGAAGCAAGTAGATGACTTAACTTGGGAGTTCAAGCTGCGTCAGGGTGTGAAGTTCCACGATGGAACACCGTTCACGGCAGAAGCGGTCAAGAAAACCATGGAGCGTGCGCTGGATCCCAAGGTAAATTCGCCAAGAGCAAGCAATTTCGCCATGGTCAAAGAAGTGAAGGCTGTAGATGACTATACCGTACAGTTCATTCTGTCCTATCCCTATGCGCCAATTCTGTCCATTCTTGCCAGCACGGAAGGCAGTATCCTTAGTCCCAAAGCTATTGCGGAGCAAGCGGACAAGCTGTCGAAGAACCCAATTGGCACGGGGCCGTTCAAATTCCAGTCATGGACACCTGGGCAAGAGATGGTGCTTGTCAAAAATGATAGCTACTGGGGAGAGATTCCGAAGGTAGATAAGGTTGTTTATAAAGTAGTACCGGAGGATACTACGCGGGTTGCCATGGTGGAATCGGGAGAGGTTCAGATTAGCGATCAACTGCCAGTAACCGAATTAGACCGCGTGAAAAATTCAACGTCCATGACCTTGGCTCGCACCGAAGGGCTTGGGGTAGAATACATCGGGTTTAATGTGAAGAAAAAACCTTTCGATGATGCGCGCGTTCGCCAAGCATTCGCTTATGCCATTGAAAAGGACTCCATTATCAAAGGCGTTTATAACGGCGTGGGCAGCAAAGCAATCTCGGCTCTTTCTCCTAAGATGATAGGTTTTAATCCTAATTTGGCCGAGTATACGTACAACATCAACAAGGCGAAAGAGCTGCTTGCTGAGGCTGGTTTCCCGAATGGATTTAAAACGTCTATCGTGACAGATGATAGAAAAGAGCGCATTAACCTGGCAGAAGTAGTTCAATCTCAGTTGAAAGGGATTGGCATCGACCTCGAAATCAAAGTGATGGAGTATGGTGCTTATCTGGATATCACGGGCAAAGGCGAACACAATTTGTTTATCGGTGGTTGGGGGAATGCGACCGGCGATGCGGATTACAATCAGTATAATGTGTTCCACAGCGCTTCCCACGGAAGCAAAGGCAACCTTGCTTTCTATACGAATGCGGAAGTGGACAAGTTAATCGAGGACGGTCGTCGCGAGAAAGATGTGGAGAAACGTAAGGCGATTTACGCGAAAGCACAAGATATTGAAATGAAGGAAAGTCCCTTAATTCCAATTCGAACAATTGATCATGTAGCAGTAACGGCTAAAAATGTCAAAGGATTCACGTTAAATCCAATCGGATATCTCATGCTAAACGATGTTACTGTAAAGTAAAGGAAGTATAATGGAAACACAAAATCGCCGGTTCTACGGCAGCTTAAGCACCTTTCAATGGTTTATTTTCCTGCTGGCCAACTCTGTTGCACTACCTATCGTGATCGGCGGTATTTTTCACTTGTCGATGGAGGAAGTATCGACGCTAATGCAGAGAACATTTCTGGTCGTTGGCTTGAGTTCTTTCATCCAAGGATGGCTGGGGCATCGGTATCCGATTGCAGATGGGCCTGCAGGTTCATGGGTCAGTGTGTTTGTGATTTTGGCCGACGTAGCAGTCAGACAGGGGCAAAGCCTGAAGGAAACGCTGCAAATTTTGGAGGGTGGATTCATTATTGCAGGTGTACTTCTCCTTCTTCTCGGCTTGAGCGGGTATTTCTATCGACTTCTCTTTCTGTTCACCCCTTTGGTTACTGGTTCTTTTCTTTTGATCTTAGCACTACAACTTAGCGGCGTTTTCATGAAAGGCATGATCGCTTTACAAGGGGAGGCATCCCTTCCCGATTATGGAACCGCAGCGATATCATTCGGTGTCTTTATTCTCGTCATCCTTCTATCTGTCAGAGGCAAAGGTTGGATCAAAAATTATGCCGTGTTAATCGGGATCTTATCCGGCTGGCTGCTGTATACTCTATTAGGAAAAAGCTCAAGTACACTTAGCACGAACGAATCTTGGGTCAAGCTACCGGACATTTTTGCATGGGGGAACCCGCAGTTCAATGCCGGTATTATCATAACGGCGATTCTGTTTACATTTATTTTAGTCTCTAATACGATTGCTGCAGTTTCCGCTGTTAGCCAAGTCGTGCCGGAAGCTCCGAGGCAATTGAAAGAGACGCTGAATCGCGGCGGAATCGTCGGAGGCATTTCTCATCTGTTATGTGCTTTGTTCTCGGCGATTGGCGTCGTTCCACTACCGGTTTCCGCGGGCTTTATTCGACTAACCGAACAGACCCGAATTCGTCCGTTCCTTGTCGCTTGCCTGGCTCTATCAGGCATTTCATTAGTTCCGGTTATCGTTAACTTCCTGGCGCTGCTCCCAGGGCCAATCGCTACGGCGGCCTTACTGGCATCTTTTGTCCAAATGATCGGCATCGCTTTTCAGTCAATTCTGAGGGAAACACTGGATCAACGCCGACTGACTATTCTGGGCATCACGCTGCTGATTAGCATCGGACTTATGTTTCTACCGTCGACAGCATTCCAGGGACTTCCTTCTATCCTGCAATATGTACTTAGCAATGGACTGCTGGTAGGAACGATGATCGTAATCTTGCTGGAACAACTATGGAAAGCTGAACAAGCATGAGTACCTAAGCATTGGCGTTATTGAAAAATTGTCGTTATCTTAGCTGTAAGGCTGGAGCTACGGCAATTTTTTTGCGTTGACAACGACCTGCGTACTTGGCACAGCGAAACGTTGTCCGGTCATCGCAATCGAGTACAACTAAATCTCGTATTGCCCTTACATGCAGCTTCTGATAAGATGATCTAAACTTATTAAAATGATTTAATAAGTATTATCGCCGCGGAGAAATCCGCTATACAGGTGATGAAGATTTCAAAGAAGAAGGGGTGGAATGATGGCAACCATGTTTTTAATTGTTATCTATTTGTCATTTATTAGCCTAGGAATTCCAGACTCCTTGCTGGGATCGGCGTGGCCCGTGATACGACCTGACATCGGTGCTTCCTTTGGCTTCGCTGGGATCTTGTCGATGATTGTGGCAGGAGGAACCATCGTATCCAGTCTGGCAAGTGGGCGTTTGGTTCAGCGAGCGGGTACGGGCAATATTACTCTGATCAGTTGCTGCCTTACTGCAGGAGCGCTGCTTGGGTTCTCAATGGCACCTTCGATGATCTGGCTTGTCGTTTTGGCCATTCCTCTGGGTCTAGGCGGAGGCGCGATTGACGCGGCACTAAATCATTATGTGGCTGAAAATTATAAAGCCCATCACATGAACTGGCTGCACTGTTTTTGGGGTGTAGGGGCAACTCTCGGACCTATTATCATGTCATTTTATATTGCTGAACACAACTCATGGAGAGATGGTTATACAACGGTATCTATGATTCAGTTCACGCTCGCTATTGTACTGTTTGTTACGCTCCCCTTATGGAAACGTGTCGCGGTTAGCAGGGAGGCTGGGGGTCTCAACAGCAAGGTTTCACAAGAGAAGCCCGGAGAGTTGATACAACCTGCGGCTAGTTCCAAAGCCAGCGTGCTTCAAATTAAAGGTGTTAAACAGACCCTTATCGCTTTTTTGTTCTATTGCGGGGTAGAATCTACGGCAGGTTTATGGGGAGCCAGCTATCTGGTCGGTGCAAGAAACATGACAGCCGAGACAGCTGCAGGGTGGATATCTTTATACTATGGCGGAATAACGATCGGAAGACTGATTACAGGGTTCATTACTATGAAAGTCCACAATCGTGTCTTGATTCGGTGCAGTCAGATCATTGCCATTGTGGGTGGGGTCATAGTGCTGCTTCCGCAGCCTCAAGTTTTCTTGGTTGGACTTATTTTAATTGGCATCGGGCTTGCTCCCATCTACCCTGGCCTGCTGCATGAAACGCCTTATCGCTTCGGTAGCGAAAATTCCGCCAAGTTAATGGGATTTCAGATGGCGGTCGCGTATACGGGATCCACGTTTTTACCGCCGCTCTTTGGAGTACTTGCTACACAGACGACCATCAATTTGTTCCCATTCGTAGTGCTGGCTTTTATTGTTTTGATGATGATGAGCACAGAGAAAGTAAACCGTATTATAAAATAAGGGCAATTCATTTAGCGAGGTTATTTGCTAAAAGAATTGCCCCAAGGTGGTGACACTATTTTACGGACTCAGCAGCCGTTATTTTGACTTTTTGGTTAGATTGGAGAAGCTAGCGGACCGAGGAGCCGTTATCTATTGGTTTTCAGTTGTTTTAGGGCCATTTCTTGGCGATTAGCGTCATGTGAGACCGTTAGATTCGAATCCTATCCCAAAAGCAGCAAATAGCGTCATCCAAGTCCGTTAGCACATAACTGACATACCTGAATCCCACCAATCGCCGCTCACCAATCAGCCCGCGCTAACCCCCGCTCGCCGCATCCTCCTCCAGTCCCCCATCGCGGTTATACCAGGACTTGAGCCAGAATTGACCTCCACTTGAAACGGAAACTACAGTCTTTAATTGATTGATTCCACGCAGAATAGTGACCTGTAGTTCCTTATCAACGAAGTCTATCCTTTTACAGCCTAAATTTCAGACATTACTCTATGGTTCATCGTAAATTCTACCAGATATAATTAGCCGACAATGCCCATACATGTTCATTTTGCGAACCTCCCTACATTTTCAAAAAATAAAGCTTATGCTTGTGAAAACCTCTTCGTGGCATCATTACTGGGAATTCAGATATCGCGTAAGATGACATATACCAATATTCCTGCGAGAAAAAGTATGGATACCAATGAGATTAACTTAAAGAAAGTTTCAATTTTTGATTTCATATCAGTACCTCATTAATAGTTGATAAAACGCAGGAAAATCGGCAGTTATTCTTTTGTCCTATAAACAACAAGGATGGAACTTCGTTGGAGTCCAGTATCATGTTTCCCTGTCTTCAGAATAGAGCCGTAGCATACGTTAATCACCTGATCATCCGATAGTTCAGTCAGAAATTGATTAGCTCTTGACTCTGCGTAGGATGAATCTGTGTCCAAAAATTCTTTCACTTGAATCACTTTCAAAACCTCCTTTCATAAATAAATACATGAAATGTAAAAAAGGACGAAATACAACAAGACATTCCGATTTAGACGTGGAATGCCTTGCGTATTCCTCTGACCATACCACTGAAAGTAAACGCTGTCAATCAGGCGCAGTTTGGATAGTTGAGCTGATAATGCCTAGTGGAATTAGAGGATATTGCCGCTCCAAATTCTAACACTAGGTTGACGACTCTATTATATTAATATTATAATTTCTAATGTTAGGATAAATACTTTGAGGATAAGAAGAGAGAATTCGATTTTTTACGATAGATAGGGGGATTTGAAAGTGGAAATAGGAGTAGATACATTTGTCGAAACGACGCCGGATGTTCATACAGGGAAGACGATAAGTCATGCGGAGAGATTGCGTCAGGTTGTAGAAGAAATTGCCCTCGCCGATCAGGTTGGGCTCGATATATTTGGAGTAGGCGAGCATCATCGCAAGGAATTTGGGGATTCCGCTTCTGTCGTGGTGCTGGCGGCCGGGGCCGCTGTTACCAAAAAGATACGTTTAACCAGTTCGGTTACCGTGCTTTCTGCTGCTGATCCAGTCCGTGTGTTTCAGGAATTTGCAACACTCGATGGTATTTCCAATGGTCGTGCAGAGATTATTGTGGGTCGAGGTTCCATGGTCGATGCATTTCCATTGTTTGGTTATAATTTGAATGACTACGAAGAGCTTTTCGAGGAGAAACTGGAACTATTCTTGAAATTAAGGGAATCGGAGAAAGTGTCATGGAAAGGTGGGCATCGCCCCGCTTTTACGAATTTAGGTATTTATCCACGTCCAGTTCAGACGCCTCTACCCGTGTGGATTGGCAGTGGGGGGAACCCAGAGTCAGCTATCCGCGCAGGTGTACTAGGATTGCCGTTGGTTTTGGCGATCATTGGCGGGAGTCCGGTCCAATTCGCTCCCATCGTGAAGCTCTATAAAGAAGCCGCTACTCGTGCAGGACATGATGCATCGAAATTACCTGTGGCTGTACACTCACTTGGTTTCGTTGCCGAGAGCACCTCGCTTGCGGTGGATCGCTTCTTTCCGCCTACGCAGGCTTCGATGAACATGTTTGGCAAAGAGCGCGGTTGGGGACATTACAGCCGTGCACAATTCGATGCATCCCGCAGCCTGGAAGGTGCGCTTTATGTAGGAGATCCCGAAACGGTGGCCAATAAAATCGTTCACATGAGCAAACATTTAGGTTTCTCACGGTTCTTCTTACATTTACCTGTCGGCACAATGCCGCATGATGAAGTCATGAAAGCCATTGAACTGCTGGGGACAGAAGTCGCGCCGCGAGTTCGGGAACAGATCGCTAAATTGGAAGCTAAATAAGCATTCCATATGAATAATTAAAAAACACTCCAATGAGGGCATCTTATGGCTATCATTGGAGTGTTTCTCTATTCTGCTTACTCGTTATTTCGCAGTAGCTGCAACCTATCTTCAGCAGTTAATTTGGGACAGGTCGTGCAGTAATCAGGTGCCACTGTTCCATGGTCGATTTGATAAGCTAAGCAGCAATGGCGACGTAAATAAAAGCGTGGTCCATGCCAATCCGGATGTTCGAATATGCGGAGCTGAACCCCTAATCGATTGCCGTCAAGGGGTTCAAACAAGACAGCGCGATCTCGCCTTATAAGCTCCAATCGCTCGGAAGTACGCCACTGCTCCTGATCCGCTTCCAGCCGGACATAAAGCTGCTGCAGATTATGTGAGACCAGCGTCCACATGACCTTGATATTCGTACTTGTGTGCAGGGCTACGGCCTGGAAGAGGGCCTCAACATGATTTTGCAGACGCATGACATAATCTTGGAAGAGGAGCACACGCTCCTCCGTACATAACGCTGGCAGCAGAGAGGCATCCGCGATTTCGGTCTCATAAGCCATGGCTCCGCCCTGTGTCAATCTGAAACGGATGTGGTTAGGCGCAGCGGATAACAAAGTATCATGGAGACTGGCCGCAGCGATAAGCCCCATAATGAAGACCGAAAATCGTTTGGCGAATAAGGTGCCTACGACGAGCTTTTCAGCATTTCCCAACAGGGCAGACTGCTGGGCGAGGATGGGAGCGAGAGTAGACGGCTCCATAAGATCCGCTGCTGAATAAGGATAAGACGATTTCTTCGTGCTACGAAGCGAAGTAACGAAATATTTCTGCAGGGAAGAAGTGAATTCGTCCTCGCCGGTGCCGGCAATAGTTGTCATTACTTAATTATTTTCAAAATTTCATCGATAATTTCCCCGCGACCAATGACACCCCAACCTTTGAATAGCCAGAAGGAGTCTGTTTCAAATATTTGATTCGTCATAACCGCCGGAGTACTTTTCCATAGCGGGCTAGCTTTTAGATTTTTCAAAAAGTCGCTGGCGTTAGGGTCGGTCTCTAGTAAAACATAATCGGCCTGGATGTCAGGAATTTTTTCCATAGACAAATCAATGCGTTTATCTTTAGGAGTAAGCGCAGTCGGCATAAATCCAAGGTCATTGTAGAGCAATACATCGGTCGGATGTCCATTTTGCGCATAAAGCTGAAGATTTTTTTCTCTAACGCGCAGGTAAGCTAGATTCTTATTGCTCAAAGTTTTAATCTGCTCACGTGCTTTGGATACCTTTACCTCAAGTTCCGCTATTTTGGCTTTGGCTGCATCGACCTTGTCATACATTTCAGCGATCATCAATAAATCTTTTTGCCAAAAATGAACGTCGCTCTCATACTCCTGCCACTCGTTACCCATCACAATGGTCGGGGCAATTTTCTGAAGTTGTTCATAGGTTGATGCAGCGGTGCGACTCTCAATGAGAATTACGTCCGGCTTGATTTGCAGGATAGCTTCTAGATTAGGTTTGTCTGCAGAGCCAACAAGCGTAACTCCTTGCAACTGCTTAGATAGATAAGGAAGATAGTCCCCACCGTAACGGACTTCGTTGTTGACACCAGCCGGCTTTTCTCCAATCGTCAGTAAGTGATCGATATAAGCTGCTGAGAGAACAACAATCTTATTAATCTTGGCAGGGATAACGGTCGTGCCTTTCAGATGGGTTATGCTTCTCGTAGTCTTATCACTAGTTGTAGTTGCTGCAGTTGGAGCGGGTGTGGGACTTGCTATCGTTTGCCCTTGTTGAACTGCCCCCTTATCCGTACCGCAAGCTGACAATACAAGCACTATGATGATGGCCATGATGCATCCCATATATTTGTTCTTAAACATATGTAATCATTCCTCTTCCCTAAATAATAATAATAATAATAATAATCATTATCATTGTAAGGAAACGTTCGAGCCGACTCAATGGATTATCTCCCTATTTTCCCTTGAACTATTTCACCCTATCAATCTGCAACTGCTCTGCGATCTGATTCATTGCCCAGAGTCTCCCAGTCGGACCTAATGCTTTAAAAAGTAAATCGCTTGCGTCATAGACTTGACGATCTCTCACAGCTTCTAGAGTCAGCCATTCCTCAGATGAACATAGCTGCTGCAGTCGCTCCCGAGCACCTTCTGTAGGATCCGTCATTAAGAAAATATGATCCGGATTAAACAGCTTTAGGTCGTGCAACTGAAAATCTATAGCCCATTCCTTACGCGGGTAGCCGGTTGGAAGCATCAGACCAAGGTCATGATGGAGCAGAGTCCCTGTCTGGTTGAGGGCGCCATAGATACGATAGAACCCAGCGCTGACTCTCATATAATATGCTGTCTGTTTACCCCATTTTTCTTTTATTTTCTTTTGCAGCGAATGTTTGCGTTCTGCATACATGTCCTTCCATGACGCGGCTTGCGATTCTTTCCCTAATATGGCAGCAAGATAGGTCAGCATTTTGTCATAATCGTTGGAATGCTTCAGCACGATGGTGGGGGCGATATGCTTCAACACCGTGTCCACGTCCAAACGATCGCTTGTCAAAATCAGGTCAGGCTTGGTTTGAATCAGTCTATCGTAATTCAGTTGTATGCTTTCGAGACGAACGGCCTCTTGGCTAAATGCTTCAAATGTTGGAACAGGATCGTTTCGGGTTACCCGCTCTTGATAGGATAGAACAGCAACTGGATGAAGTCCCAGCGTCATTAAATAATCATCAAGTCCGTAGTACAAAGCGGCGATCCGGCGGCTCTTATCTTTCATATACAGGGTAGGCGCCACACCTTCCTCTTTCTTGAAGGCCCGGCTGAAATAATGCTCGTCCTTATAGCCCACCAGTTCAGCGACTTCTTTCATTTTCACGGAAGAAAAGAGCAGTTGCTTGGCTTTTCTAATACGCTGCTGTAGAAAATACTCCGTCGGAGTCATGTTCATGCGATTCTTAAAGGTTCTTGTAAAATGATTGATGCTATAGCCGGCCATTTTGGCTAACTGACCAATTTTGAGTTCTTTCATGTAGTTCTCACTAATAAAAGCCAGCACATAATCCATTCCGATTAGTGTCTCAGGTTCCTGCTCATGTGAATGGGGGGGAGTCATCAGCGTAATGAGCAGGCTGTGCAACTGATGTTTCATAGCGATCTTTTCGTGAGTTTGGGGATTCTTGCCAGCTGCTAGCATGATTCCCTCGATTCTTTCTTTCACAGCACGATCGTCCAAAGAGAGCGGAAGCTTACCGCTGACTGGAAAATGGGGGAGTTCCATGCTCCATATTTTGTGATGTTTCTTCATTTGCAGGCACGAGAAGAAGATAATCGAATAGTGGATTGAGTCCAGCGCTTGTGTTGCACCTTCGACAATCATGCCGGGAAGCAGGAGGAAGAGATCTCCTTTTTTTGCTGTATGGGTAAATTCATTGATTGTGAGCACACCTTTGCCATTTGTGATTAAGCAAATCGCATATTTTTGGACCGTTCTTTTGCTAAACAGGAGTCCATCCGGGTTCTCGCAATGATACATCCGAATCGATGAGAAAAATAAATCTTCAAGCAGCACGGCTGAATGTCTATCGCTCATGGCACATTTTCCTTTCTTGCAAGACAGAGGAGGCTAAGTTATTTCTTTATTATAAATGCTCGCTACCTATTGGGATTATTATTTTATGGAGATAACTATCGAAATTCAAGTTAATAAAATATAATATATCTATAAAAAGCAAATAGGTTAGGAGGATAAGCTTATAATTACGATAATTGCATCTATACTCGTGGGATTAGTGGCGTTGGAACATGTATACATCCTTGTTTTGGAAATGTTTTTGTGGACGAGCCCTCGTGGAATGAAGGCTTTTGGCATGACAAAGCAGCAAGCTGAGGCTACTAAGTCGCTGGCGGCGAATCAAGGGTTGTACAATGGATTTCTGGCAGCTGGACTTATATGGGGACTTGTTCATCCTGATCCGTCGATCGGGCACTCTATTCAACTATTTTTCCTTGCCTGTGTTATTGTTGCTGCTTTGTACGGCGGGGCAACCGCTAAGAAATCGATTTTACTCACGCAAGGGTTGCCGGCTGTCATTGCTTTGCTATTTGTTTTGTTATAAGAAAAGATGGCTGAATCATGTCAAAGAAGAAGGTTCTGTTAGGTGCAGGGCCTTTTTGCCATGCCTTCTCCAATGAGTTAAACGATCGTAGGATAAGTTTCTTATAAAAGAATTCTACCTGTGATGCAACCCGTGCAAAGGATAAAATGAGTTTATCGTTAATAAGAAACGCGGTGAATGATTATGGAGATGAATACTTATCAGCATATTGTCAGCAGGCTTCGTGATGCGGGGTGCGTGTTCGCTGAAGATGAAGCTCGAATGCTTATTTCAGCGGCGAAAGAGTCGGTTGATCTAGCAGGTATGGTAGAGCAGCGAGCTTTAGGTTATCCGCTTGAACACGTCATTGGTTGGATGGCATTCTACGGTCTTCGTATAGAAGTAGATCCAGGTGTCTTCATTCCCCGTCCACGCACGGAATTTCTCGTCCGCCGAGCCGCTGAAATGGCAAAGTCAGGGTCGATTGTCGTTGATCTGTGCTGCGGGTCAGGTGCACTGGGTGCTGCCTTGGCTGCTACAATAGAAGGAATAGAGCTATACGCGGTAGATATCGATCCCGCAGCGGTGCAGTGCGCTCGCCGTAATATTACGGCGGCCGGAGGTGAAGTATTCGAAGGTGACCTATTCGAACCGCTGCCTGCGAGACTCCGTAATAAAGTCGACATCCTGCTCGCAAACGTGCCTTACGTGCCAACAGGTGCAATCGAACTGCTTCCCTCGGAAGCCCGTATCCATGAGGCGCGGCTAGCGCTTGACGGGGGAGTGGACGGACTTGATGTACAGCGGCGTGTTGCACTTGAAGCACCCCAATGGCTGGCGCCTGGTGGCCACTTGTTGGTTGAGGTTAGCGAGCGGCAGGCGCCGCAAGCCGTGGAGATTTTTGCTTGCAGCGGGTTGATTCCCACTGTGTCCAGATTGGATGACTTGGATGCAACGGTCATTATTGGAACGAGACCTGGATTGACACGGAACGTATGTTCTGGTAGTGTTTGGGAGAAGGATAGTTTGGGTTGATCGCAGGATGGATGGATGGAATATCTTCTATAGAAGCAATCATTGAGGTGATGGATATGGCAGAGCAAGTGAACAAGCCACATGTAAGAATAGAGCCTTGGTCTGAATCGAATCTAGATCTGCTGCGTAAGATTAATGCGCCTGAGATGATGGAGCACCTCGGTGGCCCTGAAACGGAAGAACAATTGCTTCGACGCCATAAGCGGTATCTAGAAATTGGAGGCAAGGGGTCAGGCCGCATGTATAGTATTGTGCTGCATCATGACAATGAAACGGTCGGCAGTGTGGGTTACTGGGATAGCCATCATAAAGAAGAAAGCATATATGAGATTGGTTGGAGTGTCCTGCCGTCTTACCAAGGCAGGGGTATAGCAACCGCAGCTG
The DNA here is from genome assembly GCF_009882985.1 of Paenibacillus silvestris. GTDB lineage: Bacteria > Bacillota > Bacilli > Paenibacillales > NBRC-103111 > Paenibacillus_E > Paenibacillus_E silvestris. The sequence goes on from NZ_WTUZ01000004.1 coordinate 187,872, forward strand.
TCGCAGCAGCTATTGCAAACGCTAATGTAGAGAAGAAGCATTCGTGTATGCATGCCTTCCCATCGATTCATAACCCGGCTTCGAACGCTGTGTGCCAAAAGCTCAACTTTCAATTGATCAGTGATTGCGAATTTGAATATCCTCCAGGTAACTTCATGCGTTGTAATGATTGGAGACTTGAGTTTGATGCTTGAATGAAGAGTGAATGATAGAATGAGGGAATAAATGCAAAGTGATTAGATGAGCAAGGAATAAATGCAGAGTAAATAGATGAGAGAATGTTTTTTTGAACAAAAGGTTGTAATACTTTTTAATCCATGGTATATTGCAAATCCACCATTTAACGCGGATGAATAACGAGTTTAATTCATATAGCGAGTTATATAGGTCAGCATGAAATAGTCAGACTAATCGTTAAACTACACATGTTGAGAACTTGAAAAATGGTTGAAAAAAAACACTTGCAATTGAAATTCTTACATGGTATATTACTTCTCGCTGCTTCGGTAACACGGCAGAGAACGAAAGTAAATTGATCTTTGAAAACTGAACAACGAGTGAGTAAGCACAGTCGAGTAATCGACTATAATGAGATGAATAATCTCGCTAGCAAGTCAATGAGCATTTCAGCTTTCAATAAAGGACAAGCGATTGTTCAACTATTATGGAGAGTTTGATCCTGGCTCAGGACGAACGCTGGCGGCGTGCCTAATACATGCAAGTCGAGCGGAGCACTTCGGTGCTTAGCGGCGGACGGGTGAGTAACACGTAGGCAACCTGCCTATAAGA
>NZ_WTUZ01000005.1:0-79178 GCF_009882985.1 Paenibacillus silvestris
ACTTTTGACTCCTTCAGTACCATTCTGATACCTTTGAATGGCCTTCAATTTCTCATCTAAACTGAAATTAGACAAAAAAACTGCACCTCCATTGTTAGTGGTGTCTAACAAATGGGGTGCAGTTCACTGTGGGATAGGCTGCCTTTAGCAATTGAGCTTACTAATTGGAATTACTGATTAAGAAGAGACGAGATGACATGTGCGACTTCGGCTCTTGTTGCTGCTTCCTTAGGAGCAAAAAGATTGTCTGGCCTGCCGCTTAGTAGCCCCGCTTTAGCCAAACTAGACACAGCCGGTTTCGCAATAGCAGTAATTTGGGCATCATCTGAAAAAGGCGATACTTCCGTGGATGTCAGCTGTTTGCCAGTTTTGGTTTCATAGATCCACTTCATCGTAAGTGCCATTTCTTCCCTAGTAAAGGGACTTTTCGGCTCTGAACCAACTAATCCAATTGCTTTTTCAACAGTCATTTGATCAACATTAAGAGCTTTGGCAAGGAAATCGGTAACTTCACCGTGTGTGACCAATTGAGTTGGAGCATAGCGTACATTGTCCACACCGCCGATGATACCTTTGTTGCTGAGTTGATAAATTTCCTTTGCTGCCCAATGATCAGGTGCGATGTCCACAAATCCCTTCACATGGATGCGACCTTCCGCTTTCGCTTGAATCGTTTCGAACTTTTTGGCGTAGGCCACAAGTAGTTCAACATCGGTAAGGGCTTCATTTGCTCCCACCAAAGTTTTCGCATCGCCGAACATGGTGTATTTATCTCCGCCTGTATACATGTAGTTGGAGAGAGCTAATTTATAGACCTGCTGCTTGTTCAAAGGCTGACCATTTATCGTTACATTTTCAACTCGTTGGCCAACGGGTTTGGTCGTATCGTACGAGTAGCTGGTGCCTGCAGATACCTGTAGAAAACCGCCTGCAAGCTTATCGACTGCGGAAACGCTCGTTTCGAGGGCAGCAGCTACCATATCTCCGGTCACTTCTGCTACCACAATTTTGTTGCCGAATGGCAGAATCGATTTCGCGTCTTTGAGTGTAAAATTCCCTTTGGTAGAACTTGCACGGATACCGCCGCCGTTCGCAACTGCGATATCGGTCTTATAGTAATCCTTATAAGCATCAGCAATCAAGTCGCCAATCGCCGTTTCTTGGTAGCGAGATTCATGGTTGTCCCCATAGATCAAATCATTTTCGGATATCGCGATCGTCTTATTTAATTCTTGATCAAGTTTGGATTGGTAATCCTTAGCCAGCGCAGCAAGCTTATCGTCTTCTTGAACAGTTTCATCTACCTTCAGGATCTCATTCCCGAGAATTAGTTGACCATCTGCTGCTTTACTTACATGGAGACGAATGATAGAACCCATATTACCTTGAGGTGAGAAAATATATCTTTTTCCGGAGCCATCGAAGTCATAGACGAACGATTTTTCTTCTGCTTCTTCTTCTGTGAAAATAACACGGATGTCCGGCACTGCCTGTAAAAGCAACTTATCTTCTTGAACAGACTCTTGGGTTAGAGCGACGATTAAATCAGGTTTTTGTTCTTGTTTCAGCTTCTCAACAGTGGCTTTGGCGGATTCAATGACATCAGATTGATGAACATTATCGTCCTGAGTCGTAGTATCCATCGCCGTTGTAAGACTGATGACGCCAATGCGGATGCCTTGTTTCTCATAAACTTTATATTGTGGCACATTGCCAAAAGGCTTACCGTCTTTTCCAGTTAGATTGGAAGAGACCCATGTGAATTTCGAGGCTTTGACTAACTCAAGTGTATTGGCAGTGCCTGCATCAAAATCGTGTTGTCCGAAGTTAGCGAGGTCAATCGGGATTTGATTGAATGCTTCCACCATCGGAAACCCTTTGAATACACCTCCAAACAGTGTTCCTCCGCCGAGATCGCCGCCGAATGCTATGATTTTGTCGCCCTGTATACGATCAATCAATGTTTTAATCCTCGCCACTCCACCACGTGTGCCGAGTTTGTCGACAACGGGATTGATTTCATGACCGTCGTTGAAGTACAGAAATGAAACATTGCCTGCAGGTAATGACTCTGCGTGGACGGTTCCATTGCTTCCGTGCGGCAGTGTGAGGAGGATAGAGGAAAGTAGGATGACAGGAATGATTTTCTTCATGGAGTACCTCTTTCTTTTCTAGTTTTATGGGCAGTTACTTTTTCCGCATGGTTAACTTTACCTTTTCTATGTTTGGGAGATGTATGTGCGTTATGAAGAATTGGTAAACGATAGCGTAAAAAACACGAAAGAGGCTGTCCGATCAAACGGCAGCCTCTTTCGTTAACTAGTAGATTTATTAAGATTTCTTTATTGTGTAGAATCCATACTGTTCGATTTCATCTATTGCCTTACGTCCAAAAGACTCAATAAGTTCATCGGCTCGGATTTTCGTACCTCCAAGTGCAATCCCGTCCCAGCGTACAATTCTTCCGTCCTTAACCAAATAATACTCATCCATATTGTAGCCTCCCAAATAACATTTTGGAAATCCGTTTATTCGCGTACGCAGAATAATCTGCCTATCCGTATTTTAACATTATTTTGCATTCCATGCACCCTGGAAAGCTGGGCCTGCTGGCCCAGTGGAGATATCGCTTTCGCCAATCTCCGCTATGTAACCAAAGTAATAAAAGGTCAACCATTCATCTGGCTGACCTCATTCAGCATCGCGGCCTTACTTACTGAAAAAAACGATTTGGAGCAAGTCCTGAATCAAATGCCTAAGCTCAATCGAACTCTTAGAAACTGTTTTATACCCTCGTAATGCACCTGTAACGAGTTGTGCCAACCTCGCTGAAGATACTCCATTTGCTGAACTGGGGTGAACTTCAAGTAAGGTAGACAGCAATGCTTCCAGTTTTCCATAGCTTGTGTCTAGCGCCTCCCGCGCAAACTGATACGAGCTGTCTGTTATTTCTTTATACTCCGGTGAAAGCAGTGAATTATCAAAATCACGAATCGACCATACTTCAAGCGCATACAAAATTTTCTCTTCCGTTGTTTGTTGGGACAACAGACCCTTATTGATCTCCTCCAGGAGAATATCGCCGTGATGAACAATCGCGGCGTTAAATATTTCCTCCTTACTTTTAAAATACAGGTAGAGACCTGCACGAGAAATACCTGCAGTCTCAGCAATTTCATTCATTGATACCCGTTTGTAACCGAACTTGAAAAACACCTTTAAAGCTACGGCAACTATATCCAATCTCTTATTAGTATCCATATCTCTATTTTAAACACTTTACAAACTTTGTCCACTTGTATAGTATAGACATATAGACATTTTATGATTTATGTCTAAAAACACTTTAAAGGAGCAAACAACCTATGATGACCGAACAAAAACAATTGCTATCTGGATTCGGGCCCGACACGACCGCTCAAGAAGTGCTTGCTGGACAAGACCTTAGTGGAAAAGTGGCCATTGTTACTGGTGGACATGGAGGAATTGGTTTAGAAACAACGCGCGCGCTGGTAAGTGCGGGTGCAACCGTCATTGTCGGCGCACGTGATGTGAATAAAGCACAAGAAGTTCTTGCTTCACTGAAAAATACTGAAGTAATCAAGCTCGACCTTTCGAATCCCGCTTCCATCGATGAGTTTGTCGCTATCTTCCTGCGTTCGAATCGCGCGCTTGACATTCTGATTCTGAATGCAGGTGTTAGCTTCCCACCGACAATAAAAGACGCGCGGGGATTTGATACCCATTTCGCGACGAATTACTTGGGACATTTTCAACTGACGATAGGTTTATGGGAAGCGCTGAAGCGCTCGGGGAACGCTCGTGTCGTTGCGCTTTCGTCGGTAGGCCATATGACAGGGCCAATCGATTTCGATGACCTGCACTTCACTAAGAGGTCATACGACAAGGCTGTTTCTTATGGTGAGTCGAAGACTGCGCTATCGTTGTTTGCTGTTGAACTTGATAAACGAGGACGCGAGCATGGCGTGCGCGCTTTTGCGGTTCATCCAGGAGCTATCCTGTCTGGGTTGACGAGACATTTGAGCAATGAGGATCTAGCAGCATGGGGCGTGATCAGGCATGAAGATGGTACCTTTACCTCATCCGGTGGCTTCAAAACAGCTGAACAGGGCGCCGCTACATCTGTATGGTGTGCAGTTAGCCCGATGCTATACGGCAAAGGAGGCGTTTATTGCGAAGACGGTGATATCGCGGAGATCGTACCGTCAGATAGTCCGATGTTTCGAGGTGTCCGTTCGTGGGCGATCGATCCGGCGTCTGCCGAAAGGCTTTGGACGATAAGTGAGGAGCTTCTGAACATTCCTCAAGGAATCATTCCTCGTTAAATTAGCGGGAACGCTAAAGAAGGAGCAAGCCTAAGTGGCTGCTCCTTTTTGGGTTCTGAGGATAATAAAGAATAAAGAAGCACGATAAATGGTAAGACTATTTTAACATCAATTCCTCAGAAACCAGACCTTAATAATGATATCATCCTTAACTTCATACATGGCCACTGCTTCCAAAATGGCGCCGTCTGCTAATCTGCCCGATATTTGCTCATGATCGATGACATATTTGCCGTGAATGATCCTTTTATCCACCGTTGCCAACATATCAGGGTAGGTTTCAAATAATTTTTGATAACGTGATCTCATAGCCTCTTGGCCTTCCATAGTAAGCGTGTCAGGAAAGTCATATATTTTCACATCTTCACTGTAGCATCCCATGAACAAGTCGATATTTTTATCGTTATAAGCTTGTAATTGTCTTTCTACTACTGAGTTTGCCATGTTCTTTCCTCCAAAATGATTGTCATTGTCAGTAGCTAGTATAAACGAATTAGACACTTAGTAGAAGTGGTGGGTTTACCTTTCCATTTGACAAACAAACGTATTTAAGATATTTTATATGCTATAGCATGTATTAATTTGATAGAGAAAGGAGCACCTATCATGGATTTAAATAATCTCACTGGTTTTCTTGTTCATCGTACAGATTTAAAAATGACTAATTTTTTCACGAAATTGCTTAAACAATATGAAGTAACGCCAGAGCAATGGGGGATCATCCTTGTCCTTGATACAGAAAGAGCAACGAGCCAGAAAGAGCTTGCTGAAGCCATTGATAGAGACCAAACCACAGTTGTGAGGATGATTTATTCGCTTGAAAAGAAAGAAATTGTGAGAAGAATACAGAATGATTCGGATAAACGATCTCATAACTTGTACCTTAGTGACAAAGGGATGAGTCTCAAAACCAAACTTATGCCCATTGTAACAGCAGCTCATGAACATATTACCAAATATTTAAGCAACGATGAGATTCAGCAGTTACATGACCTGCTTGCTAAACTATATTCAACTGTAAAAGACGAATAAAGCATCGGCACCTCAAATATATGCTATAGCATATAAATTATAAAAGATTAAAACCAGAAGGTGAGTGATAACAGGTATGATCATTATTATTTTACAAATTATATTGGGTATTTTCTTTATGTTCACAGGAACGAGAATAATCTCAGGCAAAATGGCCAACGAGTTTAGTCGATTTGGGCTTCCGTCCTACTTTAATTTCTTAACAGGATTTTTTGAAATCATAGGCTCAATTGGCATGATAGTAGGGATCTGGTATCCGATCGTAGCACTATTATCCGGATTACTTCTAGGAGCGACAATGCTGGCTGCAGCCTTCACTTTGGTTGTAATCGCGCGTGATCCATTTACAAAAGCGATTCCAGCAATCGTGTTATGTCTGCTTTCATTCGCGATTGCCCTTTATCATTTAGATCTCTGAAAGTGAATCTAAAGAGCGAGAAGAGGCTGCCGGATCATACGGCAGCCTTCCTTTCACACTTGGCTAACTTGTTGATACCACCGTTGCAGTTCTTGACCGATGTCATGGGGGTTCTCCTCAACTAAATGATGGTAACCCTTGCCGATATCAAAAGTTGTCAAATTCTGTAGATTTGACTTGCACCAGCTAATTTGCGGTTCGCGAATGGTACATCCAGGAGCAGCGTAAAACAGGATTTTCGGTATAGAGGTCTCTGTGAACCATGTATTGCGTAAAAGCACGGCTTGTACGACTTCACTTGGTTTACCTTCTATAGGTATTTGGTTTGGAAACACCCACATCGGTTTTCTTTTGTCATGATTCTTGAAAGGCTCGCGATAGTGCTCATGTTCGTCTGCAGTCAAAGTCCGGTTCATGATGATCGTAGGCATACCTTCAACGAATACGCTTTTATCCCGCATCAAAGGCCATCCTAGCTCGGGATCGCGCAGCGTCTGAAAAAGCTCTTTCGCTTCAGCAGGCGTAAACGCTGTCCAAGACGGACATGGATATAAGGCTTGCGGTTCAATCATCGCAACGGCTTTCACCTGATCCGGGTGATTCATAGCATACTGTAAACCAATCGCCATTCCCCAATCATGCCCGACGAGAACAAAATTCGTAAGACCTAATTTTTCGATAAACTGGCTAATATAATCGACATGCTCCAAGAAAGTGTAGCCAATATCTGGCTTATCGGATCGTCCCATCCCAATCAGATCGACAGCTATACAGCGGGCGGATTGCTGAAGATAAGGAATGATATTTCTCCACATGTAGGACCATGTTGGGTTGCCGTGCAAGAATAAGATAGGATTTCCTGACCCCTGATCGATATAATGCAATTGTTGACCATTTACCTCAAGAAAACGGGACTCGAAGGGATAATTTATTCCAATTGGAAGGTTCACATGGTTAGACATACTGCCGCAGCTCCTTTATATATGATGTTTCTACGTGATAATTGTAATCTTAAAAATAAGATACCCCATTGTAGAAAAGCGTCAATTTATAAAAAGTGAAAAAGTATTCCAATTGAAAAAGGGAATGCTTTTCTTATTGGTACATGGTATCTTTCGAGTCTGAAAGTCTGTTGTTTTCGCCAAAAGTTTGGGCCAACTCCGGCTGAACTTCATGACGGAAAAATTGTTCAGGCGAACAACCCGTGAACGCTTTAAAGTCGTGTACGAAATGAGCATGATCCGTGAAATTGCAAGCTTGAACGATATCCAGGTAATCGCGGCCAGACTTTCTCAGATGAATAGTGTGCTGGAAACGAACAATATTGGCAAATTTTTTGGGTGTGATCCCGATAATATCGTTAAATTTGCGTTCGAGCGTCCGTTTACCCACAAAAAAATCCTCCGCCAACTGCTTAATCGAAACATCCCCATTATGCGCTTGAATCTGTTTGGCGACTTGCAGAATCAATCGTTCTTCCGATTCCTGTTCCATAACCGATACCAAGAAGGCTTGTACAAGGGCAATTCGACCGTGCATATTCGTTGCTTCGCTAAGCCGCTCCTCCATCTCGGAAACCAGATGCTTCGGGAAAATAAGTGAAAGATCTAGGTTAGCATCCCGAAAATCGTGAATCGGATAGGAGGTGAAAGCCTTCAAACCACCTGGTTTGAACCGCACAATGATCGTTCCGACACGTCCAGTGCTTACATATTCCTTGAACGTAGTTTGCAGACCTGTTAAGCCGCTAGTACCTAATAAATTCTCTTTATTGTTCTCAATCACTTTCATTCGATTTCCATATTGGATGCCAATAACGGCAAGTGTTGAAGGCAGAACCTTAACGGGGTTCCGATTCGCATAATTGATCGAGTTAAAGTCCTCTTGAACCAAAAGGCTGTCAATATAATCGCTAAGCTGCGAAATGGGGCGGAATTGTTGTAGCAACATAGGCAAGCATCCTTTCTAAGTCCGGCAAGACCCTATAATTCTATAACAGTTATATTCAAAATCAAATGCAAGGATTTACTGCGAATTAAAAATAGTAAGTCATGTAGTCTATTGTTCCTGTCTAAGCAGCATCGCTCTGAATTTACTATATAACAGATAGTTAATTCTTATCGATTGAGGTGATAGAATGGCACTCATTGAGGTATTTCCCAATAGCCCGACAGCCATACAAGATGCGGTTACCTTATCGAATGAAGGCGATGTTATTTTGGTACATAGAGGTGTGTACCATGAAAATGTACAAGTTTCCAGTGTGAAAAACAACATTCGGATCATCTCCAAATATAAATATGGTGCAATTCTTGATGGAAACTGTATGCTGCTTGAAGCATTTGAGTTAAATAGTGTTGCTGGTGTAGAAATTTATGGTTTTAGAATTAAAAACTACCTTTCACGTGGTATTCAGCTTATTAGTGCGAAATCCAATCATATCCTTAGTAATAAAATAAGCGATATTGGCGGGGGTGTTAATCCGGTTGGTATTTATGCTACTAATTCCGTGGGTAATCTGTTCATGAAGAATGTCGTAGAGCGAATCGGAAGCACGGGATCTGGTACAGGTATTACACTTCAAGCTGTCACTGGAAATTGGGTGATTAAGAATAAGCTCAAGCACAATTCAGCGCATGGTATTGAGATCATAGATGGCAATCACCATGCGATTGTGGGCAATCAGATATCCAATAATAAAGGGGACGGAATTCTGGTGAATTGGTTAGATAATAACCTTATTTATGATAATAAGATAACTAACAATGGAAATAACGGAGTGAATGCGCAGTGCACAAATACGATCATTTTGAATAGCAAAATCAAGGGTAACCGCGATAATGGCTTGCTAATTTCGTTTAATTATAACTTTGCTGGATTTAATGAGATCAAAGAAAACAAGCAAAGCGGTATTCAAGTTTCCTCTGATTTAAATGACATTCAGAATAATAAAATCGAAAAAAATGAAGATAACGGCGTAGTCATTCATGATCCACATACAGCAAATTTGGTGTTCGAAAATCAGTTCAAACGCAATAACCCTCATAATATTAAAGATCAAGGCGAGAACAATACGATTATACAGAATACGATCAAAGAATAAGCATCATCCAAGGGGAGCCAAACAGGTTGTCGTAGTTATCACTGCGGCAGCCTGTTTGGCATACAACGAATCATAAAAAAACACAAAGGCCTTAAATTTATCACATGGCGTGTAGCATTCAATCCCTGTATGATCAAGTAACCGTTAATGGGCAAATATGGATGCGGATGGTGGTTCGATGTACAAAGCTCTGATTGTTGACGACGAAAAAATTGAACGCGAAGGCATCAAATTTTTAATAGAAACAATGGGGCTGAACCTGACAACGGCTGAAGCGGAAAATGGCGTCAAAGCCTTGGATTATTTACAAGCACACGAAGTGGATATTCTGTTTACGGATATTCGTATGCCATTTATGGATGGGCTGGCGCTTGCATCGCAAGCAAAGAAGCTTAACCCCAAGCTTAAAGTTATTATTGTAAGCGCATTCGGTGAATTTGAGTATGCCAAACAAGCCATTCAAATCCATGTCATTCACTATTTGCTGAAGCCCGTTGAAGTAGCTGAGTTTCTGGAGGTTGTCACTCAAGTTGTTACGTTATGCGATGAAGATCGGGAACAAAGGGAACAAACGCTTAAGCTTCAGCAAGTAAACGAAATGGGAAATCGTTACGTTCAGCAATCGTCTGCGGAGTCACCCAGGAAGGTGATAGGTGAGGTAATAAAGGTTATTCACCGCGATTATGGACAGGATATCAGCCTGGATTCTTTGGCGGAGAAAGCATGCTTGTCTCCGAGCTATTTGAGCCACCTTTTCAAGAAAGAAACAGGTGCTAGTCTTGTGAAATATATAACTTGTTACAGGCTAGACAAAGCGGGTGAACTGCTCCGGAGTACCAATAAGAAAATCTCCGATATTTCCAATGAAGTGGGCTATACGAACTTTGCTTATTTCTGTTCCATATTCAAAAATTATTACGGGAAAACTCCCGCCAAGTATCGGGAAGGGGATCCCGCATGAGCCGCTGGCTGGACGTGCTTAGAAATATGCGCTTTAAACAAAAGCTCATTCTTTCGTACCTCGTTGTAAGCTTGATTCCTCTGGCTTTGCTTGGAACCTATTCGTACAATCAATCCAAGCTGTTCATCCAAAGACAAGCGATTCAAGGCTTGCAGAATACCGTTGCAACGTTGGCAAGAGGGATGAATGATAAGACCGAACAGGTTGAGCGGACGGTCGATTCTGTCGTTATGAATACAGGTCTACAGCGCATTTTTGGTACAAATTATACAAGCCTTACGCTTCTTTCCGAGGACCTCAGAAATTATGTGAGTCCCTATTTTAGCATGATCAAAAATATGAACACGGACATCTTGCAGCTCACCGTATATACATCTGGCAGTATGCCTGAGTATGGTGAGTTTATTCTTTCGTTGAATCGGATTAAGGAGACGAGCCAGTGGTATAAGGACGGTGTAGAGCTTAAGAAAACGGGATGGTTTCTTGAAGGCACGGAACTTGCTGTATACAGACAGTTTCCAACGATTCTATATAATCAGATGACCGGTATCCTGTACTTGAAGCTGAACATAGAACGTTTTTTTGATTCGCTTACTTCGGTGACAACAGCGCAGTCCGCACGGGAGGGAATATTTATCTCCGACCCCAATAATCGTATCGTTTACTCCAAAAACAAAGATTCTATGGCCATTCAAAAACAGATGCTGCAGAACCCAAAACGCTCCACGGGTATGATCGAAGTGGGTGGGCTTCCTTACATCATGATTCAGGAGCCTCTTCATCAAGCCAATTGGACTCTTTATTATTATATACCCGTACAGGACATTTCCATGGATGCGACCAGTATAGTAAAAGCGACGATTGCGCTCATACTTACCTGCATGGTCCTATTAGTTGCGCTTATATCGATATTTTCACATTCCATGATCAAACGTATATATCATCTCAATAAATTAATGAAGCAAGTGCAATTGGGTAATTTGCAAATGGATATCCGAAGCGAGAGCAGGGATGAAATCGGGGAGTTAACGAATCGCTTCGGCGTTATGCTGCGACGTATTAATGAACTGGTGACGGAAGTCTATCAGAACAAGCTTATTCAGAAGGAAGCGGAGTTTAAGGCACTCCAGGCTCAAATTAATCCGCATTTTTTGTACAATACGTTGTCAGTTATTAACTGGAAATCATTGAAGATAGGTGCTACGGATATAAGCCATGTCGTTACAATGTTATCTAGATTTTACCGGACTGCTCTAAATCGAGGGGAAAGCTTGACCACTCTCAAAGATGAACTGCAGAACACACAGTCGTTCCTAGAAATTCAGTTAGTGATGCACGATTACAGCTTTGAAGTCAGCTACCAGATTGATGACGAGATTTATCAGTACGACACGGTGAATCTATCGATTCAGCCGCTTGTCGAGAATGCGATCGTGCATGGGATTGACCAAAAGCAAGAAGGCGGCGGTAAGCTGACGATTATGGCTCTGGCAAACAAGGACGCGATTGAAATTCATGTAACGGACAATGGACCTGGTATCGATAAGATGCTGCTCGGCGAAATTCTGATTAAACAATCTAAAGGGTATGGATTAAAAAATGTAAACGAGCGGATAAAATTAGTGTTCGGAAAAGAGTATGGCATTGATGTGATTAGTGAAGTAGGACGAGGCACGACGATGAAAATGACGATTCCGAAATATAGAAATACGAAATAGCAATAAATCGATATTTTTCTAAAAAATGAGATAAATCAATAAAAAAAGTGCTGTGCTATAGTAAATATCAAGTGAATGCGCATTCATTTCATAGCATGGGAAAGGAGAGGTCATCTTGCAGGATTCTGTTGTTGCTAACCAGAGAACCAAAACCATGTCCAGAACGAAAAGCGAATTCAGTCGGAAATTAAAAGGCTATCAAGTTCTTTACTTTATGCTGCTGCCAGGTTTGCTTTATTTTATTCTTTTTCACTATGTCCCGATCTATGGTGTTGTTCTTGCGTTTAAAAATTTCAAAATCATGCAGGGCATTTTGGCTAGCCCATGGGTTGGATTCGAGCATTTTCAGAAAGTATTTGCGGATCCGAACTTTTACCGAGTTTTAAACAATACCCTCATAATCAGCCTGTATAAAATCGTATTTGCGTTCCCAATTCCGATCATATTTGCCCTCCTATTAAGTGAAATAACGAGAGAACGGTTTAAAAGGCTTGTTCAGACGATCTCCTATTTACCTCATTTCATGTCTTGGGTCATATTGGCAGGGATATTCATTAGCATCTTCTCGCTGAACGGTCCTGTCAACGCGATTGTTAAACTCTTCGGTGGAGATCCTGTCCTATTCATGGCTGACGATCGATATTTCCGTTCCATTCTGGTCATGACGGACATTTACCAAGGATTCGGTTGGGGCTCCATCGTTTATTTTGCGGCGATAGCCGGGATTGATCCGCAGCTTCAGGAAGCAGCTATTATGGATGGTGCCAATCGTTTTAAAAGAATGATCTATATTACGCTCCCGATGCTGTTACCCGTCATCTCCATTATGCTTATTCTTCGAATGGCCCATGTACTGGATGCCGGCTTCGATCAAATTTTCAATATGTATAACCCCAAAGTGTATGGGGTTTCTGACATTCTCGATACTTTCGTGTATAGAAAAGGGTTGCTGGAAACGAATTATAGCTACGCGACAGCGGTTGGACTTTTTAAATCCGTCGTAGCCCTTGTTCTAATCGTGCTTGTCAATAAAGCGGTTCACATGATGGGAGGAAAGGACCATACCCTTTGGTAATCATGCACGAGGGATGGAGGACATCTGCCTATGAGATATACGAAACAAACTACCGCAGAGAAGATCGGTGAATTCTCACTCTACCTGGTTATGATTGTGATCACACTTATCACCTTGTACCCTTTTTGGAATCAAGTGGTAACGTCGGTTAGTGCTGAGAACACCTTATACACAACCGGGATGCTGCTTCTTCCGAGCAAGCTTTCTTTTGAAAGCTACCATGTTATTTTTCAATATAAAGCGATCTGGTCCGGTTATGGCAACACGATTCTTCGAACGGTTCTGGCCGTAAGTCTAAGTTTAACTTTTACCGCGTTGTTCGCTTATCCATTATCCAAAAAAGATTTGCCCTTCAACCGAGGCATTACATCACTTGTTCTGTTCACCATGCTGTTCAGCGGAGGTTTAATTCCTAATTATCTGCTCATTAAGAAACTGGGCATTTATAACTCCATTTGGGCTCTTGTATTGCCTAGTATGATCAGTGCGTTCAATGCATTAATTATGAGAAACTTCTTCCGATCCATTCCGGAGAGCTTGGAAGAGTCTGCGCGTGTGGACGGAGCAGGGTACTTTTTTATTTTTCGTAAAATCATAGTGCCTCTATCTAAACCGGTATTGGCTACTGTCGCCTTGTGGATTGCCGTACAACATTGGAACGCTTGGTTTGATGCATTAATTTATATCACTGACCCGAAGAAACAGGTGCTGCAGGTCGTCCTTCGAAAAATCATCGTAGATAACAATATGGATCAATTGAACGCAATGCTGTATCAGTTCGATCAGAAGGACATGTTCTCTACGCGCCAGTTGCAAGCTACGGTCATTATGTTTTCGGTCATTCCTATGTTGGTAATTTATCCATTCGTGCAAAAGTATTTTGTTAAAGGGATCATGATCGGTGCCGTGAAAGGATAAACAATGGGGATAGAAAGGATGATTACATTGAAGAAGATGATTCCAGTGGCATTAGGTGTAGCCTTGTTTGGGTCAGTTCTGGCTGGTTGTTCGACGGAAAAAGGCTTAAATGGGGAACAAAGTACAGCACCGCAGGTTGATAAAAAATTTAAGTTGAGCTATTTAAATCAAAACTACGATAAAACCGTCAAAGATTCTTATGCCATCAAATATGTAGAGAATAAATTTAATGTTGAAATTGAACAGCTTCCAAGATCGAAAGATAATTACAAGGAAGAGTTACTGCTAAAAGTGGCTTCTGGGGAAATCCCAGACGTTTGGGTGGATTTAGGTTTTCCCGAATATGAGAAACTGGTGAATCAGGGAGCTGTTGCCGAAATTCCGCAGGAGCTTATCGAGAAGAATGCCCCCAATTATTGGGCTTGGTTAAAGAAGCATCTGGGTGATGATCCTTTGAAGCTGTACAAGAGAGAGGGCAAGAACTATTCCATGCCGATCATCCAGACACTAGGGCCCGACCGTACGGTAGTTGGATTGCGTAAAGATTGGTTAGACAATGTTGGCATCACGAAGAGTCCTGAAACTTTGGAAGAATTCGAAGATGCTTTGCGCAAATTCCGCAATAACGACCCTGACAAAAACGGTAAAAAGGATACCTACGGTTGGACGGGTCAAGCTGTTGGTGTGAAAGATATATTTAGCCCGGTATTCGGAGCCTTCGGCGTATTCCCAGGCACTTTTACAGACAAGGATGGTAAAATCGTGCGGGGAGAGATTGAGCCAGGAGCGAAACAAGCGCTGACGATTCTCAATAAATGGTACAAGGAAGAACTGCTTGATCCCGAATTTGTTTTGAACAAAGGTCAGAATGTTGACGATAAAATTATTTCAAGCAAAGCTGGAATTGTAACCGCTTCCTGGTATCAATTTATTACGAAGGCCGCTTTTTTTGATGGAAAATATTATGATAAGCTTCGTGCCAATGTGCCTGCTGCTAACTGGGTGTTAACTGCTGGACCCAAAGGTCCTGACGGACAACAGGGCACCGTCCAATTGAACCCAATCGCAAGCTCGGGCGGCCAATTCGGCAAACATATGGAAAATGATAAAGAGAAAATGGCCAAGTATTTGCAGGTTGCGGATGCTACCGCTTTTGATGCGGAGACTTTTGAGAATATTGTGTATGGGGAAAAAGGAAAAACCTACAATAAAGGCGAGAAAGGTGATTATAAGTATCTTCCTCCATTCGATAAAGAAGAAGAGCAGATTAAGTTCGGAATCGGTCAACAATATACGTTCCTGGGCAAATCATTTAATGATTATGACTTCCAGACTCCCTATATGACCCTTAACGAGTTAATGTCCTTGCGGAAGGCCTCCGAGCATATTGGCAAAGGAAAATATGATATTATGCAGCCAATTGCGATTGCAGCTTATAACGAAAACGTCGATGCATTGGATCAAATGACACTGAAATATTACATCGATATGATTACGGGTCAGCGTCCTGTAAGTGATTTCGATAAGTATGTAGAAGAATGGAAAAAAGCAGGCGGTTCTAAGGTAATGGCCGAAGCCCAGAAGAAATATGAAGAAAATTTCAAGAAATAAATTGGCGCGATGATATCAAAGATTGGAAGGAAGGTGTTGTCGATGAACGAGGCAGTTCAGTCTATACGTAAGCAGATTTGGCACCTGTCATCCCCGGATGGCAGGCTGCAGGTCAACGTGATGTTGAGTGATCAAGGAAGCTTGTCCTATCAAGTGGAAATAAACGGTACCGAGTTGATTGCCACTTCTCCACTAGGAATTATTACAGACCGGATGGCTTTTACGGAAGGTTTAGAATTCATTGGCATAGCCTCTACAGAAATTAATGAGAGCTATTCGATGCCACATGGAAAAATGAAACATTGTGTCCATCAAGCCAATGAGATGGCGCTTCATTTTACTAAGCGTACGCATGCACTGCAGGTGTTCTTCCGGGCTTACGACGATGCGATTGCCTTCCGCTATCAAATGCCGGAAGAAGGTTACCTTCAGATACTCTCGGAACCAACGGGATTCGCGCTTCCTCAGGATCGTCTAATCAATGTGTGGGCGCAGAAGTTCATGGAGTGCTACGAGCGGACTTATGATCATAGCATGCTTGAGCTAATGGAAGAGGACGGCTATGCGATGCCTATGCTGTTCCAGATTGGCAACGATGGATGGATGCTTCTTAGTGAAGCCGGGGTCTACGGCAGCTACTGTGCTTCTCATCTGAAAGTAAGTAAGAAACATCCGCGTTTGCTTGAGCTTGCTTTTGCACCGGACCAGGAGGGACCGAATGTTACGGAGGGACCCTTCGCTACCCCTTGGAGAGTAGCCATCATCGGTGATGAGCTTTCGACGATTGTCGAATCCATGGCGGTCTTTCATTTGAATCCGCCGAGCGTGATTGAGGACATGTCTTGGATTCGTCCAGGCCGATCCGCCTGGTCATGGTATTCAGACAGTGCTTCTTGCAGAGATCAGGAGAAGCAGCTCCGATTCATTGACTTCGCAGCTAATATGGGATGGGAATATTCCTTGGTGGATGGCGGCTGGGACAGGGAGGAGAGCACGGTCAATGTGCCTGAATTGATCGAGTACGCGGAGACCAAAGGTGTTGGTATCTGGTTATGGAGTCATTTCAAAGGGCTTAAAGAGGAAGAAATGTGCCGGAGCAAGATGAGATTGTGGTCAAGCTGGGGTGTGAAAGGTGTCAAAGTCGACTTCTTCGACAGCGACTCGCAAGAACGGATTCAAGTGTATGATAGAATTGCTGAAGTAGCGCTTGAGAATCAACTCATGATCAATTACCATGGAGCAACGAAGCCCTCTGGCGAACAGCGGCGGTGGCCACATGTGATGACGAGGGAAGGTATATTTGGTGCGGAGTATTGGAAAAATCCGTTGAACGAAGGACCGAATGCTGTGCATAACTGTACGGTGCCTTTTACCCGCAATGTAGTCGGCTCTATGGACTATACACCTGTCACGTTCACCAATTTAACCCGCACCGGTCATTGTCATCAATTAGCGTTAGCAGTATTGTTCGAATCTGCCGTGCAAAACTTTGCAGACTCTATTGAAGCTTATGAGCAAAGTGCAGGGAAGCCTTTTCTACAGCAAGTGCCCACAACTTGGGATCAAACACTGCTGCTGGAAGGATTTCCGGGGCGATACGTCACGATGGCACGTCGGAGTGGCTCCGATTGGTTCGTAGGCGCAATCTGTGCAGCTAGCGGAAGAACTGCTTGTGTGAACCTCGATTTTCTCGAGGATGGGGTAGTCTACATAGCGGAGATATACGAGGAAGTGTTCGATAAGCTGGATCATTATCGGTTTAAACATGCCACCGAAATAACAATTCGGCATGAAACAGTCACCAAGAAGGATTCACTTCTTATGAAATTGCGAGTGAACGGTGGCAGCGTGATCCGGATTGTAAAAGCTTCTAATTGAAATCAAATACACCTATATTTGTGTCAAGAGTTAGCGACGCAAATGTAGGTGTTTATTCTATTTATTTTCATGTCGACATTTCATTGGTTACCAAGGGATTTTCTTACGATGCAAATACTATAACTTGGACGCTTCAAGTTGTACCCGAGCAGCTTGACTCCATGTTAGCTAGAATTCGTGTTGTGCTGGAAGATCATCAAAACTTTGAGGAGATAGTACCTCTCTGGTATAGAGAGCGTTAGTTCAGCAGGCGACAGGTCATGTCTGCCGCCTGCTGAACTAAATTCATGCACTTATTAATGCACTAGCGCTGCGCGTAGTGTCGTGATTCCGTGTTCAAGATAGCCTTTGAGACAAGTTAACGTATATACCCAACCTTCTTTGTTGCCTACAAGTAGTGGGACAGCATCCTTGTCATCTGCAAAACCTTCCTCGTTTATTTCAACTAGCGTGTTGCTCTCGTCTCTAACCGTGAAAGTTATGGAGACGAGGTGTACATCATTTCCATATTCCCATTCGAATGTAATTTTCTTATCAGTCTCAATTTCTTTAATTATAATTTCGCCATCTGCGTTGTATTCATCATAGCGCAGCTTGATTGTCTTGCCAGATGCCCAACGTTCGGAACTGGAAGAGAACCAGAAATTACCTATTTGATCAGGATCAACAAATGCTTCAAATACGTCATGAGCAGGCTTTGTAATTAGCATTTTTGTTAAATTGTTCATTCGTTACCCTCGCTTTATTCGATTAGTCAGAAGTAATACTGTTCCTCTGTATAGTATAAACACTTGTTTGTATAATTTTCCACTTAAAGTGACACAATGAGGTGAGAAATTATTTGAGAAAAGAGTGATTAGAAGTGAATTCATTCCCTCAATTATGGAAGGAGCTGAGCCAATCAGCGGATTTCGTATGCTACGAACATCGAATGAGTTCTAATTCTTTGTTCATCGGTTATTTTAAATCTCTCATAGAGCCGGATGTCTTGCATCAGCACATTCTGGGCTGTTTGAGCAGTAGAAAGGACCTATCCTTTGAGGATTTGTACACTTTAATACCCGTAGCTGAGAAAGAAATATCTTCCGATTGGGATCTCATCCAGAGCAAACTTTATATGGGATATGTAGCCATTCAAAAAGGTCAACACAGCCAACATTGCATTATGGTCAACGCGGCTGCATCCAAAGGGCGCAGTGTAACCATACCCGAAATCGAATTCACAGTGGAAGGACCGAGAGAAGCCTTTGTTGAATCTTTAGACGTCAATCTTAACTTGATTCGCAAGCGGGTTCCTTATCCTGACTTACGTGTAAAAGAAATCACCATAGGGGACATATCCAAATCAAGAGTTGCGATTGTTTACATAGAAGGAATAACGAACGAACAATATTTAAATACTTGCATTCAGCGCATACAGGATGTTCAATTCGATCAAGTTACAGATAGCACGTTACTTCAACAAATGATTGAAGATAATTCCAATTCCATCTTCCCACAAACCATTGGAACTGAAAGGCCTGATTACGTTGCCTGGGCCTTATCTTCGGGGCAAATATGCGTATTGAAGGACGGATCTCCCACGGCTTTTTTTGCGCCGGTCAACTTATGGCTATTTTTTATTACGTATGAAGATTATTATTTGCCATGGATCATTGGCTCAGCATTACGGATGATCCGCATGTTATCTGTCCTGTTTTCCGTCTATGCCTCATCCTTCTATGTAGCTGTTATGACCTATCACGGTCAAAGTATCTCTACGATATTCTTGCCAACAATCGTTTCCTCAAGGATCAATGTACCATTTCCTCCAATCATAGAAGTAATTATTATGGAGCTTGTTATAGAGTTGTTACGGGAAGCAGGAGCCAGATTGCCTACGAAGATTGGTCAAACCATTGGTATTGTTGGAGGTATTGTGCTCGGTACTGCAGCAGTTGAAGCTGCCCTTACGAGTAACTTTTTATTGATTATTGTAGCGTTATCGGCGTTGGCTTCGTTCACAACACCTATCTTTCGAATGAGTGCGACTATTCGAATTCTTCGCTTTCCCTTTATCATCGCAGCACAGATATGGGGACTACTTGGTATTTTTATCTGTACACTTGCACTAGTTGCACATCTTTTGCGACTAACATCACTCGGTATGCCTTACTTGGTGCCTTTTTATCCTTTCCGTACATCCGATTTATATGATACAGTGATTCGTCCACCTTATTCAAAATATCATCATCGATTTAGCTTTTTGAGATCACCAAAACCTGAAAGATTCAATAAGAAGAATGCTAACTTAAAAAGAGACATCGATGAATGAATCAGCTCTGGGAGTGAAATGAAGATGAAGTCAACGGAACATCTGCGATTTACCATATCACCCTATCTGGTATTCGTTTTGATTCTATCGATGCAGTTCGGACCTGAGTATCTCTCCATGTCTAACAGGCCGATTCAAATAACCGGCCAAGACACCTGGATATCTGTCATCCTTTGCGGTGTCAGTTTCCAAATCGTGATTTGGATGATGTATCGAGTTCTTAGCCATAATGAGACGGATCTTACCCATATTCATCAACAATTTTTTGGAAAATGGGTGGGAGGAGGGCTTAACTTTCTCTTTATCCTTTACTTCCTGCTGAACGCAAGTTTTCAACTGCGTTTCTTTATAGAAATCATACAAGTCTGGTTATTTCCTGATCTTAAAACATGGTCGTTGGCACTAGTTATGCTCCTGCTTGTTTATTATATTGTTGCGGGAGGTTTTCGAGTCATCATCGGTATATGTATGTTCAGCTTAGTACGAATTGTGACCTTAGTGGCCATGTTTTTTCCAGCGGCGATGTTTCATTATAACAATTTAACCCCCGTATTCGATCATTCGTTAAAAGATATCATCCAAGCAGGTAAGGAGATGACCTTTCCCTTTTTAGGCGTAGAGATCCTTTTATTTTGTTATACATTCATTAAATCACCAGAAAAGTCTCATAAATGGGCCTATTTAGCTAATATAACTACAACCGTTTTTTATCTTCTAATCATTTTCTTTTCGTTACTTTTGTTCAAACCGGAACAATTAGCAAATGAAATATGGCCACAATTGACTAAATACAAATTTATACATTTTCCATTTATTGAACGATTTGAATATATCGGAGCTGCCTCACAGATCCTATGGATCATTCCAATCATTTGCCTCAGTCTGTGGACTTCAAGTCGAATATGTAAATTTGTTTTTACAGTGAAACAATTGTCTATCTTACCGGTTTTATTAATACTGGTCTTTATTGCAGTTAGTATTATTCCAGGGCGTAGTCAGACGGAAAGTGTTCAAGCATTGTTATCGAAGACCGGATTTTACTTGGTTTATGCCTATATACCATTTGTATTTATATTTGACTTTGTCAGAATGAAAGTGAGAAGAGCTGTATGATGCGGTTTTTTTACTTATTATTGCTCATTAGTTTCCTTCTGACGGGGTGCGTAAAACAAGAGGTTTTAGAGAAAATCACCATTTCGTTTGTATGCGCCTTCGATGAAGCTTCTGACGATGAAATTGAATTTACCTTAGCAGTGCCTAAGTTTCAGCCCGGCAAATCTGGCGTCGTTTCCAATAACTTGTTTTCTAAAGTGGGGCATACAACTAGGAACATTACAGAGTTAATGGAAATGCAATTAAACCGGCCAATTAAACCTGGAAAACTTTCAGTGATTTTAATTGGTAAAGACTTAGCAGCCAAAGGTTTAGCAGACAAATTGGATGTGATCTTGCGCGATGCTCAGGCATCACGAAAGATCTACATAGCTATTGTTGATGGAAAAGCGAAGGATTTACTGGAAGCGGATTTCAGTTTAAATGAAGAGAAAGGGATGTTTCTCTATCACTTACTCGATACCAACATACGTACGGGACATCTACCAAGGCAGAATATTCATGATTTTGAGTACTCCTATTTAGGCAAAGGCTTAGATCCTTTTTTACCACTTCTTACTTTGCAGCAAAATAATCGTGTTCAGATCTCTGGTTTAGCTTTATTTAAAGGTGATAAATATATCATGTCATTAAACGAATACCAGATGAGAGTCATGAAACTTCTTCTAGGCAATGAGCGGTACGGTACCCTTGAAACAAAGCTGGAAAATGGACCTTACATTGCTGTGAAAAATATAGCTTCAAAAGTGGATTACCAAATCGGGGAAGAATCTGAGAAGGCGGAAACGAAAAGTCCTAAAGTGACGATAAATCTTAGCCTAAAAGCAGAAGTTATTGATTCAAAGGGGATTCAATTAACTACCCAAGAGCAACAGAAAATCAAAGAGAGTCTAGAAGAGGATTTAACAGAGACGGGAAGGGATCTTCTGCAGCTATTTAAAAAAGAAGGAATTGACCCGCTGGGACTAGGTGATTTCGATAGAAGTAAAACACGAAAGTGGAACGAAGAAGCGTGGATAGAAGAGTATCCAACGATGAACATTAAATTGAATGTTAAGGTGAATCTTACAGAGATGGGGATTCGGAAATGATTTATGTGAACGAACGAGAAAGAAAATGGGGAAAGTAATCCTAAAAAAACTAGAATACCGTCAGTCGGTATAGAAAGGACTTTATTATGATCAAACTTGTGCTCATTCGACATGGTCAAAGCCAGTGGAACGTTGAAAATAGATTTACCGGATGGGCTGATGTCGATTTAACGGAGAGTGGGTTAACTGAGGCAAGGAAAGCGGGCATAATCCTAAAGAACCATGGATTCATCTTTGATGTAGCCTACACATCTGTTCTGAAAAGAGCAATTAGAACCTTATGGATTATTCTGCATGAAATGGACTTGATGTGGGTCCCCGTTTCCAAAACGTGGAAGTTAAATGAAAGGCATTACGGTGCTCTTCAAGGATTAAATAAAGAGGAAACAGCCGCCAAGTTCGGTAAAGATCAAGTGAATATTTGGAGAAGATCGATGAATGTGAGACCACCTGAGCTTGCCGCGGACGATACGAGAAATGAGACTTCAGAGCCCAAATACCAGGAAATAAAGGAAGGCGAATTCCCGCTTACGGAGAGTTTGTTGGATACGGAGCAAAGGGTGTTGACATATTGGCATGAAATCATTGCACCAACCCTTAGAACAGGCAAACGGGCAATTATATCATCCCATGGAAATACGATAAGAGCATTAGTACATTATCTTGATCATATATCTCCAGACGGGATTGCAAGCTTAAATATCCCCAACGGCATTCCGCTTATTTATGAACTGGATGATGAGTTAAAACCGATTAAACGTTATTATTTGGGAGGCGAAGGCGATAAAGACAGCAGTTAGGTAGAAGTTGGTGTTTAGAAGTTTGGTGTTTGATGCTGGATGACATGTTCACAAAACCCGTATTTTATACATATGTACACAATTGTGTTTTAAGGGGTACATCGATATTTTCCACTGTGTTCCGATAAATGTGACAAGAATCTATTCCGATTCAATTCTCCGATTCTTTAAGTTAAGTTTTGAACAAGTATTTGCCCCCTATACAACGTCAGCAGCCGGCATTATTAACCGGCTGCTGCACTGTCCCATTTAACTTAACGTGACCTTGTCTTATTCATGATACAGTAGTAATGTATTTAATGTATCTAAACCTTAGGCTGCTCCTAATTACTATGACTCACTTGTGTTCGACGAGCGCATCCAGCTGATCCTGTGTCACTTTGCCTGTATCGTATAAATTCCGCGTCTTCTCGTGGTAACGAAGCGTCTCCGTTGCGCTTTGCAAATCCTTCGCGAGCTGTTCCTTCGTTGCTGCAAGCACAGCGATTTGCTCTGCTGCAGGGTGCTAATTCGGGATTGCGCTTGCTCCGTTACCTTATGCGCCTGTTCAACAAGCGCGACGGCCTAGAGCAAATCCTACGAGCGGCTGCCCGCCTTCGCCTCTTCCCACTTCGCCTTCACTGCTTCAACAGCTGCGGCCGCTTCCTCGACCTGAAGGGCCGCCATTTTACTTCCTCAACCGATAATTGCTGAACCGTTCCGCCAAGCTCGTTTTGAATCGGGACCCTCCCAAGTACTGCAGCTCCTTCGCTTACTCGATCCTGCTTTAATTTGCAGATCTCCATCCATACATCCTCCATATCGTAAAAAAATGCTTATTCGTCTAATCGCAACACCGTCGCTATGAATATACTGTCTACGATCCGAAACTATGAACGTAAGAGAGAGTGATTCATATGGCGCCTGTACAGACTTATTACACATACCTCGATCCGAAGTACAAATTCAGCCTCCAAATCCCAAGCTGGTGGAAAAATTACATTGTCGTTAAAAGAAGAAGCCTGCCTCGTAATAGCGACAACATCATTTACATCGTTTCGTTCAACTTTAAGTACAAAGGAAAGGTGTATATCGATGCATTCAGCCTCGTCGTGTTCCGAATGACGCTCCGAAAGTGGCGGGAGGACGGCTATGACGAGTCGCCTTATTCGTTTCTTAAATCGCGAAACGGGCTTATTTTTGCGGGTTCGGTGCCGGGAGAGCCGCCAGACGAATTTTTCGAAGATGAGAAAAAATATCGAATTCCAAGTCGCCTGCTGAGCCGTATGGTCAACGATGACGTTCCAAAAATCGAGAAATCGTTTAAGTTTGTATAAAAACGGTAAGGACTCGCAACAGTCGAAACCCGCCAGAAATGGCGGTTATTTGGGGAAAGGATGAGGAAAATGGAAAAGATGACTTTCACGTACCGCGACCCGAAGTATAATTTCAGCATCGACATTCCTACCTGGTGGAAAAAATACATTGTCATTCGCACACACACACCGCCAGGCAATAGCTATAATGTCATTTACGATGTAACGATTGACTTTAAATACAAGGGAAAGGTATATATCAGTCCATATAGCCTCCTCGTATTCAAAATGAGCCTGAAAAAATGGCGTGAAGGCGGCTATGATAATTCCTATTATAAGTTTATCACATCACAAAGAGGACTTATCTTTGCGGGTAACGTACCGAGCGAGCCCCCTAGTGAATTTCTAAAACAAGACGGGTCTGACTATGATTACAAAAAATACGGCACACCGCTCCGCCTGCTTAGCCGTATGGTGAATGAAGATGTTCCGAAAATCAATAAATCGTTCCGGTTTGATTAAAAGTTAAAAATTTCCGGCCCTGCAATTGCAGGGCCGACAGGAAGAATGTTGATTAAGTTTCATCTATCGTTCGCCGTTAGCGGAATTCGCACCCGAATAACTCTCAGGTGCTTTCTACTTTATTACTTATTTCAAAGCTAATTCACTTCACTACAATCAAAATTCTTGTTCCATTCTCATATTTCTCTAGCTGATTGGCAATCCAAGACCCAGCTCCACGATTATCAGCAGGGGTTACATACTCTATATCTGCACCTTTCCCACCTTCAGCACACATAGCCATAGGGAATTTATCGCGATCATAACCCTTTTTAGTTGGAACGCCTTTGAGTGATTCTTTCCTGTTTTCTTCTGCACCTTTTCGGTCAATCGTGCAGATATTTGATTCTCCATGTTCTTTGGCTGCCTTAATATGTGCCGCGGTCTCAGGGAAACGATCTGATGGTATAGCGACTGTGTATTGGATTGAAGTATCGTTAGATGTAGGGGAAGTACTTAGTAAATGATTCTTATAATAATATGACAAACCAAGTTCCAGCAATATGATAAGTGTCAAATATATTCTGAACTTTGTCATATCATTCGATATCTACTTCAAGTTCGAGTTGTCCCTTTTCTGGCATTACTATTTGAATGTTAATCGATGTACCATCTTCTAATACAAGAACTAACTCTTCCTTGTATTCCTAAATTGAAGCTGCAACAATCTTCTTATTGAGTATCTTATCGAACATAAAGCTCTCTCCTATGAAACTAGTATTTCAAAACCTATTAAATCGTTCCTTTGAGCATTTTCTCAAGTCTTACTTTCTCGGATTCGATTTCCTGAATCCTCTCATCCAATTTATTTCTCTCCGCTTCGGCACTCTGTTGCTCATCAATTAGTTCTGCTAATTTTAGTTCAATTTCGAATTTTGTCATTTAAGTTCAGCTCTCCTTTAAGGTTGTTAGGCGATAAATCCCACAGCGATGGTTTTGACGTAGGAGTTGTCAATTCGGTAGAATTGTCGAAGATCCTTTATGAAAGACTAATAGCTTTTTTCAGTCAAGCATATCCCATACGCACCCAAATGCCGATGCCATTTTCATTTTTGTTCATTAAAAACACTACACACAGAGATTATACTACCCTCCATTATTTCTAGAAGATATCCCCAGTATCCTGCCATTAGCTGAGAAGACTACCGATTTATTGAAACTACAGCCTTCTCATGATGTTCATTGAGCTATAGTTCGCCGTTAGCACCATGATTCGTGCCAAATGCCAGAATGTGAACATGATGTTATTCCATGTCGCTACCCCTACCTACAATCAAAGCAAACTTACAATCACTCCTTAATCTTTCGTGCGATGATTTCATAATTCTTAGCCAATACCCAACCATTCATTCCATATGCTGACATAATAATAATGTATTTATAACCACCTTCAATTAAGGTTTGTTCCATTTCATCATCTGAATCATACATCATTGGCCATCCAGAGGATTTCTGCTTTCTTAATAGTTCAGAATTTCCTTTGATAAACTTAGGAATATCTGATTCATAAATTTCAAGAATAATACTGCCTTTCAATTGGTGTTCAAAAAAATGATTAAACACTTCAGTAAACACAATATCCGTTTCCTCAAATCTCCGACCTTGGGCCGTCGGGAATGAGTTCAAGTTCTTGTCAAAATCGGGAATGGGATCAAGTTCTTGTCACCCGACATGCCATAATTCAGATAATGATTCAAACTGTTTGGATCAAAGCCACTTAAATTAATAAGTTCTCGCCTCTTATCTCAAAGTGAGCAGATAAACGTCTCTCCTGTCTTCAGACCAGCAGAATAACACCACATACTGGAACTATCGTTCTTTCGTTAGCTCAACGTTTATCTGTTGTCCCCGATTATTACTAATTCAGACAATTAGCCTCTATAAATTCTATAAGTATGGGACAATTGTTTTTATCCAATATGCTGCAGGTATTAATATTATTTGTGCTAATAACGTACCACAAAATCTTGAGAACATAAGAGCACCAAAAACTTTATTAATTGATGATAACTTCGCTTTTTTACTCAGAGCTTTATCTGTCAGTAATGCAACTTGCGGATCGATCAGTAAAGTCAATAGAATAGTAGCCACTCCGTTTATTAGTCCCGAAGATTGAGAAGCCCCAATGCTATACTGCCCAGGTAAAAATGTTGCATATAAAGCTGCCAATACGCCTACGGTATAAATAGCGGTCACAAAACAGTTCATAATCATCAATCGCTTCGGGAGCCCACCTGCACGGAGACGTTGAACCATTTCCCACTTCGGCATTCGAAAATGATAGAAAGAATGTTGAATGACATCAACTCGGAGTACGTTTTGAATCATTTTCGGGACTGATCCGGCTTTCTCCAGATGTGATACCATACGTCCAGCTAATGCTGTAATAGTAGGATATAATGCTATTGCAAGTAGAGTACCAAGGGCAGCAGCAGTTAATATAATCCTAAAGCTCCCAACTAAGTTATACTCTAA
The DNA here is from genome assembly GCF_009882985.1 of Paenibacillus silvestris. Taxonomy (GTDB): domain Bacteria; phylum Bacillota; class Bacilli; order Paenibacillales; family NBRC-103111; genus Paenibacillus_E; species Paenibacillus_E silvestris. The sequence goes on from NZ_WTUZ01000005.1 coordinate 26,710, forward strand.
ATGCTTCTTGGCAAAATCAACGACTTTGCCGGTCATCGTTCCCTGAGCAATATTTGACGTTCTCGATATAAGAACAATCATACCCGTTAAAGAAAGTGCTATTGCTAACTTTCCTGATCGAATCCCCGCCATTCTCACCGCGTATGAGAGTGTTTCAGCAGAATGGATAATCAACGTAAGCAACGATATTAAAACTATACGTTCAGTCATTGTGAATGGCCTCCCCGTTTGTTGCTTTTATTTATAAATCTCTCTCAAATTTAACTTCCTTACATATAATAACCTAGCTATTTCTTCCAAAAAAGAGAAACTCGCTTAATATTTATTTCTTATTTTGTTCTTAGTGCCAACTCCGTTATCCATGACCTTGTATTATGAGGTCTCCACATCTTTTAATTAGATCTTAAAGTTCGATAAAAAAAGCAGGATGCCGTGGCACCTGCTCATTGATAATCTTATTAAACAAACGTTCCCCGTTAGCTTAAATCTCAAATTGTCTTTTATGATATTCCATACCCAAATGTGCAAAAGGAAAATGGTCCACATATGATTCTTCTACATAAACCATACCATCATTTCTCCTCATGAGGTATGGTTTTTCACCGTTTGATTCTAAAACAAAATTACCTGTAAATATTTCGAGTAAGGGACAGCTGCCTGCCGTGGCGAGCTGTCCCTTGTTTTTGCACTATCGTTTTGCGTTAGTTCAATCGCTGACTAACTTTTACTTTCAGAACCAATACTCATTTTGCTTAGATAGTCATCTAGATGCACATAAAATTTATCGAATGCTGCTTCATCATCAATGCAATTACTTTGTATTATTTGTGCCCAACTATGGACTCCATGGAAATTATAAATATCCTCTATATATTCCTGAAATCCGGGCATATTGTAATAATCCCCTTCAATATCAAACAAACAATACTGATAACCATGAAGAAAGTGCCAAAGAGGTATTAACGACTTTGTTCCGATAAATAAACCAGGTTGTTCTTTAATTTTATTTAACAGTAAAATTAACCTACTATCCAAACTAAAGCTATCATTCCTTATTTTACCACATATATTGGAAGTAACTGCCCATTATTCCAACGGATAACGGCAGACGATCGTAACTAGCTACCATCGTTATTGAACTATAGTTTCTCGTTAGCTTAAGGACCGAGGGTCAAATATGTTGTTATCTGATTGATTCGCATTATTATGAAACACTAATCTCTTTTTTACTAATTTTTTTAAATGCAGAGTAATCCCGATCAGACTTAATAAAACTTAATATCTTTTCGGCACACTCTATTGGATTCAACTCTTCAGTATTTACTTCAAGGTCATATTCATTAAAACGATATACTTTGCTAAACTGTGAAGCTGCTAGTCCAATCTGTCTATCTCCTCTTGCTTGCTCTCTTCTTATGAGTTCTTCTTTCGAGCATATTACTCCTATAAATAATGTTGGCTGATCAAAAAATTGATCAAGAAACGCATTAAACCTTTTGTCATTGTTGAGTACAGTATCTGCTACTACATTAAAACCCAATTCTAATAACAATTTAATTGTCGCAAGGTACAATGTGAGAATGGAATCATCAAGTATTTGTGAGACAACTTGATGATCTATTCCTCTTGGCGGTTCATCTGGAAATTTATTATTAATAAAATCATTGTAATTATTAAAAAAATCATCAATTGATAAATGATAAAAAGGAATCTCTTTCTGATTTATCAATTCTGTCGATATGGAGGTCTTTCCAGAACTTGAAGTTCCATTTAGAAAAACTAATATCCCTTGCTTCAAATTAATCATCCCTTCAATTAATAATCATTGCATATCTTTAAGATAACGACCATACGAGCTTACTTGTTATGGGTTCTTCTTCTAATTTCATCCAATAGCAAAGCTAATCTAATCTCTATTCACCATACTACTAATAGCACTTTAATTAGTAAATCTACAATTTTCCATAGAATAGATATACACTTTTCCCCTATATGCATGTACACTTTTTTAAAATAGTGCTACTACAAATAATTAATTGCCAATGTGACTACTTGCTTACTGTCATGTAAATCGAGACCACGGCATAACTGCCCGTTAGCACAGCGAACAAAAAACGGATGCATTGGCAATGTGAATTAAACTGTTATTTGCTTATCCTCAGAATTAACTTTTCGATTTAATTTCAATCGTTTCATTCTTTGGTCTTACCCAACGTTCACCTTGAGGGAGGTTAATCTTATACCAAGTAATTACATTAGCGGGTAACGGAGCATATTGCCACTTAGCAATTGCTTGTACAGTGCCAGACTCCAGTATTTCTCCCTTGCCATCTTGTTCATAAGGTGTTAAAAAAACGGTCTCAGATCCCATTAACTTTAGTTTAAAATCGATTGTTTCGGCATGAACATCCTCCATTAGGGCTGGATTTACAATCCATTTTGGTCCCAACCACGTATCAACTTGATACCACGTTCCAGCTTGCCCAGCTGCACTCATGGCATTTATAACGTATTTTGGTCCGTAACGTATTGTAGAAGTAGAGAGTATCCCTTGAGGTGCAAGCATTAAATTTGTTTTAGTATTGATGTCTGGCTGGTTAAATAAACTTACCGTGTTTAAGAGCGTTAGCGTGCTCTTTCTTTCCTCAAAAAAGCCATATATGACTTTATCATCATCACGTATCCAACGTTCTCCTAGCCAAGTCTGCACCTTTAACCAATCCTCAGGACCTATTTTGTCATAGAAACTGAAAGGTGAGTTCGGGGCAAGCTGCACATTCTGATAAGGCGATATGGCACCAAGATGATTGCTGCCTCCATCATCTTCAGAATATAAGTTTGTTTCTTGGATAATAACAAAGTTCATGGGGGGTGCTTCAGCGTGTGTAGGATACGTTGAGCTCATAGTCAACAAGAAAGTCGTTAGGACTAGACCAATAAATTCCTTTTTCATTCTAACTACACTCCTTTATAATCTTGATGACAAAAGGCAATTGCAGAACTCTGTCACTTCACAAATACCAATAAGTATGCACCCTAAAATTTTCCATTATAGAAATAGACGCAAAATTCATATATAAAGTTTCGAAATAAGAGCTCAGTTAGAACTTTATTAAACTGCCCGTTAACGTAATGGAAGCTACCGTTCATGCCGGCAGCCTCCATTAGTTGTGTTTATTGAGCTATAGTTCTGCATTAGCGTAGAAAAGTTCTGTCGCTATGTATTTTTATCTGGATAATTTTCAAGATCTTCTCTAATTTCTTTTAAAATGAACAAAAAAGTGACCCACAGCAACGGGCTGTGGGTCATAACTATTTATATTTTAAAGGGGGTGATGGTGTAAACCTCTTTAGATTTTCATGAACACTTAGAACTCCTTGTTCTTGCAACATCAATATAGCCATCGCGATAAACTCTTTCGTTATTGATCCAATTCTAAATTTTGTTTCCGTAGTATTTATTACCTGGTGCTCTCGGTTCGCGTAACCATAACCTTGATTAATTATGATTGCATCACCTTTTGAGAGTAGCGCACTTCCGCTAAATTCATCTCTACTCTGTAATGTGGATAATAACTTATCTAACTGATGTCCGAATAAATGACGACAAGCTCCCAAACGGCGAAACGCGGCAGCCATTCAGGGGCTAGTAGTGAAGCAGGGAGGGTTTAACGGAAAAACTCTCTGAACAGCTTAATGGCGGCTTGCGGGTTCTCCTCCATGATCCAATGTCCAGTTTTCTCCAGCTTCACAGTCTTTGAATTCGGCGCATGCTCTTTTAAGAACTGCTCCAGCATACCGTAACCGGACACGCCACCGATACCGAGCGCGGGCACGGACAGCGGCTTGTACGTTTTAAGCGTTTCGATATCATCCCTAAACGACTTGTACCATTCATTACCGGCACGAAGCGCATCGGGCTGGGAATAAGCTGCGAGGTAAACCTCGCGTTCCTTCTTGCTGAGCGCATCCTTGGTGTAGCCCATATAATCGTAAATCCAATTATAGACGAGATCGAGTTGTTTGCCCTGCAGCATCTGCTCTGACAAGCCAGGGATAGTATTAACAGCAAACCACCAGTAGAACTTAGCTCGTTCGGGGTTGCTCTCGTCGTACACGCCAGGAGGCGGCAAGATGGGGATTTTCAGGAAGTTATCGTTCGGATGGGAAGCATCCATTAGGACGACTTTCTTCGTGGCCTGCGGGTAATTGGCTGCATATGCGTAAGCGATCGTCGCTCCGATATCATGTCCTGCGATGTTGATGCTCTTGTGGCCGAGCGCTTTGGCCAATTCATAAATGTCCTTTGCCATCGTCTTCTTGTCATAGCCCGACTGAGGCTTGTCCGAGCTGCCCATGCCCCGGTATTCCACGACATAGACATGATAGTACTTGGCCAGCTCCGGCATCATTTTACTGAATGAATACCAAGTTACAGGCCAGCCCGGCAATAGAAACAGCGGTTCGCCCTTCCCGCCCTCGACATAGTGAAGCTTAACGCCGTTCGCTTCCATGTAGCCGTTCTTGAAGCCCGGAAGCTCTTTGATGAGCTCCTCGTCGGAATACGCATTACCGTGCATTGGCTCTCCTGCAGTGGTTATTGCCATTTTCTTTGGATTGACATCGGCGGCGCGAGCGCAGGCCGAAAGCAGCATAAGCGCCGTGATCAGCAGTATTGCCACGCACTTGGCCGGCCATCTCAATTGGTTCCCGAACATCGTATTCCCCTCCTATGTACATTCATCAAGGTTATGCTCATACGCTTAACTTACATCTGCTATCATTTCCCTTATCGAACAACGTATGCAGAGCCTAACAAGGTTATTTGACTGGGTGTCGATTGAAGACGTCTGAAACCATAGCTATGGTTGTAAAATTGAGGTCCAATTCCCGAAAGGCGGCTCAAATTTATAAACACTCATAATTTTGGTAAGGGTTTTTACGATCTAATCTTATAATGTCTTCACGTATTGATCTTTCAGCCATCAATCATGTAAATAAAACTTGACTTTATGGTTAATAATGGTAATAATATGTATATAAAACTTTACTTTATGTAAAAAATATTATACAGGAGGCGAATACCACTTTGACCTATCAAGAAAAGAAGAGCATTGTATCGTTGATCAGCACCATACTTATTTTCGGATCTTATTACTTGTACATGTATCCGCAGTTCCCAGAAGGGACACAAGAGTCGACGGAAACCTTTCACTTTTGGGGTTCTTTCGTTCTGATGCTGATGTTGGTTTCAATAATTGCTCATATCATTATCAGCATTATTTTTAACATTATCTTTCGAATAACGACCAAAGAAAAGGAACCGAAATTTGCGGATGAATTAGATAAGCTTATTGAATTGAAAGCGAACCGAATTTCTTTTTTCGTGTTTATTATCGGCTTTCTTTTTGCCATGGTTTCGTTGGTCATAGATCAGCCGTCGCAGGCAATGTTCATGATCCTGATTGCCTCCGGATTTCTCTCTGATTTAACCGGTTCAATTACAAAACTTTATCACTATCGGAAAGGAGTCTAATATGGGCAAAAAACTTGTCAGCAATCACATACGAAAATTACGATTCAACCATGATGAAATGACCCAACAGCAGTTGGCTGACAAGGTGGGCGTAACCAGACAAACGATTGTGGCCCTAGAAAAGGGCAACTACTCCCCCTCTCTTGAATTGGCTTTTCGTATTGCTCTCGCCTTCAACTTACCTTTGGAAGAGGTATTCTTTTACGGGGATAGCACACAGATATAAGAACTAGGAATATAGGAATATCATTACTCATACTGACTATGTATTTAGAGTGAAAAAGGAGGTAAATAATGAATTCAAACAAAAAAACTGCAAAAATTGTGGGAGTACTTTTTATACTTGCAGCCGTTAGCTCGATGATAGCTGCTTTTGTTTTATACAAACCTATCCTAAATGATCCCGATTACCTGATTCAAGGTTCTAAACATGCCAACCAGGTGATACTGGGAGCGCTTATGGAGTTAATACTTGTTGTATCAGCGGTTGGTACTGCAACTACAATGTTTCCGTTATTAAGAAAGTATAATGAAACGATAGCTCTTTGGCATCTTTGCTTTAGGTTTCTTGAAGCGGTTATCATTACTGTTGGTGTAATCAGTGTATTGTCTCTGGTGACGTTAAGCCGGGAGTATGTAGCCACAGGAGCCTCGGAAATAGCCTCTTTCCAAGTTTCAGGCACTTTATTAAAAGCGATACATGACTGGACATTTATGCTTGGCCCTCTTTTCATGCTGGGCATCAACACGATGATGTACAGTTATATTTTTTATAAATCTAAGCTCGTACCTAGGTTTATATCCTTATTAGGTATGACAGGCGCAACTCTTGTTTTTATTTATGCCTTGTTAGTCATGTTCGGTGTAATTCAACAAGTATCTGTTTGGGGTGCTATTTTAGCGCTACCAGTAGCAGCCAATGAAATGATTCTCGCGGTATGGCTCATCTTGAATGGATTCAATGAGAATGCACTTGCTTCTATGCCACGTAAATCAACCCATTAGCTGAGAAGGCTGCCGTTCTATGCTGTCGGCAGCCTTCTAATGGTGTAAATTGAGCTCATAGTTTTCCGTTAGTTAATAAGGCAACTGTACGCACTTACTGAGCAAATATACTAATAAATAAAATAGCTCCAAAAAAAACCGAAGTCGCGAATATGAGAAAGTCACCTTTAACTTTGTTTAGAATTGCTCGAATTGTACGAATGCCTTGTCATTAAACATTGGATTGCCTAATATATCACAGAAATCATACTTCTTACCCCTTTTATTATATTCTTCTACCGCTGGAGCAACCCAAATATCTTTCTTACTCTTACCTTTAAATGTTGCCAAGAACTTTATCCCAACTTGAGGACATAAAAAGAAAAAGCCGCAACACATGCGACTTTTAATATAACCATGTTCTTGTCAACCGACACATCCGTTATCCGGACCAGAATAACAAATTTCTCCAAAAAGAGTACAAATCAAAGTAGGCTACCTCTACTCCCACGGACAATGGCAGCCGATCATGTACCGGCTATCGTCAGTTTAATTCCCTGCTCAAAATCGAAAACACACTTCTTAAGAAGCGAGGCGTGTTTTTCCACGTGAATTCCACCGTTTATTTTCTCCGAGCTGCAGCGTAACCAATGCCGATTTCGTATATTTTGTTGTGTGCTTTTTTTCCTGCCTCTTTGTCTTTGGCATCTACAAATTGAGGTATATTTGATTTTTCTGGAGAGGCTGATTGTAAATATGTGTTAGACATCCTAAGCCAGCTCACTTGATCGTCATTTCCTTCTTCAATCCATCCTGATTTACCAGATCGTGGGGCGGAAATTCTCCTCTTGTCGATTACGCCAGGCAAGTCTTGTAAACTTAATCCTGCCTCCGCATATACGAACTCCAATCTTCTTATCATAGTCGTACCTGTTTCTTTGCGCCAGTTATCCCAGGTCTTAGTTGTATCGCTTCCAATCTTAGGCTGACCATAGACCCCACCACTATCCCTTCCCACCCCATCAATTACCCATGTGTTGATCCAATTACTATTGCAATATTCATTGCCGCCTCCATATAACGAGCGAGAGAATTTCTCAGGCCATTTTTGATAAGATTTAGGGGCTGCTAGTAACAACGTAGGGATGACCGCTGCACTATGGCAAACTACTGTTGTAATGCATTTTTCAGGAAAGCCTACGGGGCCCATGATTGAACGGGCCTCCTCTATTCTTGGATATGGAGGTTGCAAGCGTATTTTGCTCGTTCCCATATACTGCCGGCTTAATGTGAGCTTATTGCTCCATAGGAACCGTAGTACTTCAGCAATTAATCTACCGGCACCGTCACGATGAGTGAATGGGTCACGAAGCACTCCTGAACCATCGTTCAATAAAGGCGGCGATATGGTGATTACGATCGGCCCATAGGGTCCTTGAAACAAGTCCTTCCGAGAGGCATATAACTGATAAACAATTTTGTATTCAATTAAACTGCGATTTGAGGTTAATTCTACATATGCCTGCCTGCATTGGCTCAGTTCATATTCACCCTTGTTTTTGTTTTTCGGTATTTGACCCTCATTAGCTACACAACCATAAGGATAGATGCCAGTAAAATTCCGTTCATCGGCCGGATACCTCGGAGAAGATGTATTCGGGAGGATTTGCAAAACAACGGGAGGAGAATCTCCCATATAGTTGTGGGGTGCCCACACCCCAATTAAAAATCCAGGGCCTGAAAACTTCCCATATTCGAGCACGAGCCAGTTCCCTCTATCCGCGAGTCTGACAGGAATCTTTTCTGTTTTAAATCGATCCCAATCTGGACTATTCGGATCTCCGATTGCAGGCTTCTGAAGGACTCTCATGTGAACATCTGCGTTTAGCAAGTTAACTCCCCGATAAATATTATCTGTTACCAATACGCCCATCGGATTAAACGTAGGCTTTACGATCGTATTTTCTGGAATGTTCACTATAGGTGCAAATCGAATGTTGCCGATCGGGATCTGCAGGTTTACGTTCATGTCGTTTTCAGTGAGCAGCCAATCAGGTTTAGTGCAAACCCATCGAAATGCCGGTGTTTCTGAATTGAACTTTAATGTTCCCCATTCGGAAATGTAATCTGACGATTTTACTGTAATATCTATCATGGTAAACCCCGGTTGGAGATCAATCGTCGTTGGCGTTCTCAACTCTTCCAGAGATTGTATTGCATCAGCACCTCGCCAGATTTTTACCTTTACGGATGCATTAGAAATAAGCTGATTGACAACATTTCGAATTTCAATGGTTATTCTAGAAGGAGTCGGCATTTTGGCATGCACCCTTATAAGTTATTATTCTTCATCAAGGACTAATTTGGTAGCTTCATAGTCACCGCTAAAATCTGGTCTCTAGGCAACATAGTTATAGATTGCGAGTTCGAAAACACTTGCTAATCTTCGTCTTCGACGAGCAGATTCATCGGCTCGTATTCGACAGCGACAATCTGGTCGGTAGGCAGGATAGTAATCGCTTGGGTGAACGGTTTGGAGGAATCCAGACTTTCGTCGAAGCCTCCGGCCAAATGGCTGAATCCATGCTCATAGACTTGGTCGGATTCCAATACGCTTTTGAAATTGCGATTGGCTTGCTCCATCTCATCGGCGACGATCTCGAGTACCTCGCCAATTTTCTTGTCTACGAATCTTGATTCGGTCCCAAGATAATCGTTGTCCCAACCGTCATTCTCATGATCGTTAATCGACTTGAGCCAATTGAGGGCTGCCTTCTCTCGTCCCGAACGAATGGGAATAACCGCTTTGACCCACGGGGCATTCAAGAACGCATTGCGCAGATTATCGCCATCCAGCTGAAGCAACCAGCCTAATGAGCTCCCCAATCGAGCCGCAGACGATTCTTCGGTAATCCGATAATTCGCGTCGCGGCTATTCTTGCTGTCCGTCCATTTTACGACGTCTTTCTCGGTCAGAGTAATCGGAGTTTGGTTCGTAATATTATTGATATCCGTGCTCGTGGTGATTAGGTCCGTCGAGAGGCTCATCTGCGAGGAATGCATGCGCGGCATCCACCATTCCGGCGCGACGAAATACAGCATGCCGTCTACATCGAAGAGCGAGCGGACGATTTCGGAACGCACGTGAGCCAATCGATCGTTCGCCGGATTGTTAGAGCTTTTCTTTAAGTCCCAACTATCCAACATGAGGCGTTCTATTAATTTCCGATAGACGACTATACGTTCTTCTTCGCGCAGATCCCAGGAAGGACGCGGCTTAATATTGCTGGCGTCGCTAATTCGTTTGCGAACGGCATCAGCATAGGCTTTGCGCGTAATTTCGTTCCGATCGGAATCGTATTTGCTCCTGTTAGTAGTGTTCACCATTATCACGGCATCTTTTGCGGCTTGACTAGGTGTATAGACCATCTCGAAGTCCAGCTTCACGAAGTTCTCGCCGGCAAAGTGCACTTGATCCAGAACGATATGGAGATTATTATCCCCTACGATATCAGCCGTACGAACGACCGCCCTTTGATGAGACGGAACTCCCTTCAACCGAATGCTGTTTTTATCTAATTCGTAGTCCTGTTTCGGAGGCGCATCAAGCGTGCATGTGAATTCGATAATGAGCTGACTGTCATTGTCGTCCCCGACATCGTGTCTGCGGCCGAGCAGCGGGCTTTTGTCATCAGTCGGGATCGCATGTCCTTGGAATAAATACATACATTGATTATCGTGGTAGTCGAGGATGGGCATGTAGGGAAAAGGAACGGTGAAAGTCTTCAGTTCGTTCGTAGGAGGTGGAATTTCAACAGGCACGGACAGATTGGATAAGTCGGGTGATTCGCTCATGTGCACCAATTCGGCCAAGCCCAATTGCGCGCCCGGATCGTCGATGAACATTTGCCAGCAAAGCTGCTGCCCGATGTGTTGCGTTTGGACGCCGATTCTCCTCATTTTGCGTCTGAGCTCGTAGTTGATCAAGGTATTGTTAGGATTCACGATAATGTGCCTACGGCTGGTCATATCCGTCACTTCGGTCGTCGTTTTGAACGTGGATTTGAAACTTTGCTTGATTTCGTTGGACAATTTATGGGTTTGCTCCCGGCTTTGCTTGTGCATCGTTTCTTTCGCGTTCGATTGGTTGGTTTCATTGCTGAAGTTCGCCGAGGCCGTGCTTTGTCCGAAGAAGGTTTTACCGGTCGTGCTCGCCGAGACGCCCATCTTCGTGCTGCTGCGGTTTTCAGCCTTGACCGCGTCGCTGATCTCGTCTTTGTCCGTGGTATCGTCATCCGACCGACTGGTCGTTTCCGTAGAAGACTCCAACGTACGTTCGATGACGGTTTTGCGCGTGCTGACTTCATAGAGCTCGATCGTCGTGCCCGGTGCCAGCCATACGTGCTCCACAGGCTCGCCGAGGAACGATCCCAGATCAAAGAAGCATTGGCGGAACAAATCGATTCTACCGATAGGCGACAACGCGCCGTCTTTGTTCCTAGGGTCGATCGCGGCTAACGGGTCGAGCAGATTGGCCAATGGATCGTTTGATCGGAAGATGTCGCTGATCGGAGCGGCCGTTTTGACATCGAATAGCTTCGTTAAATCATCTGGGCTAAGTCCGGCCTCCTTATTTATGCACATGAGCAAAAAACCGGCGATCTGCGACTCGTATTTCATAATCTCCAGATACTTCTGTCTGTACTTATTGCTTAGTACGGCTGCGGATTGATGAGTACGCGCCGCCTCAAAATTCAATTGTTCTTTAACGAGCGCGGTCAGGGTCTGGCTAACGGTACGCAAGGCGGTCGTATGTTCATCTTTCAGCTTAAGCTCTTTGACGATCTCCTCCCATTGGTCACCCGAGGGAAGCTTTCCATTATTGGCAGGCGCATCTATGAATGCTTGAACCTTCTCTCTTAGCAAGTTAAACAATTCGCTCTTCAGATCTTTGGTCAGGAACACTTTATAAGGAGATTTCTCTTTTCCCGGAAGCAGCGACGTAATTTCGAATACATCCAAAGCGTCGCTGATAAAATTCATCGATTCGGGAGCAATGCGACCGTCAAAAATCTGCTTCATGCGAGAATCGACGACGAGTCCACCGCGCTGGATCCATTGCTTGGTCAGCTTGGACTCCCATCCCAAGAACGGCGTGAAATTCCCGTACATCTCGCTTGCGTACGGAGGTGTGCCATTATACTTCTCAATACCTTTATCAAGCTTGATCATGAACGTCATCTCCCCTTGAATTGGATGATACATTTTGGATCAGCACAACTTCAGGTTACTTGAAATCAATTGAAAAAGGTGTCGAAACTAGGAATGGGTAGGAATAAAGATGGGATGCGGTTTGAACAAATATTAGTTGACATGCCTCGGACATCTTCGATATGCTTGCAAAATTCCTTCATTAGTTCTTAATCTAGTTGTCAGTTGATCAAACCACAAATAAAAAATCACTCCATGTTTCGGAGTAGAATTTATTACTTGATCTCGTCTATTATGAATTAATTTATTAAAAAATTTAAATAAAGCTCTTTATCATTTATACTCATTCTCGGTTCACTCCACATAAAATGCTTTTTACAATCTTTCCGAGGTTTCACATAACGTTGTTGTATTCACGAACCTTCTCTGGCTTAGGCCGAATAGCGGCGGGTCCGACGCACTTAGCCAGTGCAGGGTTTGTCTGCCTGATCTACCTTCTCCGAAATGCCTCGGGCAGACCAAGGGGCATTAGCCCCTCAGTGTGAATACGGTGTTATATGCTGTTGCCGTCTTCTTTGAGTTGCATACATACGATCTTTAGTTGCTCTTCATATTCTTTCTTATCGAATTCCAATTGTTTTAAATTAGTGTAATCCCAATACCCTTTTGATCCGCCTTTACCCTTCATTGACTGTGCCAAAGATATAATACGGTTTTATCCCATTTGCAAATAGGCTATCGATCAGCTTGACCAATTCTTCCGACGATAAATCTTTGCCGTTGCGTATCCAAAGGCGAAACAAAGATATTAATGTTGATATGTAAAACTCAATTAGGTATGGCGCTAAGTTATCATTTGTTGGAAAGTCCGCAATCAATCTCTCAAAGGGAATTTCTCTTTTCAGGCGTTCAACAAAATGAACAGAACCATAGTCACCCAAGAGGGCTTTAAGGACTGAAATTTCTTCGGTATTTTCCAAGCATTGAAGTGCATCTTGGAAAGTATGCGTAGAAAACTCTCTGCTTGTTATCTCCACGTTAATGGATTTCAAAACATTCTCTTCAACGTAGTCCAACAACGCATAGATATCTGTAAAGTATTGATAAAATGTACTGCGATTATATCCTGACTTGTTAGCAATCTCTTGAATAGATATTCTTTCAATTGGTTTTTGGCTATATAAATCACAGAATACATTTATAAATGTTTGCCTTGTTTTGTCCGTAATTTCAGGTTGCTTGTTCATTATTTGCCTCTTTTCTGTTCAATCGATTATCCGACAGATATTAAAAATTTGATGGTTGATGACCGTTTAGTGAATGCATAAAATATTATACAACACGTTGTTGGATCATCAACAAGGATTATCAACTATTATAGGGAGGCTAACATGAGAATTTTATTCTTCGGTAGAGGTGTAATATCGACCCAATATGCGTGGGCTTTTGAACAGGCAGGGCATACAGTTGATTTTTACGTTAGAAAAGGAAGAAAAGAAACCTTCGGAAGCAGTATAGAGCTTGAAATGTGGGACGCACGAAAAGGGAAAAAGCTCATAAAAGAAAGCTGGAACGTCAAACTACATGAGGAGATGCTTCCAAATTATGATCTTATTATTGTGAGCGTCAACACGGAACAACTTTCGGAAGCTGTACAATTCCTATCAACTGCTGCAGGAAATACCCCTATCCTTATATTCAATAACATTTGGCAAGATTTGAAATCATCGATCGAACCATTGTCTATGAACAATGTTGTCTTTGGCTTTCCCGGAGGAGGCGGCGGCATAGCGGACAATAGGCTTAGAGGTGGCTTTTTGAAAATGATATTTCTTGAAAAACCACGGGCAGGCACTGAGTATGTTAACCAATTGGTCAAGGAATGCTTTGAAAGTGCCCATTTTAAAATTAGTTGGGTAAAGGATATGCAAAACTGGCTATGGAATCACTTTGCCATGAATGCAGCTATGGAGACCGAGGTGTTAAAACGGGGAAGTTTTCCAGCGCTCTTGAACCATAGGGACTCATTTGCAAATGTTGGGTTAAATATGAGAGAAATGATCCCTCTACTTAAAGCAAGAGGTGCAAAGCTTGATGCCATTTCTCTCCTGCTGACTAAAATTCCACCGGTACTTCTCGGCACACTTTTTAACAAGGTTATTTTTGTAAAAGGCAGCTTACCGCGACTTTTTGTGGAATACAACAACAGCAAAGCAGGTTTTGCGGTACTTGAAGTTGTGAGAGCAGCAAACAAGGTAGGCGTACCTTTGCCACGTCTTAGATTGGCATTTGAAAATACCGAATATGCAAAAGAAATATAATGAAGCCTTCGATGGTTTCTAGTGTAAGCCAAATCTGCTTCTTGGCATAAAAATACACGCCCAAGCATGCATCGGATTACCCATAATGAAAGGCCGCCAGATTGGCAGCCCACATGATGTTATGCTCTTTCCCGTCAGGAAATTTAACGGTCAGAATTGATCATCCAATTGCCCAGACTCCCTTCGCGTTATCCATATCGATCAAATCAATCTCGGGCATATGTCCGTGATGAACCGTAGGCGCCGCACCGATGACAGCTCCCGCCCCATTGGCGAATGCTTCTCCGCCGGTAAATACAACAAACTTGTTTGAAACATTTTTCTCTTCAACATATCGTCACGTCCTTATTTTATTTACGAATTTAATTGTTAGTTCATGGTGATGGCTTACGAACGTTACAGAATCCATTCGGATACTTGTTCCATCGTTCTTCTTGTTTTATCACGCGGCTCTTTTGCCCGATAACCGAAAGCGACCATAACGCTTATTTCATACTCGTCGTCTCCGAGCAATCCTCGTTTTGCTAAAATTTCGTTGACTCTATCAGGATCGAAGCCTTCGATCGGACAAGAATCGATTCCGATCATCGCCGCGGAAGTCATCATATTCCCTAGTGCAATATAGGTTTGCTTAGAAGCCCAAGCTGTTCTCGCTTGTTCGTTATCGAGGTGGAACGAATCGAAGAAATTGTGCCATGCTCCAACGTTGTTTCGCACCATTTCGGCGGGATATTTTTTAACTTTTGTCAGCTGTTCATAAATATAAGGGGATTCCGGGATAAGTCCTTTACGAGCAAGAATAACGACCATGTGACTCGCGGTGGGCAGTTGATTGTACGCGCCGTAAGCGAACGGCCGAAGCTCTTCCCTAAGTTCAGGCTTTTGAACGACTAGAAATTTCCACGCCTCAAGACCGTTGGAGCTAGGCGATAATCTCCCTGTTTCCAGGATAAACCGGAAATCGTCTTCGGAAATTTTTTGGGTTGGGTCAAATGCTTTCGTTGCATGTCTAAAATGATATGCTTCCAGCACTTCTTTTTTTGTCGCACTCGTATTCATGTCGTTTCCTCCTTGGTGTGGTTAACAATTATTAAGCTTGCAGCAACGCTGCCTTTTTCTTTCTTAAGCTAAGTAAGGCCAGGAACAAAGCGAATAATGCAAAGCAGCCGCCAACGACTAATGCTGTTTGAAATCCCGACAGCATCGCTTCGTTGGACGATGGATCGGTTGCCGAAGCGGTCACCGAGCTCGCGACCGTAGCCAGAATAGACAATCCGAGGCTGCCTCCTAGTTGCAAGAACGTATTTACGATACCGCCTGCCACACCGTGCTCCTCAAGTCGCACATCCCTCACGGAACCTACGATGATAGCCGTAAATCCGGCTGCCGTCGAGAGACCTAATAGAATGAAGACCGGTAAAATAAATGCAGCATAGACGCTGTTCATGGACATGGTACTTAACCAGAACAAGCCGAGCGCATTAACGAGTTGCGAAACAATCAACAACATTTTCGCTCCGAATATACGCATGAAGTAAGGCGTGATTTGGGTGGCTAGAACGGACGATAAGCCCAGCGGTAGAAAAGCCAAACCCGTTATTAATGAAGAATAGCCAAGCGCATGGAAATACAGAGTTGAGAAATAAATAAATGCGGTCATGAAGGAATACATTAAGAATCCGATAATGTTCGAAGATACCAGCGAACCGATACGGAACAACCGGAGCGGCATGAGCGGGTTTTTGGCGTATTTCTCGATGAAAACGAATCCGACCAGAATAAGCGCTCCGACGATTAAGGTTACGATTTTCGTGGTCGACCAACTGCCATCGACATCAGGCATGGATAACCCGTAGACGAGAATGAATATGCCTAACAGCACAGCAATTGCGCCGGGCAAATCAATGGATTGCTTGTTCTTTTGCTCCATCGGCCGTTCTTTAACAAACACTAACCCGATAATGATCGCAATCCCGAGCGGGACGTTCAAGAAAAACAAGGATCGCCAACCGAGCGAGTCTGTCAGCAGCCCGCCAACGATTGATCCCGCAGCGAAACCGCCCGAACCTAATGCGCCGAAAATGGCAAAAGCTTTATTTCGTTGCGCGCCTTCGGGAATAGACGTACTAATCAACGACATGGCCGCAGGAATGGACAGCGCCGCGCCGATCCCCTGAATCGCCCTGCTCGCAATGAGCCAAACCGGATTCATCGCGAATCCGCCGGCGAGCGAAGCAGCCGCGAAAATTGCTAAACCGAGCGTTAACACGCGTTTCCTCCCGATCAAGTCGCTTGCACGTCCGCCGACAAGCAGAAAACAAGCGAAGGTGAGGACATAAGACGTGACGATCCATTGTAAATTATTTGTATTCATATGCAGCGCCAATTGGATCGCGGGTAACGCAACGGTCACCGTAGAGGAATTCATGACTTCCAAAAATTGTGCAAGACAAACTAAAATCAATAACAACATATTCGCTTTAGAAATCCGATCGCCCACGTAATTAACTCTCCTCTCTTAGTTTATTTAATTCTTGGTGCTCCACTGCGCATGAACCGTCTAAGCAGACGAGCTCTTCCGTATCCCCAGATGCGGAACGAAATTGAACGACGGGATGCTCTTCCGCCCAAGCTTTCTCTAGCGCCTCGACGAAAACTTCCGTCGTCTGCGCCCCAGAGATAGCGTATTTTCCATTAATTAAGAAGTAAGGAACGCCTCGAACACCTAACTTTTGCGCTTTAAGCTCGTCCGCTCTTACCTCGGCAGCGTATTGCTCACTAACTAACATCGCGGTCGTCCCAGCCGCGTCCAGTCCGACTTCAACAGCAATCATCACAAGTGTATTGTCGTCCCCGATATGCAAGGAATCGGTAAAATAAGCTTTGTACAACCGTTCCAACAATTCGTTCGTTTTTCCGAATTGCTTCGAATAATGAAGTAGACGGTGCGCATTAAATGTATTCGTGTGTATGGTAGAATCATAATTGAACGTCAGACCGTCTAGTTCTGCACGCTTTGTGATATCATCATGTACAGCTTTCATATGTGCTCTCGTCGATCCGAATTTCTTGGCCGATAGCCCATAAATATCATCGTTTACGTGAACTGCCATTTGCGGATCAAGTTCAAAGCTGCGATATACGATTTCCACTGAATCGCGATACTTGAACTTCTTTAACCCTTCTTCAAACTTCCGTTTTCCTATATAGCAATATGGACACACGATATCCGTCCAGACCTCTATCTTCATGAATTTCTCCCGCTTTCTGGATGTTTGTCGGAAAGGAGAAATACTCTCTCCTCTCCGGTTGCATCATTCCCGTTATGTTTTAATGCAGTATTCGTTTAGTTCACTTTTTGCTCGACTCCGGTACGAGAAGCCGTCATGATCGTGTCATATAACTGGTGGCGTTTGAGAGCATGAGCGAAGTCCGGCGTTTCATTCGTGCCTTCGCGAAGATCTTTAGCCAAGCTCGCATAAAATTTCCCGATGTTGCTTGATCTTGCCGGTCCTTCGGGAATCATTTTGATATCTTCGGTATATTGGCTTGGAATGACGATCTCGCCGAGCGTCTTGTCTTCGCCTTTGCCGCCCCTCAATCTCAGCTCGGTATTTTGCATATTTCCGTTGAAATCGGAGGTGATGACAAGCTCGCCATCCGTGCCGATAATCTCCCAACGCAAGTCGAAGTCCCGCGAAGTTCCGCTGCGGTATAAGGTTGTCGCCAACACGCCACTTTCTAACGTGCCGATAATGGCCATGTGATCCGGAGCCGTCACTTTGATTGTCGTTCCATTATCTATGATTTGAACTTCAGGGTGACGAACTTCAAGCTTCGCGGACACGTTATCGTAATCGCCGAGCACGTAATTCAGCCCGTCGATGGCGTGAAGTCCTGCGGACGCCAACATAGTCGCGCCGGCGTTCACGTCGTACGTATAAGCGAATTTTTGGATCGTGACGGGTTCCCAGATCAAGGCCGTACCGGATAATGTAGTTGCGAGTACGTTGCCGATATAGCCTTGAGTGATCAAATCACGGGCGTATTGGATTGCGGGAGAGTAACGCGCCTGCAAGCCGATAAACGTCCGAACGCCAGCCTCCTTGGCACGGTCCGCCAAGTCTTGCGCCTGTTCCGTGGATATGCCAAGCGGCCATTCGCTGTATACCATTTTGCCTGCTTCAATAGCAGCTCGAGCGATATCGTAATGGTATTGCACATTAATAGCGATCACGACAAGATCTACTTGAGGATGCTGAATCAAATCCTGGTAATTATCGAATCCAGGAACACCGAACGCTTCAGTAGCCGCATCCGCGGATTCGCGGTTGCTCGTGCTCACCGCAACCAGTTGGAAGTCAGGCAAGGCTTGAACCGCCGGGATGTGCGCTGCGACAGCCCACCCTGGGTTGGACGGACTTGCTCCGATAATACCTACACCGATTTTCTTATGATTGGCTTGCTGTTGATGATTGGACATTGTAGTTCCTCCTCAAATCTAATTGGCAATCGCGAACCTCGGACTCTATTTCCTGACAATATTGGCCCACCTGTACAAGATGGATAAGATATGTTCTAATAAGAGTTATTCGAGCGCGTTAGTGGACAGCGGTCCGCTTGTTAAACAATATAACCGGATCGCAGTCCGGTTGTCAAATGGATAATATTAAAAAAAAAGGGGGAAATATAATGTTGGAGAAAAACCTTCGCAAAGATGCGGAAAAACGCAGACAAGTCATTTTAGAAAAGGCAGCTGCTTTATTCGCCGAATATGGGGTCGAGCATGTCAGCATGCGTCAGATCGCCCGAGAAGCTGGAGTCGGTCAAGGCACACTTTACCGAAGCTATAACAACAAAGGGGAATTGTGCTGGGATCTCATCGGCGAAAGCTGCATCCAGAACTACGATCGGATCCAATCATTTTTAGGGGACCATACTTCCAGCCCGATTAAAGATCGTTTGGAAACTGCACTTCTGTATCATTTGGAGTCACTTGAGACGCATTCTCCCGTTCTTGCAGCCATCCAGGCGAACAGTGGCGGTGATGAGCAGCAAAACGTCCCTTTCTATTCAGAGCATTACGAATCCATTCATTCCGTTATCGTCCAATTATTGAACGAAGTGGCGAAGAAAACCGAGAACCTCGACCTCGATCCTGTTTTTACGGCGGATGCCATCATGGCGATATTGCGTCCTGATGTTTATATTTTCCAAAGACAGCATCGCGGTTATTCACCAGAAGAGATTAAAAACAAGCTCTTTCACGTGTTTATTGAGCCTCTATTCCATAAGTGATGAACATGGTACTGCATGCAAAAAAACAGCCAGCTACGCAAAGTAGTCGGCTGTTTTTTTTCTAGGAACAGTTGCTGAGGCAATCTGCTCCCTGTTTATTTTCTATAGTTCCCAGTTGAAATATAGTTGTGAGGCTTGCCGAACACCTAACGCATCGACGTCCCGACGAGCTTAGGGGGCTGGATGTGGTCACTCGTTTCTCAGAGTGACCCGGAGCGTCAATAAGGTGTTAGCCGAAGGAAGTTCTGGAAGCAGCCATTGCATTTAAGGCGTTCTCAAAATAGCTATATACTTCATCAGCAATTCCCAGAAACTCTTCAACAAGTACATGACTGTCCAAGTAACAAGCATACAGATAATCAACTAAAGCGGGGTCAATCTCACAATAGTTTAATATGGCATTCTTCATCTCAATAATGTCATCTTGCCATACACCTGTATCTTCTAAAACCAAAGAGTATAATGCACGAATTAATCTCTTAGAGTAACCTTTTATATATCTAGTTTTCATTGTGTAATCACTAGCATTAGAAAGTAAACTATGTATACGATTTACTTCCTCCTTGGTCTCTGTATTTAAGTCTAAAATGAACTCTGGAGAAATAATTATTGGTGGTACTTTTTCACCCACGTCATGACCATATATGCAAACACAAATTATCTTTACCCAAAAACCCCACTCATTTGGTTTACTTAATACATCGTCAATCGAGCAAATTATCGTATCAATCTTAGTTACTACTGGATATTCTTCCAAAAGCCTGTCTTTAATAGTTGACAATCTTTCGTAATCAATTTCTTTGGGATTTACACATACAATAGTAAAGTCTGCATCTGACTTAAAAGGTTTAGCAGTTCCTTTTGGAATCGAGCCACACATATAAATGCTATGAACCTTACCTTTAAATTCGGTAAGTATATTATCTATATACTTATCAATAAAATCCTTATATTCACTTTGTATTACAATTCTATTTATAACTTTTTCTAATATCATATAGACTCCTCCTAAACTAAGAACTTCTTTCGGCTAACGTCTTTTTGCGAACTTCGTAAATTCGTCATGACTTAAGTTATTCGCAAAATCATTCAACTATCCTGCCCGTTCGTATTAACGTCTGCTTGTTGAAAATTGATCGAGTCTTTAACCTGTCTAGAGATCGGTGTCTAGAATGTTGGGAGATTTGTGTCATTGGACAATTATTGTTGATGATTGTCAGTTGATCTTGAAGCTCGTTTGCCAGCGTCCCGCCTGCTATCCAATAGATAATTCCGCCGATGATTGATCGACTTTTGATTCCATTCAACATCTTCATCACCTCGTAAATCTTTGAATAGCTCTTCTGCAAAGAATGTATGCTTACAAAAATGAAGAAGTCCTTGATACTCAAGGACTTCTTTTCTCCAGCCCAGCCGCGTTAGACACGGTCAGCTTATTTTTCTGCTTTCATAAGTTATATAAACATCCCGCCGTCTACTTTGAGGATCTCTCCTGTCACAAAATGCGAATGCGCAATTAATGAATAAGCGACTTCAGCCACATCTTCCGGAGTTGCAATTCTACCAAGCGGTGTTCCCTCTGCCAGTCGCTTGATATGATCCTCCTGCCCCTCAACCCATCGGGTTTGTACAATCCCAGGCGCAATACTATTGACGCGAACTTCAGGGGCCATGATACGGGCAAGCGATTTCGTTACACTAATAGCAGCGGCTTTCGAGGCGGCATAAGCGATCGAACTGCCTAGCCCCGTCAACCCTGCGACCGACGTAATGTTTACGATACAGCCTTTCTGCTTTTTTAATTCGACAGCTGCGGCCCGGCTGCAAAAGAAAAGCCCCTTTACATTGACATCCATGACCCTGTCCCAATACTCCTCTTTCAACCCCTCAAGATCATCATGACTAACAAAATCGGTCACTCCTGCATTATTGACTAAAATATCCAATCGTCCGAATGAACCTATGATTTCTTTAATCATTTGGCGTACCTGAAGATCATCGGAAACCGTAGCTTTAAACAACAGACATTTTACTCCTAAAGCCTCAATTTCCTTTTGGGTCTCCAATGCTTCATTTTCCGATTTGGAATAATTGATTGTAATATGGACGCCTTCCCTTGCTAAACGAAGAGCGATGGCTTTTCCGATACCGGTTGCAGAGCCGGTAATAACAGCTACATTTCCTCTCATAATTCACCTTATCATTTTTTTATTTTGCTATTAACTTAATCATTCTGTTCCCAAGGGCAACAGCATCGGGTCTTCCGGACCGACTACCGTGGTCAACGGTTTGAGAACCAGGATCGGCAAGTCTGGAATTGCTGGCTTGGATATTCCTTCGCCGGAAATCGTAAATCGAGCTAGTTCATCTGTATGATCAACCGTCATGTTCGTTATTATGAACATTGTTCTAAATGTTGCTTCAAGAAAATATTCCCACAGTTTTCTGCTTGTGTCAATCGAATTTCAGGAAATATATGAAAGAAAAAAATCCCTATTCACCAGAAGTGAACAGGGATTTCTATTGTTTCTAGCCTCTCAGCTGAATCTCATAATCTGTGACAATCTTTCCATCGTACTGAATAATTTGTCCATTTTGATTCTTACCAGACAGGATAATGTCGGTACTTATCTGCCCAGCGGCTTCGGGAGACTTGACGAATCCGCCGTGCGCACCAGCTTCCATGCCGTTCAAGTCAGTTGCGACTGCGCCAGGCATGATGCCGAAAATCTGGCGATGGCTGCCCATTTTTTCAAACTCGTAAGCGTAAGTCAGTGTCATCACGTTGAGTGCTGCTTTGCTCGTAATGTAAGCGAGCGGGTGCCAAAAGTCGGTCGGCGAAATTGGAACGGTGATATTGACGATTTTCGCGTTGTCTGTCAGAGATGACAGCAGACTTTTGATGAGCTCATGTGTGCCGAGAAAATTCGTTTCCATCGTCGTACGTAAATCCTCTGTTGTATAGTCAAATGTGTGCTTTGCGAGGTCGAGCGCCGCGCGCCCAGGCTTGACACTATCAGGAATTCCAGCATTATTGACCAAAATATCGAGCGAATTAACCATTTTAGCCGCTGCGTGTAAGCTGTCAAGATTATTCAAATCAATCTTGATGAACGTTGCTGATATGTCTTCTGCGGCAAGTTTTTCGACTGCTGCCTGCCCACGGGCTTCATCACGCGCTCCAACGAGAATATCATAGCCACGCTTACCAAGACTTCGAGCGATTTCGAAACCGATTCCTTTATTTGCGCCAGTGACAAGTGCTTTCATAGTGAGCTCCTTTTCATTTTTTATTTGATACAAGCATATTATAACTTAACGATAGAATAATCAGCATCCTCCATTACGTCTCAATTCCTCTGATACGATGCGTTTCTGCGTTGTAAAAGGCAGCCGCTTGTTGTGACTTCCTTCCTGGTGTTTTTATTAAGAAATAGTTCCCGCTAAATCATACCTCTAGTAGGATACCCTATTGGTCTATAGTAAAAACCTGTACCCTTTGAATGTTTCCCTGATTGCTCCTCAACAAGAACTTGTTTACTTCGAGTAACGATTCCTAAAACATTGGCACGTGGATACAAGTATCTCCCTCCTCAAACCAGAATTTCTTTTATTCAATACTACCACAATTTGGATGAAATTCACTCCACTAATGCCCGTTATCAGGTGACGGGTGCAGGGTTAAATAAAGCGAGGTCATTGTGCAGCCCCCAATGGTCTGCCCAAGTTCGCTTGTTCCCGCTCGCAACATCCAAAATGAGATGGAACAGCTCCCAGCCCACTTCTTCAATCGTCGCATCCCCCGTCGCAATGGTTCCTGCGTTTAGATCTATCAGATCATGCCATTGCTCTGCTAACGCATTTCTCGTCGATACTTTGATGACCGGAGCGGCAGCCAATCCGTAAGGCGTGCCTCTTCCAGTTGTAAACACCTGTACATTGATGCCGGAAGCTAGTTGCAACGTACCGCATACAAAATCGCTGGCAGGCGTCGCTGCGAAGAGCAGCCCCTTCTGGGTTGCTCTTTCACCAGGAGATAGGACACCGGCAATCGGACTCGTACCCGATTTGACGATAGATCCGAGGGACTTCTCGACGATGTTGACTAAGCCGCCTCTTTTATTCCCAGGTGTCGTATTCGCGCTGCGATCCGCGCTGCCACGATGCAGGTAATTATCATACCAATCCATCTCACGGATTAAAGCTCGCCCAACATCCTCATTCACTGCACGGGGTGTTAATAAGTGAATGGCATCCCTGACCTCCGTAACTTCGGAGAACAACACCGTAGCTCCAGCACGTACGAGCAAATCAGCAGCGTATCCGACAGCCGGATTCGCTGTAACTCCCGAGAATGCATCGCTTCCCCCGCATTGCAAACCAACTACTAGCGCCGATGCAGGACAAGTCATGCGTTTCCGGCTGTTCAATCTGTCAAGGCGCTTCTCCGCCATCGCCATAATCGATCTGACCATTGGCATAAACCCGTGGCTCTCCTGCAGGGTTACGATCTGATCAGTGGCACCTCCGGGGACGATCCGTTCGGGAAGCAGCTTTTCACACCCCAGTCCGACGACCATGAGCTCCCCGCCGAAGTTCGGATTTTGCGCGAGATTCTGAATGGTGCGTATCGGAATAATGGCGTCAGGCGCGTTAATCGCCACCCCGCAGCCGTAGGTATGGGTTAGTGCGATCACGTCTTCGACGTTCGGAAATCGAGGAAGGAGCTCTTCTTTAATTTTCTTCACTGCGAAGTTCAACACGCCGGCTACGCATTGCACACTGGTCGTAATGCCTAAAATATTTTTACTTCCAACACTTCCGTCCTCATTCAAGTACCCCTCGAACGTATAGCCTTCCAACGGAGGAATGGTTTGTTGTAAGTTGCTTGCTATTGAGAGCTCTAACAATTGAGGCGGTATCGGCATTCTCACCAATGATTCATCGATCCGGCTCCCCCTCGCTATCCCTCTCATCGCATACCCGATTATCTCTCCATAACGGATAATCGCCTCATCTGGATTTAAATCAGCAAGTGCCACCTTATGACCCTGTGGAACATTTTGCAGGAGCTTAAGGCCGCAGGGAAATACCGTTCCTTCCGGCAGTCCGCCATCATTGGCAACAATCGCCATATTATCCTTCGGATTAACCTGAATATACAGCGGCTTTTCATGTTCAACACGTTGAACAGTCACATGGATAGTCCCCTCTCATAAGCACTTGTTCCTGAATTGAACTTATAGTAATCTAGAATTATCGAAAAGTAAAAGTGATTAAAATACGTTTTCCCTAAATTAATTTAAGAGTTGAGGAGCGACTGTATATGGAGTTGAAGCAGTTGGAATACATCATTCAAATTGCCGAAGACAACAACATAACCAGGGCTGCGGAAAAACTATTCATTACGCAATCTGCTCTCAATCAGCAGCTCCTGAAGCTTGAGAATGAGCTGGGTACGCAGCTCTTCGTTCGCTCCAGAAATAATTGGCATCTGACTCAGGCAGGCACCATCTATGTTGAAAACGCCAAAAGTATCCTGCTGATCAAGAAAGAGACCTACAACAAAATCAATGACCTGCTTGAGATCAAAGAAGGAACACTAAAGATTGGTTTAACTCCTGAAAGAGGTACCGACATGTTTGCAGCCATTTATCCGGGTTTTTATAATAAATATCCCAAAGTCAAGATCGAGCCCCTTGAAATGACCGTCAAAGAGCAGCAACATGCCATATCTCAAGGTAATCTGGATATCGGCTTTGTCACGCTTCAGCAGACTCAGAAAACGAAAGATGCTTATATGCCGATCTGTTCTGAGGAGTTGATCTTGTGTATTCCCAGCTCCCACCCACTCGCGCATTTAGGAGGCCGCCTCGGGGAACCACTTCCTGAAATCAGCCTTAACCACTTTGTAGAGGATTCATTCGCCGTCATGCGGAAAGGCTCCACATTACGGGAAATTTATGACGATCTCTTGGCCGAAGACGATATTTCACCTCCAATATTATTGGAAACGCGAAGCTGTCAAACTTTGTTCGAACTTGTCGCCGAGGGCATTTGTTGTTCAGTCCTTCCAATCAGTTATGCCAGCTCCTTGTCGAATGTCTCCTATTTCTCTCTACTTCAGCATCCGGTGTGGGAAATTGCCGCCAGCTATAAAAAAGACAGCTATCTGAATCAAGCAGCGAAAGAATTGATCGCCCTTTGCAAAGAATATTGGGAAAGAAAGATGAGCAGCATTAGATAAATTATCGGCCAACACACTATAATGTGTAGGCCGTTTTCATGCACCTTGTGGGTAACTATTTCCAGCACCAGCATCACAACTACCTAAAATAGTGACTTCCTATTGCAATTCTATAAGGAGTAACGATAGCTCAATAATAATTCAAGCTGCCAATTTTCTTGGCAGCCTGATGATGTACCGGTCATATTATATGAAAATGTTTTAATTGCTTTTGTCAAAAAAATGGTCAGCTGCCTCTCGTATATGCCTTACTGTAAATGTAGCCGCAGTAGTCGAACTTTCATCACAGCCACGAATCAAGATCGTGGTCCCGACTCCCGCCCGCAAACCCGCTTCAATGTCACTCTCTTTATCACCTATTAACACCGATGAGGCTAGATCCAGCTGGAACTCCCGCATTGCTTGTAAAATCATACCCGGATTTGGCTTTCGACATAATGCGTCTTGTTTGTATTCGCCTATTCCGTGTACCGGATGATAGGGACAATAATATACTTTGGCCATCCGGATACCGTGTGCCTCGAATTTCCCCAACATCCATGTCGTTAACTCCCAAAAGTCCTCCTCCGTGTAATATCCCCGCCCAATTCCTGCTTGGTTGGTTACAATGATAAGTAAAAACCCCGCTTGTTGAAAACGTAAAAGGTTCTCGAATATTCCCTCGTTAAACTCGAAATCCTCTACTTTGTAAACATACGATTTGTCAATGTTAATTACACCATCTCTATCAAGCAAAAGCGCCTTCGGTCTCATCCGTTTTCACCTGCAGTGACAAGCTCGGATTTCGCACGCTCATAGTCTTCCGGAATACCGATATCGATAAAATATCCTTCACTTGGGAAGCCATACATGTTAAGCCTCTGTGCTCCGGGGTTTTCCAGAAATCGTTCAAATGAAAATTTGCCAGTCAGCTCAAATGGATCCCATAAATCGGTACGAGCTACGTATACACCACCATTAATCAAGCCGGATTCACACATACGTTTCTCTTGAAAGTTGTAAACCCGATAGTCCGAATTTACGATAACGGTACCGTATCGGTCAAACTGCTTCATTGGTTTAAGTGAAAGCGTCAAGTCGGCAGCGCGTTCTTGATGATACTGTACCAGTTGCCGGATATCAACTTGGAACATCGTGTCTCCGTTTAATAACAGCACCTGCTCGCCGGAGATCTGATCCATCGCCTTCTTTAGAGCCCCTCCGGTTCCTAGTGGTTCTTCTTCCACCGAATACGTGATTCTTATTTCTCCGCAGCGATGGCCGAAATAGGAACTTATGGTTTCATGTTTGTATCCTACTGCGAGTACCACATTGCGAACCCCTTGCATCTCCAAACGTTCAATAATGTAACGAAGAAATGGTTTGCCCCCTACGGGAGCCATCGGTTTTGGTACATCCCAGATAACCTCACGCAAACGGGTCCCGAGCCCACCAGCTAAAATGACTGCTTCCATATGCCTAAAATCCCTTGCCAAATATGGTTTCTTCGACAATTGCACATAAAATATGGCCAATCAGAATATGTGCTTCTTGGATTCTCGGGGTTTCTTGGGATGGGATACGAATACATATATCGCATAGAGCTGCCAAACTGCCTCCAGTTTCACCGGTTAAACCAATGGTCGTGATCCCCATAGTTCGGGACATTTCTAAACCTCTCAGAACATTGGGAGAGTTGCCGGATGTGGATATGCCAATAAATAAGTCTCCGGTTCGGCCGAGAGCTTGAATTTGCCGTGAAAACAACTGTTCATATCCGTAGTCGTTTCCAATTGCAGTAAGCACGGAGGTATCCGTCGTAAGTGCGATGCAGGGCAGTCCGGGACGATCGAAATAAAAACGGCTGACGAATTCGCCAGCAATATGCTGAGCATCTGCCGCACTTCCACCATTGCCGCCGATAATGATTTTATTTCCCTTTTGGTAAACCTCAATCATTTTTCTAGCTGCCTGCTCTATCAAACTCAATATCGCTCTATCTTTAGCAATCGCCCGTTTAATCTCAATCGACTGTAAAATATGGCTGCTAATATACGTCTTCAAATTTATACCCTCCACCCTAGCGTTCCGTTCTTTGTAAAATGAACTTGAAACACTTTGCCCCCTAGTTCGTTCAGTCGATGAACGACTTGAATGCGTTTGACGGGATCGACGATGAACATCATAAATCCGCCCCCTCCAGCTCCGGATACCTTGCCTGCATAGGCACCGGCTGTAATAGCCGTATTGTATATGAAGTCAATCCGGTCGTTCGTTATAGAGGCAGCCATCTTTTTTTTGGCATTCCATGATTTCCCCAAGTGATCAGCAAACTTTTTGATTTCGCCCTTTAATATACATTCCTTTATGGCATACGCCTCCGCTTTCAATTCATGGGTCGCTTCCAGAGCCGATTGGTTCTTTTCAAGTGTATTGCGCACTTGTTCGTCAATGATCACGGAAGATTGCCTTGATGCTCCCGTGTAATATAAAATCATAGAACTTTCCAATTCACTTATAATCCAGTTTTTCACCCGAAGTGGGTTCACAATAACCCGATTATTCTCGTGAAACTCAATAAAGTTGAAGCCGCCGAAGGTGGCCGCATATTGATCCTGCCTTCCTCCGCCCCAGCCGACATCGATACGTTCGATTTCATAGGCAAGCTGAGCGATTTCGTATTCCCCGAGCGGCAGATTAAGCCATTCCACGAAAGCTTTCAACATGGCAACCACCATCGTAGATGATGAACCTAGACCGGATCCTGCCGGAGCGTCAGAATAGGTGGTCATCCGAAAAGAGAGTGGCTTGTCTTGCATAAACTGTTTGACAATCCGGTTGTACACGCCTTTATGCAAGCTTAGACAACCATCCAATTCCAGCTCCTGGCGAGCGTCCGAATGGAACTCTTCTTTGAGATCCGAAGCGACAAAAGTAAGGTTACCGTCATCAATGACCTCAATCGTACAATAGGCGTACAAATCAATCGTCGCATTCAGTACGCATCCTCCGAATAAATCGCAATAAGGCGAGACATCTGTTCCTCCTCCGGCTAGCCCTAATCTTAAAGGGGCTTTAGACCTAATGATCATGTGATACCTCCGTTCATTTATTGTCCAATCTGCTTATAACCAATTCAGCATATGTGCGAATAATACAACTTGTATGGACACATGGTGCAGAGCGGGAAATTTTCCAACCACCTTGCTTCTTGGAAATAAACGTTTGTCCCATTCACACCCTTTGCAGAGGGAATAGTATAGGTATGTGATAATGAATTACGTCCAGGAGGTGTTTAGGTGAAGCTAGCGGCTAGGAGAAAGAAGAGAAAGACAGTTGCGTCTGCACTCGTTCGAAAGCTTCGTACACGCAAACAAACAGCAGCTGGCCGGCGACTATTGCTCAAACGTGGAAAATCCGCACGTGCCCGTTGGAAAAAACAGTCAGTTGGGAAGCTTAATAAACGCAAACGGATCCGGCGCTTGAAGCGTAGTCGGATCCGTAAAGGATTACCACTTGTTAATAAGCTGTCGGTACCGGTCTGGGATCACCCATTGGTTAGCATCATTATTCCTGTTTACAACAAATGGGATTTTACCTATCCATGCTTGGTGTCCATCGTTGAGAACACCCGTGGAATCCCTTACGAAATCATCGTGGTGGATGATATTTCCGACGACTCAACAGCTCGTATCGGACAATTTGTCAAACATGTCACTGTCATCCGCAATAAGGTGAAGAGGGGATTTCTTCATAACTGCAATCGTGGGGCAGAGATCTCCAGAGGAAAGTATGTATTATTTTTAAATAACGATACCAAAGTGACTCCCGGTTGGTTGGAGCATCTGCTGTCTTTACCGGAAAAAGACCCAACTATCGGAATCGTAGGCTCTAAGTTGATATATCCGGACGGAAGACTTCAGGAAGCCGGCGGTATCGTCTTTAATAACGGGTATGCAAGGAATTATGGTCGTTTAGATAACCCGAACAAACATGAGTACAACTATGTCAAGGAAGTGGATTATATCTCTGGGGCATCGCTAATGATTCGTAAAGACTTATGGAATCGAATGGGCGGTTTTGACGTGCTTTTCGCACCTGCTTACTCAGAGGATGTGGACATTGCTTTCCAAGCAAGACAACTCGGATACAAGGTCGTATTGCAACCCAAATCTGTTGTCGTGCACTACGAGGGAGTATCCCACGGCACAGACCTCAACTCAGGAGTTAAAAAATATCAGGTGATTAACCAACAGAAATTTAGAGAAAAATGGGCGGGAGTACTCGAGCGGGATCATCTTGCCGACGGTGAACACACCTTTTGGGCAAGGGAACGCTCTAAGGATAAGAAAACCATTTTGGTCATTGACTACGGTGTTCCAAGTTTCGACCAAGATGCGGGCAGCCGAACGACGTTTATGTATCTGAAACTGCTTGTGGATATGGGCTTAAATGTAAAGTTTATTCCAGACAACTTCACCAAACTGGAACCCTATGGCTCCGAACTCGAACAGCTCGGTGTCGAGATCATCTACGGAACACAGGATCGCAGGTATTACGAATACTGGATCGTTAAGCACAAGGATTACATTGATTATGTCCTATTGAACCGGCCTGGCATTTCACATAAATATATCGATCTAATCAAAGCCCTTACCCGCGCTAAAATCCTGTACTATGGTCATGACTTGCATTACGTTCGTGAGCTGAAGCGCTTCGGATTGGACCAAAACCGCGGGTTGCTTCAAGAATCAGAGTACATCAGAAGACTGGAGTTCGACTTGTTCAGCAAAGCAGATACCATCCTGACCTGCAGCGACTCGGAAAAACGAATTATCGATGGGAACTTTCCAAATAAAAGTACCTTATTGCTGCCAGCCTATTACTTTGACCAAACGATCCCGAAAACAAAGTCGTGGGATGAACGCACTGGTCTGCTCTTTGTTGGGGGCTTCAAACATAGTCCTAATGCCGACGGTATTTTGTGGTTTTGTCGTGATATCCTGCCTATTGTGCAGAGATCCATTCCTGACATACAATTGTTCATCGTCGGTTCCAATCCTACGCAGGAGGTACAAGGATTACAATCGGATCGGATTACTGTCAAAGGATTTGTATCCGACCAAGAGCTTAAAGAGCTGTATGGAAACACAAAAATTGCCGTTATTCCTCTTCGCTACGGAGCGGGTGTGAAAGGTAAAACGATAGAAGCAATGTGTCATCAGACGCCGTTAGTTACTACTAGTACGGGGATCGAAGGGTTGCAAAATATTAGGCAATCGATTGAACCTAAGAACACTCCTCAGGAATTCGCCGAAGAAATCATCCAGTTATACCACAATAACAGTCTATTAGAGCACAAAGCCGAACAAAGTAAACAGTACGTGGAGACTTACTAC
Organism: Paenibacillus silvestris; assembly: GCF_009882985.1. Lineage (GTDB taxonomy): Bacteria > Bacillota > Bacilli > Paenibacillales > NBRC-103111 > Paenibacillus_E > Paenibacillus_E silvestris. Next base: position 57,685 of record NZ_WTUZ01000005.1, read on the forward strand.
TCCAGAACAAGAGCCTTGGAGTGTATAAATTTAGCTTTGTAGCGCTTGATAAAATCAAAAAAGTGACTGAAAGTTTAGACTTTCAGTCACTTTTTTTTCTACAATCGAATGTAATTTGAGTGACCAGGAGAGCGTTTTTCTCATCGCTTCGAACCGTTCATATCTCCTTTTTCTTTCTTTTCAGCAAAATAACTTTTCATAATTGCTGGGTGTTTCCCGGTAAAAGGCTTCGTCAAAATGTCATATTCGATCCGACCCGTCGGTTTCCCTAAGTATTGATCGACATCCCGACGACGGTTATCGTTTGCTTTAACCCGGGAACCGAAAGCATAATGGTAATGGTAGGCTGGAATTACCTCAACCTTATTGGGGATTTCCCACATGTAACGTCCGAACATCTGCAATTTGCAGTGATTTTTGGCATCGTCGTATCGAATACCAATATGATTGCGCCACATGAGGTATTTATTGACAGACCAGTGATTGTCATTCGCTGCATTTATTCTTATTGTTTGAGGATTCATCCAGAATTGTACCCACGGGAATGAGATCGCATCCGTTTCTTTCTGGGCCATCAGACGAGGCAAGGCATCACGGAAGCTATCATCCATTATCTCATCGGCATCGATCGCCATAATCCAATCTCCGGCAGCTTGGTCGACCAGGAAATTTCTCACAACTGACTCATTCCAATCATCGGAGTAGGGCAATCCTGTCTGCTTCATATGGAACAGCCGAATATTTGCGCGCTTTTTCCACTCATCTATTATTCTTACACTGGCGTCAGTGCTTCCTCCATCTACAATAAGAATTTCATCTGCGTAGGAAGCGGCACTTTCTAGAAACAGCGGCAGCAACTTTTCCTCATTCAATATCGGCGCGATGACCGTAAGTCTTGGCTTCGTCTCTGATATAGTAGCTTGCGGAACATCCACAGGTTCAAAAACTAATGGTACGTCTATAACAGCAGGTGGAGGCTGCTTCGCTGGAGCTGTGTATCGTTTAAATGTTCTTCTTCCCGTACGTTTTTTTAATTTTCGCAGTGGACGCTTGCGGAATTTTATTGTTCTCCGCGTTCGTTTCATTTTGATCCCATTTTTCCTGTGGATTCTCTTACGCAGCTTTTGTTTTCGATTCTTTTTGACGGCTTTTTTAGCTACTTGCTGGAGAACTTTTTTCATTGAGGACCTCCTTCGTGGTGTAGTTAAAACGATTCGGGAATCACATGCTATTTACTTTGCCATTCCTGTAATCCAAGTTAGTATATTCAACCCCCTCTGCCTATGAATGGACGAATAACTACACTTAAGTTATTGCTGGCCCAAACTATGTAGCTGCCACCACCGAACGAACCTATTATTTACAGTAATTTACAATCCGCTCTGTCTCAGCCTTGCTGGCGGGCTTTATCAGCCAGGTATTCCCCTCATCTCGCTGGGGACTACGCCCCAATATTTCTGAAATTGCTTAGAAAAGAAGCCGACATTAATATAGCCGACCATGCGCGCCGCATCATGCACCTTGGATCCATCGATTAAATACTGCCTAGCACGCAGCATCTTCCGTTCTATCACATAATCGGAATATGACTTCTTCATATTATGTTTAAACATTCGGCTTAAATAGGAAGAGTTGATATAAAAACGGTTGGCCATGCTTTGTAAGCTGATATCCGTATCAATGTGCTCCTCGATCAGGTGCAGCATATCTTGAATGAGCTTACTGCTTCCAGTGTTGCGGCGCTGTGCGGCGAAAGCGAGGATTTTACGGACGATTCGTCTGAAAAAGGAGGCGATCTGTTCCCTCGTCACAAAACTACTCAAATGATACATCAGCGCTGCATCCTCCTGAAGCACAGCAGCAACGGACCAATTGCGTGTATGAATGCACTGGGTCAATAAGCTACTCAAGAGCAGCACCTGCTCCTGAATGATCTCCGCAGAAGTAGCAGTCTGGCCTAGTTCGCCAATCAACTCTTCCATCGCCTTCTTTGCATGCTCTTCATCTTCCATATCGAGAGCCACGGTAAGGCTGCGTAAGGAGGCTGGCTGAAACCATACGCTCGGTTGATCTTCTTCTATTTGTAGGTCATGATGATGTAGCGCTAGATGATGCCCGTAAACCACACGTGACAGAAGAGCGCGTTTGGCCAGCCGCAAGGAATGTTTGGCCTCACCGCTGTCAGTGAAAACGCTTCCGATACCGGCGCTTGCCGTCAGCTTCAAACAGTCCTTAACGACAGACAGAACCTTAACAGCCAGAAAATTGATTCTCTGCTGAAATTCACCCTCATGCTCATCACTCCTACTGTGAAACAAAGCAAGAATGGAACCGTAAGAATCATGAAGTACAAAACAATCGCTTCCCCTTAAACTTTCCTCCGTGATGCTGTAGAGAGAGAACTGTAGCAAACCCATATCCTGTTTGGAAAATCGGATCTCCGCTTCCTCCAGCGGGTCCATTTCAAATACGACGACGGCAAAGTAGTGACTGTCCGATAAGCGAATTCCTAGCTTTTCTGACTGCTGTTTTAGCTGCCAATCTGTATAAAGTCCATTCATCCAGCTCTCATAGAAGTTCGCCTTGAGCTTGGGCAAATATTGCTCCCAGTTCGTTTCTAGTAGATACCGCTCATGACGATCCGACCGCTCGCATTGGAGTTGTCCTGCAGCGTTCAGCACTGCCTTCAATACTTCATCGTTGCCAGCAGGCTTGAGTAGAAAATGGCTGACACCGATATCGATTGAGGCTCTCGCATATTCAAAATCATCATGGCCACTCAGAATGATAATTTTCAAATCCTTATCGGTTTCTCTGATTTTGGCAGCCAGATCTAAGCCGTTAATGCCCGGTAATCGAATATCCAACAGCAGCAGATCCGGTTTAACCCGCTCCACCATTCGCCACGCATCGAGTCCATCTCCTACCTCGGCAGCCACGTGAATACCATGCTCCTCCCAAGGTATCGTTTGCACGAGCCTTTGCCGAATATCAACTTCATCTTCTATGATCATCAGATTCATGTCATTTCCCCCCAATTGGATCCGCACAAGAAGATAGCGGAATCGTGACCAACACGACAGTACCCTGCTGTTCCACACTGTCTATATGCAATTCTGCCTGATCACCGTAATAGAGAATCAATCGGGTCTTGACGTTACGCAGGCCGAATAGCTCCTTCACATCATGCCGTAGCATCTTTATATCAGTACTCTCGATAGCGCCTAGCTCTTTTTGAATAAAGAGCAAACGCTCAGGTGTAATCCCGCTTCCATTATCGGTAATGCGAATATGCAGGCGCTCCTGCTCGGGGTATGCCTCAATGTTCAACTGTCCCTTCCCTGACTTCTGCTCTAAGCCATGTACGATGGCATTCTCCACAAGCGGCTGAAGAATCAACTTCAAAAGCATGCAGGACCGTACGGCATTGTCTACCCGGATGTCTACCTGCAGTCGGCCCTTAAAGCGAAGTTGCTGAACGTTAATGTAATATCCCAAATGAACGACCGTCTCCTCCATCGTAAACACTTCCTTGCCTTTGCCAATGCTAATGCGGAAAAACTTCGACAAATTAAGAACCATCTCTCCTATCTGGTCAGCGCCCACCAGAATCGCTGATGAATAGATAGAATCAAGTGTATTGTACAGAAAATGAGGATTAATCTGTGATTGCAGCAGCTTCAGCTCAGTTTGAATGATACGCAGCTCCTTGTCGTAGATGTCACGAATCAAAAAACGCTGCTGATCCATCATTTCATTGAATGTACCCATCATATATCCGAACTCATCTGACCTCTTGTGCTCGATGCGAACATCCAGACGCCCAAGCCGTATCTCCTTCATGCCTCGGATTAACTTCCTTAGTGGAAACGAAATCCCCCTATACAGGAACCAGGCTACTATTACAGCGATAGCAAGACTAATAGCTGTAATGACATAAGTCTGATTACGCAACTGATTGGACTTTTCGAATATAGAATTCTGCGGTTGCAGCATCAAGAGCGACCAGCCGGAGCTAGTTGAAACGACCTTTACCATCATCAGTGATTGCTCCCCCTCCCGAATCGTACCGAAATCGCCTCCCTGTAAATCCCAATCAGAAGGCGGAGTGCTGCCGGGGGTGCCTACCGCCAATCGGCCATCCGGTGTAAATAAATAGATCGTGCCCTGACCAGGATCAGCCAGCCGACCGATAAGTCCGTATAAGTATTCCTTGCGTATGGAAGCCATGAAGATTGAGGGCTCACGCAAATGCTCCGACTGGGTCATTAGACGCATTAAGGTAATGACCTCAGTATTTTGAATCAAGTCTTTATTCCCCAGAGACGTAAACTGGTTCTCTACAGGAATGTAGTACCAGGGACTGCCATTGGAACGGACTGTCTCGCGGACCCAATCCTCATTCTGCCTATCGTTCAGCCGGGAATAACCTGAATCGGAAAGCAATATGGAAGAAGGGGTATGAAAAATCATCGTCTGCGACAGTGTGCGATTCATCGTGCGAAAATGGATCAATTCGGTCGCCGCCGCCTGAAAGTTGAGAATATCCATCGGCATCAGTTCACCGTCTGCTGCATCCAAGTGACGGTTAAGCGTACTGTCCGTCACGACAAGATCGGATAGCTCCTCAACATTCATAAGTGTCGTATCGATGAACTGCATAGCGGACTGCATGACGCCCTTCGTTCGCTCCATCGCCTGCTCCTTCAGAATGAGCTGCGATTTGTTCTGAGCATACAAATTCATCGCGACAAGAGGCAACAAAATAAGCAAAAAATAGCTTGTTATTCGAATATGCACCGATTCTGCATACAGACGCTTCCAGTTTCTCCACATTACTGTTACCTCCAAGCCTTTCAAGCAAAGAAAGATGCTCTGCTAGAGAGCACCTTGACTTGACTTCACTTCTATTTTATTTTCGATTCTTGCTGTACCATTCATTTACTTCGCGCGTCATCTCGTCTCCGCCTTCTTTTTTCCATTCCTTTACGAATACGTCAAAATCATCGATCGGGTTTGTTCCCATAATGATTTTGGTGAATGATTCCTCCATCATCTTCTTCAATTGCGAACTGTACTTACCCAGAATTTCCGTTGGAGCTCCATTATATTGATTCGGAATAACATGACTATTGATTAGGTTGATGTTGTCATTCATTTTGAATTCCAGTCCTAACGCGTCGAGTCGCTCCCGCTCTAGCTCATCATCCCATGGATTGGCGATTTCGGACAATGTGTTGCGATAAATATGTTTGTTATGTTCTTCGAAATTCATCGTCAGCTTGCCATCCTTGCGCTCCCAGATCTGATGTTCAGGCAGACCAAGTTTTAATGTTTCGTGTCCTTGCCTGCTGTTGATCACATCCATCATCTTGATTACTTCGGAAGCATTTTTACTTGTAGCCGGAATGACGGCATAGGAGCCTACCAGATTAATGGCAGCGATACCTGATTTGCCATCCTTGCCTACTGGATAATCCAGTGCCACCCAATCCGCCTTCGGATCGTTCTTCTTGTTCGTCAAAATTGATCCGCGCGTTTCGTGCCACTGTGCGGAGAACAGGCCAACCTTCCCGCCTGCTACCTTTTCGTCCACATTTTTCGGCTTGTTCAGCGCCCACTCCGAGTCAATCAGCTTATCCTTGTATAGCCCGGCGAGATAACGAAGCGCCTCCTTCGTCTCCGGCAAAATATAGGAATGCACAAGCTGACCATTCCGTTCCACCCAGTTGTTCTGCCCGAGCGGAACGCCGAAAGCACCAAATATAGGACCGGTTCTGGCGAGCTTCTCGCCAATAATCAGACCGAGCGTATCGTTCTTTCCGTTGCCGTCGGGGTCTTTTGTTGCCAGAGCACGCATAACCTCCGTATATTCGTCCAGCGTCTTTGGCGGATTAAGACCAAGCTTAGCGAGCCAGTCTTTGCGGACATACATTAGCTCATCGGCTTTCTTGGTGGTCACTCCCGGTATCGCATATATTTTACCATCTTCGAATGTAACCTGCTTCCACACTTCCTCAGGGTATGCCTTCTTTAGATTAGGTCCATATTGATCAATTAACTCATTCAGTGGTGTGAGCGCTTTCTGTTTTACCAGCTTCGACACCCAAGCGCTGTCCGTGGAACGGATTAAGTCATAACTTTCTCCTGAGGTCATCATAATATTGATCTTGTCCTGGTAACCGTCAGGCGGCGGCGTGATAACCGTAATGTTCAGATTGGATTGCTGACGGATATAATCCAGATAAGGATTCGTGTTCTCATTCATGCCATCGGGATACTTGCGTCCAGCATTATCGAGCACCAATGTCAGTGACTTATTCACGGCCGGCGCTGCCGGGTTGGATGCTTGCGGAGCGGATTCTCCTTGGGAGCAGCCGCTTCCGAGTAAGACAAGTGCAGATAAAGATGCAATGCTTATCGTCAGATTTGACTTTTTTTTCATTGAACTAACCCCTTTATTGTAATGGAATAGACGGAGAGGAACAATTGTCGTATTGAAGTAAATTATTTCAGTACCGCACTTAGAATCAGCATGGTCATCCCTTTACGGAGCCGATCAAAATGCCTTTCACAAAATACTTTTGCAGAAACGGATAGACGATCAGGATCGGAACAGTGCTTGCGATAAGTGCCGCTGCCTTCAGGGATTCGACGGCAAGCAACTGCTTCTCCAAATTGTCGGTTACATTAATAGTCGTTACATTCGCCTGAATCAGATTGCGCAGATATACTTGCAACGGGTTGAGTTTAGAGTCGGCGACATAAAGCACTGCATCGAAAAATGAGTTCCAATGTGCAACGGCATGAAAGAGTGCGATCGTAGCAATCGCTGGCAGCGACAGGGGCACCACTATGCGATACAGAATACCCTGGTTCGAGCACCCGTCGATACGAGCTGATTCCTCCAACTCAGTAGGGACGCTCTGGAAAAAATTTCTCATAATAATCACATTAAAAGCGCTGATCGCTCCCGGGAGCAGGAAGGCCCAAAATGAATTGTAAAGTCCCAGCTCTTTCACGATTAGATAGGTCGGTATCATCCCACCGTTGAACATCATTGTAAATACAATCAAAAAGAGAATAAAATGTCTGCCTTTAATATAAGACTTGGCGAGCGGATAAGCGAGCAGAACCGTAAGCAACACATTCAGACACGTTCCCAGTACGGTACGCAAGGTGCTAACTAGGAACGCTTGCTGGAAAGCATTGTCCTCGAATACTTTGCCGTAAGCCTCCCATGTAAATTCCACTGGCAAGAACGACACCTCTCCACTCATGACTGCCCGGTAGCTGCTGAACGATTGCGCCAAAATGTGCACGAACGGCGCCAGCGCCAGAAGACTGAATGCTCCGAGCAATGCATGATTCCATAGATGTCCGATTTTTTCTTGTCGACTAAATCTCATTTGTAGTTCCCCCTTTCCCAGAAACTATCTATTAAAAGACACCTTCATGACCCGCCTTTTTAGCCATACGGTTGAAAAAAATGACCAGTGCAAGGCCAATAACCGACTTGAACAAGCCAACAGCCGTTGAGAAACTGAATTCGGATTGGCTGATACCTACCCGATACACATACGTTTCGATAACATCTCCAACCTCGTAGACCATCGAATTGTACAGCACAAATATTTGCTCGAAGCCTACATCTAGCACGTGACCCAAACGGAGGATGAACAGAATAATGATCGTACCTAGCAACGACGGCAGAGTTATATACCTGATCTGCTGCCACTTGCCCGCTCCGTCGATAACGGCGGCTTCGTACAATTGAGGATCTATAGAAACTATCGCCGCTAAATAAATAATGGCTCCCCAACCAACTTCTTTCCAAATATCGCTTGCAACAATCACGGTCCGGAACCAGTCTGCATCAGCCAAGAAGAAGATCGGCTCAATGCTAAACCAGCCAAGCATGGCGTTAACCACACCAGTAACTGGAGACAACACATTGATGAGAATACCCCCAATAATGACCCACGACAAAAAATGGGGCAAATAGGCGAGCGTCTGAACTGTGCGCTTGAACATAAGATGCCGCACCTCATTAAGCATGAGCGCCAAAATAATGGGTCCCGGGAAGCCCCAGATCAACTTGTAAAGGCTAATTAACAGCGTGTTGCGGAATACCTGATAAAACTCGCGGTCCGTAAACATTTCGCGAAAATGCATCCACCCGACCCATTCACTGCCCCGCATCCCTTGAAACGGACTGTAATCTTGAAACGCTATCGCGATTCCCCACATCGGTGCATACTTGAATACGAGAAAATAAACAATTCCCGGCACCATGATCAGGTACAGATCCCAGTAGTCCTTCAGATGCCCGTATTTGTTACGATTACGCTTCACTTTCATTATAGGTGGGATGGCATAATCATTGCTTACAGGTTTACTTGCAGCATGCATAACGCCCCTCCTCCTCTCCTTCTAGCACTGCCTAAGCTTGCATTTCAGCACCGTCAGCTAGTTTCCTGGGCTTAATTTCATTCTAGGCCATTTGATATAAGGATTCTATCCAAGCAGAATGACATCACCTGCACCGCTCATGACATCGTGATCGATTTGTCCATCCTGACGGAAAGTCATTAGGAGACGCCAGTATGTCATGAACCGATATGTCCAATAGAGTTGACTTCCGTTATTCTGTATAGGAGTTTACAACGAAAGGGTGCGTGTATAGATGAAGGAGATTCAAACAGACCTCGTTATAGTCGGTGGAGGAACGGGTGGATGTGCCGCTGCGCTGGCCGCCTGCAAGATGGGATACAAGGTTGTTATGACTGAGGAGACCATGTGGATCGGTGGACAACTAACTAGCCAAGCTGTACCTCCCGATGAACATCCATGGATCGAGCAGTTCGGCTGCACGCGTAGCTATCGGCAGTTTCGCGATCAGATCCGCGCTTTCTACAAGGACGGGTTCCCGCTCACTGAACGTGCGCGATTGAATCCAGTGTTCAACCCCGGCAACGGGTACGTGAGCAAGTTGTGCCATGAACCGCGAGCAGCTTTGTCGGTACTGGAACGTATGCTGTCCCCATATATACACAGTGGGCGGTTGACGCTTCTTACTCAGCGCCGGGCCATCGGAGCTGAGACGGACGGAGACCGTGTAACAACAGTAACGGTCGTACATTCACTGTCAGGAGATATGACTGTGCTTCATGCAACTTATTTCATTGACGCTACGGAATGCGGAGAGCTGCTTCCAATGACAGGTACGGAGTATGTGACCGGCTCGGAGTCCAGAAGCGAGACCGACGAGCCGCACGCATTGGCGGGAGCCGCCAATCCTCTGGATATGCAGGCGATTACGCATTGCTTTGCGGTCGACTATCTGGAAGGGGAAGATCATACAATCGACAAGCCTGAGCAGTTTGCTTTTTGGAACAACTACAAGGCAGATTTCTGGCCGAACAAGCAGCTCAGTTGGACTGTGCCCCATTACATAACGCATGAACCGACCGTATATCATTTGTTTCCTTCGGAGGGTCCGGACAATCGTTGGCTGTATAGGCGAATTCTGGACCGCAACAACTTTACTCCTGGCTTCCTCGCCAGTGACATTACGCTCGTCAATTGGCCACAGAATGACTATTGGCTAGGTCCCATATTCGAGGTAAGCGAGGAAGAACGTCTACGTCATCTAGAAGGAGCCAAGCAGCTCAGCCTCTCATTGCTCTATTGGATGCAGACCGAAGCCCCGCGCGCAGACGGCAAAATGGGCTTCCCAGGACTTCGATTGCGTAGAGATGTAACAGGAACTAATGACGGCTTGGCCATGGCTCCTTATATCCGTGAGTCGCGTAGAATTCGCGCCCAATTTACTGTACTGGAGCAGCATATTGGCGTAGAGGCGAGGCAATCGGCAGGCTTCAACAGTGCAGCGACATTCGTCGATTCCGTTGGCATCGGTTGCTATCGGCTGGATCTTCACCCGAGCACAGGCAACCGCAACTATATCGACATTGCTTCCTATCCTTTCCAGATCCCTCTAGGTAGCCTTATTCCGATCCGTATGAAGAATTTACTGCCCGCCTGCAAAAATATCGGCGTCACTCACATCACCAACGGCTCCTACCGTCTACATCCTGTGGAATGGAATATCGGTGAAGCAGCGGGATACTTATCTGCATACTGTATGACCCGTGACGTTCAGCCAGTGGAAGTCTGGAGCAACAAAGATCAACTCGAGGAATTCCAACGCTTGCTAACACAAGAGGGCATAGAGCTGAAATGGCCCCACATACACGAGGTATGAATGAGCTTACAGGCTAACAAGTCAGTTGAAGCGCGCAAAGGACCGTCCGGAATGTCTCCTGGCGGTCTTTTTTTTCATTCTTTAAACACGTTTAATACGTTTCCTTAAAGAAGCTAACATCATCTACTCGAATCCACTGATTGGCTCCGGCATTGGAGTAGAACACAATCTTCGCCTGTCCGTTCGAGACGGGAACATGCTGTAGCTGGATCTGCTGCCACGTGGAGCTTGCGGTAATAGTACGAATACGTTCAGCAGCTCCGTAGTCCTTTACCGACATCTGGGCGGTCGTCTGCCCTCCGCTCGATTGCACCCAGGCCGACAAGGTATACAAGCCATTGGTCAGCCCTGTAACCGTCTGGTGTGTTGCCACTTCATAAGCAGCCGATTTGTTATGCGTCAGACGCCAGCTCCAGCTGTTTCCTCCAGGCTCTGTGTAATCCGCATTGGCATGTGTACCGGAGGAGCCTTCCCAAGTGCTCCAACTCTTGGCTGACTGTGACCCAACCATGTCCGCCTCGAACCCTGGATTGCGAAGCGCATTGACGCCAACACCGTTCAGCATCGCCTTAATGGCATCAAGACGCTCGGTGCCTTGAGCATGCGTAGGGACAAGCCAGCCACCTTCGCAAACCTCATTCCATGCAAAAGCCAATACGGTATTAGCTTCTACAGCCGTCGTATGATTGCGGGCGTAATCCATCCCCGCCTTAAAGTGCCCAGCGATCTCGCTTGGTGTCGGCTGTTCATAGTAGGGTCCTCCGCCACCACCCCAAGGTGGAGGAGTTGTCGTGCGAGGTGATTTATCCCAGCCTGTCGAGATATCCGGGACAAAAGGCTTGCCCGAATTAGCATAATCGTCCCAAGAATCTGCCTGAGCTTGAGCAAGCGCTGAGAACGGCGATGGATTATTCATGTCCTGACTTCCGTTAAGACCTGAATAACCGTAGCGTCCAATTGCATCCAAGCCGTACTTATTCAACTGCGACACCGCAGTGTTCAATTGCCAATGCATCGCAACAATATAAGGGTCACCCAGACCGGCATCCACAGTCTTTTGGCGCAGCAGATCGATATTCGTTTGGGTTGGTGTCCCAGATCCGTAATAGGTCTCCATATCCGCTACATTGAAAATATAAACCAGAGGGCGGTCGCCAAGCACTTTCACATAAGTCGGCTCCTTGAACCATTCCACCATCTGATCCACCCGCTGCGACCAAGTTTGTTGAGCATTGTATCTATGGATAATTACGGAGAAATCCAGATCCTCCTTATAGTCGCTGGTCAAATATTTATGCAGCGCATATGCTTCCGCAACATTAGGGCTTGTATCCGGTCCACTGACGAACGCCCAGTAATCAATGCCCGCATTATGCGCATATTGAATTTGCTGATCGATCGTCGATTGGCTATTTTCATTTCCGCTAACCTGAGTCGAAGAATCCATGCTAAGAAAATAAGGCACACGATCGTGATACTGTTGCGGACCTAACGAGTTAAGATCGGCGCAGGTGCTGTTGCTGAAGCAGTCCCAACGAATGACACCTAGTAAAGGACTGTTTGCAGCAACGGCAGGCGTTGACAACAGGATAGCACCTAGTCCACACAGCAGCGTAAAGCCAGCAACCAAAGTAGTGAAGCTCACTATTCTTTGAAACAAACTCTTGTATCTCTTTTCCTTCCTGCCCTGTTTCATTTTCATTATTAAACCTCCTTCAGATTAGAATGTGGCGCCAAGCCGACCCCTTAATCACAGTCGTCAGCTTGGCACCCTTTGCACGCGTTTCCCAACTACTTCGCACACAATTCCCGGTAGCTTTGTAGCCGATTAGGGATTCATAAATCCGCTAAACACAAGCATTCGCTTTAGCAGCACCGCTGTCTCAGCTCTTGTCGTACTAGCATTCGGAGCAAGCCTGCCCTGCTCATCTCCCTGCATAATTTTGGCGGCAACTACACTTGCCAATGCGGCTTGAGCCCAACTCCCAACTTGCCCTTCATCGCTAAACTTGCCAAGAACCATTCTTGTATCGGTCGGCAAAGCTAATCTTTTACCTGTATAAGAACTTACTCGTTCGAGCACAACGGCTATTTCCTCCCGAGTTATGTTCGCCAGAGGCCGGAACGTTCCATCCTCATACCCATTCATCAGTCCGGCTGCATGAACAGCAGTAACTGCTTCTGTGAACCAGTTTTCCTCCGCATCCACAAACGGCCGCTCTTGCAACGACCCTTCGTTTTCCAACGCAAGTGCTCTAGTTAACATAGCCGCCCATTCCGCCCTTGTGACAAGTCCATCAGGATCAAAGGCTAGCTCTGACTTGCCTTTCACGATTAATTTGGCTGCCAAAGATTCAACATCCTCACGAGACCAGTGGTGTGCCAGATCAGCAAAAAAGGGCTTTACCTGCAGCAACGCATAGATACTGTTACCACGACGTTTCAGCTCAATCGTGGTCTTCTCACCCGAAGAGGTGACAATCGTAGGAACCGGCGTATAACTGCCAGTTACCGGATCGTAATAAACACCAACCGTGGTTTTCGGATCCAACTGACCGTCAACATACATCGAACGGCTCACATATCGCTCGAAGGATGCGACAACCAGTTGCTTACCATCTTCGCTCTGCGCTTTCAATTCATAATGAAGTGGCTCACCGATCAGTGTTGCTCCGATAGCAATAGCCCCGTTGCGTAAAGCAGCCACAGTAACCGCATCTGCTTTCGTGATCGACAGTGTCAAAGTAAGATTTTCCAGACGCTGCTGTAGCAACTCTCCGATCTTGCCGCTACGAACTGCTTGCAGTGGAAGCTTGTAAGAGCCGAACGGAGTGACGAATTCGAGTTCCAAATCTGCGTTCCTAGTCGCCAGTTCTGTGAGTTGTGCGCTTGTTATGTCTAAAGAATAGGTAGAACCCCTAGCTTTGCCCGCTTTAATTTGGATTTTTCCACTTGCAATCTGCTGCTCTGTAATCGTCACTATGCTGCCATCGTTGAGTGTAAGAGCCACACCTTTGTCGGCCGAATTACCCGCCTTGACTTCAGGTTGCCCCGCTCCAACCAGTCCAGATCCCCCTCCTGATTGGCTGCCTCCATCAACGGATTCACTCCAATCTCCACCGCTGCGATTTGCAGATACGTTTAACTCTGCGTTCGCTGTCCATGACTTGTATGTCGCCGAAATGACCGTAGTTCCTTCAGAATAAGCACTAATCATTCCATTGGGTGTTGTGACTGCGACACGAGGATTTTCAATCTGAATGTCCGCTCCTGCTGTAACATCGATATTCGCACCTTGGTAAACGAGTTCTACAACTGTTTGCAGTCTATCTCCTTCCGTCAGACTGTAGCGCGTCTTATTGAACCGAAGCCGTGGCTGTGCATAAACTCGAAGCTCTGCAGAAGCCTCAAGCGTACCTGCATACACGGCACGGATGACCGTGCTGCCTTCGTTTATTGCCTTAATCCCTCCCTTGACATCGACCGTTGCCACAGCCTCATCTCCGCTGTTCCATTGCAAAGGAGCAGCGGAGATCGGATAGCCATTCTGATCGATAAGCTTTGCCAACCACTGGGTTGATTCTCCGACAGTCAGCGTCTGCGAGGAAGGTTGGATGACAACTCCGCTTGGCCGTTTGTTGACTAGAAGTTCTCTCGCTTCCGCAGCCTTAGCTGCGTAGACTGGCGTCACCAAATCCTGAGCGAACACCTCGATCATATCGCTTCCCATGCTCGCCGCTTTGCGAATCGCTTCGTAGAGATAGTCCGGATTCGCCTTCTTGGCCGAATATACGTCAATCAGCTGTCCCTGCAGCTTCATCCGGTCGGACGCCTCCGCCCAAATTTCAATGCCTTCATTGCCTCGCACGAACCAATCCTCGTAGGTAATATAGGCAATCTGAGAATTTAGACGGGGTCCGAGCTTATCGAACGCATAGTCCCTCAGCTCTCTCGGAATTTCGTTATTTCGCTGCTGGGTAATATAATTATTCAGTAATAGTGCAATCGATTTATTCGGAAATGCTTGATCATAAGCATCAATCATGCGCTTCCACGCGCCAATTAGCTTATCCGGCGTATAGCCGATTCTAGCTACATCATGATCGTTTAACACCAGATTGGTTTCCAGACCGTTGCTTAAGGAAGGTCCAGTTACTTGCACCGCTCCAATCGCCGCCTCATCGGCATAGCGAGCTGACAGCGCCTTAATCATATCCTCCATAATGGACAAATACACGGGATCCCATGGAACAGGAGCTGAAGCATCATAGCTCCCGGGATCAACCAGATCCGTGACCAGATTCCAGTTGAACTTGACTGCTCCTTTGGTGTATACCCAATCTGGAACCCATCTTCCAGGTAAAATAGCAATCTTAAGCGGTTTGCCATACTTCCTGCTCAGATAGATCATTTCATCGATGTAATCCCAATTGTAGACACCATCCATCGGTTCCAATACAGACAGGCCGGAGTAATAAGTAATCCCATCCACATGCTCGGAAGCGATAGCTTGCTCGGCCATCCCGTTAGTCAAATCACTGTTGCGAACAATAACATGAATACCTTGTTCACCATGATGCGCCGGAAACGGTTCCGAAGGATTCGTGCCTGATCCAGGCTCTTCCGGTATTTCCGGCAAACCTGACACATAGAACGGCGATTGCTCGGTGCCATCACCGATGAATTGCAAATCGGATTTCAGATACATCGCCGGTCTTACTCCACGAGTTCCGGTTATCGCATTGCCATTGAGCGGAACTTTCAGATCAGCAGCTACATATCTAACCGCATTCGAGTTCTGCGATACCGCATCACGTGTCCAATAAGGAACCGCTGTTCCCGAATTAGCCGGGTCATAGATTGAATTCGACTGTCCCAAAGCTTTGTCAGTCGCATATCCGGTTAACTTCTCAGGGAAACGGTCTACGACATATTCCTTCAGTTCCTTCAAGGAAAGTAGAAAGACGCTGTCCGTAGTAAGTCCATAACGCGCCGTATCATAGTTAGCTAGTGCCGTGGATACGGAGGCGTCCAGAAACTGATGGTCCCCTGCCCCACCGCTCTTCAAACTATCATCTACCGCAGCCAGCATGTGCCGATGGGTAACGGGTATGATCACAGAGCGTTCCGCTGCCGTCATATTTCCCTGTGAGAGGAAACCTTGTTCGCCAGCATAAGCATTGTAGCCACTCCATACGCGGAATGTTCTGGGTGATAGCGCATTCCACTGAACCTGTTGCTGATGACTGTTCAGCCAGTCTCGCACATTGCTTTCACTCCATAGATTAGAGCCATTTCCCACACGCGACGTACCGCCTCGTCCTCCTGGATCGTCACCGGATGCATCGAACGGCTTAAGCGAAAGAATACGGTCGGCAAACAAAAGCAATTCCTTATTGCCATCACCATTTACATCCTCAGCATGAATGACCTGGTACTTCACAGGCTCATTCAAATAACTCCCGAACGATACATATTTGCCAATCATCGCATCTACCGGGTCTGCTTCCCTCGTCACAGATAAGGGCGATTGCTTCGTGCCTTCACCAGTGAATTGCAAGCTGGATTTCAGATACATCGCCGGTCTTACTCCACGAGTACCCGTTATCGCATTGCCATTGAGCGGAACCTTCAGATCAGCAGCTACATATCTAACCGCATACGAGTTCTGCGATACTGCATCACGGGTCCAATAAGGAGCCGCTACCCCAGAATTAGCAGGATCATAGATTGAATTCGATTGTTTTAAAGCTTGGTCAGTCACATATCCAGTCAGCTCCTCAGGGAAGCGGTCTACGACATACTCCTTCAGTTCCTTCAATGAAAGCAGAAAGACACTGTCTGTAGTAAGTCCGTAACGCGCCGTATCATAATTAGCTAGCGCCGTGGTTACGGAAGCGTCCAGAAATTGATGATCCCCTGTCCCACCGCTCTTCAAGCTATCATCCACTGCAGCTAGCATGTGCCGATGGGTAACCGGTACGATGAAGGAACGTTCCTCCTCTGTCATATTTCCCTGAGACAGGAAACCCCCTTCGTCAGCATAAGCATTGTAGCCATTCCATACCCGGATTGACTCGGGCGATAACGCACTCCACTGAACCTGTGGCTGATCACTATTCAACCAGTCTCGCATATTGCTTTCACTCCATAGATTAGAGCCATTTCCCTTGCGCGGCGTACCGCCTCGTCCACCCGGATCGTCACCGGATGCATCGAACGGCTTGAGCGAAAGAATACGATCGGCCAACAACAGCAATTCCTTGCTACCATCGCCATTCACATCCTCAGCATGAATAATCCGGTATTTCACAGGCTCATTCAAATAACCCCCGAGTGTTACATATTTGCCAATCATCGCATCTGCCGGACCTGTTTCCTCGGCGGCCGCACCTGTGGCAAATGAACTGAAAGCGATTGCAATAGTGAGTACAAGAATCGCTGCACGAGCGAAAAGGCGCCTGCATATTCGGTTCATAATGTCCATATTTCCCTCCTTGTGACGAAGTTGTCTGAAACTAATGTCAGTATACGTGGAAGCATATCGATTTCCAATTACACTACCATGACATATTCAGTCTCGTTGATGACCTATGGCTCATAGAAACGCTTTATTCCGAAGCACAGACAATCATCTATAAGTGCGACAACAGGGAATTGTTCACTTTCCAACAACTTAATTTGTAAAAGAAAGTTCGTTTCATCGATTATCCTCCAAGCGGAATAGTATGGGCATTCCGTAAATACGAATAGACTGCCCAGCAAGTCTTTATCAGACTTGCGAGGCAGACCATGAAGTTAACTATCATGAATATGATGTTAGTTTAGTTTAGTTTAGTTGCCTAGCAATATGTCCGTATAATAATAGCACGGTCCTGGCTGCTCTGTTTTATTGAGTGCAACTGGCAATACGTATACCGTTAAAGGTGCGTTCTTTCTGTGGGCAACAATTTCAAGCTCATGGTTTCCTGCAGGTAAGGCCATTTCTACCCACTGACTCTCTGGCGCTCTGTGAAATGCCGGCATGAATTCCTCTATCTCATTACAATTAATGATGGTGTTACCGTTAAGCTTTGCAGAAACGAGTCCATTGGAGGCAACGATGAGCTTTACTTTACGCTCTGATGGATTACACAGCAAAGTCTGAGCACGATATACGCCGTTAAGCTCTGTATTCAAGGCGATTTCCCATTCGATTCGATTTCCTTGAAATACCGTATGGACACCTTTTTCGTCATCTGGGCCCCATATTGTCCATTCAGAAGCAGAAACGAGCCGAATCGGTTCCTTCCACTGAGACCAGATCGAATTGTCATGTATTCTCGTGACCACTGCTGCCAATTCATATGTTGAAGTGGCCATGCTAATGGAACAGACGTCAAAAATAAAACTGGAGGAATTCCCTGCTTGGATTCTAAAAAATTGTTCTTTCGTACCTTCCCAGCCTCTAGGTAATTCTATAGCCAAGTTTCCTTGCCACTCTTCTGTTGAACGGTTGGTGATCGTTAGTGTAAGTTGCTTACGCTGATTCCGTGCTATGGAAGGTCCATTCTTACCATAATCCACTTCTAAGACAAGGCTAAGTGCTTCAATGGTATTGTTCGGTAGCAACCTACGATCTACCAACACATTACTGTTCCATAACTCGTTAAGGGGCTCTTTCAATTCTAATGTCTTGACTCCGTAATCAGTAGGTAATCCCGGATGAACTACTATCTCTGTATCCCAGATAGCCAAAACCTGCTTACCTATACGAATTGTTCGTTTCGTCAGCTCGTCCAGATTACTTGGAGCCGGAAATCCTTTGATAGGTGGGCTTATAACAACGCGATCACCTACTGGCTTCACCCATTTCTCAGGTAATCCTTCCGGTCCGACGATCATACCGAGTATTGCACCAAGTGTAGCTGCCGTACAATCCGTATCGTATCCACAGTTAACTGCTTTTAGAATTGCATCTTCGAAGTTGTTGCCATATAACCAACCCAAGATCGTAAATGCGATGTTCTGAGGTGCATCGGTGAAGTTATCGTGACCATGATGTTCTAAGATCAGTTCGCGTGCTTCCAACCAGTTTTTTCCCTCATGATGCCATCTTAGTAGATCGACCAAAGCTTTCGCAGTTCGGCAAGACGGAGGGATATAGGACATCCCGATCGCAATCAGCTTGTCTCTGTCTTTCTCCATGAATATTGCACTTTCGATTGCAGCGAAAAACATTTCACCGTAGACACCTTCTCCTCCCGCATGATCAACAATAGCATCCTGATAGGCGAAATGAGCAGCAATGTGAGGAGCACCTGGTGAGACCATCGCCCAGATTTCAGAACGAATAGGTGCCCCCATACAATCGATAAATGGATTGTTGAATGCTCCAGCAATAGGTGGTTCGAGTCCTCTTCTCAAATTTGCTAGTGCATACCCATATTCATCGAACGGGAAGAAAATGTGTTCTACCCATTCTTGACCCAATTCCTTGGAGGTTAGCTTCGGTCCGTATTGCTCTAGAGCATGTAGCCATACTAGTTGTAAATCCAAATCATCATTTTCAAGCGGACCATCTGGAAGCACAGGATAGTAATCTAAATGCAATAACTCCTTTTTCCCTTCTACTGGAGCACCTAATGTGCCTCCAATATTTTTACCAAGCCAACCTCCGTAAACTGTTCTATAATATTCACTTTCGTTTAAGATTCTGATACTCATAGGTTTGCCTCCCCCAATTTGTTATAATGACGGTAAACTGCTTGATAGGAATTCAACGTAATTATAATATCGTGTGAAATCCGATACCATGGAGGATATTGATATGTCGCAGAGAAAAAAAGAGCCGATTGACATCTATTATTCGTTATCAAGGCTCTCAGCATTAGATGTGAAGTGGGCTGATTTATTCGATGCGAATGCAGCATCCTTCCAAAGAAGTCATGAAAATCCATTTTACCAGCTCATTGTAGCCGTTGAAGGACCCATTAGAATTGAGGCAGGTAATCAGCGGTATACATTGCAATCAGGAGAATCCCTTCTTCTGCTGCCTTGGGAAAGACATACCGGATGGGATCGAGGAGAGAGACAGGGTTTGTTTTTTTGGACTCAATTCTCTTCTAATCCTGAAATCAGCCTATTTAACAATACTACAGTACCTGACCTTAATATTGTCCATATGGAGAAAACGGAGTTGCGTACAACTGCTAACAGTCATGAGGATCTTCTTGTTATTCCTAAGCTCCATTTATCCAGGCGCAGGTTTCAATTACTTGAGCTATTTGAAAAACTTGTTAGCGAATCGAATGCGCCAAAAGGATATTTCCGTTTTCACCAAACTTTATTGCTTGGGGAAATCCTACGTTCGATCGCGAATGACTTCCTAGAGCAAAGCCACCATGACACCACTTTCCCCGTTTCCTATATTACTTATCGAAAACTAGTCAACCATCTGAATAATTTCTTTGATAAAGATGTAAATAGAGGAAGTTTAGAAATGAACTTGGACCGAAAATATGAATATTTATGCCAAGTATTCAAGAAGTATTCCGGAACCACAATCGTCCAATATGTACATCAGTTACAAGTACAAAGAGCCAAGCATTTGCTGCTAAGCTCTGACAAGACTATAGGGGAAATTGGGGAAGAAGTGGGGATTCTAGACAGTTTTTATTTCAGTAGGATATTTAAAAGGTTTGAGGGGATATCTCCGCAGCATTTCCGAAACCAATCGCAGCTCCCCAACGCTTAACGTTTTTATAACGGCGTGAGATCCGAAATATTTGTATTTGATGTGTGACTTTTTGCTATGTAGTCAGGCAGATCATCAATATCAATAAACTCTAAACTCATGGATTCAGGTTGAGATGGCATTTAATAATGCAATTGCTAGAGATATTGATGGAGCTCTACGGCTTCAAGACTGGAAACGTCACTGCTTCTTTCATGAAAAAACGATTGCGAAAGAGAAATTATGTCTAAAGTATTTAACTATTGCACCAATGTAATAAAGTAAAAAATTAAGCCTGGGGCTGCCCCAGGCTGTTGCTTATTCCAAATGGCATCAGTCCGTGTCTAACAAACATTCCTGTTAAACAAAAAGAGCATTGGCAGAATTACTTAGATAAGATTCAACTACTTGTATGGAGAATTAATATGTCTAATAAATAAATATAAAGAGACACATTACCGGGAATCTTGAATTGAAGCATCGCTATTATTAGCTGCCAGATCTGCCACAGGGTCGTAAGGGGGACCTGTTATTGTTCCGACTAACAATGCAATATCGACGGCATTTTCCGGACTTCCCCATGAATTATTCGAAATAATAAAGATTGCCCTATCAACAACAAATCCGCGTGTATTATAAACTATGTTATTGATAATATAACCAGTTGAATTCGGATTAAAATAAGCTGGTTGGCGGAGTGAATACAAAATATTATTTTGAGCGATTAGATTCATGACATTGGATTGCGTTAAGAAACCACGGTTGACTACCCATCCTGTTGATGGACCTGCTTGAGGAGGTCCATAAATAACATTATTGACAAGCTTATGATTCGTTCCTGCAAGCTGAATAAACTCAACTGCGTAGGCAACATTACTCGTAATCGTTAGTCCATCTAGGCTTATGCCATCTCCAGTAACAAGGAAAGCAATTACGGCAGCTTGTAATGAGATTAATGTATTGGGATACCCTTTTAAAGTAACTCCATTTTTATTAATTGTAATTTGTGATGAAATTAGGTAAGTGCCACTTAGTATATGAACAGTCCCAGTTGGAGATACAGCCGTTACACCTTGTTGGATTGTTCCGAACGGGCTAGCCTGTGTTCCATTACCACCAATAGCTCCTGCTTGAACATATACTTCAAACGGATTTGGTCCAAGAGTGCCTGTAGCTCCTGTAACACCTGTAACTCCTGTAGCTCCTGTAGCTCCTGTAGCTCCTGTAACTCCTGTAACTCCTGTAGCTCCTGTAACTCCTGTAACTCCTGTAGCACCTGTAACTCCTGTAGCTCCTGTAGCTCCTGTTGCACCTCCTGCGTCGCCCGTAGCTCCTGTTGCACCCGCAGAGCCAGTACTGCCTGTAGCACCTGTTGCACCTGCAGTGCCAGTATCGCCTGTTGCTCCTGTATCACCCGCAGCTCCTGTACTACCTGTTGCTCCAGTTTCACCCGCAAAGCCAGTACTGCCTGTAGCTCCTGTTGCACCCGCAGCTCCTGTACTGCCTGTAGCA
>NZ_WTUZ01000005.1:79212-119274 GCF_009882985.1 Paenibacillus silvestris
ACCTGTTGCACCTGCAGCGCCAGTATCGCCTGTTGCTCCTGTATCACCCGCAGCTCCTGTACTACCTGTTGCTCCAGTTTCACCCGCAAAGCCAGTACTGCCTGTAGCTCCTGTTGCACCCGCAGCTCCTGTACTGCCTGTAGCANTCCTGTTGCACCCGCAGAGCCAGTACTGCCTGTAGCCCCTGTCGCACCAGTAGCTCCAGTGATAGCTCCTAAGAGTTCAGATGAAACAAGCCGATGCGGTGCAACTAATTCACCTGAGGCCCTCTTTCCCCAAACGGAAATTTCGGTCTGTATTGCAGCAATGCCTCCTGTAGTAAAAACGAATTCAAAGCTATCAAGATTAGCAAAGTAATTTTTGGTTACCACTTGATTTGGAAAGATTTCTAAAGATTCAAGTACATATAATGTTCTTGTACCGTTTAAAACATAACCTTGAATGAGCAAAGACGAAGAATTAATAGTATCCCGATTATCAATATTGATCGTCACTTGTTGAGTTGGTCTAACTCCGTTGAAAGAACCATTATCAATAGGTCCAGTTGACAAAATGGCCATAAAAATTAAACCCTCCTATATTAACGTTCGTTACAAGCCGATGAGTAGTAACCAACTGCCCGGGTGCATTTTTCCCCCGGCAGAAATTCCAGTCTGATCTGCAGCAGTACCTCCTCTCATATAGTGATATAATTAATCTTTGCTTCTAAACTATGCATTATTTAAAGACAAGGCGTGGACTTATCCGAAACTTACCTCATTCTTACATTTATAATATTTACATACATAAAATCCTGCTAAATGTACAGAACAACAAAGTGAGCAATTCGAATTAAATTTCTACTTTGGCCGCCTACAACAAGGAATATAACCGAATAACGTTTGATATTTTCAGCTTGATCAAGAAATTATTCAAATAAAAAAGCCCTCAATCCCTTTACTTAGGGAAAGAGGGCTGATTCATTAAAGCCATGAAAATAGGATTTCATTGTTCACGGTTCTTCGGAACGTTTACCTTCAATACTATCTCTCTCACGATACCCGAATAATCCGTAACGATGTAAGTAATCGTGTATACACGTCCACCTCCGCTTCCGGATCGCTTAGCCCTCAAATCAAACGTAAGATCTGGTAGACCAAAGTCCGCATTTTGAACATCCTGCGAAGTGTTTCCATCTCCGACACCATCATCCAGTTCGTTGGAGGAGATGGATTCTAAAATAATTAACTGAATGCCAGATATCGTGTCTACTGATCTGTACGTTCCTGCTGTTACGGTTACCATTTTATGATTAGCTGGCCACAGCTCATTTTTATCCAGATTCATTTGTATCTCCGGCGCTGTTTTATCCAGTTTCACGTTTACACTCTTTAGGTCTTCCGTATTGTCTGGTATTACCATTTACGTCGATTTTATGGATCATTTTGTTATGCAATGCTGCCCTTTTCTGCCATCTAAACGGGGTTCCCATAAGTCTTGAAAATGACGATGGGACACCCTTTTTATCTCTTCCGATCGTCATTGCTCGAGTGGATAGCATTCTTAAAGCAAATGTCCGCCAGACACTTCAATGTCCTGGGCTGTAACCCAGCCGAAATCATCAGACAATAAGTTCACAATAACCTTAGCAATATCTTCGGGTTGGCCGATTCTACCAAATACAGATTGCTCAGCCAACGGCTTAATGAATTCAGGATGTTTATCGAATGCTCCATCGCCAAAATTGCTGTGCGTAGGACCAGGAGAAACGGCATTGACCCGAATTTGGCGAGGGGCAAGTTCTTTGGCGATGTAGCGAGTCCAAGTTGAGAACGCTGCTTTTAGCGATCCGTAGGCGGAGTAGCCTGGAAATGATTGGTTCCTTGATGAACTTGTGGTATTTACGATGGCCCCAGCATCATCCATGAATCCGACAAGCTGTTGTGTTAAAAAAATCGGTCCTTTGAAGTTCGTATTAAGAATCTTGTCGAAATATTCTTCGCTCATTTCAGAGAACATCATTGGCCCGCCAATTCCGCCATTATTAACTAAGTAATCAAAAGTCGTTCTGTTCCAAACTTCTTTAAGGTTCTTTTTCACTTCTAAAACGAAACCTTCGAATGATGATAGTTGAGTCAGATCCAACTTCAGTGCTAATGCCCGAACTCCACTATTCTCCTCAATTTCCTTAACGACAGCTTCCGCCCGGTCCTTATAGGAATTGTATGTGAGAATGACGCTAATTCCGCGCTTGCCAAGCCCAAGAGCCGTCGCTTTTCCAATGCCATTACTTCCACCTGTTACAATTGCAATTTTCATAAGATCTCTCCTTTTTTGTGTTCGATCTAGATTCAATTTTAGTCGTATCTGCCGAAATAATATAGATCTAATCATGCCATCTTATTGCCTAAAAACACCATTGGCCTTTTCTGTGAATCAGGATTATCCTTTATTTTCATCGCAAGGAGAGCCTAAAAGTGCCAAAACACTTCAGAGTGGTGTTGAGGAATAAGAATTCGTGTTATAAAATAAGTGTATGAATATAATCCATGATGAAATTATTGATCTAATGAAAAGTGCAGGCACTCGACCAATTGAAACCGGAGTACCAGGGCTAAGTATGATTAAGGGAGACATTCCCGCACATCAACTTGCAGCGCTCTACGAGCCCATGATTGGTTTTACGGTTCAAGGAACAAAAATTCTTTCCATCGGGGAGCGTTGCACAGACCTGAAAGGGCCATCTTATTACGTGTTACCGGTACATGTTCCTGCAACAGCGAGTGTACACTCAGATCGTGATGGCCGTCCTTACATGTCCCTTGGTCTTAGGCTGAATCAGGATGTTCTTCAGAGTTTATTAAGAGATCTCCCTGAAAATCTAATTCCAACTGCTTCCGAGCATTTCACAGCTTGTGAAATAGACAATGAATTTATGGCGGCATGGCTGCGCTTATTGCGATTATCAAAAACACCCAAAGATATTCCAGCTCTTGCACCAGCTTATGAACGTGAAATCCTTTATCGCGTTCTGATGGGACCACAAGGATGGAATCTGAGGCAATTTGGTCTGCAGGAAAGTAATTTATCTAAGATTTCCCAGATTGTAAAATGGTTTCGCGAAAATTTCATGAGACCAATAGACATCCGTGATATGGCATCAAAATCTGGTATGGCTATAAATACCTTTCACCGTCAGTTTAAAAGGGCAACCGGTTTAAGTCCTATTCAATTTCAAAAGCAATTGAGGCTTTTGGAGGCTAGAAACCTCATTGCATTTGAGGGCTATTCAGTAGCCAGTGCCGCATTTCATGTTGGCTATCAAAGTCCTTCACAATTTAATCGAGAGTACTCCCGCTTCTTCGGTTCATCTGCAGCTCGGGATACGGAGAAACTAAGACGAATCGAAAGCGCGAGTGATTAGATCATTTAAGTCGTAACCTATTCATGACGACATTGAAATGTAGGATTCAAAGTTATGTAGGCACATTTGTGTCATTGGACAGTCTCTCTGATCGAATCCGATATGTCCAAAAAAGCAACAAGCCCGCTTCTTTGCGAGCTTGTTGCCTTTTATTTCGTTGTGCTTTTACCCAAACATGATCCGTCTGGCCGTCATTCTATGGTGTATTTTAGTATACAAAACTATAATTAGGTATACTTACTGATGTTTGGGGTGTCCATTCTCCCATGACTGGCTGTCGTCCATCGTCGTCGCAGGTTCGATATACGATTCCATCTTTGAATTGGGGATGGACGTCAAGGATCCGTTCCCAGTAACCCGCTCCAAAATCGACGTTTGACCATTTACGCCCGGCTTGGCCGCATTGGCTCCATAAAACCAAATGCGGATCAATAAAGCTTGCACGCTTCTCAGTAACTCCTCTTACAGCATTGAAACAATCTCAAGCCATCTCGGCTTCTACGATACTTCTCATTTCTCCCATTATTTCAAACAAAAAATCAATATGAGTCCAACTGGATACAGAAAACATAAAAATTGGACAATATAACTGCTCACTTGACTCCTGACATTTTTTGGGTGTCGCTGGCGGATTGGTGGCTGCTATGTCTCTAAGCTTTTTTGAGAAATCCAGATGAATAAGACCGCGTTTCTCAAGTAAGTTACGCGGCTCTAACTACTAGCTAAGGCAAAAATGGGCTGTCTCTTTTTGAGACAGCCCATTTTCAGTACATTATAAAGAATTTCTCAAAATCTACCTTACGTCTTTTATTGTAAGAGGAACATAGCTACCAATTTGATTGGCGAGTATCGAACTTTCCGTCATCCGTTCAATTACCATGTCATCAATTCCATAGTCCGACAGTCTCGTAGGCGCACCAAACATAAACTAACTTCATAGCATCAGAATTACTCATAGGAATTCCAAATGAGGAATTGTGAAGATACTTGCAGGCTATAATCCGTTTGGTTGTCAAGGAATACTCGATGTCTTACTATACATCTAACGATAAAATAATGTATACTATAAATAAATTAAGTTTCTTAATAGTGAATTAATATGGAGGAATGTAAACTTGAACTTACAAAATCACTGGAGAATTTCTATCTTAACCGTATTGGCCATTGGGCCAGGTTTAATGATTAATAGCGCCTTAGTCCCCAGTCAAAGCCTTATCCAGCATTCTTTACAGCTTGGTAATAACGTGATTTTCGCTCCTACTCTTGTAGGCATCATTGCTTTTATGTTATTCATTCCGATGGGCCCTCTTCTACGACGCAGATTAGGAGTTCGAGCAACTTACTCTATTTCCATGACCCTTTTTATTATTGGCTCGCTTTGGGCTGCATTGTCCGTGAATGATCAATGGATGTCTGTAGGTAGATTTCTACAAGGGGTTGGAATGGGCGTGATGCTCATGATTATGGTTCCCATGCTTTTGCTTTCCTTCCCTATCGAGAAAAGAAATCTATCTTTGTCCGTTCTTATAGGTGGTTTTTTCGGTTCAGTCATTGCAGGTTTGTTGATTGGAAATATTGCAATTATTTATCATTATTGGAGATGGATTTTTTACTTGGGAAGTGCTTTAGCACTTGCTGGACTCATGATGAACCAAATTTTCCTGCGAAATGAGCACCATACGGAGAGTAAACAATTTAATGGGGATATATTAGGTATATCTCTGATCTTGATTTGTTCAGTTATTTCTTTGGTAACCTTAAGCCATTTCGAGCAATGGTTTGGTTCTTCGGGTAATCTCTGGGTCGTAATCGGATCCGCCTTTATTACACTGATTCTTTTTATTATTGCACAACGTAAGATTAATCATCCTGTTATATCATTTAAATTGATCATGCATCCCAAACCGTTATTAGGAATACTAATGGCTTTATTGAGCAATGTTGTCATGGCGTTAAGTCTACCGGCAGTTCAAGGATTGCTGCATATCATTTCAAGCAAACAACTCTTATCATTGTTGCCATGCATGTTTATTGGCGTAGTATTATCAGCAATAATTTGCACACTTTTTTATGATAAATTAGGGCCTGGTCTTCTTGGTCTATTAGGGTCAGCCGCAATTACTCTCGTACTGATTCAATGGTTTTATTTGAACGACTCTTATTCATTAGTAATAATGGCTTTTAATTTAATTCTCTTATCGAGCGGTCTTGGAATCACCATTGGGGCAGGCCTTACGGGCGCTGCTTTAGGAGGTCCATTGCCTGAATTGGTAAGTAGAATGACTGCCGTTCAATTTATTCGCTTTTTAGCTAATATTATAGTAATATTATTGGCTGGATGGTATTTGAACTTCGATTATTCACACAAACTTAAAGATGTTGTCCAGTCTGGCAGGATTGGTGATGAACAGAAGCAACACTCTCTATCTCTATTAATGACTTATCATGACCTTTTCTTCATTGCTTTTATCTCTGCAGCAGTCCTTGCTTGCTTGTCTATTGGACTTCATTTAACTGGAAAAGGTCATAAACTAGCACATAAGCCTCATCATGAGCATGAATTAGCTAAGTAGTTCTCGGAAAGGTGAATGATATGGCGACGGAATCTAAGGGGCATGGCATCCAATCTGTTGAATTGGGACTCGGTATTCTAAAGAAGATCTCAGAGGCAAGAAAGCCACTAACCGCAACGGAAATATCCAATTTATGCGACATTTCGAAGAGCAAGCTTCATAAATATCTCACGAGTTTTACGAGGGCAGGATTTCTTCAAAAAAACCAAGATCTCAAGTATTTGTTAGGCACTGAGCTGATTCTTCTTGGGCTCAAAGCATCTGAACAACTTGATATCCAAGATATTTGTCTCCCTTATATAACTAAGCTTAGAGAAATGCTGAATGAAACCGTCGCGCTTGCCATTTGGGGAGAAAGTGGTCCCTTCTTTATCAGATGGGAGCAAAGTAACCGAGCCATAAATTTAGGAATTAAAACTGGTTCTCGGGTGAGCGTGACTGAAAGTGCTCCAGGAAGATTATTTAGCGCTTATTTGCCAAAGGAAAAAACACAATCGCTAATATTAAATGAGCTAAAAACAAATCAAATAGATGATCTGTTACTTAAGGAGCTCAACGAGGTTAAACGCAAGGGCTTTGCTTTAACATCTGGGACCCTTGTGCCTGGAATTACGGCTGTTAGCTGTCCGGTGTTTGATCTGAATGGATCTATCTTAGCCGCATTGACGGTGGTGTCGATGAATGATGTTCTTGATATATCCGAACATTCCGATTTCATTATAAATTTAAAACAGATAGCTTTAGAACTGTCACAAGCATTAGGATTTAAACCTTAACTCCGCCAATTATAGCTTCACATTAGAGCAAACGGTACCCACTGTCAGATCGAGAAGTTGTCCAGAAAGTTAGTGAGACTCACTTGTGTTCTTGGACAACAATATGTGACTCGAATTTAAAAACCCTTACCTAAATGGTAAGGGTTTTTGTTAACCTTTTCATAGAATTGTTCTATCTTCTACGTTGTCAATGGAGTTCTCATCTAGGTATTGCTTCTAACTATCGTCTGCGTTAGGTTAACAATAGTTCAATTATTTAATTCTTAAATACGAGAATACGTTTATCCAGAAGATGCATCCAAGTAAAATATGAATACCGCTATCTTCAATATGTATCCCGCCACCACTCAGTAATATTCCCGAAAAAAAGCCAAGCACAATAGATAGTAATACTTCAAGCATCCTGCTATTCATACGCTCACTCCTTGGGAAAATGGTTTAAACTAACTCAGAAATGCAAAATTTAAATCAACATACACGTTTTGATCTGATCTTACATAAAATTTTAATATTGACTGTAGAAGGTGGAGATTCCTAATGTACGCTAGATTAAGTATGTTTAGATTAAAACCTGATGCCCCCATTTCATTCGCAGAGCAATGGGCCGAGAAAACTTACATGATCCATCGATCATTAAAGGGATTTAAAGGTATTACATTTTTTGGAGAAGAGATAACTAATGAGTTCGGTGCCATAAGTTATTGGGAAACGAAAGAGGATGCATTAGCAGCCGGTGATGCAATTGAGGTCAAAGTTTATTCTACCTTATCAAAAACTTATATCGAATCACCTCCTATGATTGCTATATATGGAGTTTATGACCTACCTAAAGGAAACGGAGAATTAATATTTTCCGGAAAATTTAACTGGTAGGAGTTATTTAAAACTGCCAGCATGAGCAAATAGGGCCGCTACACGGCAGCCCTTGTGATTAAGCTATAGTTCTCAACCTGTTAATAATTGTATCGTTGTTCCCATTAGTTGAAACCTAACTTCTCCATGAGAATAAGTAATTGATTCATTTAAAACCATTGGTATTCAATTAGCCATTTCTCCGTTAGCCCCTAATAACCTACCGATTTCTTTAAGACAGATACATTTTCCTTGAAAAATGCTTCATGATTCTTAATTCCTCTATTTTTACACCAGACTACAGCACTAAAAGCATCATAAAAATTATAAAAAGGTAATATTGTATCCAGATCTATTAGGGGACGAATAGTTGAATACCCCTCTGTGTAACGTACTCTGCTTAGAGGATTTTCTTCCCAAACATATCGGTTAATTTTAGTGAAGTCTATTTCAGAAGAGCCTCCCCTTGCACTTTCGAAGTCAATTACACCTACGATCTTGTTTTCATTTATTAGTATATTACCCGGTCGAAAGTCCATATGTACAACACATGGTCCATCAGGTTGTGGAAGTACTGAGAACGCACTTTCAAAGTGATTCATACATTTTTCAAATAGTGCTTTATCAAGAATTTCTTTACAGGGTTCTTTCAACTTTTCAAAGTTATTTTTTATGTAAAGTCTCCAATTGTTTTGATCAAGTGATTGAAACCCGTCTTTTACTTCTACACCATATTCAGACATCTTGACTTCATGAAGCTTTGCATGATGTGTGCCAATTTCAAATGCAAGTTCTTCGTTAATGACACCTGAGCAAGGAATTCCTTGAATCTCCGATAGTAGTAAGGCACCCGAGATGGTGTCATCCCCACTCCAGAAGTCTAAAACTCTTGGGACCGGTAATACTTCATTCAATTTTTCAAGCATACGAAATTCTCTATACAATTTATCCTTGTTATAAGGAATCTTAGCATATACAGAACCGCCATTAATAAGATTAAGTTTATAGACTTGCGAACTAAATGACTCAGGAACATTATCTATACTTAATACATTAAGATTAAACACTTTTATTATCATTTGTATTGGGTTCAAAATTGACCCTCCGTTACTTTATAAATGCATCAGTTAACTATTTCTTAATATTATAAGTATCCTTGCCGTCATTTTAGTAAATATCGGCAACCGTCATATCGGCTGATGTCATGTTGTGATTAACCAACGTTCGCCGAGGGAGTTCAATTGTTATCTGGAGGAGTCCGATGCTTCGTAGCTTGTTCGTAACCAAACGCAAGCTTGATTAGGATTGGTTCACTATAAGCAGCCCTGGAAAAGACAATGCCGAACGGTCCTTTCGTAATCCAGCCCTCCGATGTCGTACTCCCTACAAATGCATACCCAGCTGGGACCCGGTTGTCTCTGTTCCAATAGCTGCAGCTGCCAAGTTTGCCGCTATAGCTACGGCTGACCCTGAGCTGGATCCGCCGACAAAGAATTCCCCAGGTCCATATGGGTTCAAAGTTAGCCCGCCTCTTGAGCAGAATACCTTTGAATTCGTTCTAAATAAACGTTGATAAGATATTCTGATGTCGTATTGCCTGTCTCCATAGCTGTCTGCATACTGTCGAAATCGGCTTCAATAATCCACTTATCTAGTAGGTCTTGCATGTCTGAATTAGCATTTTGCTGTCATCTGGACAATGAAGAAGTAATGCGGTTTCGTCGAATCTTTATCGACCAAACGCCCACGCCACCATTAGCGGGAACTCTTCTCGCCACATCACATCGTCGTGCGACGCGACCCGCTCTCTCATTTCAACGTCCGCACCTGCATCGCGCAGCGCACCCGCCCACCGGGTCGCGTTCTCCAGGAAGAACGGCTCCAATGTGCCTGCTACGAGGTATGTGCGTGGTAGCGGGCTTGGCATCACGGCAGGCGGTCGGTAGCCTCCGCCTGGCGATGCGGAGAAGATCGTACCATAGATGTCCGGATGCCGAAGCCCCATGGCGAGTGAGAACTCTCCACTCGCCGACACGCCGCACACTGCGGTGCGTTTGGCGGGCAGCGCGACGCTGAAGCGCGATCGCACCCATCGGCGGACGTCTTCGACGAAGAATCTCTCATGTGCCGCGAATCGTTGCTGATCGAACGGCGGCGAGTATTCATGGATTCGCACCATCTCATCCTCATCGGACGTCCGATAGGCACCGACGATCATCGTTGGCGGAACGTCGGCGGCCTCGAGGTACCCGCCCCACTGCGAGATAAGCTGACCGTCACCAGCGAACACGACGGCCTGGGGTGGGTCCGGAGGGACATATACCGTAACCTGACGCCCACCATCATAATCAAACTTCTCTGTGACGAGCTCTCCCGCGATCTTCATTTCTCACAACTCCTGTGTACATAATTAAACTTATCACGTGTAGCGTTAAATAAAACCGCTCCAATATGCTTTCAACTATAGAACGGAAAGGCAATATGATTGCATACTTAAATAAATCAGCTAAGTGAAATCCTATTGTTCGTCTTCTTGGCCTCCGAATAAACAATTCACTAAAGTTCAAATAAAGAATCGCGCATATGATTGATATCTCTCATTGGCGGACGTCCGAATAAACGCGAATATTCCCTGTTAAACTGGGAAGGACTTTCGTAACCCACTCGAAATCCTGCCGTTGCAGCATCCAAGCCTTCCGTAAGCATCAATCGACGTGCAGATTGCAACCGAATGATCTTTTGATACTGCAGGGGGCTCATTCCCGTTACTCTTTTAAAATGCTTGTGTAAGGATGTTGGGCTCATATTTACTTGTTTCGCTAACTCTTCAATAATGAGTAGCTGAGAATAATCACGGTTGATCAGATGTATTACATTTGAAATGCCTTGTGAATAGCTACCGATCACGGCAAACTGCCTGATCAAATGCCCTTGCTCACCCTGCATCACCCTGTAAAATATCTCTCTGATAATGAGCGGAGCTAGCACCTCGATATCGGTGGGGGTATCTAAAAGATTGACGAGTCGCAGAACCGCATCTAAGAAAGGAGGGGGGGATGAATTGACCATAATGCCCCGCCCTGTCTCTCCCCTTTTCTGCAGGCTAGTTTTCTTGTTTAAATCCAAAATGACCTCTGGGCGAAGCGTTATTCCTAAGCTTAAGTACGGCATCTGCGGCGATGCATGAATAATTTTCCCAATAGCTGGCAGATGAACAGACGCAACCAAATACGTACCTGGATCGAACCTGAAGCTTTCCCCACCTAATGTGGCAGTCTTTGATCCTTGAAAAATTACGTAAAGAGACGGCAAGTTAAGAGTATGTGTCGGTTCTGATTCCTTGGATGCACGCCTGAAACAAAGTTCCGGAATCGCTGTTTCGTGCATACCATCGATAGGCGTAAACCGTGCAATTTGCCTACTAACTCGGAAACAAGATGGTTCAAGCTTAATCACAACCCTTATTCTAACAATCTGATAATAATATTCTAACGAAACGATGCAGGAATAGGCAAGAAACGCGCATGAATCATCTATCTGGGTCAATAGGATATTTCTTATACTTCAAAGTGTAAGACAATATCAGATGAAAGAAGGACTCGCCTGTGGGAACGAACGAAAATGTAACCATGTCAGGAATCAAAGATAAAGTTATCGTCATTACAGGCGCAAGTAGCGGAATTGGTGAGGCAACCGCACTTCTGCTCGCTGAGCGAGGTGCGAAAGTCGTGCTTGGGGCTCGCCGATTAGATCGCCTTGAGGCCCTTGTAGACCGCATCACGAATTTGGGCGGTGTAGCCGCCTATGCAGCCATAGACGTGAGACGTCGCGACGACTTATCCAACCTCGTTAAGTTGGCATGTGAGCGGTTTGGCAAGCTTGATGTTCTGGTCAACAATGCCGGCGTTATGCCAATTTCCCCGCTCGATGAACTGCGTGTCGAGGATTGGGAGGCGATGGTTGATGTTAACATTAAAGGCGTTCTGTATGGCATTGCCGCGGCGCTGCCTCTCTTCCGTAAGCAAGGCTCAGGGCATTTCGTCAATGTCGCTTCTACAGCAGCTTATCGCATTGTACCGAACATGGCGGTCTATGCCGGCACGAAGTTTGCCGTGCGTGCCATTTCCGAGGGTTTACGTCAGGAAGCTGGCGATAAGCTCCGCGTGACCATTATTTCGCCTGGCTCGACGCGGACGAACGCCGCGGAAACAATGACCAATCTAGAGATAAAAGCCAAGCTCGAAGAGTATCGTGAATTCGCGATGCCACCGGATGCTATCGCCAGAGCAATTGCATTTGCGATTGAGCAGCCGACCGATGTAGATGTGGGAGAGCTTGTTGTCCGTCCTACTGCGCAGGGGTGAGGTAAATCATCAAAAGCAGCAACGGACAATGGCTGTTGAATGCCGGCTGCCATTGTTGGTACTTAACTAACGAACCCGCAACAATATAATGTTGCGGGTTCTGCTATTCCTCGTTCTAATCATAATTAATGTTACATGCTCATTCCTCTTCAAACAACCGTTCACCTTTATGCAATCTCCAGGCAATTTTGGCCGTATGCGGAAGCTCGCGCGCGGTTGGCGCATGTGCTGCCAGATATCGAGTACAAGCGAGCAGCATCGTTTCTCTGGCCTTATCCGCAAAAGAGCCTGTCACTGCTAGCCAATGATTGTATTCGGCCACTGAGGCTTCATACACTTGGAAAGTATGGAATTCAGCATCCTCTCTTAGCAGCGCATGGCCAAGCGTATTAAGAAGTGCTCCAGGATCACCACTGCCATGTATGTAGTCCACAACCCATTGAGCAGCTGGCCCAACCTGTTGCCGCAAATCCAGCAAATTGAGCAGCTCCTGATGATCGCTTGGCGCGGCGGAGCCGGATGGCTTCGGCCGTGCGGCTGTTGGCACGTTTAAGAAACGGTCCAGATAAACGCTGGCCGCTCCATGAAAAATCGCCCTCTGCAGCAGCGGTTCATCAGATTGCAGCAGCCTTTCATGTACGGCGTGAGCATATGTGAACGTGTGGAGAACTGCAATCCAATCGCGAAAATCATTCTGCGTATGGAAACGAACGATCCGTTCCGCGGCCGCCAAAGCAACGATCTGAGCTAACTGCGCCGGAGCCGTACCCGAGATAAGCAGGTCGCGCAGCAAGGTGATCGTCTTTTCCGGTGTATCGCTTAGCAACTGCTGGAGCAATTGCTGCTCCATTTCCACGGAAAGAGCTGTCTGCTGCCTTGCCCCATCCGTCAGCTTCGCTTGCCCCGCATTATGCTCCAGCTTAATGATCGCTTGCTTGATCGGCTCTACGAGGTTAACCGGTGCCTGCCACTGATGCAGCTCTTCGCTCCGTGTCGGACGAGCCATCATTGGGACGAGCGAAGTTAGAATCCGCTCCTTTTGTGACACATTCGCCCACTCCAGCGCCTCAAAAGCTTTGCTATGAAAATCAAACACATGGCCGCCATCCAAGTAAAAGTGATCTGTTGCGGCAGCAAGCATCATGTCCGATAGAAGCTTCGTGTCAATTCCTTTCATAATGGCGGTCATTAGCACTTTCTCAGCGCCCTGCGTATCCCGCACCTCGATGCAGCTGCGATACCACTCAGTCAACCGTTCGAACGGCACGTCAGTCGATGGCATCGCCGACAACAAATGGCGGGTTCCTCTGCCCGAACTGCTGCGAGCAACATGAACCAGGCCTTGGTATAAGGCAAGTATTTTTCCATTCTTGTCAAGCTTATCGACGATTTGCGCCATCGCTGTGAGAATCGTAAGTCCAGCGTTCCAACCCGTTCCGTATGTCGTCCCGAATTCGATGCCAATTCGGGCGATGTCTTGCTCGGGCACGCCAGCTTCGATCAGTCCGACAACCGCTTTCGCGATAACGATACCAATATTTTGCTCGAGCCCTTCTTTCAGTCTATGCTTATATTTTTCCGCACCTTCTACCCTTCTAGAAACTGAATTTACCCAAACTTCGCCGCCATCGACGCGCACTTCATAAGATGGGACATCATCTGCCCATGGATCAAGCGTACCACCGCTGCAGACATCGAACCGGGCATGATGCCAATGGCACGTCAATATCCCGTCGCATAAGCTCCCCATATGGAGAGGAAATCCTAAATGCGGGCACCGGTTGTCCACGGCATATACTTGTTCCTCATGATAAAAGACAGCGATACCACCTCGAATAACCTTTTTGCCCACTAGTTTAAGCGCTTCCAATTCACCTGCTGAAATCCAGTTTAAACTGACATTCATCGATACAGCCTCCTTTGTTTTCAAGCTGATTGTCCTGACGCATTATAATTATTCTATCAAATTATTTGAAGGAACTGGTTAATATAATGATTTTTATTTCTAGGATTTCTCAGCCGTCCATGTCCGTGAGGCATATAAATCCCAAACCTGTGTACAATCTGCCTTCGTACAACTAATACGTGCATAAAATATATGTAATTGGAAAATTTAAGTATACTGCGATCGCAAGGAGGATCTGATTGGTTTGAACGGAAAAATCACACCCTTCCAGTTGTCAATGATGCTGATTACATATATCGGAATCTCTAACCATGTCATCCTGATTCCTATATTGCTAGATACCGCGAATCGCGATGCATGGATCTCTGTCTTGGCCGCCGTTGTACCTTCCTTACTTCTTGGCCTACTGTATGTATATATGTACAAACATATCCCTTCTTCTCTCTCCACCTGGGTGAAAGAGAAAACAAATTCGCTCGTGTGGCTTATTTTCACAGTCCTGTTCACTTTATACTTCTTAACTCAGGCTAGTATCAGCATACGGGATACGATCGTGTGGTCAAATACATCATACCTGACCTATACTCCAACATGGGTAGTCGGCATATGTCTCATTGGCATCAGCTATTACACAGCAAGAAAGGGACTGGCCGCAATTGCAATCACCAATGGCATTCTGCTACCCTGGATCGTTCTATTCGGCTTTTATATTATGATAGTAAACTTTCATTACAAAGATTACAGCTACATGTTTCCAATCCTCAAAAATTCAGCGTTATCTATCACTCATGGCGCATGGTACACAACATCAGGCATTACGGAGATCTTTCTCGTGTTCTTCCTGAAGGACAATGTTAAGGGCAAGCTGTCGCGTATGAATATGATGATTGTTGTTCTAATGTTGATTGAGCTGACATTTGGACCCTTGTCAGGCATAATCGCCATGTTCGGTCCGTTCGAAGCCGAGAAACTCCGATACCCAGCGTACGAGCAGTGGCGCATGGCGTCCATCGGAAGCATGCTAAGTCAAACAGACTTTTTATCCATCTATCAATGGTTAGCCGGTTCCTTTATACGAATTTCGCTGGCCATCTATATCATTCACACCCTGTGGGTGAAAAAATGGAGGCATCCTGAAATTTTACTCATTCTGATTTCCTTGTTTCTTTTTGTAATCAATCAGCTTAAGCTGTCGGATGTAAAGTTCCACGAACATGTAAAAACCTATTATACGAGTTCTAGTCTGTTTTGCGGTGTCACTAGCTTCTTGCTCTTAATTTGTATTTGGGCAGGGAAGAAAAAGAAGGCGGTGAAGCAAAATGGCTAAAATAAGCGAAAGTGACATCCGCCAGTTATTTGAGGACTGCGGTGATGTTAACCTCGAACTAATCGACGGCTACTTGTTTATTTTCTGCCAAGGCATGTCCAATCGGGAGCAAATCAGTGAAGTGAGCGCATGCAGCGCAGACTTTTGGCGACAGCACCCCGTTACGTTAACATCGAATTGGAAGAACGAGCTATCGTCCTATGTGTTTAGTGGCGACTTACTTCTCTTCGATATGGAGACGGCTAGCTGTTATCTTCACTATGTTGCTGACCCGCCCCAAAGAAACCCAGAAGAGTCTGTCACTGAAACGTCCTCCAAGGGAGCACGTGACGGATTTACCGAAAGCATCAAGACCAATGTTGCGCTAATCCGCAAGCGACTGCTAACTCCGACACTTAAAATGGAATCTTTTACAATTGGAGTCCGTAGTCAGACCGAGATATGTCTACTCTACATCCAAGATATTGCCAATAAGGAAGCTGTCGATGAGGCTCGAACAAGATTGCAGAACATCCACATCGATGCGCTCATTACGAGTTCTCAACTGGAAGAAGCCATATCGGATAAGACCAGGTCGGTGGTACCGCTTATCGACAATACCGGGCGGCCCGATTTTGCCGCTGAGTACTTGATGGGCGGCCGTTTCGTCGTTTTGCTTAACGGTTCGCCACTTGCGATTATCGCCCCCATTACCCTAACATCGCTTATGAAATCACCGGAAGACGGCTATTACCGTGCGGTGATCAGTTCTTTTCAACGACTGATCCGCATGTTTGGCTGGTATTTGGCATTGTTCCTGCCCGGATTCTACATCGCGCTGATCGGATTCAATTTCGAGCAGGTACCACTTCCTTTGTTAGCTACAATCGCAACAAATCGCATCGGACTTCCCGTTACACTTCCATTCGAGGCGATTATCGTGCTCATCTTGTTTGAGTTGTTTAAAGAAGCAGGACTGCGACTCCCGAAATCAGTAGGCCCAACGGTAACCGTCGTCGGCGGTATCATTATAGGTGATGCAGCTATAAGAGCCGGCATTACGTCCCCTACCGTAACTGTTGTGGCTGCGACCACGGTAATAGCCGGTTACACGCTGGTAAACCCGACGCTAAGCGGCATCGTATCTATCGCACGCATCGTCATTATGATCATCACATCTATTCTCGGGATGTTCGGGTTCTTCATGTCTATCTTCTTCGTCATCGCCTACTTATCCGATCTCAAATCATTCGGGATCCCCTATCTCTCACCGCTTTCACCGCCATCTTGGGCAGATATCACAGGGGCTCTGCTGAAGAAACCGGCGAATAAAATGAAAAAGCGTGCACAGAACCTACATTTGCAGGACGATACGAGGATGAAGGACGGAGAATCATGAAGAGAGCCTGGAAATCTGCTTTGGTCGGCTGCATCATGTTATCCCTTTGTGGATGCTGGGACGTAAAGAACATTCAATACTTCAATTTCGTTAATATGATAGGTATCGATTATATCGACGGAAAATATAAAATCTATGCGCAGATCAATGATCTCGCATCCATGGCGAAACAAGAAGGAAGCGGAAACACTCTGAATCCAATCGTTGTTGGAAAAGGCGAAGGCGAAAGTATTGGGGTGGCGATGTTCGACCTGCTGAAGGAAAGCCAGATGCGAATGGATTTGACACAGACTAAAGTGTTTATATTTAGCGATCGCCTGCTTGCCAAGGGGATCTTCAATATCCATGACGACTTGATGCGAACGCGCGATCAACGCTATACACCCTGGGTATTTGCTACAAATGAAGACCTCAGCAAGATACTAAGCACAAAACCGATCACCGGCAGTTCCTCTATTAACACAGTGTACTACCAGCCTAATCTCTTATATAAGCAGATGCAATCATCCTTTGAGCCATTGAATTATCAGAAGTTCGTCCGATCTTCACGGGAACCATTCGAGACGACACTGCTGAATCATTTAAAACTCTCCCAGAGCTGGGACAAAGATGGTAAGCCATTTACACTGCCAATCGTGAATGGCCTTGTCGCTTTGAAGAACGGAAAGAGCGAAGCCAGCTTCAACCGTAAAGAAGTAAGCGGAGTGAAATGGTTAAAAGAGAGAACATTACGCGGTATCCTCCCCATCAAGGACGATCAAGGTACATTCGTTGGAACTGCAGCGCTAAAGAACAATAAGGTAAAGAAAACACCCACATATAGGAACGGTAAACGAGTCGTAAAACTAGACATTAGCATGGACGCATCCATTCGAGAGCAGAAGAAACCTCTCGGGCTGAATGAAATGAATATGTTGATTAAGAAGAACCTCGTGGATGAAATAATAAAAACCTATGAAGTTGGGAAGAAACGATCCGTTGACATATACTCTTTGAACGAAGTCTGGTATCGCAAAGGTTTGACCGTCAATGAAGATATTCCGGATCTCGAGCTGCATATTAAAGTCAATCTCTTGGCTACGAATATGTTTGAGTTGCGGGACTAGTTTCTACTTTTAGAAAAACGTCCTTAAGGTAAAATCTAATAAATTATTCGTTGGTTTACAAATATTTTCCTCCACTATTCTGCCCGCTACTTTAGTGATGAAATAAAAAAAGAGCTGCTGCAATGCAGCTCATACGCTATAGTTCTTCGTTAGAGCTTAATAAAATAAACGTATTGTATTATAATAAATTTTGCAATATTGTCTCTAATTGCATCCCTCTCGATCCCTTCAGTAAGATTACATCTTCTTGCTTTATAATGTTTCTTAATTTTTCAGTTAAATCTTCTTTGTTCGAAAATGCCTGGACACTACCTTTGTGAAATTTTTCTTCTGCTTCTAATGCGATATATTTTCCGAGAGTGCCGACCGTATAAATAAAATCAATTTTGGTTGGATTAATATTCCTCCCTATGTCCCGATGGAACTCTTGCTCTTGTTCACCTAATTCGAGCATGTCTCCTAAAATTAAAAATTTTCTTGCATATCCGTTTAATTCTTCAAAGGTTTTTATTGCAGCGGTCATCGAATTGGGGCTTGCATTCCATGCATCATTTATTATGGTAAATCCAAAGGGTGAGACTACTTTCTCCATTCTCATACCGGTTATTTTCAAATCTCTAAAGCCCGTTTCCATCTCTGCAGGACCAATACCAAGTATTGTGGCTACTGCAATTGTCGCAAGTGCATTTGATACATTATGTGCACCAAGAAGAGGTATGTAAAACTTATCGTCACCGACTGTAAAAAAAGATCCTTCTGAGTTTGTTAGAGTGGTTCCCACATAATAATCATTTGTATCGTCTTCCCCAAAGCTAATAATAGAGATCGGATTCTTGGCTCTAATTTTATTAAGACCATTGGTTAACAGTGGTTCATCCCCGTTGTAGATTAGAACTCCCTTATCTTGCAAGCCATTTACAATCTCTAATTTCGCGGCAGCAATTTCTTCCCTTGATCCAAGACTTGATAAGTGTGACACACCAATCATTGTTATGACAGTAATGTCTGGCTGAGCTATGCGGGTGAGTCGATCGATTTGACCACGCTCACTCATTCCCATTTCAATAACAGCAATTTCTGAATTCTTATCTATCTCTAGGATGGTCAAGGGAACTCCAATTTGGCTGTTTAAATTCCCGACTGTTTTATGTACTCGGTATTTTGTCTGTAATACAGAATTAATCATATCTTTTGTGGTTGTCTTACCATTGCTACCAGTAACACCAATTACTTTTATTGATAATTCCCTTCGATAATTAGTGGCCAATATTTGAAGTGCGTTCAAACAGTCATCAACATAAATTAACGGTAAATGAACAGGAGGATTGGGATGATCCTTTTGCCATAATGAGGCTATCGCTCCTTTGGATATTGCTTCTTCCACGTAATCGTGACCATCCAATTGTCTTATGATTGGGATAAATAAATTACGTGTCTGTACTGTTCTAGAATCAATGGAAACCCCTTGAATCATAAGGTCATCATATACATTAGATAGTCCATTTCCTTCGGTCATCGTTTCTATAACTTTTAGTTTATGGCAAATCACAGAACCACCGCCAATCAAATTAATATCAACCGAATTATTTAGTTCCCTTACATTAAGGATATTCCCTCCAGGGCTGTACTAAACAATATCATTTTATTTTTTCAACTATAACGTTTCTCGTTAACTGAATGGATGAATTCTTGTCAATTATTATTGGTTATAGTTTTTGAAGCTAACGAATCCTATAAAGACACTAATCATTCCAAATATTAAAACTTTTACCCCACCTCCCGCAATTATACCTATATGTTTAGAACACATTAAAAAAAGAGGAAGAGGAGTACTGCCGCGAAGCAGGCTCCTCTTCTATCGTTTTCGTGAGCAAAATACGATTGGTTAACAATATTCTGATACATGATTTTCAAGACCCGCAATCTGATTGTCTAAAGGGGTAATATCCCCCTTCTTTCCATAGCAAACTATACGCAAATATTCCCCATATACTAGGGAGCAATTTTTAGGAGTATTCATCCAATTGTGCCTTGTCATAATAGGCTCATCATCGGTAAAATTTGTATCAAATGGATATGGTACATAACGAATGTGCGGTGGTAAATGCTTTGTTAATAGTCTCCATTGTCGCCCTGCACCATAGCTTTTTGTGATAAACAACAAACTATTTATCTTATCGAAATTGAATATTTCTTTTGCAAACAAGACGTTATCTAAGGAGTTTTTAGAACGTTCTTCATACACAATAGCATCCGCTGGAACACCATTAGAAATAAGATATGATACAATAACTCCTGCTTGGGGAACGTCTCCGTAATTCCAAGAAGGATGTATCATCCCCCATGTACTATTGTTTCCTGTGATAATAACAGCTTTACCTAACTTTTTTTGATAAGCTTCCAAAGGCTTTTCAAAATTCCCAGGATGAGACCCACCAAACAAAAAGATCGCATCACAAGCTACCGGCTCATGGATCTTAAGAAAACAAATATGAGTCATTTCCTCAATTTGTTTATTAG
Organism: Paenibacillus silvestris; assembly: GCF_009882985.1. Lineage (GTDB taxonomy): Bacteria > Bacillota > Bacilli > Paenibacillales > NBRC-103111 > Paenibacillus_E > Paenibacillus_E silvestris. The sequence goes on from NZ_WTUZ01000005.1 coordinate 99,418, forward strand.
TAAGCTTTGGGACTTCTGGGTATTTAGAAATTGGTTTCTTTAGAATACATATCACTCCTCACTCTTTAATGGTTATGTAAAATAATATTCCAGTGCCTCCTCTACATTCCCTTTTTTTGTATTTTAGTATTACTGCCCTTTCGCTTAACGGTACAAAAAAACCTCTAACTGATCTTTACAATTGATTTTCTTGAAAACATGGGAATGTCAGGATAAGATTTTAGATAATAGGAGTCAGGGAGGCAAATAAATGAACTTTATTTTTTTTTCGCCGAATTATCCAAACTACTGCACGGAATTTTGCTTTCACTTGAAAGAACGCGGAGTCAATGTACTTGGCATTAGCGATGTGGATTATTACCTACTTAACGAAAAGCTACAGTATTCGCTAACTGAGTATATCAAAGTAGATCGTCTGGAAAATTATGACGAGGTTCTGCGCGCGGTCGGTTACTATACCCATAAATATGGAAAAATTGATCGTTTCGAATCTCTTAACGAGCATTGGCTAGAGCTTGATGCGCACATTCGAACGGATTTCAACATTTTCGGGACGAAGCTCGATTTCATTTCAAATTTGAAACAAAAATCGAAGATGGAAAAGTTTTTCAAAAAAAGCGGTGTCGAGTCCATACGTTCCATAACGAAATTCGATCGTGCGAAGGCAAAGAAATTCATTGAGAAAGTCGGCTATCCCGTTATTGTAAAACCGAATATAGGCGTGGGAGCGAACATGACTTACAAAATCGCGAGCGAGTCGGAGCTCGAGCATTTCTTGCATACCAAACCGTCAGAAGTCGATTTTATTCTGCAAGAGCATATAGACGGCGTACTGCAAACCTACGATGGTCTTGTTAACAAAGATGGTGAAATCATATTTGCTGCAAGCCACGAATTTCCGCATAGCATCATGGAAAGCGTAAATTCTGGAAATCATTTCAGCTATTATTGTTTAAAGGAAGTAAGCGGGGAAATTGAAGCGGCCGGTAGAAAGATCATCCGAACCTATGGGATCAAAGAACGCTTCTTTCATCTCGAGTTTTTCAAATCTAATAGGGATGGAAATATTATTGCACTTGAAGTCAATATGAGGCCGCCCGGTTCGTGGATGACGGATGCGATCAATTACTCTTACGATATCGATATCTACGAACTATGGGCGAATATGGTTGTTAATAATCAGGTGGAAGGACCTTTTGTCGGGAAGTACTATACCGGGTTTGCCAGTCACAAAAACAACATCCCCTACACCCATGGGCACGAAGAGATCATGCAGCAATATCCGCATGAAATTGTCCATCACTTCAGCATTGAGGATGTACAAAGCCAGTCAAGGGGAAATTATGCGTATCAATTTCGCTCAAAGGATTTTGATGAAGTGAAACGAATTGAAGCTTTTATTCATGCAGTGAAAAACAGAGTCGAGGTGTATGCATGAAAGTAACCTATCACAAGTCGTATAGTGACAACTTGCATAGGGACATGGAATACAAAACCTACGGACATCAAGGGAAGCCCGTTCTTGTTTTTCCCACCTCCTGCGGACGGTTTTATCAGTATGAGGATTCCGGTATGATCGGCACGTTGGAAAGTTATATTGAACAAGGCCAAATTCAAGTCTGGACATGCGACAGCATTGACGAAGAGACATTTTATGCCAAGAACTCGACGGCCGATGAGAAAATGAAGTGCTATGACCAATATGATGCCTATGTGAAAGACGAACTCATTCCTTCTATTCTGCATCAAAACAAGGAGAACAACGGAGGAAGAACTCAGAAGATCTTGGCGACAGGATGTTCATTGGGGGCTTATCACAGTGCCAACATGTTTTTCCGGCACCCACAATATTTTGACAGTTTAATTGCTTTAAGCGGTTTGTATTCAACCAATCGTTTTTTTGGAGAAGAGGTCCCTCCTTCAGCTTATTACCACTCCCCACTTCATTATTTAAAAAACTTAGAGGACGATTCGTATCTGAATCCATACAGGAACAGCAAAATCATCATTTGCACAGGCCAAGGCGCTTATGAAGATTTAATGCGATCGGAGACGCAGAAGCTCTTGGAAGTGCTGCAGGAGAAACACGTCCCAGCTTGCGTAGAATTTTGGGGGCACGATGTCAATCATGATTGGTACTGGTGGAGGAAACAAATCCTTTACTACATGAATCGGTGCTTATCTTGATCGCTGTTCTGGTACACTAAATACCAATACGAAAACAGACCCCACGATATCTCGTTGGGTCTGTTTTAATAACGACATATGTCTTAATCTGTACCCGAAGAATTGTTCATTGGCTCAGACGATCCCTAATTACTTCAACAGAGAATTTAAACAGGAGGGCTTTATCCGGATCTTGGAATAAAGGGGCTCCCGCAAACATTTGCAATCCATAAGATGGTACTTGGGAAGTCGCTGATCTCGTAAGACTCATCGGAAAATCCAAAATATCCAGGATCAGTTGAACATTGCAATCTTGGGGTACAAATTGATGCGAATACTCGAGCCAAGTCCTTCCCCATCCCGGATTTTGGCCGCTCTTTTTGGAGTAAATAAGTGGTGTAAAAACGTCAATGGACTTTTGTAACAATCTGTAGTCCTGAGCGAATATTCGTGTCAAAGCCCCATCGAATTGTTCCGGAGTCCAAGGGCACATGTAAGCGCCAATAATACATTCTGGTAATTTGTTCTTTATTATTTCTGTATATTGAAGCGCAAATCCGGCTATTTTCCGGCAGTTGTGTAATGTCCACTCCCTAGGATATTCCGATAATATTTCATCCGGTGTCCTTGCATCAATATTTGTATGAAGACAAAAATCTTCGATACATGTGGAACAGAAACAATTTTCTTGCAAATCGGGTTCCGGCTCTTCGAACCAACCTCCGTAAGTCAAATAGTCGAGCCAAATGCCTCTTGGTTGAAATCTTTTCAACCCCTCTGTCAATTGTTCCTCGATTTGGGACAGATACTCCTTTTGCGATAAGCATATGCCCTGTACCAGTTTGCCATAACGAATCGGTTTGCCGTCTTTTCCAATTGGAATAAGTTCAGGATGCTGTCCAAAATCTGCTCGAAACGTTTTAAATTCCACGCAGGCATGCAAATCTCGTTTTTCACATGATGCAAACGAATGTTCGTTGAAACCATGAAACCAGACAGCATTAACCCCATAATCCTTCACATTATGGGGCAGGTCTGTGCTACCGTAAGGACCGAACAATAAAGGTATTGTCATCGCAGCAATCTCCTTACAAGCTCAAGTTTTATAAAACGGCAGCTGCATGATGATTCACTTTCGTTTTATTCAGCGAATGCTTCATCCAATTGACGTACATGCTCTTCGGAGAGTTCCCAGCCAACTGCTCCAACGTTTTCCTCCAGCTGCTCTAATCGACTCACACCTATGATTGCCGAAGATACGGCTGGACGATGGACGATCCAGTTCAAGCTGACTTGTGCAGGAGTTTTTCCCAATTCGTTAGCTATTGCTCTCAACTGCTTGACCGCGTTCTGAAATTTTCCTGCCTTTTCGGCAACTGCCGGCTCCATGTACCCACGGCTTCCTTCAGGAATCACATTCTCGTACTTTCCAGAGAGAATCCCTCCTCCTATAGGGCTGTACAGAATCATGCCAACTCCTTGATCTACGCAAAGCGGCTGCAGCTCCTTCTCCACAGTCCTGTTGATCAGGCTGTAATTGGGCTGAACGGATACAAAACTTGAGATCTTGTTGACATCACTGACCCATAACGATTTGGCGAGGACCCATGCTGGAAAATTAGAGCATCCTATATATCTAACTTTGCCCTGACGAATCAAATCGTCATAAGCACGAAGAGATTCCTCCAGAGGGGTATCCCAATCTACGCCGTGTGCCTGATAAAGATCGATATAGTCTGTTCCAAGACGCCGAAGGCTATTTTCGACTTCTCTCATGATATGTTGACGGGATTGCCCTTTGTCGTTCGGACCACTCCCTACTTCTCCGTGTACTTTTGTAGCTATGACAACATTATTTCGCATTCCTTTGACCGCTCGGCCGAGAATTTCTTCCGCTTCGCCGCCTGTATACCGATTAGCATTGTCAATTAAATTGATCCCTTTATCCACTGCGGCATGAATAATCCGTATCGAATCCTCTGGGCTCACTTTGCCCGGCTTTCCCCAACGCGGGGTTGCGCTACCGAAATTCCAGCAGCCTAAGCTAATGCGAGATACCTTCAAGCCAGACTTCCCAAGTTTTACATATTCCATGATCTCTCACCTCTCGTCAAAAAGAATAAGAATACTTTTCACAAACAAGTGCGTTTCTGCTTTAGGAAAGATATTCATCCTCCCCAAACATATGATCTAACATTTTCAATTATAGATAATCATTGCTGTTATGAGAAGAAGTGAAAACTTTTAAACTAAGTTACCTGAAGTTAACTGTGGCTCGAATGATGTGACATCATAACCTAAGCGACCAATAAACGCTTTCAAAATTTGTAGATGAACTTAGTAAAAACATCAGTGACGTTACGCAAAAGGGCTTGGACCCGTTCCGTTAGAAAGACGGGCCTTCAACTGCCGCGCAGCGCCTTCTCGGCATCAGAATGGCGTTTTCCAGTTTGATGGTTAAAATTACGTTTCTTTGATAAAAATAAATTCTAGAGCTGTTCATATTTAGATGAAGAGGTGGATTTGTTCATGCGTGACATTCATTTGGTTCCAGTTTCCTATTTCCCATCAGAAAATCTTGAATTCCCCATGATTTCCAGTCTTCAGACCATTACACCGAATCAATTATTTTACGTAAGAAATCATTTTGAATACCCGCCAATTGATATAAACACCTGGAACCTTTCAATTGAAGATTCCGTGGATCGATCAATTAAATTTACTTATTCTGATTTGATAAACATGAATAAGGTCACACTATCCGCTACACTAGAGTGTGCAGGAAACAAACGTTCGTTGTTTGAAAGAAAAGCGCAAGGTAACCAATTCATGCTAGGGGCGATAAGTAATGCCATTTGGGGAGGCGTCCGACTGAAAGATGTATTAGAACAAGCAGGAGTATCCCTAAGCGGGACTGAAATTGTTTTTGAGGGATTAGATTATGGTCAACGAAATGATATGGAGGAACACGTATTTTTTGAAAGAAGTCTACCTGTTGCCAAGGCGTTTCACCCGGATACGATATTGGCATATGAAATGAATGGTGAACCGCTCTCCATTAAACACGGTTTTCCAATAAGACTGATTGTTCCTGGGTGGTATGCAGTTGCGTCTGTTAAATGGCTTCATAGGATCAGAGTCGTAGAACAGCCCTTCAAAGGACCTTTTCAAAGTATAGATTATGTCATTCTAAAAAAAACAAACGACTACAAACATGCACTACCGTTATCACCTGTTTTAGTCAATTCGACGATAGCATCTCCTACAGAAGAGCAAGAGATGGCCGCTGGCACTAACGTGATAGAAGGCTATGCTTGGGCTGGCGAGCATTCTGTAACGAAAGTAGAAATTAGCACAGATGGCGGGAATCTCTGGAGTGAAGCAAACTTACTTGATCCTGATGTTCCCTATTCATGGAGGAGATGGTCTTTTTCGTGGAATCCACAAAATTCAGGTCCATACACAATTATGAGCAAAGCAACGAATGATCATGGAGATGTTCAACCACTAAAGGCTGAATGGAATGTAAAAGGTTATCAAAATAACTCCATCCACGCCGTAAATGTTCATGTAATAACCTCTAACTTGGTTAATTCAATCTTGAACTAACCTACTCGTTAACGGGGTAAGGGCTGCCATGCGGCAGCCCTTTACTGTTTAACTATCTGTACGTTTAGTACAACGGTTTATTCACTTTATTTTCCCTACTGTCTGGTGCGAATAGCATTTAATTTATTTTTGCACCGTGTGAAAGTGTAAACAACACGGCTTGCTCTGCATCCATTCGCAACCCCTTGAGTGTGAAGGATTTGAAATCCACACCATCCATTTTAGCGCCCCTTACATCGGCTCCCTGTAATTTCGCTCTAGCTAGCATTGTTCTCGTAAGATTACAATTTCTTAAGTCAGCTTTTTCTAAATTTGCTTCGGTTAAGTCAGATTCATTAAATTTAATTCCTCGCAAATCTTGCTTAGCTAGTCTGGCATTTCTCAAATTTGTATAAGACCAATCCCCTTGGAATATGGTGATGCCATCCATATTGGCACTGGAAAAATCGGAGCCCGTCATTTTGCAGTTTTCAAACTTCGACACAAACAGATTGGCCTCGGCAAAGTTGCAATTCTCAAACGCAGATTCTTTATGTACGGAGCTATTTAACGAGGCACCCCGAAAATTACATTCAACGAAACGGCAGTTTCTCGTTGTAATCTCCTCTAACGATCCGTTAGCAAATGTGCAACGATGAAAAGTGCAACCTATTAACTCACCATACCTCAAATCTTGATTACAAAAGTCTATACCTTCATAATTTTGATTGATATGCTCGAACATGATACTCCTCCTTTTCCGATAGTTGATGAGTCAACTATTGGGTATACGCAAATCATTTTTTCATATTACTTCGCATCTTATTTAGAAGCCTGCGTAATTCATTCATTTCTTCAAGTGAAAAGCCTGTTTCAAGTACATCAATGGTTCCTGAAATACAAGGTATTACATTAGTAGCTAGGCTCTTACCTTTATCTGTTAATGATACTTTAAAGTAACGACGGTCATTACTATTAGTAATTCTATGCATTAGACCTTTAGTTTCAAGGCTCACAATCATCCGAGTGATGCTTGATTTATCTTTTCTTAAAGCGAAAGCTATCTCACCCTGAGACAACCCATCTCGTTCATTGAGCAAGACAATGATAAAGGCTTGTTCAGGCGTAATATCATACGGAGCTAAGCTTTTGGTCATGTGCATAGATATCTCTAATTTGGCATCATGAATTAAGACAGCAATATTTTCGAGTAAATCCATTTTGTAATCACATCCCAGAAAAGACTATACCAAAATAGTTGTTGCGTCAACTATAATTATCGTGCAAATTTACAAAGCTAATTCGTAAGTCCTTACGAAAAAAAATCTTGACGATCTACGTATACAATTATATAGTTAGACAAGCGTCGAAGTGATGTGACGGAAAGGGGGCTGGATCGCTTGATCTGGCATTAGTAAACATGCAGCATTAGTTAAAAATATAAATACCTGGCTTCAGTGACAGAGCCATAATGGCTGAATTTATATATCCCTACTTTTCTATTTATTTAGTGCTTCATATCTTACATTTGGAGTTGATATGCTCGTGATAAAGTCAAAAGCTTTTATTATTCTTATTCTTGCCTTTGGGATTTTCGGAATTATCAATACAGAAATGGGTGTCATTGGTATTTTACCGCAACTCGCCCAATATTATGATATCAGCGTTTCGACAGCAGGTTTGCTCGTAAGTCTATTTGCACTAGCTGTAGCAATTTCCGGGCCGTTCTTACCCCTTCTTTTTTCAGGTATGAATCGAAAGAAGGCAATGCTCCTTGTTATCGGTATTTTCATCATCGGTAATATCGTTTCTATATTTGCACCTAACTTTACAGTTGCTTTAATAGCCCGAATAGTACCTGCTTTCTTGCATCCGGTGTACTTCTCATTAGCCTTTACAGCTGCTGCCTCCTCAGTTAGTCAGGACCAAGCACCAAAGGCTATCGGAAAAGTATTTATGGGTGTAACAGCCGGTATGGTAATTGGTATTCCAATCACATCATTTATCGCAAATGTATCTACTCTTCAACTTGCTTTACTGTTCTTTGCCATCGTAAATATCATAACATTCCTAGCAATTCTGTTTTTTGTTCCTTCGATGCCTGTTAAGGAAAAAATGTCATACGGTTCTCAAGTGAGCGTCTTGAAAAAACCTGTTCTTTGGATGGCCATCTTTTCAGCAATTTTCATTCTCTCTGGGATGTATGCAGCCTACAGTTTCTTTGCTGAGTACCTTGAGTCCGTTACAGGAATGTCTGGTGGATTGATTAGTCTGATGTTAGTGCTTTTCGGGTTGACAGGTGTAGCGGGCAACTTGCTCGCAGGTAAATTGATTACTAATCATGCATTGAAAACAGTGGTCGTATTTCCAATTATTTTCGGTGTGCTTTATCTCATCGTGTATTTGCTGGGAAGCTTTACCGTTCCAATGGTTATTCTGATTGCGTTATGGGGCGTCTTGTTCACCTTTGGGCTTAACATCTCTCAGTACATGATTACATCTTCAGCACCTGAGGCACCTGACTTTTCTAATGGACTTTTTGTCGCATTTGCTAACTTGGGTGTAACGATTGGAACAATTGTCGGTGGGGCTTTCATATCTGGAATGGGCACTCAAAGTGTTATGTGGTCTGCTCTGTTGTTCCTGACACTAGGTTTTGTCGCCGTACTATTCTTTGTGCCATTAGCTCGGAAAGACTACAAGCGTATAGCTAATTAATTCTTATTCCTTTTAAAATGGACAGCTCCTCTAGCAAAAACTAAAGAGATTCAATATCTCTTCAATTTTTGCTAAACGGAGCTGTTTATTTTACTATTTCTAGATTAAACTACAATATACATCATTTCTATTCTTGTGCAAGATCAATGATAATATTCAATTAACAACAGCTATTTTAATTCCAAGTTTATTATTTCTGACTGTTTTCTAATCAATGATCATTTATGTTATATTAAAATAATAAACTAAAAATTCATGAATTTACGGAAGATGATATAAGTCCGCTACCCAACGATCTTGAAAGGAGATAAATTAGAATGACAGTGCTGACAGATCAACAATTTTCGAGAGTCTCCCGTGCTCTGGCAGAACCGCGACGTCTTCAAATGCTTAAAGAAATTGCAAAATCAAAGGATCCATTTCCGTGCGGTATCTTTCTTCAAACTCACCCAGTGAGTGCTGCAACTATTTCCCACCACCTTAAAGAGTTAGAAACAGCAGGTTTGGTTCAAAGCATACGCGAAGGAAAGTTCATGAGCTTAGTGTTCCAACCTGACGTATTAAATGCTTATCTTGAGCAGCTTTCTAGTATTATTCCCACGAACTGAGTACTGTTTTACCAGCTCAGAACTAAGAATCAAATAAAGAGTGACATCCGAAAATCCATCGTCGTTCCAGACTATGGTTTCTTTGCTTTAAGTGATGTTGACGGAGAAATCCAACAAAGAGATTCAGTCTCCCCCTTTGTTCGGATCGTACTCCGTTAGTCCAAGCGCTTTATTGTTCCATAATATTTCCTTTATCTGATTATCATTTGTCGAACCACATCGTATCATCATGACTACCTCTGTGGCTCTTGTTCTTCCGAACAAATCAAGTGAAGGCAACTTTTTTATCACTACCCACTTAACTAAGAAACCGAGTACTCCACCTCCTACCAATCCATATAACGCCCATAGAATAGGTCCCTGTTTGAGAACAAAGCCGTATATGCCCCCAAGGAGCATACAAATTGACCCTAAGATCGTGGCAAGATCGACAAAGCTAACTCCATCTGAGTAATGCGCGTTATCGAATAGCTTTTTCTTTTCATTACGGACTCGAAGCGGCAATGCAAACATGTCCGATTTCTCAACACCAATCTGTTCAAGTTCGGTTAAGGCTAGTTCGATTGCAGTCGAGTGCTCGAAAGAGGCAACGATATACATTGTTTTCCCCCCTGCCCTGACTGGAAGTGGTATGTCGAAAGCTGTACTTTGGTATTCGGAACGTAAAAACTGCGATTGAGCGATCTTAAATTGAAAGTTCGTAATGACGGCCTGCGAATATGCGAAATACACATATCCTCCGTAGATTGAAGGAATAAACAAATACCATTGTGGGTCTAATATCGTTTTCGCTTTTTCAAAATTGCCAATGCACGTGTAGTAAACTCCGACATAAAACCTTGAGAATCCTATCGTTATTACCCAACTAACTATGCTAAAAAAGAAGGAGATTAGATGGTTTAAATACAAAGAACCAAGACCGGGCATAATCATTTCCCAATAAGTAGCTGTAATAGGACTTACCTTGTTCAAGGTATTTATACTAAAAGAGGATGCCTTGGTCGTCTTCGTCAAAGTTGTAGTCCGAAAAGATAACACGTAATTATTGTTCATATCTACACATCTGCGGTATGAATCGAACATTGTAAACACGTACACACCAATGTAGAGATAGAAAAAACGAAGATCAATAACGTCAATTGCTGTTTGGAAATCACCTAACATTGACAAGTAAATGGCTTTGTTTACTTTTGCGAGGTTATTGACTGTGAATTCGAAGATAATGAGCGAATACCCGATAAGTGGATAGTTGATCATACAATGCCCGTAGCCCGGGAAGGCTGCAGACCACCAAAGTGGGATCCACGGATTAAGTGGGTATTCAATACTCGAATTAGATGGAATGCTATGCATCAAATGGGAATAGCGTTTGGTTAGTTGTTGTGACAAGTTTATTTACCCCGATTAGGATCTATTTGTACCTTTTCAGTATGGATGGAACCACTGATTTTTATTCCCAAGTTATGAGATAAACAGATTCTAATGGTGTTAAGGACATTTTTATTTCTTGATTCCCATTTCCTTAAGATTAACCGCAACATTCAACTGAACGTTCAAGGTTCGATAGCCTTCTTCCCATTCAACTTCATTCCAATTTCTCGTTCTACTCCTTACAAAATCCCCCAACCCGAGCGGGTCGATCCCTTCCTTTTTAAATGAGTCAATGAGCTGCATTCCTGTTGTTGTAATTTCATTTTCTAGCCCCTTCTTTATGGCCTGCAAATCTTGACTTGGAGAATAATCACTTCTCGATTCATTAATTTCACCTTTCATATAAAGGTTAATAATCACATTCTCAGCGTTTTTATCATTGCTGACTCGATAGTGTACTTTAGTATTGCTACTTCTAACTGTAACATAAGATTCATCGTCAAGTTTTACTTCACAGCTCACTTGATTTGCATTTTTTTTAAGAAGTTTCATGAGTCCCATTTCTTTCTCATTTATGGATCGCACATATTTATCATCCTTAAATAAAGCTAACCCGGAGATGATAACGTGATCGTTTTCCAATTTAAGAAGCGGCAAGAAAGGGTCCATTCCTTTGCTCGAAAGGGCGTATTCAAACTCGTGGAGATTTTGTTTGAGGAGCAATCCACTTCTCGTGTTCGAATTGAGTAAATTGAATAAGAACATCCCTTTTTCCTCATCAGGACTAAAATTCGCTCGGAGCATTGTTTTTGCATCTCCATCAACCACTGCCAAGAACATTCTACGTGAGGCCTGAGCGTCCCGTAACGCAACATCTATTTCCTTGACCAAGCCTTTTTCCGCCAAATCTTTTCCAAACAATATCACGGAAAGTTTTCCCGGATTAATAGGTCTTGTTAATTGAAAGTCCATAATCTCTTTGATATTCACACTCGTGTGAGCAACTTTCGAGAGCAATTGGTTTGAGATGGAGTCAGGTTTTTTGGATAGAACCTTGGGCGCAGCTATTGTGAATTCGATTTGATTATTGGTTGCATCATCGAAAGCACAAACAATAAACAAGGTGATTCTGTCTATAATTTGTTGTTTCACACACGCAGTTAATAGGAGGCATGTAACCAATAGCAAGAAAAGACATCGATTCATACCACTCTTCTCACTTTCATTCTGATCATATCGACAATATACAGAAATGGGATGTAAGTAAATATCAAGTAGAATCCTATTTTTGATAAAAGGGTTCTAACTTCTTCAATGCTGTTGTGATCTGGGATCAGGCATACTGCAAGAAAGACAAGAATTAAAAATATAGGCAAAACAGTCGAACGCTTAACAATGAACATGATATTCATGATTCGGGTTGAAGCCCAAAGATTTAAACATATGACAGGAAAAAAAGCGAAAATCAAAGAAGCGGCACCAATAAACTCAATATGTTCAATAAAAGGAAACCTCACAAATTTATAGCTAGATAATTCGGGCCAAATTTCTGTTGATAATTGATGAGGCTTAAACAATAACACCAATGAAAGAATGATAATAAGATAAAACATCGTTGTGAGAATATTGGCTAAATGAGCCCATTTCTGCGATTTTTGTGGTGTTTTAATGAACATGTAAATGAAAAAGAGCATCTCCACGCCAAAGTATGGAAATGTCATTTCCTTCGCTGCTTTAAGGATACTGATCGTTGAATGATCCAGCATAGGCAATAAATTGTTAAATTGAAAAAAGGGCATCGCAAATACCAAAGAAAAAATAAGAAGATGTTGTACCAAGCTAATCATAGAAATACCGACGATTATTCGGAAACCTCCTGCCACGCAGTAATATACAAGTAGAAGTAAAATTAAAGCCAGTGACCATGTTCTAATATCAGGAAACACCCATACTTGTACAATTTCTATAAATAGTCGCAATTGATAAATGGAACCTAGCAGAAAAAAAACGATAAAAATAAAATTCAGAATACTACCGACCCATTTACCGAAAATTTGAAGATGAGCGTGGATAAGATCAGTTTCATTACGGTTGAGGATTCCATAAATCATCCAAATAACGACATGTATGCTGAGACCACAAAGGAGGACTGATATCCAAGCATCTTGACCGGCCCATTGAATTGGCTTGATAGCCATAGAGAGATAGCTGACTCCGAGCTGCATCGAATGAATCAATATGGAAATCAGAAACGGCGAAACGGTTAACCGTTCATTTACCGATGGTTTCAACTGTCTACCACTCCCAGTATTTGTTTTTTCATTCGTTGATGTCTTCTTTCAACTTTGCTTTTTTCTTATCAAACCTTATAGGGTTTAATGATCTGAAAAAGCTAAACTTGTGATGAAATTTGCTGTAAGGGGAACGTATCACAGAATCGAACATGTCGGAAGTTCGAAGGGGATAAAAAGGAACCAAATAAGGCATTCCAAGTGACGTTAATCGCAATAAGTGAATAATCACAAAGAGAATGACGATGAATATGCCTAAAATCCCCCATATTTGTGCTGCAATAATAAAGGGAAAACGAAGGACACGTATCGTGGCACTCATTCGAAAAACAGGTGTTGTGAATGAAGCTAAAGCTGATAACGCCACGATAATCAACAAAAAATTGCTTGTAATTGAGGCTTCAACAGCAGCAGTACCGAGCACAATACCTCCAACAATTCCAATCGTTTGCCCGATTTTGGAGGGCAATCTGGCGCCGGCTTCCCGTAACAGTTCAATCACAAGTTCCATAATAAGCACCTCCACAACCGGAGGGAAAGGCACATTAATTCTCGAAGAAATGATCGTAGGCAAAAATATATTTGATATCCCCTGTCCGTGGTACGTCATTACAGCAACATACAATGGGGTGGCAAAGATGGAAAACACCACAGACGTCATACGGATTAATCGCAAAATAGAACCGATGATCCAAGGCAGAAAATAGTCTTCATAGGAAATGAAAAATATCCCCAAATTGACTGGCGCAAATACGGCTGTCGGGGACCCATCCATTAATATGCAAACTTGCCCTGATGATAAGGCCCAGGAGACGTAATCCGGTCTCTCAGTGCCAACTGTCTGAGGAAAAATAGAGTTAGAATTGTCCTCGATCATTTGTTGAAGCAATGTAATATCTGAAAAAACATCAAATTCTACATCCTCTATTCGCTGTATACATGTATTTACATATTGTTTATTCGTTGTTCCCTCTATGTAACAAACTGCCACTTTCGCCTTGGATGCACTACCTAGAGTAATCTCTTTTACACGTAGTTCTGGAATAGGAATACGCTTGCGGATCAAGTTAAGATTGATGTCCAATGATTCAACGAATGCATCTTTCGATCCTTCTACAGTGAATTCAACTTGGGGTTCAGTAACTTTACGACCCTTGGAAAGAGAAGCTTTAATCAAGATAGTATGATAATTCTGAGAGCCAAGTTGAACAGCTACATATCCCTGTAGTACATTATTTTGAATGATTTTCGAATCACATGACATTTCTTTTTCTGCAACTGGAATGAGATTGTACAGATCATCTAGTGAAACATTCGAGACCTCGGTTAGATGTCCAAGAATATCACGGTGTAAGACTTGCTCGTCAATGAGTGAACTTAAATAACCAATAAAATAAGGTTCGGATTCTGTCTTATGTTCGTAACAAACAAAATCCATCGATTCACTAAGTTCTTTCCAGATCTCAGGAATTGAATTCATGCTACATCAACTCATTTTCCAGAATTTATTTTCATGAGTTCATTATTTCATATCAAGTGGTTAATTATTCAGACTTTGGCATTCCTTATCCATTCACCATTCCAGAATAGTTATCATTAAGGTTTTATTCAAAAAAATAATAATGATAGATCCGACTATAAAAAGACAAAAACCGCGCTGCATCAAAGCTTCGCGGTTTTTGTCTTTCTATCTGTGACTGCATGAACTAACGAACTATATAGAACGGTCAACTCTTCAGAAGGACGAATACCTAGCTCCTGATGAAGCAGCCGAACATAATCCGTATACAGTACGGTCAATCCCTTTTTGTCCCCATTCATTTCGCGTATCATCATTAAATGGTGGATAACCGACTCGTCTAGCGGATTGTGCTCATTAAGCTTAAGCAATAACTTTGAAGCGGAGTCTGTATCTCCCGTGGAAATAAGCACGGCAACAAGGCGTTTGACGAATGAAGTGTACATTTGACTATAACGTTCCGTTTCGTGAATAGCCCATACATACGCTTTATCGCCGAACAAATCACCCGTATAAAGCCGTTCAACCCTTAGGGCATTTTCCACTTGGCTGGCATCGATCGTTTGCAGTTCTTTCACTTGTGATTCGAATTTTACATAATCAATATTAACGTCCTGCCACTCAAGTGCATAGCCATCGTTCTCTGAACGTATGACTTCGCGCATACCAAGCGGTTCCAATGACTTGCGCAGTTGATACACGGTTGTATTTAAATAGCTTTCCGCACCTGTTTGCTCCATACCGCCAAAAATATCAATAACCAACTTGGAACGTGGAATACGTCTCCCCCTGTAAAGCAGGAGATAGGCAAATAGCTCTGCGCATTTTCGCGAGATCCACTTCACTCGCCCCGTTTCATTGCTTACAACAACATCTCCGAGCGCAGTAATAACAACCTCTCCTCTAGACAGCGTAGGTGGTACCTGTGTCGCTGGCAGATGGAAAGCCCGCCAGTTCTGAAGCGCACGATGTACAGTTCGCTGCAGTCTCTCTTGGGAAACCGGCTTGACCAGATAGTCGATCACCGAGAGTTCATAAGCTTCTAGGGCGAAATCTTTGTGAGAGGTGACGAACACAATTTGAATCAAAGAGCCAACGTTTGCTAACCTTGCGGCGAATTCCAGCCCATTCTCACCTTTCATGGAGATATCAACGAATGCGAGGCCAATATCTGTATGCTCTTGTAGAAAGAAGGCCGCAGATTTCGTATCCGTGAAGGCACCAACAACTTGAACCTCTGGCAGCTTATGCAACATTTTGCTCAAAATTAAATGCATTGTCGCGTCATCATCTACCAAAATAACTTTCAAGTCTCTTCACCTTCCTTCCAATGGTCAATAACATCCATCCCGCCTCTTGAACGAAGTAAAGTAAAGAAAAACGTCGTTCCCACTCGCGGCACGCTGTCAAACCACAGATTTCCTCCATGAATTGCAATAAATTCACGAGTTAACATAAGCCCAAATCTGGCATGCCCAGCACCTTGTTCAAGATCCGGTACTTTGATAAATGTATCGTCACGGCGCAGCATTTCCACTGTTTCTTCGTCCATTCCTTCTCCATTATCGCGTATAGTCACAACAATCCTATCCTTGTCCATAGTAGCTCCAATTTCAATCCATCCACCAATTCCCGTAAACTTTATCGCATTCGATAGCAAGTTCCGCAGAATGAGATCTAGCATCTCTTTATCTGCGCTAACTGTAAACTTTTCGTCAATTTGCTCTCTCAGCACAATATGTTTCATTTCTGCCTTCGACTCTGCTAGTAACAGGGCTTGACGAACGACTTGCTGCAAATTCCAGCCTAGCGGTCGAAACACGACATTCCCTTTCTGGTTGCGATACCAGTCGAGCAAATTCTCGACAAGATAGAACGTGTTCTGTACTTGTCCTTGGAGTACCCCGAACAATTCGGCATGCTCATTGTTATCCGCAGCAAGTTCTTCACCAAGCAGTTCGGTTATACTGACCAAGTGCGCGATCGGATCACGAACGTCGTGTGCCACAACAGTAAACATCTTGTCCTTAAACGAATTTAATTCCAAAAGCTGGTTCGCACTCTCACGCAGCCTTGCCTCGTTTTCTTTCAACTCCGTGATATCATTAAACAGGATCATTTTTCCAATGGGTGTGCCTGAATCATAGATAAACGATACACTGCATTGATAATATTTATTTTTATTGCCATCAGCTTGGGATCTGAAGAACGAGAACCGTTCGTTTCCGTGATGGGAGTCAAGGATGGAATGAATCAATTCAGGATTCGCAGAGAGAACCTCCCCGACATAAGCAGGGTAATGTTTCGTCAATGTGAGCTCCGGTAAGACGCCTTCAGCCGCTTTGTTGTAATTGACAATTTGGTCATTATAATCGAGCAGGATAACACCATCTCGAATGGTGTCGAACACTTGAGTTAGCGCAAGCGGTGTAAACCGGAGCAGATTGAATCGCAGAATTCCCCAGGCATAGACGATTCCAGAGACTGCGAACCCGAAAGGCGTCAAATCGACCACCATTCCAAACCACAAGGTTATATTGAACAACAAGGGCACTGCGGCTCCCATGGTCAGTACGATAATTTGTTTGCGAACAATTCTTGAAGACCGCCAATACATCGGGATAAATAGAAAAAATCCACACAATAACACGAAATAATTATATAGTGTGTGTGCTTGATACCAAGGTCCTTTAACTGTTTTATACAACGGAAATGAAGTAGACTCATTGAGGATATATTGCTCATAAAAAAGGTGATGCCACTCATTGGTCAAATGGGAAAAAAAGACCCCTACAGGGATAACGAATAGTGCCAGCGCAAGGCGTTTTCGGTAACGCGAAGCCGTCCCAGAGAATTGGATGACCTGGAAGAGCCATAGCGTCGTGACGAATGGAATGCCAATATATTCGATTTGAAGCGAAAGCTTAACTTCGTATAAGTTGCGGCTTAACAACTCGAAAGCATAACCACTTGCGTACCAAGCCGCTCCTATCATAATCAGAATCATCGTTCTAGCGACTGGTAAATGCCGTTGCTGATAGGACAAAAACGCAACGTATATCATGAATCCTGCTGCCAGAAAAAGCAGTAATGACAACCATTGAACTGTGTTCACTGCAACGTCTCTCCTCAATATGGAACTGCCAAGCTGGTCAGTCCTAAGTAAGCCTCCTTTTCAATATACATGCTTATTCATCGAGTATCTACCCTTCCCCCTTGATTTCGTCATCTAGTAGGCTCAAGAACTTGAGGATACAAATAAAAAGCCGCATCACATGCGACTTTTCATGTAACCATATTCTTTTTTTCTACATAGTCTACTGTTGTAAAGAATAGATTTTGTACGTACAAGCTCATTCCTCAACCAAAGACCTTCCCAAACTAACACAGCCTTTTTTTATTTGATAAAATGCACATATTGCAGGAACCGTTTCAGTATAACTGCAGCCTGCGCTCTTGTTGCATACTTCGACGGAGCAAAGCGTCCATCTTCCATCCCATTCATAATGCCGTCTTCCGAAGCTCGGACTACCGCCTCTTGCGCCCATGAAGAAATGGATTCTCGATCCGTGAAAGCGTCTAGGCGGCTACCCTCTTGCTCTTGCCCTTCTCTACCAGTTCCATGGTTAGTCAATGTTAAGGCCCTGGCGATTACAACGGCCATTTCTTCGCGAGTAATAGGGGCATTGGGAGCAAAAAGGTTGGCACCGATGCCACTAACCATGCCGCTAGCAACCGCCGTATTTACTGCAGATGCATACCATGCAGATTCAGGAACATCCACAAAACGAGCACTGCCGCCGCTCTCCTTTACGGATAGCCCTAGCCCGCGAACAAGCAAAGCAGAGAATTCCGCACGTGAAATGGTTCCCTCTGGCGCAAAACGGCCGGCCTCCACACCGTTCACCAGCAACTTTGACGCCAGATACTCTACATCCCCTTTCGCCCAGTGATTGTTTAAGTCGACGAACGTTCGTGCTTGTACATCTACAACCGTGTACATGCTGTTATGTGGTACGTTCAAAATCGCTTCGCTTGAGCCATCTGGACCGGTTTCCAGCTGTGCCGGAACAAAAACGACGGTGCCGTTTGTCGGGATATACTGAACGGCAACCAGGTTACGGTTCATGTTCTCTCGGTCTATCTTAATGGTCCGAATCGAGTACAATCCACCATAGTCATGCACCTCCAACGTTCGCCCGTTTGCTTCTGCTGTCACCTTGTAGTCAATCACGTCGGCGGAAACAGCAAAACCTTGGGAAACGCCAATCCGATTAATCTCTTGTCGAACATTCTCGCCGACCTGCACCTGTATGATGTTCACGGTCAAATCTGATACTTTCGTGTCGAGACTCTCCGCCAAACCAGTCAGATCGATCGCACTTAACCGCAACTGATAGCTGGAATTGCTCAACCTCACCTCGATAATTGCATTAGGATAAGCTTGTACCATATCCGCGATCCAGTCAGCCGGAAACTGTGTTTGTACTGCCTTCTCCCGATTGCCAATGTTTATGCTGACTAACGGTTCCTTCGCATCCTTCAGGAGTTCCAGTATCCTCTCCCACGTCCGTTCGGGGAGGATGACCCGTTCGACCACCATGCCATCCGAACGCGTAATATTTTTGATGTCGGAAGGATCGACAAGAGCGGTAATCCCACCGTTCATATTTATCTTCACAGTCGTCTCCAATGTAATCGGTAATCCGCCATTATCTGGTGAGGATGGGGTTGAGATCCCAGTAACTGTGATGGTTTTCACTGTTTCATTGCCTGCTTTGTCTAGGGCATATACGGTATAGTCGCCGTTAGCACCAATCGTGAATTGAGATGAGGCCAAAATATCAGTTCCTTTGGTTTCACTAGTAAAATCAGCCACGCTAAGGCTTCCAGGCAGCCAACGTAGTTCCGTCAGCGCATTACCCGCAGCTGCGCCGTACACACTTGCGGTCACGCTGATCGCTTTACGTGTCGATCCGTTCGATGCAGCCGTCAGGGCAACATCGGGCGGTATCGCCACGATACGGATTCCGCTCGCGTCTGGTGCTACGTAAGTCAGCGGAGCCGCTAGTCCGCTGGAGGTGTGAACAATGCTTGCACCGTTCGGGAGGTCCAATGAAGCGGCAACTTTAATTCCATCAACATCCGCGAGCCCTCCCGGAATTTTGTATTCGAAAGTAAGTTTTCTTAATGTTGTGTCGCGCTCGCCTGTATATGGGGCATATACCGTCTGTGTGACAGAATCATCTCCAATCAGGATCGGAACAGCAGGTGTCCCCATCACGGTTACTTCGTATCCGTAAAATACAGTAAAGTGAATCGTGTCGCTTCTACCATACAAATCATTGGCCGATGCGGTTAGCACCACCCCCACCCAAGAGGCTTCAAATATCGCCATAGCGTCTTTCAATCTGACAGTGGCTTCATCCAATCGAGTCTGAGATTGATTCTCCGCATCGTCGGCAGTAGCCTGCGCTGCATCTATCGCGGTCTGCAGAGCAGCGCGGTCTACTGCCGAAGTCTGTCCGACATCCGTACCTTCTGGATGATCCGTCAACGCCTTCTGCGCCGCCGTAATCGCCGCGCCCAGCGTTGT
>NZ_WTUZ01000005.1:119281-119554 GCF_009882985.1 Paenibacillus silvestris
CGGAATGCCCGCTTGGATAACGGCGGCATTAAACACTTGACCCGCTGAGTTTAACTGGTCAACGGCAGTATCCAGTTGATCCTGCGTGTAATTGCTCGCGTTATCGAGTATCTGCTGCGCCGCATTGGACGCGGTCTGCAGTGCAGTGCGCGCTCCCGCTGAGGCCTGTCCTACATCCGTACC
Organism: Paenibacillus silvestris; assembly: GCF_009882985.1. Lineage (GTDB taxonomy): Bacteria > Bacillota > Bacilli > Paenibacillales > NBRC-103111 > Paenibacillus_E > Paenibacillus_E silvestris. The sequence continues at coordinate 119,465 of NZ_WTUZ01000005.1, forward strand.
TTCTGGATGATCCGTCAACGCCTGCTGCGCCGCCGTAATCGCCGCGCCCAGCGTTGTGGGTATGCCCGCTTGGATAACGGCGGCATTAAA
>NZ_WTUZ01000005.1:119573-119825 GCF_009882985.1 Paenibacillus silvestris
CCCGCGTTATCGAGTATCTGCTGGGCCGAATTGGACGCTGTCTGCAGTGCGGTGCGTGTTCCCGCTGAGGCCTGCCCTACATCCGTACCTTCTGGATGATCCGTCAACGCCTGCTGCGCCACCGAAATCGCCGCGCCCAGCGTTGTGGGTATGCCCGCTTGGATAACGGCGGCATTAAACACTTGAACCGCTGAGTTTAACTGGTTAACTGCAGCATCGAGTTGATCCTGCGTGTAATTGCTCGCGTTATCG
>NZ_WTUZ01000005.1:119860-120007 GCF_009882985.1 Paenibacillus silvestris
AGGCCTGTCCTACATCCGTACCTTCTGGATGATCCGTCAACGCCTGCTGCGCCACCGTGATCGCCGCGCCCAGCGCTGTCGGAATGCCTGCTTGTATAACGGCGGCATTAAACACTTGAACCGCTGAGTTTAACTGGTTAACGGCAG
>NZ_WTUZ01000005.1:120068-120308 GCF_009882985.1 Paenibacillus silvestris
TATCCAATTGATCCTGCGTGTAATTGCTCGCGTTATTAAGTATTTGCTGCGCCGTATTGGACGCGGTCTGCAGTGCGTTGCGCGTCCCCGCTGAGGCCTGCCCCACGTTCACCCCTTCTGGATGATCCGTCAACGCCTGCTGCGCCACCGTGATCGCCGCGCCCAGCGCTGTCGGAATGCCTGCTTGTATAACGGCGGCATTAAACACTTGAACCGCTGAGTTTAACTGGTTAACGGCAG
>NZ_WTUZ01000005.1:120340-131685 GCF_009882985.1 Paenibacillus silvestris
CATCCAATTGATTTTGCGTGTAATTGCTCGCGTTATCGAGTATCTGCTGCGCCGAATTGGACGCTGTCTGCAGTGCGGTGCGCGTTCCCGCTGAGGCCTGTCCGACATCCGTACCTTCTGGATGATCCGTCAACGCCTGCTGCGCCACCGAAATCGCCGCGCCCAGCGCTGTCGGTATGCCCGCTTGTATAACGGCGGCATTAAACACTTGAACCGCTGTGTTTAACTGGTTAACGGCAGCATCCAATTGATCCTGCGTATAATTGCCCGCGTTATCGAGTATCTGCTGCGCCGCATTGGACGCGGTCTGCAGTGCAGTGCGCGTCCCCACTGAGGCCTGTCCCACGTTCACCCCTGCTGGATGATCCGTCAACGCCTGCTGCGCCGCCGTGATCGCCGCGCCTAGTGCTGTAGGATTCCCAGCTGTGATAATCACGTCTTCGAATGTGTCTATCGCCATTTCAAGTTGTGCCACAGCCACATCTAATTCGCCTTGCAGATATTGACCAGCTTGATTGAAAATTTGCTGGGCTGCTGTGATCGCGTTTTGCAAAGTGCTGCGATTTGCCGCCGAGGTTTGTCCCACGTTCACCCCTTGCGGATGATTCGTCATCGCCTGCTGTGCCGCCGTGATCGCCGCCACCAACGCTGCGGGATTGCCGGCCTTGATAATTTCCGCATTGAATGCTGAAATTGCAGAAGTCAGAGGAATTGCGGCGTTGTCCAGGTCGGAGGCGATGGTCGCATTCCCGATTCCGTCGACAAAAATCATAGCTGCATGATAGGCTGCAGACAAGTCGTTGTAGGTATTAGCCGGCACTTGCCCTACACCAGTGCCCGCCAGATGACTATTTAACAACGACTTGGCGCTGACGACCGCTTGAAACAACACAGTTCCGTCCACAAACGTATGTCCGTTACTCGACGCATAAGCATATACGGGTGAATTTGCAATTCCGAATATTTTCAGATTGCCCGGATTACCCGCAAATACGCCTGTCCCAAAAGTTGTTGCATTGCCTAACACAGTTATGCTTGTCAAGTTGTTATTATAAAATGAGCTGCTATCGACTTTCGTTACGCCTGCTGGAATGACTAGTTTCGTAATGTGATTAGTGTCGAAAGCTCCACCGTTAATCGTCTTCAAATTTTCCGACAATTTAATTGATGTCAAATTATTCATATAGAAAGAGTAGTTGCCGATCATCGTCACACTATCTGGAAATTCGACGTAAGTTAGAGGATTGTTTTCGAATGCACTGGATCCGATTGTTAACAAGCTGTCAGGAAGGTCTATGGAAGTGAGGCTAGTATAACGGAATCCATAGGTTTGAATTACCTTCACGCTGCTCGGAATCACGACGCTCGTAATTTTAGGTTTGCCCGTACCGTACGTATCAAATGCTGATCGCCCGATCTCGGTTACCGTCGTACCGGCATACGCAGCGGGAATCACCACGTTCAAATCCGTGCCCTTGTAGTCCGTTACCGTCGCGCCATTGGAACCGACTGTAAAAGTAAAATCGTTCTCAGCTGCATACACAGGCCGAATCTGCGACAATGAAGTCCCAAATACAAATAATACAATGAATAGGGATAAGACTAATTTTTTCATGATTTTCTCCTTTAATATAATGTTTGAAGCGAGATGACGATGAGAGTAGAAGCTTATTGGAGAATTGGATACGGAAAGGTATCTGCGGTTTCTGCAACTAGACGTTCACTATAATTCATAATAAAGAAGGCTAATGAAAGAATAATGAAAGATTCATACGATTTCGTGTAGGATCAATCCTTGTGGCTTCAAAAGAAATAGACAGCCGATATGATCGGCTGCCTACTTGTAATTTTTGAACTAACGTTCTCCGCTTTATGAACAAAAAAAGGTCATTTTTGCTTTCTGAGTTTATGTACTTCTATTATCAGTTCTATTGAACAAAAAGCCACCGTTAAAATACCAATAAAAGATAAAATATAGAGCATGCCTCTAACAGTAATATAAGCAATTGGCATGCTATCAAAAAGACTTTTTATTGTACTATGTGCTATTGAATTATTTAAAAAAAGAAGAAGTACTCCAGCTAAAATTCCATAAAGTAAAACTTTTTTTTGATCCATGAGAAGCTCCTTTTTAACAACATAATTACCTACTTTAAGCTATCGTTCCTTTAATTGCACTATCGTCACCGCAACGTTACACGCCTTACTTTATCCTTTGGTGTTTTATAAGTTCTCATTTATTGACCATCGGTTCATGACGCTTTCCGCCGTTTTGTCATACAGATATCGCAAATGGTATGATACATGTTGAATCTGAATGGATTACATCTACTACTGTAAAAGGAAGGCTATTATGAATGTCTCATCATTATTTACTGCTATTGCACCACTGGATTTGAGAAGTTGTTTAATAACTCAACAAGGACAGCTTATTTTCAAACACTATAGAGATCCTCAAACGGCAACAGCAATAGCAAGGATCAACTCATGCACCAAAAGCGTCCTAGCTTCGCTGATTTGTATCGCAATCGATAAGGGATTGCTGCCGCCACTAATGACACCCATATCCGCATTTTTCCCGCAGCTTGCTTTGTACAGTGATTCCCGCAAACAGGAAATTACACTTCAGCATCTGTTGACGATGTCTGCCGGATTTAATTGGACTGAGTTTGGTGGACAGAATTCCTTCCCACGTATGACTAGATCACCTAATTGGATTAATTTTGTTTTGGAACAGCCCTTATCGGATTCTCCTGGAGCTAGGATGGAATACAATTCAGGGGTTTCACAATTATTGTCTGCCATCTTGGTACAAGCAGCGGGTATGACAACTGCCCGCTTTGCCGAGTTATATTTGTTTGGGTTTCTTGAAATTGAATCCTATAAGTGGGAAATAGACCCTCAAGGCATTCATACAGGTGGATTTGGACTTTGGCTTTCCCCCTCAGATATGCTCAAGTTCGGGCAGCTATATTTGCAGCAAGGAAAATGGGATAACAAACAGCTCATTTCACAGGATCTGGTCGCACGTTCAGTACAATCCGCATTCCTCGTGGAAGGTCCACGCCATGGCTACTATGGCTGGCATTGGTGGACTGATTCATACCCTGTTGCACCAAACGATTCGTCCCCCCAATCTGTCGAGTACTATTACGCCCGTGGATATGGAGGACAATATATTTATGTAGTTCCTAGTCTTAAGACCGTTGTTGTTCTAACCAATGATAAACGAAAAAAAGAACAGTACCCTGTAGATGTGTTCCGCCAAATTATCGCACCATTACTGCAGCAGTAGCTATAGTACATTTTCGTGCTTCCAATAGACTTCCTGAGATCTTCTTGTATGCGCTATGAACTCCAGCACGCCTATGGTCTTACAGTGATTATTTTTGATTAAAAAAGTTCTTGAGCTTGCAAAGCACATCATCACTTTCGGGATAGCTATTGGCAGTAAGGTTTTGGAGAGCAATCAGAAACACATCTCGCTCTTCCTCAGACATGACCTGAGAAGACACGATCGATTCGTTGTCCAAAAGCGAAATCCCGCCGTTCTTTCCTTTGCTGCAATGAACAGGTATTCCTGCCTCACTTAAGGTATTAACATTTCTATAGATCGTACGTGTAGAAACGTCAAAATGTTCCGCGAGCTCTTTGGCAGTTGTTCTCCTCTTGCTGATTAGTAAATAGACCATCTCAAAATACCTGTTGATTGTCATAGGTTTGGCTCTCATCCCCCTTGTGTATGTCTATTACTACGAAATGTTCTCCATACCGTCCCACAGAGTTATTGAAGTGGCTGAACGAAGTTTCACTCCCACACTAAATTCCCTTTTCTCATTTTTGCTATGTATATGATTTGTCCCGTGTGACTAGGCAAATGTCTGAATTGATGTAAAAGCATTTCTAGAACGGTAGATTGATTGTTCAAACCAGCGGAGTCGAACGGTGGGTAATTTAAATACGGCTGTTCCAGTAGTCGCTCAGGATTCGCTTTCATCATTTCAATAACTGCAATGATGCAGTCATATGATTTCTTCGAAATTTCCAGTGCCTGATCTTTCGACATTTGTAATCCACGTTCGAATTCGATGCTCCTGTACTCGTTCAATGGAGCACCGAAGTATGCGGCATCAAACCAATATCGTGCTGCCCCTGAAATATGCGCAATCAAATTAATGATACTGTTACTCTCGGGTGTCGGTGACCAGGAGATATCCTCTTCAGATAACTGCTCGATCACTATGCGAGTCCATTTCTGGTCTGCTTTGTATTTCCTCAAGAGAATGTCAATCACTATATTTGAACTGTCCAAAACACTTCACACTCCCCTATTTTCCTTTAATTTTAACAAGTCTACTGACTTAATTTCGTTGCTTTCATCGATAACCATTGAGGAAGAGCTGCCATGGGATTCGATTTCCAGTTACATAATTGATCGAGTTTTTCTTTTGAAAGTATGTTTTCTCCATCTACATGTTCATCAACCCAAAATGAACCATCCTCTGCATACATTTCTTCAATATGATTCATGTATAAACCTGATGTGATCATGGCGTTCATGATATCCTGCATACGCCAGGTATATCTGGGTACGTTTTCAATAATAATAGGGCCTGTCGCGTGATAGGGTTTAACCACTGTGATTTTCTCGGTATCATTACCGAATAGACGGTTAAAGGGATGAAGCTCATACATGAGATAAATTCCATTATCTTTAAGAATTCTGTGAATATTTTGATACATAGCATTTAAGTCATGAATCCATACATGAACACCATTTGAGGTATAAACAAAATCATATTCGCTACTGTTAATTTTACTTAACTCCATTGTATCATCGCAAATAAACTCAATATCCCAACCGTATTTATTAGCGATTGCAGCGCTATGTTCTAATTGTCGTTCCGAAATATCGACTGAGGTTACGGATGCCCCCATCAAATGAAGCGCGAACACTGCATGGTTATCTCCGCTTGAAGGTACACAAATTCGCTTCCCTTTCAAACATGGAAGTCCCTTTTTGAGCATAGCGTAAGTCGTATGATGAAATGCTGTCTCGGGGTTATCGATTATTTTTGAAATTGCTTGATCCGTTCTGTATTTTTGGTACCACGTTTCGGACCATTCATTCCAAATTTTTTTCACGTTATGATTATCCATTCCATGAACCTCCTGTATCATTGATAGTCTAAGTATAATAAGGATCGCAGCTTAAGACTGGATAATCATTGACTAGGAATCATATTTTACTCAAAAAAGCCACATCAGGATGATTTGATGTGACTTTTCAGTAACTTATTTTTTAGAATAAATGATTTTTTTAATACTGTGACGTGAGAGATAGAATAAATCTGAAAGTTCATCCATAGACGCACCTTTTGAAAACTTTTGACGGATCTCTTCATTACGGGTGTTCAAATATTCTCTACTCCCGGAACTTTGACCCCATTTCTTACGCCATTCTTCAGGTGTTGGAATATATATGACCCCGCCATGTACATATTTTTGTATTTCCTTCAATATTTGTTCCGGCAGGATGTCTTCAGCGTTTAAATATTTCATTGTAACTCTGCTCCTTAAAATTTTTTAGAGTTTTAAGGTAGCAAAGTCTATACTGTAAACAGTTATCGAATCCTTAAACTTTACGACGGCACCCTATGTTTTTGCTCCATACAAACAACCGCCGTTGTTCATCGTATAGACTTTGCATGGAGCAAAACCACATCATTTCGTACTTGAACGAAAAGAAACTTTTTAAGCAACATCCACCCCTCCTTTTACGGATTAGAGACGATTTTAATATATAGAATTCGATAAGACTACATGAAAACCTTTGTCGCTTGCGTTAGCCTAACGATGATTTTGTTGTGGATAAATCATCCTGCATGATACAAAGTTTATTCTATTTAGTCCTCAAAATCGTGAATTCTTGTTGCCATAAAATCCTATCACTAATCTCAAGTCTAGCCCGCAGCTGGTTCTGCCCAATCTTCAGCGGCTTGGCTGCTTGATATTGGAAGAAAGCCATCCCCCACTGAATGGGTGCAATCCATTTTGAGTAGGTCTGAACGGCCTCTGCTGGTGGGGCTCCAATTTCTTCTACTGTCAACTTGGGTCTTAACTCAGGTGAAGCATTGACTGGGAGCTGTTGGGTGCTGTCCCGGAAGTCTACATGAAGTACCAACTGTTCTGAATCGACTGAAGCGGGAATAGCAAGAGCAGTCACATTGTACGCCTGAAGGGTGAATGTAAGGGAGTTATCAACCTTAGCTATAAGAGAACCGAACAAGTTCCGTACATCAGCTTCGTTTAGAAATATCTCTCCGTTTGACGAGATCTGTGGTACTGCTGTCAAGCTCACCTGCTGAACTTCTTTACCATTCCAAAGTGTTGTTGCCTGCAATGAACCGGTCTGAATGCGAAAACCATTACCAAACTTGCTGTTCTGGAACGTCGTCCAGCCGCCTGACTCACTTTTATCGTAACGGAAACCTTCGGATAGAAACGGAATGGATACATACCAAGTGTTATCGCGTATATATCCTACTTTTCGATCTTGAAACTTTAGCTCTTCGCCATCAATCTTTGCACTGTTGTAATATAATGTGTAAAAGGACATGTCTATAGCCGGATCAAATCCTTCACCCACAATATGATCGGAATATGGATTTAATTTCAACCAAACAAGTCCGACATAAGAATCAATCTGGTACCAACGGTTCCCTAGCGTATCATCCCAATAACGAATCGGGTGAATAATTTGAGGCGACGCTTGTGCGTATTTATACCAGTTACCTGAGGGGTAGTTCATTAGCTGTGCATTTGATTTCAATTCAATGGCCACATCTGTCGGTTTAGCAGCAATAGGATCGGCAAACTGTTTATTCACCCAACCATCCCCAGCGGAAGTATGAACATGATACCAGATCGGTTCATCTGCTGAATTCCCATATGGATTATTGTTAATTCGCTCGAAAACTTGCACGTTCTGAGGCTGAAGAATTGCCACCTCTTTCCCATATGAATATGGTTGTGCAAAAAGCGTTGTTCGCGTATCCAGCTCCAAGCTTTCTTGGGACTCTTCAATTTTCGCACCTCGGTAAAACATCCATTGAACACCGCCTACAGTCTCCACACGATAGCCCGTGCTGCTGAATGGCGAAATGAACTCTGCGGTTATTTGCCCAACACCTTCCGGTATACTTTCGTTCATGAAATAATCTTTCTCCGGCACTAAGCTATGCAGCGTGCCAATACGATTAAGGGGAATTCGAATCCATTGATCACCGAGCCATGTCGTATGAATTTGCAGCCATGTCATCGCGCCGTCATCGAAGTTATCGGCAACAAACCATCTTTTCGTAGCAGCCACCACTTCGACATCCTGTGGTGCCAATGAACCCGTTGATGGTGAATTGGTATTCGGGTTGGCGTACATCCGTGTATTGTCCAGCAGCGATACTTGCTTTGGAGGAGTGACGTCCAACGCATTTGAAGGCACATTGATCCACTTATCGCCAAGCCAGGTGCTGACTTTCCACCAATTATACGTATCTGACCATGGCATGCCTGCCTTGACTACTTGCACTTCCTGAGGAGCTAGATAGCCCTGAGGTGGACCACCGGAATCCTCATATTTGTCATAAAAAGGGATATTGTTCAGCAACCGAATAACGGAAGGCACTCTACCTGATTCAGGTACCTCCGAAGGGAACATTTCGTGCTGAAACTCCGGCTGCACACTAGGTATGGGCTTCCAAACAACAGTTGCCCCTTCCGCTGATGCGTCGAAAGTACATGTCATGATGACTTGCATTCCAACTACTGTCGCAATGGCTGCTTTTTTCCAGCTCACTGGATCACACTCCTATCCATTCTTTCAAGTTAAACCAGTACATTTGGTTATACTCGGTATTTGTTCCAAAGTTTTCATTTCCACGTTAATCCCAAGCTCCCTTTTGTACTATTCTTCGAAGTCAACACCAAATTCCAGCTTGGAAAGTCAATTGAAACTTACTCGGTACTCGTTTTGCCCGATCGGAGTGAAAAGCTGCCATGCGGCAGCCCTTAAAGTATTTAACTATCGTTCCCCGTTAGCGGAACAGACCTCCAACAGTTCGTTGGGAGCCAGCCGAGGCGTTAAATGAGGGGTTACGCATTTTTGCAGAATTCCTGTATTATCATCATCCCAGAATTCCTTCACTTTCTAATTCACTTTTATTTGCAGGCCTTAAAGAAATATCTTTTCCCCATCCGATTTTAGTTCCATACTTACCGTTATATAAACAACCACATGTTGTGCATTCCTTTACAACTGTTTTACTGCTTATATCTGTATAATAATGAAGCTGACCCTGACAAACATCACATGACTCTTCGTTCCTTCATTAATTTATCTATTTTCTTACGTGTATCTTTTACCATATCTTCAGAGATAGCTAGTTCATTAGGGTTTAAATTCATTATTGTTTTATCCCAATTATTTGTCCATTTTGGATGAGCATTTTTAATGTACTTCTCAATGTATGTCCAAGATTCCCTAAGTCTATCTATAATTTTTGGAGGATTAAAATTACTTGGTTCGGATACTAAATCTAAAAAAATTCGAGTAACCTTATTTAGATGACCATAGATATTCATAATATCACCATTGAATAAAATTTGTTTTTCTGATTTTGCTAAGCTATTGGTACAATAACCCTATTTCAAATTTCTGATTCCTTCCTAGGGCAAATGCATTACTGAACATACTTGGACGAATAAACTTTGGAATCCTGCGTTAAACTGCCAGTTGCTTCATGAAAACAGGGAACAGCTGCCGCGGCAATTTGGTCCCTGTTTATTGTGCTATAGTGTCCGTTAGCTCAAATACCAAGGTAAATCATTTTGTAAATTGTCGGCTGCCTTCAATGTTGGTTTATTAAGCTAACGTTCCTAGTTAGTTCAATCCCCATTGTTACATGATCAAAACATTCCCTATAGGCTTAACGTTTCTAAAATTCTCCTTGCATAAAAGTCCCAATCTACATGATCCGTGTTTATTTCCAAAGTCGGGATCCGCGATCTTCTTGCACAATTACGCAACTTTTCTTGACTCTCTAAAAAACGGTTGCATGTCTCCTCTTTACTTGTTGCGGAATGATATTGCATAACAAATGATTTCCATTCTTCGCCGCGACTTTCAACATACCTCGATTCAACGATATCCGGAGACAAAGTTAAGAGTACACAATGTGCATTCAAGTTTAATAAACGTTGTTCTAATATCTCCATTTCTTTATGATCTGTAAATGCAGCACGTTGGCCTAGGTGGAAATTTCGTTAAAATAGCTTTCCCAGCTAGCATATTAACATTTGAATTGTTGTTCAAATACAGATTCAGCAATCTCTAATAGCTCAAGTCGTAACCCCTCGCCTTCAATTTTCAATATAAGTTGCCGCGCTGTTTCAAAATTCATGGTCACTCTACCTGTTGTTTCAAATCCCTCGGGCATGATTACATAATCTTTTACTCTAGCCATAACAAATACAGTATATGTATCCGTACTCTCCCAATACCAAGCAGCAATAGGAACTCTTTTAGATTCTAAAATAAGACCTGCTTCTTCAATTGACTCACGGTTTAAAGCCGTATTAATTTCTTCATTGCCTTCAATTCTCCCACCGAATGTTGTAAGCGCCTTCTCATTTTTATCCCAAACCATAATCATTGAGCCATCTTTCGTAATTGGTATGCTGTGTACACTAGCAATTTTTTTATCAGTTGGAAAAGAGCCATTTAAAAGACTTAGCATTCTATCCCTCCAATATCATGATTCTACAAGTATTCATTGAAAAAATGGAAAAACCTTCTTACCTATTAGTGCAATATATGGACATTGCACTCTTCCACTTTTTAATTGCACCCCCGCTAATCTGATACTGTCATAAATACCCGTTAAATATCATTCAGAAAACTCCTTATTTCTGCCCAGGCATCGTCGCTCGAGAAAATGAAAAAATGATCACCATAATGTATCGTCTTCATTTTCTTTTCACCGCCCCATTCATCTACAAGTTTATTCGAATATTCGATGGGAATATTTCTATCTAGATCTCCTGCTATGCCTAATAAAGGTGTATGAATGGAGGAAGCCTTACTTATTGAATTGAAGGATTCTTTCATAAAATAAGATAATGGAAACATATTATACAACTTCAAAGTGTTTGAAATTCTTTTGCTTAATAATTTAGAGTAATTATCATATGGGGAAACGAGTATTGTACTTATCGTTGAACGCTCACTAGATAAGTGAACTGCGACTCCCGTTCCTAGGCTATATCCCATTGAAACAATTTTTTTACCATCAATATCGCTTCTGTTGGAAAAGTAATCATATAGGAGAGTAGCATCATTATATAATTTATCCATAGTTGGCTCTCCTTCGCTCAGTCCATATGATCTATAATTCACTAATGCTACTGACCATCCATCCAATCTCTGAACAATTGACATCATATCTGATACTTCTTCCCCTGACCCTCCGAAATAAATGATTAGAGGCGATTTTAATTCATTTGAACCTTTAATAAGCCATCCATGTAATTTGGTATGATCTGATGAATTAATTTCAATCTCCTCAGTATTACTGGAATGCAAACTTATTATCTTGTCTGAAATTGATTTCTCAATCGTCTTCGGTTGATAAACAAGATGATTCAATTCAATAATTTTATCTATATTATGAAAAATAATGAGGCTAAGACATAAATAAGTGCCAATTATTATTGAAAAAGTTAAGGAAAGAATGATTTTTAATTTTAAAGGATTACTTTGAATTATTCTCATTAAAATAAAAATTGTAAGCAGAAATAGAATAAAGGATAACACAGAAAGAGTATTTATTTCTAAGGAATATTTCTTGAAAATTTCTAAGTAACCTAACTTAATTTGCGCGATATTCTTAATCCAAGAAGTCACTTTGTAAGACATAATTAAACTTGTTACTCCAAGAGTGCTCATTAATGTAGATAATATTATAATGATACATAACCCCATCTTACTTAATTTCATTTTTCATCCCTCCTATCTCCTTATTCTAGATGTTATAATTTGGAAAAGGATCTCATTTATTTTACCTCTTTCATAAAAATATTGACCAGAATTAATAATAGAAAAATAAAAAAAGGCAGTTCCAATAATGAACTGCCCGTTTGACATAGAAAAGGCAGCCGAGTGTTGAACTGCACCCCATTTGTTAGACACCACTAACAATGGAGGTGCAGTTTTTTTGTCTAATTTCAGTTTAGATGAGAAATTGAAGGCCATTCAAAGGTATCAGAATGGTACTGAAGGAGTCAAAAGT
>NZ_WTUZ01000006.1:0-274 GCF_009882985.1 Paenibacillus silvestris
AATACGACTTTGTATGCGAAATGGACGGCGATACCGGTCGCAACGTACACGGTGACGTTCGATTCGAAAGACGGCAGTGCGGTAGCAAACTTGACTGGCATCACTGCGGGAGCGCCGATCACGAAGCCAGTTGATCCGACGAGAGCAGGCTACACGTTCTCGGGCTGGTATAAGGATGAGGGCTACGCCTCGGCGTGGGACTTCACGACGGATACGGTAAGCGCGAATACGACGCTGTATGCGAAATGGACGGCGATACCGGTCGCAACGTACA
>NZ_WTUZ01000006.1:347-589 GCF_009882985.1 Paenibacillus silvestris
TGACTCGAAAGACGGCAGTGCGGTAGCGGGCTTGACTGGCATCACTGCGGGAGCGACGATCACGAAGCCAGCTGATCCGACCCGAGCGGGCTACACGTTCTCGGGTTGGTATAAAGATGAGGGCTACGCCTCGGCGTGGGACTTCGCGACGGGTACGGTAAGCGCGAATACGACTCTGTATGCGAAATGGACGGCGATACCGGTCGCAACGTACACGGTGACGTTCGACTCGAAAGACGGCA
>NZ_WTUZ01000006.1:653-993 GCF_009882985.1 Paenibacillus silvestris
CACGTTTTCGGGCTGGTATAAAGATGAGGGCTACGCCTCGGCGTGGAACTTCACGACGGATATGGTAAGCGCGAATACGACTCTGTATGCGAAATGGACGGCGATACCGGTCGCAACGTACACGGTGACGTTCGACTCGAAAGACGGCAGTGNATCACGAAGCCAGCTGATCCGACGAGAGCGGGCTACACGTTCTCGGGCTGGTATAAGGAAGAGGGCTATGCCTCGGCCTGGAACTTCGCGACGGATTCAGTAAGTGCGAATACGACTCTGTATGCGAAATGGACGGCGATACCGGTCGCAACGTACACGGTGACGTTCGACTCGAAAGACGGCAGTG
>NZ_WTUZ01000007.1:0-5779 GCF_009882985.1 Paenibacillus silvestris
ACTTTTGACTCCTTCAGTACCATTCTGATACCTTTGAATGGCCTTCAATTTCTCATCTAAACTGAAATTAGACAAAAAAACTGCACCTCCATTGTTAGTGGTGTCTAACAAATGGGGTGCAGTTCAAAATGTCGGCTGCCACGGTGTCATATGTAATAGTTCAATTAACTTAGAAATACACTTTTCGTGCTAGAATTCCACCTTCTTTATCCTGCACCTTAGTTTCATAGAGTGAAAATTCATGTTCATCAAATTTGTATCGGTAATAATTATGTAATGAAAAAACAGCGTTTGAATGGGAATTAGCAAATATCCATTGTATAGTTTCAATACCGCAACCAATGTTCTCTTAGTGAATATCATATTCAGAAATCGGATCGGTTTGGAAACTCATCATTTAAAACTGTTCGGCGTTGCCGATTCATAACTAATCCTTCTTCCTGCCGATTTTATTTTTAGCCTTCCAGTTGACCAAGAATATGCCAATGAAGATACCAATCCCCCCGACATAAACATACCATTGGATAACCTCACCCAGAATCAACCATCCGGACAGGACGCCGAAGAACGGAGCTAAAAACAGAAAAGCGCTTGTTTTGCCCGGGTCTCCTTTGCTGAGCAGATAATACCATGTTGCAAACTGGACGATCGATCCTAGTATCGCTAAATAGAGGATGACTCCGGATGAGGTCCAGTTGAGAATAAGGCGTGGAGTTTCCATACTTAGGCTTAACACCAGGAGGAGCAATCCTCCGAACAACATTTGATACGCCGTCAACACCCAGTTGTCGAATCGTTCCCCCCATTTTTTGACCAATAAGGTAGCAATCGCCCATGCTAGCGCGGAACCTAGTCCGAGTAACGTTCCAATCGAGAATTGCACGTGGAATCCTAGCGTTACGAATACGCCGGCAAATCCGACGATTACGCCTATCCATTGATACAGTCGGTATCTCAAGCCCACAAACGCGCTTCCTAAGACCACGACGAGTAGCGGATTGACGAACGTTAAAATCGAGGTTTCCCCCGACGGAATCGTACGCATACTCAAGAATATACATCCCATTACCGCTGTCGTCTGAAAAACACCAATAAGCAGAAGTCTAGCCCAATCCCCGGTGATTACAGGCAAACGCCTGTTTTTTAACGTTACGGCCAGCGCCATAATAGCACCTGCCAGCGTAAAGCGTATGCCTACGAGTAGCAGGGGAGAGACGTACGATAGTCCAACTTTGCCGACCGCAAAAGATGAGCCCATTAGAGATGTGGCAAGCACGACAAGTAATCCGAAAGCATAACGCTTCATAAACTTTTCCTCTTCCTTTGTTTTGTTTCTCTATGCTACCATGAGATTACTTCGGTCGCGGTCGAATCATAATAACAAGGGATTGGAGTGAATTGATTATGAACCCGAACGTCACGGAGACCGCTCAATTAATTGGCGACCCCTCTCGTCTTGCGATGTTATTGAGTTTGCTTGAAGGAAAAGCGTTGCCCGCCAGCGATCTGGCTCGAGTCGCACGAATATCTCCGCAGACGGCAAGTTCGCACTTAGCCAAGTTGGTCGAGGGCAGCCTGCTGCTGCACGAGAATTACGGCAGACATAAGTACTTCCGTCTTGCCAATCATGAAGTCGCGCACGCTCTAGAATCGCTCCTTGCGATTTCCCCTCCTAAGCCGATTCGTTCTTTGCGCGAATCGGACGAGCTTAATCACTTACGGCATGCCCGAACTTGTTATGATCATTTGGCCGGCAAGATCGGGGTCGCTCTTACGGATCGACTAGTCGATATGCGATGGCTGGAAGAGTCGCAGAAAGATTATGCGCTAAGCTCGGAGGGCAAGGAAAACCTGCAGAACTGGGGCGTGGAAATCGAAGTTATTCCTAAGAAACGTCGGTATTTTGCTCGACAATGCTTAGATTGGAGCGAGCGACGTCATCACTTGGCAGGAAGTCTAGGATCCGCGATAACCACACGATTGTTCGAGTTGAAGTGGATTGAGAGATTGCCTAACGGACGGGCAGTCCGCGTAACGAACGAAGGAATGCAGGGACTTAGAAGTGAATTCGGACTCACTATTCCTCCTTCCTTCTGAATTACCAAGAACCTCTCCGATACTTCATCGAAGAGGTTCTTTTATTCAATTTTTCTCAAAGAGGTTCACCCAACTTATGATTCGATGGATCGGAATTCAACTAATCTGCGCGTTACATGAACGAAAACAGGAACAATGGGGATTTCTATTTACAAACGATGATGTTTCGTACTCTCAGATGCAGATTTAATTAAAGCAAGAAAATCGCTAACTTGCTCGTAAGGTGGCTCGGAGAGGTATTTGGGATGATTTGTATCCGCATTCACCCATAGTGTTTCTAACGGAATATACCCTCTATAATTCGAATAGCGAAGTCTGGTAAAGAACTCCTCCAGATCCGTTAGTTCCTCTGTATTAGGCCCTGCAGGCTTTCTCTTGACCTGGAAGTTAAATGTATAAGGGATTACAGCTTCAATATCATCATACCAATCATAGTCTTCACCGGTTTTTGCCTGGAACGTCTTATAACAACCCGTATCGTTCACTACGCCGAGATTGGGGTGATCCACCCACTGGAGAATTCGAATGACCTGATCCGCTGTTGAAGTCATGTCTCCATGGTTTTGCATGCCAATCTTAATGCCTTTAGTCGCGCCGTATTCTGCACATTCTCTTAGAGCTGGTACAATCCGTTCTTTAGCTATCGTTTCCCAATCTGAGCTTTTCAGATCTGGGGGGATTTCACCATTAAACACACGGATAACCGGTGCACCCATTTCGACAGCTACATCGATCCAATATTTGACTCTCTCCACATCCAGAGCTCGTCTCTCATCACTTGGATCAGCAAAATCATTCTTGATCCCCGTGCCGCTAATAGCAATTCCCAACTCTTCAGCAAGCTTTTTAATATCTCTTACATAGGTAAATATTTCTTCAACCGGTTTAGTAGGCAATGTAAAATTTTCATACCCAGGAATATAGTAAGCGGTTACATCCACAGAATCAAAGCCAGCTTCTTTGGCATATCGAATAAGTTGCATCGTATCAACCGGCGGAGTGCCGTCCGTACTGCCTTGCAACCACGACATTAAATTATGGCTAAAGCTATAAAAGTTTAAACCTAGCTTGTAATCGCCTGTATAATAAGATTCATTGCGTACGTTTTTCAGATAGTGACTAGTTGGAATTTGTTGGTAAACCTCATCAGATGAGTTTTCAGTAGATTTTTCGATATTCATGTAGGGTCTCCTTTTCTTATTATCTATTTAATATCGATGCCATAGAGTAACTGTATTCTTCAAGTATTTTCCAAATCCTGCTTTAGTGTTAAATTGCCCGTTAGCACAACAGACCACCGAGATATCACCGGCAGCCTGTCTGAAATTTGTTATGAAGCTATCGTTCGACAGGCAAGAGACGGGAATGTTACAAGAAAGGATAACCCCTATGAAAGAGGTACGCCTTTTTGCTTGGATAGATCGGTGCTTACCACTCCCTGTTTCGAATCGCTTCTTCTGTGTCTAAACGAATATTGTAATGTTTCAAAATTTCTTCAACGGTTTCTCCAATTGAATCCCTTGCGGCCGTCTCAATCTCGCTGTCATCTTCATAAAAATCCGCTTGCAATTCATTTATAGAATCTGTCATTTCATCAAATTTCAACTGGATATCACCAATACTATGTTCCCCGGATTCTAAATATTCAACGACATTTACCAACAACACCTTAACTTTGTCCACTAAATGATTTGGAAAATAGGGATCCTTATACATATCAACTAAATATAGTTTTTCATCAAACTTTTCCATTTCGTTACCTCCCTGAAATTGAAATCCCCCTGAACTATCTCACTAAATAATTAATTCAAACTAAAACTCAATATTCCTGCCCATTAATAAGCAAAAGAGGAGCTGCCGCGAAGCAAGCCCTCCTCAGAATCCGCTTAAACCAAGTAAGCCGGTTACAACTCACCACGAATCCGCATCAGCTGGAGAAAATATTCAGGGTCAGTTCTTCCTTAAATCCAACTTTGGGATAAACGCTTCGTCCCATTGGGGTTGCATGAATAACGGCCAATTTCACACCTTTTTGCTGCACAATACGCAATACATGAGCAAGCACAGTTCGGGCTATTCCTCTCGAACGATAAGCTTCTAATGTTGCAATACTATAAAAGCCTGCGACATCACCCTCGGTAAAGGTCGTAAGCGTAGTTACTGGTACTCCATCCACGTAGGCAAGATAATGTTGAACCGTAGTCGTATCTTGATTGGGGCCATCCACAAACACTTTGGAAAAAATATCGGCCATTGGCTCTGGAACGTTATATCCTGCCAGCATGACCTTTCGGAACTCTTCAATCTCTTGTGGCTCCCGTATAGCACGGACTTCCAATCCCGACATATCTGGCAAATCCGAATGCCATCCTTCCAGAGAGAGCCCCATGCCCGAAATGACGCCAACCTGATTAAAATGATTAGCCGCAAGTGCTTGGTTAATGACTTCGTCCTGCTCGTGTGAAGTAGTCACCCATGCCAATTTCTGGCCGCGATTATGGTAAAGGGACTTGATGGATGCCATCTCATCCGCGGGATTAATCTCCTCAGAACGCTTGTACGTAAAAACGCTATTGAACAGTCCATATGGGATTTCGGACTCAAATCGTTGCGTGCGATCCGTCTCCACGAATGTGAATACCTGGCTAAGCTGACTCAATTTCTCGTAAGCGCGGATCATGTTTTCAAGAATAAGATTCTGAATCGTTAACAATTAGATCTCCTCCAGTTTTCTACTTTCAAATTGGGTAAGCACTTGACTCTTATACACCTGTGAGCAATAATTACTACATGGAAAACAGAAAATCGCAAATCATAGATCTTGCATCATCACTCATTCGAAAAAAAGGTTATTCTACTTTTTCTATTGATGAAATTTCTAAACATTTTGGCGTTACAAAAGCAAGTATTTTCTATCATTTCGAGAAAAAGGAAGATATCGGCCTTGCCGTATTGGGTCAACTTTATCAAGGATTGGTCAATTTCAAGTCTGTTATTCAACTTTCATCGCAGTCGGTTGAAGAGAAGCTAATTCAATATTGTGCGTACAATTCTAGACAGTTCGTAGAGTATGACATTTGTCCGACCTCTTCCTTACAGTCTGATTATGAAATGCTACCAGAATCGATGAGGCAAAAACTGCAAGAGATAGGTCAGTTGGAACTTTCGATCATCGATGAAATTGTTGCTGAAGGCTTGGATGATCCTGCAATTAATACGCGTGCCTTGGCGATCACTATCTTATCTGCCATCAAGGGCGCACTGCAATATAACCGCGGAATGCGTGATAATTTCATACCGGATATCATGTATGGAATTAATCGTCTTTTAAAAAACTAGCAAGATCATATATTCGGCACACTCTTGAAAAATCATCGGCCTGCAGCCTATTGTTCCCATTAAGGAACCAATAGCCTCACAGGCCGATGATTTTTTTTATAGAATTAAAGACCGGGATAAGTAATATGATACTTTTGGGAAACGGATAACAGATGTTGCATAGCCTCAGGAGTAGGCGGCTCGATATTAGCCTCCATCCCTTCTACATAAGGAACGCCTAGTTCCTTCACAAAAGAATCAAATCCTGCAGGGTACGCGGTCACCAGAAACTTAGCTGTGTCTGATTTAACTTTGAATGTATGTGGAATGCCGCGCGGTGCGAATACATATTCTCCACTTTTCA
>NZ_WTUZ01000007.1:5791-95575 GCF_009882985.1 Paenibacillus silvestris
TAGAACGTAAAAAGATTCATCTTCTTTTTCATGCAAATGCAGTGGAGGTCCATCATCTTTCTTGACGGCACAATGCACGACGCAAAACTCTCCGTTCGTATCGTCCCCGCTTACCAATATTGAATTGACGTCACTAAGAAATAGGAATGTATTCTCTTTGTTATTATTTCTGTACATCACATCTGCTTTGCTTTGATTACTCATCTTTTACAGGCTCCTTCTTGGTGATAATTCTTGATGAATCATACTTACTGACCGGCCGGTAAGTTTAGTATAGTTGCTTCCTAAATCCATTTCAATAACTCTGACACGAATCATATAAAATCTTAATAATTATAATAGCCGTAGCGCCCACCAACCGAAATAGCGACCGAAGTAAAGCCTTATTAAAAAATCCCCAGTTATTTTAACAAGAAATTTGGGGCATACGTCCAATCAATTGCAATCCAATGGACATAATTTATACCGTAGTGACAAATTACCTTGGAGGGAATGAGTACACATGGGAGCAGTAGGTTGTGGTGCAAGTTGTGCAGGTTACGGTTCAAGCGCAGCAGCAATTTTGGTTCTTTTTATTCTTTTGGTAATCATCACATCAGCTTTTGTATGGTAATTTCTTAACCAACACTAAGAACAACAAGAAAAAACGGCCGTTATAACATGCGTGCCGTTTTTTTCTTGTTGGAACCAACCTGAATGAACCAATTGTATTCTTTATTATGAATGCGAACTATTCCAATACGCAATCTAGGGCATACGTCCAATCAATCGCTATTTAACGAACATATCTTATACCGTAGTGACAAATCACCAGAAGGGAATGAGTATACATGGGCGCAGTAGGTTATGGTGGTAGTTGTGCAGGTTATGGTAACAACGCAGCAGCTATTTTGGTTCTCTTTATTCTTTTGGTAATCATCACATCAGCATTTGTATGGTAATTNTAGTCCAAACACAATAAACAACATGAAAAAAACGGCCGCGAAATAAAATTCGGGGCCGTTTTTTTCCGTTATTCCTACAGATAGCGCTCATCCGGGGATTCCCCCTCTCGCAACAAAACGCCAAACACACCGGCCATTTCCTCTTTCAAAAACGGTTCTACTCCTAGATCCAAGACCAAGAGCCGCTTACGGTTGATTTCCAAAATCCGTAAAGCCGACTTCATAACTTCCGTTTGTAAAGTCTCATCACAGGAAGGGATTTCAATAATGAAAGGTAACTGTTCGGCTAGTTGGACAGACGATACCTCCCATACTTTCGTTGTGAAGCAAGCCTGTTGGTTTTGTGCCTCCATCAAAGTTTGCTGCAAGGCCCCCCGCAATGCCAAGGTCACATTCAAACCTACACAGCCATACCAACGATCACTTGCACCAACCCACACTACAGGGAATCCGAATACTTCTTCTCCTAAACCAACCATTGGCGTTCCCTTCATCATCGTCAAAGCCTGCAAATAAAACTCGCAGTGTTTATCTTCTATTGCAGACAACTGTACTCGAAAGACAGCTGGTAATTGATCTGCCTGTCGCTTGCCCAGTACCTCGGTCAAACTCCTTTGTAGCCCTCGGCCAATGCCTTCGGCAACAGTTTCTCCCGCTCCAACACCAATAAATTCTTGCTCACCTATCCTCATGCACTCTGGTTCCTGAGACGATAGAAGCTTCGAAACAAGCAGACCGGCCATTCGAGACACATAGGCTTCAATCCCGGTCAGCCCCGCTTCCCGCCTCGCCTCTTCATGCGTCAAATCGGCACAAATAATGTCTGTCAGAAGCCTAGCAGGCCCTTCCGATAGCGGATCGGCTGCCTGAACACGACATTGAGAGAGCGGCAGCTGCTTTAAGTCCCCCTCCTCCCACAGATGAAAAACCCCTGATTCCGCAGATGTCAATCGACTAAAAGAAACAAGTAATCCGTTCTCAATTTTGTCTGATCTCCGATCGAGCTGTAGATCGAAATCATCCATCCACTCAGCTGCGGTACGTCCAGTGACAAGTGGATGAGGCATGAACGAATGCCATTTCCCTTCCAATGTCTCCAGATTAAGCAGGAAGAATTGATTACTTTGTTCCCCATCACTCGGTCCCGTCATCTTGTTTAATAATTGAGACACGATCACATTCGCTAACATCGCTCCAGCTGTAGAAGAAAAGGTGTGCAGTTGAGGGTCCTTATCTATCGCAGATTCGTGAATACTGCGAAATGCTGACTCCCAGCAT
Organism: Paenibacillus silvestris; assembly: GCF_009882985.1. Taxonomy (GTDB): domain Bacteria; phylum Bacillota; class Bacilli; order Paenibacillales; family NBRC-103111; genus Paenibacillus_E; species Paenibacillus_E silvestris. The sequence continues at coordinate 8,014 of NZ_WTUZ01000007.1, forward strand.
CCCGCACAGTCGGGATGGACAAGCGGACCCGCCAGCCCCACCTGCTGCAGACACACTGCGGGAAGATACACCTTCCTCTCCTCCCTGCAAATCGTGTGAAGAATTCGCAGCTGCTCGATATCACCTTCCTGAGACACAAACAAAATGGAATCAAATGGTCTCACTGCCTGTCGCCAACTGCTATCCCCTTCCTTATGCAAGGTAACTTCTTCAATGGTTACCTCAGGGTCTGTTTTACGGGCATCTGCCACCAGTTTTAACATCCGTTGCCGATCAGTCGGCTCTGAACCAGCGATTAGCACATGAATCTTGGGCATTCCGGATATAAGGAGCGCAGAAATGAGTGAAATCAAAAACGGACCAGCGCCAACCGCCAATACTTTGGCGTGACGATAGGATTTTGGATTATGGTTGGAATTTGTCATTTTATTCCTCCTTCGTCATTCCCGATCTTTCCCAACCCTTCACAAGTAATTTTATGTACAGCTATTTGTCCTCATGTTTTATACCGAGCAAAGAAACATTGTATGCACATTGTCCACTACGCGCATATATTTGTCTTCTCACAGATATAATGAAATCATCTTAAAGAAACGAGCGAGCACATGGCTGTGAGATGAGGTGAACGGCATGAATGCTATCCTATCAGCTGTCGGAGAAGGTGTATTGGCCGACTACGTATGCGGAGAACTATTGGACCGCTATGAGGTCGTTCGACAGACAGATTTCACTTCTGAAATACCGAAAGCAGCGAATTTGGTAGTGGTCCTGCACGATGACTGGCCTTCCTCAGGATACTTCGAGACTGAAGAGGTTCTACAGCAGGCTGGCATCCCTTGGTTGCGAGGCTTTTTTTTCATGGATGAGGGCATAGTTGGTCCGCTCGTTCGTCCGGGTACGCCAGGATGCTCCCAGTGTGCGGATAACCGACGTTTCACGGCGTCGCCTGGAGACCTGCAACACGTACAATCTTCGCCTTTAGGAATTTGGCATACAGCTCACTTGCTCATTGCAGAAATAGAGCGAGTGCTGCAAGGCAGCCGAACCCATACGGAGGAGCATATGTATATCGTTAATCTGAATTCTCTGAACAGCTCCCTCCATTTCATTCTGCCTGACCCGCTCTGTGAGGTGTGCGGCAGCTTGCCCGACGATTCATCAGCGGCGTCCAACATTTCGTTCAAGCCCAGACCGAAGATAAGCCCCGAGAGTTTCCGCTGCCGTCCAATAGACGACCTGAAACCACATTTGGCCAAGGATTATATGGATTCCCGGACAGGCGTTTTTAATGCCAAGGGGCTAGACCTTGTGTCGCCATTTGCCGGGGTGGGGGTCAATCTCCCGTCATTTCTATTGGGAGATGAGGTAACGGGAGGTCGCAGCTTTTCTTATGCGGAAAGCGAATTAACCGCGATCTTGGAAGGATTGGAGCGACACTGCGGTATAACCCCCCGAGGCAAACGAACTGTAATCTACGACAGCCTCAACCGTGTTGCGGATCAAGCGCTTGAGCCCTCCAAGGTTGGGTTATATTCGAAGAAACAGTATGCTCAGCCTGATTTCACGTTCGAACCGTTTGATCCCGACCTTCCGATCGATTGGGTATGGGGCTATTCACTAGTGCAGGAGAGCCCGCTCCTTGTTCCGGAAAGTCTCGCTTATTACAGCTCAGGATTCGGCAGCGGATTTGTCCAGGAAGGCTCCAACGGGTGCGCGTTAGGCGGAAGCTTGGAGGAAGCCATCTTACATGGGATGTTGGAAGTGACGGAACGCGACTCATTCCTGATGACCTGGTACGCGCAGTTACCAATCCCTAGGCTTGACCCCAATTCCGCTAATGACCAGGAACTGCTGCTCATGCTCCAAAGGCTGCGCGCAGTAGCTGGATATGATGTACATTTGTTTAACATGACGATGGAGAATGGGATTCCAAGTATTTGGGCACTCGCCAAAAGCGTCAGCCCCGGGAAGCTGAATCTTATCTGTGCGGCAGGAGCTCATTTGGATCCCGTACGGGCCGCGAAAAGCGCCATTCACGAATTGGCCGGCAGATTGATCTACCTGCAGGAGAGATTTGATGCGGGGCTGGAACATTTGAAGCAAATGCTCGACGATCCGTATCTCGTCTTGCAAATGGAAGATCACGCCCTGCTGTACGGTTTGCCGCAAGCAGAGGAACGACTGCAATTTTTGCTGGAGGGACAGCGTCCACTTAGAAGGTTTGACGAAGAGTTCAAGCGTAAGGCGAGTCATACGGATCTAACTGATGATCTGAAGGACACGATTGAGGTGTTTCGCCGCTTGAACCTCGATGTGATCGTGGTGGATCAGTCGTCACAGGAAACGCTGCGTAACGGGCTGCATTGCGTAAAAGTTCTGATTCCGGGAATGCTCCCGATGACGTTCGGACATCATATGCAACGCTTGACTGGGCTAAAGAGAGTACTTCAGGTGCCGGTGGAGCTTGGGTATGCGAAAAAGCCGTTGAAGATTGGGCAGCTCAATCCGCATCCGCATCCATTTCTATAGGATTTGCGGTTGATCATTTTTCATAATAAAATCATGATCAACGAGAAAAAACGGCCCATCATCGCATCTGTTTCGCGATTGGACCGTTTTTGTTTTTCTCAGTTAGATTGAGAAATTACCATACAAATGCTGATGTGATGATTACCAAAAGAATAAAGAGAACCAAAATAGCTGCTGCGTTGTTACCATAACCTGCACAACTACCACCATAACCTACTGCGCCCATGTATACTCATTNCTCTGGTGATTTGTCACTACGGTATAAAATATGTTGGTTAGGTAGTGATTGATTGGACGTATGTACCCTATTTCTTATTGAATAGCCGGTATTTATAATAAACATTTCGGACAATGAAATCGAACAGAACTGAGCACCCAGAAAAAATAGCTGCAAATTCCAGCTATGTGCCCACGCATTATTTTTTAACTTGAATCTTATATAGTAACCACCACAGCAACTCATCTTAGATTTGACCTTCATTTACCATAAAGGCCACCCTTAGATTAAGATAAGGGTGGCCTTTTTAGTGCCTAGTGCGTAAGCATTCACTTCACCATGTATGGATAAGACCAGTCAGTACCCAACTCACCCATCACCCACATTTGCCGTATATTTGCCCAAGCACAATTTGAATTTTTGCATATTTTAATTCTACTCGTCATTGTGGAGATCGTTTGTTGAAACGGGAGTGAAAATTATGAAATGGCGCGATTCCCTAGGTGGTTATAAGGCCTACGTGAGTCTGGGGTCCACATGTCAAACAGCCTATCAGCTTAGAAGACTGGGCTTACGAAAACATGCGGGTCCCTTAGATTGGTTTGTTTCCGATTCAATCGGGGGAGTGGTTCGTTTAATAGATCAACGTTTCAAAGGATTTATGGAACCTAACCAGCTTGAACTTATCGGTACAACCTATGAGTGTTTTGTTGTAAGAGATAACGCAACTGACATTATATCTTTCCATGATTTTCCCCTCTATCTTACTGCTGATCGATGGCGGGATGCTTATCCCGAGTTTAAACAAAAGCTCAATCGACGCGTAGATCGGTTTATGAGAACCATTCAAAGTCAACCCATTCTTTTTATTAGAACCAATTCTAATAGAAAGGAAGCGCAGGAGCTGCACGCAGCATTAAAAAGGCTTATGCCCGGAAAGTTCCACCTTCTGATCGTGAATAACCACCAGGAAGATCGCAAAGACGTGATTTACGAGGATTGGCGGCTAGGTGGCATTAGCTCGGTGCTCCTACCGAAAGGAGAAGACTGGCGAGGACTTAACCAAGCTTGGGATACGTGTATGAACGGCTTCAAATTGAAAGCTTCGACCCGTTAAAGCCATGTTTTCATTACAAAAATCACTATTTGATTGCAGCAGGTACTTCTTCAATTGTGATTTTTCCCATTAGAAAAAAGACTTGATTGCTCAAGCCTTTTAGAAATTCTTGTAGATCCCAATATATGATTGATGGATGCTTAGTCGTTTTATCTAAACCAGGTAAGAAGATACCTTAATTGATAGTGTTCGTATGATCTGCTCACTCGCTTGCTCTAACAACTCAGGTGCTTGCTTCATAGCTTCTTCTAATGGCATAGGACCGTTCATAATGCTATGAACACTATGAATACCAACATCGTACAACAGTTCGATCCCTTTGCCTACCGAACCAGCGAAGGCAATCGTAGGAACATTGAATTTGTGTGCCTCTTGAGCAATGCCCATCGGTGTCTTGCCAGATACCGTTTGGTTGTCAATCCGGCCTTCTCCTGTTATGACAAGATCTGCGTCTATTAGATGCTGACGCAATGAGGAATACTCGATAACAACATCAATCCCGCGTTGCAGCTTAGCAGGAAAGAAAGCAAGGAATGATCCACCAAGACCGCCTGCAGCACCAGCACCGGGCTTATCATGCAGATGCATGCCTGTATGTGCTTCGATAAGATCAGCCCAATGTGTCATATTTCGCTCAAGTTGATTCATCATTACAGGGGTAGCACCTTTTTGAGGACCAAAAACATGAACAGCGCCTTCGGGTCCGATCAAAGGATTCTGCACATCCGAAGCGATCAGAAATCGAGACTCGGCAATTCGTGGATCCCATCCACGATTATCGATGGTCACAATCTTGTCCAACGCCCCTCCTCCCCATGAAACATCTTCCCCATCTCCGTCTAGTAATCGCATACCCAACGCTTGCAGCATCCCTGCACCACCATCAAGCGTAGCACTCCCGCCAATTGCCAAAATGAATTCGCGATATCCGGCATCAAGTGCTTTGGAGATTAATTCACCCGTTCCATAAGTTGTTGTTAGTAGTGGATTTCTTTGATCTTCCGATAATAAACAGATACCTGATGCACAAGCCATCTCGATTACAGCGACCGAGCCTGACTTAATCGCACCGTAGTTGGCTTCTATCAGATTTCCTAATGGCCCAGTTACTATTGCCGAATTATACACGCCTCCGATACCTTCTATCAGGCAATCAATTGTCCCTTCTCCTCCATCGGCTACCGGAATGAGTACAGTTTGAACATTGGGCATATATCTCCTAAAGCCCTTGTCAATAGCTAGTGCTGCAGCGGCTGCACTCATGCTTCCTTTGAAGGAATCTGGCGCAATAATGATCTTCATTGTCTTCCCTACTTTCCAAATGAAAAAGGCCATCTATTCAGCAAGCACGATATCCCATTCATGAATCTCATAATTGCGGGCTCCCTCAATAATATAAGGATCCTCTTTCACCCATGCCTCGACTTCATCTAGGCTATTTCCTTTGTAGATAACCAATCCGCCAGCTCCATCTGTAAATCGTCCGTTTGCCAGCAGCTTGCCTTCTTCTCGCCGATTCGCTAGAAATTGTAAATGTTGTTCTCGAAACTTCACGCTTTTATCCGCATCTTTCATCGGTAGAAAAACGGCAAAATGCAGGAGCTCTTTATTCTCGTCCCGCTGAAGTTGAAAGCCCAGCATAGCGGACATATCCTGCCCTGCGAAACCGTTTCGGATCGCGCCTTTCAGCAAGCTTCTTACACGGTTGCCGACAGATAGATCTACACCGCTTTGCTTGGCCATTTCAATTGCGAGGTCAAGATCTTTTCCAAGAAGCTTAATTGCAAAACCAGGCTTGTAGTCTTCCTTAGCGATGTGATTACTATAGTGACGTTCAAGCATGCGGCTTCCTGCAAAGCTCGAACCTAAAATCTGCACAAGTTTCTCTTCTCCAACAGATGATTTCCTTCCAAGCGCCAAACCTTCACTAACCGCTTGCGTATGAATACCAACCATCAGTTGATTAATAAGTTTCACGACCGAGCCGCTTCCGCTGCTGCCAACGTAATCAACTTGCTTGCCGATTGCTTGAAGCACGGGGAGCGCTCGTTCAAAATCGTTTCTATCACCGCCGACCATAATGCTCAGTGTACCCGCTGCGGCACCTGTCGTACCACCGCTAACCGGCGCGTCGAGAAATGGAATGCCGCGCCCTGAAGCAGCTACGTATATTTTACGATTTAACTCCGGACTAACTGTACTGTTGTCAATCAGCATGAGACCCTCACGCCCATTGTTAATCAAACCGTTATCATCCAGATACACCTGTTCTATATCAGCAGGTAGCGGTAGACATGTCATAATCAAGTCCATGTGTGAGGCAAGATCCGCGATAGTGTGACCCGTATGTCCCCCTAATGCTTCAAGCTGCTCTTCAGCCGCTTTGCTTCTGTTTATCCCGTATACCTCATAGCCTGCTTGAATTAAATTTCGAGCCATTGGCAAACCCATATTGCCGAGACCAATAAATCCGATTTTCTTCAAAATAGTACCTCCTCATCTAATAACCGTATCTATGGATATGGGGATCTTCTCTCCCCGTTTGGCGCTCTCAATTGCAGCAAAAACCATAGCCATGCTCACCAAATTATCGGAACAATCCGTTTCTGCTTTTCGGCCTTCATGAAGCGATGCCATCATCTCATCGAAACAAGCGTCATGCCCTTCTTTTCCAGTCCAGATCTCGGAAGATCCAACTGTTTCAAACTCCTGCATGCGTGAATCAGCAGTCTCTTCTCCCCGCAACACGTTGCAATATGGATCATTGTCGCCATCCCATATGAGTGTGCCTTTAGAACCTACAACCCGCCAACTTGCCTGCCAAGATGTTGGTGCGCCATGTGCACACCATGATCCGTTGTATGAAAACACCGATCCATCCGACATCTCGAAGATACAGATTGCCGAAGCGTTTCCCTTATACCAAGAATACGGGGGATTGAACTCATGGCAATACACGGATATGGGATCAGCCTGAAGCAAATACCTTGCCTGATCGAACGTATGAATAGCCATATCCAATAATAAAGGATTATTCATGACATCACGAAATCCGCCGAAGTGCGGTCCCAAGAAGAAATCCGCTGTTGTTTGTCCGGGCTTTCCAATTCGATCTTGATCGATCATTCCTCGTGCTTCCCTGATCTGTTTGGAAAAGCGGCGATTCTGCATAACGGAATATGTCTTGCCATGCCGTCGTACAAAACCCTCCATCTCGATGGCATCTGCCATCGAAACGGCCATTGGCTTTTCGCCGATCACGTCGCAACCTAATTCTACCGCTTTCATTACAATTTGCTTATGAACCTCGGGAATCGTCACATCGAAGACTAAGTTCGAATCCGTTTGGCGTATGGCGTATTCCAAATCTTCGCTGCATAAGCAGTCAATCCCAAATTCCCTTGCCATTGCTTCAGCAGCCGATCTATTAATATCAACCAATGCGACGATTTCTATATCCGCACGAGACATCGCATACTTCACCCAGCGCTTAGCCATATTCCCACAACCGACTTGTGTAAGCCTATATGTTTTACTCACAGCAGACATGATGGACTATACCTCCTGCTGCGACTTAAGCTTTTCTAACGGCTTGCGGTTGCCGAAGCTAGGTGCCGGTCTTGTCGTCGGCGCTGCCCAATGCACAGTATTTCGAATAACAGCTCGGATTTGATCATTGTAATAGGTCGGATACGTTTCGTGCCCAGGTCGGAAGTAGAATATCTTTCCTTGCCCGCGCTGATACGTGCAGCCACTTCGGAACACTTCTCCGCCTTCGAACCAACTGACGAATATAAGCTCATCTGGCGTTGGGATTTCGAAGCTTTCGCCGTACATTTCCTCTTGTTCCAGTTCAATATATTCCCCAATGCCTTCTACAATTGGATGGCCAGGTGCCACGACCCACAGTCTTTCCTTCTCGTCGGCTTCTCGCCATTTCAGGTTGCAAGTTGTGCCCATCAGCTTTTTGAATATTTTAGAGAAATGCCCCGAGTGCAGAACAATCAGTCCCATCCCCGCTAATACGCGTTTATACACGCGCTCTACAATTTCGTCCATAACCTCGCGATGTGCTTTATGTCCCCACCAAATAAGTACGTCTGTTTCATTTAGCCTTTCTTCCGATAGTCCATGCTCTACTTCTTCCAAAGTCGCGTAACCAATCTCCAGTTCACTACCTAAACCTTCCCCAATAGCATGATGGATTCCCTTCGGATAGATTGCTTTCACTTTCTCGTTTATCTGCTCATGTCGGTATTCATTCCAGATCAAAACACGTTTTTTTTCGTTCATACGAATTCGCCTCCTAAATTTTCAATGTGCTAATATACCTCCGATTATAGACACCTCCACTAAACAAAAGATACGATCAAACCTGACCTCTTCTTCTCCAAAAATGACATCCGTGATATACTGATTCCGTAATTGCCTACAAAAGCGAGGTGCTCCTCATTGAAAATCTCTAGCCATGTACACGTGTCTCCCGTCAAAGAGGAAATTGTCGACTACTTCAACCCTTCTCTATACTTGAAAATATGGGAGATAGATCTTAAGCCCCTAAAACCCGATATGGAGATCACTGGAACCTGGCATTTCCATAAAGAAGTCGAGTTTCTGATCGTTACTGAAGGAAATATGGGTGTTCAAACAAAAGATGAGTATTACTCGCTTCAAAGCGGAGACACTGTCCTTCTAGGTTCCTCCGAGTTGCACAGAACGCATAGAACGAGCTTGTCTCCTTTAAAATTCATTGTTTTCCAAGTCGATATATTTCGGTATTTCGACCAAAGCGACCTTCCTTACCTGCATGGCTTCTCTGAAACAACTCGTGCGCTAAGTGAGCTTAATTATTTGCTACGTGAATCTCCAAAAGTGCGCCAGGAGACATTCTCTCTTATTCAATCCATATACGATGAATCTCAGCAAAGAGAGCGTGGTTACGAGTTGTTCATAGGCGCCGCCATTAAGCGTCTACTTTGGCTTCTCGTTCGTCACGATACCCGTGGTCTTCTTCAGAATAACGATTCCTACGATATTCAACGACTCCGACCTGTCTTCGACTATGTCGAGCGCAACCTGCATCATAAAATTACGATTGAAGATGCATGTACGCTCCTTAACTTCAGTTACCATTACTTTATCCGATATTTCCGTTCCGTCATGGGATGTTCATTCATAGAGTTTATTAACCATAAACGCATTAAAAACGTCGAGAGACTTCTTCTTACCCAAAATTTAAGTATTACTGAGATTGCCTATGCATCCGGTATACCAAGCACAGCGCAGTTCTACAAACTGTTCAATCGTTACAACAAATGTTCGCCTAAAGAATTCATAAAGAACATGAGTGGCAAGAGATAATTGGAACTATCTGCTTCGGACTTTTCTTACACTTTTCCAAGTTCCCAAGCCTTAAATCCCACATTCCACCGCATTCGCAAGGACAATTATTTTCTCAGAAGATCTATACAAGTAATGTCTCTATTCTGCCCTTTGAATGGAAATTATGATGAAGTTGAAGCTATGGCGCTCATCATCACGCTGCGCTTTAACACTATTTCGGGGAGGATACGAAAGATGAACGTAGTAAAACGATTACCGGTTTTAATCATGATTCTCACAACAATTACATGCATGACGGCATGCTCATCTAACGTGGGGAACACGCAAAGCAACTCGAAGGGTACTGAAAACGCTGTCAATTCAACAAAGGAGCCTCTCTCCATTCAAATGTTCGCGGGACTATATAATGAAGTCCCTGAAATGACTGATGCTTTTTGGACGGAATGGCAAAAGAGAACCAATACGAAGTTGAATATGGAATGGGTACCTTCTGGGGACTTGGACACGAAATTGGATCTCTTGCTTGCATCGGCACAATTGCCGGAGGTGCTGTCAGTTCCAGACTTCAAAAGGCCTTCATTGATCGGCGCAATTAAGAGCGGGGCTTTCTGGGATCTTACGCCTCTGCTTGGCGATTTTAGCAAATATCCCAATTTGAAAAACAATGTCAGCTTGAATGCATTCAAGTATAGAACGGTTAACGGAAAAATTTATTCTCTGCCTGGATCACGCTCTGCGATTGACCCAGGAATCAAGATTCGCCAAGACTGGCTCAAGAAGCTCAATATTCCCGTACCTACAACGCTTGACGAATACGCAGATGCACTAGTCAAAATCTCACAGGGCGATCCTGACGGAAACGGTCGCGCTGATACGCTCGGATTAATTGGCGGAGGCGTTATCATTAGCGATGGCGACGCTTCATTTGCTTCCGGCTTTGGAGCCATGAATCCAACCTACAACAACGAAGGAGGACTTATTTACACAAACCTAAATCCTCAATATACAGATACAATCGCCTATTTCAGAAAACTCTATCAGTCTGGTGCGCTATCTAAAGAGTTTGCTGTAACGAAACGTACCCAAGCGCAAGACCTATTCACAACTGGACGCGCTGCTTCCTATACAAGAAGTATCTGGTGGGATAAGGAATGGGAGGATTTGATTAAGAAGAACGGCCAACCGGAAGCAAAGATTCTCAATTTGACATTAAAAGGTCCGAAGGCTTATGCCGTTAACTTGACGATCGGCGGCACCGGAAGCTTCCTAATCTCCAAGAAAGTTCCAGAAGCCAAAGTCATACAACTGCTTGACTATTTCGAGAAAACGGCCTCTAATGAAATGACCGATTTAGCTTATTATGGAATTGAAGGCGTTCATCACACCGTAATAGACGGACAAAAGGTCCTCAATGAGAAAGGTGTTAAAGAAGTAAACACCACAAGCAAAAACGCTGGCGTACTTGCCACCATGAAATGGGGAAAAGTCATCAGCGCATCGGGAGATAAAGCTTATAATGATGCCAAAATAGCTGAAGTAAAAAACTTTGACGAAATCGGCAGCGTGGATCCGTTCAACTATCTCAATTCAGACACATGGAATGAACTATGGGCTAAGCGCCAAGATGAGTGGAAATCCATGGTTACCAAAGCAATCGTTGGTCAAATTACGATGGAAGAATACCAAAAATATGTAGACACTATTAACAACTTGCCAGAGGCTAAAAAAGCATATGCGGAATTCGCGACCCAATATAAAGCGATAAAACCGTGATTTATATCCGTACGCATTGATATACAGGAAGGAAGGTAATCAGAACTCATTCTGATTACCTTCCTTGTCTATTTATTTCTAGCTCTTGTAGATCCACGGAGAGAGAGGGAATGCCATCATGAATTGGCTAAGAAAAATTCAACACCTATTTCAATACGCAATACCTCGAACTAATTACTTTAAACGCCTCGTATGGTTGGGGTGTATTTCCGTATCTCTGCCTCTTATCATACTCGGTTCCGCCTATTATCAAATTTCCGTTGAGAAGCTTAAGCATCAATTTCAAGAAGATAGCCTTACTTCTCTTACTCAATTAAAAGATAGAACGGAAAGCGCAATGACAAGCGTAGAATATCAATCTTTACAGTTGCTTAACAACCCTTCTCTTCGTTCCGCGCTTGGACAGCCCACATTCTCTGAACAGTTTGTTACGCAGTTGGAGCTCCTCGACTATATGCAGGTTCAGAAAAATGCAAGTCCTCTGATCCAGGACATCGTATTCTACAGCAGCATGTCCGATACAGTACTTACTAATTTCTATGGAAAGTCTACGCTTGAAAATTCACCACAGCAGAGTAGCATCCAAGCTGCTATGAGTTTGACTAAAAGCGAGGGATGGACTTATTTTCCTGGCTATCGCCAAAACGGATATATCTCCTATGTTCGTCAACTTCCTGTCATGAGAACTGGCCCTTTGCAAGGCTTGCTTATCTTTCAGGTCAAAGCCAGCGAAATTGAAAAACTTATCTTTCAATCCGTCACTGACAAGCTATCAGAATCTCTTATCGTAATCGATTCGGACAATACTATACTGCTCCATTCAACCGATTCATCCTTACTAGGAAAATCGACGAATGAATTGCCTCTGTACAAGAGCATTTTGACTTACGATGGCAAAAATCAATCCTTTATCACAACAAACGAATCCGGTGAGAAATTTCTAACCGCAATCAACAAATCTTCGTTGGGAAGAACCTATATCTCGCTCTGGCCGGAACAAGAACTAACAAAACAATTAAATTGGTTACGCCTGCTTATTGTGAGCTCCGTCATTATTATTCTCATATTTGGTATTATCCTTACGATCGCCTCTTCAAAGTTCGCTTACAGTCCAATCGATCAACTGATTCGGTATGGAGGACAGTTGCGAAACGGTGCTCTAGGGCGTGTCTCAGGTTCTGGAAATGAGTTGGATTATATCCGTTCAAGTTTGGCCTATTTAAATGAGCAGGCCAGTTCTCTCCAAAACTATGTTCAGAAAATCCAACCAGCCTTACGCGATCAATTTATGATGAAACTTCTGCTTTCAAGTAATGTCGTAAAGCTCGCTGAAGTCGAAGATGGTTGCCAGTCGTTTCAACTGCCTATGAGTGGTCGTTTTGCCGTGCTCATTGTGAGACCGGAAAACTTGTTTAAGGAAAAGCGTTTTTTTCCCAATGAGGGGCCTGTTATTGCATTTGCTGTGAAAAACGTCATGCATGAGTTGATTGATCATGAACACATATCTGAAGGATTCGTTCTAGGCGAGGATGGAAGGGAATCCATTGCCGTCATACATTTCAAGGATTCAGCCAATGAGACAGATAGGAATCAGGCTCTTCTTGCTTATGCAACAAAAATTCGCGAAATTCTTCGAACGCATCTTTCCTTCGATGTTTCAATTGGAATTGGTGGTTTGCGTTCAGAAATCGCTCTTATTTCCGAATCCTACAAAGAGGCATCACGCGCTTTGCAACAACGGTTATTCGATGATAACCGGACCATTTTTCTATTTGAAAGTAAAACAGCTACAGCAGAGAGATTATCCCTATTTAATTACCCCAAGGATATTGAATTATCAATTACAGAGTACCTTCTTCAAGGCGATCATCTGATGGCGAAACAATCGCTACAGCTTTTTTACGAACGAATACGTATCTCCGATTCTTATAATACAGCCATCTACTGCTACCATATACTTCTGTCCTCCATCATTCAATCGCTTGAAGAAATGGGCTATGGCGTGCTCGACAATCTTGGGGATAATCTATTCGTACAGCTTAAGGCTAGACAAACCTACAGCGAGGTTCAGGAATGGTTCATCGAAGTTCTCTTCCCCATTCATAAACAAATTGCCGAACAAAGCCGTACGAATTCAACGCGCAAAGCCGTACAACTTGTCTGTCAACACATTGAAGCCAACCAAGGCATGCCTTCTCTAATTGAATGCGCAGAACTCGTCCAAATTAGTCCTTCCTATTTAAGTCGATTATTCAAGCAAGAAGCTGGAATGACCTTTATTGAGTATTTAATGAAATACAAAGTCGAACGAGCAAAAAAATTACTGGAAGAGACTAACTATAGCATAACTGAGATTGCTGAAATCATTGGCTACTCTGAAAGGAATCTGAATCGGGCGTTTCAACGACATGTCATGATGTCCCCCAACCAATATCGTTTATCATTAAGGTAGGAGATCCATGTTGGCAAAAAAAGCCCACACATTTTAGGATGCAGGCTTTTCTAATGTTGCTATATCAAATTGTACCACTATTGAAATTCAATTAGCAGGCATTCCCAAATATCCAGCTTTGGCAGTCTAAGGACTAGATGATTCCCCTTTACATCATACGCAATGGATTCGCCGGATATCAACGGCCGTACATCGGCTATTTTCCGGCCTCTAAGCGCTATCTTTATTTCAATGTTATGAAGTGGAATGTTCGTTGCGAGCGGCCTTCTTCCGACTCCGTTAACCAGATGGACAAGCCACTGGCCGCTTTTCTCGAACATCGACATCTGCAAGCCATGATATTTGGTAACCTCGACCATTTTATCCTCGCCAAGTGCTATGTTAATTATATTGGATACTAATTCATAATGCTCACCCAACTTATACTCATTAATGAGGGCACTCAATGAAAAGGTGAGATATACAGAACCTCCGAGCCCCGATACATGATGAATGCAAAGTGGAATATCGGTATGGCTGACTGGTAATGATGCTCTTTCGGGCGGAGCACCGACGCTTTCTAACGGAGAGAACGGCGGAACCAACGTTGCCAGCACGCTCGATTTCGCGTTTGTCGGCCTAGTATAATGAACCTTTCCACGATGCGGAATTAGCTCCGTATCCTCCATTCCAATCTGAAGCGGATTGTTAGCTCCTTCAAAACGTAGATATGCGGCCGTTAGGTATTCGCTGACAGATGAACCACCTACTATTCCTAACAATTTCCGCAACTCCAGCTGATCCGAGATTTCTCCCTCGCTAATTAGATGTCCACCTTCTTCTACAAACTTTCTCAGGACAGCAGTGAAATCATCGGTTACGTTCATACCTTCAGGCAAAATAAGTGCCTTATATCGCGTCAGCCGTTCCGAAGTAGCCTGTTCTTGCAATAACACGTCAAACGGTATTTGACAGTTGATCAATCCATCTGCCCAACCCTCTGCTGCTGCATCAGCTGTCCACATTAACCCTACCTGCGCTAACGTTTGCGCCTTATCCATATACATCTCTACTTTACTGACATTTCGATTAAATTCGGCTACCGTTTCAATAATTCGTTTATCCGTGATCGTATCGGGAATGCCAGTCAGAGAATGCCATATGCTTCCTCCATGAGAAGTAATTTGAGCCAACCAGAAGCGATATTCCGCCGGCGGTAAGCCCGTATGCCTCCACTCCATGCCAGGGCTTGAGTGAACGATTCCAAGCGGCGGAGGGTTGTCTGGAATCGAACGTCCAAGCTTTATGCTAAGCGCAGGCTTCCAGAACTCCGGAATACGATGATGCCCTTCTGACAAAATATCTTGCGGTTCCGTACATAATATATCCGTAGTTTCCATACGAGCATACAGATTATCTTTGTACAGATTATAATATAGAATCATGGGTACTTCTGGAGATTTTCTCTTAATAAACTTGTACATTTTGTCCATATTATCTCGTATACAGGAAGATGACCAATCTACAGCAAATAAGTTTCGGTCAAGTGGAATTTCAACCCCATAGCGATTACGATATTTATCCTTGCACACTTCGCAGTAACAAGGCACATAATGCGGCGCATTAAAAAATATGCCATCTACATCGTAATTACTTAGCACTTCTTCGAGCACAGGTATCGCCACGTCTTCATTTCGATAGCCGCTATTTAAACACGTACTCATAAGTAGTGACCAATTGCCAGGGCGCTCAGCGCCAATAATTTCCGGCAATCCTGTAGGTTGTCTTACAAACCAATGTGGCTTCCTAAGGTAAACAACATCATCTGTCTTGCTGAAATCCACTCTTGCTATGAAGCGAATATCTTGTTCATGACAAGCCTCAATAACTTCCTTCAGTAGATCAGAGTCCTGAGGAAGGTACTCATTTACTTTATGCCCGTCTATCTTAGATGGATACCACGCATAGATGCCGCCGACATTAAATACGAGCGCCGTAGCACCCATTTCTTTCATTTGCGACGCCAATTTACGAGGATTAATTAAGTGGGTATCCCTAATCTGCAAGTTGGTCTGTATAATACGTTGAGGCTTATCTAACCAATTTATATAATTTCCTACCATTTTCATCTCTCCTTCATATAAATTCTTGAGTTAGCCTTTAACCGAACCAAGCATTACTCCTTTAGCAAAGTGCTTCTGGAGAAACGGATAGACAACAAGAATAGGTAACATGGCTAGCACGATAGAAGCCATCCGTATCGTTTCTTGTGGAATGGATTTCTCATCTCCGCTAGCTCCTGCCATTCCCGCATTATCTGAGTCGATGACCAACGACTTTACCAACACCTGCAGCGTCCACTTTTTCGAGTCCGATAAGTAAATGACAGCGTTGAAATACGTGTTCCAATGAGATACCGCAAAAAATAAAGTGAATGTAGCAATTGCAGGCATGGATAACGGGATTACGATGCGCAAGAAAACACCAATATCTGAACAACCATCAATTTTGGCTGCATCCTCAAGCTCAGAAGGCATGGATTCAAGAAAACTCTTAATAATAATCAAGCTCCATGCACTTGTTAAGACGGGCCAAATCAGTGCCCAATATGAATTTAACAACCCAAGTTGCTTGACTAATAAATAACTCGGAACGATGCCCGCATTAAATACAAGCGTGAAAATAATAAATCCCATCATCGCGTTACGGCCTGGCATTGCCTTTTTTGTTAATGCGTATGCCATCGAGAACGATACGATCAAATTTAATGCCGTACCTACAACCGTGATGAACGTTGTGCTCTTCAGAGCATTGATGAAACTACCCGTAGATAGGATATAGGAGTACGCCGACAGCGACCATTTTTGTGGAAATAAATTAAATTGCAACGGGATATACACATCCGGGTCCGTAAAGGATACGCTGAATACATAGAGAAACGGAGCCAGACAAATTAATGAAATTAGGCTTAGTAGACCATAGTTAATCCAATCAAATATGGATATTTTTTTACGTGTAGCTACACTCATTTTTCTTCCACCCCTTTTCATTAATAAATTCCTTCATGACCTAACTTTCTGACTATATAATTAGAGGTCATGACCAGAATGAAACCGACAACACCCTTGAACATGCCGATCGTAATACCCGCGCTGATCTGACCTCTCAAAATCCCTTGTGTATACGCATACGTATCGAATACTTGAGCCACTTGCATAACAAGGGGATTCATCATTAGCAGCATTTGCTCGAAACCGACGTCAGTTATTTGACCTATTCGCAAGATTAATAGAATAATGATTGTCGAACGAATGGCAGGTAAAGTGATATGCCAAATTTGGCGAAATCGATTAGCTCCATCCACAACAGCAGCCTCATATCTTTGTGGGTCGACCCCAGCCATCGCTGCAAGAAAAATGATTGTACTCCAACCTACCTCCTTCCACATGGTCTGAGCAGTGATTAATCCCCAAAAGTACTTCGGCTCTGATAAAAAAGAGATGGTTTCAAAGCCCGCAGCGCTGATCAGCTTATTCACAAGCCCCACATCCGTCGATAGCACGAAGAAGGTCATACTCGAAACAACAACCCAAGACAAAAAATGGGGCAAATATACAATAGATTGATTGAATCGCTTGAATACCTCATGACGAACTTCATTTAACATCAGCGAGAGTAAGATAGGTAATGGAAACATAAAAATGATACCGAACACATTAATGGCTAATGTATTTCGCAGCATGATGTAGAAATTTTGATCCGCAAACAAATCACTAAAATGTTTAAAACCTACCCATTCGCTACCTGTAAAACCTAAATAGGGACTGTAGTTTTTAAATGCGAGTAAAAGCCCAAATAATGGAACAAATTTGAATACAATAAAAAACACGATGCCGGGCAGAGCAAGCAAATATATCAATTTATGTTGTATCATTCGCTTGCTCAATTGCTTCCAATATCCATTAGACGTAAAAACTTGATCGGCTCTTTCGATCTTCAACATAGGTCGCACCTCTCCTTCATGACTGTTAACCAGATTATGCTTATTATTGTACGGCCACGGGAATGAGCAAAATAGGGACATAAATTGAAAATGACCAATACGGAGTATCGGTCCAATTGAGATGAAAGTTATGTCTGCTTCTTAATAGCCTTATAGCGTACGGGCCACCATATTTCCTGTACGATTCACAACTTAGCCTTGCAAGTAGAAAGAAATGTCTATCCAACAAGCCACTCCTCCCTCCTTCCTTTCTTCCCTAACGTCACAATAATCAAAGCTCCTTGTTCGAACGAAAGTCATCATTTTCCCCTCACATGATCCGCCATCCAATAAATTGTTCTAGACAAATTACGTTCCATAATTGCCCAATACGATCAACAAAATCGCTAATCCCCTGTGAAAATAGGCTTTTTCTCCAAGATTTCTCGAAATTCATCTAGACCAATTTACGGAAGCTTAACCTGCCGTTAGCATTCTTTGCGTGCTGGTTTATTCCTTACTAACATTCGGACCTTATGCTGAATACAGGTTGATCATCCTTGGTTGTGGCCACGGCAAAGGAGCGAATGTAGCTGTTATGGTAAATCGATATTCAGATATTTGCACCATTCTCATCAATGAAATTGATCAGGGGCTCTTCCTTGAAGGAGAGAGGCTGCCGACGGAGAGAGAACTGTGCGGTCGCTTCGAAGTCAGCCGGGAAACGATCCGCAGGTCGCTGAAACACTTGATCGAGCTCGGCCGAATCCATGGCATACAGGGCTCGGGCTACTATGTACGTCGTCAAGGTCAGCATATGAAAAGCACCATTAACCGCTTCTCCAGCATTACCGAGCTTATACGCAATGCCAATCTCACTGAAGGTGATTTGGAAGTTCAGATTTTCAAACGAAAGCCCAACGCGCAGGAAATTCAACTGCTCGATCTCAGCAGCCAGGATGTTGTCTTCGTCATCGACCGGATTCGAACGGCCAACCGCGAGCCGGTGGTTTACTCCAAGAACATCCTGCCCCAAAGCATTGTAGGGGCCGATTTTCCGGAGAAGTTCGAGCCTGGCTCCCTCACGAAATGCCTCAGTCAGAAATACGGCATTACGATCGCGGAAGCGCTGATGGAAATTTGCGCAGTGACGGACGAGGACATGCTTCCGTACCGACTGAAGATGAGCAACTCCCCCTTGCTCAAGTTCATTCAAGTTCATTATGACCCCAAGGGGGCGCCGGTCTTTCTCTCGTACGACTTTATGCGCAACGATATGATCCGCTTTTTTGTCCGTCGCACCTAATTCGATTTTCGTCCAAAATCCATTTTGTCTAAGGAGAATGCTACTTGAAAACCAAGCCTACGTTTCAATGGAAGTACACTGCCGCCGGTATTGCCGCACTGACACTGCTCCTTTCCGGTTGTGCTCAAGCTGCTCAGAATACAGCGAGCAACAATGCAGTCACGCAGGTAGACGCCAACCAGAATCCTAATGCGGCAACGGACATCGATACGGGCGGCACGAAGGTTAATGTCGTTTCGGCAGCAGGCGATGTAGAAGTCGTTCCAATCGAGGTCATGACGCCTGACTCCTCCGCTCCTGCCCGGGCAAACAACTTCGTTAAGGCTGCCGATAAGCTCAACGCTCAGCTTGAGAAGGAAAACGCCAAGCAGCGGGTGAAGGTCAACGCCATTGTGAAGCCGCTGGCGGACGAGGACTTTAAGCAGAACTTTATCTTCGCCTCCAAATCCGGCAATGCCTCCGATATCTATGCTACGACCTTCTCCAACATCGGGTGGATGGCAGACGGCGATTACCTGCTGAATCTGAACGGCATCGAGAAGGATCCGGTCTTCCAAAACCAAATCCCCGGCTACTGGGATGCGGTGACGTGGAATAAGAACATCTGGGGCGTCATTCAGGATACAGAAGCCCGCCCGGTCTATTACTGGAAGCCTGCGCTGAAGAAGCTTGGCTGGACGGACGAGCAGATCACATCTCTCCCGGGCAAAGTCGAGAAGGGCGAATTCACGATCGACGATATGGGCAAGATCGCCAAGGATGCCGTCGATAAGAAGATCGTACAGAACGGTTTCGTACCGACCACCGGTCAAAGCGACTTGGCCCTCCTTTTCTACAGCCACGGTGTGGAAATGTACGACAAGGATAAGGCCGAATACGTGTTCGATAAAGCACATATCACAGATACACTAAAATGGTTAAAAGGACTGCTCGACGACAAGGTTTTAACGGCATCCGCACTCGGGGCGCCGAAGGACGATAACCTGAAGGCGATGATCAACGGCGAGACGATGTTCATGACCGCCGGTGTCTGGGATGAAGCAAAGTGGAGAACGCGAGGCATGGAGAAGACGCAAGGGAACGTTTCGACAGACTACATCATGCAGAATGTCGGCGTCATGCTGATGCCTCCTACCGAGAAAGGCGGCAAGCCCGTCACCGTATCCGGTCCATGGACGTACGTCGTCAGTAAGCAAACGAAGCATTCGGAGCTGGCAAAACGCCTGCTGACCTATGTCAGCGCACCTGAGCTGCAGAAGGAGCATGACGTACAAAGCTCGCATCTTCCATTTACGAAGGAAGGCCAGGAGCTGATCAAGGACGACCCATGGCTGAGTGCTAACAGCTACTTAATTAACTACTCCAAATTTATCCCGAATGACCCCGATCAGCCTAAGTTTGGAAAAATTTATACAGATGCCATTAAGAACATCTCCGGCGGCAAAAGCCCTGAAGAAACAGTGTCGTTAATGGAAGAACAAATGAAACTCAATCTCGACAAATTTACGGTAAAGTGACGTGGACCGCATGAACGTGATGCATAACGATACCCAACCGCCATTCCCCCAGCAGAAAGCTGGGGGTATACGGGGCAAGCTGAGAGAACATGGAGCCTCGGGCTTGATGCTAAGCCCTTTCTTATTTAATCAATTCGTCCTGTTTGCCTTTACTGCCATCATTGTCATCCTGATCGCCTTTACCTCTATGGACGCCGCGCTGCATTGGGATTTCAGCGGATTGAAGAATTTCCGCAAGGCCTTGATCGACCCCAAGGTCGGGCTCATCGTGGCCAATACGGTCCTGTTCGTCGTATCGACGCTGGTGATTCAGATCGTCTGGGGCTTCGTCATTGCGGTGACGACGACCCACTATATTCGCAATCAAACGGTTGGCTCCGTGTTCAGAACGATCTGGCTGCTCCCCCGCGTATCGCCGGGCGTAGTCGAGGCGCTCCTCTGGACCTGGATTTTGAGCCCGAGTAAATATGGCGTACTGAATACGCTCATGCATGCGTGGTACGGCGCAGAGCCTGTAGCCTGGCTCGATAAATATCCGCTTCTGATCAACATTCTACTGTCCGGGGTCATGGGATCCACGCTGTCCATGATCGTCTTCTCCTCCGCGCTGCAGGCCGTAGACAAATCTTATTTCTACGTTGCCCGCGTGGATGGCGCGACCGAATGGAGCATGCTGTGGAAGCTGATCATCCCGTTCCTTCGGTGGCCGTTGACCTTTCTGGCCGTATGGCAAGGACTTGGTCTGCTGACCAGCTATGAATCCATCCTGCTGCTGACTGACGGCGGACCGGACTACCAGTCGGAAACCTGGGCACTGTATGCGTTCCACACGGCATTCTTCACGCTGGATTTCGGCTATGGCTCGGCCATCTCGCTGTTTATTCTGCCGATCATCGTCATTGCTATGGTGGTGTCGTACCGGTTGTTCGGCTTCCGCAAACTAATGGGAGGCGCCCGTTGACGGGCGACGAAGGGAGGCTTGTGCATCATGCTTAGTAAAACAGTTGAAGCCGATACGCTGCCGGTTCGTCCGGTTCGATCAGCGAGCTTTACGCCGCCGGCGCGCATCGGCCGCCTCAAGGGATTGCCCAATCTAATATCGATCGTACTCTTGACCCTTATAACCTTGCCGCTGCTGTTTATTTATGTCTGGCTCATTCTGATCTCTTTCGGCGACGAGATGGTCAACGGCATCCTGCCGCATGGCTTCACCTTCCAGAATTGGAGCTTCCTCTGGTCAGAGCTTAAGATCAACGGCATGGTCTACCCTAGCATCTGGGGCATATTCGCCAATACGCTTATCATTGCCGTCGGCTCCTCCGTGCTGGAGGTATCCGCAGGTTTAATGGCGGGCTATGTCATATCCCGCAGCAATTTTCCAGGAAAGAACGGGCTTCTTCACTCTACGATGCTCACCCATGCTTTCCCTGCCGTGACATCTCTCATCGCATCCTTCTACATCCTCAACGAGCTGGGGCTCATTAATACGCTCGGCGGCATCATTCTGCTGAAGGGCTTTGCCGGTCTCGGCATGTCGACTTGGATTATCAAGGGCTTCTTCGACGAGGTGCCCAAAGAGCTCGAATGGGCCTCCAGTGTGGACGGCAGCAGCCGGATTAAAACATTCATTGCGGTCTATCTGCCGCTGGTCTGGCCGGGCATCGTGGCGGTCTCACTATTCGCTTTCCTGAGCGGCTGGAGCGAGTATATCATGGTTTCGGTTTTCCTCTTCGACGACAATATCAATACACTCTCGCTTATCGTCCGGAGCTTGTTCTCTGAGACGTCCACGGAAAGCTTTGGCGTCGTGATGGCGGTGGGCAGCTTCTATATGCTGCCATGTCTAATTCTGTACTTCTTCTCCCAGCGCGCGCTGATGAGAATGAAAATGTAAAGGAGGCTTCTTCATGCGCATTGAACTGCAGCATGTGTCCAAACGCTACGATGCGGAAGCGCCATCCGTCCAAGATTTGAGCCTATCGGTTCAGGACGGCGAGCTGATGACGATTCTCGGCCCGAGCGGCTGCGGCAAATCAACCACGCTGCTTATGATCGCAGGCATCTTCCCGCCTTCGCAGGGAGATATCCTGTTCGACGGGCACCGCGTAAACAACGTGCTGCCGAAAGATCGGCGAATTGGCATGGTGTTCCAGAATTCCGCGCTCTATCCGAATTTGAATGTTTCCAAAAATATTCAGTTTCCTCTGAAAAATATGGGTGTTGGCCGCAAGGAGCGGATTCAGCGCTCTGAAGAAGCGGCGCGAATGGTGCAGATGAGCGAATATTTGCGCCGCAAGCCAAGCCAGCTTTCCGGCGGACAGCGCCAGCGCGTGGCCATTGCCCGTGCGGTCGTGAAACAACCGGGGCTGCTCCTGCTCGACGAGCCGCTATCCAGCCTGGACGCTAACCTGCGCGGAAATATGCGCGAGGAAATCAGACGGCTGCAGAAGGAGTTGGGCATTACGACCATCATGGTGACCCATGATCAAGAAGAAGCGCTCTCCATGTCCGACAAGATCGCCGTGATGAACGCCGGCCAATTGCAGCAGATCGGAACACCACTTCAGCTGTACAATGCACCGGCCAATTGGTTCGTCGCCAATTTCCTCGGCATGCCTGCGATGAATGACTTGGCGTGTACTTGGCGCACCGATGGCTGTCTGCTCGTAACAGAGACCGGTCAGGCGATTCCCGTGAACGGCGGCTCCGGCTTGAGCGCTCTGCGCCAGGATCAACCGATGCGGCTTGCCTTCCGCCCTCACCAGGTTTCATTGATTACGTCCGCCGACCAGTATCGGGACACGGATGTAAGAGGCCGAGTTGCTTCGGTTGAATTTACCGGAAGAGAGCGGCTCGTTCATATCCGAGTCGGCCATACGGCCATCAAGGTATATGCCGATATGACTGAAGCGCTCGACGAACAACAAGAAATCGCCCTTCGGCTGAACGTCGATTATTATCTGTTCGACCGGGAAACAGGCGAGAACCTCCGGCTTCCAGTCGTGAGCAGTCAACCGAAAATAAGTGAAATAGGAGATATGTCCTTTGTTAAACAAGCAGCCTATTCCCTCTAATCAGTCAAACATCCCGATCCGCTGGATCGTCTCCGATCTGGACGGAACGCTGCTGAATTCCGAACAACAAATCCCTCCCGAGCTCGTTCGGCGCATCGCTCGTTTCACGGAATCAGGCGGACGCTTCACGTTTGCAACGGGACGAACCTTAAGCGCGGCTCAGCCGTTCATCACGCTCCTTCAAATTACTTCGCCCGTCATCTTGTTTAACGGCGCCCGCATCTACGATCCGGTCATGGGAGCGTATCTGACCGAGCATTACCTCGATTCTGTCTCGGTCCGCCATGTGATGCGCATGTATAAGGAGGCTGAAAAAGCACAGCAGCTTGATCTGCTGCTATTTCATGAAGAAGGCATCTTCAGTTTCAGCGCGGTGCTTTCGGAGCAAGTGAAGAAGCAAATGCACAAGGACGGCGTCGTGATCGAGACGGCTTCACCGCAGTGGATGGACGGCTTCGCCGGCAAAGTAACCAAGCTCATGCTGATTGGACCCGAAGCGGACCTCATTCGTTTTCAGCAAGCCGCCGCTGCGATTCCACTGAACACCGTGCGGTCTGAAAGCCAGCTGCTAGAGGTGCTGCCTCATGGAATCAACAAGAGCACCGCGTTATCGGCGATGATCCGGCTGCTTGGTGCAGAAGATGACGACTTCGCCGTCGTCGGCGATAACTTGAACGATCTGGAGATGATCGGCTCGGTGCGCAACGGCTTCGCCGTCGCGAATGCCAATCCGGTCGTCAAAGCCGCCGCCGCTCATGTGCTTGCCCGCAGCAACGAGAAATCGGCGCTGCTCGATGTAATCGATTTTGTAGAGTCCACATGGCCGCTGGGACACGGATGGTCAAGCACGGAATCCTAACATACAAGGAGATGCGACAACGATGATTAATAAAGCTGATGCTACGATTTTGTCCGACTATATGCTGCCACCGGGGACGATTTTCCCCAGCTCTGCCCCGCGCTACCCCAATATCTGGGTGCTGGTCCACGAGTCGCTAGCCCCTAACTACCGGGCCGCGATTACACTTGTGATGCAGGAGCTTGAAGCATGCACCGACATGTACAACGACTTCGGCTATGCGCATTCAGCCGAGGGCTGCGACGCCTTCGCCCGCAGACGCGGCCTTCAGCCGGTGCGCCTCGGTCCGAACGGTTCCAGAAGCCACGACCATTGCGTGCATCTGCGGTTTTATTACGCCCCGCTTCACGCCGGCAATCCGGTCGAAACCGCAGAGGGCCGCTATTTCCAAGTGGCCGCCAGCGTGCATTACGAGGTCGATCGCCCTAAGCAGTTCCATCCGTATATCGACGAATGCCCGTATTGCGGATGCACAGGTGAATATGAAGCCTACATGGGCGGCAGCATCCGGGATAAGAACGAGAAGGTTCACGATCCACTTGGCGTAGAACTGATTCTGCATGGCACGATCCGAGGCGAATCTATCATCGCTTTTGACGGGCTGAACAGCCTGACTGACAAGTATGACGTCCGCATGAACGAATTCGTACCGGGTCCGGATCGGAACGACATTACGACGGCCAAGGTTGGCGTTGTTTTTCTAAAACCGCAGCGATAATCGTTCTGCCTGCCCGATCAAGCGAAGTCCTCTTTTCAACCAAAACAAGCTTAGGAGTGTTTGCCCTTATGAAAAAAAACCAAATCGCTGCGCAGCTCTACACCGTGCGCAGCTTTACGAAAACCGCCGAGGATCTGGATGCAGCGCTGCAGAAGATCAAAGCGATCGGTTATGATGCGGTCCAAGTGTCGGGCATAGGTCCTATCGCACCAGAGGCTGTGCTGGAGATGTGCCAGCGACGTGGGCTGACGATTTGCGCGACGCATGTTCCGTTTGAGTGGCTATTGCAGGATTTGGATAACGTAATTAAGGTTCACAAGGCCTGGAATTGTCGTTATGTCGGCATCGGGTCGATGCCTCCGGCTTATCGTACCGGCTTAAGCGGTTATCAAGAGATGGCCCGGACGCTGTCCGAGATCGGCGCAAAGCTGTCGGAGGCAGGTCTAGGGCTGATCTATCATAATCATAAGTTTGAATTCGAAAAAATAGCGGGCAAAACCGGTCTCGAATGGCTGCTCGAAGAATCGGATGCCGCGCATGTCGGCTTTGAACTTGATATGTACTGGGTTCAAGCTGGCGGCGCCAATCCAGTGAACTGGGTTCTCAAGGTCGACGGACGGATGAAGGTCGTTCATTTGAAGGATATGGCGATCGTAAATGACACGCAGACTTTTGCCGAGATCGGCGAGGGAAATATGGACTGGCCGGCTGTTCTTGATGCCTGCCGCGCTACTGGCGTTGAGTGGTACGTGGTGGAGCAGGATGTCTGTCCGGGGGATCCGTTCGAAAGTCTAGCGCTCAGCTATCATACACTCAGTGGCTGGGCTGAATAATTCATAAACATGAAGAGTCGATGGCATCATGCCTTCGCCTTTTATTTTTATATTCATGGCAATACCTGACACCATTATGTTGGATAATAGTACCGTCTCTAATGGTTAACCATTAGCGAGCAGTGTGCAGCCGGTATAGGATTGCAGCCTGTTTTAAATTTAATAACCCCATATCAACTGATGTTTCTATGTAACCCACAATCTGATCAAACACAAAGACATTGAGTGTCTGATTAACTACTTCATTTCCATACTCCATATCTCCTAGGACATAAGGAACAAACCCTTCGACATCTTTGGACTTAACCTCTTGTAAATCAATGATTGTTGGAGTGTAATATAACGTCTTTCTCCAGTAATTTTCCATTTAATAATCCGATTCATTTTTAATTGCAACAGCATCTGGAGCAATGCTTCCAAGTAAAAATGGCGTTCTATCTTCTATCGACAGACGCATTGCAATTCTATTTGCAATAATTAAATGCATTATCCTTGAACCCACACTATCGCCACCATTATTCAATGAATAAACTATATTGCCGCTATTTTCCTAACAGTGGCACTACCGAATCTAGCTGCGTTAAACTCTCGTTAAAATGCAAATAGGGAGCAGCTGTGGCAAGCAGTCTAGCAGAATTCCTGTGTTATCGTATTAAACAATTGAAAATAATTGCTGAATGTTACTTATCACTTCCGTATACACGCCATACAGCTCTACTTTCGTTTAGTTTTTTTAAGTTCCCTATCTTGAAATAAAGTAAAAAAACAATTCGGATCAAATCCCGAATTGCTTTTTTACTCTAGAGTTATTTATGCTATCAGTTCTACTATCATGCGATCTATGATTATTCTATTCATTAAACCTACTCTTGGATGAATGCAACAGGTCTTGACCAGCCGGCACTACCTTTTTCCACCTTGATAGGAAAACAACATACTTTGAAACCGAATGGTTTTGGAATTTGATCCAAATTGGCGAGTTTCTCGATTTGGGCGAGCGCCCCCTTAAGGTCTTCCTCCGTGCTCTCATACCCCGGGGGCTTCTCCCTGAAGTTCAGCAATACCCGCGAATCCGCGGACTGATAGCTACACTTAAGTCGATAAGTTTCATCAAGTATTACCTCTTTTCTCATAAATGTAGCGTAGATCTCTCGCCTACTTAATCTGTTTTCGACTCTATCTTTGGCAACATTAGCGTTCCAATCAGAGTTATAACAGCGAGCACAAACACGCCCCAATAAACCTGATGAAGGGAGATCGTCAAACCGCGTTGAACAATGTGCAGCTGTTCTGCCGGGAGTGGATGCGAGCCGGATGAATTCAAAACCTGATTAATGGAATTCATGGATATGACATCGCCTAACGGATTTTCATTGCTTGATATAAACCGTTTGAACCTCAAGTTCAGGACGCCTCCAAGCAATGCTGCTCCTACCGAGCTTCCCAGCAGCCGCATGAACATATTTGACGCGGTCGCGACGCCGCGCATTTGCCACGGAACACTGTTTTGAATCGAGATCAAAAAGGCGGAGTTAGAGAATCCCATTCCAATTCCGATAATAAACGATCCGGCGCCTGCCCACATTGGACCTTTTGAGGGATCCAGCGTGACAAAAAACAGCGAGCCGATGAAAATGGCGATGCCGCCTATCACGGCTGTGGGTCTGATTCCGATTTTAATGATCGTAAACCCTGCCAGCCACGCTGCGATTGGCCACCCTACCGTCATTACGGTAAGCGTAAAACCGGCAATAAACGCGGAGCCGCCCATGACGCCTTGAATATATGTGGGAAGAAAGCTCGACAGTCCGATAACGATAGCACCCGATGTAAGTGTCGCCGTATTGCCTATGGCAATAAATCGGTTTCTCCATATGTGCAGCGGCATCATCGGTTCAGAAGCTCGTCCTTCTTGTTTCAAAAACAATGCGGCCCCCAATACAAATGCTAGAAGCAAAGCAAGAATTTGAGGTGATGTCCATCTCCAGGCACCCCCACCTTGAATCAATACGACCATAAGGGATGTAATGGATACAAAAAACAACCCCGAGCCGGCATAATCGATGGAACGCTTTTTTTTCTCTACGCCTTCGTGTAAAAAGAAAATGGCACCTGCAGCCGCCAATAACCCGAGAGGCACGTTCATCCAAAATATCCAAGACCAGTGCGAATAATGAACAATAATACCTCCGACAAGCGGTCCGATAACGGAAGAAATACCGAATACGCTGGAAAAATAACCTTGCACTTTAGCACGTTCTTCTACCGTATACATATCCCCGATAATCGTCATGGCAATGGGTTGGACAGCACCTGCTCCGAAGCCTTGAATTACCCGAAATATCACAAGCATGAACATGGATGTCGAAAATCCACATAATATGGAACCGGAGAGAAAAATGACGATACCGATCATAAAGATGGGTTTTCGCCCGAACAAGTCAGAAAGCTTGCCATATATCGGCGTCGTTACGGCCTGCATTAACGTGAATGCCGAAAATACCCAACTGTACAACGAAAACCCGCCTAATTCCCCAACGATGCTGGGCATCGCGGTTGATATGATCGTCATTTCGATTGCCGACATAAACATCGCAAGCACGAGTGCTGCCAAAACCATAGGGCGGTGAGTTTTTCTAACAATAGCTTTCCTTTTAACGATGACCGACTGACTCATAATTTTGGTTTCTGCTTCGGTACGATCGTCGTGACGTAATCTTCATCCTTTAGCATCTTGGCGATGTAGAAGATCTGTCCCGTATGCTCCGAAATGTGCGTAGCGGTTTGTATGAATATCTCTAAATTCGTCAGATCGCGATTATCCGGGATTTTAGTGTCCGAAAATCGTTTTTCCGACATTGCCATCAACGTATCTTTGACCTCGTGAAGCGAAATCAGAATCATCTCGATTAGCTCGTCCTTGGTTTTAAATTGCTCCCCGAACTCTT
The DNA here is from genome assembly GCF_009882985.1 of Paenibacillus silvestris. Lineage (GTDB taxonomy): Bacteria > Bacillota > Bacilli > Paenibacillales > NBRC-103111 > Paenibacillus_E > Paenibacillus_E silvestris. The sequence goes on from NZ_WTUZ01000007.1 coordinate 36,661, forward strand.
CATCGCGATTTCTGAAATAAGGTTTTTCGTTCATGCCTTTGCCAATACGTTCGTTTATGTTCCCGCTCATGTGAACTATCAAATTAGCTATGCTGTTGCTCGATTCGTTAGGACGCCAATTTACTTGCTGATTATCTAGTTGATTCAGTACCAATTCGATTCTCTTTTCGATCGAATCGAACCTAATTTTCAATATGCCTTCCAGCTCGTTCATGCTTGTTTTCACCTCACTTATTTACGTACGCCATATTGGCTTGGGTATATCGCTCGCCTGCCGCGATGCCTATAGGTGCAACTTCGTCAAGCTCTGCCAACTCCTCTTGCGTCAAAACGATATCTGCGGCAGCGATATTTTCTTTCAAGAAGGAGATGCGTCGAGTGCCGGGAATCGGGACGCATCCCTGAGCTATCGTCCAGGCCAAAGCGAGCTGAGAAGGTTCGACTCCCTTTCTTTCGGCAATCCCGCTTATCGCCTCGACGATGCGCGCATTGGCTAGCAAATTTTCTCCGCTAAGCCGAGGATCGGTTTTGCGGAAGTCCGTTTCGTGCAATGCGTCCGTCTTTAAGCGGCCGGTCAAGAACCCTCGACCGAGCGGTGAGTAAGGCACAAATCCTATTCCTAATTCATGGACTGTATCAAGAACCCCGTTAGCCTCGACGCCACGTTCGAATAACGAATATTCTGTTTGTACGGCAGTAATCGGATGCACGGAATGCGCACGGCGAATGGTGTCTGCCGCGGCTTCGGACAAGCCGATATGGCCAATCTTACCTTCGGCGACCAGTTTACTCATCGCTCCTATCGTCTCTTCTATGGGAACGGTTGGATCGATGCGGTGCAGGTAAATTAGGTCGATGTAGTCCATCTGCAACCGACGAAGTGAGCCTTCGATGGCTCGGACGACATGCTCCGGCTTACCGTCCACAACGCGCTTCCCATCGACAACCTTGATCTTGCCGTCGTCCGTGAAACCGAATCCGACTTTGGTGGCAACGATCACGCGCTCGCGTATGCCGGTAAACGCGCGTCCAAGCAATTGTTCGTTGTGACCCATACCGTAAGTCTCCGCGGTGTCGAAGAACGTAACGCCAAGCTCGGTTGCAAGGCGAAGAGTAGACAAACTTTGTTCGTCGTCGCTTGGACCGTAAATGTAAGTGCTCATGCCCATGCAGCCCAGTCCAACTTGACTTACCTTCAAGCCCTGTGATCCCAATTCAACGCTTTTCATTACGCTTCATGCCTCTCGTTTATAGTTTATTGTTTATTGTTTATAGTTTTTTTAAAATGCTGGTTGGTTTCCGTCATGTTTCAATCGGTGAGCTTCGTTCCGGTGAGCTGCTCGCTTAACTGCCATAGTCTGCCTGCGGCAACGGGATCGAACGCACGAGGCCGCACGCCATGCATTTCGGTCGACTCATCGCTCGGCAGCGCTAATGCGATATCGCAATCCGCGCAATAGACACCACCTAAGAAATCAAGCTTTGGACTTGTCGCGCACCACACACTTGTTGCAGCTCCTTGCTGAGGCGTTTTCCGGTTATTGTCGGGATCGATAATCGGCTTTCCGGACTTATCGATAATGTCAAGGCTATCAATTTCGGACTTTGTCAAATGGCGCTGCAGATCTGTTGCAATGCCGCCTGGATGGACGGAGAATGCACGCACGCCGTATGGCTCCCCGATCGAATCAAGTGCAACTGCGAACAATGCATTTGCTGTCTTCGATTGGCCATAAGCCGCCCATGGATTATATTCGCGTTGTTCGAAATTCAGATCGTGGAAGTCAATCCCTGCGCGCCGATGAGCATAAGACGAGAGAGCCACGACACGCGCTCCCTCCGCTCGAACGAGAGCCGGCCATAGACGACAAACGAGCTGGAAATGGCCAAGGTGGTTGGCCGCGAACTGGGATTCATACCCCCGTTCGTCCCGTTCTAACGGAGTTGCCATGATGCCTGCATTATTGACGAGGATATGAAGCATATCGAACCGGCTAAGGAATCTATCGGCAAAGGCATCGATCGACGATGGATCCAGTAGATCCATCGTGTCCAACAGGACATCCGGCATGTCGGATAGACTCGCCTTTGCTTTCGCGATATCCCGAGCAGGCACTATGACCCGGGCGCCGGCAGAGCGAAACGCTCGAACCGTTTCCAAACCAATCCCAGAATACCCGCCGGTTACAATTACGTTCTTGCCAGTTAAATCAATCCCTCTAATGACTTCAGCTGCTGTTGTATATGCTCCGAAACCGGAGCCGATTGGTGCTTGTGGTGTTCTCATCTATGTCTCCTCCATCATTCCATAATTATTATTGCTCCTCTCGAGCCTCTTCATTATGCAACAGATGAATCCGCAAGGGATATCACGATTGCCTCAAATGATTGCCTAATCCTATCACGTCCACTTGCGAACGACCTTTGCATATACTATGATAGGTCTCAAATGACCCCCTATAGGAGATTACAATGACCCTTAAAATACATGAATATCGCGATACGCTTGCTCGGAGTATCGAACGACTGACAAATTACGAAAATGGTATTCACCCAACTCCTATTCCATCACTTTTTTTATTTCGCGAAAATCAGGTGACAGAACCTAAGCATGGCGTTCATAGTCGTTCCATTTGTTTTGTATTTCAAGGACAGAAAGAAGTGCTGCTTTCTCAAGAGCGATACAGGTACAGCACAGCCGAATATTTGGTGGCCTCGGTTCAATTGCCAGTCATTAGCCAAATCACTGAAGCCTCACCAGAGGCTCCCTATTTGGCTTTGAAGCTTGAATTCACGCCGGAACAGGTACTGGAGGTCATTAAGGAGTCCAAAATTCAAGTCGCTTCCCTGGAGCAAGTGAGACGGGGATTATTCATTAGCGAGGTGGATGTGCCGCTATTGGATGCCGTGATGCGTCTAGTGCAGTTGCTGGATAATCCAGCAGATATCCCGCTGTTTGCATCTATGATAATCAAAGAAATTCTATATCGTGTACTTCAAGGGAAACAAGGCGGGATGCTGACACAAATTGCCGTCGAAGGCGGCGGGGCTTTTCGAATCAAAGCGGTTATTGACTATATTAAGGAGTATTACAAACAACCGGTTCGTATCGAGGAGCTTGCGGAGCAAGCAAATATGAGTATACCCACGCTACATCGGCATTTTAAAGAGGTTACCGCGATGACGCCAATCCAATTCCAAAAGCAGCTGAGGCTTCAGGCAGCTCGGCAAATATTGTTATCCGAATCATCCAATGCCGCAGATGTCGCATTTCAAGTTGGCTACGAAAGCCCATCCCAATTTAGCCGTGAATATTCCAGAATGTTCGGACTTTCGCCGATTCAAGATATCAAACGATTAAGATTACTGGAGGGTTAATGCTCCGGAACGTATTTTCCGTGCACGGTTAAATTCCGATGCGCAATCATATAATATACGTGAGAATGTAATTCTACACGGGTCTCTGCGATTTAATGCCAACAATAAAAAAGGCTTTCTTCTTCGTTTCGTAGCTGGACGTTAAATAGTTTGACCCCTCTTTGCTATAAATAAAAGCAGCCCCTATAGTATTCGAGACTGACTCCCGATTGTGAGACAGGGATCAAAACACCACTCAAGTTATGCAGCAGTCGTCGGAAATCAATCGGCGACTGGTTATTTAATTATATTTGGATACGATTGATTTATAGTAAAGAATGTGCTCTCGAACGGTCTGCTCCACAATTGCCGTCGTTGTACAGGTTATACCTTCGAGATAGAATCAATGGGGGCATTATCAGCGGAGGTGACCTTACACGACACCACGCCCTCCCTGTTAAACAAGTCCAAAATGCTCGATAGATATAATGTTTTTCCGCCAAACGGCAAATAGGTTATATCAGTTACTAGCCGTTGCATCGGTTCAATGCTTGGAATCGACGGTTTAACTGATGTTCAACGATATGTACTGGCTGCCCTACAGCCTTGCTTTTCTTCATTTTGACCCGACACTGTAGTCTCTCATATTGCATGATCCGCTGCACACATTTGTAATTGACGTGTTGATTCTCTTCAAAACAACGCAGTTAACTCCAATTAGGGCACTACGGCCTCTGGCGACACCTCCTTTTGTTGCCATAGAAACCATTCTCCGCCTTACCGACTGGCTGCTCAAGCCGATGAAGTTGCCCATTACGTTACCAAGACATCCACGTTATAAACTGCTGATTCCGAGCTCATCCATGACCAATTTCATAGGATTACCTTACTAATCTCATCTTAATTGCCTTCATTTGAGGTAGCTAACTCTTGTGCCAGAGCAAAAACACCTCCAAGTTGTCCCCCACATCTTACGACATGGAACCTTTCACTTGAAGGTGTTTTAATTTGTCTCACGTTAAGGGCTAGTCCATTCATCGGTTGTGACGCCAAGGTGTTTCTTCAATGTCCACTATAAGGTGTGCACTTCATTCATGACCGGTTGTCTCATGAATGTATAATTTCTGTTATTTATACTGGATAAGACCAAATCGTATGCCCTGTGGATCGAACAAGTAGGCAAGATAAAAATCACCAAAGTCCATTTTGTCCGTATCCGGCTTTGCACCGTTTTCCACGGCTTTAGCAACGGTAGCGTCGATGGAATCTACTTGAATTGTGATTTGTACGCGTTGAGCAATTCCCTTCGGGGATCTTGTAATGCCTCCGTCGATACCTTGTGAATCAGTTGATCCTGTTGTTACAGGCCAGTAATCCCAATTGGGAGACCCTATGTTCCAATCAAACACATTGGAATAAAACCGAGTTGCCCCTTCCGGATCCTGAGAGCCTATATCAAACAAAATGACGCGATTCATTTGCTCACTCCTCAATAAATTAGTTAGATAATGCACTTCATTAGTATAGAACATTCGTTCTATTTTGTAAATATTTACATTTCCCTTTGCTTTCATGTAATACTGTTCGCTACTACTTCTTACGGGCTGCATTCGGTTGGATGACACTTTCGTGTCAACTTGTTAGTTAAACATAAATCTTCTTACAATTGGATCAAGAATAAATCTGTCCCTCTTTGCGCCTTTCGCGAGGGACAAATGACATATCAAACCAGTAAATGAAGGTCTCGACAAGACTGACATCCAGGTAGAAGTGAAAGTTAAAATAAAGAGTTGCGGAACCGGTTAACGGTTTCATTTGAAGTTTCCGGGTAGTCTGATGAGTGTACAACGGTCATACCGAAAAATCCGTAATAGGTGTGATAAGATCAGGCAAACATTTGAGAATATTGTTATAACTATTGCTGTGTGTTCTATTGCACAATGAAGAGACTAAACCAATATTTCATATCATCACGAATATAAACGGAGGAGATCATAGCTGAAGTTACTTTCAAGGTCGGTTATGAAACCCTTCACAATTCAGTTTCAGTCGTGAATATACAAGAATGTTCGGTTTATCGCCTATTCGTTTGAATAGGTATGCAATGGTTTTGGTACTTGTAAATGGTATAAGTATCATTTTACCAAATAGAGGAGGTGAAGAAATGTTGTACGAGCTGCGAGTGTGCCACGTGAATCCTGGCAAGATGCAGGCATTACAAGATAGGTTCAAAGATCATGGTATTGAGTTCTTTATGAAGCATGGTATGAAAGTGATTCAATTTTGGGTAGATATTGATGAGGCTAGTAATCGTCTTTATTTCATTGTCGAGCATGCCAATTTGGAAATGCGCAACTTCAACTATGATCGTTTCCACAACGATCCTGAATGGATTGAAATAAAACGAATCACAGAACTTGACGGACCTCTAGCAAGCAAAATAGAGGGGTTTTTAATGAAAGATGTATCATTTTTCCAAAATAAGTAATTTAAAGTGCGCTTTCTATATGAATTGCGTAAATCGAAGCTGCCTACCAAGATCCACAGACAGACAGCTAGCGATTCCGCATTCAGCAATAATGAACAGTAACTAATTCGTCTAATCACTTTAAATTAATCAAAATAGCTGTTGTCACGATGCGGAATTCCTTGCATACATGCCATTGATAATTTCCATTTTTTACTTACTCTATCAAACTCTCAGATATGATGCAATTGGCTTTGAAAGCTTGCAAACACAAATAATCTTTCCTTGGAGGCAAACACATATGAGCACACAAGTCACACAAGTACAAACATCTGTATTAAATTTACTGGAAGAACGTCATTCTGTTCGCGATTACGAAGTTGGACACAAATTTCCGAAAGCTGATCTCGAGAAATTATTAACCACAGCAGCTACTGCACCATCGGCTTGGAACTTGCAACACTGGAAACTTCTCGTAATCGAAGACGAAGCACAAAAAGAAAAACTGCTTCCAATCGCTTATGGTCAACAGCAAATTACACAAAGCTCTGTCGTCATTGCAGTGCTTGGTGATCTCGAAGCGAACAAAAACGCTGAGATCGTACACGGCGCAGCAGTTGCGGCCGGTATGATGCCACAAGAATTAAAAGACGGCATGGCTGCGCAAATCGAAGCCGCCTACCAAGATCCGCAGACAGCTCGCGACTCCGCAGACAGCAATGCTGGCCTAATTTCCATGCAGCTGATGATCACTGCAAAAGCGATAGGCTATGATACATGCCCAATGGGTGGCTTCGATAAAACACAATTTGTTGAAACATTCAATGTTCCAGCACGTTATGCACCAGTGATGTTAATAACCGTTGGACTTGCAACTAAGCCTGGGCACCCATCCAACCGACTTGCTTTGGATCAATTTACAGTATCCAATTCGTTTTAATAGCAATAAATAAACCTCAAAGTAATAAGATTAGGCAATCATTTGAGATGATCGCTATAACCATCAATGCGTCATCTATTGCATAATGAGGAGGCTCTTCTAAATTTAGTATAAAGATAGGAGAATTAACTATGCAAAGACATCAAGATTTGGAACGCCATGGTATTCATCATAGTCATCAAGAGATGGAGTGGTTTGACGTACTCCCGGGAGAACAAGTCGCTTATCGCGTTCACGGTAAAGATGTGAACAACGAATACTCTTTGTTCGATCTTCGCATGGCTGCAAAGCAAGGAAATGGACCGATCGCAATACACCATAAAGCGGATGAAATATTCCGTATTATCGAAGGCGAAGCTCGCTTTCATATTGGTGGGAAGAAATTCAATGCAGGCGCAGGTGATGTCATTGTCGTTCCAAGAGGCACGCCCCACGCATTTGCATATGTCGATAATGTTTACTCCTCCGGGAGATGAGCTTATATTTAAGGAAGTTCATGGGAGGTCCATGGACGAAATTATCGAACTGGCGAAAACATATGAAGTAAGCGTCGTAGGACCACCTATTGTTTATAACATGTAAAATACTTTAAATTGCAAAGAAATCCAGCGTCTGTGTCAAGACGTTGGATTTCTTGTTTTGCATTTATTAAATGATTAAGGTATCGTCTCCCGTTAGTTCAATCCTCAATCTCCTTATAGTAAGATAATGGAAATATCCATGGAACACCGAAATCATCCTCATATTCATCATATAGACCCATAACCACACTGGGTTCTAATAATTTATGATTATTTTCTTTTGTTAGTTTTATTTCAAGGGTTGGTCCTAATCCCTCCTCACCTAACTCAATTTGTAGTCCGTGTTCTTGTAAAACTCCTTTCATATTAATAGATAATGCCGTTCTCCCTAATAGATCTCGATTAACAGGTTTACTTCCTAAAATAGGATAAAAGTCAACTCTAACCTCGATATCATCTATCTTTTTTATTATTAATATATGTCCGACAAAGTCCATCCAACTTCCGATATAATTATCAATCACATCCATAAATCAACCCTGTTCCTATATATTAATATTTGAAATATTCGTTTAGATGATGAGACTCTCCTGCCAGTTACTTTAACGAGGCTGCCGATTCATGCCGCCAGCCTCGTCTTGATTTCTTATTGAACAAACGTTCTTCGTCCCTCAGTTCAACGCTGCTGAGGCTTCGCGAAACATTACCGTATCAAATGTTCTGAAATCCCCCAGAAATATTTGAATAGGAACATTAATATTATTATTTCGTTTATTGTCACTAGGATAACAATAATCAGTTGTTGTTGAGTATTAAAATATGTTCTCCATATTGTTGTTTGATTAGCTGCATCAATAGCATCTTTATATGCTGAATATCTCGGAGCAAATACAAATCCAACTATTAATATTAATAAAGGTATGAATGCAAATGGCAACAAAATAATGGTAAGTAAGCCTAACGCAAATAGAAAGCCTGATATCATTCCTACTAATTTGAATAGTATAGGAAAGAGTACAGTGAGAAGTATTTGAAGGCACGTAAGCTTAAGCCATTTCAAAATTTGACCATTATATAATTGACCAATTCCCGGTAAAATTAAGGAAAATATTGCAGGGGAATTCACATTTCTCATTATATTCTCCAGTGTTTTAAATTGTATTTCTAAGTCATCTTTTTAAATAAACCTTAATTGGACGATATGTGGCGAACTAACGTGTCCCTGCTAAAGTTTCTTGTTACTTCAACAGACAAAAGCAGCCGATCAATGCTGGCTGCCGTCATGTCGTGATTGAACTAACGTTCTTCCGTCCCTCAGTTGAGACAGCAAGGTCTTATCAAGGAACTCCTTCATCTTTTGCAGCATTCCTAATGTAATCTGATGATTAACTCTCGGGTACTCAATTAATTGGATATGATCTGCTGGTTTACCCTCTGTTGTTATTGCATTTATAAAGTATAATTGACTATCTATAGGAATTGAAGTGTCATCCTGGCAATGAAGCAGCAATAATGGCTTTTCTTGATTCATTCGAATATAGGAAAGTGGATCATTTTGTTGTAAAAGAGATTTGGCACTAGCCTCCATCGGATTCAATCCATTTTTTTCGCGATATAGTTCTTCAAATTGAACCCAAGCACAGGAACCATTTATAACAATTGCGGATTTAATCTGTTGATCTTTAGCGTATGTTCCAGCGCTAATAAATCCGCCTGTTGAGTGGCCAATCACTGCTATTGGACCATCACCATATTGTATGGCCTCCGCAACTATTGTCTCTGCTTCATGTACTCCTTGAAAAACAACAGGCCAGAAATTAGATTGTAACGTTTCTTTATCAAAATAATCAAGGCTTCCGCGCTCTCCATGGGAAGGTAGTTCAGGTATAATTACTCGATATCCCCAACTTGATATTAACGATGCAAAAAACTTGTAACTTTCTATCGTTGATCCCCATCCGTGGTACAGAATAATTTGTCCGAGCTGTTCAGATGAAGGATCTAGTATAATACATGGTACTCCACAAATATCTCGATATTCAATTTGTTCCATGAGGAGATCTCTCCTTCTTCGCTTGCTCTTTATAAGTGAGTAATTGAGCTTTTTCTTCAATAGATAAACAATGTATATAAGCAATACGCCGACATTATTTAATGAAGTTGAAGTAAACGTATTATTTCACCATCAATTATCTCTTCGCTTGCCTTTTTAAACCCCAAGGATTCATACATCTCTCCAGCAATTATGTTACTAGGTCTGTGACCGATCATAATTCTTTTGGCGTCCATTGACTCAAACAGTTCAATTAGTTGTTTCATTGCAGCCTTTCCGTAGCCCTTACCCTGGTGATTTTCATCAATCATTATTGCAGGTATCCAGTGGTTTCCATCCGAGTCTGGCTTCTTACAAAAAACAAGAAATCCGATTAAATTATCATCACAATAAATTACACGCAGCTCAAAATCATCAACATATTTCGATTCTGCAATCCAATAAACAATAGGTGCAGGAAAAACATTTAGTTGTTCTTTCTTAACTTTTAATTTGGTACAATCATACCAGTTTTCAATGGACACCTGCTTTAGTTCAATACCCATAAAGAATTCCTCCCAAAATTGACTTCTTAGTGGATTTTATCTCTTTATCACAATAATTGGACATCGTTCATTGTAACCACCACTTCACTTCTTTCAATTGGGAAATCACCCATTCATTTTACCACTAAGTTTTTCGTTTTAATTGGTACAAAACATCTATAAAAATTAAGTCTTGAGATCTGACTCTAAAGTTAATCATCCTTCACGCTCTACTACCGTTAGCTTAATCCCAAGGCCATAACAAAAAAAAGAAACCGGAACCCCAAAGGAGTCCCAGCCCTCATCCTACCAAACCTCATTCAAAAGCCCATCCCGAGTATCTCGTTCTCGATACAGTTTATTTACCCCACAATCAATGCGTACACAATACCGGGTCCGTGAACCCCAATGGTCAGATCATTCTCGATATCAGCCGAACGACTTGGTCCAGAGATGAAATGAATACCCGCAGGCAGATCCTCTCTTCCCGTACGATCGAAATGAACTAATGTTTCGCCTAAACGTGTTTTCAGTCTTTCTACCGGAATAATAGCCATCAATACGGTCGGGAGTAAACTAACAGATCTGCCTTTGTCCCGAGATGATAGCACCGTCATGGAGCCCGTATACGCTGTAGCGTAATCCGCCATCACAATCCCAAAATCCGCTTCAGCGGCGCGGGCTTTCCAGTGATTCTCCGGGGCACGGTTCCAAACCGATACACTAGTGTCTTTTAGCACTCCTTCCAAATCAAGAGCATCAAGCTCCGATTGGTTTTGCCGGATAATATATTTAGCGCTCATTTCCTGTGCTTTATTCACTATGAATTGTTTTACATCTTCCATGGAAGATAAACGAGCCACATATCCGCCAGCAGTTTGGAAATTTTCCGTAAATCTCTCAATTCTCTCTTCAAGAGGCCACTCGAATGTTTGCCAGAAATCAGGCGCTCCTCGGTAAGGCTGAGCCGGTTTCTCAATCACCCGTGCTCTTCCAAGCTTGCTAGCGATGCCATTCATAAATGCTTCCTGTTTCGCGCGTGACTCCGCTTCAAGCTGCTCTAACCATTCCTGATGCGTATCAGCCATGTTCATGCCCTCCTCCGGTTTTCCTTTCCTTGACAATGGCTTCCATTCGTTGGCGCACTTCAGGATCCAGCTCCTTCAGCCCTTGACGCAGTTCCGCCTCCAATGTCCCCCACCCCTCACGGAACGATTTGTCAGGCAAACTAGGCGTTACCCGATACGAATTCCAGCCTTTGAGCGGACCCAGCTTCGTACGGATCTCTCCGCTGCGGACGACAAGTTTTTGGCCGATCTTACCGAGCTTCAGCACACCTTGGAAACGGCCCGAATTGGCCATAACCGCCGAGAAACCTTTCATGCCAACCGCTTCAAGCTTGTTGCCATGACCGCTCTCCACCTTACGGCGCCGCAAAGAAACAAGCATATCGTGCAGAGGGATTTTGACGGGGCACGCTTCGTAGCAAGCCCCGCATAAGCTGGAGGCATTCGCAATATCGTCCCACTCGGCCACGTTTTTCTTTAACGCAGGAGTCAATACGGCGCCGATCGGGCCGCTGTACGTGCCCCCGTATGCATGTCCACCGATATGACGGTACACCGGACAAGCGTTCAAGCAAGCGCCGCAGCGGATACAATTCAGCAATTCTTGAAATTCAGGATCTCCCAGCTGCAAAGAACGTCCGTTATCGACGATGATTATGTGCATTTCCTCAGGACCATCAGCATCATGTTCTCTTCGCGGACCCGTAATCCCTGACATGTACACCGTCAGCTTCTGACCTGTCGCCGAACGCGGCAGAAGCGTTGCCATAACTTCCAAATCGGTCCAGGAAGGTATAATACGCTCCATACCCATTAGCGTAATTTGCGTCTTAGGAACCGTAGTTACCATCCGGGCGTTACCTTCGTTCTCGAACAGCACCATGGATCCGGTTTCGGCAATCGCGAAGTTGCACCCTGTCATCCCGATATCGGTTTCAAGAAACTTCTCCCTCAGCTTCTTACGAACAAAACCTGCTAGAATCGAAGTATCCGGCGGCAGCGTCTCCCCAGCTTCTTTGGAGAGCAAATCCGCAATTTGATATCTGTTCTTATGAATAGCCGGAATGATAATATGAGAAGGCGTTTCTCCTGCGAGTTGAATAATGTACTCACCTAAATCCGACTCGATGGCTTCTATCCCTATAGATTCAAGCGCGTGATTTAGATGAAGCTCTTCGGTTACCATTGACTTTGATTTTACAACCGACTTTGCAGATTTACGTTCCGCAATCGCCAGAGCAATTTTCACCGCATCAGCCGATGTATCAGCGAAATGGACATGAACACCATTAGCACGAGCGTTATCCGCAAACAAATTCAAATAATAATCCAGATGAGCAATCGTATGCAGCCGGATTTGTCGGCCTCTTTCTCTCCAACTATCCCAATTGCCTTGTTCTTCAGCAGCTTTCTTCTTACCTCCACGCAGTCGCTCCGTCGTGAAGCGCACGGCATTGCGCAAAAACTCATCGTTAAGCGCCAGATCCGCACGTTCTTTAACGCTTGAAGCAGCAGAATTAGTCCTACTCACGCCCGATTCACTCCTTCATACAGCAGCTCTGCCAAGTGCATCACCTTGACGGGTTCGTTTCGAAAGCGCAGGTTGCCAGCGATATTCATTAAGCAGGCCATATCGAGACCGACGAGAACTTCCGCTTCCGTTTCTTTCACATGATTCACTTTCTCTGAGACCATAGCTCCTGAAATGTCTGCCATTTTTACAGCAAAAGTCCCACCGAACCCGCAGCAATCTTCTGCAAAAGGAAGCGGAACAAATTGTAAACCTTGCACGTTTTCCAGTAATTCCAACGGCTCATCTTTGACACCAAGAAGCCTGCTTCCATGGCAGGATGGATGATAGGTGACTTTATGAGGAAACACCGCCCCTAGATCAGTGACCCCTAGTACCTGCACAAGGAACTGAGTAAACTCGTAAGTTTTTCTCTGAAGCTCTACCGCTTTCTCCAAGTTAATAGGATCATCTAGAAAGAGATTCGAATAGTGATGAATCATGTAGGTGCATGAACCCGAAGGAGAAATAACAAAATCGCTATCTTCAAATGCTTTGAGAATGGTTTTGGCTGTTATCCGCGCTTCATCCCAATATCCGCTGTTATATGCGGGTTGACCGCAGCAGGTTTGAACGTTTGGAAATTCCAACTGAATCCCATATTTGGCTAAAAGCCGCACCATCGCTTCTCCTACTCGGGGATAGATCGCATCGCTAAGACAAGTAATAAATAATGATACTTTCACGGTGCACCTCTCATCTATATGAATGATATACTTATCAAATTGTCAGATATGCAAAGCAAAAGAACCTCAACGATCGAGGTTCTTACTATTTATTCTACTATTTCTCAGCAACCATCGTATTTGTTAACGAACCTAATTTTTCAATCTCTATGGTTACAACGTCTCCCGGTTTTAAATAGATCTGCTTCTCCTTCGGATAGCCTAACACAACTCCCGCAGGCGTTCCTGTTAGGATAATATCACCTGGAACTAAGGTCATGTGTTGCGAGATGTAGCTGACAATCTCGTCGCAATGAAAAATCATATCGGATGTATGGGAATGCTGTCTAACCTCGCCGTTGACGATACAGCGAATGTCCAGATTGTTCGGATCTCCTACTTCATCTGCGGTAACGAGGAATGGACCTAACGGACTGAAGCTATCGCACGACTTACCAAGCAGCCATTGCTGCGTCCTCATTTGCAAATCTCGCGCGGACAAGTCATTCACATTGCAATAGCCGAATACGTGATCTAACGCATGCCCCTTCTCCACATATTTAGCTTTTTTACCAATCACAATCACAAGCTCTGCTTCGTAATCAACCTGCGACGACACTCTCTCCGGCAGTGGAACTTCAGCGCCATGTCCAGTTAGCGTGTTCGAAAATTTATTAAAAAGAATCGGATACTCCGGAATCGGCGCATTGGTTTCTTCAGCATGCTTGCGATAGTTGAGCCCTACACAAATAATTTTGTTTGGGTTCGTCACACAGGGTCCATATTGAATATGAGTTTCATCCAGCCAATAAGCTTCTCCCTCTGAGCCTGTTTCAAGCACGATGTTCACAAGACGCTGGAGTTGTGCAACCGCCGCTGTTCCGCCTTCTATGACAGCATGTAGCGTGGTCGACAAGCTAATCGTTTGGTCCAAATTCATTCCATTGATTGCTGCAGCGACATCCAAAATGCCCTTCTCCGTTTTAATACCAAGCTTAAATTGGCCGTTGTCGTTAAATGTCAGTAGTTTCATTTGTACATATTCTCCTCCATCTAGCTATTGTTAGGCGTTCTTGCCGAAAACAACACCACCGTCAATGTAGAGCGGAGAACCCATCATAAACTTGGAATCATCAGATGCCAAGAACAAGGCCGCATTCGCAACATCCTCTGACTTGCCCAGTTCACCGCTGAGCTGGCGCTGTTTTAAGGATTCGATGGCAGCTGTAGGATCGTCATAGGAAGTCTTCAAATAGTTCTCTACAAACGGTGTAAAGATCGTACCCGGCAGAAGGGCATTCACCCGGATGTTGTAGGGAGCATAATCAACCTGCATCGATTTGGTTAAGGCGAGTACGGCTCCCTTCGTTGCAGCATAAGAAACTCTGCGCGCGAGTCCAATTTCCGCTACGCACGACGACATGTTGATTATCGAACCTGTTTTACGCTCCATCATATAGGGCAATACATATTTCGAAGGCAGGAACACGCCTTTTACGTTAATGCTCATAATCCGGTCCCAAGCTTCCGGCTCAATTTCATGCACGGCTCCGACACCACTGATTCCGGCATTGTTAAACAGAACGTCGATGCGACCAAATTCAGCAATAGCCGCTTCTACCATCGTCTTGACGTGCTCAGGATTTGTTACATCCGCGTGGAGAAATAGCGCTTCGCCACCCTTGTTCCTAATTTCGCTCACGGTTTCTCTGCCCTTGATTTCATCCAAGTCGTTCACGATAACTGTCGCGCCTTCTTGTGCAAAAAGCAATGCCGTGCTTTTCCCGATGCCTGATCCAGCTCCGGTGATCAAAGCTACCTTATCTTGTAATCGCATATTTCCACTCCTCTATTATCCAGCTTGAATGCCATAAAACTTCGCCGCTGTTCCGCCTAATATGGCAGCTCTTTCATCTTCCGAATAATCGGCAATTATCTTGCTCGGTACTCTAAGCAAAACGATTCTCTTCGGGATCTTCCATATCAAAGCCAAAGGCATCAAGCGCCGGCCATAGCTCAGAGGCAATCGGGTAATTCGCGAGTTCCAGCGTTTGGGCTATCCGTTCCGGTTTACTCATGCCAACGACCGTACTAGCGATTCGCGGGTCGCGAAGCGAAAATTGAAGTGCGGCGGCGGCAAGCGGAACATCGTATTCCAAGCAAACCTTGGCGAACATACGCGCTCTCTCCAATAATTGTGGCGGAGCTTCGCTATAGGCATAACGTGCGTATGCTTCCGGACCTTTAGCGAGTATGCCGCTGCCATAAGGAGCTGCGTTAATAACCGCAACGCCCATACGGCTCGCGACATCAAGCAAAGGTTCGGCCGCCCGATTGAGCAGCGTATAGCGATTGTGGGTTTCAACGCTGCTAAACGCTCCCGTTTCGACATACCGAATGAGCATATCAATCGGTCCGCCGGATATGCCGATGTGATCGATGACCCCTTGCTCTTGAAACTTTCGCAGTACTTCTAACGGTCCGCCGGATCCCATCACATTTTCGAAAGTGGTATGTTCAGGATCGTGGATGTAAACGTATTGCAGACGATCAAGTCCTAATCGTTCGAGACTTCCTTCGATGGAACGTTTAATCTGTTCGCCGCTAAAGTCGCCGGTCTTAAGGTCGCGGTCGGCTTTAGTAGCCAACACGTAACCTGCGGGAAGACCACCATACGCATGAATGGCCTTACCGATTCGCCGTTCGCTCTCGCCTTCGCCGTAAGCTGCAGCCGTATCCAGAAAGTTGATTGGGCTTTCGAAGGCGGTGCGCAGCGTCACCAATGCTTGTTCCTCCGACGTGCTGTATTGAAAGGTTTCCGGCATATCCCCCAGCGGAGCGGCTCCAAAACATAGCGGTGATATGAGTAGGCCCGTACTGCCAAGCGGTCTTTTGGATAATAATGCGTTCGTCATGGCGTGTTCCTCGCTTCCTGATATTGTCTGTATTATAACGACACACCCAAAAAGCCCCGTGTCATTTGAAAATCGATATTACCTTGCTGATAGAGACGCGGTACATACGTATGTTCCAGAATTTCTTTGCTGCGTTCAAGAATTTGATTCATCCAGAGGCTCGGGTTGCCCTCGAGTACCAAATCGACATCTTGCTTATGGTTATGCAGATCAGCCTGTTCCGACGTCACTTGCAGCATCGGGACGAAAGGATGCGCCTGCATCGGACGATCACCGATCAGCGCGATGATTAACTCCACACCTGTGGCAGCGAGTCCTGTGATCGTCTCTACGCCATGCGTTGTTGGTGTCTCCATCACGTGAAAGCCGTTTCGGCGGACGTGTTCCCCATAGGCAATGGACGGCCGAACTTGGGACGAGCCAAATAAAGGCTGACTGAACCCATCCTCGGCAAGCAATCCGCTGTTCGCGGGAACAACGACCAAGCCTCCGGCCCCGACAATCATCTTGGTTAGCAGCCCCAGCTGTTCGCCAGCATCTTTGTGAATGGCACCCACGCTTACGATTCCGATGCGCAGCCCTTCCAAACCGACCGTCACCTTCTCTGCAGGTTCGGCGGCAGCCAATCGATCCGCGAACCAGGCCTCAACCTTCTCGCTCACCTTGGCAATTCCCCCATCGAGCTGGATGCTGGCATAACCAAGACGGCTCACATCGACACCCATCACGTCCATCTGATGGCGCATGTAGTCGTTATGTGTTTTCTCGCAGCCATGTTCCAGCAGCAAACAATGCTCCACCATCGGATGCGTAATATAGCCGATCATCGTGCGGGAAAACAGGGATTCAGCTGGTCCCCCCGAGGTGCCGCAGCCTTCTGTGTGCGCCAAGGTGACAAAGCGCGAGAGTTCGGGCTTCCCTGCTCCTTGTTCGTTCAAACTCCGTGTGATCATACCCGCTACTTGACCGGCACAAAGACTGGTCGGCACGATTAAGCCGATATTATCACTGGACTGCCGATTGCGATGCCGAGTAAAGGAAAATTGGATCGAGTGAGCCATCGTTACAGCATCTTCAATTGCTATCGGAGCTCCTGTCGGCACAGGAGTGTGAAGCAGCGTCTCCAGCTGACTCGCATCGTTCTGCTGCCAGTTGCGCCAAATTTGCACTTGGGCATGGCCCGCCTTCTCGCCGACGCTTTGCTGACCAGAGGCAATTTGGAGCGACAACTCGAATACCTCTTGACCCAGCTCATCCATTGACTTGCCTTCCAGATACTGCCCCGCGTTCACATCCATATCGTTCGACAGCAATTGGAAGCGGCGAGTTGTCGTGACCACCTTGACCGTAGGTACATACGGAAAGTTAGTGATTGAACCATTTCCTGTTGTAAAAAAGATCATGTTGCAGCCTGCGGCTATTTGTCCGGCGATGCTCTCCAGGTCATTGCCAGGGCTATCCATGAAATAGTAGCCGCCATCCTTCATGAGCTCTCCGTACTCCGTTGCATAGTCGATCCGCGTTGTCGGGTCTTTCTTCATCGCAGCGCCTATAGATTTGAGATAGATATTGTACAAGCCGCGATACATGTTGCCGCCTGACGGGTTACCTTCTGCACTGGTGCCATGCCAGGACGTACGCTCCTTAAATCGGTTCACAAGTTCCAGAAATTTGCGGGCGGTTTCCAAGTTGCGTACTTTCGACAAGATATAGGGCTCTGCACCAATCAATTCGTCCGTTTCGGCTAGACTAGCCGCACCGCCGTAGCGCACCAACTGTTCCGATACCCAGCCGAGCAGCGGATTCGCGGATACTCCAGAAAATGCGTCCGAACCGCCGCACTGCAAGCCGATTCGCAAGTGGCTGATGGATTCAGGCGTCCGCTGCATCGAGCTAACCGCCTCTAGCCAATCCCGTACGATCGCTTCACCTTTAACCAGCTCCTCTTCGAAGCTGCCCGTGAGCGACACGAACTTATGCAGCACTTCATCGATTGGATAGCTATGCTCGCGTGCATAAGCCTCCACCATCTTGTTCGTGACCGATTCATTACCATAATCGACAACCAACACGGCTCCGACGTTCGGGTTGACCATGAAACCTGCGAGCGTCCGCAGCAGCAAGTCCACATTATTCGGTTTCTCTGTGCCGCCCTCCGTGTGTGCGACGGGAACGATCCCGTCTATATTCGAATCTTTCTGCCATCCGCCTTGCAGACGCGTGGCAAGCTCAGTCACGTAGCTCCCCGTATGCGAGGTGGTGCCAAGCAGTACGATGTAGTTCCGGGTGCCCACTCCGCGATCTTCATGGCGGCGATATCCCATGAACGTACGCGTATCATTAAAAACAGGCGATGCCTGAGCCGGCTGGAAGCTCTCCTCATCAAAGATATAAGGAGAAATTTGATCAGCGAAATTGGGTTCCGCCGGCACCGCGAATGTCAATTGGCGCACACTGAGCGCTTCCCGTACGGTTTCGTTGATCACATAGTGACCGGGATGAATCGGCTGAATCGCAACCCCGAAAGGCAAATGCCACGAAAGCAGATCTTCACCAGGAGCAATCGCTTTCACCGCGAATCGATGGCCTTCCATAACCGTGTAATCCAAGACGAGCAATTGGCCTTCATACTGAATGACCGTACCGGAGTTCAATTGGTGAATCGCAACGGCGCAGTTATCCCCGGGCAAGGGAAGTCTCGCTACTTCTTCAAATTGATAAACGACGTCCATCGATGACTGGCTCCTTTAATGAGATTTTCCGAACTTATAGTTAAATTGAGTTTCTTCAAGGTTAGTGCTGCTCACTAATATTGTATCAAGAATATGGTATTTGTTAATTCTTTACCTTTGCAAAAACATACTCTATTTTGATATTCTATACATAAGAAAAATAACGAAGTGAGATGATCTGGGGAGGTTCGGAATATGCAAAAACCGCTTATAAAGAACTTTATTAACGACCACCTCTTACCACTCAACCTTGTATTTAAGGACAAAAAGACACCAAATCGCGAACTACCAGAGCATCTTCATGATCGCTTTGAATTGGTTTATATTTACAGTGGAAAAGGTACGTTTTTCTTAAACCAAATGCTCTATGAGATGAATGAAGGAGACCTCTTCATCATTCCTGGAAATACCATTCATCAGGCATTGCCAGATTCTGAATTTCCAATTACTGCTACTGCCATCTATTTTGATCCGCAACTGATCGGACACTATTCAGCCGGTGATTCATTTACGAATAGGCAAGTTTTTGAGCGAGCCCGAAAATATAAGAGCTATAAACTTGTTATCCCAGCAGCCATGCGCCTTCATCTTGAAGAAAAACTCAAACAAATGCATGAAGAATTGGAGCAACACGAAGCTGGTTTTAGATACGCAGTTCAACTACATTTAAATAGCCTTCTCATCACTATTAATCGTTTGATATTAAAAGAATCCCATCATCAACTGGCCGCGTCCGATATCGGCCCCCCCTGGTTACTAAACATACTTCAACACTTAGATCAGGTTCACACTGAACAAATTGCTGGACTTTCGTATTTGGCTAAACACACTTCCGTCTCAGCCGCTCATTTATCTAGGGTGTTTAAGCAACTAACCGGGATGAATATCACCGACTATGTGAATGCCAAGCGAATTTCAACTGCAAAGGAGCTGCTCTTAACTACCGACTTAGGTATTGATACGATCGCCCACAATTGCGGTTATGAGAGCTTACCTTATTTCCATAAGTTATTTAAGAAGTTTACTGGGGTTACCCCAGGCGTATATCGAAGAAAAGTAATGAATGAAATAATTATTGAAATATGACTCACCGAAGCTAATTGCGAAAAGCCTGCTTATAAGAACAGCAGGCTTTTCGCATCCAGAGGTAATTCTGAACATATTTACTAATTACAACGAATTTTGCCGGTGGCATTCTTCCATAACGGCAATTTGCTGGCGCACTTGTTGCGGTGTAACTTCGAGCGCCTTCCCATTTACGATCGTATTATAAATCATATGATAAAAACTTTGGGCCATATAATGGAAGATATCTTTTCCTTGTTCAGTTGGGACGTCCCAGCTCTCTTCATACCACTTCAGTTGTTCACGGCAATAAGCCGGTTCATTTTTTTCGTTTACCAAAGGTGTTGTCACTAATTTCAGTTCTCCCGCTTCCTCCTGTTTGAAATATTTCCAATCCAGATGTTTTGTGCTCCCATTGATTCCTCCTCTAGTCCCTTGAACATTATATGTAAAACTCGGATACGCGCAGCAGGAGGAAATTTCTACATCAATGACAGGACGCCCGTGGCCATGCAGGATGACCTTTACGTAGTCCTCGGCATCTCCAGCTGTGTTTGCGCGATCCATTATCGAAGTGATATGCGGCATTTCCTCGCTTCCAAAAAATTGGAGGGCTTGATCTATGGGATGTGGTCCCGTATTTAAGAGATTTCCTCCATCATTCGCTCGTAGTGTCTGCCAATCCCATCTTCTTGCAAAATTGTTGTAGGCAATACTGACCTGAACCACTCTTCCGATCACGCCAGATTTGATAATTTCTTGCACTTGGCGATAAGCGGGTGCGTACCTGGACTGCTGATAGATAGCAAGTAATTTACCTGTTTTCTTCGCTGTGTCAATTAAAATATCAACCTCATCTGCCGTTCGGGCAAGTGGTTTCTCAGACAGTACATGAAATCCATTCTCCATAATCTCTTTTGAAATTGCAAAATGATAATGGCTAGGCGACGCATTTATGATTAAATCTAGATCATTTCTCTTAAACAGATCTTGGTAATCACGGTACACATCACAATTCAGCTCTTTTTTGGCTCTTTCCAGCCGCTCTTCCAACATGTCAGCTACGGCAACAATTTCATATTGCTCCTTCATTTGACTTAAGGAGTTGGCATGTATATCACGACCGCTGCGCCCTTGTCCTATTATGGCAACTCTAATCTTCTTCATATCGTTACCTCCGATATGAATTTGCGCATGTACTGTACATACTGGGGAAATGCAATTTCCGGGTTTTCCAGTTCAGGATGCCATTTTTTCTCCCATTCTAACGTGAAATAGCCTTGATAACCTTCACGAATTAATAACATGTAGATTTCTTTCAGCGGTATATCTCCTTCTCCGGTTAAACAGTATTGGAAGTCTTTCCCTCCGTCTTCTCCGGTACGTGAATCTTTCACATGTGTGTACTCGATCCATTGCCCAAGTGTCTTCCAGGTTTCCTCAGGTTGCTCTCCTACCATGCGGTAAGGATGGTGCACATCCCACAGTACCCCGACAGCTTCTGTATCCACCTTCTCCAACACCTTTTTCATATTAACGCATGAAATCCAATCATCATGTGTTTCAATTAGAAGCTTCACACCGTGTGCCTTTGCGATTTTTGCCATTTCACTTACATGCTGAGCGACCTTCTCAACAGCCATCTCCCGGCTAGCATCTTCGCTAATTTTACCCCCAAACACACGAATGTAGCGTGTTCCGAAAATACGGCAAAGCTTTGAGAATTCGGTAATCTCCTGCATATTCTTCTCCAAGTTTTCAGATGAGAATAAATGGACGGAGCTGGAAAAGCAAGATACATGCAGACCGGCATCAGTGATTTTACGAAGTGTTTGTTCAACCTGCTCGGAAAACTCCGGAAGCTTGTAAATATTCATTTCACCGGTCAAACCTCTAAAATCAATTGCATCAAATCCATATTCGGTCGCGTTGGAAATAATTTTGTCTAAGGGCCACTCGGGACATCCTAACGTGGTAAAAGATAATTTCATACAGGTTCACTCCCATTTGTTAAAATATTTTAGAATGATTTACCCCTCGTATGCTGGGATACGTTATCCTTCTTGCTTCTAAGGAGCATGTTGTCAGCTATCAAACTTCCAGTAATGTTCCTTCATACTTATAGTTTCTGAATCTGGGATTGATGCCGTGAAGCATCAACCCCTGTCCCCAGTTTACATGTTTATCATTCGTCGGCTGATCCTCGGGATCACGAACCTGGACAAGTATATTTCTACGCGTCCGGTCGCTGCGGTTTATCGGTGAGCCATGAATCGTTAAATAGTTAAAAAATAATACGTCCCCGGATTCAGCGATACAAGGAATTCCGCTCTCAATTGGATATTCTTTATGATTCAAATAGTAGCTTCCTACATGAGGTAAGGGCCCTTGTTTATGGGATCCCGGAATGACATGCAAACAACCGTTTTCCTCATTCGTATGATCCAAATGGATGCTGGCGAGCATCATACTGTGCTTGCTGTGCGGGAAATACGGATAATCCTGATGCATGGGGAAAGCCGCTCCCTTCTCCGGAGGTTTGACCATCATCTTGGTATGATGCAGTTGAACATTATCGCCAATCAATTGAGTGAAAATCGCAATCAAATTCCTTTGCGTAATCATGCGCATGAACTGGGCGTCATGATATTGAACATCATGGAAGCCCTTAAGCACCAGCTTCTTTAATTCTTCCGGCGGCAGGTAATCTCCAGCCCAAGCATGGCTCCTGTCAAATTTGGATGCTGCCGCCCTCTTCAGGAATGTTTCTACCGATTCACGGAACGTTTCAACTTCCTCTGCGTCATATACACCTTTTACAAGTAAGTAACCATTCTCATGATAAAACTTCACTTGATCCTCAGAGATCATGCCAATCCCTCGTTTCAACTATAATTTGGCCTATATGCTCAACCCTTCACAGCGCCTACTAAAACCCCTTTGGTAAAATATTTTTGCAAGAAAGGATACACAGCAATGATAGGTAATGTGGCGATAATGATCGTACAATATTTAATAATTTCGCTAACTGCTTCTTTATCGCTCCCGCCGGACCCGGTAATCATACTGTCGGTACTGCTGTTTATCAAAATCTCACGCAAGAAGAGCTGTAAAGGATAAGCATCTCGATCTCGCAAATAAATCATAGCGCTGAACCACGAATTCCAGTGGGCCACAGCGTAAAACAGAATCATAACGGCGATCACGGCCTGTGATAACGGCAGCACGATTCGAAACAAGATCGTAAGATCATTGGCTCCGTCAATACGTGCGGATTCTTCCAAACTATCCGGGATCGCTGCAAACGAGGTTCTCATGATAATCAAATTATAGGTGCTGATCGCTCCCGGTAGAATGAGTGCCCACATTGTGTCAAACATGCCGAGACTCTTCACAAGCAAATAGTTTGGAATCAAGCCACCGCTAAAAAACATCGTGAACACAATCATCATCATGATCGAATCCCGCAGCATAACACCTTTTCTCGATAATACATAAGCTCCGAGCGAGGTAATAAGTACATTGATGCTTGTTCCTACTACAACATAAATTAACGTATTGGTGTAACCCGTGATAATATTGGGATTTTTAAAAACACTGATGTAACCGTCTACATTAAAACCCAAAGGCCAAAGCAACAAACCGGAATGACTCGCTAAACTAGAGGGGTTGCTTAAGGACGCCATCGTAACATATAGAAATGGATAAAGTGTAATTAAAGCTAGAAACAGCAAGAAGCATATATTAAAAAAACCGAAAATAGCTTCGGCTTTGCTTCGCTTTATATTCATCGTCATCCCTCCCTACCAAAGACTGGTTTCATTGACTTTTTTACTGATTTTGTTGGTAGCTACCAAGAGCGCAAAGTTGATTACCGAGTTAAATAATCCAACGGCTGCGCTGAAGCTGTAGTTTGCTTCCAGAATCCCTTTGCGGTATACATAGGTTGAAATCACATCCGAAGTTTCGTAAGTAACCGGATTGTATAGCAGGAAAATTTTATCGAATCCGACGTTCATCATACTTCCCATTCTTAAAATAAACAAAATGATAATGGTAGGCATAATCCCCGGCAGTGTGACATGCTGCATTTGCTTGAAACGTCCCGCCCCGTCAATCGTCGCCGCTTCATATAAGTCCTGATCGATGCCGGCTAAAGCAGCCAAATAGATAATCGAGCCCCACCCCACTTCCTGCCAAATATTAGAGCTCACATAGATGGTTCGGAATAATCCAGGTTCAAGCAACATCGTAATTCTTTCCATTCCCATGAAGGCTAGTACATCATTAATAATCCCGTTTCTTGCCGTAAAATCTACAATTAAACCGCATAAAACCAGAACTGAAATAAAATGCGGCAAATACGTCACCGATTGCACAAACCTTTTAAAAACATCATTTTTTCGTACTTCGTTTAATAGGAGCGCCAAAATGATCGGTGCCGGAAAACCAAAAATAATGTTATATACACTAATTAAAAGGGTATTCGTAAGAATTCTTCCGAAATAAACATCGTTAAAAAAATCGGTAAAATGCTGCATTCCCACCCAAGTACTGCCCCAAATTCCCTTCATCGGGGAGAAATCTTTAAAAGCAATCGAGGCTCCATACATAGGAATATATTGAAAAATAATATAGTAAGCGACCACGGGTAAGGCCATGAAATAAATGATTCTGTTTTTATACAAGTCTCTTCGAAGTCTATGGACAAAGCCGTTTTGCTTCGTCGTCTGATAGACACTTCTGGCATGCGCCGCCTCACCAACCGTCATATTCTCCATCGTTCGTCCCCTTTGAGCGAAGAAATTCGCGCAGCAGGCATCCAGCATTGATCTTACCTTTAGGAGTCGATCAAGTGCTGGCGCTCTTGCTGCTAGCCAATCCAAATCTGGTCAACGTTAAGGCTTATTGCCTTGCCATGTATCTGTCGTATGCTGCTTGCTGAATTTTGATCGCATCTTCGATTCCCATAGCTTTTAATTTGCTCATATAATTATCAAACTCACTAAGAGGTACTTGTCCCATGATCATTTTAGAGAATATCTCATCCCTATACGTATTAACCGCAGAAGTGATGGAAGCCATCTTGGTTGATTCCTCAATGGTAGGTGTTACCCCGGGCGGCATGGTTCTGTCGTAGGAGCCTGCTTTCCATAAGCCAATAATTTGCTGCTGTTCAGGTAAAGCCATGCGTTGCTGCCAAATCTCAGGTGTCATGACAAAGGCTAGTCCGCCAGATCCTCTGGAGTATTTCGATAACGCCTCATCAATCGACAAGCCCTTTGGATTATTCGTAATCTCTGGAAGCAGTTGAGGCGAACCGTTCACCATCTTGTAGCTCTCGCCTTCAATACCGAAGGTATTGAGCAGTGATCCTTCCGGACTGTAGCCATAGTCGAGCCACATCGCAGCTTCCTTCGCATATTTACTTTTTGCGGAAATCGCAACACCGCCGCCACTAGCAACCTTGATTTCATCAACATTGAAATTGTAGGATTTCGTGCCTGTAACGTAAGGTGGAACCGTTCCTGATAATTTTACCGACGGATCTTTCGCTTTCATCAATTGAACAAATCTTCCGAATGTTCCTGATGTTGATCCTGTCCATGAGCCTGCACGGTTACCCATAACTTTGGTATCGAATTGTTTGGCATCCGTAATTCCAAAATCAGGATCGATCAAGCCTTCTTTATACCATTTTGCCAAGGTTGTTAGCGCTTCTTTGTACTCCGGGGTGTAAGGTCCATATTTGACTTTATCGCCGTCATGATAAAACCCGTAGTTGATCCCCCATGCTCTGACCCAGTTCTGCAGGTCCCCCGCTCCTTTAGGTGCCAAAGGAATTTCGTCGTTTTTACCGCTGCCGCTAGGATTTTTCGTTTTGAACGCTTTTAGTACTTCATACCAATCGTCAATCGTTTCAGGTGATTTTAAATTCAGTTTTTCCAACCAGTCCTGCCGGATCTGCCATCCAAAAGTCTGGAAAGCAGGATTCGGATTAGGGTTTACTTTCGCATACTGATTCGGCGATTGAGCCTCGGGATAAACATAGATCGTACCATCGTCTGTACGCAGCTGTTTATTCGCTTTAGGATCGGAGTTCATAAACGCTTTAAGGTTGGGTGAATACTTATCTACCAAATCATTCAGCGGCAAAATAACGCCATCCTTGATCGCTTTATTGGGCCCGCCATTAAAATCGCCAATCCAGTTATAATAAATCAGATCAGGTAAATCTCCAGACGCGACCATCAGGTTGAACTGTTCTTTGATCGCTGCCCCATCCATAGATGCAGGATGAATGAACTCAATATGGATCCCTGTCCTTTTTTCCAATTCTTTAAACACTGCGATTTCATTATAGTTTTTCATGGTTGCCGCTACTTTGGCATCCATGGGCACAAACATTTTTAAGGTGATCGGCTTATTAACGATAGGCAGCGGGATTGAAGATAAACTTGCTTCATTTTTTTCTGACGTACTTGTTTGCTTCGTAGCATTAGAGGTGCACCCCGTTAATACACTTGCGAGTAATACAACAGAAAGAGATAAAGCTGAAACCATGCCGAGTTTACCCTTCATTGGTAGTTCCCCCTAGACATTTTGTAAGTTGATAAGACCTAACCCTGGGAATAGCTGATATCCATAACGACATCCTGTCTCACTGTCTTCTTGTATTTGGAGCTTTGGATCAGTTCCCCCAGCTTCTTTTCATATTCATCGGCATCCATGGGCAGCTTGATGGTTTGATCGTTGAATGAAGAAAGCATAATCGCGTTTGCAAGGGTTAGTCCGTTGATTCCCTCAGTGCCATGTGCGATAAGCGTTCCGCCGCCATTTTGTATGGCCTCGATAAATTTCTCTGTCACGACTTGATGCCCTGTAGGCACATTCACGTTCACAGGAATTTCCGTGTACCAATTTTCAACATTGCCCATCCTGCTTTGCGATTCTTTGATAAAACGAAGCATCGACTCACGGGTTCGATAAAAAACAATTTGATTATCCTCATAAACCAATTTTCCGTACTCTCCCACGATCTCCATCCGGTTGGATCCAGGTGTTTCAGCGGTAGTCACAATAAAATGGCCAACCATCCCGTTCTCGTGTTCAAAGTAAGCCGTCACTTCGTCTTCAACTTCGATATCATGATATTTGCCAATATGCGCAAAACCGTTGATCCGTGACGGAAGACCAAATAACCACTGGTAGAGATCCAAATTATGCGGACATTGGTTGGTCAAAATACCTCCGCCTTCTCCAGCCCACGTTGCACGCCATTCGCCGCTATCGTAGTAAAGTTGAGATCGGAACCATTTGGTATTAATCCAGGTCGCTCTAATTAATTTCCCTAACTCTCCGCCATCAAGAATGTCTTTTATTTTTTTATGGTGCGGATAAGTCCTTTCTTGAAACATAAGACCAAACATCAGATTGGGATGGTGTTCCTTGGCACTTTCATAGGCATCTATCGTTTTTTGAGCATCATTGACATGCACTGCAATAGGTTTCTCACAAAGAACATGGATTCCCTTACGGAAGGCATCAATCGAAATAGGCGTATGATCGTAATGGGGAACCGCTATTAATACAGCCTCTATGCCCGATTTGTCAAAAAGCTCCTTATGGCTGTAATAGGCCTTGGTATGATATAGAGCTGCTGCTTTGTCAGCCTTTTCATTTACAACATCACAAACGGCTACGACTTCAACTGTCTCCATCTGTGTCAAATACTTGAGATGGCTGCTTCCCATTCCACCTAGACCAATTACACCTAATTTCACTTTACTCATTGAACTCAACCCATAACCCTCCCTGTATATGAAAGTGTAGTTTAAGCCTGACCACAGTAAGAAGAACAAAGTATAAAAGCGCTTTCTTTTGCTATTCTAAAATATTACTCGAGATAATTCATAGTTTTTTGTGATTAAAATATTGTTTTTTGTGCAATTATTAATCGATGAGGCCAAGGTAACCCCATGTGGATTTATGTCGCTCAATGCCTACTTGATTCCCTTCACGGGAGTCTGTAAAATAGTTTTGTGTAAACTTCTTTAAAATGGAAGTATAGGTAAGGTTGGGGAGTTACGGAGTTGATAGAACATCAGATTGATTGCGGTCATTATTCACCGACTGTCGTTGGATTCTATCCAGCATCAGTACCACTACAATTCACCTGAACCTTCAGGTATTTAAAGTGAGGTAATATGGATGAGCTTAGCTTATGAAAGTATAGACGAATGCATCCGATATGAACGTAGACTCTATAATCCTAATAAATGTAATGTTAACTTTCATTTGCACGAAGAGTTTGAGATCTACTTTTTAATCTCAGGTGATGTGAACTACTTCGTTGAAAAGAACATGTATCCAATTAAATATGGCGATGTCATGATTACAAATAATCAAGAAATCCATAAACCTTCCTTCCAAAACGATAATGTATACGAACGAATAACGTTACAGTTTGCACCACATATCGTCCGCAAATTTAATTCTCCAAGTCTCGATCTTCTAAGCTGCTTTCTAAACAAACCTAAAGGCCAACATAATAAAATTACGCTTCAACCCAGCCAGATTAATGAATTTCTACGTCTTTTTAATCAAATTGAGAATCTTAAACCCCATGCCGGCTATAAGATTTTAAAGTTGAATTATCTCATTGAAGTGCTAGTGTTGATCAATATTATATTCAAAGACGTTAATCGTTCAGAAAACCTTTCTTCTATGCCAGAATTATTAACTTCTCTATTAGATTATATTGAAATGAATTTGGAAAAGGATCTCTCGCTTGAATCTCTTTCTACTAAGTTTTATGTGGATCGATTCTATATGGGAAGAGTTTTCAAGAAATATATCGGTAGTAACATCCATGAATATATTCTTTTCAAACGGATATCCAAAGCTAAACAGATTCTCTCGGAAGGCTATAGCGTCACAGATACCTGCGAATTGTGTGGATTTAATGATTATTCTAATTTTTTGAAAATGTTTAAACGAACCGTTGGTATCTCTCCCGGAAAATATAAGGGTAATTTAGGTAATATGGACATTGACTAATCGGTTCGAAGAGGAGCGACTACTCTATCCATGAAATTATCAAGTTCACAATTATTGGCTTTAGAGCATATTACAACGTACGCGAGGAGCCACAAAGATGAAGCAGAGCGGGCACTGAAGGAAATTATTCAAATGTCTAATATCACGTCTAAATCATTTGAAGAAACTGTCGCCAAATTAAAGGCGCACGCAAAAATTGCCCTGCATTTTCATCCAGATAGACCGGATTCGACTATGAAAAGCGTTGCCGAAGCACTGCTTGAGCAAGGAGTTTATAAGAGCCAGTTTGAAACTTTATTATCTAATGGTAGCGTATCAGCTTATCCTGGCGGTGAACGCGACCTTTGGGAAAAGAAGATGTTTGGAGGAGCCTATCAACAAATGGGCTCAACCAATAGCCAGCGTCCCAAGTATGGAGCGCTGGACTTGATGTTACATCCAGATGGTCCAGCTCCACGTTTTGGATCTTGCTATTTCCTTCTATCCCCGAAGGTCTCACATCGTTGTACATTCACTTATTTAGATTCTCATCAAGACCCGAAGGAAAAGGGTACTTATGAGGAGTTCGATATGATTGTGGCTGCTCTCATGAAGGAGGCATTCTTACGAGATTTTGCTATCGGGGAAAAAAATCTGACACCACGGAAATTAATCAATCGTGTGCTGGTTAATTTGGAGAAGCCATTCTCTGACCCCGGAATCAAAGAGCCTGGCCGTAATCTTAACCACTATATTGAGGCCCAGGTACATGGGAATATTTCACTTAAGGAAGACGTAGAAGTGCTCGTGGCAGATCCTTCATTTAAAGGTACTCATACAGGCCGGACCCTGGAGCAAATATGCCTCAAGTATTCAATTGATATCTATTGGCACATGGGCTTTGCACTTTTGGCAAACGATGTTCCCTCAGATTTTAGAGGTCCCTCGATGCCTTCCTTAGCCAAACGCATTGCACGAAATGATCTTATCGATGTGAGCATGATTGGATCGGCTGTAATGGACTTGAAACGGGATCCCGCTTCTTGGAGCGATCGCGGAACCTATAAAGAAGTGCTTCAAGAGTTAAAACTTATGTGGCATGTTCTAGTGAGATATGGAAAGCCACTTCGAAACTTTACATGAATTATATGCGAGGATTGAAATTATGCAGGGGTGTGTCCCTCCCTGTTCAAACAACAAACCGGATCCCCAACGGAGTCCCGGCCCTCAACCTATCCAACCTCATCACTCAAACGCCCATCCCGAAAATACACAACACGCTGCTGCTGTCCGCCCGAAAACTCATGTTATGACATTGTGGACACGAAGCAACGTAATTTAAACCCAACTTTGAATATAAAAAAGAAAGAGCTACCTCTTAGCAGCTCTTTGGAATTAACTATAGTTCTTACGTTTAGATTAATAGCAAAAAGAAACCCTCAGCAGGAATACCACATGAAAATAAGATTTCAATTTCGTTACAGTTACTTGACTCTCATTCCTCGTTTATTAAGGCCACCTAATCTCGCAAAAAAATCTAAAGAGTGTGAAATAGTCCGTCCCGCCTTCATCGCCGGAACCGATAGACGATGAGATAAACGGGTATCTCTTAGTCCTTGACCTACTAGCCTATAAATTCCTGAACCCATTCGCCATTATAGTAAGCTATCCCTATTTGGGTGTAGCTGCTATTCAGGATGTTGGCACGATGACCAGGACTGTTCATCCACTGGTTCATCACTTCCGACGGGCTCGTCTGGCCTTTGGCGATGTTTTCCCCTGCAGAGTTATAGGTGACCCCGAATGCAGTCATCATATCAAACGGGGATCCATAAGTCGGAGACTGATGATCAAAATAATTATTGTTGTACATATCCTGAGCCTTAGCCATCGCTACTTTCGAGAGACTGCTGTTCAAGCTAAGGGAATTCAAGCCTGCTTTCGTTCTTTCTTGATTCACCAGATCCAGCACTTGCTGCGCAGATTGGGATGGATTTACGGACTGTTGCGGGTTTACGGACTGTTGCGGATTTGCGGGCTGTTGCGGGTTTACGGACTGTTGCGGATTGGCAGACTGTTGCGGATTTACAACTTGATTCGGTGGACTTTCTGGCGGAGCATAGTTGCTTTGGAACCAATCCAGCCAATTCGAAGCGTCATTGGGTGCTTGTTTAATCGTAATCTGTGATTTCCCTGCACCCGCAGTAGAAATGGATGATGCTTGAGTTAAGGTTGACGTTGAAGCAGCATTAGGAGCATGAGTTTCAAGCTTCGTTTGTTTAGCATTCATTTGATTGTTTGTCGAATTATTACTCGAACAACCTGTAACGAGTAGTAATGCTGCTACTATGACAAATGATTTTATAACAATCCCTCCTGAACCGTCAAAGTATTAAGGTTATCAAATAAAGGTTTTGTAAAGTTCCCTTGTTTTATTCAGACCTCAATTAAATTAATACTTCCAAAAAGAAATGGGTTCCTTCCCGAGTCACTGCTCCCGCACAAAAATCCTATACTTGCAAAGTTCCAAGCACCATGAAAAAATTCTTTGTTTTCTGCATTTAGATACATGATAAGTTGTTCCGAGATCCAATTTGGAATAACCTAAACAGCAAAAAACCACCATTTATGGTGGCTACTCTTTAAATATGCTTGTTCTTGTCACGCTTAACTCCCTTTACTTTAATAACCAAAAGAGGAGCTGCCGCGAAGCAAGCCCCTCAGCTATCTTTCCTCGTCGTAATGATCTACGACTTGTCAACTTCTTAACTATAACAATAGGAATGGTACAATTTCTATAGCGATTATCCTGAAGCAAGCGATAGCTGCCTGATGCATAAATGGAATAGCCAGCTACATTTGTTCAGCAACGAACAATTCAATTCTCATCACGAACACGGCGTAATTTTCGGAGCAGTTGATAAAAAGGACGATTCCCTTTAAATATGCCTACTAATTCGGCACCAGCTAAAGTTAACAGAGCTATCATTAATAACAACATAACGAAGGTGATAGCAGATGTGGATGCTTTTGTCAGTATAATGGCACACATACCAAGGAATGATGAAATGCCGTATAAAGTGTACACCGTGCTACGACGACTAATCCCGATGTCTGTCAGTCTGTGATGAACATGTCCACGATCTGCCTCATACAGTGGACGACCTTGAATACCTCGACGCGTCATCGCAAGGATGGTATCTAATAGTGGAACACCTAAAATTAATAATGGAATGATAAAAGATACGAATACAGCTTGTTTGAAACCAAGTATTGAAATGACTGCCAGTACAAATCCCAGAAATGCAGATCCTGATTCACCCATAAAAATCGAAGCAGGTTCAGAATTGAAAATATAGAAACCTGCTAAGCTTCCAAGCAAGGTTGCACTTAATACCAGAACCATGATATTTCCAGTCATCCCTGCAATAATACAAAGAGTAATACATGAAATTCCCGCGATCCCAGTGGCCAGACCGTCTAAACCATCTATCCAATTAAGGGCATTGATTAAGCCGACAATCCATAAAACTGTTAATAATATTGAAAACCATCCTGGGAAATAAATATCTTGAGCAAATGGAATATGTACTTGGTCAACTGTGAACCCCGATAAGGCTACTATCACTGCAGATAAAATTTGCCCAAGCAATTTCCACTTAGCCGACAAAGTGTATACATCATCAAGGATACCTACTGTTTCAATAATAAACGCTGAGACTAGTAACCCCCAGTAAGCGGGAAGTGATGGAATTATTTTGGGATACATAATAGCAACGGATGACATAAAGGAAATGAATATAGCTAGTCCCCCAAGTCGAGGCATAATTGTACTATGCATTGTACGATGATTCGGAATAGCTACAGCACCTATTGCAATTGAAATCTTCCGTATTAAAGGGATTATTAGTACTAATATTATTCCTGAAATAATAAAACCGATTAGTGGTGCAACTAACATGTAATACCATCTCCTATAATTAAATTAATATTTAATTCGGAACTAACATTCACCGACTAAGCCCGAACACTTAAAGGGGTTTCTGGTATGTTCTTTCGACGGATAGAAATATTTTCCTTCTTTCCTCTGTTTATTTCTTAGTTTAACCACAAAAAACCTGTCATATCGACAGGCTGATAATATATCAGTTGCTAAAAAGTGCCAGGAACATTTCATTTCTGTTAAAGAAGCACAGGAGGGGCTACTCGCTGGTTTCAAACCCATTATAAGCATTCGTTTTGCCGACCTTTTTAAAGCCCAACGTAACAATGATGGTATTTAACTAACGTCCTACGTTAGGCTCAATCCGAAAATACCTCGGGCGGATCGTAGATAAACTTTCAAAGACTTAATCATGTAATGATCTATAATACTTTGCTTGTTCATCAATCTTTTTGTCTTCACTACATCTTTCGATGATGTGATTAAGAACATTCAAATATTGTTGTTTTTGTTCGTTTTCAGATCCATTTATTATTCTGTTTAACATCCAAAGAGTATGATTCGTGGGGTTTCTGTATAGTGAAGCTATAAGTTTTTCTTCATACCCCTTTTTGTAATACTTTTCAACGAAATGAACAATCGGTCCAGGTGAACCGAAATCTACGTCTGGATTATCTTCAAGTAGTTTAAGCAATGGTTCTATTGCATCAAATCCATCTTTTCTCATTTCAAGTTTTTCTGTCACATAATAGGACTTTTCAATGATGTCCTCGTGAAGTGCATTTTTTAATCTATTAATAAGAGAAATAACTTCATTGTTCATAAACATTAGCTCCCTTTTAAAATTCAGCAAATTCGCCAGCTCTATGGATTCGCGAAGAGACTAGGTTATCCTCAGTTACTTGAGAAGACGCAACCAATCAATCTGGACCGGCTGCCTCTTTATATTGTTATTAAGCTATAGTTTCATCAAATGAAAAAACATCCCTGGATCTCGCACAAATTGTTTACCCCTTATCTATCGCCTATGTGCTGGATCCAAGAAGGATCGTTCAGTAGCTCAAGGATAAAAACCGCATCCTCTAATGATTGTTGACGAAGAATCAGCCGTTCTGTTTCTAGTATTTTCAAATGTAGCTTCCCCCAGACGATTAGATAGGCTATGTATAATTATAACAAAAAAGATCGATCCCGTACCCCAAGAAGGTTCCTTATGATATTCAAAAAACAAGTTCAACCACCTCCCCAGTTCGATGCTTTCCAATTCCATTAAATAACGTCCTACTATTGTCTCAAATGACGAAGAATTTTTATTTTTATTACAATATAAAAAAAGCCCGCGAGATCTCGCTGGCTATATACCTTGCTAACCTTTTACCCTCCTACAAGTGTAGACGAACTGCATCTTCCCAATGTAATATTTTGTCAAGGTGCAGCATGCCAAAAATCGTCTCAAACTCCCTACAATTTACGTCTAAACCTCTCCTGCATTCGAAGCGGATACTCGCTTGGCAGACTGCTGACGTCATTCAAATACTTCCACTGATCTGGAGTAAGCGACCAGCCGATCGCGCCCATGTTATCTTCGAACTGAGTGTAGCTACTGGCACCAATGATCGGTGCTGTGATCCCCTTTTTACCCAGCAGCCAATTCAGTGCAACTTGAGAAGGCTTCTTACCAGTTTGCTCTGAGATTTCTTTAACCGCATTTACTATCTCAAAGTTTTTCGACGTGAACTTGTAGTCATAATCAAACTCTCCTTTTAGTCCCAAGGAGAATCGGCCGAAGTCTGGCCTTTCCATTGAGTCGTACTTGCCCGATAATAAGCCTCCTCCAAGCGGTCCCCAAGGGATAATACCTATCGTCTCCTCCTGACATAACGACATATGTTCGCGATCCATATCGCGGCTGACCAAGCTGTACTGCTGTTGAATCGCGACAATGCGGGCATAGTCCTTAGCGTCGCTATAAGCTAAGGATTTCATTAACTGCCAAGCGAGAAAATTGCAGCATCCGATATATCTTACTTTTCCGGATGAAACAAGGTCATCCATCGCTTTCAAAGTTTCTTCGATCGGCGTCAAATGATCCCATATATGCAGATAGTACAAATCGATATAGTCCGTATTCAAACGGCGAAGGCTTGCGTCGACACTATCCATAATATGTTTGCGGGAGCTGCCCCTATCATTCGGATGAGGACCGACGCTTATACCAGTCTTTGTTGCAACAACGACCTCAGATCTGCACGCTCCAATGGCTTTACCGATAATTTCCTCGGACACCCCTTCTGTGTAAATATCTGCCGTATCGATGAAATTCCCACCGGTATCCAAGAACTGTTGCACCATCCGTGTCGATTCCGCCTCATCTGTCGAACTCCCAAACAACATCGTTCCAAGACACAGCTCAGATACGAGAAGCCCACTGTTTCCTAATTTCCTGTATTCCATGTTCATTTCCTCCCTAAAATGTAAAGTTGAATAGTTAATACGGATGATGGAACAGCGCTCTCCATTCCCCACTGCTATAGCTCTATTTTATCTTGTAAAAGTAGAAGAAAAAGAGTAATATCAAAACCAAAACTTCACCTTTTATGAAAGGGAGGCCAGAAAGAGCTATGAGGTCCACCCAGCATTATCTGAACATCCTGTTGTCGCTCCCACCTCATTTGAACAAAGGAGAAACCGTTTCTATTACGACCAGGGAGTTGACGAAAGTTCTATGCTGTACCCCCCGTAATGTCAAGCTGATTTTGCGTAAGCTCTTGGAAGAGGGATTTATGAAATGGCAGGCTGGGATTGGCCGAGGCAACTCGTCCCGAATGACTCTCCTGAGGGATCTAGGCGATGTGGCAGAGGAATACTTTCAGCACCAACTCACAAATGACAAGATCAAAGAAGCTATGGACCTGCTCTGTCATAAAAACTTGCCCCCCTCGCTATGCAATAAGCTTCGAGCTCAGCTCGGCGCCCGGTTCGGTTTTCAGGTGGAACAGACAAAATCCTCCATCGTGGATGTTCTGCGGGTAACCATGAACCGGAGGCTCACTTCTCTTGATCCCGCTTTTGTGTCGACTTCGACCGAAGCTTTTTTCCTTCAGCAATTTAGTGATACGTTGGTTGCTTTCGATCCCAAGACTAAGACCTACCTTCCGGCCCTTGCCCACAACTGGGAAAGCAATGAGGACGGGAGCAGGTGGACTTTTTATTTGAGAAAAGGAGTCCGGTTTCATCACGGAGGGCTATTTACGGCAAAAGATGTGCTATTTACACTGCAGCGACTTGAGACTGTCCATTCTCCATCACGTTGGCAGTATGAAGAGATCGATCATGCCGAAATCGTGTCTGACCATATCATCACCTTTTATCTGAAGCAGCCTAATCGGTTATTTCTGCACTTTTTCGGCTCTTTCTATATGTCCATCCTTCCCTATGACACCCCATTTTCGGAAAAAAAGATGATCGGAATAGGACCGTTTCGCATGGCCCAGTTCACAGATCAGGTGCTGATATTGGAGGCTTTCGAAGACTTTTACCGGGAGAGACCGCTCTTGGATCGGGTTGAACTGTGGTTCATTCCGGATGACATCCAGAACAGTCAGTACCAACTCCCTAATTGGAACGATGCAAGGCAAGAGAAGGATAGCCCTACAATGGATATAGAAACGTTGGACGGCTGCCAGTATGTAGCTTTTAATTTTAGAAAAAAAGGCATTCATCATCAACCTTCCTTCCGCAAGGCGATGAGGATTCTGTACGACCGCACCGCGATCATTCGGGAGTTGAAGGGGAACCGCATGGCTCCGGCCAGCAGCTTTTTGCCTGATAAGAGCAAGCATGTCTACGATGGGGAGCGGAACCTTAAAGAAGCTCAGGCTTATCTTCGGGAAAGCGGGTACTCCGGGGAAACGTTAACACTTTATTACTGGGACAAAAAAGAGTTTTTGGAGGATGCCCAGTGGCTGCAGCTGCGTTGCCATTCTATCGGATTGCCTATCAACCTTCATCCGATCCCCGTTACTGACTACTATTCGACGGATGCGGACCAACAGGCGGATATGCTGCTCATCTGCGAATTGCTCGAGAACGATACGGAGTGGGGATACCTACGATTATTTCAGGATGAATCGAGCTTTGTGCACCGTTTTTTCAATCAAGAGCAACTTGCATGGCTGGACGGGCACTTCCGCAGGTACGTGCAACTTCCTGCACCGGAAGAGCGTGGTGAAATCATCGATAAGATCGAGCAGAGAATGAGGGAAGAGTACTGGATCATGTTTGGTTATCACCTTAATAAGGCATCCAAGTTTCATTCAGCGCTCAAAGGAGCCTCGCTGGAATCCTTCGGCTGGGTCGATTTCTCGAAATTATGGATCAAACAAGAATTTACGTCAACATTTCCGCGTTATAAGGATACGGTTCATCGTGTTAGATCTTCAACTATCTTCCCGATAGATTAATGAGGCTACCACTCGTTTTCAGCGGTAGCCTCAATTTGTAGTTTGTTTAAGTCATCTAACTTGTTTGTTGAATAAAATGTGCCATCTCGCTAAAATCATTCCACATCGTGGTCCCGCTACACTTTATTGCTTAATATTGTCCTTTAATTACAAAGAACGTGCCCCGAATTGTTCCAGCTAGTTTAGACTTCTGTCTGGCAAACTTAAACTTCTTCTCTTCTAGCTCCTTTGGTACCTCCATCCCTTCAGAAAGCTTAAAACCAACAGCTCGTTTCTTAGGGTCATCAACCGTATACATGACATTGATCCCTAGACCATCCTCATAAAAGACGTAGGTAAATTGGATATTTTCTACTTGAAAACGTGACGTTTCTAAAGGCTTGGCCGCAAATGCAAGATCGCGTTCTTTCAAAATGCGGTTCACATACGCAATGTCCTCCTGGCTTTCACTAGCGGGTACGACCGTAAATTCATGTTTGTATTTGTTCATAAAGTAACGAGCTTCATTAGCACGTAAACCAGTGAGAGCTTCTGCAACAGGTGAAGACTCTAAACCAACCGAAGAAAGATTTTTGAAATCAACAATATATGACATTATCAACACTCCTTTTTATGAATAGATCAAATCAATACCCATTAAAGCTTGCGGCTTTTCGGACGAAGCCACCAGGAGGCCATGCCAAGCGCAGCATAGAAAAGTGGAAGAATAATATGAAAACCGTAATCACCGTAATCGTTAGCGAACGCATGAGATAGGGCCGCCCCCGTCATTAGAAAAAAGATACCACTATAGGCCCACTCCTTAAGCCGAGGAAAACCTGGAATTATGATTGCAATGACGCCAAGCAATTTCCATCCTCCAAGAATGTTCGTGATATAAAGCGGGAAACCAATTGTAGTAACTAGATCGACATTCCCCCCATATCGCATCAATTGTCCGATACCGCTTAATGCAATTGAAAATGCGAGTATACTGGTAACCGTCCAATAAGCGACCATCCTTCCGATAGGACGGTTTTCTACTTCCACGATTTTTTCATTACTGATGATCGTAGTCATTTCATTCCTCCAATGATCTCGTTTACTTTTTACCAACTAGAACCTTTTCACTTGATATGTTTATACTAAATATAAAATGTATCAAAATGTGATACTGTTTAGCGGCCCCTTGGAAAAATTTGTACGGATTATCGTCATCATGTTGTCCTCTTTGAAGCATGGTCATGCAATCTGAAGCGGTATACCCAATTCGTTATATTCGCAAGCGTTAGTACAGCCAGCCATATCAACAGTGATGGCATGGTGGTCCATAACCCGAACCAAGGTACAACCCGCCCACCGCCAATAAA
This sequence comes from Paenibacillus silvestris, assembly GCF_009882985.1. Taxonomy (GTDB): domain Bacteria; phylum Bacillota; class Bacilli; order Paenibacillales; family NBRC-103111; genus Paenibacillus_E; species Paenibacillus_E silvestris. The sequence continues at coordinate 75,331 of NZ_WTUZ01000007.1, forward strand.
TGTTGTTAGTGGTGACAAAAACAGAAGAATCAAAATAGGGAACAAAGTCCCGAACGATGAAAGAATTAATTTTCTCGTCGTGATGCCCTTTCTGCTCCTACTGATGCGAAAATGCATATATACTCCCCTAAGAATCGTCGCAATCACCAGCAGAATAATAAACGCCTCCATGTTTCTGGTGTTGAAAATAGTAATTCCCGCCTTTTCACCATTCATAATCCCCGCAATGCCGTCGACAAAAGCTGAATAATCGACAAAAGTGTTTATACCGGAGTTAAACATCATCGTGATGCCTAGCTGCTGATCCAAATATATCGTTTCTTCCGCCTTATACGTCCAGAAAATTCCGCTATGTGAAATCGTCCAGCCTGCATATCCTTCCTCTTCTACAAGCCAACCCATGCCATACGGGCCTCTCTGCCCTGCTGTATGGTATTGTTCCATTAGCTCTGGGGCAAGAAGATTGCCCTTATATTGAGCTAGCATCCATTTTGCCATGTCTTCTGCAGTTGAAATAATACCGGCGGGACCGTCAATAAACCATAAGGGCTCGGCTTTTCTTATCGGCTTTCCTAATAACAGATAGTGCCCCTGAGGAATGGCATTGTTTTCAATAATTTGCTGCGTGGTACTGATGTCATAGGTGTCTTTCATCCCAACTGGCGTAAAGATATGATCATGGAGATACTCAGAAAAACGTTGCCCGCTTATCTGCTCAACAAGAAGTGCCAAGAATTGATAGTTGGGATTATGATAGTAGTATGTCGATCCAGGATCAGCGGCAAGCTTTACCGTATTCATAGAGTCGTTGATCTCTTGTAACGTTCGGAATTGAACGGACTTCGTCATGTCGGGATTCACTTTATCGTTAAGACCACTTGTCTGATTGAGTAAGTTCCGGATCGTGATGTGGTTGACACGTTCGTCCGTGGGAGAGATGTTTGAAAAGTATGAGACATACGGAGCGTCAAGATCAATAAGTCCTTTATCTGCAAGCTGCAGTACAGCCAATGCTGTTATAGATTTGCTCAAAGAGGCAATCGGAAAAATTGTCTTATTGGTTATTTTTCTTCCATCGGCATATTCACCGTAGCCTTGTGTGTAGAACACATCTTCCCCATACGCAATTGAAAGTGATGCACCAGATATATGGTTAACTTTCATGGTTTTCTTTACATAATTATCAATTTCATCCACGATTGCTGCTTTACCTTGAGATTCAACAGCTGCTGCAGGCAATATTGAAATAAACGCCGCAAGAAACATACAAATTAAACAAGCAAAGATACTTTTATACACGATAGTCATTTTATTGATCAGCACTCCTTATATTGAGATAAGGAAATGCTAACCCTTAAATATCAACTATTTATCAACTCGGCATAAAAAGCTTGCGGTTATTTTGCCGCCACCCGTGGAACTGTTTGCAACCTCTAAGCCTCCTTGATGCTTTTCGCACAGTGTTTTACAAGTGTACAGCCCTAACCCATGATGTTCATTGGCTTCCAGCGACTCTCCCCGATAAAAAGGGAGTACGGCTTTCAGCAACCCTTCGTTGGTAAAACCTGGGCCATCATCAGTGACTGTTATGGAAAAATAGCCGTTCTGAGTAAGGAAATCGACTTTCACTTGACTGAAAGCATATCGAACTCCATTTGCTATTATATTTTCAAAAACCTGCATAACAAGATCCAGATCGACAAACAAAATAGACGAATCCGTATTCCTGTAAGAGTCGTTGGTTATACCTTTTAAGTCTGCAATCCGGCAGGCGCCCTCATCCAGCAAGGCGAGGAGTGTGTTGATTTCAATCTCCTGTTTATGTATCGGTATATCATCCAGCTTCTGAATCGAGCTCATGGCCTCTACATAACGTTGCATCCGCCATATATGAGATTCCATCGTTTTCATCGTGTCCAGAAGTTTCTCCTCGGATATTTTTTTTTGCGGCAGATAGCTGTTTAAAAACTCGAAATATCCTTTCATAATTGACAGCGGCGTTCTCAAATCATGAGCAAATATGGCACTTATCTGATTGCGTTCCTCGACCGAGCGCCAGAGGACTTTAAAATTGCTTTCCAGTTGGCTGCGCATCTTTTCAAAAGCGCGGCATAGGTCGCTCATTTCATCCCTGCTGTCATAGGAAACTTGAAATCCCAAATCATTCGCCGAGATTTTCTCCGATGCGCTCATTAAGATTTCCAAAGGTTTTTTCAATTTCAGGTTATAAAACAGGCTGGCCATCAAGACTAATCCGACTCCGATCGTCAACAACATCGCGATAATCTGAAAAGATAAAACCCAATCGTTTCCGGAAGGATGATCGGCAAAGCGTCGTCGAATCCGATCGGCCCATTCGAATTCGATCACAGTGGCCGTTAAAACAGCGACTAAATACACGCAATTTAATGCGATGAAGGATTGCAGTATGGTCATATTTTTCAATCGAAGATAGTTTATTATTTTCGCCATTTATATCCCACACCCCAAACGGTTTCTACCTTGTTTTCGCAACCATGCTCTTTCATTTTAGAACGAATGCGCCTGACATGCTCAGCGATCACGGAGCTGTCACCTTCTTCGCCCGCTCCCCATACTCGTTCATAAATGCGTTCTTTATCAAATACCATGCCAGGATGTGTGGATAAAAGCGCTATGATAGCAAACTCTTTTTTTGCTAAAGATATTGGTATGTCGTTACAGTAAAGCGTTCGCTCTGAATAATCTATGACCACATCGTCGCTAAATTTAACCGAAGATTTCTTTTGATTGCGAACTTCTCTTCGTAAATGAGCTTCCACTCTCGCGCCTAATTCATGGATGCTGAACGGTTTTTGAATATAATCATCTCCTCCAGCCTGAAAACCGAATATTTTATCTGCATCTTCTATACGTGCGGTAAGAAATAAAATGGGGCAGGATACAAACCCACGGATCTTCCTGCATACGTCAAGACCGTTAATTTCAGGCATGTTAATATCCAGCAAAATAACGTCCGGCTGCTTTTCAACTTGCTGCAACGCCTCATTGCCGTCCTTTGCCGTCAAAACCAAATACCCGTTTACTTCAAAATAATCCTTTAGTAGTTTTCGAAGATCAGCTTCATCATCTATGATCAATATCTTTTTCATTTGCCTTTTCCTTCTTCCCCTATATTTACTCCCAATATTATACTACCAAGCTCAGAGCAGAACGACTCCCTGACTTCATCACGTCCAGCGATGCACTCTCCTAATCGAGTTAAGCCTCCTTTAGTCCACTAAATTGCCCTTTAAGTTCAACGAAAAAGCAGCCGATCATTCAGGCCGGCTGCCACGTTATTCATATTCAACTAAAATTCGAATGCAACTCCGAATCGCAATCCATTTAACATCTACCTCTAGTGACTACACGGAAGTGACATTTTGAAAGAAGACAGCACTGTTTGGAACATTGATGAATATAGCCCAAGAGGATCGAAAAGGTCTTTATACGACTCAAACTGGTTTACCGCACCAGTTCAACTCGAATATAAGTGAATAGGGGCGGGGCCAGCTGCCAATCGCGGCGATCTGCTATTTGTTTTTAACCATCGTTCTGTGTTAGTTCAGCTTTTAAATGGATACCATCTTAAAGTTTTTGTGTCTGTTACATTTTCCTGAGCAAAACGGTATTCATAAAGCACCTTACCTTCAGATGAAAGCGCCACTGGTTTTAGAGTTGACCCAGGAAATGTTTTTGGCCACCATATTAATAATGGTTCATTGGGTTCTATTTTCTTTTTTACACGATCGACACCAACACCGGCTTCGATATATGCAACTTGTGAATCATTTGAAATAACCGCTATTAGTGCTGCCGATTCTGAAGGGGTAACTCCCGAGTATTGATAATTTAGCCAACCTATAGTTCTTAAAGGATCGGAATCATTTGTGTTATCGAAAGTGGTTACTGAATTACAAAACCAAAATGGCCCTTTTTTACGAACAACAGCCGTACGTTCTCCACTCGGAGTATCTACCAGGTACACCTTTCCCCAAGGTAAGTCTACCTGATCAAATACAGTTATATCTGAACCTACAGAAATCTGTGCTTTCATTGCGCTTATTGGAGTAAAACGAGTCCCCCCGATAAAGCTGATGTAGGAGTACCCACCAATTATACAAACGATAGTGACAATGGAGAGAAATATTTTATTATTTCGTGTCATGCTTTCATGCCTCCTCCTTTCTAAAAACTAATAATCTGCTATTCAAGCCATTCCATTTTGTTGAAGGTATTTTCTAACAAATAATCCCATATGTAAAGACGTTGCAAATGCAACACAAAGTTGCGCATAACTGCACTTTAGCTTAATGACAAAAAGAGCAGCTGCCGCCGGGCAAACTGCTCCATAATGGGTGGAACTACGTTCTTACTCTAATTGAATAAAGGACTGGCTATCTATTGTTCCATTCTTCTGCCAAAACTCCATAAACAATGTGGTCTACATAATGGTCATTTAACCATTCTGCTTGCCTAATGCATCCTTCATTTACAAAATTTAATCTTTCGGGAACACTCCTACTTTTCTTATTTCCTACCGCAGCCCTAATTTCAACTTTATTTAGATTTAACTCACTAATTGCATAATCGGTCAATGCATTAGCCACCCTGGTCATGATTCCATTCCCTTGAAATTCTTCTCCAAGCCAATATCCTATATATGCGGTTTTGTTTGACCAATTTATACTATTGTAACCTGCAACTCCAACAGTTTTTCCTTTGTATAATATAACTGTATTCAAGCTCTTATTTTCAGCGAAACTTTTTAGACATATTTTGATATACTCTATTGTATCTTCAAGTTGTATTGTAGTATCAAGCCAAGGAAGCCATTCTCTTAGATAACCTCTTGAATTATTTGTTAATTCAAATAACCTCTCTCCATCCCTTAATTCTATAAGTTTTAAAGATAAGTCCTCATCAATTTTATGTATAAACATTGAACCCTCCTACTTTATATTTATTACATTTATGTGAGCTAACCACGTTACTTCAATGTAACAAAGAACAGCATAGAGCCTTGTAAATTCTCTTCTCAGTCACATGCACACCCTCCCTTTGCCAAATTCTGCTCTCGTTTTTCGTTAGCGTCATGAAAAAGGAAATAATGCTCCCCTGAATGCAATAAAATTATGCCAAGCTTTTAGCTTTTAATAAATGCAACTTTTCTAGTGGGATGCTTTTGATTAAATCACCACCATTTAAGTCGATAGCTTCCCATTCCGAATATAAGACAAAATCATTAGTCACAGGAATAATCTCGCTCCAGTCAAAGCTGTTTAATTGATACGCAACCTCAAATCTAACTTGTTGACAATCCTCCCAAGTTTTATCCCAATCATCTTCCTCCGTTACTTCCATAAATAGTTGCTGTTTATCGGCAAATGAAGGTATAACTTGTTCCAACCCAATCTGATAATTAGCTGGCATTTCCGCAGAATTCCACAAGTATCCTAACCTATCATATTCACTAACCTCTTCTTTAATCATTTTATCCCGATAAGATCTGATACCTAGCGTAATTAAACCAAGGACGGGTTCATTGTCAGACCCGAAGAGGGAGATGTAACAAACTTCATCGGAATCACGGAGTTTTATTTCTTTTACTGCATTTTTAATTTCTTTGAGCATATCCTGCTTCATTTCATTAAGAAGCTGTTCTTTTACCATTCTGACACCCCTTAGAATATTCTTTATATGATATTTCCCCAAAAATCTTCATTATCCTTTTAAATTCAAGGTAGGCACCACGCAATCCTGTCCCCTTTACTTGAATGAAAAAAGAGGAGATTCCGCGATGCAGTCTCCTCCACTATAGTTCGCCGTTAGTTCAACCAACATCAGCTTTGCTCTACCGAGCGCCTCATTACCGCTAGAATTCCCAACTGCGAATAGCCATGATAAAGAAAATCAGTGCCCCGATAGAAGCAATCGTCCGTACATGATTCCACGGCATCCAACTATCCAAATATTCCATCCACGCTTGTGCCCCCTCCGAGCTCCCGGGGGTTGCGGCGGCTAAAGTATCGTTAAGCGGTACATTGAATAAAACTGTCACCAGGAACACTCCGACAAAGATGAGCAGGCTCCCAGCAATCACGTATATCGCGCTGATTTTGCTCAATTTGATAAATGAAGCGATCCCCAAAACGACACTCAAGGCTGTTGTGCCCATGAAGATCACCATAAAGGATGATTGCAGAATCGTTGTATTGATGCTCTGCATAGCAGATATGCCTTGTTCCGTAGGAAGCTTCGCAAGCGCTTGCATGACGAAGAACGAGAAAGCGAAAAATACACCGGCAAGCAAGCCAGCCCCCAACGAGGATGCAAAAGTTAAATAATAGAGAAGCTTCAACATCATTATTTCCTCCAATACCCATAAATTATTGTACAAGCGAATTTCTTGCGAATGAAAAACCGAATCCAAGATCATTCGGTAGTTCGGCACCGAGCCCCTTGAAGCTCCAGTTATTATGTAAACGTGGTTTGGCATGGTATCGTCTCCATTTAGTGAGATTGCCATCCTAAATTCTACCATAATTTACGCTACCTTTCGTCAATGAAAGTTAGAAAGAGCCGCTTTAATGCAGCTCTAAACTAAAGTTCTTTCGTTAGCTGAATGCTATAATTGGAATTTATTCAACAAATTCCAATTATAGCAAATAGAAAAGGAGCTGATAAGTCAAGCTCCTTTATCGAAAAGTCCTTTTTTATTTTTTAAAAATGATGAACATGGCGCCTAATACAAAGATAGAAACATTGATAATGTTGCTTTTATCTTTTGTATCAATCAACCTTACAAGGAAAATCATTGCAATTAGCAAGAAAAACCAAGAAAAGTTAATCTCTCTGCTTCCAGTTGAAGAAACAATTACAAATATAACAGTAAATAAGGATATAAGGAGCTCTAAACTAAGAAGAACGCGGTTCCTATTTTTATATGGATTTATAAAGATAAAAGCATCTCCTCTGCAGTTTATATAGCATTAATTTAAGATAATATAATATCACCCTTCATTATTTTACCATATTTGGCCTTTTATAAGGATAGTCAGTTTTATTTCCCTGTTTATTAAGAATGCTGCCCGTTACTTCAATAAAAAAGGGAGCAAGCTGCCGTCCCCGCGGCAAACTGCTCCCTTTTCTATTGTTTATGATTTCTGAAGATAACATATCCTAAAACGACACTAATCATTCCAATTATTAATACTTTTAACCATGATATATTTGCAATAGTAACATCAGAACCAATGTGCTCAAACTCGAATATTGACCACCATTCATCAGATTTGTGGAGGAATAACGAGAAGGTAAACCAAAAAATGAACACTACTATTATTGCGAATACGAATATGTATAATTCCACTTTTTTCAATACCCCACCTCCTGCATTTATACCTATATGTTAGAAGGCTAATATATATACTTGCTGCTGATAATAACCGTTTTTTAATAATTGAAAAAGGCAGCTGAATGTGCTTAGCTGCCTTAATGTCGTGATTAAACTATAGTTTCCTGTTAGCTGAATGACTTTTTCTTGTTTGAGATTATTATTTGCTATTCATTTTTAGACAAACTCCAGTCAGCAACCAATCGCTGCTGTTTTTTTTAACCCGTCTTGTCCTCTCTTCATTTCAGTCTTTGAACGGGGCGGGAAGGGTGCCATAAAGTAAGGATGACTAACTCAAGTAACGATTTCGGATGACCCCCATGTGATGAAGCTCGTGTCCTGCGATGCCGTAAGCGAGGGCGCGCGCCGTAATGCTTACATTGTTGGCTGTGCCCTTGCGGGACCACGCCTCCGTCGGTAACCCGCGCAGCAGTGTGATCGTCGATTGCCGTACGGCCCGGTAGTCTTCGGCCAATTGCGCGGTTGTCCAGCTTCCGAAAGGAGGAATGAACAATTCCTGGTCAAAACCGGGCAGTGGCGTCTGATCCCCTCTTGCAAATCGGAGCAGGCGGTAGGTCATGACGCGTTCACTGTCTGCGATGTGGCCCACGACTTCTTTCAGCGTCCATTTTCCTTCCGCATACCGATAGGCGCTCTGGCTTTCGGTCAACGATGCCAGCAGCCCGGTCATTTGCTTTTCCTGGGCGTGCAGAATGTCGATGATGTTGCCTTCCGGCACCAACCGGATATATTCGCCGGCGTCCCCGGCGTATTCTTCTTCTGACGGTCTTTGGTTCATGCGTAATCACCTTTCTATGAAGATATAGAAAACTAAAATGCTCTTTCCAATGATCTACCGCGATTTTTTTGCGAAATTCGTAACTTCGGCATGTCTAATGAATTCGCGAAAGTGTAGAACTTTCCTTCCAAATAATTGAGAGTAAGCTACCACCTAGTTGATTGGCCGCCACGCTAAACTGCCCTTTAGCTTAACGAGGCTACCGTAAATATTCACGGCAGCCTCAATAACTTCCTTTATTTTACTATCGCACCCGTTACTTCAACAGCTATTTATGCGCCGCTGGGTCGCTAGCGCGGCAGGCGCTTATTGCGAAATGCTGGTATCTGCGCCGTTGTTGTAGTTGATAGTATGCCCTTCCGCGTCGTTGATGACGATAATCTCGAAATTGAGTGAGCCATCAGACGACTTCACATCGACGATGGAGCCGCGCGGTATAGTCTCGTTACCGGAATACAGCGGGGTCGTTTCATATTCAATCGTCACGCTGGTATTGACATGGCTACTCCAGAAACGTTCTACCTTCTCTTCTGTCGCTCGCATACCGCCATTCTGATCCGCGCCGACGTTTTGACTGCGCGTGCCTGTCGTAAAATTATAGGGCGAAGTGTAAGAGCCCTTGCCAAGCAGACTATCCGCAATCGAATGACTGCGATTATAGAGATAACCATGATAGGTCTTGCCGGTCAAAGAATAACCAATTGCCACTTTGGGATTGTGCGCAGGCCAAGCAGGTGGATCGAGTGGCGTACCTTGTCGTTCGCCTTTCGAAGCCTTGAACTCCGCATAGGTCAGAACCGCCCGAGCAGTGGCCGAGCGCCCCTGACTGTCCGATGTGAAGTGATAGTCACCTGCCTTCATGGCATCGAATCCCGACAAGCGGGCAGCCCCGTTCTCCCAGTAATAGTCCTTCGTGGGGCCTGGCGACTGTGCATTGGTATAGGTCATGAGCTTGGCCAGAATCTCGGACTCCGAACTAGTGGAGCTGCTTGCCGACGAAGCGGACTGGGTAGAACTACTTGAACTAATCGGCTGAGTCGTCGTCGAGTTCTTTGTAACTGCGGCCTTTTGCGTTGGTGCGCTACACCCAATGAGGGATAGGGCCAAGGCAGTTACGAAAATATTGGATAGCTTTTTCATTGGTGAGTTTCTCCTATGTGTAACCTTGATGACCTTAATTATATTGGATGTATAACGGGGCGGCAAAGACAAATGAATCCTTCCAATTATAGATATCTGCCTGTTAGTTGAGAACAGTCATTAGTAGATTTGATTTCCTGATCGTTACTTCGTTAAGAACAGGGGATATATTTGTATTGTAGAAGAAAGGTAAGTAGAATCAAGATATCGAAGATTTCTGAAGAGATTGGGGTAGGTGACAGATATGGATGGCAAACCAGACTTAGTGTACAATGCGTTCTAATATCTATTCAATTGCGATGTATCTGATGCAATCTTTCATATCTCTTACTCTTTTTATGGTCGCATACAGTGTGGCTGTACTTCTTGCTTTGGTTTCCATCGGCCTTTTAATATTACCATTTATTATATTTTTGCACGTGGCAATTCAGCGCAGGCTGTGGGATACTTTCATACGACCTTTACCGAACAAATGGTTTAATCGTATAATCTTAATTATTTCAATCCTATTTCTTGGTTTGTTAAATTATAAACTTAACTATTTACTAACTTTAGACCAACATTAAGGTAACCTAGGGATGCTTATTAATTTTCTAGGATTGACTCATGGACCCTAATCTTTTCGTATTAATGATCTCCCGTTAGCTGAGCAAAGGGGCCACTTGGCAGCCCTTCACAGTTTAACTATAGTTTTTCGATAGTTTAATTCCCTAAGCTTCTTTACACTATTGTAGCTCTATATCCTGTATTCTTACCTTTTTCAACTGCCTCGATATAGCCATCGAAATAATATGGTATATCATCTTCTTTACCATTCCGAATTCTGCCTCTAACTTTATCGAATGCAAATATAGAAATTGAATATTCAGGCTCTCCAGTAACCAACACAGGTTGATCTCTCTCTTGTACCCAAATGTACTGTCCACCATAATTCCTTCTTGCCACTTCAAATATGTAACTTCCAGCCATTGAAGAAACAGAATCTATAGTATCATCATCTATTTGATACTCGCATAACTCTTCTAAAATGTCGTCAAGTTTTCGTAGACTTTGCACGCTATAATCAAAATTTCCTTTATCAGAAAAATTATTTGCGAAACTTTCTGCCGTTGTAATAATGTCTTGTTCTAATTTACTTTGCATAATGCTTACCCCCTTGAATAGTAAACCTACAATTAGAAATATTCATCTTTTAACTTTAACTATCCTCACGTTACTTTAACAAAACCAGGGAGCAGTTGCCCTGTGGCGAGCTGCTCCCTGGTTATTACGCTAGTTCTTTCGTTAGCGTAACGATCTAATGCTCCTAAACATAGGATTCTCAAGATCAATTCCATCCTCTGTACAACAAATTGACCAATCAAATACATCAGTAAAAGCAATTTGACTCCATAGATCTAGCAAATTCTCAAGGTTTTTTGCAATTGTTGTTCCATGGATATATGGTCCACCATCCATCACATCATGCTCTAAGAAAACAATAGATAAATTTCTTTTAACATCAATGCAAAAAGAATCTCCATTAGGGAAACTCATAATAGGTATCCAGTTCGGCCAATCCATAACTAAAGCCTGAAGTCCAACATTCGAACCAATCTCTGTGCTACATCTAGATTCCAGAACTATTTCAAGCATTTCGCGGTAAGTCACAATTATTTCTTCAGGTGAGAGGAAGTGTAGATAACCTCTTTTACAAGAATCACCAAACTTTTCTTTTGAAGCATTCCATTTGAAAATAAATCCACTGGTTTCCTCTACGTATATTTCTCTCAAAGTGTCAGGAAGAACAACACTAAGTTGGGTAACTAACTCTTCCCACTTACTCATATTTATTTTAGGGAGAAACCCTACAAGGTTAGCCTCTACGTCATGTTTTTGTAATAATGACTCTTTATCACGCACGGTCTTTAATAACAAGTACACACCCCCATTATATATATTTCGACTTACCTTCGTTCAACGCAGACTGCTGCGCACCAGTTTTTCTCTCCATGCTTGCAGATCCTTCGTTACTACCGGTTTGGTTTATATCATCTCCTTAACACATCTAATAAATGGAGTTATGGCAAAACAATCCTCTAAATCCTCACTTTCTAATGACCAATATATTAATGTATTTTTATGGATAGATATTTCATTTAATAGTAGCTCTTTTGTTTTACTCAATATTGATGCATCAACGTCACCTTTTTCAATAGCGTCATTGAGTGACCCAATAATTACTATCATCAAAGCAAATTTTTCTTCTTCATTCATACTTAAATTTTCATATGAAGAAAGAAATTCATTTATTCTTGTTTCATCTGACACTTCGTATTCCCAATCTTGGGTAAATGGTCCTGGTTTAGGTAAACTCAATTTATCAACAAGACTTTCTATGGCTTCCCTCGTTACATACTTTGGATAATTCCCCAATCATTTTCCTCCTACTGATAAAAATTGGTTTAGATATGAAAATACTCGGGCGGACAATAAGACACTCCATTGCTGGTTATTAGTACCAACATTATACTCCACTTTTTGTGCCAATCACCACGCTAAACTGCCCGTTACTTTAATAAACAAAAGAAGAGCTGCCGCGAAGCAAGCCCCTCAACTATCGTTTTTCGTTAGCGTAATGACCTGACCTATCGTCTATGGTACGGTTCACCGCGCTGTCTGTAACGGCAAGTTTTAAGGATCCTTTGCGGGATGGCCCTTCATGGTATTTTAAGCTTTCTTGCCAAAGATACATGCCTACTAGTCCTAACATGTCCGACTATTAAACACGTAAAAACATCATGTCTGCTGATAATTTACGCCCGCAATCAGACAAGCCCTTCATAGAAAAGTATAGAAAATCCCCTCACTTTCAGCTGCTTGTTCCATATCCATTTGTCCAATACATACCATAGTCTCTAAGCAGCATGGACATGTGGGATACTCCGCATCCTGAATCCAGGCTGGATGACCTCCGATCTGATAAAGAAGTAATCACTAATAATTAGGGTTGTTTCTTCATGTAGAGAGTAATAACAATTTACTGCATAAAAACACATAACAATATGTTGCATGACAAATAAATTTTGAAGTGCAAGAAGCCAGCAAACTCAAAGGTTTGCTGGCTTTTCTAATAAAAATGATTTACAAATTTAAGTTTTGAAACGGTGTTTTAAAGCACAAAAGTTGAATTACAAATAAGAACAAGACCTTCTATCTTTTACTATCATAAAAATCTTATTCTCCACGCAGTCGTTTGATATCGCTGATTGGGGGAAGGCCAAATAGACGGGTGTACTCACGACTGAATTGGGTGGGGCTTTCGTAGCCGACCTGAAAGGCGACGTCTGCGGCGTCCGCAGATTCTGACAATAAAATGCGGCGTGCTTCCTGCAGTTGTAATTGCTTCTGATATTGGAGTGGGCTCATAGTGGTGACCTTTTTGAAATGCCTGTGCAGAGAGGAAGGCGCCATGTTGGCGATCGAGGCGAGCTCTTCAATACGCAAAGGTGTGGTGTAATTCTGCTTAATCTGCTGTACAACGTTTGCAATTCGGTTTGAGCTACTGCCACTCATGGCGATTTGTTTAAGCGCATTTCCCTGTCCTCCGTTTAAGATCCGATATAAAATTTCTCGTATAATCAACGGGGACAGTACTGATACATCCTCCGGATTGTCTAATAACCGGACCAACCGGATAACGGCATCCAAGAGAGAAGTTTTCGTTTTGTCTACAAACAAAGCTCGCTGCGAATCTCCCTTGGCAGCGAGCGGCTGATCCGAAACGTTCATCAAGCTAAGAACATCTTTCGGATCAAATTTGAGTTGGATGCATAAATAAGGAGCATCCGGCGTTGCCTGAATTACTTGTGCGGAAACAGGTGAAACTAAGGACACGACTAAATAGCTGGAGGGGCCATACTTGTAGCACTCTTCCCCTAAAATAACTACTTTAGTGCCTTGTGCGACGATGCAAATACTCGGCTCATGGACGGAAAACGAAGGCAATGTCGTAACCGAGTCACGTATCATAGAAAGGGACGGAATCACTGTAGGGTGAACCCCATCCCCGTCTGTATTATTTTCGATAAGCTGGGCCAACTCTCTCTGATATGGAACCAAGGGATCTTGCTGGGCAGACGAAATCGGCATGATATTCCCTCCTTATCCTTTTTTGCCATTATATCCCCTTTTTGAGGTGGTATAAACCTAATTGAGAGGATTAGGCAATGATTTGCGGTCATTTGACTACCGTCCTGTACCTCAACTGACTCATAATTAAGTTGAGGGCAGATGGAATCTTCAAACACAGAAATTCCAACTGTTCAAAATAAGGAGGTCAAATATATGAAATACAGAATTCTCGGGGCAACCGGCATGTCGGTTAGCGAGTTCGCTCTTGGGACGATGATGTTCGGAGCAATGGGCAATAGCGACCATGAAGAATCTGTTCGCATGATCCACACTGCCATGGATGCCGGTATCAACTTTATTGACACAGCTGATGTATATTCAAAGGGCGAGTCCGAGGAGATTGTTGGCAAGGCGCTTAAGGGAAAACGTGATAAGGTGGTGCTGGCAACTAAATTTGGCTTACCGATGGCACAAGATGCCAACCAGAGCGGGGGGGCGAGGCGCTGGATCATCCGCGCAGTCGAAGATAGTTTACGTCGACTCGGCACCGACTACATCGATCTCTACCAGATGCATCGTCCTGATCCGAATACGGACATCGGTGAGACTCTCTCAGCACTCTCAGATCTAATTCGTTCAGGCAAGGTTCGTGCTATTGGTTCTTCCACTTTTCCGGCAGAACAGATCGTCGAGGCACAATGGGTTGCAGATAAGCACAATCATCACCGCTTCCTCACGGAGCAGCCAAGGTACTCAATACTCAATAGAACAAACGAATCGGCTGTGCTCCCCTCAACGCAGCGTTATCGAATGGGTGTCCTGTCCTACGGGCCTCTGAGTAGTGGCTGGTTGTCAGGAAGGGTGGATCCAACTGCGGGCAATCGCGCATCGCTGCAAACGCGTGCATTCGACCTTTCGATACAGGGGAATCAATTGAAAGTGGCGGCTGTCCAGCAGCTCACTCAACTTGCCACAGAGACGGGAATGCCATTAGCACATCTGGCAATCGCGTTTGTCTTGTCACATCCGGCTATATCGTCCGTCCTTATTGGCCCGAGGAAGCCAGAGCAACTCGAGAATCTTTTGGCTGGCGCGGATGTGGTATTGAACGAGGATATCCTTGATCGAATCGACGAAATCGTTCCTCCCGGCACCGATCTCAACGTAGCAGACAATACCTTCTTGATAAATCCATCTTTAGAAAATAAGCGTCTGCGCCGCAGATAAACGTGATAGCGATAGTTCGTATCATCGGCGGTTTTTATAATTAACATCTACCAACAAACAACATAAGATAGGTACTTACTCTGCATATTGTCTGCAGAAAATAAAACATTAAAATGGGTGTCTTTATTCCAACCGGATTCTCGATTGTAATTCCATCACACTTCATAATATAAGTTTTAGACAGACCTAAAGAAATTGAAACAGCGGCAGCCAAGGACGAGAAAATGAGGCCCTAGATTGTCGCAGTTTCATTGAATTCCTCGTTACTTGAATGATCAAAATAGGAGCTGCCGCGAGGCAACTCCTTCACTATCGTTTTCCGTTAGTTCAATTGTGGGGCCATACTTATTACTTAGAACTAAAGTTGTCTGGATAACAGTTAATTGAATATCGATAACCTCAACGTCGACGGATGACCGTAGAGGCCAAGCACCTGAATATTGAGAAGTCGCAAATAACCCCCCAACTGACGGAGATGTACAATTGGGCTTAATCTGAAGGTGCGAAGCGAGATCACCCATCGTTGGTGTAAAATGATATGGCCACCGTTTCGCAAGGTTATAAGGGTCTCATTTCTTCCCCGCAATTTTCTTGCGAATACTGGCAACAAGAAGGAGAAGTAACGGAATAAACAGTAGGTATAACGGGATATCGAACGGCGCTACCAATCTTCCTTGTAATCCTAGACTTAAATAATTCGGAAACCCCCACCAACTAAAAACCAAAACCAGCAAACCAACTGGAAATACGATCGGTCGAACATCCGAAAGCTTCATCCATTGTCCGATAGAATAAGTAGATACATAATAGAAAACCGCAATTTTCACAAAATTTCCGGCAACCCACATAGCAAGAAGCAAGGCCTCTAAATTTTCGAAGAAGTCGGCCACGCTAATATAACGAAAAGCAGTCAACACAGGAAACGTTTTGTTGCCTACATCCGGACCAAACAAGAGTAAGGTAATAAGATTAATATATAACATACTGACGATGATAGCAGCTAGTGAAAGCAATGCCCATTTCTTACCCTTTTGAGGATCCTTTAAGATGGGTAAAAAGAAGGACATTAGAAAGAGCTGAGATACCCAAGCCTGAGGTCCGAGGGCTCCCTTGAGGACAGGGGTAATTCCATGGGCCAGAATTGGAAATATGTTATTTAAGTGCAAGTCGGGAATTAGCAAAAGGAGAAAGAAAATCGGGAGTACAAATATAGGAGTTAAAATGACTGCGCTTCTTGCAACCATCTCCGCCCCGCCTAGAACGGCACCGGCTGCGAGAAGCAACATCAAGGATATGATTAACATAATCGGTGTATTGAATAGGAAGTTCCCTTTTACAAATTCAGCATATTGCCTGGCAATAACACCAGTGGAGTAAAGCAAATCAAAGGTGATTAACATTGCCACAAGTTTACCGAGGATCTTTCCGAGGATTTGCTCACTGTATTCTGCTACGGTTTTTTTAGGGTATAATCTGTGCAGCTGGACTGCACAAGTAATTGACAAATAACCGGACAAACAGGTAAAAAGCCCCGTCATCCAAATATCATTTTTGGCGTAATACGCCGAAGTGGCAGGCAGGATTAAAAAGCCCGTGGCCAGTACGGTCGGATAAAGTAATACAGCAAGTTGAAATGATGAAATTTGTCCTTTCTCAAGCATCCGTTGTCACCTTCCTCAATGATGTACTGCCCTTATTACTCTAGTAATAACCTAATAAGCGGTTTATAAAGGGCATGAAGCAGTTGTGGGGGACCGGGTGTGTGAGGCAGATCAAAGTAGAACATCACCCATGCCACAAGGAGTATTGCAACAAACGTGGCCCGATCTCTGAATGGTTTTTGTTTCAACTTCGGCCATTCTCGGCAAAAGATCAATATAACTGCTGCCGTAGCTCCATAGAAAACCCAATTCATTGCTCCACCTCTTCATTGGGTATTCCCCCTGGATAGTTGGTAAGACCAGGTCTTAATATATAAGCTTCAATTTCTGTACGTACTTCAACTTTAGGGAACAAGTCCTCCCATTGGTTTTTTACTTTTTCCCATTCCTTAGGATATTTCTTGTGAAACTCTGAGGCGAAGCCCAATACGTCCACCTTTATCTCTTGCTGCACAACTTGAATTGCAAGCAGGATCCGCTTGCGGACATCTTCATTGAATGCCCTTTCTATCGTTTTAAAAGCTTCAGGCTTCATCGGATTCAGCATGCTGCCGTTTTGTACGATGTCTCCTTCCGTCTTTACTTTCATGGTGATGATCCAATGATCCCCTTCAATTTTGGGTGTTAGCTTTACGCTTGCTTTAACCGGATTTAAAGACACCTTATCCTTTCCGTCACTCAGCTTAAAGGTACTTGTAAATTCCTCGATTTCATTCCTAATCCACATTACACCTCGAGTCTCTTTTTCTGAAATTTCCGCAACCATCTTATCTTTCTTGAAAATGGCGGATCCAAAAATGTAAGGAATCGTTTCATAGGATTTCACCTTATCTTCTGGCTGAAGAATTCTAATCAACGGAATGATGGCTGATTGAGAATCGCCTTTTAACATAATGGATACTTGTTCCATCGTTGTACCAATTCCTGTCTTGTTTTGGGCTAGTTTTCGCAGTGCTGTTGCTGAAGTGCGTTCAAGAGGAGGAAGCACCTTCAAGGTCTCAGATGCCATTCCTTCACTGACAAAAATAAAGGCGCGCTCTCTTGGCTGAGGGTGACGCACTAAAAAATCGAATTGCTCCCGGATTCCCTTCTTCGCGAAGTTTTCGCTGAATATGAATACCTTACATTGTCCCCAAAATAATTTTCGAGGAATTTTGGCTTGAAGCTTCGACAACGCATCGGCCGTATCTTCCCCTTTTTCAGTGCGCACAATGGTTTGTCGTTCGCCGCCGCCGCCACCGCTTTCACCAGACGAGCCTTTTAGACTCTTGGGTATGAAAAATTGTGCGCTAATTTGAACTTGATTATTGACAGCAGTATCAAAAGCTATTGCTGTCACCAGAGCCAAATCGTTAATTTCCGTACGGTCCCAGCAGCCACTACTTATACAACAAGTCAGGAAGGCGATCACTATGTTCAGTTTTGTTTTCATATGGTTCGGTTCCTTCTAAAGAAACTATCCCTCATCTTCCCTTCCTGGGGCCGGTTTTTGTTGTGGGGCTTGACGGTATTGATTAATCCCCTCGGTAAGGTGTGGACGTGTATCCATCAACCACAGAGGCGACCTGATGAGAGTGTCTCCAAGCTCTCTCATTCTAGGGGTAGACAGGGAAGATAGATATGGAACGCCGAAAGAGTGTAGTTGTAGCATATGAAGAATAATGGCGATGAAGCCCATCATGACACCTAGAAACCCTAGCGTTCCTGCCAGTATCATCATCGGAAAACGTAACATTCTGATGGCAATCCCCGTGATATATCTAGGTATCATGAATGAAGAGATGCCTCCGATGGCAACCACAATCACCATCGGTGCTGATATGAGCCCGGCCTGTACTGCCGCTTGACCGATGACGAGCGCACCAACGATACTGACAGCTGCACCAATTTGTTTGGGCAATCGTACCCCCGCCTCACGCAGCGCTTCAAAGAAAATCTCCATAATCAAGGCCTCAACAAGTGCCGGAAAGGGGATCGCTTCTCTGGAACTTGCCATGGAGAGGAGTAGGAATCCTGGGATCATCTCTTGATGAAAACTTAGAATTGCCACATACAACGACGGAAGAAAGAGAGAGAAAAAGGTAAATACGTAGCGCATCCACCGTGTAAAAGTACCAATCAAAAATCCTTGATAATAATCTTCTTGACTCTGCATGATGGAGGAAAAGGTAATGGGAGCGATTAAGACAAAAGGAGTCCCTTCCGTAATAATTGCTATTCTTCCTTCTAATAAATTGGCGCATGTTACATCAGGGCGTTCCGTGTTAAGCAATTGCGGAAAAGGAGTGTAAGGAAACTCCTGTAGCATCTCCTGAATATATCCGCTCTCCAAAATTCCGTCTATTTTAATGCTCTGGATCCGGTGCTTTATTTTGTTCACTACACTTATATCCGCGATCCCTTCGATATACGCGATCACAATATTGGTTTGCGTGTATTCTCCGATGATGATGGACTCCATTTTTAAATGAGGACTTTTGATAATCCGACGAATTTGAGATGTATTAACTCGTAAGGTTTCCGTAAACCCCTCTCGAGGTCCTCGGATCCCCGCCTCAGCTGAAGGCTCCTCAATAGCGCGCTTTTCCCATTTGGTTAACCCTAATGCGAGCCCGCGAGTCTCGTTATCCATCAACAGGATCGGAAAGCCGTTTGAAAGATATTCGATGCATTTGGGGAAGGTGTTGAATTCTTTCACTTGAGTTACGGCCAAGCGCTGTACGACGGCTTTCAGCATGTCGGTACGTTCCCCAAGTTCCTCCTCACGTATGAGAGGTGTAAAAACATACTCCTCTATCCCCACTGCATCAGATAAACCTTCAACATAAATTAGAATTGCTTTCGTATTTTTACCAATGTTAAAGGAACGGAAAACCACATCCGAACACTTGGCATAAATCGAGTAAAGAATATCTTGATTTTGCTCCAAATTAGGGTATAGCTCCTGTAGATTTGGATTTTAGCTTTGTGGTTCATGATCAAGATTCATAGTTGGTTTCGTTCCTGATTTTTTTAAAAGGGATTTAATAAAACCAAGCTTCCTCATCGCGGTCTAATCCCTCCAATTAAATCCTTTATTTTTTTTTAGTGCGCTCTTTCTTCCTTATTTATGCAAAAACGAGTACGGCAAGTAAGGAGCCATTTTTTCGAATTACCGCACGCTGTCGGTTAATTTTTTTTGGCTTATTTTAACACAAATTTGGTACTAAACTCCCGTTAGCTGAGAACAGGTATTTAATCCAATCCAATAGCCAGATGCCGTCGAAATACATCCGTCGGGAATGGGATCAAGTTCTTGTCATTGGGTTTTGACACGAACTTGATCCCATAAAATAAAAAAGCCGCGATTTACGCGGCAATTAATGAGATAATGTTCTTGTCACCATTGTTGGTGTTGTTGTCGGTTGACAACTCTTAAAGAAGATCGGTATTTAAACATTCAGTAACGCATTCTTTTAATTCTTCGTACACAACGAGAAGTCGAAGCCGACCAGCGGACCCGTTGTTCATATCGAAAAAAGGTGCAACACCCTCAATTTTTTTGAGTTTGCTACACCCTTTTCTATTTAACGTTTTTCAGTGGCCTCCCCCGCCTGTGGGCTTTTTGCCTATTCCCGGCAGCCCAACAGTTGTTGATGCCGCAAGCCAACGAGCATATTCGAGAATTTTTTCATATTTTTGGTTCTCATGGTGGACCCTTACCCATCTAATTTTCATGTTCCTCAGCCCCATCGTGCTCTTTGTTTCCAAATTTATCCAATAATACATGCACTTCACTTTTTGATTTGGCGTTCATCAAGCTGGTTCTGAGTTCACTTGCCCCTCGAAACCCACGGACATAGATTTTGAAGAAACGGGTAAGCGCACTAAACGAACGTGGTTCCTCTG
>NZ_WTUZ01000007.1:95611-95869 GCF_009882985.1 Paenibacillus silvestris
CAGGGATATCCCCGTTAATGGTCAGAAGTGTATCTGGTGCCACCTCATCACGAAGCTTCTTAATCTCCGGAATCAGTTCCCAATGAGCTTTTACTTTGCTCATTTCCTCTCTTGTCCGAAGATGAATGGAAAGATTAACAATGTCTTGTTTCAAAATATGGGTTAACCAGTCACGCCATTCGTCTAGGTCACTAAAACCGAGCCTTGTTTTTACACTGACAGGCAGTCCTCCGGCTTTGGCGGCTTGGATGATATCCG
>NZ_WTUZ01000007.1:95885-96163 GCF_009882985.1 Paenibacillus silvestris
TTCTGCTACATTCGCCACTGGACAACCCATATTAATATCGATGCCTTTGAATCCTTCTTTCGCCATGCCGATGCTCATTTCACGGAAAAATTCCGGCTTATCTCCCCAGATATGTGCTACAATGGGCTGTTCATCTGGGGTAAAATTCAAGCGCCTACGTACACTTTTGTTCCCCTCTGGGTGACAATAACTCTCCGTATTCGCAAACTCCGTAAAATACACATCCGGTCTGCCTGCCTCACTTACCACATGGCGAAAAACAACATCTGTCACATCTT
>NZ_WTUZ01000007.1:96193-151632 GCF_009882985.1 Paenibacillus silvestris
GTTCAAACACCATTACAGGTTAACAAAAGACATTCCATAAAGTACACGACTTTATTATAAACTGAATAACGTCATGATGGGTATGTCCCCTTCGTAACGTCAACAATGTTTCGTAAACATCTATATTGAAGAGTGCATGATTCTGATTTCCTCATTCGACTCGAACATACCAACGCTCCTACAGGTATGAACCAAAATAGTGTAATATAGATATATATTAGCACGGAAGCCAGACACGAAGGTTCCCTCCGGAAAATTCATAATGAAAAAAGTAAAGGGGGATCTGCGCATGGAGACCATGACATTAAAAAATCATTTACAAGTCGTGCTGAAGCCAGATTCGTCTTCGCGCAGTGCGGTCTTTGCCTACGCGATTAAAGCAGGATGCAACACGGAAGTAGGCGTCCCTGCCGGGACTGCTCATTTTCTCGAACATATGCTCTTTAAAGGCAGTGCCACGAAAACGGCAAAAAAGATTAACCAGGACGCCGCGGACCTCGGCACGCTTCCCAATGCCTATACCTCGGAGGATGAAACCAAGTACTACATCCAGGTGCAAAGCAAGTACGGCATGGAGGCGCTGGACCTTCTATCGGACTTTTTTTGGCAACCGGCGCTCCCAGAAGAAGAAATCGAAAAAGAAAAGCAGGTCATCATTGAAGAAATTCATATGTATGCCGATCAACCGTCTTCGGTTTCCGGCGAGGTGCTCGAAGGTCTGTTGAAGCGAAGCTCGCTTCTGGGTACTAAGAAAAGCGTGCAGAAGATCCAGCGCTCACATCTCCTTCAGTTTTATAATTCGCACTATCACACAGGCGATGTGATCTTTGTAGCGACGGGCAATTTTGATGAATTTGCGGTGCTCTCTTATTTGGAACGCCTACAAGTTCATCAGCCGAAGGATCGTGCCGAGCAGGAGAGGCGTGAATATGATCTGCAGCAAAAAGAGGCGGTTGTCAAACGCAGCGTCAAACAGGCGCATATTTCATGGGCAATTCCCGTAGCAGGTTACGGGAGCAGCGACGAGCCGGCGCTTGAAATTATTGCCACGATTTTAGGAGCGCATGGGAATGCGTCTTCTCGTTTGTATGATGAGATTCGTGAAGAAAAGGGACTCGCGTATGCGGTCGATGTGGATTACGAGTCTTTTTATGACCACGGCTACCTTTTGGGATATATGGGACTGTCGGCAACTTATGTAAACGGGGCAAAGGAAATTCTGTTTAAGCACCTAGCGGATCTGGAGACAAGTCTCGTCAGTGCTGCGGAGCTCCGCCGCGCCATTGCCTGTTTGACCGGACAGCTGGTAATCGGTATGGATGATGTGCTCGCTCAAAATGATTCTCTGAGTTATAGCACACTGTATGGACTGGAGTTTGATGTTGATGCTTTCGTAGCCAAAGTAGAGGCGGTGACCGCGGATGAGGTACTGCGGGTGGCGCAGAAATATGCCTTGGCTGAGAATGTCTATGTGGCATCCGTGGTGCCGAAGACATGGAGCGCAATCGAACAACTTTCTTAAAACCCTGTTAAAATTCGGTGTGATTTTTCGCTCCCATCAAAATTGCCGACGATAAATAAAGTGAAAGATAGCTGTAGCAATTTTCTGGGTTCCATTTTCAAAGTGACGCTATGCCCATGACGAAACTGCCGAATCCTAGTCTATATAAAGAAGTTGACTCTCCGTAACGGAAGTCAACTTCTTTACTAATTTTATTTACTTATTAGGTCTTTGAAGAAACTCGATCCATTCCTTCTCGGGTCCGTAAATAAAGAAATATTTAATCCCCGACGGCATAATTGCGATCTCTTGGCTAATGAATTCTACGCCGTTATGCTTGAGCTTATCCCACTCCGCTTGTATGTCAGAAGAGGATAACGCCACGTGGTGCACGATGCCTTCGGACGGCAATCCGTCCTTAAAGCCGCTAATCAACTCTAGCTCTGCCTCGTTCTCGACGCCATAACCCAGAAAAGCCGCCTCAATTCCATAAGCTTGAACCCTATCTTTCAGCTCTAGCCCGATTATCTCCGTATAAAACCGTATGGAAACGTCTATGTCTTTCACCTGAAGTCCTACGTGATCGATCCTTTTCATGCGATGTTTTCCTCCAATTCATTCGTTATTGTATATAAATTTCGTTCGTCTGTAAGAGGCAGAAGCGGATGCGATCCTGAGCGCTCGCTATGCGGATATACCCTGGGAATTGCGTAACGTCTTCGTTGACAGGCAACACGCGGCATCAATAGCTCCGAAGGATTTGACCATCTTCCACCAGTACCCGTACCATAACGTGTCCCCGGAATGAATCATTTGCTTGTCGGCGGGGCCGTACGATTCCAAAGAAAAAAAGCTCGTTTGCCTCACATAACTTAGCGGTCAAATAATAAAGCAGATTGATGACGATGGCGATGTTCTCGAATTCAAATTTAATGCCCGCCCATGGCAGTTTAGGAATATTCACGAGAACATTTCCTTTCTATTTGAAGCGCTAAAGTGCATCAATGAAATTTTTGAACAGCTACGGCGTCCTCCTCACCTCCTCTCCCGATTATCTTTTTTATGTGAATCATATAGCAAATTAATTTAAGTTAATGAAATCTTTAATCGATCCGGCAAATTCGCGAGGTTTCTCGATATGACTCATGTGTCCACTCTGTTCGAAGATAATAAGCTGCGATCCGGAAATCGCTGCATGCATCTCCTTAGCCCACCTTGGACTGCAGATAAAATCGTATTCTCCGACAAGGATAAGTGTTGGTATACGAATCGAATTCATAACAGGTCGAATATCCCAGATCTCAGGTTTTCTATTCGGAACAATGGTAGCGTCCAAGCTGGCATGCCATGATGCGAATCCCTCCGGAGGATTCCGGTAGTCACCAAAATAGGCGGGTAGGAGCCGCTGCAAGACGCCCATGAACGATGCTCTGTCCCGAAGTGAAACGACTCCCGTCGCTACATCCATCCAGGCACGCTTGGCTTCCTGAGCTTCCGGACGATCGGGCCAACGCTGCGCAAAAAGCTCGATGCCCCGTGTGGCTTCCATACCATGTTCAGGTCCGGTAACCGGCGCCCCGTCATAGACGATCACCCCTCCGAGTTCATTGGGGTAATCCAAGGCAAATTGCAGACCAACGAAGGCGCCGTGCGAATGTCCCAGAAAGTAAGGACGCTTAGTCCCCATATGCTGAATCAGCTTGCGGGCAAAGCCAACATAGCGCGAAACGCTGTAATCTCCATCAGGTAATACACCCGATTGGCCCGTGCCGACAGGTTCGAGATAAACAACTTTCATGAACGTTTCCAACAAGGGCAAACGTAAATATTCCCAATGAAAACCTGGACCACCGGGATGGACAATGCAAACAGGTCCGCTGCCGGCAACGTGGTACTTCTGTAAAATGCCGTCAATCGTCACTTCATGCGAGCCTGGCGCGAGTGGTGAAGAACTTGGATGCTTGGATAATTGTTCGTTCAATGTTAGCCCTTCTCTCTTTGTTTATGATCGTAAGTAGATCCCCAATTTGCAAACTTCTCCCGTCCGCTACTCACAACATAAAATTCAGAAAACTTTAACCAACTCGTATTCTGACATTGATTGCAATTCACTTTCTTTACGCTATTAGATTAGCGTGTCCAGGACGTTTTGAACAGTACGCACAATTTTGTATGAACAGATACTTTTTGTGCGATAGGATAACTTTTGATCCTTCTGTTCATTCGTGTTGTGATGCCTCCAGTGACGATAAGTACCTGAATGTAATCTTTATTTTTTAGTGTTTCAGCTTCCCTATAAACTTCGAAACTAATTGATTCATCAGAACTCTTAGCATTATCAAGGTTATTAAAAAAAATTTTAACAGTGAAAAATACATTGCTTTTTCCATCATCAAATTCCAACTTTCAGAGGAAATCTATTTTCACTCAGATTGAACAAAGCTGCCCGTTAGGTGAGTACATGGCAACTGAATCGTCGGATATCATTTATCGGCACTAGATATTACTTGAAGCAATAGTCAGAGGCGATCGGCCCAAAGAGAATAGAAATAAGGCGTGATCATCCGATCCGCCTTAATCTTTCAGTCATATTAAAAATCGGGTTACTTATCTGTTGTATCCGAAACGTGTTCCTGCTAATGAACGCCATACATCTTCGCACTTCAACAGAGTCTCGGCATCCAGCGGTTGCCCCTCAATCGAGGCAATATTCTGCTCGATTTGGGCTAATCGGCTTACTCCAGAAATGATACTCGTCACGGATTCTTGCGCGGCGCACCACTTCATCGCAAGTTGCAGGATACTCAATCCACATTCCGCAGCAATTTGAGTAAGCTTGTCTACTGCGGCAAAATTCTCATCTGACCAGTACCGGTTAAAGTATGTTTCATTATTGGCAAATCGAGTATTTTCCGCAGGCTGACCCGGCTTATGTTTACCAGCCAGTAACCCCCCGGCAATAGGGTTATAGATGACCATGCCCACGTCATGCGCTTTTAAAAAAGGAACGAGTTCTGTCTCTATGCCGCGGGTAATAGGGTTATAGACATTCTGAGTGATTATGGGTGCGATATAATTACGTTTGTCGCAGATAGACAACATATCAGCGATTTGCCAAGCGGCATAGTTGCTGACACCAATATATCGAATTTTCCCCGCTTTTACCAAAGTAGACATCGTTTCAAGTGATTCTTCGAGGGTTGTATCGTTGTCAGGCGCATGCATATAGTAGATGTCGATATAATCAGTATCCAATCTCATTAAGCTAGCATCAACAGCAGATAGAATATTTCGGCGACTTAATCCCGCGTTATTAGGGTTTTTACCCATAGAACCGCGTACCTTTGTCGCAAGAATAATCTCATCACGCCTCCCTTTGAGACCTTTGCCGACGATCTTTTCGCTTTCACCCTGATTATACGAGTTTGCAGTATCAAAAAAATTAATGCCATGCTCAAATGAGTAATCCATGATTTTAAGACTATCAGCTTCGCTTGTTTGCCCTCCGAACATCATGGTTCCAAGACTTAACTTGGAAACTTTAAGACTTGTTTTCGACAAGTTATTATACTGCATAGGATAGCCTCCTTCATTTATCATCGATTTTAGAATACACCATATCCGGTGTTCCAAAAAGTAGTGATATTATTGTTACTTAGTTACTTTAACTTAACTAATTTCCCCGTCGTACAGTGAAGGGTTACAGCGCGTCACACCATTCGGTGTTTCAACTATTGTTCCCCCGTAGCATTAACCATTTCAAATTTAGTCCTTTCTACACTCCTTAGTGAATAATAAAAAAATTTCCTTTGCCGCCGCGGAAATAAGACGGCATAGGTTACTAAAAAATAGCAGCAGCTCCTTAGAGCCTGCTGCCGCGGTGTTCAAATTAAACTAATGTCTCCCGTTAGCGGAATAATTATTGCTTTTCTGTATGTTTCGTTCATCGCGCAGTCTGTAACGGCTAGATTAGCGAACGATTTCGAGCTTATCGACTAAAAGGTTCTGCAATCGAGGAAGAACACTTTTTTTAAATGAATCATTCGATCCAGGTGCTATGTAAAGGACCATTCCGTCATAATCATCACCGTGCTCTTCGGTATAATTGAGGAAAAAACTGTATTCCTCCACTGGAGTATCTGCATTTAGTATCACACATTTAAACCACCAGTCAGTGAGTTCAAATGACCGAATAATTTCCTCTTTCGAGCTGATCTTATACCACAAGATGTTTTTTAAGTTTACTGGGCGATCATATGTGAAAAGCCAGGTTATTTGGCGAACATCAAGCGACTGTTCACAAAAGCTTGAGTAGCCTCGTTTTGCTCTTCAAGAGTGAACACTGAATTCATATCGTGTACTGCAGTTCCAATTTTTAATAATAGTTCTTCATTGAGTTCTTCATAGGCAGCTTCTCTGAATTGAGCTAGAAGTTCATCCATGTAGGTCTGATTATCGTTGGGATCGAGCTTAGGTGCGTAATGATGCAACAGTATTTCCTTTACTCTTCGACTTATCGCTTGTTCTGGATCATAGATAACATCAGCATGAAAATACTGGGCATCATTTTGTATCATTTCGTCCCTATGTGGATCCAATCTTCTGTCCCAGTTTGTATATAAGAAAAGAATATTCTGATCCGGCTCACTGAAAGCAAGAATAAGTTCTGCCATAGTATCATAAACGCTTGGTCCAAATCCTAATTCGTAGCCTTGCTCCAACAGGTATGGCAAAGACTTCATTATTAGCCGCAAGATTGTTCCCCCTTAAATCAAATGAAACCATTCACATTTTAACACAAATCATTGAAGAAACCTGCCCGTTAACGTAATAAAGCCGCCGATCGTACCGGCAGCTTTATCCTAGGTGTAATTGAATTATCGTGTTCCGTTAGAGTTCAATAGTGCTACATTTGTATTGCATTAATCGGTAGCCGTCAGGGTCTTCAAAAATGAAGATATTGTTTTCTAATATCTCGTTATGAATCACAATTGGGACGCGATTTTACTTTCGGCAGATAAAGACAAGATCATGGTGGTCTGCGGTAGCTGGTTCATCTCTGAAGTCTCCAAAGATCTGGATGTCGCTGAAGCCCGCGCGCTCAAGCATCAACACCAACTCGTTCTTCGTAAAGTCTTCCACCATTTGCGTGTGAACTTCTTCCTTGATAAGGTTCTCTTCGTGCCACAGCCGAACTCGCATCTGACGGGTGGAGACGTTCTCCAAGGGATCTGTCTTAAGTGTCCGGGCAGCCATTTCCAGCTCCATGCCGTCGGCCAGGCGCTGGCGCTCGCTGGATGCGGGCCATTCCTGGGGTTCAGCCCGCCTGTACTCAGGCAACCTCGCCAGCCAAGCGGGCGGATCGTTCCATCGCACCGCATAGTTGAATGCGAACGTGCCGCCTGAACGTATATGCTCATAGCAGCGCTGCATGGCCTGCATAGTCAGACGATGCTCTCCGCCGAGACCAATCACTCCGCAGGCAATTATCGTCCTATAGCGCTGTGGCAGATCCAACTCATGCATTGCCTGCACATAGAGCCGGGGTGAAAGGCCATGCTTTGCTGCTCGCTCCTGGCAGACTGCAAGCATATCCTCAGAGTAGTCGCAGCCATCCACATCCAGACCAGCCTGCAAAAAGTTGAGCAACAAGCGTCCACTGCCGCAACCCAGGTCAAGCGCCGGTTGTCCGGACGTCTCAATCAGCTTCTTGTAGTACGCCCCTTCCGACCCAGCTTCCGTAGCATTCGCCCACGATTGCGCGACAAGGCCATAGTGCCATATTTGGGGTCGTTGCATACTTTGTTGACCTCCTTCTATTCCTCTTTGGGAAGTTGCTCTAATGAATCGCACCTTATTATCTCGCTGAGTAAAACAGGGAAAATTATACATACCTCAGTTTACTAAACAAATCACATTTGTTGCGGGTAAAAATCGCTATAAATTGAATTATCCTGCCTGATAACATAATGAGGCTGCCACATTTTCTCGGTGGTAGCCTCATTTGTAGTTTATTGAAGTAACGTTCTCCGATAACTTAACACGTCTCGTGAAAGGCTACTGGTTCATAACCATAAACTTTTATTTTGTTCTCATTAAAAACATCTCTGACTTTCTTGCTAACTACCAATTGCCTAGCATCATACGCGTTTAACCGTTCAGTGGTCAAATTGAAATCCAACACCAATTTAAGATCTGCTTTTTCATAAATCAATTCTGATCTCAAAACAGCACCGGCAATACACCGGGAACAATGTTTACGCTTTACTTTTTCCAGTCTAGTTCTCTCACTTAATAGAGGGAGAATATTATTTACTCTCATTTCAAACACTTGACCTAATTCACGTTCTTTATAATCATTGGCTGGGAGAAACTCACAGCCTGTTAATTCATTCTGAATACTGATATTTTTAGCATGCTCAGTAACGATCAACTGAGGGTAGATCGTGATAAGATGACTCTTTTTCATCTTCTTTACATCCAGTCTCAACTCAGATATCTGCTGTAATTGACAATCACAGTCTACTTCTAATGTTTCATAGACTGTGCCATAATAGGCTGCATTTTTTAACGGTTCATGTTCCCATGGAAATGGAACATTCACATGAAAGAAATAACTTGAGTCCATTTCTTTTTTTGTGTATTTCCGTCCTTCTGCAAAAGTATACTCGAGATTACGTTCCTCAAGCATTTTAAGTAACTCCTGATACCCTTCCCGAGCTTCATTGGTTTTTATTGTAATTAAACCATAAGCAATAGTACAAGAACTAATTTCGTCCACCTTACCAATTATTTTTTCTATGATATCGTTCAAGTCCGAAACAGTTCCCCTTATGTCTAATTGAGCATTCCTTTGCATTAAAGATTTTCCCCTTTGGCATTAGTATAACTAGCGCATTGTTAACCAGATTTATTGTAATCCTGCCAAAAATTTTTTTCTTAATAATACCATAATTGGAACTAAACTGCCCGTTAGTTGAGAAAAGGCAACCGATCACTAGGTCGGCTGCCTTCTCTTGTTGTTATTGTGCTATCGTATCCGTTAGCGTAACAAAGTTCTGCCGTTGAATGGATAACTTATTACCATAACACGAAACTATCCTACACTGATTAGACGTAAAGCCTCGCAAATAACAATACTTTTGTGGTCACACGGTTAGCCTTTTTTATCTGCATAATTTTCAAGATCTTCTCTAATTCCTTTTAAATCTGAGGATATTTCTTCAAACAGCACCTTATTCTTTGGATCATTTCTATCTTTAAAATTTGTACTGCCAAAAAAATCATACTCTACATTCATAATTAGTTTTTTGATGCGCTCTCCATCTTCGTCAAACTTACTCTCATAGAATGCATTTATTTTCTCTCTCTCAGAAAAAGGAAAACCCACATACTCTATACTCATTTCAAAAACCTTAACAATCTCTAGTGCAACATTTTTAAATTCACTCTTTTTTATCCTCATTTTTGAATCATCCTCTGGTATTGAACTATCGTTTCTCGTTAGCGCATTTGTCTATCACAAGTCAAAAGTTGACCATCCGTTTTCTTTTAGTTGAGTACACATAGTTCTGAAATGCCTATAACCCTTACGAGAGTGCATGTTTCGAAACCTTTCATAAAAAGTTCTCTTATAAGGAAATACGAATCGGGTTCTTGGTTCTGTGAAATATTCAATGTATGGCACCTTATCAAAAGCATCTCTCCAACCCACACAATTCGTTTCTTCTTCTTTTAACTCAGATGTTTCGAATTCAGTAGATGTGTTTACAAAATTAACCCAATTTCATCTACAATCATCGAATTTAATTTGAGCCTGATTACCATCAACATCAATGAAGACCAACTCAGCTTTATTTATATAAATCACAGATTGATGAAAAAATATTCTATTCACACTATCACCTCGAAAATCAACAATATAACCCAAATTATACCATGTAAGAATCAAGTATTGTTGAAGTAAACTTACTTTTGCTTATTCTCAATTGCTAGTCCGCTGCAATCCACTTCTCTACTGCCCGTCAGCACAAAAGGCTGCACGTGGCAGCCTATTAGGTTTGTTCAACTATAGTTCTTCGTTAGTGTAATGAAAAGTCCGCCGTTATACGATGCCACGAATATTCTGAACAATCTCTATTAATTTCTTATTTATTATGATTTCTCTCATACCATCCTATATAGTCAAAAAATTTCAATTCACGATATTTAGTTCCATTTTGAATCTCTTCAAGTGTCCATAAATGATCACTGTAATCATCCATTGCATACCCATTAAATTTGGATAAAAGTTCTTTTACAATTTGCAAAACTTCCTTGTCACCTGGATGTCTTCCAGAGATGTCGATTTGAAGTACTACATCTGATTTTATTCTTTCTAACAAGAATGCATTCTCGTCGGTATCCTCTATTTCGTTTAAAAAGCTCTTCTTCTCGTTGAACTCGATATATAATAAAGAGTCTTGGTGATTCTTATAAATCCATTGTAAGTCCTTATAATTAATACACATTGAATTTATAGTGTTAATTATAGAATCTCGACTATCTAAATCTAATAAAACAAAAACAGACCTGATAGTAATCACCCTATTCATTGGCGTTTTATCTTTCACTTTTTCGGTGTTCGTACATTGAAGTATTCGCGAAGTGATTAAGCAATCCTGCCCGTTACTTCAATAGACAACGGCAGCCGATCGGGTGACCAGCTGCCGCTATATGAGTATTCAACAAACGTTCTCCGTCAGCGCAGTGGTCGCATCCAGGTGCTGTCCGTGAGTGACCATAAGTTACTGTCATTGGCGTTCATTTGCTTCGATTTGATGGAGGATTTCGTCAACGACGTGCGCGATCGGTGCGGTGGCGTCGATTATAATTCCGTTTTTGGGAACACCTTCTTTCGTTTGATAAATTCGTGCACTGATTTCCCGTTCCTCTGGTCTACCACCCCAATCAGTTGGGTCCAATGCTACTCGCTCATCAATCCGCCGGAGACTGGTTTCCAAGTCGACTTCAAGGACAAACACGTCGTTGAAGAGATCGATGAATTTGGGGAAATTCCGCGAACCACCGCAGAAGAATGTTACCTCCTCATCCTGATTGGCGACCAAAGCTTTTACTTTATCTACATGCCAAATGTGGTGTTCGGGTTTAAAGACAACCGTTGGGGTACCAGTTTCCGGATCGCCTTGATAAGCCAATTCACGATCACCATGAATGGCATGGTAGCCGCGCCGCTGCAATTCGTTGCAGACCGTAGTTTTACCAGCGCCGGAAACGCCTCCAATCAGATAATTCCTAATGCCCAAGGTTAGACCCTCCATTCAAGTGGATAAGCACATTATATTAGATGTTTCTATCTGACGCTAAACTCCCGTTAGGTGAACGAAAGGCTGTCGCACATTGCCGGCAGCCTTGTTCTTGTTGAATGTTCAACTATCGTTCCTCGTTAGCTTAGCCCATTTCTGGTGGACGACGGAATAGTGTTGCCTGCTCAAAACTATAGGCGATGCTGATTAGCGTGGGCTCACTGAAAGCCCTCCCGGAAAAGACAACACCAAATGGACCCTGCGTCAAATCGCCATCAGCATCAATTGTTCCTTTTGCTGAATAACCGGCGGGCACCGTAATAAGGGGATACCCTAACCGGGCAGCAATGTACATGCCATCAACGTCACCGGGTAACATTAAAGCATCTAAGCCGTGTTGATCGAGTACATAGTCAATCCCTCGCGTTACAGCCGGATGGTTATATTCTTGTCGTTTAAGTTGATATGTTGTCTCGTTTAGCGCATTTTGTTCCGAGCGAATCAGATTATCTTGGCCAAACTTCAATGCGGATGCAGCGTGTTTCTGATTATAAGCTATCAGATCTTGAAGAGAATGCACGGGCATATCCGAGTTCAACTTTGATAAATAGCGATTCAGGCCTGTTTTGAATTCGTAGCAGATAACATCATTGTTCCATGGATGCTGTTCCAAATGGAGGTTCACAGTATCGATAACTGTAGCACCTTGCTCACGCAGAACATTAATGGCGGATTCCATGATGGAGAGTCTTTCTTCATCCAACGACCGATAGTAATGTCTGGGAATCCCAATGCGAGTTTTACGCAGAAAGTCTCGGTCGAGATACGATGTGTAGTCATGAAAAGTACGATGCGGGCTAGTCCAAGTTGCCTTATCGTTTTCGTCAATCCCGACGAGTGCCCCAAGTAGAATCGCTGCATCAGTGACTGTCTTTGAAATCGGTCCTGGCGTATCCTGACTTATAGAAATCGGGATAATGCCGCTGCGGCTCGCAAGCCCTACAGTAGGTTTTATTCCGACGAGAAAGTGTTGGCTGGCCGGCCCAATAATCGAACCTGCGGTTTCTGTTCCGATCGCTGCTGCTGTCAGGTTCGCCGCTACGGCTGCAGCCGATCCTGAACTTGATCCGCTGACGAAGAGCTTGCCAGGTCCATATGGATTCAACACATATCCTCCTCTGGAACTGTATCCAGCTGGCATACGATTGGACATAAAATTCGACCACTCGGTCATATTGGCCTTACCTAGAAGAACAGCGCCAGCAGCCCGGAGCTTTGCGGCCACGAACGCATCTTCAGGAGCAAACGACTCAGCCAATGCGATTGAACCAGCGCTCGTATGCATCCGGTCGTACGTATCGATGTTATCCTTGAGCAGGATTGGAATTCCGTGCAGCGGCCCCCTACTACCTGTTGTATTTCGCTCAAGGTCAAGATTCCTTGCTATTTCAAGCGCATCTGGATTGATCTCTAATAAGGCATTGATCAGAGGATTATACCTATGAATGCGTTCGATATATGCAAGCACGAGAGCTTCGGATGTACATTCACCCGAAGACATTGCCTTCTGCATGCTCACCAAGTCGGCTTCATGAATCCAATCTTCTAAGTTGATGCTCATATATTAAAATACCCCCGGTACTGGTAAATTTTCGGACAACAGTAATATGGTAACATGCTGCCTTGCCAAGGGTATAGGTAAAGTTTTGATTAGATAAGAATGTATCAGTTGGGCATCGCAGTAGAGCTTGTATTTTCCCGAAGGTCAATGTTGTAACTAAAGTAATCTACCCTTTCGTGGGCGAAGAGCCTGCTACTCGGCAGTAATGTGACTACGTCAGGAATGTTATCAGGTTCTTGTTTCCAATATTCAAAAAAACCATCATTCTAAAATGAATGATGGGTAGCTGTAGCGGCAACTCCTTTGTCATTTGTTTGGACTTGCTCCTCAAACGTGTCGACTAGCTCAGATCTCCTTCATTGGATTCTTTTGCAGCTTATCTGATTCCTCTAGATTTTTGAAAAAAATGATTTTTTCATCGACTTTCTCCAGTGTATTTTCAAGTTCCTTCATTTGATCAATAACCTTAATGCGATACGTTTCCATGAATTCTCGTCGAGCTGTTATCGGGGAGACTTGACTATCGTTCAAGGCGAAAAACTCCTGCATCTCCCGAATGGGCATCCCCATCGCTCGAAAGTAACTTAACACCTGAAACCATACGATATCGGATTGTGAATACTTGCGATATCCATTTACGTCCCGTTCTATGCCGTCAATTAATCCGATTTGCTCATAGTATCGTAAGGTATGGATGCTTAATCCCGTCTTTTCAGACACCTGTTTGCTTGAGAAATTGTTTTCCATAATCTTTATTATACCATCGATCCGAATGGTATTGCTATCGAGTGCACTCTATACTTTATCATTACACCTGTAAGCAATCATATTCATTTTTAGGAGGACTTCATTATGCGAATTTTTGTTACAGGAGCTACGGGCTTCATCGGTTCCGCCGTCGTCCGCGAACTTATCGATGCAGGGCATCAGGTTGTAGGTCTTGCCCGTTCAGACAAATCTGCTGCAGCATTGACAGCGGCGGGAGCGGACGTGCATCACGGCACCCTCGACGATCTCGACAGTCTGCGCAGCGGCGCAGCTGCAGCGGACGGCGTCATTCATCTGGCCTTCATACACGACTTCTCGAACTTTGCGGCCGCCGCCGAGACCGACAAGCTGGCGATCGAGGCGATCGGAGAAGCACTTGAGGGTTCCGGCAAACCTTTCGTGGTCACCTCCGGGACGCTTACGCTCACACCAGGACGCCTTAGTACGGAAGAGGACGCGCCTATGCCAACTGCGCACCGGCGCTCCGAAGAGGCGGCGATGGTAATGGTTAAGCGCGGGGTTCGATCATCAATCGTCCGTCTTTCACCATCCGTGCACGGTCCGAGCGATTATGGCTTCATCCCGACTCTGATCGACATCGCCCGCACCAAAGGTGTCTCCGCCTACATTGGCGACGGATCCAACAGGTGGCCGGCCGTGCATCGCCTCGATGCGGCGCGCCTCTTCCGTATGGCGGTGGAAAACGCACCGGCTGGCTCACGGCTGCACGCGGTCGGCGATGAAGGTGTGCCACTCCGTGATATCGCTGACGTCATCGGTCGCCACCTGAACCTGCCGGTGGTCAGTATTTCCCATGAAGAAGCAGCTGATCACTTCGGCTGGATTTCCTTCGCCGCATCTGTCGACAATCCGACTTCAAGTGCACGGACTCAGGAGCGCTTGGGCTGGCGGCCTGAGCACGCTTCACTGATCTCGGACCTTGAACAGGGTCACTATTTCAAAGTCCTTTAAATTGAAGGCGGCGCGATCCTTTCGTCATTCTGTCCGTCTAGTTCATTGAGATAATTGTGCACAATTGTTCATTAAAACAGCAGCAGACTCGGACTTTTTACTCGTCCATGACTGCTGCTGTTTCGTTTTTTTGGCTTGGCAGGATCGTTTTATCTGGCTAAATGAAGACTGACTTCTTTCTCAATTCTTCCTCGAATCTTTCGCCTGCCGCATTTTTAACTCTATGAATCGTTCCGTCAGGCTTCTCCTCCAAACTGTATAAACCGAAGGTAGCCAGATTCTCTTGAAACGATAACCCATTCGTCCGATAAGGCCAATCCACCATATCCAGAAAAGGAAACCACGTTACGCCATAAAGCTCAATTCCCTCCTCATTCATCTTCCAGCTTGCACGAATGAGTTCCTCCAACCAAGAAACACGTTGTTCTACGCTGCCATTATAGCTGGTTTCCGTAATGAAAATGGGCTTCTTGTATCGCTGATACAGATCTCTGGCAATATCGATCATATCCTTAGCTGAACCCATCACCGCACGTGGGATTTGTCCTTGCTCGGCCGTCTCTTTGCCAATCACATTCAAGGAAAATTGCGGATAATAATTGACTCCGACAATATCTAGATCAATCCGATTCTCTGCATACCATTCTAAATCATGATGGCTAAAATGGTGATCCAATACCCACGTATATAAAGGATGTCCCTGCTGAATGCGACCCTGTATAAGCTCCCACATGATAAACCGAATTTCATTCCATAAATGGGTTTCTTCGATATAAGATTCATCTGCGGCTATATACTTCTTTGAAGCCTCCACATGCACCATCACCGCATCTGGGTCGACTTGCTTTAGATGCTGAACCGTTAGGATGATTCCCTTACATAATTGATTCATAAGTAAACCAAAACCCAGCAAACCTGTTAGATATGGCGGCCAAGTCCCACTCCATCCACACCATTCCGCATTAACGAATGGCTCATTTAGTGGTGTGTAGTAAGAAGTTATTCCTTTGTACCTTTCCGCAAATGCCTTAGCATATCTAGCAACTAATTGCGGGTACTCCGCATTCATGAATTCATTCTTAAGCCATAGCGGTGTACCATAATGCATCAAGTCAATGATGGGCACTAATTCTCGATGCCGATCGAAGTAAGCCATCACCTTATCTGTCCATGACCAATCGAATACACCCTTGCTCGTTTCAATCCGATACCAGGGAACACCATAACGAATCATGGTAGCTCCCGATGCCCTCACTCGATCCAAGTCCTCTTCCCAGAATTGATAATGCTGCGTAATTTCGAATTCATCTAGAACCCTTTCGCCTCTGGCCGTTTGACCGATGAAAGTATTTTCGATTCCTACAGCCCAAACCCAAGGATGTAATTTGCCCATACAGTCGTTCTCTCCTTTTCCGTCAGATCTTTTCTCTATTCTTTCATGCCGGTAAATGCAACACCTTGAATGAAATACTTTTGTGCAAATAAAAAGGCAATAACAAGCGGTGCAGTAGCAATCGCTGCCCCAGCAGTTAGAATGCCATACTCAACAACATGCTGCCCCATAAATAATGCAAGTCCAGCAGGCAGCGTTCTCATGTCCTCGGTACTTGTAATAATTAATGGCCACAATAAATCATTCCAGTTGTACATTAAGTGGAACAGCGCCAAACTCGCGATAGCGGGCTTAGCAAGAGGTAATATGATTTGCCAATATAGTCTAAATTCAGAGCATCCGTCTATTCTCGCTGCTTCATCCAACTCTTTGGGCAAACCTACAAGAAACTGTCTTAACATAAAAATGCCGAATGCATTCGTTGCACGTGGGACAATTAAACCCACAAACGTATTGAGCCAACCAAAATGGCTAAGCATGATAAACAACGGAATAATTGTTACCTGGACGGGAATCATCAATGCAACCAGCACAAGAAGGAATAACTTATTTCTTCCTCTAAACGAAAGTCTGGCAAACGCATAACCGGCCATGGAGTCAAACAGGAGAGAGATCAAGGTAACACTGAACGAGAAAATAACGCTATTTTTGAAAAACACCAGAAAAGGAATCCTGCTCCATACATGGGTATAGGAGTCTAAGATCATTTTGGATGGAAGCAAAGTAGGTGGAAAATGCACAATTTCGTTCTCTGGTTTAAAGGATGTTAGCACCATCCATACGAAAGGAAAAGCGATGACGATTGCTGCCGCAATAAGCATAAGATACTGGAAATTGCGGGTTAAAGTTACCTTCATATCCAATACCCCCTAATCCGTTTCATTGTAGTTAAACAACTTAAGTTGAGTTAATGTAATTAAAAATACAAAAATAAACAAGATCCAAGCCGCTGATGAGGCATATCCCATATCGAGCAATTCAAAGCCTTGATGGTAAATGTAATAAACGATGGTTTCCGTACTGAACAAGGGACCTCCGTGCGTCATAACAAAGACCTGATCAAATACTTGGAATGAGGCAATGAGCGAGATAATGATCACAAACAGCGTAGTATGCCTTAAGGACGGCAATGTAATATGCCAAAATTTTTGGAACGTGTTAGCGCCGTCAATTTTTGCAGCTTCATACAAGGAAACAGAAATCCCTTGCAAGCCTGCCATGAAAATGACCATATTGAATCCGACATTTTTCCAAATAGCAATTAGAATAACAATGGGCATCGCCCATGTCGTATCCCGCAGCCAACCGGTCACGGAAAAGCCAATGAGATGTAAATAATAAGAGAGTAAGCCTATATCCGGATCCATCAAAAAAGACCAAA
The DNA here is from genome assembly GCF_009882985.1 of Paenibacillus silvestris. GTDB lineage: Bacteria > Bacillota > Bacilli > Paenibacillales > NBRC-103111 > Paenibacillus_E > Paenibacillus_E silvestris. The sequence goes on from NZ_WTUZ01000007.1 coordinate 113,135, forward strand.
TAATCGAAAGCACAGCAAACGAAGAGATCACGGGCAGGAAATAAATCGCTTTAAAGAAACTCATACCTTTAAGCGTTAAATTGCACAATAGAGCGAGCAGCAGCGAACAAATAATGCCCAGAGGTACAGATCCAACTGTAAAATAAGCGGTATTTCTCACTGAGTTCCAGAACCGTTCATCCTGCATCAATTTCATATAATTACTTAATCCAATAAATGGGCGGTCAGGTTCCAGCAGACTCCATTGATGAAGGCTCAACCAGAACGAATTTATAATAGGCCAAAATACAAATAACGATAATATCAGCCCAGTTGGCAATAAAAAGAAAAAGGCTGCCCGGCTTTGTTTGATCAAAGGCTTTCTGTTAGTGCGCGTGCTTGTCATAACTACCTCCTTAACCGGGTTACTCTTAAACATAAGCGGCATGTGAAGCACCCTGTCAAACTGGTGTTTTCACCCCCAGTCCGTAGGGTGCTTTTTCACACTGCTATGAACTATTTGCCTGATAAAAGGGCATCCAATTTCTTGCTTGCATCTGCCATTGTAGCTTCTACGGTACCTTTATTGTTGGTAATCGCTTGAATAGCCGGCGTAAAGATATCGCTGTCAATTTTGCTAAACTGTTCTAAGCCAGCTAGGTAAAATTTAGAATCATTTGCGACCGCTGCAAATTGAGGAATGAGCGGATTCGATTTTACCTGCGCATTATCATTTAAATCTGTTCTCGTTGGTGGGAATCCGCTTTTTGAAGATAGATAAGCTTGTGCATCCGCACTGTTCCAGAACTTCATGAACTCATAAACCTCATTTTTGTGCTTAGAGTTTTTCCCAATAACCATGGCAACTGCATTCGCAAGCGTAGCCTTGCCTGCAGGGCCAGCCGGAACTGGTGCAACGCCATAGTTCACGCCGTTTAATCCACCAGCCATCCAAGGACCATTAATTTCCATGGCTGCTTTGCCCGATGCGAAGATTTTATCAGCATCTCCACCCGTGAGATTAACAGGGGAAATCCCCTTGTTTGCGACTAGGTCAGCCCATATTTTAAGCGCTTCCACAGTTTTGCTGTCGTTTAACATGGATTTCTTGCGATCAGTTGAAAGAATATCTCCGCCATTACCCCAAATGAGAATTGGCCACATCGGAATTGTTGCATGGTCAGCGAGCACCAGCCCATATTGTTTATCAGTGCCGTTCGTTTTTGTTGTTTTAAGAATAGCATCCTGCCATTCGGCCCACGTCGTGGGAGGAGCGGCAATCCCTGCAGCTTTGAATAGGTCCTTGTTATAGTACATTAATAACGTTGCTGTATTGGCCGGCACTGCGTATAACTTGTCATTATATTTCATTGCATCAACTAAACTCTTCGCCATGACCTTTTGGTCGATCCCCTTCTCATAAATATCATCTACCGGAAGAATTAAGTTGCCTTTAGCATATTGCGGGATTAGCGATGAATCGAAAGAGGCGATATCAGGACCTTGCCCCGAAGCAAGTGATGTAGGTAATTTGGCAAGGAGTGCATCCCATGGAGAAATGTCCATCGTAATTTGAATATTGGGGTGTTTATCATTAAATTGTTTGACTAGCTCCTCATAGGCCGGACGATCCGGGCCCGTGAATCCATTCCAATAAGTTAACGTTACTTTTTGTCCAGAAGCTTCTTTACTTCCTCCACATGCTGTCAGAACAACGGACAAAGTTAAAACAGATACGAACGAAATCATCCATGATTTTTTCTTTAAAAGGTTGCTCATATTATTCCTCCTTTTGGTTAAATGCAAGAGACCCCTGTTATTGACACCTCGGACAGCCATTTCACGTTACATCTATATCACTTCCTTTCAAATTTAAATCGATTTAAATTTATCTTAAAAAAAACGCTTATGGCATATCTGCACCGCATGATTCGCGAATGATTAGATGTGTAGACATAATTGTTCTTTTTTCCTTTACTTCTTGGTTATTTAAGAAGGCGATTAATTTCTCCGCAGCCTTATAACCAATCTCTCGCATGGGCTGATGAATCGTCGTTAGCATGGGACTGACAACTGTTGCCATCTCAATATCATCAAAGCCTACAACGGATACATCACCTGGAACCGAAATCTTGTTTTCTTTATAAAATTTCAATGCACCGATTGCCATAAGATCATTTCCTGCGAACACTGCATCATAATCGATTTGTTTACGCATTAATTCCGCTGCAGCTTCGTAACCGGACTCTCTAGAGAAGTCCTTCTCAATGATTAAAGCTTCATCGTAGTGGATTTTATTATCCAAGAGAGCTTTCTTGTACCCTTCTAACCGATCAATGCCTTCTTGATGGTCTAATGGACCTGTAATATGTACAATTCTCCTTCGGCCAATCCGTATTAGATGCTCTGTAGCTGTATAAGCACCCCCTATATCATCTCTTTCGACCGTTAGCACATTGTCATGGTGCCATTTCCCCAAATATACAACAGGGAAGCCTGATTCGACCATTCTTAGAATGTTTCTATCATGTATGGAAGCGGATGAAAGTATGATCCCATCTGTGCGGCGATTTTTCAATATTTTGTTGTAAGCGGCAGACTCATCTTTTTCCGATGGGCTTGTCGATAGCATCAAATTATAATTATGATTATCGAGCACTTCGTTAATTCCTTCTAGCAGCTGAGCAAAGTAAGGATGAGTGAACACATGATGAGAGGTATTAGGGATGATAAATGAGATGGTTTCCGTTTTCTTAGCTCTGAGACTGCGGCCAATCTCGTTCGGAATATAATTCAGCTTCAAAGCTGCTTCTTCTACCAATTTTTTCGTTTTCACATTTACCCTTGGGTCTCCGGAGAGAGCTAAAGATACGGTCGCCGTTGAAACATTGGCGAGACTAGCAACGTCTTTTATTGTTACTGTAAAATTTTTCACTAGTTACCCCTTTTATCTTTTAAATCGATTTAAATTGTATACCCGAATAATAAAGCGTTCTCATTATTTTGTCAATACTTTCTTGTACTTAGATCTAATACCCTGCTCCTATTCATTATACATCAAAAACCGGAACTCCAACGGAGTCCCGGTCCTCATCCATATTGATTTCTCTTTTTACTTTTTGAACGACATTTTCAAAAGAACCGTAACCGCTTCTGCTCTTGTTGTATTGGCAGCAGGAGCGAATTCGTTCTCTCCCTTACCTTCGATAATGCCAAGTTGCTTTATTGCTGCCACTGCACCTTTGGCCCACTGTGGAATCTCTTGGTCATCTGCGAAGTTCGTTGTCGTATTCAGATCGATAGTTAAACTTAAGGCTTTCGCAATCATGGATGCCATTTCAGGGCGTGTAATTTCCGCATCAGGACGGAAAGAGCCGTCCTCATAGCCACTAATAATACCAGCCTGTACCGCTTGCGCTACCTCTTTCTGCGCCCAGATTCCAATCTTAGCTGTATCTGTGAACGACAGCGGAGCACCTTTTCCTTGCCGTTTAAGCGTATTTATCAGCATGACCGCAAACTCTGCACGAGTCACAGCAAGATCCGGCTTAAACGTTCCGTCTGAATAACCACTTACGATTCGATGGCTCACCGCTTGCTTAATACTTAACTCAGCCCAGTGTCCAGTGATGTCACTTAATTTAACAGTGCCTGTCGAAGGATCCTCTGTTGTTACATCTTTATTGTCTACGGCCAGAACAGCATACTTCGTAAAGTGATTGACTTCCACGGAAATGAAATTCCCGTTAACTTTGCCACCTGGAACTTCCACCCACAGTTTGTTCATCTCGTCATAATAAAATACAGCTGCCTTTTGATTACTCTTAACACTTTTGGGATCAAATGCAAAGGTTAGTGTTACTGCTTTACTAAAATTCTCCGAAAAGTTTTTCGAAATCTCATACACTTGACTCGCCAGAACCTCTTTATTCTTTAAAATGTTTTCAGTGTCCACTACTTTGTCTATCGTTACTTTTAATTCTTTATCCGATGCATCTTTTGGAATCGTGACTGTGATGGCATCTCCTCCAAAACTAACCTCACCTATTTTACCTAGAGGAACGGTTAGTTTACCATCTGTAGACGTAACCTTGTTGTTATCTGGAGTCGGTTGGGAAGGTGAATCCGGGTCCGATGTATGTGCCGGTGTCTCCGGTTGAGCTCTGTTCACTGTGATATTGTAGGTGCTAGTTGCCTTCCCATCCCCCGCAGTTACCACAATATGAAGGGAGTTGGTTCCTACTGCTAAATCGGATGAACGATACGAATAAACATGACCCGATTCAGAAGTTTTTACAGCACCTGAAACAGAAAGTGTTTCATTGGGCTCAGCTTTGGTCAAATTGAAATTAACACTTGAAGTTGTGTTGGGAATACTTACTGTATAGTTCATTGTCGATGACGAAAATGCGGGTGACAGCGTACCTTGATCAACCGTCAAATCAGCCAGCGCAGCATTATTACTCAAATCTGTTAAATAGATCGTCAAATTCTTAGTACTTACTGGAACGGTAACAATACCTTTCTCATGATTAATGACTCCAGCCGATGCATCTAACATATTGTTCACCATAATTGGTAATTGAACGCTGAAATTAGCCCCGCTTGCATCAATCTTTGCTTGATCCAGCTTCTTCGTATTAAATGTAAAAACAAGTTTGTTTTCATCTCTGACGACAGTATACCCCACTCTGCCTCCTTGTAGTGCAGGGTAGTTCTGCACATTTGCAACAACATTTGAATTTTTCGCAGCATCAACAACCCACTCATTCGGAATGCCGCGACCCACGATGATATCATATTTCTTGTTTTGGTCATAAATTCTTTCCGCGATCAGGGAATCAACCAATACTTTGGAGTTGACGGATTGCCCCCACATATGTGGAGCTGATCCACCGCCGCCTGGGGTATTATGAACATTCAGGTTATCATTTGTCTTCGCCCATGGACTGTTAGATTCCGGGTAAGCAATACCTTCCCACCAACTGAATGGCCCGCTCATTGAATTTTCAATCATGAATTCGTAGGCCTTAATTCCCATATCTCTATACTTCTCACCACGCAGCGCTGCACTTCCGTAACCAGCATTGTAAGCACTTGAATAGAATCCATGTGGATAGCCACCAAAGTTGTATGGAGAATCCGTTGTTTTTTCATTAACACGTCTGTTTATTCCATATGAATACGTATCATCCAACATAGTTAAATTGATATTGTCTTCGGGTTGATTAGCTCCATATAAGTATCCATCCCACTGCCATAAACCGAATAAGAACATCGAGGCCCAGTTCGCATCCCTGGAATCATGCATACGGTTTTCATCATTACTTTGTACGACAGATGCAGGAATATAATTCAGTCTTTTTTCTGTTATCGTTTGTTGCAGCCTTGTTGTGAATTTTGCTAAAAGATCTTCATATTGAGCCTTAGCCCATTCTGCTTCATTTAAATAATATTCGTCGTGCTCCATTCTATATAATTCACGTGCTATATATTCATAGGCTGTCAATCCTGTTAATGCCGAATAATTATCAATCGTCCAATTGCCATCAGAATCAATCGCAAGCGTATTTTTCATGATACCATTGACACGATCGGCTTCAATTCTCTTCGCACCATATTTGATTCTCTTTTCAAATACGGTACCTACCGTCCCATCTGCGGCAGTCATGGCTTCTTTAAAGATCGATGTATCGCCCGTTTTACTCAAATAAACAGCATATGCCCATGGCAGTTTCCAATTGGCATCCCAATATAGGTCTACGTCGGTTACACCTGTTTCTATATTGATTCCGCCAGTCAAAGGAACGCTTTTCAAGTAATCTTTGGCATGTTGAAAATCTCCACTTTGTATCAATTGGACTAAAATGCCAATCGTATCGTGAGAAAATAATCTTGCGTATCCATTCTCCCCAACGTGTAGAAAATTGCCATCTTTGATAATCATGGTATCGATATAACCAGCTTTAAATGCTTGAGCAAGTTCCTTGTTCGGTAAATCAAGATCCACCAAATCAGAAAGTCTTGTTTTCCAATATGTACTCATTTCACTGTAATTAGCGTCAAAGGAACCTTGACCAATTACTTGTTCCATTGTTAATGAAGTGAAATTCGTTACACTCTCATTAAAATAGTCATATTTATCCGCTTCAATGGCATAATCTCTGACAACGGACTCACCAGGGTCTACAACATACACATACTTCGCATCATCATTCAATGGAATCAAGTTGGATGATACGACTGGTAAAAGTCTAGTATCGCTCGAAACATTCGTTGCTGTAATGCGAGAATAGTCGATGACATAATCTTTGTTATCTACCGTATGTTTATTGGCAAAATTCTCAATCCTGTATTGCACATCATCTTTTGTAAATTCACTTATATAGGCTGGTAAATATCCTTCATTTAAAAACCAGTTAATATTGCTCGTATCCGTCACGCCAAATGTAATCATTTGTTTGGGTGCAATGGGTCCATGCTGCATCGGACGATTCCCGCCAATTTGATACGAACCGTCCAAGAACGCAATAGAAGCATTCTTATCTGATTCAAAACCAAAGGCTGCTGTCATGTTTGCATGCGTTTCATATTGATATTTTCCGGAAACTTGTAAAGCATCAATTGCGTTTAGCACCAAGGAAAGCGCTTTTATTTTTTCACTTTCTGAGGCGTCATTGCTTAATGCCTTCGCTGCTATAATGGCACGGTATAAAGCATTCACCGAATTATCTGTGTAGCCTTTTACAACTGCGCGACTAATTGCATCGATTTGGCTAACAAAGTTCGTTAAATCCCTGTTTAAAACCAGGTTATCAAAGGCCATCTGCAAATGATTTTGTGCACCGTCAAGTTCAACTTGCGTAGTATCAAAATTGTTCAACCATGCATTGGCGTTAGACAACTCGGTTTTCAATGCGGACCAAGACTGTACCGTATAAAGCTTACTATTGTACTTACTAATTTCCTGTATGAACGTTTGCAAGGTATTTCGATTTACAGTTGTCTTCTTAATAATCCTCAAAATTCCTGTACCTAATTGAGCCTCTGATATGAAATTCCCTGAAACGGTCTTGCCAAAGTACTCTGATCTTGATTCCTCATTCTTATCCATGACAACCCAGCGGTATTTTCCTGAAACAAGATTTGTTTGTGATAAAACAATGGCATAACGTGTATTATTCACGAGATTGTAATTGAAATTAACCGTTGTTAAACCACCGTCTATCACACTATCTTTACTGAGAGTGACTTCTTTAAGCGGCGAACCAATCGGCAACCCACTACTATTTGTATGATAAAGTTTTACAACCAAATCATTCGCATCGCTTGCCATTTGTTTAATAACAAATTGAACATACGCCATTTCATAGCCTTCATTAACTGTAAATGTTTGATACCTGGCTTGTTGATCAACCTCATCGCCAAAGGCATACTCATTTTTTTCAGTCCCTGTAAAATCGATCATTATATTCGTTTCTTTTTTGGTGAGCGCTGTTTTTGCTGCTAAAAGCGTATTTAACGCATTGTTAATTTCTGTTTGTGAAGCGTCTGCTTTCTCTAAAATGCTATTTGCGTTATCTCTAGCTGCGGCAAACACTTGCCATGATGCATCTGTATATAACTTTTGAGTCCAATCTTTCACATTGTTATACTCGTTGTGTAAATTAAGCTTATCCGCAATCTCCACGCTGCTGACAGCCAATCCGGAAAAAGACATGTTCCCCCATTGACTAATCGTCTCTGTTTGGAGACCTTCTACTTTTAACTGTACATTCGCGGGTACCTTGATCTGATACTTGTACACCTGTGATGTTCCGCCTGCACTAATTTTCTTCGTCTCAACAAGCGTATTATCTGCATAGATTTTCACATCTACTTTCGCTTGCCACATGCCAATGCCAAACACAATGGTCGATTCCTGAGGCTGCGGCGCTACCGTAAAATTCCAACCAACATTGTCATAGGTTCCAGGGGTCCTGTTATTAGGGAAAAACACCCCAAACCCTGTATCCTTATTGCCTGTCTCATATCCCGTCATTCCGTTATCCCAGGTATACGATAAATAATTGGCATCAGATCCTCTATCCATCTTGCCCTCAAAACCTGTCGTATTATCACCATATACACTAAATGTAACCACAGTTGAGTTTACTTTTTTAATTTGGGTCATATTATTGACGCCGTTTCCTTTTAGATGCAACCAGTCAACATTACCAAGTTGTGATAGATTAAGGGCATATTCCCCACTTACTTGGCTTTCTATGACATCAAGTGCAGAAGAATTTGCATTGAAATCTTCTGCAAATGCGAGATTGGCTTGGCCCGTTGTTGCTAGAACCATACAGCTTATCAATAATGCCGATGTGAATTTTTTAAATCTCATCTTAAACATGATATACGACCTCCATTACTTTTCTGATAGTTCCCCATTGACATAATCCCCAATCTTGTGTGCGCTTACAAACTATCCTTTAACTGCACCCGCTGTCAAACCGGAGACCACTTGTTCCTGCATAATGATGTACACAATAATGCTAGGAATGACAACGATAATTGTAGCTGCGAACATAACGCCGTAATCACTTCCGAACTGACTTTTAAAATAATATAACGCCAAAGGCAGTGTTCTGCTGTTACTACCAGTAGTTAGTGTAAGTGCAAATTGAAATTCATTCCAACATAATAAAAACTGTAACACGGCTGCCGTTGAGAAGCCCGGTTTTGAAAGAGGTAAAATGACTCGATAAAAGGTCTTTATGAAGCCGGCACCATCCAAATAGGCGGACTCTTCCAATGACTTAGGAATGGTGAGAAAAAAACTTGAAAGAATGAATAAGGATGTTGGCAGTCCGAAACCAGCATACACAAGAATTAATCCAAATAGATTATCATACAAGCCTAATGTCTTCACAGTAAGATACAGAGGCTGCAACAGCGCAGCACCAGGTATTAATAAAGATAAAGACAGTAGGCCAATTATGATATTTTTCCCTTTGAAATTGAATCGTGCAATGACATAAGATGACAATCCAAGAATAAACAGATTTAATAAGGTACCACCTACCGCAACAATGACACTATTCAGATAAAATCTAGCTAAAGGAGCAATCTTAAACGCCTTCTCGTAATTACTTAAATCGAAATGACTCGCTAAACTTAAGGAGGAAACCATGATTTCTAGATTGCTTTTAAATGAGGATAGAAACACCCACAAGAATGGCGCAACAGATAAAACAATAATTAAGCCTACAAACATATATTTAGTTAATAATACTAAGTATTTCATTATGTTCATCTCCACCATCCTACTTATTCCAAGGCGTCTCCGATTTTAAACACAGCTTTCGTTGTCATGACAAACACGATGCCAAGCAAAATCGCAAAAACCCCGATTGCATTCGCATAGCCAAAGTTATTGTCAATAAGCGCTGTTTTATATATATACATAGGCAAGTTCATTGTTTCGTTTCCTGGGCCTCCGCCTGTCGTCATCATAATAATGTCAAACTTCTGCAGAATGCTGGTTCCTGCCAAAAGAATGCAAGTTCCAATAATATTCCTCAGCATGGGGAGTACAATATATAAATTGATTTTGAGTTCACTGGCCCCATCGATTCTCGCCGATTCAAATACACTTTCAGAAATAGCTGCAATTTCAGCTAGTACTAGAATCGTAACAACAGCTGCATAAGGAAGCCAAGTCATCGTGACTGAGAAAAAAGCAGAGTTATAATCCATAAACCAGTTTTGTGAAAAACCCTCAAAACCGAAAAGCCTAATGATATGGTTCACAGCTCCGATTTCAGGATTAAGTATACTTAAAAAAAGCATGCCTATCGCGGCACCGGAAATAATATTGGGCAGCATATACACGGTTCTCGCGAATTTCCAATAGAACTCCTTCTTCAAAAGAATAAGAGCGAAACTGACACCAATCAGAATATGGACTGTCGATTGGAGCAGCATCCATAGGATCGTATTCCATACGCTTTTCCAGAAATCCGAGTCCAAGAACATGTCCGCATAGTTGTGTATCCCAATAAAAGACACTTTGGTACCTATTCGCCATTCTGTAAAAGAGGTGCCCAACAGAACTACACACGATGCGGCAAAAACCACAGTAAACAAGACTAGAGTTGGTAAGAGGAACAACGAAATATACACCTTATTTTTTGCCATCATGTGACTCCTTAGTTACTTGATCCGACTCCCCTAAACGAATTAGCTGAGAGGAGTCACATCCATTGTTTTATCCGGTATGTACTATTTGTTTTTCTCTCCTGTGGTACTTAGCTTCTTAGCTATTTCCTCAGCTGTAGCCTTATTAAAGTTAAGTTCAGGGTATAACGTTTTCCAAGCTTCCGTTACATTGGCAAAGTTTAGTGAGTCTAGGTTGGCGAATTTGTTTTTAGCCTGACCTCCGAGTTCAACATTTGCCATAAAAAGCGGATTCTTTTGCTTAAACTCATCACTAGGTTTTACATTTACAGTCAACGGCATTGTGCTGCTGAGCTCAAGATTAATCTGCTGCGCATGAGCATCTGTTAAAAACTTCAACAATTTGATCGCTGCATCTTTTGTTTCCTTATCTTTAGCCGTTAACATATAACCGACCTCATAGGATGAAAACATGCCGGAATTGGGGTACATCGCTACGCCAACCTTTTTATCAAAGCCTTCAAGTGCTTTGGTTTTATCACTGAAGTCACTGATCATCCATGGACCATTTGCAATAATAGCCGCCTTGCCTTGCAAGAAATTGTTGGCCGCATTGGCATAACCAGCACCAAGTGCATCCTTTGTCGTATATTTTTGAAGGATGGTTTGAATCTTCTTCAATCCTTCAATGAATTCAGGTGTTTCAAAGTTTTTTGGAAAAGGGGTATTCATGAACTTATTTCCTGCGTCTCCACTTGTCCCTACAATTGCCCCCAGGAGTAGATTGGTTGTCCATGCATTTTCGCCTGTCATCATAGCTAACGGGGCAATGCCAGTCGATGTTTTAATTTTTTCGAGATTGGCAAGAAATTCATCCCACGTAGCTGCTGGCTTCACTCCTGCTTTATCGAACAGCTCCCTATTGTAGAAATATCCAATAAGCTGTGCACCGTTGGCTATCGACCAAACTTTTCCATCTCGTGAGTTCGACTTGATTGCCTCATTGCCAACTTCCGCTTTCCACGCAGCATCCCCTTCCAAATATTCGTTTAACGGTGTGGCCAAATTCCCTTTTATGAGTAAATCATTAAGACCATTTTTCCCTTCAACAACATCGGGTAGGTCTTTTGAAGCCGCAAGCACCTTAATCTTGTCAACATAGGCTTGATCACCTGGAATTTCTTCAATTTGCAGGTCAATTTCTCCGTTATATTTCTTCTTAAACTCATCCAATATTTTCTTCTCTGCAGCTGCGGATACATGTGTGCCTACCCGATAAGTCGCGTATTTGATTTTCACAGGTGCCTTCTTTGGCTCTACCGTATTCTGTACGGCTGCCGGGCTCGGGCTCGGACTCTCTTTTGTTTCTATTGTCTTTACCGAGCTGCAGGCTACCAAAGATAGCGCTAACATACCACTTGTAATCATTGTCATTCCTTTACTTACATATCTCTTTCCCACGTTGTGAATCCCCTTTCAAGATGTTATTCAGCTAAAATACTTTACTTCATCATCTTATTACCTATAATTAGGAATGTTAATGAGAAAATGCAGCTATAACCTTGCATTATTTTTACTTATATCGATATTCAAGCGCTTCCAATCTGTCATATGGTAAGTTTTATTGTGATATTTTGACTTTTCTATAGAAATTTACACTCCCTTCATTGATTAAATAGCGCTTTCATCTATTCACGATTACAATGAATCTGGGAGGTTAATTATGTTCTCTTTTTTAAAAGCAATACCCATCCGGCATAAAATAATTGTCACTACTGTTTTTATGATGCTTTTCCCAATGTCCGTTTCAGGACTATATTTTTATTGGAGTATGTCTTCTGAATTGACTAAGAATGCGGAGTACAATTGGTCACAACTTATGGGGCAAACGAACGACAATATTGAAACCTCTTTCAGACTGATAACAGATACTTCCCTGCACATGCTTTCTACCAAATCGGTTAGAACCTGGCTTGCCGGCGATACTTCCGGAGAGAGTGACAATTACAGTCAATTTGTTAATAAAAGTGAAATGGAGGAGGAACTTAACTATAGTTTAATGTTTAATACAGCCTGGGTTAGCAAACTTATCTCAACCGTTTATATTTTTCAAAATGAATCCACCTTCTCCTCCACTTCCAGATCTACAAAAGATGTCAACATCGTTACTGCAAATAATATAAACATATATAATCAGCAGAAAGGGTTGAACATTGAGGGGATTGTTCCTGTTCCTGCCTTCTATAACGACAACGTGATTTATTATGCGAGGAACCTCTCCAACATTTATCATCCTGAACAACGGTTATATTTAATTATCGGCATTGATGAAAATCAAATCTTTAATAAATATGCTGCATTACTTGAGATTCCTGGCGCAATGGTGTATCTCCTCGATAAACAAGGCTTAATTTATTCAAGTTCGAATAAAACTCTAATTGGAAATAAAGTAGACTCATCCATTTTACAGTTAAGCGATAAATCAGATATCAATACGCTAACTTTGGACAATCGGACCTACATGGTAGCAGCGAAAAAAATTAGTGAGAGTGGACTAAGCTTTGTTGTCTGTATTCCGAAGAAACAAATTCTGGCCAAGCTGTCGGATCATATGAAAAATTACACACTCTTTTTACTCCTAATCTTGCTCGTATTCCTTGTATCAACTATCTTCCTATCTCTTCGATTTACTCGCTTTATCAAGGATTTGTTACGTAACATCAATCAGGTGAAGGTTGGAAACTACGAGGCCAAAATGCCCGCGTATGCTGATCTGGAGTTGAATCTGCTTAGTCACACCTTCAACAAAATGACAAGTGAGATCAAATATCTCTTTAAACAAGTATACGAAAAACAGCTCTTACTGAAAGAAACGGAATTGAAATTTTTGCAATCGCAAATGAATCCACACTTTTTATTCAATACGCTTATCACCATAGGGTATAAAGCACGGTTTTCCAAAGATGAGACTGTCTATAAAATGGTTATGTCTTTAACCGAGTTATTACAAGCAAGTATGTATACAGACAGTAAAACGAAAATAACAATTCGTGAGGAATTGGAGATTGTCAATTTTTACTTGTATCTACAGAAAATGCGGTTTGAAGATAAACTGGATTTTCGTATTGAAGTAAAAGACGAGGCCCTTTTGGACTTATATGTGCCTAAGTTTTGTCTAGAGCCTATCGTCGAAAATGCAGTCGTCCATGGTATTGAAAATAAAATGGATAAAGGCACCATCACCATTACAATCAGTGAAGTTTCTCATTCTATTTATTTCGAGATTGAAGATGACGGTCTAGGCTTTAAAACAGACCAAATCAATCAAGATTACGTGGTACATAGCGAGCGCCGAAGAAAAGGTCACAACCATATTGGATTACATAATACAAATCATAGAATTAAGCTAATCTATGGGGAACAATACGGGATTACCATCCAGAGTAAAGTAAACATAGGGACGAAGGTTGCCGTTCTTATTCCTGCCGATAAGGGAGAAAACAATGATGTATAAGGTGATGATTGTTGATGATGAATCCGTCATTAGGCAAGGTCTACAAAGTTTTGTAGACTGGAAGTCTCTTGACTGTGAACTGGTTGTGATGGCTTCAAATGGCATGGAAGCAAAAGAGTATTTGCAATCCGTTCAAATAGATATTGTGATAACAGATATAAAGATGCCCGGGATGGACGGCATTGAACTAGCCAAATATATGTACGAAAATCACTCTCATACCAAAGTCATTCTATTAACCGCTTATGCCGATTTTGCGTATGCACAATCCGCAATCAAGTATAACGTCGTTGACTTCCTTGTGAAAATTAACCCCACCGAGAAGATTCCTGAAGCTGTACAAAAAGCCAAGGAATTAATCGCTTTGCAGCAGAAACACTTATCCGAAATTCGGGATAAATTCATCAAAGAAGTTTACGACAACATGATTAGTCACCCTGAGGTCATTGCAAACAAAATGAAAGAACATGGCATCTTTCTTGATCATTATTTAATTGCGGTTTTTGAAATTAACGACCTTGCTGAAAATCATAGTGAAACGACTTCCAGAGAATACGACAGTTTGGTTAATCAAGTCAGACACTTTTCAAACCTTGCCTTCAAAGATTCCCAACATTACACTTCAATCATAAGTAGAAATCAACTTGTATCAATTGTATCCTTTGCGAATGAGAACGAATCCGAATACAAGCAGTTAATACCAAATAAATGTCGTGAAATTTTGAAAATGGTCGACAATTTCATGAACTTTACCGTACATGTTGGAATAAGTCTTCCACACATCTCTCCATTTGAACTATCCGAAGCATTTGGCGAAGCAAAGAAAGCGCTTACCGATGGTTTGTATCATGATATCGCGATTTCTTTCTATCATCCAAACGATACAACGTCTCTCGGTTTGAGATCTGTACAAACGCATACCTATATAGACGAAATCATTACCTATATCCAACAGGAAAACGCAGTTGAAGCTTCTTTGAAATTGACAAAGCTATTTGACTCCTATAAAGAAAACAATGCACCTATTGAACATATAAAAGCAGGCGGGTTACTCTTATGCTCCATGACTTTCAAATTATTCGCCGAACCTCAGTGGGCAGACTTATCTTTCGTAAACAATGAATCTAAGGCCTATGCTCAAATCCAGAACTGCAAGTCAATTCGTGATCTGTTCCAAATGTTAAGCAGCTTCATTCAATCGTCTATTCATATCCTTAGTTCGCAAGGAAATCATAGTAATTACCTCGTGAGGGAAGTAAACAAGTGTATCCGTGAACATTTCAATAAACAAATTAATCTGCAGTTCATTGCTGAATATGTCCATGTAAATAGCAGCTATTTAAGCCGACTATATAAAAAAGAAACAGGTGAAGCGCTAATGGACACGCTTAACAAATACCGCATTGATATGGCAAAAAGAATGCTCAAAAACTCAACATTGAAAATATTCGAAGTTGCCAGAGGGGTAGGGATCGAGGATCCAGCCTATTTCACTCATGTCTTTACGAAATATACAGGGGTGAGTCCAAGAGCTTTTAAGGAAAAAATATGATGGGTGGATAGAATGCAAGAAAGAAGGGCTGCTTCGCGGCAGCCCTTTTGAGATTGAACTATCGTCTTCCGTTCAATAAGAAAGGTTTATTTGTCCCAAGGAAACTTAAACCCACCTAATTCATAGCTTTAAGAAGATTTATTTTTTCGTTTTGAAAATTACGATATCAACTCCAATTGCAATTTGTCATTCAATCTCTGTATTCAAAATCCTAACTTCAAAATGTGGCTCGATCAACAATCGAGAATAATCCTTTCTCCACTCCAACGTTTTCCAAAGAGCTGGTTGAAATGCTTTTAACTCCTTTCCGATGCCAAGAACATCCGAATTCGCCTCTTGTATTTTTTTTATCGCGTCAATTGCCATTTCATTTAAATGATTACTTAGTGCTTTTTCCATTTCATTGACGTATTCCGTCTTAAGACCAGAAAGCTCTTCTCCAAGTTCGGTTGCATAAATGTTCATTCTTACCTTAATCGTAATATCCGGAGGTCCACTCAACTGTTGACGTGCGATGATTTTGCTGTTTATTTTCTTAATAAAAAAAGCGTAATCCTTGTCATCCAAGTGGCCCGTCCTTGCAACCCGCCCATAATTATATTTTGATGAAAATCCCTTTAATTTCTGTATAACATTCCCGTTCCCTACGAGAAACATTATGCTTTGAACTTGTTCATTATTAAGTTTAATACCTGTGCTTTCGCTCTGACGAAATAATAAAGCCCCATTTAATTCCATCCGAGAATTGGCATGTTTGATTACAGGTAATACAAAATCATTTAATGGCTCTTCCTTAGATAAAAGAAAATCCATCATCGTAACGTTGGGAACAATACCGTATGTTTCTAAAGATTTCACAAAGTCATTTAACAGTTTCGTTTTATCAGTGATTGTGCTGCTATTAAACTGCTTGAAAAATGGCGAATCTTGATCGTCAAGAATGACTACCGGCGAATTAATTGTTGTAAATGGCGTATCAAGCAAAAAGGAAAGCTCACGAACTGGTTGATGTGCTGCAAAACTTTCGCTTAATAAAAACAATCTAGTATTAATCCCAATAAAAGGACCCTGTTCTTTATATAACCCCTGCCCAACCGCTTCGATTACATTTGAATCTGAAATCTCTGTTGATTCCGATACAGAAATACCGCTTCCTTGCCCGGCCTTACTTAATTTGGTAACAACAAAGTTCAGCAATACTTTGCGACTCTTCTCATCATAATCAATCCCAGTTATATCAACTATTTTAAGGTTTCGCAGCGGTAATCGGTCCCAGCAACCGGTAAGAAGTAACAAGATCATTATGCTTACTACAACCCTCTTCATCTTGCCCCCACCTTCCCCCGCGTTATCGAAGTTATCAGAAGGAGTGACGGTATTATGGCAATAACAACAAGTGTAGCAAAACTATGATAGCTGGAAAATTGAAAGATAACTTTGCGGTCCGATCCAAATACACCTAATCCGAAACATAAGATCCCTAATAACCAGACGATGACCGCATGGTTCCCCTTCTCTTTTCCAAAAGTAAAAGAAAGGTATCGGGCTGCCAAAAACAAATATACATAGGCTGTTACAGTCGTAACCGAAAGCCAAATTGTCATGAATACGATATCTAAACTTTGCACGACAGGCCATCTAAATTGGCGGAGTATAAAGACCATAGGCTCAGGGATTACTTTAAGCTGATTTTCACTGAAATTAAACGTTACAATTAAGGAAATTAACATATAAAAGAGAGTGGTACATCCATTGGCGGCAGTCATTACAATAAAGACATCTTTCTTTTTTCGGTAACTTAATGTTGGAAAGACATACAGAAGGAGCTCATAACCAGCATATGCCCAAAAGGCAGGAAGAGCATCCTTCATGATGGCTCCCATCCCATGACTGCCGATTGGAAAAAAATGACGAATATCCCCTTTTCCTATCCCACTGATAAAAATAATGACCGTGGCAATAAAAAACATAATCATTATGTTCTGTGTAATTACAGCAATAGACCGGAGTGAAGAAGAAGCGATGAACGCAGCGATTCCGACTGAGATACCAACTAGAACTAACCAGGGCGTTCTAATCAATACCCATCGACTTAACACATCGGAATAAGAAACAATGACCATAAGACTGGACTCGGCACAATATAACCCTATGATCATATTCAGAATAGATCCCATTACTTTTCCAACAATGTTATTCATATATTGAGGCAACGCCCGATCGGCGTATCTCGCACTAAGGCAATAGATAATCGTGATAATCGCTTGCGCAATAACCCCTCCGATGCATACAGATATCCATGAGTCATAACCTGAGTGTTTGGACTCTGCAAAGGGAATGGATAAGACGGATACTCCCACTTGAGTTAAAATAATGAGATTAAAAAGCTGTGTTAGAGAAAGCTTCTTAAGGTGAATCATTCATTTTTACCCCTTTGCATTTAAATTCTCGTTTTATCTTTGGACAAGCTTTCTTTCGTACGATTCCTTAGACTCTTAATAGGCCCTCGGAAAAAGGTATCCATAATTGTACTTTTGTTGAGTCCACTGTAAAAGTAGGGGAGTCCCATCGTGTTTAAACGCGCTAAATGCGTCAGCACAATCAGGTATGATAATTCCAAGCCAATTAATCCAAAGGTTGCGGCCATTAAAATGAATGGAAATGACAATAAACGTGCGGCACTGCTCATTTCATAAGACGGAATACTAAAGGACGCAACAGCCGTAAAGGCAACGATGATGACCATCATGGTAGAAACCAGATTTGACTGAACAACAACAGTTCCGATGACTATACCGCCAACAACACCAATGGTTTGACCAATAGGACTTGCTAACCTTACAGTCGCTTCTCTTAATATTTCGAGCGTGACCAACATGAATATCGCTTCGAGTACTGGAGGCATGGCAACGTACTGCATAGAGCTTTGAAGAGTTAATGAAATTTCAAAAGGAAGCATACGCGGATCAAATGTGACTAACGCAACATACATGCCAGGCAAGCTCATTGCTATAATAAAGCTTAATATGCGAAGAAACCTGAAAGCACTGCCAAGCAACCAACCTATTTGATAATCATCAGGGGATTGCAAGAATGCCCAGAAGGAGACGGGAGTAATGATGCAATCCGGTGAACCATCGGTTAGAATCCCTATTTTTCCATTCATTAAATATGATCTAACGCGATCTGGTCTCTCCGTAATCATCAATTGTGGAAATAGGGAGAATTTCCGGTCCTCAATAAGTTCTTGAATAAAGCCTGGTGCTTCAACATAATCGATGTCGATAAGGCCAATTCTACGCTCAAATTCTTGGATAACTTGTTCGTTAGCGAGCTCTTGCAAGTACAGTAAGGCGACTTTCGTATTCGATCGTCTGCCAATACGATAGTATTTGACAACGAGATCTGGTGTGACAATCATTTTGCGCAGCAAATTAATATTTGTAATCACATTTTCTATCAACGCTTCATTAGATCCGCGCAGTACTCGTTCATTTACGGGCAGGTTAACTGCGCGTTCTTTTTTCGCTTCCGTTCCAAGTAAGTAAAGCTTCGCTTCTCCATCGACTTGGAGCACCGTTTTACCTTCCACAAGTGCATTCACCGCATCGCTCAGTAACTCCGTCTCCTTAAATTCCAATACAGACACAGTTTCACGAAGATTGAGGACTTCCGTTTGCTGCAGCAAGGGTCGAATGACGTGCTCCTGCACTACTGCAAGTTCAATCATTGTATCTAAATAAAAGAGCCGATAACTGCTGTTACCGATTTGAAAGGTACTCGATTTAAAGTCAGCGCTATTGAAAAGCATATTTTGCAGCGACTTTTCGTTTACGTTTAGAGACGGATCGACTTTCATTTGAGCTCCCTCTTCTTTGAATGGAAAGTTTCGGTTACTTTTCCCTTTTACAGCTTCTTATATTCCAATTTTTAGTAAGGAGAAGTTGAACTTCCCTATTTTAGTCCTAAAATAGTTTAATTTATATTTGGTGTACTATATATGTGAATTAGCCAATACCAATCCCCTTACATAAACGATATCAAAGTACAGACATCACTGTTTAGCAGTAAATACAACTGATAGCTAGCTAGCTTGCTCATTAAGTACTACACAAAATGTAATAAGCGTTCATCCAGTGGTTGGATGAACGCTTATTAATTTACTGATAATGAAGCTTCAAATATTAAGTCAAACCTAGATAACTCATTTGAACTATGCCGGTTGAGCTTGACTCGCATCTTCTTATTTATCGTTGTATTAATTTGGATAATAGATACTCCTTTGGACAATATATCAAACAATCTCAACTCTTTTTTACCATGATGCATTCACCAATATGGAGGTGGTTATAACTATGCTACAGATCATCTGTCTACTTTGTGGGATAATGACACATACAGCAATGTTTTCAGAAGAAAAATCCGCACAAGCAATATCACAAACTTCTGGATTACAAGCCTTGCCTAGATTAACCGCATCATGGGATGTACAGAACAGTAGTCAGGCTATACAAGGAGATGCTTGGTTTAAAAATTATACGTTTCGAAGTGGAGAAACACTTGAACGTCTCCGCATCCATTATGTTGTAATGGGATCACCGCACCGTAACGCAGAAGGTGTCATTGATAATGCTGTCCTCATGCTTCATTGGACGGGAGCTGACAGTCAGGCACTTTTATCACCAGCATTCAAGAAGGCATTTTATGATCATGGAAAACCTCTCGATACCAAGCGTAACTACTTAATATTTATGGATAACGTTGGGCACGGGCAATCAAGCAAGCCGAGCGATGGCCTTAAAGCTAAATTCCCCAATTACAGCTATGGTGATCTTGTGGATCTTCAGCATAAGCTCGTGACTGAAACTCTAGGCATTAAACGTCTCCATGCCATCATTGGCATGTCGATGGGCGGTATGAACGCCTGGCAATGGGCTGAAGCATATCCTGATGCGATGGATGGAGTAATGCCGGTTGTATCTTTTCCTATTAAGGTCTCTGGGCGCAATCTCATATGGCGTCAAATCGTAACCAATGCAATTCACTCCGACCCAGAATGGATGGAAGGAAATTATTCAAAACAGCCGCGTGGCTGGCTGCAAAGCTATGCAGTGCTAAGAATGATGATTGACAGCGTCATCCATCTGCAAAAAACGGTACCAGATGGAGCTTCAGCAAACAGATTTATTATGGAGACTAGTGAGCAAGCGGCCAACATTGATGCCAATGATATTCTATACTCCTTGAAATCGTCAGCAGATTATGACCCCGAGCTAGGGCTAGGAGCAATCAAAGCGAAGCTTTTAGCGCTGAATTTTTCCGATGACGAGTTCAATCCTGAAGAACTTCACGTTCTCGAAAGACTCATTCCTAAAGTTAAGCATGGCCGGTACATTATACAGCCAGGAACGTCCGTTTCGAGAGGACACTTAACGATGGCACAACCCGAATTATGGTCAAAGCATGTAGATGAGTTCATGAAATGGCTCGACCAGACACCTTCAATCGAACCAAGATGAACTAAAGAATGCTTATGAAATAACCTGTAACTTTAGATCAGAGCCTTAATGTTGGCAGATGTATCCGTTGCAGCTGGCATCCTGTGCCATGGTGTAATCTTTGAGCTATCGTTTTTCGTTAGTTTGTGAATCTTTCGTAACGTATGATTTTGCGATACATCCGCTTATCGGAAAGGGCATTAAAAATGTATTTATCCGGCCGCGTATTGACCTCTATGATCCAAGGCTTCATCTCTTTATCAATGCCTATATCCACCCCATAGGACCTAAAATTCGGGTAAATTCCACTCATATGTTTACTAATCTTAAGGCCTAGCACCTTAAGCGAATCAACATAGGAAACCTGTTCCTTTTTAGATATAAAAGGGGTAAGTAGCCTACCTACCGGCATTGGCCTCCCACCGCTATGGTAGTTCGTCACGACCTTATGAGGCAAGGCTAATCGTCCTACAATGCCGGTAACCTCCCACTTACGCTGGCGGTTTCTCTGCACCATAATACGCAGATCAAACGGACGTCCCTTATATTTGAGTAAAGGGATGCCCTTCTGCACCAAGTAGGTTTTCTTCCTTTTTGCTTTCTGGAAAGCGACGTACGTTCCCTTAAAGGTTGAGAATGAACGGGACTGTGTGCCGTTCTCCAACCGATAACCGGAATCAGTGCGAGACAACTTAAAAATGCCATAGCCTCCGGTGCCATTACTCGGTTTAAGATAGACGACATGATATTTTTCTACCATCCCCTCCACTTTTGCAACGGTTGCAAGGATTGTTGGCGGTAGATTAAACGCTAGTTCCTCATTCGTTAATAACGCCTTGTATTTGCCTAACTTGTTATTCCGGTAAACCATACCTTCACCCCAATTTGTAGATAACCGTTCTACCTATCCGGTACAACCCGATAAACGTTTTTCTTCCCTGCATTTTGCAAAATGCGGGTTGGTACATTTGACATTTTCAACACGTCCGTTGTTCCTTTTGCATTTTTCGTTACTTTTAACATCAAGATTGTTCCTCGCAGTCTAGCAGTATGCCGGGGAAGTTCCGTGGATACGAAATTTCCCAGAGAAGACGCCGCTACCCGATTTCTAATGACTCCGTCGAAGTCCTTCACCTTAAACATTCTTATCGGATGCAGAACATGGGGATGCGCTCCCAGGACTACATTAACACCTTGTTTAAACAGCAGCTGCATGAGCCTGATTTGGTTGCGGTCGGGATATGTCCGAAATTCTTTCCCGAAATGTAGGCAAGCGATGATAAAATCTGTTCTACTCTTCAAACTTCGTACGTCCGCTATTATTTTTTGATGGTTTATCCGGTTGACTAACCATGGTTCTGGCACTGAGATCCCATTCGTGCCTTTCGTATAAGCCAATATTCCGATGTTTATTCCTTTTACATTAAAAATTAGTTTCTGGTGGGCTTCCTGTGCAGAGCGATACGTTCCCGTATGTCGCAGGCCATGTCGATCGAGGACATCTAATGTTCGTTTCAAACCGGACTGTTTCCCGTCCATACAATGGTTATTGGCTGTGCCTACCACATCAAAGCCCAAGTTCCGGAGCGTAGCAGCGAATTCGTCAGGGGTATTGAACAATAGCTTTCCAGGCTCTTCGCGAAAATCTTTGCCGGAGAATGTCGTCTCCAGATTGCCTATGGTTAAGTCAGCTTTCTGCAGATAAGGTTTTACTTTGGAAAAAATAGGGTCAAATCCGCCTTCCCGTGCGGCTGATGCGATCATCTTCTTTTTCATCAACAAATCCCCGACTGCAGCGATTGTGATTGTCGTCAATCCACCCACTCCTTCCATGATTACACCTTATGCGTTAGAAAAGCGAAATGCTTGAAAGTTGGGCGCCTTTAAGAATTACTCAAAGATCCTTATAGCCAAAGTACAAGCTAATTTTTCATATCCCAGCGATTTAGCAATTGCTACTGACGAACGATTGGACATTAATGTTTGATAATGCATCGTGAAACCATCTCCTAACCCTTTCCTAGTTAAAGCACTTACAACTGCTTTTGCATGACCTTTACCACGATAATCTGGGTGACTTAAAATACCTACACTAAGAAAACCAGATTCCTCTACTCTCCAAGAACCTGCTGCTACAATTCTTTCATCAGATATCCTTGCAAGTATTGGTTGTCTATTGATTTCTATGGAGCTATGCTCCCATTCTGTTTCAGTGCAAGATTTACTTAAATCATTCAGTAGAGATAGTTGATTTGTAGTTACAAGTTCTACAACTTCAAGGGAAGATGCTTCAAGAAATGAAGCCCTGTCAATGTATCCCTGAAATGCAGGACCAATAACCTTATATTTATCTATATCAATTGACTTTATAAGAAAATTCGCATCAAAGGATTCCATTGGATGTCTGCCACTGATGGCCCTTTTTATAGATGAGGTATATTTAGTTGGAGACGATATAATGGTTGTCGTTCCATTGAAAAAGCAATAAATCCCATTATATCCTTCCAAAGTCTTGGAGTGTTCACGAACTATGACGTTCGGAATGGTCATTGATGAAATATTACAATCAAATCGCTCTGCCCAATCCTTATAAACCTTAACTCTGGTTTCTTCATCCAACTAACATACCCCCATCTGCTATAGTGTTTTGGCTCTTCCATCAAATCTACAAATTGTATTATTTATACATACACAAAGAAGTGTTCATGATTGCACAATTAAACAAATCTGCCCTTTAACGTAATGGAGGCCGCCGATTATGCCGGCAGCCTCCATTAGTTGTGTTTATTGAGCTATAGTCTCCCGTTTCTTCAATGAATCCTGAAGCATTGTTTCCTAACTTTTCTCTAATATAACAAGTGAATAAACTGTTGCACCCATCTCACCGCCTGACATAGCACTCTGAGATACAACCTTCCATCCCTCTTGTAAAAGCTGATTTAAATCATTTAAGTTATTCTTTTTATCGCTACAATAATGAACTACAATCGCCTTTTGCATGAATGCACCTCCAGAACACCATTGTAACATACATATTATTCCATTAAACTGCCCGTTGTTGAACAAAGACAATTGTTTTATACCGATAGCTATATGTCTCCATGTAGCCCGTTTTATGCATTCCACCTATAAAGGATAATTCGTTCGACTGTATACCCTCATTGATTTGAAGATTGTAAAAGATACTCATTTGACACCCCAAAACCAATTTTTTACCTACTTATATTTATCAAGGTATTGATTGGAAGAATCCTGCCCTTTCGTTGAATAGCAAAAAAGAGACCCACAGCAACGGGCTGAGAGTCTAAGGTTTATATATTTAAAAGGGGGTCGAGTTTTATTATAGGCTTAATTCATTAATATCACATGAAAATAAGATTTCAATTATGTTACATTCACTTAACTCTCGTTCATTCGTTAGTTGAACGCCGTAAAAGTAACTCCATTTCCCCTTTTCCGTTCAACTCTCGAGGTTAAGAAGAAATTGCCGTGTGCCTTGATAGGCGTCTTTCCATCCCATCTTCGCGTAGAATCGTAGGCCATCAAGTCCCTTGAAATAATAAGCGCCAATTAGCCGAGCTTTGAAGTTCGGTATCGTGATGCCACATTTGGTTTGGAAATCTTGGTACGCCTTAATGACACCACTCCACGGCATATGCAGATCGAGAATCGCAAGGTCCACGAGGGGGTCGCCGTATATACAGTTGCCGTCAATGATGCCAGTAATACACTCGCCATCCGACAAGATATTCCACTGTTGAAAGTCCCCGTGGATAAAACCTCTATGCGGTTCGTTATACGAGATGCAGCTCATCAAGCGGTTATAGATTTCTTCATAAACGCTTCGCTCTAAGTAAGAAGTTCGAAATAGGTCATGCCAGTTCTCCCAAAATGTCCCGGTCTGATCTTCCGCGCTGCAGGCAATGACGAAGTCTTTCCAAGATGCGTAAGTTCCGTTGCCATCAGGTCCAATCCACCCAAATCCGTTCGTTGATCCGACGTCCACGGCAGCCAGTTTGGTCAAGATGCTGATAAGCTCAGGTAAATGAGCGGCCTGTTGCTCTACTGTATAATCAGCTAGATTGCGTCCGCCAATCCGTTCAGTGATGATATATGCCAACGAACCGGTTTTCCCTAGCACCAAGCATTTCGGAAAAGCAATGCCTTGACGCGACAGCAAGTTAGAGACAAAGCTTTCCGTCTGATATGCGCCTTCCAAATCGCTGAATTTTACGACGTAACCATTGCCTTCATGAACAAAGGAAAACACGCTACTCAAGTTTCCCCCGGTCAATGGCGTTAGTTCGGCCGCACCAGGTCCAAAATGATTCCGCAACACTACCTCGATTTCACTCACGGCCAAACTTGGTTTTTGATACGCGGTCATGGACCCAGCCCCCGTTCACAGTAGCAATATATTGTCATCTTAGCACCACTCAACAGTCATAAGGTTTTCTGCATTGTCTGTAACGGCAAGTTTTAAGGCCATCATTTGCGGGATGGCCTTTTCTTTGTAGATAACATAGATTTACTAAACAAAATGCTTCTTATATATCTACGAAGACTTCTTACGAACAGGGTATAACATTTTAAAGTTAAATGTTTCGATTTCCGAATAAGGAATTGATAGAGCGTTCAACGGTTCAAGCGGAACTGTCTCCATCCCGAGTACGCCATGACGCGGATCAATCTCATAGTCAGGCGACTGCTCAAGCCACGCAAATATCGCATCATATACACGCCACATATGGGCCTCATTCCCGTTGACTCGGGCGCTCACACATAGCCCTCCGCTTACCTCCAAAGGCTCGATGCCATTTGGTACATCTCCAAACTCACGAACCGCCAATCCGACCCAAAGCGTATCGACGTTCTTGCTCCATTGCTCTTGCGGAATGAACACATACGCTGAAGGCACTTCCGTAAGTCGCGTATCATCAAGCGGGACCTGCGCAGTAAGCTTGCTCCAGGCCACCCGCGTCCCGCTCTTGTCTGGTGTCATTCCTGTTCTTACTGCCAATGTCTTGAAAGGCGCTACTTCAACCAATTCTATCACGATTGTTTCCTGCAGAAATACCCACTCCAATCCGACTTGAATGTGAATCACTACACTGTTGAAAACCTTATTAATTTATTCGATATTTCCTTCGATTCGAGATTCACCTTGATGCGGCTTGGCCGCGAATCGTCAAAATGCGTCCCGCCTCCCAGGCAACGTTTGCTGAGAAATCCAGCTCGAGGACTTCTCCGTCCGGACGGAGCGTCAGAGTATACGTGAATGGCGTCTCAACGAATAGCAACTGGATTTCCAGCGTATTGCCGTTCTTCCATGTGAAACTGCCCTCCGCGTTCTGCTCGGCGCCCCGTTTGACGCTTTCGATACGAATCCGGCTCTCTTTCCACGCGCCTCGGCCCAATTGCACGTTCTGATCGCCGATGCGTTTGTTGCCGATCAAGAGCTCGGCACCTTGCTCTGAGAAGCGAAGGGCAATCGTTTCGAGCTGCAGCTCGTTTGGCTCCAAATGAAAGACGCGGCCCTCCAATTGCACTTCGTTCGGCGAAGACAGCTCCACCTGCGGCGCGTCGATTCGAAGAGATGCCAGACGCTCAGCGAGCACCGCTTGAATCGCTTCGTTCGGCTCCGTGACTTCAGCGGCGGACAGAGCAGGAAGCAGTTCGGCCCATACAACGTCCAGCACGGCTTGCATATCGCCAACGCCGGATGTGATGGCAATCACGGCTTCTTGCTCCGGCATGACGATGCAAAATTGACCGAACGCCCCGTCGCCCCGATACGCGTCATGACGGCAGCGCCAGAATTGATAACCGTAGCCCTGCGTCCAATCATTCGCGCGTCCGTCGTCGTTGTCAATCTGATACGCGGTAGCTTCATCGATCCATGCGGCCGGCAGAATCTGCTTCCCGGCCCATTCGCCGCGTTGCAAGTACAGCTGACCGAATTTAGCGATGTCCTCCGTTGTTACGTTCAGCCCCCAGCCGCCGATCGCAATGCCACGCGGACAAGTCTCCCAAGTGGCCTCGGACAAGCCAAGCGGCGTGAACAGGCGTGGCTTCAGGAACGCAAGCAGGGACTGGCCAGTTATCCGATGGAGAATAGCGGACAGCATATACGTGGCTGCGCTGTTGTAGGCGAAATGCGTGCCCGGGACGAAATCGACAGGTTCTGCCAGAAAGCTCTGGACCCAATTCTCGTTCTTTTGCATGCTTCTCGTGACGTCTGCGGCATGGCCGGTGCCCATCATAAGCAGATGTCGCACCTGCATCGCAGCGAGATTCTCCGATATCGCCTCGGGGACCTCTTCGGGAAAGAAACCGATGACGGAATCCTCCACTGACAGTAGCCCTTCCGCTGCGGCAAATCCGATTGCTGTCGACGCGAAGCTTTTGCTAAGCGAAAACAGCATATGTGGGTATTCAGGCCGATATGGCGCCCACCAGCCCTCCGAAACTACCTCTCCCCGCCGGAGGAGCATGAAGCTATGCAGCTCCAACTTTTTATCTCGGATGGCATCCAGGAACGCGATTACCGCTTGTGATGAAATCCCCTGCCCCTCCGGCGCCACTCTCGGCAGATGAGCTCGATTTTTCATAATTTCGATTCCTCCTAAATTGTTAATAAACTATGAAACATTTAAAATGAATGCGTTATCATTTCTTGTGATTGCGAGCTGGCAACGAACGTTTCCTACCGTGCATGCGGATTTCGTTGTGTTCTCAGTTAACATTTTATAGTAGTTGGATAATTGTGTAAATCGGTCCAAGGAAGGGATTTTGACACTGCGGGTAATGACGAATTAACAATCTTGTTTCTGAACATTTCTGCCCGTTTCATCCCAAAGCTATAATAACAAAAATAAAGATCCGGAACCCAAAAGGGCTCCGGACTGTTTCCGTCTATTCAACCTCACTCTGTCTAAATTACATAGGTAAATCACTCTGAAATTCCGTCATGGCATTCATCAGCAAAGACTTGGTCTCTTCAACTTTATCAATCAATACCCCGTTAATCCCCATTCTCTTCCATCCCAACAAGTTTTCTGGAGATGTATAGCCGACAGTGCCTTTATAGCCAGCCATAACCCACACTTGTTTTCCAGCTTCGTGAATGATGCGTACCGCTTCCTCGTCCACCCATCTTTCCCAAAGACGAATAACATCTGCATCATTTGTGATGAATTCCGAAGCAAGATCCTTAGATGGCATAAACGCAAGGACTTGGACATTCCGGTTAAATTGTTTCACACTACGGACATCCTCGCTGGTCATGACCCCCATAATCACCTTATCCTCGTACCCATATTTACGAATGCATGCTAGAATCTGTGTAAGACGCTCGCCTCCCTCTTTAATATGGAACAAGATCGGCGCCACGTCGCTGGAAAGCACTTCCTCCAGCGTATGTGGATGCAATTGGTGATCATCAACATAACAAAGGGATGAAAATTGCTCTGCCGATAGTTCATTTATTTTAGCCGGATTACCGAACAATCTTAAAGCATCTTCGTCATGGCTGATAACAGGGACGTTGTCTTTTGTAAAGCGAATATCCATTTCGACGTAATCCGCTCCGAGTTCTAATGAAAGCTTCGACGATTCAAGACTCAATTCAGGATAGCGATCCGTTCCGCATCTATGTGCAATCAACAACATCTGAAGTATCACCTGCACCTTTTATTATGAGTTTTTATATTTGGGATCCAGTACGTCCCGTAGCCAATCACCTATCAGAGACACCAAAACTACAATCACGACAATGACCACGCTTGGTGCGATGCTTAACCACCATGAGTTAATCAAGTAGTTGCGCCCAGCGCTGACCAGCAAACCAAGCGAAACATCCGGAGGCTGAATGCCAATTCCTAAGAACGACAGCGAACTTTCCAATAGAATAAACGAGCTGAAGCGCATCGTTGCATGAACAATCAAAGGCGAGGAAATATTGGTAAATACATGCTCGAATAGAATTCGCATTTTGGAAGCGCCAAGAGCACGGCTGCATTCCATAAAATTGGCTTCTTTAAGCTGAATGGTCTGACCGCGCACCAGCCGTGTAAAGGTAGGATAACCGGTTAATCCAATGATGAGCACCAGGATCCACTTGCCTGAGCCAAAAACGGCGGCGCATACAATTGCGATAATAATGGAAGGTACGGAAAGTTTGACGTCCGTCAAAAAGGACACGATCGTGTCAAATGGACCTTTGTACAATCCGGCCAAAACCCCTAATACCGTACCGACAAAGGTGGCTATCAACAAACTGCCTAAAGCGACAAGCAGTGAGTTTTTCGTTCCGTAAAACAGTCGAATCATAAAATCCCTTCCAAGATGGTCGGTTCCCAGAAAATTCTGTGGCTTTCCACCATCTAAAAAAGAGGGAGGAATCAATCGTGCGCCTAAATCAGTAGCTCCCAAATCGATAGGGAATAGCAGCGGACTTAGCGAAGTGAACAAGGTAATCAACAGGAACATAATGGTCAACACCATGATGAAGGGCGGAATACGTAAGTTTAAAATTCTCATTCTCGTCTCCTCCCCCTCCTAAAAATTATCCCGAATGCGCGGATCCAGGAAACCATAACTCAAATCAACGAGTAAATTCACCAGAATAACCGTCGTTGAAACGAGCATCACGCCGTATTGAATAACAGGAAAATCCCGATATTGTGCAGCTTGAACAATTAACATACCGATACCTGGAAAAGCAAACACGGTCTCTACAACCACCGCGCCTCCTATCAACGTACCCAAATGTAAGCCAATAATGGTCACCACCGGAATCAGAGCATTGCGTAATGCATGCTTATAAATGACCATCCGCTCTCTGACGCCTTTGGCCCGGGCACTATCCAAATAATCCTGACGCAGAACATCCAGCATGGAGCCACGGGTTAAACGCGCAATACCGGCAACAGAATCAACGGTCAATGCGAGCAGCGGCATTATATAGTGCAAAGGTGAGCTCAAGCCGCCGCTTGGCAGCAGCCTCAGCTTGAGGCTGAACAGAAAAATCAGCAATATGGCGAACACAAAGTTGGGAATTGTATAGCCTGCT
Source organism: Paenibacillus silvestris (assembly GCF_009882985.1). Taxonomy (GTDB): domain Bacteria; phylum Bacillota; class Bacilli; order Paenibacillales; family NBRC-103111; genus Paenibacillus_E; species Paenibacillus_E silvestris. The sequence goes on from NZ_WTUZ01000007.1 coordinate 142,912, forward strand.
ATTGAAATCCCCATCGTTATTCGATCCAGTATGGAATTTCGGTTAACCGCAGCAAATACACCGATTGGGACGCCAATTAAGATGGCCAATACAAAGGAAATGGTGCCTAGAGCTATAGTAGGACCTGCACGTTCAGCGAATAATTCGCCCACCGGGCGTAAATAGTGATAGCTCTTACCCATATCACCGGTAAATAACGAGCTAAGATATTGGACATATTGCGCGCCTAACGGCTTGTCCAAACCGAGTGAGACGCGCAGTTGGTCTCTTACCGTTGCCGTAGCATCATCGGGCACCAGCCACTGAGTCGGATCGCCTGACAATCGGGTAATCATAAAAACCAGAGTCAGGATAAACCAGATTGTGATGAGTGCCTTGATTATCCGAGTCGTGATAAAACGGGTCATTGCACTCCCTCCTTACCGGCAAACAAATGACAAGCAACGAAATGGCCTGGTTCCACTTCATTAAGCGATGGCATTTCAATGCTGCATTCCGGCTTGACATGCGGACAGCGACTTTGAAACGGGCAACCTGCAGGCGGGTTGATCGGACTGGGCAGTTCTCCCTCTAAGAGCGTCTTGCTGCGGACAGACTCTGGATTCGGTATGGGAATCGCATTCATCAGGGCAATGGAATAAGGATGCAGCGTATTGCTAAAGAACTCATGCTTGGAAGCAAGCTCAACGACCTTGCCCAAATACATAACCATAATGCGATCGCTAATATGCTTGACCACACTCATGTCATGAGAAACGAACAAATAGGTCAGGTGAAATTCCTTTTGCATTTGCTTAAACAAATTTAATATCTGTGCCTGTACCGACATATCCAGAGCGGAAACCGGCTCGTCGCAAATGACAAATTCGGGACCTAACACCAGTGCTCGGGCAATGCCGATACGCTGCCTCTGTCCACCGCTGAACTCATGCGGATACTTGCCGAGCGCATCCTCCGGGATGCTGACCTTTTCCAGCAGTGGCAACACCAATTCCCGCTTTTGCTTGGCATTATACTTCGTATGAATCCGAAGCGGCTCCTCGATGATTCGCCGAATTGTCATACGGGGGTCCAGGGATGAGTACGGATCTTGAAATATCATCTGGGCTTCCTTCCGGAAGCTTTGGGAGCCCTTGGTTCCCACCTGTTGTCCTTTAAACAAAATTTGCCCATCGGTTGCGTCCATTAGACCGATCAGCATGCGGGACAGCGTCGATTTTCCACAGCCTGATTCACCGATCAGCCCCAGCGTCTCTCCTTTGTAGATGGTAAAGCTGACATCATCAACCGCTTTGACAGTACCGACGGTCTTATGACTAAGCATCCCTTTGTTGACCGGGAAATGTTTTTTTAAGTTTTTGACTTCTACCAATGCTTCCTTATCATTCATGATGAGCTCTCCCCGCTTTATCCTCGAGCAGCCAGCACTTTGCTTTATGTCCATTTCCCAAATCCAGCAATGGAGGTTCACTTTCCTCGCACTTGCTAAACGTATGAGGGCAACGACCTGCGAAACGGCAATGTGTGACAGGAGCGGTTAATCGAGGAACTGAGCCCGGTATCGAATACAGCTCCTCCTTGTCTTCCTCGATGCTCGGAATGGAAGCAAGCAAGCCTTGGGTGTACGGATGGGAAGGAGAAGCGAATATTTCCGCTGTCGCTCCTTCTTCCACTACCACACCGCCGTACATGACCATCATTCTGTCGCACATCTCGGCAACAACACCCATGTTGTGCGTAATCAGAATCATTCCCATCTGAAATTGCCGTTTAATACGGGTCATGAGATCCAGAATCTGCGCTTGAATGGTGACATCCAACGCCGTTGTCGGCTCATCGGCGATCACAACCTCAGGGTTGCAGGCCAAAGCGATCGCAATCAGGATCCTTTGCTGCATACCACCAGACATCTGGTGAGGATAATCATTCAGCCGCGTTTCCGGCGCTGGTATGCCCACCAGACGTAAAAGTTCGATGACTCTCGCTTTTACTTCCTTCTTCGATATATTTTCATGAATCTGCAGCACCTCTGCGATTTGATCACCAACCGTATAGACCGGATTCAAGGCTGCCTGAGGATTTTGGAAAATCATAGAGATTTTTTTCCCTTTTATCCGGTCTAAATCTTTCGCTTTCAGCTTTAACAGATTGCTGCCGTGAAACAGAATTTCGCCGTCCTCAATCTTCGTATAAGACTTGTCCAACAGATTGAGAATGGAACGGGCGATAGTGCTTTTGCCACAGCCGGATTCGCCGACAATCCCCAGCACCTCGCCTTTATACAGACGGAAGCTTACGCCATCCACCGCCGGGACCTTCTTGTTGTTGGAATAATAGTAGGTTTTCAGGTTATTCACGGTTAATACGTCTTCCAATATGGTTCCACCCCCTCAAAACTGGATTATTAGTTCAACACTTTGAAATTTTCCGCTCTAAAGTCCATTGCTTGCGAAGAATATGGCGCCCACTCCAGACCTTTACGGATTCCCCAGCCTTCGTATGGATAGTAAAGCACCGTGCCTGGTACTTCATCGTCGAAGATTTGCATCTGCTTTTTAGCCAGTTCCTTCCGTTTAGCTGGATCGAGGATAGAAGCCAGCTCCTTAGCATTTTTAAGGAACTCAGGAGTCATGTCCTTCCAGTAGATCTTCTCAGCATCCGTTCCCGGACCCCATAGCAACGACAAACCCCCAGACGGATCTGGAAAACGCATCGTATTTGACCAGTTTGCAACCGATTTTCGCTCAACTTTATCGCTAAACTTGACTTTGGCGTTAATACCGACTTTTTTCCACATGTCCACAATGGCTTCAGCCGCTTCATTGCCAAACGTGTAGTAATTGGATTTCAATTCGTATTCAATCAATTCACCTTTATAGGAAGACTCTGCGAGCAATTTTTTGGCTTTTTCCACGTTATATTCAGGTGTAGGATAATCGCTCAGGTAAAAATCGTTGAACTCCGAGTATTGATGGCCTTTTGGAATAACGGCTTTGCCTTGCCACAGCTTATCGACGAGCATTTGACGGTCAATGGACAAACTTAGCGCCTGGCGCACCTTTTTGTCGGCAAGCGGGCCGCTCGTTGTGTTAAACGTCAACACATGCATATTGCTAATATTAAGTCCTTTTACGCTGAGATTTTTGTTACTCTCAATAACGGATACTTGATCAAGAGGCACTTGCGTGATGAGATCTACCTCTCCAGTAATAAGTGCTGTAATACGGGTGGACGTTTCGTTATACACAATGAACTCGATTCTTTTCGCTGCCGGTTTCGCACCCCAATAATCGTCAAATCGCTCTAAAACTACTTTTTCCGGAGAATAGGAAACAACTTTATATGGACCGGTACCAACCGGTTTTGCAGCGAAGGCTTCATCGCCGACTTTCGTGAGATAATCGGCTGGGACGATCCATGAGCCCCAGCTTGAAGCGATACGTTGCTCCAACAGTGGGTCGACTACATTCGTAATGATTCGGAACTTGTAGTCATCGATTACCTGTACTTCCTTTACGACAGAGAGCATATTCGTCGCATCTGCCATTCCCGGCAGATTTTGGTGCAAACGGTTGAAGCTGAAGACAACATCCTTGGATTTCAACTCGTCTCCATTGTGAAATTTGACACCTTTCCTAAGCGTTACATCCAATGTGTAATCGTCAACACGTTTCCATTCCGTTGCAAGCATCGGCTTCAAAGACCATTTATCTTTCGGATCGGAAAGTAGAATCGTTTCGAAGATGTCATAGAGAATACGTATACTTGTGTTACCGCTGGTACGTTGCGGATCCAACAGTTGAGGAAGCTCGGTCACACCGATTTTCAGAACATCGAGTTCCTTGGAACCTGACGCTTGAGTACCTGATGCTTCATTCGTGGGCGGTGTGTTGCTACATGCCGAGAGCACGATAACAAGAAGCATGCTAATAATAAGTAAGATTGCTGTTTTCTTCATTCAAAATTCCCTTCTTTCTGTTTTTGTTTTTTTCACTTACACCTTCCGTTATTTTTTATATCCTTCTATATAAGTGGTTCCATTAACATCGATAAGCCGTATGCCTGCACGATTTTGTTGATTTTCAATTTCTTTGGTCACAACTTCAAGTTGGGTTAATGACATGTCTATCTGCTCAGGCTCAATTCCTTCAGCTAACACTCTTCCATCAAAGCCCGACTCTGCGCTTAGCCCAATTAATTGGCAAACCGTTGGTGCTATATCGACGATGCCGCAAGTTATATCACTGACATGGCCCTTCTTAAAGCTGCTGCCAACCCCCAGACAAAAAGCATGCATGTCATAAGGAGAAACTGTACCATGAGAAGATTGCAGCTTGGAAGATGAAGTTAATGCTCCAGTTATTCCCGGCACACCATATTCATTGGGTTCATTGTCCCATTTCGGTTGGATCACAAGAAGCGGTGCTCGCTCATGCGTGATCGATCCCAGTAACATTTCGAGGGAGAGCACATCGGGCAAATCCGAATACTTCGTATCCCTTGCAAAAACGAGCTCGCACCAATCCTGTGATTGCATCCAGCCGATTAAAGCCTTAACCTCTGCAGGGGTCTCTTCCACTTCTTCAGCCACATAGATATAACACCCGGTGACAATAAACCTAGTTTGAAGCTTTAGTTCTTGGGCAGCGCTTTGCATGTGCCCTTGAAGCGAGCCTTTAGCTTGTATCGTGGAATGTCCGTGATCGCTGATCCACAAAATATCGATCGCTTCACTTAGACTTTCCCGCTCAATAGCTTGCAGAACCTCCTTTACACAATCATCTACTACTTGTAACGCTTCATGATGTTCGGGAGATCCAATTCCATAATCATGCTGGCTTGCATCCGGTTCAGAAAGCCATAAAACCATTACTTGATTCTGATCATTTTTCAAGTGGTTATTTATCAATGAACGAGTTGCCCATAAAGCCCGTTCCTTTTTAATTTTGGTTTGTTCTTCAGGAACATGGCCCAATTGGCGATGCAGCTCTTCCAATTCGACTTTCCCATATACAGAGGAAGGATTAATGACCAGTTCGGGATGATTCAGGTTCCATAGAAGTGAAGCACCCGGTGAACTGGAAGCGGCAACTGCCAGATGCTTTCCGTATTGATGCAATCGGTCTCCTAACGTAGGGTGCAGGATGAAAGGCTCCGACTTGGCCTGACTATAGGCCAATAAGTGCTTGTCGTTTCCGGTTTGGAGTAAACCATCCTCACCAAATCCCTGCACATACATCAAATTGCTGACAACTCCATGACGTCCCGGGTAAACGCCGGTTGTCAAAGTTGTCATACTAACCCTTGTTTCAGATGGGTAAGCCGCATGAAAAGAGGTGAATAAAGTACCACGTTCCATCAGCTTGGCGCATGTCGGCATAAGTGCGGGGTCCACGCTATCCGGTCGTAATCCGTCCGTACCAATAATCAGTACCCTCCGTTTAGAAAGATCATGCTTGCTCGATAGTGTCATAGCGCTCTACCCCTCTCGTAATTTCGTTGATTCTTTGCAGTCGTACCAAGGATTCCCCGAATGGCTCTACTCTCAAAACGAAATGAAACCGATCCAAGCTCATGCATAAATCAAAGTCCTCAGGCGGAGCGGAAGCATCACGCACATCCAAAAATTTCCCTGTCTTACTTTCGTTAAGCATGTAATGCAGAATGGCGTTAAAATCCACTGAATTTCCTTCCAAAACGTTCTTTATATATTCGGCAAGGAGGGTATCTTCATCCGCCTCTTCCGTTGCTTCCCAGCCCATGCAGACCAACGACACGATCTCCGGATTCTTCATGCGGATGTAATCGATAATGGCCTGTGCATTTACAAAGCTGCCCGTAATAATTTCATCCGCTCCAACAGCATTCACAATTCCTTGTGTACCTGCGCTTGTCGTATGCACAATCGTTTTGCCCGAAAAGTCTACAAATTCAATAGACGAAGGGGAATTCCCGTAATCAAATCCGGGTTGAATGATTCCTCCTCTTTCACCCATCAGAATAAATTCTGGGTTGTCCTTCTTCAGCCTGTACGCAGTCTCCATATCACCAACGGGAATCAAATCCTTGACTCCATTTTCCATTGCATAGCAGGCTACTGAAAAAGCGCGGAAAACGTCGATAATAACGGTCAGGCCCTTGGCTTTGCGAGCCCCTTCGATTAACTGGTAAATATTAATTTCCATAAGCATAGATTCCTTCCTGTGACGTGAAACCATCGTCAATATCGTTATGTATTCATCCTAACTCCCGATTGTCATGATGAAATTAACTGCAAATTAATATAAATTTAACGAAGTCATGACATTTTCGCAGTATTATATAGATAACATCTATACTTGAGGAGCTGGAGTTATGTTTAATTTGCAGCAATTGAAAATTTTAGTCTTACTCGCGGAATATAAGAGATTGACGCTCGTCGCGAAAAAACTGAAAATCAAACAGCCTTCCGTTACATTTCATATGAAGAAGTTGGAACAATCAACAGGTGTTCGTCTTTTTATTCACAAGCATAAGTTGGTCCTTTTCACGGATGAAGGCAAAGCCCTTCTGCATTACGCCACCCGAATCGTTTCGTTGTCCGAGGAAGCGGAGCAAGTATTAACCGACTATCTGCAATTTAAAAAAGGGAAAATTATCATTGGATCGAGCAATACCCCAGCAACCTACTTTCTTCCAAAACTGCTTGGGGAAATGCGCCAGGCTTACCCACATGTAAACATTGCCATCCAAGTGCATAATTCTCCTCAGATTATAGATTTGGTTAAAAAGTTGGAAATCGATTTTGGGCTGGTAGCCGAGCATCAAGTGAGCGATCCTGAACTTGTCGCCATCCCGATGGTTAACGATGAGCTTGGCTTGGTCATGTATCCCGATCATCCACTGGCACTTGCAGACACAATTGAGTCAGAGCTTTTGCAAAACGAGTTATGGATTTTGCGGGAACAAGACTCGGCTTCACGCAGAATGATGGAGCTTTGGGCTGATCGGAACAATATTAGCTGTAAGGACGGGCTGGAACTTGGAACAACGGAAGCAATCAAACGAGCGATTCAGTGTCGATTGGGGATTTCCATCTTGTCCCGATTAGCTGTTGAGGATGAAGTGCGAGGAGGACAATTGATTTTTAAAAGTTTAAACTCTGAGACGATGAGTCGCAGCCTGTTTTTCATCTATAGCCGAAATCGTTTTGTAACGCCAATTCTTCAGGAATGGATTCATTTCTTCAAAACCATGCGGTTTTAAAACTTGTTCAAAGAGGTAACCTTATAGATATCCTTTGTTTAATCACATGCCTGAATCAAAATACAACAAACCGGAACCCCAACGGAGTTCTGGTTCATATGCCGAATTCTTCGCCAAGAGCCCACCAGACAACTCCGAGGGCAGATCCCATCTGCGTTCCACTAAGTCAACCGCTTCCAAGGCCTGCATGACAACAGGCTCCCTTTCAGACTCTCTACTTAGCATTTTCTAATACTATATCTGTAGTAATTGCAATAGCTCCGAAGATCGCCAGTCATGCCAGTAGCCTCTATCTTAGTACATGAAACGTTATCCGCTAGCTTTGATACCCTTTCTCAGTATATTCTGAAGTGCTTTAGAAATCATATAAACAGCTACCATATAGTGAACGCGCATTCGTAATTTAATTGATTTTTAGAAATACAAAAACTCCCACCAACCTGCTTTATCCAGTGGGAGTATACCTATCGAAACGAAATCTTTACTAATTTGTATTCTAGTTGATTTAAAGAAGGCCAAACATAGTAATACTGTTAGATCAAATCTATAAGTCATCTTCCATCTAGCACCTAGTAAACTAGAATTGATATAGCAGTCTCTATAATCAAGTAAACCAATAAACTTGGGAGTAGTATTTATTATGAATATTGTTGTCAAGCTAAGTGCCGGTTCCACCAAGCAAGCACCCATTTTTTGGTAAATGGTTTTTAGTCTACATAAATCCGGTTACTAGTCCATTCCTAAAATAAACTACTCACGTACAATGAACCAACTATGTAGGGAGGTGTCATTATTGAGTTGCTTAGATAATAAGAAACGATGCAAAAAGAAAACAATAATTGTTTGCCCTCCGAAAACAAAAAAAAAGAAGCGTCGACTTCGAGTTGTTAAAAAAATTGTACAGGTATCATGTCCCCCACCTAAAGTGAATGTGACAACTCCGACAGTTGTTGGTCCTCAGGGACCTCAAGGACCTGTTGGTCCTGCCGGTGGACCTCCGGGACCTCAAGGACAGATAGGACCCCCGGGACCTCAAGGACCTGCCGGTACACCAGGTGGACCTCCGGGACCTCAAGGACCAAGAGGACCTGCGGGGCCTGCTGGTGGCCCTCAGGGACCAATAGGACCGGCAGGACCGCAAGGAATACCTGGACCTGCTGGAGCAATGGGAGCACAAGGGGCTCCTGGATTGGTTGGCCCAATGGGACCACAAGGTCCAGCGGGCTCAGAAGGACCTGCTGGACCAAGAGGACCGGCTGGAGGAGAAACTGGACCAAGAGGACCTGTGGGTCCAGCCGGACCAAGAGGATTTGAAGGTCCAGTGGGACCAAGAGGACCTGCAGGGGCGCAAGGACCTCGAGGAGACCAAGGAGACGAAGGACCACAAGGAGACCAAGGGATACAAGGGATACAAGGACCAGCAGGAACGCCTGGAGCTCAAGGAGCAACTGGAGCACCAGGAGCTGCAGGAGCACC
>NZ_WTUZ01000007.1:151639-151807 GCF_009882985.1 Paenibacillus silvestris
GGGAGCTCAAGGAGCAACTGGAGCACCAGGAGCTGCTGGAACACCAGGAGCTCAAGGAGCAACTGGAGCACCAGGAGCTGCAGGAGCACCAGGAGCTCAAGGAGCAACTGGAGCACCAGGAGCTGCAGGAGCACCAGGAGCTCAAGGAGCAACTGGAGCACCAGGAGC
>NZ_WTUZ01000007.1:151864-173825 GCF_009882985.1 Paenibacillus silvestris
TGCAACTGGAGCACCAGGAGCTGCAGGAGCTCAAGGTGCAACTGGAGCCCCAGGACCTGGAGGCGGGGGATTAATTCCATTTTCAACGGGCATCATTCTTAGTGGTGCTGCAGTAGTATCAGCTGCTCCAATTTTAATGGGTTTTGGTAGTAGTACGGTTGAAGTAATTGACGGTGGTGGAGAATCAACTAGTCCTGCCGAAGCAGGTGGATTTGCTTTCCCAATTCCCTTTAATGGTACCGTTCAAAATTTACAAATAAGTGCAGATTTATTGGTTGCATCTGTGGTTTCTATCAATACTCTCGGTCTTGTATATGATTTCACAGTATTCCGAGCACCTTCAGCTCCTAATAATGGGATTGATCATATTTCTTCACCTTACGTGACAACTGCGTTAACTAGTTCGGTTAGATTCGGTTTTCCAAACAATGTCATTACAGCCGGTACTTTCCGCTCGGCAACGAATATTAATCTTGGCTCATTAGGAGTTACTGCAGGTGATCGTATTGGTATTCGTGTAAGGACACTTGCGTCAACGGATGCCTCAGCAGCGGATATCACCCAACTATCATTTAGCGCCAGTCTATCTTACACCCCTTCTTAATAAGTCTCTATATTGTAATTAGCCATTTGTTTCATGGTAGGTTACCAGAAGACATATCTCGCTTTCAAGCATATATTACAGCTACTCTTTCTGTTAACCGATGGAGTAACACGGGCACTTCCTAACCAGTGTTACTCCATACTTACTTCGTATTAAATCTGTATAGTAGATGCTTTTTCATGACTAAATTAATTTCCCCAAGTTGTGCTAGCTTTTTTAATGACATTCGGCGGGTTGGATTTGTTTCGATAACAAACAATGGTTTACAAGTATCTCCACGGCTCCCTGGGTATCTTTTAACCACACCTTACACTCAGTAGTAAAATAAACCTCTCTTTGCTTAGACCCCTTACATATAATCAATATTGCACACCAATATCTGCATTAGAAAACAAAGTTATTCAATAAAATTTACACGAATTGGAAACACTATCTTTGCATTATCTTAAAACAATACTATGAGGACAATTTCATGGATAACTTTAAAAACTTAGATAACAAGCATCGACGTTTCAAAGCACATGTAAGTATCTTTGGGACAACCCAATTTCATTTACGAAATCCTTACATTATGGCGTGGTGGTCGGCAGCCTTTCCTGGCTTTGGACACCTTCTGTTAAGTAAATACTTACGGGGATTGGTACTTTTCATTTGGGAAGTAGTTGTTAATTATAATGCTAAAATCAATTTAGCCATGATTCATTCATTTTGTGGAAATATTGAACTAGCTAAACAAACTTTGAATTCCAGATGGTTGTTAATGTATATTCCCGTTTATATATTTGCCATTTGGGACAGTTATCGGACTGCAGTCGACATGAATAAGGTGTATTTGCTCGCCGAACGAGAAAACGCTCCTTTTAATTCTTTCAGTATAGGAGCACTGGAAATCAACTATTTGGACAAACGTAGTCCACTCATGTCTGTTTTTTGGTCGATATTTATGCCAGGACTTGGGCAATTGCATATTCACCGTATTATCGTAGCATTTTTCTCAATTACATGGACAATTGTCTTCTTGTATTTTTCACATATGCTTGAAGCCGTCCAGCTGCTTTTCTATGGTAAAATTCAAAATGCAACAGAAGTCTTGGACAAACAATGGCTGTTATATATGCCTTCTATGTGGGGGTTCTCTATTTTCGACTCCTATATCAATACCGTAGAAAATAACAAATTGTTCGAGAAAGAACAACAAGATTTCCTCATTAAAAATTACCAGAATGTGGAATTTAAAGTTAAAAAGGGAAGGGTTGTGGGCTAATGTTGCAAATTTACTCCACATTTGAGCATTCAACATATTTAGAATTAGCTATAAATGAGCTGGAAAAAAACAGAGTTGCCAAGGAAAACATTTTCGCTGTCCCTTTAACCAATCGAAAAGTGGAACGAAGAATTTTTGATTCCATTCATAATTCAGATGGGGTCTCCCTGATAAGCACGGGAGCAGCATTGGGCACGGCATTTTCTGTCGTTGGAGCAAGTCTTGGATTTGAATTACAATGGGGGCCGATTTACTGGGGACTTATTGGTGCAATAGGAGGATTTTTATTAGGATTTCTTATCGATTTTTTTATATTTAAGGTGATAAAAAAGCGCAAGCAACTTCTACGCGGGAAAAAAGGTGAGGTTATTTTAATCGTTGAATGTGATGATAATCAAGCTGATGGTATTGAAAGTATACTTTGGCATCACTTGGCTTTAGGGATTGCAAGAGTTCAATGTTAATAACCTTATTAAGCAATACTTAAAGTTAGTTGAGCGTTTGACTAATAAATGCCGAAAAAAATTACATTTTATAAGGATGAAACAACTCTTTTGGATAAATTTTCTTTTTGTATTCAGTGTAATTTAAAAAACTCACTCCGGAGTTACCAGAAATGAGTTACTTATCGCAGTATTAACTATCGGTACAATGAAATACTTACTACATACACCGACTTGATAAATAATTGCTTCCTTCCAATGAAAACCGGATGTAAAAATCATTGCATTTGGATTAAGAGATCTAGCGTGCAACAAATTGCAACGAGCACAATAATAAATATTCATTTCTTGCCTTCGACCTCCTCCATTCTCTAAGTATAAACTAACTTACAGGTAAAGTATTTAGCTATTGAAAATATTTCTCAAGCAGTCACGGCAATCTGCTCCATATTTATTGTGCTATCGTTTTCCGATAGCTTAATCCTTTACTATCGCACACTATTGTTTTTAGTTCATCTAAGTCATCTATAACGATATCCGCTTGAGAAATTTCATCTTCTTGTGCAAAATCAAAATTGCACCCTATTGCAACTAAACCATTTTCTTTTGCCGCTTTTATATCTGAAAGGCGGTCCCCTACTACTGCTCCATTAGTAATACTATACTTTTCTACAATAGTCTTGACTAAATCAGATTTATTCAACGATGCAATCTGCTGGATACTAAATGTTTCAGCAACCCAATTATCCAATTTATAATAATTCACAATCGCTGTTAAATATTTTGTTAAGCCGTTACTTGCTATGTAGATTGAACACTTATTCTCAGTTAAATAACTGAAAACATCCTCTACATTAGGATATAAAGCACCCTTGCCACTTTTTATATTTTTAATTAAGCTTCCCAGAAAATAAGTATCAATTTGTTCTCTTACTTCGATGGAATGATTGGGTAATAAAGTTTCCCATACTTTGGGCAAAGGCACACCCATAATTTCACGGTATTTATCAATAGGTGTTTCTTTGTCCCATTCATTTAGTGACCTCAAATGATTAAAGGTATCTTCGAGTGATACTTCAAGAATCTTATCTGTTTGAAAAAGTGTACCATCCATATCAAAAATTATTGATTTAAACATTGAGTTCCACTCCATTTCTATTCCCAGAGAACAAAATATGTTTTCTCTATATTACTAATATAGACCATATTTGTACACACATGTAATTAGGCAAAACTGCACGTTACTTCTACGTACAACGGTAGACGATCGTGTGCCGGCTGCCGTCATGTCGTGATTGAACTATAGTTCACCTTTAGTTAATTGCGGTTTGATCATCAATCGCATATGTCGGTTACGAATTTCCATGGCTCCAGTCCATTCGAGCTTGGTGATAATCTCCCCCGTTTCAATGATAAACTGGAAATCTTCCTCCGAAATTTTTGGGGTCGGATTGAATTCTTTTCATTTCAAGCCCACTTATGTTGACATGAAAGAAGAACCTATCGCAACTTCCGCAATAAGTCCAACTTATTCTACTTGTTTAGGATTTCAAATTCCTGCCGATCCGATCTGCCATTTTCAATTAGAATTCTGGAAGGGGGGAAACCTTTTATTTTCTTGAATAGTTTACTGAAATAATAAATGTCTTCAAAACCGCATTTATAAGCAGCCTCCTGAACGGTAAACTCACCACTAAGAAGGATATTTTCAGCATTGTTGATTTTCATTCTATTAATATATTCTTTCACGGATGCCCCCATGTATTTCTTAAAAAGAGTCCCAAAATACGCGGTAGTTAAGCCGGCAATGGCTGCTAGCTCCTCAACTTCAAATTGATTCTGCAAGTTGCTTAATATGTACCTTAGAGCTTTCTGAATACGTTTATCTATATTTACATTGTTGCCTTTATAGTACAAAGACTTGAAATAGAAATGAAGAATCATAAGCAGCAATGCACGCGCTTTCATTTCATGTCCTTTATTTTTCTTTAACCATTCGAATGTCAGCTCATTGTACAAGGAGTGTAATTCCTCTGGCTGGCCGATATGCGAAATTAAAGGAAACGGTAGTTGAACATCTTTGCCTGTCAGATCAAAGAGATGAATATTCATTGCATAACAGATCATCAAATTAGTGGGGTCGGTGATTGCGCTTCGGCGGCTGCCTTTAGGAATACAGATGAGATCACCTTGATTAACTTCATGTATGGTGCCATTAATGGAGTAGAAGGCTTTTCCTTTAAATATGTACGTTAAATCAATAAAATCCGTCGTCGCATCTTCAATAATCCATGTGGGTGTAGAGTGCCTATTGATGAATAATTCAATTTGAGGATTAATTTCGACATATTCCATAGAAATTATCCTTTCCAAGATAAAATTATACAATTAATCAAATAGCTACTTATTGAACATATTATATTATGAGATATTTTTAGATTCAACAAACTTTACTACTCTGCAAAGTATAGGACATTACTAGTATCGTAACGTTTGTATTTGCAGAGGGAAAAAGACGGCGTTTTACACCCGGAATATGGGAGTAAACGCCGTCTTTTTTTGTAGAGTACTATCCTAATTTAGTAACGAATTAATTGATGTTGGTTGCGACATACCCAAGATCCCAGATATCGATTTTGTTATCGTTGTTCATATCAGCAACCTTAGCTTTTGCCCAATCTGCGCTGGTTGAGTCCATGCCATAGTGATAAGCTACAATCGCGAGGTCACCTACGTTGGTGTCTCCATCTCCGTTTATGTCTGCAGACTTATTAGCTGTTGCTTTGAAGGTGTCAATGGAGGTGTTGAGTGCTGCGAGAGCACTGTCAACTTGGTCTTGAGTTACGCTTGCATTGTCTCTTACAGCACTTGCAATGTTAATTGCTTCAAGGAATACATCTTTAGCTGCTTGCGGATATTGGCCAGGTTGAGTACCTACTATAGCCGTGTTGTACAGGGTTTGTGCACTCGTAATTGCTGCATTCAAAGCAGTTTTATCTACTTGATGAATAATACCACCAACGGATATCGTCTTGCTGCTCAACGCCGCAGAGGTTACGGTCCCATCACGACCGCCAGTCTTCGCTTGAGAGACTGCAATGGTTCCAGTTGTATTCTGAACACCGGACTTTACCTTAAAGGTTATATTCAAAACCGGTGTGCTAGTTCCAGCTACCCCTCCGACATTTACGGAGATGATTCTCACTATTCCAGGGGTAGCAGTATCTTCTCTCAGAACCTGAATGTTACTGGTTGCACCCGCTGCACTGACATAATCGAATACGCTGGAATCATAGCTTAGCGTGATATCCTGTGCGTACACGCTTTGTGTCACGCTATCCAGGCTAACACCTGCTGTGAAAGTACTTTCAGGTGTCACACTGCTGTTAGCTGCGATTGTTGCTGTAAGCGATTTGGCTTCTCCATTACCGGGTGTATACATGCCAAGATCGCCAAGGTCGATTGCATAGCTGTTCTGGAGTTTCTCGTATTCGCCTGCAAAGAAATCATCCAGGTATGAATGTCCAAGAACGAATCTGTTCGGATTCACGGCGCCATAGTAGCCGGCATTGGCATTGCTCTGACTGTCAAACAGCACATAACTTCCCTGCCATCCTGAACCGGCTACGCCCCAGCTGATGATGTGATCGATGTAAGGGGCGAACCTGTTGAACAGTTTGTACATCAGCGCGTACTCATAACCAAGGGCGTCAGACTGTCTGACATTGAGCACTGCGGGAGCGAGCGCGCCGCCGCCTGGGGAGGATGTCGGCATCTTAAGGTCAAGTTCTGAGTAAGCAATACCGGAAAGAAGGCCTTCGTCAATAAGAGAAGCATAGAGGGCCATCGCATATTGGTTATCGCTTGCAAGGGTCTTTCCAATTGAATCGTGCCCCTGGATACCGATGTCTTCGATAAGGGGTCTTCCGTCATACAGCGGATCGGAGAGCCATGCGGTGTTCAGTGCGCGAACCATGTTGTATACAGTCCTCGCTTTGGTGCGATTAGAAATGTCGTAATCGTTATAGGTCAGTTTCGGAGGATCATTAACGATGTACGCGTCAATGCTGCCAACGTTGTCGTGTCCGTCGAGCTTCATGTACTCGGGAAGGTTCGCATAGTTGGCTTTGTAAGCCGCCGCCATCTTGGCGTTAGGTGCCGCGATGTGCGCGTTTTTGAAAAGCAAGTATATGTAATGCTCGGAGATGTCGCCGCCAATTAGATCATCCGACATTGCAGAAAGCCAGTTGGTGTTTTTGAGTGTCTGTCTCCAGCTGTTCGGATCCGCGGGAATGGTTTCGCTGTGGCGGCTCTCATGGACCTCTTCGTTGAGTACGTCCCATGAATTGAAGGGGATTACTCCGCGCGATACACTTGAGCCATATTTCGTATCTGTGGTCAGGAAGTGCCGCATCACATACATTGTATGGTTAAACTGCACTCTTCTGGCCATTTCTTTGTCTACCTTAACCGTTGTTGTAACGCCGTTGCCCAATCCGTAGTAATCGGTTGTTCCATTATATCCCAAGGGAAGGGTCGCCGGAATCATCTGTCTCATCCATGCAGGGGCCTGGTTGTACCATGCCAAAACGTGGGCATGAGACTTATACTGTCCGGGAGTTCCGGAATCCCTGATCGCTTGATAAGAGCTGGTCGGCATACTGTATTCACCTATACCAGGGGTGGTGGTTGCGCCGCTCAGAGCCTCGCCAGTAACGCTTTTCAGCCAGCTCGGGCCGCGAGGATGCGTTCCATCAGCCTTGAGATTGTTGCCGTCGACAAAGATTTCATAATGATTGGCTCTGGTTCCGGTTACTGCTCCGGTTCCGATCGTACCGACCATGAACGTGCCATTTTGCTTGTTGTAAACATTCTTTAAAGGCGTTACGGCACTCTGGTTTTCGTTGTTGATAACGTTAGGAAGCGCAACGCCGTTAGGGTCCGGTGCGGTTATCTTGATGTTGGCGACAAGAAGCATACCGGTTTCTGCGGGACGGCCGGTCTCGCCATGGAGCTCAAGAATGAAGTTCGATGAAGTGCCTGTTGTAGCGGTAATGCTGGTGTGCTTCAACAACCAGGTTTCACCGTTGTAGCTGCCAATCCAGTCAGGGTTAAGGTTGTTGTACTCGTATTCCCTGAGGTAGGTATCAATGTCAGAACCAGCATTTCTGATTCTCCACCTCATGAATTTTCCCTGCGCACTCTTGGGATAGTACACATCAAACTCAATATTTGAGCCTGCGGGAACATCTACACTCGGGGACAACGGAGATTGAAGGGTCATTCCCCCGAAGCTGGTTTTTCCGTTATGGACGTAATTGATCTGGAGCACATCAGCTTTGCCTTGGGAATCTGCAAAAGGATACGGAATTAATTTGTATGTACCTCCAGCAAAGTCGGCAGGGACACGGTTGTCAAGCGGCGTTCTTGAGGTCCAGACATTAGTGGGCGCAGTAATTTTTACAGGTATTCTACCAAGACCCGGATCAAGACGGAAATAAGGATTTGAACCATCCGCTTTGATCTTTCCAGTGAAACTCACTATTGCGTTTTCAAGACTGGCTATGGCTTCGTCGGCGGGAGTGAGCGCATTGCGTGCGAACTCCAGCGCGTTATCAAGATCTTTGAGTTCGTCGGCGTACACCCAGGGGAAAGCTTTGTTCACATCGGATCCAACGTCAGTGTGGCTAATCTGGAGCGGGAATTCCTCGTTGCCGGCTTTTAAAGCTTCGGCTTGTGCAATGAGGTCGTTCAGTTCATGTGTCAGTTCGCCTCCGGCCGCATTTGCCGGGACGGGGGCAAACGCGAATGCAGAGAGCAGCATGATGACTACGAGGATGCGGGAGATGTTGATTAAAAGTTTTTCACGGTTCATCTTCGTTTTACTCCTTTTCTTAAGGCAACCTCTAAAATCTCGTTTTAGAGTCGCCCTCCTTTTAGTTTTCGGACAACTTTACGGATAAAAATGTTGTTTTGATGAATTGACCATCAAATATGCCTCCGTTGCTTACTGAGCACTTATCCCTTGGGTTATGTTGTACGTGGCTTGACGATCAATATAAACACCTCCCTCTAATGTTGGCGGGTAGATATTGAAAACGTTTTCACAAAAGCAGATATAAGGTTTCGACCTTCTACAGCCATAACAGTTGAATGCAGCTCAGTTGGTTGTCACTGACGGTGTAGACGATCTTCTTATCTCTGCCACTCTTGTATGGACTATTGATAATATGATATACAACCCTTACTGCTAACTCCATGGATAGATGCTAGATCATTTGTATTTTTTTCGAAAGCGGTTACAAATCAGACCCTGGTTCATGATTTCTGTTGACCTTACTTAAAGCAACGTAAAAAGCGCTCACCCAGAGAGTGAACGCCATTGGATCGATTTAGTTGCTAGCTCCAATTACCCTTTAATCGAACCCGCAATTCCTTCAATAAAGTACCTCTGTAGGAAAAGAAACACGATAATAATCGGAATCAGTGACATACAAGCACCAGCTGCGATGCCGGTCCAATCCACGGTATTCGTACCAAAGAAGTTATACATCCCGACCCCAAGCGTTCGAAGATCCGGTTTACCTAGCGTAAAGATCAACGGCACAAGGAACGCATTCCACGCCGCAATAAATGTGAAAATGCTAACCGTTGCAATGATTGGCTTTGTTAATGGTAGCATAATATTGAAGAAGATGCGGGGTTGACTTGCGCCATCCATAACGCCTGATTCTTCTACTTCCTTCGGAATCGAAGCAAAAAAGCCCATGAATAATAGAATGGAGACCACGTTGGACGGACCCGCTTCGGCTAATACAACGCCCATGAGACTGTTGTTAAAGCCCAATTTTACAATCAGCTCAAATAACGGAATAATCGTAAAGCCTTTCGGCAAAAACATAGCCACAACAAGCGCAGCCAAAATGATCTTCTTACCTGGCATATTACCGCGACCGAGCGCATAACCAGCCAGTGAGGAGACAAGAAGCACTACTAAGATTACCATAAGGGTAACGAAGACTGTATTAAAGAAGTACAAGTAGAACTTGGCGCTTTCCCATGCTCGACTGAAATTCACTAAGGTCGGCTCCTTCGGAATTAACCTCAGACCTCCTAGAAACATTTCACCTTGCGATTTGAATGCGGATGAAATCATCCATAAGAACGGATAACTCCACAAGAAGGTAATCCCAATAAAGAGAAGATGCATAGCGGTCTGAGCAATTGTTTTTCCAGTACTTAGTGTTCTCATACCGATTGCCCTCCTTTACCAGGTCGTACCTTCTTCATAACAGCTGCTTGAACCAAAACAATTAGAAATACAGCCATACTGAACACGATCCCCGCAGCAGACGCGAAACCATAACGTGTACTTGAATACTCCGTTGTTTCGAACGCATAGCGGTAAATATAGGTATCAATGACATCGGTGGATTTAACTGGACCGCCTTCCGTCATCGTTTTGACCAAGTCAAAGGGGTGTAGATTGGCTATGAATGTCAATAAGACAATGATAATACCGATTGGCACGAGCAGAGGAATCGTAATACGCGTAAAACGCTGAACAGCACCAGCTCCATCGATTTTCGCAGCTTCATACAGTTCCGCAGGAATGGTTTGCAAGCCGGCGAGCCAATATATGAGCGGTGTACCAAAGCTTTTCCATAGCGAAATAACCAATAGGGTAGGTAAAGCTAGTTTCTGGGACCCGAGAAAGTTAATCGGGCTGTCGATCAATCCCATCTTCAACAACACATCGTTGATTGGCCCGCCAAGCGGATTTAACAAGATGACGAATACGATACCGACTACGGCTGTCGTTGAGATCACTGGCAAAAAGATAAGCAAACGATAAATATTTCTCCCTTTAACTGCAGGATGATTAAGAATTACCGCCACTATTAGTGCTAGCGGCAATTGAATACACACATTACTTATTGCAAAGGAGAATGTAACTTTGAACGCATTCCAAAATCCAGGATCCGTATATATCTCTATGAAATTGTTGAAACCAATAAAGTTTGATGGTCTTCCTGTGCCATCCCAGTTAAAGAAAGCATAGTACCAGCTACCAACTATAGGCCAAATTGAAAACATAAGAAATAAAACCAACATGGGTAATATAAACAAATAATGCCAGCGATGCAATTTGATTCGTTTCCATAAATCAGATGTCGCTGTTCCACTATCTCTTACTGAGGTCGAGGATGGTAAGGTCCTCTCTTGGTGTATGTTCATTCCTTCCACTCCTTTTCCCGAGCCTTTAGTGAAAAGAGATTCCCTCAAGCGATTAATCTCTCTTGAGGGAATCTCCCCACGAAATCACTTATTTTCTAAGATAATCTTTCATAGGATCCCAGTCTGAGAATTTAAGGTCATCGATTGTAATTTTGCTTCCACCATCGCGTGCCTTTTTCATTTCTGCTTCTATTAATTGATTAACTTTTTTGTCATACTCGCTAAATACCGCTTTAACATCTTCATTGTTGATAATCGCTTTCACCCCAAGATCTTTTATTCTTGGTTTAGGCAGTCCGTCAGCGATTGGTTTGGACAACTTATCCATATCGGCATTTTTCAAACTTACATGCGGAGCCAAACGTAACGTTTCGTTCATCACTTGCAACACTTGTTTCGAAACGCCATCTAACTCAATACCGTCATATGCTTTAGGAATAACGACCATTTCTTTCGATGATTGGAAATATGATTTTTGGAATTCTGCAGATCCAAAATAATCAAGTACTTTCCATGCCGCATCCTTTACCTTGGACCCTGAACCTATTACGAACTTAGGCTCAGCTGGTGTAGGTACATCTCTATAGCCTTTGCGTCCTGTATCAGGTACTGGAGCAGCAGCAATGCCAAGCTTCAAATCTGGTTTCAGCTTCAGAATTTCAGCTGCTTGCCATGCTGCTCCAACGAACATCGCAACTTTGCCTGCTGCAAATTGCTGATGCATTTGCGCTGGATCCCAGTTCTCCCAACCAGGTGCCAGTACTTTCTGTGCATTCAAATCGCGGAAAATTTCAACCGCAGGAGCCATAGAAGCTGCATTTGCCTGACCTGTTAGGAGGCTAATCGGCCAATCTCCCTCCTGTTGGAGAACCCCGCCTTCGTTCGATACAGCAAAGCCTGCAATGGTAGCGGAGAAAGCGCCAAGGTCTTTGCCCATAATGGACGTACCATACACTTGTCCTTTGCCTTCTTTGGTGATTTTGGCAGACATATTCTTGAATTCGGAATACGTTTTCGGTGGTGCATCGATACCGTATTGTTTCAAAATATCGACATTGTAGAACAAAGGTCTGACTTTACTGTAACGCGGATCCGCCAAAGGCACGCCGACCACCTTATCTTTATAACGCAGCCAGCTATCCTTGTCGAAGGTGCCCTGCGGGTATCTCGCCTTGAATTCCGGTGTCAAATAGTCATCAATCGGTTGAATCCAACCATTATCTGAAGCAAGCTGCCATTGCGCTTTACCACCTACGATGAAGAATACGTCTGGCCCTTCATTTGTTGCAAACATCAACTGCACCGCATTGTTATACTGTGCTGAAGGATTCATTTGCAAATCTACTTTTACGTCTGGATTTTTGTCCATAAATTTCTTAACTTCTGCCTTATAGAAAGCTTCATCTTCCGCTCTAGCTGAAGGCAGAACAACCTTAACTGTCTTTGGCGGCTGCTGAGCAGTAGGTTTGCTTGTTGCTGGAGCAACGCTTTGCGCAGGTTCTACCGCGTTTTTAGAACAGCCAGCGAACACGATCGTTGTACAAAAGGCTAGTATAGCCAATGCCGAAGTTTTAACTTTTTTGTTCAATGTATTCGACTCCCCTTATTTGTTAGTTTGATTTTGTTTATAACTTAATTGTAGCAATCACAAACCTTACACAGTATCCCATCCTACTATAAACTAGGTGGATTAATCTATTGGAACTAGTTTATCTTAGACGGGCTCTTACATGCTTCGTATATAAGAATCCTACAAATTGTGTGGATTAATCTATAGATGCCCCAAAATACATTGACATGCACCCATAGTTGCTTAACAATTACTAATAGAAACGATTACGATACAGGACAGGTGCAACATGGGAATCATTCAACATTATCTGCGCTTCACTAAACGCATTCGTTTTAAAATTTTCATCCTGAATTCAACAGTCGTTATTGCCGCAGTACTACTCCTAGGTTTATTTGCATACCAATATACACTCAAAATAGTAACGCAAAGTCAGTTAGAGCGAATGGAAATACTAGCAGATCGTACGGAGGAACAATTATCACGAACAACGAGCGACTTACAACAAACGCTTTCATTAATATCTAGTGAAATTGCGCAAACTAATATGACCGAGAAAGAGATCGAAGCTGTAATTAGAACTTACAATTATTCCCTTTATCCGCTTACCCAGAACATATTTTATATAGAGCCTTCTGGACATGTCATTCAAACGAGTGAAACCTTTTTGATTCCAGCTGATGTTACAGATTACATCATTAACCAGACTGGCAGCAAATTAATTAACTTTATCGGGCCCTACTATTCTCCGTCCAAGGGACTCATTAGTACAGTAACAGCCAAAGTCAGACAAGGTACTGAAATAAAAGGTATACTTGCCATTGATATTAATTCAGAAAAAATCAATAAATTATTTATGGATAGCAATATTGACAAAGAAATTTCTACCTTAGTGTTTAACAATGAGCTTCGCCCTATTCTAAGCGACATTAAACTGCGTGGGACATTCCAACAGCAGGAATACTCCGAGTTGTTTCCTGCGCTGCAGGAACTGGTGAATACGTCAACGGAAACGAATGAGACGAAAATTGTTAAGATCCACAATGATGAATATATCGTGCGGGTCAGCACGCCTGACTTATTCAAATTGAAATTGTTGCACTTCGTCAATAAAGATCGCTTCTTGGGTGAAGTAGAAAAATTCAAGAATTATACACTATGGTTTGCAGGTGTTTTCACACTGATTGTGTTCATTTTATCCCTCTATTTAGCGAGGTCAATCAATCAACCCATCCAGAAATTGATTATTCAGATGAACCGGATCAAAAATGGCAATCTACATATCCGTATCCGTCTAAAGCGTCAAGACGAGTTCCTATCCCTAGCAGAATCATTCAATGAGATGCTGGATCGCATTGAAACACTGGTTGAAGAAAAGGTTCTCATCGAAAAAGCCAAAAAGAAATTCGAACTCAAAGCTCTGCGATCGCAAATAAATCCACACTTTCTTTACAACACACTAAACTCGATTAACGCTCTTGTAGATCTGAATCGTACAGAGGAGATACCTAAAGTACTGAATGCTCTTGTTCGACTGTTTCAATATACGATGGATCATGGACTCGAATTTACGGAGCTAAGCGCCGAACTAGAAGGCCTTGAACAATATGTCTATCTCCAGCAAATTCGTTACCAGCATAAATTTGAGGTGCAATATTCTTTTGAAGAAGAACTGCTATCATACAAAATGCTGAAACTCTCCTTGCAACCTATTGTAGAGAATGCGATATTCCACGGAATCAAAGGCAAGAAAAGAGGTGAAGGTAGTATTCACATCGGAGGCGGCTTCATGAATGGTAAAACTTCTATTTTATTATTTGTGGAAGACAACGGGACTGGGATGTCCCCGGAACGTCTAACGCAGTTGCTTATTGATAACTTAGGATCCCCTTCACATGCTAGGCCTAAGGGATTTAATTCCATTGGTTTACGGAATGTGCATGAACGCTATCAGCTTAATTATGGAAAGGAATATGGATTACATATTTCGAGTCAGGAAGGATTAGGCACTAGAGTTGAACTTCTCATGCCAGCCATGAAAGGAGATGATAGCTTATGAAATCCAATTTGATTATAAGCGAAAATATACGTTGCATTATTGTGGATGATGAAGACTTAGTTCGAGAAAGATTCCGTATCGGATTTCCTCTTGCTGAGAATGGCTTCGAAATTGTTGGTGAAGCCGAAGATGGCGAAGAAGCATTGGAGCTGTGCAAGCAACTTAATCCCGATATTGTCATTACCGACATCGTTATGCCTCGGATGGATGGACTACAGTTAACTGAACATTTAAAAGCTTTGATGCCACGTGTAAAAGTCATCATTTTATCCAACTATCAAGAGTTCGATTTCGCACGAAAAGCCGTTCAACTCGGGGCTATTGGTTATCTATTGAAAATTACTTCCGGGCATCGCGAGCTTCTTGACCTGCTTGAACGTACCAGGAAGGAGATTGAATTAGATCGTGAATTATTGCTAGAGAAAATACAGGAACGTCACCGTTTCCAGCAAAGCAAGCCTCTGCTTCGCAAACAATTCATCATGAATGTAATGGACCAGATGTATGCTTCGCCAGAATCCATTCGTAAGGAATTCACAATGCTCGAGCTTCATCCCTTATCCTATGGATTTACGATTGCCTACCTGGAAATTGATAAATTCGCTGAGCTGAAACAAACCTTTCATTCCCGAGATATCTCGTTATTCAAATACGTATTGATGCATATGATCGAAGAGGTTAGTTCAACCCATTACAATGGCAATCTATTCCCTTGGACAGAAGAGAACTCCCTCTGTTTATGGCTTCACTGGGATTCGGCTTATCAAATGGAGCAAGCTGAATCGCAAGTTTATGCTTTGTTCCAAAAAATAAATGAATTTATCAAACTATATTTGCCCTTTACCGTTACTTCTGGGTTCAGTAAGGCAAAGAGACTTTCCTTGGATCATGGTCAACTCCCCATACATTTGAAGGAAGCAGTTCAAGAGGCTATTAGCGCTACTTCACAGCGATTCTACAATAACTTAGGTATGGTGTATACGTATACCAATTTCGTGCCTTATCACGCATTAGGAGAAGCACACAAGCAAAATTTAAACAATAGTTTGCAAAGTATTAATCCATTTCTAGACGATAGCAGCCTGCGAAGAAGCCTCTATGAGGAAGTTCTCAGTAAAATTCAAGAGCAGCATGTTCAACCTGCACAACTGATTAGCTGGCTAGAAGAGCTAACCAAACATTGGACTGCGAATGACCCGTTAGGTGCAACCTCGCTGATCGATTCCCTTGAGATGGTTGAAGTTCTTCAGGATGTTGAAGCCTACTTACTCCGATTAATGCAGTGGAAACGTACCATTCAAGTATTATCCAGTAAGGATCATCAATTTCGCATCGAAATTCAGGATGCGCTTGATTATATCAATACCCATTTCCACAAACCGATCAGTGTCACTGACGTGTGTCAACATCATCAAATAAGTCCTAACTATTTTAGCCATCTATTCAAAGCCCAAACAGGCAGTAATTTCTCTGATTATGTCACACACTATCGTATGCAAGCAGCTAAAAAGCTACTCAATGAAACAACGCTTCAAGTTCAGGAAATCTCCGAACGCGTGGGTATTGCCGATTACAAATATTTCACTCGCCTGTTCCGTAGATCTACAGGTCAAACACCAAGCGCCTTCCGAGAACAATCGAAAAGCTCATCTTGAGCTACTTAACCGAGCACGTTGCCAGTACCACCATGAAGAAGACACCCAATGTATGGGTGTCTTCTTTGTTTACGCTGCAGTCGTACATGAATGGCATTTCCGTACCGACATCCTAACGATAGGCAGAACACACCTAGACGATGCGCCCTTCCCATTGCCATCATACTTTCTCTAGCTGTAAGTAGATCGTCGTCGCTTTCTCTTTTACTATTGCTCGGGCGAGCTTATACTCTCCGTTACGGTTACCGTACACCTGTTCACTTATGGACATGATACCTTCACACCTAGCCCGGTACTCGTAACCGTTCAGTTTAACTCTCAATTCCGACCCCTGTATCCTGAAATCTGTCGTCTCTTCTCCATTCGTAATTAATACCGGTATTTGAACATGCACCTCGTCGTGGAGTGCTCCTAGAAGCTCCACATGAAGCTTTAATCCTGATGCATCCAGCTCATAGTGCTCGAGAACAGCTTCACAGCCTTGTAGTGCTGCCCCCCGGTACGTAACACTAAACCGAACCGACTGCTTCGATTCCTCATGTACTGTACACTGCACATCTAAACCTCCACATTCCGCCAAATATTGAAATGTTCCTTCCGGTTTAACCCACCCTGGACCAATTACGGCGTGAATGCGCTCCACTCCTTCACTTAGACTAAAACTCTCACCTGCCGATAGCGGTGTAGATAGCCCCAGCTCCGTCGGTGCTCCCCTGCGATGGAGCCGGCCTAAGCCTGTAGCATCGTAAGATAAATCTGCAGAGTAATCGATCTCTATCGAGTAACCGTTGCTATTCGCGAACACCTTATGAAAAGACTCCTCTGTTTGCCAAACATATCCTCCATGTTCTGCAGGACACAGGTTATCGCTTTCCACTGATTCGTCTTCGGTGAACCAGTAGGCAATAGCAAGAAATGCTCCCATGGATATCATATATTTATCGTAAAAACCATATGACTCGGTGCCATGCTTACTCTGTATTGAATACATGTTCTTAATGTGCCGTGGTGGATTTAATCGCATCCAACGCTCGATGGATTCGATTGCAAGCCTGGCACATCTCCGAAATTTGCTAGCCTTTAAAAGATCTCCTAGCCTCTCATAACGAACCGATTCATACTCTGCATTGGCAGCAATAAGCGTTTCATTAAATAGAAATTGATTGCTTCTTCCTCCATATGGAAATTCAAACGAAGCTGATTGCATCAGAAGGGTTGCCTCACCTGCTTTACAGAGCATACGGTCCAGCTCAGCAGCGAACTCCCCCTGGTAGCCAAAGCCAAGCATCAGCTGAATTTGACACCTTGTCGTTAGATCATAGAGTATAGGGCAGCCCGGATCCATATACATACCTTTTTCATCAAAGTGCTGCAGTTGAGTTGGCCAGTGCTTCGCAAAGTATGCACTCGCATCTGTTAATCCTACTGACTCTCTAAGAAATTCACCAACCATATTATAGATGTTAATATTGTGAAGTTTGGTAGCTTTATTATGATCACGTATCACTGACCCGTAATGTAGGTATGGGTCCAGTTCTTGTAACCATCTGAACCATTCCTGTTCCCACTCAACAGGTATTGTTATAGTTTCCTTCATTATACGCAGCGAGAACATAATTTCCTTAATGGAGAAATCAGCAATGATATCTTCTCGAAGAGTAACGATTTCTCTGCAACAATTAGACATCATCTCTTTCCAAAGCTCCAGCTGATCTGCCATCCGTCCACCATGTATCAGGCATGAGAGTACTGTCATAATCCTTGAATAA
This sequence comes from Paenibacillus silvestris, assembly GCF_009882985.1. Taxonomy (GTDB): domain Bacteria; phylum Bacillota; class Bacilli; order Paenibacillales; family NBRC-103111; genus Paenibacillus_E; species Paenibacillus_E silvestris. The sequence goes on from NZ_WTUZ01000007.1 coordinate 169,467, forward strand.
GACTGCAGATCTAGCCTGCTTGATCCATCACAAGAAATTCTTCGTCTAATCGAGTCCAAATCATAGGCTTGAAAAGACAGCTCCATCAGGTCCAAATACATTTCCTTCCTATTAAGCAAGCGAACATATCTTTGCATAACTATATCTTTACACTCCCAACTATCGATGGCAGGATTAGCACTCCTACTATGTTAATGAGGCTAGCTCAAAGGTTATTATCGACCCTTGAGCAAGCCTCTTTTCTTAGCAGCTATTCTACGTTATGGTGTAAGTGTTTGTACTTCCTTCGCCTTAGCTAACTGAATGCGATTGTATACGCGTGTATCTGCCCAATAAGGTAAGTTCCTATCGACCCAGGTCACGAAACCATTCCGCAAACCATCTCCATTCGAATCATCATTGGCTGTCGCGTTAAAGCCAATAATCTCTCCAGCGGAAGGAATGAGCTTGGTATACTTAACTGCGATTTCAACAATATAGCTGCCATTTCCTTTGTAGACTGCACTCGTTACGTTATTCAATATGTCCGTCACTTTCATTGACGTCGTCTTCGCGTTATTCAAGTCGACCCGTATTTGGTAATCGCCTATCGTTTGAGCACCATTCTTCGTGTTCAGCTCATCTACCCAAACTTCAACCGAGTCGTTCTTCTCCTTCTCGGCAACTGCAAAAGGTGTAGTATCCTTCATTTCAAACAAGTAGTACAAGGCTGTTTCATCCCAAGCGACTCTAACCTTTCCAGTTGTTCCCGTCGCAATGGTATCCATTTGCAATGGCGTGGAGTTGGCCCAGAAGCTATCGATTGTGCCATCTAACACGGGTTTTCCGTATGCTGCAAGTGGAACTGCAGCAGCTAGCTTTACTTCATTGTACACCCGTGTATCTGCCCAATACGGAAGGTTGCGGTCAACCCACGTCATGAAGCCATCACGCAGGCCATCTCCATTCGCATCATCATTGGCACTTGCATTGAAGCCTACGATATCCCCGACTTTCGGTGCATGCTCCGTCGTTGTATACGGTACCGCGATCTCGACTTGGTAACCCGCTTGCGTGCGATATACCGCGCTTGTCACACTATTTAAGAAGTTGGCGACCGGGTTACTCATCGACGTAGTTTTGGCATTATTCAAGTCAACGCGCATTTGGTAATCACCCGTCGTTTGAGTACCGTTTTTCGTATTTAACTCATCCACCCACACTTCGACGGAGTCGTTCTTCTCTTTCTCGGATACCGCAAACGGCGTTGTATCCTTCATCTCGAACAAGTAATACAGCTTATTTTCATCCCATGCAACTCTAGCGGTTCCTGTTGTGCCTGCTGCGGTAGCATCCATTTGAAGCACAGTGGAATATGCCCAGAAATCATCCGCTTGACCGTCGATGGCAGGTGTTCCGTAAGCAGCTACATTCGTTCCTCCGCCACCTCCGTTATCGGCTTCATTCGTCAGATCGCTCGTGATATCAGGATCTGTGGAATTGTTAACATAGACCGCCTTGCCAGAACTAGTCACTGTATTGCCAGTGATATTAATTGCACCAAACACCGTTCTGACAATCATGATGCCGTAATTAGCTGGATTCTGGAACACATTGTTCCGGATTTGCAGACCGTCAATTTCAAATGTGCCGACAATCAGCGCGCCATTATCTTGCGAATCGATAAATGTGTTGTTCTCTACGAGCACGTTATCAATACTTGGATTTTTGTTCGTTGCTGTGATATTTAAGCCGCCCTTCGTTGGGCTACCGCCATTCATACTGTCATTTGTAACCGTGTTGTTACGTACGATCACGTCTTTCACCGTGTATGTCTTGTAATTCCCCTCGGAGCTTAAGTAAATACCAGCACCATACACATCCGATACCGTGTTATTCTCAATTAATACATTTTCGCCACCTGAAACCGTAAGTCCACGAGCCTCACCTTGGGAAACGTGATTATTTCGAATAACAACGTTCTTCACCCAGCCACCGAATTTCTCATAAGAAACGACAGCAATGAAATCGTCACCTACCTGATGAACCGTGTTGTTCTCAACAAGGATATCGTTGGATAGTGCCGTGATGTGGATACCATCTGCCAACATATTCTTGACGGTATTACCACTGATGACCCCATGTGTCCCAGCGTTGAGGAAGCCTACGGAAGATCCACCGTCAATGACGATATGTTTGATCGAATAGTTCGTCGCATTCGAACCTACACGTACACGAGCTGAATCGTCGTTCGTCAGCCTGACCGTTGCTGGAACAGATGTCAACTTGACAGCGCTTAGGTCTGTGCCATCACCCATCAGGATGACCGCCTGGAGCTTAAGATCCATACTTTTTAAAATAGACGTCTCCCCATCGCCTGAAAGATCGACACTATCAAGAGTAAGTAAGCCGTTTAGATTAAATTCCCCGCTTGGCACGTAAACACTTTTGCCTTGCGCTTTCGCCGCTTCCACTGCGAGCTTGATAGCTGGTAAATCATCGAGCCCATCATTCGCAATCGCTCCATAGCTTACGATAGATAATCGTGTACTCGGAGGTGGATTCACGCCTGAATTAGATGAAGACGACGGTGCTATAGTAGGAGTAGGTGTCGGCACTCCTTCCACCTTATCCTCTTTCTTTTTCGGCTGCTTCTCAAAGGTTGTCGCATCTTTCGCAGCTTTGCTAAGGGTTGCCGTTTCAATCGTTCCAGTGCCTAAGATTTTGGCAACAGCATCTAACACGAGGTGAATAATCGTTGCCTCTGCGCCTAAACGAAGTGACATCCCTGTAGCTGATAGTTCAGCTATGAGTTCTTTTACACTGCCTTCGGGAATATCAATCTGGATTTTATCACCTTTGACTGCTAGCGATTCAAACGATCCTAGTAAAGTAACCTTCGAATCAGCCGGCAGATTCTCGGACAGCGTAACTTTACTGAACCCTGTGCCGGTTGTCCCCTTCTCTTGAATTGTAGTTGGAGATTCGATCGTAACTTCTCCAACAGTTGTTGTCCCTTCCGCTACAATACGAACTGTTCCAAGTTGCTTGTCTACCCGAATTGTGAGCAAGATGGAGTCAATAAAGTGGATCGAGTTTTCTCCTCCACCCTCTACCGTCGTTTGACCTTTTACAGTCACATGGTTGAGTGTTGCATCTCCACTACCAATGCCAGCAGCGAAAACGAGATTGCCATTGATAACCATGTTCTGCAAAGTAACTCCCGGTCCTTGTATGACCACATTGCCATCCACCGTCTGAATGCCTGTTGTCGGACCATGAATCCCTGCCGTGTTGTAGGTAGTGACTCGCTTCGCCAAAGCACGATCCAACACCGTAACCGCTTCCCCACGTTTAATGGCATTCAACGGTCTTAGTGTATGATCTGCCGCATAGCCCGTAAATATGTCATGGGCAACTACCGCATTTACGGCATCCTTCGCCCATGGAGCTATCGAGTTTTTATCTGAAAAATCGGTTTCGCTGCGCGCTGTTTTGGACAAGCCTAACAATCGATCAATGATAACAGCAGCTTCTTGCCTGCTTATGGGCTTATTCGCACCAAAAGTGCCGTCTGCATAGCCTTGGATATAGCCCACTTTCATGGCTTTGGCCACATCTTCATAATAGTAGATGCCCTTCACAACATCACTAAAGGAGATGCTCGTCTCTTCCGTAAATCCAAAAGAGCGATTCACCAGCGTCACGAACTCCGCTCTAGTTATGGTCTGCTCTGGCTTAAAGCTGCCATCTTCGTACCCTTTGATCCAACCTTTGCCGATCCAGCTGTTGATTTGATTTTCAGCCCAATGTCCCTTGGTATCTGACTTAGCTGCTACTTCTGCTCCAGAAACTGTTCCTAACGATGTAAAAAGCATGCACGCGATAATCAAGAGTGAAAGCCACTTGCTTACGGACTTAAGCTTCATTCGTTGTCCCCCTCCATTTTGTTAAAATCGCACTAACATGTTCGTCTGAACCCTCTAACCCCGAGAGCTCATTTAAATGAATACGCTTTCTCGTAAATCATTGTACCAATGGTGCCTGCCCCTTAATATCCGAAGATGCTACGAATGAGGTGCATATTTCTATGAAGTGCTACGTCATGCTTCTTCGTTCTTCATTGCGGTAAGTTGTTGACGACGAGCGGCCACACGAACTCATTCCAAACTGGACTAAATGTCAACACGCTGGTTGTTGTAACAATCGGAATGGCGTGCCCGTTAACATGGAAAGGCAGCCGATCGTTTGTGTGAAGTGACCCCTTAAAGTTAGACAAATGTTTTATGCAACCTGTTGGGCATGAGCTCGGTACTGTACCGGGCTCATGCCTTTTAGTTTTGATTTGATACGTTTGTGATTGTAATAATCTATGTATCG
>NZ_WTUZ01000008.1:0-344 GCF_009882985.1 Paenibacillus silvestris
TATGTACGGAGGGGATAAGCGCTGAAAGCATCTAAGCGCGAAGCCCCCCTCAAGATGAGATTTCCCAGTATGTAAGACCCCTTGTAGACGACGAGGTTGATAGGTTCGAGGTGGAAGTGCGGCAACGCATGCAGCTGACGAATACTAATCGGTCGAGGGCTTAACCAATAAACCTAAGAATAACTACCTTTACGCAAGTTTCGTATCTAGTTTTCAAGGCGCAAACCACGCTTTGACTGTTTGGTGATGATGGCGGAGGGGACCCACGCGTTCCCATCTCGAACACGACCGTTAAGCCCTCCAGCGTCGATNCCGCAGGGTTCTGGGAGAGTAGAACGTTGCCA
>NZ_WTUZ01000008.1:362-14893 GCF_009882985.1 Paenibacillus silvestris
ACATCATAGGGATCTTTTGACGAAAGTCAAAAGTCTCTCTGCTTTCCCTGATAGCTCAGTTGGTAGAGCACTCGACTGTTAATCGAGTTGTCACAGGTTCGAGTCCTGTTCGGGGAGCCATTGCTTCCATAGCTCAGTCGGTAGAGTGCATCCATGGTAAGGATGAGGTCACCGGTTCGATTCCGGTTGGAAGCTCCAGTAAGTTTTTGTAAGGCCCGTTGGTCAAGTGGTTAAGACACCTCCCTTTCACGGAGGTAACAGGGGTTCGAGTCCCCTACGGGTCACCATTAAGTAAATCCCATGGAGGCTTAGCTCAGCTGGGAGAGCATCTGCCTTACAAGCAGAGGGTCGGCGGTTCGATCCCGTCAGCCTCCACCATTAACTACATAAGCCGTTGTAGCTCAACTGGTAGAGCAACTGACTTGTAATCAGTAGGTTGGGGGTTCAAGTCCTCTCGACGGCATGTTACTATTGGGGATTAGCCAAGCGGTAAGGCAACGGACTTTGACTCCGTCATGCCAAGGTTCAAATCCTTGATCCCCAGTTTCTTATCATGAGTCATTAGCTCAGTTGGTAGAGCACCTGACTTTTAATCAGGGTGTCGTAGGTTCGAATCCTACATGACTCACCATTTGCCTTATTTACAAGATGCGCGTATGGCGGAATTGGCAGACGCACTAGACTTAGGATCTAGCGGGTGACCGTGGGGGTTCAAGTCCCTCTACGCGCATTAAATCCTCAGCAGTATTTATACTCCTGAGGTACCCTGCGGAAGTGGCTCAGCGGTAGAGCATCGCCTTGCCAAGGCGAGGGTCGCGGGTTCGATCCCCGTCTTCCGCTCCAATTAATAAGCGCCCTTAGCTCAGCTGGATAGAGTATTTGACTACGAATCAAAAGGTCGGGAGTTCGAATCTCTCAGGGCGCGCCATTCTTTATTAGTAACACTGTATCGGGATGTAGCTCAGCTTGGTAGAGCACCTGCTTTGGGAGCAGGGGGTCGCATGTTCAAATCGTGTCATCCCGATATACACGCGGGTGTAGTTCAATGGTAGAACTTCAGCCTTCCAAGCTGGTAGCGTGGGTTCGATTCCCATCACCCGCTTTAAAGAAAGAAAGAGTCACCTTCGGGTGGCTTTTTCTTTGTTCCAGGGGAGAAAAAGAATTCACAAAGGGTTCGACCGCCTGTGAAGGCATGCGTCCAAATCAACCGCTATTTCGTCCGAAGAAAGTATGTCCAATAAGCATTTGGAGTACTCCCTTATTCATGCATACATTAATTACCACGCCCTAAGAAGGGCTTTTTTTATTTTACTACTATATGCAGAGGGCGGATTGTGGTAAAATATTCTGAAATGAGTTTTTGTAACGTTAAGCTTTTATAGAGAGAAGCATTAATGCAACATAGTGAATAGATGAGGTGGAGAGTTATGTTAGAGAATGTAATCGGCCTACAAAAGCAAGGAACGAATAACCTGCTTCGCAGGGACGTACGCTTCTTGGGGCACATACTAGGTGAAGTTCTGGTACATCAGGGCGGCAATGATCTCCTCGAGGTTGTCGAGAAAATTCGTGAGATGAGTAAGTCTTTAAGAGCACACTATGTCATTGAAATCTATGATGAGTTCAAAGCAACGATTTCTTCACTTGATCCGGAAATTCGTCATCAGGTGATCCGAGCTTTCGCTATTTACTTCCAGCTTGTTAATATTGCTGAGCAGAATCATCGGATTCGTCGTAAAAGAGATTACGAGCGTTCTTCCGGTGAATCCGTACAGCCTGGTTCCATAGAGAGCATTGTACAGGAACTAAGAAACAATCATGTCCCTTTTGAAGAAGTACAAGAGATTCTTAAAGCTATCTCCTTAGAGCTTGTTATGACTGCACATCCAACAGAAGCTATGCGCAGAGCGGTACTTGATATTAATCTGCGTATTTCAGATGATATGATGAAGCTAGATAATCCAATGCTGACTTCACGTGAACGTGAACAGCTGCGTGAGAAGCTGCTAGGTGAAGTTCTGAATTTGTGGCAGACGGACGAGCTGCGTGATCGTAAACCTACGGTAATCGACGAGGTTCGTAATGGTTTGTACTATTTTGACGAAACATTGTTCGATGTATTGCCAGAGATTTATCATGAGCTTGAGCGCTGCTTAAATAAATATTACCCGCAGGATACTTGGCATGTGCCTTCTTTCTTGAAGTTCGGTTCATGGATTGGTGGAGACCGCGATGGTAACCCGTCTGTGAGAGCGAATGTAACATGGGAAACACTAGGACTGCACCGTCAATTGGCTTTGCAAAAGTATGAAGAAGTTCTGAAAGAAACACTAGAACATATGAGCTTCAGCAAAAATATTGTGACGGTTAGTGAAGCCTTATTAGAGTCCATTCAGTGTGACCGTGTAGCGCTTGGCAATGTGCAGGATGTATGGCGCAACGAGAAAGAACCTTACCGTATCAAAACAACGTATATGATCGAAAAGGTTCACAACACGGGCAACCCTAAGGTGCCAACAAGCCAGAAGTATAACAGCCCTGAAGAGTTTATTAATGATTTGCATATTATTGATGCTAGCTTGAGATCACATTATGCTGATTACGTTGCTGACAAATATATTAAGAAGCTGATCCGTCAAGTCGAGCTGTTCGGTTTCCACTTAGCTGCGCTTGATATCAGGCAGCATAGTAAAGAGCATGAATCAGCGATGACTGAGATTTTGGCGAAAATGGGCATTACGAGTGATTACAGCAAGCTGTCTGAAGAGGAGAAAATCTCGCTTCTGACGGATGTTCTGAATGATCCAAGACCAATTACTTCAACTTACCTAGAATACTCTGAGGGTACGAAAGAGTGCTTAGATGTTTACCGTACGGTAGGCGAAGCGCAAAAGGAGTTTGGACGCAATTGTATCAATAGCTACCTAATTAGTATGACTCAAGGTGCTAGTGATCTTTTAGAGGTTGTTGTGTTTGCGAAGGAAGCAGGTTTATATCGCAAAGAGAGCGATGGCAGCGTAACGAGTACGCTTCAGTCGGTACCTCTTTTTGAAACAATCGACGATTTACATGCGGCACCTGGCATTATGAGCACATTGTTAGCTATTCCTGCTTACCGTAATAGCATTGATCCGGATACACAACTTCACGAAATCATGCTTGGTTACTCGGATAGCAATAAAGACGGCGGAGTGATCACAGCGAACTGGGAGCTTCGGATGGCGCTACAGGACATCACAGAAGCTGCGAAGAAGTTCGGCGTTAAGCTGAAATTCTTCCATGGTCGTGGTGGCGCACTAGGTCGCGGCGGCATGCCGCTAAACCGCAGTATCCTTGCACAGCCTGTAGAAACACTTGGTGGCGGCATTAAGATCACAGAGCAAGGGGAAGTATTGTCATCTCGCTATTCCTTGCAAGGCATTGCGTACCGCAGTTTAGAGCAGGCGACTTTCGCGTTAATTACAGCGTCCCAATTATCGCGTTCTCCACAAAGACTTTCCCAAGAAGACAAATGGGAGACGATTATGCGCGGTATTTCGGAGCAAGCACAGACGAAGTATCAGGATCTCATTTTCCGAGATGAGGATTTCTTAACTTTCTTCAAAGAATCCACACCGCTTCCTGAGATTGGCGAGCTGAATATTGGTTCACGCCCATCCAAGCGTAAAAATAGCGACAGATTCGAAGATCTGCGTGCAATTCCATGGGTATTCTCCTGGACGCAAACGCGTTATCTGCTTCCTGCTTGGTATGCGGCAGGCACAGGTCTGCAAAGCTTCTATCAAGGGAATACAGGGAACCTAGCGACATTAAAAGAGATGTACGAAGAATGGTCATTCTTCCGTACGATGATTGATAATCTGCAAATGGCGTTAGCCAAAGCAGATCTCCAAATCGCCAAAGAATACGGGAACTTAGTGAAGGAATCAGCCATTGCAGAGCGTATTTTCAACCTGATTAGGGAAGAATATGAATTAACTTCTTCAATCATTTTGCAAATTACAGGGCAGCAAGAGATTTTGGATAATGTTCCTGTCATTCAAGAGTCAATCCGCCTTCGTAACCCCTACGTTGATCCGCTAAGCTATATGCAGGTTGAACTGCTTACAGAGCTTCGCGCACTACGTGAAAACAATGAAGACGATGCGATTCTGCTGCGGGAAGTGCTGCTTACAATTAACGGTATTGCAGCTGGACTGAGAAATACGGGCTGATAATTATAGTGCATAAGCGTATAGACAGGATGATAAAGTCGGGGGCCTCGTATATCGAGCGCAGCTCGACTTTTCCTGTCCTATACCAAGGTGCCCATAGGCGGACGGAGGCTTATTAACTGCATGGGGCGATGGTTAGCGATTGTTCTTGTTCTTATAGGTGCTTCAAGTTATGGCCTGCTTTCCTCTTTTATCAAAATGGCTTATGATCAAGGATATACGGATGGGCAAATCACGCCGGCTCAAATGACAATGGGAACTTTACTCGTATGGTTGTTAATTCTTTTTCATAAAAAATCTTGGGCTAATCCTTTCAAAGGTCCTTGGGTAAAGCTAGGTCTGATTGGTATTTTTGGATTGGCATTAACGACCGTGTTTTACAACATTGCTTTGCAAGAGTTGAATGCTTCTTTATCGATTATTTTATTGTTTCAGTTTACTTGGATGACAATCGGAATGGATTGCATACAGAAACGAAGACTGCCATCAAAGTCAGAAGGTATTGCGGTCGCCTTCATCCTAGTTGGGACTGTTCTTGCCGTGAATGTTCTGAATACGAACTGGGAGCAGTTCAGTTACATTGGGATATTGTATGGACTGTTATCTGCATTAACGTACAGCACCTTCCTCTTTTTCACAGGTCAGGTCGTTAGTCCTCTTCCGCCTCTAATGAACTCAGCCATCATGCTAACCGCGACGATTCCAGTGATGTATGTCTTATATCCCCCTACGGTTTTTGTGCAAGAGAATGGAAGTGAACTGCTGCTGTGGGGTCTTCTTCTGGGTTTTCTAGGACAGGTTGTGCCTACGATAGCTTTTAACATCGGTATTCCGCGAATTGGCAGTACACTTGCAGCTATGTTAGGTTCGGTGGAGCTTCCAGTGGCGATTGTCGCTGCGTATTTAATTATTGCAGAACCGGTAAATGGGTTACAATGGGTAGGGATGGGTTTAATTTTGGTTGGAATCCTAATTTCTGAAAACAAAACGTAATTTCTGCGTATGTATTAGAAAAGAATCGAATTGCCTAAGAAGCCGGAGGAAATCGAATTGAATTTTGTTGAAGCACGTCTGGCTAAACTAGCCAGAAATGGGGATCGAAATGCTTTTGCAGAGCTTGTTGAGCTCTACAAGGATAAGATCTTTCACTTGGCTTACCGTATGCTGAATAACAAACAAGAAGCCGAGGATGCGGTGCAGGAAACATTCTTGCGGGTATACACCAATTTGCACCGATATGATGAGAATCAGAAGTTTTCAACTTGGATTTTTCGAATTGGAACGAATCTGTGTATCGATAAACTGCGTAGAAGAAAGAATACGTATTCTTTAGACGCGGAAATGCCAGACGGAGAAGGCAATGACTATTATGCGATGCTGCCAAGTCATGAGGATACGCCTGAGAAACAAATTATTGTGTCTGAGACGCAGGAACAGATCCGTAGAGCTATTGATACATTACCGGAAAAATATAAATCAATCGTCATTTTAAGATATCTGCAGGATATGTCCCTTCAGGAGATCTCTGATGTGCTTGATATGCCTGTAACAACGATCAAAACACGTGTACATCGCGGGCGAGAGTACTTGCGTAAGCGATTAGAACAGGAGGAACAAGATGCCAATACAAATCCTGTTCCAAGATGAAACATATTTAAATTCGAAACGTATGGTATATCACAACATGCAAAAGTCTAAGAAAGGGGTGGCTGCCCGATGAATTGCAAAGAAGCCCTCCCGCTCATACATGAATATCTAGACGGTGATTTGCAAGGATCGGATTCTCGGCTATTGAAAGAACATCTGATTGCTTGTCAGACCTGTCATGCTTTATTCAAACAATTAGAGAAAACAGATGCGCTAGTTAGAATGCTGCCACCACTAAGAGCTTCTGATACGCTGACGGCACAGATTATGAGCGGACTGCCTCCAATGAAGCAACGTAGTGGCTGGATGGACTTCATACGCAGGCATCCTGCTGGTTCGGTAGCTGTCGTTTTCGGCGCCGTCATGTTCGGCAGCTTCATGTCCATGTGGAATGATGATACGAATCTGATGGTCAAAGGAAGCAACCTTCAGGATGTCATTATCCAAGGGGATACGGTTATTGTACCGCAGGGTCATACTGTGCAAGGAGATCTCGTTGTACAACGGGGAACGCTGAAGGTGGAAGGTGAAGTAACAGGTAATCTAACTGTTATCGACGGCACACTGAATTTGGCGTCTACCGCGCACATTTCGGGTCAAGTTACACAGGTGAATGAAGCAATTGGTTGGGTTTGGTATAAATTAGGCGAGTTCGTAGGGATGCTCTCGAATTAGCTTGAAACGTCTGCCGTTGGCTTTGAGCCGAAGGTGGCGTTTTTTTTTAGGTACATTGAACCAAATCAACTGGGAAACACTCAGATATAGAGAGATAAATAGAAGTATACTTAGGATTATGTTATGATTCTAGGTATAGTATAGAGAGATCACTGTGTTCAGTCGCCTGGGGGAGAATAATAAATGGACTTACTCACGAGCATCTCGGCTAAGGATATCGTCGATATTCTGATCGTTAGCTATGTGATTTATAAATTGATCCTGTTAGTTCGTGGGACAAGGGCCATTCAGCTCATGAAGGGTATACTTGTTGTCGTCATTACATGGGTATTTAGTATTTGGTTTAAACTCAGTACACTGCAATGGATGATGAATCAGACCTTTACGTTTGGGGTATTGGGCGTTATTATTATTTTCCAACCTGAGCTCAGACGAGCCTTGGAACAATTAGGCCGTGGAAAGCTGTTTAGCCGCTCCTCAAGCGAAGAAGATCAGGATGTCAACAAACGAATCAGCGAAGTCATACGGGCTGCGAATTATTTGGCCAAAAGAAAGATTGGGGCCTTAATTGTGTTTGAAAAAGAAACCGGTTTGACGGATTACGTGGAGTCCGGTATTGCCATAGAGAGCAAAATCAGCGCGGAGCTGTTGATTAATATTTTCATTCCCAACACACCCTTGCACGATGGAGCTGTTATTATTCGTCAAGGGCAATTAATGGCCGCGGGCTGCTACTTGCCGTTGTCTGAAAATCCCTTCATCTCCAAGGAATTGGGCACGCGTCATCGCGCTGCTATTGGGATGAGCGAGGTTTCTGATGCGATGTGTATCATTGTGTCCGAGGAGACGGGACAGATCTCTTTGACGATGAACGGTCACATTGTACGGGATATTAAAGAAGAGTCCCTGATCGCGAAATTGTTCGAAGAGCTTAAGCCGAAGGCGAAAACAAATGAGAAGAACCCTTTCTTGAAATGGAGGGGGCGTTCGAATGGATAAATGGCTGCGTAATACGAATGTTGTGCGCGTCGTTGCACTTGTAATTAGTATTTTGCTATGGGTTGTTGTGCACATGGAGGAGACGAATTTATCGCAAAGCTCCCCCCTTAGACAGCGGGAAGAAACGATTAATAATGTAGCCATTACAACGAAATACGATGAAACTCATTATCATATCTCGTCAATGGCCCCTTCTAATGTACAGGTTCTTCTTAGTGGCAAGGAATCTTCTGTGAAGAAGGTCACAACCAGCAATACGTATCAGATCGAGCTTGATTTGACCCAGGTGGGCAAAGGAGATCATCAGCTTACGTTAACACCTGTTGGTTTCCCGGCTGATGTTGAGGTGCAAATTGTTCCTAGAACCGTTCACGTCATCATTGAAGAGCTGCAGATGAAAGAAGTGCCTGTCGTTATCAATGTCAAAGGCACGCCATCAGCAGGGCTGAAAGCCGGCCAGCCGATTGTGAAGCCTAACAAGGTGTATATTACTGCGCAAACGAGCAAGCTCGAGCAGATCGAGAATGTGCGCGGCGAGGTTTCCGTTGATAAGGCTCAGTCCGCCGTAACAAAGCAGGTAAAGCTGCAAGCTTTTGATAAGGAAGGCAAAGAAGTTGCTGTGAATATGAATCCGCCAGTTGTGGATGTTGAAGTGCCGATAACAAGTCCATTCCAGACGATACCTCTGCAATTGAAGATAAGTGGAGAACCGCCGAAAGGGTATGCCATTTCGATGGTGACACAAAGTCCAGACAAAGTTACGGTATATGGAACACAAGATGTTGTGGATCGGATGGAATTTTATCAAGGTCCGCAGTTGAATATTCAAGATTTGAAGGAAACAAAAGAATATTCACTGGACATTCCTTTGAGGAATAAAGTAACACAACTGGATCCAGCCAAAGTGACTGTGAAGGTGGAGATTGTTCCATCTATTACTAGAGCTTTGGAGAATGTCCCGATTACGATAATCGGTGCAAATGAAAACTATGCAACGAAGGTGACGACGCCGGAAACGGCGCAGCTGAACATAACGGTTGAAGGCGCTCCTACCATCATAGATCAACTGAAGGTACAGGACATTCAGGCTATTCTGGATGTAAGTAATTTACCACCAGGGAAGCATGAACTGAAGGTTGCTCTGAACCTTCCAACGTATGTGAAGCTTGGATCACCGCAAGAAGTAAAGGCAACAGTAGAAATCAGTGAGAAAGCAGCAAATACAACAGGAAATACTACCGGTAATACGACTGGAAATACAACAGAGAATACAGCACCAAAAGCAACAAATCCATAATGGGATGAGACAAGAGGAGAAAAGAGACATGGGGAAATATTTTGGTACAGATGGTGTGCGCGGAGTCGCTAACGGCGAATTGACACCAGAATTAGCGTATAAGGTTGGCCGCTGCGGCGGGTATGTATTAACAAGACAGGCCAAGCATCCGAAAGTCGTGATCGGGAGAGATACACGTATTTCGGGTCCGATGCTGGAAGCATCCCTCGTAGCAGGCTTGTTGTCTATTGGTGTTGAGGTTATTCGCATTGGTGTTGTAAGTACACCAGCGGTGGCTTATTTAACGAAAAAGCTTGGAGCGGATGCAGGCGTAATGATCTCCGCTTCCCATAATCCGGTTGAGGATAATGGAATCAAGTTTTTTGGGGGCGACGGGTTCAAGCTGCTGGATGAGACAGAGCTTGAGATTGAACAACTGCTGGATGCAGCAGTAGACGAATTGCCTCGCCCGGTTGGCGGCGAGATTGGTACGGTTTCAGATCACCCAGATGCGAAGCTAGCTTATCTGGCGTTTTTGAAAGAGACTGTATCCGAGTCTTTCGCAGGATACAAGGTGGTTCTTGACTGCGCGAACGGCTCAGCCTTCGAGCTGGCCCCTACGATCTTCCGCGAGTTGGGAGCGGAAGTCATCACCATCGGCGCTGAGCCGAATGGACGCAATATCAACGATCATTGCGGCTCCACGCATCCTGAGAAGCTTCGCGAAGAAGTGGTGAAACATGGCGCAGCCATTGGCCTTGCTTTTGACGGAGATGCGGATCGCTTGATCGCGATTGATGAGAAAGGCGAGGAAGTCGACGGAGACTTCATCTTAAGCATTCTAGGAGATGCGCTGAACCGCGCAGGGAAGCTGAACCACGGCACGATTGTGACGACGGTGATGGCGAATATCGGCTTTTTCAAAGGGATTGAAAAAGCAGGTCTTAAGGCACTGCAAACGGCAGTAGGCGACCGCTACGTAATGGAAGAGATGCGCAAAGGCGGCTACAACCTAGGTGGAGAGCAATCCGGGCATGTTATCTTCCTTGATTACATCTCGACTGGAGATGGCATTCTAACTGCGCTGCAACTGGTGAACACGATAGTTGCATCAGGACATAAACTAAGCGAATTAAAAGGGATTATGCGTAAATTCCCGCAGCTGCTCGTTAATGTTCGTGTAGCGGACAAGAGCAAGCTGAAGAATAATACCGTTGTCGAAGAAGCTATTCGCAAGGTGGAAGCTGAACTTGGGGATAACGGACGAGTGCTCGTGCGTCCATCGGGAACGGAATCTTTGATCCGCGTCATGGCGGAAGGGCCTGATAAAGAGCAGGTTGAAGCTTATGTGCATGATATTGCAAAGGTTATCCAAGAGCAATTGGTCTAACTATTTTGCAAGTTGAGGTTTATTGAAGTTCCCCTTTCGCGCTTTTTAGCATTAATGTGTGCTTTTCTGGGCGAATAGGGGGATTTTGATAGAAAAAATAAGTTGCACGTTGACTGAAAAATGAATATGATGTATTTACTCAAGAAGGAAGGGCAGGGTTGAGGTTATTCGGTTACAAATAGCGCCAGAACTCGCAGGCGGAACGGAATGTAGTAAAAGCTACTACTACGCAGGTGAGTTGACGAGGTGAAGGTGTTCGAAACATTCGGCGGGGACCTTCCGGCATTAGGAATGCCGTTAAGTTGGAGAGCCAAAAAGTCTGGGCGACCGGGCTGACAAGTATCCAACGTCCGTTTTTTTATTATGCGAACTTATAGATAGTCGTTTATATATTGATTTTGGATCTTTGATAAATAGCCTTGTTGAATAGGCTCATAAAACTATGGAGGTACTACACTATGTGCGGAATCGTTGGTTATATTGGAAAGCGTAATTCTCAGGAAATTTTGCTGGAAGGGCTGAAAAAGCTTGAATATCGGGGCTATGATTCTGCAGGTGTAGCCGTGTATACAGCAAATGGTCTGGAAATTAAGAAAGCAAAGGGCCGTATAGCGAATCTTGAATCCAAGCTTGAGGAAACTCCTCTGAACGGAAGCGTTGGGATCGGACATACCCGTTGGGCGACGCACGGCAAGCCGTCGGATGTGAATTCGCATCCGCATACGGACAATTCGTTGAAGTTCTCCGTGGTGCATAACGGGATCATTGAAAATTACATCACTCTCAAGGAAGAGCTTACGGCTAAAGGCCACAAGTTTATCTCTGAAACAGACACAGAAGTGATTTCGCACCTTATTGCTGACCTATACGAAGGAGACATCCTTAAGGCCGTCCAAAAAGCCGTAAAACAAATGACAGGCGCATTTGCTTTGGGTGTTTTGACGGAGTATGAACCGGATCGTCTTGTGGCCGTACGTCAGGCTAGTCCTTTGATTATCGGTATCGGTGAAGGCGAGAACTTCATTGGTTCTGATATCCCGGCTATCCTCGAATATACACGTAATGTTTTTATTCTTAATGATGGCGAAATGGCGCTTTTGACGCGTGATGGTGTCGAATTAATGACTTTGGAAGGGAATTTTATTTCCAGGGAAATGTTTCATGTCGATTGGGACATTGTTACGGCGGAAAAAGCCGGATTCGATCACTTTATGTTGAAAGAAATCTATGATCAGCCTAAGGCTTATCGCGATACAATGGGAAGCCGTATTGCTACGGATGGCCGTAAAGTAACGTTAAATGAGCTGTCGATTACAGCGGAAGCAATTCGCAACATCAGCCGTGTGCATATTGTGGCTTGTGGGACTGCGTATCATGCCGGGATGGTTGGGAAATACGTGATCGAGAAAATGGCACGAATTCCAGTTGAAACGGATGTCGCATCCGAATATCGTTATCGTTCCCCAATTATCACGAAGGATACTCTAGTGATTGTTGTTAGCCAATCTGGTGAAACAGCAGATACGCTAGCAGCACTTCGTGAAGCGAAGCGTTGTGGCGCGCATGTTCTGGCGATTACGAATGTGGTCGGAAGTTCTGTTGCTCGTGAAGCGGACGATATTATCACAACTTGGGCAGGACCAGAGATTGCCGTAGCATCGACCAAAGCCTACACGTCGCAGTTGATTGCTTTCTACCTGCTTGGTATTCATTTGGCACAAACCATTGGTACACAAACAGATGCAGAAATTGCTGAGATGATTTCAGCTTTGAAACAGTTGCCTGAACAAGTAGAAGAGATTCTTGCTCAAGCAGAGGACTTGAAAGCCGTGGCAGAAGAAATGGCTAAACACAATAACCTCTTCTTCATCGGTAGAGGCTTGGATTATGCAGTAGCATTAGAAGGTTCTCTGAAACTGAAAGAGATCTCGTATATCCACTCTGAAGCTTATGCGGCAGGTGAATTGAAGCACGGCACGCTAGCGTTGATTGAGGATGATGTTCCTGTGATCGCGCTAGGGACTCAGCTGGAGTTGCTGGAGAAAACGGTCAGCAATATTAAAGAAGTAAAGGCGCGCGGCGCGAATGTATTGGGGATTGCAGTTGAAGGTGAGCATGAGCTGCTGAAGTCTGTAGACAGCACGTTCGTGATTCCGAAAACGCTGGATATTCTTTCTCCTGCATTGTCGGTTATTCCGCTGCAGTTATTATCGTACTATGCGTCCTTGGCGCGTGGGAATGATGTTGATAAACCGCGCAATTTGGCGAAAAGTGTGACGGTGGAGTAGGGTTGGGTTTGGAATCCTGCTACCACTACGTGTCTAGTGAAAAGAAAGCTTGGAACCAGTAATAAAAGTATGGAGCCGATCTAAAGAGAGTCGAGCAGTTCTAGGGTAACTCCTAGGATTTGCTCGATTTTTTTTTTTAGAAGCGAGTATCAAAGCTCGCTGATAAACGAAGGCGTGGGCTTCAGTGCTCATAAAGGATGGCCGAAACACCAAGAGGACTCTAAGCCCTGGATCTCATCCGGCTTGGTGTTTTTATTGAATTGAACGCGGAGACCACTAGACTCAGGGGGTCTTATTTCCTTTTAAAACCAAGGGGCAGCCGAATCTGTAAACTTGAATTTAACTACCCGATTTAGCCCATAGAACTACCCTCTCGGGTAGGTCAATTCAGCGCAGCTATCTCTTATAATAGAGATTATGGCTTGTGCAGCTCGAGAGTGACCAATGAACTCTATCTACACAACGATAAGAGGAGAGTAGATACTAATGATTAGGCGTGGTATTTCATTTTTTACGGTTTTGTTAATAGTAATGGGGTTATTCCCCTCTTACTCTTTTGCAGGAAGCGGAGTCACGAGTCTAACCAGTTTAACATTGTCCAGCGGCAAGGCTGTTGCGGACCTCATGGATTTTTGGAAATTCTATGCAGACGTTGCGAACAACGTGAGCGAGATAACGGTTACGCCGACGGCGGAAGACGCTGATTCCAAGATTGAGGTAAACGGCGTAGAAGTAACTAGCGGCAGTCCGTCGGGGGCAATTGCCCTGAATGTTGGAGTTAACACGATAGAGATTCTGGTGACACCGGCCCCCCCTCTAGAAGAGTATAAGAAAATCACCACTTTAACGGTAACTCGAGCGGGTGGGCCGGGTAGCAACACCATATTGAATTTTCTAGGCCTATTTCTGGAAAGCGATATACCGGGGGATTTACCCGTTGGCTTCGGGTTCAATAAGAGCTTGCCGTTCTATGATTTTATAGATCTCATCGGCCAGAACAAGGTTCTGATCGATCCCCAACCCGAGGACAGCGTGGCGACCGTCACGGTAAACGGAATCGAAGCGACAAGAGGCGTCAAAGTACCCGTTAGCTTACTAATGGGAGATAACACGATAACGGTCGTCGTGACGGCGAGAGACGGGATGACAACCCGGACCTATACGTTACTTATTAATCGCCTCCCGGGCTCGGACACTTCGCTTATCGAACTGGGGCTGAACAACGGCATACCCGTTGTCGATCCGGGTGATAACAAGAAATACTCCGTTAACTTCGCCTACGGTTGGAAGAGCACTAGAGTATATCCAGTGGCCAAAATGGATTATGCAACGATTACCGTAAACGGAAAAAGCGTGGTGAACGGCGGGTTATCCGAGGCGATTCCCTTGGAGGTCGGGAGCAATACGATTGCGGTCGTGGTGACGTCGGAGGATGGATTGGCTACGGCCAACTACACCCTGACGGTAACGCGGGCAGCCGCGCCGGTGGGTTACAAGGTAACCTTCGTCGAGAATAATGGCAGTCCGGTCGAGGACCTGAATGAAGTTAGTCCGGGATCGACCATTGCAAGGCCGGAGTCAACCCATGATGGCTATCTCTTCGGGGGTTGGTATAAGGAATGGAATTATATTACTTTATGGGATTTCGATACGGATACGGTAAATGAAAATACGACGCTGTACGCGAAATGGACGCCGACGTATACGGTGTTGTTCGACTCGCAAGGAGGAAGTTCGGTTGAGAGCGCGCCCGGCATTCTCTCCGGAGCGACCGTCCCGAAGCCATCCGATCCGACTAGAGCCGGCTACTCATTCTCGGGTTGGTATGCGGATGAAAACTTCTCGTCGGCATGGAACTTCGCGACGGATACGGTAATCTTGGATACGTGGAGCGTATATAGGACTCTGTATGCGAAATGGACGGCAATACCGGTCACAACGTACACGGTGACGTTCGACTCGAAAGACGGCAGTGCGGTAGCGAACTTGACCGGCATTACTGCGGGAGCGACGATCACGAAGCCAGCTGATCCGACGAGAGC
>NZ_WTUZ01000008.1:14903-15093 GCF_009882985.1 Paenibacillus silvestris
ACATCACTGCGGGAGCGACGATCACGAAGCCAGCTGATCCGACGAGAGCAGGCTACACGTTCTCGGGTTGGTATAAGGATGAGGGCTATGCCTCGGTCTGGAACTTCGCGACGGATACGGTAAGTGCGAATACGACTTTGTATGCGAAATGGACGGCGATACCGGTCGCAACGTACACGGTGACGTTCGA
>NZ_WTUZ01000009.1 GCF_009882985.1 Paenibacillus silvestris
GTGCTGTGGATGCCGCTTCTGCATCAAAATCTACTTCTAACGCATCACTTTCCGATTGGCCTGTTGCTGTTGCCGTTACAAATACGGAGCCTGTTGCACTTCCCAGCTGCGTGATGCTAACTGTAGCTGTTGTTGCGCCAGCTGCTACCGTTGCTGTACCCAGTTGTTTCTTCGTTGCATCCGTTGGTACTTTATCATAAACTTTTACGACTGTTCCCGCAGTAAGACCTGTAAATGCGATGGTATCAGCTTTACCTACGTTATTCGTAGCCGTTACATTAGCTTCCACTAGCGTATCTGTTTTGCCTTCCGCATCAAAAGNTAGTCGATGTTACCGTAACTTCAAGGTTACCTGCTGCTGCGTCAATTTGCGGTATGCTGATTACAACTTCGCTCTTACCTGTTGCGACTGCAGCGGATGTTGCCAGTACCGTTGCTACGCCTTTTTTGTACACTTTTACAATGTCGCCAACCGCTAAGCCGGTTACTTTAACTGTATCCGCGATTCCTGCATTGTTTGTTACCGTGATGTTATCTG